>NZ_JACHWP010000001.1 GCF_014191425.1 Helcobacillus massiliensis
TTGAAGAGGTCTCCAAGGCTCTCAACCCCGCCCAGCAGGTCGTCAAGATCGTCCACGAGGAGCTCATCGAAGTCCTCGGCGGCGCCACCGGTGAGCTGCGCCTGGCGAAGAACCCGCCCACCGTCATCATGCTCGCCGGCCTCCAGGGCGCCGGTAAGACCACCCTCGCCGGCAAGCTCGCGAAGTGGTTCAAGGAGCAGGGCCACACGCCGATGCTGATCGCATCCGACCTGCAGCGCCCCAACGCCGTCAACCAGCTGCAGATCGTGGGTCGCCGTGCCGGCGTCGCCGTGTACGCCCCGCAGCCCGGCAACGGTGTGGGCGACCCGGTGCAGGTGGCGCGCAACGGTGTCGCCATCGCCCGCGACAAGCACCACGACATCGTCATCGTCGACACCGCGGGTCGCCTCGGTGTGGACGAGGAGATGATGCAGCAGGCCCGCGACATCCGCGACGCCGTCAACCCCGACGACACCCTGTTCGTGGTCGACGCGATGATCGGTCAGGACGCCGCCCGCGTCGCCGAATCGTTCCGCGACGGCGTCGGCTTCACCGGCGTGGTCCTCTCCAAGCTCGACGGCGACGCTCGCGGCGGTGCCGCCCTCTCCATCACCGGCGTCACCGAGCGCCCGATCCTGTTCGCCTCCACCGGTGAGGCCCTCGGCGACTTCGAACGGTTCCACCCGGACCGCATGGCCAACCGCATCCTCGACATGGGCGACATGCTCTCCCTCATCGAGCAGGCGGAGAGGTCGTTCGATCAGAAGCAGACCGAGCAGATGGCGTCCAAGCTCACCAAGGGTGAGGACTTCGACTTCAACGACTATCTGGGCCTGATGGCGCAGATGAAGAAGATGGGGTCGATGAAGAAGATGCTCGGCATGCTGCCGAACATGCGCCAGTACAAGGAGCAGATCGACCAGTTCGACGACTCCCAGCTGAACCGCATCGAAGCGATCATCCAGTCGATGACCCCGTTCGAACGCGCGAACCCCAAGCAGATCAACGGGTCCCGTCGGGCCCGCATCGCCGCCGGCTCCGGTGTGACCGTCACCGAAGTGAACCAGCTGCTGGAGCGCTTCAAGCAGGCGCAGAAGATGATGGGCTCCATGGGCCAGGGGATGGCCGGCGGCGGCATGCCGGGCGGACCCGGGATGGGCTTCGGCAAGAAGTCCAAGGGCCGCCAGCAACCGCAGCAGAAGAAGCGGAAGTCGAAGTCCGGCAACCCGGCGAAGCGCGCCGCCCAGGAGAAGGCGTGGGCGCAGAAGCAGGCGAACCAGCCCGCCGGGTCCGCCTTCGGCCTCGGCGGTCAGGGCGGCGGCGAGATGCCGGACCTGTCCAGCCTCGATCCGAAGCAGCTGAACTCCCTGCCCCCTGAGATGCGGAAGATGTTCGGCAAGTGACAGCCGCGGAGGTGCTCCATCTGAGCGGGCCCATCCTCACCGCCGCCGGTGAGGAGGCCCCCCAGGCGTGGGTGGTGGGCGGCCGGATCACGTTCGAGCGGCCGACGGGTTCCGCCCCCACCCGGCGCCTGGCCGGATACGCGCTGCCGGGCCTGGCGGACCTGCACTGCCACATCGGCATCAACGACAGCGGTGAGGGCACCACCCTGGAGACGGCGCGCGAGCAGATGCGCCGCAACCGCGACACCGGTGTCCTCCTGATCCGCGACGCCGGATCCATCATCGACAACTCCCCGCTGCAGGCCACCGCGCCCGGCGAGGCAGGGCACCTGATGCCCGATCTGGTGCGCTGCGGCCGCCACGTGGCCCGCACCCGCCGCTACCTCATCGGCTATGCCGACGAGGTCGACCCCCAGGACCTGCCGGCCGCGGTGACGACGCAGGCGGAGCGCTCCGACGGCTGGGTGAAGATCGTCGGCGACTGGATCGACCGCGACAAGGGCGACCTCGCCCCCTGCTGGTCCGCGGATGACTTCCGCGCCGCCGCGGATGCCGCCCACGCCGCCGGTGCCCGCATCACCGCGCACACGTTCGATGAGGAGACCATCCCGCTGATGCTGCAGGCCGGCTTCGACTGCCTGGAGCACGCCACCGGCCTCACCGACGAGACGATCCCCGCGGTCGCCGAGGCCGGTATCCCCGTGGTGACGACCCTGGTGAACGTGGACCGGTTCACCGACTACGCCGACCAGGGGGAGCGGAAGTTCCCGCAGTACGCCGCGCACATGCGCCGCCTGCGGGGGGAGCGCTTCGAGCGGACGTGCGACGCCGTCGACGCGGGCGTGCAGCTGCTGAGCGGCACGGACAGCGGCGGCGTGCTCGGCCACGGCATCATCCACGACGAGCTCGACGAGATCGCCAAGTGCGGCCTCAGCGCCGAGCAGATCCTGGATGCGGCTGTGTTCGCGCCGCACGAGTTCCTCCGCAAGCCCGGGCTGGTGGAGGGCGCGCCGGCGAACCTCATCGTGACCGCGGAGGATCCGCGCCGCGACCACCGAGCGCTGCGCGATCTGGACGCGATCATGCTGCGCGGGGAGGTCGTCGGCGGCTGAGGCCGTCAGCGCAGGATCCGCATCAGCGCAGGATCAGTGTGAGCGCGATGACCAGCATCGTCACGCCCACGAGGACGTCGAGCAGGCGCGCCCCGTAGCCGAGCGCCGTGAACCACAGGATGCTCGCAGCAATCGCGCCGAGACCGAAGCTCCACCGGCCGTCCCCGTGCGCTGCCGCGCCGCAGGGACAGCAGTCCGGAGAGGAGCATGGGGTCGATGGTGGGGCCGGTGGGCAGGATGCGACTGTGCGGACCGGCACATGGGATCGCCCTGGCCGGGTGCGGTGAATCCTGGCATAATCATCTGCTGTATGTGTCGCCGGCAGCCCTCTACCTGCCGCCGATGCGTCCAGCCGAAGGACGTGCGCCCCGCATGACCCCACAGGGTGCGCCGAATTCACCCACCGTCAAGAAGGAGAGACAGCCGCGTGGCCGTCAAGATTCGTCTGAAGCGCATGGGCAAGGTCCATGCACCCCACTACCGCGTCGTCGTCGTCGATTCGCGCAAGAAGCGCGACGGCGCCGTCATCGAGGAGATCGGTGTCTACCGTCCCACCGAGGAGCCCTCGCTGATCGAGGTCGACTCCGAGCGTGCACAGTACTGGCTGGGCGTCGGCGCCCAGACCTCCGACCAGGTCGCAGCCATCCTGCGCGCGACCGGCGACTGGGCCAAGTTCAAGGGCGAGGAGGGCGCCGAGGGCACCCTGAAGACCAAGGCCGAGAAGGAGTCCGCTGAGGAGCGCATCGCCGCCGCTGACAAGCAGGCAGCTGAGAAGCGCGACGAGGCGAAGAAGGCCAAGGAGAAGGCAGAGGCTGAGAAGGTCGCCGCCGAAGCCGAGGCCGCTGAGGGCTCCGAGGACGCTCCGGCTGAGGACGCCTCCGCTGAGGCGTCGGACGAGGCCTGAGCATGACCGCTCGCGCTGAGGCACTGTCGCACCTGGTCAGCGGCATCGTGGACAACCCCGATGACGTCCGCGTCAGGGAGAAGAACACGCGCCGCGGCCCGCTGCTGGAGGTCCGGGTCAACCCCGAGGACCTCGGCCGCGTGATCGGCCGCTCGGGTCGCACCGCTCGCGCTCTGCGCACGGTCACCCAGGCGCTGTCCGATGACGACGTCCGTGTCGACATCGTCGACACCGACAAGCGGTGACCCAGCCGCAGCGACCGTGCCCCTCATGCACCAAGGCGGCAGCACCCTCCGGGGCGCTGCCGCCTTCGCTCATCCCCACCACCTGAAGGCAGACCAGTGACCATCACCCGTACGCTCCGCCGCACCACCGCCACCACCGCAGCGGCCCTCAGTTCCCTGCTGCTCATCGCCGCCTGCACCGGCCCCGGCGGGCAGGCGCAGAAGCCGGCCGAGCAGCAGAGCCCGTCGGCGTCCAGCACCGCCGCTGAGAACCCCGCCACGAAGGCGGCCTGCCTCGACTTCTTCGGCGACCCCGACTACCTGTCCCCGAAGGCGTACGAGATCCTCGGGCTCGCCGGCAGCGTCGCCGAATCCACCGATGGCGACACCCAGTTCTTCGCCTCCGGCGCCGACACCCTGCGCACCGTGTTCCAGGACGCCGACGACTCCGTCCGCACCGACGTGGAACCGCTGATGGCCTGGTTCCAGGACGAAGCCCCGAAGGGCTCGAAGGCGGACATGGGGGCGTTCGCCGACGCTTACCGCGGTGTCGCCGCCGCCTGCTCCGGCTATTCGCAGGCCGCCGCGTTCGACGCCGACCCGTCGAAGGGCGGCCAGAAGTCCGCGAAGCTCGTGTGCTCCGAACTGAGCACGAAACCGCAGACCCTCGGTGTGTTCAGCACCGCGAACGTGCTGCCGTCCGAGATGTTCCGCGTGGTGGGGCTGTCCCCGCGCACCGTCAGCGCTGACGACATGGACACCGTGAAGCGGGTCAACGACTACCTCGAGCAGCAGAAGCGCGCGGTGGACGATGAGGGCGTCGCCGCCGCCATCGGCGAGATCCAGAAGCCGTTCACCGCCGCTCTGGACGGCGACATGGACTCCCCGGGGCTGCGGGACGCGATGGACCAGTTCGGCTCCGCCTGCTCGTCCGCCGGATTCTCCGGCGCCAGCGACGTCACCGACAGCGAGTCCGGCGACCTCGCCGGCTGACAGACAGGAACTCCCATGCCCAGCGAGAACACCATCACCGTCGCCGTCGGCACCATCGGCCGGGCGCACGGACTCAAGGGGGAGGTGGCCGTCATGCTGCGCACCGACATCCCCGAGGTCCGCCTCGCCGACGGGGCCGTGCTCGACCTCGACCCCGCCGGCGTCATCGGTGCGGACACGACAGCTCTGCCGCGCACCCTCACCGTCACCTCCACCCGCATCCAGCAGGGCCGCTGGTACGCGAAGTTCGCTGAACTGCGCGACCGCACCGCCGCCGAACAGGTCCGCGGCGCTGACCTCACGGTGCGGCTGGACCGGGACGAGGAGTTCGAGCAGGATCCTGACGCCTGGTACCCGTCGGAGCTGAAGGGCCTGCCGGTGGTGACGGCCGACGGCACCGAACTCGGCACCGTCCTCGACCTCGAGCACTACCCCGCGCAGGACGTCCTCATCGTCCGCGCCGTCAGCGGTCAGCGCGTCATGTTGCCGTTCGTGGAGGAGCTCGTGCCGGAAGTGGACCTCGAGCAGGGGCGGATCGTCGCCGACCCGCCCGGTGGTCTGTTCGACCCGGAGAACGCGGACTCGGAGCGCGACTGACATGCGCATCGACGTCATCACCATCTTCCCCGAGTACCTGCATCCGCTGGACCTGTCCCTCATCGGGAAGGCACGCCGTGACGGCGCCCTCGACCTGCAGCTGCACAACCTGCGGGACTTCACCCACGACCGCCACCGCACCGTGGACGACACTCCCGTCGGCGGCGGCGCCGGCATGGTGATGAAGCCGGAGCCGTGGGCGGAGGCGTTCGCCCACGTCATCGAGGCGGGCCGACGGGCCCTGGGGGACGATCAGGCGCAGCCGATCGTGATCTTCCCGAACCCCGCCGGTGAGCCGTTCCGGCAGGCCGCGGCGCAGTCCCTGAGCGGTGAGCAGTGGCTGATTTTCGCCTGCGGTCGCTATGAAGGCATTGACGAGCGCGTCTACGAATACCTGCGGGACACCGGCATCGAGACGCGCCTGCACTCCCTCGGCGACTACGTCCTCAACGGCGGCGAGGTCGCGGTGCTGGCGATGACCGAAGCGATCGTTCGGCTCGTGCCCGGCGTGCTCGGCAACCCGGAGTCGATCGTGGAGGAGTCCCATTCGGTCGGTCTGCTGGAGTACCCGATCTACACGAAGCCGGCATCGTGGACGTCGCCGGACGGGCAGGTGCGCGACGTGCCGGAGGTGCTGATGAGCGGGCATCACGGTCGCATCGCCCAGTGGCGGCGCGAGCAGGCCGTGCAGCGGACCCGGGAGCGGCGGCCGGACCTGCTGGGGGAGTGACCCCGTCGGCCCCCCTGCGCGCGGCAGGCGGCGGCCCGTGGTGGGATTCGCACCGCAGCGGCGGGGCGCAGCATTGCCCCCGCGGGGCTTTGGTGGAAGAATCGTGGACTGTGCGCATCGCGCCGTCCACTGCCTCAGGGGTGGTCGGCACTGAGCGATCGGGCAGGTCCGTTGCCATGGGAGTGGCAGCCAGAGGCCCAGCACACACCTCATTGTGAGTGACGCTCGTCGGCCGCGTGCCGGCGAGGGTGAAGACATCTCCCGTCGACCTGGGGCGAGGGGTAGGAGAGACATCATGCAGAAGCTCGATGCACTCGATGCAGCTCAGCTGCGCGACAACATCCCGGCGTTCCGCGCGGGCGACAACGTCAAGGTCCACGTGCGCGTGGTCGAGGGCAACCGCTCTCGTATCCAGGTGTTCCAGGGCTACGTCCTCGCTCGTCAGGGCGGCGGCATCCGCGAGACCTTCCGCGTCCGCAAGGTCTCCTTCGGTGTGGGCGTGGAGCGCGTGTTCCCGGTGCACGCACCGACGATCGACAAGATCGAGGTCGTGACCCGCGGTGACGTGCGCCGCGCGAAGCTGTACTACCTGCGCGGCCTCACCGGCAAGAAGGCCCGCATCCGCGAGAAGCGCGACCACAGCTGAGCACCGCTCAGTCACGTCCGGAACGGCGGCCCCTGTGGACAGTGGTCGCCGTTTCCGTCATTCTCGCCCTCCTGGCGGTGCTCGGGGTGCGGCAGTTCGTCACCGAACCGTTCCGCATTCCCTCCGAGTCGATGCAGCCCACCCTGCAGCGCGGCGATGTCATCCTCGTGGACCGCAGCACCCGGGGCACCGCAGAGCGCGGCCAGGTCGTCGTGTTCGACGGCACCGGCTACTTCTCCTCGGCCGACGGGTCCACCCACTTCTGGACGAAGCGCGTCATCGGGATCGGCGGGGACGAGGTCCAGTGCTGCAGCCCGTCAGGCGCCATCACTGTCAACGGCGACGAACTGGACGAACCCTACCTGCCGCCGGGGGTGAAGCCGTCGGCCCAGGAGTTCCACGTGAAGGTCCCGGCGGGACGGATGTTCGTCCTCGGCGACAACCGTGAGAACTCCGCTGATTCCCGCAGCCAGCTCGGCGCCCCCGGCGGCGGCATGGTGCCCGTGGAGCGGGTGCGCGGAGAAGTGCGCTGGATCGTGCTGCCCCCTGGGCGCTTCGGCGGCGCCCCCGACCTAGGATGAGACCGATGAGCACCTCACCTGAGACTTCCCCACCGGCTGCGGAGCCCGATCCCGCGCCGACCGGCCGCCGCCGTCGCGCAGCGCGCCGCGGCCTCGGCCGCACCATCCTCGACTACGCCCTCACGCTCGGCATCGCGCTGCTGATCGCCGTGCTGATCAAAACATTCGTGGTGCAGCCGTTCTACGTGCCGTCCGGGTCGATGCGCCCCACCCTGATGGAGCAGGACAAGATCCTCGTCTCGAAGTTCCACGACGACCTCAAGGACATCAACCGCGGTGACGTGGTGGTGTTCGAGGACCCGTCGGACTGGGTGGGCAGCGAGTTCCCGGAGCCGACAGGTGCCCGCGCCGGTGTGCAGAAGGCCCTCAGTGTGGTGGGTCTGATGCCGGACCCCTCGCAGCGGTTCCTCGTCAAGCGCGTCATCGGCATGCCCGGTGACACCGTGCAGTGCGAATCCACCGACGGGCCAGTGAAGGTCAACGGCGAAGAGCTGACGGAGCCGTACATCAGTCCCGATGCGGGCGCCTGCCAGGCGGAGTTCTCCGTCACCGTCCCGCAGGGCAAGTTCTGGGTGATGGGCGACAACCGCTACCGCTCCGCCGACTCCGCCTACCGCGAAGCCAGCGGCATCGACGGCTTCGTGCCCGAGGACCACCTGGTGGGCCGCGCGTTCGTCATCATGTGGCCGATCAGCTCCTGGGCATGGCTGAACGACGGCGAGAAGTCGTTCAGCGGCGTGCCGGAGCCGTCCGCCCGCGCCGACCAGGTGACGCTGCGACGCGGCGACCTCGCTGCCGCCGCCTGACATGGTCGTGGACCCCACCGCGGTCGACGAGGAGCGCCTCGCCGCGGACCTGTTCGCCGCCCACCCCGACGCGGCCCGCGCCGCCGTCATCGGTGTGGACGAAGTGGGCCGCGGAGCCCTCGCCGGCCCCGTCCTGGTGGGCGCGTTCGCGCTCATCGTCCACCGGCGGGCCGACGGGTCCGCCCGCGCCCAGGTCCTGCCGGACGGCATCCGCGACTCCAAGCAGCTCACCGCGAAGCGCCGGGCCGCCGTCAGCGCCGCCCTGCGGGCGGACGAGGACCTGATCTGGGCGACCGGGTCCGCCGCCGCGGTCGAGATCGACGAGGTCGGGATCGGCGCCGCGCTCGGCGTGGCGGCGAGGCGGGCACTGGAATCCGTCGGCCGCCGCCTCGAGGAGACGGATGCCCAGCTGCCGATCGCGGGGATCATCCTGGACGGCAACCTGGACTTCGTCACCGACGGCCTCGGCCCCGTGCCCGTGCTCGTGCGGGTGAAGGCCGATCAGGACTGCGTCAGCGCTGCCGCGGCGAGCGTGCTCGCGAAGGTGGAGAGGGACTCCCTCATGGAGGCGCTGGACCGGACGGCGCCGGCGTATGCGTGGGCGTCGAACAAGGGGTACGGATCGGCCGCACATCGCGCCGCGATCGCTGAGCACGGTCTTCACCCGGAGCACAGGTCCACCTGGAAGCTGGCGTAGGGTTGACGGCGTGAGTGCACACGATCTCGAAGAGTACGAAGCGGAGATGGAGCTCGCGCTGTATCGCGAGTACCGCGATGTGGTCAGCCTGTTCACCTACGTGGTGGAGACCGATCGCCGCTTCTACCTCGCCAACCAGGTGGACCTGCAGGTCCGCTCCGCCGGCGGGGAAGTGTTCTACGAGCTCACCCTCGCGGATGCCTGGGTGTGGGACGTGTACCGCTCCTCGCGGTTCGTCCGCTCCGTGCGCGTGGTGACGTTCAAGGACGTCAACGTCGAAGAGCTCGCGAAGCCGGACATCTCCCTGCCGTAGCAGCCGGCGGCTGAGCAGGCGCTCGGCGGCGTTCACACCACCACTTGTCCCCGGGGAGGCCGACGGGGCGGCGCGCGGACCGATGGCCGGGCACGGTGGGGTGCATGAGCATCGCAGCATTCGCCACCGGAGACCACATCGCCGCCATGAGCCCGCGGGAGATCGGCCGGCTCGGAGAGGACCTCGCCGTACGCCGCTTGGTGCGGGACGGCTGGACCATCCACGACCGCAACTTCCGCACCCGCCGCGGGGAGATCGACATCGTCGCCTCCGACGGCGACACCCTCGTGTTCGTCGAGGTGAAGACCCGCCGCCCCTCCCATGTGGGCGCCGGTGTCCACGCGGTCGATGAGAACAAGGTGCGGCGTCTGCGCACCATGGCGGGCTACTACCTGATGAACCGGGCGCCCGCGCACAGCGCGATCCGGATCGACGTCATGTCGATCGCCGTCAGCGTCCACGCCGAGCCGCGCATCGACCACATCCAGGACGTCTGCTCATGAGCGTCGCGCGCACCCTGTCGATGGCGCTGAACGGGCTGGACGGCACCGTGGTCGATGTCGAGGTGCAGCAGACTCAGGGTCTGCCCGGGATGAAGATCGTCGGCCTCGCCGGCACCGCCACCCTGCAGGCGCAGGACCGGGTACGGGCCGCCTGCCACCATGCCGGGCACCCGAAGATCAGCCAGTCGAAGTTCATCATCAACCTCACGCCCGGGTGGCTGCCGAAGAGCGGCTCCGGGTTCGACCTGCCCGTCGCCGTCGCTGTGCTCGACGCCCACGGTGTACTGCGGTCCGGCCCGCGCTCTCGGACGCTCCACATCGGGGAGCTCAGCCTGGACGGCGCGATCCTCCCGGTGCCGGGCGTGCTGCCGTCCCTCCTGGCCGCGCGCGAGGCCGGCATCACCCGCGCCGTCATCCCAGCAGCGAACGCCGCGGAGGGCCGCCTCGTCCCCGACCTCGAGGTGATCGAAGCGGAGCACCTCGCCGACGTCATCGCCCTGTACGGCGGGGCGTTCACCCGCACCCGCAGCGACCGCACCGACCATGCCGCGCCTGCGCCGCGCACAGCCAAGGCACCCGTCGGTGACTTCGCGGATGTGCACGGGCAGGAGCAGGCGAAGCTCGCCGCGGAGGTCGCCGCCGCCGGCGGCCACCACCTGTCCCTCATCGGCCCGCCCGGTGCCGGCAAGACCATGATCGCTTCCCGCCTGCCGAGCATCCTGCCGCCGCTCGCCACCGCCGATGCCCTGGACCTGTCGGCGGTGCTGTCCCTCACCGGGGAGTTCGACGCCGCCGCGGGCCTGCGCCGCACCCCGCCGTTCATCAGCCCGCACCACACGGCCTCCACCGCGTCCGTCATCGGCGGCGGGTCCGGGATCGCTCGGCCCGGTGCCGTCTCCCTCGCCCACGGCGGTGTGCTGTTCCTCGACGAAGCCCCCGAGTTCCAGCGCACCGCGATGGAGGCACTGCGCGAACCCCTCGAATCAGGCGTGGTGCGGCTGCACCGTTCCCGCGGCGCCATCACCTACCCGGCGCGCTTCCAGCTCGTCATCGCCGCGAACCCCTGCCCGTGCGGACAGGCCTGGGGCAAGGGCGGCGCCTGCACCTGCTCCCCGATGGCGAAGCGCCGCTACCTCACGCGCATCTCCGGACCCATCGCCGACCGCATCGACATGCGGATCGACGTTCCACCGGTGCGCGCCATCGCCGCGGACACCGCACCTCCGGCCGAACCCAGTGCCGTGATCGCGCAGCGCGTCCGCGCGGCCCGCGAACGCCAGGCCGCCCGACTCGCCGGCACCGGGTACCACCTGAACGCCCAACTGCCCAGCAGCATCCTCTCCCGTCTGATGCCGCTGCCCGCCGCCGAGGAGGCCCTGCTGCGCCGCCTCGTGGACCGCGGTGCCCTCACCATGCGCGGGCGCGCCCGCGTCCACCGGCTCGCCTGGACCCTCGCGGACCTCGCCGACCGCAACCAGCCGACGGATGCCGATGTCGGCCACGCCCTGCAGCTTCGAGGAGAGACCCACTGATGAACGACCGAGACGCCCGCGCCGCCTGGAGCGCGCTCGCCGAACCCACCGACCCCGTTGCCCGCGCCCTCATCACCGAATTCGGGCCCGCCCGGGCTCTCCAGCTCGCTCTGCAGCCGAGCGTGCACCAGCTGCATGACGCGATCCGGCACGCGGCCGAGAGCCCGTCGGCCGATGAGATCGCGGTGGACGCCGCGGACCGCTCGGCGCTGCGGGCCCCGTCGCTGGAGATTGCGGAGCGCGCCCACCTTCGCTGGTGCGACCGCGCCGGATCCGTGCGGCTGGAGGACCTGATCGATGACGCGGACCGCGCCGGCATCGGCTTCCTCACCCCGGAGGACGACTCCTGGCCGGGAGCCGTGGAGGACCTCGGGGTCAACGCCCCGTACGGACTGTGGATGCGCGGCAGCGCCTCACCCGCGGACCTGCTGACGGCGCGGCCGACGGTCGCGATCGTCGGAGCCCGCGCCGCCACCGCCTACGGTGCCCAGGTCGCGGGGGACCTCGCTCTTGGTGCGGCGGAGCGCGGCATCACCGTGGTCTCCGGCGGCGCGTACGGCATCGACGCCGCTGCCCACCGCGGCGCCCTCAGCGCAGGCCAGTCCCTGACCTGCGCGGTCCTCGCCGGCGGCCTGGACCGGTTCTACCCGCGCGGCAACGAGGACCTGCTGCGGGCCGTGGAGCGGCACGCCCTCATCCTGTCCGAAGCGCCGATGTTCACCGCGCCCACCCGGTGGCGGTTCCTCGCCCGCAACCGCATCATCGCCGCGCTCAGTGCCGCGACCGTGGTGGTGGAGGCGGCGCTGCGCTCCGGCGCCCTGTCCACTGCGAACCGGGCTGATGACCTGTCGCGGCCCGTCGCGGCGGTGCCGGGGCCTGTCACCAGTCCCGCCAGTGCCGGCTGCCATCGTCTCGCCCGGGAGAACGGAGCCGTCCTCATCACCGACGCCGACGAACTCGCCGAACTCGTGACCTCATCACCCGCGAGTGACGGCACGGGCGTGGTCGATGAGCTGGATCTGCTCTCCGCCGCGGACCGGCGGGTGCTCGATGCGGTCCCGCCGCGCTCCGTCATCTCCTGCCGCGCCGCCGCTCGCGACTGCGGCCTGGGCGTGGATGCGGTCCAGGCGGCTCTGCAGCGCATTGCGATGCTGGGGCTGGTGGAGCTCACGGGCAGTGGGGTGCGGCGGCGGCTCTAGACTGGCGGGATGAACCGCACCGCCACCGCCCCGACCCTCGCCCCGCAGCTGCTCGCTGCGCTGAACGACCCGCAGCGACTGCAGATCGTCGGCGCGCTCGCGGGCGGGGCGAACAGGGCGGATCTCGCGGCACTGGTGGGGGAGAAGGCGCTCGCCGGGCACCTGAAGCGGCTCGCCTCCTGCGGTCTCGTCACCGACCCCGACGGCGAACCCGCCCTGGACCTGACGGCGTTCGCGACGGCTCAGCAGGGCGTGCAGACGCTGCGCATCGCGGCGCGCGGCCCGGCACCGCTGGAGCGCCCCGACATCAACGCCCTGTTCGAGGACGGTCTCGTGCGGACCCTGCCGGTGAAGCCCGCCGCCCGCGACGCTCTCCTGGAATGGATCGCGGAGCGCTTCTTCACCCGCGGCTCCTGGACCGAAGGCGAAGTGAACGCCGTTCTCGGCACCGTCGTCATCGATCACGCCACCGTTCGCCGCTTCCTCATCGACCAGGGCCGGCTGCGCCGCAGCGCCGACGGCTCCGCCTACGCCCGGCCATGACCGCCCCGAAGCTGACCGACGCGCAGCAGGCCGAACTCCACGACTTCGCGCGGTACCTGCGGCTCGAACGCGGCCGCTCCGCCCACACCATCACCGGCTACCTCCGCGACGTCACCTCCCTGCTCACCTTCGCGAACGCCCTCGGCGAAGAGGTCGAGCTCGCAACCATGCGGGACTGGCTCGCGCAGCGCTCCGAGAAGGGCCAGGCTCAGGCCACGCTCGCCCGCGCCGCGGCCGCCACCCGAACCTTCACCGCGTGGCGCCTCGACACCGGCCGGGCCGACCACGACCCGGGCCGGCGACTGCGCACCCCGAAGCGAGGCCAGCACCTGCCGAGCGTGCTCACCGCCCGGCAGATGACGAACCTCCTCGACCAGCCCGCGGAGGCATCGGCCGGCGAGGACGGCGAGATCAGCGACCAGGACCGCGCCCTCGCCCAGCGCGCCACCGCGATCCTCGAGATCCTCTACTCCACCGGTCTGCGCGTCAGCGAACTCGTCGCCCTCACCCCGCGCAGCATCGACCGCGGCCAGAACACGATCCGAGTGCGCGGCAAGGGCAACAAGGAACGCGTCGTCCCCGTCGGCCGCCCCGCCCTGCGCGCCCTCGCTACGTGGATGGAGGACGGCCGACGGGTACTGGCCAGCCAGAAGACCCCCGCCGACGCCGTGTTCCTCGGCGTGCGCGGCGGCCGCATCTCCGACCGCGAAGTGCGCCGCATCGTCGCCGACGCAGGCCAAAGAACCGGCACCGGCGGCCGCATCAGCCCGCACACCCTGCGGCACAGCGCCGCCACCCACCTCGTGGAGGGCGGAGCGGACCTGCGCAGCGTGCAGGACATCCTCGGCCACTCCTCCCTGCAGACCACGCAGATCTACACGCACGTCACAGCGGAGAGGCTGCGCTCCACCATCGACCAGGCGCATCCGCGGGCCTGACCGGAACGCGCGGCGGTGCCGTCGGAGGGGCAGCTGCGGCGTGAGCGGGGACCTCAGCGCTGGAGCGGGGCAGCAGCACACTCGGGCCGCGCACCCCCAGCAGCGGCAGCGGATCCAGGTACTCTAGTTCCCGCGGCACCCCCGTCCGCTTCGCCCCCAGATGCAGGCACGGCACGTCACCGCAATGGGAGAAGCCGCCGGAGCCGTCCAGCTCGCCGATCACATCGCCCCGTCGGACCGCCTCCCCGGCGCGGCGCTGCGTGAGAACCGGTTCATACGTGGAGACCAGGCCGTTCGCGTGGCGGACCGTCACCACGGGTTTGCCGGCCACCGGTCCGGCGAAGGCGATCACGCCGTCGTCCACCGCGGTGACGGTGGGGGAGGAGGCGGTGATGTCGATGCCGCGGTGACCTGCGGAGTAGACGGTGTCCGGACGGTCGAAGAGTGAGACCACGTCGTGGTCGGGGCCGAGCGGCCACGCCCAGATCCCGTCGGCCTCGCCGCCGACTGCTGGAGCAGCGGGCACGGCAAGGCTCAGCAGGAGCGTGAGGAACAGGGTGAGAGCGCGTGCAGCAGACATGCTTCGAGGGTGCGTCGGGCCGCACGGCGGGGCAACGGTGAACACCCGGGTGTGGACAGGTGAACGTCCACACACGTGTGCGTCACAATCGCCCCGCGGGCCCTGTTGGGCGGCTGAGGCCGTGGGCTACCATGACTGCGGCACTCGTCGCAGACGGGTGACTATCGCGTGTCCATCCAGGCGACCTTCCCACCGGTCTCACCCGCATCCTCGGGGGAGCGGGCAGGGCGCCGGGCACCAGGCCGAGCGCTGCCGACCGGCAGCGTCGAATCAACCGAGAAGAGCCGCTTCTGCGCCCGCGGGCCCAGAAGCGTAGAAAGAGAGACGACCATGGCAGTCGTTACCATGCGCCAGCTCCTGGAGAGCGGCGTCCACTTCGGTCACCAGACCCGTCGCTGGAACCCCAAGATGAAGCGCTTCATCTTCACTGAGCGCAACGGCATCTACATCATCGACCTGATGCAGTCGCTCACCTACATCGACCAGGCCTACGACTTCGTGAAGGAGACCGTCGCCCACGGCGGCACCATCCTCTTCGTCGGCACCAAGAAGCAGGCGCAGGAGACCGTGCAGGAGCAGGCCACCCGCGTCGGCATGCCCTACGTGAACCAGCGCTGGCTCGGCGGCATGCTCACCAACCTCCAGACCGTGTCCACGCGCGTGAACCGTCTGAAGGAGCTCGAGCAGATGGACTTCGAGGATGTGGCCGGCTCCGGCTACACCAAGAAGGAACTGCTCATGATGCGCCGTGAGAAGGACAAGCTGGAGAAGACCCTCGGCGGTGTCCGCGACATGGCCAAGGCACCCTCCGCTGTGTGGATCGTCGACACCAAGAAGGAGCACCTCGCCGTCGATGAGGCGCAGAAGCTCAACATCCCGGTCGTCGCCATCCTCGACACCAACGCCGACCCGGACGAGGTCCAGTACCCGATCCCGGGCAACGACGACGCCATCCGCGCCGTCACCCTCCTGACCCGCGTCATCGCCGACGCCGTCGCCGCTGGCCTCCAGCAGCGCCACGCGAAGTCCGAGGACAAGGGCGAGAAGAACGTCTCCGCTGTTGACGCCGAGCCGCTCGCCGAGTGGGAGCAGGAGCTGCTCAAGCAGTCCGAGGTCCAGCAGGACCAGGCCAAGGCCGAGGAAGCACCGAAGGCTGACGAGGCACCCGCGGCCGAGCAGGCCGAGGGCGAGAAGGCAGAGTCCTCCGAGAAGGAAGAGAACTGATCCATGGCGAACTACACCGCAGCTGACATCAAGGAGATCCGCGAGCTCACCGGCGCGGGCATGCTCGACGTCAAGAAGGCTCTCGACGAGTCCGAGGGCGACAAGCAGAAGGCCATCGAGGCCATCCGCATCAAGGGCCTGAAGGGCATCTCCAAGCGCGAGGGCCGCTCGGCCTCCGAGGGCCTCGTCGCCGCTGACATCCGCGACGTCGACGGCGGCCAGGAGGGGACCCTCGTGGAGATCAACTCCGAGACCGACTTCGTCGCCAAGAACGCCAAGTTCGTCGCACTGGGCGATGAGGCTGTGGCCGCGGCCGTCGAGTCCGGCGCCTCCACCCCGGAGGAGCTGCAGGACACCGCGTTCGGTGAGAACCTCACCAACGCCGCCGCCACCATGGGCGAGAAGATCGAGGTGCGTCGCATCGGCCGCGTCAAGGGCGAGGTCGTCACCAACTACATGCACCGCACCAACAAGGACCTCCCGCCGCAGGTGGGCGTCCTCGTGGCCTCCGACGCCGCCGGCGCCGAGGTCGCCCGCGACGTCGCGATGCACATCGCCGCCTACTCCCCGACCTACCTCACCCGTGAGGAGGTCCCCGAGGACGTCGTCGCCAACGAGCGCCGCATCGCCGAGGAGACCGCCAAGGGCGAGGGCAAGCCGGAGAAGGCGCTGCCGATGATCGTCGAGGGCCGCCTCAACGGCTTCTTCAAGGAGAACGTGCTGCTCGACCAGGCGTTCGCCAAGGACCCGAAGCAGTCCGTCGGCAAGGTCGTCGAGGCCGCTGGTGGCACCATCACCGGCTTCGTGCGCTTCCGCGTGGGCAACTGACCCGCACGGCGTCCGCTGAACGCTGAAGGGCGTCTCCCCGCTGAGGGAGGCGCCCTTCGCGCGTCACGCGGGGCATCCGTCGGCCCGCGTGGGAGGGGCCGACGGGTGCCGGGCCGCACACCGGGCCGCGCCGGGCAGGAAGACTCCACCTGTGACCGGTAGGATTGACCGCAGCGCCCGTCGGCATGCCCCGCCGGGCCGTCCCGTGGCGACAGCGGAAGGACAGACATGAGCCAGGACCCCGATCCGATCACCTCGACCATGCCCGTCATCCGGGCCCAGGAGGGCAGGCGTCGCGTCCTGCTCAAACTGTCCGGTGAGGCCTTCGGCGGTGGCAGGGTCGGCGTGGACCCGGACGTGGTCTCCCGCATCGCCCGCGAGATCTCCGAAGCGGTCGCCTCCGGTGTGGAATGCGCGATCGTCGTGGGCGGCGGCAACTTCTTCCGCGGTGCCGAACTGTCCCAGCGCGGCATGGACCGCCGCCGCGCCGACTACATGGGCATGCTCGGCACCGTCATGAACTGCCTCGCACTCCAGGACTTCCTGGAGCAGGCCGGCACCTCCACCCGCGTGCAGACCGCTATCACCATGGGCCAGGTCGCGGAGCCGTACCTGCCGCTGCGGGCCGTGCGCCACCTCGAGAAGGGCCGCGTGGTCATCTTCGGCGCCGGCGCCGGCATGCCGTACTTCTCCACCGACACGGTCGCTGTGCAGCGCGCACTGGAGATCGGCTGCGAAGAGGTCCTGATGGCGAAGAACGGCGTGGACGGCGTCTACACCGCGGACCCGAAGAAGGACCCCACCGCGGAGCGCCTGGACCACCTCACCTACGAGGACGCCCTGCAGCGCGGCCTGCGGGTCGTGGACGCCACCGCCTTCAGCCTCTGCATGGACAACAAGCAGCAGATGATGGTGTTCGGCCTCGACACTCCCGGCGCCATCACCCGCGCGATGAACGGCGAACGCATCGGCACCGTCGTCACCGGCGCCTGAGACCCGCATCGACCACCCCAACACAGAAGGAACGCATCATGAGCGAAGGAATCCCCGCAATCCTCAAGGACGCCGAAGAGCGGATGAAGAAGTCCGTCGAGGTCACCCGCGACGAGTTCTCCACCATCCGCACCGGTCGCGCCAGCTCGGCGATGTTCGAAGGCATCACCGTGGACTACTACGGCGCTCCCACCCCGCTGAACCAGCTCGCCTCCCTCCAGTTCCCCGAGGCCCGCACCATCATCGTCACCCCGTACGACAAGGGCGCGATGAGCAATGTGGAGACCGCCCTGCGCGACTCCGACCTCGGCGTGAACCCCACCAACAACGGCGACAACCTGCGCGTGGTCCTGCCCGCCCTCACCGAGGAGCGCCGCAAGGAGTACACGAAGCTGGCCCGCACCAAGGCCGAGGACGGCCGCATCGCCATCCGCGGCACCCGCGGCAACGCGAAGAAGGCCATGGAGCAGCTCGTCAAGGACAAGGAGATCGGCGAGGACGAAGGCGTGCGCGGCGAGAAGGAGCTCGACGCACTCACCAAGAAGTACTCCGAGATCGTCGACCAGGCCCTCGAGGCCAAGGAGCAGGAGCTCCTCACCGTCTGATCCGTCCCGCCGCCGCGCCCCGTGCGCGGCGGCACCGTCTGCTTCGAGGAGCCACCCGCCCGTGACCACAGCGCCCGCAGCCCCGGCTGCCCCGGCCCCGTCGGCGCGCCGCAAGCGCAGCGCCGGACGGAATCTGCCCGCCGCCATCGGCGTGGGCGTGGTGCTCTGCGCCATCCTGCTGGGCGTGTTCTACCTGGTGCCGGCGCTGCTGCCCGCCCTCGTCGCGATCGCGGCGGTGCTGGCCACCCTCGAGGTGTCCCACGCGCTCGGCAGCGCCAACCTGCGGGTCCCCGCGGCGCCGCTGCTGGTGGCGGCCGTCGGCATCGTCGTGTGCACCACCGTGTACGGGGCCGACGGCATGCTGATCTCCACCGCCGCTGGCGCTGTCGTCCTGATCCTGTGGCGCGCCGTGGAGGCGACCGGGCTGATGGCGATCCGGGACGTGGTGGCGGGGATCTTCACCCTCATCTGGGTGCCGTTCCTCGGCAGCTTCACCCTCCTGCTCGCCCAGCAGCCGAGCGCCAGCCACAAGCTGATGCTCGCCCTGCTGATCCCCATCGCCTCCGACACCGGCGGCTACATCGCCGGTGTCCTGTTCGGCCGCCACCCGATGGCGCCGACCATCAGCCCGAAGAAGACCTGGGAGGGCATGGCCGGCTCCCTCCTCTTCGGCGTCGCCGGCGGCACCGCTGTGGGGGCACTGCTGCTGCCTGAGGAGCTCGGCGCCCTCTTCGGCGGCGTCTTCGGCGCCCTCATCGTGGTGATCTCCACCATCGGCGACCTCACCGAGTCCCTGCTGAAGCGCGACCTCGGCATCAAGGACATGGGCGACCTCCTGCCCGGCCACGGCGGCATCATGGACCGTCTCGACTCGATCCTGCTCGCCGTCCCGACCCTGTTCATCCTGCTGTGGATCCTGGAGGCCGTGAATGGCTGACACCCCCGACCGTCCTGCGAACCCCCGCACTGACGCAGCGCCCGGCACCGGAGCGCGCCCCACCGGCAGCGGCCTCGCCGTCCCCAAGGACCTCTCCCGCGAGGTCGTGAAGGGCGAGAAGGTCATGCTCGCCCCCGGCCAGCTGCAGCTGCGCCCCACCCGCCGCGGCAAACCGCCTGCGCATCTCGCGGACCTCACCCTCGCCGAACGGCAGGACGCGGTGAAGGAACTGGGTCTGCCGGCGTTCCGCGCCAAGCAGCTGTCCACCCACTACTTCGAGCACTACACCACCGACCCGGAACGGATGACCGACCTGCCGAAGGACCGCCGGGAGGAGCTCGCAGAGCACTTCTTCCCGACGCTGCTGACCAAGGTCAGCCAGCAGGCCGCGGACCACGGCGCCACCCAGAAGTTCCTCTGGAAGCTGTTCGACGGCTCCATGGTCGAGTCCGTGCTGATGCGCTACTCCAACCGCGTCACCCTCTGCATCTCCTCCGAAGCGGGCTGCGGCATGAACTGCCCGTTCTGCGCCACCGGCCAGCTCGGCCTCACCCGCAATCTCTCCGCCGCGGAGATCCTCGAACAGGTCCGCATCGCCAACCGCATGCTCGCCGACGGGGAGATCCCCGGCGGGCCCGGCCGCGTCTCGAACATCGTGTTCATGGGCATGGGGGAGCCGCTGGCGAACTACCGGCCCGTCGCCACCGTCTGCAAGCGCCTCAACGCGCCCGCGCCCGAGGGCTTCGGCATGAGCGCCCGCAACATCACGGTGTCCACCGTCGGCCTCGCCGCCGCGGTCCGCAAGCTGGTGCGCGAAGAGATCCCCGTGACCCTCGCCGTGTCCCTGCACGCCCCGGACGACGAGCTGCGCAACGAACTCGTCCCCATCAACCAGCGGTTCGACGTCGACGACATCCTCTCCGCCGCCTACGAGTACTTCCAGGCGACCGGCCGCCGCGTCTCCATCGAATACGCGCTCATCCGCGACATCAACGACCAGGCGGAGCGCGCCGAACTGCTCGCCCGCCGCCTCATCGACAAGGGCGGCGCCGGCTGGATCCACGTCAACCCGATCCCGCTGAACCCGGTGCCGGGATCCAAATGGACCGCCTCCGACCCCCAGGTCGCGAAGCGGTTCGTGGAGACGCTGCGCAGCCACGGCATCTCCACCACCGTCCGCGACACCCGCGGCAGCGACATCGACGGCGCCTGCGGCCAGCTCGCCGCCACCGTCGTCGAATCCGACTCCCGCCGAGAGGACCGCGAAGCCCGCGTCGCCCGGGTGGAGCAGGTCGCGTCCGCTACAGTGTCCGAGCAGCCGAAGGAGAGGACCTAAGTGAGCACGTCATTCGAGAAGGTCGGGCGGTTCAGCCAGGGTTACAGCATCCGCGAAGTCGACGACTTCCTGGAGCGCGCCCGCGCCGCCTACGAGACCGGCACCGGCGACTTCGACCCCGACACCATCGCCACGGTCGACTTCGCCGCTGAGCGCGGCGGCTACAACATGGGCATCGTCGACGAAGCCCTCGACCGCCTCGCCGACGCGTTCGCGCTGAAGAAGCGCGACGAATCGATCGACGCCCACGGCGAGGACGCCTGGATCGCCGGTCTGCTGGAGCGCGCCGACGTCCTCGAGGAGCGCCTGCGCCGCCCCGCCGGTGAGCGCTTCGCCCCCGGCCCCGCCGGTGAGCCCTCCTACGACCGCGCCGACGTCGACGCCCTCTGCGACCAGCTGCTCGCCTACTTCACCGAGAGCCATCCCATGAGCGTCGACGATGTGCGCCGCGCCGCGTTCCGCCGCCGCAAGGGCGCCGACGGGTACTCCGAAGCCGTCGTCGACGTCTACCTCGACCACGTCGCCCGCCTCATGGCGTCCGTCCCGTGACCAGCGCCCGCCTCACGATCCTCGGCTCCACCGGCTCCATCGGCACCCAGGCCGTGGACGTCATCACCCGCTACCCGGACCTGGCGCGGGTGCACGCCCTCGCCGCGACCGGGTCGAGGCCGCAGCTGCTCGCCGAGCAGATCGCCCGCCTGCAGCCGCGCACCGTCGCCGTCGCCGATGACGCCCGCGTCGACGACGTGCAGCGGGCACTGCACGAGCTGGGGGAGGACCCGTCGGCCCTGGAGTTCACCGCCGGCCCCGGCGCCGTCATCGACGCCGCCGGCGACCTCGGCAGCGACGACGTCGTGCTCAACGCGATGACGGGATCCGTCGGCCTCGCACCCTCCCTCGCCGCCCTCGACTCCGGCGCCCGGCTCGCCCTCGCCAACAAGGAGACCCTCATCGCCGGCGGGTCCCTCGTGCGCGAGCGCGCCGCCGACGGGCAGCTGCTGCCCGTGGACTCCGAACACACCGCCATCGCCGAATGCCTCGCCGGGATGCGGCCCGAGCACATCCGCCGGCTCGTCATCACCGCCTCCGGCGGACCCTTCCGCGGCCGCACCCGCGCCGAGCTCGGGGACGTCACCCCCGCCGACGCCCTCGCCCACCCCACCTGGGACATGGGCCGCGTCATCACCACCAACTCCGCCACCCTCGTCAACAAGGCCCTCGAAGTCATCGAAGCATGCTGGCTGTTCGACCTCCCCGAGGACCGCGTGGACACCGTGGTGCACCCCCAGTCCATCGTCCACTCCATGGTGACTGCGACCGACGGATCCACCATCGCGCAGGCCTCCCCGCCGGACATGCGGCTCGCCATCGGCTGGGCCCTCGCCCACCCCGACCGGCTCGAAGGCCTCGCCACCGAGCTCGACTTCACCACCGCGCAGTCCTGGACGTTCGAACCGCTGGACGAGGACACGTTCCCCGCGATCCGCATCGCCCGCGCGGCGCACCGCGACGGCGGCACCCGCATGGCGCAGTTCAACGCCGCCAACGAAGAGTTCGTCGATGCCTTCCACGAGGGCCGCATCGGCTTCCTGCAGATCGTCGACCTCATCCGGGACGTCCTCGACGACCCCGCCTCGCCCCGCACAGACCCCACCGGCGTGGAGGACGTGCAGGCCGCCGAGACATGGGCGCGGACCCGGGCGCACGAGCTGATCGATCAGACCGAAGCCGCCAGCCGATGAGCGCCCTGCTGTACGCGCTCGGCATCCTCCTCATCGGCATCGGGCTCGCCGTCTCCATCGCCCTGCACGAAATCGGCCACCTCGTGCCCGCGAAGAGGTTCGGGGTGCGGGTCACGCAGTACATGATCGGGTTCGGCCCCACCGTCTGGTCGCGCCGCCGCGGCGAAACCGAATACGGCATCAAAGCGATCCCGCTGGGCGGCTACATCCGCATGATCGGCATGTACCCGCCGCACAAGGGGGACGCCCCCGGCACCATCCGCGAGGACTCCACCGGCTTTTTTCAGCAGATGTCCGACGAGGCCAAGGAATGGGAGTCCTCCCAGTACAGCCCCGAGGAGCAGCACCGCACCTTCGTCAACCTCAGCGTGCCGAAGAAGCTCGCCGTCATGCTCGGCGGGCCGTTCATGAACCTTGTGCTCAGCGTGCTGCTCCTCGCCGTGCTGCTGATCGGCTTCGGCCTGCCCACCACCACCGCCGAGGTGAAGTCCGTGTCGCAGTGCGTGGTGCCCGCCACCGCGCCGCCCGACGCCGACTGCGCGGGCATGCCGCCAGCGCCCGCCGCGGCCGCCGGCATTCGCCCCGGGGACGAGATCACCGCCATCGCCGGCGAACCCGTCGGCGACTTCCAGGACCTCTCCCGGATCGTCCGCGCCCACCCCGACCAGGAGATCGAAGTGGAGCTCGTGCGCGACGGCGCGCCGATGACGCTCACCGTCACGCCCCTGTCCAACGACGTGGTGTCGCTGGACGCCGACGGGCGCCCCATCATCGGTGAGGACGGCGCGCCCCGCACCGAGAAGGCCGGTTTCCTCGGCGTCTCCGGCACCCAGGCGATGGTGCGCCAGCCCATCACCTCCCTGCCCGGCATGGTGTGGGACACCTTCGCCGGCACCGCGAAGGTGGTGCTGACCCTGCCGATGCGGCTGTGGGACATCGGCGTCACCGTGTTCTCCGACCAGCCCCGCGACCCCAACGGCCCCCTTGGTGTGGTGGGCGTGTCCCGCCTCGCCGGTGAGGTCGTCTCGGCCGACGCCCCCGGGTTCGAGGCGAAGGAGCGCGCCTTCACCCTCATCTCGATGCTGGCGTCGCTGAACATGGCGCTGTTCGTGTTCAACCTGATCCCACTGATGCCGCTGGACGGCGGGCACGTGCTCGGCGCCCTCATCGAAGGAGCTCGGCGGCAGGCGGCGCGACTGCGGGGCCGCCCCGACCCGGGACCGGTGGACATGTCGCGCATGCTGCCGGTGACGAATGTGGTCGCGCTCGCGTTCATCGGCATGAGCGTGCTGCTGCTGTATGCGGATATCGTGAAGCCCATCCGAATGTTCGGGCCCTGAGCTGACTCTCCAGGCGGTCTGCGCGATAATGACGACGTGAGTACTCCGTCTGTGAACCTTGGCATTCCGTCCGTCCGAGAGACCCCCGTCATCTCCCCGCGCAGGCCCACGCGGAAGGTGCGACTCGGCGACATCCACGTGGGCGGCGACGCACCCGTCACCGTGCAGTCGATGACCACCACCCCCACGCACGACATCAACGCGACCCTGCAGCAGATCGCCGAGCTCACCGCCGCCGGCTGCGACATCGTGCGCGTGGCGTGCCCCCGCCAGGAGGACGCGGACGCCCTGCCCGCCATCGCCGCGAAGGCACAGATCCCCGTCATCGCCGACATCCACTTCCAGCCGAAGTACGTGTTCGCCGCGATCGAAGCCGGCTGCGCCGGTGTGCGCGTCAACCCCGGCAACATCCGCCGCTTCGACGACCAGGTCAAGGAGATCGCGAAGGCCGCCAGTGACCACGGCACCGCGCTGCGCATCGGCGTCAATGCCGGCTCCATCGACCCGCGCATGATGAAGGGCGACCGCGTCACCCCCGAAGCGCTCGTCGCATCCGCGAAGTGGGAGGCGTCCCTGTTCGAGGAGCACGGCTTCCACGACTTCGCCATCTCCGTGAAGCACAACGACCCCGTCATCATGGTGGACGCGTACCGTCAGCTGTCCGCAGAGGGCGACTGGCCGCTGCACCTCGGCGTCACCGAGGCCGGCCCCGCGTTCCAGGGCACCATCAAGTCGTCCGTCGCGTTCGGCATCCTGCTCGGTGAGGGCATCGGCGACACCATCCGCGTGTCCCTGTCGGCCCCGCCGGTGGAGGAGGTGAAGGTGGGCAACCAGATCCTCGAGTCGCTCAACCTGAAGCCCCGCAAGCTCGACATCGTCTCCTGCCCCTCCTGCGGCCGTGCCCAGGTGGACGTCTACACCCTCGCCGACGAGGTCACCGAAGGCCTCAAGGGCCTGGAGGCACCGCTGCGCGTCGCCGTCATGGGCTGCGTGGTCAACGGTCCCGGTGAGGCCCGCGAAGCGGACCTCGGCGTGGCCTCCGGCAACGGCAAGGGGCAGATCTTCGTCAAGGGCAAGGTCATCAAGACCGTCCCCGAGGCGGAGATCGTGCCGGTCCTCCTCGAAGAGGCGAAGCGCATCGCCGCGGAGATGGACGCCCCGTCGGGCACGCCCGACGTCTCCGTCGGCGCCTGAGGACCCGAGCACCCGGGGGTCCTCATCAGCCGCTCCATCGACCGATCGGTCGTCGACCTGTTCCGTCGGCAGACCTCCGCCGTGCGGCCGCTCACCACGGCCACCGCACCCGCCGCGATCGCCCTGCTGGAACAGGACCCGATCGACAACGCCCTCGCCGGCAGTCGACTCGTCGACATCACCGGCACCCGCATGCTGTCCCGTGAGTTCTCCGGACTCTTCCACCGCGGTGACCTGACCGCGCTGCTGTGGCACGGCATCAGCCTGTCCGTCATGGGGGAGGTGTCCCAGGGGGACCTCGAACTGCTGGCGGAGAGGGCGCGTCGGGCCCGCCGCGAATACGCGAGCGTGGTGGGGCCGAGCCGGGACGTGGCGCGGCTGTGGCCCCTGGTGCGGTCCTCCCTGGGCCGGCCGCGGGAGTTCCGGTGGACGCAGCTGATGATGCTCGCCGACCAGCGGCCCAGCGTCGCCCCGTCCGACGAACTGCGCTTCGCCCGCCCCGAGGAAGCGGACCTCGTGTTCCCCGCCGCCGTCGCGATGTTCAAGGAGGAGGTCGGCACCGACCCCACCGCATGGGACGGCGGCCGCTCCTACCGGGACCGGGTCGAGCAGCTGATCGCCGAGCGCCGCACCGCGGTGGTGCGCCGCGGCGACGACATCGTCTTCAAAGCGGATGTGGGGGCCATCTTCGGTCCCGTCGCGCAGATCCACGGGGTGTGGACCGCCCCCGCTGAACGGGGGAAGGGCCTCGGCTCAGCGGCGATGGCGCGGGCCGTGCAGCTGTTCCAGCTGCAGCACAGCACCCCGCAGGTGACGCTGTACGTCAACGACTTCAACAGCGCAGCCCGCCGCGCCTACACGCAGGCGGGGTTCCGGCAGGTGGGGGAGTTCGCCTCCCTGCTGTTCTAGACCGAGTCGCTCGGGTTCTGCGCACGGTGGGCGTCGGCGCGGATCTGGGTCATCTGCGCATCCAGGTCACGGGAGGACTGCGCGATCTGCCGCAGCTCGTCCCGCAGATGCTGCGGCAGCTGACCGGAGAACTTGTACGCGAGCTCATGCTCCACACTGGACCAGAAGTCCATCGCGATGGTGCGGATCTGGATCTCCACCGGCACGTGCACCGTCCCGGTGGACAGGAACACCGGCACCTCCACGATGAGGTGGAGGGAGCGGTAGCCCGATTCCTTCGGCTCTGCGATGTAGTCCTTCTCCTCCACCACGGTCACATCGGGCTGGGAGGACAGCAGCTGCGCCATCCGGTAGCAGTCCTCGGTGTAGATGCAGGTGATGCGCAGGCCCGCGATGTCCCGCACGCCGTCGCGCAGGCCCTCCAGGGTGTGGGCGCAGTCGGTGCGGATCATCTTGTCGAGGATCGAGTCGATGCTCTTCACCCGGTGCTTGATGTGCTCGATCGGGTTGTGCTCGCCGCGGGCGGTCATCTCCTCGTTGAGGATCTGCACCTTCGTGAGCATCTCCCGCAGACCGAAGTGGTACGGCAGCAGCACTTCGCCGAGCCGGCGCCGCACGGTGCGCATCGCCTCGTTCTCCGCGGTGCCGTCGGCCGCGAGAGCGCTGACCAGGGCGGCCTTCGCGCTCATCGGGGCGATGGGCGGGGTGTCGTCGACGGACTGGGCGGTGGGCATGGTGGGCGAACCTCGTCGGGCAGGGGAGCAGCGGGCGGCGGATGGCGTGTGCGGGGGCTCTCAGGAGCCCGATACACTGGCCGCACCGACCATCCATCTTCGCCCAGGAGGCTCAACAGATGCTCCGAATGTCCACGGCGTTCCTGCGCACACTGCGCGACAACCCGGCCGATGCCGAGGTCGCCAGCCACCAGCTCCTCGTCCGAGCGGGCTACATCCGCCGCGCAGCGCCGGGCATCTACACGTGGCTTCCGCTGGGGCTGAAGGTGCTGCGCAAAGTCGAGCAGATCGTCCGCGAAGAGATGGACGCCGCCGGCAGCCAGGAGCTCCTGTTCCCGGGCCTGCTGCCCCGCGAACCCTACGAAGCGACCGATCGCTGGGCCGAGTACGGCGACAACCTGTTCCGCCTGCAGGACCGCAAGGGCGCGGACATGCTGCTCGCTCCCACGCACGAGGAGATGTTCACCCTCGCGGTGAAGGACCTCTGCAGCTCCTACAAGGACCTGCCGCTGTCGCTGTACCAGATCCAGCACAAGTACCGCGACGAGCTGCGTCCCCGCGCCGGCCTGCTGCGGGTGCGCGAATTCGTGATGAAGGACGCCTACTCGTTCGACATCGACGACGAGGGCCTGCACCGCTCCTACGCGCAGATGCGCGAGGCGTACAAGCGGGTGTTCGAGCGCCTCGGCCTGGAGGTCGTGATCGCGAAGGCGGATGCGGGTGCGATGGGCGGCTCCCAGTCGGAGGAGTTCCTCCACCCCACTGAGATCGGTGAGGACACCCTGGTGATGTCCGACGGCGGCTACGCCGCGAACGTCGAGGCCGTCACCACGGTCGCGCCGGAGCCGCTGACCGCGGAGCAGATCGCCGAGCTGCCCGCCGCCCGCACCGCCCGCACCCCGGGGGCCTCCACCATCGCCTCCCTCGTGGACCACCTCAACGAGGCGCAGCCCCGCGAGGACGGCCGCGCCTGGGAGAAGAGCGACACCCTCAAGGCGCTCGCCTACATCACCATCGACGCCGATGGGGCGGAGGAGCCGCTGCTGGTGATGATCCCCGGTGATCGCGAGGCCGATGAGAAGCGCCTCGAAGTGGCGCTCGCACCGCGCGAGTTCCGTCCCTTCACCGAGGACGACTTCACCAGGCATCCGCAGTTCGCGAAGGGCTACATCGGTCCCGTCGGCTTCGGCCTCGACACCGACGCCGGCGCCAACGGGATCCGCGTGCTGGTGGATCCGCGCGTTCAGGCCGGCACCGTGTGGGTCGCCGGGGCGAACAGCGCGGACGAGCACACCATCGGACTGGTCGCCGGCCGCGACTTCCAGGCCGACGGGTTCATCGAAGCAGCAGAGGTCCGCGACGGCGACCAGGCGCCGGACGGCTCCGGCCCGCTGCGCCTCACCCGCGGCATGGAGATGGGGCACATCTTCGAACTGGGCCGCAAGTACGCCGAAGCGCTCGACCTGCAGGTGCTGGACCAGAACGGCAAGCAGAAGACCGTCACGATGGGCTCCTACGGCATCGGTGTGACCCGCGCGGTCGCCGCCATCGCCGAGAAGCACCACGACGAGAAGGGCCTCGCCTGGCCGCGCAGCATCGCCCCGATGGACGTGCACGTGCTCGCAACCGGCAAGGGCACCGAGGTGTTCGAGAAGGCGGAGGAGATCGTCGCCGCCCTCGAAGCGGAGGGCCTGGACGTTCTGTTCGACGACCGCCCGAAGGTGTCCCCGGGTGTGAAGTTCAAGGACTCCGAACTGCTCGGCATCCCCACCTCCGTGGTGATCGGACGGTCCCTCGCGGACGGCGTTGTGGAGGTGCGCGACCGCGCCAGCGGCAGCATCGACGAGGTGTCCCCGGACGAGGTGGTCGCCCGCGTCCTGCAGCAGGTGCGCGAGGGCTGAGCCCCCCCCCCAGCAGGCGGCCCCGCGCGGCGGGCATCAGCCCTCGGCCGGCTCCTCCAGCCACGGCAGGGAGTCGACCGAGGCGGCCCGCTGCGCGAACACCGGTGTCTCCTCCGCCCACGCGGCGATGAACGCGGCGCGCTGATCGAACGTGGCGGCGGAGCTGAGCCGCACCGCGTGGGCGATCGAGGTCGTGGAGATCTCCTGCGCGAGCGCGGCCAGGCCCTCATCGGTCCGCTGCTCGGCGGTTAGCGGGTAGGCGGCTTCGCGGCGGGCCGGCTCCGCCTTCAGCGCGGTGATCGCCGGTGTGTACGACTCGGCGCGGCTCCGGTGGACGGCGGCGCGCTTCGCGTGGGCTGCGCGCTGGTCCTTCGGCGCGCGCGCTGCCACCACTTCAAGGGCGTACGCGCCGAACCATTCGTCGCGCTGCGCGTCCTGCATCAGCTGGGCGAGCCCGTCCTGCGGGTCGATGTAGGCGGGGTCCTCGGTGGGGACCGGACGCGTCGGCGCGAGGTCGGCGGCGGAGGGCGGTGCCGGGGGCGCGAGCGCCGAATCTCCGGTGACGGCGGCGAGACGGCTCAGCGCCCAGATCGAGAACACGCCCGCGGATGCGGTGATGCGCGCGAGTGATGCGGAGACCTGCACGGTGGCCTCCAGCATGAGGTCGCGCAGGGCGCGCAGCTGCTCGGCCACCTCGGCGGCGCCCGCTGCGGCATCGGCGGGGGAGGCGGCCGACGGGTAGGTGCCGTCCTCCAGTTCCGCTGCCGTGGCGAACGCCCGCTGCTGGTCCTGCATCGCTGCGGCGATGAGCGCGCTGAGCTTCTGGGCATCGCCCGTGGCCGCGGCGGCGAAGGAGTCGGTGACGGGGGCGGCGGTGACGAGCGCGGTGAGGATGTCGGTGCGGTACTGTTCGTCGATGCCCGGAGGCGGCGGGGTGTACTGGGCGGGCTGCCCCAGGCGCAGGCGGGCGCCGTTGGCGCAGCCGCTGAGCGTGACGCCGGCGGCGACGGCCCCGGTGAGGGTGAGTGCTCGCAGGGCCAGCATCCGTCGGCTGATGGGGCCGGGGGAGGGCGTGGCAGCGCTCATCGGTGGTGGTCCTTGTCCGGGTCGGCGGTGCGGGGGAGGGGTGCGCCACTGGGCCCCGGCTGGGGCGGGCGCCCTTCAACAGTAATAGAGTAGTGTCGAGCTCCTGCACTCACGCAGTGCGGGGATTGTCAGACGAATACGAGGAGGACGCGGACCCCGTGGCCATTCCACCGAAGCCGGACGATTCAGTCCTCATGGACGCGTTCACTCCGATCATCCACAGGCACGGCCTCGTCTGCGAATCCGTCCTCGCGCAGCGCGTCGGCGGCACGGTCCGCCTGGTCGTCACCGTGGACCTGCCGGAGGACGAGATCGGCAGCGCCGACCTCGACACCGTCACCGACGTCTCCGAAGAGATCTCGCAGCTGCTGGACGACGACCTCAGCCTCATCGGCGACGTCCCCTCGACGCTCGACGTCACCACCCCCGGCGTGTTCCGCCCCCTGGACAGCGTGCGCGCCTTCAAGCGCTCCCGCAGCCGCCTGCTCTCCGGCTCCCTCACCGACGGACGCACCTTCTACGGCCGCCTCACCGACGTGGTCGACGACGAGCTCGTCCTCGACGTGCAGAAGCCGCCGCACGACCCGAAGCGGAAGAAGAAGGGAGCGGCGGCCCCCGCCGCCGAGAAGCTGAAGCCCGGTGAGCACCGCGTGCCGATCACCGAGGTCGAGACCGCCGAGATCCAGCTCGAATTCCGCTGAGCACACCGCCACCATCCATCCGCACCGCCTGAGGAGGCCACCATGGACATCGATCTGGGAGCACTGCGCGCTCTGGAGCGCGAACGCGAAATCCCCATGCCCGTTCTGCTGGACGCAATCGCACAGGCCCTCCAGGTGGCCTACCAGCACACCCCGCACCCGGCGCCGAACGCCCGCATCGAGATCGACGAGTCCTCCGGCGCCGTGACGGTCATCGCTGAGGACCGCGACCAGACCGGCGAGATCATCGAAGAGTGGGACGACACCCCCGAGGGCTTCGGTCGAGTGGCCGCCGCCACCGCCCGTCAGGTGATCCTGCAGCGCATCCGCGAGCTCGAGGACGAGGCCGTGCTCGGCGACTTCGCCGGCCGCGCCGAGGAGATCGTCTCCGGTGTGATCCAGCAGGGGCGCGACCCGCGCCTGGTGTACGTGGACCTGCAGACCGTGGAGGGCATCCTGCCCCCGCACGAGCAGGTGCCGGGCGAGCACTATCCGCACGGCAAGCGGATCCGCGCCTACGTCTCGGACATCCGCCGCGGCGCGAAGGGCCCCGCCATCACGCTGAGCCGCACCCACCCGAACCTGGTGCGCCGCCTCTTCGAACTGGAGGTGCCCGAGATCGGCGACGGCACTGTGGAGATCCGCGCCCTCGCCCGCGAAGCCGGGCACCGCACGAAGATCGCCGTGTCCTCCGATGTGGACGGTGTGAATCCGAAGGGCGCCGCGATCGGACCGATGGGTCAGCGCGTCCGCTCCGTGATGGCGGAGCTCGAGGGCGAGAAGATCGACATCGTCGAGTTCGATGAGGACCCGGCGGTGTTCGTCGGCAACGCCCTCTCCCCGGCCCGCGTCAGCAGCGTGGTCGTCACCGATGAGGCCGCGAAGCAGGTGCTCGCGGTCGTGTCAGAGGGGCAGCTGTCGCTCGCGATCGGCAAGGCCGGGCAGAACGCCCGCCTCGCCGCGAAGCTCACCGGCTGGCGGATCGACATCCGCACCGAGGAGCAGCTGGCCGCTGAGCGCGCCGGCGGCGCTGCGGGGGAGCCGACGGATCCCGCCGAGACCATCGCTCCGGAGGCCTCCGTCGGCCCCGAGGATGAGGGCGACCTGGGCGCCTGACCTCGGCCAACGCGCACCCCGCGGGGGCGGCCGGGTGCGGGTGTGATCCCTCACCCGGGCGCTCACCGCACCCCGTTCCCGGGGCCACTCGGGTAGACTGGACAGGCTGGACGTGGGAACGGAGCGGAATTCAATGACCGATGAGGCATCGAATCGGCCGATCCGCACCTGCGTCGGATGTCGCACCCAGGACATCCGAGATCAGCTCGTGCGCGTTGTGCGCGGCCCCTCCGCTGAGGGGGAGCCGCCTGCGGTCCGCCTCGATGAGACCCGCACCGCCCCCGGACGGGGCGCGTGGATCCATCCGGACCAGCAGTGCATCGCCGCGGCGCTCAAGCGCGGTGGTTTCAGCCGGGCCTTCAAGGGCCGGGTGGACATCACCGGACTCGAAGCGCAGCTGCGCGCCCGAGTGAACCCTTCGCAAGGAACCGAACCACCTTTGGAAGCGGGTAGAACACCAATGGAAATCCGATGAGTACTCACCAATGAGCACCCACAGGAGCTAGTGGTCCGCGCCGCCCTGACTCGGCCGGCCGGACCGAGACAGGAGAATTGTGGCTAAAGTTCGCGTTCACGAGCTCGCCAAAGAGCTTGGTGTGACGAGCAAGGACGTCCTCAAGAAGCTTGAGGACCTCGGCGAATTCGTTCGCTCCGCCTCGTCGACCGTTGAACCCCCGGTCGCGCGCCGCGTTCGCGGCGCATTCCCGAAGTCCGACGGCGCCACCGCCGGCGGCACCCCCAAGCCCGGCCAGAAGCCCGGCGCCCCGAAGCCCGGCCAGAAGCCCGGTGCCCCCAAGCCCGGCGCACCCAAGCCCGGCCAGAAGGCAGCACCGGCGAAGGCCGATGGCGCCCCGGTCGCTGACCAGAAGCCCGCTGGCGACAAGCCGACCCCGTCGGCCGCGCCGTCCAGCGCCCCGAAGCCCGGCCAGAAGCCCGCTGCGAAGCCGGCCGCTGACGCCAGCCCGGCCAGCGCGCCGAAGCCCGGCGGCCCGAAGCCCCCGACCCCGGCGTCCGCTCCGAAGCCCGGCGCGGCATCCCGCCCCGGCCCGAAGCCGGGCGGCGGCCAGCGCCCGCAGCGCGGCGGCGCCGCCGGTGGCGGTCGCCCCGGCAACAACCCGTTCGCGTCCTCGCAGGGCATGCCCCGCCCGGGCGGCCCGCGTCCCCCGCGCCGCGACGGCGGAGGCCGTCCCGGCAACAATCCGTTCGCGTCCTCGCAGGGCATGCCCCGCCCCGGTGGCCCGCGTCCCCCGCGCCGTGACGGCCAGGGCGCAGGCCAGGGCGCACCGCAGGGCGCCGGCCAGGGTGGTCCCCGTCCCGGCGGTCCGCGCCCGGGCGGTCCCCGTCCGTCGCCGACCATGATGCCGGCACGGTCCGCTGCTGCTGAGAAGCCCCGCTCCGGCGGTGGCGGCGGTCGCGGCCGTGGTCGCGGCGGTCAGGGCGGCGCACCCGGCGCAGGCCCCGGTGGCGGCGGCTTCGGTCCCCGTCCCGGTGGCGGCGGTCCCGGCCGCGGTCGCCGTGGCGGCACGCAGGGCGCGTTCGGACGCGGCGGCAAGCCCGCCCGCTCCCGCAAGTCGAAGCGCGCCAAGCGCCGCGAGTACGAGCAGATGCAGGCTCCGGCACCGGGCGGCGTGCAGATTCCGCGCGGTGACGGCTCCACGCCGATCCGTCTGCGCCGCGGCGCCTCGCTGACCGACTTCGCCGACCGCATCGACGTCAACCCGGCATCGCTGATCACCGTCCTCTTCGCCATGGGCGAGATGGCCACGGCCACCCAGTCCCTGGATGAGGACACGTTCCAGCTGCTCGGTGAGGAGCTCGGCTACAAGATCGAGATCGTCTCCCCGGAGGACGAGGAGCGCGAACTGCTCGAGCAGTTCGACATCGACCTTGAGGGTGAGCTGGACGAGGAGGACGACGAGGATCGTCTGCCCCGCCCGCCGGTCGTCACCGTCATGGGCCACGTGGACCACGGCAAGACCCGCCTGCTCGACTCGATCCGCCGTGCGAACGTCGGATCCGGCGAGGCCGGCGGCATCACCCAGCACATCGGTGCGTACCAGGTGCACGTGGACCACGAGGGCGAGGACCGCCCCATCACGTTCGTCGACACCCCGGGCCACGAGGCGTTCACCGCCATGCGAGCCCGCGGTGCGAAGGTCACCGACATCGCGATCCTTGTGGTCGCGGCCGATGACGGCGTCATGCCGCAGACCATCGAGGCGCTCAACCACGCCCAGGCTGCGGATGTGCCGATCGTGGTCGCGGTCAACAAGATCGACAAGCCGGAGGCGAACCCGGACAAGATCCGCGCCCAGCTCACCGAGTACAACCTCGTGGCTGAGGAGTACGGCGGCGACACCATGTTCGTGGACGTCTCCGCTCGCGAGGGCCTGCACATCGACGAGCTGCTGGAGGCCGTCCTGCTGACCGCCGATGCTGCCCTGGATCTGCGCGCCAACCCGGACAAGGACGCTCGCGGTGTCGCCATCGAGGCGAACCTCGACCGCGGCCGCGGCCCCGTCGCCACCGTCCTGGTGGAGCAGGGCACGCTGCGCGTCGGCGATGCGATCGTCTGCGGCACCGGCCACGGCCGTGTCCGCGCCATGCTCGATGAGAACGGCGACGCGGTCGAGGAGGCCCTGCCGTCCCGTCCGGTGCAGGTGCTGGGCCTCAGCTCCGTGCCCGGCGCCGGTGACACGTTCATCGTGCCCGCGGACGAGCGTCAGGCCCGCCAGATCGCTGAGAAGCGCGAAGCGGCCAAGCGCGCCGCCCAGCTGTCCAAGGCCCGCAAGCGCATGTCCCTCGAGGACATCAAGGAGGCCATGGAGCAGGGCAAGGTCGAGACCCTCAACCTCATCCTCAAGGGCGACGCCTCCGGTTCCGTCGAGGCGCTGGAAGAGGCACTGCTCGGCATCGAGGTCGGCGACGACGTCCAGCTGCGCGTCATCGACCGCGGCGTCGGCGCGATCACGATGAACAACATCAACCTCGCCATGGCGTCCGATGCCGTGATCATCGGCTTCAACGTCCGCGCCGAGGGCCAGAACGCCGAATACGCCGACCGCGAGGGCGTGGAGATCAAGTACTACTCGGTCATCTACCGCGCCATCGAAGAGGTGGAGAGCGCCCTGCTGGGCATGCTCAAGCCGGAGTACGAGGAGAAGGACCGCGGATCCGCCGAGATCCGCGAGATCTTCCGCTCCTCCAAGTTCGGCAACATCGCCGGCTCGATGGTCACCTCCGGTACGATCAACCGCGGCTCCAAGGCCCGCATCACCCGCAAGGGCGTTGTGGTCACCGAGAGCCTCGAGATCGCCGGCCTGCGCCGCTTCAAGGATGACGTCACCGAAGTCCGCGAGGGCTTCGAGTGCGGCATCAACCTGGGGTCGTTCAACGACATCCAGGAGGGCGACATCATCACCACGTACGAGATGGTGGAGAAGCCCCGCGAAGCGCACAAGACCAACAAGAAGGACTGATCAGCGCACGCTGAGATGATGAGGCCCCGACCGCGTCCGAATGGGCGCGGGCGGGGCCTCGTCGCTTCCCACCCATCGGTAGTGAGGACACCATGACCACCGTTCTGCACGGACTGCTCGCCCCATCCGCCAACCGCGTCTACGGCCAGCAGGCTGCGGCCCTTGCCGCCGCCGAGCTCCGCTTCGTTCTGGCGAACACCGTGCCCGGAGCCCTTGAGGATGTCCTCGAGGAGTCCATCGCCGGCATGCCGACCCTGCGGATCGAGCTCGCCGACTGGGCGCTCGATGCCGACATCGGCGGCGCCGCGGGGGAGGGGATCGACGCGGCAGCGCGCGCCCGGGTCCTCACCGCTCTCGCCCGATCCCCCCACATCTTCGGCGTGTTCGACGAAGTCGGCACCATGCCGGCCCCGGAACCCGTCGGCCCCGACCGGGAGGCCGCCGGCCCCGCGGTGGGCCCGGCAGACGGCGCAGCTGGCGAGGAGCGCCTCTACGTCGACGAGATGCCCGAGCTGCCGCTGCTGCTGCCGGTGCGGACACCAGCTGTCGACCGGTTCGACTCCACCCTGCTCACCACCCTGAAGTATCAGGGGAAGACCAACGAGCAGTTCACTGCGCTCATGCTCAGCTGCGCCATCGCCGCCAGTGCCGACGCGCACCTGATCGAGGACACCTCCCGCCCGTTCACCGTCCTCGACCCCGTCGCCGGGCGCGGCACCACCCTCAACCAGGCACTCATGTGGGGGCTGGACGCCGTCGGCGTCGACCTCGACAAGAAGGACGCCGAACTGTTCCGCGCGTTCCTCACCACGTGGATGCGGGAGAACCGCCTGAAGCACACCACATCCGCGGAGCGGCTCACCGTCAACGGCCAGCAGCTCGGGTCCGTGTTCCGCGCCGACCTCGCCCGCAGCAAGGAGGAGCAGAGGGCCGGCCGCGGCCAGTCGCTCACCCTGTTCACCGCGGACACCACCGGGCTCGGCGCATTCATCCGCCCCCGCAGCGCCAACGCGATCGTCGCCGACCTCCCGTACGGGGTCCAGCATGGCGCCCGCGCGCAGGCGGGGAAGCAGACCCGGCCGCCGAAGGCGGGCAAGCAGACGAAGAACGCCGCCCTGTCCCGCTCCCCGCTGCAGCTCGTGGAATCCGCCCTGCCCGCGTGGAGCCGCGCCATGACCGACGGCGCCAGCCTCGTCCTCGCCGTCAACCGCCGCACCGCGCCGTACCCCGCGATGGCGGAAGTGCTCCAGCAGGGCGGTCTGCGCCTGCTGACGGAGGACGGCCAGTTCCGCCACCGCGTGGACCGCTCCATCGACCGTGACATCATCGTGGCTGTGAAGCGCAGCCACCCCGCTTCCTCGACGAAAGGGACCCCATCATGACCGGCAACCCTCGCTCCCGGCGCATCGCCGACAGCATCAAGAAGATCGTCGCCACCGCCCTGGACTCCAAGGTGAAGGACCCCCGCCTGGGCTGGGTCACCATCACCGACGTCCGCGTGTCCGGTGACGGCCAGCAGGCCTCCGTGTTCTACACGGTGTTCGGTGGGGAGGAGGAGCGCCGGGCCACCGCCGCGGCGCTGAAGTCCTCCACCGGCATGCTCCGCACCGAGGTCGGCAAGGGCCTCGGCATCCGCCTCACACCGTCGCTGAAGTTCTTCGAGGACGCCATCCCGGAGACCGCGAAGACCATCGACGACCTCCTGGTGGTGGCGCGCTCCCGCGACGCCGAACTGGCCCGCTACAAGGAGGGCAAGGAGTACGCGGGTGGGGAGAACCCGTACCGTGACGACGCCGACGCCGACGGCGCCGGCGACATCGACGACATCGGCGCCGAGGCTGCTGATGACGACGCCGCAGCGGACAGTGGCGCTGCGGTCAGCGAAGGCGAGGACGGCGAGCGCGCGTGAACGCCCCCGGCCCCGTCGGCATCGCGCTGGTCGACAAACCCGCCGGCCTCACCAGCCATGACGTGGTCGCGCGCCTGCGCTACCACCTCGGCACCCGCAAGGTGGGCCACGCCGGCACGCTGGACCCGATGGCGACCGGGCTGCTGGTGATCGGCGTCGGCCAGGGCACCAAACTGCTCACCTACGCCGTCGGCCTCGACAAGACGTATGAGGCGACCATCCGCCTCGGCGTCGCCACCATCACCGACGACGCCGAGGGCGACGAAACGGGTCCGCGCCGCCCGGCCGACGGCATCAGCGACGACCAGATCGCCGCTGCCGTCGAGGACCTGACCGGAGACATCCTCCAGGTCCCCAGCGCCGTGTCCGCCATCAAGGTGAACGGGCAGCGGTCCTACGCCCGCGTCCGCGCCGGCGACGACGTCCAGCTGGAGGCCCGCCCCATCCGCGTGGCCCGCTTCGAGGTGACGGGGACCCGTCGGCAGGCCGACGGGTTCTGCGACATCGACGCCGTCATCGACTGCTCCTCCGGCACCTACATCCGTGCACTGGCCCGCGACCTCGGCGAGGCCCTCGGGGTGGGCGGGCACCTGACGGCTCTGCGCCGCACCCACGTCGGCAAGTGGAGCGTGCAGGACGCCGGCACGGTGCCGGAGCGGGACGCGCCCAAGGCGGCGGAGGACCCGTCGGCCTCCCCAGTGGTGCTGCGCGGCCTCGGTGAGGTCGCCGGCGGCCTGCTGCCGGTGGTGCCGGTGGGGGAGGCGGATGCGCGCTCCCTCCGGTTCGGGCAGATGATCCACGCACCAGAGGCGAGCAGCCCTGAGGATGCGGGGGAGCTCAGCGCTGCGGTCGGTCCCGGGGAGGACCTCGTGGCGATCGTGGAGCCGCACCGCGGGCGCCTCAGACCGGCCACCGTGTTCCCCGCCTGAGGCTGAGAACAGCGAAGCGGGCTGGCCCCTGATCAGGGCCAGCCCGCTTCGTCATGCTGGGTGCTCGGTGCCGATCAGCGCGGCACGCAGTCGTGCATCAGCGGTGGGACACCACCTTGGTGCCCATCGGGGCCCAGTCGTAGAACCACTTCGCGTCCTGCACGGGCAGGTTGATGCAGCCATGTGAGCCGGCGTAGCCGAAGCTGGAGCGCCACGGTGCGCCGTGGATCGCGTAGCCGCCCTTGAAGTACTGCACGTAGGGGACGTCCTTCGTGTAGTAGTACTTCGGGTGGCCCTTCGGATACTTGTACTCGTTGGTCATGTCCTGCTTGTCGTAGCGCAGGTAGGTGGTGAACTCGCCGGTGGCGGTCTCATTGCCGGGCTTGCCGTCCACCATGGAGATCGGACCGTACACCTTCTGGGTGCCCTGGTACGCGGTGATGGTCTTGTTCGACAGGTTGATGTCGATCCACTTGTCACCGCTGGTCGCCTCCTTCGGCGCGTGCGCCGGCAGAGCGGGCTTGTCGTCCGTGGACTCCTTGTCCTCCGGCTTCGCGTCGTCGGACTTCTTGTCCGCAGCCTTCTTCTCGTCGGCCTTCTTCTTCTCGTCGGCCTTCTTCTTCTCAGCGTCGTCGGACTTCTTCTCGTCCTTCTTCTCCGCCTCGATCACGGTGGTGGTGTCCTTCGCCGGCACCTTCTTCGTGGTGAAGGTCGCGGAGAACTCCGTGCCCTTCTGCATCGCGGTGACGAACTCGGAGCTGACCTCATCCACGTTGGTGACGGAGGTGCCGTCCACCTTCTCGTTGAGGACCTTGATGACCTTGCCGTCACCGTCCACGCCGGTCACACCGTTCTTCGGCGACACCTCGATCTCGTTCGCCATGGTCTGGACGTAGGCGGCGGCCTCGTCGGCGTTGACCTGCGTCTCGAAGTCGGTGCCGTCAGCGTTCGGTGCAACGGTCACGAAGTGGAGGCGGTCCTGCTTGGAGATCTCGAAGGTGCGGCCGTTCGGGCCGGTGACCGTCATCGGCTTGTCCAGCATCGCCTCGGTCCGCTTCACCGCGGCCTCGGCCTTCTCAGTGCTCAGAGCCGGCTCCATGCGGGTGAACTCCTGCGTGATGGTGAAGTCCTTCATGCCGGAGGCGCCCTTGCGGACCGTCTGCACGAACTGCTCCGGATCCACACCGAGGCCCGCCTGGGCCTCGGTCACGGAGAAGGAGCCGTTCTCGGGGTCGTAGGTGACCTCGGCGTTCTTCGCGCTCTCGCGGCCCTCGGGAACCAGGCCGGAGGCGTAGTCGGTGGTGACCTTGCGGTCCATCGTCAGGACCGGCTTGACGGCGTGGTCGCCGCCGAAGACCACATTGCCCACCGAAGCGTCGCGCTGCACAGCAGCGGCCGCGGTGGCCTGCGGATCCAGGGTGACGCCGAGGTCCTCGATCGGAACGGCAGTGCTCTCACCCTCGGCCACGATGGTGGCCTTGACGCCGGTGTCCTGGCCGGAGAGGAGCTTCGTGATCTCCGCCTGGGTCATCCCGGAGACGTCCTTGCCCATCACGGTCGTGCCGGGAAGGGCCTTCCCCTCGAACTGCTTGGCGTACGCCATGGAACCGCCGGTAGCTACGAGAGCGAGCACGGCCAGAGCAGCGATCACCCAGAGGATGATGCGGCGTGACCTGGTCTGCGTCGCAGTCGACATGTCTATCGTCCTTACGTTCTCTTCGATGCGCGGGCGTGTCCGCGCACATGGGCGCTATCGTACCCGCCTGCCAGGCGGAGGTGCTATTGATGCGTGTGTTACATCATCGGTGCCCTCACAGCCGGAGACGGTGCGCGCGGCGCGCCGGGGGCCGGTGCACAGGGTTTAGGGTGGGGGAGGCAGAACTTCGGACCGCGGCAGGAAGGCAGATGGTTGAGCAGAGGAGAGCTGTGGGCCAGCGCAGCTGACGTGCCCGCATCCGTCGAGCCCAGCGCCGTCACCATCGGCAACTTCGACGGCGTCCACCTCGGCCACCAAGCGGTGCTCCGCCAGCTCCAGGACGCCGCCGCCGCACGCGGCCTGCGCCCCATCGCCATGACCTTCAACCCGCACCCCCGGCACGTCATGACCGGCTCGGTGGTGCCGCCGCTCATCACCGGCTACGCCCGGCGCGACGACCTCATCCGCGACCTCGGCATCAGCGTGCTCGACCTCGAGTTCACCCGCGGCTTCGCCCAGCACAGCGCGGAGGACTTCGTGCGGATCTTCCTCGTGGAGCTGCTGAACGCGAAGGCGGTGGTGATCGGGCGCGATTCCCGCTTCGGTCGCGCCAACGAAGGCGACCTCGGCACCATGCAGGAGCTGGGGGAGAAGCTCGGCTTCGAGGTTCTGGTCGTCGATGAGCTCGGCATCTCCGCTTCCTGCGGCCGCGTCTCCTCCTCCGTGATCCGCGCCGCCATCACCTCCGGTGACGTCGGCAGCGCCGCCGGCATGCTCGGCCGCCCCCACGCGGTGGCCGACGTCATCCAGCACGGCTTCAAGCGGGGACGCGAACTCGGCTTCCCCACCGCGAACTTCAGCGCGCGGCCCGACGGCCTCGTCCCCGCCGACGGGGTCTACGCCGGCCTCCTGAGCGTCGAGGTGCCCACCCGGGCGGACCACCCGGACGCGCAGATGCGCCTGGCGCCGGCCACCATCTCCATCGGCACCAACCCCACCTTCGAGGACGGGCCCCTGCACACCATCGTGGAGACCTACGTGCACGGCTCCCACGACCTCGACCTGTACGACAAGCGGGTGCGGGTGGACTTCATCGAACGCCTCCGCCCCACCCTGGCCTTCTCCTCCATCGATGAGCTGGTGGTGCAGATGCGGCAGGACGTCGAGGTGACTCGCCGCACTCTGGGGGAGTGGACCGGGGCCCGCTGAGCCCCCTGCTGGTACTGTGGGAAGGCCGTCAGATCGGCCACGGATCGTAGAGCCCGAGAGAACATGCCTCGGAGCGCCGTGCAGCAACACGTATAGAAGGAGAGCCAGTGGCCTTCGATTCTGCAACCAAGCAAGCCATTGTCAAGGAATTCGGTCGCACCGAGGGTGACACCGGTTCCCCCGAGGTCCAGGTCGCTCTGCTGACGCACCGCATCAAGTACATGACGGAGCATCTGAAGACCCATAAGCACGATCACCACAGCCGCCGCGGCCTCATGCTGCTGGTCGGCCAGCGCAAGCGCCTCCTGAAGTACCTTCAGGCCATGGACATCGAGCGCTACCGTGCTCTGATCCAGCGCCTGGGCATCCGCCGCTGATCACCGATCGCCGCTCACCTCTCCAGGTGGGCGGCGATTCTGTTCCCCTATACTCGCACCCGAAACACACCAACGAAGGGGGCCCGACGGAGTCGGTCTTCGGCAGTGACATCCGCGTTCAGAACCGCCCAGCGGCGGCCCGAGCAGACCGCGCGTGTGATTGTTGATGACCGGACCGGGGCCCATGAAGGAGAAGTTCCATGGACCACGATGTGAAGTCCACTCTCGCCGTCATCGACAACGGTGACTACGGCCAGCGCCAGGTGCGCTTCGAGACCGGCCGCCTCGCCAAGCAGGCCGCCGGCGCCGTCTCGGTGTTCCTCGACGACGACACGATGGTGTTCTCGGCGACCGCCGTCTCCAACCAGCCGAAGGAGCACTTCGACTTCTTCCCGCTGACGGTGGACGTCGAAGAGCGCATGTACGCAGCGGGCCGCATCCCCGGCTCGTTCTTCCGCCGCGAAGGCCGCCCCGGCACCGACGCGATCCTCGCCTGCCGCCTCACCGACCGCCCGCTGCGCCCCGCCTTCGTCAAGGGGCTGCGCAACGAGGTGCAGATCGTGCTGACCGTCATGGCCTGCAACCCGAACGACGCCTACGACGTCCTCGGCATCAACGGCGCCTCCGCTTCCACCCAGATCTCCGGCCTGCCGTTCTCCGGCCCGATCGGCGCCGTGCGCATCGCGCTCATGCCGAACGCCGAGGGCGGTCAGTGGATCGCCTTCCCGACCTTCGAGCAGCTCGACGAGGCCGTGTTCTCCATGGTCGTCGCCGGCCGCATCGTCGGTGACGACGTCGCGATCATGATGGTCGAGGCCGAAGCCACCGACAACGCCTGGACCCTCATCAAGGACCAGGGCGCCGTGGCGCCGACGGAGTCCGTCGTCACCGAGGGCCTGGACGCCGCCAAGGTGTTCATCCGCACCCTCTGCGAGGCGCAGCAGTCGCTCGCCGAGCAGGCCGCGAAGCCGGTCCGCGAGTTCCCGCTGTTCCTGGACTTCCAGGACGACGCCTACGAGATCGTCGAGCGCACCGCGAAGGACCGCCTCACCGAGGTCATGAGCATCGCCGACAAGCTCGAGCGCGAGCAGAAGACCGAAGAGCTCCTCGCCGAGGTGCAGGAGGAGCTCGCCGAGCAGCTCGAGGACCGCGAGAAGGAGGTCACCGGTGCCTTCCGTGCGCTCACCAAGGAGGTCGTGCGCACCAAGATCCTCACCGAGGGCGTCCGCATCGACGGCCGCGGCCCCCGCGACATCCGTCAGCTCTCCGCTGAGGTCGAGGTGCTGCCGCGCGTCCACGGCTCCGCCCTGTTCGAGCGCGGCGAGACCCAGATCCTCGGCGTCACCACGCTGAACATGCTGAAGATGGAGCAGCAGATCGACGGCCTCTCGCCGGTCGACCGCAAGCGCTACATCCACCACTACAACTTCCCGCCGTACTCCACCGGTGAGACCGGCCGCGTCGGCTCCCCGAAGCGCCGCGAGATCGGCCACGGCATGCTCGCCGAGCGCGCCATCACCCCGGTGCTGCCGGGCCGTGAGGAGTTCCCGTACGCGATCCGCCAGGTGTCCGAGGCGCTCGGCTCCAACGGCTCCACCTCCATGGGCTCCGTGTGCGCCTCCACCCTGTCCCTGATGAACGCCGGTGTGCCGCTGCGCGCACCCGTCGCCGGCATCGCCATGGGCCTCGTCTCCGCTGAGGTGGACGGCGAGACCAAGTACTCGGCCCTCACCGACATCCTCGGCGCCGAGGACGCCTTCGGTGACATGGACTTCAAGGTCGCCGGCACGAGCGAGTTCATCACCGCGATCCAGCTGGACACCAAGCTCGACGGCATCCCCGCGAGCGTCCTCGCCTCGGCACTGTCGCAGGCTCGCGAGGCCCGCCTGCACATCCTGAACGTGCTGAACGAGGCCATCGACCAGCCGGACGAGATGAGCCCGTACGCTCCGCGCGTCCTCGCCGTCACCATCCCGGTGGACAAGATCGGTGCGGTCATCGGCCCGAAGGGTCAGATGATCAACCAGATCCAGGACGACACCGGCGCCGACATCACCATCGAGGACGACGGCACCGTCTACATCGGCGCCACCGACGGCCCCTCCGCCGAAGCGGCCCGCGCCGCCGTCAACGCCATCGCCAACCCGATGGTCCCCGAGACCGGTGAGCGCTACCTCGGCACCGTGGTCCGCGTGGTCGACTTCGGCGCGTTCGTGTCGCTGACCCCGGGCAAGGACGGCCTGCTGCACGTCAGCAAGCTGCGCGACCTCAACGGCGGCCAGCGCGTGAACAACGTGGAGGACGTCGTCTCCGTCGGCCAGAAGATCGAAGTGGAGATCCGCGAGATCGATGCCCGCGGCAAGATCTCCCTCGACGTCGTCAAGGACGACGAGGGCGAGGACTCCGCTGAGGACAGCGGCGAGGAGAACTGATCCCCGCCTGCTGAGGACAGCATGAGCAGCCCCGCTGATCGAGCCCACCGCTCGGCCAGCGGGGCTGCCCCGTTTCCGCGCTGCTCGTGGGCAGAGGCGCCTGGGCATCGCGGTGGTCAGCGCCCCGCTAGAGTGGATGGGTGCCGATTCCACTCTCACTGACCGAGCCCGGGCTGGAGCAGACCCTCGAGGACTCCACCGGTTCCCTGATCCGCCGCTCCATCCTTCCCGGCGGCATCCGCCTCATCACCGAACGCGACCCGTCGGTCCGCTCCGCCTCCGTCGGCTTCTGGCTGCCCGTCGGCTCCCGCGACGAGACCCCCGAGCACGCCGGCTCCACCCACGTCCTCGAACACCTCCTGTTCAAGGGAACGCCGAGCCGCACCGCCCTGGAGATCGCCACCGCGTTCGATGAGGTCGGCGGGGAGACCAATGCCGCCACCGCGAAGGAGCACACCTGCTACTACGCTCGCGTGCGCTCCGCCGATCTCCCCATGGCCATCAGCGTCCTCGCTGATATGGTCACCTCCCCGCTGCTGGACGAGGACGCCTTCCTCACCGAGCGCGAAGTGATCCTCGAAGAGCTCGCCATGGCGGAGGACGATCCCACTGACGTCGGCTTCGAAGCCGTGATGGCTGATGTCCTCGGACCGGACACGGCCCTGGGCCGCCCCGTCGGCGGCACCCCCGAGACCGTCATGGCCGTCGGCCTGGAAAACGTCCGCGACCACTACCGCGAGCACTACGCCCCCGAGCGCCTGCTGGTCACCGCGGTCGGCGACGTCGACCACGTGCAGGTGCGCGAGCTCGTCCTCGCCGCCGTCTCCGCCGGCGGCTGGTCGCTGGCCGACGGGGCCCTGCCCACCCCGATGCGCTCCACCACCGCGCACCGCATGCCGCCCGAGAAGCGGTCGATGCGGGAGCTGCGCCGCGACACCGAACAGACCCACGTCTTCATCGGCGGGCCGTCCATCACCGCGGTCGACGACCGCCGGCAGGCGATGACCGTGCTGATGAGCATCCTCGGCGGCGGCATGAGCTCCCGCCTGTTCCAGGAAGTGCGCGAACGCCGCGGCCTCGCCTATTCCGTGTACTCGTACCATTCGGCGTTCCGCGACGCCGGCATGGCCGGAATGTACGCAGCGTGCCGCGCCAAGAGCGCAGACGCCGTCGCCGACCTCCTCGTCGCCGAAGTGGAACGCATGGCCGAGCACGGCATCACCGACGACGAGCTGCGCCGCGCCCTCGGCCAGATCACCGGCTCGATGGCGCTCGGGCTGGAGGACACCCAGTCGCGGATGGCGCGCCTGGCCACCTCTGAACTGCTCCAGGGCCAGTTCCGCAGCGTCGACGAAGCGCTCGACGCTTTCAATGCGGTCGAGCGCCCCCAGGTGCAGCAGCTCGCCGCCGAGATGGCGGACGCCGTCGGCACCCGCGTGGACGTCGGTCCCGAACGCACCCCCACCCAGGCCATCCCCACCACCACCTCCGAGGAGAACCAGCGATGAGCACCATCCGCGCAGCAGTGATCGGCGCCAACGGGCGCATGGGCAGCGAAGCCGTCAGGGCCCTGGAGGAGGCCGACGGCATCGAGTTCGTCGCCGGCATCACCCGCGAGGACAGCATCGAGGACCTCCTCGACGAGAACGGGCAGAAGCGCGTGGACGTCCTGGTGGATCTCACCGTCCCCGATGCCACGAAGCAGAACGTGCTGTGGGCCGTGGAGCACGGCATCCACGTGGTCGTCGGCGTCACCGGCTGGACCGACGAGTCCCGCGCCGACGTCACCGCCGCACTGGAGAAGAGCCCCGGCACCGGCGTCATCATCGCCCCGAACTTCGCGATCGGCGCCGTCCTCGCGATGACGTTCGCCCAGAAGGCCGCCCGCTTCTACGAATCCGCCGAGATCATCGAACTGCACCACCCGAACAAAGTGGACGCCCCGTCCGGCACCGCCATCCACACCGCTGAGGCCATCGCCCGCGGCCGCGAGGCGGCCGGCAGGGGCCAGGCCCCCGATGCCACCGAGAAGGACCCGCACGGCGCCCGCGGCGCCCGCATCGACGGCATTCCCGTGCACGCGGTGCGGCTGCGCGGCCTTACCGCGCACGAAGAGATCCTGTTCGGCAACACCGGTGAGCAGTTCACCATCCGCCACGACTCCTTCGACCGCATCAGCTTCATGCCCGGCATCGTGCTGAGCGTGCGCGAAGTCGTGGACCGTCCGGGCCTCACCGTGGGCCTGGAGAACATCCTCGACCTCGACTGAGACGCACTGTGGGACAGAAGATCTTCGCCGCCGTCATGGTGCTGCTGTGCCTCATCTACGTGTGGGGCATGGGCTGGATCGCGTACGGCTTCCTCACCTCCGACACCCCGGTGGGCATCGGGCTCGGCCTCGCGCTCATCGTGCTGATCGGCCTCAGCCTGTGGGTGCTGTGGCGGGAGGTCCGCTTCGGCCTCGACACCCAGCGCCTCGCCCGCGCCGCCCGGGCCGACGGATTCTTCGACCGCGTCACCGAGGACGAGCTCAAGAGCTTCCCCGCGGCGAAGCGGGACGTGGAGGCGGACCCGGAGGCGTGGCAGCCGTGGCTGCGGCTGTCGCTCGCGTACGAGGCGAAGCGGGACCGCCGCAATGCCCGCATGGCGATGCGGGAAGCGGCGAAGCGCCACCGCGACTGAGCCCGGCCGCGCAGGTCCGGCCGGAGCCGGCGCGGGGACTCGGCTCGCCGGCGCGCTCAGCCCCAGCCGAGCAGGCGCGTCAGCGCCGTCGCCGCTGCCGCTGCGATGATCACCAGCAGGAACGGGGCGCGCCGCCACAGCAGCACCACCGCGACCGCCGCACCGACGATGCGGGCATCCACCACCACGGACGTGCCGGACGTCAGCGTCTGGGTCGCCACCAGCGCCGCCAGCAGGGCGATCGGCATAAGCGACAGGATCCGCGAGATCCGCGGACGGTTCAGGAACGAGGCGGGGATCTGATAGCCCAGCCATTTCTGCCCCAGGGACAGCAGTGACGCCGCGATCACCGCCGCCCACAGCATCCCGCCGCTCATGCCCGCCCCTTCTCGTCGGAGGACACGGATGCAGCCGCGGAGGAGCCCTCAGCAGGCGCGGCACCCGTCGGCCCCTCGGGCAGGAACGCGAACAGCACCGCCACCAGCGCCGCACAGATCACCGGCAGCCCCGGCGGCATCAGCGGGACCAGGATCAGCGCCAGGAACGCCGCCGCGACCGCCAGCGCCACCGCTTCCCGGCGCACCAGGCGCGGCCACAGCAGGGCGATGAACGCGGCCGCCGCCGCACCATCGAGCCCCCACGCGCCCGGGTCCGACATCCAGGAGCCGAGGAACGCCCCCAGCACCGTGAACGCGTTCCACCACACGTACACCCAGATCCCGGCGGACCAGAACCCCACACGCTGCAGCTCCGGAGTCGGGGCGGCCAGCGCGTTCGCCGCGGACTCGTCGATCGTCAGAACGGAGCGGGCCAGCCCGCGCAGGCCCCCGCGGGGGAGCACCGGTGTGAGGGAGATGCCGTACACCGTGTTGCGGATGCCCAGCAGGGTGGAGGTGGAGATCGCCGACACCGCCGAGCCGCCGGAGGCGACTACGCCGACGAACGCGAACTGGCTGCCGCCGGAGAACAGCACCGCGCTGAGCACAACCGCCTGCAGCACGCTCAGACCCGACGAGGTTGCGAGCGCACTGAAGGAGATTGCGTACAGCCCCGTCGCGAAGCCGATGGAGCGGCCTCGGGAGCGGACCGTGCGCGCAGCCTCGGCGGTCATCGGAGGGAACCTGTCGTCATGATGGACCCACCTTAGGGACGGCGGGGGCCCCGTGCGCGCATGCGCCGCGATCCGAGACGCATCGGACGTGCCGGCGAGGACGCGCCGGGACCCTCGGGCCCGGGCTCATCCCGTAGGCTGAGGGCATGAGTGAGATTGTGTTCCGTTCCGATGTGACCGTGGAGCTCGTCCGCTGCTCCGCCGCCGATTCGGACGTTGTGTTCGCCGCCCGAGTCTCGACCGTGGGAGAGCAGTCCAAGGATGTCGTGGGTCAGGAGGATGCGGGGCGCGATCGCGGCCTCATCCGCTACCTGATGCGCGACCGCCACGGCTCCCCGTTCGAGCACAACAGCTTCACCTTCTTCGTCGAAGCGCCGATCTTCGTGTTCCGCGAATTCATGCGCCACCGCATCGCCTCCTACAACGAAGAGTCCGGCCGCTACCGGGAGATGCGGCCCGTGTTCTACGTCCCCGGTGATGACCGCCGCCTCATCCAGAAGGGCAAACCCGGCGCGTACGACTTCTACGAGGGCACCGATGAGCAGCGCGAACTCGTCCAGGCCGAGCACCGCCGACAGGCGGAGGCCGCCTACGAGTCCTACCGCCGGATGCTCGATGCCGGTGTGGCCCGCGAGGTCGCCCGCGGCGTGCTGCCGCTGAGCCTGTTCAGCTCGATGTATGTGACGATGAACGCCCGCTCCATGATGAACTTCATCAGCCTGCGCACCACCAGCGACGACTCGCACTTCCCGTCGTTCCCGCAGCGGGAGATCGAAATGGTCGCCGAGAAGATCGAGCAGCTGTTCGCCGAGAAGATGCCGATCACCTACGAAGCGTTCAACGACGCCGGGCGCGTCGCCCCGTGAGCACGGCGGCACCGGCCCCTTCGTTCCACCTGCCCGGCCGTCACCGCCCCGGCGCCGCCGGTCGCGCAGAGCCCGTCGGCCCCCGATCATCGGAGATGAGATGACCACCGCAGAAAACAGTTCTCTGGACCTCGGGACGCTCGGCGTCGCGATGGTCACACCGTTCACCGAGGACGCCAGCGCGGTCGACCACGACGCGCTGCGAGTCCTCACCGAGCACCTGCTCGACATCGGCCACGACCTGCTCGTGGTCAACGGCACCACCGGCGAATCGCCCACCACCTCGGATGAGGAGAAGCTCGCGATCCTCCGCACCGTCAAGGAGACCGTCGGGGACCGCGCACAGGTGATGGCGGGCATCGGCTCCAACAGCACCGCCCACACGGCCGCCCTGGCCCGTGCCACCGCCGCCACCGGCTGCGCCGACAGCCTCCTGGTGGTCACCCCGTACTACAACAAGCCGTCCCAGGGGGGCGTGAAGGCGCACTTCCGCGCCGTGGCGGAGGCGTCCGACCTCCCGATTCTGCTGTACGACATCCCCGGCCGCGCCGGCATCCCGATCACGCCGGAGACCGCGATCGAACTGTCCGCGATCCCAACGATCCGCGGCATCAAGGACGCCCGCGGCGATCTGCACGACGGATCCGACCTCATGCGGATCACGAAGCTGGAGATCTACTCCGGCGAGGACGCGCTGAACCTGCCGTGGCTGTCCGTCGGCGCCTCCGGCATCATCTCGGTCTGCTCCCATGTCACCGGCCGCCTGGACCGCATGCAGATCGACGCGGCCCACCGCGGCGACCTCATCACCGCGCAGCGCATCCACTCCTCCCGGATCCCGTTCGTCAACGCCCTGATGAACCAGGTGCCGGGAGCGGTCGCCGTGAAGCACGCCATGGAGCACTTCGGCATCCTGCCGCACGCCACGGTGCGCCTGCCGCTGACTCCCGCGGACCCGCAGCAGATCGCGCGGATCACCGCCTCCAGCAGCGCCCTCGCGGGCATCGTCAAGCAGTTCGAACGAGGGGACAAGAAGTGAGCGAATCACCCTTCCACGCCAAGCTCGGCACCCCGCCGAAGCTCAAGCCCGGCACCCTGCGGGTCACCCCGCTGGGCGGCCTCGGCGAAGTCGGCCGCAACATGACCGTCTTCGAGATCGACGGTCGCCTCCTCATCGTGGACTGCGGCGTCCTCTTCCCGGAGGAGTCGCAGCCCGGTGTGGACCTGATCCTCCCGGACTTCACCTCCATCCGGGACCGCCTCGACGACATCGTCGCGATCGTCCTCACCCACGGCCACGAGGACCACATCGGCGCCGTGCCGTACCTGCTGAGCCTCAAGCCGGACATCCCCCTCGTGGGAAGCCAGCTCACCCTCGCCTTCATCGAGGCGAAGCTGAAGGAGCACCGCATCAAGCCGCTGACCATGGCGGTCAAGGAGGGCGAGTTCCAGGACCTCGGCCCGTTCGAATGCGAATTCGTCGCCGTCAACCACTCCATCCCCGATGCGCTCGCCGTCGCGATCCACACCGATGCCGGCACCGTGCTGCACACCGGTGACTTCAAGATGGACCAGCTGCCGCTGGACGGCCGCCTCACCGACCTGCGCGCCTTCGCCCGCCTCGGCGAGGAGGGCGTGGACCTGTTCCTCGTGGACTCCACCAACGCTGAGGTTCCCGGCTTCACCGTGCAGGAGCGGGAGATCGGCCCCGTGCTCGAGGGCATCTTCGCGAAGTCGGAGAAGAAGGTCGTGGTGGCGTCCTTCTCCAGCCACGTGCACCGCGTGCAGCAGGTGTTCGATGCCGCCGCGAAGCACGGCCGCAAGGTCGCGTTCGTGGGCCGCTCCATGGTCCGCAACATGACCATCGCCGCGGAGATGGGCTACCTGAACATCCCCAAGAACACCCTCATCGACGTCCGGAAGACCGACTCCATGCCGGATGACAAGGTCGTGTTCATGTGCACCGGCTCCCAGGGTGAGCCGATGGCGGCGCTGGGCCGCATCGCCAACCGCAACCACCGCATCGAGGTGGGGGAGGGCGACACCATCATCCTCGCCTCCTCCCTCATCCCCGGCAACGAGACCGACGTGTTCCGGGTGGTCAACGGCCTGCTCGCGCTCGGCGCGAACGTGGTGCACCAGGCGAACGCGCGGGTGCACGTGTCCGGTCACGCCAGCGCCGGTGAGCTGCTGTACTGCTACAACATCCTCCAGCCGAAGAACGTGATGCCGGTGCACGGCGAGGTCCGCCACCTCATCGCCAACGGCGACATCGCGCACTCCTCCGGTGTGCCGCGCGAGAACATCATCCTCACCCGCGACGGCGGCGTCGTGGACCTGAAGGACGGTGTGGCGAAGGTCGTCGGCGAAGTCGAATGCGGCTACGTGTACGTGGACGGCTCCTCCGTCGGCGAGGTCAGCGAGTCCGATCTGAAGGACCGCCGCATCCTCTCCGAAGAGGGCTTCATCTCCCTGTTCGCCGTGGTGTCCTCCGAAACGGGGGAGCTGGTGACCGGCCCGGAAATCCACGCCCGCGGCATCGCGGAGGACGACGACGTGTTCGAGAAGCTCAAGCCGCAGATCAAGAAGGCGCTGGTGCGTGCCATCGAGGAGGAGAAGGGACACGACACCGTGCAGCTGCAGCAGGCGATGCGCCGCGTGGTGGGCCGCTTCGCCTCGCAGCGTCTGCGCCGCCGCCCCATGATCATCCCGGTGGTTGTGAAGGCCTGAGCCGAGAACTTCCCGACATCCCCGCCCCCGTCCGGCGCCCCGCTTCGAGGCGCGGCGGGGGCGTCGGGGTAGATTGGGGGCATGGCTGCACGGACGTCTTCCCCCGCACGTGCGTCGAAAGGCTCTGCTCGCAAGGGCTCATCGCGAACCGCGAAGCAGGACGGTTCCTCGACGCTCCCCCTTCCCATTCGGGCTGCCCGAGCGGGCTACCTCGGCGTGGCCCGCGCCGTCGGCGGCTTCATCCGCGGCATCGGCTTCGCCCGCTGGGACGTCGCCTATGAGCAGCGGCGCGACGGCTTCGCGCTGTTCCTGCTGCTGCTGGCGCTGCTGATCGCGATCCCGGACTGGTTCCAGGCGCGCGGCCCCGTGTTCGGCGCCGTGCACACCGTCTCCGCGTCCACGTTCGGCATCATGAGCGTGGTGCTGCCGCTGCTGCTGGGCGGCTGGTCGGTGCGCATGTTCCGCCGCCCCGACTTCGTCCACGCCAACACCCGCATCGGCATCGGCATCGCCGTGCTCATCGGCTCCCTCTGCGCAATCGCCTCGGTCAGCGCCCGCCTGCCCGCCCCCGCCGACGGAGTCACCGCCCTCAGCCTCGGCGGCGGTGTGCTCGGGTACCTGGTGGCGGCCCCGCTCGCTGCGCTGGTCCCCACCTGGGTGGTGGTGATCCTCGCGCTCGTCGCCGCGTTCTTCGCGGTCCTGATCATGACGGCGACCCCGCTGAATGCGATCGTGCCGAAGCTGCACGAGGTGTACCTCGCGCTCGTGGGCCACGGCCAGAACGAAGCCGATGAGCGCGCCGCGTTCGGGCTGGAGGCCCGCCCCACCCGGGAGGAGCGGATCGCTCGTCGCACCGGCGCTGTCCGCGCCGGGGGAGGGGCCGACGGGGACCGCGATGACGACGAGCCGAAGCCGTCCAAGCGCGCCAGCTCGCTGCTGCGCCGCCGCAAGCGCGGCCAGGAGCCCGATACCGAGGTGATGTCCGACGGCGCGGGGCACGACGAGTTCGGCTACAGCGGCGACACTCCGTACGAGACCGGTGTGACACAGGCCGATGCCCAGGGCGCCACGGCTGTTCTGCCCGCCGGCGGCGCCTCCGGGTCCCACGGGTCCGGGGCGACCGAGAAGCTGCCCCCCGTGGACGACGGCGACGAGGTGTACGACGTCCTCGCCGAGGAGACCGCCCGCCAGAAGCAGTTCCCCGGCCAGCAGCCGGCTGAGGGCGGCAGCACCGCCGTCGGGCAGGATCCGTCGGCCCCCGAGGAGAAGGACGCGGAGCTGATCCCGCCGCCGGCCGGGGATCTGCCCCGCGCCGGGGAGCAGCTGGAGCTCGACGGCGACATCGTCTACATGCTCCCCGAGTCCGACTTCCTCGCGGAGGGCCCGCCGTCGAAGTCCCGCAGCGAGGCCAACGATCGCGTGGTCGAGGCGCTCGGCGAGGTGTTCGAGCAGTTCAAGGTGAACGCGGAGGTCGTCGGCTTCTCCCGCGGCCCCACCGTCACCCGCTACGAAGTGGAGCTCGGCGCGGGCACGAAGGTGGAGAAGGTGACGGCGCTGTCCAACAACATCGCGTACGCCGTCGCCAGCGCCGATGTGCGGATCCTTTCGCCGATCCCGGGTAAGAAGGCGATCGGCATCGAGATCCCGAACACGGACCGCGAGATCGTCGCGCTCGGCGACGTGCTGCGCTCCGGTGTGGCGCGCGGCCAGTCCCACCCGATGGTGATGGGCGTCGGCAAGGACGTGGAGGGCGGCTACGTGGTCGCGAACCTCGCGAAGATGCCGCACCTGCTGGTCGCCGGCGCCACCGGTGCCGGTAAGTCCGGCTTCATCAACTCGCTGATCACCTCCCTGCTGATGCGCGCCACCCCGGAGGACGTGCGCATGGTGCTGGTGGACCCCAAGCGTGTGGAGCTCACCATCTATGAGGGCATCCCGCACCTCATCACTCCGATCATCACCAACCCGAAGAAGGCCGCCGAGGCCCTCGAATGGGTGGTGAAGGAGATGGACCACCGGTACGACGACCTCGCCCACTACGGGTTCAAGCACATCGACGACTACAACAAGGCGGTGCGCGCCGGTCAGGTGACGCCGCCGCCGGGCAGTGAGCGCACGGTCGCGCCCTACCCGTACCTGCTGGTGGTCGTGGATGAGCTGGCGGACCTGATGATGGTGGCGCCGCGCGACGTGGAGGGCTCCATCCAGCGGATCACGCAGCTGGCGCGCGCCGCCGGCATCCACCTGGTGCTGGCCACGCAGCGTCCGTCGGTCGATGTCGTCACCGGCATCATCAAGGCGAATGTGCCCAGCAGGCTCGCGTTCTCCACCTCGTCACTGCAGGACTCCCGCGTGATCCTCGACAGCCCGGGCGCGGAGAAGCTGATCGGGCAGGGCGATGCCCTGTTCCACCCGATGGGCAAGGCGAAGCCGATGCGTGTGCAGGGCGCGTGGGTGAACGAGTCGGAGATCCACAAGGTCGTGGACCATGTGAAGTCGCAGATGAAGCCGACGTACCGCGAGGACGTCGCCCAGGTCGCGGCGAAGAAGCAGATCGACGATGACATCGGCGACGACCTCGAGGTGCTGCTGCAGGCCACGGAGCTGGTGGTCACCACCCAGTTCGGCTCCACCTCGATGCTGCAGCGCAAGCTGCGGGTCGGGTTCGCGAAGGCGGGCCGTCTGATGGACCTGCTGGAGTCCCGCGAGATCGTCGGCCCCTCCGAGGGGTCGAAGGCCCGCGACGTCCTGGTGCGCCCGGAGGACCTCGGCCGTGCGATCGCCCGCATCAAGGGCGAGGACACCGACCTGTACGAGGACTCCGCCGAACCGGCCGGTGCCGCCATGGGAACCGGGTCACCGGAGGAGATGATGGACTCGGTGCCGGTCGCCGAGGACTACTATGACGACGACGAGGGCGGCTCCGATGACGCCTGGCAGCTGACCGGACGCTGAGGAAGGACCATGATGAGCAGCAGCGCACCCATCCCCGAGGGCGCACCCGGGGCAGGGGACCAGGCGGCGCCGCAGGCACCGCTGTGGAACATCGCGAACATCCTGACGATGCTGCGGATCGTCATGGTGCCCCTCTTCGTCATCGCCGCTGTCGTCTACCACGAGAACGCCCCGATGCGGTGGGCGGTGCTGGGGATCTTCGCCCTCGCCATGATCACCGACTTCGTGGACGGGCACCTGGCGCGCTCGCGCAACCTCATCACGGACTTCGGCAAGCTGATGGACCCGATCGCGGACAAGCTGATCACCGGCGCCGCTTTCATCATCCTCAGCATCTGGGACTACATCCCGTGGTGGATGACGCTGCTGATCCTGCTGCGCGAATGGGGCATCACCATCATGCGCTTCACGATCCTCAAGCACGGCGCGCTGCCCGCGAACTTCGCCGGCAAGGCGAAGACCATGATGCAGTCCATCGCCATCGCGTTCTGCCTCGCCCCGTTCGAACTGCTGATGCCGCAGCTGAAGTGGGTGGGCATCGTCCTGGTCGCCATCGCGTTCGTCCTCACGATGTGGTCGGGCTGGCTCAACGTGAAGGACGGCATCCGTCTGCGCCGCGAAGCCCTCGCCTCCGGAGCCTGAGCCGATGGCCGGGCCCGCAGCAGGCGGCGCGATCGACCCCGTCGGCCACGGCGCCGCCGGCCGCCTCCTCGCCGCCGCCCAGCAGCGCGGTCTGTGGATCGCGACTGCGGAGTCCCTCACCGGCGGGATGCTGGCCTCCCGCCTGATCGACGTTCCCGGCGCCTCCGCCTGCATGGCCGGCGGCGCCTGCACCTATTCGTTCGAGGCGAAGCACCGCGTGCTCGGCCTCGACCTCGCCGACCTCGAGGAGCACGGGGCAGTGCGCGGGTCCGTCGCGCGCGCGATGGCGCTCGCGGCCCGCCGCCTCTACGACTGCGACATCGCGATCGCCACCACGGGTGCCGCGGGCCCGGGCCCCGACGACTACGGCGTGCCCGCCGGCACCGCGTTCATCGCCGTGAGCGCGGGGGAGGAGCTGGTGGTGGAGGAGGTGCGGGCCGACGGGGACCGCCCCGCGGTCCGGGCCGCTGTGGCGCAGCGGGCGCTGGATCTGGCGCTGCGGGTTGTGGAGATGTGACGGACTGTGGTGACGTGCGTCCTGCCAGTTGTCCGCAACGGCGCTTTTCCCCGAGTGTGACCCGTAGAATCATGGGAACAAATCCGGCTCCCCATCCGTTGTGAGAGGCATGAACACCTCCCACATGAACCGCAGTCGGGCCGATGTCGCAGGCGTGCAGCGCGAAGAGCGCCGCCTCAGCGCATCCGGTGCCGGCCGCAGGAGCCTTCTTGCACTCCCCCCGAGCACGTCGCCGGACGAGGAGAGGAAAGGACGACGAGACATGGTGCTCTTCCGCCGCGAACTGGGCGATGTGCTGCGCGCTGCCCGGCTCCACCAGAGGAGGACTCTGCGCCAGGTCTCCGCAGATGCACGCGTCTCCTTGGGCTACCTCAGCGAGATCGAGCGCGGCCAGAAGGAGGCCTCGTCGGAGCTCCTGGCATCCATCACCCAGGCACTGGGCTACCCCCTGTCCCTGATCCTGCGCGAAGTGGCCGAACGGGTCGCCCTGCAGGAGGGGATCCTCGTGCCGGACACCGTCCCGGCCGATCTGGACTGCTCCGAGGGCGGCCGCGAGGACCGCGCCCTGGTGGGCACCCGCTGATCCGTGAAGCTCAGCGAATTCACCGAGCTCGCCGAGCATGTCTTCGGGCCCGCTCTGGCCCGCACCTATGTCGAGGAGATGGTGCTGCCGGACCTCGGCTCCGTCACCGCCCGTGAAGCGATCGAGCAGGGCGCACCCGTGCGCAAGGTCTGGACCTCGCTGTGCGATGCGATGGATGTGCCCGACCGCGACCGGTGGGAAGTGCCGATCGAAGCGCGGCCGCGCCGCTGAGATGGGCGGCGCCGGGGCACTGGCGGCATCCGATGAGGCGCGCGTCTCATCCTGTTCGAAGCGCTTCGGTGTTCGACTCGATCTCGAACGCCTGTTCGTCTATGCTGGGTCCAGCGGTTGTCCACGCCTGCACTTGCGCACCGGACGGCTGCCGGACTTTAAATGTCGCACCCCCTCTCTAGAGTGGGACCGAACCACGAAGAGACGTGAGGAAAGGAACCTGTCATGGCAGCAGCCCCGAAGGACCGAGACAAGTCGCTGGATGCAGCGCTCGCACAGATCGACCGCCAGTTCGGCAAGGGCTCGGTCATGCGCCTGGGCGATGACACCCGTCCGCCGGTCGAGGTCGTGCCCACCGGCTCGGTCGCTCTGGATGTCGCGCTCGGCATCGGTGGTCTGCCCCGCGGCCGCATCGTGGAGGTCTACGGCCCGGAGTCCAGCGGTAAGACCACCGTTGCCCTCCACGCCGTCGCCAATGCCCAACGCAACGGCGGCATCGCCGCTTTCGTGGACGCCGAGCACGCCCTCGACCCCGAGTACGCCAAGAAGCTCGGCGTGGACACCGACTCCCTCCTCGTCTCCCAGCCGGACACCGGTGAACAGGCCCTGGAGATCACGGACATGCTGGTGCGCTCCGGTGCCATCGACATCATCGTGATCGACTCCGTCGCCGCACTCGTGCCGAAGGCCGAGATCGAAGGCGAAATGGGCGACTCCCACGTGGGTCTGCAGGCCCGCCTCATGTCGCAGGCGCTGCGCAAGCTGGCCGGTGCTCTGTCCTCCACCGGCACCACCGCCATCTTCATCAACCAGCTGCGCGAGAAGATCGGCGTGTTCTTCGGCAGCCCCGAGACCACCACCGGCGGTAAGGCGCTGAAGTTCTACGCGTCCGTCCGCATGGACATCCGCCGCATCGAGACCCTGAAGCAGGGCACCGACTCGGTCGGCAACCGCACCCGCGTGAAGATCGTGAAGAACAAGATGGCCCCTCCCTTCAAGCAGGCCGAGTTCGACATCCTCTACGGCGAAGGCATCTCCCGCGAAGGCGGCCTGATCGATCTGGGCGTGGAGCACGGCATCGTCCGCAAGTCCGGCGCCTGGTTCACCTACGAGGGCGATCAGCTCGGCCAGGGCAAGGAGAACGCCCGCCGCTTCCTCAAGGACAACCCGGACCTCGCAGTGGACATCGAACACAAGATCCTCGCGAAGCTCGGCATCGGCGACCACGCCGAGAAGCCCGAGGAGGCCGAGGGCGCTGCGGGTGCCGAAGGCGAGTTCGTCGATGACGAGATCCCCGTCAAGATCTGATGCCCGCGCAGCCGCCTGATGAGCGGCCGCGGGACCAGCAGGCGGAGCGGGCGGGCGTGACCTCACGGCACGCCCGCTCCGCGCATCCTGACCCTGTGGTCCGCGGCCTCCAGCAGAACCTCGCCGCCTACGAACGCGGCGAGACGCCCCGCAACCGTGTGGTGCGGGAATTCCGCAGCCCGGAGGATGAGAAGCGGGTCGTGAAGGAAGCGCGCTACTGCATGGGCCTGATCGGCCGCCGCCTGCGCTCCGAATTCGAACTGCGCACCCGCCTGGCCGAACGCTGCCGGGACGAGAACGACCGTGTCGACACCGCGCTCGTGGACGAAGTGATCGCCCGCCTGGACCGAGCCGACCTCATCAACGACTTCCTGTTCGCCACCGAATGGATCATGCAGCGCCGCGCCGCGAAGCAGCTCGGCACCGGCGCCCTGCGCAGCGAACTCGAAGCCAAAGGCGTGGACGAGTCGATCATCAACATCGCGATCGACGACACGGAGGACGGCAGCGAAACCGAACGGTGCATCGCCCTCGTCCGCGACCGCCTCGACAGAGAACTGCGCTCCACCCGCGCCCTGAGCCGCGATCGCCGCTCCATGGCGCGTCGGCTGTGCGCCGCCGTGCAGCGCCGCGGCTACTCGCAGAACCTCGCCCTGCGGATCGTCAACCAGGAACTGGACATCGCCCGCGTCCCCTGGCAGGCGTGACAGCCCGCTCGCGATGGAGCAGGCCGCGCCCGAGCACCGCCGCTGCCGCCGACTCTTCTAGGCTGAACCCACTATGACGAGCACCCCCACCACCGGCCGCGGCACCTACCAGGTCCGCACCTTCGGCTGCCAGATGAACGTCCACGACTCCGAGCGCCTCGCCGGCCTCCTGGAGACCGCCGGGTACACGCCCGCGCCGGAGAGTGCCGACGTCGAACGCGGCGACGTCGACGTCATCGTGTTCAACACCTGCGCGGTCCGCGAGAACGCCGACCGGCGCCTCTACGGCCACCTCGGGATGCTCCGCCCCGCCAAGCGCCGCAACCCCAACCTGCAGATCGCCGTCGGCGGGTGCCTCGCCCAGAAGGACCGCTCCACCATCACCGACCGCGCCCCCTGGGTGGACGTCGTGTTCGGCACCCACAACATCCACTCCCTGCCGGTGCTGCTGGACCGCGCCCGCCACGAGCGCGACGCCCAAGTGGAGATCCTCGAATCCCTCGAAGTGTTCCCCTCCACCCTCCCCACGAAGCGCGAAAGCGCCGCCGCCGGCTGGGTGTCCATCTCCGTGGGTTGCAACAACACCTGCACCTTCTGCATCGTCCCCTCCCTGCGCGGCAAGGAGAAGGATCGCCGCCCCGGCGACATCCTCGCCGAAGTGCAGCACCTCGTGGACACCGGCGCGATCGAAGTGACGCTGCTCGGCCAGAACGTCAACTCCTATGGCGTCGAGTTCGGCGACCGCGGTGCCTTCGCGAAACTGCTGCGCGCCTGCGGCGAGATCGACGGCCTGGAGCGCATCCGCTTCACCTCACCGCACCCCGCCATGTTCACCGATGACGTCATCGACGCCATGGCGGAGACCCCCACCGTGATGCCGCAGCTGCACATGCCGCTGCAGTCCGGCTCCGACCGCATCCTGAAAGCGATGCGCCGCTCCTACCGGTCCGCGAAGTTCCTCCGCATCCTCGACAGCGTGCGGGAAAGGATCCCGCACGCTGCCATCACCACCGACATCATCGTCGGCTTCCCCGGCGAAACCGAGGACGACTTCCAGCGCACCCTCGACGTGGTGGAGGCATCCCGCTTCTCCAGCGCCTTCACCTTCCAGTACTCACCGCGTCCCGGCACCCCCGCCGCCGACATGGAGGACCAGGTGCCCAAGGAGGTGGTGCAGGACCGGTACGAACGCCTCACCGCACTGCAGGACCGCATCAGCGCCGAAGAGAACCAGCGGCTCATCGGCACCGAAGTGGAAGTCATCATCGGCGACGGTGAGGGCACCCGGGATCAGCAGACCCATCGCCTGTCCGGGCGCTCACGCGACAACCGTCTCGTCCACGTCGGCATCCCCGCGGGCCTCAGCGAGGCCGATATGCCCCGCCCCGGCGATGCGGTCACGGCGCGGGTTACGGCTGCGGCGCCGTTCTACCTCGTCGCGGACTCCGGCGTGACGCCCGCCGATGCAGGTCACGCCTCGGCGCCGACGGGCGCGAGCAGCGGTGAGCCGGCAGGGGAGTTCCGCATCCGACGCACCCGCTCCGGTGACGCCTGGCAGGCTCGCCTCACCGCAGCGGACGACTCGTGCTCCACCGGTGGCTGCGGCACCGGGCCGGCACCCGCGGGGCCCGTCGGCCTCGGCATGCCGAGCGTGCGCGCCCCGCAGCAGGGGCGCGAGCAGGGGGTCAAGTAGGGGGCGGCGCGATCAGCGGGTGGCGGGGCCGTCGCCTTCGGAGATCTCCTCCTCCACGTTGTGGAAGAAGGTGATGATGGTGGACAGGGCCGTGGTGATCGTGTGGTCCAGCTCCGCGTCATCAACACCGAAGCGGAAGTCCATCACCGTCTCGCCGTACACGCCGAGCGCCTCATCGTTCTCGCGCCGCACGTACACCTTCGGCCACATGCGCTCCATGTTCCAGTGATTGCAGACGCGCACACAGTCCAGCTTCTGATCCGCCCCCGGCATGGTGTCCCACCGGCCGCGGATCAGCAGCAGCGAATCGTGCTCACCGGTCACCATGAACGTGAACGGGTACGAATCGAACCGCGCCCGCACCGAGTTCTCATGCTCATCGTCAGGGACGAACGAGTAGCCGTGGCGCTGCAGGGCGTCAGTGATCCGTCCCAGGGTCAGGCGCGGCCGCGTCGATGCAGGCAGCTGGTCGCGCTCAGGTCGTGTAGGCATCGCTCATCCTTCGTCTCGGGCGCCCACGCGGCCCTTCAGGGGCCGCGGACTGTCGGCAACCAACGCTAACCCACCCCTGCAGGCGCCACCACATCGCTGCCGAAGATGGAAGAATCGATCCATGGACATCCCCTTGATCGTCATCGCCGGCGCCACCGCCACCGGCAAGAGCGACATCGCCATCGCGCTTGCCGACCGCATCGGCGGGGAGATCATCAACGCGGATGCCCTCCAGTTCTACCGCGGCATGGACATCGGCACAGCGAAGACCCCGCCCGCTGAGCGCCGCGGCATCCCCCACCACCTGCTGGACGTCCTCGACGTCACCGACGAAGCGAGCGTCGCCCAGTACCAGCGGGACGCCCGCGCCCGCGTCCACGAGATCCGCTCCCGCGGACGGGTGCCGATCGCAGTCGGCGGCTCCGGACTGTACCTGCGGGCCCTCACCGATGAGATCCGCTTCCCGCCGACGGATCCCGCCGTCCGGCGCCGCCTCGAACTCTGGGCCCGGGAGGTCGGCAGCGCCGCAGCGCACCGCACCCTCGCCGAGAAGGACCCGTCGGCCGCCCAGCGGATCCAGGTCGGCGACGCCCGCCGCATCGTCCGCGCCCTCGAAGTCATCGAGCTCACCGGGGAGCCGTTCACCGCGTTCCTGCCCAGCTACACCTACGCCGACCCGTGGGTCATCCACACCGCGATCCGCCGCGACCGCGACGACCTTCACCAGCGGGTGGAGCGCCGCGTGCACCTCATGGCGGAGCAGGGGCTCCTGGACGAAGTGCGCGACCTCATCGACAGCGGCATCACCGAGGGGAGGACCGCCCGACAGGCCATCGGGTACGCCCAGATGCTCGCCCACCTGCGCGGCGACCTCACCTGGGCCGAGGCGATCGACCAGACCATCACCGGGACGCGCCGCCTCGTGCGCAAACAGGACACGTGGTTCCGCCGCGACCCGCGGATCACCTGGATCGACGCCGCCGGCCCCGACCCCGTCGCCCGGATCCAGACCCTGGTTGCGTCCGGGAGCCCGGCGTAGACTGCGCCCCATGGGACTTCGCAGCACCGACCCCCGCATCAGCTTCGGGCACGGCACCAAGAACACGTTCGTGCTCGTCGACGATCCCGACGGCGAACTCGCGCTGACCGAGCAGGACGTCCGCGACCTCGCCGCCCTCTGGGGTGAGGACAGCGCCGACGGCGTCATCCGGGTGGTGCGCACCGCCGCCAGCGGCGAAGGGTTCATCGCCTCCGGTGACCGGCCCGACGGCACCGGCCACGAATGGTTCATGGACTACCGCAACGCCGATGGCTCCATCGCCCAGATGTGCGGCAACGGCGTGCGTGTGTTCGCCGCCCACCTCCGCGACCGCGGCTGGGTGGAGGCCGACGAGTTCCCCATCATGACCCGCGCCGGCGAACGCTCCGTCACCATTGAGCAGGCGCCCAGCGGCGGCGACGAGCAATGGCAGGTGAAGGTGGGCATGGGCCCTGCCCGCACCAATGACGCCGTCCGCATGGTGACGGTCGACTCCGACTCGTTCGAAGGCCGCGATGTCGACCTCGGCAACCCGCACTGCGTGGTGCAGCTGCCCGACGGCGTCGACTACGACTGTCTCAACCTCGCTGACCGGCCCGACCTCACACCCGAACCGGCCGACGGCGCCAACATCGAATTCGTGCAGGTCCTCGGCGACCGCCACATCCGCATGCGCGTGTTCGAACGTGGAGTGGGGGAGACCCTGTCCTGCGGCACCGGCGCCACCGCTGCGGTCGCCGCGACCGCTGACGCCCTCGGCGAGGGCTGGGGTGAGCAGTGGCTGGTGGACGTGCGCGGCGGCCAGCTGCGCATCGGGTGGGACAGCGACGCCCACATGACCCTCGCCGGGCCCGCAGTGCTCAGCCGCGCCGACTGACCTGCAGCAGGCGGAACCCCTTCGAGCTGTTCAGCCGCTCGACCCGGCGGTCCGGCCATTCCCGGCCGATCCAGGCGGCGAGGGAGTCCGCCCCCAGGTTCTTGCCGACGATCATCGACGCCGTCCCCTCCGGGGTGAGGCGGTCCAGCCACAGCCGCAGCAGTTCGTGCAGCGCCTGCTTCCCGATCCGGATCGGCGGGTTCGACCAGATCGCGTCGATCCGGTCGCCCTCCCGGAATTCCTCGGGGGCGATGACCTCGATGTTCGTCAGGCCCAGGCGCTGGGCGTTCAGGGCGCACACCGCGCGCGCATGCTCGTTGACGTCCACGGCGAGGACCCGCGCCTGCGGCTGCAGCAGCGCCATCGTGAGCGCGATCGGTCCCCAGCCGCAGCCGAGGTCCAGCACGGTGCTGTCCGGCTCCAGCGGCGGCATCTGATCCGTCTGTGCGAGCAGCAGCGCCGTCGCCTTGTCCAGACCGTCGGAGGAGAAGATCCCGTCGGCCGAGAGGACGGTGCGCTCCTCACCGGCCAGCGGCACCCGCAGCTCCCGAGTGCGCAGATCCGCACCCGCGGCGGGCGAAAAGTAGTGGGCGGGGGTGCCGGGAGTGTCTGCTTCGCGTGTCACATGGGGGAGTGTAGGCCATAAATCGATCGACCCCGCGCCCTGGGCGTGCCATGCTGGAGCATCACCACCACCGCCGACCGAGAGAAGGCCCCCGACTTGCCCACCTCCTTCACCCCCGACCCCGAGTTCAGCCTCGACTCCGACGCCCCCGCCCGCGGGGAGCATGACGGAACCGGGCAGGCGGGCGCGGCCGACGGGGCAGCGGACACCGCACGGGGCCGCGGCAGCTCGCTGATGGACCGCGTCCTGTCCCGCGGTGACGCCTCCATCTCCGCCTTCACCTACTCCAGCAGCGACTCCGACGGCGACCAGTTCGACCTCGCCGACCGCCACGCCCTGCGCCGCGTCGACGGCCTCTCCACCGAGCTCGACGACGTCACCGAGGTCGAATACCGCGAACTGCGGCTCGAGAACGTGGTCCTCGCGGGCCTGTTCACCACCGGCAACGTCACCGACGCCGAGAACTCCATGCGGGAACTCGCCGCCCTCGCCGAAACCGCCGGCTCCACCGTCCTCGACGGCGTCATGCAGCGCCGCGCCCACCCGGACCCCGCCACCTTCCTCGGCAAGGGAAAGGCGCTCGAACTCGCGGACCTCGTGGCGGAGGTCGGTGCCGACACCGTCATCGCCGACGGCCAGCTCGGCCCCTCCCAGCGCCGCGCCCTCGAGGACATCGTGAAGGTGAAGGTCATCGACCGCACCGCCCTCATCCTCGACATCTTCGCCCAGCACGCGAAGAGCCGCGAAGGCAAGGCGCAGGTGGAGCTCGCACAGCTCGAGTACCTGCTGCCGCGTCTGCGCGGCTGGGGCGAATCGATGTCCCGTCAGGCCGGTGGCCGAGTCGCCGGCGGCGCCGGCATCGGCTCCCGAGGCCCCGGTGAGACGAAGATCGAACTGGACCGCCGCCGCATCCGCACCCGCATGGCGAAGCTGCGCCGGGAGATCAAGGAGATGGCGCCCAGTCGTGCCGCCAAACGCGCCGACCGGTACCGCCGCGACGTGCCCGCGGTGGCCATCGCCGGCTACACCAACGCCGGGAAGTCCTCGCTGCTCAACCGCCTCACCCGCGCCGGGGTCCTCGTGGAGAACGCCCTGTTCGCCACCCTCGACCCGACGGTGCGGCGCGCGCAGACCCCCGACGGCCGCGAGTTCACGTTCGCGGACACCGTCGGCTTCGTGCGCCACCTCCCGCACGAACTGGTCGAAGCGTTCCGCTCCACCCTCGAAGAAGTCGCCGACGCGGACCTGCTGCTGCATGTGGTCGACGCCGGCCACCCCGACCCGGAGGGCCAGATCCAGGCGGTGCGGGAAGTCCTCTCAGACATCGAGGACTTCGACGTCCCCGAACTCGTCGTCTTCAACAAGGCGGACCTCGCCGCCCCTGAGACCCTGGCGCGGCTGCGCTCCCAGGTCCAGGACTCCGTCGCGGTGTCCGCCATCACCGGTGAGGGCATCGAGGAGCTGCGCGAGATGATCGCGGAGCGCCTCCCGCAGCCCACCGAAGAGGTGGACCTCGTGGTGCCGTACACCCGCGGCGACCTCGTCTCCCGCGTCCACACCACGGGCGAGATGATCAGCGAGGAGTTCGAGGAGAACGGCACCCACGTGCACGCCCGTGTGGACGGCCGTCTCGCCGCTGAACTCGACGAAGCGCGGGTCCGCTGACGAGCGGTCAGGCGCGGGTAGGATCGACCAATGGCCACCGCACCGATCCCTCAGCTCCTGGAAGCCGCTGTTGGCGCGGTCGGCGGTGAAGTCCGCACCGGTCAGCGCACCATGGCGGAGGGCATCGCCCAGTCCCTGGAGGACAAGCGGCATCTGCTGGTGCAGGCCGGTACCGGGACCGGCAAGTCCCTCGCCTACCTCGTGCCCGCACTCGCCTACGCCGTCGAGAACGACGCCCCGGTGGTGATCTCCACCGCCACCATCGCGCTGCAGAACCAGATCGTGGAGAAGGACCTGCCCCGACTGGTGGACGCGCTCGCCCCGATGCTGGAGCGCACCCCGTCGTTCAGCCTGCTGAAGGGCCGCTCCAACTACCTGTGCCTGCACAAGATCGCCGGCGGCTACCCGGACGACCTCGACCCCGGCGCCCTGTTCAGCGAAGCGTCCGTCACAGGTGAGCCGGCCGCGTCCGAACGCCTCGGCGACCAGGTGAAGCGGCTGCGCGAATGGGCGGAGGACACCGACACCGGCAACCGCGACGACCTGCGCACCCCCGTCTCGGACCGTGCCTGGCGGCAGGTGTCCGTCACCGGCGCCCAATGCCTCGGCGCGCAGTGCCCGATGAAGGACTCCTGCTTCGCGGAGCGCAACCGCGCCATCGCGAAGGAATCCGACATCATCGTCACCAACCATGCCCTGCTGGCGATCGACGCGTTCGACGGGCACGGCATCATCCCCGAGCACGACGTCGTCATCATCGACGAGGCCCACGAGCTCGCCGCCCGTGTCACCGGCGCCGTCACCGAAACGCTCAGCGCCGGCCACGTCCGCTCTGCGGTGCGGGACCTGCGAGGTCTCGGCGTGGTCTCCACCGCCCTCGACGACGCCGGCCACGCCCTCGGGGACGCCCTCGGCCTGCAGCCCGACGGACGCATCACCGGCGACATGCCGCCTGTCCTCAGCGACGCCATCACACTGCTGGAGATCGAAGCGCGCCAAGCCCACTCCGATGCCAAGGACGCCGGTGACTCGACTGCCGCCTCCACGGCCGGGGCGCGCAAAGCGGCCCGCACCAAGCTCCAGGAGATCATGGATGTGTGCGCCCGCCTCATCAGCCCGGATGAGGACGATGTCCGCTACATCTCCCACTCGGAGATGACGGGACGCTCCATCATCGAGGTGGCGCCGCTGAGCGTCGCCTCGGCGATGCGCCGCGCCATCCTCGATCAGCGCACCACGGTCTTCACCTCCGCGACCCTGGCGCTCGCGGGCAGGTTCGATCAGGCGGCGGGATCCGTCGGCCTGTTCCCCCGGTCGCGAGTGGATCTGGGCGCCCCGATGAGCGGGTTCATGCGGGAGTCGTCGTCCGCGGAGCGGGAGCAGTGGGCGGGCATCGACGTCGGCAGCCCGTTCGACTACCCGAAGCAGGGCATCCTCTACTGCGCATCGCAGCTGCCGCCGCCCGGACGCGAGGGTCTGTCCCAGCAGCTGCTGGAGCATCTGGTGGAGCTCGCGGAGGCGAGCGAGGGCGGCGTCCTGGGACTGTTCTCCTCCCGCCGCGCAGCGGAGACGGCGGCGGACTACGTCCGCGCCCACACGGGCCTGACGGTGGGGCTGCAGGGCGAGGACTCGCTGACGAACCTGGTGCGCCAGTTCCGTGAGGACTGGTCGATGTGCCTGTTCGGGACGCTGTCACTGTGGCAGGGCGTGGACGTACCGGGAGATGCGTGCCGGCTGGTGGTGATCGACCGGATCCCGTTCCCGCGGCCGGATGACCCGCTGAAGGCGGCTCTGCAGGAGCGGCTCAGCGAGTCCGGGAAGAACGGGTTCATGGCGGTGTCTGCGCGGCACGCGGCACTGCTGATGGCGCAGGGCGCGGGGCGGCTGATCCGCACCCGCAGCGACCGGGGAATGGTGGCGGTGCTGGATTCACGGCTCGCGACGCGGCGGTACGGTTCGTATCTGCGGCAGGCGATGCCGCCGCTGTGGTACACGCAGCGCGCGTCCGTGGCGCTGGGAGCGCTGGAGCGCCTCGCCGCGGCGCCGCGCAGGTCCTGAGAGCCGCGCCCGTCCGGGGCGGAACCAGCCGGGAGACGCACATGCGCCCCCGGCGGCGAACCGGAGGCGCATGGGACGGAGACGACCGGGTGGGCCGGGCAGGCCAGCGGCTGGTCAGACGGAGCGGAGCACCGCCACGACCTTGCCGAGGATTTCGCTGAGGTCGCCGAGGATCGGCGTGTAGGCGGGGTTGTGTGGCATCAGCCACACGTGGCCGTCCCGCATGTGCAACGACTTCACGGTGGCTTCGCCGTCGATCATCGCGGCGACGATCTCTCCCTGCTCAGCCACCCGCTGCGCGCGGACGACGACCCAGTCGCCGTCGCAGATCGCGGCATCGATCATCGAATCGCCCACGACCTTCAGCAGGAACAGGTTGCCGTCACCGACCAGCTGGGACGGCAGTGTGAACACGTCCTCGATCTGCTCTTCGGCGGTGATCGGCGAACCGGCGGCGATGCGGCCGACCAGCGGCACGTTCGTGGTGGCGGCCGGCTGGATGCCGTTGAAGTCGCCGCTGGTCGGAGCGGGAGCATCATCCCCCTGGACGAGCTCGAGGGCGCGCGGGCGGTTCGGGTCGCGGCGCACATAGCCCTTGGTCTCCAGGACGGTCAGCTGGTGCAGCACGGAGGAGGGGGAGGCCAGGCCCGCCTTCGAGGCGATCTCGCGCATGGACGGCGGGTAGCCGTGCTCGCGGATCGCATCCTCGATGACGTCCAGGATGCGGCGCTGACGGGCGGTCAGACGGGGGCGAGCAGCGCCGTCGGTGGTCTCGTTCGTCTCGGTCATCAGCGCCCTTTCCGCGATGGGGCGACTTTAAATGTCGCACCCCTCTGTTTGAGTCTGTCTCGACTCAAGAGTACGTGGCCCAAGCCGCATATTCAAACGATCGTTCGAAAGAGTCTTGACTTCGTCGAACAAGTGATCGTAGGGTCAAGTCATTCGCACATCGAACAAGGATTCCAATCATGACTGCCACCACCGTTCGTCCCGTCGCTCTTCGACCAGATGTTCGCCTGCGCATCACCCGTCGTGGTCGTGTGGTCCTCGGCCTGCTGATCGCCTCGGTCGCGCTCAGCCTGGCGTTCCTGATGGGCATGGCCTCCTTCACGCCCGCCGCTGAAGCGGGCTCCACCGCCACCACCGAGTACGTCACCGTGACCGTGCACGAGGGGGACACCCTGTGGGGCATCGCCTCGCAGTACGCCCCGGAGGGCACCGATGTCCGCGACTACATCCTCATGGTGGAGGACCTCAACGACCTGCAGAACGGCGTCGTGCAGCGCGGTCAGAGCCTGCACCTTCCCGTGTCCTGACCGGCACCACCGGACCCAGCCCGCCCCGTCACCCGCGAACCACCTCATCGCCGCCGGTGACGGGGCGGAGCTGTTCCTCCACCCAGCGTGACGGTGGGACTGTCAGGCCGTTTAGTAGGATGACGCTGTGCATTGCCCTTTCTGTCGCCACACTGACTCCCGCGTCGTCGATTCACGGACAGCGGATGACGGCACCGTCATCCGCCGGCGCCGCCAGTGCCCGAGCTGCTCGCGCCGCTTCTCCACGATCGAATCAGCGTCGCTGTCCGTGGTGAAGCGCTCTGGTGTGGGCGAACCCTTCAGCCGTTCCAAGGTCATCTCCGGTGTCCGCAAGGCCTGCCAGGGCCGGCCCGTCACCGATGATCAGCTCGCGGTGCTCGCACAGAAGGTGGAGGAGAGCATTCGCCTCACTGGAGTCAGTGAGATCGAGGCGCACGATGTGGGCCTTGCGATCCTGCAGCCGCTGAAGGACCTGGACCTCGTGGCGTACCTGCGCTTCGCGTCCGTCTACCGGAACTTCGACTCACTCGAGGACTTCGAGAAGGCGATCGCCGAGCTGCGGGAGCAGTCCGACGCCTGAGCCGCGCAGCGGATATGCGCACTCGATTACACCTCGCGCCGCAGAGTGTGTATGATGAATGCTGACCGGCGAGTCTGGAGGGGAAGCCAGACTCGCCGGTTTCTTCATGCCCGAAGCGCGGCGATCGCGGTCCCCAACGAGAAGCGCCCTCCACCTCCCGAAACGGGAAGCGGAGGGCGCGTGCGCATCAGCGCCGTCGGCGCGTCAGCTGGCCTTCAGCAGCACATCAGCGTGCGGCGCGGCGACCGGTGGGCTCAGCGGTCTCGTCGGCTGCCGGCAGGGTCTTCTGCAGACCCATCACCCAGCGGTACAGCACCGCGATGATGCCGGCGAATGCGAGGACGCCGAGGATCATGGCGACGGACTGGAAGCTCTCACCCACGATCGCGAGCGGTTCCGCTTCACCGGAGGCCGCCACCACACCGGCGAACACGACACCGAAGAGCGACTCGCCCACGATGAGACCGGTGGCCAGCAGAATGCCGAGGCGCTTCATGACCTCCGGGCGCTTCGACGTGGAGGCCCAACGGTTGTAGACCAGGCCGATGAGGGCGCCGATCGGGATGATCAGGGTCAGCTCCATCGGCAGGTACATGCCCATGCCGACTGCGAGCGGCGGCAGGGCCAGGGCGCGCTTCTTACCCTTCGACGTGGCCCGGAGTGCCTCGTCGATGACGATCACCACGGCGCCGATGAGGGCGCCGATGCCGATGAGGCCCCAGTTGAGGTCGCCGCCGAGCACGCCCTTCACCAGGGAGGAGATCAGCGACGCCTGCGGTGCCGCCAGGGCGTCCGGGCCCGCGTTCGGGTCACCGGCGAAGCCGAAGGCGGTGTGCATCAGCTGCAGCACCGGCGGGATGATGATCGAGCCGAAGATGACGCCGATGATCAGAGCGACCTGCTGCTTCCACGGGGTCGCGCCCACGAGCTGGCCGGTCTTGAGGTCCTGCAGGTTGTCGTTGGAGATCGTGCCGATGCCGAACACGATCGCCGCGGTGAACAGGGTGAAGGCGACCAGGGACGCGGTGTCAGCACCGGAGGTGCCGTGCACCAGCTTCACCACGAGGGCTGCGGCGATCGCCACCAGGATGCCCACGCCGGATATCGGCGAGTTGGAGGCGCCGATGAGGCCGGCCATGTAGCCGCACACGGAGGCGACGACGAGGCCGATCAGCAGGGTGAAGACCACGGCGACGGCGATCAGGCTGCCGGTGTGGTGGGAGATCGCGGTGTCCTTGAGGAAGGACCACAGCAGCAGGCCGATCGGGATCATGGACAGCAGGGTGATGCCCAGGACCAGCGACATCGGAATGTCGCGTTCGGTGATGTCGACCTCGTCGCCACCGCGGCGGCGACGGTTGGAGGCGAGCGCCTCGGAGATGCCGCGGACGATGGGGACGATCAGCTTCAGCAGGGTCCACACAGCGGCCACGGCGATGGTGCCGGCGCCGATGAAGCGGACGTCGCTGCCGAAGATGCCGCCGACGGTCTCCATCAGGTCGGCGTCGGCCGGAATCTGCCCCTGGGTGAGGGTCGGCAGGAGGATGCCGTAGGAGATGATCATGCCGATGATCATGGCGATGCCGACCGTGATGCCGACCAGGTGGCCCACGCCGATGAGGGCGAGGGAGAGGCTGCCGCCCACCATGGTGCCGCCGGAGCCGAGGCGCAGGGCGGTGCCCACGGAGCTGGCGAGGACCTTGAGGTTGGCGAACAGGGAGAAGGCGGCGGCGCCGAGGGCGCCGGCGATGATGACGTGCAGTCCGCGCTTGTTCTCCTCGGAGGAGCCGGCGCTGTCGCCGACCTTCAGCACCTCAGCGGCGGCCACACCCTCGGGATACGGCAGGTCGCTGCCGGTGACGAGGGTGCGGCGCAGCGGGATGGAGTAGGTGACGCCGAGGATGCCGCCGACGGCGCACACCAGTGCGGTGGTCCAGTACGGGAAGCCCGCCCACCAGCCGACGATGACCAGGCCGGGCAGCACGAAGATGATCGCGGACAGCGTGCCGGCTGCTGAGGCGATCGTCTGGACGATGTTGTTCTCCTGGATGGTGTGGCTGAAGAAGCGCAGCACCGCCATGGAGATCACGGCAGCGGGGATCGAAGTGGCGAACGTCAGGCCGACCTTGAGACCGAGGTAGACGTTGGCGGCGGTGAAGATCAGCGTGATGAGACCGCCGAGGACGACGCCTCGCAGCGTCAGCTCGCGCACGCTGGCCTGTCGGCGCCCGGAAGCGGCCGTTGTTGGGGTGGAGGACATACCTCTCCTTGTCGGGGCCGCCGCGTCAGGATGAGGGATCGGGCGGCGGCCGCTGGGGGTCAGGGAGCGCGAGTGCGCCCATCGTCCGTGCGGACGACGCAGATCATGCTACGCCCGACCGGCCGCTGATCGGCAACACACCGAGGGTCCGCGGAGGTCAGCGCTGCCGCGGGAGAGGGGAGCGCTGGTCGACCGGGTGCGGGGTGTGCCGCGGGGGCCTCATGCCGACGGGTCCTCGAACCCGTCGGGCAGGTTTCCGTGGTGCAGCACCGACAGCACCTGGGTGGGGCGCGTCATCGCCACGAACACGTCGTTCGCGCCGCGGGCGTGCGCCTCGCAGATGGTGGCGGGGTCGGTGAGGACCACGGCGTCGAACTCCAGGCCCTTGGAGTCGCGGGCGTTCATCACGGAGACGGGGGAGTCGATGCCGGCGGATCCGGCGCCGACCTCTCCCGGATCGAACTGCGCGCCGAGCGCTTCGACCAGGGGTGCAACAGCCGCGTCGGGTGCGACCACGGCGAGCCGGCCGTCGCCGATCAGGGCGCGCACACGTCGGACCTCGGCGGCGATCGCGTCCATCTGCTCAGCGGACGGGGCCCCCTCGCCCACGCTGCCCGCCTGACCGGGCAGGAGGGCGAGGTGCATGTCGTGCTCGCCCTCGCGGACGGACTGCACCTCGGTGGCGAGGAGGTCGTGGGCGCGCGCCACGCGGTTCGCCGCCGCCATGATGCGGGCGGGGGTGCGGTAGTTGACGGTGAGCTCTTCGATCTGGGCGCGGTCCTCCACGAACGGCTCGAGCACGGCGGTCCAGGACGTGGTGCCGGCAGGGGAGGACGTCTGTGCGACGTCGCCCACCACCGTGAACGACTTCGTGGGGTTGCGGCGCATGAGCAGACGCCACATCATCGCCGACAGCTCCTGCGCCTCATCGACCACCACATGGCCGTACGTCCAGGTGCGGTCACCGGCGGCGCGCTCCGCCACGGTGCGGCGGGCATGCATGTGCGACACCTGCGCGGCGAGGTCCTGCGCGCTGATCATGCCGTCGGAGTCCATCATCTCCAGCACCTTCTCGGCATAGCCGATCTGGTCCTGCTGCGCGGCCTTCTGCCGCTTCTCCTCCTGACGAGCCGCGGCGTCGTCCTCGCCGAGCAGTTCGGCGATCTCATCCAGCAGGGGCACATCGTCGATGGTCCACGCGGAGTCCTTGGACCGCACGAGGGCGGCGGCGTCCTTCATCGGCATGAGGCCGTGCGCAGCGCGGCGCACCCGCTGCTCGGAGGCGAAGAAGGAGCGGAGGAACGATTCGGGCGTGTACGGCAGCCAGGCGCGGTTGAGGGCGACCTTCACCCCGTCGTCGGTGCGCAGATCGTTGATGAGGTCCGGGTGGTCCTCCTCGGTGATGGTGCGGCCCTGTCGGCGGATCTCGTCGGCGTACCTGTCCACCAGGCGATCCAGCGCGGCGCGCACGAACGTGGTGCGGGCGCGGTTGTGCGGGCGGCCGGAGGAGCGGGCTTCGGAGCGGGCGGCTTTGATGTCCGCCGGTGTGATCGTCAGGGGAACGCCGTCGATCCGCAGGTGGATGTCGGCGGCGGGCACGAGCTGGCGGTGGCGCAGGGCGCGCTTCAGCAGGTTCGCCATCACCGGGCGGCCCTTGATCTCTGCGATGCGCGCCTGGTCCGTCTCGGTGGCGGTGACGCCGGGGAACAGTTCGCCCGGGGTCGCCATGACGGCGCCGGATTCGCCGAGGCTCGGCAGCACGCGTTCGATGTAGGTGAGGAAGCCGCGGGTGGGGGCCACGATCAGCACGCCCGCCTGCTCCAGCCGGGCGCGGTGCGTGTACAGCTGGTAGGCGGCGCGGTGCAGCGCGACCGCGGTCTTGCCGGTGCCGGGGCCGCCCTGCACCACGAGCACGCCGCGGTTCTCGGAGCGGATGATGCGGTCCTGTTCGCCCTGGATAGTGGCGACGATGTCCCCCATGCGGCCAGTTCGGCTCGCACTGACAGCGGCGAGGAGCGCGCCTTCGCCCTGCAGGTCGGAGGAGACGTCGGAGGCCTCGTGCAGCAGGTCGCGGTCCAGGACGTCGTCGTCCACACCGGTGACGGTGCGGCCGTTGGTGATGAGGTGGCGGCGCAGACGCACCCCCTGAGGGCTGTGCGCGGTCGCCTGGTAGAACGCGGCGGCTGCAGGGGCGCGCCAGTCCATCAGCAGCTGGTCGCGGTTCGCGGTGAACAGGCCGATGCGGCCGATGTAGCGGCGGGCGCCGTCGACCATGTCGAGTCGGCCGAACACGGCGGAGTGGCTGACGGTGCGCAGCAGGGAGATGCGGTCCTCGTAGAACGCAGTGAAGGCGTCGCGTTCGCTGCGGTTCTGGTGGGTGGAGGCGCTCTGCGAGCCGGCCGTCCTCTCCATCTGGTCCGTCAGATGCTCGATCAGCTCATCGATCCGGCGGTACATGGTGTCCACCGCTGCCTGTTCGAGTTCGAGCTGCGTGCTGGTTCGTCCCACGACGTGCCTTTCAGCGTTGCCGGCTCTTCGACCGGTTGACCACAGTGCTGCGCCGACACGGCCGGTGCGCGGCCCCTCGGCGCGCCGGCGGCGTCTCAGCTCCAAGCCTCAATGCCGCGCAGGCGACATACCATTATGGTCGATGCGCAGCGGGCCGCGCTCAGGACCGACTCAGGCGGCGGCACCCGTCGGCCGCCCCGCTGCCGGTCCCGCCAGGGGCCCGACGAGAACTGCAGAGCACACGAGGAGAGACGATGCGCGACCCCCGCGAGCTGTACCAGCTGGAGGACCACGAGGTCATCGCCGCCGTCCCCTCCGGGCCCCTCCCGCTGGTGGTGTGCATCCCCGGCATGATCGATGCCGGCCAGACCTGCCGGACCGCCGCCACCTACTTCCAGGAGAACCTCCGCAGCATCCGCATCGCCCGGTTCGACTCCGATGAGCTGCTGGACTACCGCTCCTCCCGGCCCTGCGTCGTGTACGACGGCCGCCGCTACCGCACCGTGGAGATGCCGGAGATCGCCCTGCACCTCGTCTACGACGACGCCTCCCGCCCCTTCCTTCTCCTTGAGGGCCCCGAGCCGGACCTGCGCTGGAACCTGCTGGCGGGCGCGGTGGTCGCGCTCGCGGACACGTTCGGCATCGACCAGGTGGTGACGCTGCGCGCGATCCCGTCGGAGACCCCGCACACCCGCACCATCACCATGCTCACCCACGCCAACCAGCTGGCGCTGGGGGAGGAGCCCCCAGCCGACGGATCCGCCGACACCACCGGTGCAGACACCGATGGGCCGGGCGAGCAGTGCGACACCAGTGAGCATCCCGCCAGCGGCGACAGCGCGGACGCACAGGAGGGCATCGCCGCCACCGGGGCGGGCCCCGAGCAGGTGTTCGAGATGCCCGGCAGCTTCATCCCCGTGCTGGAGAAGGAGCTGCAGCGCGGCGGCATCCGCTGCCAGGGCTTCGTTGCGCAGATCCCTCACTATCTGACCCGTTCGCCCTACCCGGCGGGCACGCTCGCGCTGCTGCGCCGCGTCAGTGAGACGGCTGCCCTGGAGATCCCGCTGATGGAGCTGGGGGACATCGTCGAGGCGAGCCAGCGGATGCTGGAGGACGAGGTGGAGGACTCACCGGAGCTGCAGGCGATGGTGAAGACCCTCGAGGACGGCTACGATCAGATGGCTCGGGACAACGACGGCACCGGCTACGTGCCGGACATGCCGACCGCGGATGAGCTCGGTGACCGCTTCGAACGGTTCCTCGCCGAGAACACCGACGACGACGGCACCAGCGGTCCGCCGAGCGGCCCCATCAGCAGCTGACAGGGAGGAGTGCCGTGGCACTGGGCGAAGTGAAGTGGTTCAACGCCGAGAAGGGCTTCGGATTCATCGACCTCGACGGCGGCGGCGCGGACGTGTTCGTGCACCACTCCCAGATCGACATGGACGGCTTCCGCACCCTCGCCGAAGGCCAGCGCGTGGAGTTCGAGCTCATCCGAAGCGATAAGGGCCCGAGCGCTCAGCGGGTTCGTCCGCTGCCGAACTGACGGCTTCGCGGCGCAGCACATGGCCGTGCCGGATCATCCGCTGCACCTCCGCGTTCGGCATCAGGCGGACGCTGACCGCATCGGAGCGGATCGCCCGCTCCACCTCCGGCGGCAGCTCATCATCACTGCCGATCAGGATGCAGTTGGCGGTCCTCCTCTTCTTCAGCGCCGACGGCTCCGCGATCAGTGACACGTGCTCGAAGACGCGCGAGAGCGTGGCGAGCTCGTCGGAGATGACGGAGCTGGCCGGGCGCATCACGGAGTTCACGAAGTAGAACCCGCCGGGGCGCAGCACCCGTCGGACCGCGGACACCGCCGTGAGGTCCTGGAACGCGCGGGGGATCGTGCCGCCGGCGAACACATCCCGGATGACGAGGTCGAACCGGTCCTCCCGCCAGCCGTCGAGTGCGACGAGGGCGTCGTCGGCGCGCAGGGATATCCGCGGGGAGCGCGGCAGGTCGAACCAGGTGCGCACCAGGTCCAGGAGGGCTCCGTCGATCTCCACCACGCTGTTGGTGGACTGCGGGTACGCATCGGCGAGCGCGCGGGGGAGCGCCGCCGCGCCGCCGCCGAGGTGGGCGATCGCGAGCCGTCCCTCCTCGGCGCTGCTCTGCGGGTGGAGGGCGCGGATCGCGCTGAAGATCCAGCGCATGTACTCGAAGGACAGCACCTGCGCATCCGGGTGGATCATCGAGGACGGCATCCCGTTGAGGGTCACCAGCACGGACCCGTCGGTCTCCTGGTCGAGCCGCACCGTGCCGGTGTCGGTGGGGATCTCCCGCCCGAGGGGGAGGGATGGGGGGTTCGCGCGGGGGCGCTGGGAGCGCTTCGACCTGGCCATGCGGCCGATTGTAGAGGGAGCCGACGAAACCCCCGACTTTAAATGTCGCACCCCCTCTCTACGGTGGGCTCACCGAGTCACCAGGGGGAGAGACATGACCATCACTGTTCAGTCAGCGAACACGTGGTTCGATGCCTGCGACCGCATCGAGCAGCAGCTGGACCGCGCCGAACAGCTCATCGGCGAGGACCGCGCCCAGGCGTTCGAGACCTGCCATCGGGCGGCGCTGGCCACCGCCGGCATCATGCGGGACCGCGCGAACCAGGAGAGGCGCCGGCCGCTGCCGCTGAACGCCTGGACAGCTCTGTCGCGTCTCGGCACTGTGCACCGGGTGCGGGCCGCGGAGGTGGAGCCGTTCGTGCAGCTGCGGGCCCGCAGCGGTCCACTGCTGGAGAGTAGGGTGGACATCGCCGAATCGACGGTCCGCGAGCACATCGCCCAGTCCCGCCGCTACCTGCGGGTCGTGCAGGGTGAGCTCACGGACGAACTGGCCGCCGCCTGCTGAGGCGCGTGGCCTGCGAAGCAGAAGAGAGGTGTCCGCCCGGTGCAGTGGGACCCATCGGAACGCGCTGTTCTGCACCTGGACATGGACGCCTTCTTCGCCTCCGTAGAGATGCGGGACGATCCGGAGCTGCGCGGGCGCGCCATCGCCGTCGGCGGCGGAGGCCGGCGCGGAGTCATCGCCACTGCCAACTATGAGGCCCGCCGGTTCGGTGTGCACTCCGCTCAGCCCACCGCTCAGGCCCTGCAGCGATGCCCTCACCTGCTGGTGCTGCCGCCGCGCGGGGACGTGTACCGGGAGGTCTCCCGGCAGGTCATGGCGATCCTTGAGGACTTCTCGCCCTCCATCGAGGTGGTCAGCGTGGACGAGGCGTACATCGATGTCACCGGCTCCCAGCGCCTCCTCGGCACCCCGGAGGAGATCGCGGTGGAGATCCGCCGACGAGTGCAGGAGCGAGTCGGCCTGCCCTGCAGCGTGGGCGGCGGGATCTCGAAGTCGGTGGCGAAGATCTGCTCGGCGAAGGCGAAGCCCGCCGGGATCCTCGTCGTCGAACCAGCCCGCACTCGGGAGTTCCTCGCACCCCTGCCGATCAGCGTGATCCATGGGGTGGGCCCCGTGGCGGCGAAGAAGCTGACGGACATGGGGGTGACCACAGTGGGGGAGCTGGCGGAGCTGCCGCCGCAGACCGCGCGCCGACTGCTCGGCTCGGGTGCGCCCGCCCTGCAGGAGCTCGCCCGCGGCATCGACCGCCGCACTCTGGGGGAGCAGGCGAAGGACCACAGCATCGGGATGGAGCGCACCTTCGAGAACGACATCGGTGATCCGGACCTGCTGCGGTCCCTCACTGTGCAGATGGCGGACACGGTCGCGCACCGCGTCCGCACCCGCGGATTTGCTGCGGCGTCCCTCTCGGTGAAGATGCGCGCACCGGACGGCCGCACCATCACCCGGACCAGCTCCTTCCGCTCGCCGACGGCCTCCAGTGAGGAGATCCGCGAGCGGGCGCTGATCGCGCTGGAGCGCGCCCGGGAGCAGATCCGATGGGTTCGCCTGCTCGGGGTCCGCGCCGAGCACCTGGTCCCCGCCGGCGGGATCGCCATCCAGGACTCGCTCGACGGCGCCAGCGCTTCATGGGGGAAGGTCGACGCCGCGATGGATGCGGCACGGGCGAAGTTCGGCCGGGCAGCGCTCTCGCGCGGTTCCGCCCTGCGAGCCGACACCGACAGCACCTCTGTGCAGCGAACCCAGCGGACCGACCCAGACCACTGACCTGGGACATCACCGCCCAGCAGGCTCCAGCGCGCGCCCCGGGCGCCACCGTCGGTGCTCGCGGCGGGCCCTCCGAGCGGCGGGAGCGGGCACTCCAACCCTGGGAGAGCGGTTCCGGATCCTCAGGTTCCATGCCTATCCTTGGGGTCAGCAATCGGGCCGGACGCCCTGCAGGACACGCCGATCATGGGATCGGCACCGGGGCCGGACAGTCGAAGGAGGATCCGATGGCGCTGTCAGAGAACGAGCAGAAGATGCTCGACGAGCTGGAGAAGCAGCTGTTCGCCGACGATCCCAAGCTCGCACGCACCTTCTCATCGTCCTCCGCGTCGTCCGGCGACTCCGAGGCTGCGCAGAAGACCACCCTCAACCCGCGTCGCATAGTGCTCGGCTGCGTCGGGGTGCTCGCCGGCCTCGCCCTTCTCGTCTTCGCCGTGTCCCTGCCCGCCGTCTGGCTCGGGGTCCTCGCGTTCCTGCTCATGCTCGGCAGCGCCGTATTCGCCATCACCGGCGACCGCGCCCGCCCCGCCACCGCGACCGTCACCGATGCGGACCGCCGCAAGGGCCGAGACGCCCACCCCGCCGGCAAGGGCGGCAGCCCCCAGGGCCTCATGAAGAAGTTCGAAGACCGCTGGGACAAGCGGCAGAGCGGCGACAGGTGATCCGCCAGCGCACACCACCACTCATCCACTGATCGACCCGATCGATCCGACGGGGTCCGCTTGAGGCGGGCCCCGTTTCTCATGCCCGGACCCTCCACCGTGCTCCACTCCTGAACCGAACCTGGGCATCTGTTCCCTCCACCTCCCTCCACTCGCACCCCCACGCGCCCTCCACCGCGCCCCACCCGCATCCCCCACAGATGGCTGAAATGGCATCTGACCTGCGCTTTTGCATGAGCGTGGGGAGTGGTGGAGGGGTGGGGGAGAGGTGGAGGAAACCTGCTGCGGCAGGCCCGCTCGGCACTGTGCGCGCAATCTCCTCCACCGCCCTCCACCGCTCTGACCTGGTTAAACGTTAGTGTGCGGAGACCCTCCCCGAACTTGGGGGTTGAGGGTGGTGGGAAGTGGGGTAAAGTGGGGGGACGAGGAAGACGAGCCCGCGTCAGGAGCGCTGGGAGGGGGTGCCCATGTTTCTCGGCACCTTCACGCCCAAGCTCGATGACAAAGGCCGACTGATCTTCCCTGCGAAGTTCCGTGACCAGCTCGCAGCCGGTCTCGTGATGACTCGCGGACAGGAGCACTGCGTGACGGTGTACCCCATGCGCGAGTTCGAGAAGGTTCACGAGCAGCTGCGGCAGGCCCCGGTGACGAGCAAGGACGCACGCGATTACCTGCGTGTCCTCCTCTCGGGCGCCGAGGACGTGGTTCCGGACAAGCAGGGCCGGGTCACCATTCCCTCTCACCTGCGGACGTACGCGGGTCTGGATCGCGACTGCGCCGTCATCGGCACCGGCAGTCGCATCGAGATCTGGGATACGGCCGCGTGGGAGGCGTATCTGGAGCAGACCGAGGAGGCCTTCGCGCAGACCGCGACGGAGATCGTCCCCGGGCTGTTCTGACGACGCGACGTACCGCGAGACATCTCTTCGCTCGCGCCCCGACGCTTCTTCCCCGGCGCCGGGTAGTGAGCGGAGGGATGTCTGACGGTATGACGCACGCACAGATCTCAGGGGCCCCCACCCGCCCAGGGGCTGCCACGTCAGCAAGGAAGGGGTGAGAGCAGATGGACGATCAGACCTCCGGTTCAGCCGGCCCGGCCGCACGCGAGCACAGCGCAGCAGCCGCAGGCGCGCACAGCGAACGCACCGCCGCCGAGATGCACGCCCCCGTGATGGAGCGCGAACTGCTCGACATCTTCGCCCCCGCCCTGCAGGCCCCCGGCTCCGTCTACCTCGACTGCACCCTCGGCATGGCCGGCCACGCCTGCGCCGTCCTCGCCGCCAACCCGGAGGCGCGCCTCGTCGGCATCGACCGCGACAGCGCAGCCCTCGAACTCGCCCGGGGCCGCCTCACCGACGCCGGCTTCGACGGCCGCTTCAGCCTCCACCACGCGACGTACGACGAGATCCCCGAGGTCCTCGACGCCGCCAAAGTCGCCGCCGCGGACGCGATCCTCATGGACCTCGGCCTGTCGTCCTTCCAGATCGACACCCGTGACCGCGGTTTCGCCTACAGCGTGGACGCCCCGCTGGACATGCGGATGAACGCCTCCGGCGGCGGCGCCACTGCTGCCGACCTCGTCAACACCCTCGAGGAGCAGGAGCTCACCCGCATCCTGTCGCAGTACGGTGAGGAGCGCTTCGCCCGCCGCATCGCCCGCTCGATCGTGCAGCGCCGCGCCGAGCAGCCGTTCACCCGTTCCGGCGACCTCGTCGAGGTCATCGACCGCTCCATTCCCGCGAAGTCGAAGCGCACCGGCGGTCACCCCGCCAAGCGCACCTTCCAGGCCCTGCGGATCGCCGTCAACGACGAACTCGACATCCTCCAGGACGCCCTTGAGGCCGCCCTGGGCGCCCTGGCCGACGGAGGCCGCCTCGCCGTGGAGTCCTACCACTCCCTGGAGGACCGGATGGTCAAGCGCGCGTTCACCGCCGTCACCACGTCCTCGGCGCCGCTCGACCTGCCCGTGGAGCTGCCCGAGCTCGCCCCCGACTACCGCCTTGTCCACCGCGGTGCCAAACAGGCCTCTGCTCAGGAGCAGGAGACCAACACCCGCAGCGCCAGCGTCCGGCTGCGCGCAGTGGAGCGCACCGCCCGAACCGCAACGTCCCAGGAGTCCCGCTGATGGCCCAGCTCGCCGCGCACACGTACGCCGTCCGTCCGCGCCGCACCGCCGCTCGGCCGCGTCTGGCGCTCATCGCGCGGCCTCGCCAGGAGCGGAGCATCGTGCCGTTCGCCGCGCTCATCACCCTGATCCTGGTGGCGACCCTCGCCGCCATGCTGGTGCTGAACGTGTCGATGACCCAGACCAGCTACGAGATCACCCGCCTGCAGGAGCAGGACATCGCCCTCTCCCAGCAGGCGCAGGCCCTGCGCGAGGAGAACGAGATGAGGTCCAAGCCGCAGGAGCTGGAGAAGCGCGCCCGCGACCTCGGCATGGTGCCCGTGCAGGACGTCGCGTTCGTGGACCTCGCCAACGGCCGCGTCGTCGGCGACCCGAAGCCTGCGCAGCCCGCCGCTCCCGGCGCAGCCGACAAGCAGCTGATCCCGCCGGCGGACCTGCCGCGCGCAGTCCCCGAACGCGGCGCCTCGCAGCCGCTCTATGATTACGGCATGGGCAACGAAGGACGGGACTGATGCCGGGAGATCGCCGATCGCCCGAGCGGCGCAGGCGCGTCTCCCCTGACCGGAGCACCCGTCATACGCGTCAGAGGCTCGAGCGACAGCAGCGCTCGAGCCGTTCGCGTTCCCAGATGCGCAGCGGCGCGACCGCTGTCCGCACCCTGCCCGCCGAACCCCACCGCCGCCACCGACTCGTCCTCATCGGCATCGCGATCTTCGCGCTGCTGCTGGGCGGTCGCCTCATCTGGGTGCAGGGCCTGAACTCCGCCGAACTGTCCGAGAAGGCCGTGCAGGCGCGCACCGTGGAGCGGACCATCCCCGCGCTGCGCGGCGACATCCTGGACACCAACGGCAACGTCATGGCCACCAGCGTGCTCCGCTATGACATCTGGGTGGACCAGCGGCAGGTCGGCGACTACCGCGCCAACGACGACACCGCCACCGAAACGGGTGTGAAGGCCGCCGCGAAACAGCTCGCGCCGCTGACCGGGATGTCCGTGGCGGACCTGGAGAAGAAGCTGACCGGCAAAGCCGGATTCCAGTACATCATCCGCAATGTGGAGCCGAGCGAACGCGACGCCATCATGGCGCTGGACATCCCCGGCATCGGTGCGGACCGCGCCACCGAGCGCATCTACCCCGGCGGCATGGTCGGCGCCAACGTCGTCGGCTTCGTCAGCTCCGACGGGCAGGCGCTCGGCGGCACCGAACTGTCCTGGGATGAGCACCTGCGCGGCCAGGACGGGCACACCACCTACGAGCGCGGAGCCGGCGGGCAGGTGATCCCGTCGGGCTCCAACACCACGAAGGACGCCGTGGACGGCCAGGACGTGGTCCTCACCATCGACGAGGACATCCAGCACCGCGCCCAGGAGATCATCACCGCCAAGGTGAAGGAGTGGAACGGCACCGGCGGCTCCATCGTCGTCATCGACACCGCCACGGGCGACATCGTCGCCCTCGCCGAGGACCCGACGTTCGACCCCAACCAGCCCGCCAAGGCGAAGCCCGATCTGCTCGGCAACCAGTCCATCTCGAACGTGTTCGAGCCCGGCTCCACCGGCAAGCTCTTCACCATGGCCGCCGCCCTCGAGGAGGGCGTGACGACCCCGTCGGAGAAGCACACCGTTCCGTACTCCAAGGAGTTCAAGGGGCATCAGGTGCGCGACTCCCACCAGCACCCCACCCAGTACCTCACCACCGCGGGTGTTCTGAAGGAGTCCTCGAACGTCGGCACCGTGGAGATCGCCAACCGGATGAGCCCGAAGACCCGCTATGAGTACCTGCGCAAGTTCGGCCTCGGTCAGCCCACCGGTCTGCCGCTTCCCGGCGAGTCCGGCGGCATCCTCCACAAGCCGGAGAACTGGACCGGCCGCACCGAGTTCACCACCTCTTTCGGCCAGGGATATGCCGTCAACGCCGTGCAGGTGACCAGCGCCGTCGGCACATTCGCCAACGACGGAGTCCATGTCCGCCCCCGCATCGTCAAGGGCGTGAAGGACGCCAAGGGGGTTCTGCGCCCCACCCAGAAGCAGCAGGCGGACCGGGTCGTCTCCCCGGAGACGGCCGCCACCATGCGCCAGCTGATGGACAACGACGTGCCCGACAACCCTGACTCCAACGCGCACGTGCCCGGCTTCGCCGTCGGCGGCAAGACCGGCACCGCGCAGGTGCCCGACGGCACCTACACCGCCTCCTTCATCGGCATGGCGCCGATGGACGACCCGCGCTACGTCATCGGCGTGTTCGTGTACGGTCTTCCGGCGTACTTCTCCGGCAACACCGTCGCCGCTCCCGCCTTCGCCGACATCATGAGCTACACCCTGCATGCACGCCGCGTCACGCCCTCGGGCAAGGACGGCGTCGAACTCGACAACACCTGGAAGTGATCCACCACCGTGACCAGCACTGAGATCGACTCGCGACCCCACGGCCTGCCTCCGCTGCCGGCGGACACCCTGGCGGAGCAGCTCGGGGCCCGCCTCGTCGGCGATGCCGCGCAGCTCACCGGCGCCACCATCGACTCCCGCGCCGTCCGCCCCGGTGACCTCTGGATCGCCGTGCAGGGCGAGAACAACCACGGCGCCGAATTCGCCGCCGGTGCCGTTGAGCTCGGCTGCGGCGCCATCCTCACCGACACCGCCGGCGAGCAGCTCATCCGCGAGAGCATCGCCGCTGACAGGATCCCCGCGCTCCTGCTCAGCGAGGATCCCCGCGCCCATGCCGCTCGCGCCGCGGACCTGATCTATGCCGAACCGTCCGCGTCCATGAGCGTCGTCGGCGTCACCGGCACGAACGGGAAGACCTCGATCACCACGATGATCGACCGCACCCTGCAGTCGATGGGCGTCGGCACTGCGGTCGTCGGGACGAACGGCACCTTCGTCACCCCCGCGGGGGAGGGGACCCGCACCGTGCCGACGGTCCGCACCACCCCCGAAGCGCCCGACCTGCACGGCATGCTCGCCATGATGCGCGAGAGCGGTGTCCAGACCGCGTCGCTGGAGGTCTCCAGCCACGCGATGATCCTCCACCGCGCCGACTCCGTCCGCTTCGCCTGCGCCGTGTTCACGAACCTGTCGCAGGACCACCTGGACTTCCACGGCACGATGGAGGCCTACTTCGACGCCAAAGCGATGCTGTTCGCCGGTGACCGCGCGCGGTCCGGCGTCATCTGCGTGGACGACGACTGGGGCCGCCGACTCGCCGATCGCGCCGAGATCCCGTCGGTCACCTACACCACCGACCCGGACCGCGAGGCCGACTTCCGCGTCACCTCCATGACCCCCGAGGGCTTCGGCACCCGCTTCACGGTCGCCTGGGACGGCGGAGACGACTTCGACCTCGTCGCCACCCTGCCCGGCACCCACTACGTCGCCAACACCCTCGGTGTGGCGCTGGCGCTGCACTCCTGCGGCTACGACTTCGACGTCGTCGCCGAGCACGTCGCCACCGCCGGCACCGTCCCCGGCCGCATGGAGCTGGTGCACGATGACGGCATCCGCGCGGTCGTCGACTACTCCCACACGCCGGACGCCCTGGAGAAGACCCTGGTCTCGCTGCGGGCCCTGCCGAATGTGCGCCGCATCCTCACGGTGATGGGCGCCGGCGGTGACCGCGACCGAGCCAAGCGCCCGCTCATGGGGGAGGTCGCCGCGCGCCTCTCCGACACCGTCGTCATCACCGACGACAACCCCCGCACCGAGGACCCCGCGTCGATCCGCGAGCAGGTCGCCGCAGGCGCCCACCGCGCCGCTGAGCAGTCCGGCGCCGACGTGATCGACCAGGGTGACCGCGCCGAAGCGATCGCCCGCGCCCTCCGCCTCGCAGAGGTGGGCGACGTCGTCATCGTCGCCGGCAAGGGCGCCGAGACCGGCCAGGACTTCGGCGACCGCGTCATCGACTTCGACGACCGCGCCCACGTGCGCGCCCACTTCACTCGGAAGGATCAGGACTCCACTCATGCTTGAGCTGACAGCCGCCGACATCGCTGAGATCACCGGTGGTCGGCTGGTCGGCGGGGCCGACGGGTCCGAACGCGTCACCGGCCGCGCCGTCGTCGATTCCCGCACCGTCCAGACCGGTGACCTGTTCGTCGCGTTCCCCGGTGAGCGCGTCGACGGTCACCGCTTCGCCGAGAAGGCCATGGCCGACGGGGCCGCCCTCACCCTCGTGACCCGCGACGTCGGCGTCCCCGCCGTCCAGGTCAAGGACGCCCTCGAGGCCGTCACGGAGCTCGGCCGACGGATGCTGCAGCGCGCCCGCACCGAGAATCCCGACCTGGCGGTCATCGCCATTACCGGCTCCTCCGGCAAGACCAGCACCAAGGACCTGCTGTACGCGATGCTCAGCCGTGTCGGCGAGACCATCGCTCCGGCCGGCAGCCGTAACAACGAACTGGGGCTGCCGCTGACGATCCTTGAGGCCACCGCGACCACCCGCTTCCTCGTGCTGGAGATGGGGGCGCGCGGCATCGGCCACATCCGCCATCTGACTGAGATCGCTCCACCGGACATCTCCGTGGTGCTGAACGTCGGGACCGCGCACGTGGGGGAGTTCGGTGGGCAGGACGCGATCCGCATCGCCAAGCAGGAGCTGGTGGAGGCGCTCGGTGCAGACGGCACCGCCGTGCTGAACATCGACGATCCCCGTGTCGCATCCATGGCCGACGCCACCGGCGCCCGCGTGCTGCGCACCGGGTTCGCCGCCGATGCGGACATCACCGCCGTCGACGTCGACCTCGATGAGGACGCGCAGCCCAGCTTCGAGCTGCGAGTCGCCGGTCAGTCCCGCCGCATCCGCCTTTCCCTGACCGGCGAGCACCACGTCATCAACGCCCTGTCGGCCGCCGGCGCTGCGCTCGCCGCCGGCCTCACCCTCGATGAGGTCGCCGACGGGCTCGAAACCGCCCGCTCCCGCAGCGAAGGCCGCATGCAGGTCAGCCACGTGCGGGACGGCATCACCATCATCAACGACGCCTACAACGCGAACCCGGACTCCATGCGCACCGCCCTGAAGGCGCTCGCACACCTGGGCCGCACCCGTCGCACCATCGCAGTGCTCGGCGAAATGCTCGAGCTGGGGGAGGAGTCGGTGCAGATGCACGACTCCGTCGGCCGCCTCGCCGTGCGGCTGAACGTCCACCAGCTGATCGTGGTCGGCAGCGGAGCCCGCGCCATCCACAACGGCGCGCACCTGGAGGGCAGCTTCGGGGGTGAATCACGCTATGTCGATTCGATCGACGAGGCCCGCTCTGTGCTAGAAACGATCCTGCAGAGCGGCGACATCGTTCTGCTGAAGTCATCCAACGGAGCCGGCCTGGCCGCGCTCGGCGAAGAACTGGTGAAGACCATGAGCACAGGAGAGGAGTCCGCATGATCTCCATCCTGATCGCCGGCGCTGCTGCCCTGATCCTCTGCGGATTCGGCACCCCCTTCTACATCCGTCTTCTCGTCAAGAAGCAGTACGGCCAGTTCGTCCGCGATGACGGCCCGACCTCGCACTCGACGAAGCGCGGGACCCCCACCATGGGCGGTGTGGCGATCATCGGCTCCGTGCTGCTCGCGTACGCGCTCGCGCACCTGATCACCTGGACGGCGCCGACGGCCTCCGGTCTGCTGGTGCTGTTCCTCATGACCGGCCTGGGCGCCCTCGGCTTCGCCGACGACTACCTGAAGATCGCCAAGAAGCAGTCCCTCGGCCTGACCGCGAAGAAGAAGCTGATCGGTCAGTTCACCGTGGCGACCGTGTTCGCGGTCCTCGCCCTCAGCTTCCCTGACGCGCACGGCCGCACCCCCGGCTCGTTCGAGATCTCGTTCGTCCGGGACATCGACTGGCTGGACCTCGCGTTCGCCGGCACCACCCTCGGCATCATCCTGTTCGCCCTCTGGTCGAACTTCCTCGTGGCCGCCTGGTCCAACGGCGTCAACCTCACTGACGGCCTCGACGGCCTCGCCACCGGTGCGACCGCCATCTTCACCGGCAGCTATGTCCTCATCCTGTTCTGGCAGTGGCGGCAGTCCTGTGAGATGGGCGTGGGCGGCGCCTGCTACGAGACCCGCAACCCGCTGGACCTTGCGCTGGTGTCCATGGCGATCCTCGGCGCCTGCGTCGGCTTCCTGTGGTGGAACACCTCCCCGGCGAAGATCTTCATGGGCGACACCGGCTCCCTCGCCCTCGGCGGAGCCCTCGCCGGTCTGACGATCATCTCCCGCACCCAGTTCATCGGCGCCATCATCGGCGGCCTGTTCATCGCGATCTCCCTGTCGGTGATCATCCAGGTCACCAGCTTCAAACTGACCCGCAAGCGCGTGTTCCGCATGGCGCCGCTGCAGCATCACTTCGAACTGGCCGGCTGGAACGAAGTGACGATCGTGGTCCGCTTCTGGATCGTGGCGCTGCTGTGCGCCAGCATCGGTCTCGGGCTGTTCTACTTCGACGCCCTCACACTGCTGCCGAAGTGACGCACCCGCACCTCAGCAAGGAGACGACGCCCGTGGACGCATCACAGAACCGCACCCCGCTCGCCGAACGGCCCTGGCCGGGACTGGACGTCAGCGGTGCCCGCATCCTCGTGGCAGGCTTCGGCGTCTCCGGCTACGCCGTCGTCGACCAGACCCTGCAGCGCGGGGCGCACGTCGTCGCCGTGGACGGCAACGACAGCCCCGAGAACGAGGAGCGGGCAGAGATCCTCCGCGTCCTCGGCGCCGACATCCGGCTCGGCGCCGGCACCACCGACCGCCTCCCCGACGGCGACATCGACGTCGTCATCACCTCCCCCGGGTGGCGCCCCGACCAGCCGCTGCTGGCCGAAGCGGCCCAGCGCGGCATCCCCGTCTGGTCCGAAGTGGAGCTCGCCCGCCGCATGCAGCCCGAGGGCGGCCCCGCCTGGCTCACCGTCACCGGCACCAACGGCAAGACCACCGTGGTGACGATGCTCGAGCACATCCTGCGCACCGCGGGTATCCGCGCCGTTGCCGCGGGGAACGTGGGACTGCCCGTCATCGAAGCGGCACTGGACCCGATCGGGTTCGAGGTGCTCGCTGTTGAGCTGTCCAGCTTCCAGCTGCACTGGACGCAGAACCTCCACGCCGAGGCCAGCTGCATCCTCACCATCAGCGACGACCACCTCGACTGGCACGGCGGCGCCGACGAGTACGCCGCCGCGAAGGGCCGCATCTACGACCAGACCATCACGGCGTGCCTGTACAACCTGCACGAGGACCGCACCCGCACACTGCTGGAGGAAGCGGACGTGGTGGAGGGCTGCCGCGCCATCGGCGTCGGGCTCGGCACCCCGGGCCCGTCCGAACTCGGCATCGTCGATGACCTCCTAGTGGACCGCGCATTCGTGCCCGAGCGCCACCGGCAGGCCGCTGAGCTCACCAGCCTCACCGACCTCGCCCACCTCGGCCCCCACGGCGCCCCCGCTCATGTCGTGTTCAACGCCCTGAACGCGGCGGGCCTGGCACGCGCCGTCGGGGTGGAGCCCGCCCACATCCGTGACGGCCTGCGCACCTACAGTCCCGGTGAGCACCGCATCCAGGTGGTGCACCGCTCCGGCGGCATCACCTGGGTGGACGATTCGAAGGCCACCAACCCCGACGCCGCCCGCGCGGCCCTCGCCAGCGCCCAGTCCATCGTGTGGATCGCCGGCGGTGACACCAAGGGCGCCCCCATCGGCGACCTGGTCGCAGGAGCAGCCGACTGCCTGCGCGCCGTCGTCCTCATCGGCACGGATGCCACTGCCTTCACCGACGCGCTCACCGAGCACGCCCCGTCGGTCCCCGTGGTGCGCATCGACCCCGACCAGGAGGCCGACTCCGTGATGCGCGCCGCGGTCCGCGCCGCGCGCGAGCACGCCGCCGACGACGACGTGGTGCTGCTCGCGCCCGCCGCCGCCAGCATCGACCAGTTCCGCAACTACGCCGAGCGCGGCCGACTCTTCCAGCGGGCCGTGCTGGCAGAGGCAGGCGCCTGATGCCCGACGACCAGAGCACCTCCGCCCGCACCGTCCCCACCATCGTCCGTCCCACCAAGGACGAGCCGCTCGGCGACGTCCGCGGCAGCCTGAAGTCCGAAGTGGGGGCGTGGCTGCGCTCCCCCGCACTCGACTTCTTCGCCCTGCTCGTCATCGGGGGACTGCTCGTCCTCATCGGCCTGATCATGGTGCTGTCCAGCTCCTCGGTGGACGCCATCTCCAAGGGCCAGTCCGGGTACTCGGGGTTCCTCCGCCAGGGCGCGTACGCAGCCGTCGGCCTGGTCGCCCTGATCGTGGCGGTCGCGCTGCCGGCGCGGACCCTGCGCTCACCCGCGCTGCTGTGGGTGGTGCTGATCGGTGCGATGGCGCTGCAGCTGCTGGTGTTCACCCCGCTGGGCATCAACATCAACGGCAACCGCAACTGGGTGAGGCTCGGGCCGGTCACCGGCCAGCCCGCTGAGTTCCTCAAGCTCGCGCTCGCGCTCTGGCTCGGCTCCATCCTCGCGGTCAAGCGCAAGCGCCTGCGGGACGTCAAACATCTGATGATCCCGCTGGCCCCCGTGGTGCTGCTGTGCCTCGGGCTCGTCCTCGCCGGCCGAGACCTCGGCACCGTCATGATGATGGCGTTCCTCGTGGCGGGCGCCCTGTGGGTGGCGGGGGTGCCGAAGCGCTGGTTCATGATCGGCGGCGGCATCGCCGTGGTCGGTGTGATCGCAGCGGCCGTCATGTCGCCGAACCGTATGGCGCGCATCGACAACTGGCTGCACGGCGTCTGCGAAGGGGACTCCTGCTTCCAGGCGCAGAACGGCCTGGCCGCCATCGCCGAAGGCGGCTGGTGGGGTGTGGGCCTCGGAGCGTCCCGCCAGAAATGGGGCCGCATCCCGCACGCCGACAATGACTACATCTTCGCCGTCATCGGGGAGGAGTTCGGCCTGCTCGGCACCCTGTCCGTGCTCGCACTGTTCCTCCTGCTCGGTCTCGTCCTGTTCCGCATGACGAGCCGCCTGCGGGAACCGGCAGCGCAGATCACCATCGCCGGCATCTCCTGCTGGATCCTCGGCCAGGCACTGGTCAACATGATGGTGGTGGCGGGCCTGCTGCCGGTGCTCGGTGTGCCGCTGCCGTTCGTGTCCGCCGGCGGCTCCGCGCTCGTCGCATCCATGCTGGCGCTCGGGGTGCTGCTCAACTACGCCCGCTCCGAACCGGGCGCCGATGCCGCGCTGCGGGCCCGCGCGGGCCTGTCGAAGCGCTCCGGCTCCGTCATCTCATCCGGCCATTCATCCAGGAAGTGACATGACCACCACTCGCACCGTCCTCGTCGCCGGCGGCGGCTCCGCCGGGCACGTCTCCCCGATGCTCGCCACCGCGGAAGCGCTGGTCCGCGACAACGACGACATCCGCGTGATCGCGCTCGGCACCGCCGCCGGGCTGGAAGCGGACCTCGTGCCCGATGCCGGGTTCGAGCTTCTGACCATCGACAAGGTGCCGTTCCCGCGCCGCCCCAACCTGGATGCGCTGCGCTTCCCGGGCCGACTCGCCGCGCAGATCCGCACGGTGCGGCGCCTGCTGCGCGAGCACGATGTCCGCGCCATCGCCGGGTTCGGAGGCTACGTGTGCCCGCCGGCGTACCTCGCCGGCGCCGCCGCCCGCATCCCGCTGATCATCCACGAGGCGAACAAGCGGCCCGGTCTCGCGAACCGGCTCGGGGCCCGCATCGCCCGCATCGTCGCCACCGCGTTCGAGGGCTCCACCCTGCCGAAGGCGGTCCGCATCGGCATGCCCATGCGCCGCGGCATCGCCCACCTGGACCGCGCGGCGCTGCGCGCTGAGGCACTCGAGCACTTCGGCCTCGCCCCGGACCGCCCCACGCTGCTCGTCACCGGCGGGTCCCTCGGTGCCCAGCGCCTCAACGCGGCGATCGGCGCCACCGCCCAGGAGATCGCGCAGACCGGTGCGCAGATCCTCCACATCACCGGCCGCGGCAAGTCGTTCCCCGTGGAAGCGGAGCACTACCGGCAGGTGGAGTACGTGACTCGGATGGAGCTGGCGTACGCCGCCGCGGACCTCGCCGTCACCCGTTCCGGCGCCGGAACGGTCAGCGAACTGACCGCGGTGGGCCTGCCCGCCGTGTACGTGCCGCTGCCGATCGGCAACGGGGAACAGGCGCTGAACGGGCAGGACGTGGTCGATGCGGGCGGCGCCCTCATGGTCCACGATGCCGACTTCACCGCCGACGCCGTCCGCTCCACGGTCATCCCGCTGCTCGCCGATGACGCCCGCCGCACCGAGATGGCCCGCGCCGCCCGAGGCTTCGGCATCACCGACGCCGCTGAGGCCCTCGCCGACCTGATCCGAGGAGAGATCCGCCGATGAGCACCGACTTCCTGGACACCCTGGAGCCGTTCGAGACGGGCACCCTGCATTCGATGCTGCAGCCGGGCGGCGTGGTCACCCAGCCGCACTGGCCGACGGATGCCGCCCCCTCCTCGATCCACGTGATCCGCATCGGCGGTGCCGGTATGAGCGCGGTCGCCCGCCTCGCCCTCGACGCGGGCCTGACCGTCACCGGGTCGGAATCGCAGGACGGGCAGTTCCTGCAGCCGCTGCGGGACCGGGGCGCCACCATCACCGTCGGGTTCGATGCCGACAACCTCACCGCCGACACGGACCTCGTGGTCGTCTCCACCGCCGTCCGCGCGGACAATCCTGAAGTCCTCGCCGCCCGGGAAGCGGGTATCCCCGTGATCCACCGCGCCGCCGCGCTCGCGGGACTGCTCGGCACCCGTCGGCAGATCGCGGTGGCGGGCACGCACGGCAAGACGACCACCACCTCGATGGCGGTGATGGCGCTGCGGGCAGCGGGGGAGGACCCCGCCTGGGCGATCGGCGCGGCGGTCCCGCAGCTGGGTGCGAACGCCGGGTTCGGATCCACCGACACCGCTGTCATCGAAGCGGATGAATCCGACGGCTCCCTGGTCGCGTTCAGCCCCGCCGCCGCGGTCATCACGAACTTCGAAGCGGACCACCTCGACTTCCACGGCACGGAGGAGAACCTCCGCGCGATCGTCTCGGCGTTCATCGCCCGACTCCATGACGGGGCACCGCTGATCGCCTGCGCCGACGATCCCGGCGCCCTCAGCCTCGCTGTGTCGGCCCGCGGGGCCGGTCATCGCGTCCTCACCTACGGGGAGCACCAGGACGCCGACTGGCGGATCCTCGAGGACCTCACCACCCCGGCGGGGGCGGCGGTCCGTCTCAGCCGGCCGACGGGGGCCGATGTGGAGCTGCGCCTCGCCGTGCCGGGGCGCCACAACATCCTCAACGCGACCGGTGCCCTGGTGGCCGCGGCGGAGCTCGGCTTCGAACCGGAGCAGGTGCTGGCCGGACTCGCGGAGTTCACCGGCGCCGCCCGCCGCTTCCAGCGCACCGCCACCATCGGCAGCATTGACGTCATCGACGACTACGCCCACCATCCCCGCGAAGTCGCCGCCACCATCGACGCCGCCCGGGACCTCGCCGGTGACCGGCCGGTGATCGCGGTGTTCCAGCCGCACCTGTTCTCCCGCACGAAGACGTTCGCCCGCGAGTTCGCAGACGCACTCGCCGGTGCGGATCAGCAGGTGCTGCTGCCGATCTACCCGGCCAGGGAGGACTTCGACCCGTCGATCCGTTCGGAGGATGTCGCTGCGCTCGTGCCCGGTGGTGCGGCGCGGGTCGTTGAGAAGGGCGAGCTGCCAGCAGCCGTTGCCGACCTGGTCGGCGGCACGGGCGGGGCGGTCGTCCTGATGATGGGCGCCGGTGACGTGGTCGAGGAGACCGCGGCTGTCGCCGATGCCCTGCGCGCCGTCGGCCGCGACAGTTCCGACAGCACTGACAGCGCCGGTCAGGCCGACGGCCGCTGATGAAGCAGCCCCGGATCCGCCGCCCCAGCGGAGCGCCCCACACACCGCGGCGCCCCGTCGACGACCAGCACCCGTCGGCCTCCGGATCGCACGCCGCCCCGGACCCTGCTGACTCGCAGCAGCGCGACCAGGTCGGCTCCGAGGTGGAGCGGCAGGAGGAGCCCACCACCCTCGCCCGCCGCTCCGGCTCCTCCCGCGTGGTCGACGCCCGCGACCGGTTCGCCTCCACCCACCGAGACGACGCCGGCGGCCGCGGCGGACTGCTGTCGCGCCTGCGCCCCCGGCCCTGGCAGCGCAGCCGCCGCCCCATCGTCATCACCCTGCTCATCGCCGGTGTGCTGCTCGTGGCGGCACTGGCCGCGCTGCTGTTCATGCCGCAGTTCAAGCTCGAGGAGACCACGGTCACCGGCACCGGGTACGTCTCCGAGGAGTCCATCACACAGGTCACAGGCCCGCAGATGGGCCGATCGATCCTGCTGGCCGACACCTCCGGCGCGGCCGACGAGATCGCGACGATCCCCGGCGTGAAGGACGCCGAAGTGGACCGCGCCTGGCCGAACCGGCTGCGCGTCACCGTGACGGAGCGCGAACCAGCCGCTGTGGTGAAGAACGGCTCCGCCACCCACGTGGTCGACCTCGACGGCGTCGTCCTGCCCAAGGCGTCCGCGCAGGGGAAGTCTCTGCGCACCCTGACGGTGAAGGGCGAGGCGATCGATCCGGAGCGCACGCAGGAGGCGCTGATGGCCACCCTCACCACCATCGACCCGGCGCTGCTCAAGCAGGTGACGGGGATCGAGGCGAGCACGCCGTCGAACGTGACGGTGAAGATCACCACGGACAGCGGCCCCAAGACCATCATCTGGGGCACCGCGGAGGACGGCGAACTGAAGTCGAAGGTGGTGCAGGCCCTGCTGAAGCAGCCCGGATCCACGATCGACGTCTCCGCCCCGCACTCACCGACCACCCGCTGACACCGGCCGGCGCGCCCTGTGGAGGGCGGGCCGGCAGAGAACTGCTGTCAGACACGCATGCGAGAGTTGTTGCACTCACCTCGGCGGCAACTTAGCGTCGACAGTACGAAGAACGCAGCTGATTCCTCGACCTCAACTGGAGGTTGAGGGTTGAGAACCTCGGACGAAAGCAGGACCAACCCCGTGGACGGATCCCAGAACTACCTCGCAGTCATCAAAGTCGTCGGCATCGGCGGCGGCGGTGTCAACGCCGTGAACCGCATGATCGAATCCGGCCTGAAGGGCGTGGAGTTCATTGCGATCAACACCGACGCCCAGGCCCTGCTGATGTCGGACGCCGACGTCAAGCTCGACGTCGGCAAGGAGCTCACCCGCGGCCTCGGCGCCGGCGCCGACCCCGAAGTGGGTCGCCGCGCTGCGGAGGACCACAAGGAGGAGATCCAGGAAGCGCTCAAGGGCGCGGACATGGTCTTCGTGACCGCCGGCGAGGGCGGCGGCACCGGCACCGGCGGCGCCCCGGTCGTGGCATCCATCGCCCGCGAGATCGGCGCGCTGACCATCGGTGTGGTCACCCGTCCGTTCACCTTTGAGGGCCGCCGCCGCTCTACCCAGGCCGAGTCCGGCATCGAGACGCTGCAGGCTGAGGTCGACACCCTCATCACCATCCCGAACGACAAGCTGCTGCAGATCGCGGATGCCAAGATCTCCATGCTGGACGCGTTCAAGCACGCCGACCAGGTGCTGCTGCAGGGCGTCTCCGGCATCACCGACCTGATCACCACCCCGGGCCTGATCAACCTCGACTTCGCGGACGTCAAGTCCGTCATGCAGGACGCCGGCACCGCCCTCATGGGCATCGGCTCCGCCCGGGGCGACGACCGTGCTCTGCAGGCCGCTGAGCTCGCCGTCTCCAGCCCCCTGCTGGAGGCCTCGATCGACGGCGCCTACGGCGTGCTGCTCTCCATCCAGGGCGGGACCGACCTCGGCCTCGTCGAGGTGTCCGAGGCCGCGCGCCTCATCCAGGAGGCCGCGCACCCGGATGCGAACATCATCTTCGGCTCCGTGATCGACGACGCCCTCGGCGACGAGGTCCGTGTGACCGTCATCGCCGCAGGCTTCGAACCGAAGGGTGCGAAGAAGCAGGCCGACGAGGCCCGCGCCCAGCAGCAGGCGGGCCGTGTGCCGTCCTCCGGCGGCTACGGATCCTCGGCCGCGGGCGGCTACGGCCAGTCCCGCCCCGCCGCTCAGCCGGCGCAGCCCTCGCGCTACGCCCAGCAGTCCGGGGGCTACACCCAGCCCTCCACCCAGTACGGCTCCTCCGAGCAGTTCAGCCAGCCGTCCGCGCAGGGCGACTACGCACAGGACCGTCAGCAGGACCAGCAGAGCAGTGCGTCGCAGTACGAGCAGCAGGGTCAGCAGAACCAGTTCGCTCAGTCGGCTCCGTCGGCTCCCGCGGCGTACGTACCCTCCGCGTCCCCGCAGAACCGCATGGAGTCGGACTCCGTGGACCGCGACGATGAGACCGACCAGGACCAGCAGCACAGCAGCCCCTACTCGTCGGGCCCCTCGCGTGCGCAGGAGCAGCAGAAGCGCCAGCCGTCCGTCCCCACCATCGACGAGCAGCCGCGCCGCAGCGACGACGACCTGGACATCCCCGACTTCCTGAAGTGAGGATCGTCCACCAGTGACGACACCTGATCAGCCGTGGGCGCGGAGACCGGCCATTCCCGGACTCCGCGCCCTCGTCACGACCGTGCACGCCGGCAACCTCGCGCTCCACGCCGGGGCAGACCCGGGGGGCGCCCGCGCCGCCCGTGCCCGCCTGGAGGAGAGGATCGGCCGACGGGTGCTGTTCGTCAGCCAGATCCATTCTCCGCGCGTGGTCCGCATCGACCGCACCACCGACCTCGACGCCTTCGCCGCGGACCCGCCCGAGTGCGACGCCCTGGTCACCGCCCGCGATGACGTCGCGCTGGCGATGATGGTCGCGGACTGCATGCCGATCGCGTTCGCCGACCCCGATGCCGGTGTCGTCGGCGCAGCGCATGCGGGCCGCCGGGGCCTGCTCGACGGGGTCATCCAGAACACGGTGGCCGCCATGACCGACCTGGGAGCCCGGCCCGAGCGGATCCGCGCATCCGTTGGCCCATCGATCTGCGGCCGCTGCTACGAAGTGCCCGCGGACATGCTCGAGGAGGCGGTGCGCTCGAACCCCGCTGCGAGCGGCGAGACGCGGTGGGGGACGCCCGCTGTGGATCTGCAGTCCGGGGCGCGCTGGGCGCTGGAGCAGGCGGGGATCAGGGACGAGCACATGGAGCTGCCGACGGTGTGCACCCTGGAGGACGAGGACTTCTTCTCGCACCGCCGTTCGAGTGCGTCGGGACGGTTCGCGACCGCGGTGTGGCGGGACGGTTCAGCGGAGAATCCCGATTCTGCGCGACACGCCGCACAGCGATGAGGCGGCGCTCATGTCACTCATGTAATTTTCATGGTGGACCCACTGCACTCCCGTGCTTCCCCACGGGTCGTCACTTCGCGATGAGGGAGAGTAAAGAATGAGCGCAATGCGCAAGGCCATGGTGTACCTGGGGTTGGCCGACCAGACCGACGACGACCAGTACTACTACGATGACCTGGACTCCGCGGACCAGCAGCGACCGGCACCGGTGGCGGCCCGCGCGGTTGAGAACGACAAGGAACCCCTCGAGCGGGAGGCTCACGTGACCCCGATCCGTCAGCGCCAGCAGAACATCGTCTCCGTGGCGCCCTCCGCCGCGCCGGACGCCATGCAGCGCATCACCACGATCCACCCGCGCTCGTACAACGACGCCAAGAGCATCGGCGAGTCCTTCCGCGACGGCGTCCCGGTGATCCTGAACCTGTCCGACATGGACGAGGCCGATGCCAAGCGCATGGTCGACTTCTCCGCCGGTCTCGTGTTCGGTCTGCGCGGCTCCATCGAGCGCGTCACCAACAAGGTGTTCCTGCTCTCGCCCGAGTTCATCCAGGTCGATGGTGACGCCAAGGGCGAAGAGAACACGTTCTACAACCAGAGCTGAGGGACGTGACCACACTCCTCGGGCTGCTGTTCCTGGCGGTCTTCGTCTTTCGCACGCTGCTGATCGTCCGCATCGTGCTGGAGATCATTCAGTCGTATTCCCGCGGATTCCGGCCGCACGGCATCGTCCTGGTCCTGTTCGAAGTGGTGTACACGGTGACCGACCCGCCGGTGAAGGCGCTGCGCAAGGTGATTCCACCGCTGCGGCTGGGGCAGGTGTCGCTGGACCTGAGCGTGCTGGTGCTGTTCATCGCGTGCATGCTCGCCGAAGGCGCGCTGACCGGCCTGATCACCTCCGCCGCCTGATTCATGGGCCGACGGATTCAGGATTGACCAGATACTCTGTTCCCAAACCGATCTACTAGTCGAATGAGAAGGTGACCCCATGGCTCTGATGCCAGAGGATCTTGAGGAGAAGCGCTTCACCCCGGTTCGCTTCACCGAGGGCTACGACATGGACGAGGTGGACAACTACCTCGACCATGACGTCATTCCGCGTCTGAAGGAGCTCATCGAGGAGAACGAGCGCCTGAAGTCCCAGCTGGATGAGGCGCACAACCGGGTCTCCGAGCTCGAGTCCCGCGCCTCCGCCGCGCCGGCCGTGGACACCGCCTCCGAGACCGTCGTCGAGGAGGAGCAGGACACCGTCGCCGCTCCCGTGGCTGAGGAGCCCACCGAGGACACCGCCGCCGCGATGGCCGGCCCGGCCGCCTCCGGCACTTCCGACGCCGCCGGTCTCATCGCCCTCGCGCAGCGCCTGCACGACGAGCACGTCGCCAACGGCGAGTCCGAGCGCGACCGCCTCATCTCCGAGGCCGAGTCCGAGCACAAGCGCATCATCGATGAGGCGAACGAAACCTCCCGCACCACGCTGGAGAGCCTCGAGACCCAGAAGGCCGAGCTGGAGCAGGAGATCGAGGGTCTGCGCACCTTCGAGCGCGACTACCGCAGCCGCCTGCGCCGCTACCTCGAGAACCAGCTCCAGGATCTCGACACCAGCGAGACCCAGGAGTCGTCGGCCAGCCGAGGCCTGTGACCTCCCCCTCTGAGCAGCGCGGAAGCGCCGGGCAGCCCCAGCGGGCACCCGGCGCTTCGCGTCGTTGGCCGTCGGTTCTGCTCGCCCTGACCATCGGCGCAGCCGCGCTCATCGCGGACCTCGCCTCGAAGGCGTGGGCGGAGCGCACCCTGGCGCTGGGGGAGACCCGGCCGCTGGTGGGTGACCTGCTGCAGCTGCGCCTGATCTACAACAGCGGCGCCGCGTTCTCCCTCGGCTCCTCCGTCACCCCCATCATCACGGTCGTGCAGATCCTGATCTGCGTGGCGGTCCTCGGTTGGGTGCTGGTGAAGCTCGCCGACTGGCGCTGGGCGATCGCGCTCGGTCTGCTGGCCGGTGGGGCGCTCGGCAACATCCATGACCGCCTGCTGCGGGCCCCGAAGCCGCTGTACGGCGAGGTGGTGGACTTCGTCGAACTGCCGCATTGGCCGATCTTCAACATCGCGGACACCGCTGTGGTGACCGCGGCGGTCCTCATCGTGCTGCTGACCCTGTTCGGCGTCACCTCCGACGGCAGCGTGCTGGAGAAGGACGCTGACGGCAGCAGCGGCGCAGCGACCGGTGAGGACAGCGCCCCGTCCGGCTGCACCGCTGACGGTGAGGAGGTGCGATGAGCGAGCACCGCATGGTCATCGTCCCTGACGGGCTGCAGGGCGAACGGTTGGACGTCGGCCTCTCCCGCCTGCTCGGGGTGTCCCGCACCCGCGCCGCATCCCTCGTCACCGACGGCAAGGTCCTCGTGGACGGCCAGGTGCCCGTCCGCTCCGAACGCCTCCTGTCCGGTGCCCGCCTCGACGTGGAGATCCCGGGCCAGCGCACCGAGATCGAGGTCGAGCCGGAGGATGTCCACGGCATGACCATCGTGTTCGAGGACGCGGACATCGTGGTGGTGGACAAGCCCGTCGGCGTCGCCGCTCACCCGTCGATCGGCTGGTCCGGCCCCACGGTGCTGGGCGGCCTGCTCGGCGCGGGAGTGCGGATCGCGACCTCGGGCGCGCAGGAGCGGCGCGGCATCGTCTCGCGGCTCGACGTCGGCACCTCCGGTTTGATGGTGGTCGCCAAGAGCGAGATCGCCTACTCGGTGCTGAAGAACGCGTTCCGCAACCGCCAGGTGGGCAAGACCTACCACGCCGTGTGCCAGGGCCACCCGGACCCGATGCGCGGCACGATCGACGCCCCCATCGGGCGCTCGACCCGCCACGACTACAAGTTCGCCGTGATGGACAGCGGGAAGCCGTCGATCACCCACTACGACGTCGAGGAGATGTTCCCCGGCGCCGCCCTGATGCGGATCCAGCTGGAGACCGGGCGCACCCACCAGATCCGCGTGCACTTCTCCGAGTACGGGCACCCGCTCGTCGGCGACCCCCTCTACGGTGCGGACCCGACAATGGCGAAGGAGCTGGGACTGGTGCGGCAGTGGCTGCACGCGTCGGGGCTCACGTTCGACCATCCGACGGCCGCCAAGCCCGTCACATTCACCACCGAGTTCCCCGACGATCTGGAGACTGCGCTGGCGCGTCTGCGCGGAGAGTGACCTATCCTCGAGGCATGGCTTCTGAGGATTTCGTTCACCTGCACTGTCACACCGACTACTCCCTCCTGGACGGTGCAGCGAAGATCGACAAACTGGTCGCCGCCACCGCCGAGCAGGGCCAGAAGGCCATCGCCATCACCGACCACGGGTACGTGTTCGGTGCCTACGAGTTCTACCGCACCGCCATCGCTGCGGGCGTGAAGCCGATCGTCGGCGTGGAAGCGTACGTCACCCCCGGTACGTCGCGGCATGACCGCACCCGCCAGACCTGGGGCACGAAGGCGCAGCAGGACGCCGGCGACGACGTCTCCGCCCGCGGCGCCTACACCCACATGACGCTGCTGTCCCGCACCACCGAGGGCATGCACAACCTGTTCCGCCTCGCCTCCTACGCCTCCCTCGACGGCCAAATGGGCAAGTGGCCCCGCATGGACCGCGAAATCCTCGCGAAGTACGCCAGCGGTCTGATCGCCACCTCCGGCTGCCCCTCCGGTGAGGTGCAGACCCGCCTGCGGCTCGGCCAGTTCGATGAGGCGGTCCGTGCCGCCGGCGAATTCCAGGACATGTTCGGCAAGGACTTCTACTTCGTCGAGCTCATGGACCACGGCCTGGACATCGAGCGCCGTGTGCGCACCGAACTGCTGGACGTCGCGAAGAAGATCGGGGCGCCGCTGGTCGCCACCAACGACCTCCACTACGTCCACAGGGAGGACGCCGCGATCCAGGACGCCCTGCTGTGCATCAACTCCGGCTCCACCTTCGACACCCCCGGCCGCTTCAAGTTCGACGGCTCCGGCTACTACCTGAAGTCCGCAGCCGAGATGCGCGACATCTTCCGCGACCTGCCCGAAGCGTGCGACAACACGATGCGCATCGCCGAGATGTGCGACGTCTCCTTCACCACCACCGATGAGGGCGCGAACTTCATGCCGCGCTTCCCCGTGCCGGAGGGCGAGGACGAGCACTCCTGGTTCATCAAGGAAGTGCAGCGCGGCCTGGAGTACCGCTACCCGGCCGGCATCCCGGACGAGGTGCAGGAGCGCGCCGACTACGAAACGTCCGTCATCACCAACATGGGCTTCCCCGGCTACTTCCTGGTGGTGTCCGACTTCATCAGATGGGCGAAGGAGCAGGGCATCCGCGTGGGCCCCGGCCGTGGCTCCGGTGCCGGCTCGATGGTCGCCTACGCCATGCGCATCACGGACCTGGACCCGATCCCGCACGGCCTGCTGTTCGAGCGGTTCCTCAACCCGGAGCGCGTCTCCATGCCCGACTTCGACGTGGACTTCGATGACCGCCGCCGCGGCGAAGTGCTCGACTACGTCACGAAGAAGTACGGCGATGACCGCGTGGCGCAGGTGATCACCTACGGCGTGATGAAGACGAAGAACTCACTGAAGGACGGCGCCCGCGTGCTCGGCCTGCCGTACGCGGTGGGGGACCGGCTCACGAAGGCGCTGCCGCCCACCGTGATGGGCAAGGACATCTCCATCAAGGGCATCTTCGACCCGTCCGACAAGCGCTACGGGGAGGCGGAGGAGTACCGCCGCCTGCACGCGGAGGACCCGGACACGAAGCGGGTCACGGAGCTCGCCGGCGGACTGGAGGGCCTGACCCGCGGCTGGGGCGTGCACGCCTGCGCGGTCATCATGTCCAGCCACACGCTCACCGACATCATCCCGATGATGCGGCGCCCCGCGGACGGCCAGATCATCACCCAGTTCGACTACCCGACGTGCGAGACCCTCGGCCTGCTGAAGATGGACTTCCTGGGGCTGAGGAACCTGACGGTGATCTCCGATGCGCTGGAGAACATCGAAGCGAACGGCAAGCAGGGCCCCGATTTCGAGACCCTCGGGTTCGAGGACCCGGAGACGTACCGGCTGCTGCAGCGCGGTGACACCCTCGGCGTGTTCCAGCTGGATGGCGCGGGCATGCGGTCCCTGCTGCGGCAGATGAAGCCGGACAAGTTCGGCGATATCTCGGCTGTGTCGGCGCTGTACCGCCCGGGCCCGATGGGCATGAACAGCCACACGAACTATGCCCTGCGCAAGAACGGGATGCAGGAGATCACCCCGATCCACCCGGAGCTGGCGGAGCCGCTGCAGGAGATCCTCGGCGAGACCTACGGCGTCATCGTGTACCAGGAGCAGGTGATGCAGACCGCGCAGAAGGTCGCGGGCTACTCCCTGGGACAGGCGGACATCCTCCGCCGCGCGATGGGCAAGAAGAAGAAGGAAGAGCTGGACAAGCAGATGGTGGGCTTCCGCCAGGGCATGCTCGACCACGGCTATTCCGAGCAGGCGTTCCAGGCGCTGTGGGATGTTCTGCTCCCGTTCGCGGACTACGCGTTCAACAAGTCGCACTCCGCGGCCTATGGTGTGGTGTCGTACTGGACGGCGTACCTGAAGGCGAACTTCCCCACGGAGTACATGGCGGCGCTGCTGACCTCCACGCAGGAGAACCGCGACCGCCTTGGCCTCTACCTGGGCGACTGCCGCCACCGCGGCATCACGGTGCTGCCGCCGGATGTGAACGAGTCCGGTATGTTCTTCCGCGCTGTCGGGGAGGACATCCGCTTCGGCCTGTCCGCGGTCCGCAATGTGGGCGCGAACGTGGTGGAGGCGATCATCCAGGCGCGTGAGGAGAAGGGCGCGTTCACCTCCTTCAGCGACTTCCTCGACAAGGTGCCGCTGGTGGTGTGCAACAAGCGCACCATCGAGTCGCTCATCAAGGGCGGCGCGTTCGATTCGATGGGCCATAACCGCCGCTCCCTCGCCCTCATCCACGAGGACGCGGTCGATGGTGTGGTCGATGTGAAGCGCAAGGAGCAGCAGGGACAGTACGACCTGTTCGGCGAAGGCATGTTCGGTGAGGGGGAGGCGTTCGGCTCCGCCGCCACGATGCAGGTGCCGGACCTGCCGGAGTGGGACCGGAAGCAGAAGCTCGGCTTCGAGCGCGTGATGCTGGGCCTGTACGTGTCGGACCATCCGCTGCACGGCCTGGAGCACGTGCTGGCGCAGAACTCCTCGCACACGATCTCGCAGCTGGCGGAGGTGGAGAACACCGAGGCGCTCGGGATCGTGAACCTGTCGGGCCTGGTCACCGGTATTCAGCGCAAGACCACGAAGAAGGGCGACACGTGGGCGATCGTCACGATGGAGGACCTGGAGGGCTCCATCGACTGCCTGCTGTTCCCGAACACGTACCAGCAGGTCGCCACGGAGCTCGCGGAGGACATCGTGGTGTCCATGAAGGGCCGCGTGGACAACTCCAAGGGCAGTGCGGAGATGCGCGTCATGGAGATGACGCTGCTGGACACGTCGTCGGCCTCGGCGGATGGTCCGCTGGTGATCTCGATCCCGGATGCCCGCATGAACGAGCGGACGGCGGAGCAGCTGCGGGAGATCCTGGAGGACAATCCGGGCTCCAGCGAGGTGCGGCTGAAGCTGATGGAGCCGGGCCGCTCCACGCTCATGCGCCTGGATCGGCGGCTGAGCGTGCAGGCGTCACCCGCGCTGTACGCGTCGCTGAAGACTCTGCTGGGCGCGTCCTGCCTCGGCTGAGGACCGGCGGCTGCCGGCAGCCCGACGGGTGCCGGCGCGGCTCAGGCCAGGCGGCTCGCCCCGTCGGCCGCCCCTGACAGGCGGTCGTGCAGATCCAGCACCACGGCCGCGGCGCCGCTGACGGCCGGGCCCGAGGCGTCGAGGCGCTGCACCGCGCGGGTGCCGGCGCGGGCGGCGTCGTAGCCGCTGATCCACTCCTCCCGCGCGGACTGCTCGGCCGCGCTGGTGGTGGGGTAGTCGGCGGTGTCGCTGAGTGCGGTGACCCCGCACCGCCACGGCTTCGCGGTGAGGCGCGCCCGGTAGGTTGCGTGACGTGCGCACAGGCGCGCGTACAGCGGGTCCGCTTCCAGGTCCTGCATCACCTGCTGCATCTGGGCGGAGTCGGCGGCGGCGTCCAGACCGGAGATCGCGACGCGCAGCCCGGCCGCTGTCTCATAGGTGATGACGCTGCAGACCGGGTGGCGCAGCGCCCACGAGGCGATGAGGTCGACGCGCCGCTTCCTCTCCGCTCGGTGCTCCTCCTGCTTCTGCCGCCACGCGCCGCGACCGAACAGGGGCTGCTTCGCAGGCGGGGCGGGCGGCAGGTCGATGTCGACGAACGCGATCGTGTCGGTGGTGAGGATCAGGGACCCGTACCGGTTGCGGGTGATGACCGCGAGGAGCGCGTCGGCGCTGTCCCGCAGCTCCTGCAGGACCTCTTCGCGGGCGGGCTGTGCGTCGTAGTAGGAGCCCTCGTCGGTGCGCAGCGCGGCGCCGCCGGCGCTCAGGGAACCGCCCTGCCCCTCATCCTGGCGCCGCGGAAGGCCGTGGATGCGCACCCGCTCGGCGAGGCGCGCGAGGCGCTCGCGGGCGTGGGCGCGGGCGGCGTCCTCACTGGTGGGGGAGTGGCCCCACTGCGCGAGGTGGACGGGACCGGTGGGGGAGTCCACGCGCTCGCCGGCGCGGGCCCAGAAGCGTGCGGGTTCCTGCATGAGGACAGGGTACCGGCGGGCGGCGGAGAACTGCGGATGGTTCAGCGGCGCGGGCGGGCGCGAGATTACGATGGTCCGCATGGCTCTTCTCCACACCCTCGATCTGCGGGGCACCGATCTGTCCCGCTCCCAGCTGCAGCGCACCCTTCCACGCCCCGAGGTGGATGTGCATCGCGCGCTCGAGAAGGTGCAGAGCATCATTGACGATGTGCAGGAGCGCGGCGCCGAGGCGATCCTCGAGTACGGCGAACAGTTCGACGGGGTCCGCCCGCCCCAGCTGCGGGTCCCCGATTCCGTCCGCCGCGCCGCCCTGGACGGCCTCGACCCGCAGATCCGCGCCGCCCTCGAGGTCGCGATCGAGCGGGTCCGCGCCGTCGATGAGGCGCAGCTGCGCGACACCGACCTCGTGGAGGTCATCCCCGGTGGGCGGGTGGCGCAGCGCTGGGTGCCGGTGGAGCGCGTCGGCCTGTACGTCCCCGGCGGACGTGCCGTCCTGCCCAGCTCCGTGGTGATGAACGCCGTGCCCGCGCAGGTCGCCGGCGTCAGCGAGCTGGTGGTCGCCTCTCCGCCGCAGAAGGAGGCCGACGGGTACCCGCATCCCACGATCCTCGCCGCCTGCGAACTGCTCGGCATCACCGAGGTGTACGCCGCGGGCGGCGCTCAGGCGATCGCGATGTTCGCGTTCGGCGACGGCGTCGGCCTGGAACCCGTGGACCTCGTCACCGGTCCGGGCAACGTGTTCGTGGCGGCGGCGAAGCGCGCCGTGCGCGGCTATGTCGGCATCGACGCCGAGGCCGGCCCCACGGAGATCGGCATCATCGCTGATGCGTCCGCGAGGGCCCGCTCCGTGGCGGCGGATCTGATCTCGCAGGCGGAGCACGACCCGATGGCCGCGAGCGTCCTCATCACCGACAGCCCTGACCTGATCGACTCCGTCCGCGCCGAACTGGACCGCCAGGTCCCGCAGGCGCGGCACGCGGAGCGGATCACCGAGGCGCTCCGCGGCCCGCAGTCCGCCGCGGTGCTCGTCGATGACATCGATGCTGCAGTCGCGGTGGCGAACGCCTACGGCGCGGAGCACTTGGAGATCCACACGGAGCGGGCGCGGGAGGCGGCGTCCCGCATCACGAACGCGGGCGCTGTGTTCGTCGGCGAATACTCACCGGTGTCCCTCGGCGATTACGCGGCGGGCTCGAACCATGTGCTGCCCACGGGCGGCTCCTCCCGCTTCTCCAGCGGGCTGGGGGTGCACACGTTCCTGCGCGCCATCCACGAGATCACCTACACCCGGGAGGCGCTGGCCGCGTCGCGCGAGGCCGCGGAGACGCTCGCTCAGGCGGAGGATCTGCCGGCGCACGGCCGCGCCATCGCGATCCGCTTCGAGGACTGAGCAGCACCTCGCAGCGGCGCTCAGAGCCGTTCAGCGGCTGAAGCGTTCGATGCCGTCCACGAACGTGGACAGCGGCCGCACCGCCAGCAGGCGCTCCGCCGCTTCCCGCGCCGCTGATTCGACCATGAGGCCGTCGGGACCCGTCGGCACCGGCGCGAACGGGTCGTCCTCCAGCAGCACCAGGTCCGCGAGACCTCCCACTTGGAGGCGCTGAACACCGTCCACGGATGCGGCGAGAGCCTCCAGGGGCTGCAGCTGCTGGGCGGGGAACCAGCCGGGGCGCTCATCGGAGGAGCGGTGCACCGCGGCCGCCATCGCCATCCACGGCGCGATCGGCGCCACCGGGGCATCGGAGCCGAATGCGAGCGGCACCCCTGCCTCGAGCAGGTCGCGCAGCCGGTAGGCGCAGTCCGCCCAGTCGCCCCATGTCTGCATGGTGGCGTCGCGGTCATCCAGCAGATGCACCGGCTGCACGGACGCGGTCACACCGAGGCGGGCCATGCGTGCAACGTCCTGGTCGGTCAGCATCTGTGCGTGTTCGATGCGGGCGGGGATCCCCGCCTGCTGGATCGCGTCGAGGGCGATGTCGGCGGCGGCGTCGCCGATGGCGTGGACGGCGGCGTGCAGGCCGAGGCCGCGGGCACGGCCCAGCAGGTCGTGCAGGTCGTGCAGCGGCACCGCGAGGACACCGCGGCCGTCCCCGTCGGGGGCGCCGTAGGCGTGGCGGCACAGGGCCGATTTGGAGCCGAGGGCGCCGTCCACGATCACCTTCAGCGGACCCATGGTCACCAGCGGGCTGTGGGCGTCGGCGGCGGGGATGGGGGTCCCCGTCGGCCCGGGAACGGATTCCAGGGTGGAGGCGTAGGTGGCGGTGCGGACCCGCAGGCGCGGCGCGCGGCGCGCCCACAGCTCCCAGTTCGCCGCCCACTCCATGTCGACGAGGCCGACGATGCCGCGCTCCAGCGCCTCCGTCTGCATATCCGCGACGCCGCCTTCGAGCCGGTCGGCGATGCCGGGCAGGTCGTCGAGGTGCTCCAGCGCCGTGAACCATTCGTCCTCGCCGACCACACCGCCCTCGGTGGGCAGGCCGAGGCCCGTCAGGGCGGCGGTGTTCATGAGGGCGTGGTGGGCGTCGGACCCGATGAGGACGATCGCGGTAGCGGGGGCCAGGGCGTCCAGTTCGGTGAGGACGCGGCGGGTGAAGGCATCGCCGTGCGGGTCGTCGTCGAAGTCGACGAGGCGGTGGCCGAAGCCGACGAGTGCATCGCCGCTGTGCACCGCGCTGCCGGCGAGCTGAGCGCGGCGGGCAGCGAGCGCCCGGCGGGCGAGGCCGAGCAGATCATCCAGGCTGGTGGCGCCGGAGGTGTCGAGGCGGGAGCGGCCCTGCGCTGTCTGCCCCACATGCACGTGCTGATCCCACAGGCCCGGGATCGCGAACGCCCCCGCCGCATCCACCACCTGTTCACCGCTCGTGCGGCTGAGCCGCTCAGCGATCTCGGTGATCCGGCCGTCGACGATGCGGACGTCCACCGGCGCGGCGGTGCGCGAGCAGGTGGGGGAGGGGTCGACGGGGTCGATCAGTCGGACGGTGCGCAGCAGCATCAGCAGCAGCCGCCGGGACTCAGCGGGTGCGGACCGCGCGGGCGATGGCGCGCCAGCCCAGCAGCAGCGCCGCATTCACCAGGACCGACACGATCACGAAGCTCGTCGCGGTGCCGTCGCCGATGAGGGAGCGGATCACCATTGCGGTCGCGATCTCCACCGCCAGGATCAGCACACCGTGCGGCCACAGGCGGAACGCCGCGGCCTGCACAGCGCTCGCCTCGGCCGCGGCGGGACGGGCCGCGACCGTGCGCCAGCTCTGCGTCACAGCGTGGCCCAGCAGCAGGCCCACCAGGAACGGTGCCCCCACCCGGAACAGGGTGCCGGCGCTGAGCGCCTCACCGTGGGAGAGGATCCCGGCGATGGTGAACGCGATGACGCAGACGATGTCGATCACAACAGCGGTGGCGAAGGTCTTCTTCATGCCCCCACGGTAGCGCCGCGGCTCCCCGGGAGGGAGCGCGCACGCCCGGTGGACGCCGCCCTCGCGCTTCAGCTCACACCCATAGACTTGGCCCATGGCCTTCCACCCCCCTCTGCGCGACGATCTGCGCGGCGACGCCCCCTACGGCGCGCCCCAGATCGATGTCCCTCACCTGATGAACGTCAACGAGAACCCGTTCCCGCCGTCCCCGGAGTTCATCGCGCATCTGCAGGAGGCCGTCGGCCGCGCCGCCACCGGCCTCAACCGCTACCCGGACCGCGAGTTCCTCGACCTGCGCGCCCGCCTCGGCGCCTACCTCGCCGCGGACGCCGATCTGCCCGCCCCGATCCCCGCGGAGCAGATGTGGGTCGCAAACGGCTCCAACGAGATCATGCAGCAGGTCTTCACCGCGTTCGGCGGCCCGGGCCGCCGCGCCCTCGCGTTCGCGCCGCACTATTCGATGTACCCCGAGTACGCCCGCAACACACTCACCGAGTTCGTCACCGAGGAGCGCGGGAGCGCCCCCGGCTTCGAGCTCACCGACCAGATGGTGCTGGCCGGCATCGAGCGGCACGACCCCACGATCGTGCTGCTGACCAGCCCCAACAACCCCACCGGCACCGCGCTCAGCCTCGACCTCGTGCGCACGGCCGCCCGCACCCTGGAGGAGCGCGGAGCGATCCTCGTGGTCGACGAAGCGTACGCGGAGTTCCGCCACGCCGGCGTCCCCTCCGCCCTCAGCGTCCTGGACGAGCACCCGAACCTGATCGTGTCGCGCACCATGGCGAAGGCGTTCGCGCTCGCGGGAGCACGAGTCGGCTACATGGCGGCGCCGCGGCCCCTCGTCGACGCGGTCCGCGTGGTCCGCCTCCCGTACCACCTGTCCGCCATTGCGCAGGCGGTGGCGCACGCCGCCCTCGACTTCACCGACGAGCTCCTCGGCTCCGTCGCGTTCCTCCGGCAGCAGCGCGATGAGCTCGCCGCATTCCTCACCGGCCGCGGCCATGACGTCGCCCAGTCCGATTCCAACTTCATCCTCTTCGGCACCTTCGCGGACCGGCGCGCCGTCTTCGAGGCGCTGCTGCAGCGCGGCGTCCTGATCCGCGAGGTCGGGCCCGACGGGTGGCTGCGCGTCTCCGTCGGCTCCGCAGAGGACAACCAGGCCTTCCGCACCGCACTTGAGGAGATCGATCCCGCATGACCAGCACCGATGACCCCGCGCAGAACCCCAGTCAGCGCGCGCCCCGCACGGCGTCCCTGACGCGCACCACCCGCGAATCCAGCGTTGAGGTGGAGCTCAACCTCGACGGCACCGGCCAGGTCTCCATCGACACCTCCGTGCCGTTCTACGACCACATGCTGACCGCGCTCGGCACCCACAGCTCCTTCGACCTCACCGTCAAGGCGCACGGCGACACCCACATCGACGTCCACCACACCGTGGAGGACACCGCCATCGTGCTCGGGGACGCGTTCCGCGAAGCCCTCAGCGACAAGAAGGGCGTCACCCGCTTCGCCGACGCCTTCGTCCCCCTCGACGAGGCCCTCGCCCACGCCGTGGTGGACCTCTCGGGCCGCCCCTACTGCGTGCACACCGGGGAGCCCGCCGGCCAGGAGTACCACCTGATCGGCGGCCACTTCACCGGCTCCATGACCCGCCACGTGTTCGAATCCTTCGCGCTGCACGCCGGCATCTGCCTGCACATGCGCCTCCTCGCCGGCCGCGACCCTCACCACATCGTGGAAGCGCAGTTCAAGGCGCTGGCGCGGGCGCTGCGCGGCGCCACCGAGTACGATCCGAGGATGACCGATGTCATCCCATCCACCAAGGGAGCACTCTGATGACGCAGTCCCCGCAGGGACCCGATGACAAGGACCGTGTGGACGCGGAGTTCGCCGCGATGATGGAGGGACTGGACTTCGACACGTCCTCCCTCGACGATCCCCTCACCGCCGCGGGCGGCCCCTCAGCCGGCTCTGCGGACCAGGCGCAGGCCCAGGACCCGTCGGCCCCCGCCCCCATCGCCATCGTCGCCACCCCGGTCGCGACCGCGAAGGCCCTCGCCGGGGTGATCCGCCTCGCGATGGCCGCGAAGGAGGACCCGCGCGCGCTGCCGACGGGGTCCGCCACCATCGATGCCGACTCCGGTGCCCTCGCCGTCGGCCCCCTCACCGAGGCCGACGCGCACCGCCTCGCCGGCCTCGTCTCCATCGGCCTGCAGCGGCAGGGCGTGGTGCTGTTCTGGCGGCAGGGCGACCGCATGACCGCCACCCGCTACCGCTCCGGCGAGCGGATGGACGACGTCCCTCCCGCGTTCGTGCTCGGCGCCCTCGATTCCCGCGTGGAGGACCTGCTGCTCGGAGCGGAGTCCGTCGCCGAAGCGGAGAACGTGTACGACCCGGCGGAGCTGTCCCGCACCGAGGCCGTGAAGTGGATCGCGACCGGCAGGAAGAGGAAGCGGTGAGCCCCGCCCCCAGAGTCGTGGTCCTCGACCACGGATCCGGCAACGTCCGCTCTGCTGTGCGCGCCCTCGAACACGCCGGCGCCGCCGTGGAGCTGACTGCGGACCCCGTCGCCGCGCTCGAGGCCGACGGGCTCGTGGTCCCCGGCGTCGGCGCATTCGATGCCACGATGCGGCAGCTGCGCGCCGTGGGTGCGCCCCGCATCATCGGGCGCCGCCTCGCCGGTGGCCGCCCCGTCCTCGGCATCTGCGTGGGCCTGCAGGTCATGTTCGATGCCGGCAGCGAGCACGGCATCGAGGCCGACGGGCTCGGCGAATGGCCCGGGCGGGTGGAACGGCTGCAGTCCGCGACCGTCCCCCACATGGGCTGGAACACGATCGACGCCCCCGCCGGAACGCGTCTGTTCGCCGGTGTGGAGGACGAACGGTTCTACTTCGTCCACTCCTACGGTGTGCGCCGCTGGGAGTTCCAGCAGATCAGCGACGCGATGACCCCGCCGCAGGTGACGTGGGCCGCGCATGAGGGCGATCGGTTCATCGCCGCCGTGGAGAACGGCGCACTCTGCGCCACCCAGTTCCACCCGGAGAAGTCCGGGCAGGCCGGCATTCGGGTGCTGCGCAACTGGCTCAGCACTCTGCCGCAGCGAGAAGGCGCCCGCCCCGGTACCGCTGAAGCAGGAGGCGGTGCCGCATGATCCTCGCATTCATCATGCTGTTCGTCGGCGCGATCCTGCTCGGCGGCGCCTGGTCCTTCGCCAAGCAGCGCCACCCGTGGTGGTCCGTCGCCGTGCTCGCCCTCGCCGGTCTGCTGTGCATCGGCGTCTCACTCTTCCGCATCTACCAGTAGCCGCCCCCGCGGCTCCCACGTAAGGAGACCTGAGTGTCTGATTCCCTGATCCTCCTGCCCGCTGTTGACGTCGCCGGAGGGCAGGCCGTCCGCCTCGTCCGCGGTGAAGCCGGCACCGAAACGGTCTACGGCGCCCCCGTCGACGCCGCACTCTCCTTCCAGCGCCAGGGCGCCGCCTGGCTGCACCTGGTGGACCTCGACGCCGCATTCGGCCGCGGCTCCAACGCAGAGCTGCTGGAGAAGGTCGTCTCCGAGGTGGACATGAACGTGGAGATGTCCGGCGGCATCCGCGACGACGCCTCCCTTGAGCGCGCCCTCGCCACCAGCTGCCGCCGCATCAACCTCGGCACCGCGGCCCTGGAGAACCCCGAGTGGACGGCCGAGGTCATCAGGGAGTACGGCGACCGCGTCGCCGTGGGCCTCGATGTGCGCGGCACCATCCTCGCCGCCCGCGGCTGGACCCGCGAGGGCGGCGACCTGTTCGAGACCATCGAGCGCCTCAACGACGCCGGCTGCGCGCGCTATGTGGTCACCGATGTCGCCACCGACGGCATGCTCAGCGGCCCGAACCTCGACCTCATGCGCCGGGTGTGCGAACGGACCGATGCCGCCGTCATCGCCTCCGGCGGCGTCTCCAGTCTCGACGACCTGAAGGCGCTGCGCGACCTCGTGGAGATCGGTGTGGAGGGCGCGATCGTGGGCAAGGCGCTGTACGCGCAGAACTTCACCCTGGAGCAGGCGATCGAGGTGGCCGGCGATCAGCACTGAGCAGCCCCGCCGCGACCAGCCTGACTCATCGGCGCTGCCGGAGCAGGCGGACCAGGTGCGCCGCACGCTGCCCGCCCACTTCACCCAGAAGTCGCATCTGACCGACACCGCTGGCGTGCCGTGGAAGGGGCGCGACTACACCGTCTCCCCGTTCCCCACGGACACGGGCGGCCAGGATCCCCGCATCGCTGCTGCGCTCGCCGCCGTCGACGCGGGGGAGGACCCCCACCATGAGGCGCTCGTGGCGGCGCTGCGCGGGCAGCGGGTGATGGTGCCGATCACCGCGATCGCCACCGACACCGAGGTCACGGCCGACGGGCTCGTCGCCGACAACGCCTCCGACATGGCCGTGGTGAAGATCCAGGCCGGCACTGACATCGCCCTGCCGATCTTCACCGGCACCGAGCAGCTCACCGCGTGGCGCCCGGAGGCGCGGCCCGTGCCGATGGTGATCGAGCAGGCGGCGCAGGCCGCAGTCGCCGAAGGCTGCACCATGCTGATCGTGGACATGGGACGGCCCCGCCCCGTGGTCCTGACCCGCTCTGCACTGTGGGCGCTCGGTCAGGACCGTCCCTGGACCCCGCCGCACGCCGACGACGCTGTGATCAGCGAGATGCGCGGCGCACTGCTGGGAACGGTCCCGCATCTGCGGGATGTGCACCTGCGTCCGCATCCCGAGCGCGAAGTGGACGTGGTGCTGGTGCTGGAGCCGGGGCTGCGCCGCGAGGACCTGCAGGCGATCCTCGGCGGCATCCAGCAGATCCTGGCGTCTTCGCAGCTGATCGCCGAAAGGGTGACCTCGCTGAAGCTGACCGTGACAGGCTGAGGGGTATGAACCTCAGCGCATACAAGGCGGTCCTCGCCCAGCCGAAAGCAGCATCGATCTTCCTGCTGGGGTTCCTGGCGCGCTTCCCGTTCTCCACCACGGGCCTGCTGCTGACCCTGCACTGTGTGCTGACCCTGCACGTGTCGTTCACGCAGGCGGGTCTGCTGGTCACCGCCGCCACCCTCGGTGCCGCGATCTCGGCGCCGTGGCGCGGCCGCCTCCTCGACAAGCAGGGCCTGCGCCGCACTCTGGTGCCGCCGATCATCGTCAACGGCATCGTGTGGATGACCGTGCCGTGGCTGCCGTACGCCGGCGTACTGCCGCTGGTGTTCCTCGGCGGCCTGTTCTCCATCCCCGTGTTCTCCATCGTCCGCACCTCCCTCGCCGTGATCGTGCCGGCGAGGATGCGGCGCACCGCGTTCGCCCTCGACTCCGTGTTCACCGAGTTCGTGTTCATGACGGGGCCGGCGCTCGCCACCGTCCTGGTGTACTCCGCGGGGTCGCGCCCCACGATGATCCTCGTGGGGGTGCTGATCGTGGCGGCCGGGCTCGGGCTGATGGTGGTGGACCCGCCGCTGCGCACCGACCAGATCATGCTGCCCACGCACCTGTCGGAGCCGCTGGAGACCGCGGAGGCGGCCGCGGCCGCCCACACCGGCGAGTACAACGAACGCCGCGTCTTCGAGGACACGCAGACCGGCGCGATCCCCGTGGTGGGGGACCCGGCGCAGGAGCAGGCGAAGAGCGCGGCCCGCACCGCCCTGCTCAGCTGGGGCGGCATCTCGATCCTGGTTTCCACCGCGGTCGGCTCCATGCTGCTGGTGGCGACCGATGTCGCGTTCGTGGCGCTGCTGCGGGAGATCGGGCAGGAGGGCATGGTCGGCCCGATGGTGTCGATCATGTGCGCCGGCTCCGCGATCGGCGGCATCGTCTACGGCGCGATGAGGACCGACGTGGGCGCCCTGTGGATCCTGCTGCTGATGGGCCTGCTGATCCTGCCGCTGGCGCTCACGCACGCCCTGATCCTGCTCATCGTGTTCGCGTTCCTCGCCGGCACCACGATCGCGCCGTTGCTGTCCGCCACGGGTGAGGCGATCGCGCAGAAGGTGCCGGAGGAGGGGCGTTCGGAGGCGATGGGCTGGCACGGCTCATCGCTGACGATCGGCGCCGCGATGGGCGGCCCGATCTTCGGCAGCGTCATCGATGTGTGGGGCGCGAACTGGGGCTTCGGCGCAGCCGGCCTGGTCGCGATCGGCATCGCGGGCGCGGGCCTGATCGCGATGCGCATCCGACGGGGTCGTGTGCGGCGTCGGCTCGCCGCGACCGTGCCCGGGCTCAGCTGAGCACGCGCCGGGCGGGCCGACGGGACCCGGTCAGCGGACGGGGCCGGTGAACTTCTCGCCCGGCCCCTGGCCCATTTCGTCGGGCACCGGCAGCGCCTCCTGGAACGCCAGCTGCAGGGAGCGCAGACCGTCCCGCAGAGAGCGGGCGTGCTCGTTGCCGAGGTCCGGGGCGCTCGCGGTGATGAGGGCGGCGAGGGCGTTGATGACCTTGCGGGCCTCGTCGAGGTCCTTGTACTGGCCGGTCTCCTCATCCTCCGCCAGGCCCACCTTGATCGCGGCGGCGCTCATCAGGTGGACGGCGGTGGTGGTGATCAGTTCGACTGCGGAGACGTCGGCGATGTCGCGGGTGAAGCCGGAGGCGTCATCGGCGTGCCGGTGGGATGCGCCGTCGGCGCCGGGCTGAGGGGCGCTGCCTGCGCCGGTGTGGTCGGTGCTCATGCGCCCCAGTCTAGGTCGGCGGCACCCGTCGGCCCGCCCGCTCAGCCGGCGGCGCGGCGGTGTGCATCACAGGGCGCTTCAGTTCCTGACGGTTGCTGGTAGAGTTGTCCATCGGAGCACACCTGTTCCCACCAAGTGGAGGCCTACTCCCACCTGGGCGATCGTCACCCGTTTCGGCGGCACAGATCGTCGGGTCAGCGCCCACGGCGCATCGCGAGTCGATGTGCCGTGTGATTCTGAGGCCTCTGCATGAGCAGGGGCCTTTTGCTGTGTGCTCACACCAGAATCGATTGTGAGGAGCAGTCATCAGCGAACAGCGCATCAACGGGCAGATCCGAGTTCCCAAGGTCCTTCTCGTGGGTCCGAACGGCGAGCAGGTCGGTGAAGTCCGCATTGAGGACGCCCTGCGGCTCGCCGCCGAGGCAGACCTCGACCTGGTCGAGGTGGCACCCGGCGCACGCCCGCCGGTCGCCCGCCTCATGGACTACGGCAAGTTCAAGTACGAAGCGAATCTGAAGGCCCGGGAATCCCGGCGGAACCAGGTCAACACCCAGCTGAAGGAAATTCGGATGGGTCTGAAGATCGATACGCATGACTACGAGACCAAGAAGCGCAACGTCGAGAAGTTCCTGTCCGCCGGTGACAAGGTCAAGGTCATGATCCGCTTCCGCGGCCGTGAGCAGTCCCGACCGGAGATGGGCTTCAAGCTGCTGCAGCGGATGGCTGAGGACGTCTCTGAGCTCGGGTTCGTGGAGACGCGCCCCCGCCAGGACGGCCGCACCATGGTGATGGTGATCGGTCCTCACAAGAAGAAGGCTCAGGCACGTGCCGAAGCCCGCAAGCGCAAGAGCGATGCGGAGAAGGCAGCTGCGAAGTCGAACGCCGAGTGACCTCGGCGAGCAACTGAAGGAGAAAAGGCACAATGCCGAAGAACAAGACTCATTCCGGTGCCAAGAAGCGCATCCGCATCACCGGCAAGGGCAAGCTGCAGCGCCAGCGCGCGAACGCCTACCACAAGGCTGAGCACAAGAGCTCGGCCCGCAAGCGCCGCCTCGCCGGCGTGGCCGATGTGGCCAAGGCCGACGTGAAGACCCTCAAGCGCATGCTCGGCCGCTGATCCGGCGCATCGCTCTCAATCTGAACTTCTAAGGAGAACAAAGTGGCACGCGTCAAAAGGTCCGTGAACGCCAAGAAGAAGCGCCGTGAGATCCTCGAAGAGGCCTCCGGCTACCGCGGTCAGCGCTCGCGCCTGTACCGCAAGGCCAAGGAGCAGGTCCTTCACTCGAAGACCTACTCCTTCCAGCACCGCCGCAAGCGCAAGGGCGACTTCCGCCGCCTCTGGATCCAGCGCATCAACGCCGGCGCCCGCGCCAACGGCATGACCTACAACCGCTTCATCCAGGGCCTGAACCTGGCCGGCATCGAGGTCGACCGCCGCATGCTCGCCGAGCTCGCCGTCAACGAGCCCGCTGCCTTCGCCGCCATCGTCGAGTCCGCGAAGAACGCCCTGCCCGAGGACGTCAACGCACCCGCAGCCTGATTGCTGCCGCCGATGAGCACTCCAGAACGCCCGGACAGGGCACCAGTGACGTCGACTCGCTCCGATCGAGTCCGCCTGGTCGCCTCACTGTCCGGGCGTTCTGCACGCTCCAAGCACGGACAGTTCCGGGTGGAGGGCCCCCAGGCCGTCCGCTCCCTGCTCGAGGCGCGCGGTGACTGGGCAACCGCCCTGTTCCTCACCGAGGCCGCCCGCACCGACCACCCCGACTTCGTGCGCCTCGCCGCCGAGATCGGCCTGCCCATCACCCCCGTCACCGCCGAAGTGATCACCGCGATGGTCCGCGACCAGGGCCAGCAGTCCGTGGTCAGCCCCCAGGGCGTCATCGCCACCGCCCGCATCGTCGAGACCCCGTGGCTGGAGCTGCTCGAGCGGGCCGCCGGCAGCGGGGGAGAGGCCGACGGATCCCCGGTGACCATCGTCGCCGCCGACCGTCTGCAGGACCCCGGGAATGCCGGTACACTGCTGCGCACAGCCGACGCCTCCGGAGCCGCCGCCGTGTTCTTCGGTGACGGATCCGTGGACCCCTACGCCCCGAAGACCGTCCGCTCCACCGCCGGCAGCCTCTTCCACGTTCCGTTCGCGCGCCGCGTGCCCCTCGCGGACCTGCTCACCGAATGCACCCGTCGGCGCATCACCACCGCCGCCACCAGCGGCTACGCCCACACCAGCCTGTTCAGCACCGACCTGCCCGTCCGCATCGCCTGGCTGATGGGCAACGAAGCGCGCGGCCTCGGCGAGGACCTGCTGCAGCGCGCCGACCTCTCGATCGCGATTCCCCTCTCCGGCCGCGCGGAATCGCTCAACCTCGCCACCGCGGCCGCTCTCTGCCTCTTCGAATCAGCACGCAGACGCTGACTCCGTCGGCCCGCCGGGCACCACCCGGCCGTACCGACACCCACCCCGGTCCCCACAACAGCATTTGGAGGGCTCGATCCCATGCCGGCCATCGGCGCACTGTTCCTTCTCATCGTCATGGTCACCACCGCGGTCGGCCTCGCCGCCACCGGCGCGATCGCCGACACCGCCGCGCTCGGCGTCACCACCGGCCTCATCAAAGGCGGCATGTACCTCGCCATCACCGCCGCGTTCGGCTACGGCTTCACTCTGACGCTGCTGTACCCCGGGGAGGGGCGCACCCGCCGCGCCAAGAAGGGCGACAAGCCGTTCCCGCTCACCGCGGACCAGAACCGCCTGCGCACCGGTGCGCTCCTGGCGAGCCTCGCCACCATCGTCCTCATGGCCGGCACCCTCCTGCTGCGCTACATCGACGCCGCCGGCACCGACTTCTCCCGCCTCGCGTTCTTCGCCTCCAGCACCGACGTCGGCGAGATCAGCGTCAACGGGATCGTCCTGATGGCGATCGCCGCGCTGCTCTTCGCGCTCGGTCGCCGACAGTTCTGGATGGGCTGGGCGATGGCCGCGCTCGTCGCCGCGATCGTCGCGCTCGGCTTCCTCGGCCACGCCGGCGCCTCCATCGACCACAACAACGCCGTCAACGCGATGCTGCTGCACCTGCTCGGCATGGCGCTGTGGCTCGGCCCCCTGCTGGTCCTGGTCCACCTCGCTGCTCGCCGCACTGACGCGGCGGTGATCCGCACCGTGCTGGCGCGGTTCTCCCCGTGGGCCGTGTTCGCCATCGCCTGCCTCGCATTCTCCGGCCTCGTCAACGGCCTCATCCGCCTGTCCAGCATCAGCGACCTGGTCACCACCGGGTACGGTCTGCTCGTGCTCGCGAAGACGATCGGCCTGGTTGCGATTGCGCTCGCCGGTGCCTCGCAGCGCAGGAAGCTCGTAGCCGATGCCCCGTTCCGCCGCCTCGCGATCGTTGAGATCGCCGTGGCCGCCGCCATCATCGGTCTGTCGATCGCGCTGGGCCGCTCCCAGCCGCCGGTGCCGCAGTTCATCTCCCGCGACAGCGCCGAACTGAAGGTCCTCTCGCTGGTCGGCTTCGAACCGCCCACCGCCCCGTTCGACGTCCCCACCCTGTTCACCCAGTGGCACATCGACTGGCTCGCCCTCGGCTTCTCCCTCACCATCGCCGCGCTGTACATCGCCGGTGTGGTGCGGCTGAAGCGGCGCGGCGATGCCTGGGTGTGGCACCGCACGGCGTTCTTCCTCGCCGGCAGCGCCCTCTTCATCTGGGTGATGAGCGGCGGTCCCGGCACCTACGGCCGCGTCCAGTTCGACGGCCACATGGTGCAGCACATGGCGCTGATGATCATCGTGCCGCCGCTGTGGGTGCTCGGCGCCCCCGTCACGCTGATGTCCCGCGCCGTCACGCCCAGGACGGACGGGTCCCGCGGCATGCGCGAATGGGTGCTGGCGATCCTCCACTCCAAGTACGGGGACGTGGTGTCCTCCGCGCCCGTGGCCGGGTTCATCTTCGCCGGGTCCCTCGTCGCGTTCTACTTCACGCCCCTGTTCACCTGGGCGATGTTCACCCACGCTGGGCACGCGTTCATGACGATCCACTTCCTGCTGTCCGGGTACCTGTTCGCATGGGTGATCATCGGCGTGGACCCGTCGCGCCGGCCGATCAACCCGATCCTGAAGCTGGTCACGCTGCTGGTGACTCTGAGCTTCCACGCGTTCTTCGGCCTCGCGGTCATCTCCGCCTCCTGGATCATCGGCGGCGACTGGTACCACGCGCTCGGCATGGCCGATGCCGAGCAGCTGATGTTCTGGCAGAAGCGCGGCGGCTCCATCATGTGGGGCGTGTCCGAAGTGCCGACCCTGCTGTACGCGATCGTGATGACGTGGCAGTGGACCCGCGCCGAGGACCGCACCGCCCGCCAGTACGACCGGAAGGCCGAGCGCGATCAGGGTGCGGAGCTGGAGGCGTACAACGAGTACCTGCGGACGCTGCGGGAGCAGAGCCGCAGCTGATGGCCCGCCCTGGTGCGGCGGTGCTCAGCAGCCGCTGCGGTCGGCGCTGCGGCGGTAGATCATCGCGAGGATCGCGCCAGAGATGTTGTGCCAGATCGAGAACACCGCGGCTGGAAGTGCGGCGGCCGGGTTCATGTACTGCGCAGCGAGCGTGGCCGCGAGACCCGAGTTCTGCATGCCGACCTCAACGGAGGTGGTGCGGGACGCAGCCTCGCTCTGCTGGGCGAGCTTGGCGGTGCCGTAGCCGAGGAGGTACCCGGCGGCGTTGTGCAGCACCACGGCGGCGAACACGATGAGGCCGGCGCTGACTACGGTGTCGGCGCTGCCCGCCACGACCGCGACCACCACGAGGGAGATTCCGGCGACGGAGATCCACGGCAGGGCCGGCAGAATGCGGTCCACCAGGCGCGGCGCCAACAGGCGGATGAGCAGGCCGCCCACCACCGGAACGAGCACCATCTTCACGATGCTCATGGCCATGGCTGCGGCGTCGACAGGCATGTACGTGCCGGCGAGCCACACGGTGAGCAGCGGGGTGAACAGGGGCGCGAGCAGGGTGGAGATCGAGGTCATCGTCACCGACAGCGCCGTGTCCGCCTTCGCGAGGTAGGAGATGACGTTGGAGCTGGTGCCGCCGGGGGCGCAGCCCACGAGGATGACACCGGCGGCGAGCTCCGGCGGCAGCTGCAGCAACAGGGCCACACCAAGGCCCACCAGCGGCATGATCACGAACTGTGCGAGCACACCGATGAGCACCGGCAAGGGGCGACGCGCCACCAGGGCGAAGTCGGGCAGGGTGAGGGTGAGGCCCATGCCGAACATGATGACGCCGAGGAAGACGGACACCCATGGCGCGAGCGCGAGTCCCACGGGCGGGGCGACGAAGCCGAGGAGGGCGGCGGCGATGATGATCGCGGGGAACACGGTGACGGCGATGCGGGCGGAGCGGTCCTCGCGGGCGCGGGCGGCCGCCGTGGCGCTCCCGGACGCGGGGGAGCCGGGGTCGGTGGGGCCGACGGGGTCGGGATGCGCCGTGGTGCCGCCGGTGGGGCCGACGGGGCGGTCGTTGTTCGGGGTGGGGTTCGTGGACATGGAGGGAGACTACGTCCCGTGCCCACCATGTGAACGGCATGTCCGAAACATGGAAAGCGGGGGTCCCGTCGGCCCCCTCCTCCCGACCACCGTTCCCGAACCAGCAGGGCGCATCATGACTCTTCGCATCACTGACCCCACCTTCGGCTGCACCCCCGTCACCGAAGCGCTTCACGTTCCCTCCCTGCGCGTGGACTCTGCGGAAACCGCCTGCTCCCTGTTCCTGCAGGAGGCGCTGACGAATGCCGGCAAGTGCGCCGCCACCTCGGAGCTGATCGTCGTGGAGTTCATCGACGGCGGCGGCTTCATCAGAATCGTCGTCACATCGGCGATGCCTGCGCGGAGCCGACGGATTGATGAGTCCCTCAGCTCCGGCGGCGCTGCTCCTCAGATGCCGGCGGCGCGGGCGACGGCATCCGCGATCAGCAGGTCACCCATCGCAGAACCGAGGTTCTGCACCACCACGAGCCCATCCGGTCGGCCCTTCTGCAGCCACTCGCCCGTGTATGCGGTTGCCTGCGGGTAGTCCGTTCCGAGCTTCATCGCGCGCAGCGTCTCGAACTGCTCGGGGTCGTCGGCGGCGAGGCTCGCCCGCTGTGCGACGGCACGGCCCGCCACCGATGCGTAGTCGAGCGGCAGCACGGTGGCGTCAGCCTGGATCTCTGCGGGGTCGAGCTCGGAGCCTCGCAGCCCGATCGGGAGGCCGGAGACGATCACGCCGGCGTCGCGCACCGCGGCGGCACGGTCGGTGGTGGTGCGGATCTCGAGGTCGGGGACGTGCTCGGCCGCCCACTGTTCGAATTCGGTGAGAGCTTCGGTCCGACGGGCCCACAGTGTGAGCGGGCCCCGGGCCGTGCGGCCCTGTTCGCGGTCGCGGGCAGCGAGTGCGTCGATGACGCGGGCGTGGGAGCGTGCCTGCACACCGGCGCCGATGAACGTGATGGGGCGGTCGTCGAGCGCGAGGGTGGCGCCGGTGACGGCTGCGGTGCGCAGTGCGGTCAGCTCACCCGCGTCCATGGTGCAGCGGTTCGCGCCGGTGGCGCCGTCGGAGAGCACCATGATGCCGCCGGTCATCGGCCGTCCCTGGGGCGGGTTGGAGGGGGTGATCGTCACCCATTTGATGCCGAGCAGGCCGCGCTCGGGCCAGGACGCCGGCATGGCGTTGGCGAACCCGTCGGCGGTGTCGCCGCCGACATCGTGCGTGACCTGGGTCTTCGGCACAACGGAGCCCTCACCGTTCGCCAGCGCGATCAGCGCCTCGCGCATCAGATCGATCGATTCGGCGGGGGAGGGGAGGAGCTCACGGACCTGGGCGTCAGAGAAATGCTGCATGCCTCCACCGTAGCGAGGGGTGCGGACCACTCCCCAAACTTCAGCAGAAGAAAGTACCTGCAGCGTGCGTTTCAGGTATGTGGTTCTCCTGAAGTTTGAGGAGGGCGAAGGGACTCAGGTGTTCAGCCCGGTGCGGCCCTTCAGCTTCGCGATGATGGCGCCAACGAGCACGATCGCCATCAGGCCCCACATGACCAGCACGATCGGTCCGGACACGAGGGAGGCGAAGGACCCGTCGGCCGACTGCACCGCATCGCGCAGAGACGTCTCCGCGAGGGGACCGAGCACCATTCCGATGATCATCGGCGCCAGCGGGTAGTCGAACAGGCGCATCACGAACCCGACCAGGCCCACCGCCAGCAGGATCAGCAGATCGAACCAGGAGGAGCTCGAGGCGTAGATGCCGAGGGCGCAGAACACGGTGATCCCGGCGTACAGGTAGGGCGCGGGGATCAGCAGCAGCTTCGCCCACAGGGCCGCGAACGGCAGGTTGATGATCAGCAGCACGATCATCGCCACGAAGAAGCTGGCGAGCAGCGCCCACACCAGGTCCGGTGCCCGCTCGAACAGCAGCGGTCCCGGCTGCAGGCCGTACTGGCGGAACGCGCCCAGCATGATCGCCGCGGTCGCGGAGATCGGCAGGCCGAGCGCCAGCAGCGCACCCATCGCCATACCCGTGGTGGCGTTGCCGGCCGCCTCCGGTGCGGCGAGACCGCGGATGGCGCCCTTGCCGAACTGGGGGTCCGGGCGCCGCGCATCCAGGCGCCGCTCTGCACCGAACGCGAGGAACGTGGGGATTTCGGAACCGCCGGCGGGCACCACACCGAACGGCAGGCCGATCGCGGTGCCGCGCGCCCACGCGGGAGCGGCCTCCTTCAGTTCGTCCTTCGAGAGCCACCAGCGGCCCTTCGCCTCCATCATCTGACCGTGCACACCGTATTTGCCGGCGGTGGCGACATAGATGACCTCACCGAGGGCGAGGACGGCTACGGTGACGGTGACGATGGAGATGCCGTCCAGCAGCTGGGGTGCGCCGAACGTGAAGCGGGGTGCGCCGGTGACGCCGTCCACTCCGATCAGGGCGATGCCGATGCCGAGCGCGAGGGACATCAGGCCCTTCACCGCCGAATCGGTGACCACGGTGGAAGTGGCGATGAACGCGAAGATCGCCAGCGCGAAGAACTCGGCGGGTCCGAAGCTGGTGGAGACCGCGGCGAGCCACGGCGCGATGAACACCAGCAGGGCGCAGGCCACCATGCCGCCGATGAACGCACCGATGGCTGCGGTGGCGAGGGCCTGCGGCGCCCGCCCCGCCTTCGCCATCCGGTGCCCTTCGAACGTAGAGGCGATGGCGGATGCCTGACCGGGGGTGTTCATCAGGATGCCCATGGTGGAGTCGCCGAAGAGCCCGCCGAAGTACACGCCGGCGAACATGATGAACGCGGCGGTCGGTTCGAGGGCGAACGTGACCGGCAGCAGAAGCGCCACGGCCATGGAGGAGCCGAGGCCGGGCATGACGCCCACGGCGGTGCCGAGCAGGCAGCCGAGGAGCACGAAGAAGAGGTTCTCCAGGGTGATGGCCGAGGCGAAGCCCTCGGCGAGAAGCGTCAGCTGGTCCATGTCAGAGCCCTCCCAGCAGGCCCGAGGGGAGGTTCAGGCCGAGGATCATGTCGAAGAAGATGTAGGCGGCTGAGGACACCGTGAGGCCGATGACCGCATCGCGAAGTGCGTGCCGGGAGCCGAACGCTCTGGTCACGCACCAGAACAGGGCGCCGGCGGCGAGGATCCAGCCGAGGGGCTTCAGCAGCACTGCGAACAGTGCGAACGCCACCGTGATCCACAGGAACGGGGCGAGGCGGAACCCAGGCGCGGCGAGCGCCTCCTCGTTCAGAACCGGCTGGTCGGCGGTGCGCAGGCGCTCACCGGGCAGGGGAACTTCGCCCAGTCCGCGGGTGTCGCGAGGGAGGACGAGTTCGGATTCGCCGTGCCTGTGCTCGCGCACGGTGGCGGCGATCTGCACACCGGACAGCACCAGCAGCGCCCCCGCCACGATGGTGGGCAGGAACTGCGGCCCGGGGAACGTGGCGTTGGAGGGGACCTCCATGGTGAGGATGCCGATGATCAGCATGACGGCGAACAGGATCATCACGGCCGGAACGAGGAGCTGGCCGATGAGGCGCTTGGGGGAGGCGGGCGCGTGCCGCAGCTGGCTGGTTCTGCTCATGCCATCTCCTTGTACAGGGCGGTGATGCGGTCGGTCTGGTCGGTGAGGAACTGGTGCAGCTCTTCGCCCTGGCGGAAGGCGGGCGCCCACGCGTAGTCCTTCATCGCCTGCTGCCATTCGGCGGTCTCATAGGTCTCCTGCACCACGGCTTCGAGGTCGGAGACGATCCCGGAGTCGAGGCCCGCCGGGGCGGAGACGGAGCGCCAGTTGGTGAGGGTGACGTCGAAGTCCTGCTCCACGGTGGTGGGGATGTCGATGCCGTCCACCGGCTCTTCGGCGACGAGGGCGAGCGCGCGCACGCGGCCGGATTCGATCTGGTCGATGGAGTCCGGCAGGCCGCTGACGGCTGCGCCGGCGGTGCCGTTCAGTAGTGCGGCCATGGCTTCGCCGCCTCCGTCGGAGGAGATGTAGTTGACGTCCGTGCCGCGCAGCCCGGCTTTGAGGGCGAGGTCGGTGACCACGAGCTGGTCGAAGGAGCCGCCGCCGGTGAAGGGGAGGGCGCCGGGCTTCGCCGTCCACGCCTTCGCCAGGTCCTCGAGGCTCTGGTGCGGGGAATCGGCGGGCACGAGGATGACATCGAACTCCTCCACGAGGGTGGCGAGGTTGGTGATGTCGGGCAGTTTCGTGGGGGAGTCGTACTGGATGGTGGCGGCGAGGAGGCCGGTGCCGCCCACGAGCATGGTGTGCGCATCGCCGGTGAGGCTGCCGACGTTGCCGAGGGCGATGGTGCCGCCGGCTCCGGGCATGTTCACCACTTGGGTGTTGTTGATGATGGAGTTCGCCCGCTGGGCGTGCTGCATGGTGCGGGCGACTGCGTCCCAGCCGCCGCCGGCTGCTGCGGGCGCGATGATGGTGAGGGCGGAGCGGACGTCGTCGCCGGTGCTGCCGGAGGTGAACGATCCGTAGGCGGCGGTGCCGATCGTGCCTGCGGCGACCAGCCCGCCGACACCGCGCAGCAGTGTGCGACGGGTGGGGGTGGGAGCGGGTGAGCTCATGGTCTCTCCTGGGGATGGGGTGCGGGGGGCCGACGGGTGCTGCCGCGCGTCGGTGCGCGGCGGGGGAGCCCGGTCGAGTCCCGGCGGAAGGGAATGACGAGCATCGTATATCGATGCGCAACGGTGTTGCGAACTGGGTCACAGGATGAGTGTCGGGCCGAGCGCCGCGGCCCAGGGCCTTCGTTCCCTGGTGCAGGCCAGTGCCGAGGAATACAGTGGCGGTATGCCCGCCGGCCCCGTCGGCGGGGAGGCTGCGGCGGTGCCGGGCACGGCCTCGTCGCTGCGGCGCAGAGTCGCGCCGCGATGGAGAGGAGACAGCTGTGACCGCCCTGACTCGCGAGAACCTTCAGGCCCGCACTCGCCGCGTGGGGGTGTCCTCCACGGCCGGTAGGGCCCGGCCGATCCGCATCGTTCACCTGGGCGCCGGTGCGTTCTTCCGCGCCCATGTCGCCTGGGCCACCGACCACGCCGACCCGGAGGGCGAATGGGGCATCGCCGCGTTCACGGGCCGCTCCCCGAAGCAGGCGAACATCCTCACCGACCAGGACGGCCTGTTCACCCTGCTGATCCGCGGCGACCAGGGGGACGACGCGGAGATCATCTCGTCGGTCTCCGCCGCGCATGACGGCGCCGACATCGACGCCCTCACCCGCCTGCTCGCCGACCCGGAGGTGGCGGTGGTGACGGTGACGATCACCCGCGACGGCTACCCCCTCACCGCCGACGACGCCCTGGACACCGAGGACGACCGGGTGGTGGCGGACCTGACGGCGCTGGCCGACGGATCCGCAGCGCCCGCCGGGCCGCTGGCGCGCCTCGTGCTGGGCCTGCAGGCCCGCATGGACGCCGGCGCCGGCCCGATCGCGGTAGTGCCGTGCGATTCGATCACGAACAGCGGCCCCGTCACGCGCGAGGCGGTCCTCACCTATGCGCGCGCCCGCTCCGGCGAGCTCGCCGACTGGATCAGCCAGAACGTCTCCTTCTGCTCCACCTCGGTGGATCGCACCACCCCGCCCGCCACCGATGAGGACGTACAGGAGGTGCAGGCGGTGACGGGTCTGCGCGACGCCGCGCCGGCGGTGTGCGAACCGTTCTTCTCCTGGATCATCGAGGGTGACTTCCCGGCGGGCCGGCCCGCGTGGGAGAAGGCCGGGGCCGTGTTCACCGACGACTTGGGTCCGTTCGAACGCCTGCGCGAATGGCTGCACGACGGCGCCGGCATCCTGATGGCGAACCTCGGTCAGCAGCTCGGCTGCGAGTCCCCGGCGGACGCGATGGCCGATGACTTCGTGCACCGCGCGATCAAGCAGTGGTGGAACGAGGCGGAGCGGCACCTGCCGGCGAGCGTGGATGCGCAGGCGTACCGGCATGCGCTCGCGGACAGGTACGAGAACAGCCGCATCGACCCGGCGCTCGCGGACATGGCGGTGGACTCCCTGCAGAAGCTGAAGGACCGGATCGTGCCGGTGGCGCTGCTGGAGCTGCGCGCCGGCCGGCTCCCGGAGGGGGCACTGACGGCGATCGCCGCGTGGGTGGAGCGCTGGCTGACGGGCTCGGCGGACCCGGATGCCCAGTCCGACCGCATTGAGCGGGCCCTCGCCGGGGTGGATGGGCAGTTCACCTCGGATGTGGACTGGGAGACCGATGCGGAATCAGCGGCGGAGAAGGTGCGGGTGCTTCTGCAGCTGCTGTCGCCGGAGCTGGCGGCGAACCGTCGCGTGGTCGATCATGTGCGCGCTGAGGTGGCGTCCGAACTGAACGGGTGAGCGGGACCCGTCGGCCGCCCGTCAGGACGCGACGGGCAGTTCGATGGTGTCGACGTCCACGTCGAGCATCCACGCGAGCGTGGTGGGCGGCAGCATGCCCTGCAGCACCTGCTGCAGGTGGGCGTTGATCAGCCACCGGGGGAACGTGCGGGCGGAGGAGGCGATGAGCAGGTCCGTCAACGGAAGGCCCTTCTTCTCCGCGCGTGCGGAGCGCTTGCCGCGGTCGGCTTCGGTGCGGTCCGCTTCGGACTGCAGGCGGAACAGGTCACTGGTGCTCATGGCGAGGTTGCGGCGCACCCGCTTCGGGGTGCGGATCCGCAGCTGCTCGAGGCGGGTGCCGAGCGCCCGCGTGGGCACGCCCCAACGGCGGAGGATGCGGCAGAGAGCGGCGCGGGAGATGCTGTTCCAATCGATGGAGCGCAGTTCGTTCTCCGGCATGAGCAGCTCATCCGCCACGGAGATGACGTCCTGGTCGGTGGGGTTGTCGCGGCCCACGGCGGCCATGGCGAGGTGCATGGCGATGTCCACGTTGGACTGGGTCCAGTCGGCGCTGGTGGGGATGGCGATGATGATGCGGCCCTCCACATCGAGGTGGTGGGGGCGCATGAGTTCGCGGGCGCGGATCACGTCCACGCCGATCTGACCGAGGCGGTTGTCGAGCGCTTCGAGGAACTGAGGGCCCAGGCCCACGCGCAGTTCGTGCGGAGTGCGCGGCAGCGGCGGCGTGGGGTGGATGGTGCCGGACTGGGTGTAGGCATGGCGCAGCTGGTCGAGGAAGACCTCGTCGTCCTCGAACCGGGGCAGCTTCGTGTTCTGCGGGTTCGGCTGGCCGCGCCATTCACGGCGGTCGGACCTGTCACCGGTCACGAGGTGGCGGAGGTCCGCGCCGAGGAAGTCGGCGATGCGCACCAGCTCCGAGGAGGTGAAGGCGCGCTTGTCGTTCACCGAGCGGGACAGAGCATCCGGTGTCATGTCCACGGAGGCGGCGGTGACCTTCTGCGTCACCTGGGCGGCGCGGATGGCGTCACGGACCCTGCTGCCGATCGTTCCGCCGTGTTCTGTGGTGCGCCCAGAGCTGCTCATGGTCCCAGCATACGAAGCGCAGGTGACGGGCAGGTGAACTCCGGTGTCGGCCAGGGCGTGGAGCAGCGTGATTTTCGTCCTGGTCAAGAATGCGCCGGACTGGCGATTTCAGGAGGAAGTTTTGTTGCGGTGGACCTGGACGGATGAACGCTGTACCAAGGTGGCAGAAATCGTTCGCCGCGGACCGGGCTCAACCCCCTCGATGCCGGCGCTCAGGACTTCCATACAGGCACGTCCAAGTTCCTTGAAGGGCTGCCGAACCGTCGTCAGCGCCGGCCGTTGGTAGGGAGCGCTCGGGATGTCGTCGAACCCTACTATCGAGATGTCTTCTGGGATGGAAATCCCTGCATCTTTGAGCCCGGCCGCGACACCTATCGCGATCAAGTCGTTGGCGCAGAACACCGCTTCGGGAAGCGCGCCTTCGGTGATGAGTAGAGCGGCCGCTTCGTAGCCAGCTTGTGCGCTCCAGTCACCGGTGTGCTCAGTGGCTGGTGGCAGACCATGCTTGGCTAAGGTTTCAAGCCAGCTTCTACGGCGCTGTGTCGCGTCGAGCCAGGTTGGGGGGCCCGCGATATGGGCAATGGTTCTGTGGCCGGTCGCAATTAGGTGCTCTACCGCCTTGCGAGCTCCGTCCCGCTGGTCCACGCATACTTCATGCATTCCGTCCAGCGGCCTTGGGCTGTCGGCGACAACGACCATGGGGACCCGGGCAGCGGTTCGCTGAAGCTCTCGGACGAGTTGTTCCTGTGGAGCAATGACGACGATGCCTTCCACTGAGTGGTTGAGGAGCATCGATACCACGGACCCCAACTCCTTCGGGTCGGCACTTCGAACTGCGGCCTGGATCGCGGCATAACCCGATTCATGGGCGGCACTCTGCACGGAGAGCGCGGTCTCAGCTGGTCCATGAAAATCGGAGTTGGCGACGATAACCCCGATGAGCCTGCTGCGATGAGTCGCGAGAGTGCGAGCGGCCAGGTTCCGCTGATAGCCCAACTCGGCGATCGCTTGCTCGACTTTTTCGCGAGTGCTCGCTCTGACCATGTTCGGCGCGTTCAGCACACGAGAGACCGTTTGGTGAGAAACACCTGCGAGCTTGGCGACGTCAACCATCCCGGGCGGGCGTACTTGCTTCGGCATTGTCCTCCGATAGGCGGCTGAGGTCATCTACTAGCGGGACCATTCTGCCTGGAACGAGGAGGTCCAATCCTTACAGCGAGCCAGGGACCGAAGTGGCGGGCCTTGCCACTCCAAAATGTTAGCGCTAACATTATTGTGCTCGACTGATTCGAAGTCGAGCGACGTCAACGGCGACATCAGGGCAAGAGCCCGGTCAGGAGCGCGAGTGGGCCAGCAACAGCGGAAGATCCCCGCCAAGTTCATCTACTTCTTCGGCGCCTTCGGAGGGATCCTCTTCGGGTACGACATCGGTGTGATGACCGGTGCCCTGCCATTCCTCCAGTCGGACTGGCAGCTACACGGCGATGCGGTTGCAATCGGATGGATCACGTCGTCCCTCATGCTTGGAGCGATCATGGGAGGCGCGCTCTCTGGCATGGTTGCCGATCGGCTAGGGCGCCGAAAGTCGATCCTGATCGCTGCAGCGATATTCGTGGTCGGATCGATCCTTTCTGGAGCGGTGCCGAATGCCGGAGGGGTGCTACTGCTATGCCTAGTCCGGATGCTTCTTGGAATGGCGGTAGGTGCAGCATCAGCCCTCGTGCCGGCCTATATGTCTGAAATGGCACCGGCTGGTCTGCGCGGCCGCCTCTCCGGGCTCAACCAGACGATGATCGTCTCCGGCATGCTGCTCTCGTACATCGTGGACTTCCTGCTGAAGGACTTGCCACAGCAATGGGCATGGCGGACCATGCTCTCCATGGCGGCCGTGCCCGCGGTAATCCTCTACCTCGGCGTCAAGCGCCTGCCGGAGTCGCCGCGCTTCCTGGTCCGCAAGGGCCGGATCGACGAGGCGCGCCACGTGCTCACCATGATCCGTCCGGCGGACGCCGTGGACGCCGAATTGGCGGAGATCCGCGAGACCGCCGAAGTGGAGCACAACGCCTCGAGCCGCACCACCTGGGCGAGCCTGATGAGCTCCCGCTACCGCTGGCTCGTCATCGCCGGCGTGGGCGTGGCCGCCTTCCAGCAGTTTCAGGGCGCGAATGCCATTTTCTACTACATCCCCCTCATCGTGGAGCAGGCCAGCGGTACCTCCGCTAGCAACGCGCTGATGTGGCCCATCATCCAGGGAGTAATCCTGGTGCTCGGCTCGCTGGTGTTCTTGGTTATCGCCGACCGCTTCAAGCGGCGCACCCTGCTGGCCGTCGGCGGCACCGTCATGGGGGTCTCGTTCATCCTGCCCGCCGTTATCAGCTGGATCGCCCCGGGCGCCGACCCGATGCTGATCGTGGTATTCCTGTCGATCTACGTGGCGTTCTATTCCTTCACTTGGGCGCCCCTGACCTGGGTCATCGTTGGCGAGATCTTCCCGCTCGCCATCCGTGGGCGCGGCGCCGGCCTCGCCTCGTCCTTTAACTGGCTGGGGTCCTTCGCCGTCGGCCTGCTGTTCCCGCTGATGACGATGGCGATGCCGCAGCCCGTGGTGTTCGCGATCTTCGGTGCGATCTGCCTGCTGGGCGTCGTCTTCGTGCGCACCGTGGTTCCCGAAACCGCCGGACGCACGCTCGAGGAGATCGAGGAGGCGGCCGCCCATCGCCGCAGCGCTCCCGTTCCCGCCCTCACCCACTGACCCAAGGAGACCAACCCCATGACCCTCGTTCTGCACGACCTTCCCGCCGATGTCCAGTCCGCGGTCGCGGCCGCGCGGCAGCGCGTGAGCGATCTGCACGCCGAACTGCCCCGCAACGGACTGGTGGTATGGACGGCCGGCAACGTGTCCGAGCGCGTCGCCGGTGCGGACCTCTTCGTGATCAAACCGTCCGGCGTGTCCTACGACGAGCTGTCCCCGGAATCGATGGTGGTCTGCACCCTCGAGGGCGAGAAGATCGCCGACGGCACCCCCGAGCACCTCAAGCCGTCGTCAGACACCGCTGCGCACGCCTACGTCTACCGCCACATGGAGTACGTGGGTGGGGTGGTCCACACCCACTCCACCTACGCCGTGGCGTGGGCGACCGTGGGGGAGCCCATCCCCTGCGTCACCACGATGGCGGCCGATGAATTCGGCGGAGAGATCCCGATCGGCCCCTTCGCGATCATCGGCGACGACTCCATCGGCCAGGGGGTTGTGGAGACGCTGCGCGACTCCCGCTCCCCGGCGGTTCTTATGCAGAACCACGGCCCGTTCACCATCGGACGGGACGCGAAGGCGGCCGTGAAAGCGGCGGTCATGGTCGAGGAGGTTGCCCGCTCGGTGACCATCGCCCGCCAGCTCGGCACGCCCATCGACATCCCCGGCGACACCATCGCCGCGCTCAACGACCGCTACCAGAACGTCTACGGGCAGTGACCCGGAGCACGAGCCCGACCAGAGGAGACACCAATGAATAACCCATTTGAGAACCGCCGGATCTGGTTCCTAACCGGCAGTCAAGGCCTCTACGGCCCCGAGACGCTGAGGCAGGTCGCCGAGCAGTCCGCGAATGTCGCGCAGATGCTCGACGCCGCCGACTCGATACCCGTGGCCATCGAGCACAAGCCCGTTTTGACCGACCGCGACTCCATCCGCCGCCTTGCCCTCGAGGCCAACGCCGACGACTCGTGCGTGGGTGTGATCGTCTGGATGCACACCTTCTCTCCGGCGAAGATGTGGATCGTGGGCCTGGACGCGTTGGACAAGCCGCTCCTGCACTTCCATACGCAGGCCGGCCAGTCCCTCCCGTGGGACTCCATCGACATGGACTTCATGAACCTCAACCAGGCCGCGCACGGCGACCGCGAGTTCGGGTACATCGCGACCCGCCTCGGCGTGAACCGTACTACCGTGGTGGGCCATGCCTCCGACCCGGCGGTCACCGCCCGTATCGGAACCTGGGCCCGCGCCGCCACCGGCTGGGCCGAGATGCGCTCCATGCGCGTGTGCCGTTTCGGCGACAACATGCGCAACGTCGCCGTCACCGAGGGCGATAAGACCGAGGCGGAGCTGCGCCTCGGCGTCTCCGTCAACACCTGGGCCGTCAACGACCTCGTCGCCGCTGTGGACGCCGTGGCAGAGTCCGACGTCGACGCGCTGCTCGCGGAGTACAACGAGCTATATGACGTGGCTCCTGAGCTCGGGGACGTCGGTGAGCGCCGCGAGTCCCTGCGCTACGGCGCCCGCCAGGAGATCGCCATCCGCCGCTTTCTGGAGGAGGGCGGCTTCACCGCCTTCACCACGAACTTCGAGGACCTCGGCGGCCTCCGGCAGCTGCCCGGCCTCGCGGTGCAGCGGCTGATGGCCGATGGGTACGGCTTCGGCGCCGAGGGCGACTGGAAGACCGCGGTGCTGGTGCGCACGGCGAAGGTGATGTCCTACGGCCTCGGCGGTGGAGCTTCCCTGATGGAGGACTATACCTACGAGATGACACCGGGCAGGGAGAAGATCCTCGGCGCACACATGCTCGAGGTCTGCCCGAGCCTGACCTCGGCGAAGCCCTCCCTGGAAATCCACCCGCTGAGTATTGGCGACCGCGAGGACCCGGTGCGACTGCGCTTCACCGCCGAACCGGAGGAGAACGGTCTGGTCGTGGCGCTGATGGACATGCGCACCCGATTCCGGATGGTCGCCAACCGCGTCCGCGTGGTGGAGCCCGATGCGCCTCTGCCGAATCTCCCGGTGGCTTGCGCCGTCTGGGAGCCGCAGCCCAGCTTCGCCGTCTCGGCGGAGTGCTGGCTGACCGCTGGTGGCGCTCACCATACTGTGATGACCACGAAACTCGACCTTGAAGCCTTCGAGGACCTCGCCGAGATGGCTGGTGTAGAGCTGGCCGTCATCGACAAGGACACCACGACGCGGGGCTTCCGCCGCGAGCTCCAGTTGGCGCAGGTGGTCCATCACCTGTCCGACGGACTCTGATCCCGTGCGCCGCGGGCCCCAGCGGCCCGCGGTGCCGTGCTGCCCGACCGCCCCTGCCCCCCACATCGGAGGAACCTTATGTCCGACCATTCACCCTCAGTACAGTCCGGCTCCGCGAGCACCGCGTCGGCCGCGACGCAGCAGGCCGTCCAAGAGGGCCGGGTTTGGCTGGGCCTCGAACTCGGTTCGACCCGCATCAAGGCCGTCCTGATCGACGACCGCGGCGAGGTGGCGGGCAACGGGGCGTTCGACTGGGAGAATGCCATGGTCGACGGCATCTGGACCTACGACCTCGACCACCTGTGGGAAGGTGTGCAGACCTGCTTCGCTGAGCTGTGCGGCGATGTCAGGAAGCGCACCGGCGAGCAACTGAGGTCCCTCGCGGGCCTCGGTGTCTCCGCCATGATGCACGGCTACCTCGCTTTTGACGAGGACGAGCAGCTCCTCGTGCCGTTCCGCACTTGGCGCAATACCTTTACCACCACGGCTAGTGCGCTGCTGAGCGAGCGCTTCGGCCTCAACATTCCGCTGCGGTGGAGCGTTTCCCATCTGATGCACGCCGCCCTTCAGAACGAGGAGCACGTGGATCGGGTTCGCTTCCTGACCACGCTCGCCGGGTACGTGCACTGGCAGCTGTCGGGCCGGAAGGTCCTGGGAGTGGGTGACGCGTCCGGCATGTTCCCCGTGGATGCGCAGACCGGTCAGTACGATGCGGAGCGCCTGGATCTGTTCGACCGCATGGGGGACGTCAGCGCCTACTCGTGGAGGTTGAGGGACCTGTTGCCGGAGATCCTCACCGCAGGGGAGGACGCAGGCCGTCTCACCGACGAGGGTGCGCTTCTCCTGGACCCGTCGGGCGGCCTGCGGGCGGGGTCGCTGATGGCGCCGCCGGAAGGCGATGCGGGTACCGGCATGGTCGCCACCAACAGCATCAGGCCGGGCACGGGCAACGTCTCCGCCGGCACCAGCGCGTTCGCGATGGTGGTGCTGGACGATGCTCTGGCGACCGCCCGCAAGGAGATCGACATTGTCGCCACCCCGTCCGGTGACCCGGTGGCTATGATCCACACGAACAACTGCACTGGGGACCTCAATGCCTGGGTGGGGGTGTTCCGCCGATTTGCTGAGCTCCTCGACGGCTCCGTGGATTCCACCGGGCTGTACCACCTGCTGTTCACCGAAGGTATGACCGCCCCCGCAGACGCTGCGGACATCCTGGTGTACAACTACATGTCCGGTGAGCACCAGACGAACGTTCCCGCCGGCCGACCGCTGATGGTGCGGGGCCAGGGTTCCGAGCTGAGCCTCGCCTCGTTCATGCGCGCCCAGCTGTACGGCGCATTCGGTGCCCTCGCCTCGGGAATGCGGGTACTGCTCACTGAGGAGCAGGTTCGCCTGGACCGCATGTTCGCCCACGGCGGCATCTTCCTGACCGCCGGCGTTGCCCAGCAGGTACTGGCCGATGCGATCGGTGCGTCCGTCGCGGTGGGCGAGACCGCCGGTGAGGGCGGTGCATGGGGCATGGCCGTCCTGGCCGCGTTCGCCCACGCCCGCACCGAGGGTGTTGCGGATGCGCAGTCGCTGGAGCGCTTCCTCGATGAGCGGGTCTTCGCGGACTTCCCCTTGGTGACGGTGGATCCGGACCCCGAGGGAGCCGCGGGGTACTCCGCCTGGCTGGACCGGTACCGCGCCGGCCTGTCCGTGGAGCGCCTCGCAGCGGAGGTTCTCTGACCCCTGTCCTCGGCTGCGGCCGAGTGGAATAGTGGGGCACTATTGGCCTGCTCCCCGCTCATGGTTCCGCTGCTGATCCCCATCCCGGAGCGGTCCCGTCCGCTTCGGCACGGGCCTAGCGGCAGCGCTCGCCGCGCACAAGTAGGGCCTCAGCGTGGTGGTCGTGGAGAAGACGGCAACCGTCGGCGGCTCTATCGCCGCGCCGGCGGGCAGCTCGGGTTCATGGAGCAGGCGTGGTGGTTCCTGTCGGTCGCGCCCGCCGTACCGCTGCCGGCGGCGTGGTACGACGCCGGGGTCGTCCCCCGCGCCGGCACCCCGACGACCTCGAAACCGCGATCGGTGTAGACACTGTCGCGCTGCGCAGAACGAACGAGGGGGTCAACCGGCTCGCCGCCGCAGGGAACGATGAAGACTTCGGCCGGGGCCGCAGCACTTATGAGGCGATCCCACAAACATCCCGAACCCGTGCCTGCCGCCGCTGGAGGGCGGGCAGTTTACGGTGAAGATCGTGGTCTCGGATCTCGGCTCCTGCAGCAGCGCGATGACAGATGCGCAGGGCCGTGGCCTCACCGAAGCGGGTGAACCGATTCGGTGCCTACATGCGCAGGGTAACGCCGCCGCGAACATCTTCGGCGAGGTCTACCCGGGTGCTGGTGCCACCATGGCGCCTGGTCTGGTGGGGGCATCTGAATCGTGGCCTACGACTGGACGGACCCTGGGCCAGATTTGGACAACTCAACTTTAAACTACATACGAGCGTACGGTTGGTTGCATGATCATTTACAACACCATCATGGCGCTGGCCGTAGGTGCAGCGTTGCTGACTTTGATCCAGTTCGGGCGTACCGTGCTTACGGGGGAGCCGAATCCCACGGGGACCATCGCAGGGAGGGCGTCGCTCGATGGCTACTCGCTAATCTTCGGCATCCTCGGGGTGATCCTGACCGTCACTGGGCTTCACATGACCCTGACCTGGCCTTTGAACGCGCTCCCGTTTGACAACATCATCTTCGGGGAGCCGTCGCTGGCGTTCGGTCTCCTGCTGCTGGCCGCTTCCTTCTACATCTGGAGTCGTCGAAGTGAATTGGCGGAAATGCCGGACCCCGGTGTGCATCTGGCGCAGGTGCTCGGTCCGTTCCGTTTTTGGTTTATCGGCTTGGGCCTCGCCCTGATCGCAGTGTTCTTCGTGGGCAACATTTTCCAACTGTTCGCCGCCCCGCCGCACGAGCCGATCAGCGGTGCGTTTGCCCAGTGGCCTTGGCTCGAAGCATTCATCATCTCTGGCCTGTACGGCATCAACGGCCTCGCCCTCGTTTTGTTGCCAACGGCGCTCAAGAGCACCGCCTCCCAGTCTCCGGACAGCGGTGCTGTGCGTCCCAGCGGTCTGCTCAGAGCTGTTGGCTGGATGCTCGCCGTCCCCGGTGTGTTCTGGCTGCTGTTCGGGGCGCTTAATTACTACACGCACGTAGGCATGATCTCCAATGAAATCGAAATGGGGCTCAGGTGAGCGGAGCGGCAAGCAGCCGAGCTCATCTCCTGAGCTTCATTTGCTGAGGGCCCAGTCAGCCCGGGATCGAGCAACTCGGTGACTTGGGTAGTCCCTTGTGGCGAATAGTCGAACCATCTTTACCGAGGCAGGGAGATGATCCGGGGCCTTTAGGGGCGGGGCCTTATCGGCGGGTGTGATCATTCCGGAGCGCGGTGGATGCGGCCAAGCTTGGCCCGCAGACATTGGGAGTCCACCGATTGGTCAGTTGCCCCGCGCGGGTGACCTGTGTCTCAATGGGGGTCCCGTGTTGTCTCCGTGAGGATCCCGCCGTGCAGCTGCTCGACATCGCCGTCATCGTTCTGTACCTCCTTGCCACCGCCTGGCTCGGCCTGAAGCTGTCCGGCAAGCAGACGGGTGTGCGCGACTACTTCCTCGGCAGCCGTGACCTGCCGTGGTGGGCTGTGTGCCTGTCTGTGGTGGCGACGGAGACGAGCGCCCTGACGGTCATCGGCATCCCGGTGATGAGCTACCTCGGGAACATCTCCTACCTGCAGCTGGGGCTCGGCTACATCCTCGGGCGCGTCATTGTGGCGGCCCTGCTGCTGCCGCGCTACTACGACGGTGAGATGGTCACCGCCTACGCCTACCTCGGCAAACGGTTCGGTGAGTCCACGCAGGCCACCGCGGGGATCACGTTCATGGTGACCCGTCTGCTGGCCGACGGGGTCCGCGTCCTCGCCGCGGCGATCCCGCTGAAGGTGATCCTCGACGGGCTGGGAGTGCACGCCAGCTACTTCGTGATCATCGTGGTGCTGGCTCTGGTCACGATCCTGTACACGTTCATCGGCGGCATCCGGGCCGTGGTCTGGGTGGATGTGGCGCAGATGCTGCTGTACGTGGTGGGCGGCATCATCGCACTGGTGGTGGTGACGTCGGCGATCGGCGGCTCGTGGCTGACTGACGCGATCGCCGAGGGCAAGACCCAGCTGCTGGTGCTGGAGGGGAGCCCGATCTCCGGTGCGGATTCGCTGATCCCGTCGCTGATCGGCGGCACCGTGTTCGCGATGGCGTCTCACGGCTCGGACCAGCTGGTGGTGCAGCGCCTGCTGGCGTGCTGCACGAAGGCGGAGGCACAGAAGGCGCTGATCGCATCGGGCGTGGTCGTGGTGGTGCAGTTCGCGGTGTTCCTCGCCGTGGGCCTCGCCCTGTGGGGCTACTACCAGCAGAAGTCGCCGGCCGAGCTGGGGCTGACCCGGGATGACGAGATCTTCCCGCACTTCATCATCGAGGGACTGCCGGCGGGGCTGTCGGGTCTGCTGCTGGCAGGAATCCTGGCGGCGGCGATGTCGACTCTGTCGTCGTCCCTGTCGGCGCTGTCGTCCTCGACGGTGACGGATGTGGTGGCCCGGTTCCGGCGGGATCCGCTGACGGAGGAGCAGGGCCTGCGTGTGGGCCGGTGGGCCACGATCGCGTGGGGTGTCGCGTTCATCCTCCCGGCCACGGTGTTCACCTCGGACGAGGGCAGCATCGTGATCCTCGCGCTCGGCATCGCAGGGATTACGTACGGAGGCCTGCTGGGCGCGTTCATCTTCGGGATCGTGAACAAGCGTGCCCGCGCGGCCGACGCGAACATCGCGTTCGCCGTCGCGGTCGCAGTGAACGCGTTCTTCTTCGTGATGGAGAAGTACGTTGTGGGCGACGTGTGGGTAGCGTGGCAGTGGTACCCGCTGCTGGGCGTGCTCGTCACCTTCGCCGTGGGCGGGCTGCTGTCGCTACGGCGAGTTGCAGATGTCGGCACGGGAGCGTGACGCTGACCTTCGGACGGGCGTCGAACATGTCGGAGTGGTTGAGCAGCAGGATCGGCGGGACCGAGGCACTCTGATGAGGCGGCTCGGGCAGATGATCAGCTCAGTGAAAAACTGAGGGTGTGCAGGATGCGTGGGATCTCGAACGACGTGACGATCCCCTGCAAGGCTCCTCGATCTGTGCCGTCTGTCGTCACCAGAATCGGACGCGAAGCATCCGATTTTGCCATGTCCTCACATGCCTCCAAGGGCGAAGCAGTGGGCTTGCGGAAGATCGGTCGCTCATGCTCTTCGGCGCATTTCAGGACATCGGCGACGGTCGCGCTCGGGGCGTTGAGGAGCAGTTCGTCGTCGAGGAGCGTGCGAGAAAGCCACCGAGCCATAGCGTTCGTCGTAAAGAGACCTGTGTAGGTGGAGCCGTCGTAAACGGGAGCCTGGGAGAAGTTACGCTCAACGATGAGATGAGCTGCGGCCGCGAGCGGGTCGTCTGGCGCAAGCGTCAATGGTGTCTGGGCGAAGTCCTTGATGGGCGTCGGGCTCCGGATTTGGTCCCGAATACGTTCGATGGCATCCACGGTGTCTTGACGCGGAGCAGCAATAGCCTCCCCGCCGCGCGTTGCGGAATGCTGGAGAACGTTCCTGAGGCTGATCAGAACATCCAGGGTGTCCCAGTTGTGGCTGACGACAGGCTGTCGCCGCTTTCGTGCTTCGTGGAGCGCCGCCCCGAAGCCAGTAAAGTTTGTGCGATATTTCTTGCCAAGTTCAACCTTGATTTCCTCGGTTGCCTGAATGAATCGCTCGTATCGTGCGGCCGCTGCGTTGTCCGGCATTGTTCTTTCGTGTGGGTTAGGCTCATCGAGCGAAATTGATTGTGGGCAGGCTGTCAACGATGCGCATCGTCTCTATAGAAACTGTAGTTACCCGCTTGATGAGATCGACGATGTAGCGGGGGTTGCCGATCTCGTCGGAGTAATCGTTCGGGTCGTTGACGATCTGAGAAGCCTTGTCGGTCTTCACTTGGTATCGGTCGATGATCCACTCGAGGGCGGACCGGGAACCGAGCATGTACCGGTGGGCATCTTCGGGGATCCCTGCCAACGTGAGGTGGCTGTTCACCACGATGCGAGAGCGGTCAGGCTCTTTGTTGATTCGTGGAACCTTCATATTCTGGATCCGGAACCTCTCGGGCTCGTTGTCGGCCGACGGAGGCTTACTTTTCCAGTGCTCCTCCAGCGGATACGGCTCGACCTCTTCGTATCCCACATGAAGGTCCGAGAGTTGCCGTCCGGCATCAGCGAAGGCGCGGAACTGTTCGAGATTACCTGGAACCGGGATGCGCGGCAGCATCTTCTTCAGGTCGGCTTCAAACTCGGCCCGGTAGGCGGGGGAGTGGAGGAGTCCGTAGACGTAGAAGAAGATGTCATCTTTGGTGACGGAGGAGCCGAGAGTTGTCTCGAACTCCTTTTGAATGCCGTCGGTGATGTTGTCTTCACGTATGTAGCCGTGCTCGTCAGGTTCGCCCTGGCTCAAGCCGTCGAACAGGTCAGAGGGGGCCGCGTGAGTCGGCGCCTTGCGGTAGGTGAAGCGCGGGAAGTACTGACCGCTGTTGGAGCCGTACAGAGCTAGGTCTACGATCGATGTCGTCATTAACGCCGAGAATGGCTTTTTGGCTTCAGGAGATACGACGTAAAATCCGAGATTCGAGTGCGATGAGGTAGGGAAATAATGTGCCATCTTCCCTGTTCGATGGTTAACCATCGGGTCAAAGTGCAGGCTGTTCCTGCAGAATGGTCGATATGTGGCCGAAGTGACGGAGCGCTTGAAGACCTGAATCTGGTTATGCTTCAGCGCGTTGGGGATCAAGCTGCTGCTCCACTTGATCTTAGTAGGGTCCCGTTCAAGGTCGTCGGCGGTGGCTGGCCGGGCCGCGACTTGACGATTATATTCGTCGATCATGCGCGTGACGTTCTCGGCCACGCGCTCGCGGGAGAAGTTGTAGACCCATGCATCCCGAGTGGTCTCCACGCCACGCGAGTTGCTGGAGAAGTAGGTGATTGGCTCGGGCTCGCGGGACTCGCCGATCGCGGGGAACGTAGTGAACGCTTCGCTGCGCTGGCTGAGCCAGTCACCGAACTGGTTCGGCTTGATCAGGTCCCAGTCGGCGTCGGTGAGTTGGGCGGTATTTACGATGGAGAGCTTCTGCTCCCGAGTCAGATAGTCACCGATGTCGCGATAGTAGATCTGGCACGGCCCGTCGTGGGACTTCTTCTTCACGCCGATGAACACGACCACCGTGGCGCGACTGCCCTGGCCGAAGACGTTGTCCTTCTCCTTCTGCCTGAGATCACCCGAGGTGCGGGCGTTCCCGCGCATGTTGAAGGCGTACACCTTCGAAAACTCATCGGCTATCGACAGGCGGAGCCCGTCGGCAGTGTTGCCATCCAGCCAGCCGCCGTTCGACACGAACGCCACCACGCCGTCATCCCCCAGTCGGTCCGTGGCCCACCGGTAGGCTCGGATGTACGAGTCGTACAACGAGTTCTTGTTCGTTGCCGTCGAGCGACCCGCGTAGGTCTCGGCGATCCGGCGATCCAGAGTTGGGTACTTCAGGTTCTGGTTGTTGTCATTCGCTGAGGTCTGGCCCACTGAGTACGGCGGGTTGCCGACGATCACGCGGATGTCCGTGGAGAGCTGCTGTTCGATTCGCTCGTTGTTCTGCGGGATCAGCGACGTATCGGCACGGTCACCGTCTTCCGTGATCTGGAAGGTGTCGGTCATCGATGCACCCGGGAACGGCAGGTACTCCGTCGAGTCCGGAACCACCGCTTGGAACGTCGACTCGATGTTTACGCACGCGATGTAATACGCCAGCAACATGATTTCGTTCGCCCACAGCTCGCCCGCATACTTTCGCGCCAAGTCATGCGGCTTGATGATGCCCGACTGCAGCAGTCGCACAATGAATGTGCCCGTCCCCGTGAACGGATCGAGCACATGCACGCCCTCATCGGTCAGGCCATAGCCGAACTCTGCGCGGCACACGTCATCTGCGGCGCGGAGCATGAAGTCGACAATCTCCACCGGTGTGTACACGACACCGAAAGCCGACGCTTGGCGGGGGAACGCGTTCTTGAAGAACTTCTCATACAGGTCATGCACAACCTGCTGGCGGCCCGCCGCGCTCGAAACCTCTGACGCGCGCACCCGCACCGACTCGTAAAAGCGTTCCAGGTTCTCCGTTTCCGCCTCGAGCCCCTGGCCCTCCAGTTTCTGGAGCATCTGCTCCATTGACTGCGACACCGGGTTCTGCCGCGCGAACGACGACTGGCCGAACAGCGCATCAAAAACAGGTGCTGTGATCAGGTGCTGCGACAGCATCGATACAGCATCATCCCGAGTGATCGAGTCATTGAGGTTCCCTCGCAACCCGGCGAGGAAGACCTCGAACTCCTCGTGCGCGCGGCCCGAGTCGATCAGCTGGTTGATGCGCTTGGTCTGGGCATGAGACATTTCCGCGACGTCGCTCGCCCACTGATCCCAATATTCACGGGTGCCGACCTTGCGGACGATCCGCGCATAGATCGAGTCGCGCCACTGGTGGAGACTGAATAGTGCAGGTTGCTGCGATTTCGGCTTTGTGTCACCGTCGCCCCCGTCGGCCCCGATCTCACCCGTCCCGGACGCGGTGCCGGTCAGCAGCTGGTCGCTGCCCGACCCGCCCTCGGCGCCGTCTTCGCCCGGACCCGCGGTGTTGAGGGAGATCGAGTTGATCATGGCGTCGAACCGGTCATCGTGGGCACGAAGAGCGTTCAAAATGTCCCAGATGACTTTGAAGCGCTTGTTGCTGTTCAGAGCTTCGTCCGGCTCCACGCCGGCCGGCACCGCGACCGGCAGAATGATGTAGCCGTAGTCCTTACCAGGGGAGCGGCGCATGACGCGGCCCACCGCCTGGATTACGTCCACCTGCGAGTTGCGCGGAGACATGAACAGCACTGCGTCCAAGGCCGGGACGTCCACGCCTTCCGACAAGCATCGCGCGTTCGTCAGGATGCGGCAGTCGCCGTCCTCCACCGGGGCCTTCAACCAGCTCAGCTTCGAGGCGCGTTCCAGCGCGTTCATGGAGCCATCTACGTGCTCCGCTTGGATCGTCAGGGTCTCATCGGCCTCGATATTCGCGGCTGACACGAGTTCGGGGAACGCCGACGCCACCGATTTCGAACTCTTGATGTCCGGGAGGAAGGCGACCGCACGCTTCATCGGCACTGCATTCGGTGGGAACGCCATGCGGGTGCTGGTGAGACGGGTCCGCTTCGCCAAGCCATTCCAGCAGCCGATGATCTTTGCAGCGTCATCGAGTTTGATCTCGCGGGACTCTGGATCCGTGGAGCCTGCGATCATCTGCTGGAGCGGTGCGCTCATCTGGTCCTCATCGACCATCAGCACCATCACCTTGTAATCGGTGAGCAGGCCCCGCTCTACCGATTCACCGAACCCGAGCCGGTGGAACACCGGACCGAACTTGGCGGCATCGTCCATCGACACAAGCTCAGCGGAATGGTCCTTCGCCTTGCCCTTCGCGGCGTCACCGAACATGCGCGGGGTCGCGGTCATATAGAGGCGACGGGCGCCGCGGATGAAGTCGTTGTCGTGCACTCGAACGAAGTGCGATTCGTCCTCGCCGGCAAGGGTGACACCCGTGGTGCGGTGCGCCTCATCGCAGAGGATCAGATCGAACTCCGGTGCGCCGAGGTGCTGCGCTTCGGCGACCACGTCGATCGACTGATAGGTGGAGAAGACGACATTCAGGCCGGACGCACGGCGGCCCGACTTCAAACGTTCGAACAGGAGCGAGGGGTCCGTAGTTGCGGGCAGTACGAGGTCGTGAGAGGCCAGGTCCTCCGTAACGCGGGAAGCCTTCGTATCGGAGCACACCACGTTCGGGCGCAGCGGCAGCTGTGTCTGTGCCGTCCACTCCCGCAGAGTCTGCGACACGAGCTGGATTGATGGCGCGAGGAACAGCACCCGCAAGTCCGTGTCTGAACCGCGCTCGGCAGCGATGCGCTCCGCCAACTTCAGGCTCGTAAACGTCTTGCCGGTGCCGCAAGCACTGATCCACTGGCCGCGGTCGTTCTTCTCAAAGCCCTGCAGGATCTTCTCGATCGCCTCGGACTGGTGCGGGCGCGGCTCGAACTTCTCCGCCTCCGTGATGCGGAACGAGAGCCCATCACCGCCGGTTTGGAGCCAGTCCACTTGGGAAGCGGCGATCTCGGACAATCCGATCCGCTGCACCGGGATGATCTGGTTCTCCAGCGCGGCTTCAGCGTGGGACGACCACCGGTCCGTGGTCGAGATGATGATGCGGTTGGTGAACGAGACACCGTCCCAGCTCTTGCCGGAGGCGGTGAAGAACGAGTCGATCTGGCCCTTCTGCAGGTAGGTCTTGGGCTCGAAGAACTTGCACTGGATCGCCGTCCAGGAGCCGTCATCGATGCTCCGGGCCACCAGATCGATGCCTGTATCTACCGTGCCTTCGCGGTGGGGCCAGTTGATCCAGCGGGACACGTCCGTGTACTTCGAGGCGAGGGTCGGGTCCTGCTGGAAGTACTGCACCATCAGCTCTTCGAACTTCTCGCCGCGGGCGGCGTTCGGCCCGACCGCCCGGAACCGGGCGAAGACATCTTCGAACGACGACTGCTGCTGTGCAGACATACACGGACTCCCTCACGCACACACGGACACGCTCAGCATATCCAGCGCTGACCAGCACCGATGAATCGCTGCCCCTGGGCCTCGCTTCGGCTCAGTCGAAGAGATGCCCTCCGGACGCACGATAAAGTCGGAGTGCCAACCACAGCTGGGCGACGGTCTCCGTCGAGCGCAGCTCGCGCCCAAGAGCGTGTTCGATCTTCTTCAACCGCTGATTCACGGTCTGGCGGTGAAGATGGAGGGCGGTCGCGGTCCTTTGCGGCGACCGGTCATTCTCTAGGTAAGCGGCGAGTGTAGCGCGCAGCTCGCTGATAGCCGGATCCTTGGCAATCAACGGTCCGAACACTTCATGCACGAAGGCGCGGCCCTGCTCCGGCCGGCCGAACCCCATCCAGGTTCTGTGCGGAGTGAAGACGTGCAAGTTGCGCTCTGACTCGGTTTGCTGCAAATCAGCACTCGAACAGTGCTCCCCGCCGTGCCATTGCGCAAACTCCAGGGCCCAGACTCCCTCCATCAGAGACTCGCGGATGGCAGTGCTTGAAACTTCACTGCCCAGGCCGATCTGGATCGGTCCTTCCATGCAATGTCGAATCTTCTCCACAAGGTGATCCGACGAATCCTCGTCAGCGCCCGCCCGGAGTATGCAGAGAAGCCGGCCGTCCCGCATCGTGGCAGCAAGTCCGGCTCCGTGCCGCTGCAATCGATGCACGAGCCCATCCTGGTCATCAGCCGAACCGCCCTGGATAACGGCTCCTCTGACCGTCCGACCGAGACCGAGCTCAGCAGTCCAATCATCCGGGACTCCGACTGTACGGCCACCCTCATTCAAGATCCGGTCGACAAATTCCACAGCCCGTCGATTGCGCTGCACCGATGAATGATGTTGCTGCCCTAGAAAGGCTCCCAGCACGGAAGCAGCATGGAGCAGCTGCGTGGTGTCTTGTTCAATGCGCTCTCGGGGGCGAAAAAACGCCATGCAACTGGGGACCGTCTGGATCGGAAGCGAGTGGAGTACCTCCCCGGCATCGTTTTCCCAAAGCGAAGCGATCCCATCGCTGCCGCGGCGGGCGAGTGGTGAAGCCCCCTTCAACCAGGAAGGGGGATCGATCGCCGGCGACCAGGGGTGCAGGCAGTTCGAATCGACGACGACGCACTCGAATCCGATTAAACGGCCGATCGCCTGGGTGAAGGGGCGAAGGCCGACGCTGTTCAACGAAGCGTCCGTGAGCCTGCTGTAGAGCTTGACGGTTGTCTGGATCCGACGCGCCTGCGCAGCTGAAGCCGCTTCAGCGATTGTCTGAGCGATGGCCATGAACGGCAGGGGATACGGGACCGAGAACACCGGGACGCCCAGTTCATCAGCAAGCCGCAGCGCATCTGGAACGAGCCCCGCGGCTCCCATATCGGCCCCTACCCCGATAGCCGCGATGCCCGCCTGGTGGAGCCTCGACAGTAGGTCCTTCTGGCCCGCCGCATCAGCAGGGATTGAGGGGCCGTTCGTCAGCAGTACATGGCCGTCACCAACCCAGTTCCATGGGTCGGGCAAGTCGCATGTGTGTGCCCAGTTCGCAGTCCCTCCGAGCCCCGCCCGGCCGGCAAGCAGCGTGAGCCCAAGTTGCGGGGCATCCACCAGGTCGCCCACCGTGATGGCCATCAATCCTCCCTATACAAATGTCTATTGGGAAAAATAAGTGTATACCTCTGTGACCTGTGTCATCTGTGCGTCGAAGCGTTCACTGGATGTCACAAGCTAGACAAGGAGGTCACCATGGCACGCACCGCCACCATGGTGGACGAGGTTCCCCTCAACCGGTTCCACATCAAACTCACCGCATTCTCATCCGGTGGACCCTTCATCGACGGTTACGCTCTGTCCGTCCTCGGCATCGCTCTGCTCACGCTCCAGCCCGCCCTGGGCATGAGCGCAGCCGAGGTCGGTCTCCTCGGAGCATCCACGCTGATCGGAATCTTTGTCGGCGGCGGCGTCTTCGGCTGGGTCACGGACAAGGTCGGTCGGCACACGATGTACATCGTCGATCTCATCGCCCTCGCCGTCTTCTCCATCGCCTCAGGACTCGCCACCGAAACCTGGCACGTCATCGCGGCACGATTCCTACTCGGTGTTGCCATCGGAGCGGACTACCCAATCGCCACCTCGCTGCTCGCCGAATTCCTGCCGCGGAAGTATCGCGGACGGCTTCTCGGTGCCTCATTTGTCGTCTGGGCGGTGGGCGCAGCAGCCGCCTACGCAGTGGGATTCATGCTGAAGGACATCGGTCCCGATGCATGGCGCTGGCTCCTCGCCTCACCCGCCTTGTTCGCCATCATCACGCTACTGTTCCGTCTGGGAACGCCCGAATCCCCGCGTTGGCTCTACTCTAAGGGTCGCTTCGAGGAATGCCGCGCCGTGATCAAGAAGGTCTGGGGGCCAGACTTCGACTTGGAAAACCTCGGCGAGGTTGACGAATCAGATGCCGCGCCGCGCGCCACGTTCAAGACGATCTTCCAGGGCGTGTTCCTCAAGCGCACGCTGTTCGTCGCCCTGTTCTGGACACTCCAGGTCATCCCGATGTTCGCGGTCTATACCTTCGCACCGGACCTGCTGAAGTCCTTCGGCATGCACGGCGATGCCAACCTCTACGGCGGCTCGTTGCTGATCTCCAGCCTTTTCGTCGTCGGTGGCATCCCTGGGCTCTGGCTGGTTGAGAAAATTGGCCGCAAGTCACTCCTTGCTGGGACATTCGCGATCGGAGCCGTTGCACTTGCGATTCCGTTCTTCATCCCCAACGTTCCCGCCGAGATCCTGTTCACGGCGCTCGCAATCTTTGCCATCTCGTCGGGCGCAGCGAACTTCCTCCAGATCGTCTACCCCAACGAACTCTTTCCGACTGAGGTGCGCGCCACCGCTGTCGGCGTGGGCACCGCCCTCTCCCGCATCGGCAGTGCAGTCAGCACCTACCTGATGCCGCTGATGATCCTGAACTTCGGTGCATCTAAGTCACTGATGGCAGGAGCGGTCATCGCGCTCGCCGGTTTGCTCGTGACCATCCTTCTCGGTGAGGAGACCATGGGGCGCTCGCTCAAGGACACCGCCACCGGTGAGGTCCCTGTCGTCAGCGCCAAGACTAGAGTCACCCGTTGACCCGACGCGCGCCGGCTCCCCTCACCTCAACTGTCACCCATCCACCCTCGGTCCAACCACACCCCAACGAAAGGAACCATCATGGTGTCCCACAAGCCCGTCGGCCCCGTTGAAGCAACCAAGGTGCCGCGATACGCAGGCCTCGGCACCTTCGCCCGTCTCCCTCAGATCACCGATGTTCACGACTACGACGTCGCAGTCGTGGGAGTCCCGTTCGACGGCGGCACGTCTTTCCGTCCCGGGGCCCGATTCGGCCCGTCGCAGATCCGCGAGGCCTCCCGCCTGCTGCGTCCTGGCTACCACGTCGAACTCGACACAATCCCCGTTGACAAGCTCCAGCTCGTGGATGCCGGGGACATCGCGTGCACCCCCTACGACAACCAGAAGGCGGTTGCTCAAATCCAAGACCAAGCCGAGAAGCTGGTGGGCAAGGACAAGCGCGTCATCGCTATCGGCGGTGATCACACGATTGCACTGCCTATGCTGCGGGCCACAGCCAAGGCCCATGGCCCCGTTGCGCTGCTCCACTTCGATGCACACCTCGACACCTGGGACACGTACTTCGACGAGCCCGTCACTCACGGCACCATGTTTCGCCGAGCCTTCGAAGAGGGCCTCCTGATCGAGAACAAGTCGATGCACGTTGGAATCCGCGGTCCGGTCTACGACCAGGACGACTTCATCCGCGACCACGAGTTCGGGTTCCAGATCATCCGCTGTTCGGACATCGATGAGATCGGAGCTACCGGCGCTATCAAGCGCGTCCTTGACCGCATCGGCGATACCCCGGTCTACCTCTCTATCGACATCGACGTGCTCGACCCGGCGTTCGCCCCCGGAACGGGCACCCCCGAGATGGGCGGCCTCGCATCCCGCGAACTGCTCCAGATGCTCCGCGGACTCGGAGACCTGAACATCGTCGGCGCGGACATCGTCGAAGTCGCCCCGGCCTACGACCATGCGGACGTCACGTCTCTGGCTGCAGCCACACTTGTCTTCGACATCATGGGCCTGCTGTCCAACAAGGAGTGGGCGAGCTCCTGACCCGTTCACAACGACACGAAGAGGGCCGCACGCTGACCAGCGGGCGGCCCTCGCCTCGCGATGACCACAGGCTCGGAACCGACGCGTAGCGCGGCACCCGTCGGCCGCCCACCCGCGGACACAACCTCCGCCCGCACAGAGCAGGGCGCCCGGCCCCACCTCGCGGCGGGAACCGGGCGCCCCAACAAGCCTCAGAGCCGAGAGGTCACTTCTGCTTCTCGATCTTCGGCTTCACATCCTTGTCGTAGATGCCCTGCAGGTTCTTCTGCAGGCCCTCCAGCGACTGTTTCACATCCGCCTTGTCGTTCAGGATCGACGCCACAGCCTTCGCGATCTCCTGATCCGCACCCGGCAGGTACACGCGCGCATAGTCCTGCTTGCGGGTGTGCTCCAGCTGCTTGATCGCCGTCTCGATCTGCGGGGTCTCCTTGATGATCGCGGACATGTCCGAGCTCTTCCGGTTCGGCATGTACCCGGTCGCCGCCGAGAACTGCGCCGTGTTCTCCGGCTCACCCATGAACTTGATGAACTCCGCCGCAGCGAGCTGCTCCTCCGGCTTGATCGCCGCAGGAATGCCCAGGCCGGCGCCGCCCGTCGGGCACACCGGGCCATCAACCGGGCCCGCGGGCAGGAAGCCCACGCCCACATCGAACTTCGCGGCCTCCAGGATGCCCACCAGGGACCCGGTGGAGGCGATCGTCGCCGAACACACCCCACCGGCGAACGAATCCGCCGAATCCGAGGACGCCACCTGCCCCCACTTCTCCTTGTGCACCGAATCCTGCACCCACTGGAACGCCTCCACCGACTTCTGCTCCGTCAGCTTCAGATCCCACTCGTGGGAGTACTCCGCGCCGCGGCCCCACAGCACGTTCTGCAGAGTCCAGCCCGCGTAGCCTGCCAGGTCCGGGTACATGAACGGCGTATCCGCCTCGGTGAGCTTCTTCGACCATTCAGCGAACTCGTCCCACGTCTTCGGGGCGCGGTCCTCCAGGCCGGCGGCCTTGAAGTGGTCACGGTTGTAGTAGAACAGCGGGGTGGAGCGGCCGTACGGCATCGCCCACTGCTTGCCGTCGTACTGGTAGTCCTCCACGAGGGTCTCGCGGTAGTCATCCAGCTGGAAGTCCAGCTGCTTGAGCAGGTTGTCCAGCGGGATGATGTTGCCGTTCATGAAGTAGCGGAACCACCACACGTCGGAGAGCACCACCACGGCGGGCAGACCCGAGTTCGCCGCCTGCGCCGTCTGGAAGCGCTGCGCGATCTCCTCATAGTTCTGGCCGCCGGTCACCAGGTTGACCTCGATGCCGGTCTTGTCCGTGAAGTCCTTGATCAGCTTCGTCTCGATCTCCTTCGCACCGCCCGGGTGGGTGGACCAGAAGTCGATCTTCTTCGCCGGCTTCACGCCCTCGAAGTCCACCTCCTTCGCCTTGTCGTTGGAGGAGTCGCCGCCCACGGTGGGGCCGCCGCAGGCAGCCAGGGCGAACGCGCCGGCGCCGAGGCCGGACAGGGACAGCAGGGTGCGGCGGGACAGGCCCGTGCGCAGAGGTGAGGTCATCGTCAATCTCTTTCGTTTCAGGGTGATGGGTGAGTGATGGATGGAAGGAAGAGTGAAGGTCAGCCGGTGACACTGCCCTGGGTGAGGCCGGAGACGATGTAGCGCTGCAGCATCGCGAAAACCACCAGGATCGGAATGATGATCAGCACCGCGCCGGCCATGAGGATGCCCCAGCCGGACCCGGTGTTGCCCTCGGAGTTGGCCAGCGCAGTCAGGCCGACGGGCAGGGTCATCATGTGCGAATCCGTGACGATGATCAGCGGCCAGATGTAGTCGTTCCATTCGGTCACGATCGTCACCAGCGCCACCGTCGCGATCGAGGGCACCGAGATCGGCACCACCACCCGCCACAGGGACTTCCAGTGGCCTGCGCCGTCCAGGGTCGCGGCCTCCAGGATCGACGGCGGGATCGACAGGAACTGCTGGCGCAGCAAGAACGTTCCGAACGCCGTGCCCAGGCCTGGCACGATGATCCCCCAGTAGGTGTTCACCCCGCCCAGCTGCGCGATCAGCACATAGTTCGGCAGGATCGCCACCTGCGGCGGCACCATCAGCGCCACCAGGATCAGCACGAAGATCACCCGCTTGAACGGGAAGCGCACGAACACCAGGGCGTACGCCGTGAAGATCGCCAGCACGATCTTGATGACGGACCCGATCACCGTCACGATCACGGAGTTCAAGAAGAACCGCGGGATCGGCACCGTGTTCATCGCCGTCCGGTAGTTCGCCAGCGACGGATCCTCCGGCCACACCACCAGGTCCTGCGTGACCAGCTCATGCGGCGACTTGAACGAGGAGATCACCATCCACAGCAGCGGCAGCGCCACCACCAGGGTCGCCATGATCAGGGGCAGGTAGCCGCCCACCAGGGTGCCCACGAGGTTCTGCTTCGAGAACGGCCCGGTGTTGCGGTGCCGGTAGCGCTGCGGGGAGCGCCCGCCGACGGGGCCCTGCGGGGCACGGTTCCCCGCGGCGCTGCTGGGGGAGTGGGATGCGGTGGCTGTGCTCATGCGTAGTGCACCTTCTTCTCCACGTAGCGGATCTGGATCACGGTGATCAGCAGCAGGAACACGAACAGGATCACGGCGATGGCGGCGGAGTAGCCGGCGCGGGAGTAGCCGCCGAACGCCTGCAGGTACACCTCGAAGATCATCACGTTCGTGCCGCGGCCCGCCGGGGTCATGATGCGGATGATGTCGAACGCCTGCAGGGAGTTCAGGATCGTGGTGATGAGCAGGAAGAACGTTGTGGGGGACAGCAGCGGAAGCGCGATCGACCAGAAGCGCCGCACCGGGCCCGCACCGTCCAGCTCCGCCGCCTGCAGCACCTCCGTGGGCAGGGACTGCAGGCCGCCCAGGTACACGATCGCGCAGTAGCCGAGGTTCTTCCACACGTACACGATGATCACCATCACGAGCGCCCAGTTCGGGTCGTTCACCCACTGCGGACTCGTCAGCGCCACCTGGCGCAGAACCCAGGCCAGGGCGCCGAAGTTCGGGTCGAAGATGAACAGCCACACCAGGCCCACTCCCACACCGGAGAGGACATACGGCGCGAAGATCGCGGTGCGCGCTACGGTGCGTCCCGGCAGCCTCCGGTTCATCGCCACGGCGAACAGCAGACCCAGCACCATCGACCCGCCCACCGTGGCGACGGTGAAGATCAGAGTGATGAGCATGGTGCGGCGACCACCCTCACTGGTGAAGAACTCGATGTAGTTCTGCAGACCGATGAACTGCGCGGTGGTGGAGCCGAGCGTCCAGTCCAGCAGCGAATAGTTCAGGTTCGTCAGCAGCGGCCGGTACGTGAACAGTGCGATGAGGATGAGGTTCGGCGCGGCGAACGCGAGGAACACCCAGAAATCACGGCGGGACCGGGCGGAGAAGCGCCGGCGGCGGGCAGGGGTGCCCTCAGCGGCCCCGCGCGCGGCGGGCGGAGAAGCCGGGGCGGCCTGATCGGAGACTGACATGGTCGAGGACCTCGGGGACGAAGAGGAAGGGGCTCCCGCTCCGCCCGGGTAGGGCGGTCACGGTCGCATGGGATTCACCGGTTCGCGGTGACTGGCATCATATATAACGCTAGCGGCTCAGGTCCCCGCGGGGGTTGTCTCGGGCGTTGACCAGGCTTCATATAACGTTCATTTCAGGAGTGACGCAGATGACTCGTTTCTCACCCATCGGACGCCCGTTGCCACCTGTCACTGCTCATGGCGCCAGCATCGCCGGCACCGACCACATCCTTCAGGACACGTGGGGAAGCACCGGGAACTGCGCCTGGGTGATCGACGGCGCCACCCGGCGCACCGACTCCGACAACGACGCCGTCGCCGCGTGGGTCGCCGACCTCAGCACCCGCATCCGCCGCGAACTGGACAGTGCGCCGACGGCCCCGCTCACCACCGTCCTCGAACGCGCCATCGCCGCCGCGGATCGACCCGGCCCGCCCGACGCCCCGCACCCGTCGGGCACCGCCGCCATCGCTCGGCTCACCGACGATGGCGCGGACGTGCTCGTGCTGTGCGACTCGGGCGTGCTCGTGGGGGAGGAGCTGCTGCGCGATGACCGCCTCGCGAACCTCCGCCGCGACCTCGGCGGCTTCGCCACGATCGACGCTGCGCGCAACGCCGACGGCGGGTTCTGGGTCGCCGGCGGGGAGCCGTCGGCCGCGCACCGCGCCGTCACCCGGCACCTGCCCGGGGTGGACCGGGTGATGCTGATGACCGATGGAGTCGCTGACGAGATCGGCCGTCTCATCCCCACCGCCGCTGACGCCTGGGCGCTGCTCGGCCCCGACTCCTCGTCTGACCCCGACCCCACGCCCGATTCCGACCCCGCGTCCGACTCCGGCCTCGGGCCCCGCTCCGGCCTGGTCTCGATCGCGGCGGCGCTGCGCGAGCTCGCCCCGCGCATCATCGACCGCGACGGCCGCTGTGACGACCTCACCGCCGTCATCCTCGCCCGCCCCTCCCAGACTTCAGCAGCATCCCGCACCTGAACGGCGCTCCATACGTGCGGCATTCTGCTGAAGTATGGAAAGAAGAGGGAGGGGCGGGCTATTTCGATTGCGGCGCCCGTCGGCCCAGGGCGACACTGAACCCCATGAACTCCGACCGCACAGCCGACGCCTTCGCCGCAGCCGCCGCCGTCACCTTCCCGCTGTACCCCGAGGGACCCGTCATCACCCTGCGCCCCGCAGATCTGAAGAGCGATGCCGACGTGGAGCAGATCCTCGACATCGAGATCGCCGACTCCCTCGCCTTCACCGGCGCCGCCGAGAGGCACACCATCGCGCAGCGGCGCGCCCTGCTCCAGTCCAGCCCGATGGCGCACATGCTGCCGGTGGTCGCCGAAATGGAGATGCTCGAGGGCGGCACACAGATCGTGGGCTTCGATACCGTGTTCGCGCCGCGCCTGGACAACACCGACACGATCTTCAGCCACCAGGTCGTGCACCCCGCGATGCGCCGCCAAGGAATCGGCCGCGCCCTCGCCCAGTACGCGCTGGACATCGCTCACGCCACCGGCCGCACGAAGACATCGGTGTTCGCCACCGTTCGTGAAGGCGAGGACATGGACTTGGAAGCGGGTGTGATCCTCGCGCGCCGCGCCGGCCTCAAGCACGTCTCCACCGCCGGAGTGCGCGTCTGCGACCTCCCTATCAGTGAGGACGCCCTCGCCCGCATGCAGGACGCGATCGGGGAGCAGGCCGATGGGTACTCGATCGAGATCGTGCAGGACCCCATCCCCGAGGACCTGCTGGAGGACTGGGGCGCGATGCTCGCCCAGCTCGACATCGACGACCCGGATGAGGACTACGAAGCTGAGGTGCCGACCTACACGCCGGAGCGGATCCGGGCTTCGGAGAAGCGCCGCGCCGACGGCGGCGTCCGTCGGGTCACCGCGATCGCACGGCACATCGAGACGGGCCGCGCCGTCGCCCACACCTATATCGATTTTTCCGACCACCCGGAGACCACGCTGGCGCGGCAGGAGAACACCCTGGTGATGCCGGAGCATCGCCGGCGGGGGCTTGCTCGCGCGGTGAAGCTCGCCCTGCATCGTGAGCTCGCCACGATCGCTCCGCACCTGACGCGCATCATCACCTACAACTCTCACATCAACGACTCGATGATCCATATCAACGAGCAGCTCGGGTACCGGCGCATCGGCAGCGAATACATTTTCCAGGGACCGGTGCCGGAGCGCTTGGACGGCCCGGCGGGGGACAGTCGCGCGGTCTGACAGTCGCGGCAGCACCCTGAGGGTCAGCGGACCGTGACGTCCCGGTTCCCGATGGGGTCCTTCAGATCGATCGGGATCACCCCGGTTCTGACCTCGGAGGAAGGGCACGGGTCCCCGGATTCGGCCTGCGGCTCGCCGATGGTCACCACGACCTCGTCGGCGCTCTCCGACACGTGCACCGGCACCCCGACACAGGCGCTCTTAACCGTGTACGGGATGGCGGGGGCCGCCACCGCGAGATCAGTCGAGGCCGGCGGCCCCTCGGTGCTGGCCGTGCGCGGGAACCGAAACGTGGTCACCGGAAGGTCCCACAGGTAGGCGGGGTGCTGGGCGTCCGGGTCCACCCTCACCCAGGGGTAGGTCCGGGATGACTCAGCCGGGACTTCGTCCACCGGGATGATGAGCGACGGATCAGCGATCTGCGCCTCATCCGCGTCCAGCTGGAGGTCCTTCTCGATCGTCCCCACCTTCGGGGCGTCCTGTGCCCGCGTGCGCTTCCTCTCTTCCAGGTCGGCGAGCTCCTCCTGTACCTGGCGATCGTGTGCCGCCTTCTCCGCCTCCCGGGCCTGGTTCTTCTGCATGAGTTCGACTGACCATACCCCGCCGGCAATGCTGGCGAGCAGGATGACGACGCCGGTCATGCGATAGAGCTCCACAGCGGAAGGGTTCAGCTTCATCTTCCTGCCCTCGGCGAAGTGCCACGCCTCTTGGTAGTAGAGCGCTGTGCGCGGCGCAATGACCAGGAAGAGACCCACGGCTACGCCGAAGATGCACGCGATCAGCGGGAAGGCGTCAACCGAACTGGAACTGGTGGCTGTGTTCATGCCGTCACAGTATCTACGGGACAGATCGGGCGAAAAGGGCCGAACTCCCCGCACTGCCCATGTCGCTGCCGGCGGCCGGACCCTTGTGATGCGGGCACTGGACCTCGAGAACGAACTGGAGCTCGCCGAAGCGGGCCAGCTCATCGCCGCGCCGCCTGACGAAGAGGGCCCGCACTGCATCAGCAGCGCGGGCCCTCATCTCTTCCAGCAGGCAGAGCGTCACCGCGGGGCCAAGGGGTCCCGTACATCAGTCGTCCTTCAGCCAGCCGTCCTTCTTCGCAGCGTCGATCTCAGCGCCGATCGTGGTGGACGGGCCGTGGCCCGTGTTGACCGTCGTCTCGCGCGGCAGCGTGAACAGGCGGCGCTGGATCGTCTCTTCGATCTGCTCCCGGGACGAGAACGACCGGCCGGTAGCGCCCGGACCGCCCTCGAACAGGGTGTCGCCGGAGAACAGCACGTTCTGCGACGGAATGTAGAAGCACACGGAACCGGGGGAGTGGCCCGGGGTGTGGAGCGTGAAGATCTCCGTGTCGTCCAGGGTGAACGTGGAGCCCTCCTGCAGATCCTCATCCCATTCGAGGTCGCCGTGGGTGAGCTTCCAGACCTCTTCGTCGTCCGGGTGCAGCAGCATCGCCGCCTCCAGCTCCTGGGCGAGCTCAGGCGCGAAGCGGACATGGTCATCGTGGGCGTGGGTGAGCAGCAGCGCGAGCACCTCGCGGCCGTCCACGACCTTCTTCACGGCGTCGATGTCGTGCGGGGCGTCGATCACCACGCACTGATCGTCGGTGCCGATCACCCAGATGTTGTTCTCCACCTCATGGGTCTCGCCGTCCAGCGAGAACGTGCCGGCGGCAGTGGAATGGTCGATGCGCAGGGTCATGGCGTGTCTCCTCCTCAGTCCGGGCCTCAGGCCCCATCTCCGTACAGGGCAACAGAGCGCAGCACTTCGCCGCGGCCCATCTTCTCGAACGCCGCTTCGATCGCATCACCGGCGATCGTCTCGGTCACGAACTCATCCAGCGGCAGACGCCCCTGCAGGAACAGGTCCGTCAGGTACGGGAAGTCCCGCTCCGGCAGGCAGTCGCCGTACCAGGAGGACTTCGTGGCGCCGCCGCGGCCGAAGATCTCGATCATGGGCACTTCGAAGGTGTCCGTCGGGTTCGGCACGCCCACCAGGACCACGCGGCCGGCGAGGTCGCGGCCGAAGAACGCCGACTCCAGGGTCTCCGGGCGGGCCACGGCGTCCACCACCACGTCGGCGCCGAAGCCGCCGGTGAGCTCGCGGATCTTCTCAGCCACCTCCTGCGGCTCGAGACCCTTGGTGTTGACGGTGTGGGTGGCGCCGAAGGTCTTCGCCCAGTCGAACTTCCGCTCATCGATGTCGAGCGCGATGATGGTGGTGGCGCCGGCGAGCTTCGCGCCCGCCACGGCAGCGCAGCCCACCCCGCCGAGGCCGATCACGGCAACGGTCTCGCCGCGCTTCACCTCGCCGGTGTTGATGGACGCGCCGATGCCGGCCATCACACCGCAGCCCAGCAGGCCGACGGCTTCCGGGGCGGCATCGGGGTTCACCTTCGTGCACTGCTTCTCATGCACGATGGTCTTCTCCTGGAATGCGCCGATGCCGAGCGCGGCCTCCAGCTTCGTGCCGTCCTCCAGCTCCATCTGCTTTGAGGCGTTGTGGGTGTCGAAGCAGTACTTCGGCTCGCCCTTGCGGCAGGCGCGGCACTGGCCGCAGACGGCGCGCCAGTTCAGCACCACGAAGTCGCCCTTCTCCACATGGGTGACGTCCTCACCGATCTCGGCGACCACGCCCGCGGCCTCATGGCCGAGGAGGAAGGGGAACCCGTCGTGGATGTCGCCCTGACGGTAGGCGAAGTCGGTGTGACAGACCCCGCAGGCCTGCACATCCACGATGACATCGTTCGGGCCGGGGTCCGGCACCACGATGGTGGTCAGTTCGGTGGGCTCCTTCGCAGCTCGGGCGACAACACCGGTCACATTCCAGCTCATGGTGATTCTCCTGTTCTCACGGTGTGCATGGCTCGGTCCTGACCCTATCCGGCCCGTAGGATAAGTGCAGTCACTTCCCACGATGGAGAAAGCGTGTGATTCCGTGAGCCCCACCCAGGAGTTCCCCTCCGAGCAGGAGATCCGAGCGGCTGTGGACGCCGCCCTCGCCGCGATCGGGCAGGCGAGCAGCAGTGCGGAGCTGAAGCAGGTGCGCATCGACCATGTCGGCGACAATGCGCCGCTGTCGATCGCGAACCGCGGCATCCGCGACCTGCCGAAGGAGCAGAAGGCCGCCGCCGGCAAACTGATCGGCGGGTCGAAGGGCCAGGTGCAGAAGGCCCTCGCTGAGCGCCAGCAGCAGATCGCCGCGGAGGAGCTCGAGCAGGCTCTGCGCAGCGAAACGGTGGACGTCACCACCTGGCAGGACCGCCTGCCGCGCGGTGCCCGCCACCCGCTGTCCACCCTGGGGGACCGCATCAGCGATTTCTTCGTCGGGATGGGCTGGGAGATCGCGGAGGGCCCCGAGCTCGAAGCGGAATGGTTCAACTTCGATGCCCTGAACTTCGATGAGGACCACCCGGCGCGCCAGATGCAGGACACGTTCTACGTGGCGCCCGAGGGGTCCGGTCAGGTGCTGCGCACCCACACCTCCCCGGTGCAGGCCCGCACCCTGCTGGAGCGCGGTGTGCCGCTGTACATCGCGTGCCCGGGCCGCGTGTTCCGCACCGACGAGCTGGACGCCACCCACGCGCCCGTGTTCACCCAGGTGGAGGGGCTGGCGATCGACAAGGGCCTGACCATGGCTCACCTGGAGGGGACCCTGAACGAGTTCTCCCGCGCCGTGTTCGGGGGGGAGCCGATCACACGCCTGCGCCCCTCCTACTTCCCGTTCACGGAGCCGAGCGCGGAGATCGACTTCCGCTGCTTCTCCTGCGACGCCCGCGCCGGCATCGACCATGACGCCGACCCGGCCTGCCGGGTGTGCGGCGGCACCGGCTGGATCGAGATGGGCGGCTGCGGCATGGTCAACCCGGCCGTGCTGCGCGCCTGCGGGGTGGACCCGGAGGAGTACCAGGGCTTCGCGTTCGGTCTCGGCATCGAACGCATCCTCATGCTGCGCAGCGCAGTGCCCGACATGCACGACATCGTGGAGGGCGATATCCGCTTCTCCCAGCACTTCGGAACGGAGATCTGAGAATGCCCCGCATCCCCCTGACCTGGCTCGCCGACCATGTGGAGCTGGAGCCCGGTGCCACGGCGGAGAGCGTCGCTGCACGCCTGGTCTCCGTCGGCCTCGAAGAAGAGGAGATCATCCCCGCGCAGGTCACCGGCCCCCTCGTGGTGGGCCGCGTTCTCGACCTCGTGAAGGAGGAGCAGAAGAACGGCAAGACCATCAACTGGGTCCGTGTGGACGTGGGCGATGAGCACAACGAGGAGAAGGACAACCCGAAGGACCCGCAGCCCGGCGAGGAAGTGCCCAGCCGCGGCATCATCTGCGGGGCGCACAACTTCGTGCCCGGGGACCTCGTTGTGGTCTCCCTGCCGGGCACGGTGCTGCCCGGACCGTTCCCGATCGCGGCCCGCAAGACCTACGGCCACATGTCCGACGGCATGATCTGCTCCACCGCGGAGCTCGGCCTCGGCGACGGCATCGGCGACGAGACCAAGGGCATCATCGTGCTCGGCAAGGGCTCCGCCGAAGGGATCGACGCGAAGCCCGGCGATGACGCGATCGCCCTCTTCGGCCTTGGTGAGGAGGTCGTGGACATCAACGTCACGCCCGACCGCGGCTACTGCTTCTCCATGCGCGGTGTCGCCCGCGAATACGGCCACGCCACCGGCGGTGCGTTCACCGACCCGGCGCTCAGCGGCGCCGCAGGGGAGGACTCCCGGCCGACGGATGCCGCCGCCACCAGCGGCCCTGACGGCGAGCCGGTGCCCGTTCAGCTGAAGGACGACTCCCCGATCCGCGGCCAGATCGGCTGCACCGCCTACGTGGCGCAGAAGGTGACGGGGATCGACCCGTCGGCCCCGAGCCCGCGCTGGTTGCAGCAGCGGCTCATCCTCGCCGGCATGCGCCCCATCTCGCTGAGCGTCGATGTCGCGAACTACGTGATGTTGGACCTCGGCCAGCCGCTGCACACCTTCGATGCGGACAAGCTCACCGGTGGGATCACGGTGCGCCGCGCCCGCACGGGCGAAACTCTCATCACCCTCGATGACCAGGAGCGCACCCTGTTCGAGGAGGATCTTGTCATCGCCGATGACTCCGGCGTGATCGCACTCGCCGGCGTCATGGGCGGCGCCTCCACCGAGGCGGGGGAGTCCACGACCAGCGTGCTGCTGGAGGGCGCGTCGTTCTCTCCGATCAGCGTGGCCCGCACGGCCCGCCGCCACCGCCTGCCCTCCGAGGCGTCCAAGCGGTTCGAGCGCGGCGTGGACCCGGCGCTGCCGCAGATCGCGGTGCAGAAGGCCGCCGAGATGCTCGTGGAGTTCGGCGGCGGCACCATCGAACCCCAGCGCACCCATGTCCGCACCGAGGAGCAGCCCGCCCTCGCTCCGATCGATCTGCCGCTCGGGTTCGCCGAGCGGCTCATGGGCGTTCAGTACTCCCGTGAGGACGTGGTGGGCCGCCTGGAGCAGATCGGCTGCACAGTGGTCACCGCGTCCACTCCCGCCGCCGGCGGTGAGGAGGTGCTGACGGTGCAGCCGCCCAGCTGGCGACCCGACCTCACGATCCGCGAAGCGCTCGTGGAGGAGATCGCCCGCCTCGTCGGCTACGACCAGATCCCGTCGGTGCTGCCGAAGGCGCCCGGTGGCCGAGGCCTCACCCGCCTGCAGCGCGGACGCCGCGCCGTCCTCACCGCGCTCGCGGAGTCGGGCCTCACCGAGGTGCTGACAGTGCCGTTCACGAGTGAGCAGGTGCTGGATGACCTCCAGGTGCCCGCTGATGATGAGCGCCGCTCAACGGTGTGCCTTCTCAACCCGCTGCAGGACGATCAGCCGCTGATGCGCTCCAGCATCCTCGCGACCCTGCTGCCCGCGGCGCAGCTGAACATCGCGCGCGGTGAGGACGCGGTCGCGCTCACAGAAGCGGGCACCGTGTTCTTCCGCGGCTCCGGTCAGGTGCCGGTTCCGTCGGCCGAGACGCGGCCGACGGATGCTGAACTGGCAGCGATCGATGCTGCCCTCGCGCCGCAGACACGCCGCCTTGCCGGTGTCCTCGCCGGTGCTGTGGCGCCGGAGGGCGTGGCGGGGAAGGCCCGCTCCTGGGACTGGGCGGATGCGATCAGTGCGGTGAAGCGCGCCGCGGACGCCGCCGGTGCACAGGTCGAGGTGGTCCAGGGCGAGATCGCCCCGTTCCACCCGGGCCGCACCGCCGAGATCCGCACCGCAGAGGGCGACCTGCTCGGCCACGCCGGTGAGCTGCACCCGAGCGTCATCAAGGCGTTCAAGCTGCCGGCGGGGGCGTCGGCGTTCGAGATCGACCTGGATGCGCTGATCGAATCGGCCCCCTCCGTTGTGGATGCGGGGCCGGTGTCCACGCTGCCGATCGCGAAGGAGGACTTCGCGTTCGTCGTGGACCAGAACGTGCCGGCATCCGCGGTCCGCGCCGCCATGCTGGTGGGCCTCGGCGATGCCGCGGAGTCCGTGCGGCTGTTCGATGAGTACCGCGGAGACCAGGTCGCCGAGGGGAAGAAGTCGCTGGCGTTCGCGGTGCGTCTGCGTCCGCTGGAGTCCACGCTGAACACGAAGCAGATCGCTCAGCTGCGCCAGCAGGCGATCGATGCTGTGGCTACGGCCATGGGAGGCGAGCTGCGCGCCTGATGCGCTGACGACTCCGCGAGGACCGGGTGGGGGGCTCCCCGCCCGGTCCTTCGTGCATCCGGGGCATACCATAGTGGCGTCGTCCCTCTTCCCACTCTCCGGGCGCTGCTTCGACGACGAGCGCGCGTCCGGAAGCGAAGGATTCCTCCTCATGAAGTTCCTGCAACGGCTCGGCCGGTCGCTCATGCTTCCGGTCGCCGTGCTCCCCATCGCCGCGGTCCTCTCCGGCTTCGGCTACTGGGTGGGCGCGGAGTCCCTGGTCGGCACATTCCTCGCTGCCGCCGGCGGCGCCCTCCTCGACAACATCGCCCTGCTGTTCGCCGTGGGTGTCGCCATCGGCATGTCCACGAGGTCCGACGGCACGTCCGCCCTCGCCGGCCTCGTCTCCTGGTTGACGGTCACCACACTGCTCTCGCCTGAGACCATGGCGAAGTTCCAGGGCATTGAGGTCGAGGCCGTCAACCCGGCGTTCGCGAACGTGAAGAACGTCTTCATCGGCATCATCTGCGGCCTCATCGGCGCGTGGGCGTACGACCGCTTCAAGGACGTGAAGCTGCCGGACTACTTCGCGTTCTTCTCGGGCAAGCGCTCGGTCGCCATCATCTCCGCGCTGGTGTCGATCGCGTTCGCGCTGGTCATGATGGTGCTGTGGCCGCTGCTGTTCAGCGCCCTGGTGCACTTCGGTGAGTTCATCGCCACGCTCGGTCCCGTCGGCGCCGGCATCTACGGCTTCCTGAACCGCCTGCTGATCCCGTTCGGTCTGCACCATGCTCTGAACGCCGTGTTCTGGTTCGACGGCTTCGGTATCGCCGACCTCAACAACTTCCTCGCCGGTGAGGGCACCTACGGTGTGACCGGGCAGTACATGACCGGCTTCTTCCCGATCATGATGTTCGGCCTGCCGGGTGCGGCACTGGCGATGTACGTGACGGCGGACAGCGGTCGCAAAAAGCGCACCGCCGGCATCCTGCTGTCCGCGGCGTTCGCGTCGTTCCTCGTGGGTGTGACGGAGCCGCTGGAGTTCCTGTTCATGTTCCTCGCGCCGGGCCTGTTCGTGGTGCACGCCCTGTTCATGGGCCTGTCGCTGGCGATCACGACCCTGCTGCCGGTGCGCTCCGGCTTCGGGTTCTCCGCCGGGTTCATCGACCTGCTGGTGCAGTGGGCGAACCCGATGGCGCAGAACCCGTGGATGGTGTTCCCGCTGGGCCTGTTCTGGTTCGCCGTGTACTTCGTGACGTTCCGCTGGATCATCCTGAAGTGGAACCTCCGCACCCCGGGCCGCGGCCCGGTGGAGGAGGACGAGGACCTCGCCGGTGTCGCTGCCGGTGGTCTCGCCCCGGCCGGTGCGGCGGTCTCCGCTGCTGCCCTCGGCTCCCACGCTGCTGGCGGCGATACCGCCACTGGTGGGCCGACGGGTGCAGGTACGGACAAGTACCTCGTCACCGCCGATCGGTTCATCACCGCTCTCGGCGGCGCGGACAACATCGAGGAGATCGAGAACTGCGCAACGCGGCTGCGCATGCAGCTCGGCGATGTGTCCCTTGCTGACGAGAAGGCGCTCAAGCGCGCCGGCGCTGCCGGTGTGATGAAGACCGGTGGCCACAGCTACCAGGTCATCTACGGCCTCAACGTGCAGTTCGTGAAGGACGCGATGGAGGACATCATGGAGGGTGTCCGCCAGGCTCCGTCCGCATCCCCCGCATCGTCCGACCCGGCTCCCGCAGCCGACACTGCCGACGCCGCCTCCGCGGGCGCCGCTGGTGACGACCCGGCCCTCGCCGCCGGTGCCGCCGCTCCTGCTGAGCAGATCGTGCGTCTGCGTCAGCCGGTGGCCGGTGCGGTGATCCCGCTGGACCAGGTCGAGGACCAGACCTTCGCGTCCGGCATGCTCGGCGTGGGCGCTGCGATCGACCCGACCGAGGACACCGTGGTGGCGCCCGCCGCCGGCACGGTCGTGCAGGTCATGGACACCGGTCACGCTGTGGCGATGACGCTGAACGACGGCACGGAGCTGCTGATCCACATCGGTCTGGACACCGTGAAGATGGGCGGTGACGGCTTCGAGGTGCTCGCGGCCGCGGGTGACCAGGTGCGCGCGGGCGACCCGCTGGTGCGGTTCGACCGCCGGGCCGTCGAGGCCGCCGGCTACTCGGCCATCACCCCGGTGGTGCTGCTGGGTCGCGAGACCGGCACCATCGAGTTCGTCTGACCGGCTGAATCGTCGGTACGGCCTTCGGGCCGGAGTTCCAGGGCCGGGCAGGGGCACAGTCCCCGCCCGGCCCTTTCGCATGTCCGGTTCCGTCGGCCCCGATGCGTACCCCAGTGCCGTGCTCCCCGCGCCCCCGCGCCCCCGCGCTTCCTGCTCCTCGCGAGCAGGGGTGTATGGCGGCAGGCCGATGCCGCATAAGCCATGGGGTGTCGCCATACGCTGATGCTCGCGCGACCCGTAGTTGCATACCCACCCGCTCGCCCGTATAGTTTTGCGCATGATTGAGAAAGCATTCACCGCGGCCGTCGCCGGAGCCTCCGGATATGCGGGCGGAGAGATCGTCCGCCTGCTCCAGCAGCACCCGCGCCTGAACGCTGTCATCCTCACCGCGCACTCCAACGCGGGAGAGAAGGTCGCCGGCCACTTCCCGCACCTCGACCTCGATCCGGAGATGACGTTCGTCGACACCACGGTGGAGAACCTCATCGGGCACGATGTCGTCATCCTCGGCCTCCCGCACGGCCAGTCCGGCCCCATCGCCTCCCAGGTGCGCGAGCAGTCCCCAGACACCCTGGTGGTGGACCTCGGGGCCGACTTCCGCCTGGTCGACCCTGCTGCGTGGGAGGAGTTCTACGGCTCACCCCACGCCGGCACCTGGACCTACGGCATGCCCGAACTGCTGCGCGCCACCGGCACCGCCCAGCGCCAGCAGCTCGCCCACGCCCGCGAAATCGCGGTGCCCGGCTGCAACGCCTCAGCCGTCACCTTCGCGCTGATGCCGCTGGTCGCCCGCGGCCTCATCGACCCGATAACGCTCGGTGCGGTGCTCGCCGTCGGCTACTCCGGCGCCGGACGCTCACCGAAGCCGCACCTGCTGCTGTCCGAAGCCGCGGCCGGCGCCGTGCCGTACAGCGCCGGCGGCCAGCACCGGCACATCCCGGAGATCATCCAGAACCTCGCCGCCGCCAGCGGGCAGGAGGCCGACGGATTCCGCCTCACCTTCACCCCGGTCCTCGTGCCGATGTCCCGCGGCATCCAGGCTGTGGTGACCGCGAAGCTCGCTGATTCGCAGACCCCGTCGGCCGCGATCACCCGGGCCTTCCACGACGCCTACGCCGATGAGCCGTTCATCCGCCTCCTCGGCGAGGGCGCGTTTCCGAACACGGCGAGCGCAGCCGGTGCGAACAGTGTCCTGCTCGGCTGGGACGTCGATGAGAAGTCCGGCACCGTCACCGTGATGGCGGCCCTCGACAACCTCGTCAAGGGCACCGCGGGCGCCGCGATCCAGTCGATCAATCTGGCGCTCGGTCTGCCGGAGGGCACCGGGCTCAGCGGCGACGGGCTGCGACCGTAGCCGGAGCGCGTCGGCGCACCTCGTCGGTGCCGCCCACGCCCTCCGGCCGACCCAGCAGCCACCCGCCCGCCCCGCAGACCCTCCAGACCGTCACGCGCCGCCCCGCCGCCACCCGGCGCCGGCCCCGCCTCGCGAGTGCGAGAAGAAAGGACCGCCATGTCCGTCACAGCAGCCCAGGGCTTCACCGCCGGCTCCACCGCAGCCGGCCTGAAGACCACCGGACAATCCGACGTCGCCGTCGTCATCAACCACGGCCCCATGTTCTCCGCCGGTGCCGTGTTCACCCGCAACCGGGTGAAGGCCGCGCCCGTCCTCCTGTCCGAGGAGTCCCTCGCCACCGCGCACCGCACCGGCACCCCGATCACCACGGTGGCGCTGAACTCCGGCGGCGCCAACGCCTGCACCGGCGCCCAGGGCATGCGGGACGCCGCCTCCATGGCCGCTGCCGCCGGTGCCGCCGTCGGTGCCGGGTACGAGCAGGCACTCGTCTGCTCCACCGGCCTCATCGGCACCCTCCTGCCGATGGACGCCCTCACCGCCGGCATCGCGGCAGCCGCCGAGAGCGCCGGGGACAGCGCCGAGCACGGCACCGGCGCGGCGCAGGCGATCATGACCACCGACTCGGTGCACAAGGAGGCGCAGGTCAGCCGCGGCGGCATCACCGTCGGCGGCATGGCCAAGGGCGCCGGAATGTTGGCGCCGCAGCTGGCCACCATGCTCGTGGTCATCACCACCGACGCGGACATCACCCACAAGCAGGCGCAGAAGGCAGTCGCCGATGCCGTCACCACCACGTTCAACCGGGTCGATTCGGATGCGTGCATGTCCACCAACGACTCCGTCATCCTCCTCGCCTCCGGCGCCAGCGGAGTGAAGCCCTCCCAGAAGGACATCACCCAGATGGTGCGGGAGGTGTCCGCCGACCTCGCCCGCCAGCTCGTCGCCGATGCGGAGGGCGCATCCCATGACGTCCACGTCACCGTCACCTCCGCCACCACCGAGGACGCCGCCGAAGCAGTCGCCCGGGAGATCTGCCGCTCCAACCTCGTGAAGGCCGCGATCTTCGGCAACGACCCCAACTGGGGCCGGATCGTGGCGGCCGCAGGCTGCGTGCCGGAGCAGGTGGCGCCGTTCAGCGCCGACGACCTCTCCGTCACCGTCAACGGCATCGAAGTGTGCCGCGGCGGGGGAGTGGGCCGCGACCGCGACCTCGTGGACATGACACCGCGAGAGGTGGAGATCGTGGTGGATCTCGGCGCCGGCACCGCCAGCGCCGACATGTGGACCAACGACCTCACCCACGACTACGTCGAAGAGAACAGCGCCTACTCTTCATGATCGATGCAGTGAAGTACTCCGACGTCCTCGAACGCGCCCAGCTGAAGTCCGAGGTCCTCATCGAGGCCCTGCCGTGGATGCAGCGCCTCCACGGCAAGATCGTGGTGGTGAAGTACGGCGGCAACGCCATGATCGATGACGAGCTCAAGGCAGCGTTCGCCTCCGACATCGTGTTCATGTGCCACGCGGGCCTGCGCCCCGTGGTGGTGCACGGCGGCGGCCCCCACATCACCGCGATGCTGGAGCGCCTCGGCATCCACTCCGAGTTCCGGGGCGGCCTGCGGGTCACCACCGAGGAGACGATGGACGTGGTGCGGATGGTGCTCGCGGGCCAGGTGGGCCGCGAACTGGTCGGGCTGATCAACCAGCACGGCGCCTACGCCGTCGGCATGAGCGGGGAGGATGCGAACCTGCTGCAGGCGCGCCGCCGTCCCCCGCAGGAGATCGAGGGGGAGATGGTGGACCTCGGCCTCGTGGGCGACGTCACCGGCGTCAACCTCCGCAACCTCATGGCCATCCTGGATGCGGGCTTCATTCCCGTGGTCTCCTCCATCGCACCGGAGATCACGGCCGACGGCACCGCATCCGGCCAGGTGCTCAACATCAACGCCGATACCGCCGCGGCAGCGCTGGCGACCGGGCTGAGCGCGGAGAAGCTGGTGATGCTCACGGACGTGGCGGGCCTGTACGCGGACTACCCGCGCACCGAGTCGCTGATCCCGGAGATCTCCGCGAAGGACCTGCGGGAGATGCTGCCGACCCTGACAGCCGGCATGATTCCGAAGGCGCAGGCGCTGCTGGATGCGGTGGACCGCGGTGTGAGGACCGCCGCCATGATCGACGGCCGCATCACCCACTCGGTGCTGTTGGAGATCTTCACGGAGAAGGGCGTGGGAACAATGGTTCGGAGGGACGACTATGTCTGAGTTCAGCAGTCAGCACGCACAGCAGGCCCCGTCGGCAGCCCCGGGCGCCGCCGAGACCGCAGCCGCGCCCACGCTGCAGCGGTACGCGGACGCCATGATGCCGCTGTTCGCGCCGTCGCGCGTGCTGGTGGACGGCCACGGCCCCTACGTCACCGATGAAGCCGGCGCCACCTACCTCGACCTGCTCGGCGGCATCGCCGTCAACGCCCTCGGCCACGGCCACCCGGCGCTCGTCGGTGCGATCACCGAGCAGGCGCAGCACATGGTCCACGTCTCGAACCTGTTCGCCACGAAGCCGCAGATCGACCTGGCGGAGAAGCTGCTGCACCTGGCGAACGCCCCCGCCGGCTCCGGCGTGTTCTTCACCAACTCCGGTACGGAGTCCACGGAGGCGGCGTTCAAGATCGCGCGCCGCACCGGAAAGCCCCGCATCCTGGCGCTGGAGAACGCGTTCCACGGCCGCTCCATCGGCGCGCTCGCCCTCACCCACAAGCATGCGTTCCGGCAGCCGTTCGAGCCGCTCCCGGGCGGGGTCGAGTTCATCCCGGCGAACGACACCGACCGCCTGCGCGCCGAACTGAAGGCCGGGGGAGTGGGCGCCGTCATCGCCGAACCGATCCAGGGGGAGGCGGGTGTGCTGCCGCTGGAGCACGACTACCTCTCGGCGATGCGCATCCTCACCCGCGAGTACGGCGCGCTGATGATCCTGGACGAGATCCAGACCGGGGTGGGCCGCACCGGCCACTGGTTCGCGCACCAGGAGCACGGCATTCAGCCGGACGTCATGACCCTCGCGAAGGGCCTCGGCGGCGGCTTCCCGATGGGCGCCGTCGTCGCGTTCGGCGAGGGCGCCTCCACCCTGCTCACCGCCGGCCAGCACGGCACCACGTTCGGCGGCGGGCCGCTCGCCGCAGCCGCCGGTCTCGCCGTGCTCACCGCCATCGAGGCCGACGGGCTCCTCGCGCACGTGAGGCGCACCTCCGAGCAGGTGCGGGAGCAGATCCAGCAGCTGCAGCACCCCGTGATCGCGGGTGTGCGCGGCAGCGGCTTCCTGCTCGGCCTCGAACTGAACGAGCCGATCGCAGCGGACCTGGTCACAGCCGGTCTGAACCGGGCCGCCGCTCCGGCGCGCCCCGCCCTCGCTCCCACCATCGGCGCCCCCGCGGCCGGGGCGCTGCATCCTGAGGCCGGTGGCAGAATCGGCTTCATCCTCAACGCTCCCACCGCGACCGTTCTGCGGCTCGCCCCGCCCCTGACCACCACGGCCGAGGACTTCGCCCGCTTCACCGCGGCGGTGCCGGCCCTGATCGAGGAGGTCACCTCCTGATGCGACACATGCTGATGGACGACTCCCTTACGTCCGCCGAACAGAACCAGGTGCTGCACCTCGCCGCCCAGATGCGCGAGGACCGGTTCCTGCGCCGCCCCTTCGAGGGGCCGAAGACCGTGGCCCTGCTGTTCGACCTCCCCTCCACCCGCACCCGCGTCTCCTTCGCCACGGGCGTTGCGGAGCTCGGCGGCCACTCCCTGGTGATCGACACCGGCGCCAGCCAGCTCGGCCGCGGAGAGCCGATCGCGGACACCGCGCGGATCCTGTCGCGGATGAACCACATGATCGTGTGGCGCACCAGCGGGCACGAGCGCCTGGTGGAGATGGCGGAGCATGCGAGCGTGCCGGTCATCAACGCCTTGACCGACGCCGGCCACCCCTGCCAGATCCTCGCGGACTTCGCGACGATCGCGCAGCGCCGCGACGGCCTGGAGGAGAGCGGTCCCGCTCTGGCCGGCCGCACCCTCGCCTACTGCGGCGACGGTGCGAACAACATGGCCGCCTCCTACCTCATCGGCGGGGCGCTCGCCGGCATGCACGTGCGCGTTGCGGCTCCCGCCGGCTGGGCGCCGTCGGCGGAGACCGTGCAGCGCGCCAGCGCCATCGCCGCCGAGACGGGCGGCTCCGTCACCGTCACCGGGGACCCGCGCGAGGCGTGCCTCGGCGCCCAGGTGATCGCCACGGACACCTGGGTGTCGATGGGCACCGAGAAGGACGAGCGGATCGAGCGGGCGCTGCGCCCCTACGAGGTGACCGAGGAGCTGATGGCGCTCGGCGATGACGCACTGTTCCTGCACTGCCTGCCCGCCTACCGGGGCATGGAGGTCGCCGCCAGCGTCATCGACGGCCCTGCCAGTGCCGTGTGGGATGAGGCGGAGAACCGTCTGCACGCGCAGAAGGCGCTGATGACCTTCCTCGCCGACGCCGCCTCCTCCTCCAGCACCGGCCAGGCCAGCACCGGCGAAGCGACCATCGGCCCGGCGGACACCCGGGCGCCCGGGGACTCGGCGCATCCGTCGGCCCCCACTGCGACCATGGAGGCCGCCCGATGACCGACGCGCAGCTCACCCCGCACACCAAGGCGTCCCGCCAGCAGCTGATCACACAGCTGCTCGCCCACAACGAGGTCTCCAGTCAGTCCACTCTGCTGTCCCTGCTGGAGAAGGAGGGCGTGTCGGTCACGCAGGCGACCCTGTCGCGCGACCTCGTGGACCTGCGCGCCGAGAAGGTGCGCTCCTCCACGGGCGTGCTGGTGTACACCCTGCCGGCGCTCGGCGGGGAGCGGCACCGGCCGTTCCGCCCCGGCGAGGAGGCCGCTGACTACTATTCGGCTCGGCTCGCGCGGCTCTGCGAGGAGCTGCTGGTGTCCGCGGAGGCCAGCGACAACCTCGTGGTGGTGCGCACACCCCCGGGGGCGGCGCAGTACCTCGCCAGTGCCCTCGATCACTCCGTGATCCCGACTCTGCTGGGCACCATCGCAGGAGATGACACGATTCTGCTGATAGCCCGCAGCATCGCCGACGGTCCCGAGCTGGCGGACAGGCTCCTGTCGCTCGCGAACGGGCGCACCCCGAACACCTGACATCCGGCCCGACGGGCCCCGAAGACTTCCACAGCATCATCCCGAAGAGGAGGAACCCCATGACAGAGAAGATCGTCCTCGCCTACTCCGGCGGCCTCGACACGTCCGTCGCCATCGGCTGGATCCACGACGCCACCGGCGCTGATGTCATCGCCTGCGCGGTCGACGTCGGACAGGGCGGCGAGGACCTCGAGGTCATCCGCCAGCGCGCCCTCGACTGCGGTGCCGTGGAGGCGTACATCGCCGATGCGCGCGACGAATTCGCCGAGGAGTACTGCATGCAGGCGCTGAAGGCGAACTCCCTGTACATGGACGCCTACCCGAACGTCTCCGCCATCTCCCGCCCCGTCATCGCGAAGCACCTCGTGGCCGCCGCGAAGAAGTTCGGCGCCACCACCGTGGCGCACGGATGCACCGGCAAGGGCAACGACCAGGTCCGCTTCGAAGTGTCCATCACCTCCCTCGCCCCGGAGCTGAACTGCATCGCCCCGGTGCGCGACCTCGCCCTCACCCGCGACAAGGCGATCGACTACGCCGAGCGCAACAACCTGCCGATCGAGACCACGAAGTCCAACCCGTTCTCCATCGACCAGAACGTGTGGGGCCGCGCCATCGAGACCGGGTTCCTGGAGGACATCTGGAACGAGCCCACCAAGGACGTCTACTCGTACACCGATGATCCGGCGTTCCCGCCGGTCGCCGACGAGGTCGTCATCACTTTCGAGCAGGGCGTGCCAGTCGCGATCGACGGCGAGAAGGTGACGCCGCTGCAGGCGATCGAGCAGATGAACCGCCGCGCCGGCGCGCAGGGCATCGGCCGCATCGACATCGTGGAGGACCGCCTGGTGGGCATCAAGTCCCGCGAGGTGTACGAGGCGCCCGGCGCGATGGCGCTGATCGAGGCGCACAAGGAGCTGGAGCGCGTCACCCTGGAGCGCGAGCAGGCCCGCTTCAAGCGCGAGGTCTCCGACCGCTGGACCGACCTGGTGTACGACGGCCAGTGGTTCTCCCCGCTGAAGCGCTCCCTGGATGCGTTCATCGACGACACGCAGCGCTATGTCTCCGGTGACATCCGCATGCGCCTGCACGGCGGCCGCGCCACCGTCACGGGCCGCCGCAGCGACTCCGGTCTGTACGACTTCAACCTCGCCACCTACGACGAGGGCGACAGCTTCGACCAGTCCAACGCGAAGGGCTTCATCGAGATCTACGGCCTGGCCTCCAAGCAGTCCACGGCACGCGATGAGAAGTTCGGCAACGGCCCCACCTTCGGTGACGGCTCCAGCCTCAACGCAGGGAGCGAGTCCTGATGCCCGCGAGCGGTTCCGGGAAGGCGGAGGGCCAGGGGGCCGACGGGCGCATCAGCCTGTGGGGCGGACGCTTCGCGTCGGGCCCCGCGGAGGCGATGGCGGCGCTGTCGAAGTCCACGGACTTCGACTGGCGACTCGCGCACTACGACCTGCTGGGCTCTCGCGCCCACGCGCGCGTCCTCAACCGCGCCGGTCTGCTGGACGAGGACGAACTGCAGCGGATGCTGCAGGCACTGGACACGCTCGATGAGCGCGTCGCCTCGGGCGAATTCGTTCCCTCGCTGGAGGATGAGGACGTGCATTCGGCGCTGGAGCGCGGCCTGCTGGAGATTGCGGGCGATGAACTCGGCGGCAAGCTGCGCGCCGGCCGGTCCCGCAACGACCAGGTGGCGACGCTCGGCCGCATGTACCTGCGTGATCACGCGCGGGTCGTGGCCGCGGGCGTTCTGGACGTGGTGGCGGCGCTGATCGAGCAGGCGAAGGCGCACCCGGAGGCGCCGATGCCGGGCCGCACGCACCTGCAGCATGCGCAGCCGGTGCTGCTGAGCCATCATCTGCTGGCGCATGCGTGGCCGCTGCTGCGGGATGTGGAGCGCCTCGTCGACTTCGACAAGCGCGCCGCGGTGTCCCCGTACGGTTCGGGCGCGCTGGCCGGGTCGTCGCTTGGGCTGGATCCGCAGGCTGTGGCGCGGGAGCTGGGCTTCGCGGATTCGGCGGAGAACTCGATCGACGGCACCGCCTCGCGTGACGTGTTCGCGGAGTATGCGTTCGTGATGGCGATGATCGGGGTGGACCTGTCGCGCCTGAGCGAGGAGATCATCCTGTGGAACACGAAGGAGTTCTCCTTCGTCACCCTGGATGATGCGTTCTCCACGGGGTCCTCGATCATGCCGCAGAAGAAGAACCCGGATGTGGCGGAGCTGACGCGCGGCAAGTCAGGTCGCCTGATCGGCGAGCTGTCGGGCCTGCTGGCCACGCTGAAGGCGATGCCCCTGGCGTACAACCGCGACCTGCAGGAGGACAAGCTGCCGGTGTTCACCGCGACGGATGACCTGGAGCTGCTGCTGCCGGCGTTCGCGGGCATGGTGGCGACCCTGACCTTCCACACGGACCGGATGGCGCATCTGGCGCCGCGCGGCTTCGCACTGGCGACCGATATTGCGGAGTGGCTCGTGCGCCAGGGCGTGCCGTTCCGGGTGGCGCATGAGCTGTCCGGTGCGGCGGTGCAGCTGGCGGAGGAGCGCGACTGCGAGCTGTGGGACCTCACCGATGAGGACTATGCGGGGATCTCGGAGCATCTCACGCCCGAGATGCGGGAGGTGCTGACCACCCTCGGGTCGATCGATTCGCGGTCCTCGAAGGGCGGCACGGCCCGGTCGGCAGTAGCGGAGCAGGTGTCGCGCGCGCAGGCTGCGCTGGAGGACCTGCGGTCGTTCACTGAGCCCCTGCGGTAGGTTTAACCCGCAATCGTGACTGTCCCGGGAACGTCTGGGACAGTCACCGCCCCGGACGGGGCGCACTGCCACCCGTCCCACCTGGGCGATCCGCCACCCGCCCCGTCGGGGCGATCACACGAAACGGAGAACAATCGGTGTCGAACATCGTCGACGAACTGGAATGGCGCGGCCTGCTCGTGAACTCCACGGGGCGTGATGCCATCGCTGAGTCCGCGGCGAAGGGACCCCTGTCTCTGTACTGCGGCTTCGACCCGACTGCGGCGTCGCTCCACGTCGGCCACCTGACCCAGGTGCTCACGATGCGCCGCTTCCAGCTCGCCGGTCACAAACCCTACGCGCTGGTCGGCGGCGCCACCGGCCTCATCGGCGACCCGCGCATGTCGGGCGAGCGCGTCATGAACTCGGCCGACGTGGTCGGACAGTGGGTGGAGTCGCTGCGCGGCCAGATCGAACCGTTCCTCGACACTGAAGGCGAGTTCGGCGTCACCATGGTGAACAACCTGGACTGGGTGGGCGGTATGAACGCGCTGGAGTTCCTGCGCGACTACGGCTCGCACTTCCGCATGGGCACGATGCTGTCCCGCGAGATCGTGGCAGCGCGACTGCGCTCCGACGAGGGCCTCAGCTACCTCGAGTTCTCCTACCAGATCCTGCAGGGCCTCGACTTCCTTGAGCTGTACCGACGCCACGGCGTCACGCTGCAGTTCGGCGGGAACGACCAGTGGGGGAACATCGTCGGCGGTGCTGATCTGATCCGCAGGGTGGAGGGCGTGCAGGCCCACGCGATGACCACCCCGCTGGTGACGAAGGCCGACGGCACCAAGTTCGGCAAGTCCGAGGGCGGCGCCGTGTGGCTGGATCCGGAGCTGACCAGCCCGTACGCCTTCCACCAGTTCTGGCTCAACGCCGATGACCGCGACGTCATGAACTACCTGCGCTACTTCACCTTCCGCGACCGTGACGACCTCGCGGAGCTGGAGGAGGCGACGGCTGAGCGCTCCTTCAAGCGCGAGGCGCAGACCGCCCTGGCCGATGACCTCACCACGCTCGTGCACGGTGAGGAGGCGACGGCGCAGGCGAAGGCTGCGGCGGCTGTTCTCTTCGGCCGCGGCGATGTCCGCGAGCTCGACGACTCAACCGTCGGTGTGATCGCAGGGGAGCTGCCGACGGTGTCGCTGGCCGGCACGGCTCCGCTGATCGACGCCTTCACCGAGAGCGGCCTGGTGGAGTCCAAGGGTGCGGCTCGCCGCGCGCTGAAGGACGGCGGCCTGTCCATCAACGGCGAGAAGCTGGCCGGTGGTCCGGAGGCTCTGGATGCGGAGCTCGGTTCCGTGCAGCGACTCGCCGGTGGATATGTCCTGCTGCGCCGTGGCAAGAAGAACGCCGCCATGATCCGCATCGGCGACTGACTCGCCTGCGTCTCTGATGGACGTCGACCGCTTTCTCATGGAACGCGACCGAATCCTGATGGATCTCGCCCGATTCCAGATGGATCGCGACGCGGCATCGCATAGGAGGCAGACTCAGCTCCCCGATCACGACCACTGAACCCGTACGGGGCGCCAGCACAGACTGGTGCCCCGTTCGCCGTCTCAGCACCGCCCCCTTCAGCAGCGCGGTCCCCGAACACGGTGGCCGCCGTCAGGAAACTGCAGGTCAGCGACCTGAGAATCAGGACAGATCGGACGGCGAGCCGGGGCGTATGTTGCTCGCGCCACCAAATGCCCCCACAGGGTTGCGCGCCTCGGTTCGGGGGCCGTAATGTTTTATCTCGTTGCCCCGCAGGGCGGTGAACGGGAGATGAACTTCTTCCGGGTGCTGCTCAGGGGGATAACTGAAGAGGTGGACTGGCGAAGTCGTTCGGTGTGGCTGAGGTCACGGTGCCGGGATTTGACAGGGTCTGGTCAGCTGAGTAGGTTAGAGGGGTTGCTCCGGAAGGAACCGCCGATTGTGATCGGGGGCGAGGTTCGGGTGCGCAAGTTGTTTGATATCTCAATAGTGTGTCTGTTTATTGATGCCAAAGTTTTTTTGGCAGAGGATCAATTTTCTAGTTGATTTCTTCGGACAATTGAACGCAGATTTTTATCAGCGTCGGTTGTTTGTTTTCTGCCGGGTTTCAAATTTTTTTATGGAGAGTTTGATCCTGGCTCAGGACGAACGCTGGCGGCGTGCTTAACACATGCAAGTCGAACGATGAAGGCCCAGCTTGCTGGGTTGGATTAGTGGCGAACGGGTGAGTATCACGTGAGTAACCTGCCCTTCACTTCGGGATAACTTCGAGAAATCGGGGCTAATACCGGATGTTCTGTCTGCACCGCATGGTGTGGGTTGGAAAGATTTATCGGTGGAGGATGGGCTCGCGGCCTATCAGTTTGTTGGTGAGGTGATGGCTCACCAAGGCGATGACGGGTAGCCGGCCTGAGAGGGCGACCGGCCACACTGGGACTGAGACACGGCCCAGACTCCTACGGGAGGCAGCAGTGGGGAATATTGCACAATGGGCGGAAGCCTGATGCAGCGACGCCGCGTGGGGGATGACGGCCTTCGGGTTGTAAACCTCTTTCAGTAGGGAAGAAGCCTTTGGGTGACGGTACCTGCAGAAGAAGCGCCGGCTAACTACGTGCCAGCAGCCGCGGTAATACGTAGGGCGCAAGCGTTGTCCGGAATTATTGGGCGTAAAGAGCTTGTAGGTGGCTTGTCGCGTCTGCCGTGAAAACCCAATGCTTAACGTTGGGCGTGCGGTGGGTACGGGCAGGCTAGAGTGTGGTAGGGGAGACTGGAATTCCTGGTGTAGCGGTGAAATGCGCAGATATCAGGAGGAACACCGATGGCGAAGGCAGGTCTCTGGGCCATTACTGACACTGAGAAGCGAAAGCATGGGGAGCGAACAGGATTAGATACCCTGGTAGTCCATGCCGTAAACGTTGGGCACTAGGTGTGGGGAACATTCCACGTTTTCCGCGCCGTAGCTAACGCATTAAGTGCCCCGCCTGGGGAGTACGGCCGCAAGGCTAAAACTCAAAGGAATTGACGGGGGCCCGCACAAGCGGCGGAGCATGCGGATTAATTCGATGCAACGCGAAGAACCTTACCAAGGCTTGACATGCACTGGATCGCTGCAGAGATGTGGTTTTCTTTGGACTGGTGCACAGGTGGTGCATGGTTGTCGTCAGCTCGTGTCGTGAGATGTTGGGTTAAGTCCCGCAACGAGCGCAACCCTCGTTCCATGTTGCCAGCACTTCGGGTGGGGACTCATGGGAGACTGCCGGGGTCAACTCGGAGGAAGGTGGGGATGACGTCAAATCATCATGCCCCTTATGTCTTGGGCTTCACGCGTGCTACAATGGTCGGTACAATGGGTTGCGATACTGTGAGGTGGAGCGAATCCCAAAAAGCCGGTCTCAGTTCGGATTGGGGTCTGCAACTCGACCCCATGAAGTCGGAGTCGCTAGTAATCGCAGATCAGCAATGCTGCGGTGAATACGTTCCCGGGCCTTGTACACACCGCCCGTCAAGTCACGAAAGTCGGTAACACCCGAAGCCAGTGGCCTTACCCCTTGTGGGAGGGAGCTGTCGAAGGTGGGATCGGTGATTGGGACTAAGTCGTAACAAGGTAGCCGTACCGGAAGGTGCGGCTGGATCACCTCCTTTCTAAGGAGTATCTTTCGAGCGTTATGGCACTGTCGTGACCGAGTGTGTTGCGGGTGCTGCTCGTTGGGTGGAACATCAATGAATCAACAGGCTGCTGCTGGTTGGGCTGGCTCTAGTACGTGTCTCTTCGGGGGTGCTGGAACGGGTCTGGGTTCGGCTGGTGGGGTCTGGTAGGCACACTATTGGGGTGTGAGGCGGCTTGTGTCGTTTCTTCCCTGCTGGGGTAGGAGCCATCCTGTGTGGGTGGTGGGGCCTTGGTGTGGGGGTGTTGTTTGTCAACTGCATAGTGGACGCGAGCATCTTGTAAGCAATTTACAGATTGTTGCGAAACGAAGCTTTGTTTTTGTTTTGTCTCTGTGTGTTCATTTTTATGTGTGTTTTGTTGAAGTTTTCAAGGGCGCACGGTGGATGCCTGGGCACAAGAAGCCGATGAAGGACGTGGGAGTCTGCGTTAAGCCCCGGGGAGGTGACAACCGACCTGTGAGCCGGGGATGTCCGAATGGGGAAACCTGCCAGGCGTTATGGTCTGGTACCTGCCGTTGAATGTATAGGCGGTATGGGGGGAACGCGGGGAAGTGAAACATCTCAGTACCCGTAGGAAGAGAAAACAATTGTGATTCCGTGAGTAGTGGCGAGCGAAAGCGGATGTGGCTAAACCTGGTTGGTGTGATACTCGGCAGAGGTTGCTGATCAGGGGTTGTGGGATGTGCATGGATTGGGCTGCCGCCTGGTCGTCGCTGTCAGTGTGTGGTAGGTGAATCCTTGTGAGTGGGGAACCGTAGTGGGTGTGAGTCCCGTAGCTGAAACTGCATGGCTGGGTGATGGTGCATTGTCCCGAGTAGGACCGGGCTCGTGAAATCCGGTGTGAATCTGCCAGGACCACCTGGTAAGCCTAAATACTTTCTTGTGACCGATAGCGGACAAGTACCGTGAGGGAAAGGTGAAAAGTACCCCGGGAGGGGAGTGAAATAGTACCTGAAACCGTGTGCTTACAATCCGTCGGAGCCTTTTTTGTGGGGTGACGGCGTGCCTTTTGAAGAATGAGCCTGCGAGTTAGTGGTCGGTAGCGAGGTTAACCTGTGTGGGGTAGCCGTAGCGAAAGCGAGTCTGAATAGGGCGTCTTTAGTTGCCGGCTCTAGACCCGAAGCGAAGTGATCTATCCATGGGCAGTGTGAAGCGCGGGTAAGACCGCGTGGAGGCGCGAACCCACTTCAGTTGAAAATGGAGGGGATGACCTGTGGATAGGGGTGAAAGGCCAATCAAACTTCGTGATAGCTGGTTCTCCCCGAAATGCATTTAGGTGCAGCGTTGCGTGTTTCGTCCTGGAGGTAGAGCACTGGATAGGCGATGGGCCCCACCGGGTTACTGACCTTAGCCAAACTCCGAATGCCGGTGACGTGAGAGCGCAGCAGTGAGACTGTGGGGGATAAGCTTCATAGTCGAGAGGGAAACAGCCCAGAACATCAGCTAAGGCCCCTAAGCGTGTGCTAAGTGGGAAAGGATGTGGAGTTGCTGAGACAACCAGGAGGTTGGCTTAGAAGCAGCCACCCTTGAAAGAGTGCGTAATAGCTCACTGGTCAAGTGATTCCGCGCCGATAATTCAGCGGGGCTTAAGTACACCGCCGAAGCTGTGTCACTCCACTGTGTGTGGGGTGGGTAGGGGAGCGTCGTGCATTGTGTGAAGCTGCGGGGGGACCTTGTGGTGGATGGTGTGCGAGTGAGAATGCAGGCATGAGTAGCGATTAGGCGGGTGAGAATCCCGTCCGCCGAATGATCAAGGGTTCCAGGGCCAGGTTTATCCGCCCTGGGTTAGTCGGGTCCTAAGGCGAGGCCGACAGGCGTAGTCGATGGATAACGGGTTGATATTCCCGTACCGGTTGTGTGAGGACCCATGCTGAAAGTCGTGATGCTAACCACCCGAGCGCTGCTCTTCACCTTCGGGTGTTGGTGTGGTGTGAGGCTGGGGTCCAATCGGTGAGTAGGTGAGCGTGTGGGATGACGCAGTGAGGTAGCTTCCGCGGGGCGATGGTTGTCCCCGTCTAAGCGTGCAGCCTGTGCCCGAGTAATGTTGGGCGCGTGTAGGTCAGACGTGATAGTGACCCTTTAGTGGGGAAGTTGGGTGATCCTGTACTGCCGAGAAAAGTCCCGGCGCCACGAGCGCAGCCGCCCGTACCCTAAACCGACTCAGGTGATCTGGTAGAGAATACCGAGGCGTTCGAGAGAATCGTGGTTAAGGAACTCGGCAAAATACCCCCGTAACTTTGGGAGAAGGGGGACCTGACCAGTGAGAGCTGGGAGGGTCGCAGAGACCAGGGAGAAGCGACTGTTTACTAAAAACACAGGTGAGTGCGAAGTCGTAAGACGCTGTATACTCACTGACGCCTGCCCGGTGCTGGAAGGTTAAGCGGACTGGTTAGCGCCTTCGGGTGCGAAGCTGGGAAGTTAAGCCCCAGTAAACGGCGGTGGTAACTATAACCATCCTAAGGTAGCGAAATTCCTTGTCGGGTAAGTTCCGACCTGCACGAATGGCGTAACGACTTCTCCACTGTCTCAACCGCGAACTCGGCGAAATTGCATTACGAGTAAAGATGCTCGTTACGCGCAGCAGGACGGAAAGACCCCGGGACCTTTACTATAGTTTGGTATTGGTGTTCGGAGCGGCTTGTGTAGGATAGGTGGGAGACTGGGAAGCTGGCACGCTAGTGTTGGTGGAGTCGTTGTTGAAATACCACTCTGGTCGTTTTGGATATCTAACCTCGAGCCATGATCTGGTTCAGGGACAGTGCCTGATGGGTAGTTTAACTGGGGCGGTTGCCTCCTAAAGAGTAACGGAGGCGCTCAAAGGTTCCCTCAGCCTGGTCGGTCATCAGGTGTTGAGTGTAAGTGCACAAGGGAGCTTGACTGCGAGACAGACATGTCGGGCAGGAGCGAAAGCTGGAACTAGTGACCCGGCACCTCATTGTGGAATGGGTGTCGCTCAACGGATAAAAGGTACCCCGGGGATAACAGGCTGATCTTGCCCAAGAGCTCATATCGACGGCATGGTTTGGCACCTCGATGTCGGCTCGTCGCATCCTGGGGCTGGAGTTGGTCCCAAGGGTTAGGCTGTTCGCCTATTAAAGCGGTACGCGAGCTGGGTTTAGAACGTCGTGAGACAGTTCGGTCCCTATCCGCTGCGCGCGTTGGATATTTGAGAAGGCCTGTCCCTAGTACGAGAGGACCGGGATGGACTGACCTCTGGTGTGCCAGTTGTTCTGCCAAGGGCATGGCTGGTTGGCTACGTTGGGAAGGGATAACCGCTGAAAGCATCTAAGCGGGAAGCCTGCTTCGAGATGAGATATCCGTGCACCTTTGGGTGTGTGAGACCCCCAAGAGATGATTGGGTTGATAGGCCAGATGTGGAAGCGCGGTAACGTGTGGAGCTGACTGGTACTAATTGGTCGATGACTTTATCAAAATACGCATAAAGCACTGGCTGTTGGTTGGTGTGTTTGCTTGTGTGTTCGCGTCCACTAGGCGGTTGATTGACCGCACCCCTTGTGGCTGCCGGCAGTGCCCTTTTTGTGGGTGGTGTTGGTGGTGGGGTTGTATTGTTTGTATAGTGTCTGATCCCTGCACCCGGTGGGTGTGGTGTGGAACGGTCTTTGTGTGGTTGTTCCGGTGGTCATAGCGTTGGGGAAACGCCCGGTTACCTTTCCGAACCCGGTAGCTAAGCCCAACTGCGCCGATGGTACTGCACTCGGGAGGGTGTGGGAGAGTAGGTCGCTGCCGGACTCTTTTCTTGTGTGGTGTGGGCTCCAGCCTTGTGGTTGGGGCCCACACGCATTTAATCGTTTTTTCGCGGCACAGGTTCATTGGCTTGGCCTGAGAGCGGGTGAGAGCCACTCGAACGCAAACAAGCGTCTCGTCAACACGTGACGGCCTGGGAGCAGGGCACCGCATCCCCAGCGGGTAGGATTGAGCTTTGGACGCGCCGCGCGGCGGTGCTCGACTCCCTCGACCCGTGAAGGAACACAGATGTCCTCGTTCGCATTGCCGTCAGACCTGGACGATGCGTTTGCCGACTCCCTCCTCACCGATCTCGCAGAGGTGGAGAAGCGGCTCAACGACGCAGTCGCCACTCACGACGCAATGGCACAGTGGACCGCCAAACACCTCATGGTCGCTGGCGGCAAGCGCATCCGCCCCCTCCTGGTGCTCCTGGCTGCACACCTCGGGGAAGGAACCAATGACAAGGTCCTCGACGCAGCAGTCCTCGTCGAACTCACCCACCTCGCCAGCCTTTACCACGATGACGTGATGGACGGAGCCACCACCCGTCGTGGCACCCGCGCCGCTCACCAGGTCTGGGGCAACAACGTCGCCATCCTCACCGGCGACTTCCTCTTCGCCCGTGCAAGCGCCCTCAGTGCCAAGCTCGGACCCGAAGCGGTCCTCCTCCATGCCAACACCTTTGAGCGGCTCTGCCTCGGCCAGCTGAATGAAACCGTCGGCCCCGCCGAGAACGCCGACGCCTTCCAGCACTACATCTCCGTGCTCGAGAACAAGACCGGCTCCCTCATCGCCGCCGCCGGAATCCTCGGCGCTCAACTCGGCAACGCCGCCGCGGACACCGTCGGCGCACTGGGCCGATACGGCGAGGCAGTCGGTGTTGCCTTCCAGCTCGCCGATGACGTCATCGACCTGCGCAGCAACCCAGAGACCTCCGGCAAGACCCCCGGCACCGACCTGCGCGAAGGAGTGCCCACCATGCCGACCCTGCTGCTGCGCCAACGGCACGCCGACGGCGACGACGCCCCGGGCACTACTGCGGTGCTCCACGCCATCGAGTCCGACCTCGAAAGCGACGACGCGCTCCAGCACGCCGTCAAACTCCTTGCTGCCGATCCCGCCACCGACCGCACACAAGAGCTCGCCGACGAGTACGGCGACGAAGCCATCGACATCATCCGCGACCTGCCCGAATCTCAGGCGCGCTCAGCACTCCTGGAATTCACCACCCAACTTGTGCGCCGCTCCGCCTGATTCCACCCGCCCTCCCAGCCTGACAACGCGAGCGAGGAGCTGGGCGAAGCAGGCCGCACCGGGGGACCAGGGGCAGTCCATACCGGATCGTTATCCACACGGGGCGAACTATCCGCGCAAGTCAATCCCGATTTCGGTAGTGTCAGGCGGGGCAGGGAACCAGCCGGTCTCACGGGCCCTCCCACGGCACAAGGAACTAGGATGATCAGCAAGCACGGCCGGTCCGCACCGCGCCGCTGAGCACCGGCAGGCCACCAGACTGTCAGCCCACGACTTCAATCGACAGAGGAATCGCAATGACCAACACGCCATACGGACCGACAGCGAGCGCCAACAGCGGACCCCTGTCCTCCGAAACCCCCGCATCCGGCGGCAAGAAGGTCGGATCCTGGCTGATCGACGTCATCTTCATCAGCGCCCTGCCGATCATCCTCGTCGCCATTGCCGAAATCGGCTACATGCTCTCCAACGCATCCAAGCCCGGCGCCCTCTACTTCATCCTCTGGGTCGCCGCGGTCGTCATCTTCCTCATCCTCCTGCTCGCCGTCATCGGCCTGCGGGCGGCAAAGGGAACCAGCCCCGGCATGGGAGCCGTCGGCATCCGCACCATCAAGCAGGCGACCGGAAAGCTCACCATCGACAAGCGCGCCTCGAACTCGAACCAGGCCGCTGGCGCCGGCAGCTACGACCAGCACTCCGCTGGCTTCGGCCAGGCCCCCAACCAGTTCGGGCAGAACAGCGCAGAAGGATTCCAGCAGTCCGCCCCGGCCTTCGGTCAGGCGAGCGCCAACAACCCCGTCCCGCAGGGCGGTTACGACCAGCAGGGCGGTTACGACCAGCAGGCGTCCTTCGGTCAGCCCTCCGCCGGTCAGGCTCCGCAGTACGGTGAGCCCAGCGCGCAGCAGGCACCCCAGTGGGGTGCCCAGGATCAGCAGGCATCCCAGTGGGGCGCCCAGGATCAGCAGGCACCCCAGTGGGGCGCCCAGGACCAACAGGCGCAGCAGTTCAGCGCCCCTGCCGCCGGCGGCTCCTTCGCCGTCGGAGCCGCGCCGGCCGTCGGCCAGGGCTCCGCAGCTCCGGCCTACGGTGACCAGTCCGCTGCCCCGGCCTCCGGCGACCAGTCCGAAGCCCCGGCCTCCGGCGACCAGTCCGCTGCCCCCGCCTTCGGTGAACAGGACCACGGCCAGGGAGCCTCCACCACAGGCGAGAGCTACATTGACGCCGCTCATGACGACAGCGCCGCAGTCGCCGCCGGTCACGGCGTGAGCGTCTCCGACGACTCCGATGCGCTGTCCGCAGAGCCCGCCGACGCCACCGCCTCCGGCACCTTCGGTGAAGCAACGGCAGATGCGCCCGCCCAGGAGCAGGCAGCCCCCGCTCTCAACGCTGAGCACCAGAGTGAGGAGCTCACCGACGGCGCGGAGGAGCAGAGCAGCGCACAGGCAGAACAGGACTCCGCGGCAGCAGGTGTCGGCGTCTCCGTCTCCAGCGACGACTCCGCCCTCACGGCTTCGCCCGAAGATGAGAACACCACCGAGGACGCCGCTGCCGTCAGCGATGACTCCGTCGGCCAGCGCCTCGACCAGAGCACCGAAGCAGCAGGCGACAACGTCGTCGTCGGCCACGCCGACACCGCCCAGCAGGACGAAGACGACGACGCCACCCGCCTCGTCGCCGCACCGGCCGCGCAGCAGGCCACCAGCTCCGACGACGATGCCACGGAGCTCATGGCCCGAATCCGCCTCCGCTTCGACAACGGCGAAGAGCACACCCTCGCCCCGCGCACCCTCGTGGGCCGCAACCCGCAGGCATCCGGTGGCGAAAGCGTCATCGCCGTGCAGGACGAGTCCCGCTCCATGTCCAAGACCCACGCGCTGATCGAGAACAACCAGCACGGCATCGTCGTCACCGACCTCGGCTCCACCAACGGAACCTCCGTCACCGACGTCGACGGCACCGTCTACCCGGTCCCCGCCAACCAGCCGACCATCCTGCCCGACGGCTGGACCCTCCAGCTCGGTGACCGGGACGTGACCGTGGAGAAGAACGCGTGAGGGATGACTCCCAGTACGGCACGCTGCTGACCGAGCCCATCCGGGTCCGGTCAGCAGCGGCCACACACGTCGGGCGCGTGCGCAGCATGAACGAGGACTCCTACCTCGCCGCCCATCCGATCTACCTCGTCGCCGACGGCATGGGCGGCCACAACGCCGGAGAGATCGCCAGCGCCATCGTCGTCGACCAGTTCAGCGACCTCGCCGGGCAGCACGACATCACCCCCGAGACCCTCGCCGAGAACCTCATCGTCGCCTACGAGCGGATCACCCGACTCGACGACTCCACCGCCGCGCGCTCCGCCGGCACCACCGTGGCCCTCGTCGGCACCTCGTTCGACCACGACCAGGCCACCTGGGTCGTCATGAACCTCGGCGATTCCCGCATCTACCGCCTCTCCAACGACGAATTCGAACAGATCAGCATCGACCACTCCGTCGTGCAGGAACTCGTCGACCGCGGCGAAATCACCGAAGAGGAAGCCCGCGTCCACCCCTACCGCAACATGGTGACGCGCGCCCTCGGCCCCGGCCCCAACTCCAGCCCGGACTTCTGGCGCCTGCCGGCCATGCTCGGTGACCGCTTCGTCATCTGCTCCGACGGCATCAACGGCGAACTCGACGACGCCGTCATCGAATACTGCCTCCGCGAAGCCGACGACATCCGCGACGTCGCCCCCTCCCTCGTCACCAAAGCCGTCGAAGCCGGCGGCCGCGACAACGCCACCGTCGTCGCCCTCGAAGCAGTCGCCGACGACGCCGCTGAAGAGATCAACCGCTACTCCCTGTTCGACGCCGGCAGCGTCTGACCGGGACGAACCGGCAGAGGGGGGAAACAATGCCGGATCACAACGGAACCTGGTGCGCACACGGCGCCGCCCTGCTCATCCGCACCGGCGGCCGAGGACTCCTGCTGCCGCCCGGCACCAGCCACAGCGATGCAGCAGGCCTCCGCCGCGCACTCAGCGCCCCGGACGCCTTCACCAACCTCGCCGCCGCAGCCGGAGACGAACCCCTCCTCGCCTTCGACGACGACGGCGAACGCCTCCACATCCTGCTGCGCGGCACCACCACAATCCGCGCCATCCTCGTCAGCGGCAGCCAGATCGACCTCACCGAAGCCGACGGGCACCAGCCCGAGCCCGGTGCACGCCCGCCGGCCAGCATCACCCGAGACGACATCGCCGCCATCAGCGTCCACCTCGGCGACCCGCAACCGGCCCGCACCCTCCTGGACAGCGGAATCACCGGAGTCACAGCCTTCACCCACGTCCGCAACCTGCCCAGCGGCAGCCGCAGTGCCGACGCCGACCGCGCCATCCAGGCCCAGCTCGACCCGCCGTCCACCACCCGGGCCTCAGGGGCGACGACGCGTGCAGATGCACGCACGACCCCGACGCCCCCGGAGAGCGGAACCCGCAGCAGGCTGACCGCCCGAAGTGCCGCTCGCCGCGCCGGACCGGACAGCACGGCAGCGCACCCAGACGCGCCGGGCCGCACCACCGGCGCGCCGCCGCAGCGTCCCAACCGGATCGTCGCAGCCACCGCCCGCGCATCAACGAGGAGCGCCGAGGCCAGACACGGAGGAGATCACCGATGATCCGACGCCGTCGCCACCTGCCCATCGAGGGCTTCACCCCGCGACCGCACACACCCCAGCAGTGCCCGGCCAGCGGCGCCACCGCCAGCGCCTACCGATCAGTGGAGGACCGCCGACCCGTCACCGTCCGCACCTGGACGGACCCGGCCCTCGTCGCCGGCGTCAGCCCCGCCCGCGCCCAGCAGCGGATCGACGCCCTCGCCCGGCTCTCCGATCTGCCCGGCATCACCCCCGTGCGCGCCGGCGGCCTCGTGGACAGTCGGCGCGGCCGCCACCTCTACCTCGTCACCGACGACAACGGCGAGGTGCTTGACCCATCGGTCGTGGACCCGGCCCACCTGCTGCGCGCCGCAGCTGACATCGCCGCTGCGCTCCATCGCTTCCACGCCGCCGGACACCTCCACCTGGCGCTGTGTCCGCAGGCGCTCACCACCACTCCCAGCGGCCGGATCCACCTGAGCGCGCACCGCGCCCCCGGTGTCCACTGGATCGCCGAAGCCGCCCTCGAGCACCAGGCGCCCGAAGTCGGACAGGCCAGCGGGGGAGAGCCCCGCTCCGATGTCTACGCCCTCGCCAGCACGGTCCTCGCCGTCCTGGACGAAGGCGCCGACACGTCGTGGACGTCCGATGCGGCGCTCGTCACGGCGCTGGAGCGGGCGACGGCACCGTCCGTCGCGGATCGGCCCTCTGACCTGGGGATGCTCGCCGACGAGCTCGATGATGCGGCCCGCCGAGCGGCATGGTGGGAGGGTCGGGAAGAGTCGGTCTTCTCCCAGCGGATTATGGCGTAATGCGTAGTTTCGTGGCGGATGCCATAAAGTTGTGCCATGGCACAGGTATCAGTGGAGTTCTGCGGTGAGTGGACTGACGTCGCAGACAACGGTTCCCTCACGATCGGACGCGAAGCCGATCTCATCATCGACGAACGCAACCCGTTCCTGCACCGGCGGTTCCTCGCCATCAGCAGCATCGACGGACTGTGGTGGCTGCTGAACGTCGGTGACCGGCTCAGCGCCTCCATCACCGACAACTCCGGCACCATGCAGGCCGTGCTGTCACCCGGGGCCCGCCTGCCGCTCGTATTCGATCAGACGAAGGTCGTGTTCACCGCCGGCCCCACCACCTACGAGTTCTCCATCCATACGACATCCCCGGAGTTCGCCACCATTCCGCGCGAACTCGACGACGACGGTCCCAAGACCATCGGCCAGGTCGTCCTCACCGATTCGCAGAAGCTGCTGATCCTGGTGCTGGCCGAGCCGATGCTGATGCGCGACGGCGAATCGATCTCCTCGATCCCGTCGTCCGCTGACGCCGCCGATCGCCTCGGCTGGACCCGCACTAAGTTCAACCGCAAGCTCGACAACGTGTGCGACAAGCTCGACCGCATGGGTGTGCGCGGTCTGCGCGGCGGCCCCGGCCGTCTCGCCTCCAACAGGCGCGCCCGGCTCGTGGAGTACGCCGTCATGTCCCGCGTTGTGGATCAGTCTGACCTTCCCCTTCTCCACAAAGCCGTGCAGGAGGCGGACGAAGCGAGGCGCGCCGCCGAATAATCGAGTGCACCGGCCGACAGCCGGCGCTCCGTAAGGAGTGAGAACGCAGTGTCCTGAGGGGGAGACATGCGGCTGCGACTCACACTCGAAACCGACGCGGACACCACCGCACTCGCTGTCACCGCAGACGGCACCGCCACCGTCGGCGACCTCGCGGACGCGCTCGACACCTGGGCCGAGAACGCCGGATCGACCGCCGCCGCGATCCCGGCCGAAGGGCCCCGTCCGAACGCGGATGCCGCGGACGGGTCGGGTCCGCTCACCATCAGCGTTGGCGGGCAGCGCATCAACCCGCAGCTGCGGCTGCTGCACTCCGGCATCTTCTCCGGCACGACCGTTCGCCTCCGTGCCGCCGGCGCCGACCCCGCCTCGAGCAGCCGTCCGACGCTCGAGCGCTCCGGACCTCACGCGGCACCGGCCGCCTACCTGTCCGCTCTCACCGGCCCCGCCGAAGGGCTCCACCTGCCGCTGACCACCGGCGAGCACACCATCGGCACCAGCAGCCGCACGGGGATTCTGAGCCTCGGTGACACGACGCTGGACGAGGTCCACGCCCACCTCAGCATCAGCGCCGACGGCGACCGCATCCGCGCCGCCACCGAAAGCTCCCCGGTGCGCATCAACGGTCGCGCCATCACCGACGCCCCGATCCTGCACGGGGACATCATCCATATCGGGCAGGCCACGCTGCGGCTGCGCCGCACCCCCAGCACGAGCGGGGACGCCACCGACGCCGCCGCCATCCCCGTGGACCCAGCACCCGCCCTGCTCGAACCCGTCACCGGGGAGGGGCACACCCTGCCGAAACCGCCCGGCCGCCCCACTCGGCAGACCTTCCCGATCATGATGCTGATCATGCCGCTGTTCCTCGGCGCCGGCCTGTTCGCCCTGACCCGCAGCCCGTTCAGCCTCATGTTCATCCTGTTCATGCCGGCGTTCGCCACCGCCGGGTACGTCAACTCCCGCCGCAACCACCGCCTGCAGCGCGGCGATGCCTGGCATGACTTCGACAGCGACATCGACGCACTGCGCGCCACGCTCGACCTGGACCACGCCCGCGAACGAGAGCTCCTCGCCGCGCACCACCCTCACATCCGCGACCTCGGCGACGAGGTCGGCCGGCTCGGCCCGGCTGTGTTCGGCCGCCGCCGCGTCGATGCGACGTTCGGCACCGTCCGCATCGGCACGGGCAGCCGCACCTCCGCCACAACCGTTGCATCCGGCGGCGCTGACGAACCCGAGCTGCGCCGGCAGCTCGCCCGCGCCGCCGACGGCCTCGCCGACATCACGGACGCCCCCATCACCATCCCGCTCACCGGCCGGACACCCGCTGCACTGATCGGGGAGGGGACGCACACCGCGCCGGTCCTCGCGTCCGCCCTGCTGCAGCTCGCTGCCCTCCATTCACCAGCCGACCTCACGCTCACCGCCATCGCCGCAGTCGATGACGACATCCCCGACTGGCTGCACCACCTGCCCCACACGAGCAGCCCGTTCAGCCCCCTGCGCACCACCCACATCGCACGCGGCAGCGCCGCCGCCCGTGACCTCATCGCCGTGCTGCTGACCGAACTGCACACCCGCCTGCAGGCACCCGATGCCGAGGCCGGCGCTGACGCCACGGTCCCGTTCCCGCGGATCGTCGTCGCCCTCGTCGAACCCGCGCTGGTCAGCCGCACCGACCTGAGCGCACTGCTCGATGGCGGACCCGCCGCTGGGATCCACGTCATCTGGATCGCGCGCAGCAGCGGAGAGGTCCCGGCGGCCTGCCGCACCCGCGCCCACATCGCCGCCGACAGCGCCCGGGTCGACCACGAGGAAGCCGGTGAGCCCGGCTCCACCTGGAGCATCACCCGCAGCCGCGCCCACGTCCTGGACACCCTCAGCGACTCGGCGCAGCGCCGCCTCGCCCGCCACCTCGCGCCGCTCGCCGACGCCAGCGCCAGCACCCCCGACTCCACCACCATGCCCCACTCCTGGTCGCTGCTGGAGGTCGACGGCGGCAGCCTGCGCACCTTCCTGCGCCGTGCCGCCGAGAACTGGAGCCGCCGCAGCGGCACTCTCACAGCCGTCCTCGGACACACCGGGACCGCGCCCTGCACCGTGGACCTGCGGGCCGACGGCCCCCACGCCCTCGTCGGCGGCACCACCGGCAGCGGAAAGTCCGAATTCCTGCAGAGCTGGGTGCTGTCCATGGCGGCGCACGCCTCACCCGAGCGCATCACGTTCCTGTTCGTCGACTACAAGGGCGGCAGTGCGTTCGCTGACTGCGTCCACCTGCCGCACTGCGTCGGCCTCGTCACCGATCTCACCGATCACCTCGTGGACCGCGCCCTCGCATCCCTGCGCGCTGAGGTGCGCCGCCGCGAAGAGATCCTCCACCAGAAGGGAGCGAAGGACCTGCGCACCCTGGAGGACAGGCAGGACCCGGAGTGCCCGCCGAGCCTCGTGATCGTCATCGACGAGTTCGCTGCGCTCGCGGCCGATGTTCCGCACTTCATCGACGGCGTGGTCGACATCGCCGCGCGGGGCCGCTCCCTCGGCCTCCACCTGATCCTCGCCACGCAGCGCCCCTCCGGCATCATCACCGGAAGCCTGCGCACGAACACCCCGCTGCGGATCGCGCTTCGGCAGACCGACGCAACGGACTCCGCGGACATCGTCGGTGTCCGCGACGCCGTCGACTTCCCCGCGGACCGGCCCGGCCGCGCTGTCATCTCCCGCGGCCCCGGACAGCTCACCCACCTGCAGGGCGCGTTCGTCGGCGGCCGCACCACGGAGCAGCAGCGCAGCAGGATCACCATCCGCCCCGTCGCCGAGCCCAGCGGCGCAGCCAGGGAGGCTGCCACCGTCTCCGCCGGCAGCACCGAACAGCTCACGCCCAGCTCGAGCAACGGGGGAGCGGAGGGCCAGCCGACGGATTCTCAGCGCATCGTCACCGGGCTGCAGCGACTCGCCGACGCCACCGGCTGCCCTGCACCGCGCCGCCCCTGGCTCGATGGCCTGCCCGAGAGCATCAGCCTCGACCGCCTCAGTGAACGCAGGGGTACCGCCGCCGGTGCATTCGCGCTGCTGGACTTCCCGCATCGACAGCTGCAGACCGTCATGAGCGTGACGCCCGGTCAGGACACCGCCATCACCATCGTGGGGGCGCCCGGAAGCGGCCGCACCAGCGCGCTGCTTACCCTCGCGCACACCACCGCGGAGGCGGCCCGCCGAACCAGCCGGCCCCTGACCATCTGGGGCATCGACGGCCCCAGCGGCGGCCTCGCCGCCCTGCACGACCTCCCGGAGACCGCTGACGTCATTGCGCTCGCGGACCTGCCCCGCATGAACCGCCTCATGGCCCGGTTCGCCGACCTCACTGTGGCCCCGCAGGTTCCGACCGACACACTCATCCTCATCGACGCGGGAGGCCTGCGTGACGCCCTCGCCTCCGCTGGACACACGCACTGGCAGGACACACTGCTGGCGCTCCTGCGGGACGCGCGGCGCCTCCGCCTGACCCTCGCCGTCACCGCAGAGCACCCGCAGGCCCTGCCCGCCGCCATCGCCCGATCCGCCCAGCACCGCATCGTGCTGCGCCTGTCGACGGACGACGACTACCGCATCGCCGGTGAGCGCCCCGGTGTCCTCACTGCGGACTCACCGGCAGGGCGGGCCCTCATCAACGGCACCGAAGCGCAGATCGCTCAGCCGCCCGCGCCGGACCTGGGCACCACCACCACTGAACCCGCCACCGGGGCATCCGGGCAGAGGCCCTCCGGCATCCCGACGCTGCCGGAATCCGTCGGCCTCGACGACCTGCCGCTCACGGAGAAGCAGCTACGAGTGGGCCTGCGCGCCGACAGCGTGGAGCCGCTGGTCGCGGTGCCCTCCGCCACCATGCTCATCGCCGGTGCCCAGGGGAGCGGCCGCACCACCGCCCTGATCGCCCACTGCTCGGAGTTCCGCCGGATGCACCCGTCGGCGCCGATCATCCTCGCCCACGCCGAACGCGGACCGCTGCACCCACAGCTGCGCGACCTCGCAGACGAGGTCGCCATCGGTCTGGCCGACCTCCTCGCCCTCACCGGCGACCTCGCCGACCACCTCGCCGCGGCCCCGGGGGAGGAGCCCTGCGCCGATGGGGCAGCCGAACCGGACGTGCGCGGCCTCATCGCCGTCACCGGGCTGCGCGACCTCGCCCATGAGGACGAGCACCACCACATCGCTGACGTTCTGCGCACCGCGACCGGATACGGCTTCCACCTCGTCGGCGACCTCGACACCACAGCAGCGGCCCCGAGCAGGCAGCTCACCCGCGTCTTCACCGCCGACGGAACCGGACTTCTGCTCGAGACCGCCGACCCATCCGGCTCCACCCTGTTCGGCAGCCACCGACTGCGCTACCCGGATGCCCCCGGACCGGGCCGCGGCTACCACTTCAGCCCGCGCGGGCCCGTGCCCGTCCTGGCCGCCACCGCCACCATCGTTCGGGAGGAGACCCCATGACATTCCTCGGCATGAACCCCACTGAGGCGCGGCGAGCCGCGCAGCAGATCACCGACTACGGGCAGAAGCTCGACGGCTATACCGACGCGCTCCGCCACCTGCTCATCGACCTCGACTGGCGCGGTCCCGACCGCGACACCGTCATTGAGCGCTGGGACAGGCACATCGACACGCAGCTGCGCCTGCTGTCCTCCAACGTCCTCGGCATCGGCGAATCGCTCGACCACCACGCCGCCGAACAGGAAGCCGCCTCCGCCGGACCCGACGGGTTCGTCCCCGCTCCGAGCACCGGCCGCATCCGCCGCGTCGGCGCACCCAGTGGACCCGGATCCGTAGGGGTGAGCCCGCAGTGAAGCGTCGACTCTCACCCTGCCGAGAACCACCAGAGCAGCGGGGGTCTGCAGCCCCCGCCCCCACGCCTGGAGCAGGCGCACCATCACCCACACAATCCGGAACGGGCAGACCGGCACCGACACGGCCCGGAAGCAGCCCACACGACACAGCCGGGAGTGAACCCGGCGCGAAAGGACACAGCCATGGCTGAATCCACCTTCAAAGGAATGAGCCCCGCCGCCGTCAAGAACAGCGGCCAGAGCCTCACCGATGCCGCACAGAGCATCGGTCAGGCCCTGGAATCCGCTATCGACGCGATGGAGGCGATCGAGTGGATCGGTGAGGACCGCGAACACTTCATCACCACGTACTGCGTCCCGCTCTCCGAGGAGCTCACGCTCGTCGAAGAGCTGCGCACCCTCGGCCAGCACCTCGTCACCGAGGCCGACCAGCAGCTCACCGCATCCGCCGCCTGAGCCGGAGACCCGCCACCAATCGAAGGAGAACACCATGAACGACTACATCGGCCTCGATCCCGCCTCTGTGAAGAAGGCGCTGGAGATCGTCGCGGACTGCATCCAGAAGATCAGCGGGTCCCACAACACCTGCAACCCGCTCATCCTCGCTCTGCCCTGGTGGGGCGATGACTGCGACGAGGCCCGCGTGATCTGGAAGGAGCTCAGCAGACGGATCGAGAACGTCTTGGAGCTCATCAGCCGTGCCCAACGTGCACTCGAAGAGCAGATGTCCGGGCAGGTAGAGGCCTCCCGCGCACTCTTCGGCGCGATGATCTCCGCCGGCGGCACCAACCGCACAGCGCTGCCCTCCGCTGCTTGAGCACAGTCGCCGCTGGACTGGGGCGGTCGGCCCACGAACTGCTGCTGACCGCCCCAGTCAGCGGCTACCAGCGCAGGCGCACGCCGTGAGCGGATCAGGTCACATTCCGCCTGGCGGGATTGGAAACCCCCGGTGAACTGTCGCTAGTATTGTTCGAGTCAGATCGGGTGAGTGATCGCCGGATCGGACCTCCGGCGGGTTTCCGGAGTGGCCAAACGGGGCTGACTGTAAATCAGCTGGCATCGCCTTCGGGGGTTCGAATCCCTCACCCGCCACGCAGGAGAGTCCACATCCCGCAGATGTGATCTCGTGCACCGGAGACTTCTTCGGTTTGTCTCTCACGAGCAAGCTTGATAAAGTTTCGCAGGTTGCCCTGATAGCTCAGAAGGTAGAGCGTCTCCATGGTAAGGAGAAGGTCACGGGTTCGATTCCCGTTCGGGGCTCTGAGAAGGATTCGGCCCGGCATCCCACGTGGTTGCCGGGCCGCTTTCCCGATCAAGCCGGGGTAGCTCAGCTGGTCAGAGCGCACGACTCATAATCGTGAGGTCGCGGGTTCGAGCCCCGCCCTCGGTACCACTTCCAGTCCGATGCTGGAGTGTTGACTTGTCTCCGGCTCGGAGGCACATCGAAACAGCGTATGCGAGTGCGCATGACGAAAAGAGGCAATCGTGGCGAGCAAGAGCTCTGACGTGCGTCCGAAGATCACCTTGGCGTGCGTAGAATGCAAGAACCGCAACTACATCACCAAGAAGAACCGTCGCAACACCCCGGACCGCCTCGAGCTCCAGAAGTTCTGCTCGACCTGCGGCCGCAGCACGGCTCACCGCGAGACCCGCTGATCTTCGGTCTGCGAGACCATAGAAAAAAGCCACCCGGCGCTACGGGTGGCTTTTTCTCTGCCCGAACCACGCGCGGCACCCGTCGGCCCCGCAGCCGACGCACCGCCTCCGCCCGCTCGGCCGGAACTCGCCGCCCAGGCCAGCGGACTAGAATCCTCGGCGGCACCGTACGCACAAGGAGGCTCACGTGACTCAGCCCAACCCCGACTACGCGGGCAGGCAGTACCCGCCCGGCGACGCCGCCGCCGTCACCGCTGACGCGATCCGCGCCTTCGCCACCGCCACCGGCGCCGCCAACGAACTGCACCACCGCACCGACGCCGCCCGCGCCGCCGGCTACCGCGACATCGTGGCCACCCCCACGTTCCTCGTGTCCCTCGCCCAGCAGGCCGAGGCCGCCTACATCAACGACCCCGACGCCGGCGTCGACTTCTCCCGCGTCGTCCACTCCGATGAGTCCTTCGACCTCGCCCGCCCCATCGTCGCCGGCGACGTCCTCACACCCCAGCTCACCGTGGAGTCCGTGAAGTCCGTCGGCCCCCACGCCATGATCAGCACCCGTGTCGACTTCACCGACGCCGGCGGAGCCCACGCCGCCAGCGTCCGCTCCTCCCTCGTGGTGCGCGGAGAGGAGAACTGACATGACCGCCACCGTCCCCACCCCCGCCGGCATCACCGCGAACCACAAGGGCACCCAGGTCGCCAGCGCCACCATCACACTCACTCGTGACAGCCTCGTGCGCTACGCCGCCGCCTCCGGTGACTTCAACCCGATCCACTACAACGACGAGTTCGCGCGCAGCGTCGGCCTCGAGTCCGTGATCGCCCACGGGATGCTCACCATGGGCTCCGTCCTCGCCCCCGTCTCCGACTGGGCAGGCGACCCGGGCCGCATCCTCCGCGCCGAAGCACGCTTCACCAAGCCCGTGCCCGTGCCCGCTCTCGGCTCCGTCGACGTCGAGGTCGTCGCCGTGATCGGCGCCGTGGACGAGGCGAAGCAGGAAGCCCGCATCGACCTCACCGTCACCAGCGGCGGTGCCCGCGTGCTCGGCAAGTCCCGCGCCGTCGTCCGCATCGGCGAGACGAACCCCGCCGACTCGTCCGGCGCCTCGATGGGGGACGCTGCATGAGGCTGAGCGACCTCACCACCCTGCGCATCGGGGGCGAGATCGACGAGGTCATCGACGCCCGCACTCCCGAGGAGATCATCGACGCGGTCCGCACCGCCGATGAGGCCGGGCAGCCCCTGCTCGTCCTCGGCGGCGGCTCCAACCTCGTCGCCTCCGACGCCCCCTTCCGCGGAACCGTCGTGCGCACCCTGCCGCCGGCCGAGCCGGCCCAGGTGCGGCCCATCATCATCACCACCGAGGACCGCGGTGACATCGACGGCCTCGCCATCACTCACGCCGCCGGCACCGTGTGGGACGACGCGGTCCGCCACGCCATCGAGCACGGCGCCTCCGGCACGGAAGCGCTCTCCGGCATCCCCGGCTCCGTCGGTGCCACCCCCATCCAGAACGTCGGCGCCTACGGCCAGGACGTCTCCGCCACCATCGCCGAGGTCGAGGTGTGGGACCGCCACGACTGCGCTCGACGGGTGCTGACGCCCGCCGAGCTCGCCTTCGGCTACCGCATGTCCGTGCTGAAGGCGACTCCGTACACGGGCGGGACGCCTTCGGCCACCAACCGCTGGGTGGTGCTGAGCGTCACCTTCCACCAGGAGAAGAGCGACCTGTCCGCACCGATCCGCTACCCGGAGCTCGCCGGCCGACTCGGCGTCGAGGTGGGGGAGCGGGCCCCGTCGGCCGAGGTGCGCGAAGCGGTGCTGCAGATCCGCGGCAGCAAGGGCATGGTCCTGGACGAAGCCGACCACGACACCTGGAGCGCCGGCAGCTTCTTCACCAACCCGATCCTCACCGCTGAACAGGCGGCCGCGCTGCCCGACGGCGCCCCGCAGTTCCCCGCTGGAGACGGCCGCATCAAGAGCAGTGCCGCGTGGCTGATCAGTCACGCCGGCATCGACCGCGGCTTCACCCTCCAGGCCGATGGCGAGGTGCGCGCATCGGTCTCCACGAAGCATTCGCTGGCGCTCACCAACCGCGGCGGGGCGTCCAGCGAGGACATCCGTCTGCTCGCCCGCGAAGTCCAGCGGCGTGTGCAGGATCACTTCGGGATCGCGCTGGAGCCCGAACCCGTGAGACTCGGCCTGGATCTCTAGGGATCTGGGCGAAAGCGTCAGACTGACCTGGTAAGAAGAACCCTGGGCGGGCGTGCAGTGGCCCCCGCTCCCGTACTCCTTCCTCACCGCTGCTCGGCCGAGGATGTGTCCGTCCGTGAAGGAGAAGAAATGAACCTGATGAACAGCTCGATCTCTGAGCTCGATCCCGACATCGCGAAGGTCCTCGATCAGGAGCTCGGTCGCCAGCGCGACATGCTCGAAATGATCGCCAGTGAGAACTTCGTTCCGCGCGCAGTCCTGCAGGCGCAGGGCTCCGTCCTCACCAACAAGTACGCCGAGGGCTACCCCGGCAAGCGCTACTACGGCGGCTGCGAGTACGTGGACGTCGCAGAGAACCTCGCCATTGAGCGCGTCAAGCAGCTGTTCGGTGCCGAGCACGCCAACGTGCAGCCGCACTCCGGCGCCTCCGCGAACGCTGCCGTGATGCACGCACTCGCCGAAGCCGGCGACACCATGATGGGTCTGTCGCTCGCCCATGGCGGTCACCTGACCCACGGCATGAAGATCAACTTCTCCGGCAAGCTCTACAACGTCGTCGCCTACGAGACGGAGCCGGACACCGGCCGCATCGACATGGACAAGGTCCGCAAGCTCGCGCTGGAGACCCGCCCGCAGGTCATCGTGGCCGGCTGGTCGGCCTACCCGCGCCAGCTCGAGTTCGATGCCTTCCGCTCCATCGCCGACGAGGTCGGCGCGAAGCTCTGGGTCGACATGGCTCACTTCGCCGGTCTCGTGGCCGCGGGCCTGCACCCCAGCCCCATCGACTACGCCGACGTCGTGTCCTCCACGGTCCACAAGACCCTGGCGGGCCCCCGCTCCGGACTGATCATGTCGAAGGCGGAACTCGCCCGCAAGGTCGACTCAGCCGTGTTCCCGGGTCAGCAGGGCGGCCCGCTCATGCACGTCATCGCCGCCAAGGCCGTGGCGTTCAAGGTCGCCCAGTCCGCGGAGTTCAAGGAGCGCCAGCAGCGCACCCTCGAGGGCGCCCAGATCATCGCTGATCGCCTCATGGAGAAGGACGCCGCGGATGCCGGCATCAAGCTCCTCTCCGGCGGCACTGACGTCCACCTCGTGCTGGTCGACCTCGTCAACTCGAAGATCGACGGCCAGCAGGCGGAGGACATCCTCCACGAGGTCGGCATCACCGTGAACCGCAACTCCGTGCCCAACGATCCGCGCCCGCCGCGGGTCACCTCGGGTCTGCGCGTGGGCACCCCAGCCCTCGCCACCCGCGGCTTCGGCGCCGAGGAGTTCACCGAGGTCGCCGATGTCATCGCCGAGGCCCTCAAGGGCGACGCGGACCTGGAGAAGCTGCGTGCGCGCACCCGCGCCCTCGCCGACTCCAAGCCGCTGTACGCCGGCCTCGAGCAGTACTGACCCCCCAGCTCTTCCGACAGAAGGAGAAGACGCACATGACCGCACAGGTCCTCGACGGCCGCACCACGGCCAAGACCATGAAGCAGGAGCTCAAGGAGCGCGTGGAGAAGATCATCTCCGAGGGCGCCGTGAAGCCCGGCCTCGCCACCGTCCTGGTGGGCGCGGACCCCGCCTCCGAGATCTACGTGGCGGGCAAGCACCGCGACTCCGAGGAGATCGGGATCAACTCGATCCGCAAGGACCTCCCGGAGGACATCTCGCAGGAGGACCTCTTCAAGGTCCTCGATGAGCTCAACAGCGACGAGTCCTGCACCGGCTACATCGTCCAGCTGCCGCTGCCCAAGCACATCGACACCGACGCCGTGCTCGAGTACATCGACCCGCAGAAGGACGCCGACGGCCTGCACCCCATCAACCTGGGCCGCCTCGTGCTGAACGTCAACAATCCGATCAACACCCCGCTGCCCTGCACCCCGCGCGCAGCGATCGAGCTCGCTCAGCGCCACGGCATCGACTTCAACGGCAAGCACGTGGTCGTGGTCGGCCGCGGCGTCACCGTGGGCCGCCCGATCGGCTCCCTGCTGACCCGCCGCGAGTTCAACGCCACCGTGACCCTCTGCCACACCGGCACGAAGAACCTGCCGGAGCTCATCAAGCAGGCCGACGTGGTCGTGGGCGCCGCCGGCGCACCGCACCTGATCAAGCCGGAGCACATCAAGGAGGGCGCTGTCCTCCTGGATGTGGGCGTGTCCCGCACGAAGGACCCGGAGACCGGCAAGTCCAAGATCCAGGGCGACTTCGCCCCGGGCTGCGAGGAGAAGGCCTCCTGGTACTCCCCGAACCCGGGCGGTGTGGGCCCGATGACCCGCGCCCTGCTCATGGCGAACGTGGTGGAGTCCGCTGAGCGCGCATGGGAGAAGAAGAAGGCCGCTGACAAGTGACCTTCACCGTCGCAACCGTCAACGTCAACGGGATCCGCGCCGCGGTGCGCAAAGGCATGCACGACTGGATCGAGCAGGCCGCACCGGACGTGATCACCCTGCAGGAGGTGCGGGCTCCTGACGAGCTCGTCGCCCCGCTGATCGGTGAGGGCTGGAACGTCGTCCACGCGGAAGCGGCCGCCAAGGGCCGCGCCGGTGTGGCGATCTGCTCCCGCCACCCGTTCCTGGACACTCGCCTCGGCATCGGCGTGGAGTACTACGCCACGGCCGGCCGGTGGGTGGAGGCGGACATCACCTCCCCGTTCAACGACGATGCGGTTCTGACCATCATCTCCGCGTACGTCCACACCGGCAACGCCGAGGACGAACAGAAGATGAGCGACAAGTACGGCTTCATGGACGCCATGGTGGAGCGCATCGGGCTGCTGCGGGAGGCGGGCAACCACGTCCTGCTCACCGGCGACCTGAACGTGGCGCACACCGAGCGCGACATCAAGAACTGGAAGGGCAACCTGAAGAAGGCGGGCTTCCTCCCCACGGAGAGGGCCTACTACGACAGGATGTTCGACCAGCTCGACTGGGTGGACATCGGCCGCACGCACGCGGGCGATGTCCCCGGGCCGTACACCTGGTGGTCCAACCGGGGAAAGGCGTTCGACAACGACGCCGGCTGGCGCATCGACTACCAGATCGCCTCCCGGGACCTCGCGGGCCGCGCGGTGGACTGCCGCGTGGACCGCGCCCCCTCGTACGACACGCGGTGGAGCGACCACGCACCACTGGTCGTCGACTATCGAACGGACTGAGGAAGCCCCGACTGCCCACCCGGCGGTGCCCGGAGGGCAGCCACCTCGGCATCGACAGCGGCCGACGGGACCGTGTGAACGCACGGATCCGCCGGCCGCTCCGCTGTCTCCAGGGTGGGGACCTTGGTCCTCCCGGCCGGGATTCGGGACGGATAGGGTGGCGTGCGCCCGGGCCCGCACTGCCGCGCGGCCGTCCCGATCTGCGAAGGACCCCGCTCTGATGCGCATGCGCTCCCGCCGTCTTGCCCTGTCCCGCCGCGCCGCTGCCGCCGGCGTCGCCACCGCTGCCCTCGCCGCCCTCGTCGCCTGCTCCAGCGGTGCCGACGGAGCCTCCGGAAGCGCCGGCTCGGACACCTCCAGCACCCCCGCGGTCGTCTCCGACGGCGGCGGCTCCGACCAGGGCGGTACCGACAAGGGCGCCACGGCCACCAGCGCGGATCTCACCGTGCACGACGCCTGGGGCAAGGCCGCCGACGACGGCATGACCGGCGTGTTCGCCGAGATCACCAACAACGGGCCGAAGGCCATCACCATCACGGGCGGCTCCTCCGAGGCGGCGCACATGGTGCAGCTGCACGGCACCGAAGGCAACGCCAAGGGCGGGATGACGATGAAGGAGAAGGAAGGCGGGTTCACCATCGAACCGGGCGCCTCCCTCACTCTGGAGCCCGGCGGCGACCACATCATGCTGATGGACCTGACCGGCCCGCTGAAGCCCGGTGACGAGGTCGCGATCGACCTGGAGCTCGCCGATGGGAGCACCCTCGAACTGACCGCACAGATCCGCGACTTCGCCGGAGCACAGGAGGACTACGCGCCCGGCCACGGGGGTGCATCCGATGGCGGCCACTGACCAGGCCAGCCCCGCTGAGCCGAACTCGGCTGAGCCGGCCCCCGCGCAGTCGGGGACCTCGCGACGGCGACTGCTGACCGGCGGCGCACTCACTGCAGCGGGCCTGACAGTCGGCGGCGCGCTCGGCGCATCCACCGCCTCCGGTCTCCTCACCAGGAACCGCGGAGCCGAGCCCGCCCAGCAGGAGAGCCCCGCCCCGTTCGGGGAGGAGAGGACCGCCTTCTACGGCACCCACCAGGCCGGCATCACGGAAGCCCCCGCCGCCCACGCCGCGTTCATCGCGTTCACCCTGAAGAAGGACACGGACCGGGACGCGCTCGCCCGGATGATGCGCATCGTCACCGACGACGCATCCCGCCTCACCGACGGCCGGGCCCCGCTGACGGATGTGGAGCCCGAGCTGGCGGCGGACCCGTCGGCCCTCACCATCACGATCGGCTTCGGTCCGGGGTTCGTGGAGCGCGCCGGCGGCGCCGCCCCCGCCTGGTTGAAGCCGCTGCCCGCGTTCGAGATCGACCAGCTGCAGGACGAGTTCTCCGGCGGGGACCTGCTGATCCTCGTCGCCTCCGACGACCCCGTCGCGCTGTCGCATGCGCAGCGGGCCATGCTGAAGTCCGTGCGGCCGTTCGCCGACCTCGCCTGGGTCCAGCGCGGTTTCCGCAGCGCCCGCGGCGCGCACGACGACGGCCGCACGCAGCGCAACCTGTTCGGGCAGGTGGACGGCACGGTGAACCCGCATCCCGATGAGGATGCGTTCGACGACCTGATCTGGGTGAAGGACGGCTCGTGGATGAACGGCGGCACGTCGCTCGTGCTGCGCCGCATTGCCATGAACATGGAGACGTGGGATGAGGTGGACCGACCCAGTCGCGAATTCTCCATCGGGCGCCGCCTCGACACCGGCGCACCCCTGACGGGCACAAAGGAGCATGACGCCCCGGACTACCACGCGAAGACAGCGACCGGGATGCCCGTCATCGACGACTTCTCCCACATGCGCCGTGCCACGTCACGCAGCGCGCGGGAGCGGATCCTGCGCCGCCCCTACAACTACGACGATGCGCCCCTGCCGGGGGCGGAGTCCGGATCGAACACGGGACTGCTGTTCGCGTCCTACCAGGCGGATGTGCTCGAGCAGTTCCTGCCTATTCAGCAGCGCCTGGCCGAGGGGGACCTGCTGAACACGTGGACCACGCCGATCGGGTCGGCCGTGTTCGCGATCCCGCCGGGGTGCGCGGCCGACGGGTTCATCGGCGAGACGCTGCTGTCCTGACGGCCGCGGCCCGGCCGCGGAGGGCAGGGCGGACCGGATCCATGGCGGGCTCAGGTCCAGCCCACCCGCAGACGCAGCAGCGCCCGCCCACATGCTCCATGGGGGAGTGGTGGGCGGGCGCTGCTGTCGTGTGATCCGGCAGGATGGTCCGGCCGGGGCGCGGCCGTCAGATGCGGCCGTTGATCATCGCCTGCTTGACCTCGGCGATCGCCTTGGTCACCTGGATGCCGCGGGGGCATGCCTCGGTGCAGTTGAAAGTGGTGCGGCAGCGCCACACGCCTTCGCGGTCGTTGAGGATCTCCAGGCGCTGCTCACCGGCGTCATCGCGGGAGTCGAAGATGAAGCGGTGCGCGTTCACGATCGCAGCGGGGCCGAAGTACTGGCCGTCGGTCCAGAACACGGGGCAGGACGAGGTGCACGCGGCGCACAGGATGCACTTGGTGGTGTCGTCGAACCGTTCGCGCTCCTCAGCGGACTGCAGGCGCTCGCGGGACGGCTCCTGCCCCTGCGCCACCAGGAAGGGCATGACTTCGCGGTAGGAGTCGAAGAACGGCTCCATGTCCACGATCAGGTCCTTCTCCACCGGCAGGCCCTTGATCGGCTCCACCGTGATGGGCTTGTTGAGGTTCAGGTCCTTCAGCAGGGTCTTGCAGGCCAGGCGGTTGCGGCCGTTGATGCGCATCGCATCGGAGCCGCACACGCCGTGCGCGCAGGAGCGGCGGAACGTGAGCGAGCCGTCGATCTCCCACTTGATCTTGTGCAGCGCATCGAGGATGCGGTCCGTGCCGTACATGGTGACGGTGTGCTCGTCCCAGTAGTGGCCGCGGTCAGTGTCCGGGTCGAAGCGGGCGATCTTCAGGGTGACCTGGAAGGTGGGGATCTCCTGGTCGCCGCTCATGCGCGGCTTCTCCTGACGGCCCTCGGGCGCGCCGGATGCGGTGGTGTCGGCAGCAGCGGAAGACATCAGAACGTGCGCTCCTTCGGCTCGTAACGGGTGATGACGACGTCCTTCTTGCCCAGGCGGATGTCGGTGCCCTCCTCACCGGTGCCGTCCGCGGTGCGGTAGGCCATGGTGTGGTGCAGGAAGTTGACGTCATCGCGCTTCTGGTAGTCCTCACGGAAGTGACCACCGCGGGACTCCTTGCGCTCCAGGGCGCCCAGGGCGACGACCTCGGCGAGGTCGAGCAGGAAGCCGAGCTCCACACCCTCGAGCAGGTCGAGGTTGTAGCGGGTGCCCTTGTCGTCCACGGACACGGCGGCGTAGCGCTCCTTGAGCTTCTTGATCTCGGCGAGCGCGTGACGGCAGGTCTCGTCGGTGCGGTACACCTGCACGTGGGCGTCCATGACCTCCTGGAGGTCGCGGCGGATCGCCGCGATGCGATCCGGGTTCGCCGGGCGGTTCTTCAGCTCCTCGAGCAGCTGGACGGTCGGCGCCTCAGCGTTCTCGGCGACCTCCGCGAAGTCCACCTCGTGGGCGTGCTCGGCGGCGTAGATGCCGGCGCGGCGGCCGAACACGTTGATGTCCAGCAGCGAGTTCGTGCCGAGTCGGTTCGCCCCGTGCACGGACACGCACGCCACCTCGCCGGCGGCGTACAGGCCCGGCACCACGTCCTTCTCGTTGCGCAGCACCTCACCGCGGATGTTGGTGGGGATGCCGCCCATCGCGTAGTGGGCGGTGGGGAACACGGGGATCGGCTCCGTGTACGGCTCCACGTTCAGGTAGGTGCGGGCGAACTCGGTGATGTCCGGCAGCTTCGCGTCGATGTGCGCGGGCTCCAGGTGGGTGAGGTCCAGCAGCACGTAGTCGCGGTTCGGGCCGCAGCCGCGGCCCTCGCGCACCTCGTTCGCCATGGCGCGGGCCACCACGTCACGCGGGGCGAGGTCCTTCAGCGTGGGGGCGTAGCGCTCCATGAAGCGCTCGTTCTCGCTGTTGCGAAGGATGCCGCCCTCGCCGCGGGCGGCTTCGGACAGCAGGATGCCGAGGCCGGCGAGACCGGTCGGGTGGAACTGGAAGAACTCCATGTCCTCCAGCGGCAGGCCGCGCCGCAGCACCATCGCGGGGCCGTCACCGGTGAGGGTGTGGGCGTTGGAGGTGGTCTTGAACATCTTGCCGAAGCCGCCGGAGGCGAAGACGACGGACTTCGCCTGGAACACGTGGATCTCGCCGGTGGCGAGCTCGTACGCCACCACGCCGGCGGCGCGGACGTCCTCGTCGGTGCGGGGGTCGCCGGACAGCAGCACGTCCAGAACGTAGAACTCGTTGTAGAACGAGACCTCCTGCTTGACGCAGTTCTGGTAGAGGGTCTGCAGGATCATGTGGCCCGTGCGGTCCGCTGCGTAGCAGGAGCGGCGCACCGGCGCCTCACCGTGCTCGCGGGTGTGGCCGCCGAAGCGGCGCTGGTCGATGCGGCCCTCCGGGGTGCGGTTGAACGGGAGGCCCATCTTCTCGAGGTCGAGGACGGCGTCGATCGCCTCCTTCGCCATCACCTCAGCGGCGTCCTGGTCCACCAGGTAGTCGCCGCCCTTGACCGTGTCGTAGGTGTGCCACTCCCAGTTGTCCTCTTCGACGTTCGCCAGGGCGGCGCACATGCCGCCCTGGGCCGCGCCCGTGTGGGAGCGGGTGGGGTACAGCTTGGTCAGCACAGCGGTGCGGGCGCGCGTGGAGGACTCCAGCGCAGCGCGCATGCCGGCGCCGCCGGCGCCGACGATCACCACGTCGTACTTGTGGGTCTGCATGAATACGGTTCTTTCCTCGCGTTGAGTGGGGGAGTGCTCAGGCCTGGCAGTACTTCGCCATGGTCTGGGAGTCGACGCCCGGCAGGCACGGGTCGAAAGTGAAGATGACCAGGGTGCCGAGCAGGATGATGACGACGGTGACGGCGGCCAGCAGGTACTTCAGGCCCTGACGCAGGCGCGGGCGCTCCACGTAGTCGCTGATGATGGTGCGCACGCCGTTGGCGCCGTGGATCATGCCGAGCCACAGCATCAGCAGGTCCCAGACCTGCCAGAACGGGTTGGCCCACTTGCCGGCCACGAAGCCGAAGTCGATCGCTTTGACGCCTTCGCCTAGCCACAGGTTCACGAACAGGTGGCCGATGACCAGGAAGACGAGGACGAGGCCGGACAGGCGCATGAACAGCCATGACATCATCTCGAAGTTCGGGCCGGACCGGCCGGTGCGGCGGTAGCGCGAACGCGAGTAGCGGGTGCTCGGCTGGGGGATGGAAGTCGAGGTCATGATCAGCCTCCGAACATGTGCATGAGGTGGCGGGGGATGAAGGCGAGCATCATCAGTGCCCAGACGATGACCACGCCCCAGAACAGTGCGCGCTGCTTCGCCGGTCCCTTGGACCAGAAGTCGACTGCGATGATGCGCAGGCCGTTGAGCGCATGGAACAGGACGGCGCCGACCAGGCCCATCTCGCCGAGGCCGAAGACCACCGTCTTGTAGTGGCCGATGACCACGTTGTAGGCCTCAGGGGAGACGGTCACCAGTGCCGTATCGAGCACATGGACGATGAGGAACAGGAACAGAAGCATGCCGGAGATGCGATGGGCAACCCAGGACCACATGCCTTCGCGTCCGCGGTACAGCGTCCCGGACTTGGCATTCGCCACGGGGACCTCCATTGGTTCGTGAGGGGTTTTGGCTTTATCACACTAGCACTGGAGAACACAGGGCGAACGCCCAACGCCCGCTGGACATCGAGGCGTGTCGACTGTCCTGTCCGGGCGAGCGAACACCGCTCACCGACTCTTCGGTCGGTCACCTGGTTGCGGCTCGGTACTGTGGGGGCATGTGCGCAAGCTCCGTCTTCATCCCGATCGTCCCCGCCGGCGGGTCCGGCACCCGTCTGTGGCCCCTGTCCCGCCGCAGCGAACCGAAGTTCCTGCTGGACCTGACCGGCACGGGCTCGTCCCTGCTGCAGCAGACCCTTCGCCGCCTCGAGCCCATTGCGGACCACCCACCGATCATCGTCACCGGTGCTGTTCACCGCGACGCCGTCACCACCCAGGCCCAAGCCGTGGCCGCGGGAGCGGACCGCCACGCCCGCATCCTCGCCGAACCGAGCCCGAAGAACTCCATGCCGGCGATCGCCTGGGCCGCTGCGGTCGCCGAACGCATCGATGAGAACGCCGTCATCGGCTCCTTCGCCGCCGACCACCTGATCCACGACGTCGACGGCTTCACCGCGACCATCCGCGCCGCCCACCGCGCCGCCGAACTCGGCCACCTCGTCACCATCGGCATCGAACCGACCTACCCGGCCACGGGCTTCGGGTACATCCAGGAGGCCGACGGAACCCCCGAACAGCTCGGGGCTGCGGGCGCGCGCGCGGTTGCCCGCTTCGTGGAGAAGCCGGACGCCGAGACCGCCCAGTCCTTCCTCGCCGCCGGGGGCTTCACCTGGAACGCCGGCATGTTCGTTGCCCGCGCCTCCCTGATCCTGCACTGGCTGGACCGGCTGCTGCCGCAGGTGGCGGACGCTGCGCGGCAGCTGGCCCGCCTGGGCCAGGAGCACGTCGGCCCCGAGGAGATCGACCGGATCTGGCAGGGGATGACCTCCATCGCGATCGACCACGCGCTCGCGGAGCCGCTCGCCGCGGAGGGAGCGGTGGCGATGGTGCCGGCCCGATTCGACTGGGACGACGTCGGCGACTTCCACGCGCTCAGCCGTCAGCTGCGCAGCGCCCGGCCGGCCGCCCAGCAGGGGCACGACGACGCCACGCCGGCCGGCTCAGCCGTACAGCAGGGGAGCGGGGGAGCCGGCAGTGACGTGGTCGCGCTCGGGGACGCCCCCGTCATCGCCGACGCCTCCCGCGCCAGCATCTACTCCCGCACCGGCCGCCCCGTCGCCGTCGTCGGCCTGGAGGACATCACCGTGGTCGACACCGAGGACGTCCTCCTCGTCCTCGCCGACGACCACGCGCAGAGCCTCTCCGGCCTCGTCGCGAACCTCCAGGAGCATGGGCAGGGACATCTGCGCTGACCACCGGGAGCACGAACACGACCGACATGAACGGAAAGGGGCAAGGGGTGACACCGTCGCCGACGCCTGAGAACGAGCAGAACCGCACCGCCGGACCCGAGGCTGCCCGCCACCAAGCCGTCGTCGGAGAGGGCGGCATCATCGACCGCATCATCGACTCCCGCATCGACGACCTCATCGCGGTGCGCCGACGCCTCCACGCCGACCCCGAGCTCAGCCACCAGGAGTTCCGGACCACCGCCCTGATCGCCGCCGAGCTGCGCGACCTCGGCCTCGAACCCAGCCTCACCAAGCAGACCGGCCTGTTCTGCGACATCCGCGGCACCGATGACTCCCTGCGCCCCGTCGCGCTGCGCGCCGACATGGACGCCCTCGGCATCCCCGATCTGAAGAAGGTGGAGTACCGCTCCCGCAACGACGGCGTCTCCCACGCCTGCGGGCACGACGTCCACATGACCTGCGTCCTCGGCGCCGCCATGGCGCTGCGCGCCGTCCAGGCCGCGGGTCGCCTGAAGCGGACGGTGCGGCTCGTGTTCCAGCCGTCCGAGGAGAGCCCCACCCCGCCGGGCGCGCTGCAGATGGTGAAGCAGGGCGTGGTGGACGGCATCGATTCCATCTACGCCCTCCACTGCGACCCCAGCTTCGACGTGGGCCGCATCGGCATGCGCACCGGCCCCATCACCTCCGCCGCCGACCCGATCTCCATCGAACTGCGCGGCGCCGGCGGCCACACCTCCCGGCCCCACAACACCCAGGACCTCATCTGCGCCATGGGGCTGGTCGCCACCCAGCTGCCGGCGATGCTGACCCGGCGCCTCGACCCCCGCAGCGGCGTCAACCTCACCTGGGGCTCCATCCACGCCGGCAGCACCTTCAACGCGATCCCCTCCTCGGGGCAGATGCAGGGCACGCTGCGCTGCCTGGACCGCGACGCCTGGGACAGCGCCTCCACCCTCCTGGAAGAACTGCTCGTCATGCTGGTGCGGCCCCTCGGGGTGGAAGCGAGCGTGCACCACACCCGCGGCATCCCGCCGGTCACCAACGACGCCCGCTGCGTGCGCCTCATGGAGCGAACCGCCGCCGGTCAGTTCGGTCCGGAGAGCGTGGAGGCGGCGCCGCAGTCCCTCGGGGGTGAGGACTTCGCCTGGTACCTCGGGAAGGTGCCCGGGGCGCTGGGCCGCCTCGGCACCCGCACTCCCGGAGGCCGCACCTACGACCTCCACATGGGGGACCTCGTGATCGACGAGCGCGCCATCCGCTGCGGCGCCGGGTTCCTCGCGGCCCTGTGCGTGCAGCGCGACCAGAAGCGCTGACCGGGGTCGCCGCCGCGGTGGGACCTCTGGGTTCTGCAAACCCTCTGCGGCGGGGTAGGTTAACGGCAGCGCCTGGCATCGGAGCCCGGCCCCGACCCCTGACCCGACCCCCGTGTCGTTGGAGGATCCCCATGAAGTCAACGGCAGCCCGCGCAGCGGCTATCCTCGGAGCCGGAGCGCTCCTTCTCAGCGCCTGTGGCGCACCACCCGAAGAGCAGAAGGGCGCCGGTGGCGACAGCAGCGCCCCCAAGGACTACAAGGCCTGCATGGTCTCCGACCAGGGCGGCTTCGACGACAAGTCCTTCAACGAGTCCGGCCACGACGGCCTCGTCGCCATCAAGGACCAGACCGGTGCGGAGATCCAGACCGCCGAGTCCTCCTCCCCGGCTGACTTCCAGCCGAACCTGCAGAACATGCTCAACCAGGGCTGCACCCTGACCTACACGGTCGGCTTCCTCCTGGCCGGCTCCACCGCCACCGCGGCGAAGGCCAACCCCGATGCGCACTACGCCATCATCGACTCCCCGGCCCTCGACTCCGACGGCAACCCGATCGAAGTCGAAAACGTCAAGCCGATCCTCTTCGACACCGCCCAGGCCTCCTACCTGGCCGGCTACCTCGCCGCCGGCATGTCAGAGACCGGCGTGGTCGCCACCTACGGCGGTATGAAGATCCCCTCGGTCACCATCTTCATGGACGGCTTCGTGGACGGCGTCGCCAAGTACAACGAGGTCCACGGCACCGACGTCAAGGTGCTCGGCTGGAACAAGGACAAGCAGGACGGCTCCTTCTCCGGCGACTTCGAGGATCAGACCAAGGGCAAGACCCTGACCGAAGGCTTCATCAGCCAGAAGGCCGACATCATCATGCCGGTCGCGGGCCCCGTCGGCGCCGGCACCCTCGCCGCCGCGAAGGAGCACGACGGCACCAAGGTGATCTGGGTGGACGCCGACGGCGTCAAGACGAACCCGGACTCCAAGGAGGTCATCCTCACCTCCGTGATGAAGGGCATCGCCCCCGCTGTTGAGGACGTCGCCGCTGCCGACATGGCCGGCAAGTTCTCCAACGAGCCGTACGTGGGCACCCTGGAGAACGAGGGCGTGTCGCTGGCCCCCTTCTACGACTTCGACTCCAAGGTCCCCGCGGACCTGAAGAAGGAGATCGACTCGCTGAAGCAGGACATCATCGACGGCAAGGTCACGGTCGACTCCCCGTCCTCCCCGAAGTGATCCCCTGATCATCACCATCACCGGCCGACGGGTTCTTCGGGACCCGTCGGCCTTCTGACCGCCGACGACGGCCGCGCAAGGAGCAGGAGACCGTGAAACTCGAACTGCAGGGCATCACGAAGCGTTTCGGTTCGTTCACCGCCAACGACAGCATCGACCTGGTGGTCGAACCCGGGGAGATCCACTCCCTGCTCGGCGAGAACGGCGCCGGAAAATCCACCCTGATGAACGTTCTGTACGGGCTGTACCAGCCCGACGGCGGCCGCATCCTGCTCGACGGGAAGCCCGTCAGCTTCAGCGGCCCCGGCGACGCCATGGCCGCCGGCATCGGCATGGTCCACCAGCACTTCATGCTGGTGCCCGTGTTCACCGTCGCGGAGAACGTCGCACTGGGCCACGAACCCACGAAGGGCCCCATGCTGGACATGGCGACCGCCCGCGCGAAGGTGCGGGAGATCTCCGAACGGTTCGGCTTCGACATCAACCCCGACTCCGTGGTCGAGGACCTCCCCGTCGGTGCGCAGCAGCGTGTGGAGATCATCAAAGCGCTGTCCCGCCGCGCCGAAGTCCTCGTGCTCGATGAGCCCACCGCGGTGCTCACCCCGCAGGAGACCGACGAGCTCATGCAGATCATGAAGCAGCTGCGGGACGAGGGCACCTCCATCGTGTTCATCACCCACAAGCTGCGCGAAGTGCGCGCCGTCGCCGACCGCATCACCGTGATCCGCCGCGGCAGGATCGTCGGCACCGCCGACCCGTCCGCGGAGCAGTCCGAACTGGCGAACCTGATGGTGGGCCGCAGCGTCGCCCTCCAGTTCGACAAGGAGGAGGCGCCGACGGGGGAGACCGCCGTCAGCGTGCGCGACCTCACCGTGGTGGACGACGCCGGGCTGCGCACCGTCGACAACGTCTCCTTCGACGTCCGCGAAGGGGAGATCCTCGGCATCGCCGGAGTGCAGGGCAACGGCCAGACCGAGCTCACCGAAGCGATCATGGGCCTGCAGAAGAACGTGTGGGGCTCCATCCGCCTCGGCAGCACCGAACTGGTGGGCCGCTCCACCAAGCAGGTGCTGGACGCCGGGGTCGGGTTCGTCCCCGAGGACCGCACGCACGACGCCCTCATCAGCTCCTTCAGCGTCGCCGAGAACCTCGTGCTCGACCAGCACAACCGCCGCCCCTTCGGCTCCGCCCTCTCCCTGCGGCTGCCGCGCATCCGCAAGCACGCCCAGGAGCAGGTCGAGGAGTTCGACATCCGCACCTCCGGCACGGACTCACCCGTCGGCTCCCTGTCCGGCGGCAACCAGCAGAAGGTCGTGATGTCGCGCGCGCTCAGCCGCGACCTCTCCCTGTTCATCGCCGCCCAGCCCACCCGCGGCGTGGACGTCGGCTCCATCGAGTTCCTGCACCGCCGCATCATCGCGGCCCGCAGCGAAGGAACCCCCGTCATCATCGTCTCCACGGAGCTCGACGAGATCAGCCAGCTGTCCGACCGCATCGCGGTCATGTACCGCGGCCGCATCCTCGGCATCGTGCCCGGAGACGAATCCCGCGAAGTGCTCGGCCTGATGATGGCCGGCTACACCGCTGAAGCGGCCCGCGCCGAAGTCGCCTCCGGCAGCACCCTCGCCAACGAAGAACTCGCCGCCGAAGGAGACATCGCGTGAGCGCCCCCACTGCTGAGAACGAGAACACCCCCACGCTCGCCGCCCGCATCGGGCGCAGCGAGATCCCCGTGGTGATCATGGCGTTCGTGTTCGCGTTCCTGATCAGCGCCGTGCTGATCCTCATCTCCAACGAGGACGTCCGCCAGTCCGCCACGTACCTGTTCGCCCGCCCCTCCGACTTCTTCCGCGCCTCGTGGGACGCCATCGTCTCCGCGTACGACGCGCTCTTCCGCGGCGCCGTGTACGACTACAGGGCGAGGACCTCCACCCAGGCGTGGAACCGCCTCATCGAAACCCTCACGGTCGCGACCCCGCTGATCATCGCCGCGCTCGGCATGGCGGTCGGCTTCCGCGCCGGCCTGTTCAACATCGGCGGCACCGGCCAGCTGATCGTCGGCTCCGCAGCCGCCGCCTGGGTGGGCTTCGGCCTGTCCCTGCCCCCGGTGATCCACCTGATCGCGGCGCTGGCCGCCGGCATCGCCGCCGGTGGGCTCTGGGGCGGCATCGCCGGCTTCCTCAAGGCCCGCTTCGACGCCAACGAAGTGATCACCACGATCATGCTGAACTGGATCGCGGTGAACCTGCTCGCCTGGCTCCTCACCACGGCCGCGTTCCGCGCACCCAACGTGCTCACCCCGCAGTCCCCGCAGGTGAAGGCCACCGCGATGCTGCCGCGCCTGCTCGGCGACCAGTTCCGCCTCCACCTCGGCTTCGTCATCATGCTGCTGGCGGCCCTGTTCCTGTGGTGGCTGATGTCCCGCTCCACCCTCGGCTTCCGCTTCCGCGCGGTCGGCGAGAACCCCCGCGCCGCACAGGTCGCCGGCATCAGCGTGGGCACCTCCAGCTTCCTCGTGATGCTGATCGCCGGTGGCCTCGTCGGCCTCGGCGGCGCCGTCAACGTGCTCGGCACCGAACATTCCCTCAACGACGGCATCGCCGGCAGCATCGGCTTCGACGCCATCACCGTGGCCCTGCTGGGCCGCTCCGGACCCGTCGGCATCATCCTGGCCGGCATCCTGTTCGCCGGGCTGTCCACCGGCGGCCGCTACATGGAGGGCCAGGGCGTGCCCATCGACCTCGTCGCCGTCATCCAGGCGCTCGTGGTGCTGTTCATCGCGGCCCCGCCGCTGGTGCGCCGCATGTCCGGCCTGAACCTGCTGACCCGTCCCCGCCGCACCGCGGCCGCCAAGGAGGCCTGAGATGAACTCGACCGCAGTCAGCCGCGCCCCCATCACCACCGGGGACTCCGAGGTCCGCCTCACCGAAGCCAAGGGCCGCCTGCCCGGCTGGTGGAAGATGCCGGCCGCCCTCACCTTCTTCGCCCTGGTGTCCCTGCTGGTGTTCGGCATCGGCGGAGTCCGCGGCCAGGACTCCCACTTCACCATCGCGCACGACTCCATGTTCACCTCCATGGGCATCCCCACGGAGATCACGGTGCCGTCGGTGCCCACCGCGATCGTGCTGTCGATGGTGCTGCTGGCCCTCGCCGGCTTCGCCTGGTTCATGCAGGCCACCAACCGCACCTGGCCGCGCTTCGCGAAGCCCGCGCTGCAGGTCGGCTTCGGTGTGCTGTTCGCCGTCGCGTTCCTCGTGTGGACCGTCGCAGCCCAGTCCCTGAACATCGAGTTCCTGCTGAAGGCCACCCTCGGACTCGCCGTGCCGCTGGTGTTCGGCGCCCTGTCCGGTGTGCTGTCCGAACGCGCCGGCGTCATCAACATCGCGATCGAGGGCCAGCTGCTGTTCGGTGCCTTCGGCGCCGCCGTGGTCGGCTCCATGACGGGCAGCCCCTGGATCGGCATGCTCGCCGCCCCGCTCGTCGCGCTCGTGATGGGTGCACTGCTGGCACTGTTCGCAGTCGGATACCACGTGCAGCAGATCATCGTCGGCGTGGTGCTGAACGTGCTGGCGGTCGGCCTGACCAGCTTCTTCTACGGGGCGGTGCTGAAGCCGCAGGCCGAGCGGTACAACGTGCCGCTGCGCCTGCCCGAGCTGCGGATCCCCGTGCTGGCGGACATCCCCCTGATCGGCCCGATGCTGTTCAGCCAGAACATCCTCGTGTACCTCATGTGGGTCATCGTCGCAGTCTGCACCGTCGCCCTTTTCCGCACCCGGTGGGGGCTGCGGGTCCGCAGCGTCGGTGAGCATCCGCAGGCGGCGGACACCGTCGGCATCAACGTGGCCCGCACCCGCTGGTCGAACGTGCTGCTCGGCTCCGCGATCGCCGGTCTCGGCGGTGCCACTCTCACGGTCGGCACCAATGTGGCGTTCACGCAGGAGATCTCCGCCGGCAAGGGATACATTGCGCTCGCGGCGATGATCCTGGGCCGCTACCACCCGGTGGGCGCGGCGATGGCGGCGCTGTTCTTCGCGTTCGCGACCGCCCTGCAGCAGAACCTCGGCATCCTCTCCTCCTCGCCGCTGCCGGCGGGCGTGGAGAAGTTCACGGTGCCCTCGGAGTTCCTGAACATGCTCCCGTACATCGTGACGCTGCTGGCCGTGGCCGGCTTCGTGGGCCGCGTGCGCGTCCCCGCCGCCGACGGCAAGCCCTACATCAAGTGACCGCCACCCGGTCATCGTGACCGCTCGAGCGGGCGCCGGCACCCTCAGCGCCCGCACCGCTGCCGAACGGAGTCAACGCATGGACACCCCCACCCCGGCGGGACCGACGGAACCGACGGAGACGACAGGGCCGACGGCGCAGACCGCAGGGTTCGACGCCCTGCTGGATTCCGCTTGCGACGTCGCTCAGCGCGCCTACGCCCCCTACTCGGGCTTCAGGGTGGGCGCGGCGGGGCTCGCCGACGACGGGCGCACCGTCACCGGATGCAACGTGGAGAACGCCGGCTACGGCGTGACGCTCTGCGCGGAATGCGGACTGGTCTCCGAGCTCATCGCCGGTGGCGGCGGGAAGCTGGAGAAGTTCGTGTGCGTCAACGGCGATGGGGCGGTCATCATGCCGTGCGGCCGCTGCCGCCAGCTGCTCGCCGAGCATGCGTCGCCGCAGTTCCGGATCCTCACCCCGCTGGGGGAGCGCACCCTCGATGCGGTGCTGCCGCAGGCGTTCGGCCCCGCCGACCTCGACGACCCCGCCGCCGCCGACCCTGCTGGCCCCGCCGCCGCGGAGCGCCGCACCGAAGGAGACCCCTCATGACCGAACAGTTCGACGCCGTCGACATCATCCGCGCCAAGCGCTTCGGCGGAACCCTCACCCCCGAGCAGATCGCCTGGACCATCGACGCCTATGCCCGCGGCCACATGGCCGATTCGCAGATGGCGTCGCTGGCGATGGCGATCTGCCTGCAGGGGATGGACCGTGCTGAGATCGCCCACTGGACCCGCGCCATGATCGACTCGGGCGAGACCATGAGCTTCGAGGGCCTCGGCGCCCCCACCACGGACAAGCACTCCACCGGCGGCGTGGGCGACAAGATCACGCTGCCTCTCGCGCCCCTGGTCGCCAGCTTCGGCGCCGCCGTGCCGCAGCTGTCCGGCCGCGGCCTCGGCCACACCGGCGGCACACTCGACAAGCTCGAATCCATTCCCGGCTGGCGCGCCGACCTCACCAACGAGGAGTTCTTCGCTCAGCTGCGCGAGGTCGGTGCCGTGATCTGCGCCGCCGGTTCCGGGCTCGCCCCCGCCGACAAGCGCCTGTACGCGCTGCGGGACGTCACCGGCACCGTCGACTCGATCCCGCTGATCGCCTCCTCGATCATGTCGAAGAAGATCGCGGAGGGCACCGCCGCCCTCACCCTCGATGTGAAGACCGGTGCCGGTGCGTTCATGCGTGATGAGGCGGACGCGCGCGAGCTCGCCCGCACCATGGTGGACCTCGGCACGGACGCCGGCGTGCGGACCGTGGCGCTGCTGACGGACATGTCCGCCCCGCTCGGCCTCACCGCCGGCAACGCCATCGAGGTGGAGGAGAGCCTGGAGGTGCTGCAGGGCGGCGGCCCCGCCGACGTGGTGGAGCTGACCGTTGCGCTCGCCCGCGAGATGCTCGCCGCCGCCGGAAAGAGCGACGTCGATGTGGAGGCTGCGCTGCAGGACGGCCGCGCGATGGACACGTGGCGCGCCATGATCACCGCCCAGGGCGGGGACGTGGACGCCCCGCTGCCGCAGGCGGCGGAGTTCACCGATGTGGTGGCGGAGGCCGACGGGGTCATCACCGATATCGACTCGCTGAAGGTGGGGGTGGCGGCGTGGCGCCTCGGCGCGGGTCGCTCCACCCCGGGCGCCCCGGTGCAGCACGAGGCCGGTGTGCGGCTGATGCGCACCCTCGGTCAGCGGGTGACGAAGGGCGAGGTCATCGCCCGGATGCAGACGAACATGCCGGAGAAGTTCAGCCGCGCCGAGGAAGCGATTGCAGGCGCCTTCATGATCGATGCGGGGGCCGAGGAGTTCCCGCTGCCCAGCCGCATCCTCGACCGCATCGCCTGAGGGCGGGAACCGGCCGGCGAGTCAGCGCAGGCGCTCGCGCAGGGCAGGGAGGATGAACTCCCGCATCAGCGGGGCGATCGGGACGTCGTCCGACGGGTTCTCGATGTCGATCCAGCGGGCCTCTTCGAGCTCCGCGCGGATCGCCATGTCCGTAGGGTTGTGCACCTGCGGAGCGAGGAACACCGTCCCCTCCAGGGCATGCCCCGCTTCGTTGGCCGCCATGGTGCGGTGCGAGCCCAGTTCCACCAGCTGGTGCGGGGCGAGCGAGATGTTCAGTTCCTCCTTCACTTCCCGCACCGCTGCCTGCACAGCGGTCTCACCCGGCTCCGGTTTGCCGCCGGGCTGCATGAAGCGGTCCGTGCCCTTCTTGCGGACGCTGAAGAGGCGCCACTGACCGTTCGGCACACCGGGCCCCGGGGGAGTGAAGTGCGTGAAGCACACCGCGGACACGGTGATCACCGGCGGCTCGGCCACCTGCTCGGTCCGGCCCGCGCGCTCCGTCTGAGCGTCGGCGGCGGTCATCAGCGCCCGCACCCGGGTGAGCGCGTCCCGAAAGCCGAGGGGCCGCAGCCCCTTGCTCGCCCAGGTCGCCACATCGGTCTTCTGGGACCGGGCGAGGCCGACGGCGCGGCGCATGATCGTCGGCAGCGGTTTGCGGCGCTCCCGCACATCGCGCGCCACCCGCAGGCCCGTCACGAGGGCGGTGGGGCGGTCGAGGACGATCCCGTCGGCCAGCAGACCGAGCCTCTGCAGCGGCTCCACGAGTTCCGCGGCGAAGACGCCCTCGGCCAGCACGATCGGGAAGCCGGCGGCGCGGATGGTCTGCGTGCCGGTGCGGGCACTGCGGGGAATGGAGTAGGTGGGGATCCGGACCGAGTCCTCGTGGCAGAGCGCGATCAGTGCCTGGAGGGCGTCGTCGCCCTTCCAGGAGGCGGGGTGGTCCCAGTCCACGATGCCGAAGCGCTGCGGCAGGCCCGGCTCGTCGCCGTCTCGGTAGAAGTCGTCCAGCTGGACCAGGGGGATGCCGGCGAGGGCGCCGAGGCGGCCCTTGCCGCTGCCGGAGGGTCCCGCGAGCAGGACGATGCGGCGGACCGCGGCGGCTGGGGGCTCAGTGTTCACGATGCCCCAGTGTAGGCGCGTGCGAGAATGACGCGTATGAACGACAACGTGACAACCACCGCCCCTGACGCCTCCGCCCTCACGTCGAGCGAACTCGCCCAGCTGATCGACCACACCCTGCTGAAGCCCGAGTCCAGCCCGGCCGACGCCGCCGCCCTCGCCCGTGAAGCCGAACAGCTCGGCACCTACTCGATCTGCGTGTCCCCGTCGATGCTGCCGATCGACACCACCGTGCACGTGGCGACCGTGTGCGGCTTCCCGTCGGGCCAGCACGCCCCCGAGGTCAAGGCCGCCGAGGCGAAGCTCGCCGTCGACAACGGTGCTGACGAAGTCGACATGGTGATCAACGTGGGCCGGGCCGCCGCCGGCGATGCCGACTTCACCGAAGCGGAGATCCGCGCCGTCCGCGACGCGATCCCCGGCGCCGTCCTCAAGGTCATCATCGAATCGGCGGCGCTGAGCGATGAGCAGATCGTCGCCTCCTGCCGGGCCGCGAAGAACGCCGGCGCCGACTTCGTGAAGACCTCCACTGGGTTCCACCCCGCCGGCGGCGCCAGCGCCCACGCGGTGCGTCTGATGCGCGACACCGTCGGCGAGGACCTCGGTGTGAAGGCCTCCGGCGGGATCCGCACCCTCGCTGCGGCGCGCGAGATGATCGCCGCCGGCGCGAACCGTCTGGGCCTGTCCGGCTCCGCCGCCATCCTCGAGGAGGCGGCCGGCGGTCAGCAGGCCGGCGGCGCCGGCCTCGGTGGTGAGACCGAGAGCATCACCGAGGAGTCGCAGGCGAACGGCTACTGAACCCCGAGCACCTGGCGGATCTCGCCCGCCAGCGCCGTCAGCGTCCGCTGAGCGCGCTGGTGGGCGCCGGTGAGGTCCTCGAAGGAGGCATCGGGGGCGACGTCCTCCACAGCCTCCAGGTAGCACTTCAGCTTCGGCTCCGTCCCGGAGGGCCGCACGATGATGCGGGAGCGGTCCTCCGCGAGCAGCACCACGGCATCCGTCGGCGGCAGGCCCGCGGGTACACCGCCGCCCGCTTCGCCGGGGCCGGTGCCGCCGGCGAGGTCCGTCACCGTCACCGGGCAGCCGTTCAGCTGCGCGGGCGGATTCTGCCGCAGCCGCGCCATCATCGCTCCCAGCTCATCGAGATCCGTCACCCGCAGCGAGACCTGCGACGTGGCGAACAGCCCGCAGTGGCGGGCCAGGGCATCGAGCACACCGATCAGGGAGGACCCGTCGGCCTTCACCTCGGCGGCCAGCTCCGCGATGGCGAGCGCCGCTGAGATGCCGTCCTTGTCGCGCACCACGTCCGGCAGCACGCAGTAGCCGATCGCCTCTTCGTACCCGAAGGCGAGGTCCTCGGTGCGGGCGATCCACTTGAACCCGGTCAGGGTCTGCGCTGACTTCACCTCCGCGCCGTCGGCGATGGCGGCGAGCAGGCGGGAGGACACGATCGAGTTGGCGTACACGCTGCTCTCGGTGGTGCGGCGCAGCAGTGCGAAGCCGAGCAGGGCACCGAGCTCATCACCGGTCAGCATCCGCCAGTCGCCGAGCCGCGGGTCCGGGACCGCCACAGCGCACCGGTCAGCGTCCGGGTCGTTCGCGATCACGAGGTCGGCGCCCACGCGGCGCGCCTGCTCCAGCGCGAGGTCGATCGCGCCGGGCTCCTCCGGGTTCGGGAAATCCACGGTGGGGAAGTCCGGGTCGGGGTCCGCCTGCGCCCCCACGGCATGCACGGTCAGGAACCCGGCCTGGGACAGCGCGGTCATCACCGTGTCGTGGCCGACCCCGTGCATGGAGGTGTGCACGATGCTGACATCGCGGGGTCCGCCCGGGGTGAGGACCTGCTGGATCGCCTGCACGTACTCGCCCTGCACATCGCCGCCGAGCGTGGTCCAGCCGGATTCGGCGACAGGGATCGATGAGACGGATTCGACTGCGGCGATCTGCGCGGCGATCTCCGCATCGACCGGCGGCACGATCTGCACCCCGCGGCCCTCTGCGCTGGTGGCGCGGCCGCCGAGGTACACCTTGTAGCCGTTGTCCGCGGCGGGGTTGTGGGAGGCGGTGACCTGGATGCCGGCGTCCGCATCGAGCGCGCGGACCGCGTAGGCGGTGATGGGGGTGGGCCAGGCGGCGGGCATCAGCATCGTCTGGTGTCCGGCGGCGGTGAGAATGGCGGCGCTGCGGCGCGCGAACTCCTCGGAGTGGCAGCGGGCATCGAAGCCGATCACCACGCGGGCATCGCCGACCCTCTCGCGCAGCCATGCTCCGATGCCGGCGGCGGCGAGGGACACGACGGAGTCGTTCATGCGGTTCGGGCCGGGTCCCATGGCGCCGCGCAGGCCCGCGGTGCCGAACTGCAGCATCCCTGCGAACGCGTCCTGCAGCTTGGCAGCGGCGGCCGCGTCTCCGTTCTCGGCTGTGTCGATCAGGGACTCCAGGGATTCCCGGGTGGCGGGGTTGGGGTCGTCGGCGAGCCAGGTGCGGGCGCGCTCCAGCAGGGCGGGGTCGGGGGTGCTCATGCGGTGCGCTCCTCAGTGGTGGGGCCGGCTTCGGCGATGCCGACGGTGATCTTCGACAGCAGGTCCGCGAGCCGCGGTGCCGCGGCCCGGCCCGCCTCGATGACCTCCTGGTGGGACAGGGGCTCAGGGGAGATGCCGGCGGCGAGGTTCGTCACGAGCGACATGCCGAGCACCTCCATGCCGGCCTCTCGGGCCGCGATGGTCTCCAGCACCGTGGACATCCCCACGAGGTCAGCGCCGACCACCCCGGCCATGCGCACCTCGGCGGGCGTCTCGTAGGTGGGGCCGTGGAACTGCATGTACACGCCCTCCGGCAGGGACGGGTCGATGCGGTGAGCGAGGCTCCGCAGGCGCTGCGAGTACGCCTCGGTCTGGTCGAGGAACGTCGCTCCCACCAGCGGGGTGGCGCCGGAGAAGTTGATGTGGTCGCGGATCAGGACGGCGGTGCCGGGCCGCCAGTCGCGGTTGAGACCGCCGCAGCCGTTGGTGAGGATCGCGGTGCGGGCGCCGAGGGCGGCGGCGGTGCGCACGCCGTGCACCACGGCCGGCACGCCCCTGCCCTCGTACAGGTGGGTGCGGGCGCCGAGGACGAGGGCGATCGCGTCGGTGCCGGTGACGCGGATGGCGCGGAGCATCCCGGTGTGGCCGTCCACGGCGGGGCGGGAGAACCCGGGGATGGAGTGCGCAGGCGCGGACCACACTTCGTCACCGATGAGGTCGGCGGCACCGGACCAGCCGGATCCGAGGGTGAGGGACAGGTCGATGCGCTCCAAGCCGGAGGCGGAGCGGATGGCGGCTGCGGCCGCGTCGGCATCGCGGTACGGCTGGGCGGTGTCGTGCGTGTTCGTCATGCCCCGATCGTACCGGGGAGCAGCCGGGATCCGCCGGGGCCGACGGGCCCTCCGAGATCGATCAGTCGTCGAGTTCGCAGAGGACAGCGCCGGCGGAGACGGTCGCGCCGATCTCCGCGTCGAGGTTCTTCACCACGCCGCTGCGGTGGGCGAGGATCGGCTGCTCCATCTTCATCGCCTCGAGCACCACGAGCAGGTCGCCGTCGGCCACGGACTGTCCCTCTTCGGCGACCACCTTGACGATGGTGCCCTGCATGGGGGCGGTGACGGCGTTGCCGGAGGCGGCAGCCGGGCCGGTCTGGCCGCGCTGGGTGCGGCGGCGGCGCTGGGCCGACGGGGTCCGCGGCGCCCGCAGCGAAGCCGGGAGCGACACTTCGACGCGGCGGCCGTCGACCTCCACGACCACGTTCTCACGGCCCTCGTCCTCTTCGCCCGGCACGGGCAGGGGAGCGGGCGTGACCTCGCCGGTCCATTCGGTCTCGATCCAGCGGGTGTGGACGCGGAACGGCTCGTCGTCCTTCTGCGGGGCGAAGTCCGGATCGTCCACCACGAGGCGGTGGAACGGCATCACGGTGGGCAGACCGTCGATGCGGAACTCGTCCAGCGCGCGGCGGGAGCGCTCGAGCGCCTCCCGGCGGGTGGCGCCGGTGACGATGAGCTTGGCGAGCATGGAGTCGAAGTGGCCGGAGATCTCATCACCGGCGCGGACACCGGAGTCCACGCGGACGCCCGGGCCGCTGGGTGCTTCGAACACCTTGATGGGGCCGGGGGAGGGGAGGAATCCGCGGCCGGCGTCCTCACCGTTGATGCGGAACTCGAAGGAGTGGCCGCGGCTGACCGGGGTCTCTTCGCTGATCCTCTCACCAGCGGCGATGCGGAACTGCTCGCGCACCAGGTCCACGCCGGTGATCTCTTCGGTGACGGGGTGCTCCACCTGCAGGCGGGTGTTCACTTCGAGGAAGGAGATGGTGCCGTCCTTGCCCACGAGGAACTCGCAGGTGCCGGCGCCCACGTAGTCGGCTTCGCGCAGGATCGCGCGGGAGGCCTCCACCAGCTGGGTGTTCTGGTTGTCGGTGAGGAACGGTGCGGGCGCCTCCTCCACGAGCTTCTGGTGGCGGCGCTGAAGGGAGCAGTCACGGGTGGAGACGACCTGCACGTTGCCGTGGGAGTCCGCGAGGCACTGCGTCTCCACGTGGCGGGGGGAGTCGAGGAACCGCTCCACGAAGCATTCGCCGCGGCCGAACGCGGAGACCGCTTCACGGACGGCGGAGTCGTACAGTTCGCGCACTTCGGCGAGTTCGCGGGCGACCTTCAGGCCGCGGCCGCCGCCGCCGAACGCCGCTTTGATCGCAATGGGGAGGCCTTCGCGCTTCGCGAACTCGAGGACCTCATCGGACCCCTTGACGGGGTCCTTCGTGCCGGCGACGAGCGGGGCACCGGCGCGCTGGGCGATGTGGCGGGCGCTAACCTTGTCGCCGAGCTGTTCGATGGCGCGCGGCGGTGGGCCGATCCACACCATGCCGGCGTCCATCACGGCCTGCGCGAAGTCGGCCTGTTCGGAGAGGAATCCGTAGCCGGGGTGGATGGCGTCGGCGCCGGAGCGCTGGGCGATGTCCAGCAGCTTGTCCACCACGAGGTACGACTGGGCGGCGGTGGTGCCGCCCAGGGCGTACGCCTCGTCGGCCACCTTCGTGTGCAGGGCGCTGCGATCGCTGTCGGAGTAGACGGCGATCGAGCGCAGCCCGGCGTCACGGCAGGCCCGAGCGATCCGCACGGCGATTTCGCCGCGGTTGGCGATGAGGACCGTGGAGAACGGGCGGTAGGCGGAGGGACGGGACATTCGCGATTCCTTCGAAGAAACGGGTCAGTGGGCCGTGAACGGGGCACGGGCGGGGCCAGTCGGACAGCAAGCATATCCGGTGGGCCGCGCGCCGTGCGCCTTCAGGTTCATCGGTGAGCGGGCCCTGGTCAGGTGGGGAGACCCCCACCTGACCTGCGCACCTCAGTGACCTGTCAGCAACCTTCGGGGTCGGTCCACAGGTCGCTGACCAGAAGGTCCAGCTCCGCGAGCAGGCCACGCAGCGCCGGTATCGACAGACCGATCACCGCGGTGTGGTCACCGGTGATCGAGTCGATGAACGCGGACCCGCGGCCGTCGATGGTGAAGCCGCCGGCCACGCCGAGCGGCTCCCCGGTGGCGACGTACGCGTCGATCTCCTCATCGCTGAGGTCCGCGAACGAGACCTCGGTGGAGACGGTCGTGCCGATGGTGGCGCCGGTGCCGCCGTCCTCCGGGTCGCGGTCGTCGACGATCCAGTGGCCGGTGTGCAGCACCGCGGACTTCCCCCGCACCTGCCGCCAGCGCTCCACGGCGCGCCCGGCCTCCAGGGGTTTGCCCATGACCTCGCCGTCGAACTCCAGCATGGAGTCGCAGCCGAGGACCACATAGCCGCCGTCGGAGGCGTCCAGGCCCGCTTCGGCCTTCGCCCGCGCCAGCACGAGGACCTGCTCCGCGGCGGGGAGGTCCCCGTCGGCCGCCTCAACAGCGCGGGCGAGAACAGCGCCCTCGTCGAGGTCCACGGGGCGGGCACTGAACGCGATGCCGGCGCGGCTGAGCAGTTCATGGCGGCCGGCGGATGCGGAGGCGAGCAGCAGCAGCGGCTCGAACTCCTCGCCGCCGGCGGGGCCGACGGATTCGGGGCGTGCGGTGGTCATCGCATCTCCTTCACAGCGTCTTCGAGGATCGACAGCGGCAGCGCACCCAGCGCGAGGGTGCGGTCATGGAACTGGCGGGACGGCAGCGGCGACTCGGCGCGCAGACGTTCCCAGACCCGCTGGCCCACCTTGTAGGACGGCGCCTGGCCCGGCCAGCCGAGGTAGCGGTGCAGCTCGAACCGGCGGTGCTCCTCACCGAGGCCCCAGAACTCGGTCATGAACTCCCACGCCTTCTCGTAGGTCCACTCGCCGCCGCCGAACTCCTCCGGCACCGGGCGGCCGGTGTGGAGGCCGATGTCGAGGACCACGCGACCGGCGCGCATCCGCTGCTCGCTGAGCATGCCGAGCCGCTCCGCATCCTCCGCGAGGAAGCCGAGCTCATCCATCAGGCGCTCCGCGTACAGGGCCCAGCCCTCTCCGTAGCCGGAGATCCAGCACATGAGGGCACGCCACCGGTTGAGGCGGCCCAGTCCCGCCTGCATGGTCTGCGTGCCGAGCTGCAGGTGATGGCCCGGAACGCCCTCGTGGTAGACGGTCGTGGTCTCCTTCCACGTGTGGAAGGCGGTGACGCCCTCGGGCACGTCCCACCACATGCGGCCCGGGCGGGAGGTGAGGTCCTCGCTCGGCGGCGTGTAGTAGATGCCGCCGGAGCCGGTCGTGGCGATCATGCACTCCAGGGTGTGCAGCTGCTCGGGTATGTCGAAGTGCTCATCGGCGAGGGCGGCCACCGCCGCATCGGACTTCTCCTGCATCCACGCCTTCAGGTTGTCCGAGCCGTGCACCAGCCATGCCTCGTCCTCGTTGAGGCTGGCGTAGGCGGCGTCCACATCGTCGCCGCCACCGTTGCCGTAGTGCTCGTTGATGCGCGCGGCGATCTGCCGCTGCTCCTCGAGGATGCCGAGCAGCTCCCGCACACCCCACCGGTAGGTGTCCTCCAGGTCGATCTCGGCGCCGATGTAGGCGCGCGAGTGCAGGCGGTAGGCGTCCTCGCCGACCGCGTCGGCCTCGGGGGCCGACGGGTGCAGCTCATCGAGCACGTCCGCGAGCTGCGCGTATGCTCCGCGCGCCTGGTCGGCGGCGTCCCGCAGGCCCGCCGCCAGCTGCTCATCACTGCTGGGGGCCTGGGTGATGAGCTGCGCGAAGAACCCGTCGGCCGCCGCGAAGCCGCGGGCCTCCTCGGCGCCGATCCGCAGCTGGCGCTGAGCGGAGAGCACGCCCTTGTCGGCGGCGAAGCGCAGCGACTCGGCGAAGCCCTCCAGTGCGGCGGGGATCCTCGTGAGGCGCTCGCGGATCACGTCCCAGTTCTCGACTGCCTCAGCATCGGTGTCGCCGGTGGTGGGCATCTGATCGAACACGGCGCGCAGGCCCTGGATGGGGGAGGTGATGTTGTTGACCTGTGAGTGCGGGATCAGCTTCTCGTGCATCTCCAGGTCGAGACCGAGGCGTTCGCGCATCGCGGCGAGCGTGAGGCGGTCGTTCTGGGAGAGCTCTTCGCCGGCGTCGCGGGCAGCGGCTTCGGCGTCGTCGAGGTCGGCGAGGGTGGTGCGGGCGAGATCCGCTTCGGCATCGAGGCCGGCGGGGGAGAGGTCCGGCATGTCGCGGTCATGACCGGGCACGCCGAGGCCGCTCGCGAGCAGTGGGTTCAGGGCGGTGGCCTTCTCCACGTAGGAATCGGCGATGCGGTCGATGGCGGACGGGGTCGAGGGGATGGTGTGAGTCATGACACCGATCCTATCGGCGCACGTGCTCAGCGGTGGTTGAACCGCCAGGCCATCGGCCCGCGCTCACCGCGCAGAGCATGGCCCCCGCGCACCCGGTGCACCGGGGAGGACCAGCCCGTACCGCGGTCACCGGAGCGCGACTCCAGCTCCCGCTGGTGCGCTTCCTCGCGCGCCACCACGCTCAGCGCGGAGACAGCCACGGCGATCGCTGCGAGCTCATCGTTGGAGAGCTGACCGCTCACGAGCTTCACCGCGGTCGATGCCGCGGGCGACACCTCCACCTGCCCCTGCGGGGCGCCGGACTCGGGCGTGCTCACAGCGGAATGTTCCCGTGCTTCTTCGTCGGGAGCATGTCCCGCTTCGTGCGCAGCAGGCGCAGCGCATGCGCGATCTCGAGGCGGGAGTCCCGGGGCGCGATGACGCCGTCGATCCAGCCGCGCTCCGCCGCCAGGTACGGGGTCGCGAACCGCTCTTCGAACTCACCCTGCAGCTTCGCGCGCTCCGCCTCCACATCGCCGCCGTCCTCCGCCACGCTCTTGAGCGTGCGGCGGTGCAGGATGTTCACCGCACCCTGCGCACCCATCACAGCGATCTGCGCGGTCGGCCACGCCAGGTTGATATCGGCGCCCAGGTCCTTGGAGCCCATCACGATGTACGCACCGCCGTAGGCCTTGCGGGTGACCAGGGTGATCAGCGGAACCGTCGCTTCGGCGTAGGCGTACAGCAGCTTCGCGCCGCGGCGGATGATGCCGTTCCACTCCTGATCCGTGCCCGGCAGGAAGCCCGGGGTGTCCACGAACGTGAGCACCGGGATGTTGAAGGCGTCGCAGGTGCGGACGAACCGCGCGGCCTTCTCGGAGGCGTCGATGTCGAGGGTGCCGGCGAAGTGGGACGGCTGGTTCGCCACGATGCCCACGCTCTGGCCCTCCACGCGGCCGTAGCCGATGACCACGTTCTGCGCGTAGTTCGGCTGCACTTCGAGGAAGTCACCGTCGTCCAGCACGGTGCGGATCACGGTGAGCATGTCGTACGGCTGGTTCGGGGAATCCGGCACCAGCGAATCCAGCGCCTCGTCCTCCTGCGTGGTCTCCGTCGGCGTGTCCAGCGGGAACACCGGCGGATCGCTGAGGGTGTTCTGCGGCAGGAACGACAGGATGTCCTTGACGTACTCGATGGCGTCATCCTCATCGGGCGCCATGTAGTGCGCCACGCCGGATTTCGACGTGTGGGTGCGGGCCCCGCCGAGGTCCTCGAAGCCGACGTCCTCACCGGTGACGGTCTTGATGACGTCCGGGCCGGTGATGAACATGTGGCTGGTCTTCTCCACCATCACGATGAAGTCCGTCAGCGCCGGGGAGTACACGGCACCGCCCGCCGCGGGGCCCATGATCAGCGAGATCTGCGGGATCACACCGGAAGCGCGGGTGTTGTTGCGCATGATGCCGGCGAAGGCGGCCAGGGACGCCACCCCTTCCTGGATGCGAGCACCGCCGCCGTCGAGGATGCCGATCAGCGGTACTCCGGTGCGCAGAGCGAGGTCCTGCACCTTCATGATCTTGCGGCCGTGCGCCTCACCGAGGGACCCGCCGAACACGGTGAAGTCCTGGGAGTACACGCAGACCTGGCGGCCGTCGATGGTGCCGTAGCCGGTGACGATGCCGTCGCCGTCGGGGCGCTTGTTGTCCAGACCGAACGCGGTGGACTGGTGGCGGACGAATCGATCGGTCTCCACGAACGAACCGTCGTCCAGGAGGTCGGTGATGCGCTCGCGAGCGGTCTTCTTGCCGCGGGCGTGCTGCTTCTCCACGGCGGTCCGGCCGGCGGCGGTGACGGCGGTGTCGTACCGCTCCTGCAGATCCGCGATCCGCTCAGCCGTTGTGATGGCTCGGGGCTCCTGGGGATTCGTCGGAGACGCGTCGTTCACTCTCACTCCTTGGTGCGCGGCCGGAACTGCAAGGATCCTACGCTACCCGCCTCCGCACTGTGATGCGCTACTCTCTCCGGGTGCCTTCCCCAGCCGACCAGCAGAAAGGGGCCATGCGGCCGTGGACGCGACCAGCCTGACCTTCGTCCCCTGGGCGAGCTCCACCAACGATCTGGTCTGCGAGGACGCGTTCGCCTCCCGCCGCACACCGTTCGCCGTCGCCACCTTCGATCAGCGCTCCGGCCGGGGCCGACAGGGACGCACCTGGCAGAACCGACCCGGCGACTCCCTCGCCCTCACCTATGTGCTGCGCCCCAGGATCGAACGGGACCAGTGGGGCTGGCTGTCGCTGGCGATGGCGCTCGCGGTGCAGGACGCTCTGGAGGACAGCGTCGGCGCGGCCGTCGAGCTCAAATGGCCGAACGACGTCCTCGACGCCGACGGGCGCAAGCTCGCCGGAATCCTCGCGGCCGTGGACGGTGAGCGCGTCGCCGTGGGAGTCGGAGTGAACCTGCGCGGCGGAATCGACGCGGGCGACCCTCTCCTCGCGAATGCCGGCACCGTTGAGGCGGTGATCGGCCGCAGTCCTGATGACGGGGAGCGGGAGCGGATCGCTCGCGCGATCTGCGCAGCCATGGACCACTGGGTCCAGCGTCTGGAGACTCGGACGGGTGCTGATGAGATGGCCTCGATCTATCGTGAGAGATGTGTCACGATCTCACGAGCGGTGCACGTGGTCGATCAGACCGGCTCCGCCACCATCCGCGGCACCGCCGAGACCGTCGACTCCGTCGGCCGACTCGTCATCTGCGCGGTCGACGGGACCCGCACGACCGTCACCGCCGGGGACGTCCACCTGGTGCCGGATACGAACGAGAGGAGCGTTGGTGTATGAGCTCTGCCGAGCCCAGTGACGGTGCCGTCCCCACCGTCACCGCGGAGATGAGCATTCCGCAGCAGCTCAACCGGCGCTTCGCACGCGTCCGCCAGAGCGTCGGCGCTCTCGAACGAGTGCTCCTGCAGGGGCCGCGCACCCACTCCGCCCGCGAACTCCAGGCCCTCCACGGCCTGCCCGAGTCCCTGGTCGCGAAGTACTGGCGCGGGATGGGGTTCGGCGGCATTGATCATGACATCGCCGTCTTCACCGATGAGGATGCGGAGGCCATCGGCGAGCTCATCCGACTGGTCACCGACGGCGAGATCGACGAGGACACGTTCGTCAACTTCGCCCGCGGCTTCGGCTTCCACACCGGCCGCCTCGCCATGTGGCTCACCGAAGCCCTCGTGGACGAGGCGAAGGCCGGAGGCAAGGTCTCCGACTCTCAGGCCCGCATGCTCATGCTGGAGCGCGCCCCGGAGTTCCTCGGCGTGTTCGAACGCCAGGTCGTCTACGCCTTCCGTCGGCAGATGGCGTCCTACACGGCCCGCGCCGGATCGGAGATCCTCCGCAGCGTCGGCGAGTCCTGGTCCGACGAGGCGCTTCCGCTGCCGCGCGCCGTCGCCTTCGCCGACCTCGTCCAGTTCACCCGGCTTGCCCAGTCGATCGACGGGTTCGAGCTTGCTGACGTCATCAAGCAGTTCGAGGGTCTGTGCCGCGACATCATCTCCGAGGGCGGCGGCCGCGTGGTCAAGACCGTGGGCGACGAGATGATGTTCCTCGCCGACACGCCCGAGGACGGCGTCCGCATCGCCCTGTCCATCACCGAAGCCGTCGCCGCCAGCCCCATCCTGCCGGCGGTGCGCGTGGGGCTGACCTGGGGCAACATGTTCTCCCGCTACGGTGACGTGTTCGGTCCGCGCGTCAACCTCGCCGCCCGCCTCGAAGGCATCGCCGAACCCGGAGCCGTGGTGGTGGATCTGGAGACCGCCGAAACAGTGGACCGCGCCTTCCCCGGAGGGTTCAGCCGCGCCGAGGAGTGGTCAGTGGAACTGCAGGGAATCGGCCTGACCACCGTGGTGCGGCTGGAGCGCGCCGCCGCGTCCCGCATCGTCATCAACCGCTGAGCGGCCCGGAAGCACCCGGTATCCGCTCCGATCGCCCAGCGCTGTCAGCACCGGGCCGTTAGGATCAGGAACTGTGACTCGCCTACTTCTCGTCGAGGATGACTCGGCCATTGCAGAACCGCTGTCCCGCGCCCTGGACCGTGAGGGCTACTCCGTCATGCGCGCATCGCGCGGCATGGATGCCCTGGCCGCCGCCGCGCAGGAGGACCCGATCGACTTCGTGATCCTCGATCTCGGCCTGCCCGACATCGACGGACTCGAAGTGGCGCGCCGCCTCCGAAAGGGCGGCGTCACCGCCCCGATCCTGATCCTCACCGCCCGCGCCGATGAGGTCGACGCCGTGGTGGGCCTGGACGCCGGCGCCGATGACTACGTCACCAAACCGTTCCGCCTCGGTGAGCTGCAGGCCCGCATCCGTGCCCTGCTGCGCCGCACCCAGGCCGTGGAGGAGCAGTCCGACGCGTTCTCCGTCAACGGTGTGGAGCTCGACGCCTCCGCCCGCCGCGCCTACGTGGGCGGTGAGGAGCTCACCCTCAGCGCCAAGGAGTTCGACCTGCTCGCCGTGCTCATCCGCGAAGCGGGCTCCGTGGTGACCCGTGACGACCTCATGCGAGAGGTGTGGGGCGCCGAATGGTGGGGCTCCACCAAGACCCTCGACATGCACATCTCCTGGCTGCGCCGCAAGCTCGGCGACGACGCCACGAACCCGACCCGCATCACCACCGTGCGCGGAGTCGGCTTCCGCTTCGAGAACCCCGCCGAGAGCTGATTCATGCAGCGCAGGGTCCTGCAGGCCACCCTTGTCTCCGTGCTCCTGGTGGTTCTGCTCCTCGGCATTCCCCTCGGCACAGCCTGGCTGACCCTGGTGCAGAACAACCTCAGCAACTCGGGGCGCACCCTGCTGCAGTCCGTGGTCACCGCCACCGACGGTCGCCTCAACAACGGGCAGCGCATCGATGAGCCGATGCTGGAGCAGTACGTCGACCAGACAGCGGACCTCAACGTCCACATCTCCGTGACGTACGACGGCCGCACCGTGCAGGCCGGACAGCCGCCCGGGGAGAACCCCGTTGTGGTCTCCGCGGCCGGTTCCAATCGGCAGGTCGTGACGATCTCGATTCCGCAGTCGGATGTGCGCGCCCACACCGGCGGCGCGGTGGTGCTGATCGTGCTGACGGCGCTGAGCGCGATCGCGATCGCCATCTCCGTGGCGCTGTGGCAGGCGCAGAGGCTGTCGGCGCCCCTGACCAAGCTGACGCGCCGAGCCGCTGAGCTCGGCTCGGGCCGCGCCCGCACCCAGTGGCAGGAGTCCGGGATCGCGGAGATCGACATGGTGGCCGTGGAGCTCACGAAGTCCGGCATCGCGCTCACCGAACGGCTGGAGGCGGAGAGCGCGCTCGCCTCGGACGCATCCCACCAGCTGCGCACACCGCTGACGGCCCTGTCGATGCGCCTGGACGAGATCCTCGCAACCTCCTCGGAGGAATGGGTGCGGGACGAGGCGCGCGTGTCCCTGGAGCAGGTGGACCGCCTCACGAACGTGGTCAACGACCTCATCAACAAGCCGCGCTCCTCGCAGCGCCGAACCCCGGGCGTGGTGGAGCTGCGCAATGTGCTCACCCAGCAGAGCGAGGAGTGGAAGCACGCGTTCCGTCAGGCGGGCCGAGAGCTGCGCATCCACGTGCCGAAGTCCGCAGCGGTGTGGGCGTCCGATGGACCCCTCACGCAGGTGGTCGCCACCCTGATCGAGAACTCCCTCATGCACGGCGGCGGCACCACGAGCCTGAAGGTGCGCGCGAACTCGCACTCCACGGTGATCGAGGTGGCGGATCAGGGAGAGGGTGTGGACCCGACGGTCGGCACGCGCATCTTCGAACGGTCCGTGCAGGGCCCGAAGTCCACCGGCACCGGTGTGGGCCTTGCGCTCGCCCGCACGCTGGTGGAGGACGACGGCGGCCGGCTGGAGCTGCTGCAGGAGCAGCCGGCGGTGTTCGGCGTCTTCCTCATCACCGCCCCGGGGGAGGGCAGCGACGGCGATGTGGTCCTCGGGGAGTCAACGCTCACCTCCCGTGCCAGCGCGAACGAGGCCGACGGGTTCTCCCAGGGCCGAGTGATGAGCCGCCAGGAGCGGCGGGCGCAGCAGGCGCAGTCCCAGCGCTGATCGGTCCTCGCCTAGAATGGTCGCCGTGATGACTGATTCTGCGCCCTCCACCGTTCGCACCATCGGCGTTGTGGGAGGCGGGCAGCTCGCCCGCATGATGATCCCCGCCGCCATCGAACTCGGTCTGGACATCGCCGTCCTCGCCGGCAGCGACACGGAGTCCGCCGCACAGGTCGCTCACCGAGTGGAGATCGGCAGCCACGAGGACGCCGATGCAGTTGCGGCCTTCGCTGCGAGCGTCGATGCCGTCACCTTCGACCACGAGCACGTTCCCCAGGACATCCTCCGCGCCCTGGAGGCCGACGGGATCGCTGTGCGCCCCGGGGCCGACGCCCTCATCCACGCACAGGACAAACTGGTGATGCGCGAGCGCCTCACCGAGCTCGGCCACCCCTGCCCCCAATGGTGGCGGATCACCAGCCGCGCTGACCTCGAACGGGCACTGGAGGAAGCCGGCGGCCGCATCGTGGTGAAGACCGCCCGCGGCGGCTATGACGGCCACGGCGTCGCCGTCATCTCCTCGGCCGATGAGGTCGCCGACTGGCTGGAGCGCGGTGATGACCTCCTCGCCGAGCAGCTGGTGCCGTTCACTCGGGAGCTGTCCGCGCAGGTGGCGCGCCGCCCCGGGGGACAGGTCGCCGCCTATCCGGTGGTGGAGAGCGAACAGAAGGACGGCGTGTGCTTTCGCGTCGCCGCCCCCGCTCCCGGACTGTCCGCTGAACGCGATGCCGAGATCCGCGGCCTCGCTGAGCGCATCGCCGAGGACCTCGGCGTGGTGGGCATGCTCGCCGTGGAGCTGTTCGAACTGGCCGACGGCACCGTTCTCGTCAACGAGCTGGCCATGCGGCCGCACAACACGGGGCACTGGTCGATGGACGGCTGTGTCACCTCCCAGTTCGAGCAGCATCTGCGCGCTGTTGCCGATCTGCCGCTGGGCTCCACGGAGCCGCTGCGTCCCGCCGCTGTGATGGTGAACCTGCTGGGCGGCACCCGCGAGGACCTCGTGGAAGGCGGGCGGATCGCGGTCGAGCAGGACCCGTCGGCCACCATCCACCTGTACGGCAAGGGCGTGCGTCCCGGCCGCAAGGTGGGGCACGTGAACCTGACCGGTGAGGACATGGACGAGGTGACCGCTCGGGGGATCCGCGCCGCCGCCACCATCGTCGACGCTGACGACTGACCCGCCCCGCCGGCCGGCCCGCGCCGTCGGCTGACCCGCCCCGCTTCCATCCACCGACCACCCGCTGACCTTCCCGAAAGAGGACGCGATGACTGACACCACCCCCGCCGCCGACTCCACCGCTTCCGACGCCACCGGCGCCCCGGACGCCCACGCCGCTGGACGCCCGCTGGTCGGCATCGTGATGGGCTCCGACTCCGACTACCCCGTGATGAAGGACGCGCACGAAGCGCTCACCGAGTTCGGCATCGAATGCGAGGTCGGCGTGGTCAGCGCCCACCGCATGCCGGAGGACATGATCGAGTGGGGCCGCACCGCCGAAGCGCGGGGCCTGCGCGTCATCATCGCCGGCGCCGGCGGCGCCGCCCACCTTCCCGGCATGCTCGCCTCCGTCACCACGCTGCCCGTGATCGGGGTGCCGGTGCCGCTCAAGCACCTCGACGGCATGGACTCCCTGCTGTCGATCGTGCAGATGCCCGGCGGTGTGCCGGTGGCGACCGTCTCCGTCGGCGGTGCGAAGAACGCCGGACTGCTCGCGGCGCGCATCCTCGGCGCGAACAACACCGAGCACGGCGCCCAGCTGCGTGAGCGGATGGTCACATATCAGCAGGAACTGCGAGAACTGGCCGTCTCCAAGGGAGAATCGCTGCGCCGCTCCCTCTGACTGACAGTCGGGAAATGTAGGCTCGAAGCCATGAACGACTCCACCGCATCGGCCCCGAGCGAGGGCCGCTTCCGCGTCGCGCCCGGCGCCGACGTCTCCGACGCCGCCCAGATCGGCGACGGCTCCTCCATCTGGCACCTGGCACAGGTCCGCGAGAACGCGGTCCTCGGCGAGAACTGCATCGTCGGCCGCGGCGCCTACATCGGCACCGGCGTCACCATGGGCCACGGCTGCAAGGTGCAGAACTACGCCCTCGTGTATGAACCGGCGAAGCTGGCCGACGGAGTCTTCGTCGGCCCCGCCGCCGTCTTCACCAACGACCACTTCCCGCGCGCCGTCAACCCCGACCTCACGCCGAAGGACGCCAGTGACTGGGAGCCCGTCGGCGTCACCGTGGAGGAGGGCGCCGCCATCGGAGCCCGCGCCGTCTGCATCGCCCCCGTGACGATCGGCGCCTGGGCGACCGTCGCCGCCGGCGCCACCGTCACCCGCGACGTGCCCCCGCACGCCCTCGTGGCGGGTGTTCCCGCGAAGCGCCTCGCCTGGGTGGGCCGCGCAGGGGTTCCTCTGAAGCCCGCCGACGACGGCACCGATGCCTGGGTCTGCCCCCAGACCGGCGCCTGGTATGTCCCCGACGAGACCACCGGCGGTCTGCGCGCCGCCGACTCCCAGCCCGCACCCGCCACCAGCACCGAACCCGCCGGCTCCGGCGAGACTGACTCCGACACCGCACAGATCGAGAAGGATTCCGAATGAACAAGCCCATGATCCCCGCCGCGAAGCCGATCATCGGCGACGATGAGCGCCGCGCTGTCGACCGTGTCCTCGCCTCCGGCATGGTGGCGCAGGGCCCCGAAGTCGCCGAGTTCGAGAAGGAGTTCTCTGCTCAGCTCGCCGGCAGTCGTGAATGCGTCGCCGTCAACTCCGGCACCTCCGGTCAGCACCTCGGCCTGCTGGCCTCCGGCGTGAAGCCGGGCGACGAGGTCATCGTCCCGTCGTTCACCTTCGCCGCCACCGCCAACTCCGTCGCCGTCATCGGCGCCACCCCCGTGTTCGTCGACATCGACATCGACACCTTCTGCATCGACCCGTCGGCCATCGAGGACGCCATCACGGACCGCACCGTGGGCATCCAGCCGGTCCACCTGTACGGCCACCCGGCCGCGATGGACCGCATCCTCGAGATCGCGAAGAAGCACAGCCTGTTCGTGGGGGAGGACGCCGCGCAGGCGCACGGCGCTGAGCTGAACGGCCAGCAGGTCGGCACCTTCGGCCAGTGGGCGATGTTCTCGCTGTACCCGACCAAGAACATGACCTCCGGTGAGGGCGGCATGGTCTCCGCTGAGGGACCCGAGATCGCCCGCACCCTCCGCCTGCTGCGCAACCAGGGCATGGAGAAGCAGTACGCGAACGAGATCCCCGGCCTCAACAACCGCATGACCGACATCCACGCCGCGATCGGCCGCGTCCAGCTCACCAAGCTGGAGGAGTGGACGAAGCGCCGCCAGGAGCTCGCCGCCCACTTCGACGCCAACCTGCAGGGCGTTGTGGTGCCGAAGGTCGCCGACGGCGCCACCCACGTGTACCACCAGTACACGATCCGCATCGACGGCGCGTCCGCCCAGGAGCGCGACCGCTTCGCGCAGGCTCTGCGTGAGGAGCACGGCGTGGGCTGCGGCGTGTACTACCCGACCCCGGTGCACCGCCTGCCGGCGTTCGAGCTGGAGCTCGACCTGCCGAACACGGAGAAGGCGGCCCGCGAGGTGCTGTCCCTGCCCGTCCACCCGAGCGTCAGCGATGCGGACCGTGACCGCATCGTCGAGGCAGTCAACGCCGTCGCAACCGCAGGAGCCTGAGCATGACGAAGAATCTCCGCGCCGGCCTCATCGGCCTCGGCATGATGGGCCGCCACCACGCACGCAACCTCATGAACCTCGAGGGCGTGGACCTCGTGGCAGTGGCGGACCCGGGCGGCGACCCGCACGGCGCCGCCCCCGGCTACGACATCCTCCCCGGTGTTGAGGAGCTGGTGAAGGCCGGCATCGACTACGCCGTTGTCGCCGTGCCCACCGCCTTCCACCACGATGTTGCGATGACGCTCGCTGAGGCAGGCGTGCACACGCTCGTGGAGAAGCCCCTCGCGTTCGACATCCAGGAGGCCGAAGCGATCACCGAAGCGTTCGAGTCCCGCGGGCTCATCGGCGCGGTCGGCTACATCGAGCGGTACAACCCGGCCCTGCAGGCGATGCGCAAGCGACTCGAGGACGGCCAGCTCGGTGAGCTCTACCAGATCACCACGCGCCGGCAGGGGATCTTCCCCGCCCGCATCGCCGACGTGGGCGTGGTCAAGGACCTCGCCACGCACGACCTCGACCTCACCGCCTGGGTGGCGCAGTCCCACTTCCAGTCGGTCGCAGCGGTGTCCACCGGCAAGTCCGGCCGCGAATACGAGGACATGGTGTCCGTGACGGGCCGCCTGGAGAACGGCATCATCACCAACCACCTGGTGAACTGGCTGTCCCCGTTCAAGGAGCGCACCACTGTGGTCACCGGCGAGAAGGGCGCCCTCGTGGGCGACACCGTCACCGCCGACCTCTGGTTCTACGAGAACGGCGAATCCACTACGAACATGTGGGACTCCTTCGCCAGCTTCCGCGGCGTCAGCGAGGGCGACAAGATCCGCTACGCCCTCAACCGGAAGGAACCGCTCGCCACCGAGCACGAAGCGTTCCGCGACGCCGTCCTCGGCAGGGGTGACAACTACGTCACCATGCGCGACGGCCTGCACACCGTGCGCGCCGTGGAGGCCGTGCTGGAGAGCGCGGCGAACAACACGGTGGTCAGCCTCGGCGCCTGAGCCTGAGTCGGAGCCTTTCCGGCTGACTGAAGGGTCCTCGGTCGCGTGAGCGTCCGAGGACCCTTCTTCATGTTTCGGGAGCGATGACCTTCACGGGGAGGGGCGCGGCGCTCAGCGGCTCAGGAGACTGCAGTAGTGCCCGTCCAGCTCTGACGCACCGCGCCGGACGCTGCGCTTCTCGACCACGAAGCTGCGGGCGGTACGGCTGATCTGGCGTCGCGTCTCGGTGTCCTGCGGCGTCCACTCCAGAATCGCTCGGGCAGCGTCGTCGGGCGTGGGGGAGTCACCGGTGATGACGCGGCCTGTGACGCCGTCCTCTACCATCTCCGCTTTTCCGTCGCCGCCGGTGACGACGGCGGCCATACCGCAGGCCTGGGCCTCCAGGATCACCAGCCCCGCACCTTCGCTGTGCGACAGCAGCAGGAGCAGGTCCGAGGACCTCATCAGCTCCCGTACGCCTGCACGGCTCTGCGCGCCGAGGAAGCGAATGTGCGGGTGGTCCTCCGCCTTCGCCTCCAGCGCGGATCTCTCCGGTCCGTCACCGACGATCAGCAGCTCGTGCTCAAGTGTGCCGTGCGCTCGGATGGAGGCGTCGATCGCGAGGTCGACGCGCTTGCGCGGAATCAGACCGCCGACATAGAGCAGCCGACGTGGACGGTCTTCTGCGATCCCACTGGTATCCGGTGAGAAGTACTCTGTGTCGATGCCCTGGTAGTGGACATGCAGACGATCCGCCGGCGCACCCGCCCGCAGCGCAAGCCGGCGCTGATGCTCGCTGACCGCCAACAGCAGGTCCGAGTCGCGGAAGGCCTGCTGCACCTGCTTCCTGTGAACGCGCTGCAGACCACGCGGGTCTGACCGGAGTGCGTGGACGACGTCAGTACCGTGCAGTGTGGTGACGAGCGGGACGTCGAGCGCCCGAGCTGCTGAGCGGGCACCGGAGGACCAGGTGCCGTGATGCTGATGGATGAGGTCCGGGCGCAGTCGCGTCAGCGTGCGCGCCTGGAGGGGCATCGCGAACTTCGCCAGTGCTGAACGCGTCCGGTAGGAGCGCGGGATGGTCAAAGCGGGAAGCACGGGGGTGGTCACCGTCCCCGGATCCACGCGGGCCGCGAGCGGGACGACGGCGAAGCTGTACGGCTCACCGCGCCGACGCAGCTCCTCCGCGTGCTCGGTGACGAAGTAGGTGGGAGGGATCGCCAGCAGAGCTGTGCTGAGCGCTATACGCGCAGAGGAATCCATCGTGCCGTGACCTCTCCTTCAACGTGCATCACATCTCCGCCCCGGCGGGCCGCGGTGCTAGCCTACCTCGGGCCCGTCCACTAGCATTGACGAGTCTGCGTCAGCACAGCATGCGGATCGAGCACGCGCGGAGGAGGTGGGGACGCCGGTGGCGTTGAAAGCCCGGATCATTGAGCTGTCCAAGCGGACCACTCAGAAATATCCCCTGCTCGGGCACATCGCAGTCCTGGCGTCCGGAACCGCAGTCGCTCAGATGGTGGCGCTGATCGCGTCGATCTTCACTGCTCGAATGTTCACCCCCGAAGAATTCGGGCAGTTCGCCATCTACGGGTCCTTGGTCGCTATCGCTGCGACCGTGGCATCGCTGCGGATGGACCTGACGATCGTCCTTCCCGAGAGCGCCGACGAAGCTCGTCGGATCGTGCGCATCGCCACGATCAGCAACATGATCGTCGCTGCTGTGGTCGCAGCAGCGGCTTTCGCACTCCATGGGCTGATCGTCGACGTGTACGGCAGCGAGGACCTCGCCCGCTGGATGCCACTGGCCGGACTGTCAGTGTTCTTCCTCGCTCAGGCGACTGTCCTTCAGTACTGGTTCAACAGGAACAAGGACTACCGCACGATCTCACTCAACCGAGTGCAGCAGATGGTCGGATCCAGCGGCGGACAGGTTGCTGCTGGACTTCTGGGACAGCGGCACCTGCTGGGACTCATCCTCGGAACGATGGTCGGGCCGGCGTTCGCCTATTTCAATCTTCGCCGCAAGTCCCATGCTGTGCGGGAGCCGATTCCCGCGGGTGTGGCAAGCAAACGTGATCTGCTGATCCGGTACAAGAAGATGCCGCTACTCAACCTGCCGAACGCTCTGATCGACGGCATCCGCATCAACGGAATTCCACTGATGATCGGCCTGGTTGCTTTGGACTCGGTGGGCCAGTTCAGCCGTGCATGGACCATCATGATGGTGCCGATCGGCCTGATGAACGGCGCGGTGTCACAGGTGTTCTTCCAGAAGCTGTCCCGTGTCGAACCCGGCGACATGCGGCCTTTGGTGGCCGCAACGATCAAACGGGCCCTGCTCATCACGGTGTTCCCGTTCGGCCTTATCTACATTCTGGCGCCCTGGATGTTCCTTTTCCTCTTCGGCCCCCAATGGGACATGTCCGGAGACATCGCCCGCGCTCTGACTCCGTGGCTCGCCATGCAGCTCGTGACCTCCCCGATCTCGACGCTGTTCGTCGTCACGGAGAACCAGGAATGGCTGCTGATCTTCTCCATCGTCTTCGCTGCCACCCCCCTGAGCCTCCTGTTCTTCTCACCACTGGCTCTGGTCCCGACTCTGACGATCATCGGCTTCGCGATGGCGTTCCTCCTGGTTGTCCTCCTGGTCATGGCGATGATCGCGGCAACCGGATTCGACAAGCGCGCCGAACGAGCGCTCGCATGACACAGGGCAGCCCGAAAGGAGCAACCAGGCATGAACATTCTGCTCATCAGCAGCAGATCTGAATCCGGCAGCCAGGCACACGTGCGAGGCCTCGCCTGGCAGGATGCTCCGCTGCTGGACCGCATCACGGAGCGATTGAACCGCCGCGGTGACGACGTCGAGCATGTCGTGCTCGTCCCGGCCGACCGGTGGTCCCGCACCCGCCCCGGTCGCAGCTCCCACTTTTCGACTGGTGAACAGATCCGTGAGTACGCCGTTGGTGAACAGATCCGTGAGTACGCCGTCTCGGGCCCGGCGGCGGGCCAGTGCCAGTCGCAGTCGTGGCGCCGCCGCGCTGCGCGGGCGCTTCGCGCCCTCGGCACGCAGCGTCCTGACGTGATCATCGCCGTTGGCGCTGAGGAGGCCCTGGCGCTGAGCCATGACCTGTCCGTTGCATCCGGCGTTCCGTTCATGGCAGTGGTGACGCCGGGCGTGGCTCCGTCCCGCAGTCGCCGAGCCCGCGAGGCGTTCGGCCACGCACTGCAGGAAGCGGCGACCATCATCGCTGACGATTCGCAAGCCCAGCAGCTGCTCGCGCAGTGGCCGCTCTTCACCCTCGTCCGTTCCGATGACGAATCCCCACACGCCCTTGCTGATCTCCTCCTCTCGAATGTGGAGGATGCTGCTGCGAGTGCGGCGCGGCCCCGGATGTTGTTCCATGCACCGTTCGAACTCGCTGCAGCTCCGACGAGCGCGAGCCGTCAGCGTCCGAACAAGATGTACGAGGCATTCCTCGACGCCGGGTACCAGGTGTCACTGATCCATGGCGACCCGCTTCAGAGGGCACAGGACTTTCAGCGAGCACGGCGTCGGGTGGACGCCGGCCAGAGAATCGACTTCGCGTACTCGGAGAACTCCACCCAACCGAACCTGTTGTCGACCAGTGCCTTCCGAGGGCTTGCCCCTCTGCTCGAGCTGCGGATCCTGGCGTGGTGCGATCGCCGTGGCATCCCCTACGGGCAGTTCTATCGAGACGTCTATTGGCGCTTCCCGGAGAAGCAGAAGAGCGTTCCGCTGCTGCGCCGACTGCTGATGCAGCTGGCGTATCGGGTCGACCTCTGGGGCCTGCGGCGGTTCCGCGCCCACCTGTTCCTGCCGTCGCTGGCGATGGCTGAGCATCTGCCCGGTCCCGCCGTGCCATCGACCGCCCTGCCGCCGGGCGCCCAGGTCAGGGAGGCCCGCACAGGCAGCGGACTCTCCCTCCTCTACGTGGGAGGAGTGGGACCCGGGCACGAGATCGACGACATGCTCGCTGCGGTCAAGCAGACACCGTCGGCTTCGCTGGTGGTGGTGGTCCCCGAAGCGTCCTGGGCACGATTCGGATCGACCTACGACGACCTCCTCTGCGATCGCGTGACCGTCGAGCACGCCGGGTCCAACGAGCTCGGGCGCTTCTACGACCAGGCGTCGGCCTGCCTCCTCCTGGTGCGTCCGAATCAGTACAGACGCTTTGCGGTGCCGATGAAGCTGTTCGAATACATCGGCTTCGGCAAGCCGGTCATCGCGTCAGCGCAGACCTTGGCCGGTGACATGGTCGACGACCTGGATGTGGGCTTCTCCGTCCCGTATGACCGGGACAGCATCGCGGCACTCCTGCGATCGCTCACCGACGATCCCGCACGACTGGAGCGAGCTGCCGAGAACGCCCGCACAGAGCGGCACAGCCAGACCTGGCAGAAGCGGGCGACCACAGCAGCCGAGGTTCTGACTGCTGGAGCGGACGGATGAGTTCAGGACACATTGTGCAATGGCTCCCGCTGCTTCCGTGGGCACTCGTCTTCGCCGTCCTCCTCTATCTACCGGGCGGAGTCGCACTGCTGCTCATGCGGACCTCGCTGACCCGTGCAGTCGCAGGCGCCCCGCTCATCACTGCGGTGATGCTCGGAGTGGGTGGAGTCGTCGCTCAGCGCTGGGGGATCCGATACGGAGTGCTCACCTATCTGCTGCTCACCCTCGCCCTATGGCTGGGTGCCTATGCGGCGCGTCGAGCAGCGACCCTCCGTTCCGAGGTCCGATCGGGGCAGGCGCAGGGCTCGTCGGCTGTCAGACCGCGCTGGGGTCGCGGCGAGGCGGCGGGACTGATCGCGCTGATGGCTGTCGCCGTCACGTTCCTGTGGCTGCCGGTGGTCCTCACGGTCGATCCGACCCTGCCCAATCCCCGCGTGGACCCGATGTACCACTACAACGTGCTGGATGCGATCGGTGAGACCGGGACCGTGTCCATGTTCGCCGCGGTGGACTTCATGTACGGGATTCAGGTTCGGCACGTCACCTACCCGACGATCTGGCACGCCCTCACCGTTCTGGGTATCCCCGCCATCGGTGTTGTGGAAGCCGCGCACGTCGTGTCCTACCTCCTGATCCCCATCGTCTTCGCCGTCAATTCGGCGCTGCTGGTCCGCGTGGTGTTCCGCGGCCGCAGGTGGGCGATGCACATCGGCGTTCTGGCCGCAGCTCTGTTCCCGGCTTTCCCCGCCGGGATGGCGTACACCAAGTCCTTCTGGCCGAACGCGTTGGCAGTGTCCTTCCTGCCGGGACTTCTCGTCATCCTCCTGCTCTTCCTGCGGGAGAGCCGTTGGGGGCGGCTCCGACGGGCTCCGGGGTCCCTGGTGCTCAGCGGACTGATCCTCATCGCCTGCACGGGCGGCCTGGGCATGACTCACCCGTCAGTGTTCTTCAGCTTCCTGGTGATCGCCCTGCCCCTTGTGGTGGCGGTGATCGCCCGCTCCAGCCGGACCTTCAGGCGGGCACTCAGCCGACGGGCGCTGACCCTGACGGCGATCGGGGGAGCAGTCATCGTCCTGGGCGGCGCGGCTCTCTTGCTGGCGCCAGCACAGGTGCGCTCGTTCCTGCTGAGGGATTCGATCGCGGGGTGGAACGACGTCCTGCTGAAGGTGGTCAGCATTCTCGCGAACTGGCCGACGGATCTGACGAAGCCGCAGGGGGTGCTGAGCGCGGCCGTCTATCTGCCGCTCATCCTGTTCGGCGTTGCGCTGCTCGCACGGCGCCCCGGCGCCCGTTGGGTCGGCGTTGCCTGGTTGCTGCAGACCCTCATCCTCCTCGGTGCCTACTTCCCGCTGCCGGTGCTGAGCGCCGTCTCCGGCCTGTGGTATTCCGACACGTTCCGGCTGATGGCAGTCCAGGTGACCATTCTGCCGCTGGCAGTGGCCGCTGTCTTCTTCTGGGCGCTGGACCGCCGAGGGGAGCGCGAGCCGGTCGCAGGGTCCTGGGGGACCCGGCTCCCGCGGCTCTGGGCCGGCGGCACTGTGGCAGCGGCGCTGGTGGGGTCCGCCTACATCAGTTCGGTGTCCGCATCGATGGTGGGGTCGGGCGATACGCAGGACCGTCCGCTCACAGGGTATGACGAGGCGGCGCTCCTCGATCGCCTCGGCCGGGACCTGCCGGAGGGATCCGTCGTCATAGGCGACCCCGCAACCGGTATCGCCTATCTTCCGCTGAACTCGGACGTGGACTCGGTGTTCACGCAGATGAACGTTCGCGAGGTCGACCGCGACGGCATCTTCCTCAAGGACAACTTCGGCTACATCAGGCAGGATCCCCGGGTCTGCCAGCTGCTGCGGCACTACGGCATCCAGTACTTCTATGAGGATGAGCCGATCTCGTACAACGAGTCCGAGCGTGAAGAGGCGATGCCCGGCTTCTACGGTGTCGACACCTCGGACGGCTTCACTCTGATCGACCAGAGCGGAAGCGCGAAGTTGTGGCGCATCGACGTCTGCGGAGAGATCGATCCGCCGATGCAGTGGTGGAGCCGCACCGATCGCGCCGTGCCGCAGGTGGATCGGGTGGAGGGAGTCAGCGGGCGCCCTTCCACAGCATCCATCGACTAGTCAGTCAGCGGAGTCCCGCAGGCCCCTGCACGACGATGACGGGGCGTCAGCCCTTGAGAAGACCGACGTAGTCGGCGCGAACCTCATCCTCGCGTCGGTTCTCCTGGACCCAACGGCGAACCGATGCGGAGGTGCTCTCGTACGGGGCGTCCTCCACCAGGGCGAGGATGCGCTCCGCAGCCTCAGCAGGTGTTCCGATGGTCCATTCGGCGGGATAGATCGCCTGGGCCCCACCCCACGGAGCGATGTCCGGCCAGTTGCGCACCACGGGGATGCAGCCGGCAGCGGCGGCCTCCGCAACGGACTCATGGGTGCCCTCTGAGACCGACGACGACAGCAGGAACCCTGACTGGGCGAGGACCTCCGGGATGTCGTCGCGGAAACCCTCCTCGCGCACCCCGCTGCCGAACTGTTCGATTCTGCTTTCGACTTCGTCCGCCCAGGCTCGCGTCGCCGCCGTGGAAGTCGTCGACAGCGGCCGTCCGATCAGACGCAGGTGGAAACGCGGATCCCGGGCACGCAGATGCTCCAGGACGTCCAAAGAGAACAGGACGTCCTTGACGGGAACGGACCAGCCCACCTGGACGAGCGCGAAGCGGTCCCTGAAAGGACTGTCGGCGGCGAAGAACTCGGTGAAGTCGTGGACGTTGTGAACCACGGGCAGGTGCTGCGTCTGTGCGAGCCGTGGCGAGCTCGTCTCCATGAGGCGGCGCAGCGCCGGGGTGACGAAGCAGACGGCATCGTAGAAGCCGCCCCGGACGAGCATCGGATAGGGCGTGAGTGTCTCGTAGCGGTGGATCCGCGCAACGGCGCGCACGGAGCAGTCGGTGAGGTCGAGGAAGCTGAACCAGGCAAAGGTCTCGGCTCCCCATTCGACGAATGCGACATCCGCCCATGCCAGATGCGGAGCGAGGCTCTTCGGCACAGGAGAGAGCCTGCGGCGTGTGTTCCATCGGTCGCGCTGGCGAAGAACGGTTCCCCACGTGGGGCGCTCCGACAGCGGCAGAGCGGAGACATCGAAGGTGCGGAACTCGATCTCCGTGTTGGCGGCGAGGTCGCTCTGCACACGATCGATGAATGTCCACGAGGAGTGGCAGAGGATGAGCACCTTGAGTGGTGAGCTGCCGGCAGCCCGATCGGATGCAGCCGAGGGGATGGGGGAGTCCGGGCGGACCAGAAGCTCGTTGGAGCTGTGGGCGCTGCGCAGGACTCCGATGAACTCGGAGTTGTTGTGCATCAGGGGAGAACGAGTCGCCCCGGCGTGCATGGTGCGGTGGTACATCAGTCGCACGGCCAGATTGCGCAGGCGCCTGGCAACCGCAGCATGTCCGGCCATGCCGTCCGCGGCGGCGAGGAGCTCCGCGGCGATGGATCTCAGCTCATCCCACGGCAACGGTGTGCCCGTGTCCAGGCGGTGCAGCGCCTGCGCGGCGCGAGTGACGAGTCGTGCGCTGCGGGGGGACCACGCGGCGGCCCAGATTCGGTCGACGACACCGGCGCCGGAATCGGAGCCCAGGCGAGTGAGCATGCGGTTGTGCGCGAAATCCGCGATCTGGTCCGGACGTGGAATGGTGATCAATGGGGACTCCGTCTCGGGTCGACTAGGCGGCGAGCATGCGGCGCATGATGGATCGGGCGACGTCGGCATCGGTGGCGAAGCTGAGCTCCTTCGATGCGCGATGCGAGGCCTGCTTCCATTCCTGCAGCTGCTCGCGGGTCACAGTACGCAGCGAGTCGGCGCACTGCTCCACCGTGAATCCGGCGGCGACGGGGCCGAGGCCGTGGCTTCGGACGAGCGGCTCCATCTCTTCGCTCGGCCCGATCGCGACGGCGAGTCGGCCCTGCACGAAGTCGAAGAACTTGTTGGGCAGTGTGAGCCGCGCATTCGTGTTGAACGGCTCGATCCAGAACACCCCCATGTCGTACCCGTTGAGCGTCGCCGGGAGGTCGGCAGGGACGACGGGGTCGTGGAATCGGATGCGGGAGCTCGATCCGGCACGTTCCCGCAGAGTGCGCATGTAGGCACCGCCGTCGTTCCCGGGGACGAGGAAGAGGTCGAGGGTGAACCGTTCGGGAAGGGAGAGGACCGCATCGATCATCAGTTCCAGGTTCCGCCCCTTCACCGCGGCTCCGGAGTGGACGAGGCGGACGTTATCGCCGTCGACTGGTGAGGGGGTGAGATCCTGCCACGGGGACGAGTTCCGCATGAGCTGGGTCGGGACTCCGTAGCGTGCTTCGTACAGCTCGGCGATCCTGCCGCCCACCGCTGTCACCTCTGCGCACTGAGGGAGGTGCTTGCGGCACAGATGGTCCATCAGCGGCGCCACCAGGAGACGCCACGAGGTGATGTGGGTGCGCTCCTCCGGCGCCCACTCGTGCATGTCCGCCCAGATCGGTGCGCCGTGCGCCACGGCCGCAGCCAGGGCGAGGATCCGCGCCTCATTGGCGACCACGGCATCGAACCGTCGATTCTTGAGTGCGCCGAGCACCCACTGGATGGCAGGGGCGGCGAGCTCGGACCTGTTGAGCTGCCGAAGCGCGAGGCGGGCAACGCCCATGGGGGTCTGAGGAAGGGTCTTGAGCGATTCGGGCACTTCGATGTGCTCGTCCGCATCATCCGGCTTCGGACCGTACCCGACGGTCGTCACCCGCCCGAAATCTCTGACGACGCTCAACTGCCGGAGCACGCGCGAATCGCGTGTGATGGGGGACAGACTGATCAGGAGGATTGCGGGTTCAGACACGCCCGACACTATACCGCGGCAGAGTCGGGGATCGCGGTGGGGCTGCGCACGCGGCGCCCAGCTGTCGACCGTCCAGGTGTCGGTCGGCGGCGGCGCCTTGGGTAAGCTGGTCCTCCGGGCGGTCCACCGCGCGGATCACCTCGCCAGACCGTACAGGAGCTTTCATTGCTGTCTGCTGTTCACTCCGGAATCACCAGGGTGCGCCGTTGCGCCGCTGAGGTCGGTGGACGCCTCCGGCGTCCGGCCGGGTCTCGGGGAGGAGCAGTGCTCGCCACGCGTCTCTTTTCCCCGGAGCTGACGCCGGCAGCGTTTCGGCATCGAGCGCTGTTCGACCATCTGAGGTCGGCGGGAATCCCTGTTGGGGTGCTGACGACGTCGGTCCCCGGTGACGGCGAGCCTGCCGATCAGGATGTGTCGCGTTGGCCGGTGCTGAGGGACTCGCAGGGGCATGTGAAGGGCTACCTGTCGTACATGAGCTTCGATGTTCCTCTCATCCTCAGGGTCCTGGTGATGCCGCGCCCGGCCGTGATCATTGCGGAGCCGCCGCCCACCACGGGATTCGCGGTGATGGTGGCCGCGGGAATCAGGCGGATTCCGTACGTCTACTACGCAGCTGACATCTGGGCCGATGCCGCCGGCACGCTGGACGGCACTCCGGCGATCGTTCCGGCGGTTCTGGGGTTCGTGGAGCGGCTCGTCTGGCGCCGCGCCGCAGTGGTCATGGCGATCTCCCCCGGCGTAGAGCACCGAATCCGAGAGCTGTGCGGGGATTCGGTCGAGGTGGCCATGATCGGCAACGGAATCCGCGTGGGTGACTTCTCCGCAGACGGCCCCGAGCGCGGTGCCCGGAGCACTCCGGTCTTCGTCTACGCCGGCACCGTGTCGGAGTGGCATGGCGCAGGGATCTTCCTGGAGGCGTTCCGGCGTGTTCGCGAGGTGCACCCGTCCGCCCGCCTGGAGTTCTTCTCCGAAGGTTCGGAGAAGGCGCATCTGGAGCAGGTGGTCGAGGAGACGGGTCTGGGTGGTGTGTCCTTCCACTCCCGGGTCGGGACGGACGAGCTGTCAGCCCGCCTGCGAGGAGCGGCTGCGTCCCTGGCGTGTGTTCGCCCGGGGCAGGGGTATGACTTCGCCATTCCGACGAAGATCTATGCTTCCACAGCATCGGGGACGCCGGTGATCTACGCCGGTGAGGGGCCCACCGTCAGCATGATCGAGGAGAACAGGCTCGGCTGGGCTGTTGACTACACGCCGGAGTCTGCGGCCGAGGCAATGCTGGCCGCGATCGATGAGCCGGAGCGCGTCGGCGGCCCCCAGGAGCTCCGACGGTGGACGGAGGGAAATGCGAGCCTCGAAGCGGTCGCCGCGAGGATCGTCGGCCTCGTCGAACGGTCCCTCAGCATCCGCCTGCCCCGGCGCCGCTGAGCGGACTGACCGGAGGAACCGGGGAGAATCGCCGGGAGGTCGATGGTCCCCGTCGCCGCGGTCAGCCGCAGGTGAGCTCGTACAGTGCGGAGTGCTGCGTCTTGGCGATGGGCTCCAGCCCGTCGATGCGCCGTGTGAGCAGCGGGTCGTATCGGTGGGAGACGTTGTACGCGCGGGAGTCGACATAGATGTAGCGCACCCCCTCTGAGCGGAGGAATTCGCAGTTGTTCGGAGCGGTCGGGTCTTCAGCGGCTGCGAGGACCCGGAGGTCCTGATTGCGGAGGGCATGGCCGGCGGTTCCGAAGCGCACCTGCTGGCCGTGGGCGGCGAACAGGTGGGAACCCCCCGAGAACGGGCTGGCGAGCAGTGTCCCGTCGGAGTCGAGGGTGCTCGCGGCGGTGCGCAGCATCGCCCATTCCTCGGTGTCGAAGAAGCGGTTGCGGTCGGTGCGGTCGAGGGCGAAGTTCAGGTTCGCGTTGTCGATGCGGGCAGGCACGGACCAGCCGATGAGGATCGAACTGGTGACCACGGCGCTAGCGATGACGATGGTCTGCCAGGTCATGCTGGGAAGTCGTCTGATGAGCGTCCACAGGTGCGCCGTACCGGCGATGGCGAACTGCACGGCGAGCATGGTCAGCGGCATCGACAGGCGGTCCTGCCCGCGGTACCACAGTCGCGACAGGCCGAGTGAGGAGTCGAGAGCGGCGTCGAGGTAGAGGACGCCGATGGCGGTTATGCACAGCAGCGGGATCCACGACCCTCGCCGAGCAAAGGCGTAGGCGCCCGTCCATGCCAGCGCCCAGAGACCGACCCCGATCGCCATCGGCCACACGGTCAGCAGCCCGAGTCCCAGTTCGCCGACCGCCTTCCAGCCCGGAACTCGGAGCCCGCCGGTGAAGCTTCCCGCGACCTCGCTGCCCGGCAGGAGCGCGATGGCGAGGATGGGTGCTGCAGCCAGCAGCGGAATGACCAGCACAGCCGCCGGTCGGGCACCTCGTCGGATCGACTGGAGTCCTTGCGCAGCCGTTGCGATGGCGACCAGCAGGCAGAGTGTGATCAGGACGTTGGGGTGGAGGAGTGCGATGCCGACCAGGGACATCGCCACTGCTGCCGTATGCGCGATGATCCCGCGTCGAGCGGGGCCGGCGGCGACGAGGCGCGAATACGCGGCATGGATGAGTGCGAGTGCGCCGGGGAGCGCGGAGAAGCCGATGAGGTTCGAGGTGGGGGAGAGGTGCACCCATTCGCTCAGCGGCGCAGCCGGTGCCAGGAGCGCGAAACAAGCGGCGGCGGTCGGCGCCCAGGTGACGCGGGGCCAGAGACGGTGAGCAAGCGCAGCACTGCCGAGCGCCCAGGGCACGGTCGCACCGACGATGGCCGTCGCGTTGACGGCCAGCAGAGTGGAGTCGGTCGGCACGAGCGCAGCGATGTCATGGAACGCTGCCGGGTAGAAGGACGGATTCGGGAATGAAAAGGCAATGGTTCCCAGGGTGAGCGTTGAGCCATCGCCGGTTTCGCGGACGTGCTCCACGGCCGTGAGGTGGAAGAGCGCATCCCAGCGCTGGAGGACGGCATCGGGTCCGGGCATGGAGAGGAGCACCGGGAGGACACTGATCATCCCTGACGTGAGGAGCGCACCGCACGTGGCTGCGAAATGGATGCGGGACCTTGGCGGCGCGGACCGCCGTCCGGATGGACGGTCGGGTTCGGGGCCCGCGGCTCGGCTCGCAGCGAGGCGCGCCAGCAGGACAAGGCCTATGCAGGTGAGCGTCGACAGGCCGGCCGTGAGCAGTGACCACGGCAGTCCCATCTGCTGGCTGACGACGGCGCCGGTTCCGAGCACGCCGGCAGTAGCGGCGGGGGCGGCGCCCCAGGCGATACGCTGGGAGACTCCGCACAAACGGAGCACAGCCCAGCCGGGGATGAGGATGAGGGCGGCTGCTGCAGCAGCCGCCCCCATGAAGTGGATCCACGTCATCAGAGTTCCCTGCGCAAATCAGTGCCCCTTGCCGAAAGCACGCTTACGGAACTCCTCGGGGGTGGGAGCATCGGCGATCGCCAGGCGGCGCGCGAGGTACGTGGTGCGCTTCTCCGCGTTCTTCGTCCGCGCTTCCTGCAGCGCCAGGAAGCCCAGCAGGACCACCACGGTCGCATACAGCAGAAGGTCAGCGCCGCGGCCCACGCCGACGAGCTGCGCCACCTGAGTGAGGATCGTCGGGAAGATCACGGTGAACACCGCGAACAGGGCGAACATGATGATCAGCAGTCGGCGGATCGCCAGCTGCTTGGCGCCGCGCTTCAGGAACAGCCACGCGGTGATCCCCATGATGCCGAGGATCAGGATCATCTGGATGATGAACGCCCGGTTCGCGAACGCGGGGGCGCCCTGCGCCGCCACGACGGCTCCGGTCACAGCGGGATGGGCGAGGAGAGCAGCGCCGGGCATGTCAGGCGTCCTTCGCGGAGGCGGTCGATTGCTCGCCGTCGCCGTGGACCAGGCGCGGGGTGCCCTGCCACTTCTCCGCACCGGTGATGTTGCGGCCGTCCACGATCAGCTTCACACCGGGCACCGTGTCCGCGGAGTACTCCGTGTACTCCGGGTGGTTCGTCTGCACGATCACCAGGTCAGCGGCATCGCCCTCGTGCCACGGCGTCCAGCCGAAGCCCTCGAGCTCCTCATCGGTGTAGAACGGGTCGTGCACCGCCACCTCAGCACCGCGCTTGGTGAGCTCATCGACGGTCGGGAACACACCGGAGAAGGCGGTCTCCTTCACCCCGGCGCGGTAGGACGCACCGAGCACCACGGCCTTCATGCCCTTCAGGGACCCCAGCAGCTTCTCAGCGCGCTCCACCAACTTCGCGGGGACGGAGGCGTTGAGGATGCGAGCGGAGCGCACGGTCTCGGCCGACGGGTCGCCGGAGAGGTACAGGCGCGGGTACACCGGGATGCAGTGCCCGCCCACGGCGATGCCCGGCTGGTGGATGTGGCTGTACGGCTGCGAGTTCGAGGCCTCGATCACCTTGAATGCGTCGATGCCGTTGTCCTGCGCGAACAGCGCGAACTCGTTCGCCAGACCGATGTTCACATCGCGGTAGGTGGTCTCGGCGAGCTTCGCGAGCTCCGACGCCTCCGGGGTGCCGAGGTCCCACACGCCGTTCGGGCGGGCCAGATCCGGGCGCTCATCGAACTGGAGGGCGGACTCGTAGAACTCGGTGGCGCGCTTCGTGCCCTCAGGGGAGAGGGCGCCGATCAGCTTCGGGTACTTGCGCAGGTCCTCGAAGACGCGGCCGGTGAGGACTCGCTCCGGGGAGAACACGGCGAAGAAGTCCTTCGACTCCTTCAGGCCGGAGATCTTCTCGATTGCGGGCACGAAGCGGTTGCGCAGCGTGCCGACGGGCAGGGTGGTCTCGTAGGAGACGAGCGTGCCCGGGGTGATGTGCTCGGCAAGCGACGTGGTGGCCGCGTCCATCCAAGCGAAGTCCGGCTCCCAGGTCTCGTCGTTGACGAACAGCGGCACCACGATCACGATGGCGTCGGCGCCGGGAATGGCCTCCGAATAGTCCGTGGTGGCGCGCAGCCGACCAGCGGGGACGAGCTCCTCCAGCTTCTCCTGCAGGTGCGCTTCGCCGGGGAACGGCTCCTTCGCGTCGTTGACCATGTCAACGGTGCGCTGGTTGACGTCAACGCCGATGACCTCGTGGCCTGCGTCAGCGAATTGGACGGCGAGGGGAAGGCCGATCTTCCCCAGTGCAACAACGGCAGTCTTCACGTTCGGGTGTCCTCACATGGTCGATGCGAATCCGGCCACCAGGCCGAGTCCGCGTCCCGGTTAACAGTCCTCAACAGGGTATCCTCCTAGAGGTCGGGGACCATGGGAGCGCCATGCCGAATGCGGCGAAGCTCGCGCCCGCCGCCCGGCCCCGCCGTCACGACGCCGAACCACCGAAGGAGCGCGATGAGCCACGTCCCCGAGGAGCGCCGCGAGCCAACCACTTCAGCGCCCCTGCCCGACCCGGGAACGGACACCACCTGGTTCGTCATCCCCCTCTTCAACGAGGGCCCCGTGATCCATGACGTGATCACGCAGCTGCGCACCCGCTACCCCCTCGTGGTCTGCGTGGATGACGGCAGCGACGACGACTCCGCTGAGCAGGCCGAAGCCGCCGGCGCCGTCGTGGTCCGCCACCCCTACAACATGGGGCAGGGCGCCGCGCTGAAGACCGGCATCGACTACGCCCTGCAGGACGAGAACATGCGCCAGGTCGTCACCTTCGACGCCGACGGTCAGCATCAGGTGGATGACGCCGCCTCCATGATCCGCATGCTCCACGATGACGGCGTGGACGTGGTCCTCGGTTCCCGCTTCCTGGACACCCGCACCAAGCCGGGCCTGCTGAAGCGGATTGTGCTCAAGGGGGCGATCGTGTACGAGAACCTGACCACCGGGGTCAGCCTGACCGACGCCCACAACGGGCTGCGCGTGCTCGGCCGCACCGCCTGCGAGGTCATCACCATTGAGCAGAACCGCATGGCGCACGCCTCGGAGATCCCCTCGGAGATCCATCGGCACGGCCTCACCTACAAGGAGCATCCGGTGCACATCCTGTACACCGACTACTCCCGCGCCAAGGGTCAGTCGGTTCTGAACTCCATCAACATCGTCATCGACATGATCCTGCGCTGAGCGCGCCCATCACAGGGCGTTCTTCTTCGCCTTCTCCACATCGAGCGTGCCGTCCTTGATCTCGGAGAAGAACGTCTCGATCTCCTGATCATCGGTGGAGATCGCCACACCCGAATGCTTGGTCTGGAAAGCAGGGTTGTCGATCGGCATCGGCACCGCACTGCCGGAATTCGATGCGCTGCGCATCGCCATTCCCAGTCGCGTCACGTCCACCAGCCCGGTGTCGTCGTCGGTCAGCAGTGCTCGGCCGGACGCGCTCGCCAAGCGCACATGGGCGAACGGGTTCAGAAGCACGGCAGGGGAGGCGGCGCGCTTCATCATCGATGAGATGAACTGCTGCTGGCGCTCCTGGCGCCCCAGATCTGCGCGCGGATCGAAGTAGCGGGCGCGGACGAACGCAAGCGCCTGCTCACCGCCCACGTCGTGGCAGCCCTTCGTCATCTTCAGACCGGACTTCTCATCGTCCACGTCCTGGTCGATGCACAGGTTCACGTGGCCCACGGCGTCGACCATGTCGGTGACGCCGTCGAACCCGATCACCACGAAGTGGTCCACCGTCAGACCGGTGAACTGCTCGATCGTCTTCACCAGAAGCTGCGGGCCGCCCATCGCGTAGGCGGCGTTGATCTTGTACTTCCCCTTCCCGGGGATGTCCACGAGGGTGTCGCGGGGGATCGACACGAGATAGGTGTTCCCGTTGTCCGCCTTGTGCACCAGCATGAGGGTGTCAGTGCGCTGCGCGCCGCCGTCCTCCAGGTCCGCGCCGGCGACGAGATAGGTCGTGCCGGGCGTGTCCTCGGCGCCCGAGAGCGCAGCCGTGTGCTGAATGTGCGAGTTCGTCCACACCCCGAGCCCCACACCCCAGCCGAGCACGAGGATGATCAGCAGAATCACCGCGGTTCGCGCAAGCTTCGCCCACCGCGGCAGACCCCGTCGGCCGCCCTCACGCCGCACGGGCCGGGAGCCGCCCACCTGGCCGGGCACGCGCTGCGGGCGTCCCTGCGACCGCAGCGCGCCCGGCTGTGCAGCAGCGGGTTGAGAGCCGGCCGTGGCTGCGGCAGCGCCGCCCTGGCCGACGGGGGTCGCGCCTCGAGCAGGTGCGCCACCAGCAGGGGCGCCACCGCGGACGGGCGGCATCCGACGGGTCGGCGGCTCCTGGCGCGGCATCTGCTGCGTGGGCTGCTCACCCGTCGGAACAGGACGGGAACCGCGCGGCGGGCGCGGACGAGACGAGCGGGTGTGAGGATTCCCTCCGGCTGGGCCGATGGGGCGGGCAGAGCTGCCGGGTCGCGCATGCGACCTGCCGGACTGCTCGGGGGAATCCTGGTTCATGGGGTCTCCGATTCGAACTGCTCGGGGTCTGCTGCCCACTCAGAGTACACAGCAACGGTCCCACTTCGAGGCCCGTCGGCCCACCCTCACAACCCCATCGCCGCGTGTGCGAACAATCTTCACCTCACCTCCCCTCGCGCCACCACGATTCGGCAGGCTCGCCCGATTACACTCGAGGCGAACCAGCCCGACGAAACGGAGATCATCCATGCCCGCCGACCTCGCGCCGATGCACGTGACCGCTGTCGTCGTCACGTACAACCGCCCCGATCTCCTGCGCGAGAGCCTCGACGCCCTGGCCGACCAGACCCGCCCCGCGGACCGCGTCATCATCATCGACAACGCCTCCACCGACGAATCCGGGCGCGTCGCCGACGAACACCACATCGGCGCTGACGTCCTCCACCTGAACCGCAACGTCGGCGGCGCCGGAGGCTTCACCGTCGGCATGGCCCACGCCCTCCGCAGCGGCGAGCACACCGACTTCCTGTGGATCATGGATGACGACACCGTCCCCCTTCCGGACGCCCTCGCCGAACTCCTCGCCGCTGATCACCGACTCCAGCAGCGCGGCATCAGCGCCGCCGTGCTCTCCTCCCGTGCCGTCTGGACCGACGGGCGCGACCACCCCATGAACTCCTCACGGACCCGCCTCGGGGTCCCCCAGAGCGAGGTGGAGCGCTTCGCCGAGATCGGAGTGCGCCCGATCCGCACCGCCAGCTTCGTCTCCGCCCTCATCCGTGCCGGCGAGGTCCGCACCCACGGCCTGCCGAAGGCCGACTACTTCATCTGGAGCGACGACTTCGAATTCACCGGCCGCCTTCTGCGCAGCGGTCAGGGCTTCGCCGTGCCCGGCAGCGTGGTCGAGCACCGCACCGTCGCGTTCTCCAACGCCGCCGCCAACCCGGGCAGCCGCATGCGCTACGACGTCCGCAACCGCCTGTGGACCCTCCTGCGCACCGACTCCTTCACCCGGAAGGAGCAGGTCCTCTACGGCGGGAAGTCCGCGCTCGGCTGGGGGAGGACCCTGCTGCGCACCCGCGGCGACCTTCTGCCGATCGCGTGGCGCGGCCTGCGCGAGGGCCTGCGCGAGATGCCCCGCATGAACGCCGTGGTCCTCGGAGCCGACCCGGAGCGAGCCGAGGAGATCCGAGCCGTGGAGAAGGCGGCCCGCCGGTGACGCAGCATCCCCGCGAGCCGTTCACCCTTCTGATGGCGGTGTGGGGCAACGACGAGCCCTCCGCCGTCCGCGCCGCCCTGCACAGCGCCACCAGCGCGCAGACCCTTCCGCCGGACCATGTCGTCCTCTCCTGCGACGGTGACCTGCCCCCGGCGCTCGCCGCCATCGCCGACGGTGTGGAGCGCGGCGAGTACGGCCCCGCAACCGTGCTGCGCCGCAGCGACCACCGCGGCCTCGCCGAAACCCTCCAGGAAGGCCTGCTGGCGTGCCCCACCTCGCTGGTGGCCCGCGCCGACGCCGACGACCTCAACCACGCCGACCGCTTCGAGAAGCAGATCCCGGCGCTGCTGCGCCGCAACCTCGACATCCTCGGCGCCGGCATGCGCGAACTCGGCTCGGGCCGAACCCGCAACCGTCCCACCTCGCAGGAGGAGATCGAGCGGTACCTCAAGGACCACTCGCCGTTTCAGCATCCCACCGTGGTGTTCCGCAAGGAGGCCGTGCTCGCCGCAGGTGGCTATCAGAGCCTCCCGTTCATGGAGGACTACGACCTCTGGTACCGGATGCTGCGAGCCGGTGCACGTGCAGGCAACCTCGCCGAAGCGCTCGTGGACTACCGCGTGGGCCCGGAGCTGTACGACCGACGCGGCGGCCTCGAACTGTTCCGCAGCGACATCCGGATGCAGCGCCGCATGGTGGCCGACGGGGTCACCTCCTGGCCCCGCGCGCTGCGCAACCTCTGCATCCGCGGCGCCTACCGAACGGTGCCCGGCCCTCTCCGGCGGCTCATGTACCGCCTGCTCGTCGAGAAGATCGGTGTGTGACTTCCCACCCGCACGGGGTGAACAGGTATTGGGAGGGTCTCCACCGGCCCGCCCGAAGGGCTCCTCAGATGCCGAATCGGTACAGTGGAGCCACGTTGACTTCAGAAAGGCAGACGCATGTCGAACCCTGACCTCGTGATCGTCGGCTCCGGCCTCTTCGGACTGACCATCGCCGACCGCGCGGCTCGTGAGCACGGCGCCCGCGTGACCATCATCGAGAGCCGCGACCACATCGGCGGCAATGCGTACTCCGAGGTCGATGACCGCACCGGCATCGAGGTCCACAAGTACGGTGCGCACCTGTTCCACACCTCCAATGAGCGGGTGTGGAAGTACGTCAACGACTTCACCTCGTTCACCGACTACGTGCACAAGGTGTACACCACTCATCAGGGCGTGGTGTACCCGATGCCGATCAACCTCGGCACCATCAACCAGTTCTTCTCCGCCGCCTACAGCCCCAGCGAAGCGCGCGAGCTCATCGCCGAGCAGGCCGGCGAATTCGCGGGCAAGGACCCGGAGAACCTCAACGACAAGGGTATCTCCCTGATCGGCCGCCCCCTCTACGAGGCGTTCATCAAGCACTACACCGGCAAGCAGTGGCAGACCGATCCCAAGGACCTGCCCGCCTCGATCATCTCCCGCCTCCCGGTGCGCTACACCTACGACAACCGCTACTTCAACGACACCTACGAGGGCCTGCCCACGAAGGGCTACACCGCGTGGCTCGAGAACATGGCGGACCACCCCAACATCGAGGTGAAGCTGTCCACGGACTACTTCGACGAATCGCAGGAGCTCAACAAGAAGAACCTGCGCGGCAATGTTCCGGTCGTCTACACCGGCCCGGTGGACCGCTACTTCGACTACGAGCTCGGCGACCTCAAGTGGCGCACTATCGACCTGGAGACCGAGCACCTCGATGTGGGCGACTTCCAGGGCACGTCCGTGATGAACTACGCCGACGAGTCCGTACCCTTCACCCGCATCATCGAGCCGCGCCACTTCCACCCCGAACGCGACTACGCCACCGACCGCACCCTCATCCAGCGTGAGTTCTCCCGCTTCGCGGAGCGCGACGACGAGCCGTACTACCCCATCAACTCCAGCGCCGACCGCGAGACCCTGCTGCAGTACCGCGAGAAGGCGGCCGCCGAGCCCTCCACCCTCTTCGGTGGACGCCTCGGCACCTACCAGTACCTCGACATGCACATGGCGATCGGCGCGGCCCTGTCCATGGCGGACAACAAGCTGCCGGACCTGCTGCGGTCCTGAGCGCACCCCGCCCGGCCGAGACGCATCCGCACCACCATCCAGGAGCCTTCCCGATGAACCAGACCGTCCGCATCCCCGACGACCACCGAGTCCTCCACCGGCTGATCATGCCGGAGGACCCGATGGCGGACACTCTGCCGCTGTACGTGGAGTCCGTTGCTGCAGGGGCCGCCGCCCTCGCCTCCACCGGGTCGGCCCTCGGAGAGGTCGGTCCGCAGAAGAAGGCGGAGCAGACCCCAATGGCTCCCGGGGCTGCTGTGGCGGAGGACTTCGACCTCTCGGAGCACCGCTCCCGCTTCGGCGCCACCATCCCCGCCGCAGGCTCCCGGTCCTTCGGCACCTACTTCAACGCCTTCCCGGCCTCGTACTGGCGGCGCTGGACCCCGGTGCGGGAGATCACCCTCACCATCCAGACCGAGGGTGACGGGCAGATCGTCGTGAACCGCTCCAACGCCAAGGGTGCGCAGCAGCGCGTGGACGCCGTCGCCGTCACCGGAAGGCGCACCACCCGCGTCCCGCTGAAGCTCGACGCCTTCGGCGACGGTGGCTGGTACTGGTTCGACGCCTTCGCCGGAGCCCAGGGGCTGCGCATCCTCGGCGCCGCGTACTCTGCGGACGCCTCCCTCGCGAAGCGCCGCGGCACCTTCTCCATCGGCATGACCACCATGAACAAGGTGGAGTACTGCCTGGACAACATCCGCACTCTCCTGCGGCAGGACGACCTCCTGGAGCTCATGGACGTCATGTACGTGATCGACCAGGGCAGCGACCGCCTCACCGACCATGCCGAGCAGCTCACGCCCCTGCAGGAGGGGATGGGCGAGAAGCTCCGGATCATCGAGCAGGGCAACATCGGCGGCTCGGGCGGCTTCTCCCGCGGTATGTACGAGGCTTCCACCAACGGCCGTTCCGACTACGTCATCAACTGCGATGACGACATCGTCATCGAACCCGAGTCCTTCCACCGCGTCCTCACCTTCGCCGACTTCTGCACCCGCCCCACCCTCGTGGGCGGCCACATGTTCGATCTCAACAACCGCTCCTCGCTGCACACCTTCGGCGAAGTGGTGGACCCGTGGCGCACGCAGCCCGCGGCACCGAACGAGGAGATGGAGCTCAGCTACAACCTCGCCTCCTACCCGCTGCGCGCCACGCCGTGGCTGCACCGCCGTGTGGACGTGGATTACAACGGCTGGTGGATGACCCTCATCCCCACCGAAGTGGTGCGTGAGATCGGACTGTCCCTGCCCGTGTTCATCAAATGGGACGACGCCGAGTACGGCCTGCGCGCCAAGAAGGCGGGCTACCCGACCGTGTCCCTGCCCGGCGCCGCCGTGTGGCACGTCGCCTGGGGTGACAAGGACGACCTCGTCGGCTGGCAGGCGTTCTTCCACGAACGCAACCGCATCATCACCGCCCTCCTGCACTCCCCGTACGAGAACGGCGGCCGCGTGCCCAAGGAGTCGCAGTTCATGGACATCAAGCACGTGATCTCCATGCAGTACTTCACCCAGATGGGCCGTGCCCTCGCGCAGCGCGCCATCCTGGACGGCCCGGACGCCCTGCACCAGAACATCGGCACGATCCTTCCTGAGATCCGGTCCAAGACCGGTGACTATGCGGACTCTCGCCCGAAGAAGAACATCGACGACTTCCCCGCCGTGGTGCCCGGCAAGCCGCCGCGCAAGGGCCGCCCGCTCACGCAGCCCCGCCGTGCCGCCCTGCCGCTGTGGGCGGCGAAGCAGCTGGTGCGCCAGACCCTGGTGAAGCCGTCGGAGAAGGCGCAGAAGAACCCGCAGGCAGCGATCGCGCACCAGGATGCCCGCTGGTGGCGCCTCACCCGCTACGACAGCGCCCTTGTCTCCAACGCTGAGGGAACTCAGGTGTTCTGGTACCAGCGCGACCCGAAGGAAGCGGTGAAGGCGCTCGGCGAGTCTGTGCGCGTCCACGCCGACCTCACCCGCCGGTGGAAGGAGCTCAGCCGTGCGTTCCAGGATGCCGCGCCGCGCATCACTTCCTTCGAGGAGTGGGAGAAGACCTTCGCCGCGAACCCGGCACCGCAGCGGGAGGACAAGAACAGCGCGGGGGCTGATCGTTGAGCCGAACCGCGCTGAACCGTGAGGAGAAGAAGCAGGGATGGCGCGAACCGGGGGATGACGCCGGCTGGCTGAACCCCGTCAAGGAGCGGTTCCTGCTGCACCTGCTGGTGAAGAAGGAGCTGCGCGTCCGCTACCGCGGCAGCGTGCTCGGCATGGCGTGGTCATACGTCAAACCGGCCGCGCAGTTCCTCGTCTTCTTCATCGCCCTCGGCGTGTTCCTGCAGCTGAACCGGTCGATGCCGGCGTACGCCGTCTACCTGTTCTCCGGCATCGTGGTGATCAACCTGTTCGGCGAAGTGTTCGGCAACTGCACCCGCTCCATCTCCTCCAACGCGCCCCTCGTCTCCAAGATCTACCTGCCGAGCGAACTGTTCCCCTGGTCCAGTGCGGTGGTCGCGATCATCCACTTCATCCCGCAGCTGCTCGTGCTCACGGTCGGCTCCCTCGTGTTCGGGTGGCGGCCCGGCCTGACAGAAGCGGCATCGTTCGCCGCCGGCTTCACGATCCTCGTGATCTTCACCGTGGGCCTCGGCATGCTCGCCGCCGCGCTCAACGCCGCATTCCGCGACGTGGAGAACTTCGTTGACCTCATCATCATGATCGCCACGTGGGCCTCACCGATCCTGTACCCCGTGTCCCTCGTGCACAAGGAGATGGGCGGCAGCGTCCTCTGGTCGCTGTACGCACACAACCCGCTGACCATCGTGGTGGAGCTGTTCCACTCCGCGTTCTGGCGCGGCTACGCCCGCACCGCGCACCCCAGTGAACAGGCGCAGGCCGCGATCGACATCGGGTCCTCCGTGGCCGGTCTGTGGTGGTTCGGCCTGCTGACCGCGATCGCCACGTTCATCGTGGGGGCCCTCGTGTTCGACCGCGCGAAGCGCAGCTTCGCCCAGGAGCTCTGAAACGGCGATGTCAACCGCTCTTCCCAGCGCCGCGTCCCTGCCCGACGCCGACGCCCGCGAAATGATCCGCATCGAATCCGTTACCAAGGAGTTCTCGCTGCGGCACAACCACTCCTTGAAGGAGCTGGCGTTCGCCGCCCTCAAGGGCAAGAAGCTCTCCGATTCCTTCATGGCGCTCAACGGGGTGGACCTGACCGTGTCCTCGGGGGAGACCGTCGGCCTGATCGGGCTGAACGGCTCCGGCAAATCCACCCTGCTGAAGACCATCAGCGGGGTGCTGTTCCCCGACAGCGGCCGGGTCCTGGTCCGCGGCCGCGTCGCCGGACTCATCGAAGTCGGCGCCGGGTTCCACCCGGACCTGTCCGGCCGCGAGAACGTCTACCTCAACGGAGCGATCCTCGGGATGTCCCGGGAGCAGATCGATGCGTGCTTCGATGACATCGTCGCGTTCAGCGAGATCGAGAAGTTCATCGACACGGACGTCAAGTACTACTCCAGCGGTATGTTCCTGCGGCTCGCGTTCTCCGTGGCGATCCACACCGACCCGGACGTCTTCCTCGTGGATGAGATCCTGTCGGTCGGTGACGAGCCGTTCCAGCGCAAATGCATTGAGCGGATCCGTCAGATGCAGGCCGACGGCGCCACCATGGTGATCGTCTCCCACGAGCTGGACATGCTGCAGAAGCTCTGCTCGCGCATCGCCGTCATGCAGTCCGGGAACCTGATCTTCAACGGCAATCCGGCCGAAGCGATCCGCGTGCTGCGCGGCGACGCCCAGCCGGGCGAGCACGAGGACGATGCCGACGAGCACCACGAGGGCCAACCCGACGACCTCGACACCGACTAGTCAGCGCACCCCTTCGGCGCGCTGCTGCTCCTCACTGACAGCCCACGCAGGCGCCAGCACCACACCGCCGGCCAGCCACACCGCGAACGCGCGCGATGCATCGGCTCCATCGATGTCCTCCAGCGCCACCACCGCGCCCGGCTCCACCGAACCGGAACCGTCGCCGAGATGATCACCACCCTCGAGGTGGACGGGGGAAGGGCCGCTGAAGTGTTCCAGCGGGGCGCTCAGGTGGTCGCCGTGGCCGCGCACCGCCGGCAGGTAGTCATGCGCCAGGTCGGGGACCTCGCCGCTGAAGCGCAGCGCGAGGGACACGGGGTCGAGCACCAGCACCTCGTCAGCCTGATCCACGGCGTCGAGAGCGGGGTCGCTGGTGGCGAGGACCGTCCCGTCGGCCAGCGGCTCGGCGAGCAGCCCGGCGGCCTCGCCGGCGGCGGCGTCGAGGCTGAGGATCCGCACCTCAGCGCCCACCGACCAGCCGGCGAGCGCCAGCACGAGGCGCTTCCAATGCGGCGGCATCGCGATGACCATCGGAGTGTCCGGCTCGGCGAACAGCTCGTCCCGCAGCAGATTGACGGTCTTCGTCACCCAGTTCGCGAGCACATGCCCGGACAGCTCGGTGCGGCCGTCCTCGCCGCCGTACCAGATGAGGGCGGGGGAGGGGCCGCGCTGCTCGAGAGCGGCCAGCAGATCGGCGCCGGTGGGGGAGAGGTCGCTCATCGCTCCACCCCCGTCTCCGCGGCCGACGGATCCTCCACCCACCAGCGGTCCACATCCAGTCCCATCCGCTCTGCCATCTCCGCGGCGAAGCTCATCGTGCCCAGGCACACAACGGGGTCACCGGAGGTCTCCGCGTCCCGCACAGCGTCCTCGAACGACGCCTGCGCCCAGTCCTCCGGGTAGTTCTCGAACGTCAGGTGGTCCTCATGGGTGCGCACGAGAGTGGTGCGGTCCTTGTCCACCACGTCGATGATGCGGGTGATGTCCTTGATGTCCGGCAGGCACACCAGATAGCGGGCGCCGCGGAAGTCGCTGTGGGCGCTGACCGCTGCGAGCGCGGCCTGGAATCCCTCGCGGGAGATCGCCGCGTCGAGGAACCACGGCGCGCCGTTGTGCTCCAGAAAGCTTGAGCGCCCGGGCAGCTGCAGGTGTCGGGCACCGCTCAGATCCAGCGCAGGCAGGTCCTCGAGCGTGTCCGCGCGGTGGTGGGCGGCGAGTGCGGCGGTGTACCCTGCGGCGATGTTCGCGGAGGTCAGGGGCCCGAAGCCGAGGTCCTCCGGGGACGGCACTCGCAGCACATGTGCCTGCGGCAGGAGAACCTCGATCGCGCGGATCGCGACCGGGTCCTGTGCCTCCAGGGTCACGACCCGTTCGGTGCGGCGGTCACCGGCGCCGACGAGGTTCCAGGCGATCTCCTCGATCGTGTCGCCGATGACGCCCTCATGCTCGAGGAACACGGGCGTCACCACGAGCGTGTCGAGGCGGAACTGGGAGATCTCGTCGGTGGCGCCGCCGAGGCCCTCCTCAATGACGAGGACGTCCGCGCCGCGCTCCAGCAGATAGTGGGCGCCCATCAGGGTGAAGCAGCCGGTGGGGGCGAGGTACCCGTCGGTCTCCTCTACCGGCGGCAGCTGCTGGATCGCGTCCGAGAGCACCTGTCCGAGTTCGGTGTAGTCCTCCAGGGAGATCGGCTCGCCGTTGAACCGGATGCGCTCCAGGTTCGTGATGAACGGAGGGGAGGACACGGTGCCCACGTTCAGGCCGAGGCGGCGCAGCTGCTGGGTGGCGGCGGCGACCGTGGTGCCCTTGCCCTTGGATCCGACCACTCCGATGACGGGCACGGCGGGGTCCCGGTCGATGCCGACGGTCTCGGCGAGGAGAGCGGCCCGCTGACGGGACCGGACCATGGGGCCGTGGTGGCGCTTCCATTCGCGGAAGAAGGGCTCGTCCTCGCTGAGCAGGCGTGCTGGCATCGTGGGGTCTCCTCGAGTCGGGCGGTCCGCTGTCGCACTGGGCCCGAGCGAAGGTTCACGGGCACTTGACGAAGCGGAGTTGCACCGGTGTAGTTTAGTTGGGACAGGACAGTGGCCGAGAGGCGCCCTGCCGGTCCGCAGATGATTGTGTCAGACCCCGATGTGGGGGGCGCAGACTGCGGCGGCACCGCACACCTCCGGCTGGAAAGGATCGCGCCGATGCAGCAGAACGCGCCTCGCACGCCCATGGAGAGCGGACTCTCGATCGTGGAGATCATGGGAGCCGGTGACTTCGGGGAGGAGCTGGAACCCGCGTCCTGGCAGGAGCGGGCCCTGTGCGCCCAGACCGACCCGGAGGCGTTCTTCCCCGAGAAGGGCGGCTCCACCCGCGAAGCCAAGAAGGTCTGCACCTCCTGCGAGGTCCGCGCCGAATGCCTCGAATACGCCCTGTCCAATGATGAGCGCTTCGGCATCTGGGGCGGTCTGTCCGAGCGCGAACGCCGCCGCCTGAAGAAGCAGGCCATCTGAGCGCCCACCGATCCTCCGGAAAGGACGACCAGCGTCCGTGATCCAGCGCGATGTCACCGCCGTTCTGCTCGTCTCGTCCGCCGACTCCGTCGGCGCCATTGACCGCACAGTCCGCGCAGTCCGCCAGCAGTCCCGCCCCGCCGACCGCACCGTCCTCGTCGCCGCGGCCGGACTGAGCGAGTCCGTCGCCGAGTACCTCGGCACCCTCCAGACCGACGGCATGGTGGATGACCGCATCAACCTGTCGCCCGGTGCCACCATGGCCGGCGCCACCCGCGCCGTCGTCTCCCGCATCGCCGGCCGCGAGGCCGGCGGGCGTCGCCCCGACAACGCCGATCACGCCGCTCAGGACGCCGACGCGCAGGGCGCCGCCGTCGCTCCTGACGGCGCCCGGGCAGCCGAACCCAGCGGCCGTGCCGACGCGCACACCGGCGGCTCCACCGCGGTCTCCCCTCAGCATCGCGGCCGCCGCGCCCGCAGCGTCGACACCGAAGCGGAGCTCGCCCGTTCGACCCGCGAAGCACAGGAAGAAGCGCGCGTTCCGGCTCGCCTGCGGCAGCGCGGAAGCGCCAGAGGGGGCCGTCGTCGCCGCGCCACGGCCGACGATCAGAGCTGGCTCTGGCTGCTCACCATGGAGGCCGAACCCGACCAGCACGCGCTGGAGGAACTCGTCCGCACGGTCCGAGAGGTGCCCTCCACTGCTGTCGCAGGCTCCAAGCACCTGTCGGCGAACTCCCGCTCCGATGCTCCGCCGCTGGTGGACCTCGGCATCACCCTCACGCACTCCCATCGGATCCGCACCAGCGTCGACGCCGGCGAGATCGACCAGGGGCAGGCGGACTGGCGCACCGACGTCCTCGGGGTGACCCTGCCCAGCATGCTGGTGCAGACCGCCGCCCTGCAGGATGTCGGCGGGTTCGACCCGGCGCTCGCCTCCCCATGGGCTGAACTCGACCTCTGCCAGCGGATCTGGCGCTCCGGCGAACGCGTCACCGCTGTCTCCGACTCCCGTGTCAGCGCAGACCCGAGCCGCCTCACCGGCGCGAAGGACCCCGTTGCCTTCCGGTCCGGTCAGGTCCTGTCCCTGATCCGGCAGCGGCCCACCCTCATGGGCATCCTGACGCTGCTCGTCCTGCCGTTCGCGCTGATCGCCCGGATCATCGGGGCGATCGTGTCGCACCGGCCCCGCGCAGTCGGCCATGAACTGCAGGCGTTCGTCCGGATCCTGCGCCACGCCCCCGCGGTGTTCGCCCGCGGCCGCGCCTCGAGTGCGCGCTCACCGATCCCACGGAGACGCCTCGCGCCGCTGTACGTTCCGCGCAGTGCCGCCGCCCGCTTGGCCTTGGACGAAGTGTGGACAGATCTCTTCGCTGATGACGCGCACACGCGCCGCATCAAACGCACCACCTGGGGCATCGCCGGCACCAGTCATGGCGCAGACGACGCCGACTACGGTCGGCACACCGTGTGGACGCTCGTCCTCGCCGGCCTCTCAGCAGCCATCGCCCTGCTGGCGATGCGCAGCATCCTGGGGCGCGGGTCTCTCGTGGGCCCCCACCTGATCGCCCCCACGAACGTGCTCCAGGACCGGTGGGACACCGTTTTCTCCTCCTGGATCCCCGGGGAGCTCGGCGCGCCCGGCCCCTCCGACGCCCTCACCCGCCTCGTCGGCATGATCCCCCTCAGCGGGGACGCGATCGTGCTCACCCTGCAGCTGCTCGCCATCCCCGCGGCGGCGCTCGGCGCCTGGTTCGCCGCCGGCACGCTCAGCCGGTCCATCGTGGTGCGCCTCATCGCCGCGGTCGCCTGGACCACGGCCCCACCGCTCGCGGACGCGCTGCTGTCCGGTCGCTGGCCCGCCGTCCTGGTGCACCTCATGATCCCGCTCGCCGCCATCGGTCTGGTGCGCGCCATCGGCCTGCCGCACAAGACGGCGCAGGCGAGCCCGGCAGCCGCCGCGGCAGGCGGTCTCGCGCTTGCGGTGATCAGCGCGGTGCAGCCGATCCTCGCACCGATGGCGTTCATCGGCCTGCTGTTCATCATCCCGTTCATCCCCAGTCGACGCTGGCGGATGGTTTGGTTCGCGGTCCCCGTTCTCGGCCTGCACCTGCCGAACCTCACCGCCTACATTCAGCACCCGAAGTCGCTGATCGCCGTCAGCGGCGTCGAGGGCGCGTTCGCCCGCCCTTCACTGGCGGACCTCGCGCTGCTGCAGCCCACCGCGCATGGCCGCCTCGCCGAAGCCGCCGGGGCCGACGGGTCCCTGCTGTGGGCCCTGTTCGCCGCCTCGCTGATGATCGCCGGGCTGCTGGCGCTGCTGACCGCCCCGTTCCTCGCCGGGGACGCCGGCCGGGTCGGCATCTTCTCGGTGCTCGTGGTGGCGGGCGGCTTCGCGCTCGCCCTGGCCCTCGGCCGGTTCGTCACGGGGTTCGATGACGGCACCCCCTTCACCTCCTACGCCGGACCAGCGCTCTCCATCGTGTGCGCGGGCCTCGTCACCGCTCTGCTGTGCACGGGGGACGCGATCGCGCACCGCGTTGCATCGCCGGTCGCCGGACAGACCTGGCTGCGGCGCACCCTCGCTCCCGTGCTCGGAATCCTCGCCGTCGGTCTCGTCGCCTCGTGGGCGATCATGGCGCCGTCGGCGATGGAGCTGGAGCGCACCACCGAGCTGCAGATCCCCGCTGTCGCCGCCGACCAGGGCGTGTCCGATCAGCGCACCCGCACGCTCGTGCTCCACCAGGAGAACGACGGCTCTGTCACCGGCCGTGTCGTGGACGGTGCAGGCGACTCCATCGACCAGTCCTCCGGTGCGGAGAACGCGCGCCAGGCGGAGCTGGGGGAGACAGCCAGCCCGTTCGACACCGCCAGTGAGCACCTCGTCGGCTCCATCGCCGCGAACCTCGCCGACGACGGCACAGGCGTGGTGCCGCCGCTGTCCACCTTCGCGGTGCAGTACGTGGTGGTGCCCAGCCAGGAGAACGCGGACTCCATCACTCTTGCGCTGAACTCCTCACCGCGGTTCGAGCGCGTCACCGAGTCCGATCAGGGCGGGCTGTGGCGCGTGGTGGACCCGTCGGCCCGAGCGATGATCCTTGATTCCGCGCCCGGCCAGCGCATCAATCCGACCACGACGACGGCCCTGCCGTCGGGCCGCACCGACGCTCAGGCGCAGGTGAAGGCCGCCGACCACGTGCGGACGGTGATGCTCTCCGAGCGCTCCGACTCCGGGTGGCACGCCACCCTGAACGGCCGCGCCCTGACCCCGGTGGTGGTCGACGACTGGGCGCAGGGCTTCGAACTGCCGGCAGGCGCCAGCGGTGAGCTCCACATCCGCTACACCAGCCCGTTGGCGACCCCGCTGATCATCATCGGCCTCATCATCCTGGCGGTGACCGTGCTGGTCGCCCTGCCGTGGCGCCGCCGTTCGAAGGAGGCACTGTGAGTTCCACCCCCACTGAGCCGCACGTTCCCGCAGACCCCGTCGGCCCCACCGACCCGGGCCCTGTCGGCAGCAGCCCGGTGCGCAGCCGCCGCGTCGCCGCCGCCGTCCTCGCGTTCGTCCCCCTCATCGGCGTCGTCGCTGCCGGCGCGACCCTCGGCCAGAAGTCGTTCACCTCCGTGGAGGACCTCTCCGCCCGCTCCACCGCGGTCGCCCAGGCGCAGTCGTGCCCCGGGCCGTTCCTGCCGCCGGAACAGACCACCGGCACCGACGAGGCGCTCGCCGAGCAGAAGCCCGCGGACACCGCGCAGGTGCGCACCCTCGCTCTCGAACCGGACACGAGCCTCCTGTTCGGGCAGGACCAGGTCGCCGCCACCCGCCTCACCGAGGACGGAACGCCCCGCACCCCCACCATCGACGCCGAGAACCGCGACGGGACCCCGCTGGACGCCACCCCGGTGAAGGGGAAGGCGGAGTTCGCAACCGCGTCCGCGGAGGCCGGCGCCGACGGGGCGATCATGCGCTCCACCTCGTTCGACTCCCAGCGGCCGATCGCGGACACCATCCAGGCCGTCCGCACCGAATCCGGTGACTTCCGGTCCCTCGCGCTCACCCGCTGCTGGGAGCCGCGGGTGAAGGGCACCTTCGTAGGCGTCTCCACCACGCCCGGCTCATCGAGCGTGCTCGTGCTCACCAACACCACGGACCGGCCCTCCTCCGCCAGCCTGACGGTGAACACAGCCGACGGCGAAGCGGACCCGCAGGGCCGCGGCACCATCGTGGTCGCGCCGGGTGCAACCGAGCGGATCCCGATGGAATCCATCGCCCCCGGATTCGACTCGCTCGGCGTGTCGGTCACCGTGCAGGGCTCGCCGCTCGCGATGAGCATGGAGACGTCCGAGCGCGACGGCCTCACCCCGCACGGCGGTGACATCGCCACCGCGCAGCAGGCGCCGTCCACCGACCACGTGTTCCCCGGCGCAACCATCACCGCGGGCCGGCCCCTCAAGATCGACCTGCTGAACAGCACCGGGCAGCCCACCACCGCGACTGTCCGCTTCATCAGCCCCACCGGCGAGGTGAAGGACCGGGAGATGACAGATGTGCAGATCCCCGCCTCCGGCGTGCTGCAGCTGGACACCGGGACCCTGCCCCGCGGCGCCTACACGGTGACGGTGGAATCCGAGGCGCCCGTGTTCGCCACGATCCGCTCGTCAGTGTTCGGCAGCGATCAGCCGGGGGAGACCACCTCGAAAGCGGTGGACTTCACGATCCAGAACCCGTCGGACCCGATCCGGAACTCCTCCGTGCTCGCGCTGCCGCTCGGCGGCGCCGACGGCCAGGTGCGCCTGTTCGGTCTGGCGGACACCACGGTCACCGTGATCGGCACCAAGGCCGACGGGTCCCTGTCGAAGCCGGTGACGAAGCCGGTGGCGGACGGTCAGACCCTGTCGATCGCGGCCAACGAGATCGACCCGAAGCCGGAGGACCTGACGGGCCTGATCGTGGTGCCGGAGACGCCCTCATCGATCACGGGGGACTGGGTCCAGACCGCGAAGGCGGGCAGCAGCGGACCGATCATCGGCAGTGTGCGCCTGGCGGACAACAACGTGGCCGCCTCCGGCGTCAACGTCCGCCTGCAGTACTGAGCGGATCACCGCAGCTGGGCGGCCCACCGGGGCGCAGGACAGGTCGGCCTCAGAGGCTGAAGTCGGGGTCGATGTCCTCGGGCTGTTTGCCGAGGAGAGATGCCACGTTCTGCACCAGGACCGAGCGCACCAGCTCCCGCAGGTCCTCCGCGTCCGTCACACGCATCTCAATGGGGCGGCGGTACACCACGATCTGCGGCGGCGACTGGCGGTCGCCGGGGAAAGCACGTCCCAGCAGCACCGCGTCCTCCCAGTGCACGTGCGACGAGGGCGGAACGTCCTCGGCGAGCACTTCCACGTACTCCAGCTCGCGGGGGAAGCGCTGCAGCATCTCCGCCATCGCATCCTGCACCGAAGCGTCGAAGCGTTCGCGTCGGCTCACATAGCCGGGCAGATGCGGCGGCACGAGGTCGTGACGGAAGGCGCGGCCGCGTCGGCGGCGTCGAGGGGAGGGCATGGCCCCAGCCTATCGGCGCCGGAGGCGGTGAGGCTCAGCGCTGCGGCTCGCGATAGAGTTGCCTCGTGTCTGATCGTGAATGCTCAAAAACCGGATGCTCTGAGCCGGCCGTGGCCGTCCTGACCTACAACTACGCGGACTCCGTCGCGGTCATCGGCCCGCTCCCGGCAGAGCGCGACCCGCACGGGTACGACCTGTGCCTCGCTCACGCTCGCAGCCTTACGGTCCCCAACGGCTGGACCGTGCAGCGCGTCCCCGGCGAACTGCGCCAGCAGGACGACGTCCTCGCCCTCGCAAAGGCCCTCGCCGACGCCGAGGACCGACCTTCGGCCGCGTCCCGAGCACCGCACGGCGCCCACCGCGCCCCCGCCGCTCCCGCGCAGGCGCCCCATCGCGAGGGCACTCCCGCCCAGCAGGCCGGCGCTGCCGGTCAGGGCCGGCACCTGCGCGTTGTCCGCTCCGCCGACAGCGAATGAGGAGACCCGTGACCACCGTATCCACACCGATCGACCGCTCCGGAACCGATCTCAGCCGCATCGTCAAGGCCTATGACGTCCGCGGGCGCGCCCACGAGGACTTCACCGCCGACGGCTCCCGCGCCCTCGGCGCCGCGTTCGCCGACCTCTTGGACGGCGCCGACATCATCGTCTCCCACGACATGCGCGAATCCTCCCCGGAGCTCGCCGGCGCCTTCGCCGATGGGGCCCGCACCCGCGGCTCCACTGTCCTGTGGGCTTCGCTCAGCTCCACCGACCAGCTGTACTGCGCCTCCGGTCTGCGGGACGTCGCAGGCGCGCAGTTCACCGCCAGCCACAATCCGGGCCCGGACAACGGGATCAAGATGTGCTTCGCCGGCGCCGTTCCCGTGGGCCGCGACACCGGGCTCACCGAGATCCGCGACACCGCCCAGGCGTACCTGGACGCAGGCACCATCCCCGCGGCTCGCCGGAGGGGCGAGCAGCGTGAGATCGACACCCTCGGCGACTACATCGACACCGTGCTGTCCCTCGTCCCCCTGGACGGGGAGCGCGAGCTGACCGTTGTGGTCGACGCCGGAAACGCGATGGCGGGCCTGACCGTTCCCGCGCTCGCCCAGCGGGTGCCGTCCCTGCGGGTGGTCCCCCTCTTCTTCGAGCTGGACGGCACCTTCCCGAACCATGAGGCGAATCCGTTGGACTACTCCACCCTGAGCGATCTGCGCGCAGCGGTGAAGCGGGAGGGCGCCGATCTCGGCCTCGCCTTCGACGGCGACGCCGACCGCTGCATCGTGGTGGACGAATCAGGTGAGGTGGTGTCCCCGTCGGCCATCACCGCGATGATCGCCACCGGTGAGATCCGCCGAGTCCGCGCCGAGGGCGAGACCAGCCCGGCGGTGGTCGCCAACATCGTCTCCAGCCGCCATGTGCGCGACGCCATCGAGGCCGAGGGCGGCCGATGGGTGGTCAGCCGAGTGGGGCACTCCATCATCAAAGCGCTGATGGCGAAGGAGAACGCGGTGTTCGGCGGTGAGCACTCCGCCCACTACTACTTCCGGGACTTCTTCTTCGCCGATTCCGGCATGCTGGCGGCGCTGCACACCCTGCGCGCCCTGCAGAAGAGCAGCGGGACCCTCTCCGACCTGATGGCGGAGCACGACCCGTTCGCCGCCAGCGGTGAGATCAACTCCCGCGTTGCGGATGCCGACGGCGCCGCGCAGCGGGTCCGCTCCGCCATCGAAGGGGTCCCGGGCGTCACGATCGACGACCTCGACGGCATGACCGTCACCCACTGGGATGAGGCGATGCCCGAGGATCAGCGCTGGTGGTTCTCCCTGCGCCCGTCGAACACGGAGCCGCTGCTGCGACTGAACGTGGAGGCGGCGACCGGGAACACTATGGCGCGGGTGCGCGATGAGATCCTGGGGATCATCCGCGCCGATGCCCCCGCGGGGCGGCGCCGCTCGGATTCGGCGGGACCCGTCGGCCGCCCTGATGGAGCGGCGCATCCCGCAGCGCGCAGCCGAATCCCGTCCCTGCCGGCGTGGGCGGCCGATGTGGTGCGCTGCCCCGCATGTCGAAGCGACCTCGTCCAGCACGGGGCGCACATCACCTGTTCTGCGTGTTCGTTGGCATATCGTGATGTTGAAGGCCTCCCGATGCTGATCCAGCAGCGGTAAGATCAGCGAATTTCCGTCCTCTTCCGGCATAATGGGACCCATGAGCACTTCACCCAAGGTCCTCGTGGTCGATGATGATGCGGCCATCGCCGAGATGGTCTCCATCGTTCTTACCGGCAAGGGGTTCGATGTCACCACCGCAGCGGACGGGAATGAAGCACTCGACGGCTTCGAGGACGGCATGTACGACGTCGTCCTCCTGGACCTGATGCTGCCGGGGACCGACGGCAACGAGATCTGCCGCCGCATGCGCGAGGTCTCCGGTGTTCCCATCATCATGCTGACCGCCCGCAGTGACACGAAGGACATCGTGGAGGGTCTGGAGGCCGGAGCCGACGACTACCTGACGAAGCCGTTCGATCCGGACGAACTGGTCGCCCGCATCCGCGCCCGTGTGCGCCGGCAGGAGGAGCCCGGTCCCGAAACGCTCAAGGTGGCGGACATCGTCATCGATGTGGAGGGCCACCGCGTGTGGCGCGGGGAGGAGCGCCTGCCGCTCACCCCCCTCGAGTTCGACCTCCTCGTGGCGCTGGCGCGCAAGCCGTGGCAGGTGTTCAGCCGCGAGGTCCTGCTGCGCGAAGTGTGGGGCTACCGCCACAGCGCCGATACCCGCCTGGTGAACGTGCATGTGCAGCGACTGCGCGCCAAGATCGAGCTCGACCCGGAGAACCCGCAGATCGTGGTGACGGTTCGTGGTGTCGGATATCGAGCAGGAAAGTAGCGCCCCCCTCGGACGCTCCGGCAGGCGTCACTACCCCCACTGGCCGCTGAGCGTCCGCGTTGCGGTCATCACCCTCGTCCTGTCCACCATCGCGATCACCGCGGTGGGCGGCTACCTCTCCACGGTCATCGCCGACGGACTCTACGATCAGCGCCGCGACCTCGTGTTCGAGCAGACCGAGCTCGCGCGCAGTTCGCTGACCCGAGAACTGCGCAGCTCGGTGGGCAGCAGCCCCGGTGAACGCCAGGACTCGGTCGCCCAGTTCATCCAGTCGCTGCGCACCGAAGAGCACGGCCCGCTTTCGTCAGCGGCGCTGCTGCCGGTGGATGAGGAGTCCACCATGTCCACGATCTCCACGGACCGCGCGGTGATGGACTACGTGGACCCCGAGCTGCGAGGGCAGCTGTCCGGTTCCACCGGGTCGATCGTGCACCGCAACGTGAAGCTGAAGGACGGCACCCCGGGAATGCTGACCGCGGTGCGGATCAGCGTGCCCGGATCGGGATCCTTCGACCTCGTCATGCTGTACTCCTTCGCGGAGGAGCAGAACACGCTCTCGTTCATGCGGCCCGTGCTGCTGACCGGCGGCGCTGTCATCATGCTGCTGCTGCTCGGCATCACCATCATCATTGCGCGCATGCTGAAGACTCCGCTGGGGCGGGTCGCGAACGCCGCTGAGCGCATCGCCGACGGTGACCTCGACTACCGCATCGACGTGCGCGGCGGCGACGAGCTCGCCACCGTGGGCACTAGCTTCAACCGGATGGCGGAGTCCCTGCAGGAGAAGATCACGGACCTCACGGAGCTGTCCCATGTGCAGCACCGCTTCGTCTCCGACGTCTCCCATGAGCTGCGCACCCCGCTGACCACCATCAAGATGGCGGCGTCCGTGCTGGATGCGGAGAAGGACTCGTTCTCCCCGACCATCAGGCGCACCACACAGCTGCTGACCGACCAGGTCAACCGGTTCGACCACATGCTGGCGGACCTGCTGGAGATCTCCCGCCACGACGCGGGAGCCGCGATCCTCGACGAACGCGAGGAGAACCTCAGCGATGTGGCCCGCTCCACGGTAGAGCTGCTGAAGCCGATCGCTGACGAGGCGGATTCGGCGTTCTGCGTGAAGTGGCACAAGGAGCCGATCCTGCTGCAGATGGACTTCCGCCGTATGGAGCGGATCGTCCGCAATCTGCTGGTGAACGCGCTGGAGCACGCGGAGGGCGGCCCGGTGGCGGTGGAGACCGCGTCGAACGAGAAGTGCGCGGCGATCATCGTGCAGGACTTCGGCGTCGGCATCTCCGAGGAGTCCGCGCGCCATGTCTTCTCCCGGTTCTGGCGAGCCGACCCTGCGCGTTCCCGCACGCTCGGCGGTGCCGGCCTCGGCCTGTCGATCGCGGCGGAGGATGCTCACCTGCACGGTGCCTGGCTGGAGGCGTGGGGCCAGGAGGGCCGCGGCGCCGTGTTCCGCCTGACGCTGCCGAAGACTCCGGACGCATCCGTGGACGATTCCCCTCTGGCGCTGCGGCGGTCATGGGAGCTGCCGGACGACGGCGAGTGGGTGGGCACTCCGCGGGAGATCGGATGAGGAGCCGGGGCCTGACCCGCCGCGGCGCGCTCACAGCGTTCGCAGCGGCTGCGTCCGCTTCCGCGGTCGCCCGCCAGTTCCTCACGCCCGAAAAGGCCCGCACGTAGGCGCCGGACACGGAGGTCTTCGTCCATGTTCCCAATGAAGAACCGGTGATCTCGCAGGTCGACACCTCCACCGTGGAGGTGACGCTGACGGCGGTGACCCGCGTGGACTCCTCCGGTGTGCGCACCTGGCTCCTGGATGGGGAGCCGATGCGATACACCCTCCATCTGACCCGGGTCGCCGGACAATGGCGGATCGCGGACCCGCCGGACATGGTGGTCATCTCGCAGGCCACCTTCGACCTTCTGTGGACGCCGGTCAGGATCGCATACCTCGACCCGACCCGCACGACTCTGGTGGGGGATCTGCGCTGGTTCGTCCAGGCCCGCGCTGTGGACCGGGTGGCGCAGGCACTCGGCGGCGCGCCGCTGTGATGGCGGTTCGCGAGAGCGGTGACGGGTACAGCACGCTGTCCCTCGTGCCCGCCTTCGCCAAGGACTGCGTCATCGCACCGGTGGGGTCCCCTCGGTCCTCGACCGCGGCAGCGCTCACGCCGGACCGCCGGACCCTGCTGACGGGGTCGACCGACGGTCGCCTCCAGCGCAGGGAGGCGCTGACCGGGCAGGCGTTGGTGCCCCCATCGGTGGACCAGTTCGGGTGGATCTGGACCGCGGACTCCGAACGTCCCGGTGAACTCCTCGCCGTGAACGAGTCCGGCGGGGCGGAGCATTCGTCTGCGCTGCTGAACCTCGCCGACGGCGACGAGATCTGCAGCGCCTCGTTGGGGCTGGGCTCCACGCAGCTGGCGCTGCTGATCAAACGGGACGGCCGGCTGCTGCTCGGTGAGAGCGCGGTGGTCCGCAGCCGCAAGGGTGATCCGATCGGCCTGTCCACGGTCCAGACGATGCCGCTGCCGGTGAACGGCTCCGGTGAGCTCTGCTGGTACTCCAAGCAGGCGATGATCGTGTTCGTGCCGGCAGCGGAGGGCCAGAGTCCGCAGGCGATCATCTGGGACTCCACGCGGGGCGTGCAGCGGGTTCCGCCGCCGCCTCGCCGCACCCCGGTCCGCGCCTCAGCGCTGTCCACACGTCGAGTCGTCCCCAGAAGGGCCGGCCGCCGCGCGCCGCCGTGCGCGCCGAGCCAGCATGATGCTCATGCATGCCACCACCCACACCGTTCTGCGGTCCCTCGCCGATGTTCTGCTGCCGACGGCCTGCCCCTGCGGTGTCGGCGGGAGGGTGTTGTGCGCGGACTGCGCCGCGGTGCTCGAGATGGGCGCCGAGCGGGTCGATGACCGGCTCGACGCCCTGCAGCTCGCCGTCCCCGATGAGCTCGGTGAGCATCGCGGAGCCGTGTCGTTCAGACCCCGCATGCCGGTGGTGGCGGCGGGGGACTACACGGCCCGACTGCAGGCACTGGTGCTGGCGTTCAAGAACGGTGGCCATTTTGCGCTCGCGGAGCCGTTCGCCCGCAGTCTGCTGGATCCGGCGCGGGAGCTGCTGCGGCACGGTGGTGTGCTGGTGCCGGTGCCCTCGAGCGGGGCGGCGGTGCGCCGACGGGGCGAGCAGCACACGCAGCTCATTGCGGAGGCGCTGGGGGAGTCCCTCCGGACACCGGTGGTGTCGTGCCTGTCGCTGCCGCGGGCGAGCGGGGCGCCCGCGGGGCTGCCGGGAGGTGCGTCGGCTGCGCGCTCGGGTGCTGCCGTGGCAGCACGGTCGGGTGGTGCTGTGGCGGGCCGACGGGTACGGAATCGGCGGGAGCGGCGCCTGTCCGGCGGAATGCGGGTGAGCGGCCGCGCCGTCACCCGCGCGCTCGGATCCTCGCACTTCGCGGCAGAGGCGAGGAGCGCCGCCGACGAGGCGAGAAGTCCGACGACCGGGACATCGCGGAACGCGCCAGGGCGGGGCCCGTCCGTCGTGCTGGTGGATGACGTCGCCACCACCGGAGCAACCCTCGCCGCCGCCGCGGATGCGCTCGAAGCGGCCGGGTGCCGCGTTCTCGGCGCTGTTGTCGTGGCGGCCGCACAGCGCGTCGGGCCAACGTCCGTCAGGCCGTGAATCCTGCTCGCAACGTGCCTGTGACTCTCATGACACTGTCAGTTCGATCGGGGATAATGAAGTCACCGGAAGCCCCGGTGATCGCCGCTAGCGGCGACTGGATCCTCGAGCAGAGTCGGAGGTGATGCGCACCCCACCCTGATCAGGATGCGCACGAGCGCATTCTTCGAGTCTCATCTCTTTGGAGGATTCCATGGACATCAACGTTGCCGGCCGCCACACCGACGTGACGGAGCGCTTCCAGCGCCATATCAACGACAAGCTCGACAAGGTCAACCAGCTCGCCCCGAACGCATCCCGCACGGACGTCGTCGTGATGACCGAGAAGAACCCGCGACTGGCGGACCAGAAGGAGCGGATCGAGCTCACTGTCCACGACAACGGAACCGTCATCCGCTCCGAGGCCAGCGCCGCCGATCAGTACGCCGCCCTCGATCTCGCCTACGACAAGCTCATGGAGCGTCTGCGCCGCCTGCGCGACCGCCGCAAGGATCGCCGCAAGGGCCGCGACCGCGCCCACCAGGTGGAGACCGAGTCCCTGCGCACCATGGGCGAGGACCAGGTCCACATGGATCGGCTCATCGAAGAGCAGAAGGAGCGCACTGCCACCGGCTCCATCGAGGCTGTCGACCCGGAGCCGGACACCGCTGCTGATGCCCCGGAGTCGCCCGTGGTGATCCGCGAGAAGAAGCACAAGGCTGAGCCGATGACCATCGACGACGCCCTGTACCGCATGGAGCTGGTGGGCCACGACTTCTTCCTGTTCGTCGACAAGGACACGAACCACCCGAAGGTCGTGTACCGCCGCAAGGGCTGGAACTACGGCGTCATCGAACTGGACACCGATTCACAGTGAGCGCACGCTCAGCGTGAGCAGGGTCCGGCCATGACCGGCACGCGCATCGGCTCCGCACCCGTCGGCGGATGACCCCGTCGGCCCCGCGCAGTCGAGCGGACCACGACCCGCAGGGCGGGACGCACCACAACGGGCGCGTCCCGCCCGCTCATTGTCTGTAGACTCCAAGGTGGCCCGACTAGCGTGGGCTGGGCCCTTCTCAGGCCGACGACACTGACGTTCAGCAATCCAGGGAGTACGAGTGGCCAGCTTCTTCGAGAAGATCCTGCGAGCAGGCGAAGGCCGTGAGCAGAAGCGTCTGGCGGCGATCGCCGATGATGTGGAGAAGCTCGAAGAGTCGTTCCGCGAGCTCACCGATGACGAGCTGCGTGCGGAGACCGACGCGTTCCGCCAGCGCCTCGAGGACGGCGAGACGCTCGACGACATCATGATCGAGGCGTTCGCCGCGGTTCGAGAAGCAGCCCGCCGAGTCCTCGGCCAGCGCGCGTACCCGGTGCAGCTGATGGGCGGCGCCGCCCTCCACCGCGGCCGCATCGCTGAGATGAAGACCGGTGAGGGCAAGACCCTCGTCGCGACCCTGCCCGCCTACCTCAATGCCCTCGCCGGCAAGGGCGTGCACGTGGTCACCGTCAACGACTACCTCGCCTCCTACCAGAGCGATCTCATGGGCCGCGTGTTCCGCGCCCTCGGCATGAGCACCGGCGTCATCATCGCCGGCCAGACCCCGGCGCAGCGTCGGCGCGAGTACGCCGCGGACATCACCTACGGCACGAACAACGAGTTCGGCTTCGACTACCTGCGCGACAACATGGCTACGAACGCCGAGGACAGGGTCCAGCGCGGCCACTTCTTCGCCATCGTGGATGAGGTCGACTCCATCCTCATCGACGAGGCCCGCACCCCGCTGATCATCTCCGGTCCCGCGTCCGGCGACGTCAACAAGTGGTTCGCCGAGTTCGCACGCGTGGTCAAGACCCTGCGCCGCGATCGTGACTACGAGGTCGACGAGAAGAAGCGCACCGTCGGCGTTCTCGAACCCGGCATCGACCGGGTGGAGGACGAGCTCGGCATCGACAACCTCTACGAGTCGCTCAACACCCCGCTGGTCGGCTTCCTCAACAACGCCATCAAGGCGAAGGAGCTGTTCAAGCGCGATAAGGACTACGTCATCATCGACGGCGAAGTGATGATCGTCGATGAGCACACCGGTCGCATCCTCGCCGGGCGCCGCTACAACGAGGGCGTCCACCAGGCCATTGAGGCGAAGGAGGGTGTGGAGATCAAGGCGGAGAACCAGACCCTCGCCACCATCACCCTGCAGAACTACTTCAAGCTGTACGAGAAGCTCGCCGGTATGACCGGCACCGCTGAGACCGAAGCCGCCGAATTCATGGCGACCTACAAGCTCGGCGTGGTGCCGATCCCCACCAACCTCCCTACCAAGCGTGTGGACGAAGTGGATGAGATCTACCGGACGGAGCGCGGAAAGTTCGCCGCGGTCGTCAACGACATCGTCGAACGCCATAAGACGGGGCAGCCTGTGCTGGTGGGCACCACCAGCGTGGAGAAGTCCGAGCACCTCTCGGAGCTGCTGCGGAAGAAGGGCGTGCCGCACAACGTGCTGAACGCCAAGAACCACGCCAGTGAGGCCGCCACCGTCGCCATGGCGGGTGCGAAGGGCGCCGTCACCGTGGCCACCAATATGGCCGGCCGCGGCACCGACATCATGCTCGGCGGCAACGTCGAGTTCATGGCGCACAAGTCCCTGGAGGACCGCGGCTTGGATGCCGAGGAGAACCCGGAGGAGTACCAGGCGGCCTGGGAGGAGGCGCTGGAGCGCGCCAAGCGCCAGGTGAAGGACGAGGCGGATGAGGTCCGCGACCTCGGCGGACTGTACGTGCTGGGCACGGAGCGCCACGAGTCCCGCCGCATCGACAACCAGCTGCGCGGCCGTTCCGGCCGTCAGGGCGACCCGGGCGAGTCCCGCTTCTACCTGTCGCTGCAGGACGAGCTGGTGCGCCGCTTCGCCGGCCCGGGCGTGGAGCAGATCATGGCGCGCGGCGGCGTGGATGAGGACACGCCGCTGACCGGCCGCCTCGTGTCCGGTGCGATCCAGGGCGCTCAGCGCAAGATCGAGTCGCAGAACTTCGAGATCCGCAAGAACGTGGTGAAGTACGACGATGTCCTCACCAAGCAGCGCGAACGCGTCTACGGCGACCGCAACCGGGTGCTCGACGGTGAGGACATCACCGCGACGATCGACCGTTACCTCGAGGACGTCATCACCACCGCCGTCGCCAACGCGACCGGCAGCCGCAGCGCGGAGGACTTCGAGCTCGACGAACTGTGGGGCTCGCTGAAGTCCCTGTACCCGGTGTCGTTCACCGAAGAGGACCTGATCGACGAGGTCGGCGGCAAGGAGAACCTGACGCGGGAGCGCCTGCGCACGGAGCTGCTGTCCGATATCCGCATCGCGTACGGGAAGCGCGAAGAGGAGCTCGGTTCGGACGCGATGCGTGAGCTGGAGCGCAAGGTGATCCTGCGGGTCATCGACAACCGCTGGCGCGACCACCTCTACGAGATGGACTACCTCAAGGAGGGCATCGGTCTGCGCGCCATGGCGCAGCGCGACCCGCTCGTGGAGTACGGCCGCGAGGGCTTCCTGATGTACCAGGACATGGTGGCGGGCATCAAGGAGGACGTGGTCGGGTACCTGTTCAACCTCAACGTGCAGGTGCAGCGCCAGCCTCTCGTCCCGGATGCGGTGAAGAACCTCCTCGCCAAGAGCGCCGCGACCCTGTCCGCGAACGCCGATTCCGTCGGCGCCTCCGCCGGTGCAGCCGCCGAGGCCGGCTCCGAACCGGTTGCCGACACCGAGAGTGCAGCGTCGGGTGAGGACGCTGAGTTCGAGGATGAGGCGAGCGAGATCCACCTCCACGCCAAGGGTCTGGAGGATTCGGTGAACCCCTCCCAGCTGTCCTACTCCTCCGCGGAGGGCGAGAGCGCCGCGCCGATGTCGCGCGCTGAGCGACGGAAGGCTGAGCGTGAGCAGCGCCGCGCGGAGAAGAAGCAGGCGAAGAGCCGCCGGCGCTGATCTGCATCGTCCGGTGCATTCAGATGCCCCGTCACCGTGAGGTGGCGGGGCATCGCTCGTGCAGGGCGGAATCGAGGGGAGGAGCGGGGACGCCGGCCCCTCAGCCGACGTCCAGGACGACCACCTTCCAGCGTCCGCGGCGCAGCTCCCAGCGCATGACGACCATGCGGCTGCGGTGGGAGTCGCTGATGACGGCGTTCGCTTCGACCGCGGTGTCGGTGACGGCGCAGAAGCGGACCCCGCCCACGCGGATGCGGGCAGCGGTCCTGACTCCCCGCTGAGCGGCGACATCGGCGATCAGCCGCGCCCGCTCATGCAGGCGGCGGCGAACCTCGAGGTCAACGATCTGGTCCAGGCTCGTCAGCGGGCGCTGGCCGAGGATCACTTCAAGCGCGTTGCGCGCGACAGCGGTGACGGCGCGCTCCCCACTGTCGGGGTCGGCGAACGGTCCCGACGGGGCCAGCTGATGGCTGGGACGAGCTGCGGGCGTGGAGGAGATCGGGGCTGTGGACATGATGCGGATTCCTTGTCGTCTCGTCAGTCAGCAGGAGTGATGGTGGGGGCGGCCGCCGAGGGAATGTGCAGCTCATCGCCGGGGTGGATCAGATCCGGATCCTCGATGCGGTTCTCCGGGTCGGCGGCGATCTGCTCCACGAGGGCAGCGATGTCGGCGTCGTCGGCGGAGGGGCCGAGGGTGTGGGAGGCGATCTGCCAGAGGGAGTCGCCCGGGCGGACAGTCGCGGTGGTGCCGGGTGCGGGCGCGTCGGATGCCGGCGCCGGGGTGCGCGACTCAGAAGCGGGCGCCGGCTCGTCAGGAGCAGGTGTCGGTGCTTCAGTGGCGGGTGTCGGATCTTCAGGGGCGCGTGCCGGCTCATCGGTGGACGGTGCCGGCTCATCACTGGCCGGTTCGGGCGCATCGCGCGCGGGCGCGGGTGCCGGCGGCGGTGCATCCGCGGGGGCGTCCGGCGGTGCGCTGGCGGAGTCGTGCTGGGGCGCCCACCCGATCTCGAGGTCGTCCGCGTTCAGATCACCGTCCTCAGCAGAGCCGTCGGCGGAGTCATCCGCTGCGGACTGCTCCGAGGGCGTCGACCAGCCGAACCCACCGGACGGTGCCGGGGCGGGTTCTGCGGCCACAGCCGACACACTGAACGCGACCACGCTGCCCGCCGCGAGTCCGGACCCGACCACAGTCTTGGCGAGTCGTGGAGCAATGACCCGCAGGGCACCGAAGCTGATGCGGCCGGCGGCCGAGCCGGTTCCGAACACGCGGGTCACCGCGATGAGGGCCCACACGAGGGCGAGGTACGCGGCGCAGACTCCCAGCGCAGCCGCTGCAGCGGCCAGGAGCCCAGCAGTGAGCTGCTGGATGCGATCGGACTCGGCGACCAGAGCGCCCTGCGCAAGTGCGAACACTGTGCTGCTGACGCTCAGAACGGCAGCGCCGGCGGATGCGGCGATGGCGGTCCCTCGCCCGTGGTGGTGCTGGTGGTCCATGGGAATCCCCTCTGCGGCGGGTGCCGGTGGGATGCTGCCCCGCGCCGACACCATTCATGCTGTTTGATGCAGTTTGATAAATATTGGTCCTGTTTGGAATGTGATCATGAGGTTAGATCCACATTGAGGGGGTCGCAACCGCTTTGCTAACATTCGTGAAAACTCGTAGGCGGACAGGCCGCCCTCGCCGACACCAGGAGCTGCCGTGGTTGAACCGGCCGGTGACGCACACCAGCCCCGCCGACACCGTCGTCGTCCACCGGGTTCGTCCGTCAGCGGTGACGAGCGTCTGCAGGATGTCGCTGCCCAGCTGCAGCACGCCTCGCAGCTCGATGCGCGCCGCAGCGCCCGTGAACTCGCCCGCCTGGAGCGCGGATCGATCGGGCTCGCTGACCGCTTCGCCGGCAATGGGGGCACTCAGGTGCGGCTCACGCTCATCACTGGGGGAGTGCTCCGCGGCACGGTTGCGGAGGTCGGCGCCGACTGGGTGACGATCTCTGACGGGGACGCAGCGACGCTCGTGCGGATGGATGCAGTCCAGATTGCGACAGGTCTGTCGCAGCGGTCCCGCGGGGCCGACGGGTTCGACCGCCGTTCACTGCGGTCCGTTCTCAGTGACTGGGAGGAGAGCCGGCGGGCCGTTGTGGTCGCAGCCGGGGTGCAGACGCTGCGCGGCAGAATCGCTGCCGTGTGGGCGGATCACCTGGATCTGCGGGGCGATCAGCGCGGTGCGGACCTCCTTGCGATCCCGTTCTCGGCGATCGCGACGGTCGCCTCAGTCAGCAGATGAGGCAGCGGCGGCGCGCTCCTGCGCGATCTCCCACTCCGTCTCCTTGTACTTGCGGGCGATGTACGCCTCCAGTTCGGCCTGCTCCACGCGCCACTGGCCGCGGCCGCCCACTTTGATGGCCCGCAGCTCCCCACTGCGCACGAGCGCATACGCCTGCGAGGCGCTGATGGACAGCTGCTCAGCAACCTCAGACAGGGGGATGAAGCGTGCGGCCATGCTCGAGTCCTTCCGACGCGCGGGGTGGTTCGTGGGTCCTCATCCTCTCACGCACACTGCCGCAGCCGCGCCGTGAACGACCTGTTGTGGACAACCTCGACCAGACGCGCCGCTCCGGCCCGGGACGGTTCCAGCGGCCCGCCCCCGGAGGACACCAGGTCTCAATACGGACACCGTTCATCCACAACCGCCCCACCATGGTGATGCTCGGCCTAGCGTGGACGAACAGTCCCGTCACCGTCGACCCAGGATTCGTTATGAGCATCTTCTCCCGCCGTCCCTCCGCCGCGCAGAACCGCGATTCCGAAGGGGCTGAGCAGACCCGCTCGCCCGACCCCGTCGGCCCCGCCGTCCTCGCACCAGGGCGGGCTCCAGTGCGCGCCATGCGCCTGCGCCGCCCCCGTGCACGCGATCCTCGCCTGCTCACCGGAATCGCCCTGGTGCTCATCAGCGTGCTCGCCGGAGCCGGCATCCTCACTGCAGCCACCCGCACCACCACCGTCCTGGTGGCCACCACCGACATCGCCGAAGGGCAGAAGATCGACCCCTCCGCGTTCCGGCAGGTCGAGGTCAGCCTCGGCGACAGCTCCAGCAGCTACGCCGTCTCCGCCGATCAGATCCCCGCGGGGGCGCTCGCCGCCACCCGCATCGAACAGGGCGAGCTGCTGCCCGTCTCCGCCATCGGGCAGAGCGAGGAGAGCACCCTGCGGCCCATCGCCGTTCCCATCGAGTCCGGCGCCGCTGCCGGCCTGCAGTCCGGTGACGTGGTCGAAGTGTGGACCGCCGCCAGTGCCAAGGAGGGCGCCGAGGCCAGCACCAAGGGCGCGCACATGCTGGTGGACCGCGCCCAGGTGCGGTCCGTCAGCAGCGGCAGCTCCCTGAGCATGCAGAAGGCCACGGTCGAGGTGCTCGTCCCAGCGGACTCCGTCGCCGAAGTGCTCGAAGCCATCGACCGCGACGACTCGATGTTCGCCATCGAAGTCCTCGGCGGCACGGAGGTCGGCTGATGATCGACCTCGTCCTCCTCGCCTCCGGCGCGGACGAACTGCGCATCGTCCATGCCTTCGCCACCGAACTGCCCGACCGGGTGCGGGTCGTGCGCCGCTGCGCGGAACTCACCGAAGCCCTCGCCGCTGTCAGCGCCGGGGTGGCCGACGCGGTCCTCGTGGACTGCGACGTCGACGGCCTTGACCGCTCCAGCGTCGCGCAGCTGATGGCCGGCGGCACCGCCGTGATCGGTCTCGACGGAGGGACGCGGCGCGCCCCTGCGGACCTCGGCATCACCTGGGGGATCGACCCTGCCGCCGATGTCGAGCAGATGTACTCCACGATCCTCGAGGCCGTCGCCGGCGCCGATGACGCGGACGCATGGACCACGGACGAACCTGTGGATGAGCCGCGCGGACGCATCATCACGGTCTGGGGGCCCGCCGGGGCACCGGGACGCTCCACCATCGCCGCGAACATCGCCGGGGAGCTCGCCCGTGCCGGACGACGCACCATTCTGGTGGACGCCGACACTGACGCCCCCTGCCAGTCCCAGCTGCTGGGGGTGGTCGACGAGGTGCCCGGGCTCGTCACCGCAGCACGGCTCGCCACCTCGTCCCAGTTGACGGCCGACGCGCTGCACCGCATCGTGCCGGAGATCGAACCGAACCTGCGCCTGCTGTCCGGCATCGGTGTGCCGAGCCGGTGGGCGGAGGTGGAGCCGTCGGCGCTGACCGCGGTGCTGGCGGCGCTGGCGCGCGAGGCCGACGCCGTCGTGGTCGACATCGCCGCCGGCCTGGAAGACGACGACGCCCTGGCCGACTCGCTCATCTCCTGCCGCGACGGAGCCGCCATTTCGGCGCTCGCGGAGGCCGACGAAGTGATCGGAGTGTGCGCCGCTGACCCCGTGTCCATCACCCGGTTCGTCCGCGAAGTCGGGCCGCTGCAGGCGATCACCTCGGCTCCCGTGCATGTCATCATCAACGGCACCGACCGCGCCGCCCCCGAGTCGCAGCTGCAGGCGGCGATTGCGCAGCGGTTCACCCCCGCCGGCATCACCACTGTCCCGAGGGACCCGCTGGTCATGAGGCGCGCACTGTGGGACGGTGCTCTGCTGGCCGAGGCCGCGCCGCGCTCAGCCGTCCGGCGGGCTCTGCAGCGGGCCGCCGAGGCGGCAGTGGAGCGCATCGATCAGCACTGGAGGCAGGCCGCCGCGGTTCCCGCGTAGAATCGTGGCGTCGTCAACAGGAGGTCCCGTGCGCATCTTCGTTCCGCTTTCCGCCGCCCCCGACTCCGCACCCGTGATCGCCGCCGGCACGCTCGTGTGGGGCGTGGACCCCAGCATCGCGAAGGACGTCACCGCTGACGAGGCGGAGCAGCTCGATCTCGATGCCGTCCAGGAGGCCGTCCTCGTCACCGCGCACGGCGCCACCGGCGCCGCCGCGCACACACGCGTGGTCATCGCCGCCGTGGATGTGCCCGATGACGCCGCACCCGCCGAGGCGGGGGACAACGGAGACCATGCCCGGCGGCTCACCGCCGACGAGCCGGTCCGCATCCGTGCCCTGCACGTCAGCGAACTCACCGCGGCGGAGGCCCTCGCCGACGAGTTCGCCCCGGACGTGCTCTGGTTCGACCCCTCGGAGACGGCGGAGGCGTTCGCCTACGCCAGCGGCGCGGGCGACTGACGCCACCTGACCGAGACCGCCCGGCCGGCGACGGCCCGGCAGACGGTGGCCCGGTGGAGGCATCCGGTCGGCGCAGCGCCGGTCGTCCGATCACTCCACGGGCTGGGCCCGGTCAGTCCTCCCGCTCCGCGAAGTAGCGCTGCGCCGCGCGCTGCTCCACGCCGAACACCTGCGCCACGTACGGCTCCGCCGCCTTTTCGATCCGCTTGCCGACCAGCGGCACCTGCGCGCTCAGCTCTCCGGTCACCGTCAGCACCGAGCCTCCGGCCGACGGCTCCAGACGGTAGTGGGCGCTGACGACCGCAGGCGTGCCCTTCACCGTGATCTCGGCACGGCCCTCACGCCGGCCGTCCGCACCGGCGGCCTCCCAGGTCTGCGCCTCGTGAACGGTGACGGAGGAGCCGATCACCGACTGCACCATCTGCGGGGCGCGATCGGTGGGCATCGCAAACTCGGTCGTCGTGGTGAAGCCGGCCTCCGGGGTGCCGTTGACGTACGCGGTCGCCCAGTCAGCGGTCAGTTCCTGCTTCCGGATCTCGGCGTACTGGGGGTCGGCGTACATCGCGGCGACGGCCTCCGGCGATTGGGAGAACTCGATGGTCTCATTGAACGGCAGCATGGGGAACCTCCGGGTCGTGTCGGGCCGCCCCGGCCACGTGCCGCAGCGGGGCGGCAGTCAGGCGGGGAGCGGTGTTCGGCTGGAGCCTACCGGTCTGCGCAGGCCGAGCGCTGGGAGCCGTGACCCCGTCGGCCCTGAACTCAGCCGGCCCTGATCTCAGCCGGCCCGGTGCCGCGCCCGGCCCCGGAGGTGCGGGCGGTAGGCTCAGACCATGCCCACAGCACTGTCGAAGTTCTTCAACGCCGATTCCGAATCCGAGCAGACGGGCGCGCAGTGGCTGCAGCTCGTGCTGGGGGACTGGCAGGTGGTCGCCGACCTCATGGGCGCTGACCTCGTCCTGTGGATCCGCCGCGACATCGGCGGGAAGGACACCATGGTGGCCGTGGGTCACACGCGGCCCGGCAACGGCACCACCGTGTACTACGACGACCCCGTCGGCAACCGCTACGCCCCTGCGGACTGGCCCCAGATGGCCGACGCGTTCGAGAGCTCCACGGTCTCCACCCAGGAGTGGACCGTGGAGCGGGACGAGCGCACCGCATCGGTGATGTTCGCCCCCGTCTGCACCGGCGGAGAGATCATCGCCCTGCTGTCCGTTGAGTCCTTCACCTCGTTCCAGACGGGCCACCTGGGCACCACCGAAGCGGAGATGCGACGACTCGGCATGCGCCTGCTGGTGATGCTGAGTGAGGGGTCCTTCCCGATCCTCGGCGCTCCGGTGCCGCCTCGCCGCGGCGCGCCGCGCGTGCAGGACGGCCTGGTGTCCCTCGACGCCTCTGGACGGGTGCTGTGGTGCTCCCCGAACGCGCTGTCCGCATTCCACCGCTTCGGCATCGACGGTGACCTGACGGGGGAGTCCCTCGCCGAACACGCCACCGACATGCTGCGTTCCCGCGCTGCCGTGGACGAATCGCTGCCCCTCGTGCTGATGGGCCGAGCAGCCTGGCGCGCCGATATGCAGGGCCGCGGCAGCACGCTCTCGCTGCGCGCCGTCCCGCTGAAGCAGGGCGACACGCGCATCGGGGCGATCCTCCTGGTGCGCGATGTGACCGAGCTGCGCCGCCGCGAACGCGAACTGATGACCCGCGATGCCACGATCCGCGAGGTGCACCACCGCGTGAAGAACAACCTGCAGACTGTGGCCGCGCTGCTGCGGCTGCAGTCGCGTCGCATGAAGTCGGAGGAGGCGAAGGAGGCGCTGCTGGAGGCGATGCGCCGCGTCTCCACGATCGCGCTGGTGCACGAGTCGCTGCTGCAGGGCAGTGAGGAGACCGTGTTCTTCGACGACATCATCGACCGATGCCTGCGCCTTGCGGTGGACGCCGCGGCGGCAACAGTCTCAGCGCCCAGTGCGGACGGCGGTGCTCACGGTCCCGCCACTGTGCGCACGGAGCGCCGCGGCAAGGTCGGGGTGATCCGCGCGGAGGAGGCGACGCCGCTGGCCCTGGTGGTGACGGAACTGGCGATGAACGCGGTGGAGCACGGTCTCGCCCGCTCCGGCGGCACCCTGGAGGTCGTGGTGGAGCGCACCGGTTCCCACCTGAAGATCCATGTGGACGATGACGGCGCGGGGATGGCCGGCAAGCCAGATGGTCTCGGCACCACCATCGCCCAGAACCTCGTGGAGGGGGAGCTGGGCGGGGTGCTGTCCTGGCAGAACCGTCCGGATGCGGGCACCCGCGCCACCATCGAGGTGTACCTGGATCCCGTGATCGTCTGATCTGCTGCTTCTGTGACCGTGTGATCGCCTGCTGCGGTGACGGTCTGACCCCGGACGCAGAGAAGCCCGCTGATCGTGCTGATCAGCGGGCTCCTCTGCAGGCGGCGGGCCGCCTGGTGGATGTCAGCTCGCGCGACGGGCGCGTGCGTTGCGGCGCTTGAGGGAGCGGCGCTCGTCCTCCGACAGGCCGCCCCAGACGCCGGCGTCCTGGCCGGTCTCCAGAGCGAACTTGAGGCAGACGTTCATGACCTCGCAGCGCTGGCAGACGGCTTTCGCCTCCTGGATCTGGGTGATCGCCGGCCCCGTGTTTCCAATGGGGAAGAACAGTTCCGGATCCTCGGTGAGGCATGCCGCGCGGTGGCGCCAGTCCATCGTCACTCTCTCTTTCTCAGACCGCAGGAGAAGCGCCGGGCGGCGGCTCCCTGCGGCATTCTTTGCCGAGCAGGCTTACTGGTTCGCATCGGTTCCGCTGGCGGCGGGGCTCCGAGGGAGCATCCCGCTGCCGGTTCCTCCGCAGTGACGCGGTGAAACAGGCGGATGTGCATCAATTGTTCCCCGTCCCGGCGCCGCTCACAAGGGTCTATGTCGCGAAGGTGCCGTAATGCTTCCCACACCGCCTCGTCCGCGGTTGGGCACCTCGGCCCGGTGGGCTCCGAGGCCGACGGGACCGGCGATACAGTTGGCCCTATGACCGCTTCTGATCGCTCCCGCACCCGCGCGTCCGCGTCCCGTTCTCCTGTCGACAGCGAGGGGCAGGGCCTCGAGGGGCGGCCGGAGCGCCTCCGGGTGGTCGGTGCGTCACTGCTGGTGCTGGAGGCGGTCCTGCTGCTGGGCACCGCCGTGTTCGCGGTCTTGAACCTCCGCACAGAGGCCGACGGGATCCCCACCGTGGCGTTCGGTCTGGCGGTGGTGCTGACGGTCTTCGCGGCACTGCTGGTCCTGGCGGCGGTGTCGCTGCTGCGCCGCGGCCGGTACGGCGTGTCCTACGGCATCACCTGGCAGCTGTTCCAGGCGCTGATCGGTGCGTCCATGTTCAAGGCGGCGATGCTGGCGCCCGCCGTGGTGGTCACGGTCCTGGCGGTCGCCGTGTTCATAATCCTGCTGAAGCCGCAGTGCCGTCCGGACCGCCAGGGCCTGGACGGCTGAGAGCTCACCGGCAGCCAGGCGGGTGAGGGCTCCGTCGCCCCCCTTCGGCTGAGGCTCTGGGCTCGTGCTGGGGGCTCACACGGGATCCATCAGGTGCGGGCCCTGCGCCTGCACATTCCCCACCGCCGGGTCCACCGCGTACACCTCGAGGTCGCCGTTGGGCACGCGCGGCGCCTGCGTGTTGATCCAGTCATGGGCTTCGCGCCCGGTTTCGAAGGAGTCCTGCTTCAGCCATTCCTTCGCACCGTCGCGGGTGAGGATGACGGGGATCCGCGAGTGGATCTGGGCCATGGAGCCCTCTGCTTCGGCAGTGATGATGGTGGCGGTCAGCAGCCATTCGCCGTCGTCGTAGGCGGCAGGGCCCTCGTTCTTCCCTTCGCCCTTCCACCAGGCGACGAGGCCGGCCATCAGCATCGGCCGGTGATCGGCGCGGCGGATCATGTTCGCCTGTTTGCGCTTCTGCCCCTCCACGGGCGTCCACTCGTAGTACCCGCTGACGGGAATGATCGCCCGCCGCGACTTCAGACTGCCGCGGAACGAGGGCTTGTCGGCGAGGGATTCGGCGCGCGCGTTGAACGTCTTGGACGAGAACGCTTCGTCCTTCGCAAACGGCGGCAGCAGGCCCCAGCGTGCAATGCGCAGGGCCCGCACCAGTTCGCCGGTGTCGCGGTCGACGGATTCGGTGACGATGTGGATCGGCGCCGTGGGCGGGATGTTGAACCGGGAGGTGAGGGCCCCGTCGGTCAGGTCCACTGCATCGAGGTCATCGACGAGGGCGTCGATCTCCTGATGGAAGGCGAAGCGTCCGCACACGGCGCCGGTCTCCTCAGTTCTCCGGTTCGGCGGCGGTGGAGCCCTCGGTCACCTGGTGACCGGGGAAGCGACCGCCCTTGCTGGTCTCCGGGGCGTTGCGCATGTTCTCCAGGCGCAGGTCGCGGGCTTCGTCCACGAGCTTCTCGTGCTTCTTGTCCGCCTTGGTCGGGGTGTCCTCGCCGCGCTTCTCCAGCGGGAAGTCGTCCTCAGCGGCGTGACCGGCAGCGAGCTCCTTCGCGCGCTCGTACTCCGCATCGAACACGGCGCCGAGGATCAGCACAATGTTGATCACCCAGAGCGCGAACAGCACAGCCATGACACCACCGATGGCGCCGTAGCTGGAGTAGCTGCCGGCGGTGGCCATGTAGATGGACAGGGCGACCACGGCCAGGGCGATGCCGATGATGGCGAAGATGCCGCCGGGGGAGACGGGGCGGTAGGGGCGCTTCAGGTTCGGAGCGGCCCAGTACAGCAGCGACACGATGGCGAACAGCAGCACCAGGATGACCGGCCACTTCACCCACGCCCAGATCGGCATGAAGGTGCCGGACAGGAAGGTGAAGGTGTCGGTCATGCCGATCGCCTTGAAGATCGGTCCGAGGAGGGAGTCGATCAGGCCCTGGCTGAGCAGCAGGGAGGCGAGCGCGACCAGGGCGCCGACCACGACGACCACGGTGACGAGGTACATGGACCCGGCGAGCTTCACGAAGCCGCGGGTCTCCTCCACGTTGTAGATGTCGTTGGAGACGCGTGAGAACGCCTTGACGAACGCCGAGGCGGACCAGAGCGCGATCAGGATGCCGAGGATCAGAGCGACCGTGCCTCCGGAGCTGGAGGACATCAGGCTGTCGAGAGTGGAGTCGATCGCCGGCCCCACCTCCGTGCCGGAGCCCACACCGGAGGTCATGATCATGTCCTTGATGGCCTTGGCGACCTCCTCCTTGTAGCCCTTGAGCAGGAGAGCGGTCAGCGAGAACACGGCCACGAGCGCCGGCGCGATGGCGAGGACCGTGTAGTAGGTGAGGGAAGCGGCGAGGTCGGTGCTGCCGGTTCGGGTGAATTCGGGAAGAGTGCGCTTGGCTGCGTACTTCCATTCGGACGAGGACAGGCGGACCTTCTTCCCGTCCTCAGCGGCGGAGTTCTTGGCCATGGGGGATGCCTCCATTGTGGTGTCGATCCAGATCATCGTAGCGATTCGGAGCCCGTCGGCCCTGGAGCGCGGGCGGCCTGTCGTGATCATTCCGTGATCTTCATGCCCGAAACGTTATCCACAAGAAGTCCGAATCCTGCCCGATCCTTCGCGCAGTCTGGTTATGTGGATCACAGTCGATTCAACGAGGAGTGGCCTGTGGACGCCGTTGCCATCATCGAAGCGGAATCACGCGACAGCATCCGCATGCGGGGGATCGAGACCGGATCGGACGCCCTCGAAGCCCTGATCCGCGAAGTGTTCGCGGACTACGAAGCCCGCGCAGCCCGCGGGGAAGTGCCGACCGTGCGCGATCCCGAATCGGTCGTCTCCGATGTCGCGGCCCGCATCGGCGGCTTCGGCCCCCTCCAGCCGTTCCTCGACGACCCCACCGTCGAAGAGATCTGGATCAACTCCCCAACGGAGGTGTTCGTCAGCCGCCTCGGCGTCGCCGAACTGACCCCGTTGGTGCTGTCCGACTCCCAGGTCCGCGGCCTGGTGGAGCGCATGCTCGCCTCCTCAGGTCGCCGCATCGACCTCTCCACCCCGTTCGTGGACGCCCTCCTGCCGGACGGATCCCGCCTCCATGCCGTCATCCCGCACGTCACCCGGCAGCACATCAGCGTCAACATCCGAAAGTTCATCGCCCGTGCGCACAGCCTCAGCGATCTCGTTCAGCTCGGCACTCTCACGGACCAGGCGGCCCGGTTCCTCGACGCCGCTGTCAAAGCCGGCCTGAACATCCTCGTCTCCGGCAGCACCAGCGCAGGCAAGACCACCACGTTGAACTGTCTGGGAGCAGCCGTCCGTCCCCGCGAGCGCGTCATCACCATCGAAGAGGTCTTCGAGCTCGACATCCGGGTGCGCGATGTGGTGGCGATGCAGACCCGTCAGGCGAGCCTGGAGGGCACGGGCGAGATCAGCATGCGCCGCCTTGTGAAGGAGACCCTGCGGATGAGGCCGGACCGCATCATCGTCGGCGAAGTGCGCGAAGCGGAATCGCTGGACATGCTCATCGCCCTCAACTCCGGCCTGCCCGGCATGGCCAGCATCCACGCCAACTCGGCTCGCGACGCGATCGGAAAGCTCTGCACGCTGCCTCTGCTGGCTGGGGAGAACGTTGCGGGCGGCTTCGTGATCCCCACCGTTGCATCCGCCATCGACCTGGTGGTTCACCAGGACCTGATGCCCGACGGGCGCCGCCGCATCCGTGAGATCGCGGCCGTGCCGGGACGCGTGGAGGAGGGCGTAGTGGAGATCGAGAAGATCTTCGAGACCCGCGATGGTCGGCTGATCCGGGCCGACGGGTTCCCGCCTCACCGGGACCGCTTCGCACGAGCGGGGCAAGACCTCGGCGAACTGCTGGGGGCCGCCTGATGGCAGTGAAGGGAATCATCCTCGGAGCAGTGCTCGGCATGGGGGCGCTGCTGATCTTCATGTCCGCATGGGAGGACGAGCGCAGCCCCAAGCGGCGCGCCCGCAGCCGCGCGGCGCAGCGCCTCAGCGACGACCTGACGCGGATCGGCCTGCTGCGAGTGGAGCCGATCCACCTCGCGGCGGTGTCGGTCCTGCTCGCCGGCCTCGTCTTCCTCATCGCTCTCGGAGCGACCACTGCCATGGTGCCGAGCATCGCCGCTGGCGCGCTCGCCCTCACCGCACCCATCGCGATCGTGCGGATGCTGGCGCAGAAGCGGCGGGACTCCTTGAAGGACGTGTGGCCGGATCTGATCGAGCACGTGAACTCCGCTGTCCGGGCGGGAATGTCGCTGCCGGAGGCGCTGGCACAGCTCGCCGAGCACGGCCCGGAGCCGTTGCGCGACAGCTTCTCCGACTTCGCCCGCGACTATCAGGCGACTGGTGACTTCGGGCACTGCCTGGACCGGTTGAAGATGCGCCTCGCCGACCCCGTCGGTGACCGCATTGTGGAGGCCCTGCGGATCACGCGGGATGTGGGCGGCACGGACCTCGGCGCGCTGCTGCGCACACTCGCCCAGTTCCTCCGTGATGACGCCCGAGTCCGCTCCGAACTCGAAGCCCGACAGAGTTGGACCGTGAACGGTGCTCGGCTCGCTCTCGTGGCGCCGTGGGCGGTCCTCGCCATGATGGTGATGCGCCCCGAAGCCGCCGAGGCGTACGACACTCCGGCCGGGGCGGCACTGATCGCCGGGGGAGCGGTGGTCAGCATTGCTGCCTATCGCCTGATGGTCCGCATCGGACGCCTCCCGCACGACCAGAGGACGCTCGCATGAGCCCCGCGGTCCTCGGCGCGGTCATCGGTGCAGCCTTCGGGGTGGGCAGCGTGCTCGTGCTCCTGCACAATCCGTGGACACGGCCGCGCGCGGTGCACCGTCGCATCGACCCGTACGTTCGCCGCAGTCAGCGCCGCGGAGGCTTCGCCGCCTACGAGCACGCCCTGTCCTCCCACCCGTTCCTGCGCCGCAACATCCTGCCGCCGGTCCGGTCGGCGGCGCGGCTCACAGCCCGCTGGTTCGGTTCGGAGGAGGAGATCACCCGTCGGCTCCGCCTGGCGGGCCGCGAGGACTCCGCCGACGCCTTCCGCGCCGAACAGGCACTGTGGGCGGTCGCCGCATTCACGGTGGCGCTGATCTCGGCGATCCTGCTCATCACCCTGCGTGACGCGGGTGCTGTCCCGATGCTGATCCTCGTGCTCGTGATGACCGTCCTCGGTGCCCTCGCCCGCGACAAATGGCTGTCCATGCAGATCCAGAGGCGATCCGAGCAGCTCGCCCGGGAGTTCCCCACGGTCGCGGACCTGCTCGCGCTCGCGGTCGCTGCCGGTGAGGGCACGGTCGCCGCTATGGAACGGGTCAGTCGAACAACGACCGGGCCGCTCGCGCACGAGCTCGGCCGGACCGTGGCGGATATCCGCGCCGGCGCGACAGTGGAGGACGCGTTCCGACAGCTGGGGCGGCGCACCTCCTTGGAGACCATCACCCGGTTCACCGACGGCGTCACCGTTGCGATCGAACGCGGTACGCCGCTGGCGGATGTGCTGCGCGCTCAGGCGCAGGACGCCCGCGACGCCGGACGCCGCGACCTGATGGAGACAGCGGGCAAGCGCGAGATCTGGATGCTGATTCCCGTTGTGTTCCTGCTGATGCCGATGGTCATCGTGTTCGCCATCTTCCCCGGCCTGTCCGTCCTTTCCATTTCCCTGTGACCTGAACCGGTCCCCTCCGTCCTCAATCACTCAAACGAACTAAGGAGTCAATCCCATGAAGGACACCCGCATCACTGCTCAGACCCGCCGACCGGAGCGTCTGCGGCGCCTCGCCGGTCGCGTCGCAGAAGCGCTGCGCAGCGACCGTGGTGACGTGCCCGGCTGGGTCCTCATCACTCTTATGACCGCAGGCATTGTTGTTGCCCTATGGGCAGTTGCGAGTGACGCCCTGATCGGGCTGTTCAACCAGGCGATCGCCCAGTTCGGCTGATCCTCATGCCCCGCCCTCTGCTGCGACCGCTGCCACGGTTCTCTGCGCGGCTGCCCTCCCGCCTGCGGGAGGAGCGCGGCAGCATCATCGCCGAGTTTCCGCTGGTGATGGTGCTGGTCGTGGGCCTGGCCCTGACGCTGACGCAGCTGGCCCTGTTCGTCTACGTCCGCAATGGTCTGATCGATGCAGCGGTCCAGGGCGCCCACCACGCAAGCCTGTACGGCAACGGCGTGGAGGACGGCACGAACCGCACCTATGCGATCGCTGATCGACGCTTCCATTCCCTGGTCGACCCCGAAGTCAGCGCTGACCGCACGGCCGATGGGATGATCACGGTTCGGGTCCGGGCGGACCTGCCGCTCGTGGGCTTCATCGGGCCGCGCGGGGGACTGGTCGTGGAGGGTCACGCGGTGGACGAGGACTCGCTGTGAAGCGGGCGGTGCGCGCGGCAGCGCCCATCGGCCGACGACTGCGCAGCGAGCGAGGATCTGCAGCCGTTGAGTTCATCGGTACGGCCGTCATTCTCCTGATCCCGCTGGCCTATCTGATCCTGTGGCTCGGGGCGATGCAGAACGCATCGTTCGCGGCCACAAGCACGGCGGTCCACACCACCCGGTCCATCACCGGGCACGAAGATCCTGAAGCTGCAGATCGCGCAGTGGCGCTGATCGTTCAGTCGGCCCGTGAGGACTACGGGGTCGAGCTCACGCGGGATGCCGTCTCGGTCGACTGTTCGTCCCCGCGGTGCTCCGCCCCGGGAACGACCGTGACCACGCGGGTTGAGATCCCCGTACCGTTGCCCGGACTCGGTCACCTCGGACTGAACGGCGGGCCGGTCACGGTCTCCGCTGAGCATTCCCTCGTTGTCGATGAGCACAGGGAGGACCGCGGATGACCCGGCCCAGTCGGATGATCCGGCCCCGCTGGACGTCACGAACACGTCTGGTCGCCGCGCTCCGGGAAGAACGGGGGAATACGTCGGTCCTCACGATCGGGGTGATGGTCATCGTCCTGATGGTCATTGCGTTCGGTGCCGCGATCACAGGCGTGGAGCTGGACCGCAATCGGGTGCAGGCCATGGCTGACGGTGCTGCGCTGTCGGCGGCCGCGGCTGTGGATGAGGATGCGGTGGAGGCATTCAACGCGGGCTATCGCGCTCCGGGGCAGACCAGGTCGAAGCTGATCTCGCAGGACAGTGCGGAGCAGGCCGTGGAGGACTACTTGGCGTCCTATCCGGCCGGTGGCGGGAGTCTCGGCAGAGTCGAGGTGGAGTCGGTTGAGGTGCATCCCAGCGGTGACGTCACGGTGCGTATGGTCGCCGAGACCTACCCGCCGCTGGTGGGGTGGATCTCGCGCGGCCTCGATGCGCCGGTGACTCTGCGCGTGGAGTCCGAAGCGCATTCGTTCTGACCTGGTCGCCCTGCCGCGGTGTTGGCTGACCGGGTGGGGGAGTGCGTCCAGACTCACCGTCCCCTTCGCTGACCGATGGGACTGCCTGATCTAGGATGGAAATCGTGAGTGTTGACTTTTCTGCCGAAATCCCTGCCCTGCGCGCCACGCTGACCTCGATCGAGAAGGTCACCGATATGGACGCGCTGAAGAAGCGGATCGCGGTCCTCGAGGAGCAGGCCGCAGCGCCTGACCTGTGGGATGACCCCGAGTCCGCCCAGAAGGTGACGTCGCAGATGTCGCACGCGCAGGCCGAGTTCCGCCGCATCAACGACCTCGAGTCCCGCATCGACGACCTCGAGATCATGGTGGAGCTCGCCGAGGAGGAGAACGACTCGGACGCACGCCACGAGGCGGAGAAGGAGCTCGCCTCCATCCGCAAGACCCTTGAAGAGCTCGAAGTGCGCACCCTCCTCTCCGGTGAGTACGACGAGCGCTCCGCCGTCATCACCATCCGCGCCGGCGCCGGTGGTGTGGACGCCGCTGACTTCGCGGAGATCCTCATGCGCATGTACCTGCGCTGGGCAGAGCACCGCGGCTACCCCACCAAGGTGATGGACACGTCCTACGCCGAAGAGGCAGGGCTGAAGTCCGTGACCTTCGAAGTTGACGCCCCGTACGCCTACGGCACCCTGTCGGTGGAGGGCGGCACGCACCGCCTGGTGCGCATCTCTCCGTTCGACAACCAGGGCCGCCGCCAGACCTCCTTCGCCGCGGTCGAGGTGATCCCGCTGATCGAGTCCACCGACTCCATCGAGATCCCCGAGAACGAGCTGAAGGTGGACGTGTTCCGCTCCTCCGGACCCGGTGGGCAGAGCGTCAACACCACGGACTCCGCAGTCCGCATGACGCACATCCCCACCGGCATCGTGGTGTCGATGCAGGATGAGAAGTCGCAGATCCAGAACCGTGCGGCCGCCCTGCGCGTCATGCAGTCGCGTCTGCTGCTGGTGAAGAAGCAGGAGGAGGACGCCAAGCGCAAGGAGCTCGCCGGCGATGTGAAGGCGAGCTGGGGCGACCAGATGCGCTCCTACGTGCTGAACCCGTACCAGATGGTGAAGGACCTGCGCACCGAGTACTCCGAGGGCAACCCGCAGTCAGTGTTCGACGGCGAGATCGACGGCTTCCTCGAAGCCGGCATCCGCTGGCGAGTCGGCCAGGGCACCAGCGAGGACTGACCGGGCCCAGCCCCGGTGGACCCGTGACCCGACCCACTGACACCTCCGCAGCGACAGAAGGACACGCGTGATCCGCTTCGACGACGTCACCAAGGCGTACCAGAGAACCGCAGAGCCCGCGCTCGATCGACTCACCATCGAGTTCGAGCGCGGCGAGTTCGCATTCCTGGTGGGCGCCTCCGGCTCCGGCAAGTCCACCATGATGCGCCTCATCCTGAAGGAGACGACCCCGTCCTCCGGCAGCATCTTCGTGGCCGGCAAGGACCTGTCGAGGATCCCGTCGTGGAAGGTGCCGAAGCTGCGCCGCGACATCGGCATGGTGTTCCAGGACTTTCGCCTGCTGCCCACGAAGACCGCGTACCAGAACATCGAGTTCGCGCTGCACGTGATCGGCACGCCCCGCTCCGCGTCCCGCCGTCTCGTGCCGGAGATGCTGGAGATGGTGGGCCTGGAGGACAAGGGCCACCGCATGCCGCATGAGCTCTCCGGTGGTGAGCAGCAGCGCGTCGCCATCGCCCGCGCCTACGTGAACCGCCCCCGCATCCTGCTGGCCGATGAGCCCACCGGCAACCTCGACCCGCAGACCGCCGAAGGCATCATGGAGCTGCTCACCGAGATCAACGACAACGGCACCACCGTGCTGATGGCCACGCACGACCGCTCCGCGGTGGACCGCATGAAGCGCCGCGTGGTGGAGCTCGTCGGGGGAGTCGTGGTCCGCGATGAGGTCGGCGGCGGCTACACCTCGAGCATGCCGCTCAACGAGCTCGGCGAACCCGTCGGCACGCAGGCAGACCGTGACCGCGCCGCCACCGCGGCCGCTCGCGAAACCGCCGCACGGGAAGCCCTCGGCCGCGACGCCGACCAGGACACCCCCACCGAGAGCATGTCCGAGCCCGCCCGCACCGCAGGTTCCGGCGCGGCGGAGGAGGCCGACGGGTCCCGCCCCGTCACCCAGACCCGCGCCGACGAGTCGGGGCACCCGGACGATCCGTTGCTGACCCGCGATGAGGACGACGCGCCCGTCGGCCCCGATCTGCGCGACGGCGGGCCGACGGGATCCACAGCAGCGCCCGCCCCCAACCTCGAGGACTACTTCCCCGAGGAGGAGAAGATCGGCGACGTCGACACCGCGTTCGATGACGACGGCTACGGCGAAGCCGGCTTCGACGAGCCCGTCCACAGCAGCGAGGAGGGCGCCCGATGAGAGCACGCTACGTCCTCTCCGAGAGCTTCATCGGACTGTGGCGGAACATCGCAATGGTCATCTCCGTGATCATCGTGACCGCCGTGTCCCTGTCCTTCGTGGGCGCCGGCATCGCCATGCAGAAGCAGATCATGGAGATGCGCCAGACCCTGGTGCAGAACTCCCAGATCACCATCTACATGTGCTCCCCGCACTCCACCACCGCCTCCTGCTCCGGCGGCGCCGCCACCGACGCGCAGCTGAAGGAGACCCGTGACGCCCTCAGCGGCGACGTCCTCTCCCCGTACATCGCCAGCGTGAAGGAGCGCAGCCCCAAGGAAGCGCTCGCGATCTACCAGGAGCAGTTCAGCGGTGAAGCGTTCGCGCAGGACTTCACCGAGAAGGACATGCCGGTGAGCTTCCACATCACCCTGAAGGACTCCCAGCGCTCCCAGGCGGTCGTGGACTTCTTCCAGGGCAGGACCGGCGTGGACGAAGTGTCCGACCTCCTCGCGGTGTACGAACCGTTCATCAACGCCCTCAACCAGTCCACCCTGCTCGCGGTCGGCCTGGCGGTCATCATGCTGATCGCCGCCGTGCTGCTGATCGCCACCACGATCCGCATGTCCGTGGTGAACCGTCGCCGCGAGATCGCAATCATGCGCCTGGTGGGTGCCTCCAACCTGTTCATCCGCCTGCCGTTCCTGCTCGAGGGCGCGGTCGCCGCCATCATCGGCGGCATCCTCGCCAGCGGCATCCTTGCGCTCGGCTTCAACTTCCTGGTCGACGGGTGGCTGCGCTCCACCCTCGGCGACTCCATCGTGCAGATCGGCAGCGGCGACATCATCTGGATCGCGCCCATCCTGATCCTGCTCGGCGCACTCATGGCCATCGGGTCCTCCGTGGTCTCGCTCAACCGCTACCTGAAGGTGTGATCGCATGACCGGTCTGCCGTCCCGTCGAACCCTGCTCCGCTCCGTCACCGGTTCCGCCCTCGTGTGCGGACTGGGCACGGTGCTGCTGTCCACCTCGCCCGTCTCCTACGCCGACAACGGCAAGAAGGACAAGCAGCGGGAGAAGGAGAGCGTCGACTCCGAACTCGCCCGCATGCGCCAAGACCTCGACGGCGTGGATCAGCAGCTCGCCGACACCTATCTCGAACTCGCGCAGACGGAGCTGCAGATCCCCGAGGCGCAGTCCCGCCTGGACGACGCCCGGACCGCCCTCGCGCAGGCGCAGAAGGAGGACGACGCGCTCGCCTCGCGCCTCGCCGCCGCGCAGAAGGAGGAGAAGGAGCTGCAGAAGAAGGTCGCCTCCGGCAAGGAGGAGATCGCCGCCGGAGACGCCGAAATGGCCGAACTGTCCCTGGACGCCTACAAGGGCTCGGGGATGCCGAGCGCCGCGTCCGTGTTCGTGGGCTCCGGTGATCCGCAGAACACCGTCGACCGTTCCATGAACTACAAGCTGACCCTGCAGTCGCAGGGCCGCGAACTGGTCGGCAAGCGCACCGACCAGGCCCAGAACGTCAATGCCGCTGACCGCCTCAGTGCTGTCCGCACCGAGATCGCGGATCTGAAGAAGAAGTCCGCCGCCGCGGTCAAGGCGCGCAAGAAGGCGGAGTCCGATGCCGCCAGCGCCAAGAAGGGACTGGACGAGCTCTACTCCCAGCAGAAGAAGCAGAAGCAGACTCTGGAGACGGAGAAGACCCGCTTCAAGAAGCGCGAGCGGGAGCTGAACAAGCAGTCCGCGCAGCTGAATGCGGAGCTGGAGCGCCTGGAGAAGAAGGAGCGTGAGGAGCAGCTCGCCGCTGCTCGCCGTGAGGCTTCGCGCCGCCGCGGCGCGGGGGAGAAGGACACCCTGTCCTCCACCTACACGGACACCGTCACCACCAGCGGACAGTTCATGAAGCCGTCCGACGGCGTCATGACCTCGAAGTTCGGCTACCGCGTCCACCCGATCTTCCACACCCGCAAGCTGCACGCCGGCCAGGACTGGGGCCTCCCGAGCGGCAGCCCCGTGCGCGCCATGGCCGACGGCAAGGTGCTGCGCACCGGCTTCAGCGGCGGTGGCGGCAACGTGCTGGAGATCAGCCACGGCCTGTACAACGGGCAGCTGCTCGTGACTCGCTACCTGCACTTGTCAGCCTTCCGCGTCTCCCCAGGACAGACTGTCAAGAAGGGCCAGCTGGTGGCGCTGTCCGGCAACACCGGCAACTCCACCGGCCCGCACCTGCACTTCGAAACCCGTCTCGACGGCACCCCCGTGGACCCCCTCAGGTTCATCGGCTGATCCCGTCGGCTGCGCCGCCGGCACGCAGGCTGGGTTGAGCCGGACGCGAAAATCCTTCGCACCACCGCTGCGGTGCGTGCAACAATGTGGGGCCCGCATCCGTCGGGCCCCATCGTTTCGAACAGGAGTGAGCATCGTGAGCACGAAGGCCTCGAAGTCCGGCAAGCGCCCTGGAGGCGACGCCCCCGAGCGCAAGAAGGTGCTGATCTCCTCCAACAAGCGGGCCCTGCACGACTACCACATCGATGCGACGTGGGAAGCGGGCATCGTCCTGACCGGCACCGAAGTGAAGTCCCTGCGCGACCGCGGAGCCTCCCTGGTCGACGGGTTCTGCTACATCGATGGCGGCGAGATGTGGATGGAGCACGTCCACATCGCCCCGTACGTGAAGGGCACGTGGACCAACCACGCAGCGCGCCGCAAGCGCAAACTGCTCATGCACAAGTCGGAGATCCTCAAGCTCATGGGCAAGACCCGCGAGAAGGGGCACACGATCGTTCCCCTGGAGCTGTACTTCCTCGGCTCGCACGCCAAGGTGAAGGTGGCGCTGGCGCGCGGCAAGAAGGAATGGGACAAGCGGCAGACCCTGCGGGAGAAGCAGGACAACCGCGAAGCGCAGCGCGCGATGCGTCATCGGGAGAAGCTCGGCGGCTGAGATATCGGCGCTGCCGCCACCGGAAACCGCGGCGGGAGGCCGACGGGCGCCGCAGTTCGCCTGTGGCGAATAATGCCTGGCCGGTCCTCCCGGCTGGTGGTAGGCTGGTTCTCCACGGACGAGGAGTCCGCGGCTTGTTTGACAAGTTCATAGGGTGTGCGATCCATACCGCATTCCTTGCACGGGGCCGATCGGTTTCGACGGTAGATGTCCAGCGAGGGGAAGCGGGCCGAGGAGCCACAGTCATCTCGTTAACGATCTGTGGAAACCAATAAGTGCCGAACCTAAGCGCACTGACTTCGCTCTCGCTGCCTGATCAGCGAGTAGCAGTCTGGACCGTCAGGAGCTGCTCGCGACCTGGCCTGTCCATCATTGAGCGAGCCACTGCTTCCCGTGCTTGTCATCGGCACGGGGTGAACACTTCAGAATGACTGAGTTCGTCGGCGACATGTCTGTGTGAGCGCCGGAACTGAGAAAACGCCTTTCGCAGACTGCGCCCGGAGAAGCCCTGGCTTCGCACTATCGGACGCGGGTTCGATTCCCGCCGGCTCCACCTCGGGGGGAAGTGTTGAACTCTACGTTCAGCACTTCCCCCGTTTCCTTCATCTCGTCCAGATCGGCGCGGGTGAACTCTGCGCCGTGGTCGAAGAACCACGACGCGATGGTCAGCGTCGTCGCGCCGACGAAGATCTTGTCGATGAAGTACTCGAACAGCAGTTCCCTGGTCTCGCGGGTGTCCATCGTCGCGTGGGCGAAGCGCTGGTAGAACGCCCCGATCGACGCCTCGTCCTCGAACAGCGTGGCCTTGACGTGTTCGGCCTGGATCGCGGAGTCCAGCTCCTTCTTCTGCTCCTCCAGCGCCGCCATCGCCTGGGCCGTGGACTCGTTGAAGATCCCTGCCGAGATCGCCTTCACGAAGTTGGCCAGCTTGCCCTCAACGTCGCGTCTACGGGCCTCCAGGGCCTCCAGGACGTCCCTGCCGCGCTCGTGGGTCTCCCGGTAGTGGTGAGCCATGTCGACCGCCAGAGAGGCCAGCATCTCGGTGTCGTCGAGGAAGGACTCGACGACCTCGACCACGCGCTGCTCGATGTCGTCCTTGCGCACCGCCTTGGCCGCACACTTTTTCTTGCGCTGGTTCAGGCAGTTGTAGTACCGGTACTTCCGGCCAGTCTTCGACGTGCCCGAGACACCTTCCATCGACGCGCCGCACCGTTCGCAGAACAGTCGGCCCGTCAGCCAGTAGTCAGGTGCCTCGTCGCCCATCGAGGCCAGCTCGGCCTTCGTCTTCGCGCCGCGGCGCTTGTTTACCGCGAACATCTTCTGGACCTGCTCGAACATCTCGTCGTCGACGATCTGCGGCATCCCGCCTGGGACCACGTGCCCGGCGTAGGGGTACTCGCCGATGTAGGCCCGGTTCTTCAGCATCTTGTTCAGCGTCTTGGGGGAGAACGTGAACCCGTTGGTCGTGCGGACGCCGGCAGCGTTCACCTCGTCGCAGATGCGCTGCATCGACTTGCCGGCGGCATAGTCGGCGAACATCTGCTCGACCACCGGGGCGTTCTGCGGGTCCAGCTCGTAGCGCTTGTCAGCGCCGATGGCGAAGCCGAAGATCTTCCTGCCGTTGGCCAAGGCCTTCTCGGCGTTGAAGTGGACCCCGCGGCGGATGTTCGCCGAGAGCTGCCTGGAGTAGTACTCGGCAAAGGCATCGCTGAGCCCCTCGACCAAGATCGAGTCGGGGTCATCGGTGGGGGAGAAGCCTTCGATGTAGTGCAGCTTGGCGCCGGCCATGCGGATCGCGTTCTTGACCTTCAGCAGGTCCATCCGGTCGCGGCCCAGGCGGTCGTTCTTCCAGACCGCCACGTAGGAAGGACGGATGCTCGGCAGCTCGCGCAGCATCAGCTGGAACTCGGGTCGTTCAGTGTTGGTGCCGGTCTTGGCCGCGTCGGCATACTCCCGGACTACTTGGAGCCCCTGAGCCTTGGCCCAGCGGTGGACCAGCTCACGCTGCTGCTCGATGCTGGCCTCGTTCTGCGAGGACGAGGAGTACCTGTAGTAGCCGACGACCAGGTCGTTGTCGTTGAACTCCGGCTTGCCCCTCATGACGCGACGCCTTGCTCCGCGTACCGTCCCTCACCCTTGAGTGCCGCGTACAGCGTCTGTCGGGCCACACCGAGGTCGCGGGCCACCTTCGCCTTCGGGACGCCCTCAGCGACGCGCTGGCGAGCCTCCTGCACCTGTCCAGGGCTCAGCTTCGGCCCCCGGTCGTAGACGCCCTTGCGCTTGGCGATGGCGATGCCCTCGGCCTGCCGCTCGCGGATGACCCGACGCTCCATCTGGGCGATGCCCGCCAGCACCGTGAGCATGAACTCCCCATGCGCGGTCTCGGTGCTCAGCTCCGGGTTGTCGACGAACTCCACCGCCACCCCCTTGTCTCGCAGCTGCTGCACCAGGGTCAGCAGGTCGGTCGTCGAGCGAGCCAGCCGGTCCGGCGACTTGACCCGCACGGTGTCGCCCTCGCGGACGTAGGCGAGCAGCTCCGTCAGCTGCTCCCGGTCGGCCACGCTCCTGCCCGAGACCTTCTCCTCGAACAGCCGGTCGACCTCGCCGAGTGCCTCGACCTGCCGCGCTGTGTTCTGGTCAGCGGCGCTCACGCGCACGTATCCGACCACTTGACTCCTGTGTCCGACCATGTCTAGACCGCCTCTCCACTCCTGTCCAATACTACGCTAACCAATGCTGTTGGACGCGGGATTTGTGACTTCGTCTGCTGAATGGCGGGGTTCTTCGGTCGCTTCGTGGCGGGGTCAGGTGACACCGATGACCAGGGTGCTCTGTGCGGCTTCGATGACGTCGTTGGTGATGGTGTCGAGTTCGTTGATCTTCAGGACCCGCTGGATCTGGGGGAAGAGGCGTTCGAGGAGCCGGAAGTTGCCGCGGGTGATCCGTGCGATGGCTGCGATGGCTTGGGCGTCGGTGAAGTCGTCGGGGTCGAGGGTCTTGCCGAGGGATCGCCAGTGTCGCTCGAGGACGAACAGCAGTTCGTCTTGTCCCAGGGGCCGGTACTGGTGGGCGAAGCCGACTCGGCTGTAAAACTGGGGGTAGTGGCTGAACTGCTTCTCCAGGCCGGGCATGCCGATCAGGATCAGGGCGATGTCGTCGCGGTCGTAGCGATCGCGCAGCAGTTCCAGAGCGGCGGGACGCAGTCGTTCGGCCTCGTCGACGATGATCAGCTCCACGTAGTTCCTGCCGTGTCGCCATCCCCAGGCCTCGGGAGTGGCCGTGCCGGGAGGTACGAGGTGCTGCTCGATGCACATGTTGGTGCGGGTGATGGCTTGGGTCAGCTCGTCCTTCAGGGTCCGCGGGGTGGTCAGCACGCTGGGGGTGTAGAGCACGGTGCGGCTCCGGTTCAAGGCGGCGTAGATCTTGGCGTCGTTGTCGGAGCGCGGCCCCCAGTAGGTCAGCAGGTCATGAGCCTTCTCGTAGTGTGCGTAGCGGCGCGCGGAGAGTGTCTTTCCTACGCCGGCTGATCCGAAGCACAAACCGATGGTGTGCCCGCGGCGCACGGCGTCGGCGAACTCGGTGAAGCGGCGGTGCTCCTTGGTGACGATGAAGCGCTGGCTCACCTGAGGTCCTCCTTGTAGATCTTCAACGCCGACCTCGGCGCCGGAGCCGGTGCTTCGGTGATCCGTGGCGTCTCGGTAGGTGCGGCCACGAGGGCGATGCGTTCGTTGATGCTGGCTCGCAGCGCTCGGCGGCGGGCGTTGCGCGCGGCCTGGATCTCCTTGAGGCTGACCTTTTGATCGTGGTGCTCTTGGTTGACGGCCTTACAGACGAATTCGTCGTGATCGAAGACGCGGATCTCGGTGATGTCGCGGGGGTCGTAGCGGATCACGACCGAGCGTCCGACGTAGCCGGCCAGAGTTGGCGAGACGTAGCGCAGGCCCTGGAAGCGGATGCCATCGCGGCGCACGACGCGGGTCTTGGCGACGGTCAACAGCAGTCTGTCGAGGTCTTCCAGGCTGTCGGGCATTCGGGGCAGCCAGCCGTCCGCGATCCACGCGCTGCGCGGGGAGGTTCCGAGCTCGCTGTGCGTGCGGTCGTTGTAGGTGGCCACGAACGCCTCCAGGGCGCTATCGAGGTCGGCCAGGGACAGTTTCGGTGTCGGCCAGGGGTCCCCTTCGGTGATGTGTCCGGGCAGGGTGGCGAGTAGCTCGGTGTTGATGGTCCCGAAGAACCGCTCGATCTTGCCCCGTCCCTGGGGTCGGGCGACGGTGGAGTGGATCAGTCGGATATGGAGGTCGACGGCGGTGTGGGCGAGCTGGTCACTGGTGAAGTCGCTGCCGTGGTCGACGTAGAGCACGTCGGGCAAGCCGCACATCGGCCAGGCCGGGTCGGTCTTGTGCCAGATCGCTTGGCGCAGCGCCAGGGCGGTGTTCATCGCCGACGGTGCGCCCAGGAAGACTGTGTAGCCGCAGACCGCCCGGGAGCAGTCGTCGAGGATCGTTGTCAGCCATGGCCGTGCGGGCTTGCCGTCGGTGCCCACCACCAGGATGTCGAGCATGGTGTGATCGGATTGCCACATCGCGTTGGGCAGCTCTGCTTGCCGGCGTAGCACCAGCTCGTGCTTGTCGCGGTAGGACGCTGCGCCCTCCAGGGCGAGGGTGACCATGCCGGGATCCAGGGTCCGCACGATGTCCCACACCACCGAGTAGGAGGGGACCGGCCATCTCCGGGTGGCGCAGATGCCGGTGACTTTGCGATGGATCGTGGCGATGGCCGGCCGCGGCTTGCTCAGTGCCAGGCCCTCGATCAGGTCGACGAGGTCGGGCGGAAGGCGGCGGGTCCCGGTGTCCGCCCGTGAGGCTGTCTCCAGTCCGGCGTAGCCGTCGGCGCGGTAGCGGGCGTGCCAGCGCTCCAGGGTCCGCAGCCCTACATCGGTCTCGCGAGCTAAGCGCGCGAGGGGCACCTGGTCCTCGACGTGGAGCCTGAGGATTCGCCACCGCGCTCGAGCGTCCACGACGCACCTACTGCAAGGCGTTCTCGCGCCCGCGCTCGGCGCGCTGAAGGGCGCGGTAGACCGTGGAGCGGCCCACGCTGAACAGCTCGGCCAGCTCGCCCACGGTGTGCTCGTCGGCGGCATGTAGCTGGACGAGGTGAGCTTCTTGCCGGGGGGTGAGTTTCGGTGACTTCCCGCGCAGCCGGCCCTTGGCCTTGGCGACCTTCATCCCCTCGCGGGTGCGGGCACGGATGAGGTCGGCTTCGAACTCGGCGACCATCGCCAGCACGTTGAACAACAGTTTCCCCATCGGGTCGGTCGGGTCGTACACCGATCCGGCGATGCTCAGCTTCACTTCCCGCGCCGCGAGGTCGTCGGCGATCTGGTGGGCATCACGGACTGAACGCGCCAGCCGATCGAGCTTGGTGACCACGAACGTATCGCCGTCCCGACAGGCAGCCAGCGCCTGCCGCAGGCCCTCACGGTCGGCGTTGCGGCCCGTGAGCCCGTGATCGACGTAGATGCGCTTGGGATCGACGCCGAACGCCGCGAGTCCGTCACGCTGCGCGGTCAGGTCCTGCTCGTCGGTGGAGACTCGGGCATAGCCGACCTTCAAGGGGGACATGCTCCCCAGTGTGTCATATAGCCTCCCTTCACCGGACAGTTCACCGGACGGGTCTTACGGGACAGCCCGCCAGGCGTGCCGTCGTTCCTCTCGATAAGTAGCGGTGGTGTCCGGTGAGGGTTCCACTTACGGGACGGTCAATGCTCATGCCGCAGACCTCCCCCTCCCGCCGCAGAAGAGGTAACAGCGTTTGCTCCCGAGGACCGCGACGTTCTGTCAGTCGTCGTTGAATTTCCAGTGATGTCGGGCGCCGCGGGCGTGAGCTACAAGCCGAAGGCGCCGCCCTCGAGGAGGATGACGATGCCGAGGCCGATGAGGACCAGCGGGAAGAGGATGTGTTCCCAGCGTTCGAGGATCTCGGCGATGGGCCGGCGGGTGGCGACGTACTTGGCTGCGAGGACGAGGAGGCCGACCAGGGCGAGGAAGACGAGGCAGTAGGCGATGATCGCGGTGGTGGACGCGGTGGCGAAGACGGGGACGTAGACCCCGATGTTGTCTCCGCCGTTGGCGAACGTCACGGCGGCCACGGTCAGGACTCCGACCTGCTTGTCGGCGACCTTGGCCTCGTCATCGTCGTCGTCACCGCGGTTGCGCCACGCTCGCCATGCCGCGTAGAGGCCCAGGGCGAGGGGGATGAGCCCGAAGTAGGGCAGGGCGTCCTCGGGCAGGAAGCTGCGGGCCCCGAGGGAGATCACCACGGCGGCGAGCAGGATGCCCCCGAAGCCGAGGTACTGGCCGAGCAGGATCTTGCGGGTGGTGCCCCGCTGGCCGGCGCCGCGGGCGTAGAAGAGGGACAGGACGATGATGTCGTCGATGTTCGTGGCCACGAACAGGCCGATCGCCTGCAGGATCGGGGTGAGCAGTTCCATCGGTGCCTTTCAGGGCGCGCCGGACCGCCGGCGGTGGGTCAGTGGGGCCGCGTTGGTCCGCGGGGGTCAGTGTCCGCGCGTGGGCTGGTGGGTGCGTGCGGCGCGCAGGCCGTTGAGGATGACCAGGACCTCGGCGACTTCGTGGATGAGTACGACGGCGGCCAGGCCCAGGACGCCGGTGATGGCCAGGGGTGGCAGCGCGGCGATGATGAGCAGTGACAGGACGATGTTCTGGTTGACGATGCGCCGTCCGCGTCGGGCGTGGGCGATGGCCTGGGGCAGCAGGCGCAGGTCCTGGCCGGTGAAGGCGATGTCGGCGGACTCGATCGCGGCGTCGGAGCCTGTGGCTCCCATCGCGATCCCGACGTCGGCCGCGGCCAGGGCGGGGGCGTCGTTGATGCCGTCACCGATCATCGCGGTGGGCCGGCGCACGCTGAGCTCGCCCACGGCGGCGGACTTGCCTTCGGGGCGCAGCTCGGCGCGCACGTCGCTGATGCCGGCCTGGGCCGCGAGGGCGCGGGCGGTGCGCTCGTTGTCTCCGGTCAGCATCGTGACGTCGATGCCCTGGCCCGCCAGGGTCGTGATGACCTCGGGGACCTCGGGACGGAGCTCGTCACGCACCCCGATCGCCCCGGCGACCGCGCCGTCGCGGTGGACGACGACGACCGTCATCCCCTGGGCCTCCAGGTCACGGACCCGGTAGGTGAGGTCGCCGGGGTCGACCCAGCGGGGGCTGCCGACCAGCACTACGGCGCCGTCGACGGTGCCGTGGATTCCGTGGCCGGCTTCCTCGGTGGTGCCCTGGGCGGCGGGGATTGTGGGGGCGGCGTGGGTGATGGCGGTGGCGAGGGGGTGGGTGCTGTGCTGCTCGAGCGCGGCGGCCCAGGCCAGGACCTGTTGCTCGGTGACGTCGGCGGCGGGGACGACGGCGGTGACGGTGGGCTGGTTGCGGGTCAGGGTCCCGGTCTTGTCGAAGGCGACGTGCCCGATGTCCCCGAATCGTTCGAAGATGGCACCGCTCTTGATGATGACGCCGAACTTGCTGGCCGAGCCGACCGCGGAGACCACGGTGATCGGCACCGCGATCGCCAGCGCACACGGGGAGGCGGCCACGAGCACCACCAGGGCGCGGGTGATCCAGGTCTGCGGGTCACCGGCGAGTGAGCCGATGAGCGCGACCAGCACGGCCAGGACCAGGACGCCGGGCACGAGCGGACGGGCGATGCGGTCGGCCAGCCGGGCGCGTTGCCCCTTCTCGGCCTGGGCGCGTTCGACCAGGCTCACGATCGTGGTCAGGGAGTTGTCGGTGCCGGGCGCGGTCGCCTCGACCTGCAGGGCTCCGGCGGCGTTGATCGCCCCGGCAGACACCTCATCACCGGGGCCGACCTCGACGGGGATGGACTCACCGGTGATCGCCGAGGTGTCCACGCTGCTGTGCCCGCTGCGGACGATGCCGTCGGTGGCGATGCGCTCACCGGGCCTGATCAGCGTGACCTGCCCCGCGGCCAGGTCACGGGCCGGGACGCTCGCGCTATGGCCGTCGGTGAGGACGGTGGCGCTCTGGGGCACGAGCTTGAGCAGCGCGCGCAGCCCGGCACGCGCCCGGTCCATCGCCCGGTCCTCCAAGGCCTCGGCGATGGAGTAGAGGAAGGCCAGGGCCGCGGCCTCCTCCACGTGGCCGAGGATGACCGCGCCGGTGGCGCTCATCGTCATGAGGAGCGCGATGCCGAGCTTGCCCGTGGCGAGCTTGCGCAGCGCACCGGGGACGAACGTGGAGGCCCCGAGCAGCAGACCGACCCAGAACAGCACCAGCGCCGCGCTCTGGGCGCCGGACCACTCACAGGCCAGCCCGGCGACGAACGCGACCCCCGAGGCGATGGGGATCAGGACGGCGCGGTCAGCCCACCACGGGGTCTCGTGCTCGTCGTCGGTCTCGAGCTCCTCGACGGGGGTGTGGGTGGTCGCCCTCATGCCACGGTCCCGCTCGGGCAGCAGCCGGGCACCGTGCAGGTGGCATCCACGCACGGGGCGTTCTCATCGACGGCCAGCGTCACCTCGACCAGCGCGGTCATCGCCGCCCCCAGGTGGGGGTCGGCGATCTCGTACCGCGTCTGGCGCCCCTCGGGCTCGGCCACGACGATGCCGCAGTCCCGCAGGCAGGTGAGGTGGTTCGACACGTTCGACCGGGTCAGGCCTAGGTCGCGGGCGAGTACCGCCGGGTAGCTCGGGCCCTCGAGGAGTGTCATGAGGATGCGGGAGCGGGTCGGGTCGGCCATCGCCCGGCCCAGCCGGTTCATCACGTCCAGCCGCGAAGCAATAGTCAGCATGCGCTGACCATACAGAACCTGCTGACCTCTCGTGTGTGGCTCCCGCTGCTGATATCTGCACATCTGCATTGGTGTATGGTCGTGGCATGAGTGTGACGCCGTTGGATTCGTGTCAGGTCACCGCCGTCCATCCGGAGAAGGTGGCGCTGACCCGGGAGAGGATCCCCGACGAGCGCGAGGCCGGCAGGTTGGCCGGGCTGTTCGAGCTCCTGGGGGACCCGCGCCGTGCCCGGGTGCTGTATGCGTTGCTGGAGGCCGGCGAGCTGTGCGTGTGTGACCTGGCGGCGTCGGTCGATGTCGCGGAGGCGTCGGTGTCCCAGGTGCTGCGGGTGCTGCGTACCGCTGGGGTGGTCGAGAACCGCCGGGAGGGGCGGATGGTGTACTACCGCCTCGCTGACGGGCATGTGCGGATGCTGCTGGACGTCTCCCGTGAGCACGCCCGCCACGAGGGGCAGGGCTGATGGGGGCGGGACACAGCCATGCCCCGGCGACCGGGCATGCCGGTGGCCGCTACCGTCGGCGGCTGGCGGGGGCGTTCGCCCTGACGGCGGGCTTCTTCCTGATCGAGCTGGTCGCGGGGCTGGTGTCGGGGTCGTTGGCGCTGCTGTCGGATGCCGGGCACATGGCTGCCGATGTGGTGGTGCTGGGTGCGGCGCTGCTGGCGACGCGCATCGCGAGCCGGCCGGACTCCACAGGGCGACGCACCTATGGCTCCTACCGGGCCGAGGTGTTCGCCTCGGCGTTGGCGGTGCTGGCGATGCTCGCGGTCGGGGTGTACGTGGTGGTCGAGGCCATCAGCCGGCTGGGCGACGCGCCGGAGGTGGCCTCCGGCGCCATGCTCGCGGTCGGCTTCGCCGGCCTGGTGATCAACATCATCTCCATGCTGCTGCTGCGCAGCGGGGCCAAGGACAGCCTGAACGTCAAGGGCGCCTACTACGAGGTGATCGCCGACGCCGCCGGGTCGGTGGGTGTCATGGTCGCCGGCGTGCTGATCATCCTCACCGGCCAGCCGATCTGGGACGTCGTGGTCGCGGCGCTCATCGCGGTCTTCGTCATCATCCGGGCAGTGGTTCTGGGCAGGCAGGTGATCGCGGTGCTGGGCCAGCACGCCCCGGAAGGGGTGGACCCGGAGGACGTCGCCGGTGACCTGGACGCGGTCGAGGGGGTGGAGGAGGTCCACGACCTGCACCTGTGGACCCTGACGTCGGGGATGAACGTGGCCACGGCCCACCTGGTCGCTGACCAGGGCGCGGACCACGGCGCCGTGCTTGCCGGCGCGCGCCGGGTGCTGCGCGACCGTTACGGTATCGCCCATGCCACCTTGCAGGTGGAGGGCGCCGGCAGCGACGGCTGTCACGACCTGAGCTGGTAGCACTCGGCACGGAAGCCCGCTCGCGAGAGCCGCACATGCTTGAGCAACGTCTTAGGAGCGCGCGATGACCGCGAAGCACGGCAAGGGCCCCGGGCCGGACGAGGGCCAGCGGCCGGCCCGGCGCGGGGTGGTGCTCACCCTGCTGGGGATCGGTCTGGTCGCCGCGGCTTACGTGGTGACGATCGTGGTCATGGTGGTGCGGTGACGCGGCCCAAACGGACCGCGGCCTCATGGCGGCGCCGCAAGGCGGTCATCGCGTCGTCCAGTGCTGTCCTCGTCGGGTCGAGCACGTAGAGGTCGTGAAGACGTCCAGATATAGGCCTGGGACGGGAGTTCTTGCATCGACTGAACTCCCCGGTGGTTGCAGGTCCGATACGCAGGGGTGCCAGTAAGTAGGGCTGATCGGCGCCCATTTTCTTGTCTCGCGCCCCGGGGCGAGGCGGTCCCCTATCGGTGTCCCTGTGTGCGGGGCAGGTTCACGCTGCGCAGCAGGAGAGCTTGGCGATGTCGGTGGTGAAGGCCTGCGCGGTGAGCTTGAGGCCTTCGGCCATGGTCAGGTAGGGGCTCCAGAGGTTGGCGACCTGGCTGGTGGTCATGCCGGCCTCGAGCATGTAGACCCCGGCGGCGGCGAGGTCGCCGGCGTCCTGGGCCAGGGCGGTAATGCCGATGATGCGGCCGGTGTCGGCGTCGGTGACCATCTTGATGAACCCGCGGGTGTCGCGGTTGACGATCGCGCGTGGGACGTGCGCGAGTGACAGGACACGGCTGTCGTAGCGGATCCCGGCAGCGGAGGCCTGCCGTTCGGTCATCCCGACGGCGGCCAGGGCGGGGCTGGTGAACACGACCCGGGGCAGGTGGCGGTAGTCGACCTCGAGGCCGGCGCCGGTGAGGGCGTTGTCGGCGACGAGGGCGCCGTGGGCCGCGGCGACGTACACGAACTGACGGTGGGCGGTGACGTCACCGGCAGCCCAGACGCGCGGGTTGGTGCTGCGCAGATGGCTGTCGACGACCACCTCGCCGTGGTCGCCGGTGCGCACGTCGACGGTGTCGAGACCGAGCGTGGCGGTGACCGGGCGGCGCCCGGTGGCGACGAGTACCTCGGCCGCCCGGAGTTCCTGTGAGCCGTCAGTGGTGGTGGCAGTGACCGTGACCTCGCCGGTGGCCGGGTCGCGGCGGACCGCGCTGGGCACCGCGCCGCGGATGATCTGGATGCCTTCGTCCGTGAAGATCTCATCCAGGGCGGTGGACGCCTCGGGTTCTTCCTGGGACGCCAGCCGTGAGCGGACCAGCATGGTGACCCGGACGCCGAGCCGAGCGAAGAGCTGGGCCTGCTCCATCGCGACGTAGCCGCCGCCGATGACCAGCAGCGACTCCGGGACGTGGTCCAGTTCCATCGCGGTGGTCGAGGTCAGGTAACCGGCCTCCTGCAGGCCGGGGACCGGCGGCGCCCAGGGCCTGGAGCCGGTGGCGATGAGGTAGTGCGCGGCCCGGACCGTCTCCACCGTGCCGTCAGGGCCGGTGACGCGCAGTGCCGGCTCGCTGGGTGTGCCGACGAACGTGGCGTCCCCGGGGTGGAGATCCCATCCGTACTCGGTGGCCAGGTCCAGGTACTTCTCGCCACGCAGTGACCCGACGAGCCGATCCTTGCCGGCGATCAAGGCGGGCATGTCGACCGGCCGGACTTCGGGGAGCGGCAGGCCGGGGAACCGGGAGGCGTCGAGTGTGACGTGGCGGGCCTCGGCGGTCGCGAGCAAGGCCTTGGAGGGCACGCACCCGGTGTTCACGCAGGTACCGCCGACGGTGCCACGCTCGATCATCACCACCCGTCTGCCGAGGTTGGTGGCGCGGATCGCGGCCGCGAACGCCGCCCCACCGGACCCGATCATTGCCAGGTCATACGACCTGCTGTTAGCCGTTGCCGTCATGAACTCCTCCTTCATCGCCCTCAGGATCGACCTTCCAGTGCACTGGAAGGTCAAGGGGGAGAATGAGTGGCATGCGGATCGGTGAGGTGGCTCGGGCGTCGGGCACGACGAGCAAGACCCTGCGGTACTACGAGGAGGTCGGGCTGCTACCCGCCGCGGACCGCACCCCGGCGGGCTACCGGGACTACGGCGCCGAGGTGCTCGACCGGCTGGACTTCATCCGCCGGGGGCAAGCGGTCGGGTTGACCCTGGCCCAGATCGGTCAGGTGCTGGACATCCGCGACCGGGGGCAGGCCCCCTGCCGGCACGTCACCGACCTGCTCGACACCCGCCTTGATGTGATCGACCGGCAACTCGCCGAGCTCGCGCAGCTACGCACCACGATCGCCGACCTGCGCGAGGACGCCGCCGCCGGCGACCCGGCCACGTGCTCCCCCGAGGATGTCTGCCGCTACCTGTGACACCGAAGTTCACGGGCCCGTGGCAGCGCATGGCGGCCCACTCTGTTGCGTTGGGGTGTTAGACCTTTCGCAACGGTTCTGTTGCGCGGGGTGCACCCTATCGCGACGCCTATTCCTCCGGCCTGCCGTCGGCCGCTGTCCCGGTGAAGGATCCCCTTGCGGGCATGCGATCTGGGCTGACGCCTGTGACCGAGTATTCAGTTCGCGCTGTATAGTTCAGTCCATGCTGACTATTGCTTCGCGTCTCGACGTGATGAACCGCCTGGGTCGTGCACTGGCCGACCCCACTCGATCCCGGATCATCTTGACCCTGCTCGACCATCCCGCTTACCCGGCGGAACTGGCCCGAGATCTGGACCTGACACGCCCGAACGTGTCCAACCACCTGGCATGCCTGCGCGATTGCGGGATCGTCGTCTCCGAGCCCGAGGGTCGTCGGACACGATATGAGATCGCCGATTCGCACCTGGCGCAGGCGCTGACGGCACTGGTCGATGCCACCCTGGCAGTGGACGAAGACGCCCCGTGCATCGATCCCGCCTGCTCGCTTCCCGGATGCGACGCAGCTGGGGAGGGCGCATGATCCTCACCTCGGTCTTGCAGGCGATGGGCCTGTTCGCAGCGACCAACATCGACGACATCATCGTGCTCTCCCTCTTCTTCGCGCGAGGGGCAGGCCAGCGCGGCACTACCGCCCGCATTCTGGCCGGCCAGTACCTCGGATTCGCCGGCATCCTCGGTGCCGCGGTCCTGGTGACCATCGGTGCCGGAGCATTCCTGCCCTCGGCAGCCATCCCGTACTTCGGTCTCATCCCTCTGGGCCTCGGCCTCTGGGCCGCATGGCAGGCCTGGCGCGGAGACGATGACGACGATGACGACGAGGCCAAGGTTGCCGGCAAGAAGGTCGGCGTGTGGACAGTCGCAGGCGTCACCCTTGCCAACGGCGGCGACAACATCGGCGTCTACACCCCTGTCTTCCTCAGCGTGGAACCTCTCGCAGTAGTCGCCTACTGCATCGTCTTCCTCGCGCTCGTCGCGGTCCTGGTGGCCCTGGCAAAGTTCGTCGCCACCCGCCCCCCGATCGCCGAAGTGCTCGAACGCTGGGAGCACATCCTCTTCCCCATCGTTCTCATCGGCCTCGGCATCGTGATCCTCGTCAGCGGCGGAGCCTTCGGACTCTGACGTAGCGGCAGCGATCCAAACGGCCCCGACCGGGCGCACCCCTCTCGGTTCAGACCGCGACACCTACCTGCAGCCAGTCCTGCGTGATCGCGGCAACAAGACCGCCACGGAGCGCTGCAAAAACCCCGCCACCAAGCGAACGAAGCCACAGCGGGATTCGGGGAATCCGGTCGTGGTAGTTGGGGTAGACCCTGCTAGACGCCGAGACTCGCCGCACCACGCCGGTCTCGCCGCGTGTCAGTCCTCCTAGATACTCTTGTCCATTGAGGGACGAGGAGATCGAGGGACATGGCCAACGTAGACCTGGGAGCCGCCAAGGCCGCGAAGAAGGACGCCTTCTATACCTCGTGGTCCGACATCGAGCGGGAGATGAACGCGTACCTGGAGTACGACCCCGATGTGTTCCGGGGCAAGACGATCCTGCTGCCCTGCGACGACCCTGAGTGGAGCAACTTCACCAAGTTCTTCGCCCTGCACTTCGCGGACTTTGGCCTAAAGAAGCTCATCTCGACCAGCTATGCACACGACGACAATGCACCGTCCGGCTACGAGCCGCCCACCCTGTTCGATGAGCCCACTACCATGGGCGAGCAGCGCGGCCGGGTGTTCACCCTGCTGCCAGAAGACCTCTCCGGCGACGGACGGGTCGACATCGACGACCTTCGCTGGGAGTACCTCGAAGGCGACGGTGACTTCCGCTCAGCGGAGGTGACCGCTCTGCGCGACGAAGCAGACATGGTCATCACCAACGGCCCCTTCAGCCTGTTCCGCGCCTTTATCAAGTGGTTGGTGGAGGGTGGCGTTCAGTTCTCTGTCATTGGGAATGTCAACGCCGTTTCGACAAAGGAGATCTTCCCCCTCATTCGGGATAACAAGCTCTGGATGGGTCCGACGATCACTAGCGGTGACCGCGAGTTCAGGGTGCCCGCCAGCTACCCGCTGGAGGCGGCGGGATTCCGTGTCGACGAGGATGGGAACAAGTACATCCGGGTGAAAGGCGTTCGGTGGTTCACGAACATCGACCATGGTCGACGGCATGCGCCGTTGCGTCTCATGACTGAGGCCGACAACATCAAGTTCAGCAAGCACAAGGAAGTGCGTGGCCTTGGTTACAGGCGGTACGCGAACTACGACGGCATAGAAGTGCCGTTCACGGACGCTATCCCAAGCGACCATGCCGGCCTCATGGGCGTGCCCATCACGTTCTTGGATAAGTACAATCCGGAGCAGTTCGAGATCCTGGGCATCTCGAAGGCATGGGACCAAGACTCGGGTCTGCGGACACGCTTATTCCCACCCCAGACGCAGGTAGCCAAGTCAGGGGCGCGATCTCAGGTTGGCAAGCTCAACGATGGCACCGCGATCCAGGTCGCAACGAGGCCATCGACAACCCACTACGAGGTCGAGGGCGAGATGTTCATTCAGACTTACCCTCGGGTTCTCATACGAGCGAAGAAGGGCTGACCCATGAAGACCCAGCTGGAGCAGTACACGGTGGCCGAGGTCACCAAGGGGTTCGTCTACAACGAGCTCGAAGGCAAGGGCCTGTTCGGGCTCGACGGCACGCTGGTGATCCAGCCCGAGTTCCAGCGCAGCTACCTGTACGGCGACGGCACGAAGGACGTGGCCGTCATCGACTCCTTGCTGAAGGGCTACCCGCTGGGGCTTATCTACTTCGTCGACACCGGGGACCCCTCGGGCCCGCATCTCGAGGTCCTCGACGGCCAGCAGCGGATCACCTCGGTGGGCCGCTTCGTCACCGGCAAGTTCGCCATCATGCGCGACGGGCGCGAGCAGACCTTCGGCTCGCTGCCTAAGGAGGAGCAGGAGCGCATCACCGGCGCTCAGCTGCTGGTCTACGTGTGCACCGGCACCGAGGCGGAGATCAAGGAGTGGTTCCAGACGATCAACATCGTCGGCATCCCGCTCAATGCCCAGGAGCTGCGCAACGCGATCTACTCCGGCCCGTTCGTCACCGCGGCTAAGGCCGAGTTCTCCAACAGCCAGAATGCCCTCCAGCAGAAGTGGTCGGCTTACGTCAAGGGCGACCCCAAGCGCCAGCAGGTGCTCGAAGTGGCCCTCGACTGGGTCGCCAGCTCGAAGGACCAGAGCATCGACGGCTACATGGCCGCCCACCGCACCGACACCGGGATCAGCGAGCTGAAGACCTACTTCACCACCGTGATCGACTGGGTCTCCGGGGTATTCACAGCCCCGCCGGACGCGGCCATGCGCGGACTGGACTGGGGAGCCCTCTATGAGGAGCACAAGGGCACCGCCTACCAGCCCGACCGGATCGACGAACGCCTGCAAGACCTGCTGGCCGACCCAGCCGTCAACGACCACAAGGGCATCTACCCCTACCTCCTCGGCGGCGAAGAGAACCCCCGGCTGCTCAACGTGCGCCTGTTCGATGCGCCCACGAAGAAGGCCGCCTACAAGCGCCAGACCGACAAGGCCAACGCCGAGGGCACCTCGAACTGCCCCCTGTGCGCCGTAGGCAGCAATGCGAACAAGACGCGCATCTACAAGCTCAAGGAGATGGAAGCCGACCACGTGACCGCCTGGTCAACCGGCGGCGACACCTCGCTGGACAACTGCGAGATGCTCTGCGTGACCCACAACCGCTCGAAGGGCAACCGCTGAGATGACGGCCTCTTGAGATGACTATCTCCGTGACCCTGGGCGGGGGTGTTGCGTCCATCGACCGCGAGGTCTTCGAGCTACTTTTCGACAACTCGACGGTGCGCAACTACAAGGACTACACGACCGCTCTCTCGGCGGGAGTCATCGCGTTCAAGGACCTGCTCGACCTCTCACGCAAGGCAGAGATCCCCTACCCTCTCTTCTTCGCTCCACTGCCGGTTGTCACGGCTCAAGTCGATCTGAAGACGCGGAAACTGCTCCAGGGCGTGCGCAAGGGGACATTCTCGCTCAACTCACGTGCCACGATCGAGCTGGCCGACGTCGAGCTGATCATCAAGGACCTCGTACGGAAGCAGGAGTTGGTGAAGAAGCACGACCCGACCCTGAAGAGGAATCCGATCGTCGGGATGCTCCGTAAATCCACTGGCGGCCCGGTCCGTGACGCCCAGGCCCTCCTCACGGCGCTCGGCTTCTCGACCCAAGACATTCAAGCGACGAAGAACAAAACCGCAGCTGCAGAGCTGTTCATCAGCCGCCTCGAAGCGAACCACATCCTCGTCTCGCGCAGCGTGAACGGCTACATGCCCCAGACGTTGTCAAAAGCCAAGTTCAGCGGCCTGACGGTCCGGGATGGCAAGGTCCCTTACATCTTCTTGACGGGCGGTTCCCATGGAGAGGACGAGGAGCCGGTCGGTCGCCAGGTCTTCACACTCGCGCTCCTGGCCGTGCTCGTGGCTCGTCGGGTCTTCGTGCCGGTCACCATGGACACTCGACAGATTGAAGCGTCACCCGGGCCGGAGTACGGCATCGTCGCGGAGATGCTGATGCCTGCGGTCCAACTGCGTCAGTGTTCGCTCTCCTCGCTAGACGAGGTAGGCGAGGTCGCCGACCACTTCAAGGTGACCCCCAGCGCCATCGTTGTCCGCTCCGCCCTGCTCAAGCTTCTTGACCGCTCGGTGGCCGATGACTACCTCGCCGAACTGGCAAAGGCTTACTCCGCGCGCCCTAAGCCTCCGGCGCGAACGCCAAAGCCTGTCAACGCGATTCGGAAGTACAACGGGAGGGAGTTCTCTGTGCGGATGCTGGACGCATTGGATAGTGGGCGGATAACGCCGCGAGAGTTCTGTCAGTTGGCCTGCTCAAACCGGATCGGCGTGTTCGATATCCCCGACTTCCGGAGCGCCGTCTGGTGAGCAGGCGCTACTTGGTGGACAACAACGCCCTCTCGCGGCTCACGTCGACGCAGCGGACCAGTAGCTTCTTCCTGGAGCACTGCCATCTGACTGCCGACGTCCTCCACGAAGCGCGCGGCTACGTCGAGCCGGAGCTCGAAGACCGAGAGGTCCCTCTGACGCCGCAGGTGCTCAACCGGCTCATCGAAGTGATGGCGGATGCACAGGTTGGCGACACGAGCTTGGTGGACTTGTATGCAAACAAGGGCACTGCCGATCCGGTCATGATCGCCTTCACCCTTGAGGCGCGTGACTTCGAGCGCAATACTCTCCTCCCGGATACCTGGGTGATCGTCACGGATGACAAGGCGGTTACAGCAGCCGCTGGATGCTTTGGGCTTGATGTCATCTCAAGCAGTGAGTTTCGGCAACTGTTTCCCTGATTCCTCTTGTGCTCGCGGCAGAGCCGCGCCGGGTAATCCCATGAGGACCCGGCTGCGCCCGCAAGCGCCGATTCACCCGAGCACGGCTGCGAGGGTGCGCCGGGTCCTCCCGACACCGAGGAGGACCACCATGTCAGAGCCCACCATCAGCACGACCGAGCGCGTCGGCCTGTCCCCGAGCGGGGGAGGCGTCGCCGTCTGGGTCGGCGACGCCGTCCGGCTCACCCTGGACTGGGACCAGGCCCGCCAGCTCCACCGGCTCCTGACCGATCAGCTCGACCGCGAGGCCGCCCGATGACCGCCGCGACCGCCCACCAGACCCCGCGCGCATGGATCGGCTGCCTGCACTGCTGCTACAACTCCGGCCATCTCGTCGGCGACTGGTTCGACGCCGTCGATGCCGACGAGGCCACTCTCGCCGACGTCCACAAGGGCTCTGGGAGGCCCTACACGGCCTGTGAAGAGCTCTGGGTGATGGACCACGACCTGATCCCCATCCCGGGCGAGATGAGCCCTCACGAGGCCGCTGAGTGGGGCCGGTGCTTCGAGGAGGCCGGTCCTGAGCAGTGGCCCGCCGTCTGCGCGTGGGTCCGGTCCGGGATGCACGTGACCGAGGGGACCGGCGACCTGCCCTCGCTGCCCGACTTCGAGGAGCGCTACTGCGGTCACTGGGAGAGCTTCCGGGAGTACGCCGAGCAGCTCGCCGACGATACCGGGATGATGACCGGCTGGCCGGAGGAAGCCGTGCGGTACTTCGACTGGGCGGGCTGGACCCGCGACCTCGCCTTCGACCACACCGTCGTCGACGCCCCGGCGGTCGAGGGCTACGGCGTCTACGTGTTCCGCGACCTCTGAGCTGCTCAGACGAGCTTGGAGGGCACGCCCACCTGCTTGGGGTGCCGCGCGCAGACCGGGGCCACCAGCTCGGTCAAGGGCACGCCGAGGGCGTGGGCGATGCCGTGGAGCGTGGAGATCTTCGCGGCCACGCGCCCGGCCTCGACCTCGATGATCGTCTTGCGGTGGACCCCGGCGGCCTCTGCGAGCCGGTCGATCGAGAACCCGGACTCCTTGCGCAGGCGCGCCACCTCCACGCCGAGGGCGCGCAGGTCTGGGGCGGGAGCAGGCATCCACCCAACTTCCCGCAGGCGCGTGCGTTGCACAGTAACCCAAACGCGCCTGTTTTCAGTACGCTGATCGGGAGTTCAACCGAACCATTGCCGAACGAAGGTGAACGACCATGTCCCACAGACCAACGATCCTGACTGCATCGGTCCTGCTGTCGCTGCTTGCCCTCACGGGGTGCGGGGGAGGCTCGGGCGACCCGACGCAACCCGACCCCGGAGCAGGCGATCCCGCCGACGATGGGTCGGGCTCGGCCGTCTACGAGTTCACCCGCGAACCGCCGGGCATGCTCACGTCCCTGACCGTCGCCATCCCCGACGACCTCAGAGAGGCCGCAGGGCCCGATGCCGAGGGGCTCCTGGTCGACAGCGTGACCCTGACGCCCCACGAGCTTGACGGCGTGAAGCACTGCGCGGTGAATGTCGCCATCGAGTGGGCTGATGGTGCCCTGGAGCTGGCCAACAAGCCGGCCACGTCCCAGGCCGATGCCGATGCCGAGATCGAGAAGTGGACCAACAGCTTCCTGGACTACTTCGACGTCGAGACCACCGAGGAGTGGATCGAGCTGGCCGAGCGGGCCCAGGGCGGCGATGCACAGGCGGGCCAGACGATCGCCGAGGGGATGGAGGCAGCCGACCAGAGCCATCCTTACGCTGCCAACGCCACCCGCGAACTGCGGGAGCAGGGCCTGGCGTTCGAGCCCCGCCTGTTCATCGAGAAGATGCAGGAGCTCATCGCCGCCGACGCCAACAAGCCCGTCGACGAGGCGGCAGAGGAGTCGGAGGAGGCCAACGTCGCCCGTGAGGGCCTCGGCATCCGGGGCAGCGTGTACCCGCTCGCCGACCTGAACGAGTCCGCGCCCGAGACCGGCCTGTACCTGGCTCCGGACTTCGCCTCCGGCATCAACGTGGGCAGCTGCGCGGCCAACCCGACCGACGACGACGCCACCGAGACCTTCACCTTCCGGACCTCCCAGGACGGGGAGGGGGCCGACTTCGCCGAGTTCGACTACACCGTCCTGTCCGACGGTTCGATCACCGTGGTCGAGGCCTAGGTCGAGGATTACGAGCGCGATGTCAACGGCGACTGGATCGCCAAGTAGACCGTATGCAGCCGCAGGCCCGCTCCCGTCGGAGCGGGCCTGTCGTCTTTCACCGCTCCATCCCTCCGGCGTTCGGTGGGCGCTCCAGCCCGTCCTCGTGGTTGACCTCGAGGTCGGCCTCACGGACCGACTTGAGTGCCTTCTCCCTGCTGGTCAGCTCTCTCCTCGTGGCCTCGTGCCTCAGCTCGGCCAGCGTCGAGGGCTCGCCGTCCCAGGCGTGGTCGCCCGCAGCGACCTCGGCGCGCATCGCGTCGGCCAGTGCCTTGTCCTGGTGCACCTCGACGGCCCTGCGGGCCTCGGCGAGCTTCGCCGCGCGGCGCCACAGCTCGAAGGCCACCGAGGTGTCCAGTGCGTCCTCGTAGCGCTCCAGCGTGGCGCTCCTGAGCCCCTTGGCCAGCGCGCCGTCCAGCGGCTCCCCGGCGGCCAGTTGCGCGCGCCAGCGCTCGTCGATCTGGACCATCTGCTCCCAGGCAGCCACCTCGCGCTCGCGCGTCGGCCTCCTCTTCCGCAGCGGTGACTCGTGGGGCGCAGCGGTCCTCACCTCGGAGGTCGAGGGCGCCTCGGCCCTGGACCCGGCGGTAGCCGGGGCTGGGGCCGGAGTCGTGTCGGCGGCAGCCGGCGCGCTCACCTCGGCCACGTCCTCGACCGTCTCGACGGCACGCTGCTGCTCGGCCTCCTGCTCGCGCTCCCAGGCGGTCTTCGGCTCGTCGAGCGCGCGCCACGCGGCGATGGCGGCGTCGACCTCCGCGTAGCCCATCCCGGCGCTGCGCATCGCACCTCGATCGGGCGTGCGCAGCCGCCGCTTCTGGAGGTCCCAGGCGTCGAGGACGACCTTGTCGGCCAGCTTCGCGTCCGGTCCATCCGCATCGGATCCATCCGCCACGGCGACGCCGTCGTCTGCGCTCTCGGGCGACGGCTCCGCGGGCGCCATGGCCGCCTCGAACCCAGCCCGCCGGGCTTCGGCCATCATCTCCTCTGCGCGGCGCTCCTGCTCCCACTGGGCCGCCAGCGCCGCGGCGCTCTCGCTGCGGCGCTCAGCCAGGGCGTCGTCGAGGCTGCTCGCCATCGCCGCGCGCATCTGCGCCGCCGACATCGCCGGTTTCGGCGCGGCCTGCGCAGCCAGCTCGGCGTTGCGCTGGATCGTCTCCTCGACGTGGTCGAGCATGGCGAAGCGGCCGAGCCTGCTGGCCCGTCGCCGGTCGCTGGGACTCGGCTCGATGTACTCACCGTCCGCCCCGCGGCGCTTCATCTGGTAGGTGAGCCCGCGGCCCTTCTTCCCGCGCTTCTCGACCACGACGCCGACCCCGGCCAGCGCCTCGGCGTAGCCGTCGAAGTCGGTGTAGCCCGTGTCCTCGAGCACAGTCCGGATGCGCTCCTTCAGCACCGCGAAGCTGAACGGCTCCGGCTCGCTCGGCGAGGCCCCGGCGCTCCACTTCTGGTGCTTGTCCAGCCCCCGCTGCTCGGACTTCTCCTTCAGCTCCCAGCCCGTGGACGTCAGCTCGTTGCGCTGCTCGTACCCCTGCGCGGCGAGCACGGCGTCGTGGGTCCTGGACAGGACCGAGTGCTTCACGTTGGACGAGGCGAAGCTCTTGCCCGTGGCCTTGTCGATCGAGTCGATCACGATGTGGTTGTGGACGCAGCCGGTCTTCCCATCGACCTGGGTGACGACCAGCGCGCGGCGATGGTCACCAGCGAGCGAGCGGGCCAGCTCCTGGCCCAGCCGATGACCCTCCTCCCAGTCGTCGGGATCGTCGGGGTCGAGAGCCCCCGCACCGTCCCGCGCGAAGCTCTGGATGACGTGGTACGCCTGCACGTAAGCGCCCTCGGTGACGTCGCGGTAGGTCGGCTGGCCGGTCGCCTTGTCGGTGCCCCACTGCACCTTGACCGTCCTGGTCCCGTCCTTGCGCCAGCGCTTCCGGTTATCCCGGAACTGCCCCTCGCCGAACTCCGGGATGCAGCCGTTGATGCCGCTCGCAGCCACGAACCGGTCGCCCTTGGCCTGACCGTCCTTCTCAGTGAGCGCATACGCAATCAGCCGCGCCGAGTTCCTCGTCGGGCTGGACATCACGACCGCTGCGATGGGCTTCACCATGACCTCAGTCATCCACTCCCGCGATGCGCCCGGCCAGCTCCACCAGCCTGCCGTCGATCGCTTCGAGCTGGCGCTTCACGTCGTCGAGGTCGCCGGTCACCTGACCCGTCAGGTGGGCGACCTTGGCCATCTGGTTGACGTTGTGGCCGACCTTCCTCATCTCAGTCCTCAGCTCCTGGACGCCGTCGATCAGGCCGTCCACCACCCCGGGATCGGCACCGCCCCTTCGGGCCGATGCCTGGGCCTGCTCGCGGGCCAGCCATCGGCATCCGTCCTCCACCGCTTCGCGGATGATGTCCGAGACGGTGACGGCCCGGCCGGTCGCCTCACTCGCCCGCTTCGCGGACTCCTCGGCGAGGTCGAACGATGACTGCGTCATCCTGAGTTCGACCCGCTTCGGGTAGATCGCCCGCCTACCTCCTCGCCGCCTCGGCTGCGCCTCGTCCGGCATCGTCACCACGTCGGTCGACCTCCCCTCGGTAATGCTGCAACCGGGCTGTCCGGTGGGCTGCGCACCCCCATCAGTATACCCGGTTGCAGCATTACGGCGAGCAGTTCAACTGTACGGGTGTTTGGCTCCGCCAAACCCCCTCCCAGTTGCTGCCCGCCCCTCGTCGGCTCCGCCTCCTCGGGGGACAGGGCTACCGCCCTCCCCACCTCTGCTGCGCTCCGGTGGGGCCCCTCCCGACGGCACGGAAAGACCCCGGCCCGCTGCGCGGAACCGGGGTCCTCGTCACCGTCCACGACGCCTACGCGCCGTAGACCGAGAAGCCCCGCTCGTGCGCGTCCTCACGCTCCTCGTCGCCCTCGTGGATGGCACCGTAGGCGACCGTCTCCCCGTCCTCGAGGACGGGCTCCTCGGCCTGCTCGATGCCGGCCTCGCTCGCGGCCCCGCGCGCCTTCAGCGCGACGACGGCTTCGACGAGGCGCGCGGCCCGCTTGGCCTCGCCGCGGTCCTTGCGGACCCGGCGCACCGTGCCGTCCTTCGTCATCCGCTCGGTCACCTCCTCGGTGATACCGAACAGCTCGTACAACTCCTCGACAGCGGCACAGCGCGCCTCACCGGCGTACTTGAGCGCGTCCTTGACGGCCTTCGCGTCGGCCCTCTCCTCGGCCTCGATGGCCGCCTTCTTCGCGGCCAGCTCGGCCTCGAAGGCCTTCCGCTCGGCGACGAGATCGGCGAGCCGCTGAACCCGCCGCTCGCGCCGAGTCATGGTCATGTTGTCGGTCATAGTGATGCCTCCTTAGGCGTCGTTGTTCGGGAACCCATCCCCGGTGGTGGGCCGGTAAGTCAGAGCAGCATGATCCCCGGGGCGTCCGCGACCTCGTCCCAGACCGACGTCTGGGGTTTCGGAGATTGCTGCGGTACCGCAGCAGGGCGCTGCCCGGGAGGGAGCTCTACCATCGGCTCCTTGGACACGGTCAGCGCCTCGCGCAGGACGTTCAACCCCTGGTGCACCATCCCGCGGCGCTCCTTCACCGACGGGTAATCGAGCCGAGCCAGCGCATCGGCGAACCCCGACCGACCGAGCTGGTCGCGGCGGTAGATCCCTTCCGCTGTGCACCAGTCCTTGTACGCCTCGTGCAGCACCGTCGTCGTGTCGCCGATGCCCCCCGTCTCGCACTGCTCGGCCACGAACCTGCGCACATCGTCCTGGCCCTCGGCGTACTCGCTCGTCCTCTCCTGAACCGCCTCCGGCTCATCGAGGCCGCGCTCCCAGTACTCACCGAGGCCAGCCACCATCCATGTCAGAATCGCGTCGGCCGCGAGCTCCAACTTCTCCGGAAGGCGGGGGTCCTGCTCGTCCGGCGGGATCACGACATTGAAAGGCACCGCGCGCACCCGCGACCACACCGCAGGGTCCGCGACCTTAGACGGCAGCTCGGGCAAATGGTTGGTCACCATGAGGAAGCTGTGCGACGGGAGAAACTCGATCGGGTCCTTCCGCAGCGCACGCGCCTTGATCGGATCGCCGCCGGTCAACCTCTTGAGGACCGACGCCGACAAACGGATCTTCGTGTCGGTCTCCGAGAGCACCACCATCCGACGCCCCCGCAGGTCGAAGAACGCCGGAGACGGCGCGTTCGGATTCGACTTGACGACCTCCATCAGCGCCGGGTCAGCCACCCCGCCGTAATCACCCAGAGCGTGGAGAACCGACGTGTACGCCACACCCTTGCCATTGCGCCCCGTCCCGGTCGCGATGGGGAACACGTGCTCCAAAACCTTCCCCACAAGACCCACCCCGAAGAACCGCGCGAGGTAGGACCGAACGTGGTCATCCGGCAGTACCTGCTCCAGGAAGTCTTCCCACAGCTCGCTATGAGCCCCAGGGACGTAAGCGGCCCGGGTGACCTTCGTGATCCGATCATCGGGGTCGTGGGGTCGCAGTTCCAGACCATGCAGGTCGAGCGTCCCGTTCGCGCAGTTGAGCAGGTAGGGGTCGGCGTCCATGTCCGCAGCAGCGGCGCACATGCCCTCCAGGGACCCCGCGAGTTCGAGTACCCCCCGAACCCCGGAGGCCGTGCTGCACGCCATCACGTCGGACGCCAGGTCCTTGTCGCCGAGGGCGAGCCCCCACATGGCCTTGAGCGTCTCCATCGCCGCAGCCTTGGCGCGCGTACCGCCCTTGTCCTCGGCCCAGCGCTTGCCGTCCCAGTGGTGCCAGCCGATGCCGACCACGTACAACAACTTGCCGAGCCACTGGGCAGCGAACTCATGCGCAGCCCTGACGTGCTTGCGGTGCTTGCGGGCGTCGTCGAGCAATATCGTGCGCTGCTCGGCAATGGTAATCTGAGGCCCAGAGTCGGCAAACTCTTCCGGAGCCGCTCCACCTGACTGGGTGGGGCGGCTTTCTTGTTCGCTCATCGCGGTCCACCTCCAACGAGGTTTTCCACCAGCCAGGCGTCCAGATCGGCGACGCGATAGACGACCCGGGCACCCGCACGGACGTATCGGGGCCCCTGGCTGCGGCCACGCCAGTTAGCGAGGGTCTTCGGAGCGACGCCGATGTACCGCCCAGCTTCGTCAGTGTCGAGTGCAGCCGGGGGGAGGGTGTGGCCGGGATCCACAGCATTCGGTGACAGGGACATGATCGTGAGTCCTTCAGGAGGCGACGGGGGACCGTCGGGCTCACCGAATCCCGATCAAGACGAATACACGCGTGGTGCCTTCGGAAGCTCCACGTCAGGGCTCTCAGGCCCCGAGTCCCCTCACGCCGACAGGAGGACCAGAAGATCTACTGTGGTGCCGCCCAGGTCGGACGCCAGGCGGCCCGCCGCAACCCCTCAGGGCTCGTCGGCGGTATAGGAACGAGCCTATCACCCCTGTCAACCCTGCGCTACCCCAGACCTTGGCAACTCGCAGGTCTTCGGCCTCGCGCGACGGCGGCATCTGCGCTTCGCTCGGCCGAGGGCACGCTGCGGGCCCGCCCTCTCCAGTCGAGAGATCCTCCCCATCAGGAGGGACCCCACTCATTCAGTAGACGAGGCGGTCAGCAGGGGTGGTCGATGGGGTGTGCAGAAGCCCCTGGAGTCTGAATATGTTCTGACCAGGGGTTGTGAAGTTTGTGCAGTTCACCCCCGTACTTCCTCCCGGGCGCGCGGGAAAGTAGTGCAGCAAACTGCACAAACTTCACACAGCACTGCACGTGGCGGCCCGGCCTGACCGGTTGCCCTGCCCGTGCGAGCAGTCCTGCTGACTGCCCGGAGGGGTCCTGCCCCGAAAAGGCAGCCGCGCCACCGCGCCGGCACCGAGCGCCATCGACCACCCGGCCTGACCGATTGCCCTGCCCGAGCGAGCAGGCCTGCTGTCTTCCCGGAGGGGGTCCTGCCCTGAGAAGAGAACCGCGCTATGTGCCGCAGGCCGCTCTACCGGGTTGCAACGACCTGGACGTCCTCGACCGCCAGTCGCGCACCGGTCGCCACTCACGCCGCCAGGAGCCGGTCCGTCAACACCAGGTGATTCCTGAAGGCCAAGAGTTCGACACGTGCCCCCTGAGCTCCACCATTCAGCGGCGCCCCGCTCATCACGGGAGTGACGCGCCAGCAGCTGATCAACGAAGAGCCCTGGACTGATGTCCAGGGCTCTTTTCTGTGCCCAAGACGGTGAACAGCACGGTCGGCGCGTGCATGTCCGCCGCTGACGTGTGGCTCAGATCTCCCATGCGGAGGTCGGAATCCGGGTCGCACGCCGAGGCAAAGGGCAGGTATTCTTCAGCTTGTGCGCTCGCAAAGAGCCCGTGGGACCGTGACAGGGGGTGACGAGTGGAGACAGGGACGGCTGGTACCAGGTTTCTGCTCACGCCCACCGTTGCTCGGCTCTTCACCTGGGGCTCCAGCTCCATGTCCGGCGAGGGCGGCGACCACGGTGCGCCGAGCCCGAGCCGTCCGCACGAGCACCTCCGCGCAGTCCTCAGCCCGGGCGAGGTCATCCCCACCGCGCAGGGCGGCACCCAGAGCTTCCACAACCGTGTCCAGATCGGACTCGACGCCCCGACCGTCGCGTTCCCCGGCGGTCGCGCCGCCACCCCCGGCACCGCGCCCGTCTCCGGGGTGGACCATCACATGAACTCCTGGCGCGGCTTCTCCTGCGCCGGCAGTATCAACGGTGTGCCCGGCGTCCTCGCCGGTGCGGACACGCACTTCACCTGGACACCGGCCGACGGGTCGACCCTCACCGAGGACGGCCCCTTCGTCTCCGCCTTCACCTCAGACCTGAAGGGCGCCCACCATCTCTTCTGGTGCGGAAAGAACAACATCGGTGAACAGGGCGGCGCCCTGACCATCAGCGATACCGATGCAATGGTCGACTTCACCGGCGCGGCGGAGCGGTGCTTCATCCTCGGACAGTGGGTCACTCCACTGGACAGCACCCGGATCGCTCGCGCGGTCGCCCGGGTCAACGATCACCAGCGCGCCCGCTACGGCGATCTCTTCCTCGATGTGCAGGAACTGCTGTCCACCTCGTGGGGTCTGCAGAGCCCACCGGTGCGCGCGCTCGCCTTCACCGCGACGCGGGGTCGCATCCCGGAGTCGGTGGTGGCCCCCGATGGCATCCATCTGAACGCGCGCGGCAACCAGGTCGTCGTGTGGGCGCTGCTGGAGCGGATGAAGCAGCTGGGGTGGATCTGATGAGGCCGTCTCCCACACCCTCGGGCCGCGTGCGCCGCCGGGTCCTCGTCGCCGCCGGGTCGATCGGCGGCCTTGCCCTGCTGACGGGAACGGGCGCCACCGTCGTCCGGAGGTTCACTGACGTCTCAGAATCGCCCTTCCGCGCGGACATCGAATGGATCACCTCCACGGGCATTGACCCGGGTGCAGGGAAGCATGAGTTCCAGCCGGAGACACCGGTTCTGCGGCATGAGCTCGCGGCTGCGCTGTACCGGTTCGCGGGGTCGCCGGCCACGGTCGGGGCCCGCGGGGTCTTCACGGATGTTCCCGCTGATGCGCAGAACCGTGCAGAGATCGAATGGCTGCAGGCGCAGGGGCTTGAGTGGGGGAGCGCTGAGGGCGAGTTCCAGCCGAACGCCGTCGCCACCCGCGGCCTGCTGGCCGACTACCTGCATGGTCTGCTGGAGGCGCGCCTGCGCCGCCACGGTCTGCGCATTGACCCGGAGGCAGCGGACCTCTTCGCCGACGTCGCTGCTGACCATCCAGCGGCAGCACAGATCCGCTGGATCCGTGCCAGTGGAATCACCGCCGGGTTCCCGGACGCGACGTTCCGCCCCGATGGTGACCTGCTGAGGCAGGAGATGGCGGCCTTCATCCGCGGCGCCGCCCTCCTCGCCGACCGCGCCCGCTGACCCTCAGACCGCAGACGCAGAACCGCCCCGAACCTCCGGTCTGAGCCGGTTGCTCGGGGCGGTGCGCTGTCCGCGTCAGGCAGCGCGGGGATCAGCCGTCGTAGCGGTGAGAGCCGCGGCCGCGCTCCTCGACGTACTGCGAGGCCGCCAGGACCGGGTGCTCGCCGGTGTAGCCCTGGCGCTCCGCCGCGATCGCCATGACGCGCTTGCGCACCAGGAACCAGCCGCCGATCAGCACGGGAACGAGCAGCAGAAGGAACGCCAGGGTGTACGTGCCGACGGGGTAGTCGAACGCCATCATCACGACCACGATCGCCAGGAACGCGAGCACCACGATGTCGTTGACCGGTGCAAGGGGTGCCCGGTACTTCGGGCGGGAGTACACGCCCTTCTTCGCCAGGTGCACGAACTTCATGTGCGACAGGCAGATCGCGGCCCACGCCGCCATGGTGCCGAATGCGGCGATGTTCAGCACGATCGTGAACGCGTCCTCGGGGACGATGAAGTTCAGCCCCACGCCGAGCACACCCACGATGGAGGTCAGCCAGATGCCGCCCACGGGCACGCCGTGCTTGTTGAGGCGGCCCGCCCATTCGGGGGCGGAGCCGGCCATGGCCATGGAGTGGACGATGCGGCCGGTGGAGTACAGGCCCGCGTTCAGCGACGACGCAGCCGCGGTGATGACCACCAGCTGCATGACCGGGGCGGTCCAGGTGATGCCGATGGAGTCGAAGAACGTCACGAACGGCGACTCGCTCCCGGAGTAGGCGCTGGCCGGCAGCAGCAGCACCAGCAGAACGATGGAGCCCACGTAGAACAGGGCGATGCGCAGCAGCACCGTGTTGACCGCCTTCGGGATCACGGTCTTGGCGTCCTGGGTCTCACCGGAGGTGGTGCCCACCAGCTCGATGCCGGCGTAGGCGAACACGGTGCCCTGGATCGCCAGGAGCGCGGGAACGGCGCCGAACGGGAACCAGCCCCCGTTCTCGCTGATGAGGTGGAAGCCGGTGTCCGAACCCGTCGGCGTCCCGAAGATCAGGAAGAGGATGCCGACCACGAGGAACGTCACCAGCGCCGCAACCTTGATGAACGCGAACCAGAACTCGAGCTCACCGAACACCTTCACACTCACCAGGTTCATGGCGAGCACGATGGCGAGGACCACGAGGGCGGTGAGACCCTGCGGGATGGCGGCGACGAACTCGCTGTACCGGCCGAACCATGCGATGTAGAGCGCGATGGCGGTGGCGTCGGCAACGGCCGTGGTGGCCCAGTTCAACCAGTACAGCCAACCGGCGGTGAAGGCGGAGCGCTCGCCGTAGAACTGGCGGGTGTAGGAGACGAAGGAGCCCGAGGAGGGGCGGTGCACCACGAGCTCGCCGAGGGAGCGGAGCATCAGGTAGCCCATGAAGCCGCAGACGGCGTACACGATGGCGAGGGCGGGCCCGGAGGCGGCGAGGCCGCCGCCGGCGCCGAGGAACAGGCCGGTGCCGATCGCGGAGCCGATGGCGATCATCTGCAGCTGTCGGGGTGAGAGCCCCTTCTGCATGCCTTCGTCCTCGGCGGCGAAGAAGTCATCGTCGGGGATGTGCACGCCGGCGGGGGCTTCAGCCGAGCCCGCGGCGGAGCCTGTGGGCGCGGAGGGCTGAGGATCACCCGCTGGGGGAGGGGTGGTGGACATCGATGTCACCTTCCGGAGAGTCGGGGGTCGATGGACTGTTGAACAATGTAATGCAGGGGGCGTCGGTCCCGGTGCTCACTTCTGCTGGGACTCGGATGGAGCGCCGGGGAAGGTGTCCGGCGATGCGGAAGCGCCCCCTCAGGCAGAGGGCTGACGGGGTCAGCCAGTGGCGTGGGACCCGGAGGACCCGTCGGCCCCCGCAGCCCCATCCGCGGCTGCGGCCCCTGGACTGCGCTCGTCGGAGTAGTGCGGCCAGTCCGGGTCGGCAGCCAGGCGGTTGTGCACCGCGGTTTCGTGCTCGTCGAGGCGGATCGCCTCCATCTCCGCGGTGCGGGTCTGCTCACGGGTGGGGGTGTGGTCGCCCATGCCGACCCGCAGGTCCTCATCCACTTCGCTGACCGTTCCCACCGCGACGCGGGTCCGGTGGCGGAGGATCTCGTAGCGGACCACCCGGGCCAGCACGTACAGGCCCAGCAGGTTCGGGAGGGTGACGAGGAACGTGGTGGCGTCGGCGAACCCGACCATGGAGTCCATGGAGATCGCCGCACCCACGACCACCGAGAGCACGTAGATGATGCGGAACGTGATCCGCACTCCCTTGGAGGGGCCGAAGATGTAGGTGGCGAGCATTTCGCAGAAGAACGAGTAGCTCAGCATCGTCGACAGGCCGAACAGGAACACCACGGCCGTGAGGACGTACGGGAACCAGGCGGTGACCGTGCCGAACGCCTCAGCGGTCAGCACCACGCCGTCGGAGTCCGGGCTGCCGTGGCGGTGCACCCCGGTGATGACGATCGCGACCGCGGTCAGCATGCACACCACCACGGAGTCCACGAACGGGCCCCACATCGCGGTGTACCCCTCCGTGGCGGGGTCCTTCGTCTTCGAGGCGGAGAACGACATCGATGCCGTTCCCACACCCGCAGCGTTGGAGAACAGGGCACGCTGGATGCCGATCACGGCCACACCGATCGCGCCGCCGGTCACACCCTGCGGCGACACCGCGCCGGTGAAGATTTCAGCGACCGCGCTCGGCAGCTGACCGATGTTCATCACGATGATCAGCAGCACGGACAGGATGTACGCGATCGCCATGAACGGGGTGATGAACGAGGTCCAGCGGGCGATGGAGGTGACGCCGCCGAGCACCACGATCGCGACGATCACCGCGAGCGCTGCACCGATCATCCAGTTGTTCTGCCCGATCACGCTGTTCTCGCCGAACGCGCTGGAGACGATCATCGTCACCTGGTTCGCCTGGAACAGGTTGCCGCCGCCGAGCATGCCGATGAGGGCGCATACGGCGTAGATGCCGGCGAGGACCACGCCGAAGCGCTTCCAGCCGATCTCGGCGAAGCCGTCGCGCAGCACGTACATGGGGCCGCCGAGGGTGGATCCGTCGGGCAGGACCCGGCGGTACTTCGAGCCGAGCGCCGCTTCGGCCATCTTCACGCTCATGGCGAAGAAGCCGAACAGGGCGATCCAGACGGCTGCGCCGGGACCGCCGGCCACGATCGCGATGGCGACGCCGGCGATGTTGCCGAGGCCCACGGTGGCGGACAGTTCCGTGGCGAGCGCCTGGAAGGAGCTGATCTCCCCGGGATCGGTCTTGCGGGCGTAGCGGCCGCGGATCACGGCGATGGAGTGCTTCAGTCCGGTGATGGGCTGGAACCGCAGCCAGACGGTGAAGAACACGGCGGCGAGCATCAGCCAGAGGACCACCACGGGGACGCCGCCGAAGATCGGCAGCTCTACGAAGATGATGGAGCTGAGCACGGCGGACAGAGGGGCGAAGACGGCTTCGATGACGGAGTCGATCGACGACATGGGGAGCTTTCTGTAGACAGTGCTGCGCGTCACAGCGCTCCCCAGGATAAGGGCGGTGCCCGGGTATGGCCACTTCAGGACGGATCGTGGCCGGCAGGGCTGCGGGTATGCGGAACCGCCGCGCACCTCCCTGGTGTCCCCGGCGGGGCCGACGGGGGAGGGACGATGCGCGGCGGTTCCGGCCCTGCGGCGTCAGGGCGTGATCGCGCCGATCAGTGCTGTTCGGCGTCGCGGGACTTCACGAACGCCTGCACGACCTTCTCGATGTCCTGCGCGGAGTGCGCGGCGCTGAGCTGCACGCGGATGCGGGCCTCACCGCGGGGCACCACCGGGAAGGAGAACGCGGTGACGTACACGCCGTTCTCCAGCATGCGGTCGGCGATGCGGCCTGCGAGGGCGGCGTCGTGGAACATCACGGGGATGATCGCGTGCTCGCCCTCGAGCAGTTCGAAGCCCTCTTCGCTCATGCGGCGGCGGAACAGGGCGGCGTTGTCGAACAGCTGCTGGCGCAGTTCGCTGGACTCCTTCACCAGGTCCAGCGCGGTGATGGTGGCCTCCACGATGCTGGGGGCGAGGGAGTTGGAGAACAGGTATGGGCGGGCGGTCTGGCGGAGCATCTCCACGATCTCCTTGCGGCCGGCGACATAGCCGCCGGAGGCGCCGCCGAGGGCTTTGCCGAAGGTGCCGGTGTAGATGTCGACCCGGTCGGAGACGCCGAAGTGCTCCGGGGTGCCGGCGCCGGTTTCGCCCATGAAGCCGACGGCGTGGGAGTCGTCCACGAGGACGAGGGCACCGAATTCGTCGGCGAGGTCGCAGATCTCATCCAGCGGTGCGAGGTAGCCGTCCATGGAGAAGACGCCGTCGGTGACGATGACGGTGCGGCGCGCGCCCTTGCCGTCGTTGAGCTGCTTCGTCTCCTCCAGCTTGGCGCGCAGGTCCGCCATGTCGGCGTTGCGGTAGCGCAGGCGGGCGGACTTGGTGAGGCGGATGCCGTCGATGAGGGAGGCGTGGTTCAGCTCGTCGGAGATGATCGCGTCCTCCTTGCCGAACAGGGACTGGAACACGCCGCCGTTGGCGTCGAAGCAGGAGGCGAACAGGATGGTGTCCTCGGTGCCGAGGAACTCGGAGACGCGGCGCTCCAGCTCCAGGTGGCGGTCACCGGTGCCGCAGATGAAGCGGACGGACGCCATGCCGAAGCCGCGCTCATCGAGGGCGCGCTTGGCGGCCTCGATCAGCTTCGGGTGGTCGGCGAGGCCCAGGTAGTTGTTGGCGCAGAAGTTCAGCACCGGCTCGGCCTTCGAGGAGTCCTCGACACCGCCGGGGGTGGCCTTGACGTGGGAGGACTGCGGGGTGGTGATGGCGCGCTCGGCTTTGAAGGTGCCGGCGTCGCGGATGGCCTGCAGCTCGTCGTTCAGCTGCTGCTTGATCTCGGTGTACATGAGGGGACAGTGCCTTTCAGTGATGGATGCGGGGGAGGGGAGCCGGGGTGCGGCTCACACGTTCTCCCAGTCCAGGACGATCTTGCCGCCGGCGGCGGTGCGGGCCATCTCGTAGCCCTTCTCCCACTGCTCAGCGGGCAGGACGTCGGTGACGGTGGCGAGGATCTGGCCGCGCAGCTTCTCGCTGGAGCGGAGCATGGCGCTCATCGCGTTCCAGGTTTCGAACATCTCGCGGCCGTAGATGCCCTGCAGGGTGAGCATGCGGGTGATGACGTGGGTCCAGTTGATCTCGAACTCGCGGGCCGGCAGGCCGAGGAGGCTGATCTTGCCGCCGTGGTTCATGTTGTCGATCATCTCCTTGACGGCCGACGGGTTCCCGGAGGTCTCCAGGCCCACATCGAAGCCCTCGATCATGCCGAGGACCGCCTGGGAGTCGCGCACCCGCTCCTTCGCCACGTTGATGGCGACGTCGGCGCCGGCGGCGGCCGCCATGTCGAGGCGGTGGTCGGCGACGTCGGTGATGGCGATGTAGCGGGCGCCGGCGTGGCGGGCGACGGCCGCGCACATCAGGCCGATGGGGCCGGCGCCGGTGATGAGGACGTCCTCGCCCACCACGGGGAACTTCAGCGTGGTGTGCACGGCGTTGCCCAGGGGGTCGAACACGGCGCCGAGCTCCGGGGTGATGATGTCGGTCTTGGAGTTGTTCTCGTGGACCCACACGTTCTCGTCGGGGATGACGACGTATTCGGCGAAGGCGCCGTCGCGCTGCACGCCGATGCCGCGGGAGCGGCGGCACATGTGGCGGCGGCCGGCGCGGCAGTTGCGGCAGATGTTGCACACCACGTGGCCCTCACCGGAGACGCGGTCGCCCACCTTGACGTCGAGGACTTCGCTGCCGACTTCCACGACTTCGCCGTAGAACTCGTGGCCGGGGATGAAGGGGACGGTGTCGCACATGTCCTGAGCGGAGGAGTCCCACGCGAGGATGTGCAGGTCGGTGCCGCAGATGCCGGCGCGCAGGACCCGGATCTTGACGTCGGTGGAGCGCTCCAGATGGGGCTCCGGAACATCGACGAACTCCAGGCCGGCGCTCGCACCGACCTTCTTCAGCGCTTTCATAGAACCTCGTTGTGCTCGCTGTACGGATGGGCGCGCCGTTGCGCACCGTCACCAGCCTAGTACCGTTCCGCCCTGCTTTTCGCGCGTTGGGGCCCCGTCGGCCCGTTTCCGAAGGACCGGCCGCCTGCGCGGGAGCGCCCGGCCGGGGTCCCGGGTGATGGGGGAGGGCAGGGCGGGCAGGCGCGGCCGACGGGTGCCGCCGGATAGAGTGGGCGCACCATGTCGACATCCTCTTCGCCTGCGCCCATCGCGATCACGTACCCGTCGGACCTCCCCGTCTCCGAACGCCGCGAGGACATCATGGCCGCGATCCGGGACCACCAGATCGTGGTCATCGCGGGCGAGACAGGGTCCGGCAAGACCACCCAGCTGCCGAAGATGTGCCTTGAGCTGGGCCGCGGCGCGAACGGCCGCCTCATCGGCCACACGCAGCCGCGCCGCATCGCCGCCCGCTCGGTCGCCTCCCGCATCGCCCACGAACTCGGCGAGAAGCTCGGTGAGGGAACAGTCGGCTACCAGGTGCGCTTCACGAAGCAGACAGCCCGAGGTGCGCGCCTGAAGGTGATGACCGACGGCATCCTCCTCTCGGAGATCCAGCACGATCGGCTGCTGAAGAAGTACGACACGATCATCATCGACGAGGCGCACGAACGCTCCCTCACCATCGACATGCTCCTGGGGTACCTCAAGCGCATCGCCCGCCGGCGCCCCGACCTGAAGATCATCATCACCTCCGCCACCATCGACCCGGAGCGCTTCGCCGCCTTCTTCTCCGATGACTCCGACGACCCGGCCCCCATCCTCGAAGTGTCCGGCCGCACCTACCCGGTGGAGATCCGCTACCGCCCCCTGGTCCTCGAGACCACCGTCGAGGCCGAGAACGAGGACGAGGAGGACCTGTACGAGAAGGAGGAGCGGTCCCTGCCGCAGGCGGTCTGCTCCGCCGTTGACGAACTGCGCCGCGAAGGCCCCGGCGACATCCTCGTGTTCCTCCCCGGGGAGCGGGAGATCCGCGAGATCGGCGATGAGCTCGGCAAGCACCTCGCCGCTCGCACCCGCGCCGGTGAACAGGTGCAGGTGCTGCCCCTGTTCGGCCGCCTCTCCCAAGCGGACCAGGACCGCATCTTCTCCCCGCCGAAGAACTCGACGACGCGGCGCATCATCCTCGCCACGAACGTCGCCGAAACCTCCCTGACGGTCCCCGGCATCACCTACGTCATCGACTCCGGTCTCGCCCGCATCTCCCGCTACTCCCAGCGCACCAAGGTGCAGCGCCTCCCCATCGAGCCGATCAGCCAGGCCAGCGCCCAGCAGCGCTCCGGCCGGTCCGGCCGCACCGCCCCCGGCATCGCCATCCGTCTGTTCTCCGAAGAGGACTTCGCCGCGCGCCCCGAGTTCACCGAACCGGAGATCCTGCGCACCTCGCTCGCGAGCGTCGTGCTGCAGATGACCGCGCTCGGCCTCGGCGACATCGAACGCTTCGAGTTCCTGGAGAAGCCGGAGACCCGTGCGGTGCGCGACGGCATCCGCCTGCTGGAGGAGCTGCACGCCATCGAGCAGAAGCCGTCGGCTCCTGGCGGCCGCGCCCTCACCCCCACGGGCCGCAAGCTCGCCCGCTTCCCCCTCGATCCCCGCATGGCGCGCATGCTCCTGGAAGCGCACGACCGCGGCGCCCTCGCCGACGTCCTCATCATCGTGGCGGCGCTGTCCATCCAGGACCCCCGCGAACGGCCCCTGGAGCAGCAGGAGAAGGCCGACCAGCTCCACCGCCGCTTCGCCGACGACACCTCCGACTTCCTCACCCTCCTCAACCTGTGGCGCCACATCGAGGAGCGCCGACGCGCCCTGTCCTCCTCCGCCCTGCGCCGAGAGATCCGTCAGGAGTTCCTCCACTACATGCGCATCCGCGAATGGTGGGACCTGCACGGACAGCTCAAGCAGATGTGCCGCGACCTCGACCTGCACACCAGCAGCGACCGCGCCGGCGACGACGCCATCCACCAGTCCCTGCTCGCCGGCCTCCTCTCGCACGTGGGCCTGTTCGAGGAGAAGAACCGCGACTACCAGGGTGCACGCGGCACCCGGTTCGTGCTCTGGCCCGGCAGCGCCATCGCCAAGAAGCGCCCCGACTACGTGATGGCAGCGGAACTGGTGGAGACCTCCCGCCTCTTCGGCCGCACCGCCGCCCGCATCCGACCCGAATGGATCGAGGAGCTCGGCGCCCACGTGGTGAAGCGCTCCTACTCCGAACCGCACTGGTCCACCAAGCGCGCCTCCGCCATGGCGTACGAGAAGGTGACGCTGTACGGGGTGCCGATCATCGCGCAGCGCGCCGTCAACCTCGGCCGCATCGACCGAGAGCAGGCCCGCGACACCTTCATCCAGCAGGCCCTCATCGAAGGCCGGTGGACCACCCGCCACCACTTCTTCCGCGACAACAACCGCCTCATCGAGGACCTGCAGGAGCTGGAGGCGAAGACCCGCCGACGCGACATCATCGCCGGCGACGAGACCCTCTTCCGCTTCTACGACGAGCGCCTCCCGCAGAACATCGTCTCCGGCCGCCACTTCGACTCCTGGTGGAAGAAGCAGCGGCACAAGACCCCGGATCTGCTCCACTTCACCCGTGACCTGCTGCTCGCCGACGACGCCGAACCCGTCGCGCAGGGCTTCCCCGACACCTGGGTGCAGGGCGATATCACCCTGCACCTCACCTACAACTTCGACCCCACCACCCAGCGGGACGCGAAGCAGAAGCAGCGCGACGGCGTCACCGCCACCGTCCCTCTGGCCGTCCTCGGTCGCCTCGAGGACACCGGGTTCGACTGGCTCGTGCCCGGCATGCGCGAAGAGCTCATCATCGAACTCATCCGCTCCCTGCCGAAACCGCTGCGCCGCCACCTCATCCCCGCCCCTGACAAAGCGAAGGCGGTCGCGCAGACCCTCGCCGACGACGACCCCAACACCGGCGAAAAGTTCGTCGAGGCCGTCGCCGATGAACTGGTCGCGCTGCCGGGCGTCCCCGACGACCTGGAGCTGTACGGACCGGAGTTCCAGACCGACCGCCTCAGCGAGCACCTGCGCATGCACTTCCGGGTGGTCGACGAGAAGGGCCGCACCGTCGGCGCCGGCGACGACCTCGCGCAGCTCAAGCAGCGCCTCGCCGGCCGTGTCCGCACTTCCGCGGCGAAGCAGGCCGACAGCTTCGGCGCGCGCGGCCTCACTGCGTTCCCCGACACGCCGATCCCCACCACCCGCCGGTCCCGCCAGGGCGCCCTGGACGTGGTGGTGTACCCCGCGCTCGTCGTCCGCACCGAGACCGACGGGGCCGTCCGCATCGATCTGACGGCGCTCCCGTCGGCCCAGGAGCAGGCTCGCGAGCACCCTGCCGCGGTGACCCGCCTGGTGGACCAGCGGATGCGCACCGACTCCGCGCAGATCCTCGCCGGACTGCCGAACCCGGTGAAGCTCGCGATCACTCAGTCCAGCTACGGCAGCGCGCAGAAGCTCCTTGCTGACGCCTCCCTCGCCGCCACCGCGGACCTGGTGCGCCGCACCGACGCCGCCGGGATGGTGTTCGAGCCCGACGATTTCGAGGCGCTGGTGGAGCGCGTCGGCACGGAGCACCCGGCGCTTGCCCGCTCCCTGATGCTGAACGCCGTGGACGCGCTCGCGGCGCACGCGAAGGTGGCGAAGGCGGTCTCCCGCGTGAACTCGCTGTCGGTGCTCAACCAGATCACGCAGCTGCGCGACCACGCGGCCTCGCTGGTGGGGGAGCGGTTCGTGTCCCGCACCCCCGCCCGGTGGCTGCCGGAGCTGCCGCGGTTCGAGAAGGCCGCGCTGCACCGGGTGGACAAGATGCAGGACAATCCGCAGAAGGATGCGCACGCACAGTGGCAGATCCAGGACATCGAGGGGTACTGGCAGCACGCGCAGTTGAAGCTGCCCGCCGCTGTGCGGGCGTCGGAAGCTGCGCAGGACATCCCCTGGCTGATCGAAGAGCTGCGGGTGTCGCTGTTCGCCCAGCAGCTCGGAACCTCCGTGACGGTCAGTGACAAGCGGATCCGCAAGGCGATCGCGGAACTGGAGAAGTCCTGACATTCGGACAGGTTTCGGCCGAGTTTCGGTGAAGGTGACCGGTCGCTGAGATCGGCCGTGTCACACTGGGGTCCATGACACCGCAGCCTTCAGTCAGCTACTCCATCACCATCCGTCTGGAGTTCGCCGCGAACTCCGCCGCCATCAGCGACATCACCGGCACCATCGAGAAGATGGGCGGCAGCGTCACCGCTCTGGACGTCAACGCCTCCGGCCCCGAGCGGATGCGCGTGGACATGACCGTCCTGACCGCCGGCCACGACCACGCGATGAGCGTGGTGGAGGCGCTCAAGGGCATTGAGTCCGTCGAGCTCGGCAAGGTCTCCGACCGCACCTTCCTCGCCCACCTCGGCGGCAAGCTCGAAGTGAAGTCCAAGCATCCGATCCGCCACCGCGACGACCTCTCCCTCGTCTACACCCCCGGTGTGGCACGCGTGGTGAAGGCGATTGCGGAGACCCCGTCGGACGCCCGCCGCCTCACCATCAAGCGCAACACGGTCGCCGTGGTGACCGACGGCTCCGCCATCCTCGGCCTCGGCGACCTCGGCCCTCTCGCCGCGCTGCCCGTCATGGAGGGCAAGGCCGCCCTCTTCAAGCGCTTCGCCGACATCGACGCTTTCCCCATCTGCCTGGATGCGACTGAGGTGGACGACATCGTCGCCCACGTGAAGGCGATCGCGCCCGTGTTCGCCGGCATCAACCTCGAGGACATCTCCGCCCCCCGCTGCTTCGAGATCGAGGACCGCCTCCGTCAGGAGCTGGACATCCCCGTGTTCCACGACGACCAGCACGGCACCGCCGTGTGCGTGGTGTCCGCTCTGCGCAACGCTCTGCGCGTGGTGGAGAAGGACATCCGGACTGTCCGCATCGTCCTGTCCGGCGCGGGCGCGGCCGGCACCGCGATCCTGCGCCTGCTGAAGGCCGCCGGCGCGGAGGACATCGTGGTCGCCGACATCGACGGCGTCATCCACTCCGGTCGCAAGAATCTCACCGGCCGCCTCCCGTGGATCGCCGGGGTCACCAACCCGCGCGGCATCACCGGCACCCTCAAGGACGCCGTCAAGGACGCCGACGTGTTCATCGGCGTCTCCGCTGCCAACATCCTCGACGAGGACGACATCGCTGCGATGGCGGACCGCTCCGTGGTGTTCGCGATGGCGAACCCGGAGCCGGAGATCGATCCGGTGATCGCGGCCCGCCACGCCGAAGTGGTTGCGACCGGCCGGTCCGACTTCGCCAACCAGATCAACAACGTGCTCGCCTTCCCCGGCGTGTTCCGCGGGCTGCTCGATGCGCGCGCGAAGAACTTCAGCGACCGCATGCTGCTCGCGGCCGCGGAGGCGCTCGCGGACGTGGTCAGCCCTGAGGAGCTGAACCCGAACTACATCATTCCCTCGGTGTTCAACGAGCGCGTCACCTCGGCAGTGGCGGACGCGGTGGAGCAGCAGGCGCGTGAGGAGATGGGCACCGTGGACACCATCACCGGTGCGATCCCGGCGATCAAGGGCGGCGAGATCCACCTCTGAGCCGCGCTCTTTCAGCAGCCCCGCCCCGGAACCGAATCCCGCGGCGGGGCTGTCTGCGTTCGTGACAGGACGTGTCGTGGCGCACAGCGATGGTGGAGGCGGGCCGTGGCGCCGGGTGCGGGCCGCCGCAGTCGGGTGTCACGCCGGTCGCTAGGATGGCGGCATGACTTCGACGACTCTTCGCACTCTGCCCGCTGGCACCGCGGCCGGCGCCTCCAGCGCGGTCGCCGCCTGCGGCGCATCCGCCACTGGCGCGGCGGCACGTGGCGCCTCCGCTTCCATCAATGATCCGAACGATCCGGGGCCCTATGCCGCTCCGGATGCGCCGACGGCTCCGTCCAGCACCGCGGTCCTCGACCGTGAGGAGCAGCTGGAGGACGCCGACGAAGGCGATCACGACCGCTTCGCGCACTATGTGGAGAAGGAGAAGATCGCGAAGGCGGCGCTCAACAACTCTCCGGTGATCGCCCTGTGCGGCAAGGTGTGGGTGCCGGGCCGTGACCCGGGCAAGTACCCGGTGTGCCCGCAGTGCAAGGAGATCTACGAGCAGATGGGCCAGGGCGGCGGCTCCGGCAAGGGCGACGGCGACGGCAAGGGCGACTCCGGCCGCTCCGGCTTCGGCGGGCTCGGCCGCTTCTTCGGCGGCGGCCGCTGACCTCGGCCTCCCAGCCCACTCCGGCCTCCGATTGGCCTCCGGCCCCGCCTGGCCTTCGGTTCGCCCCGGCTCACCCCGGCCTCCGGTTCGATCCCTGGCCCCGCCTGGGCCGCTGACCCAGGCCTCACAATCGAAAGCGACTTTTTTGCAGAAAAGCCCCGGCCTTTCCGCAGAAAAGTCGCTTTCGTTTCGCGACGGGCGAGACGGTGGCGGCCGCGGCGGGTGTGGCGGCCGCGGCGGGTGTGGCGGCCGCGACGGGCGTGGGGGCTGCCGGGGCGCAACGGTGGTGGGCGCGGTGGGACGAGTGTCTCGGGCGCGGGGCTGCGGGGGCGCAACGGTGGTGGCTGCGGCGGCGAGGGTGTCCGGCACCTCGATGCGGCCTGCGTCCGGACACCCCACGGTGGGGCTACAGTGGATGCGCTCATGAACTCATATGCCTCTGCTTCGCACGATCCCGGCCCCAAGCACCCGTCGTCCTTCGCCGCCCAGACCCTGCCGCCCGCGTTCCCTGCGCGCGCCGCCTGGGGAACGGCCGCGAAGCTGCGCGCCTGGCAGGCCGAGGCGCTCGAGCTGTACCAGAGCACGCAGCCGCGGGACTTCCTCACCGTCGCCACCCCCGGCGCCGGCAAGACCACGTTCGCGCTGCAGATCGCGGCCGGGCTGCTGCAGGACGGCATCGTCCGCCGCGTAACCGTGGTCGCCCCCACGGAGCATCTGAAGACCCAGTGGGCGGACTCCGCCAAGCGCGTGGGCATCGCGCTGGACCCGAACTTCACGAACGCGCAGGGCCGCCACGGCGCCCACTTCCAGGGCGTCGCCGTCACCTACGCGCAGGTGGGGGCGAACCCCCGGCTGCACCGCGCCCGCACCGAGGCCGAACCCACGCTCGTGATCCTCGACGAGATCCACCACGCCGGTGATGCCCTCACCTGGGGCGACGGTGTGCGCGACGCGTTCGACCCCGCGAAGCGGCGCCTCAGCCTCACCGGCACCCCGTTCCGCTCCGACGACGCCCAGATCCCGTTCGTCGACTACGAACCGGACGAGCAGGGGCACCTCCGCTCCAAAGCGGACTACACCTACGGCTACCGCAGCGCCCTCCAGGACTACGTGGTGCGGCCCGTTCTGTTCATGACCTATTCGGGGCGCATGCACTGGCGCACCAAGGACGGTGACGAGATCTCCGCGCAGCTCGGCGCGATGGAGACCAAGGACATCACGCAGCAGGCGTGGCGCACCGCACTGGACCCGAAGGGCGAATGGATCCCGACCGTGCTGCAGGCCGCGGACCAGCGACTCACCGAGGTGCGCCGCCATGTCCCCGACGCCGGCGGTCTCGTCATCGCCACCGATCAGAAGGCCGCGCGCGAATACGCCCGGATCCTTCTGCAGATCACCGGGCAGCCCGCCACCCTGGTCCTCTCCGACGATGCCACCGCCGGCTCCAAGATCGAGCAGTTCTCCGACTCCGATGACCGCTGGATGGTCGCGGTGCGCATGGTGTCCGAAGGCGTGGATGTGCCGCGCCTGTCCGTCGGCGTGTACGCCACGTCCACTGCGACCCCGATGTTCTTCGCGCAGGCTGTAGGCCGCTTCGTGCGCTCCCGCACCCGCGGCGAGACCGCCAGCGTGTTCCTGCCGTCCGTGCCGATCCTGCTGGCGCTCGCGAACGAACTCGAAGCCGAGCGCGACCACGTGCTCCAGCAGCGCACCGAGACGGGCGATGAGGAGACCGGGCTCGACGAGGACGCGCTGCGGGAGGCGAACCGTGCGGAGCGCGCCAGCAACGAGATGGAGACGTTCGAGGCGCTGGAGTCCGACGCGCATTTCGACCGCGTCCTCTTCGACGGCGGCGAGTACGGCACGCACGCGATGGCGGGCAGCCAGGAGGAGCTGGACTTCCTCGGCATCCCCGGGCTGCTGGACGCCGACCAGGTGACGGATCTGCTGAAGGAGCGTCAGCGCTCCCAGCAGACCCGCGGCGGCTCCTCCTCACAGGCATCCGCGACCGCGCACGACATCGCCGACCACCGGGACATCTCCGCTCTGCGGAAGGAACTGTCGTCCCTGGTGAGCGGGTGGGCGAAGCGCACCGGCACCCCGCACGGCAGCGTCCACAACGAGCTGCGCCGCCGCTGCGGCGGCCCGGCGGTCCCGCAGGCGAGCGCCGCCCAGATCCAGGACCGGATCGACGTGCTGCGCGGCTGGTTCGTCGGCAAGAAGTAGCCGGCCGACGGAGCCCGGCGCGCCGGCGAGGTCCGCCCCCCGAGGGAGGCCGACGCGCCGACGGGGCCCGGTCCCGTCCAGCGCCTCAGTCGGTGACGGCGTCCGCGCTCAGCACCACCGGCAGGATCACCTCGCCGTCCTGGCCGGACAGCACCGAGTCATCGAGTTCCGCGATAGCGGCGTCATGCACCTGCCGGGCCCGCTGGATCCGTTCCTGCTGCCCGAGCTCATCCAGACATCGGCCCTGGTCGATCAGGGTTACGTGCAGCGGGCGCACCTGCTTCCCCGGCGGCAGGATGAGGGTGTCCTCTTCGGCGCCGCTCTGGTGGGGGAGGATCAGTTCGTGGGTGGCGCGCCCGTCGGCCCCCAGCACGCGGTAGGCGCGCTTGCGGCCCGCGATCGTGGCCTTGTCCGCGGACTTCTTCGCCACCGGCACCATGGTGCCGTCCTCGCCCTCGCGCTCCACCAGTTTGTACACGAAGCCCTGCGCGGGATGGTCGCCGCCGGTGACGAGACGGGTGCCGATGCCGTAGCCGTCGATCGGCGCCTCCCGCAGCTCGAACACCCGGTACTCGTCCAAGTCGCTCGTGGCGGTGATCTGCGTACCGGTGGCGCCGAGCTCATCGAGCTGGGCGCGCACCTCCCGCGCCGCCGCGGCGAGGTCACCGGAGTCCAGACGGACCGCCCCCATGTCGCGGCCGGCGATCTCCACGGCGGTGCGGACCGCTTCGCGGATGTCGTAGGTGTCCACCAGCACCGACGTGCCTGCGCCGAGGGAATCGATCTGGGCGCGGAACGCGTCGGCCTCCGAATCGAACAGGAGGGTGAAGGCGTGCGCGGAGGTGCCCACCGTGGGGATGCCGTAGCGGCGGCCCGCCTCGATGTTAGAGGTGGCGCCGAAGCCGACGATCGCGGCGGAGCGGGCACACGCCACCGCCGCCTCTTCGTGGACGCGTCGCGACCCCATTTCGATGAGGGGGCGGCCCGCAGCGGCGAGCTTCATCCGGGAGCCGACGGAGGAGATCGCCGAATCGTGGTTCAGGATCGACAGGATCAGGGTCTCCAGCACCACTCCCTGTTCGAAGGTGGCGTCCACACGGACCACGGGGGAGTTGGGGAAGAACAGTTCGCCTTCGCGGTAGGCCGAGAGGGAGCCGGTGAAGCGGTAGTCGGCGAGGAACGCGAGGAAGTCGTCATCGAACAGGTCGAGGGAGGCGAGGTGGTCGATGTCCCGCTCATCGAACCGGAAGTCGGCGAGGGCGTCGAGCACGCGGCCGATGCCGGTGAACACACCGTAGCGGCGGCCCTCGGGGAGGGAGCGGGTGAAGACTTCGAAGGTGCAGCGGCGGTCGGCGGTGCCGGCGCGGCGCGCCGCCTGCATCATCGTCAGCTCGTACAGGTCCGTGTAAAGCGATTTGGTCACGCCCTCAGCCTAGGATAGGGGGACACCGTCTGCCGACATCAGACCGCCGCCGGCGGGAGGGGAGGAGCACCCATGGTCGAGGCGAGCCCGGAGCGCCGACGAACGGCCCCGGCCCTCAGCGATGCCGATCGCGGACTCGAGCAGGAGCGCGACACCGCCGCGATCGCCGTCCAGGACCGCCTCTGGAACACCGTGGTGTGGAACGACCCCATCAACCTGCAGTCCTACGTGGTGCACGTGCTGCGCACCCACTTCGGCTACGACCGGCAGAAGGCGGAGCGGCTGATGCTGCAGGTCCACCACGAAGGCCGCGCCATCGTCTCCACCGACCCCCGTGAAAGCGCGGAGGGGCACGTGCAGGCGATGCACGCGTTCGGCCTCAACGCGACCCTCGAACAGCAGGAGGGCTGAGCGATGGCGCATTCGTTCGTGCCGCGGCTGGACGGCCGCTACATGTGCCGCCTCGATCAGGACGAGCGCAACGTGTTCGCGCAGGTGTCCACGGAGGTGGTGCAGCTGATCCGCTGGGATCTGCGGATGGACGCCGACGACGACTCCCAGGCCGCGCGTCCCGGACTCGCCTCCGATGACCCGCTCGCGCGCCTGGAGGCGGAGCACGCCGCCGACCAGCAGGTGTCGGCCCCGCGCGACGGCGCCGTCAGGCGCCTGTTCCCGTCGGCCTTCCCCGACGATGACCGCGCTGCCGACGAGTTCCGGCGCTTCAGCCAGACCTCCCTCGCGGAGGGGATGATCGAGACCCTCAACACGGTCATAGCAGCGCTCGGGGCCCATGAGCTCAGCCCCGATGAGGAGCTCGTCCTGGACGCCGAGCAGGCCGACCACTTCGTGCGCGCCATCACCACGATCCGCCTCGTCCTCGCCGACCGGATGGGGCTGAAGAACGACGGCGACTTCGAAGCGCTGCAGCTGCTGCGCTCCAACCAGATCGACGTCACCGAGAAGGAGGACGAGGACGGCGTGGCCAGCCTGGACTTCCTCGCCTCCCTGTACGAGTTCCTCTCCTGGCTGCAGGAATCGCTCGTGCGGGCGATGTCCGCCGGCCTGCGCTGAGCGGCCGGTCGCTGGTGGACCGCGGCCGACGGGTGCCGACTGAGACCCGCGCCGCGGCCCTAGTGTGAGAAGAGGCGCACAGTGACGGGCGCACCGGACTTCGGTGATGACAGTGGCTAGGTTGGTCGTATGAACAGTGCACCGATCGGCATCTTCGACAGCGGGGTCGGCGGGCTGACGGTCGCCCGTTCGATCATCGACCAGCTTCCCAATGAGGAACTGCTGTACATCGGCGACACCGCCCACACCCCCTACGGCGACAAGCCGCTCGCCACGGTCCGCCAGCTCTCCCTGGACGTGATGGACGAACTGGTGGACCACGGGGTGAAGATGCTCGTGATCGCCTGCAACACAGCCACCGCAGCCGTGCTCGCCGACGCACGCGAACGCTACGACGTCCCCGTCATCGAAGTCATCAAACCGGCTGTGCGCCGCGCCGTTGCCACCACACGGAACAACAAGGTGGGCGTGATCGGCACCCGCGCCACCGTGAAGTCCCGCGCCTACGAGGACGCCTTCGCCGCCGCCGTGGACGTGGAGGTCACCTCCGCCGCCTGCCCCCGGTTCGTGCAGTTCGTGGAGTCCGGCACCACCACCGGCCCGGAGGTCATCGCCGCCGCCGAGGAGTACCTGGCGCCGATCAAAGCGGCGGGCGTGGACACCGTGGTGCTCGGATGTACCCACTACCCGCATCTCGCGGGGGCCGTCAGCGTCGTGATGGGTCCCGAGGTGACGCTGGTGTCCAGTTCGGAGGAGACCGCCCTGGAGGTGTACCGCGAGCTGCGCGCCGGCGACCTGCTGCGCGAGGACGCGAAGCCGCCGCTGCACACGTTCGCTGAGACCGCGCCGCGCGTGGGCCGCACCTCGCAGTTCGCGCAGCTGTCGCAGCGGTTCCTCGGCCCCGCGATCTCCCGCACCGCGACCATTCCCATGATCGACTCGAAAGAGGGGCTCGACCAGTGAAGCTCACCGTTCTCGGCTGCTCGGGCAGCTTCCCGAGCGCCGATTCCCCCGCCTCCTCCTACCTCGTGCAGCACGTCGACGATGAGGGCCGCACCTGGAGGATCCTCCTGGACGCCGGCAACGGCTCCTTCTCCACCCTGCAGCGCGTCGTCGACCCGTGCGACCTCGACGCCGTTGTGATCTCCCATCTGCACGCCGACCACTTCCTCGACGTAGCGGCGCTCGAAGTGTTCCGCGCCTACCACCCGGAGCGGGACCTGCCGGTGATCCCGGTGTACGCCCCCGAGGACGCTGCGGCGCGGCTCAACGCCGCCACCGGCAACACCTGCACCACCCCGCCGGGGGCGTCCGGGCCCGCACTCAAGCACGAGGTCCTCGCCGATCAGCGCACCTTCGAGGTGGGGCCGGTGCGGTTCACAGCTCGGGAGGTGCGGCACCCGGGACCCGCGTTCGGCTTCCGCATCGAAGCGGGCGGCCGCACCCTCACCTACTCCGGTGACACCGACTCCTGCGACAGCCTCGTGGACCTCGCCCGGGACGCTGACCTGTTCCTCTGCGAAGCGGGGTACATCGAGGGGCGCGACGACCACATCGAGGGCCTGCACCTGTCGGGCCGCCGCGCCGGTGTCGCCGCTCAGGAGGCGGGCGCCCAGCATCTGCTGCTGACCCACATTCCGGCGTGGACGGACCCGCAGATCCCGATGCGGGAAGCCTCCGAGGTGTTCGAGGGGCCGATCTCGCGCGCTGAACTGCTCGCCACCGTCAGCGTCTGACATCCTGGTGCGGTGACGGCGCCGCAGGAGCGGGCCGCAACCGATCCGATCCGCGAGGAGAACCTGATGAACGCTGAGCCCACGACCGCTGACCGCACCGCCGCTGACGCTCCCCGTGTGGACGGACGCGGCCCCGGTGACCTGCGGGAGGTCCGCATCACCCGCGGCTGGCTGGATCACGCCGAGGGCAGCTGTCTGATCGAGTTCGGCCGCACCCGCGTGCTGTGCGCCGCGTCCTTCACCGAAGGGGTGCCGCGGTGGAAGAAGGGCTCCGGGTCCGGCTGGGTCACCGCCGAGTACGCGATGCTGCCGCGCGCTACGAACTCCCGCTCCATGCGGGAGAGCGTGAAGGGCAGGATCGGGGGACGAACCCACGAGATCTCCCGCCTCATCGGCCGCTCCCTGCGCGCCGTTGTGGATCTGGAGGCGCTGGGGGAGAACACCATTCAGATCGACTGCGATGTGCTGCAGGCCGACGGCGGTACCCGAACCGCTGCCATCACCGGCGCGTATGTGGCCCTCGTGGATGCGATCCAGTGGGGCAAGCGGCACACGTCGGTCCCGGCCGCCGCGACCGTGCTGAAGGACTCGGTGGCGGCAGTGTCCGTCGGTATCGTGGACGGTCGCCCGCTGCTGGACCTGGAGTACCGCGAGGACGTCGCCGCGGACACCGACATGAACGTGGTGATGACCGGCGCCGGCGGGTTCGTGGAGGTGCAGGGCACCGCCGAGGGCGAGCCCTTCAGCCACGAGGAGCTGACCGCTCTGCTGGGCCTCGCCAGTGACGGCTGCCGCGACCTGATCCAGAAGCAGCTCGCCGCGTTCCAGAACTGAAAGGGCCCTCGCTGATGACTGAGCCGCGGATCGTCCTGTCCACCCACAACGCCAAGAAGCTCACGGAGCTGCGGTCCGTGCTGGCGGAGGCGATGCCCGGTTTCGACCCGGCGCTGGTGACCTCCGCGAGCGAGTTGAGCCTGGCCGATGTGGTGGAGGACGGCGTCACGTTCGAGCAGAACGCCCTGATCAAGGCGCGGTTCGCCGCGGAGAGGACGGGCCTGATCGCGATCGCGGACGACTCCGGCATCGCGGTGGATGTCCTCGGCGGCGCGCCGGGCATCTTCTCCGCCCGGTGGTCGGGCCGCCACGGCGACGACCAGGCCAACAATGATCTCCTGCTCGCGCAGCTCGCCGATGTTCCGGACGAGCATCGCGGGGCTCGCTTCGTGTGCGCGGCGGCGATGGCGCATCCGTCGGCCGACGGGATCGCCACCCACGTGGAGCGAGGCGAGATGGCGGGTGTGATGCTGCGAGCCCCGCAGGGCAATGGCGGTTTCGGCTACGACCCGCTGTTCCGGCCCGACGGGTGCGCGGTCTCCTCGGCGCAGCTGAGTGCGCAGGAGAAGAACGCGATCTCGCACCGCGGTCGAGCGTTCCGGGCGCTCGCGCCGCACGTGGTGGCGCTGCTGGGGGCGTGAGCCGCGGCTGACCCCTCAGGCGAGGCCGGCGTTTGCGAGGGCGCGCTGCACGAGGATGCGGTGGCCCTTCTCGAGGTCCTCCAGAACACGGCCCTCGCGCAGTTCGGCGACGCTGAACCAGGACAGTTCGAGCGCGTCCTCCTGCGGTTCGCATTCGCCTTCCACCGGCACCACGTACACCATGGACACGGCGTGCTGGCGCGGGTCGTGGAAGAGGACATCGGGTCCGTCGGTGGGGAAGTACTCCGCGACCGTCATCGGGGTGATGGACGTGGGGATCTTCGGGAAGCTCATCGAGCCGAGGTCCTTCTCCACGTGCCGCATGATGGCGTCGCGCAGGGTTTCGCGCACGAGGACGCGGCCGGAGACGATGGAGCGGACGATGTGGCCGCCGCCGTCGGCTCGCAGCAGCAGTCCGACTTCGGTGATGGCGCCGCTGGCGTCCTGGCGCACGGGGATGATGTCCACGTAGAGGATCGGCAGGCGGCTGCGCAGATACTCGAGCTCGTCGCGGTCGAACCAGGCGGATTCGGTGCCAACAGCGGTGCGTGTCATGCGGGGTCCTCGTTCGGGAAGTGGGCGGGGTCTCAATCCCTGCCAACTCTACCCGCCGCCTCTGGGGCGGCCGCAGATCGGTGGTGCGCGAGAGGGGACTTGAACCCCTACGTCCTCAGACACTGGAACCTAAATCCAGCGCGTCTACCAATTCCGCCACTCGCGCGCGGCCCACAGCCTAACCCGGGCCGCGTCCGGCGCGGGTCTCAGGTGTCGACGGTGCAGGGCTCGGCTCGTCAGGGTGCCGGGTCCGGCTCGCCAGAGCGCGAGTCGCGGCTCGTCACGGGGCGGGTCGCAGGTGGCTGCGTCGCGGCCAAGGTTCTGCCAGGGTGCCGCGCGGTACCCTGGAGGGTGAATGAGCCCAGATCCGACGATGGAGAGTGAACGTGGCTGACAAGAACAAGGAGTCCCTCGCGGACATGCGCGCTGACGCATACCGTCGCCAGAACAACCTCGCGGGTGATGTCGCCGAGCTGCTGGACCGAGTGAACCCGAAGAACGTCCTTGAGCGCACGAAGAACGAGGCTGTTGATAAGGGCCGTGCGTTCTTCCTCGACTCCAATGGCAAGCCGAAGCCCGGCCCCGCAGCCGGTGTCGGCGGCGCCACCCTCGCCGGCATCGCCGTCGTCGTCGGCGCAGCGCTCCTCACCGTGAAGTCCAAGCAGGACGATGAGCGCAACGAGGAGCTCCGCCAGGCGAAGGAGCGCGTGAAGCGCCTCAAGCAGCGCCCCGTCAACAAGCGCGTCGTCGTCTGACCAGCGCCATGAGGTCCACCGCGTTCGCCACCGGCGGCGCGGTGGATCGCCGTGTCTGAGAACCGGCGAGTCCCGTCCCCTCCAGAGAACCGAACAGGAATGATGATGAACGATCAGCAGAACCTCACCGCCGTGATCACCGGGTCCTCCCGCGGCGTCGGCGCCGACACCGCCAAGCTCCTCGCCGGCCAGGGCTTCAACGTGGTGGTGAACTACCGGGAGAAGGCGCCGCGCGCGAACAAGGTCGTGCAGCAGATCGAAGAAGCGGGCGGTCGGGCGATCGCCGTCGGCGCCGATCTGACCAAGCCTGAGGACGTGAAGACGCTGATGCAGTCCGCCGTGGATGAGTTCGGCTCCCTGGACCTGCTGGTGCTCAACGCCTCCGGCGGTATGGAGAAGAACCTCGGTGAGGACTACGCGCTGCGCCTGAACCGCGACGCCCAGGTCGGTGCCCTGACGACTGCGCTGCCGCTGATGCAGCCGGGCTCCCGCGTGGTGTTCGTGACGAGCCACCAGGCCCACTTCATCAACGATGTGGAGACCATGGCCGAGTACCACGAGGTGGCGAAGTCCAAGCGCGCCGGTGAGGATGCGCTGACGGCGATGGTGCCGGAGATGAAGGACCAGGGCGTCAGCTTCGTGGTCGTCTCCGGGGACATGATCGAAGGCACGGTGACCGCGACTCTGCTGAACCGCGCCCAGCCGGGTGCTCTGGAGTCCCGCCGTGAAGCCGCCGGCCGCCTCTACAGCGTCGCCGAATTCGCTGAAGAGATCGTCGCCATGGCGACCGCGGACGTCGAGACCGGACACGTGGAGCTCGTGGGCGGTGCGGAGGACTTCCTTGCACAGGTGAAGAAGTAACCGGACTCAGCGCTCGCGGCGCGGGGCGGCCGACGGGGTCTCAGTCGAGGATCTCGCCGGTGGTGTAGAGCCACGCCCCGCCGTCGCGGACGAACTGCGAACGCTCATGCAGTTCCACGCGGCCACCCGAGCCGCGCCGGGCCCAGTGGTCGACGGCGCCGCGATGACCGGGCCGCAGCATTCACTCCAGGGCGCACGGCTGCTGCACGGGCAGGGCTCTGACGCGGCGGGATCGGCGGCGATCACAGCGCCTGCCCGCTGACGCGTTCGAGGACGCTGCGGCAGTCGTCGCTGAACGTGACGGACAGGGCGCCGCCGTCCTCCAGGGTGGACAGCTGCTCGATGCGTTCGCCGCGCTGCCAGAAGATGTGCGGGGACAGGCGGTCCTCACGCTCGGCCCCGCTGAACTCGTGAGCGGCGAAGCGCAGCAGGGCCCGGATCGCGGGCAGCACTGACGCGTCCCGAATCGGAGAATAGGCGAACAGTCGGAAGTGCGGCGCAGCGAAGAGGTAGCCGTCGTCCGTGGGGCGGAACCCGTCGGCCTGCTCGATGAGATCGGCCCCCACCAGCAGCTTGGACGCCGTCAGGGCGGTCTCCCCGGTGACGGCGGTGAAGGAGCAGGTGGCGTCGCCGTGGCGGTCGATGTCGATGAGGTCCATGGCGGCGAGGTTGTCGATGCCGATGGCGAACAGTTCGTCCCAGCCGCCGAAGCGCTCCACGGAGGACTGGGTGAGGGGGATGATGCCGTCGGGCAGGTCCAGCACGAGGATGGCGACGAGGTCCGCGGTCATCAGACGGAAGGGAACCGAGCGCATCTGCGCGAACTGGTCCTTGGTGATGACGCGGACGAACGTGTGGTGGGCGACGTCCGTGCGGTGAGCGCGCGAGAGGTCGAGGATCGGCTGGGTCATGGCCACAACAGTAGCGCGCCCGCTGAGTCTGCACGGACTCGCGGGCGCGCTGCTGTTCAGTGCTGGTCATGGGGGCCGACGGGGCCCGGTGACCAGCGCGTGCTCAGCACCTCAAGGGGTGCTCAGGCCTCGTTCTCGGTGCCGTCGGAGGTGCGCTGGCCGAGCTCCTGGTCGATGCGGAGCAGACCCGAGCCGTCCGTGCCGACGAGTTCGAGCTGACCGACGATCTCACCGACGGTTGCCTCCTCTTCGAGCTGCTCGTCGATGAACCAGTTGAGCAGGGGGCGGGCGTCGAGGTCGCCAGCCTTCTCGGTCTCGCGGTACAGCTCGCGGATCGCTTCGGACACCTTCTGCTCATGCGCGAGGGCGGCCTGGAAGATCTCCAGGGCCGTCATCGTCCTCTCTGTGAGCTCGGGCGCGGGAATACTCTCGATCTGCGCGTGGCCCTCACGATCAACCACATGGTCGATGAACTTGTTGGCGTGGACGATCTCCTCATCCGCCTGGGCGCGCAGCCACTGGCCCATGCCGGAGAGGTCCTGGCGGTCGGCCTCGATGGCGAGCTGACGGTAGGTCATGCTGGCTTCGAATTCGAGGGTGATCTGGTCGTTGAACTTCTTCTCAAGGTCCTTCGTGATCTTCATGTGATCATCGTACGGCTCGAGTTTGTGACAGTCCTCAACACGTGCTCAGAGCCAGCTGAGGCCGGCCGGCCCGCCTCGCTGGGCTCCTCTCGGCCGAGCACCCTGGGCTCCTCGGCCCGGTCCGCACGGGGCCGCTCGGCCTGGCTGGCCGCGTCGCCCGCGACGCATCCGGGCGGGGCCTGCCCAGGGGATAGGATCGCCGGCGTGACCGATGCGGCGGGGACGGCCCCGCCTGTGCCGCACCGAGCGGGGACGGCCCCGCAGAACCAGGCTTCGAATGCCCAGCACTGCCCGCACTGTCCTGACCCCTGCTGCGATCGCGCGACTGCTGATCGGGTGGGGATCCGTCGGCGCCCTCGCTGCGCTCACCCCGGCCCTGACCGCCACCCCCGCCACGCCGGTCCTCGCAGTGGCGCTCGCCGTGATCGTCGGGATCATCCTGGTCTGCTCCTTCGGAGTGGTGGCTGAAGCCGAAGCGCTCGCAGACCTGCTCGGCGACCCATACGGCACCCTGGTGCTCACCCTGTCGATCGCGCTGATCGAGGTCACGCTGATCTCCTCGGTCATGCTCGGCCCCGGCGACCATCAGACGATCGCCCGTGACTCCGTGGTCGCGGTCTCGATGATCATCCTCAATCTGGTGATCGGCCTGTCGCTGGTGGTGGGGGCCCGGCGGCACGGCCCGATGCTGCCGAATCGTCGCGGGGTGGCGCAGTACCTGATGCTGACGCTCCTGTTCTCGGCGATCGCGTTCGTTCTGCCGCACCCGCTCGGCACGGACGGTGCCTTGTCGGCCCGGATCGGGGTCCTTGTGGCAGTGCTCGTGACCGGGGTGTACGCGGTGTTCCTCGTTCGTCAGATGGGGCGCGGGAAGCGGGACTTCCAGGAGGCGGCGGCAGGCGCGCCGCACCCAGCCGATGCAGCGCCGGGGAGTTCGTCAGCCGCAGTGGGGGAGGGGCCGACGGGTGCCGCCCGCGTCCTGGTTCTGCGCACTCTGCTGCTGATCGCGCTGGCGCTGCCGATCGTGCTGATCTCCCAGTCGATGGCGGCGCTGCTCGACATCGCCGTGACACGGGCGCAGGCGCCCGTGGCGCTGTCGGGCCTGCTGATCGCGGCGATCGTGTTCCTGCCGGAGACGATCACGTCGGTCCGGGCCGGTGCGGCGGGGGAGATCCAGCGGGTGTCGAACCTGTGCCATGGGGCGCTGGTGTCCACCGTGGGGCTGACGATCCCGTCGGTCCTGATCATCGGTGCGCTGACGGGTCAGCGGGTGGTGCTCGCGGCATCGTGGCCGGAGATCGCGATCATGGCGATCACGCTGGTCCTCACCGCAGCCGGATTCCTCCGCGGACGGATCGGAGCCGGCTTTGGGTGGGGGCACCTCGGCCTGTTCGCCGTGTATGCGGCCGTGGTGCTGGTGGGCTGAGCGTGGAGACCTGACGGGGGCATGCAGAAGGCCCCGCCGGTGATCCGACGGGGCCTTCCCATGCAGTGTGCGCCATCAGGGATTCGAACCCCGGACCCACTGATTAAGAGTCAGTTGCTCTAACCAACTGAGCTAATGGCGCTTCGCTGCTCACAGCAGGTGACCGCTGAGGCAACAGGTCATCGCCGAAGCGACGGAGACCACCCTATCGCCCTCGCGGCCCCGGCGCCACTCGGAACCGGGGCCACAGGCAGGTAGGTCGAACATCACACCCGGCGGCTTCGTCGGCGATGAGGTGACAAGTGACGGCGAAGCAGACGCTGGGCGGCACTGACCAGATCACCGCGTGTGATGCTCGAGATCATGGGGCGGCGGCGCTCAGGCGAGCAGTGCCGCGCCGAGGCCGCCCACCACCGTCACCGCGACAGTGGAGCCGAGGGCGAGGATCACCGGGCGCAGGCCCAGGCGGCGGAACATGCTGAGCTTGACGCCGGCGCCGAGGCCGAACATCGCGGCACCCAGCAGCAGGGTCTGCACGAGGCTCGCCGCATCCAGCAGGCCCTGCGGCATCGGCAGGATCGACCGCAGGATCACAGCCACGATGAACAGGGCCACGAACATCGGCATCACCGGCGGCATGGTGGTCGCGGACGCGTCGGCCCCGCGCTGGCGCAGGCGGCGGCGCTCCACGATCGCAATGCCGGCCATCACCGGGGCGAGCACGAGCACACGCGCCAGCTTCACGATCACGGCCGCTCCGAGGGCGGCACCGCCGAGGGCGCCGCCGATGGCGACGACCTGCGCCACCTCGTGCACGGAGGCGCCGGCCCACATCGCGGTCTGGTCGGTGGTGAAGCCGATCGCGGAGGCCATCAGCGGCAGCAGCGGGATCATGATCGTGCCGAACACGACCACCAGCGCCACGGCGGAGACCACTTCCTCCTCCTTCTTGTCCTGGATGACGCCGTCGGCGCCCGCCACAGCAGCAGCGCCGCAGATGGAGAAGCCGCAGCCGATCAGAAGGGAATGCGGACGGCTGAGCCCCAGCATGGATCCCATGGCGAGAGAGGAGGCGAGGCCGATGACGACCACCGCCACCACGAGGAGCAGAACGCCCCACCCGAGGGCGAGGATGTCGCCGATGGCCAGCTGCAGGCCGAGCACCACGATGCCGGCTCGCAGCAGGTGCTTCGCACTGAACGCGATCCCGGGTTCGACCAGGTCGGGCACGCGGATCGTGTTGCGCATCAGCATGCCGAGGACGATGGCGATCATCAGTGCGCTGATCGGGCCCGTCACGGTCGAGATCGCGAACGCGAGAGCGATGCCGGCGGCGCACAGGGCAATGCCCGGGATGAGCCCGCCGATGCCGCGGCGCGGGCCCGGATCCGGTGCCGGTGCGGTGGCCGGCGCCTGGGTGGCGGCGGGGGCTGGAGCGGTCAGGGTCTGGGGGGTCGATGCGTGTCGGGACATGGGGACAAGTCTTCGCCGCTCGCGTCGCTTCCGGTAGGCATGCTCCCCGCACGGGGGCATATCATCGGCGTATGCTTCCGGATCTGCCCGACCTGCGCACCGCCCAGCTCCTCGCCGCCGTGCGCGAACTCGGCTCCATCGGGGCCGCTGCCCGCCATGTCGGCATCGCCCAGCCCAACGCGTCGCGCACCATCAGCGCCCTGGAGAGCTCCCTCGGCGCGCAGCTGCTCACGCGCCATCCCCGCGGCGCTCGCCTCACCCCAGCGGGAGAGCGCGCCGCCGAGACCGCCCGCCGGCTCCTCGACGCCGCCCGCGACCACGCCCGCACCCTCGAGGACATCGCCGCCGCCCCCACCGGCAGCCTCGCCATCGCCGCCTCCAACACCGTGGCTGACCACATGATCCCGCGCTGGCTCGCCGCATTCCGGCCCGCCCATCCCGGCATCACCGTGTCCGTCGTGGTCCGCAACTCCAGCCGGGTGTTCGACGACGTCCAGCGCGGCAGCGCCGACCTCGGCTTCGTGGAGACCCCGTCGGTCCACCCGCGCCTGTCCACTGAGGACATCACCCGCGACCGCCTCGCCATCGTGGTGCCGCCCAGCCACCCATGGGCGCAGCGCACCGAGATCACCCGTGAGGACATCCTCGCCGAAGGCCTCGTCACCCGCGAGGACGGCTCCGGCACCAAACTCACCCTCCAGCAGGCATTGGGGGAGGAGGCCGTGCTGCAGTCCATCGTGGAACTCGGCTCCAACGCGGCCGTCCGCTCCGCCGTCCTCGCCGGCGGCGGCCCCGCTGTCCTGTCCGAACTGGTGGTGCTCGAGGACCTGCAGCGCGGCACCCTCGTGGAAGTCGAGGCCGATTTCATCAGCGGCGACGAACTGGACCGCACCATCCGCGCCGTCTGGCGCGGCAGCAGCCCGTCGGCCCCCGCCCAGGCGTTCCTGCGCTCGGTGACCAACGTCCCTGCGCCGGGCATCTGAGCCCCTGCTATAGTCAGCGCAGGATTGTTACTCCTCCGAGGCAAGACCTGAGACAGCACCACTGTGCCCGTCTCGGGTCTTTTCGCATTTAACGCGGTGCCTCGCCACACTTCGGAAGGAAGGGACATCGATGTCCACGAAGCAGACGCGCTCACCAGCAGCGCAGATCGTCGAGGGCGTGGGCGGCCCCGACAACATCATCAGCCTCACCCACTGCGCCACCCGCCTGCGGTTTCAGCTGAAGGACGCAGCCCAGGCTGACGCGTCCGTGCTCGACACGGTCCCCGGCGTGATGGGCACCGTCCCGCAGGCAGGCGACCGGTACCAGGTGGTGATCGGCGGCGCCGTCGGCGGCATGTACAACGACATCATCAGTCTGCCCGAGACCCGCTTCCTCGGCGACTCCTCCTCCGCGCGTCCCAAGACCGATGCCGAAGTGAAGGCCGAGGCCCGCGCCGGCGGCCCGCGCGGCCGCTTCGGCTGGCTCGACAGCTTCTTCGAGTACCTCTCGGACTCCTTCCGCCCCCTGCTGGGCGTGCTGCTCGGCGCTTCCCTCATCATCGCGTTCACCGCGGTGCTCGACGCCTTCGGCGTTGTCGACTTCCGCGCCGATGACAAGTCAGCCACCTGGGTGTTCGTCGATGCGATGTGGCGCAGCGTGTTCTACTTCCTGCCCGTGATGGTGGCGTACAACGCCGCCCGCAAGCTCAACATCGACCCGTGGGTGGGCGCCGCCGTCATGGCCGCCGTCATGACCCCCGAATACATCCTCCTGAAGAACACCGAACGGTTCGCCGACACGATCTGCACCACCAACGCCACGCTCGGCACCGAGTCCTGCGTGGCGAACATCGCCGGGATCCCGCTGCAGCTGCAGGACTACGGCGGCCAGGTCTTCGTGCCGCTGATGATGGTGCCTCTGCTGTTCCTGGTGTACCGCCTGTTCCAGAGGATCATCCCGAGCTCCGTGCACATGGTGTTCGTGCCGTTCTTCAGCTTCATCATCATGATCCCGGTGACCGCGTTCCTCATCGGCCCGCTCGGCATCTGGCTCGGCTCCGGCCTCGGCACCGGTCTGGCATGGCTCAACGGCAACGCCCCGATCGTGTTCGCCATCCTCATCCCGCTGCTGTACCCGTTCCTGGTGCCGCTGGGCCTGCACTGGCCGCTGAACGCGCTCATGCTGCAGAACATCAACACCCTCGGCTACGACTTCATCCAGGGCCCCATGGGCGCATGGAACTTCGCCTGCTTCGGCGCCACCGCCGGCGTCCTCATCCTCTCCATCCGTCACCGCGACGGCGTGATGCGGCAGACCTCCACGGGTGCGCTCGCGGCCGGTCTGTTCGGCGGCATCTCCGAGCCGTCCCTGTACGGCATCCACCTGCGGTTCAAGCGGATCTACCCGCGCATGCTCGTGGGCTGCCTTGTGGGCGGCCTGATCGTGGGCCTGTTCGGCGGCGTCAACGCCTCCACCTTCGTGTTCACCTCGCTGCTGACCATCCCGGTGTTCTCGCCCGCGCTCGTGTACATCATCGCGATCGCCGCGGCGTTCTTCACCGCCATGCTGCTGATCGTGTTCACCGACTACATGACGCCGGAGCAGCGCGCTGCGGCGATCGCTGAGCGCGACGCCGCTGAAGCCGCAGAGCGCGGCGATGTCCCGACGGCGGATGAGCGTGAGCTCGTCGGTGCCGGCGCGCCCCTCCCAGCCGGTGCCGCCGGCGCTGGTGCGGCCGCTGCGGCCGGCTCCCACGCCGCCGGTTCGGAACCTTCGGCGGAGGGCTCCGTCGGCGCCCAGACTGCCGGTGGTTCTGCTGCCAGCGGACGGGCCGACGGGCCCACGGAGACGATCGGCGCCCCGCTCGACGGCGCGGTCCTGTCCCTGGATGACGTGGATGACGCCGTGTTCTCCTCGCGCGCCCTCGGTGAGGGCGTCGGCATCGAACCCGATGCGCACGCCGGGTCCGTGCAGGTGACCGCGCCCGTCGGCGGTGAGCTGATGACAGTGGCCTCCACCGGTCACGCCTACGGCATCCGCACCGCCGACGGCGTCGAGGTGCTCGTCCACATCGGCATCGACACCGTGCAGATGGGCGGTGACGGCTTCGACGTCCGCGTGGCGCAGGGCGAGTCCGTGCACGCCGGGGATGTGCTCGCCGTGGTGGACTTCGACGCGGTCCGCCGCGCCGGCCACCCCGCCACCACCCTGATGACCGTCACCAACACCGCGTCGCTCGGTTCGGTGGAGCCCGTTGTCGGTTCGACCGCCCGCGCCGGTGACGCGGTGATCCGCGTGGCGAAGTAAGGTGTCGGGAGTCTGACACATCCATGAAGAGCGGGAAGGTGCGATGAAGGTTCTGCGCGTGCTGAACAACAACATCGTGCTCTCCCGCGATCCGTCCGGGAGCGCCGTGATCCTCACCGGCTCGGGGCTCGGCTTCCGGGCCCGCCCCGGCGATGCGGTCGACCCCGCGAAGATCTCCCAGACGTTCGTGCCGGCCGACGGACGTGACCCCGACCATCTCGCGCAGCTGCTCGCCGAGCTGCATCCCGGCATCGCCCGCGCCGTCCTGAACGCCCTACGGCAGGTCGATGAGAAGCTCGCCCAGTCCGTCACCCTCGTGGTCGCGATCGCGGACCACATCGCGGGCGCCGCCGCTCGCCGCGCCTCCGGTGACGACGAGCCGGCCTACCCGCTGGAGCCGGAGGTGCGGGCCCTCTACCCGCAGGAGCTCGACCGGGCTCGGACGATCCTCCGCCTGATCAACGACCAGGTCGAGCAGCCGCTGGAGGACTCGGAAGCGACCGCGATCGCGCTGCACCTGGTGAACGCGAGCTTCGCGCATCAGGGGGACCTCGCCTTCACCTACCGGATGACGGGCGTGATCCAGCAGATGCTCGCCGTGATCGAAAGCCGCTTCGGTGTGGAGCTGGAGCAGTCCACGGTGAACACAGCCCGCTTCATCACGCATGTGCGGTACCTGTTCGCCCGCATCCAGCAGGGCAAACAGCTGGAGGAGGTGTCCTCCGTGATCGGTCAGTCGATCCGCGACGCCTATCCCGAGGCGGTGCGCGTGGCGGAGCAGCTCGCGTCGATCGTCAGCCTCCGCTTCGGCGAGAGCCTGACAGCGGACGAGGTGTCGTATCTGGCGCTGCACGTCGCCCGCATCACCACATCCGCCGAGGCAGTGCAGCGCGCCTGACCGGGGGCGGTTCTTCGGGGTCGACGGGGGCCCCGCGCTTTTCGTCGTCGCAGCGACCGTACGAATGCGAGTGGGCGGGGCGGGTATGCAGAAGGCCCCGCCGGTGATCCGACGGGGCCTTCCCATGCAGTGTGCGCCATCAGGGATTCGAACCCCGGACCCACTGATTAAGAGTCAGTTGCTCTAACCAACTGAGCTAATGGCGCCTGTCCCGCTGTGCGGTACTCGAAAGACAGTACACGCCCTGATGGTCCATGGGGAAGCCGAGCGGGTGTTCGTGAGACGCATCGAACATCGCGGCACCCGTCGGCCCGTTACCTTGTGAGCACCCCGATGGACGGGGTCTGGTCGCTCGGCCGGGTATGGCTTTGTTGCCCTGCCATTGATGGTCCGGGGGGTGTTGCCGCCCGGTCGAGAGACACGCGTTGACCGCTGATAGGGACACGGCCCAGCTCTGTCTGAGGTCTCTTCGTAACGTGGGTGCCGGCATCGGGTGTCGAGACTGCGGCCAGCAGTGATGAGGAGGACAGCGTCATGAACACAGGGTTCGCGGTCGTGATCGGCCTGGACGTCGGGAAGACAGCTCACCACGCGTGCGCACTCGACCCGGAGGGGAACAAGCTGTTCGACAAGCCCCTCCCGCAGGACGAGACCAAACTTCGCGAGCTGTTCACCCAGCTGCAGAACCACGGCGAAGTTCTGCTGGTCGTCGATCAGCCGAACACCATCGGAGCGTTGCCGATCGCGGTGGCCCGGGATACCGGCTGCACAGTCGCCTACCTTCCCGGATTGGCGATGCGGAAGGCCGCGGATCTGTATCCGGGCAGGTCAAAGACTGATGCGCGGGATGCTTTCATCATCGCCGACACGGCCCGCACCATGCCTCACACCCTCCGGCAGGTCGATCGTGACAGCGAGGTCCTCTCCGCGCTGAAGGTTCTGGCCGGGTTCGATGAGGACCTCGCTCACGAGACCACAAGGGCGCTGAACCGGATCCGGTCCCTGCTCACCCAGATCCACCCCGCGCTCGAGCGCGTCTTCGCAGGCGGGAAGCTTTCCACTGGGCTCGTGCTGGACCTGCTGGAGAAGTTTGGCGGACCCACCGGCCTCCGAAGTGCCGGCCGAGGGAAGGTGCTGCGGTTCGCCCGCGCGCATTCACGCCGCGACCCCGAGACGCTGGTCGAGCAGATCTTCACAGCCCTTAGCGAGCAGACCGTCATCGTGCCCGCCACCGCAGCGGTTGAGCTGGTGATCCCCCGAGTCGCTGGCCAGGTTAAAGAGCTGAAAGAACAGCGCGCGACCGTGGCCCACGAAGTGGAGGGCATGCTGGAGGACTTCCCTCTCGCCTCGGTCTTGATGAGCATGCCGGGGATCGGCATCAAGACCGCCGCCCAGATCCTCCTCGCGATCGGTGATGGCTCCGCGTTTGAGTCCGCCAGCCACCTCGCGGCCTATGCCGGGATCGCGCCGGTCACCCGCAGATCAGGCACCTCGATCCGCGGAGAGTTCCCCGCCCGGTCAGGGAACAAACGCCTGAAGAACGCCCTGTTCTACTCCGCCTGGGTCGCCTCCAACCACGACCCCATCTCCAAGGCCTACTACGATCGCAAACGCGCCGAAGGCAAACGGCACAACGCCGCCGTGATCTGCCTAGCCCGCCGCCGCTGCAACGTCATCTACGCCATGCTCCGCGACGGCACCTACTACCAGCCACCGACAACCGCCCCTACCCCCGAGCCGACCGCTCTCGCGGCTTGACTCGAAACATAGGGACACCCCCCGTCCGGGACGGATGGGCCCCAGGTGCAGGTGACCGGCTCGCATAGACTGGTCTCCACCCCCCGCTCACCACGACGAACCGAGGAGACTCCTGTGAGGATCGCAGTCACCGGCGCCACCGGCGTGCTCGGCCAGGAAGCAGTCGAAGCTCTGGTTGCGGAGGGCCACGAGGTCACCGGTGTGACCCGCCGGGAGCGCGGCATTCCCGTCATCGAAGGACGCGGCGCCCGCCCCGTCGTCGCCGACGTCTTCAGCGCGTCCGACCTCGCCCGCGCATTCCGCGGGCACGACGTCGTCATCAACACTCTCGCGAAGATCCCCGTCGGCATGACCGCGCTGCGACCCCTCGCGTGGCGTGAGGACGACCGTCTCCATCAGGAGGCGTCCGTGGCGATCGCTCAGGCCGCCGCTGATGCCGGCTGCTCGAAGCTGATCCAGGAGTCCTCCCTGTTCATGTACCCCGACAACGGCGATGACTGGATCGGTGAGGACCAGGCGCTGAACGTCCGCAGCTCCGCGTTCAGAGCCCGCGTCACCGAGATGCGCGCCGCGGTCGACTTCGCCAACCGAGGCCGCTCCGCGGTGATCCTGCGGCTCGGCCAGCTGTACGGTCGCGACCCCGCCACCACGGACACCCTGCGCAAGGTGCGCGATGGGGCCCCGGTGCTGCTGGGGAAGCCGTCGGACTACATCACCCTGCTGCACCACCAGGACGCCGGCCGCGCCTTCACCGCGGCCCTGAAGGCCCGCTCCGGGTTCTACAACGTGGGCGGGGAGCCGATCCGCCGTGAGCGCTGGGCGAAGGACCTCGGCCGCGAAGCGAAGGCGGACAAACCCGCCCGGTTCTTCAACGACATCGCGCAGCTCGCGCTCAGCCCCCGCCTCGAGGTGCAGCGGCGCTCCCTGCGGGTGTCGTCCCTGCGGTTCTTCAACGAGACCGGCTGGACGCCCACGATCGGGCCGTCCACCCTCGGCTGGTCGCGCATGTGATCCGGACTGCGCTCGGTTACACTGGACGCACTTGTTCCGGGAATCGGTGGAATTCCGAACTGGCGGTGACAGCCCGCTAACCGGCTCCACGGCCCGCACCCGCGGGACCGCTGAGCTGGCCTGACCGGTGGAATTCCGGTGCCGACAGTCACAGTCTGGATGGGAGGAACACAACTGGCGCGCGCCCTCATGGCGAGCGCCCGTCTCCCGCGCCCGGTGTCGTGAAAGGAACCGATGAGCGGGAGACTCCTCTCATCCCTTCCAGGCACCGAGCTGGCCGCGGCGTTCTCGCGCGCGATCAGACTCGCCCAGAAGGGACCACGCAGCGCCAACCCCCGAGTGGGCGCCCTCCTGATTCTGCCCAGCGGCGACACCGTGGAGGGCTGGCACCGCGGCGCCGGCACGCCCCACGCCGAAGCCGACGCACTCGACCGCGCCCGCGCCGCCGGTCACGATCCCCGCGGCGGGACCATGATCGTCACGCTGGAGCCGTGCGCCCACAGCGGCCGCACCCCCTCGTGCGCCCGGGGCCTGATCGACGCCGGCGTCACCGCCTGCCTGTTCGCCCACGCCGACCCCACCGAACGGGCCGGCGGGGGAGCGGACCTGCTGCGGGCCGACGGCATCACCGCCCTCACCTGGGTCGACGCCGTCGCTCACACCGACCACGCCAGCACCCCCGGCGACGCGGCTGCGGCGAAATCGCTGACCGCGGATGCGCAGCGGCTCAACGACCGGTGGATGCGTGCCCAGGCGGAACGGCGGCCCTTCGTCACTGCGAAGATCGCACAGACCCTCGACGGCTTCACCGCCGCTCCCGACGGCACCAGCCAGTGGATCACCTCCCACGAAGCGCGCGCCGCCGGGCACCGACTGCGCGCGCATGTCGATGCGATCGCCGTCGGCACCGGCACCCTCATCGCGGACGACCCGCGCCTGAGTGCCCGCACCCCCGCAGGCGACGCTGCGCACCAGCCGCTGCGCGTCGTGATCGGGCAGCGCCCGGTGCCTGAGGGGTCCGCCGTCATCGGAGCCGACGGGCGCTTCGTCCACCTCGCCACCCGAGACCTGCCGGCCGCGCTCACGCAGCTGCGCCGAGAGCACGGCGTGGAGCACCTCCTGATCGACGGCGGCCCCACCCTCATCGGGGCGGCACTCGCCGCGGACCTCATCGATGACCTGTGGGTCCATATCGAGCCGACGCTCCTCGGCGCAGGCCGGCCCAGTGTTCTTGGCCTGAACCCGTCGACCCTCACCGACCGCCTGGACTTCGACGCTGATGCGCCCGAAATCCACGGCACCACCGTCACCATCCACGCCCGGCCCCGCCCTGCAGCGCCGCAGGCCGATACCGCGGGCACCCCCGACCGGAAGGACGTCTGATGTTCACTGGAATCGTTGAAGCGAAGGGACGGATCGTCGAGATCCGCGATTTCGGCGGCTCCCTCACCCGCCTCACCGTGTCGGCACCCGCGGACCTCATCGCGGATCTGCAGCACGGTGCCTCGATCGCCGTCAGCGGGGTCTGCCTCACCGCCCTGGCCGAGCCTGCTCCCGAGCACGCACCCGGAGAGTCCGCTGCCACCACCGACGCCGCGGACCCGGGCGCTGCCGCCACAGCGCTGTTCACTGCCGACGTCATGGGGGAGACCCTCGCCCTCACCACGCTCGGCGGTGCGAGAGTCGGTGACGAGGTCAACCTGGAGCGCTGCACCCGCGCCGGCGACCGGCTCGACGGGCACATCGTGCAGGGCCACGTCGATGCGGTCGGGACGGTCGTGGACCGCCGCGACGAGGGGCAGTGGCGCCGTCTGCGGGTGCAGATCCCGTCGGCCCTCGCCGGTCAGATCGCCCAGAAGGGTTCGATCGCATTGGACGGCGTCTCCCTCACCATCACTGAGGTGTCCGTGCCGGGCGCTGCGGAGCCCTTCGCGGAGGTCGCGCTGATCCCCGAGACGCTGCGCGCCACCACCTTGGGGCGCGCATCCGTCGGCACGAGGGTGAACGTGGAGACCGACGCGATCGCGAAGTACACCCAGCGCCTCCTCGCCGTCGCCGCCGCGCGGCCCGCCCCAGCATCCGCGTGCGACCGCTCCACCGCTGCACCCGCCGACGCCCCGAAGGAGGCCCGCGCATGACGCTCCGACTCACGCCCCTGCCCGATGCCCTCGACCAGCTGCGCGCCGGCCGACCCGTCGTTGTGCTCGACGACGAGGACCGCGAGAACGAAGGCGACCTCATCCTCGCCGCCGAACTCGCCACCGAGGAGCAGATCGGCTTCATGGTCCGCCACACCTCCGGCTACCTCTGCGCCCCCATCACCCCGGGCCGTGCACGCCGACTCGGCCTGCCGCTGATGGTGCCGAACTCCGAGGACCCGAAGCTCACCGCCTACACCCTCACCGTGGACGCCCGCCACGGCACCACCACCGGCATCAGCGCGCACGACCGCGCCCTCACCGCCCGCACCCTCGTCACCGGGGAGGCTTCCGACCTCATCCGGCCCGGTCATCTCGTTCCGCTGATCGCTCGTCCCGGCGGTCTGCGCGAACGCCCCGGCCACACCGAAGCCGCCACCGACCTCGCCCGCCTCGCAGGGCTCCGGCCAGCCGGGGTGATCGGCGAGATCGTCCACGACGACGGCTCCATGATGCGCGCGCCCGCCCTCGCCGCGTTCGCCGCCGAGCACGGCCTTGCGATCATCACGATCGAGCAGATCCTCGCCAGCGGCCTGCTGGAGGAGCTCGATGGGCACGCCGCATCCGTCGGCCGGCCGCAGAGCGCCGACGGCGCCGACGACCCCGACGGTGCCGCCGATGGTCGCGGCGAGGGAGCTGACGACTGCTCTGACGGCATCGCCGCCAGCGACCCCATCGACCTGCCCACCCCGCACGGCACGTTCACCGCCCGCGCCTGGCAGACGGAGCGCGGCGAGCACCTCACCCTCACCGCCGACGGCCCCGACCGCATCAGCGCCCCCGGGGCCGACGGAAGCCCCAGCGCCACAGTCCGCCTCCACTCCGAATGCCTCACCGGGGATGTGTTCGGCTCCCACCGCTGCGACTGCGGCGAACAGCTCGACGCCGCCCTCACCGCGATCGCCCGCGACGGCGGCACCCTGCTGTATCTGCGCGGACACGAAGGCCGCGGCATCGGCCTGTTCAACAAGCTGCGAGCCTACGCCCTCCAGGACCGGGGCGCGGACACCGTGGACGCCAACCGCGACCTCGGCCTGCCCGTGGACGCGCGGCTCTACACCGACGCCGCCGGCATCCTCCGCCGCCTCGGCCTCACCGAGGTCGACCTCATCACCAACAACCCGGTGAAGGCGGCGGCGCTGGAGGCCGACGGAATCCGCGTCCGCTCTATCCGCAGTGCCGAAGTGCCGGCGCGCGCGGAGAACACCCGATACCTCGCCACCAAGCGCGACCGCATGCACCACATGCTCACAGCGATCTGACCACCCCACCACCAACTCGCACACTCCGCAGAATCGAAGGAGACTTCTCATGGCCGGACACGGCACCCCCTCCACCCCGCTCGCCCCCGCAGAGAACGGTCCCCGCTCCATCGGCATCGCCGCTGCCTCCTGGCATGCGCAGATCATGGACTCGCTGATGGACGGCGCCCGGCGCGCCGCCCGTGACGCCGGCATAGACGACATCGTCGAGATTCGGGTTCCCGGCTCGTTCGAGGTCCCGATCGCGGCGCAGTCCCTCGCCCGTGCGACCGACGTGGTGGTCGGCCTCGGCGTGGTGATCCGCGGAGAGACCCCGCACTTCGAGCACATCGCAAGCGCCGCCACCTCGGGCCTCGCCCAGGTGGCTCTGGAGGAGTCCACCCCGGTCGGCAACGGCGTGCTGACCGTGAACACGCAGGAGCAGGCGATCGCCCGCGCCGGGGGAGAGGGCGCGAGCGAGGACGCCGGCTATGCCGCAGCGGAAGCGGCGATCCGCACCTACCGGGCGATTGCAGAGGTCCGCGGCCGCTGAACCGGGTACCCGTCGGCGGTCAACCAATCGGTTGACGTGCGCGGCGGTGGGTGACGCGGCCGGGCATGGGCCCGGTGCGCTGCCGGGAGCGGGGATGGCGGAGGCGTTCACCGACGGCACCCGGTGGGCGCTTCTCATCGCGGCGGGGTTCATGCTGGTGGGCTTGGCGGTTCTGGCAACGAGATCCGCACCACGCGGCCGCTGACCCGATTGGCTTTCGTCGGATGGGGCGCACTATGCTGAATACTCGTGACGACGAGCGCGTCAGTCCTGAGGGATCAGGGCGCGGCTCATCCGATCCCTGGTGGTCGTAGCTCAGTTGGTAGAGCTCCTGGTTGTGGTCCAGGCGGTCGCGGGTTCAAATCCCGTCGATCACCCCAGTGCCCCGGGACACCGCTGCAGCGGTGTCCCGGGATTTTTCATGTCCGCCCCGCTGCGCCCGCAGCCGCCCTGGCTGTTCCGCCACGACGCCTGCGGCTGCCCCGGCAGCTCCGCCACCGCGCCGCTGCTGCCTCTCACTGCGGGTTGTCGAGCAGCCCCCGTCGGACCCCTTCTGCGAGCGACGGCCACACCGGCAGTCGCGGAATCAGCGTGGCCTGCACGGCGTGGTACGCATCCGGCTTCCCCCGCCACACGGTCGTGGACGGCTCCAGGTCAATGTCCAGCTCGTGGTGCCAGGACCCGCCCGCGGGGTCGATGAAGTCCTCAGCGATGTGCTCCCACCACTGCTGGTAGAGGTCCGCCCACCGGCGGTCACGGGTGGTGCGGTAGGCGACCGCGGCGGCGCCGACGGCTTCAGCCGCCACCCAGTGCATCCGCTCGCGCGCCACCGGCTCGCCCTGCCAGTCCACCGTGTACGGGAACCCGCCCGTGCCGTCGATGCCGTCGAACTCAGCGGCGCGGTTCATCAGAGCGAGCGCGCACTCCAGCATCCACTGCGGCTGATCCTGACCCTGCTGGGCGAGACCGGCGCGGGCCGTCAGCGTCAGGCGCGCCCACTCGAACCAGTGGCCGATCGTCGCGCCGTAGGGGCGGAACGGATCCGCGCGGTTGTCCGTGTTGAACTCCGGCAGCATCTCCCATTCGGAGGAGTAGTGCTCGGGCAGCAGCCAGTCGTTGTCGCGGGCGAACTCGTTGACAGCGCGCTTGATGATCCCCACCGCGATCTGCAGCAGGTCCAGGCGGTCGAGCACATCAGCAGCGGCGAGCAGCGCCTCCACCGTGTGCATGTTCGCGTTGATGCCGCGGTACTCCTCCGTAGAGGAGAAGTCCCTGGTGAAGCTCTCACGGACCATGCCCTCGGTGCGGTCATAGAACCGTTCGAGCAGAACCTCGAGCGCGTCATCGAGGAGCGCGCGGGCACCGGGGCGGCCAGCGGCCGTAGCGGACGCGGCGGCGAGGACCACGAACGCGTGCGCATACGCGCTCTTCGAATCCCCCGCGACCGAGCCGTCGAGGGCGACCTCATCGAACCAGCCGCCGTGCTCGGCATCGGAGAAGACATCGCGGAGGGCGCGCACACCGTGATCGGCGAACTGCCCGGCTTCCGGGTTGCCGAGCATGGAGGCCAGGGAGAACACGTGGGTCATGCGGCAGTTGATCCACAGTTCCCGATTCTTCGACTCGTCGATCTCGCCGGTCTCATCGAGCCAACCGAAACCGCCCTCATCGAGCGCGGAGCCGGCAGCGAACTCGAGCAGGGCATCGCCCTCGCTGGCGAGCCAGCGGGCGTGAGTGGGGGAGTCCAGCCAGGTGACGCTCGCGGGGTGGTCACCCTCCGCATCGGCCGCGTCCGCGGCACCGGAGGAATCGGCGGAGCCGTCGGCCGGGAGCTCGAAGCGCTTCGCCTGCACCTTCAGATAGTCGGTGGTGGGGCCGGGCGCGGAGACGAACATCGCCTCCCGGTAGTACTTCAGCTCCTGGATGGATTCGCGGATATCGGCGAGGGCGCGGTGCCCGCCGTGCTTCTGCGGCGTGTTGAAGAAGACCCGCGGCAGCCACCGCTTCGCCAGCTCCTTCAGCGAGGACACGTCGATTGTGCGGTAGGAGAGGTAGCTCTCGAACAGGGGCAGGTCGCGCTCCAGGAACGCTCGGTCGGTGCCCACGCTGTTGCCGGCGAGCGGCGCCTTGCCGGGCTCCGGCACGTACTGGCGGACGTACTCCAGACACTGCTGCTGGGCCTCTTCCAGAGTGACCCCGTCGGCCAGCTCCTCCAGCAGACCGGAGTCGGTGTGCATCTGGCGGACGAAGTCGTTCATGGACTCGATTGCGCCCTCCGGCGGGCGGATCACGATGTCCACACCGTCGCCGAGGACGGTGAGGTCGGCGTCGGTGACGAGGACCGCGACTTCGATGAGGGCGTCCTCGGCCTTGTCCAGGCCGGTCATCTCGCAGTCCACCCAGACGATTCGGTTGCTGACAGTGTTCTTCGTGCTCTTCACCCGTCCAGCCTATCCACTGCCCCCATGCCCGCGCGCTCCCGGCGCCTGATCAGGGCTTTGTCACCGAGTGCTCAACTCCGGCCACTAGGGTTGGACACGAACCGCGCCAGGCGGCACATCTGAATCGGGCAGCCCGGCGTCACTTCGACGAAGAAAGGGGCCTTCCATGGCTGACTACACTCTTCCGGATCTCTCCTACGACTACGGCGCTCTCGAGCCGAACATCTCCGGCCGGATCATGGAGCTGCACCACTCCAAGCACCACAAGACCTACGTGGACGGTGCGAACACCGCTCTGGAGAAGCTTGCTGAGGCACGCGAGAAGGACGACTTCGGCACCATCAACCAGCTGGAGAAGAACCTCGCGTTCAACCTCGCCGGCCACGTCAACCACACCGTGTTCTGGAACAACCTCTCCTCGGAGGGCGGCGACAAGCCGACCGGTGAGCTCGCCTCCGCAGTGGACGAGTTCTTCGGCTCCTTCGACGGCCTGCGCGGCCAGTTCACCGCTGCAGCCCTCGGCATCCAGGGCTCCGGCTGGGCGATCCTCGCCTGGGACTCCCTCGGCGGCAAGCTCATCATCGAGCAGCTGTACGACCACCAGGGCAACCTCGCAGCCGGCTCCGTCCCGCTGCTCATGCTCGACATGTGGGAGCACGCCTTCTACCTCGACTACCAGAACGTGAAGGCGGACTACGTCAAGGCGTTCTGGAACATCGTCAACTGGGCCGATGTTGCGGACCGCTTCGAGCGTGCCCGTAAGCAGACCGTCGGCCTGATCACGCCGACGGCCTGATCGCCAGCAGTCCCGCGCTCACCTGAGCGAACCAGCGGCGGTGCCTCCTCGGAGGCGCCGCCGCTGTTCACTGTCTGCGGGCCGGCGGGGTCATACGTTGGTCGGAGGCGCTCCGGCCGGAAGCACCGCCAGGTCTAACGGCGAGCCGACGGGTTCTTCCCTACGGTTGTTCCATGACTTCACCGCAGCAGCCCTCATCGTCACCGGCCGCATTCGGTCCTCACGGCCCCCTGGACGGTCGCGAACCCGTCGGCCGCCCCCGACTCTTCAACGGCTCCACCCGTCTCGGCCTGACCGGCGACCTCGCCATGCGGCACCCCTGGGAGCTGCCGCTCTTCGCCGTCGCCGTGCTCGTCACCATCGGGTTCAACCTGGCGTGGCTGGCGAGCATCGTCGTGTTCATCATCCTCGTCGCAACCGGCAACGACGCCTCCGTCGTCGACAGCCTCGACCCGAACCTCATCCAGCTGTTCGTCATCATCGGCGCCCTGCCGTGGATCCTGTGGATCCTGCGCGCCCTCATGTACGCGCAGCAGCGCGCGCTCGCGGTCCGCATGAGCCCCACCCAGTTCCCGGAGGGCTACCGGATGGTGTGCGAGGCAGCGCAGCAGTTCGGCATGCGCCGCGTTCCCGACGCCTACGTGACGATGGGCAACGGCGTGATCAACGCGTTCGCCGCCGGTCACGGTTTCCGCCGCTACGTGGTGGTCCACTCCGACCTGTTCGAGGTGGGCGGGCGTGTCCGCGACCCCGAAGCACTGCGCTTCGTCATCGCCCACGAGGTGGGGCATCACGCTGCGGGCCACACCGGCTACTTCCGCATCCTGTTCCAGAACCTCTTCTACCAGGTGCCGATCCTCGGCAAGGCCCTCTCCCGCGCCCAGGAGTACACGGCGGACAACTACGGCTACTCGCACGTCCCCAACGGTGCGCCCGGAACCATGGCGCTGCTGGCCGGCGGCAAGTACCTCAACGCCCACGTCAACGTGAACGAGCTCGCCGACCGTGCCGCCACTGAAAAGGGACTGTGGGTGCACCTCGTGCAGTGGACCTCCACCCACCCCATCACCACCTGGCGCGCGAACGCCCTGCGCGACCGCACCCGCGCCGGCAGGATGTGGCTGCGGCCCAAGGCGCCGCTGTTCCACCAGATGCTGCCGGCGGGCTCCACCTTCTCCAAGAAGCATCCCACGCCGGAGCAGGCGATCGAACTGATCAACCGTGCGCGCGCGGAGGGACTCGTTCTGGACGAGGAGCAGTTCGGCCGCTTCCCGGGCGCCGAGTATCCGGCGCCGGCATCGATGCGTGACCTGCAGATCCGCGCACCGTACCCGCCGATCAACGAGGGCACGATGCTGAACTCCTGACCCAGTCGCGTGAAGTGATGACAGAAGGGGGCGGACCAGAGAAATCTGGCCCGCACCCCTTCTCGTGTGCTGTGGGCGCCCCCGGCAGGATTCGAACCTGCAACCTACGGATTAGAAGGCCGGTGCTCTATCCATTGAGCTACGGAGGCGGGGCACCCGTCGCCCCGTCCCGGGGCCGACGGCGCGGCGGTGACGCCGCGGGGTGTGCGGCTCAAGTGTAGGCGAGCAGGGCCCGCCGCCCCGAATTCGAGTGGCCCATGCCCACCGCCACTTGTGCACAGTTCGCCTCCGCGGGGTGTGGTGCGGACGCTCACTGGAAATGCTGGACGGACCGCCGGCGGCAAGCGCCGGACCGACGCGGCCGCAGCGCCGCCAAAGAAGGGGGGACCCATGTCCGCTATCCGCACCACCATCGTGGGCAACATCGCCCAACCGATCCGGCTGCAGAAGTTCCCGGACGGCAATCTCGTCGTCACGTTCACCGTCGCCGTCAACGACCAGTACCTCGACAAGAAGACCGGGGAGTTCGCCGACCGCGGCACCGAGTTCGTGCGCGTGCAGACCCGCCGCCGCGACCTCTGTCTCAACGCTGATGCTTCCCTCAGCGTCGGCGATCCGGTGATCGTGACGGGGCGCCTCACCACCCATTCGTGGAAGGGCCCCGACAACCGCGACTTCTTCGCGCTGCTGCTGCATGCTGAGGCCCTCGGGCCGAGCCTGCAGTTCGGCACCACCCGCTACTTCAAGAACAACAACCAGAAGCCGGTCGGGGACGACGGCGAGCAGCTCACCGGCGGTGAGGACACCTCTGCTGAGCTCGAAGGCCGCACTGTTCCCGACGACACCGCCGAGGATCGGGAAGCGCCGGTACGGCGGGACCCGTCGGAGCTGGTCGCCGTCTGCGTCGGTGGGGGAGAGGAGGCCGACGGGGCAGAAGGCGACAAGGAGCCGCCGTTCTGATCCCACCGCCTCCGCTTGAGCAGCGGTGGACGCCGCCGAGTGGTGGTGTGACGCTGCTGGGCGTCAGTCCTGGGCCGGGGCGAGGCCGAGGCTCGCCTGCAGGGCGTCCACGAGCGCCGGGATGAGGCGGCGCCCCATCCTCGTGGGGGAGTCCGCGATGACCCGGCCGTTCTCCACAGCCCGCACCACACACCAGGTCTCACCGTTGAGCAGCGCGCCCACAACGACAGCTGTCTGCGCGGGCGCGCTGTCATCTCGCCGGTCCCCGTCGGCCCGCGGCGCGGCATCGATCACCGCGTGGACGGCTCCGCCGGCGAGGTCCTCCGGCCAGGTGGCCTCCTGCAGTTCAGCGACCGGGTCCAGCTGGTCGGCGCCCATTTCGATCGGCGTGAGGTGCTCCGGGTCGTCATCACCGGCGGCGAGGTCCTCGGGGTCCATCAGCTCGGCCAGCTGGGGATGATCCTCGGCGATCATGCCGGTCCTCAGCAGCATCCAGCGGGACGCGGTCGCACCCGCGGGGGGAGCCTGCGGTCCGGAGAAGGCGAAGCGGAACACTTCGAGGAGCGAAGCGGCGAGGCCGGCTTCGCGTTCAGTGAGATCAGCAGGGGAGTCGGAATTCACGTGCAAAGTTTAACCTGACAGAATGGACGGGGACTTCTCCGTCCAGACTACTGACCGCCGCGCTTCGATCGGCGACGCGCGCGGACAGTTGTGAGATCGCCCTGCGAGTTATGAGGTAGCCAGTGAGTTTCTCCGTCCCCGCACCCGGATCACGTCCGCGGCCGAAACCGTCGGGAACGCAGGAGGACGGCAAGAGCCGGTTCACACCCCTCACCATCACGCTTCTCATCATCGGTGCGCTCCTGGTCGCGCTGGTGATCGCTGCGGAAGTCGTCACCGCCTACCTCTGGTACAGCCAGCTCGGCTACGTCGATGTGGTCCGCACCCGCTGGATCACCCAGGTGGTCCTCTTCCTCCTGGGCGCCGCCCTCATCGCCCTGCCGCTGTTCTTCACCCTCCGCTTCGCCTACAAGCATCGGCCGGTGCATCCGCCGATCACCCGCGAAGAACAGGCGGTGGAGCAGTTCCGTCAGGCTGTGGAGCCGCTGCGGCGCCTCATCACCTACGCCGTCCCCGGCGCTCTCGGCATCTTCGGCGGTCTCGCCGCCGCGAGGGCGTGGGAGCCGGTGCAGCTGGCGATGCACGCGAAGAACTTCGGCACCACGGACCCGATCTTCCACAACGACATCGGGTTCTACGTGTTCCATCTGCCGGTCATCGACATGGCGCTCACCGTGCTGAACTTCATCGTGGTCGCCACCGCCGTCGCCGCCGTCGCCGGGCACTTCGTGTACGGCGGCATCGCCTGGGGTCAGGAATCCGGTATCTCCATCACCAAGGCGGCACGCCGGCACCTCGGCATCATCGCCTTCGGCTACCTGCTGATCCTCGCCGCCCAGCACTGGGTGGAGCGCTACCATCTGCTGAACTCCGGCCACACAAAGTTCGAGGGCGCGTCCTTTACGGATGTCAATGCCCTCATCCCCTCCAAGACGATCCTGGCGGTCGCCGCCCTGATCGTGGCGGCGCTGATGCTGCTGTGGATCATCAAGGGCAACTGGAAGATCCCCGCCATCGGTGCCGGTCTCATCGTGCTGTCCACGCTCGCCGTCGGCATGGCCTACCCCACGCTGATCCAGAACTTCAAGGTCGACCCGAACGAGCGCGCCCTCGAACAGCCGTACATCCAGCACAACATCGACGCGACGCGCGCCGCGTACAAGATCGACAAGGTGAAGGAGACCCGCTACGAGGCGAAGACCGACGCCGACGCCGGTGCGCTGCGCTCCGACGCCTCCACCACCGCCCAGATCCGCCTCATGGACCCGGGGGTCGTGTCCCCGACCTTCGAGCAGCGCGAAGCGAACCGACCCTACTGGGGCTTCGAGGACCAGCTCTCCGTTGACCGCTACGACATCGATGGGAAGCAGCAGGACACCGTGATCGGCGTGCGCGAACTGCGCCCCGACAAGCTCAACCTCGCCAACCGCGACTGGGTGACGCAGCACGTGGTCTACACCCATGGGTACGGTGTGGCCGCCGCGTACGGCAACCGGCGCCAGCCGAACGGCGAACCGTCGTTCTTCCAGTCGGGCGTGCCCGGCAGCGGCCCGTTCGGTGACTACCAGGAGCGGGTGTACTTCGGTCGGCACTCGCCGGACTACTCCGTGGTGGGTGCTCCGAAGGGAGCGGACCCGCAGGAGTTCGACTACCAGTCCGGCGGTACCGACGGCAAGGGCGACGGCTCCCAGGTCTCCAACACCTACACCGGCGACGGCGGACCGAAGATCGGCAACCCCTTTGTGCGCCTCCTGTACGCGGTGAAGTTCCGCGAACCCAACATCTTCATCTCCAGCTACGTGAACTCCGAGTCGCAGATCCTCTACGACCGCAATCCGCGCGACCGCGTGAAGAAGGTCGCGCCCTACCTGTCGCTGGACTCCGAGATGTACCCGGCTGTGGTGGACGGCAAGCTCAAGTGGGTGATCGACGCCTACACCACCACCGACCGGTACCCGTACGCGCAGTCGATGGACTTCAACACCGTGGTGACGGACGCGAAGACCAACGGACAGGCCACTGCGGATCAGCGGCAGGCGGACGTCAACTACATCCGCAACTCCGCGAAGGTGACGGTGGATGCATTCGACGGCTCGGTGGAGATCTACACCTGGGACACCGAGGACCCGATCCTGCGGGCGTGGAACGATGTCTTCCCGACCTCGCACCGCGCGGCCACGAAGATCTCCTCGGATCTCATGAGCCACCTGCGGTACCCCTCGGACCTGTTCAAGTCGCAGCGTCACATGCTCGGCCAGTACCATGTGACTGATGCTGACGAGTTCTTCGGCGGGCAGGACTTCTGGCAGGTCACGCCGGACCCGAACCGCGCAGCTGCGGGGCAGAACAGCAAGGACGGCCAGAGCACGGTCGTTCAGCCGCCGCTGTACCTGTCGATGAAGATGCCCAACCAGGACGGCCCGCGCTTCTCCGTCTCCACCAGCTACATCCCGGTGGCGGGCCAGGACGTCCTCATGGGCTTCCTCGCCGTTGACTCGGAGACCGGCAGCACCGCCGGCAATCCGGCCGACAGCTACGGCGACATGAATCTGCTGGTGCTGCCGACCGCGAACCCGGTGAGCGCACCCCGCCAGGTGCAGAACACGTTCAACACCAACCCGGAGGTGTCGCGGGAGCTGAACCTTCTGCGCACCGGCAACTCCGAGGTCATCAACGGCAACCTGCTGACCCTGCCGATGGGCGGCGGACTGCTGTACGTGCAGCCCGTGTACGTGATGAGCTCCAGTTCCGGCGGCGGCACCTCGTATCCGCTGCTGCGCAAGGTCCTCGTCTCCTTCGGCGACAAGGTCGGGTACGCCGACACGCTCGATGAGGCACTGGATGCCGTCTTCGGCGGCGACTCCGGTGCGAACGCCGGTGATGCGGAAGTGCCCACCAAGGGCGAAGCCGGTGCCGTCGAGGGCGCCAACCCGGCACCGGGCACCGACGGCCAGCAGCCGAAGGACGGCGCGACGCCGCAGCCTTCGCCATCGCCGACCCCGTCGGCCGATCCATCGTCCCCGGCGGCGCCGGCGCCTGCCGATGCCGATGCCCTCACGAAGGCGCTCGACGACTTGGATGCCGCCCAGAAGGAGGCCGACAAGGCTCTGAAGGACGGTGACTGGGCCGCGTACGGTGAGGCGCAGAAGAAGATGGACGACGCCATCAAGCGCGCCCGCGAGGCCAACGGGAAGCAGTAGGCTGACGGGGACGGGCGTCAACCGGGCAAACCGGAGGTGAAAGTTTCCTGTCTCACGTTTGACGCCTCCGCGTTGGACATCGGAGGGGTGCCCGCGTAGATTAGAACATGTCGACGCGGGATGGAGCAGTTCGGTAGCTCGCCGGGCTCATAACCCGGAGGTCGTAGGTTCAAATCCTGCTCCCGCTACGAGATGAAGGCCCTGACCAGAGAAATCTGGTCAGGGCCTTTCCCTTACCCGGGAGCGGCTGGTCGCGGTGCCGTCGCGCCTGTGCCGGTCGATTCGTCGACGTATTCGGGGCTGTACGCGCTGACTTTCCCGAAAGTGCAGACGGATCGTTCGGCGTGGCCGCAGCGTGCGGAGGAGGAGTGCGGCGGTCGCAGGCTGCGCAGTGCGCGCATCGGGGGCAGAGAAGCGCCCCGGCGGATTCACCACCGGGGCGCTGTTCATCAGGTCGGCCCGTCCATCGGGTCGCCGCGCGCATCAGGTCGCCACGAACATCAGGCCAACTGGACCGAGGGAGCCCGACTGGCCGAGCCAGGCGAGACAAGAACCCGAATCAGTCCTCGCTGGGCTCCGCCTTCGCGAACGGCTGGCCCGCACGCACCAGGACGTCCTGGAACCAGTCCTGCTCCACATTGAATGACTTGTGGCCGGCGATTCGATCGAACTCGATGGCGCGCAGGCGGTTGTCGTTGCCCTCGTCATGGCCGATCACGCCGCTGCCGCCTTCGAGCGACACCTGCACGGCCAGATCCGTCATCGACTTGATGAGGCGCAGGTCCTCTGCATTCGCCTTCGCGGACCGCGCAAAGTACCCGGACTTCTGCACCATCACCTTTTCGGCGCCGAGCTTGTCCGCGAACTGCTTCGCGAACCAGTTGCCCGGGTTGATGGTATCGAGCTTGACGTGGCCGAACGGGTCGCGCGGCACCTCCTCGCCGTTCGCCTCCATCTCCGCAACGATCTCCGGGATGCCGGCACCCTCGGACAGGAAGATGTTGACGTTGCCGACCTCGTCCATCACAGCCTTCAGGCGCTTCGCCTCACGGTCGATGTCGATCTTCAGCTCCGGCAGGAAGACGGCGTGCACATCCCACTTTTCGGCATCGAGGCCGATCTCCGGAAGCCACTGCTGCTGAGCGTGCCACTGCTGGTAGAAGCGGGCGGCTTCAGCAGTGAGATAGCCGCAGGCGCGGCCCATGATCTCGTGGATGATGAGCATGCGGGGGTTCGAGCCGTGCTCAGCGATGATGTTCTGCGCGAACTGGCTGGTCTGCTCAGCGGCGGTCAGGGCGCCCAGGGACTGGCGCACCGGCACGATGTCGTTGTCGATCGTCTTCGGCAGACCCACCACGCGCAGTTCAGCGTCGTGCTCGTGGAGGTACGCCGCAAGGTCAGCGGCGGTGGTGTTCGTGTCGTCGCCGCCGATGGTGTGAAGGACATCGACCCCGTCGGCCTTCAGCTTCTCCGCCGCCACCTGGAGGGCGTTCTCGCCCTCCTTGATGAGGCCGCGCTTGACGAGGTCGTCGGTGTTGGTGAGCTTCACGCGGGAGTTGCCGATGGGGGAGCCGCCGAACTGGTGCAGCAGACCTGCGTTCCGGCGCACCGTCTGGTCCACGATGATCTTCTCGCCGGACAGCAGACCCCAATAGCCGTGGCGGTAGGCAATGATCTCAATGCTCGGGTCGAGCTCGGTGTAGCGCTCGATGAGGCCTCCCACAGCAGACGAGAGGCACGGCGCGTAGCCGCCCGCAGTCAGAAGTGCAACGCGTTTGACGGTCATATCTTCCCTTTCCATGGGTGCCCGGAAACAGCCGCCGCGATCAGGCGGCCGGGCAGGTCAACGGACACTGCCATCCTAGCGGCGGCGCCTGGGGAGGAAGGTCCTCGCAACAGGCCCCATGACCAGGGGATTCACTGCCGGCTCAGGCCTGCTGAGCGAGCGCCTCCAGGATCATCTCGTGCAGGTGCCCGTTGCTCGCCACGGCACCGTCGCCGAAGGGCCCCGGGGCACCGTCGAGGTCGGTGAAACGGCCACCCGCCTCCGTTACGATCGGCACCAGCGCCGCCATGTCATGCAGCGCCAGCTGCGGCTCTGCAGCAGCATCGACAGCGCCTTCGGCGAGCAGCATGTAGCTCCAGAAGTCGCCGTACGCGCGGGTCCGCCAGAACCGCTGCATCAGGTTGAGGAACTCGCGCAGGCGCCCCTGCTCCGCCCAGTTCGACAGGTCGGAGTACGACAGCGATGCGGCGTCCAGCGAACCCACGCCGGACACCTGCAGGCGCTTCGCGGACGACAGGCGTGGGCCGGTGAACGCACCGGCGTCCTTCGCAGCCCACCAGCGGCGCTTCAGAGCCGGCGCGGACACGACGCCGACCACCACTTCGCCGTCCTCGACGAGTCCGATGAGGGTCGCCCACACGGGCACCCCACGCACGAAGTTGGAGGTGCCGTCGATCGGGTCCACGATCCACTGGCGGGAGCCTGCCCCGGTGGAGCCGAACTCTTCGCCGATGACCTGATCGCGGCTGCGGACCCGGGCCAGCTGTGCGCGGATCATCTCCTCCGCGGTGCGGTCGGCGTCGGTGACCTCGGTGAGGTCGGGCTTCGTCTCGACTGTCAGGTCCTGGGCCTGGAATCGGGACAGGGTCTTCTGGTCGACCGCGTCGGCGAGGACGTGGGCGAGGCGCAGATCGTCGGAGAGGGAAGAGCTCATGGGCTCACCCTACCGATTCAGAGGTCCCAGGGGTTGTTCTTCCGCAGCGCGTCGTCCAGCCGGCGGAACGACGCCAGCCGCGCCGGTCCCGCCGGTCCCGCGGCGCCCTGCTCCACCAGAGCGTCCATCGCGCAGTCGGGGGCGTCCTCGGCATGGGTGCAGCCGCGCGGACAGTTCTCCTCCAGGGCCGCGAGGTCAGCGAACGCACCCAGCAGCTCCTCGGGGGTGACGTGGCCGAGGCCGAACGAGCGCACACCGGGGGTGTCGATCACCCACCCGCCGCCGGGAAGCTGCAGCGCCAGCGCGGAAGAGGAGGTGTGGCGGCCGCGGCCGGTGACGTCGTTGACGTGGCCGGTGGCGCGGTCCGTGCCGGGCACCAGCGCGTTGATGAGGGTGGATTTGCCGACCCCCGAATGCCCGATCAGCACGCTGGTCTCCCCGCCGAGGCGCTGCCGGAGCTCATCCAGGCCGGCGATGGACCCGTCGGCCTCCCGGTGGGTGACCACGTACTCCACCCCGAGCGGGGCGTAGGTGGTGAGGAAGTCCGACGGGTCCTTCAGATCTGACTTGGTCAGGCACAGCAGGGGCCTGATGCCGGCGACGTAGGCGGCGACCAGGCAGCGGTCGATCATGCCGCCGCGGGGCTCCGGATCAGCCAGCGCCGTCACGATCACCATCTGGGTCGCGTTGGCGACCAGGGGACGTTCGGTGGAGTCGTCATCGTCAGCGGACCGGCGGAGGAAGGAGCTGCGCTCGTCGATGCGCACGATGCGCGCGAGGGTGTCGGTGCGGCCGGACGTATCGCCGGTCATGCCGACGACGTCACCGGGAACGATGGGGGAGCGGCCAAGGGCGCGAGCGCGCACAGCGGTGACCGAACGCTCGGCGTCCGTGCCGGCATCGATGACGGTCCGCCAGCGGCCGCGGTCCACCGCGACGACGCGGCCCGTGACGGCGTCGGAGAAGTCGGGGCGGTCCTTCGTGCGGGGCCGGGACCCGCGGCGCGATGGACGGATGCGCACATCCGATTCGTCGTACGAGCCTCGAGGGCGACGACTCACCAGGTGCCTCCGGACCGCGCTTCCGCGTGCAGCATGGACAGCCACATGCCCACGAAGTCCGGCAGGGTCTTCTGCGTGGTCGCCACGTTCACAACGCGCACGTCCGGCACCTTCAGACCGATGATCGCGGCGGCGGTCGCCATGCGGTGGTCCTCATAGGTCTCCATCACGCAGCCGGTCAGCGGCTTCGGCGTGATCTCCAGGGAGCCTTCGTGCTCCACGACGTCGGCGCCGAGGCGACGCAGTTCAGTGGCGAGAGCGGCCACTCGATCGGTTTCGTGACCGCGCAGATGCTTGATGCCCCGCAGGTGCGAGGGGGAGTCGGCGAGGACGGCGAGGGCGGCGATCGTCGGCGTCAGCTCGCCGACGGAGGACAGGTCGATGTCGATGCCGCGGATGTGTCCGGTGCCGCTGAACTCGACATCGCTGCCGATGCGCTCCACCTCGGCGCCCATCATCGGCAGAATGCGGGTGAAGTCCTGGCCGGGCTGGGTGGTGTGCTCCGGCCAGTTCGCGACCGAGACGCAGCCGCCCGTGGCGACGGCGGCGGCGATGAACGGTCCCGCGTTCGACAGGTCCGGTTCGATGGTGATGTCGCCGATCTCGAATTCGCCCGGCTCCACGGTCCATTCGTGGCGGCCGTCCACCACCCGATGCTCGGCCGTGATGCCTGCGGCCTGCAGCAGCGCCACGGTCATATCGATGTGGGGGATCGACGGCAGCGAGTCGCCCACCTGACGCACGGTCAGCGGCGCCTCGCCGCGGACACCGGCGAGCAGCAGCCCGGAGACGAACTGGCTGGAGCCGCTGGAGTCGATCTCCACCACACCGCCGCGCAGGCTGCCGGTGCCGTTGACGGTGAACGGCAGGGAGGCCGACGGGTCCTCCCGGTCGATCCGCACGCCCTGCTGTTCGAGACCGTCGAGCAGCGGCGCCATGGGCCGGGCGCCAGCGGTGTCATCGCCGATGAAGCGCACCGGGCCGGAATGCAGAGCAGCGACGGCCGGAACGAACCGCATCACGGTGCCGGCGAGGCCGCAGTGGATGACCAGGGGGTCGTCGGTCAGCAGGTCCTCACTGCTGTCCCGGGCGGCACGTCGGCCGTGGCCGCGGCGTTCGGTGGTCGCGCCCTGCTCGTTGAACGAGATCGGCGTGACGATCAGAGTCTCGCCGTCGGCTTCGAACGAGGCGCCGAGTTCGGTGAGCGCGTCGATCATCAGGCGGGAGTCGCGTGAGGCCAGAGCACCGGTGAGGCGCGTCGGGCTGCTGGCGAGGGCGGCGAGCACCAGCCAGCGGTTGGTCAGCGACTTCGAACCGGGGATGGTCACATGAGCATCCACGGGCCCTTCAGCGACAGGGGCGGACCACTGAACGTGCTGCACTGTGAATCGGGAGTCCTTAGTGAGGGAAGAGGAGAGGGCCTCAGGCCTTCTTGATCTTCTTGGCGAGCTTCTTGTCGAGCTTCTTCGCGGACTTCGAGCGCTCAGCCGCCTTCTGCGCCTTCTCCAGGTCCTTGCGCTTGTTCTCGGCGATCTTCTGGCCGCGCTCGATGGCGTGGTCCACGCGCCACGCGAGGCCCGGCTTGCCGTCGGTGTCGACGACGGCGAGCAGGACGCCGCCGAGCAGACCGAGATCGCCGGCGATGCGGCCGAGCTCCTCGAGGCGCTCCTTGCCTTCGAGCTCCCAGATGCGGCGGCGACCGCCGAGCGCAATGGTGGAGGAGAGCAGGAGAGCGCCGGCGGAGAACCGCGGCGCGCGGTTCAGGGCGAAGGCGACACCCGCAGCGGCTGCAACGCCGCCGAACACGCGCACGAGGGTCTGGGCGTCGGTCGGAATGCCGGCGCTGGTGACGTAGGAGTCGAGCTCGGGGAGTTCAACGGGCAGGCCGTCGACGACGCGCTGGGGACGCGCCACGGTGCGCGCCCCGTCGACGATGAAGGGGGCTGCGAGCAGCGGGCGAGCGATGCGGCGGACAACAGACATGGTTACCTCACGGTTTTCTCTCTATGACAGAAGTCGCTGATAGCCTAACGCACATGACCCCGAACACTGTCGCAAAACCGGCCCCTGAACACCATGTCTGACCAGCCGGATCATGCGACCACGGGCTCCGCGGAGCCCCTGAGCGACGACGAGTTCGAAGCCGAAGCCCTCACCCATCTGGACTCCCTCTACGGCGGCGCACTGAAGCTCGCCCGCCACCAGCAGGACGCGGAGGACCTCGTCCAGGAGACCTACGCGAAGGCGTATCGTGCCCGCGACTCCTTCCGGTCGGGAACGAACATGCGTGCCTGGCTGTTCCGGATCATGCACAACGCGTTCATCTCCGGTTACCGCAAACAGCAGCGCCGCCCGCAGGAGTCCGCCGGTGACGGCGTGGAGGACTGGCAGCTGCACCGCGCCGAGTCCCACACGAGCACCGGCCTGCGCAGCGCGGAGACCGAAGCGCTGGAGGCGCTTCCCGACTCGGATATCAAGGAAGCGCTGAACAATCTGCGCGAGGACTACCGCGAGGCGGTGTATCTGGCGGATGTCGAAGGGTTCTCCTACAAGGAGATCGCCGAGATCATGGAGACGCCGATCGGCACCGTCATGTCCCGGCTCCACCGCGGCCGCGCGCAGCTGCGCGACCAGCTCGAGCAGTACGCCCGCAGCCGTGGCTACCTGCGCGATGAACCGGGGGAGGAGGAGGCATGAGCGGAGCCACCTCTGGTCGATGGAATGAATCCGATCCGCGCGGCGTTGTCCCCGACGACCAGCCGATGCCAGCCCGGCCTGTGCCAGCAGAGAGGAGCGCGCCCATGCGGAATGCGGACGACCCGGCGAACGGTCTGAGCGGTCCCGGGGCGCACATGAACGGTCCTGCGGAGCGCATGGACGATCCCGCGGCGCGGCTGCGGGCGCGGGTGGACCAGGCGCTCGCCGCGGGCCTGACCCCCAGTGAGATCGCCGAGCTGGAGTCCCACCTGGGTGACTGCATCAACTGTGCACGCGAAGTGGAGCGCGCCCGCCGCCTGCAGGCGCGGTTGCGCGCATCCTGCCGTGAGGAGCCGGCCCCGCGAGAACTGCGCGAGAGGATCCGCGTCACCTACCGCGAAGTGCGCATCACCTACCGGCGCCAGGGCTGAGAGCGCCGCGTCGCAGCAGCGAAACGAAGGAGCGCCCGGACTGATCGTCCTGGGCGCTCCTTCAGCACTGGAACCGGAACGGTTCAGCAGTTGGGGCGACGGCCATGGTTGGCGCTGCTCTTACGACGCGCCTTGCGCTTGCGTCCACGCTTGCTCATCACGCACTCCTTTCGTGCTGTCATCACGGGAAGCTGCCCGAAGGCAACCCCGCTATTGTGCCACAGTCCAGCGCCGTCAGCGCGGTTCGAGGAACTGTGAGAAGTCCGAATGCAGCACGAGCCAGGCGATCAGGCCGTACCCGGTCTGCGTGGGGATGTCCCGTTCGGAGCGGGCCACATCACCCATGTACTGCTCGTGGTGCATCAGCGCTGCGACCGGGTCCACGTAGGGGATCCGTCGGCGCGCGCACACATCGTTGAACGCCCCGGAGAGCTCGAAGACCTTCTCGGTCTTCGCCCGATCGGCCGACGGCGCCGGGCCCACCACGAACGTGGGGAACTTGTAGCGCTCCAACCCGTCGAGAACGGTCGCGAGGTTGAGGCGCGACCGCGCCAGCGACAGCCCGGAGTCCACATCGGCGCTGCCAAGGGACAGGACCACACGGTGATCGGTGGGGTACTCCTCGTCCCGCTCGATGAGGCGCTCCAGATCCTCCTGCCAGCGCACCGCCAGCTGCGCCGTGGTCTCCCGCGGCATGGCGGCGGTGAACACGTCCACCCGTGCCTGGCCGTCGTTGTGGCGGGCGACTGCGCGTCCGAGCCATCCGAGGGCCTTGGCGTCGCCGGCACCGGCGAGCAGCTCATCGCCGAGAGCGACGAGCCGAACCCGTCGGGCCGGGTCCTGCTGGTCTTCGGAGAATGAGTTCACGAGCAAGCCTCCAGGTGGGATCGATGGGGGTGGGAGATCGACGGACCTCCCAACCCTAACCGGTCATCGTGCGAACGCGCTGTCCATCAGGCGCTCGAACTCCGCAACGTGCCGCTTCATGGTGCCGGCCGCGGGCGATGCGGACGCCGGGCGCGCCGCCACAGTCAGCGGAACGCGCACATGCTCAGCGAAGTTCATGGCGATGTACTGCCACGCACCCTGGTTTGACGGCTCCTCCTGCACCCAGCGGACGTCGGCGCCGTCGTACACGGACAGCGCCTCGCGGATCTCCTGGGTCGGCAGCGGGTACAGCTCTTCGATGCGGACGATGGCGACGTCATCGGCCCCGCGCTTCTCCCGCTGCGCCACGAGGTCCCAGTAGACCTTGCCGGAGCACACCAGCACCTGCTTGATGGCCGACGGGTCCTTCGTTCCCTCGGTGATCACCGGACGGAACGAGCCGGAGGTGAAGTCCTCCACGGACGAGGTCGCAAGCTTGTTGCGCAGCATCGACTTCGGGGTGAAGACGATCAGCGGGCGGCGGCGCTCCCGCTTCGCCTGGCGGCGCAGAAGGTGGAAGTAGCTCGCCGGAGTGGACGGCATCGCCACCCGCATGTTGTTCTCCGCGCACAGCTGGAGGAAGCGCTCGGGGCGGCCGGAGGAGTGGTCCGGTCCCTGGCCCTCGTAGCCGTGCGGCAGCAGCATGACCAGCGAGGACCGCTGCCCCCACTTCTGCTCAGCGGAGGAGATGAACTCGTCGATGATGGTCTGCGCGCCGTTGACGAAGTCACCGAACTGCGCCTCCCACAGGACCAGCGACTCGGGGCTCTCCACGCTGTAGCCGTACTCGAAGCCGAGGGCGGCGAACTCGGAGAGGGAGGAGTCGTACACGTTGAACCGCGCCTGGCCCTCGCCGAGGTGCAGCAGCGGCGTGTAGGTGTCCTGGTCCTCACGATCGATCAGCACACCGTGGCGCTGAGTGAAGGTGCCGCGGCGGGAGTCCTGGCCGGCGAGGCGAACGCGGGTGCCCTCCATGAGCAGGGTGCCGAACGCCAGGATCTCGCCGAAGCCCCAGTCGATGTCGCCCTCGCGGGACATCTCCTGCCGCTTCTCGGTCAGGGACTTCAGCTTCGGGTGGATCTCGAAGGTGTCCGGGTAGTCGACGTGCGCGGTGCCGATGGTCTTGAGCACGGAGGCGTCGACCGCGGTCTCGGCTTCGACCTCGCCGTAGTCGGGTTCGTCGCCCTGCTGCGACATGGGCTTCTCCAGGCCCTTGATCGCACCGTCCTTCTTCGCGTCCTTGCCAGCTTCACGGGCACCGGCGAACGCCTGGTCGAGGTGCTGCTTGAAGTTGTCCACCACATGCTGCAGCTCGTCCTCGGAGAGGTCGCCGCGCTCCAGCAGGGTCTCGGTGAACAGCTTGCGGACGCTCGGCTTCTTCTCGATGAGGTCGTACATCAGCGGCTGGGTCATCGAGGGGTCGTCTCCCTCGTTGTGGCCCCGGCGACGGTAGCAGACCATGTCGATGACCACGTCGCGGTGGAACTTCTGGCGGTACTGGAACGCCAGCTCGGCGGCGCGGATGCACGCCTCCGGGTCGTCGCCGTTGACGTGGAAGATCGGCAGCTGCGTGCCCTTGGCGATGTCAGTGGAGTAGAACGACGACCGCGAGGAATCGGGCAGCGTGGTGAAGCCGATCTGGTTGTTGATGATGACGTGGATCGTGCCGCCCGTACGGTAGCCGCGCAGCTCCGAAAGGTTGAGGGTCTCGGGCACCACGCCCTGACCGGCGAACGCCGCATCACCGTGGATGAGGATCGGCAGCACCGGGAATTCGCTGCCGCCGAGCTCCAGGCGGTCCTGCTTCGCACGCACCACGCCCTCGAGCACGGGGTTGACCGCTTCGAGGTGGCTGGGGTTCGCAGCGAGGTACACCTTCGTGGTGTCGCCGTCGAGCGAGGTGTAGGAGCCCTCGGTGCCGAGGTGGTACTTCACGTCACCGGAGCCGACGCCCTGAGCGGTGCCCTCGAACTCCTGGAAGATCTGCGAGTGGCTCTTGCCGGCGATGTTCGCCAGCACGTTGAGGCGCCCGCGGTGCGGCATGCCGATGCAGACCTCCTTGACGCCGTCGCGCGCGGCGTCGGTCAGAATCGAGTTCAGCAGCGGGATCATCGCTTCGCCGCCCTCGAGGGAGAAGCGCTTCTGGCCCACGAACTTGGTCTGCAGGAACGTCTCGAACGCTTCGGCTGCGTTGAGGCGGTCCATGATGTGGGTGAGCTGGTCCTTCGTGAAGGGGCGGCGCTTGTTCTCCACCTGCTCCTGCACCCAGTTGCGCTCCTCCGGGTCGGTGAGGTGCATGTACTCCACGCCCATGGTGCGGCAGTACGCATCGCGCAGCACGCCGAGGATTTCGCGCAGGGTCATGCTGTCTCGGCCGCCGAGGCCGCGCGTGGGGAACGTGCGGTCAAGGTCCCACAGGGTGAGGCCGTACGTCTCCACGTCCAGGTCCGGATGGCGGCGCTGGCGGTACTGCAGCGGGTCGATATCCGCCATCAGATGGCCGCGGGTGCGGTACGCGTGGATCAGGTCCATCACGTGCGCGAACTTCTCCTGCGGGGAGTCCTGCATCGGGTTGTCCGCCACCCACCGCACGGGCTCGTAGGGGACGCCGACGGACTCGAACACGCGGTCGTAGAAGCCGTCGAGGCCGAGCAGCTTGTCCGCCATCACCTTGAGGAACTCGCCCGAGGCGGCGCCCTGAATGATGCGGTGGTCGTACGTGGAGGTCAGGGTCATGACCTTGGAGACCGCAAGCTGCGCGAGGGTCTCCTGGCTGGCGCCCTGGAACTGCGCAGGGTAGTTCATCGCGCCGACGCCGACGATCGTGCCCTGGCCCTTCATGAGGCGGGGGATCGAGTGGACGGTGCCGATGCCACCGGGGTTGGTCAGCGACACCGTGGTGCCGGTGAAGTCCGCCATGGTCAGCTTGTTGGCGCGGGCACGGCGCACGATGTCCTCGTACGCCTGCCAGAAGCCGTGGAAGTCGTACTTCTGCGCCGCCTTGACGTTGGGGACCACGAGACCGCGGGACCCGTCGGGCCGCGGCATGTCGATCGCGAGACCGAAGTTGATGTCCTCGCGCTTGAGCAGGACCGGCTTGCCGTCCTGCTCATCGAAGCCGTTGTTCATGTCGGTGATCTCGGTGATCGCCTCGATCATGGCGAAGCCGATGAGGTGTGTGAAGGAGACCTTGCCGGCGCGGCGACGCTTGAGGTGGTTGTTGATGACGATGCGGTTGTCGAACAGCAGCTTCACCGGGACATCGCGCACCGAGGTCGCGGTGGGCACGGTCAGCGACTCGTCCATGTTGCGCACCACGGCGGCGGCGGGGCCGCGCAGCTTCACCGGGGTCGGCTCATTGGTCGCCTGCGCGGGCGCGGCGGAGGAATCGTCCTTCTTCGCGGGGCGGTCTGAGGTGGTTGAGACCCCGGCCTTCTTCTCCGCGGCATCGACCTTCTTCGCAGCCGAGGACTTCGCGGCGGGTGCGGCATTCGTCGGCGCGGCCTTCTTCGGCGCAGCCTTCGTGGACTCGGCCTGCTTCGACTCGGCCTTGGCGGCGGGGTTCGATGCCGCCGGGGCGGGGGACTCGTCCGCGCCCTTCTCAGCGGTGCCGGAGGACTCCCGGGAGCGGAAGAACTCCGCCCAGGACGAATCCACACTCGAGGGGTCCTCTCGGAACTGTGCGTGCAGCTCGTCGACCAGCCACTGGTTCGGGCCGAACTCGGCCTCAGCAGTGTCGTTCGTGCTGTGTGTCTGCTCTGACACTCTGGGATCGCCAACTTTCGCTTCCGGACGATTGATCGGATCCAGCCTAGCGGAATTCGGGGCACTCACCCCACCGCGGACAGCGGCTTTTACCAGGTCCTGACCGCTGAGCCGGACACAGTGGCGATTCCTGCCCCAGGCGCCGCTCGAATGAGCAGGATCAGAGGGCGGCGGGATCCGTCGGCAGCGTCACCCGAATGGTGGAGGAGGGCGCCCGCGCAGCCCGCCGCGGGTCATCGATGACCTCGATCCTGCCGCCGTGCAGCGTCACCGCCCATCGCGCGATCGCCAGCCCCAGCCCGGTGCCGCCGGAGCCGTCCAGAGCCGCCTCTCCGCGCTCGAACCTTCCGAACACGCTCGCGCGGTGCTCCTCGGCGATGCCGGGACCCTCATCGCGCACTTCGATGCACACGCCGTCGACCCCCGGCCCGAAGGCGCCCTCGGAGAGGAACGCGATCACGGAGATGCCGCCGCCGGCGGGGGAGTGGCGGGAGGCGTTGTCCAGGAGATTGGAGAACACCTGCCGGATGCGCTCCGGGTCAGCGGCGATGCTCAGGTCCGCCGGCTGCACATCCACCGACCAGTGCACATCGCGCCCCTGGACCCGGGCCGCCAGCCTCGCCGTGTCCGTGACCTCATGCAGCAGCGGTGTGAGCTCGATCTGCTCTGTCTGCAGATCCGTCACCCCGGCCTCCAGCCGGGAGAGATCCAGCAGGTGGTCCACGAGGCGGGACAAGCGCTCCGTGGCCTGCAGCGTCACCTCGAGGTTCTCCGGTGTCACCGGGGTCACCCCGTCGGCCAGGTTCTCCAGCTGGCCGCGCAGTGCGGCGACGGGGGTGCGCAGCTCGTGGGAGACGTTCGCGACCAGCTCGCGGCGCATCCGGTCGGTCTGCTCCAGATCCGCGGACATGGTGTTGAACGCGTCGGCCAGCTGCCCGACCTCATCGCGGGAGCGAGTGGTGACGCGGCGCTCGTAGTCCCCCTGCGCCATGGCGCGCGCCGCCGCCGTCATCTCCCGCAGCGGTGAGGTCATGCCGCGGGCGAGGACTTGGGTGACCGCAAGGGCGGCCAGGACCGTCAGCGGGATCATGATGATCGCGTTCAGGCCCGTCTTCGACCCCACCCACGCGATCGCGGCGGCGACCAGCACGGAGACGCCCACGAGGACGCCGAGCTTCATCTTGAACGACTGGAACCCCTGCAGCGGGGTGGGCAGCTGGTCGGAGCGGCTCACTGCTCCTCCGCCGCCTGCGGCACCTCGAGCGCGTAGCCGACGCCGTGGACGGTGCGCACCAGGTCGCTGCCGAGCTTGCGGCGCAGCGCCTTCACATGCGAATCCACGGTGCGGGTGCCGGTCGCATCCACCCAGTCCCACACGTCCGCGAGCAGCTGCTCGCGCGAAAGGACCGTTCCGGGCGCGTTCGCCAGGCACAGAAGAAGGTCGTACTCGGTCGGGGTGAGGTGGGCGAGCTCCCCGCCGCGGGTCACGCGGCGCGAGGCACGGTCCACCACGAGGTCGCCGAGGGTGAGGGTGGTCTGCGCCGCCGGTTCCTGCTCCGCGGCGCCGAGCCGCTGGACGCGCCGCAGCAGGGCCTTCAGACGCGCCACGAGCTCGCGCATGGAGAAGGGCTTGGTCATGTAGTCGTCGGCGCCGACGCCGAGGCCGACCAGCATGTCGGTCTCGTCATCGCGGGCGGTGAGCATGAGCACGCCGAGGTTCTGGTCATCTCCGATGCGGCGGCACAGTTCGAGCCCGTCGAATCCGGGCAGCATCACATCCAGCACCACCAGGTCGGGCTTCAGCTGCTGGATGGCCGCCAGGCCCGTCGGTCCGTCGTGAGCGATGCGCACCTGCCAGCCCTCCGCGGAGAGACGGTCGGCGATGGCGCGGGCGATGGCCGCTTCGTCCTCAACGACGATGACGCGAGGAGCTGCTGTGTCCGTAGATTCCATGCCCACAAATGTAGGCCGCGGCCCGAACACCCAGCTGTGAGGGGAGAGGTCGACGGATGCCGACCACCTGTGGGGCCGGAGCCCGTCGGCGAATCCCACAGAGCAGACGGCGGCGACGACCCTATACTCGATGCCACGATGAACGACATATGCGACCCGAATCCTCTCCCGTCGTCCAGACCGGCCCTGAGCGGTGATCAGGGCCGATGATGACCTGGCTCCTGCTGCTTGCCGGTGTCCTGCTGACGCTCGGCACCGCCCTGTTCGTGGCGGCCGAGTTCTCCCTGGTGGCCCTGGACAAGCACACCGTGGAGAAGGCCGCTGCCGACGGCGACTCCGGCGCGAAGGGTGTTCTGTCCGCACTCACTCATCTCTCCACGAACCTCTCCGGCGCTCAGGTGGGCATCACCATCACCACGCTTCTGTTCGGCTTCGCCGTGCAGCAGCCGCTGACCGACCTCATCACCCCCGGCCTCGACGCCGTCGGCGTCCCCGAGGGGCTGAGGGTCACCATCGGCGTGGCGCTAGCGATGATGATCAGCTACGCGTTCTCCATGGTGGTGGGGGAGCTGATCCCGAAGAACCTCGCGATCGCCGTGCCCTACCAGACCGCCCGCGTGGTCGCACCGCTGCAGCACGCGTTCACCGTTGCACTGCGGCCCGTCATCATCATGTTCAACGCGACCGCGAACTTCTTCCTGCGGCTGATGAACATCGAACCGCAGGAGGAGCTCAGCAGCGGCCGCTCACCCGCCGAGCTCGACTCCCTCGTGCGCCACTCCGCCCGTGCAGGCACCCTGGACCGCGCCACCGCGGTGCTGCTGTCCCGCACCCTGCAGCTGCGCGAACGCGAAGCCGCCGACGTCATGACCCACCGCGGCAAGATGCTGTCGATCGACGTCAGCGCCACCGCCGAGGACGTCCTCGCGCTCACTCGGGAAACCGGACACTCCCGCTTCCCCGTCATCGAGGACAGCGAGGACGATGTGGTCGGCATCATCCAGGTGCGTCAGGCCGTCACCGTGCCGCGCGAGCAGCGCCGCACCACGACGGTCCGGGAGCTGATGAGCGAAGCGCTGCGCATTCCGGACACCGTGCCGCTGGACTCCCTGATGGTGGACCTGCGCGAAGCGGGTGCCCAGCTCGCCGTCGTGATCGACGAGTACGGCGGCACCGCCGGCATCGTCACCCTCGAGGACGTGATCGAAGAGATCGTCGGCGAGGTCAGCGACGAGCACGACGATGACGAGCCCGAGCGCTTCGTGGAGAACATCGACCACTGGCAGGTGTCCGGTCTGATGCGCCCTGACGAGATCCGCCGCGAAATGGGCATCCTCATCGAGGAGTCCACCGAGGTGGACACCGTGGGCGGCATCGTCATGATGCACCTCGGGCGCATCCCGGCTGTGGGCGACACCGTGACGGTCGGCGGCGTTCGGTACGACGTCCTCGCGATGGACGGCCGCCGCATCGACTCGCTGCGGCTGACCGTGCTCGACCCCGGGGTGCTCGCACACCGCGACCGCGATGCTGAGGAGGAGGCCGAATGAGCTCGACAGTCTCCCTCATCGTGGGCCTGGCGATGCTGCTGGGCAACGCGTTCTTCGTGGCTGCCGAGTTCGCGGTGATGAGCGCCCGGCGCAGCCAGCTCGAACCGCTGATGCAGGACGGCCGGCGCGGTGCCCGCACCGCCTTGTGGGCGATCGAGCACGTCTCGATCATGCTCGCCACCGCCCAGTTCGGCGTCACCATCTGCTCCGTCACCCTCGGTGCGGTGGCGGAGCCGGCGATCGCCCACCTGCTGGAGCCGATGTTCGTGCGCTTCGGAGTGGCGGACGGGCTCGTCCACCCGATCTCGTTCGCCATCGCGCTGCTCATCGCCTCCTACCTGCATGTGGTGTTCGGCGAGATGATCCCGAAGAACATGTCGATCTCCCTGCCGGTGGGGTCGGTGCTGCTGCTCGCCTGGCCGCTGCGCGTGTTCTCCCTGCTGTTCGCTCCGGTGATCTGGGTGCTGAACACGGTGGCGAACATGGTGCTGCGCGTTTTCGGGGTGGAGCCGCGTGATGAAGTGGAGAGCGAGTTCACCGCCGATGAGATCGCTGCGATCGTGGACGAGTCCAGGCGCGAGGGCCTGCTCGTGGACGACCAGGGCCTTCTGGCCGGAGCGATCAACTTCTCCGACCACACAGCGCGTGAAGTCATGGTGCCGATGGAAGAGGTCGTCACCGTCCCCTACGGCGTCACCCACGCCGAGTTCGAGGACATCGTCGCCGAGACCGGGTTCAGCCGGATCGGTGTGCGCAACGACGCGGGTGACCTGGTGGGGTACCTCCATCTCAAGGACGTGATCCTGCCGCCGGATGCGAGCGACGCCGATTACCGCAGGGTGATCTCGCCGGGCCGGGTGCGGGCGGTGGTGTCCGTTGCGGATGACGACGAGATCGAAGAGGCGCTGCGGGCCATGCAGTACAACGGCGCGCATCTCGCCCGTGTGGACTCCGCCGGTGCCCGCAGCGTGGGCGCCGTGTTCCTGGAGGATGTGCTGGAGGAGCTCGTGGGTGAGGTCAAGGACGTCATGCAGAAGCACGGCGGTGCGGCCAACGGCTGATCGGCATGGCCGTCACCTGCTGACCGGGAGGGCGGTCGACGGAAGCCGACGACGGTTCGATGGGGAGTCGTCCCCGAATCCGACCCGAAATTCCTGTGATGCGGTCAACAGTGATTGTTTCGGAACGGGCACGAAAACAGTGTTCTGATCTTCGGAGTTTCCCGTCCTGCACAGGCCTCGGCAAAGACTTGGCAATGAAGGGCCTGGAGGGTGCCTGAGGAGTCTGGGAGCTTCCTACGATTGAACGCGGCTTGAACGGAAGGCGCCGGGGTGATGGATTCACGGACCGGCGTTGGACCCCCGCAGACGATCGGAAGGAAGGGTGTCGACATGGGAAAGCGTCGCGCTGATGGCCCGGCACAGATCCGGCCGCTGCAGCCCGCCCCGCGCGGTCTGCACCGGGGCACCCGCACTGCCTCGGTCGCCGTCGCCAAGGCGAGCGCACTGAGCACCTTCGCGGTCGCCACCATCGCCCTTCCCCTGGCGACCTCCTCCACCGGCGCGTTCGGCATCGCCGGGTCGAACGCCAGCACGCCCGAGCAGGCGCCGGCCGGAGCTGCACCCGGTGCTGCACAGGCCGCCCCTGCAGTCGGCGCTCCTGCTGCCCCGGCTGCTCCCGCTCCGCAGGCGATCCCGGCCGTCAGTGCCGGAGCTGTGGAGGACACCGCCGTTCTGGAGACCGGCGCGGCCGATTTCTCCGTGGACGAACCGCCGACTGAGGCTGAGGTTGCGGCAGCCAGCGCTCCGCAGGCCGCGGGCGGTCAGACCGCCACCGGCAAGCGCGCCGGCGCTCCTGCCGAGGTCGAGAAGGTCTCCCAGGGCAAGCGCGCCGCCTACGTCGATCCCTCCGGCGGTGCCGCGATCAGCTCCGGCTACGGCTACCGCACTCACCCGACCCTCGGCTACACCAAGTTCCACGACGGCGTCGACTATGCGCAGGCCTGCGGCGATGTCGCCCGCTCCGCCGCCGACGGCACGGTCTCCAAGGTGGGCTACCACCGCGCCTCCGGCAACCTCGTCGAGGTGACCCACGCCGACGGCACCGTCACCCAGTACTTCCACCTCCAGTCCCAGAGCGTGGTTCAGGGCCAGAGCGTCGTGCAGGGCCAGGAAGTCGGCAAGGTCGGCACCACCGGCCGCTCCACCGGTTGCCACCTGCACTTCGGCGCCAAGACTCCGAGCGGTGAGTCGACGAACCCGCTGAACCTTCTGCGATGACCTCACCCATCGTCCTCGGCGTCGAGTCCTCCTGTGACGAGACCGGATTCGGTCTCGTCTCCAACGGTCGCCTGCTCGGCCAGGGCATCGCCTCCAGTGCCCAGCAGCACGCCGAGTTCGGAGGTGTGGTTCCGGAGATCGCTGCTCGCGCCCATCTGGACGCGGTGGTCCCGACCTTGGAGAACTCCCTGGCCGCGTCGGACGTGGAGCTCGAGGACATCACCCACGTCGCTGTCACGAGCGGCCCCGGCCTCGCCACCGCCGTCCACGTGGGCCTCGCGGCCGCAAAGGCGATCGCGTGGGCTCTGGACAAGCCGCTGTACGGCGTCCACCACCTCGCCGGCCACGCCGCAGCCGACCTGCTCGACCACGGCCCCCTGCCCGACAAGGGCATCGTCCTCATCGTCTCCGGTGGGCACACCTCGCTGCTCGAGGTCCACGACCTCGTGGAGGACGACATCGTCCACCTGGGGGACACCCTCGATGACGCGGCCGGTGAAGCATTCGACAAAGTCGCGCGTCTGCTCGGCCTGGGCTACCCGGGCGGGCCGGTCATCTCCGCTGCGGCGGTGGACGGGAACCCGTCGGCCTTCCGCTTCCCGCGCGCGATGCTGCGCCCCGGCGATGATCCCTACGCGTTCTCCTTCTCCGGGCTGAAGACCGCGGTGGCGCGGACAGTTGAGAAGCTGGAGCGCGATGGCGACCCGGTTCCCGTCGCGGACATCGCCGCATCGTTCGAGCAGGCGGTCGTGGATGTGCTCGTCGCCAAGGCACTGCGCGCCTGCCGCGACAAGGGCATGCAGACCCTCACGATCGTCGGGGGAGTGGCAGCGAACAAGCGCCTGCGCACCCACGCGCAGGAGGCGTGCGATGCCGCCGGGATTCAGCTGCGCGTCCCGTCGATCGATCTGTGCACCGACAACGGGGCGATGATCGCCGCTGTCGGCGACATGCTCGTGCGCGCCGGCAAGGAGCCGTCGGGACTCGCGATCAGCGCGGACCCGTCGGCGGTTCTCGAGAGGGCGCAGCTGCCCAGCGCTGGGTGAGCTTCCCCTCACCCGTCTCTCGTCTTCGTTTGAGAGGGCGCCCAGCGGCCCGGGCGTTGCTAGACTGGACCGCGTTGCCCGCGTAGCTCAGTGGATAGAGCGTCTGCCTCCGGAGCAGAAGGTCGTAGGTTCGAATCCTGTCGCGGGCACAAGAAAGGGCCCCTGGTCAGCGGAAACGCAGACCAGGGGCCTTCTTCATGCCTGGCTAGAGTGGACATGTACGCACTGAGGTACGCAATACGCAACGCGCCGGCGCTTGGATGTGGGTTGCCCAAGGGATGATGGACCCATGCGCATCGACGATTTCTTCCAGGAGTCGCCCGATACCGGGAACCCCTGGGACACACAAGAGACCGAGCTCAACGCCGAGCTGCTGACCCAACTGGCACAGGGCACGGCCCCTGACCCCAAGCCTCTCGAGACAGCCCTGTCCCTCACCCGTGGGGCGCGTGCTGATCGCCGTGGCGGGGCTGGCAGTGATCGGCATCGGCGTCTACCACATCGTCAAGGGCGTCACCCGCAAGTTCGAGGAGGACCTGCAGGCCACCGGCGGCGGCAACGTGGGCAGGGCCGTCGTGGTCACCGGGGTGGCCGGGTACGTGGCCAAGGGCCTGGCGCTGGTCGGCGTGGGCGTGCTGTTCGGCTGGGCCGCTATCGGCGCCGATCCGGAGAAGGCCACCGGCATGGACGGAGCCATCAAGCAGATGGCGACCCTGCCGGCCGGCACCGTGCTGCTGGTCGTGGTGGGCGTGGGCCTGATCCTGTACGGGATCTACTCGATCCTGCGCTCGCGCTACGCGTCCATGTGAGACCGGGCCGCGCGCTCGATCCAGCGCCCGGGGGCGGAGAGCACCGGCTGCAGGGCCGCGCGAGCGGCCCCGCGCAGGGCAGGGTCCTCGAGGTCGTCGGAGCGCTCGAGGGTGATCGGGCCCGCCTCGGCCGCCAGAGCATGACGATCCACGGTCTCCCGCACCACGGGCGAGATCTCCTCCGCGATGGGAGCGAGGTACCCGGACAGCACCACCGTGGACACGTCCAGCACGTTCATCGCATTGGCCACCGCGAGGCCGAGTGAGCGGCCGATGGTCCCGATGACCTCGGCCCGGTCCCCGCTGCGGGCCAGGGCGTCGATGAGATCGTCGATCAGCACGTCGTCCCCGAGGCCGGCGCGCTCGCGCAGCGAGTGGTACGAGATGTAGGCCTCCAGGCAGCCTCGGCGCCCACAGAGGCACCGGTCACCTCCCGGCTGGACCACCGTGTGGCCGAACTCGCCGGCCCAGCCGTGCACGCCGTCGAGCAGCTCCCCGTCGATCACGACGGCCCCGCCCACACCGGTGTAGCCACGGATGTAGATGAACGACTCCCCGGGGCGCTGGTCCAGCTCGGTGAGCACGGAGAGGCGGTTGTCGTTCTGCGCCCGGACGGACAGATCGGCGAGAGCCGGGTGCTCCCGCAGCAGGCTCACGAACGGCACCCGGTCCCAGCCCAGGTTGGGGGCCGACAGTACGTGATCGCCGTCCGGAGCGATGCGGCCCGGGATCGCAGCGACCACGCCCGCGATCGGCAGATGCCCCACCTCGCCGCGCGCCTGGTCCATCAGCCGCGCGCAGCAGGAGATCGCGTCCTCGGTGGTGGCGGAGGTCACGCTCACGTACTCCGTGCGGCGGGACAGAGTGCGACCGGCGAGGTCGACGGCCAGGCAGACCACGTGATCCGCCGCCACCTCGATGCCGATCGCAGCCAGGGTGTCCATGGCCGGGAGCAGCGGGACCATGGGGCGCCCGGCCCCCGATCTGACCGGTGCGTCCTCCTGGATCAGGTGCGCGCCGATCAGCTCCTCGACGAGCTTGGAGACCGTGGGCTTGGTTAGGCGGGTCTGCTTGGCCAGTGCCGCGCGGGACAGGGGGGAGGGGGAGGAGACGACCGCTCGCAGGATCGTCGAGAGGTTGTGCTCGCGCAGGTGCGTGGACTGCATCTCTTCCCCCAGAGTCCGTTGCCGCTCGTGCTCCCCAGGATTCCATGTCTATAGTAAGTAACGCAAACTAACTAAGGGGTGGCGAGGCCGCCCCGGAGCAGCGGAGGACCCGACGATGACAGCCCCGATCCCCACCCGTGACGACAAGTTCTCCTTCGGCCTGTGGACCACGGGCTGGGAGGCGCGCGACCAGTTCGGCCTGGCGACCCGCCCGCCGCTGCAGCTGTCCGCCCACATCCGCAGGCTCGCCGAGATGGGCGCCTGGGGCTTCACCTTCCACGACAACGACGTGGTGCCCTTCGACGCCACCCCTCAGGAGCGTCAGCAGATCATCGATGAGCTCACGAAGGTCACCGAGGAGACCGGCCTGGTGATCGAGATGATCACCACCGACACCTTCGCCCACCCGGTGTTCAAGGATGGCGCCTTCACCTCCAACGACCGCTCCGTGCGCCGCTTCGGCCTGCGCAAGGTGCTGGCGAACGTCGACCTCGCCGCCGAGCTCGGCGCCACCACCTTCGTGATGTGGGGCGGCCGCGAGGGATCGGAGTACGACGGCTCCAAGGACCTGCTCGCCGCTCACCAGCGCTACGCCGAGGGCATCGACACCGTTGCCGGGTACATCAAGGACAAGGGCTACGACCTGCGCATCGGTCTGGAGCCCAAGCCCAACGAGCCCCGCGGCAACATCTTCCTGCCCACCGTGGGCCACGCCCTGGCCTTCATCGAGAAGCTGGAGCACGGCGAAATCGTGGGCATCAACCCCGAGACCGGCCACGAGCAGATGGCCACCCTGAACTACACCCACGGCCTCGCGCAGGCGCTGTGGGCCGACAAGCTCTTCCACATCGACCTCAACGGCCAGCACGGGCCCATGTACGACCAGGACCTCGTGTTCGGTCACGGCGATCTCATCAGTGCCTTCTTCACCGTCGACCTGCTCGAGAACGGCTTCCCGTCCAAGCCCGGCGCCTACGAAGGCGCTCGCCACTTCGACTTCAAGCCCTCCCGCACCGAGCACGAGAAGGGCCAGTACGACTCCGCGTACGCCAACATGGAGATGTACCTGATGCTCAAGGAGCGGGCCGTGGCCTTCCGCCAGGACCCCGAGGTGCAGGAGGCGCTGGCGTACTCGGGCATCGAGGAGCTGGCCCAGCCCACCCTCGGCGAGGGCGAGTCCGTGGAGGACCTGCTCGCGGACCGCTCGACCTACGAGGACTTCGACGTGGACGCGGCCGGTGCGCGCAACTACGGCTTCGTGCGGCTCAACCAGCTGGCCATGCAGCACCTGCTCGGCTTCCGGGCCTGAAGCATCCAAGAGACCGAATTGCCTGTGGATTTTTTAACCGGACACTCCGCACGCGACACCAAACGAATCAATGCAAAGGCGCACCCCGATGATCGAGCCGAACCTGCTCAACAGCTCTGTATGGGGCCATCTGATCCGCGAAGGCAAATACGATTACATCCCACTCAACGTTGCTGAACTTCAGTTCCCGACCGCGGCGCCAATATGCGAGGAACTGACCCGCCTCGCACAGACCGGAGCGTACGGATACACAGAGCCCTTCGAGGATTTCCCACGCCTCGTGCACGACTGGTGTTTACGCCGTCACGGGTGGGAAGTAAATATGGATCTGGTGGTGATGGTGCCGCGCGTAGTACATCTCCTCGCTCTCATAGCCCGTGAGTACTTCCCGGCGCCGCCAATTGTCGTTACGATGTCCCCTCAATACTCTCCCACGCTCGAAGTCCTAAAGCGCAATGGCTGCGCAATCCGTACATCTCGCCTCGTTGAAGAGGGTAACGTATGGTCCGTAGACCTAGCAAACCTGGAATCCGTTATATTTGGTGCGGACATGCTTTTACTTTGCTCGCCGCACAATCCGACAGGAACCGTCTGGCCTCGCCATGAACTTGAGCAAATAGCAAGAATGTGCGAAGCCGCCGGGGTCATGGTCGTCTCTGACGAGGTGCATTCTGACTCCGTGCGGCATGGCACCCATACGCCCTTTGCGCTGGTCGCGGGGGAGGGGCAGGAATGGATCAGTTGCATCGCTCCAGGAAAAGCATTCAATCTCGCAGGACTCGAGACGAGCGCAATTGTCTGTTCGCGAACTGAAACTTCACAATGGTTGCGCGGATCGCTTAGGCGGGCGGGATTCCATAATGCTAATATTTTTGGTCTACGCGCGACGCAAATAGCATGGAGTCAATGTGATGAGTGGCTGGATCGCACACAGTTAGAGCTTCAAGCATCATTTGATCTCGCGTGGAAAGTATTACGACAGGAACTGCCCGGCCTGCGACCGGTTCCGGCGGGCGGAACATTCCTATTGTGGATAGACGCGCGTAGCGTTGGCAATGAGGATACACTACGGAAATGGTTCGTTCGAGACGCCAAGGTTATTCCAGGTTTCGGTTCCGACTTTGGAGAAGAGTACTCTGGATGGTTACGTTTGAACCTCGGTATTCCCCGCGACCGACTTCAAGAGGTGCTACGCAGGCTTGTTAGTACGGCACCTATCACAGCGCGGTCCAAGATGAATGCTCCCAGCTGCCCAGCATCTTGCGATTCGCGCGGATCAGCGCACACGGATTAATTCAAAGCGCTCAGAGACGCGCTTCCGCGAGAGAGGAACCCAATGAACAACGTCGATCAACTGGGTGAAGAGCCGGCCCCCGAGACTCAACACATCAATCCCGATGAGCATGGGCGCAGGAAGCCAACGCTGTTGGTCGCTCTCATTCCCATATTCGCAATGATGATATTCCTCGGCGTTGGCTACATTGCCTTTGGTCTCAATGCCGAGCCTATGATCATCCTTTCAGCGGCTGTTGCAGCGGTGGTCGCCAAGTTCCTCGGCTGGACCTGGAACGATATGGTTGAATCGATCGCGGTTAAAATGAAAAAGACGTGGCCTGCGATCCTCATTCTGATCTGCGTAGGCCTTCTAATTGGTGCCTGGATGGCTGGCGGCACAATCCCAATGATGATCTACTGGGGATTGAGGATCATTAGCCCCCAATTTATCGGTCTGACAGCTCTTTTGGTGACATCAATAGTCGCATTGGCGACCGGAACGTCCTGGGGGGCTGCCGGGACGGTAGGAGTCGCTTTCATGGGCGTTGCGATCGGCATGGATGCGAATCTTGCCTCAGTTGCAGGTGCTGTTGTGGCCGGTGCGTATTTCGGAGATAAGATGTCGCCGCTTTCGGACACTACGAACCTGGCGTCGATGATTACGCGTGTCAACCTCTATGAGCACATTGCTAACCTGCTATGGACGACACTTCCAGCATATATTATCTCCGCCCTGGCGTTTCTCTTTGTGGGGCTGAACAATGAAGGGAGTGGCGAAATTTCATCGGAGAGCATAGACGGCATGCTCACCTCCCTCTCCTCAGGGTTTGATTTCAATCTACTGGTCGTTTTGCCGGTGATAGTTGTCTTTGCGGGTTCACTTCTCCGCATGCCGACTATTCCTGTTATGTTGTCCGCCGCCGCTCTCGCGATGATCAACGCGGTGGTGTTTCAGGGAATCTCATTGCAGAACACCGTGGGTGCGATCGTCAACGGCTTCAACCTAGAGATGATTGAACGGGCGGGGTTTGATGCTGTGTCGGGCGGGGAGGATCTCGCGACGCTTCTGAATCGTGGAGGGATGAATTCCATGATGGGCACGCTGCTCATTGCGTTTTGTGCTATCGCCTTCGCGGGTATCATCGATCTGACCGGTTCGCTGCAGGTGATGGTCGAGAAGCTGTTGGCAGGCGTCAAGAATATTTTCGGACTGGCAGGAGCGACGATCGTCACTTGCTTGACGACAATCGGGGTGACTTGCAACGGGCAGATTTCAATTATTCTGCCCGGTGAGATTTTCCGTCCCGAATACATCAAGCGAGGAGTTCACCCGAAGGTGCTGGGGAGAACGATTGAGGACGCCGCAAGCGTGATCGAACCTATCCTCCCCTGGACTGCGGCGGGGGCTTACATGGCGGGCACCTTAGGCGTCGCAACCCTCGATTATCTGCCGTGGGCGGTTCAGAACTGGGCGGGGGTCCTAGTTGCAATTGTTCTGGCTGCGACGGGAATGGGTATCACGAGGCTAACTGCAGAGACGAGCGCTGAGGAGGGTGGCGTCGAGAATGCGGGCGGTCCCTCTGCCACTATGGCATGAAACACAAGATTGAAGCGCCAGCTCAGCGGAGCTGGGGAATGTAGGGAAGGAAAGTACTATGCCCTTCGTGTTAGGCATCGACTCCTCCACCCAGTCCACCAAGGCCCTGCTGGTCGACGCCGAGACGGGCGAGGTGCAGGACGAGCGCCGCGCCGCCCACCCCGAGGGCACCGAGGTCGATCCCCGTGCCTGGCTGGACGCGGTGGACGAGGCGGCCGGTCCCCTCCTGGAGCGGGCCGAGGCCCTCGCCGTGGGCGGCCAGCAGCACGGCATGGTGCTGCTGGACGAGCACGGCGGCGTGGTGCGCGACGCCCTGCTGTGGAACGACACCCGCTCCGCACCGCAGGCGCAGGCACTGATCGAGGAGATGGGCGGGCCCGAGCAGTGCGTCGGTGAGATCGGCAGCCTGATGGTGGCCTCCTTCACCGCCTCCAAGCTGCGGTGGGTGCGGGACAACGAGCCCGACAGCGCAGCGCGCGCCCGCTCCGTGATGCTCCCGCACGACTACGTCTCCCGTCACCTGGCCGGGGGAGGGGACGCCTTCACCGACCGCGGCGATGCCTCCGGCACCGGCTACTACTCCACACGCGCCGAGGCCTGGGTGCCTGAGCTGGCCGAGCGCGCCCTGGGCCACGCCCTGGAGCTGCCCCGCCTCCCGTCGACGCCGCAGGAGGTCATGGCGCGCACCCCGGGAGGCGCCGCGATCGCGGCCGGCACCGGCGACAACATGGGCGCGGCCCTCGGGCTGTCGCTCGGCCCGGGGGACGTCTCCGTCTCAATCGGCACCTCCGGTGTGTGCGCCATGGTCACGGACGTCCGGCCCGACGACGCCTCAGGCACCGTCACCGGCTTCGCCGACGCCACCGGGCGCTTCCTGCCGATGACCACCACCATCAACGCCTCCCGGATCCTCGAGGCCGGCCGTGCCCTGCTGGGCGTGGACCACGAGGAGCTCTCCCGGCTCGCGCTCGCCTCAGAGCCCGGGGCGGGCGGGGTGACCCTGCTGCCCTACTTCGACGGGGAGCGCACCCCCAACCGCCCCACCGCGCGGGCCACCCTCACGGGAATGAGCGCCTCCACCACCCGTGAGGACGTGGCGCGCGCCTACGTGGAAGGCCTGCTGTGCTCCCTGGCCGACGGCATCGCGGCCCTGGAGGACGTCACCGGCACCGCTGCGGCCCGGATCGTGCTGATCGGCGGCGGGGCCCGCAGCCGCGCCGTGCAGGAACTGGCCCCGGCCGTGTTCGGCCGCGAGGTCGAGATCGCCCCGAGCGGCGAGTACGTCGCACTCGGAGCAGCCCGCCAGGCCGCCTGGGCGCTCGCCAGCACCGACGAGCCGCCGCACTGGGAGATCACCGGCAGCCGCACCGTCGGCGCGGAGGCGACACCGCAGGTGCTGGCGGCCTACCGTGAGCTCAAAGAGCGCACCGAGGGCTGGTGAGCCCGGGAGTGCCCGGACCTGTTCGCGGACGCACCACCGGCGCGTCGCACCGGCCGGCCACCCCTGACCCCGCACGCCTGACCGAAGGAGCATCCGACCTGACTTGGACCTCTTTAGTGTGTCACTCGCTGAAGGACGTGTCGGGCGTCGTCGGTGAGTTCGGGCTTGGCTGTGATCTGCTGTCCGGCGAGGCTGATGGTGACGTCTTGGAGTGGGCGTAGTGTGCGGATGATCTTGCGGATGCTGAACCCGGTCTTGTGCTGCAGGTAGCGGGCGATCGCCAGGGCAGTGAACACGATGGTGAGGTGGGCTTCGATCGCGTCGCGTTGCCGGTGAAATATGGGCCTGGCCTGCAGGTCTGTCTTACTCATCCGGAAGGACTGCTCGACGTGCCAGAGGTCGTGATAGCTCGAGAGCACCTCTGCCGGCGGCATGACCTGGGCGGGGATGTTGGTGACGTAGCCCTTCAATCCGACCAGGCGCCGAGCTCGCTCGAGAGAGGCTTCGTCGAGGGTGCGACCGGCCGCAGTGGTCTTCACGAACCGGGTCGACTTCACCGCCGCGTCCCCGTCGATCACGGCCCGGGCCCGGTTCTCCTGCGCAGTGAGTGTGTGTCCGTCCCGGACTGCGCGTTTGCGGGAGTAAGCCCAGACGGCCCGCCAGTGCCCGGGATGCTGCTCGGGGTCCCAGACCGGCTCCCGCCGGTTCTTCTTCCGCTCGGTCCTGGTGTTGCCGTGGCGCGGGGTGATCGTGTCGATCAACTGCCCATCGGTGAACGCAATGCCCATTCCAGTGGAAGTGATTGGCCAGGTCACCCGGCGCTTTCACCTGTCTTGAGCTGACGATGAACTTCAGCTCCGCCTCGTCCAGCGCCGTCAGATTGGCGGTGGAGAGCATCCCGGCATCAGCGACCCCAACCATGTCGGCAAGGTTGTGGCGGGTCTGGAACTGCTTGATGATCGGCACGATCGTGCGGGTCTCGGCATGGTTCCCCTCGAAGCAGCCGATCTCCAGCGGGAACCCGCCCCGGTCCACGAGCAGGCCGACCACGATCTGCGGATCGACGCGGCGTTCCTTGGAGTAGCCGACCTTCCGCAGCTCGTCCTCGTGCTCCGCCTCAAAGTAGAGCGTGGTGACGTCGTAGAGGACCAGCGAGATGTCACCGCTGGTGGCAGCGTGTTCGAAGCACTTCGTGGCAATGTGGTCGCGGTACTCGCGCTCGGCGACGCGTGCCAGGCAGCGCTTCATCGTCGAGCGGTGCACCGGGTCCATCCCAACCTCGGTCAGCACGCGAGCGGAGTCGCTCATCGAGGTCGGCTCGGTCAGTCTCGCGGCGACGAGCTGGAAGAACGCCTCGTTCTTGATGACGTCGAACCCCAGCGCCGTCCATGCCACCTGGAGCGTCTCCACCAGCTGGCGGGAGCGTTTCGAGTAGACCACCGCTGACTGCGGATCCCGCGGAAGACCCAGGTCAAGGGCCTCCTGGGCCGCGTTGATCTTGTCCCGGCCCGCACTCATCAGCGCGGCAAGCTCGGGCTCGGTATGGGCGGAGCCGAGGTGCTCGAGCACTACATCCCGGCGGTTCTTCCGCTCGGCGATCTGCACCGCAGTCGCACCCGACGCCGTCTTCGTCTTCCGCAGAAACACCATGCCGTTAGTGTGTCACCCACGACCTCCGGCACGGCCCTGACCAGGAGGAACATCGACAGAATCAGCGTTCATCTCCCAGAGAGGTCCAACTCGGGTGACCGGCGCGAGTGAACCTTCGTCGCGAGCACCCCGCAGACCGGACAGCCCGGCGTGACGGTCGAGGTGATCACCACCCGCCGGTCCCCGTCGGGCAGGTCGGTGGCGTCGATGACGCGGTAGTTGGGCAGGTTGAAGATCGTGCTCGCAGCATCGCGCTGCGAACCAGTATTCTCGTGCACAGGCTCGTGGTCCTCTGGGATGTGGATGTCTTGACAACACCCATCACAGCAGGGCCACGAGCCGTTCTACGCCAGCGACACGACGCTCCCCATCACCACGAACCGGGAAGAGCCCCTTAACGATCAGCTGGAAGCGCGAGGCGTAGCGCTGATCCTCAGCTCCTCTGCCGTGGCGGCGTAAGCACGCTCGATGTAGGCCTCCAACTCGGCCTCGCAAACTCTCCACTGGTTCCGCCCGCCGACACGGATGGCCCGCAGCTCACCTGAACGCAGAAGGTCGTAGGTTCGAATCCTGTCGCGGGCGCTACGAGAAGGCCCCTCACCAGCAATCAGTGGTGAGGGGCCTTTCGTTGTGCTTCCGTCTGTCGCGGGAGTCAGATCAGCAGTGGTTGGTGTCGCCGGTCGCAGCGGTGATTCCGGGCGAGGTGTCCCCCACGTAAGAGACATCCAGCCCCGGTGAAACACCGAAGGTGAAGGACCTGCACCCGGTGTTGGGGTTCACGCGCTGCCCTTGGCGGTGGCACCGGGAGCGTTGAAGGCCGGAATCCCAGGCCCGGACTTCGTGCTGGACGCTGACTGCTGGACGGTGCAGGTGACGCGAACGTCGGTCACGACTGCATCAGCCGGAAGGTTGTTCGCGCCGACGGAATTCACTCTGAGCGTCAATTCATGAGGGTCCCCAGTTGTGCCTGGTGCGTCAGCCGGCATCCGATCAAACGCCGCGGTGCAGTTCGACCCTGCGACCGGGTTCGGGCAGCGGTAGGCTGCGTAGACCGGTGCCGCGGCGGACACAACGGCGGCCGGCACAGACCAGGCCACGCCCCTCGCGAGGTTTCGGAGTGAGGGGCTGACGGGCTTCTCTGACGTGGAGGTCTCACTCGTCTGTTCGATGGGGAGTGCCTTCGCGCTGCATTGGGGATACTCGCACCGCACCAGTGTGTGACCAAACGGTGATTATTGGTCGCAGCGTGGTCAGGAGTCCGAACGTCCCGTCCTCGTCCGCAGCGAACGGGACAGATCCACGAGGAACGAGCGGACATCCTCCGGGCTCTCCAGGCGGAACTGCGCCGCCGTATCGCCCTCACCCACCTTGATGGTGATGTCGTCGTCCTCGGCGCGGGCGAACACGGACTCGTCGGTCACATCGTCGCCGATGTACAGCCACGCATCGGCGGCGCACGCCCGCGCGAGGGTCTCCACCGCTTCCCCCTTCGTGGCGGGGATGACGGAGAACTCCACCACGGCCTTGCCCGGGGTGACCCGAACATCCGGCAGAGTGCGCGCGTACTCCAGCGCGGCCTCCGTCGCGTTCACACCACCGCGCCCGCGGGCGTTGCGGGTGTGCAGCACCGCGGCCGACGGCTTGACCTCCACCTCGGTGCCGGGGAACTTCAGCGCGATCTTCTCCAGCGTCCGCCTGATCGACTGCAGCAGAGCGGTGCGCTGCGGGTTCATCGACAGCGACGCACCGTCCAGCACGCTCGCGTCCATATCGCGGGGCAGCGCCCCCACTTCAGCACCGTGGGAGCCGACCAGCACCACCGAGCTCGGCATGTGGGTGCGGCTGTCCAGGTCCTCCAGGGTGCGCCCGGACACCAGGGCCACGTTCACCCCGTCGATGTCGGCGAAGCCGCGCAGCGCCGCCAGCGAGTCCGGCAGCGCCTGCGCATCATCGCGGTGCGCGACGATCGGGGCGAGGACGCCGTCGAAGTCGGAGGCGATGAGCACCCGTGGGATCGACATGAACCGCTCAACGCTCTCATCCAGCTCCTCCAGCGGGGGAGCAGTCTCCCCGCTGAGGCGCACCTCCGGAATGTGGGGGCTCGAGTTGCGCTCCCCGCCCTCGCTCAGCACCGACAGGAAGTCATCGGCCCAGTCCTGCACAGTGTTGTTCTCCACCTGCCGGCGCAGCGACTCCATGGCGGCGCGCTGCTCATCGGGGGACATGGCGAGGGCGTGCAGGATCGCGGTCTTCAGCTCATCGATGTCATGCGGGTTCACCAGCGTGGCGGCGCGCAGCTCATCCGCGGCGCCGGTGAACTCCGACAGCACCAGCACGCCCTGGCAGTCCACCCGGGAGGAGATGTACTCCTTCGCGACCAGGTTCATGCCGTCGCGCAGGCTCGTCACCAGCAGGACGTCCGCCGCCATGTACAGGGCGGTCATCTCCTCCCGGTTGAAGGAGCGGTGCATGTAGGTGATGGCGGGCCGGCCCAGCGGCGCGAAGTCGCCGTTCAGGCGGCCGACCGTCAGCTCCACTTCGTCACGCAGCTGCCGGTAGGCATCCACGCGTTCGCGGGACGGGGTCGCGACCTGCAGCATCGTCACCAGGTGCGGATCCACCGCGCCTTCGGCCAGCAGCTCGCCGTAGGCCTTCAGGCGGTGTCGAATGCCCTTCGTGTAGTCCAGGCGGTCCACGCCCAGCACGATCCTCTTCGGATTGCCGAGCTCCGCGCGGATCTCCTCCGCGCGCTTGAGCACCGCCGGGTCCTTCGTGAGGCGGTCGTACACGGAGGTGTCGATCGAGATCGGGAACGCGCGCGCCACCACGGTGCGGTCCGGCTCCACGCCGATCCCCGGCACGTGGATCTCGTGCTCAGCGGAGCGGTAGCCCAGCAGCTGCCGCACGCAGGTCATGAAGTTGATGGAGTCGCGCTCCCGCTGGAAGCCCACGAGATCCGCGCCCAGCAGGCCCCGCAGCACCAGGTTGCGCTTGGGCAGCTGTGCGAACAGTTCGAACGGCGGGAACGGAATGTGGTTGAAGAACCCGATCTTCAGGTCGGGTCGCTGCGCGCGGATCATCTCCGGCACCAGCTGCAGCTGGTAGTCGTGCACCCACACGGTGCCGCCGCGCACCGCAACGGACGCGGCCGCCGCCGCAAACTTCCGATTCACATCGACGTACGCGTCCCACCAGGTGCGGTGGAAGTTCGGGTCCGCGATCACGTCATGGTACAGCGGCCACAGGGTGCCGTTGGAGAAGCCCTCGTAGTACTTCTCCACCTCGCTGTTGGTGAGGAACACCGGGAAGAGGCTCATCCCGTCGGCCTCGAACGGCTCGATCGCCTCATCCGTGAGGCCCGGCCAGCCCACCCAGGCGGCGGAGTCCACATCCTCCATCACCGACTTCATCGCGGTGACCAGACCACCCGGGGACGTCACCCACGAACGGGTGCCGTCACTGGCCACGTGCTGGTCAACAGGGAGTCGGTTGGCGACGACGACGAGCTCATGCTTGTGCATGTGGTGAACCTCCTACAGCCTTCGCTGTGAGCGTACCAATGGCCCCAGACGACGGGCTGAACCAGGCCGGGCCCGCCCCGTCGGCCACCGGCCCGCCACGACCACGGAGCCGCAGTGTGGACACCCATCTCACGGCCAGGCGCCCGCTCCCTACGATGGAGCGACATCGATCCGGACGGAGCGGTGCCGACCACAAAGGAGACCCATGCGCGCACACGAAGCCGGAGCCCTGCACGGCAATGACGCAGCCCCCACCTGGCTGCCCTACCCGGCTGATGTCAACGCCCTCATCCCGGGCCTGTTCTCCCAGCAGACCCGCCGCGGCGACGACGGCGCTCTGGAGATCGGCGGCGTGAGCGCCCACGCCATCCTCCAGCAGGTCGGCTCACCCGCCTTCGTCATCGACGAAGAGGACTTCCGTGCTCGCGCCCGCGCCTTCAAGGATGCGTTCGAAACCGCCTTCGCACCCCTGAACGGCGCCCATGTCAGCTACGCCGCGAAGGCGTTCATCGCCACCCGTATCGCCCGCTGGATGGCGGAGGACGGCCTCGGCCTCGACGTCTGCACCGGCGGCGAAATGGCTGTCGGACTGCGCGGCGGCATGCCCGCCGACCGCATGACCCTCCACGGCAACAACAAGTCCGACGCCGAGATCGAACGCGCGCTCACCGAAGGCGTCGGCCGCATCGTCATCGACTCCCTCGAGGAGATCGACCGCGTCGCCGACATCGCCGAGCGCCTCGGCACCACCGCCCACGTCCTGCTGCGCGTCACCAGCGGCGTGGAGGCCCACACCCACGAGTTCATCGCCACCGCCCACGAGGACCAGAAGTTCGGCATCTCCATCACCACCGGAGACGCCCTCACCGCCGCTGAGGACGTCCTCAAGCGCCCCAGTCTCCACCTCGACGGGCTCCACTCCCACATCGGCTCGCAGATCTTCGACACCCACGGCTTCGAGGTCGCCGCCCGACGGGTCCTCGCGCTCGTCAAGCGCATCCAGGAGACCACCGGCCGCACCTGCGAGCACCTCGTGCTCGGCGGCGGCTTCGGCGTCATGTACAACACCCAGCACACCCCCTCCACCCCGACGGCGCTCGCGGACTCCCTCGCCGAGATCATCCGCATCGAATGCACCGACCTCGACCTCCCGTTTCCGGTGCTCGGCTTCGAACCCGGCCGCGCCATCGCCGGCCCCTCGACGCAGACGCTGTACACCGTCGGCACCACGAAGATGGTGGAGCTCGGCCCCGCCCAGCGGCGCCTCTACGTCTCGGTCGACGGCGGCATGAGCGACAACATCCGCACCGCCCTGTACGACGCCGACTACTCCTGCCTGCTCGCCTCCCGCACCTCTGATGCGGAACCGGCCGTGGTCAGGGTGGTCGGCAAGCACTGCGAAAGCGGCGATATCGTCGTCAAGGACGAGTACCTGCCCGCCGATGTGCACCGCGGCGACATCATCACCGTCCCCGTCACCGGCGCCTACTGCTACTCGCTCGCCTCGAACTACAACCACGTTCCCCGACCCGTTGTCGTCAGTGTGGCCGATGGCGAGGTCAGCCCCATGATCCGGCGCGAGACCGAAGACGACCTCCTGGCCCGCGACCTCGGCTGACACCCCAACCCAAGGAGACGAAGACCCCATGACCCAGAACGCATCCGCACCCCAGCCGCTCAAGATCGCCGTGCTCGGCGCCGGCACCGTCGGCACCGACGTGATCCGCCTCCTCGGCCAGCACCCCAAGGACTTCGCGCACCGCGCCGGCGCACCGCTGGAGATCATCGGCATCGGTGTGCGCGACTCCTCGAAGGACCGCGGCCCCCACGTGGACCGCTCCCTCATCCGCGACGACCTCGAAGCCCTCGTCGAAGAGGCCGACATCGTGGTCGAGGTGATGGGCGGCCAGGAGCCCGCCCGCTCCCTGATCCTGCACGCCCTCGAGAACGGCGCCAGCGTCATCACCGCGAACAAGGCGCTGCTGGCGACCGACGGCCCCGCCCTGTACGAAGCTGCCGACCGCCACGGCGTGGACATCTCCTTCGAAGCCGCCGTCGCCGGAGCCATCCCGCTGATCCGGCCCCTGCGCGACTCCCTTGCGGGGGACCGCATCGAGCGCGTCCTCGGCATCGTCAACGGCACCACCAACTACATCCTCGATGCCATGACCCGCACCGGGCAGAGCTTCGACGACGCCCTCGCCGACGCTCAGCGCCTCGGCTACGCCGAAGCGGACCCGACCGCCGATGTGGAGGGACAGGACGCCGCCGCGAAGGCATCGATCCTCGCCTCCCTCGCCTTCCACTCCCGTGTCCACCTGGACGATGTCTTCCTCGAAGGCATCACCCGCATCTCCTCCGATGACGTCGCCGCCGCTGAGCGCCTGGGCCGCGTCATCAAACTGCTGAGCGTCGTGGAGCGAGTCACCGGCGAGGACGGATCCGAGGCGATTTCGGCGCGCGTCTACCCGGTGATGCTGCCGAACGCGCACCCGCTGGCATCCGTCGGCGAAGCGTTCAACGCCGTCTTCGTGGAAGCGGAGGCCGCCGGCGAGCTGATGTTCTACGGACAGGGCGCCGGCGGCGCCCCGACCGCGTCGGCCGTCCTCGGCGACCTCGTCTCCGTGGCCCGCAACCGCGTCTTCGGAGGCAAGGAGCCCGACGAGTCCTTCTACGCCAAGCTGCCGACCGCAGGCCTGGACGCTCTCTCCAACCCGTTCTACCTGGCGCTCACCGTGGTGGACCGCCCCGGTGTGCTCGCCGACGTCGCCGGGATCCTCAGCGAGAACGGCATCTCGATCAGCACCATCCACCAGGAGGGGGCGACCGACCCGGAGGGCAGCGACGCGAGCGCCCACATCGGCATCGTCACCCACACGGCGGGGGAGAAGGACATGCAGACCGCGCTGGAGCAGCTGCGCAGCCGGGACACCGTCACGAGCGTGGACTCGCTCGTCCGCGTTGAAGGAGAATGACCATGGCTCACCAGTGGCGCGGAGTGCTCCGCGAATACCTCGACCACCTGCCGTTCAGTGAGGACGACGCCCTTCTCACACTCGGCGAAGGCGGCACTCCGCTTGTGCACGCGCCCACCCTCAGCGAGCAGCTCGGCGCCGAGGTCCACATCAAGGTGGAGGGCATGAACCCCACCGGGTCGTTCAAGGACCGCGGCATGGTCTCGGCGATGACGAAGGCCGTCAACGACGGTGCGAAGGTCGTGGTGTGCGCCTCGACCGGGAACACGTCGGCCTCCGCCGCGGCGTACGCCACCCGCGCCGGCATCGGCTGCGCCGTCCTGCTGCCGGAGGGGAAGATCGCCGCCGGCAAGATGGCGCAGGCCGTGATGCACGGGGCGCGCCTGATCGCTGTGCAGGGCAACTTCGACGACTGCCTGGAGATCGCCCGCAAACTCGATGCGGCGTTCCCGGTGGAGCTGGTCAACTCCGTCAACCCGTACCGCCTGCAGGGGCAGAAGACCGGAGCGTTCGAAATCGTCGACGCCCTCGGGAAGGCGCCGGACATCCATGTCCTGCCGGTCGGCAACGCCGGCAACATCTCCGCCTACTGGATGGGATACACGGAGTACCGCGACAAGGGCATCAGCGGCTCCGTGCCGCAGATGTGGGGCTTCCAGGCCGCCGGCGCCGCACCGTTCGTGGCCGGCCGCCCCATCACCGACCCGGAGACCGTGGCGACCGCGATCCGAATCGGCGCTCCCGCCTCCTGGTCCCTCGCTGCGGATGCCCGCGACTCCTCCGGCGGCCTCATCTCCGCCGTCAGCGACGAGGAGATCCTCGAAGCGCAGTCCCTGCTCGCTTCCGAAGTCGGCATCTTCGTGGAGCCCGCCTCCGCCGCCGGTGTGGCCGGCCTGCTGAAGATCAAGCGGGAGGGCCGCACCGCCACTGGGCAGGAGCGCTCCATCCCGAAGGACTCGGTGATCACCGTGACCGTCACCGGCAACGGCCTGAAGGATACGGAGACCGCGCTGAAGAACAAGGACCTCACCCCGGTCACTGTTCCCGTGGACATCAACGCGGCGGCGAAGGCGATGGGACTGTGAGGATCGCCCACGAGCGCGTTCGCGCCCAGGTGCCCGCCACCAGCGCCAACCTTGGTCCCGGGTTCGACAGCTTCGGCCTCGCCCTGGAGCTGCGCGACGAGTACGAGCTGGAGGTCACCACCGGGGAAGTGGAGATCACCGTGGAGGGCGAAGGCGCGGATGACGTCCCCCGCGGCGATGCGCACCTGGTCGTGCAGTCGCTGCGCGCCGCTCTCGATCACATCGGCGCTGCGCAGGTGGGGATCCGCCTGCACTGCACGAACCGCATCCCCCACGGTCGCGGGCTCGGCTCGAGCGCTGCCGCGGTCGTCGGCGGGATCGTGCTGGCACGGGCACTGCTGGCGGACCCGTCGGCCCTGGACGAGCAGGAGATGCTGCAGCTCGCCACTGACCTCGAGGGGCACCCCGACAACGCCGCCCCCGCGCTGCTGGGCGGCGTCACCCTCTCCTATCTGCAGGGCGGGCGCGCGCACGCCGAACGCCTGCGGGTGGGGACGGGGGCCGACGGGTCCAGCATCCTCGACCCGGTCATCATCTCCCCTGCCGCTCCGGTCGCGACGTCGACGGCGCGGTCGCTGCTGCCCGAGGAGGTGCCGTTCGCTGATGCTGCGTTCAACCTGTCGCGCGCCGCGCTGTTCGTGCACGCGATCGCGGAGGATCCCTCGCTGCTGCTGACCGCAACGCAGGACCGCCTGCATCAGGAGCGTCGACAGGAGGCGATGCCGCAGAGTGTGGCGCTGGTGCAGATGCTGCGCCAGGAGGGTGTACCCGCCGTGATCTCGGGAGCGGGGCCGACGGTGCTCATCCCCGCCGGCGCACCGCGGCACCTGGTGCGCCTCGTTCGGGACATGGTGGACGACCCCGCCCAGTGGCGGATCGCGCGCATCGGCCTGTCAGGCGGCGGTGCACGCACTGTGCTACTCTGAGGGCGCGCTCGGGATCTCTCCCGGCGGGCCATCCCTTGTCATAGGTCTGAACGCCCGCGAGTTTCAGCGCACTGCACCACGAACCATGTCTACTCGGTGGTGAATCCTCAGAGGAATCCCCTGTGCCGCTGTCTGTCTGCGCGCTTCTGTTCGATCAGAGTGTGCACGCCCGCGCTCTCCTCACCGCCGAGAACCACGGGAATCGAACCTAAGGAAGGACCCCGGGTGACTGAGAACAACGCCCAGGCCGCCGCAAGCGACCTGCAGGCCAAGAAGCTCCCCGAGCTGCAGGCCATCGCCACCTCCATGGGCATCAAGAGCGTCCGCAAGTACCGCAAGGGCGAGCTCATCGCAGCGATTCAGTCCGGCGGCGCCGCATCGAGCGCCCCCGCATCGCGCCCCCAGGCCTCGGACTCCGGCGCCCCCGACTCCAGCGAACGCGCTGAGCAGGACCAGGAGCCGTTCACCGCTCCGCAGAAGCCGGCCGAGAATGCCGAGAACAGCCGTTCCGCGAAGCGCGGCTCCGACAAGCGCTCCTCCGATGAGGGCACCGGCACCGACCGCGCGGGCGACGACCGCCCCCGCCGCGTGGAGGACATCCAGCTGCCCGAATCGCCGCGCACCGGCCGTGACAGCGCGTCAGCGGACGGCCGAGACTCCCACGAGGACCGCCGTGATGACGACCAGCAGGGCTCCCGCGGCCGTCGCGGGCGCGACCGTGACCGCAGCGACCGCGACGGTGATGATCGCGACGATCGCCGCAGCCGCCGTGATAGCGGCGGCCGCTCCGACCGCGACGGCAATCGCCGCGACCAGGGCGACGGCTCCCGGGACGACCGGGACAGCCGCGGGCAGGGCCGTGATGACGATCGCCGCCACCAGGACGACGAGGACGGCAAGGGCCGCGGCCGCAACCGCCAGCGCTCCCGCTCCCGGGACCGTCGGCGCCGCGGGCGCGACGGCGACCAGCAGCAGGGCGGCGGCAACGGCGGCCAGGACGAGCAGGTGAACGAGGACGACGTCCTCGTGGCCGTCGCCGGCATCCTCGACATCCGCGACAACTACGCCTTCGTCCGCACCACCGGCTACCTGCCGGGGGAGAGCGACGTCTACGTGTCCATGAACCAGGTCCGCAAGTACGGCCTGCGCAAGGGCGACGCCATCGCCGGCCAGGTCAAGGCCCCTCAGGACGGCGACGACAACAACCAGAAGAACCAGGGCGGCGGTCGCAACCAGGGCCGCGGCGGTCGTGGCGGCCGCGGTGGGCGCAACATGAAGAACGCCCACTCGAAGTTCGCCGCGCTCGTCACGGTGGACGCCGTCAACGGCATGCCGCCCGAGCACGCCCGCAACCGCAAGGACTTCGGCAAGCTCACCCCGCTCTACCCGGACAGCCGTCTGCACCTGGCGACCACCGCCGGCAACTTCACCACGCGCATCATCGACCTGGTCTCACCGATCGGCAAGGGCCAGCGCGGCCTGATCGTGGCGCCGCCGAAGACCGGCAAGACCATCATCCTGCAGAAGATCGCGGACGCCATCACCACGAACAACCCCGAGGTCCACCTCATGGTGGTGCTCGTGGACGAGCGCCCCGAAGAGGTCACCGACATGCAGCGCACCGTCAAGGGTGAGGTCATCGCCTCCACCTTCGACCGTCCTGCCGATGACCACACCACCGTCGCGGAGCTCGCCATTGAGCGAGCGAAGCGCCTGGTGGAGCTCGGCCGCGACGTGGTGGTCCTGCTGGACTCCATCACCCGTCTGGGCCGTGCCTACAACCTGGCCGCCCCGGCCTCGGGCCGCATCCTCTCCGGTGGTGTGGACTCCTCGGCGCTGTACCCGCCGAAGAAGTTCTTCGGTGCCGCCCGCAACGTGGAGAACGGCGGCTCGCTGACGATCCTCGCGACCGCTCTGGTGGACACCGGCTCGAAGATGGATGAAGTGATCTTCGAGGAGTTCAAGGGCACCGGCAACTGGGAGCTGAAGCTGGAGCGCAAGCTCGCCGAGCGCCGCATCTTCCCGGCTGTGGACGTCAACGCCTCGGGCACCCGCCGCGAGGAGGCGCTCATGCAGAACGAGGAGCTCGCGGTGATGTGGAAGCTGCGCCGCGTGCTGGCGCAGCTCGAGCAGCAGCAGGCGCTCGAGCTTCTGCTGGAGCGGATGAAGAAGACCCAGTCGAACACCGAGTTCCTGATGACGGTCGCGAAGTCCACGCCGAGCGTGCCCCGCGGCTCCGCCAACGGGGAGTGAGCTTCACACCGCGTCACCGGTGTAACGAGTCTGACAGGCCCGCCCGGTGACGCGGTCCGCCCCGCCGTGGGACAATGAACGACGGTTCTGGTTCACGAGCCGCCCCTGCGACTCGACCCAGCGACCCCTGACCTAAGGAGACACCCCATGCAGAAGGACATCCATCCTGATTACGTGGTGACCGAGGTGACCTGCACCTGCGGCAACACCTTCACCACCCGCAGCACGAAGACCGACGGCACCATCAAGGCCGAGGTGTGCTCGGCATGCCACCCGTTCTACACCGGCAAGCAGAAGATTCTGGACACCGGTGGCCGCGTGGCACGCTTCGAAGCCCGTTACGGCAAGAAGGCTGCCAAGTAGCTTGTTCGATGCGGCGCCGATCCCCCTGACAGCAGAGGGGATCGGCGCCGTTTCTCATCCCACCCGCCTTCGTCCCGTGCCACCCAGGAGCCGCAGTGTTCGACGCCGTCCCCGCCCTCATCGACGAATTCCATGACCTCGAGCAGCGCATGGCGGACCCCGCGCTGCACACGGACCCGTCGGCCGCGAAGAAGGTGGGGCGCCGCTACGCCGAACTGACCCCGATCGTCACCGCCTACCGCGACTGGCGCAGCGCCACCGACGACCTCGAGACCGCCCGCGAGCTCGCCGCCGAAGACCCCTCCTTCGCCGCGGAGGCCGACGGGATCCAGAAGCGCCTGCCGGAGCTCACCAGCCGCCTGGAGGACCTGCTCGCCCCGCGCGACCCCGATGACGCCCGCGATGTCATCCTCGAGGTGAAAGCCGGCGCAGGCGGCGAAGAGTCCGCCCTGTTCGCCGCTGAACTGGTCCGCATGTACGAGCACTTCGCAACCCGCCGCGGCTGGGTCAGCGAGATCATCACCGAAACCTCCTCCGATCTCGGCGGCATCAAGGACCTGGCGATGTCCATCCGCACGAAGGGCTCCGTCAGCCCCGCCGACGGGGTCTGGGCGCACCTGAAGTACGAAGGCGGGGTGCACCGGGTCCAGCGCGTTCCGGTCACGGAGTCGCAGGGCCGCATCCACACCTCCGCGGTGGGCGTGCTCGTGGTGCCCGAAGCGGACGCGGCCGATGAGGACGAGATGCTGGCCGAGGAGATGGCGCCGGCGAATCTGCGGATCGATGTGTACCGCTCCTCCGGTCCCGGCGGCCAGTCCGTCAACACCACCGATTCTGCTGTGCGCATCACGCACCTGCCCACTGGGCTGGTGGTGTCCTGCCAGAACGAGAAGAGCCAGCTGCAGAACAAGGAGCAGGCCCTGCGCATCCTCCGCTCCCGCCTGCTCGACCAGGTGCACGCCGAGCAGGAGGCGGAGGCGTCCGAGACGCGCCGCAGCCAGGTGCGCACCGTGGACCGCTCCGAGCGGATCCGCACCTACAACTTCCCGGAGAACCGCGTGGCCGATCACCGCACTGGGTACAAGGCGAACAACCTCGACCAGGTGCTCTCCGGTGATCTCGATGCCGTCGTCGATTCGCTGATGGCCGCGGACCGCGAGGCGATGATCGCCGCGGCTGGGTCGGGCGATGGCTGAGGTGCGTCTGCGCGTCGGCGCAGCCATCCGCGCCACCCGCGCGCGTCTGGAAGCAGCCGGCATCGAATCGGCGGATGCCGAAGCGCGCGCCCTCGTCTCCCACGCAGCCGGCTCCGAGCGCTCCCTTGTCCTCCTCGACGACCTGCCGGTCGGCTTCGATGCCGAGCTCGAGCGCCTCACCACCCGCCGCTGCACCCGCGCACCCCTCCAGCTGGTGCTCGGCCGCGCACCGTTCCGCCGGCTCAGCCTCGAGATGCGGACCGGTGTGTTCATTCCGCGGCCCGAGACCGAACTCATCATCGACCTCGTCCTCGCCTTCCGCGGCGACGGCGAGCGCGTCGAGCGCGCCGTGGACCTCTGCACGGGGTCGGGGGCGCTGGCCGCGTCGCTCGTGGACGAACTGCCGCGCACCAGCGTGTGGGGCATCGACATCAGTGAGGACGCCGTCGGCCTCGCCCGCGCGAACGTGGCGGCAGCCGCCCGCGGGAATACCCCAGCCGCTGCCGGCGCGACCGTCCCAGCCGCCGCTCGCGCTGCCGCCGCATCGGGTGGGGGAGGGGCCGACGGGTCCCGCCAGTGGCACATCCGCCGCGGATCCGTGACGGATCCGCAGCTGCTGGAGACCGGCAGAGCCCTCGGCGATGTCGGCACTGCCGATGTGGTGGTGTCCAATCCGCCGTACATTCCGCCCGGGGCGGTCCCGCGCGATCCGGAGGTCGTGGAGCACGATCCGCATGCCGCGCTGTTCGGCGGGGGAGAAGACGGCCTGGAGATCCCGCGGGCCGTCGCCCAGGCGGCCTCGGCGCTGCTGCGAGGCGGGGGACTGTTCGTGATGGAGCACGCCGATGTGCAGGGCGAGAGCGCCCGACGGATGCTCGAGGAGGTCGGCGGCTTCACCGCGATCCGCACCGTTTCCGACCTGACAGGGCGCGATCGCTTCCTCACCGCGCGGCGCGCCGAGAAATGAGAGGATACCGCCGTGAGCGTTTATGACATCCGGGACGAGGGCTCCCGAGACGAAGCCGTCGAAGCCGCAACCGCCGCCGTGCGCGCGGGTGAGCTCGTGGTCCTTCCCACCGACACCGTGTACGGACTGGGCGCCGATGCGTTCAACCACGACGCCGTGCAGGCGCTCCTGGACGCCAAGGGCCGCGGCCGGGAGTACCCGCCGCCGGTTCTCATCGCCGACCAGAACGTGCTGCACGCCCTCGGCGTGGACATTCCCGCCGTTGTGGAGGACCTCGCCGATGCGTTCTGGCCCGGTGCTCTCACCGTGATCGTCCGAGCCCAGCCGTCCCTGATGTGGGACCTCGGCGAATCCCGCGGCACGGTGGCCCTGCGCATGCCCGATGACGAGGCCGCGCTCGCCCTGCTGAAGCGCACCGGCCCGCTGGCCGTGTCCAGCGCCAACAAGCACGGACGCGACGCCTCCACCTCGGTGACCGCTGCAGCCGCTCAGCTCGGCGAGTCCGTCAGCATCTACCTCGACGGCGGCCGCTCCGCCGGCGGCGAGTCCTCCACGATCATCGACGCAACGGTGGAACCGCCGGAGATCCTCCGCCACGGCGCCATTGCGAAGGACACCATCATCGAGAAGCTCGGTGACATCTTCGCGTCCCCGGAACCCGTCGGCCCCGACGCCGACGACGCTGAGCCCGCCGCTGCAGAACCCAGTGACGCTGAGGCTGCCGACCAGCTCTCGCCGGCCGCTGACCCAGCAGAGCAGCCCGGTGATGACGCTCAGCCGACGGCACCGGACTCCGGAGACCGCGCAGACACGTGAGGGTCTACCTCTTCCTCCTGCTCGTCTCGGCGGCCGTCACCTTCCTGGCGACCCCCGCAGCGCGACTGGTGGCACGCCGCTTCGGTGCGATGACGGCCGTCAGACAGAGGGACGTCCACAAGGACCCCACCCCCCGGCTCGGCGGCGTCGCCATGTTCGCGGGCGTCGCCGTCGCCATGCTCATCGCCTCCCGCACGAAGTTCCTCGCACCACTGTTCGCCGAGTCGTTCCAGGCGTGGGCGATCCTGATCGCCGCCGGCATGATCTGCCTGCTCGGCGCCCTGGACGACAAATGGGACCTCGACTGGGTCACGAAGCTCGCCGGTCAGGCCCTCATCGCGTTCTTCCTCGCCTGGCAGGGCGTGCAGCTCGCCAGCCTCCCCATCGGCGGCGTCACTCTCCTCAGCCCGCGCTCCGCGCTGATCCTCACAGCGGTGGTCATCATCGGCTGCATGAACGCCGTCAACTTCGTGGACGGCCTCGACGGCCTCGCCAGCGGCGTCATGGCGATCGGCGGTGGCGCGTTCTTCCTCTACGCCTACATCCTCACCCGCGACTCCTCCTCCACCGACTTCTCCTCCCTCGCCGCCCTCATCGCCGCGGTGATGATCGGCGCCTGCCTCGGATTCCTCCCGCACAACTTCTCCAAAGCACGGATATTCATGGGGGACTCCGGCGCGCTGCTGCTCGGCCTGCTGCTGTCCGCCGCGACCATCGCCGTCACCGGCCAGGTGGATCCGGCGCAGCTGTCCACCGTGGACGTGTTCGGCCAGTTCCTGCCGATCCTGCTGCCGATCGGGGTGATGATCGTGCCGCTGCTGGACATGGTCCTGGCCGTCATCCGCCGAGTCGGCAGCGGCAAGTCGCCGTTCCACGCGGACCGCATGCACCTGCACCACCGGCTCCTTGAGATCGGTCACAGCAAGGTGGGGGCAGTGCTGATCATGTACCTGTGGACCGTCGTGGTGTGTGCCATCCTGCTGGCACCCGTCTTCTTCACCCGCACCATCGCCGTCAGCGTCGCCGTGATCGGCCTGCTCGCCGCGATCGTGCTCACCGCCGATCCCCTCTCCCGCATCCAAGCGCTGCGCGCCAGGAAAGGACAGCATGAACGCCGCTGAGCAGAACCCGTCGGCCCCGCCCCGGCTGGGGGAGACCAACATCGCACTCACCCGCGCCGCTGCGATCGGCATCGCGGTCGGTGTGGTGCTGGACCTCCTCGTCATCGGCATCGCCGCCGTCGGATTCGACCGGGCCGAGCTGTGGGGAGCCGTCCTCGGCACCGTACTCGCCCTCGTGGTGACGGTGCCGACCCTGCTGACGGCGCGCTTCGCCACCCACCGCGGCTTCGGCGCCCTCGCCTCCGCGGTGCTCGGCTCATGGCTGGTGAAGATGATCGTGCTGATCGCCGTTCTGCTGCTGGTGCGGGGCAGTGCGTCGGTGTCGATGCCGTGGATCGGAATCGCGCTGCTCGCCGGGGCGGTCGTCGCGACCGCGGTGGAGATCAGTCTTATGATGCGCCACACACCGCGACTGAACGTCTGATCTGAGACGCGGCGTCGCCGACGGGCTCTGGTATGCTCATCCGAGTGCAATCGGCGCGTCGACCGCGCGCCAGGACCGACCTCAGGCCGCACGAATCAACATCGACGTTGACGTATTGCCCAGGCAATCTCGGCCCGCAACACATGGGAGTTAGAGCTGTTGACCGCTGACGTTTCCTCGCCCGAACTCGCCGCTTCAGGCGATGAGCTCTACCACACCCCCACCCTCGGAGAGTTCTTCCCGGACGCGATCCTCTTCGCCGGCACCCCCTTCGAGTTCAACCGCGTCCAGCTGGTCCGCCTGATCATCCTCGTGGTGGTCCTGGTCGGCACCTACCTCATCGCCTCCCGCGCGAAGCTCGTCCCGGGCCGCATCCAGTCGATCTTCGAGCTCATCATCGAGTTCGTGAACACCCAGATCATCGACTCCGTCATGGGCTCCGAGCGCGGCCGGCAGTTCTCCCCGATGCTCATCACCATGTTCGTGATGATCTTCGCGATGAACCTCGGCGGCGTCATCCCCGGCATGAACCTCGCCGGCACCTCCGTGATCGGCCTGCCGCTCATGCTGGCCCTGTGGACCTTCGTCACCTACATCATCTTCGGCGTCAAGAAGCACGGCCTCGGCGGCTACCTCAAGCACGAGACGATGCCCCCGGGCGTCCCGAAGCCCATCTACCTGCTGCTCATCCCGATCGAGTTCCTGCAGGTTGCGATCATCCGCTGGGCGTCGCTGACCATCCGACTCCTCGCCAACATGGTCGCCGGCCACATGATGCTGGTCGTCTTCATCTCCCTGACCCAGGGCCTGCTGCTCAGCGGCACCTGGCTGATGGCCGTGTCGCCGCTGTCCGGCGCACTCGCCATCGGAATCTACGGCTTCGAGATCTTCGTTGCCGCCCTCCAGGCGTTCGTGTTCACCATCCTGTCGGCCGTGTACATCAACATGGCCACCAGCGACGAGCACTGATCGATCACCTCTTCTTCCCGATAACCTCACCGCCTGTCCCGGACCCGGGGCGGCAAACCGAAAGGAAACCCTGTGGAACCGACCATCCTCGCCGAGCTCACCGGTAACGTCGCGTCGATCGGCTACGGCCTGGCCGCCATCGGCCCGGGCATCGGCATCGGCATCATCGTCGGCAAGACCGCTGAGGCAACCGCCCGTCAGCCCGAGCTGCGCGGTCAGCTGCAGACCACCATGTTCATCGGTATCGCGTTCACCGAGATCCTGACCCTGCTGGCCATCGTCACCGGCCTCATCTTCTCCTGATCCGCCTGACGAGGATTCCATCCATGAACATCGCCGCGAAAGACGTTCCGGGAACAGCTCTGCTGATCCCGGCGTGGTCCGAGATCATCTGGACCCTGCTCTTCCTGGTGATCTTCGCTCTTGTCTTCATGAAGTTCATCCTTCCCAAGATGAACCGCGTGCTCGATGAGCGCGCAGAGAAGATCCAGGGCGGTCTCCAGCAGGCCGAGCAGGCCCAGCAGGAGGTCTCCCGCCTGAAGGAGACCCAGGAGCAGGAGCTCGCCGAAGCTCGCCGCGAGGCAGCCGAGATCCGCGAGGGCGCCCGTCAGGAGGGTGCGCGCATCATCGCCGAGGCGAAGCAGCGCGCAGACCTCGAGGCCGAGCGCTCCCTGGCGGCCGGTCGTCAGCAGCTCGACGCCGAGCGCACCGCCGCCGCAGCCCAGCTGCGCGGTGAGGTCGGCACCATGGCCAGCGAGCTCGCCTCCCGCATCGTCGGCGAATCGCTGACCGATGACGCGCGCTCCAGCCGAGTGATCGACCGGTTCCTCGACGACCTCGAGTCGTCTACGACCGCCAAGTGACAAGAAGGTGACCATGCGAGGAACATCCGCCGCATCGCTCGCCGATGTGCTCTCCCGGACTGAGGACGTCGTTGCACGCTCCTCCCAGTCCATGGAGGAGCTCGCCTCCGAGCTCTTCCAGATCGCCGCAGCAGTCGACACCAGCAACCAGCTGGTCCGCCTGCTCAGCGATCCGGGCCGCGACCCCGAACTGAAGAGCACCGCGGTGCGCACCCTGATCCAGGGCAAGGCGTCCGACGAAGCCCTCGAGCTCACCGAGGAGGTTGTGCGCCGCCCCTGGTCGGAGCAGAACCACATCCTCGACGCGCTCGAGGCAGCAGGCGCATCCGCCCTGCTGTCCCAGGCCGAGAAGGCCGGCCGGCTCGAGACGGTGGAGGAGGAGCTGTTCCAGTTCTCCCGCCTCATCGACTCCGAGCCCGAGCTGACCGCTGCCTTCGATGAGCATCGTGACGATGCGGGCGCACGCCGCTCCATCGCCCGTCGCCTCCTCGAGGGCCGAGTCGACCCGGTGACCGTCGCTCTGGCCGTGCAGGCCGTCGGCGCAGACGCTGAGATGAAGGCATCCCGACGGGTTCTGCACTTCGCAGAGTTCGCCGCTGACAGGCGGCGCCGTCTCCTCGCGGTGGTCACCAGCGCGACCGAGCTCTCCGACAGGCAGCAGTCGCGCCTCTCCGAGATCCTGGCCGCCAAGTTCGGCCAGAGCGTCCAGATGAACTTCGAGGTCTCGCCGGATGTCATCGGCGGGATGCGAGTCCAGGTCGGGGACGACCTGTACGACGCAACGGTCCTCTCGCGCCTCACCGAGGCGCGGTCGAGGCTCTCGGCGTGACACCCCAAGCAACGAACACAAGCGTCCCGGTCCTGCCGGGTAGAGAAAAGGAAGCGGAGCAGCGCGATGGCTGAGCTCACGATTCGTCCCGAAGAGATCCGGGACGCTCTGAACACCGCGGTGTCCACCTACCAGCCTGGTGGAACCGACCGCGAAGAAGTTGGCCGAGTCTCGGAGACCGCCGACGGCATCGCCCGTGTCACGGGCCTGCCCAACCTGATGGCGAACGAGCTCGTTCGCTTCGAGGACGGCACCCTGGGCCTGGCCCTGAACCTCGAACTGACCGAGATCGGTGTGGTCATCCTCGGCGACTTCGCCACCGTCGAAGAGGGCCAGGAAGTCCGCCGCACCGGTGAGGTCCTGTCGGTCCCCGTCGGCGAGGGCTACCTCGGCCGCGTGGTCGACGCCCTCGGCAACCCGATCGACGGCCTCGGCGAGATCGCCACCACGGGACGTCGTGCCCTCGAGCTGCAGGCCCCCACGGTGATGCAGCGCAAGAGCGTGAAGGAGCCGATGCAGACCGGCATCAAGGCGATCGACGCCATGACGCCGATCGGCCGCGGCCAGCGCCAGCTGATCATCGGTGACCGCCAGACCGGTAAGACCACCATCGCGGTGGACACCATCCTGAACCAGAAGGCCAACTGGGAGAGCGGCGATCCCTCGAAGCAGGTGCGCTGCATCTACGTCGCCGTCGGCCAGAAGGGCTCGACCATCGCCTCCGTGCGCGCCACCCTCGAAGAGGCCGGCGCCCTGGAGTACACCACGATCGTCGCCGCTCCGGCATCCGACCCGGCGGGCTTCAAGTACATCGCGCCCTACACGGGCTCGGCCATCGGCCAGCACTGGATGTACGAGGGCAAGCATGTCCTCATCGTCTTCGACGACCTCTCCAAGCAGGCCGAGGCCTACCGCGCCGTGTCCCTGCTGCTGCGCCGTCCGCCGGGCCGCGAGGCTTACCCCGGTGACGTGTTCTACCTGCACTCCCGCCTGCTCGAGCGCTGCGCGAAGCTCTCCGACGCCATGGGCGGGGGCTCCATGACCGGCCTGCCGATCATCGAGACCAAGGCGAACGACGTCTCGGCCTACATTCCGACCAACGTCATCTCCATCACCGACGGTCAGTGCTTCCTGCAGTCCGACCTCTTCAACGCCAACCAGCGTCCCGCCGTGGACGTGGGCATCTCGGTGTCCCGCGTGGGCGGCTCCGCCCAGGTCAAGGCCATGAAGTCGGTGTCCGGTACCCTGAAGATCTCGCTCGCGCAGTACCGCGACCTCGAGGCCTTCGCGATGTTCGCCTCGGACCTCGACGCCGCCTCCAAGCAGCAGCTGAACCGCGGCGCTCGCCTCATGGAACTGCTCAAGCAGGGCCAGGGCCAGCCGATGCCCGTGGAGGAGCAGACCGTGTCGATCTGGGCCGGCACCACCGGTAAGTTCGACGACGTCGAGGTGGAGGACGTGCGCGAGTTCGAGTCCCGCCTGCACGAGTACCTGCGTCACAACGGGTCCGTGCTCTCCACCATCCGCGAGTCCGGCAAGTTCTCCGATGAGACCGAAGCCGAGCTGACCCAGATCGTCGAGAACGTGAAGCGCGACTACTTTGCTGAGAAGCAGGGCTCCTCGGTCTACGACCAGCAGGGCGAGGTCAGCGACGACAGGATCGAGCAGACCTCCATCCTGGGGTCGTCCCAGAAGTGACATCGGGTCACGTTCGATTTCGATAGTCACGAGGGAGTTTCATGGGAGCCCAGCAAAGGGAGTACAAGAAGAGGATCTCGTCCGCCACGGGCATGAAGAAGATCTTCCAGGCTCAGGAGATGATCGCCGCGGCGCGCATCTCCAAGGCCCACGCCCGTGTGCTCGCGACCACTCCGTATGCGGACGCCATCACCGACGCGATCGCATCGGTGGTCCAGCACACGAAGGACGCGGAGCATCCGTTCCTGGTGCACGACCGCACGAGCAGCAACCGGGTCGGCGTCCTGCTGATCACGGCTGACCGCGGCATGGCGGGCTCGTACTCGCCGTCCGCCATCCGCGAAGCGGAGATGCTCGGCAACAAGCTGCGCAAGGCGGGCAAGGAACCGGTCATGTACGTCGTCGGCCGCAAGGGCGAGTCGTACTACCGCTTCCGCAACCGTCCGCCGCACAAGGCATGGACCGGCATCCGCGAGGAGGAGATGGCTGAGGTCGGCCTCACCATCGCCCGCGAGCTGCGCGATGCCCTGCTCAGCGAGGTTCCGTCGGAGCACCTGGACGAGCTGTACGTGGTGGGGCACAAGTTCCACAACCGCTTCCGCCAGGAGCCGCGGATCGCTCGTCTCGTGCCGCTCAGCCTGCACGGCGACGACCAGGCCGCGCAGAACAGCAGCGAGACGTTCCCGCTGTACGAGTACAGCCCGGATCCGGAGTCGGTGTTCGCCGAGCTCGTTCCGCGCTACGTGGAGTCGCGCATCATCAACATCCTCCTGCAGTCCATCGCGTCCGAGCACGCGAGCCGGCAGAAGGCGATGAAGACCGCGACGGACAACGCCGAGACCCAGATCCAGAAGTTCACGCGTCTTGCCAACTCGGCCCGGCAGGCGGAGATCACCCAGGAGATCACGGAGATCGTCGGCGGTGCCGACGCCCTGAGCTCCTCCGGCCGAAAAGAACGCTGAGTCAGACAGAGCATGTTGGAGAACACAATGACCACCATCGAAACCGCACCGTCGAAGACGGCCACCGGTCGCATCGCACGCGTGACCGGCGCCGTCGTCGACATCGAATTCCCCCCGGGCAACATCCCGGAGATGTACAACGCTCTGACCACCGAGGTCGAGCTGCCCACCGATGAGGGCGCGGCGCGCCACACCCTCACCCTCGAGACCGCCCAGCACCTCGGCGACGGCATGGTCCGCGCCATCGCGCTGAAGCCGACCGACGGCCTCGTCCGCGGCCAGGAGGTCACCGACACCGGTGCACCAATCTCGGTGCCCGTCGGCGACTTCACCCTCGGCAAGGTGTTCGACGTGGTGGGCAACGTCCTCAACGTCGAAGAAGGGCAGCAGCTCGAGGTCAACGAGCGCTGGCCGATCCACCGCAAGGCGCCGAACTTCGACCAGCTGGAGTCCAAGACCCAGATGTTCGAGACCGGCATCAAGTCGATCGACCTGCTCACCCCGTACGTGCAGGGCGGAAAGATCGGCCTGTTCGGCGGCGCAGGCGTCGGCAAGACCGTGCTCATCCAGGAGATGATCTACCGCGTGGCCAACAACCACGACGGTGTGTCCGTGTTCGCCGGCGTCGGCGAGCGCACCCGTGAGGGCTGGGACCTCATCGAAGAGATGACCGAGTCCGGCGTGATCGAGAAGACTGCCCTGGTCTTCGGCCAGATGGATGAGCCGCCGGGCACGCGTCTGCGCGTGGCCCTGTCCGCACTGACAATGGCGGAGTACTTCCGCGATGTGCAGTCGCAGGACGTGCTGCTGTTCATCGACAACATCTTCCGCTTCACCCAGGCCGGCTCCGAGGTGTCCACCCTGCTGGGCCGTATGCCCTCGGCCGTGGGCTACCAGCCGAACCTGGCGGACGAGATGGGCGTTCTGCAGGAGCGCATCACCTCGACCCGCGGCCACTCGATCACCTCGATGCAGGCGATCTACGTGCCGGCCGATGACTACACCGACCCGGCCCCGGCCACCACGTTCGCGCACCTCGACGCCACCACGGAGCTCAGCCGTGAGATCGCCTCGCGCGGTCTCTACCCGGCCATCGACCCGCTGGCATCGACCTCGCGCATCCTGGACCCGCGCTACATCGGCGACGACCACTACGAGACCGCAGTGCGCGTGAAGCAGATCCTGCAGCGTAACAAGGAGCTCCAGGACATCATCGCGATGCTCGGCGTCGACGAACTGTCCGAGGAGGACAAGGTCATCGTGGCGCGCGCTCGGCGCATCCAGCAGTTCCTCTCGCAGAACACCCACATGGCGAAGCAGTTCACCGGTGTGGACGGCTCCGACGTCCCGCTGCGCGACACCATCGAGGGCTTCAAGGGCATCTGCGACGGCGACTTCGACCACATCGCCGAGCAGGCGTTCTTCAACTGCGGCGGCATCGAAGACGTCATGCGTCAGTGGGACTCCATCCAGAAGGGCCTCAACTGATGTCAGCGTCGATGCTCAGCGTCACGTTCGTCACCGCCCACCAGACGGTCTGGGAGGGCGAGGCGAGCTACGTGCGCGTCCCCGCCGCCGACGGATCCATGGGCCTGCTGCCCAACATGGCGCCCGTCCTGGCCGCTCTGCAGCCGGGCATCGTCGAGATCACCCGGGCCGACGGCTCGCAGTTCGCGATGCAGGTGACCGGTGGGTTCGTGTCCGTGGATCACTCGACCGTCAAGGTCGTGGTGGACGAGGCCAATGAGCTGACGGCTGCCTGACCAGCGTTCACCACGCCTGAACCGATGAGCGCCCCGTTCCTTCTTCTCGAAGCGTGCGGGGCGCTCATCGCTGTTCTGGGGCTCGTCATGCTGGTGCGCGCCATCGTCGTGACGCGTTCGCGCGGCGGGGTGGAATGCTCTGTGCTGCGGCCCGAGCCGCGGCGCGGCGCCTGTTGGAGGGATGGGACGCTCCGGTTCGCCACCGATGAGCTGCGCTGGCACCGCACGATCGGCTTCCTGCTGACGGCGGGGCTGGTGATCCGGCGCGATGACATCGAGGATGTCGCCAGGGAGCAGGCCGACGGGTCCGACAGCTGGGTGCGGGTCGAGATCGCGCGCACCGGAACGGCACCCGCGGTGCAGATGCAGATGCCTCCGGCGGCGTCCTACGCGCTCGGCGCCTGGATTGAGTCAGCGCCGGCCCGCGGCGACTTCGTGCACTGACGAGCTGGTTCCGTCCAGGCCCCGTGCCGCAGTCGGTGGACGCTGTGGGAGCGGATCAGATCCACTGGCCGGCGCGCATCACACGCTCCGGCCGCAGGTCCCCGTCCGTGAGGACGACATCGGCCCGCAGACCGGTGCTGAGCGCACCCCGATCGGACAGTCCGAGCACCCGTGCGGGTGTGGAGCTGGCGGCGCGGACGGCCTGACCGAGGTCCACGCCGGCGTCGCGCACGGCGAAGCGGACTATGTCGAGCAGATGTGCGGTGCCTCCGGCGATCGAGCCGCCGTGGGTGAGGCGGGCCGTGCCGTCGGCGACGGTGACGTCAAGGGAGCCGAGACGGTAGGAGCCGTCAGTCATGCCGGTGGCGGCCATTGCGTCGGTGATCAGCAGGACCATGTCCTCACCGGCGAGGTCGAACACGAAGCGCACGGTGTCGGCGGAGGTGTGGACCCCGTCGGCGATGAGCTCCACCACCATGTCCCCGCGGGCCGACGCGTCCAGGCAGGCGAACGCGGGGCCGGCGTCACGGTGGTGAATGGGGCGCATCCCGTTGAACAGGTGCGTCGCCGTGGGGATCGCACCGGCCTGCAGGCTGAACGCGATGGCCTCGAGCATCTGGTACGCGGAGCAGTCGGTGTGGCCGTAGCTCGGCAGGGCGCCCGCCTCGATCAGCGCCTCGCTCATGGGGTCCACCTGGGGGTCCTCGGGGGCGAGGGTCATGGTGACGATGGTGCCGTCACCGGCGTCCAGCAGCTCCTTCAGAGCGACGACGGAGCCCGGCCGGATCAGCTCTGGGTCGTGGGCGCCGCGGCGGGCCTGGGAGATGTGCGGCCCCTCCAGGTGAATGCCGGCGAGTTCGCCGCCTCGGACCAGGGGAGCGAGGGTGCCGATGCGCTCCAGGAGGGTGGCGTGCGCGGCGGTGACGAGGGAGGCCACCAGTGTGGTGGTGCCGTGGCGGGCGTGTTCGGCGATGGCGGTGCGGGCGTCGTCGGCGTCCATGGCGTCGGGGAATCCGATGCCGCCTCCGCCGTGGTTGTGGATGTCGATCAGGCCGGGCAGGATCAGGCCGCTGTGGATGATCTCCTCGGCGCCCGCGGGAACGTAGGGGGCTCCCTCGGCCGGGCCGGCGTAGTGGATGGTGCCGCCGTCGATGATGACGCGGGCGTCCTCCAGCAGGCGGCCGTCCACGACCGCGCGGCCGATGATGATGGTGGCCATCAGAACAGTCTCGCTTCCTTGTCGTCGATACCCCGCAGTTCGTCGTAGTCGAGCGTGACGCAGTCGAAGCCGCGGTCACCGGCGAGGGTCTTCGCCTGCGGCTTGATCACCTGCGCGGCGAAAACGCCGCGCACGGGCGCCAGCAGCGGGTCCCGATTCAGCAGGTCCACGTAGCGGGTGAGCTGTTCGACGCCGTCGATCTCGCCGCGGCGCTTGATCTCGATGGCCACGCAGCCGCCCTCGGGGTCGCGAGCGAGGATGTCGACCGGGCCGATGGCAGTGGGGTATTCGCGGCGCACCAAGGACCAGCCGTCGCCGAGGGCGTCCATGTTGTCCGCCAGCAGGGCCTGCAGGTGCGCTTCGACGCCGTCCTTGATCAGCCCGGGGTCGACGCCGAGCTCGTGGCTGGTGTCCGAGAGGATCTCGTGGACCTGCACGCGCAGGGTGTCACCGGTCTTGCCGTGGGTGACGGTCCATTCCTCCACCCAGTCGCCGTCCTCGGCGTCCTGGGCGCGCCCGTCGTCCTCGGGCAGCGCGACCCGCAGGGTGCACGGCGGGGCCATCCAGTTCAGCGGCTTGTAGCTGCCGCCGTCGGAATGGACGAGCACGCTGCCGTCGGCCTTCACGATGAGCAGGCGCGGGGCGCGGGGGAGGTGGGCCGTGAGTCGGCCGGTGTAGTCAACTGAGCATTCTGCAACCACTAATCGCACCCGCTCAGCCTACGTGAGAGCGCGCCGGGGAGCCCAACGTCGCCGTCCCCGTCGCGCGGCGGGGAGTGATCCCCGATTCGGCTGTGGGCGCAGATCTCGAAGCGTGCGGGGTTTTCGTGCAAGACTCTTTCCACGGCCCGGGGCCTCGACGACGCCCGCGGCTGGACCGACTATGTGGGAGAAGAGATGACTCAGCACCTGACGCGCCGTTCGATTCTGTCGTTCGGTGCCCTTGCCGCGGCCGGTGGCGGCCTCGCCGCCTGCTCGTCCTCGACGAAGAAGGCGGCCCCGAGCCCGTCGGTGAGCCCCACGCCCACCACCCCGCCCTCCGCCCTCGACGAAGCGGAGCTCGCCGATCTGCTCACCGAGCTCAACAAGGCGCTCACCACCGCAGACGAGAAGAAGGATCCGAAGCTGCTGTCGCCCATCGTGGCCGGCAGTGCACTGGCTGAGCGCACCGCCAGCTACGAGATCATGAAGAAGGTGGGCGAGGAGACCCTCAAGGCTGATCCGGACCGCGCACCGAAGCTGAGCCGCCCTGATGACGCCGTGAAGATCGGCATCGCGACCGACGCGCAGGGCGGGGCCCGCTACGCCCTGGCCGTCGCCGACGCTGAGAACGGCGAGGGCCTGCCGTTCTTCGTCGGCTTCGAGCAGCAGGAGGACGCCTCCGACTCCTCCCGCTTCGTCTCCTGGGGCTGGGCGCGTCAGCTGGCGAACGTGAAGATGCCGACGGTGGCCCCGATCCCCACGGGGTCCGAAGCCGTGGCCGTGGACGACGCTGAACTGCTGATGTCGCCGAAGGACGCCATCGCCCTGTACTGCCGTGTGCTCACCGACGGGCACGACAACGCGGACAAGGACGATGTGGTGGCCACCGACCCGTTCCTCGAGGAGAACCACGCGGAGATCCAGACCGAGCGCAAACAGATCAACGAAGGCGTGGACTGGGACCAGATCGCACAGGTGCGGGAGGAGTACACCCCGAACGAGCAGGAGTACCTCGGGATCCGCACGGTGGACGGCGGCGCGATCGTCATGACCACCCTGACCTCGAACCGGCGGCTCAGCGTCAGCTCCGGTCAGGTGGAGTACGGCGCGGACACGGTGCTGGCGAAGCTGGTGGGCCGCCACACGTTCACCAAGGAGCTCGTGCGCACCTACGGCTCCACCATCGCTCTGCACATTCCGGCGAAGGACCAGACCGGCGAGAAGATCCAGCCGATCGCCGGCTATAAGGTACTGCTGAAGGCCAGCGGCAGCTGACCGGTGCTCCGCGCGGACGCGGCACGCCCGACCGACACGAACCCCAGACAAGGAGAACCCTCCACGATGACCGACGCCTATGGTGTGATGGACTTCAGCTCGCTGAAGAAGGAGAACAGCGCCGCCGGCACCTCCCAGCCGCTGGCCGACGAGGTCTCCGTCAGCGAACAGGACCTGCAGGGCCTGATCGACTCCTCGCAGCAGCAGCTGACTCTCCTGCTCGTCACCAGCGCTCGGGTCCAGGGCGGGGCCTCGTTCGTCGATGCGGTGCGCGCCGCTGTGGGGCGCCATGCGGGAACGATCCGCCTGGCGCTCGTGGATGCGGATCAGCAGCCGCGCGTCGCGGCTGCGCTGCGCGTGCAGTCCCTGCCCGCTGCCATGCTGATGATGAAGGGCCAGATCCAGCCCCTGTTCGAGGGCGCGGTCGCGGACGACCAGCTGCAGTCCGTGATGGAGCAGCTGGCTCAGCTCGCGGCGCAGGAGGGCATGTCGGTGGGGGAGGCCCCGTCGGATGCCCCCGCTGCCGCTCAGCTGCCCCCGGAGCTGGAGCACGCCACCACCCTGCTGCAGAACGGCGACCTCGCCGGAGCGCAGAAGGCGTTCGAGGACTATCTGGAGACCCACCCCGGTGATCCGGAGGCGAAGCGCGGCGCCGCGACCACCCGCCTGATGGAGCGCACCCGCGAGGTGGACCTGCAGGAGGGCCGCCGTGCAGCCGCCGACGCGCCTGAGGACCTCGATGCCCAGCTCCTGGGGGCGGACCTCGACCTGCTCGGCGGGCACGTGGACGATGCGTTCGGCCGCATCCTCGACCGCTATGCAGCCGCCGACGCGGAGACCCGCGACCGCCTGCGCGAGCGCCTGCTCGACCTGTTCGACGTCGTCGGTGCGGACGATGAGCGTGTGGGCGCTGCTCGTCGCCGCCTCGCCCGCCTGATGTTCTGACCCACTGTTCCAAGCCGTCACCGCTGACGGCGCCGACGCGCCGGCCACACCCCGCGAAAGGACCCGCATGAGCACTCCGGACCCCCAGCAGCAGCCCTGGGACAGGCCCCGCACCGGCCGGCGCCGCCAGGAGGCGCCCGCTCAGCAGGCCCCCTCCCAGCAGGCCGCGCCCCAGCAGGACCCGTCCGCGCCCGCCCGGAGAACTGCGGCCCCGGACCGCACAGCGCAGGGCCGCCCGTTCGAACCGGTCGAGCGGGCGCTCAGCGCTGCGGAGCAGAACCGCGCCGACGACGTCATCGAACGGATCTCCGCCACCTTCCGCTCCCGCGTGGTGGGCCAGGAGCGTCTGCGGCTCGCACTCGTCGCCTCCCTGGCCGCCGGCGGTCACATCCTGCTGGAGTCCGTCCCGGGCCTGGCGAAGACCACCGCTGCGCAGGCGCTCGCCACCGCGATCGGCGGCAGCTTCGCCCGCATCCAGTGCACCCCGGACCTGATGCCGAACGACATCCTCGGCACCCAGATCTACAACTACGGCACCGGCGAGTTCACCACCCAGCTCGGACCCGTGCACGCGAACATCGTGCTGCTCGATGAGATCAACCGGTCCAGCGCGAAGACCCAGTCGGCGATGCTGGAGGCGATGCAGGAGCGGCAGACCTCCATCGGCGGTGAACTGTTCCGCCTCCCGGACCCGTTCATGGTGCTCGCCACCCAGAACCCGATCGAGGAGGAGGGCACCTATGTCCTCCCCGAGGCGCAGATGGACCGATTCCTGCTCAAGGAGATCCTCACCTACCCCAGCCCGCGCGACGAGCACGCGATCCTGGACCGCTCCACCTCCGGTGAGCTGACCGCCCCGCGGGCCGCGGCTCCGACCGTCAGCCTCGAGGACATCCGCTTCCTGCAGTCCGCAGTGGACCGGGTCTACGTGGATCCGGCGATCAAGCGGTACATCATCGACCTCATCTTCACCACGCGCGGCACCGGGCCCCGCCCGATCGAGAACCTGACGCAGTCGGTGCGCGTGGGCGCATCTCCGCGCGGGTCCCTCGCTCTGATGCGGGTGGGGCAGGCGCATGCGCTGCTGCACGGCCGCGACTTCGTCACCCCGGAGGACGTGCGCGCCCTCGCCCACTCGGTGCTGCGTCACCGCCTCGTGCTGACCTTCGATGCCATCGCGGCCGGCATGAGCACCGAATCCATCATCGACGCGGTGTTCGCCGCCGTCCCGCAGCCGTAGCACCGACGGAGTCCGATCGCCGATGTCGCAGTCGCTGCTCACCCGAGTGCAGGCCCGCGTGGACCTGCACACCTCCCGCAAGGTCCGCGGCCTGATCACCGGCCGCGGCACCTCCCTGTTCACGGGCCACGGTGAGGACTTCGACGACCTCAAGGCGTACCAGCCCGGCGACCGCATCTCCGACATCGACTGGAAGGCGACCGCCCGCTCCGGTGAACCGCTGATCCGCCGATTCACCGAACAGCGGATCCGGCACATCGCGATCATTGCGGACACCTCCCGGTCGATGTCCGCCACTGCCGCCGACGGCACCGACAAGCTCGAGGCGATGCTGCTCGCGGCGGGCCTGGTGTGCTTCGCCGCCCGACAGCACGCCGACCAGGTGGGACTGGTGGCCGGCACCGCGGACGCCCCGGAGACCCTGCCGATGCGGTCCTCGGACGCCCACCTGGAGCTGCTGCTGCGCACCGTTCAGCGCGCCACCACGGCCCAGGCGGGGGAGGGGGACGACCGGTGGCTGCTGGAGCGGGCGCACCGCTGGATCCGTCGGCCGTCCCTGCTGCTGTTCATCACCGACGAGGCGCGCCCATCCCCGGACCTGGAGGCGGACATGCGGCTGCTGGCGCGGCGCCACGACCTGCTCGTGCTGCGCATCCGCGACGCCGACCCGCTGCAGCCGGACCGACTGACCCACAGCGTGGAGGACAGCGACGCCGACCACGACCTGCTGGACTACACCCGACGGGACCCGGCGGTGCGGCGAGCTGTGCAGCGCTACCGGGAGGCCCGCGAACAGCAGGTCACCGCGATGCTGGACGGTCTGCACATCGCCCACGCCCTCACCGACGGCGCCGACAGCGTGGTCGATGACATGATCCGACTGCTGCGCGCACCGAGGAGGCCGCATGGACGGCGTTGAGATCATCGAACCGCCGCAGTACTCCGTGGCCTGGCCGATCCTGGCGCTGCTATGCCTGCTGGCGATCATCGGCACCCTGCTGGCGATCCGTCTCGTGACCAGGTGGGCGGCGGAGCGGGCGGCGTGGGCGAAGCGACCCACGGAGTCCGACACCGTGAAGGCTGAGTTCCTCCGGGTGCTCGCTGACCTGCGCCGCCGGTTCGACGCCGGCGAGATCGGCACCCGCGAGGCCCACCAGGAGCTGGTCGCGCTGCTGCGCCTGTTCGTCCGCCGCACCTCCGGCATCGCGATCGACACCGAGCACCTGGATGCGGTGCGCCGCGACCCCGAGCTCGGCCGCATGGGCGAGCTGATCGGCCGGCTGTACGAGCCGAGCTTCTCCCTGGCGTCGAGTGCGCAGATGGACGAGTCGCTGCAGGAGGCGCGAGAGGTGATCCGCGCATGGTGATGGTGCTGTGGTGGGTCACTCTCATCATCCTCGGCGTCGGTCTGATCGCGGCGCTGATCGCGCTGCGGTTCCGCCGCGCCCACGCGAAGCGTCCCACGATCCGGGTGGCGAACTCCGCGTATGTGGACTCCCTCCCCGCGGTGAAGCGTTCGCGGCGGATCGCGCTGATGCTGGCCGCCACCTCCGTCCTGCTCGCGGCGACACTGGTGCTGACCAGCGCCCTGCTGTCGGGGCGCCTGGCGACCGAACGGGTGGAGCAGCCGTCCACGCAGAGCCGCGACATCGTGCTGTGCCTGGACGTGTCGGGGTCGATGTCGGCCGTGGATGCGGACCTGCTGATGACGTTCAACGAAATCGTGCAGCGGTTCGACGGCGAACGCGTCGGTCTCACGGTGTTCAACAGCCGCGCCGTCACCGTGTTCCCCCTGACCCATGACTACCTGATGAGCCGTCGCCAGCTGGAGGCGGGCGCGCAGCTGATCGGCGGACAGTCCAGCACCACCGCCGAGGGCGATGCGAAGGCCACCGAGAACGACCGAGACGCCCTGCTCGAGCAGCTGCGCGCCACATCCCAGTCCACCGGCGCGGGATCCTCGTTGATCGGCGACGGCCTCGTCTCCTGCTCCCAGCAGTTCGACCGGTCCGATGAGTCCCGCTCCCGCTTCATCATCTTCGCGACTGACAACCAGCTGGCCGGCACTCCGCTGTACCAGCTGCCGGAGGCGATGGAGGCGGCGAAGCGCCGCGGCGCCACCGTGTACACCCTTGCACCGGACAGTGTGATCGGCGGCGCCGAACTGGAGGAGCTGCGCACCGAGACCGAGCGCACGGGCGGGCGAATGTGGACCACCGGCAGCGCGCAGAGCGTGGACACGATCGTGGCGGAGATCCAGAAGTCCCAGGCCGCGAAGACCGGGGGAGCGAAGCGCTCCTACTACACGGACCATCCCGCACCGTTCTGGCTCGCCAGCCTCCTGGCGATGGTGGGTGTGGTGGCCGTGGGCTGGAGGCAGCGATGAACCTCCAGTTCCTGCCGATCATTCCGCCCCTGGCGCTGATGACGCTGCTCCTGCCGCTGCTCGTGGTCTGCGTCGTCATGCTGGTCCGCCGGCCGCGCCTGCGTCTGGCGTGGGCGCGCCGCCTGCTGATGGTGCTGCTGCTCCTGGTGATCGCGCTGAGGCCGTTCAGCCCGAGCGATGTGATCGCCACCGAACGGAAGAACGCGAACGTCATCTTCGTGGTGGACCAGACCGGGTCGATGAACGCGGAGGACTACAACGGCTCGAAGCGGCGCGTTGAGGGCATGCGGGCCGATGCCGCGCAGATCACCGACCGCTTCGCCGGGGCGCGCTTCGCCATCATCTCCTTCGACTCCGCCGCTTCCCGTCAGCTGCCGCTGACCACCGACTCCACCGCGGTGCAGGCATGGTTCGACACCATGCGGCCCGAACCGCCGGGCTTCTCCAGCGGCTCCAACATCGACCGCGCCCAGGCGTCCCTGGACACCATGGTGCGGCGCACCGCGGAGGACGACCCGGAGTCGCAGATCATCGTCATCGTGATGAGCGACGGGGAGAACACCGACGGGAAGCAGTCCGTCCCGTTCTCCTCCGGCGACATGATCGACGCCGGCGCGGTCCTCGGCTACGGCACCACCGCCGGCGGCACCATGCGGGTGCACGGCGGGAAGGACGATGGTGAGGTCGTCACCGACTCCAGCGGTCAGCCCGGCCGCTCCCGCCTCGACGAAGGCGTGCTGAAGGAGGCCGCCGCGCAGCTCGGGGTGCCGTACATCCATCGCACCGAGCCCGGGCAGAGCCTCGAGGACGCGGCGAGCGGCGTCGAGCTCAGAACCATCGACAGCACACAGGCGAGCCCGCTGGACTCCGGACAGGACTGGTATTGGATCCCCGCGATCGCGCTCGGCGCTCTGGCGGTGTGGGAGCTGGCGGCGATGGTGCGGCGCCTGCCCCGGTCGCGCCGCCGCCGGGAGGAGGACGCATGAGTACGACCGCACGAGGACGTCGCCGCACCCGCCGCGACCAGCGCTCCTACGGCACCGACCCCGCGAAGGTGTCGATGGCCAGGAGGATCTGCCTGGCGATCGCGGCGCTGCCGCTGATCCTCCTGCTGCTGCTGGGCGTGCGCGTCGCCACCATGCCGATGGTGCAGGCGTCCGCTCTCGCCAGCTACCGCGCCGGGGACTACAGCGGAACCGTCTCCGCCCTGACCGGAGTGAAGGTCGGCAACGTCTTCGAACCGTACCTGCCGCACCTCACCGAGGGCACCGCCCTGCTGAAGGACAAGAAGTACGCCGAAGCGGAAGCGGAGCTGACGGAGTCCCTCCGGCTGTGGTCCACAGCGAAGGACCTCAACGCGCCGCCGCACGCCCAGTGCAAGATCCGCAACAACCTCGCCATCGCGATCGCGGAGAAGTCCCGCACGATGGATGCGTCGGCCGCGCAGAAGGAGCTTGAGCGCGCCCAGGAGGTGCTCGCCCCCTGCGGGCCCCAGTCGGATCAGCGCAAGGACAACGAGGACCAGGAGTCCACTGATTCCACCTCGCGCGGCATCGAGGGGGAGAAGCAGCGCCGCTCCCACGAGCAGAACAAGGGCGACCAGACCGACCCGGGCGACCCGGAGAAGGACCCCGGTGACGGCGGCGACCAGCAGGAACCCACCGATGAACCGGCTGACGGGAACCAGCCGCCGAACGACGACCCCACGAAGAACCCGAACGGCGACGGCTCCGGTGACCCGGCCGACGACCCGACCCCGTCGAACCCGGACCAGGACCGGGAGGACGAGCTGAACAACCGCAACAAGGGCACGACCACCGGCGACCAGGCACCCCCACCGGACGGCGGCTCCGGAGACGAAGGACCAGACAAACCGTGGTGAACAATCGCACCTATCTCGACCATTCCGCCACCACCGCCCTGCGGCCGGCCGCCCGCGACGCCCTCGTCGACGCCGCCGGTGCGCTCGGCAACCCCACCAGCGTGCACACGTCCGGTCGGCGCGTCCGCGGCATCCTCGACGACGCCCTGCAGGAGATCGCGCAGCAGCTCGGTGTGCCGCGCAGCTGGCTGATCATGACCAGCGGCGGCACCGAAGCCGATAACCTCGCGCTGCGCGGCGCCGCCCACCTCGGTCCCGTCTTCGGCCTCGCCACCGACCACCCGGCGGTGGTGCAGACCGTCCAGGCGCTCAACGGCCGCCTTCTGCCCGTGCACCGCGACGGCACCATGGATCTCACGGCGCTTGAGACCGCGCTCGACCAGGCGCGGTCCGACGGAGCCCCCGCCTCCCTCGTCTCCGCCGCCCTGGTCAACAACGAGACCGGTGTGGTGCAGGACCTCAGCGCGATCGCCGGCCTCGCCCACCGGTACGGCGCCGCCGTCCACACCGACGCGGTGCAGGCAACGGGGCATGTGCAGCTGCCCGACTTCGACACGGTCGACCTGATGAGCCTGTCCGGGCACAAGATCGGCGCGCCCGTCGGCGTCGGGGTGCTCGTGGCGCAGCCCGATGTGAAGCTGGCGGCCGTCGGCACCGGCGGCGGTCAGCAGCGCGGCATCCGCTCCGGCACCCTGGACGCCGCGCACGCCGCCTCCTTCGCCGCCGCGCTGCGCGAGACCCTCGCTGATGCCGCTGCGGAGCAGGCGCGCCTGGGAAGCCTCGCGGAGCGGCTGCGCGCCGGCATCCGCGCCATCGACGCCGATGCCGTGTTCACCGCGGAGGATTCGCCGCACGCCCCGCACATCGTGCACGTCCAGTTCCCCGGCGCTGTGCAGGATGCTGTCCTGTTCGTCCTCGACCAGGCCGGGGTGGACTGCTCCGCCGGTTCCGCCTGCTCCTCCGGCGTCACGCAGGCGTCCCACGTGCTGGAGGCGATGGGCTTCGAGGAGTCGCTGATGCGCGGCGCCATCCGCTTCTCGTTCGGCTGGACCTCCAGCGAGCAGGATGTGGACGCGGTGCTGCAGGCGCTGCCCGATGCGCTCGAGCGGGGCCGCGCCATGGGGCGGCTGTTCGCCTGAGGCAGTCAGCTCACGTTCGCTTTCGCGCAGGGCGGCGCGAAACCTAGACTCGTGCGCGGCCCGTGCGCACCCGCGGGCGGCAGCGACACCCGGGAGGCAGTGCATGAAGGTCCTGGCAGCGATGAGCGGCGGCGTCGACTCAGCAGTCGCCGCGGCGCTCGCGAAGGAAGCCGGCCACGATGTGGTCGGTGTGCACATGGCGCTGTCCAAGAACCGCGACCAGACCCGCTCCGGGTCACGCGGCTGCTGCACGGTCGAGGACGCCTCCGATGCCCGCCGCGCCGCCGACCACATCGGCATCCCCTACTACGTGTGGGACCTCTCCGACGACTTCCACGACCTCGTGGTCAAGGACTTCCTCGCCGAATACGCCGCCGGCCGCACCCCCAACCCGTGCGTGCGCTGCAACGAGCGGATCAAGTTCGAAGCGCTCATGGACCGCGCCCGCCTCCTCGGCTTCGACGCCGTCTGCACCGGCCACTACGCCGTCATCGGCACCGACGGCCCGGACGGCGCGCCCTCCCTTCACCGCAGCGCCAATGACGCCAAGGACCAGTCCTACGTCCTCGCCGTCATGGGCCCGGAGGGGCTGAAGCGCGCCATGTTCCCCCTCGGCCGCTTCGCCGACAAGGCCGAGGTGCGCGCCGAAGCGGACCGCCGCGGCCTCGGCGTGGGCCACAAGCCCGATTCCTACGACATCTGCTTCATCGCCGACGGCGACACCCGCGGCTTCCTCCAACGCTCCCTCGGGGAGGCCCCCGGCGAGATCGTCACCCCGGAGGGTGAGGTCCTCGGCGAGCACCGCGGCACCCACAACTTCACCATCGGGCAGCGCAAGGGCATCGGCCTGCAGCAGCCCGCCCAGGACGGCCGCCCCCGCTACGTGCTGGATGTGAAGCCGGACACCCGCCAGGTGGTGGTCGGCGCGGCTGAACTGCTGTCCACCCGCACCCTCGAAGCCGCCGATCTGATCCCCTTCGAGGACCTGGAGGTCGGCCGACGGGTGCAGGCGCAGATCCGCGCCCACGGCGCCGCCACCGGCGCCGTCGTCACCGCTGTGGACTCCGAGCGCATCACGGTCGACCTCGATGAGCCGATCCGCGGCGTCGCACCCGGCCAGACCCTCGTGCTGTACGACGGCGACCGGGTCCTCGCCTCCGCCACCCTCGACCGGCGCGCATGAGCCCGACCCCATCGGACATGAGCAGCGCACCACTGGCGCGACTGGTCACCGACTCCACGCTCCGACTGCCGGCCACGAGCCTCACCGCGGGGGAGTCCGCCGTCATCGCCGATGCGCTGATGCACCGCCTGGAGCGGTCCCGCTCGCTTCTCGGCAGCGGTGTGGACGAGCAGATCCCGTCGGCCCCCGCGCTGGCGCACAGCGCCGCCGCCGACACCGCCACCGGCGCGGCCTCCTCCGCCCTGATCGACACCCCGCTCGCCGCCGCTCTCGCCAGCCTCGATCTCACCGGTGATCTCGCCCCGTACGGCTGGCGGGTCGGAGTGGGCGACGGCCTCGCCCTCCACGCCGCCCGCGACCACGCGAACCGCCTGCTGGACGCCGCCCGCATCGCTCTGTTCGGCTTCGACGGACCCCTCACCATCCAGCGGCCCGGACCCGTGGCGCTCGCGGCCGCCGTGTTCACCGCCTCGGGGGAGCGGGCGCTCGCCGACCCGGGCCTGCTGCGCGACCTTCCGCACCTGCTGGCCGGCGGACTCGCGCGCGAGACGGCGCAGGTCCGTGAACGGGTGCCGGGCGCAGCCCTGGACATCACGCTCGACGAGCGGGGCCTGCGCGCTGTTCAGCAGGGCCGGATCCGCACCGCCTCCGGGTACCGGTTCCACCCGCCCGTCGGCCGGGACGCCATCACCCGCCACCTGGCCACCGTGCTCACCAGCAGCGCTGATCCGAGCACTGCGCAGCCTCGCATCCTCATCGACGCCCACACCGACCTGGTGGATGCGGCGCGCTCGGCGGGCGCCGAACGCATCGGCCTGGACCCGCTCTCAGGGCAGGCGCGGCGGCCGGGGAGGCTGTGGGAGCTGCTCGCCGATGCCCGCGACCGCGGCGTCGGGCTGACGTTCGTCCTCGCGCCCGGGCGGGAGGAGAAGGCACTGTCCCATGTGCTCAGCTGCTGGCGGGAGCTCGGGTTCGCGCCGCGCGAGGCGCGCGGGTTCGACTTCCTGCTCAGCCGCGGCTCGGCGCGCCGGCGGGAGCAGTCGCTGACCGCGGACCAGGCGCTGAGCCTGCCGGAGATCGAGCAGGGCATGCGGATGATGCTGCGGTGGGGCGAGCGCCTGGAGGCCTGAGGCTCAGGCGCGCACGAGCACCGCGACGAGGAAGCCGTCCTCCCCGGTGAACGGCGCCAGCTGCCAGGAGGAGAACGCCTGCTGAAGGCGCATCCCGGCGCGTTCGGCATCGGCGATGAAGTCCTCGGCGGACCATCCGCGGTGGGTCTGGAAACCCGCCACGAAGCGCGACGTGCTCGACAGGTGAGCGCGGATCGCCACCAGCGCGGGCCTGCGCTCCGCGGCTGCGAGGAACGTCATCACATTGCCGGCGGAGACGATGACATCGGCCATGAGGCGGGACCCGTCAGCGGCGCGCAGGTCGAGCTCGGCGAGGTTGCCCACCCGCCAGTCGGCCCCCGGATGGTCCGTCCTGGCCGCCGCGATGAGGGTTTCATCGAGGTCCACACCGATGACGCGGTGCCCGGCGTCGAAGAGATAGCCCCCGGTGCGGCCGGTGCCGCAGCCCGCGTCGATGACGAACGAGCCCCGCTCGAGCATCGCATCGATCATGCGCGCCTCCCCGTGGATGTCCTGCCCCTGCGCCGCGAGGCGCCGCCACCGCTGGACGTAGTCCGCGGCATGATTGGGGTTGGTGTGCACTGCGCGCAGCCAGATGTTCTCGGCCGGGCCGGGCGGCTGCGCACCGGTGCGTGGGAAGACGGGGATCGAGGTCATGGACTCAGCGTACGCGCGAGTGAGGTGACAGACTGGGGACCATGACAGCACGCATCGGACTCATCGGGTACGGACTCGGCGGCCGGGTCTTCCACGCCCCCTTCATCCGCGCCGCGCAGAACCTCGACCTCGTCGCCGTCCAGGTCACCAACGCGGAACGCGCCGCCCAGGCCCGCGCGGAGAACCCGTCGGCCCGGATCGTGGCCGACCTCGACGGCGTCCAGGCCGCCGGAGCCGAGGCCGTCGTCATCTCCACCCCGCCCGCAACCCACCGCGACCTCACCCTGGAAGCGGTCCGACGGGGACTGCACGTGGTGGTGGACAAACCGTTCGCGCTCACTTACGCCGACGCCCAGGAGATGGCGCGCGCCGCCGAGGAGGCCGGCGTGCTGCTGACCGTGTTCCACAACCGCCGGTACGACACCGACATCCGCACCGCCCGCGCCCTCATGCAGTCGGGCCGACTCGGCCAGGTGCGCCGGTTCGAGTTCGCCCTCGACCAGGGGTTCTCCGCCCCCGAGCGCGTCGCCTCGAAGGGCGGGGTCCTGCTGGACCTCGGCCCGCACGTCATCGACTGCGCCCTGCACCTGCTGGGCCCCGCCACCAGCGTCCACGCCCAGCTGCAGATGCGCCCGACCGACCAGGGCCCCACCGACGTGGCGCACGCGATCGCGATCGAGCACGAGAACGGCGCCCAGTCGCTGGTGTCGGCGACCAAGGCGTCCGGCATCGTCGGGCGGCGCCTCCGCCTCACCTCCGATGAGGGCTGCTACATCTCGGACTACACCGACGTGCAGGCCGACGCGGTGCAGGCCGGCCACTGGCCCGAGCACGACCGCGACGCCTGGGGCTTCGAGCAGAAGGCGCGCTGGGGCACCCTGCGCCTGCGGGAGGACGCCGGTGAGCCGCAGACCCGGGAGGGCCGGGCGGAGACCATCCCCAGCCAGAAGGGTGATGTCACCGAGCTGTACGAAGCGTTCGCCGACGCGATCACCAGCGGGGGAGAGGGCCCAGTCCCCGTGGCGGAGGCCCTGCACACGATGGAGGTCCTTCAGGCCGCCCGCACCAGCGCTGAGCAGGTCAGGGTGGTCCCCGTCGGCCGCGCAGCCCAGGGGGAGGACGCATGAGCGAGACCACTGATCTCGAAGCACGGGCCCGCATCGATGAGCTGCGCGCCCAGCTCGCCGAAGCCCGCTCCGCGTACTACGAGGACGACGAGCCGATCATGGCCGACGCCCAGTACGACGAGCTCGAACGCGAGCTGAAGGCCCTCGAAGAGGAGAACCCCGAGCTGAAGAGCGAGGAGTCGCCCACCGAGACCGTCGGCGGCGCCGTCGCGGCCGGCTTCACCCCCACACCGCACATCCAGCGGATGATGAGCCTGGACAACGCCTTCAGCGTCGAGGAGATCGACGAATGGGCCGAACGCACCCAGAAGGAGGCGCCCGGCACCCCCGCGTTCCTCACCGAACTGAAGATCGACGGCCTCGCCGTCTCCCTCGTCTACGAGAACGGCGAACTGATCCGCGGCGTCACCCGCGGCGACGGCCGCATCGGCGAGGACGTCACCGCGAACGTCCGCACCATCGCCTCCGTCCCGCAGCGCCTGACCACCGAGCATCCACCCCAGATCCTCGAAGTGCGCGGCGAAGTGTTCTACCCGACCGCCGAGTTCGAGAAGCTCAACGAGCAGCGCCGCGCCGACGGGCTCGCCGAATACGCCAACCCCCGCAACACCGCCGCCGGCTCGCTGCGGCAGAAGGACGCCGCCGTCACCGCGTCCCGCGCCCTCGAGGTCTACGTCCACGGCATCGGCGCCCACGAAGGCGGCGAGTACCCCACGAGCCAGTCCGAGACGTACGAGCTGCTCGCCTCCTGGGGCCTGCCCACCAGCCCCCACTCCCGCGTTCTGCACTCCCTCGCCGAGGTGCGCGAGTACATCGATGAGTTCGGCGATAAGCGCCACGACCTCGAGCACGAGATCGACGGCATCGTCATCAAAGTCGACGACTTCGCCCACCAGCGCGCCCTCGGCTCCACCTCCCGCGCCCCCCGCTGGGCCATCGCCTACAAGTACCCGCCCGAAGAGGTCACCACGAAGCTCCTGGACATCCAGGTGCAGGTGGGCCGCACCGGCCGCGTCACCCCGTTCGGCGTGATGGAACCCGTCAAGGTCGCCGGGTCCACCGTGGAGAAGGCCACCCTGCACAACCAGTTCGAGGTGGAGCGCAAAGGGGTCCTCATCGGCGACACCATCATCCTGCGCAAGGCCGGTGACGTGATCCCTGAGATCCTCGGCCCCGTCGAGCGCCTCCGCGACGGCAGTGAGCGCGCCTTCGAGATGCCCGCCGACTGCCCCTCCTGCGGCACCCGCATCGCCCCCACCAACGAGGGGGAGAAGGACTGGCGCTGCCCCAACCAGAAGGACTGCCCCGCTCAGGTCACCGGCCGCATCGCGCACGCCGCCAGCCGCGGCGCCTTCGACATCGAAGCACTCGGGGAGGAGAGCGCCCTGGCCCTCACCAACCCCGACCAGCGCCGCGACGAAGCCATCGCCGCCGTCCGCGCCGGCCACGCCCTCGACACCGAGACCGGCCGCATCCGCGACGCCGACGACGTCCCCGGCGAACAGACCCCCGTGGTCCGCACCGGCGGCAACCTCTTCGACCTCACCGCCGACGACCTCCGCGACGTCTTCGTGTACCAGCCGCTGCGGAGGAAGGGCGAGCCGACCGGCGACTGGCGCCTGGTCCGCGCGTTCTGGACCAAGCGCACCACCACCCGCCTGAAGTCCACCGGCGAGACCCGGGTGAAGGAGGAGAAGCCGTCGGCCACCACCACGAAGCTGATCGACGAGCTCGCGAAGGCGAAGGACACCGAGCTCTGGCGTGTTCTGGTGGCGCTGTCGATCCGTCATGTCGGCCCCACGGCGGCCCGCTCCCTGGCCACCGCGTTCGGCTCCATGGAGGCGATCCGCACCGCCGATGTCGACCGCCTCGCCGACACCGACGGGGTCGGCACCGTGGTCGCCGAATCCGTCCGCGCCTTCTTCGCCGATCAGTGGCGCGCCGACCTGGTCGACGCCTGGGCCGCCTCCGGCGTCACCATGGAGGACGAACAGGACGAGGACGCCCCGCGCACCCTCGAGGGCATCACCGTGGTGGTCACCGGCTCCCTGGAGGGCTTCACCCGCGACGGCGCCAAGGACGCCATCCTCAGCCGCGGCGGCAAGGCCTCCGGCTCCGTCTCCAAGCGAACCCACTTCGTCGTGGTCGGCGAGAACGCCGGATCCAAGGCCGACAAGGCCGAAGAACTGGGCCTGCGGATCCTCGACGAAGCGCAGTTCGTGCGCCTCCTCTCAGAGGGCCCCGCAGCTCTCAAGGACTGAGAGACGAGGCGCGCGGCCACGGGCCTAGAATGGGCCCCATGCCAACAATGAGTAGTGAAGAAGTCGCGCGCCTCGCGTCTCTCGCTCGCATCCAGCTCACCGATGAGGAGCTCACCCGTTTCGCGGGCGAGTTCGACGCGATCCTCACCGCGGTCGCATCGGTCAGCGAGGTCGCCAGCGACGACGTCCCCGCCACCAGCCACCCCATTGCGATGACCAACGTGTTCCGCGCCGATGAGGTCACCCGGACGCTGACCCAGGAGGAGGCGCTCGCGGGCGCCCCCGAGGCGGCCGACGGACGCTTCGTCGTTCCGCAGATCCTGGGGGAGGAGTGAGATGACCGATCTGATCCGCAAGTCCGCTGCTGAGATGGCCGCCGGCCTCGCCGCCGGCGAGTTCAGCGCCCGCGAACTCACCGACGCCCACCTCGAGCGCATCGAGGCGGTCGACTCCGACCTCAACGCCTTCATCACCGTCACCGCTGATGACGCCCGCGCCACCGCCGACGCCGTCGACTCCGCCCGCGCCGCCGGGAAGCAGCTGGCGCCGCTCGCCGGTGTGCCCGTCGCCGTCAAGGACATCGCCGTCACCCGCGGTGTTCAGACCACCGCGGGCTCCACGATGCTCGAGGGCTGGGTGCCGCCGTACGACGCCACCCTTGTCACCCACCTCAAGCAGGCGCGCCTGCCGATCCTCGGCAAGACCAACATGGACGAGTTCGCGATGGGCTCCTCCACCGAGACCAGCGCCTACGGCATCACCCGCAACCCGTGGAACCTGGACCGCATCCCGGGCGGCTCCGGCGGCGGCTCTTCCGCCGCCGTCGCCGGCTTCGAAGCCCCGCTCGCGATCGGCACCGACACCGGCGGCTCCATCCGCCAGCCCGCCTCCGTCACCGGCACCGTCGGCGTGAAGCCCACCTACGGCTCCGTGTCCCGCTACGGCCTCATCGCCATGGCCAGCTCACTGGACCAGGCCGGGCCCTGCACCCGCACCGTGGAGGACGCGGCGCTGCTGCACGACGTCATCGGCGGCTACGACCCGAAGGACTCCACCTCCATCAGGGACGGCTTCGGCGACTTCGTCGCCGCCGCCCGCTCGAAGGACGTCAAGGGCCTGCGCGTCGGCGTCATCGAACAGCTCGAGCACGACGACTTCGACCCGCTGGTGCGCGCCCGCTTCGAGGAGTCCCTCGCCCTGCTGGAGGAGGCCGGCGCTGAGATCGTGCGCGTCTCCTGCCCGAACTTCGAGTACGCCCTCGGTGCGTACTACCTGATCATGCCGTCGGAGGCGAGCTCCAACCTCGCGAAGTTCGACGGCATGCGCTTCGGCCTGCGGGTCATCCCCGAGGACAACCCGACCGCTGAGCGCGTCATGGCCGCCACCCGCGGTGAGGGCTTCGGCGCCGAGGTGAAGCGCCGCATCCTGCTGGGCACCTACGCCCTCAGCTCCGGCTACTACGACGCCTACTACGGCAGCGCCCAGAAGGTCCGCACCCTCGTGCAGCGCGACTTCGCCGCCGCCTACGAGAAGGTCGACGTCCTCGCCTCGCCCACCGCCCCCACCGTGGCGTTCCCGCTGGGACAGAAAGTGGACAACCCGATGACGATGTACCTCAACGACATCGCCACCATTCCCGCCAACCTCGCGGGCGTGCCCGGCATGTCCCTGCCCAGCGGTCTCGCCGAGGACGGCCTGCCCGCCGGCATCCAGTTCCTCGCCCCCGCCCTGGGCGATGACCGCCTGTACCGCGTCGGCGGCGCACTCGAAGCGCTGCTCGAGCATAAGTGGGGCGGTCCGATCCTCGCTCAGGCCCCGGCCCTGGAAGGAGGCGCCCGATGAGCGCTCAGCCCGTCAGCGCGAACAAGGTCCGCGAGTACCTCGATGTGCAGCCGCTGGACTTCGACGACGCCGTGAAGACCTACGACCCGGTGCTCGGCATCGAGGTCCACGTGGAGCTCGGCACCGCCACCAAGATGTTCGACGGCGCACCGAACGTGTTCGCCGCCGAACCCAACACCGCCATCACCGAGGTGTCCCTCGGCCTGCCCGGCACCCTGCCGGTGGTCAATGAGAAGGCTGTGGAGTACGCGATCCGGATCGGCCTCGCCCTCAACTGCGAGATCGCCGAGTCCTGCCGCTTCGCCCGCAAGCAGTACTTCTACCCGGACCTGACGAAGAACTTCCAGACCTCGCAGTACGACGAGCCCATCGCCTTCGACGGCTGGGTCGACGTCGAACTGGAGGACGGCGAGATCGTCCGCGTGGAGATCGAACGCGCCCACATGGAGGAGGACGCCGGCAAGAACACCCACATCGGTGGGTCCACCGGCCGCATCCAGGGCGCCACCCACTCCCAGGTGGACTACAACCGCGCCGGAGTGCCCCTGGTGGAGATCGTCACCCGCCCGATCCCGAACGTCGGCGAGCGCGCCCCCGAGGTCGCCGCTGCGTACGTGCGCACCCTGCGGGACATCTTCCGCGCTCTGGACGTCTCCGAGGCGCGGATGGAGCGCGGCAACGTCCGCGCGGACATCAACGTGTCGCTGCGCGCCGATGCGGACGCCCCGCTCGGCACCCGCACCGAGACGAAGAACGTCAACTCCTTCCGCGCCATCGACCGCGCCGTCCGCTTCGAGATCTGCCGCCAGGCCGGTGTCCTCGACGCCGGAATGGACGTGGTGCAGGAGACACGCCACTTCCACGACGAGACCGGCGAGACCAGCCCCGGACGTGTGAAGACCGACGCCGAGGACTACCGGTACTTCCCGGAGCCGGACCTCGTGCCCGTGGCGCCGAGCCGCGACTGGGTGGAGCAGCTGCGCTCCACGCTGCCGGAGCTGCCGGCGGCGCGCCGTCGCCGACTCATCGGCGAGTGGGGCTTCAGCGACTTCGAGATGCGCGACGTCATCAACGCCGGCGCCCTGGACCTCATCCAGGAGACGGTGGACGCCGGTGCGAAGCCGCAGGCGGCCCGCAAGTGGTGGATGGGCGAGCTGGCCCGCTACGCCAAGGACAAGGGCGTGGAGCTCGACGAGCTCGGCGTGTCCAGCGCCCAGGTGGCGGAGCTGATCGGTCTGATCGACGAGAAGAAGATCAACGACAAGATCGGCCGTCAGGTCCTCGGCGTCATCGTCGAGGCCGACGGCGACGGCTCGCCCGCGCAGATCGTGGAGGACAAGGGCCTCGCGGTCGTCTCCGACGACTCCGTGCTCACCGACGCGGTCGACGCCGCCATCGCCGATAATCCCGATGTGGTCGAGAAGATCAAGGGCGGCAAGGTGCAGGCCATCGGCGCCCTCATGGGCCCCGTCATGAAGGCGACCCGGGGTCAGGCCGATGCCGGCCGCGTCCGCCAGATCATCATGGAGAAGCTCGGCGTCGCCGGCTGACCTGCTGCGCGCGGGGTGCTGAGCCGATCCGCGCGTCCAGGCCGACGGGCCCGCTCACCGATTCCGGTGAGCGGGCCCGTTGCATGTGACCGACCACTCTGCGGACGGGCCTGCGTCAGCCAGGTGAACTGAACCCGTCGGTGGAGCGGATATCACTGTTCATCCGGTCACCGTGGCGCAACGTGTCGTTCATCCATCCGCACCCTCTGGTGTTGAAGTGGACGAGTTCACACGCAAAGATCGATTGCGGTCCCAACTTCCCAACCGCTTGAACCAGGAGATTCTGTGGCTGCAGGCTCGATCGACCAGTTCCTTGAGGACACGTTCAAACCGTTCGCGGACGGGTTGTCCTCCATCGTCTTCTACTCTCCCGTCATCGCGGGAGTCGAAGTGCCGATCATCGTCCTCTGGTTGATCGCCGCTGCCCTCTTCCTCACGGTGTGGCTGCGCTTCCAGCCGATCACCGGCCTCGGCCACTCCCTCCAGGTGATCCGCGGTCGGTTCACCAAGAAGACCGACCCGGGAGAGGTGTCCTCCTTCCAGGCGCTCGCCACGGAGCTGTCCGGCACCGTGGGCCTCGGCAACATCGCCGGTGTCGCCGTCGCGATCTCCATCGGCGGGCCCGGGGCCGCTCTGTGGATCGTCCTGTTCGGCTTCCTCGCCATGAGTGTGAAGATGGCCGAGGCTACCCTCGGCGTGAAGTACCGCGAGGTCGCCGAGGACGGCACCACCTCCGGCGGCCCCATGTACTATCTCAAGCACGGCCTGGCGGAGATCGGCATGCCGAAGTCCGGCCGCGTCCTCGCGTTCATGTACGCCCTGTTCGCCGCCATCGGTGTGTTCGGTGCCGGCAACCTGTTCCAGTCCAACCAGGCGGCGATCATCCTCGCCGACCAGACCGGGTCGGACTTCCTCAATGACAACCGCTGGGTCGTCGGCGTGGTCATGGCCGCCCTGGCAGCGCTCGTCATCATCGGCGGCATCAAGTCGATCGGCCGGTGGACCTCCAAGATCACCCCGCTGATGGCGCTGGTGTACCTGATCTGCGTCCTCGCCGTCCTCATCGCCAACATCACCCATCTGCCCGATGCCTTCCTGCGCATCGTCACCGGCGCGTTCTCACCGGAGGGCGTGGCCGGCGGTGCGGTCGGCGTCGCCGTCGCCGGCATTCAGCGAGCCCTGTTCTCCAACGCCGCCGGCGTTGGCTCCGCCGCCATGGCGCACTCCGCCTCGAAGACGAAGCACCCCGCCACCGAGGGCTTCACCGCCATGTGGGAGCCGCTGGTCGACTCCGTCATCATCTGCACCCTGACCGCGCTCGCGATCACCGTCACCGGCGTGTACGAGCACGGTGACGCGGACTCCGACGGCATCGTCCTCACCTCGCAGGCGTTCGCGACCGTCGCCTCCTGGTTCCCGTACGTCCTCACCGTCGCCGTGATCCTGTTCGCGTTCTCCACGGTGCTGAGCTACTACTACTACGGCCAGCTCGCGGTCACCTTCATCGTCGGCAACCGCGCCTGGGTGGTGCGCGCCTTCCAGGTGGTGTGGATCCTCGCCGTTGTGGTGGGCTCCGCGATCTCCCTGGAGTCCGTGATCAGCTTCTCCGACTCCCTGTTCTTCCTCATGACGGTGCCGAACCTGCTGGGCATCTACCTGCTGTCCAAGGTGCTGCGTCTGGAGATCCTCCGTCACCGCGTGAAGGTCACCACCGGTGCGATCGAGCAGGTGGATCCGGAGCTCGCGGTCGGCTTGGGCGATCACGATCCGTCCCAGGAGCAGATCGCTGCCGCGGCCGCCGAAGAGGAGCGGGAGCAGCAGATGCTCGACGCGGTGCAGGAGCGCCTCGCCGCGGATCCGGACTACCCGAGCACGCAGGCGCAGGAGCGGGACTGACCCGCGGCTGACGGCGAGCCCCCGGGCGTCCGCGGTGTGGGACGACTGTTCCGCATCGCGAACGCCCGGTAGTCTTGGGGCCATGCCTCACCTGCGTTCACGAACCTCGACCCACGGCCGCAACATGGCCGGAGCCCGCGCCCTCTGGCGCGCCACCGGCATGGAGTCCGGTGACTTCGGCAAGCCCATCATCGCGATCGCGAACTCGTACACGCAGTTCGTGCCCGGCCACGTCCACCTGAAGAACATGGGCGATCTCGTCGCCTCCGCGATCAAGGAGGCCGGCGGCGTCTCCAAGGAGTTCAACACCATCGCGGTGGACGACGGCATTGCCATGGGCCACGGAGGCATGCTCTACTCCCTGCCGAGCCGTGATGTCATCGCCGACTCCGTGGAGTACATGGTCAACGCGCACTGCGCCGATGCCCTGGTCTGCATCTCCAACTGCGACAAGATCACCCCGGGCATGCTGATGGCCGCGATGCGGCTCAACATCCCCGTGATCTTCGTGTCCGGCGGACCGATGGAGTCCGGCAAACCCGTGGACGGCGCGGTGGAGCACCGCACCGATCTGGTCGATGCGATCGCCCTGTCCGCGAATGAGGCCATCACCGACGCGCAGCTCGCGGAGATCGAGGACAGCGCCTGCCCCACCTGCGGCTCCTGCTCCGGCATGTTCACCGCCAACTCGATGAACTGCCTGACCGAGGTGCTGGGCCTGTCCCTGCCGGGCAACGGCTCCACCCTCGCCACCCACGCCCTGCGCCGGAACCTGTTCCTGGACGCGGGCACGCAGATCATGGAGCTGACCCGCCGCTGGTACGAGCAGGACGATGAGTCCGCCCTCCCGCGCAGCATCGCGAACAAGGCGGCGTTCACCAACGCCATGAGCATGGACGTCGCCATGGGCGGCTCCACCAACACCGTGCTGCACATCCTCGCCGCTGCGATCGAGGGAGGGATCGACTTCGACCTCGAGGACATCGACCGCCTTTCGCGCAACGTGCCGTGCCTGACGAAGGTAGCGCCCAACGGCACCGCCCACATGGAGGACATCCACCGCGCCGGCGGTATCCCCGCCATCCTCGGCGAGCTCGACCGCGCCGGACTGCTCGACCACAGTGTCACCAGTGTCCACTCGCCGGATCTGCGCACGTGGCTGGACCGCTGGGACATCCGCGGGCAGGACCCGTCGGAGGAGGCGCTCCAGCTGTTCCGGGCCGCCCCGGGCGGGGTCCGCACCACCCAGGCGTTCTCCTCCACGAACCTGTGGAAGGAGCTGGACACCGATGCCGAGAACGGCGTGATCCGCTCCGTGCCGCACGCCCACACCAAGGACGGCGGGCTCTGCGTGCTCACCGGCAACCTCGCCTCGGAGGGTGCGGTCATCAAGACCGCCGGCATCGATGAGGAGCTGTTTCACTTCGAGGGCCGCGCCGTGGTGTGCGACTCGCAGGAGCAGGCGATCGAGAAGATCCTCTCCAAGACGATCGTGGACGGTGACGTCGTGGTGATCCGCTACGAGGGACCGCAGGGCGGACCGGGCATGCAGGAGATGCTGTACCCGACCTCGTTCCTGAAGGGCCGCGGCCTCGGCCGCACCTGCGCGCTCATCACTGATGGCCGCTTCTCCGGCGGCACGTCCGGCATCTCCATCGGCCACATCTCCCCGGAGGCGGCGGAGGGCGGCGTGATCGGTCTGGTGGAGGACGGCGACCGGATCGTGATCGACGTGGACACCCGCCAGCTCCGTCTGGAGGTGTCCGATGAGGAGCTGCAGCGTCGCCGCGAGGCGCGCGGGGAGCTGCCGTGGCGCCCCGTCGGCCGGGACCGCGAGGTCAGCCAGGCGCTCAAGGTGTACGCACACCTGGTGCGCTCGGCAACCTACGGGGCGACTCGCCGCCGCCTGGACTGATCGGCCGACGGGTTCTGTCGACCCGATGAGCTCCCGCTCATCAGGCGCCCGTTACCTTGTGAGCACCCCGATGGACGGGGTCTGGTCGCTCGGCCGGGTATGGCTTTGTTGCCCTGCCATTGATGGTCCGGGGGGTGTTGCCGCCCGGTCGAGAGACACGCGTTGACCGCTGATAGGGACACGGCCCAGCTCTGTCTGAGGTCTCTTCGTAACGTGGGTGCCGGCATCGGGTGTCGAGACTGCGGCCAGCAGTGATGAGGAGGACAGCGTCATGAACACAGGGTTCGCGGTCGTGATCGGCCTGGACGTCGGGAAGACAGCTCACCACGCGTGCGCACTCGACCCGGAGGGGAACAAGCTGTTCGACAAGCCCCTCCCGCAGGACGAGACCAAACTTCGCGAGCTGTTCACCCAGCTGCAGAACCACGGCGAAGTTCTGCTGGTCGTCGATCAGCCGAACACCATCGGAGCGTTGCCGATCGCGGTGGCCCGGGATACCGGCTGCACAGTCGCCTACCTTCCCGGATTGGCGATGCGGAAGGCCGCGGATCTGTATCCGGGCAGGTCAAAGACTGATGCGCGGGATGCTTTCATCATCGCCGACACGGCCCGCACCATGCCTCACACCCTCCGGCAGGTCGATCGTGACAGCGAGGTCCTCTCCGCGCTGAAGGTTCTGGCCGGGTTCGATGAGGACCTCGCTCACGAGACCACAAGGGCGCTGAACCGGATCCGGTCCCTGCTCACCCAGATCCACCCCGCGCTCGAGCGCGTCTTCGCAGGCGGGAAGCTTTCCACTGGGCTCGTGCTGGACCTGCTGGAGAAGTTTGGCGGACCCACCGGCCTCCGAAGTGCCGGCCGAGGGAAGGTGCTGCGGTTCGCCCGCGCGCATTCACGCCGCGACCCCGAGACGCTGGTCGAGCAGATCTTCACAGCCCTTAGCGAGCAGACCGTCATCGTGCCCGCCACCGCAGCGGTTGAGCTGGTGATCCCCCGAGTCGCTGGCCAGGTTAAAGAGCTGAAAGAACAGCGCGCGACCGTGGCCCACGAAGTGGAGGGCATGCTGGAGGACTTCCCTCTCGCCTCGGTCTTGATGAGCATGCCGGGGATCGGCATCAAGACCGCCGCCCAGATCCTCCTCGCGATCGGTGATGGCTCCGCGTTTGAGTCCGCCAGCCACCTCGCGGCCTATGCCGGGATCGCGCCGGTCACCCGCAGATCAGGCACCTCGATCCGCGGAGAGTTCCCCGCCCGGTCAGGGAACAAACGCCTGAAGAACGCCCTGTTCTACTCCGCCTGGGTCGCCTCCAACCACGACCCCATCTCCAAGGCCTACTACGATCGCAAACGCGCCGAAGGCAAACGGCACAACGCCGCCGTGATCTGCCTAGCCCGCCGCCGCTGCAACGTCATCTACGCCATGCTCCGCGACGGCACCTACTACCAGCCACCGACAACCGCCCCTACCCCCGAGCCGACCGCTCTCGCGGCTTGACTCGAAACATAGGGACACCCCCCGCTCCCACTGGCCGCTGTCCGGGACGAGATCTCAGGATGCGGACCGCCGGTGGGGAAGGGGGCGCCTCACGTATGATGTGCGTCATGCAGAGCATCATTCTTCTTGTTGTACCCGTGCGCGGCTGACGCCCCTCGGTCACATCACCCTGATGCCGCGCACCCCTCGAAGCCCTCGGGCCGAGGGGTTTTTCATTGCACGAGCCTGAAACTGGAGGAGGCCCGATGACTGGGAACACCGTGACGGGGGCCGAGTCGCTGATCCTGTCCCTGGAGCATGCGGGAGCCGAAGTCGTCTTCGGCCTGCCGGGCGGTGCGATCCTGCCCGCCTACGATCCGCTGATGGATGCGAAGAAGCTGCGGCACATCCTCGTGCGCCACGAGCAGGGCGCGGGCCACGCCGCCAGCGGCTACGCGCACGCCACTGGCAAGGTGGGCGTGGCGATCGCGACCTCCGGGCCCGGCGCCACCAACCTCATCACCGCCATTGCGGACGCTCAGATGGACTCCATCCCCATGGTGGTCATCACCGGCCAGGTGGGCTCCTCCTTCATCGGCACCGACGCCTTCCAGGAGGCGGACATCGTCGGCATGACGATGCCGGTCACCAAGCACAACTTCCTCGTCTCCGATGCCGACGAGATCCCCATGACCATCAAGAAGGCGTTCCACATCGCCTCCACCGGCCGCCCCGGCGTGGTGCTCGTGGACATCACCAAGGATGCGCAGCAGGCGCAGACCACGTTCGAGTGGCCCGAGGAGGTGGGCCTGCTCGGCTACCGCCTGCCGCCGCGCCCGCACCCCAAGCGCCTGCGCGAAGCCGTTGAGCTGATGCTGACGGCGCGCCGCCCCGTGTTCCTCCTCGGCGGCGGTGTGCTGCGCGGCCGCGCGACCAAGGAGGTGCGCGAACTGGTGGACGAATCCGCCATCCCGTTCGTCACCACGCTGATGGCCCGCGGCGCCCTGCCCGATTCCCACCCCGGGCACCTGGGCATGCCCGGCATGCACGGCAGCGTCTCCGCCGTATCTGCGCTGCAGCGCGCTGACCTGATCATCGCCATCGGCGCCCGCTTCGACGACCGCGTGACCGGACGTCTCGACTCGTTCGCGCCCGGCGCGAAGATCATCCACGCCGATGTGGACCCCGCGGAGATCTCCAAGAACCGCGAAGCGGACGTGCCGATCGTGGGCGAGGCCGCCGAGGTCGCCGTCGGCATGCTGAAGGAACTGCGCGCCGCCCTCGAGGAGGACGACCCGCGCGACTACGAAGCCTGGTGGTCGGTGCTGGAGAACCTGCGCGAGACCTACCCGCTGGGGTGGACCCAGACCGCCGACGGCTACACGGCGCCGCAGAAGGTGATCTCCCGCATCTCAGCGATCTCCGGGCCGGACTCGATCTACGCCTCCGGTGTGGGGCAGCACCAGATGTGGTCCGCGCAGTTCATCGACTTCGAGAACCCGTACACCTGGCTGAACTCCGGGGGCCTGGGCACCATGGGCTATTCGGTGCCCGCCGCCATGGGCGCCAAGGTGGGTCGCCCGGACATGCCGGTGTGGGCGATCGACGGCGACGGCTGCTTCCAGATGACCAACCAGGAGCTCGCCACCTGCGTGATCAATGAGATCCCGATCAAGGTCGCGATCATCAACAACTCCTCCCTCGGCATGGTGCGCCAGTGGCAGAACCTGTTCTACAACCAGCGCTACTCGCACACGGACCTCAACACCGGTCACGGCACTCGCCGGATCCCGGACTTCGTGAAGATGGCGGACGCCTACGGCTGTGCGGGCCTGCGCTGCGAGCGCGATGAGGACATCGACGACACGATCCGCGCGGCGATGGAGATCAACGACCGACCGGTGGTCATCGACTTCACCGTCAGCGCGGACGCGATGGTGTGGCCGATGGTGCCCGCGGGCGTCTCCAACGACGAGATCCAGATCGCCAAGGGCATGACCCCCGAGTGGGAAAGGGAAATCTGAGCCATGACTGTCACAGTGAACCCCGAGAACGCGCACACGCTGTCGGTGCTCGTGGAGGACCGCCCCGGTGTGCTCGCCCGGGTCTCGGCGCTCTTCTCCCGCCGCGGCTACAACATCTCTTCGCTCGCGGTGGGGCCGACGGAGTATCCGAGCATCTCTCGGATCACCGTTGTGGTGAACGTTGACCAGCAGCCGCTCGAGCAGATCACCAAGCAGCTGAACAAGCTGGTCAACGTCATCAAGATCATCCAGCTGGACCCGCGCCAGTCGGTGTCCCGCGAGATCGTGCTCATCAAGGTGAAGGCGGACAACGATTCGCGCACCTCGATCCTGGAGATCATGCAGATGTTCCGCGCGAAGGTGGTGGATGCCGCGCCGGATGCCGTGACGATCGAAGCCACCGGCACCGCGGACAAGATCGCCGCGCTGCTGGGCATGCTGGAGCCCTTCGGCATCCGGGAGATCGTGAAGTCCGGTGCGGTGGCGATCGGCCGCGGCGGCAAGTCGATGACGGATCGGGCCCTCAAGGGCCTGTGATCCCAGACTGCAAGACCCCTGACCACAGACTAAGACGCCGGCTCTAGACTGGCACCACCCACCAACCTGAAGGAGTTCCTCCCATGGCAGATATGTTCTACGACGACAATGCGGATCTCAGCATCATCCAGGGCCGCAAGGTCGCCGTGATCGGCTTCGGCTCCCAGGGCCACGCCCACGCCCTCAACCTGCGCGACTCCGGCGTCGACGTCCGCATCGGCCTGAAGGAGGGCTCGAAGTCCCGCGCCAAGGCCGAGGAGCAGGGCCTGACCGTCGGCACCGTCGACGAGGTCGCCCAGTGGGCCGACGTCATCATGATCCTCACCCCGGACCAGCACCAGCGCACCGTGTTCGCCGAGTCGATCAAGGACAACCTGAAGGACGGCGACGTCCTCCTCTTCGCCCACGGCTTCAACATCCGCTACAACTACATCGAAGCGCCCAAGGGCGTGGACGTGGCCATGGTCGCCCCGAAGGGCCCGGGCCACACCGTGCGCCGCGAGTACGAAGCCGGCCGCGGCGTCCCCGTCATCGTCGCTGTTGAGCACAACGAATCCGGCAGCGCCTGGGACATCGCCCTGTCCTACGCGAAGGCCATCGGCGGTCTGCGCGCCGGAGGCATCCGGACCACCTTCACCGAGGAGACCGAGACCGACCTCTTCGGCGAGCAGGCTGTTCTCTGCGGCGGCATGAGCCACCTCGTGCAGGCGGGCTTCGAGACCCTCACCGAGGCCGGCTACCAGCCCGAGATCGCCTACTTCGAGGTGCTGCACGAGCTCAAGCTCATCGTGGACCTCATGGTCGAGGGCGGCATCTCCAAGCAGCGCTGGTCCATCTCGGACACCGCTGAGTTCGGCGACTACGTCTCCGGCCCCCGCGTGGTCGATGAGAACGTCAAGAAGAACATGAAGGCCGTGCTCGAGGACATCCAGAACGGGGACTTCGCCAAGCGCTTCATCGACGACCAGGACGGCGGTGCGAAGGAGTTCGCCGAACTGCGCGAGAAGGAAGCCGCCCACCCGATCGAGGGCGTCGGCAAGGAGCTGCGCGGCATGTTCTCCTGGAACGCCAACCAGCTCGACTCCGACTACACCGAGGGCTCCGCAGCCCGCTGATTCCGGCCCTCGCCTCCGCTGGAAGCCGTCCGCCCTCCGGGGCGGGCGGCTTTCGCCTATTGTTGTGGCCATGGTCACCACGAGCCGTCGCGCGCTCCTGCGCACCGCCACCGCTGTCAGCGTTCCCACCGCCGTCGCCGCCGGACTGTCCGGATGCGGGGTCATCGCCAGCCGGAGCAGCGGTGATCCGCAGACCCCGTCGGCCGACGGGTCCTCCCCGTCCCCGCAGAGCCCCAGCGCCTCACCGACGCCCCGGCAGCCGTTCGACGGATGGGGCCGCATCGCCGATCTCGACACTGTCGACCTCGACCTCGCGGCACTCGACGCGGTAGCGAAGCTGTCACCGAGCTCCACCTCGCGCACCGACCGCTTCGGCAGCTGGCGGGCCCCGCAGTTCGCGAAGGATTCGCCCATCACCCAGCCGTCGCTCACCGAGCGCAGGCAGAACGGGAAGCCGCCGTTCGGAGACGACGCGCTCCCCGGCAAGCTCCTCAGCGCTGCGGTGCGCACCGTCCTCGACTCCCCGGTGGCGTTCGAGAAGACCAACGAGAGGCACACGGAGGCCAGTCCGGAGATCATTGCGGCGATCGGTGAAACGGCTGACCCCCACGCCCTCGACGAGATCTTCCAGAGCGTGGGCCTGAACGGAGGTCCCGAGGGCGGCGAAGGATTCCTGGACCAGCTCGACGCCGAACCGGAGCCGTACTCGCCGAACGAGATCCGCTTCCACATCGGAGCCTCCGGCGCAGCTGTGCGCGCAGCCGGCATTCAGGTGTCCGAAATGCCTCTGGTGGAGGCCGCCGCGGTGGGGTACTACCCGATCGTCCTGTCGGACGGCACTACGAAACTGCTGATGCGCACGGTCGGACTGAGCTACGGCGCCTCCGATGCTCAGGCGCTTGTGGGAGCGACCCTGCAGAGCGGCACGATGGTGCACGTCAAGGACGCGGACGCGGTGCCGCAGCACCCCGGGGTCGGTTCGGTGCCGGCGGACTGGACGGCGATCACCCACGCCGGTCTCAGTCTGAAGGTGCCGCCCGCGTTCGCCGACGGTGCCGAGGCGCTGGACACCAGTGTCGGAGCCCGGGTCGGCGACGAAACGGTCCAGGTGATGCAGTTCTGCCTCCCGTCGACGGGACCGGTGCCGGTCACGCATGTGGACGCCGCAGCGCGCGTCGACGTCCCCGGCGCCGACTACGCCGTCGCCGCAGCGAGCACCTCCGCGGCCGCGTCGTCGCTGGGCTCCACGCCGCTGGCGGTGATCCTGGTCGCCACACCGAAGGACCAGTTCTGGATCGACGTGATCGCCCCCACGGCGGAACGGCTCGAGGAACTGGTGGAGGGGATCATCGCATCGCTGTCGTTCGATGAGGGGTCCGCTCTCTGAACGGTCCATATGCTGAATGCTGAGACGGCGTGAGACGGCCGGCTCCTAGGATCGATCACGGATCACCCCTTCCACCCCATCGGAGGCACCCACCGTGACGAATCCCGTCGTTCTGATCGCCGAAGAGCTCTCACCCGCCACCCGCGCCGCCCTCGGCGACGGCGTCGACGTCCGCACCGTGGACGGCACCGACCGCGTGGCCCTCCTTGACGCCGTCTCCGACGTCGACGCCCTGCTGGTCCGCTCCGCCACCACCGTGGACACGGAAGTGTTCCAGCACGCCCCCAAGCTCAAGGCCGTCGCGCGTGCCGGCGTGGGCCTGGACAACGTGGACGTGGACGCCGCCACCTCGGCCGGCGTCATGGTGATCAACGCCCCCACCTCCAACATCGTCTCCGCCGCCGAACTGGCCATCGCCCACATGCTCGCGGGACTGCGGCACATCGCCGAAGCCAGCGCCTCCACGAAGGACGGTCGCTGGGAGCGCAAGCAGCTCACCGGTCTCGAACTGTTCGAGAAGACCGTCGGCATCGTCGGCTTCGGCCGCATCGGCCAGCTCGTCGCCGAGCGCCTGCAGCCCTTCGGCGTCGAGCTGCTCTGCTACGACCCCTACGTCTCCAAGGCCCGCGCCGCCGAATTCTCCGTCACCTCCGTGACCCTCGAGGAGCTGATGCGCCGCGCCGACATCCTCACCATCCACATGCCGAAGACACCCGAGACGACCGGCATGATCGGCGCCGACCAGTTCGCCGTTGCCAAGCCCAGCCTCCATGTCGTCAACGCCGCCCGCGGCGGCCTCATCGACGAGGACGCGCTCTACGACGCCCTCACCACCGGTCAGATCCGCTCAGCAGGTCTGGATGTGTTCTCTGCTGAGCCCCCGTCGGCCTCCGAGAGCGCCAGCCGCCTGCTCACCCTGCCGAACGTCACCCTTACGCCCCACCTCGGCGCCTCCACCGATGAGGCGCAGGAGCGCGCCGGCGTGGCGGTCGCGAAGTCGGTGCGGCTCGCCCTGGCCGGTGAGCTGGTGCCGGATGCCGTGAACGTCTCGGGCGGCGAGATCGCGAAGTCCGTGCGCCCCGGCATCGCCCTCGCCGACCGCATGGGCCAGGTGTTCACCGCCCTCGCCGACTACTCGCCCTCGAAGCTCAAGGTCATCGTGCGCGGCGAGATCGCCGAGAAGGACGTCTCCGCGGTGAAGCTGTCCGCCCTGCGCGGCGTGTTCCGCCCGATCGTGGACCAGACCGTGTCCTACGTGAACGCCCCGGTCCTCGCCGAGCAGCGCGACATCGACGTGGAGCTCGTCACCGACACCCACTCGGAGCGCTTCCGCAACGAGATCGAGCTGCGAGGCACCCTCTCCAGCGGCCGCATCGTCTCGGTGGTCGGCACCCTCGCCTCCAAGACGCAGGAGCACAAGCTGGTCGGCATCAACGGCCACCAGCTGGATGTGCCGCTGAGCGATCACATGCTCGTCATCACCTACCGGGACCGCCCGGGCATCGTCGGCCAGATCGGTGCGGTGCTGGGCGGCGCCGGCAGCAACATCGCCGGCATGCAGGTGTCCCGCGAAGCCGACTCCGGCAGTGAGGCCCTGGTCGCCCTCAACCTGGATCGGCCCGCCACCGGCGAGCTCGCCGCCACCATCCAGAGCTCCATCGACGCCACCCGCGCAGCTGCGGTCAACGTCTCCTACTGACCCACTCATCCTCGGAACAGAAAGAGGCTCCATGTCCTCGCTCAACCTCGCAGTCATCCCCGGCGACGGCATCGGCCAGGAGGTGATCCCCGAAGCGCTCAAGGTCCTGCAGGCCGCGCTCGAGGGCACCGACGTCCAGCTCACCACCGAGGAGTACGACCTCGGTGCTCGCCGCTGGCACGCCACCGGCGAGGCCCTCCCCGACGAGGACATGGAGGCCCTCGCCCAGCACGATGCGATCCTGCTGGGCGCCGTCGGCGACCCCTCCGTCCCCTCCGGCGTCCTGGAGCGGGGCCTGCTGCTGCGCCTGCGCTTCGCCTTCCAGCACTACGTGAACCTGCGACCCACCGTGCTGCTGCCGAACGTTCCCTCCCCGCTCGCCGATCCGGGCGAGGTGGACTTCCTGGTGGTCCGCGAGGGCACCGAAGGGATGTACGTCGGCAACGGCGGCACGATGCGCGAAGGCACGGCCGACGAGGTTGCGACCGAAGTGTCGCTCAACACGGCCCTCGGTGTGGAGCGCGTGGTCCGCTACGCGTTCGAGCAGGCGCAGGCGCGCCGCAAGCGCCTCACGCTGGTGCACAAGCACAACGTGCTGGTGCACGCCGGGCACCTGTGGCGGCGCATCACCGACGAGGTCGGTGCCGAGTACCCCGAGGTCGAGGTCGACTACAAGCACATCGACGCCATGATGATCCACCTGGTGGACTCCCCGTCCCGGTTCGACGTCATCGTCACCGACAACCTCTTCGGCGACATCATCACCGACCTCGCGGGCGCGATCTCCGGCGGCATCGGACTGTCCGCCTCCGGCAACCTCAATCCGTCCGGTGACTTCCCCTCGATGTTCGAACCGGTGCACGGCTCCGCCCCGGACATCGCCGGGCAGGGCATCGCGGACCCGACCGCGGCGATCCTCTCCGCTGCCCTGCTGCTGGACAGCCGGGGCCTGACGGACGCCGCCGAGCGCATCCGCTCCGCCGTGCACGCCGACCTCGCCGCCACCGCGCCCGGCACGCGCTCCACCACCGACGTGGGCGACGCGATCGCCGCCGCAGTCCGCGCCTGACACCATCCGTTCCGCAGGCAGCAATCGCCTCTGCTGCCCGCCCCGCACCAGGGAGCCCGCCATGACCTACACACCGCCCACAGCGCCGCGCCGCACCAGTGACGAGCGCCGCGCCGAGATCCTCGCTGCACCCGGCTTCGGCAACCACTTCACCGACTACATGGCGCATCAGCGCTGGACGGTCGGCGAGGGCTGGAGCAGCGGGGAGGTGCTGCCCTACGGGCCGCTGAACATCGAGCCGGCCAGTGCCGTGCTGCACTACGCGCAGGAGATCTTCGAGGGCCTCAAGGCGTTCCGTCACGCCGACGGCTCCGTGTGGACGTTCCGCCCCGATATGAACGCCCTGCGCTTCCAGCGCTCCGCTGAGCGCCTGGCCCTGCCGCCGCTGTCCACCGAGGACTTCATCGCCAGCCTTGAAGCCGTGGTGCAGGCCGATGAGCCGTGGGTGCCCGGCGGTGGGGAGAAGTCGCTGTACCTGCGTCCGTTCATGTTCGCGAACGAGAACTTCCTGGGGGTGCGCGCCTCCCACACTGTGGACTTCTACACGATCGCCTCACCCGCCGGTGACTACTTCCCGCGCGGCGTGCAGCCGCTGACGGTGTGGATCTCCCCGGACTACGCCCGGGCCGGCCGAGGCGGCACCGGCTTCGCGAAGTGCGGCGGCAACTACGCCTCCTCGCTGGAGGGGAAGAACTCCGCTGTGGGCCAGGGCGCTGACGAGGTGATGTTCCTCGACTCCGAGACCCACACCTTCATCGACGAGCTGTCCGGTATGAACGTGTTCGTGCTCCACAGCGACGGCCGCCTCGTCACCCCGCAGCTCACCGGTTCGATCCTGCCCGGCGTGACCCGCGATTCGATCCTGGAGCTGGCTCCCGACCACGGCCTCACCCCCGTGGAGGAGCGCATCGACATCCATCGGCTCGCTGAGGACATCGCCTCCGGTGAGGTGCTGGAGATGTTCGCCGCCGGCACCGCCGCGGTCATCAACCCGATCGGGAAGCTCGCCTCCGAACAGGGGGAGTGGACCATCGGCGACGGCGGATCGGGCGAGACCACGATGGCGCTGCGTCGCATCCTGACGGACCTGCAGTACGGCCGCATTGCTGACGACCGAGGATGGATGCACCGACTCGTATGATGCACCCATGACTGCCTTCCACATCTACGACACGACCCTGCGCGACGGCTCCCAGCAGGAGGGCCTCAGCCTGTCGGTGCAGGACAAGCTGCGGGTCGCCCGTCTGCTCGACGAGCTCGGCGTCACCTACATCGAAGGCGGCTGGCCGGGCGCGATTCCGCGCGACACCGAGTTCTTCCAGCGCGCCGAGAGGGAGCTGCGGCTGCGTCACGCCCGGCTGGCGGCGTTCGGCGCGACCCGCCGCGCGGACACCGCTGTGGAGGATGACGAGCAGGTGCAGGCGCTGCTGGACTCCGGCGCCGGGACGATCACGATCGTCGCGAAGTCGGATATCCGCCACGTCACCGACGCTCTGCGCACCACGCCGGAGGAGAACCTGGCGATGGTGACGGACACCGTCGGCCATCTGCGGGAGGCGGGCCGCGAGGTCTTCGTGGATGCGGAGCACTTCTTCGACGGCTTCGACTGCGACCCCGACTACGCCACCCGCGTGGTGGCGGCGGCGCTGCGGGCGGGCGCCGCCGTGGTGGTGCTGTGCGACACCAACGGCGGGATGCTGCCCCACCGGGTCACCGAGATCCACGCGGAGCTGCGGGAGCGTCTGGAGGCCGACGGGATCCGGGACCCGCAGCTGGGCGCTCACATGCACAACGACACCGGTTGCGCGATCGCCAACTCCCTTGAGCTGGTGCGCGGCGGTGCGATGCACGTGCAGGGCTGCGTCAACGGCTACGGTGAGCGCACCGGCAACGCCGATCTCATCCCCGTGGTGGCGAACCTGCAGCTGAAGATGGGGCGCGACATCGTGCCGGCGGCCGCGCTGGAGGACGCGACCCGCATCGCCCACGCGATCGGTGAGATTGCGAATATGCCGACTCAGCCGCGCGCACCGTACACCGGGTCGAGCGCGTTCGCCCATAAGGCCGGTCTGCACGCCTCGGCGATCCGGGTGGACCCGGATCTGTATCAGCACATCGATCCGCGCCACATCGGCAATGACATGCGGATGATCATCTCCGATATGGCGGGACGCGCCTCGATCGAGCTGAAGGGCCGGGAGCTCGGCTTCGACCTCGCCGGCAGCAAGGATCTGCTGGCGCGCCTGGCCCGCACTGTGAAGCAGCGGGAGGCGGCCGGGTACAGCTATGAGGCGGCCGATGCGTCGTTTGCGATGCTGCTGATGGATGAGATGCGCGGCGCTCCGTCGTACGCGCAGGTGGAGTCGTGGCGGGCCACGAGCCACCAGTTCCGCGACGGCTCCGTGGAGTCCGAGGCGACGGTGAAGCTGAAGGGCGATGGCCGCTTCGGGCGCGAGGTGACGATCGCTGAGGGCAACGGTCCGGTGCATGCGCTGGACTCGGCGCTGCGCACGGCGCTGTCGCGCAGCTACCCGCAGGTCCTGACGTTCGAGCTGCAGGACTTCAAGGTCCGCATCCTCGACTCCGAGGTGGGCGCGTCGGCGATCACGCGTGTGCTGGTCACCACCGCGATCCCGGGGGAGACGTTCACGACCGTGGGCGTGGGGCCGAACATGATCGAAGCCTCCTGGGAGGCGCTGTTCGATGCCTACAACTACGGCCTGTACCGCCTGGAGCTCGGCTCGATCTGACCGGCTCGGCTCGATCCGGTCATGCGGGGCTCCCGCGCCGGCCGGGTCAGATCGGCTGCTCGAGGGTGCGGTCGATGACGCCCACGAGTCGGTCCATCGATTCCGCGATGACGTCGGGGGAGTGGGTGACGAAGCTGAGCCGGAGCGTCGAGAAGTCGGGGTCCTGCGCGAAGAACGACCAGCCCGGCAGGTACGCCACGCCGGCGTCGCAGGCGTCGGCCAGCATGTCCTGGGCGTTGATGCCGGAGCCGAGCGATGCCCAGAGGAACATGCCGCCCTCCGGGTAGGTGATGTGGGCGCTGTCCGGGAGACGGCCCGAGAGGGCGTCCGCCATGGCGTCGCGACGGTGCCGGTACACGTCGATCACCTGCGCGACGTGTCCCTCGAGGTCTTCGGTCTCCAGGTAGCGGGCCACGGTCAGCTGGTCCACCACGGAGGACTGCATCGAGATCGCTGACTTCGCCACGGCGAGGGTCTGCCCGATGGGGCCTTCGGCGCGGGTCCAGCCGATGCGGACGCCCGGGCTCATCAGCTTCGACATCGAGTTCATCAGCAGCGTCTGCTTCGACAGCCCCGGCAGCGACGCGATCGGCGCAAGCGCCTCACCGGAGAAGCGCAGGTCCCCGTACGGGTCGTCCTCGATGAGGGCGAGGCGGTGGCGCAGCACGATCTCACCGACCTGTTCGCGGCGGGACATCGGCATGGTGCGCCCCGTCGGGTTCTGGAAGCTCGGGATGAGGTACAGCGCGGCGGGGGAGTGCTCGCCGATCGCGGCCTCGAGAGCGTCCGGCAGGACCCCATGGTCATCGCACGGCACCCCGATGATCCGCGCTCCGTGCGCAGCGAACGCCTGCACAGCGGCGAGATAGGTGGGGGACTCCACGAGGATCACATCGCCCTCGTTGAGCAGCGCCTGCGCGGCGATGAACAGGCCCTCCTGGGACCCTGACGTGATCTGCACCTGGTCCGCGGAGGTGGGCAGGAAGCGGGACATCCGTGCCGCGGCCTGTTCGCGCATCTCGGCTTCGCCTTCGGTGACGCCGTACTGCAGGGCGCGCTGTCCCTGATGGGTGAGCACCCAGTCGTAGCAGCGCCGCACCGCGTCGAGGTCGAACAGGGCAGGGTCGGGGATGCCGCCGGCGAAGGAGACGACGTCCGGCCGGGCCGCGAGGGCGAAGATCTCTTTGACGGGGGAGGTGGCGAGGCCGCGGTAGCGGTCTGCGACGGGGAAGTCGAAGGTCACCGGCCGCTCTCCTCGCCGCCCGGGGTGGGCAGGCCGTCGCCGGTGTCGCCGCCCATGAGGTTGCGGCGGGCGCCGATGTCCGGCGCGTTCGGCTCGGGTCCGCGCAGCATGGCGGCGAGGCCGGCGGGCTTCTGCCGGCCGACGGGTGCCGTGCCCTCGCCCGTGCCGTCGGCACCGCCCTGGCCGGCGCTTCCCCGGCCGGGTGCGCAGGCGTTGGAGGGGCCGCGCGGCGTGTCCTTCTCGGTGGTGGCGAAGCGGCGCATCTTCTCAGCGGTGGGGTAGGCGTACACGCCGAGGATCTCGCTGCCGAGCAGGGTGATCGGCAGGATGTCCTCACCGGAGACGTCGATCATGTCCTTGACGTGCTCGCAGGCGGTGAACGCCTCCGGCTGGTCGTCGGTGGAGTAGACCAGGATCGGCAGGCCCTCCGCGCGCAGCTCCTCCACGGTGGTGAGGAACTCGCTGCGCTCCTGGAGGGAACCGTCGGCCTCGGCGCTCTCGCGCCCGGGAATGAAGATTTCGACGTCGTTCATGCGCTCCAGCCTAGTCGCCGGCTCTGATCACGGCGTGCTCAGCGCCAGGGCGCCTTCGCGATGTCCCCGGCGTACTCCATCGACAGGGCGAGCTCCCCGGCCTCATCGGAGGCGTCGACATCGAGCACGGCCTGCAGAACGAAGTCGTTGTTCTCATCGGGGTCCATGACGGTCTGGGTGATCAGCCACTGCTTCGACTCCTTCGTGATCCGCAGCAGGCGCGGATCGCGGGCCTGCGGCTCGATCACGACATGGTCGTACAGGTCATAGAACTCGTCCATGGCCTCGCCCCAGCGGTCAGCGTCCCAGTCGTCGTCACCGAGCTGGCCGAGGTCCTCTTCGCGCTCGAAGGCGAAGTCCTCCACGCGGCGCCACATCGCCTGACGGATCATTGTCTCCACCACCTTCGTCTGGGCCGTGAGGGCGCGCGGGGAGTCGGGCCGGATCTCGTCGGCGCCGTCGTGGCCGTCGCCGTCCTCCGGATGGGCGAGCGCCTCCCATTCGTCCAGCAGGGAGGAGTCCACACCGCGCACGAGCACGCCGAGCCATTCGATGATGTCCTCGACCTCGTCGGTGCGCAGCTCCTGCGGCAGAGTGCGCCTCAGGGTCTGATAGGCGTCCGAGAGGTACCGCAGCACAATGCCCTCGGAGCGGATCAGCTGATACCGGGAGACGAACTCGCTGAATGTGGAACCGGTCTCGAACAGCTCCCGCACGATCGACTTCGGGGAGAGGTCATCCACCGGCACCCAGGGGCGCTGCTTCGCGTAGATCTCCAGCGCCGCCTCCAGCTCCTCCGCCAAGGGCTTCGGCCACGTCACCTCGTCCAGCAGCTGCATCCGCTCCTGGTACTCGACCCCGTCGGCCTTCAGCTCCGCCAGCAGACGGCGCTTCGCGGTGCCCTGCTGGGCGAGCAGGATCTGCCGCGGGTCCTCCAGGATCGCCTCGATCGTGGAGACGGTGTCCATCGTGAGGTCCGGGGAGTCCTCATCAAGGGAGTCGAGGAACGCGATCGCGAACGGCGCCAGCGGCTGGTTCATCTGGAAGTCCAGCTGCAGGTCCTCCACCAGGTGGATGCGGCGGCCCTGGTTGTCGGCGGTGCCGGTGACCTCCACGATCTCCGATTCGGTGAGGCCGCGGAACAGCTCGATGGCGCGGCGCTTCAGGGCGAGCTTCTGCGCCGGTGTCTGGTGGCTCGTCTCGATCAGCTGCCGTGCGTGGGCGGCGGCGCTTCCGGGCCGTGCGATGAGCGCCAGCAGCATCGAGGAGGTGATGCGCATGTGGGCGCGCAGCGGCGCCGGAGGGTTCTCCACCAGTTTCGTCAGGTTCGCCTCGGTCCAGTTGACGGCGCCCTCGGGGACCTTCGCCTTCGGCTCTCTGCGCTTCTTCTTCGCATTGTTCGGTGCCTTCCCCGATTCGGCACGGGCCGCGGCGCGGGCCTTCTGCTTCTCGAACTCGACCGTCCACTCGGGCGCCTGCACCACAACGTGCCCCACCGTGTCGTACCCGGCGCGACCGGCGCGGCCCGCGATCTGGTGGAACTCCCGGGAGTTCAGCAGGCGGGTGGTGCGGCCGTCGAACTTCGCCAGCCCCGTCAGCAGCACGGTGCGGATCGGCACGTTGATGCCCACCCCGAGGGTGTCGGTGCCGGCGATGACTTTCAGCAGCCCGGACTGGGCGAGGCGCTCCACCAGACGCCGGTACTTCGGCAGCATTCCGGCGTGGTGCACCCCGATGCCTTCGCGCACCAGCTTGGAGAGGATCTTCCCGAAGCCGCGCGAGAAGCGGAAGTCCCCGATCAGCTCCCGGATCTGCGCCTTCTCGTCCTTGGTGAGGATGTTCCAGCCCAGCAGGTTCTGCGCCTGCTGCAGCGCGTTCGCCTGCGTGAAGTGGACGATGTAGACGGGGGCGTCGCGGCTCTCGAGGATCTCCCTGATGGTGTCCTCGAGGTCAGTGGTGGCCCACCGGAAGTCCAGCGGCACCGGCCGCGGCGCATCCCAGATGGTGGTGACGGATCGGTGCGTGCGCTTGTTCAGGTCCTCTTCGAAGAAGGCGACGTCACCGAGCGTGGCGCTCATCAGCACGAACTGCGCATCGGTCAGCTCCAGCAGCGGCACCTGCCACGCCCAGCCGCGCTCGGAGTCACCGTAGAAGTGGAACTCGTCCATCACCACCACTCCGATGTCGGAGTCGGCGCCGTCGCGCAGCGCATGGTTGGCGAGGATCTCCGCCGTGCACACGATGATCGGCGCATCATGGTTCACCGCGGCGTCACCGGTCATCATGCCGACCATCTCGGCACCGAACATGGAGACGATCTCGAAGAACTTCTCGCTCACCAGCGCCTTGATGGGCGCCGTGTAGTAGGCGCGCTCCCCGCGGGCCATGGCTGCGAACAGCGCGGAGTACGCGATGGTGGTCTTCCCCGACCCCGTGGGCGTGGCCGCGATGACGTGCTCTCCGGCGGCGATCGCCAGCAGCGCCTCCTCCTGGTGCGGGTAGAGGGTGCGCCCCACGGAGGCCTGGGCCTCGACGAAGGCGTCGACGATCTGGTCCCCACCGGAGGACTCGGGCAGGAAGGAGGCCAGGAGAGAGGTCATGCCCCCATTGTCGCAGGCGGGCTGCGCTCAAGCCCCTCAGGCGGCGGCGATCAGATCATTCCGAGCTTCTCGAACGCCAGCTGCACCCCGTGACCGGACGGGCCGGGCACCAGCCAGTCGGACGCATCGATGACGTACTGCGGCGATCCTTCGATGCCCACCCCGGTGCCGGCGGTCCTCAGCATCTTCTCGTCGTTCGCGCCGTCGCCGATGCCGACGGTCGTCGACATCTCCATCCCCAGATGGTCCGCCACGAACCGCACGCCATCGGCCTTGTCGATCCGCGCCAGATGGATCTCACCGGAGGCGAGATCATTGGAGTCCAGTGAGTTCGGCAGTGCGTTCAGCTCCTCGGACATGTCCGCGGCGATCTCGGCGATGGGTCGGCGGCAGCCGAACACCGCGATCTTCGTGATCCGCGGAGTGCGGTCCGTCGGCATGGGGGTGATGTCGCGGATGATGTCGATGGGGCCGTTGCCGATCGAACCGGGCTGCGCTTTCGGCAGGTCCTTCTGCACGGAGCGGATGTAGGAGGTGTAGGCCTCCATCTGATCCGCCGGTACGTGCAGACCGGAGGAGGACTCAGCGACATAGCCGATCCCCTCGGACTGGAGCACATCCACCGCCCGCTCCGCCATCGGAGGCGGGAACGCCTCATCCAGCAGCACTTCGCCGTTCATACGGACATAGGCGCCGGCGGACAGGACGACGCCGTCGAACAGCTCCTCCACCTCGGGCAGCACCATGCCGAGGGGGCGGCCGGTGCACAGGAAGATCAGGTGGCCATGGGCACGGGCGCGGGCGATCGCGTCGATGTGCGCGGGCGGGATGACGCCGTGGTCGGCGAGGGTTCCGTCGAAATCGATGAAGACGGCGCGGCGGTCGGTCACGCGCACTCCTTGGATGGGGGCTGGGCTGGACACCGCCAGCCTATCGGGAGCGGTGCGCGCCGGAGCCCAGGCGGTGCGCATCCTCCTCGGAGCCCGCCGCGATCAGCGGATCCAGGTGCTCCAGGATCCGTCGGCGCAGCTGCTGCGCCCCCTGAGCCAGCTCCTTCTGGCGGCGCACGTACTCCGCCTTCCCCTCCGGGGTCTCGATCGCGACCACCCCGTAGCCGAGCGGCCGCACGTCATACGGGGAGGCCTCCATATCGAGCAAACGGGTGCTGCGGGCATGCTCGAAGCAGTCCAGCACGAGGCTGCTCGGCACCAGCGGCACCAGCTTCGCCGCCCACTTGTACAGGTCCATCCCCACGTGCAGACACGCCGGGTTGTCGCGCTGCACCTGGGTCGCCCGCGTGGGCTCCATCGAATTGCGCGGGACGGCTTGCGGCGTGAAGAACCGGAACGCGTCGATGTGGGAGCACACCAGCTGGTTCGCCTCCACCACCCGGTCCGTCTCAGCCTGGCCGAGGCGCAGCGGCAGATCCTCGTGCCGCTGCTGACCCGGCTGCAGCCGGTACACCATCGCCCATTCGTGCAGCCCGAAGCAGGAGAGGTTCGCCGGCCGCACCCCGAGCTGCGAGCGGGTCAGGAGCCGATGCATGAAGCGCACTGCGTCGGCCCGCTTCGCGAGGAAGCCGGCGACGTCGGCGCGGCGCACGGCAACCCCGCCGGCGGGGGAGCGGGAGTCGATGTAGTGCCGACGGGTTCCGTCCTCCACCACGTCCCCGACCCCGGCCAGATCCCGGTCCGCGTCGGCCTCGTAGCCGACTCTCCACCCCGGGTGCCACCGCCGGAGGAACGCGGGGGAGAAGGGGTAGTAGGTGTGCAGGAAGTCCTCCACCGGGTGCTTCTCATGTCGGGCCCGGCGCTCGCGGTGAGCGGCCGTCAGCGCATCGGCGCGCCCTTCGTGCCGAGAGCGCTCAGCGGCCGCCTCCTGGGCGGTGAGAACAGCGGTGAGATCCATGCGCCCCAGTGTACGGACGGGGGCCGACGGGGCCGCCGGAGCACGGGGCCTAGACTGGAGGCATGCGCATTGCACGATTCACCGACGGCTCTGACCCGATGTTCGGCATCGTCCAGGAGAAGGACGGCGTCGACATGGTCTACGGCCTCGCCGGAGACCCCCTGTTCACCGAGATCACGCCCAACGGCGTGATTCGACCGCTGGAGGACGTGCGACTGCTGTCCCCGGTGATCCCGCGCTCGAAGGTGGTGTGCGTGGGCAAGAACTATGCGCAGCACGCGAAGGAGATGGGCGGGGAGGCGCCCGAGCAGCCGCTGCTGTTCATGAAGCCGAACACCGCCGTGATCGGTCCGATGGAGCCGATGTTCATCCCCACCTATTCCAGTGAGGTGTCCCTCGAGGCGGAGCTCGCCGTGGTCATCAAGCAGATGGCGAAGAACGTCGATGCGTCCGCCGCGGCGGGCGTAGTCTTCGGCTATACCTGCGGCAACGACTTCACCGCCCGGGACTCCCAGCGCGAGGAGGACCAGTGGTTCCGCGCTAAGGCGTTCGACACCTCCTGTGCGCTCGGCCCGTGGATCGAGACGGACCTGGACCCGTCGGCCCTCGCGATCGGCTCCGAGGTCAACGGCGAGGCGCAGCAGGACGGCACCACCGCGGACATGATCCACCCGGTCGCGGACATCATCGCCGAGGTCTCCCGCGTCACCACCCTGCTGCCCGGTGACGTCATCCTCACCGGCACCCCCGCCGGGGTGGCCCAGGTGGCCGACGGGGACCGCGTCACCGTCCGGATCCAGGGCATCGGTGAGCTCACCACACCCATCAGCAGCGCCGCGACCCTCTGACACCCTTCCCACCCACAACTCTCCGAGGAGACACACCCGTGACAACCGAGACCGCACCGCAGAGCGCCGACGAGATCCGCGTCCGGTTCTGTCCGTCGCCCACCGGCACCCCGCACGTGGGCCTGGTCCGCACCGCCCTGTTCAACTGGGGCTACGCCCGCCACATGGGCGGAAAGCTGGTGTTCCGCATCGAGGACACCGACCAGGCGCGCGACAGCGAAGAGTCCTATCTGCAGCTGCTGGACGCCATGCGCTGGCTCGGCATCGACTGGGACGAAGGCGTCGAGGTGGGCGGTCCGCACGGCCCGTACCGTCAGTCGCAGCGCGGTGAGATCTACCAGGACGTGATCGAGAAGCTGAAGGAGGGCGGCTTCATCTACGAGTCGTTCTCCACCGCGGAGGAGATCCAGCAGCGCCACGTGGACGCCGGCCGTCCGAAGGAGTCCGGCTACGACGGCTTCGACCGCGACCTCACCGAGGAGCAGAAGCAGGCGTTCCGCGACGAGGGCCGCGAACCGGTGTGGCGCCTGCGCATGCCGGATGAGGACATCACGTTCACCGATGTGGTGCGCGGCGAGATCACCTTCAAGGCGGGCTCCACCCCGGACTACGTGGTGGTGCGTGCGAACGGCCAGCCGCTGTACCCGCTGGTCAACCCGGTGGACGATGCCCTGATGGACATCACCCATGTGCTGCGCGGAGAGGACCTGCTGTCCTCCACGCCGCGGCAGATCGCGCTGTACCGCGCGCTGATGGCCGTCGGCGTCGCCAAGCGCATCCCCGAGTTCGGCCACCTGCCGTACGTCATGGGGGAGGGGAACAAGAAGCTCTCCAAGCGCGACCCGCAGGCCGACCTCTTCCTCTACCGCGAGGACGGCTTCATCCCCGAGGGCATGGTCAACTACCTGGCGCTGCTCGGCTGGGGCTACTCCGCGGACGAGGACATCTTCACCCGCGAGCAGTTCGTCGAGAAGTTCGACGTCCACGACGTCAACCCCAACCCGGCCCGCGTGGACATCAAGAAGGCGAAGGCCATCAACGCCGACCACATGCGGATGCTGGATGAGGACGAATTCACCGCCCGTATGATCCCGTACCTCGAGAAGGCGGAGGTCACCTCCGTGCCGATCACCGAGGAGGAGCTGGACCTGCTCAAGCGCGCCACCCCGCTGGCGCAGCCGCGCATGAACCTCCTCTCCGAGGCGCCCGAGCTGCTCGCGTTCCTCTTCACGGCCGACGAGGACCTGGAGATCCAGCCGGACGCGCTGAAGAAGCTCGGCGATGACCCCGCTGCCGTGGTGCAGCGCGCCATCGACGACATCGAGCACCTCGGCGACTCCGACTTCACCCCGGAGAAGCTGGAGGAGACGCTGCGCGCCTCGATCATCGACGAGATGGGCATCAAGCCGCGCCTCGCCTTCGGTCCGCTGCGCTCCGCCGTCTCGGGCCGACGGGTCTCCCCGCCGCTGTTCGAGTCCATGGATCTGCTGGGCAGGGAGTCCACACTGGCGCGCCTGCGCAGCTTCCTGACGGTGCTGGCGGAGCAGCCTGACCAGGCCTGATTCCTGGTGGCGCGGCCGGCGGACGTTGGCCGCGCCACACTTCTCCGCCTCGGATTGGCATGGTCCCCAGGGGGCATGTAATGTTGTATTCCGTTGCAGGGAAGACCTCCGTAAGGAGATCAGAACTGACCATCCTTGGGGTATGGTGTAATTGGCAACACGGCTGATTCTGGTTCAGTTGTTCTAGGTTCGAATCCTGGTACCCCAGCGATCTGCACTTCGGTGCGGAACACGGCAGAGATGCCGAGGCCCCGTTCGTCTAGCGGCCTAGGACGCCGCCCTCTCACGGCGGTAACACCGGTTCAAATCCGGTACGGGGTACAGGGAATCGCAATCATCCATCAGTCTCGATGGGTGAGCGCTGTTCCAAGGCCCCGTTCGTCTAGCGGCCTAGGACGTCGCCCTCTCACGGCGGTAACACCGGTTCAAATCCGGTACGGGGTACACGGTAGGAAGAGCCGGGACCATCATGGTCCCGGCTCTTTCGTCATGCCCGTAGACTGGAGGCACATCAGCAGCTCGGACGAAGGAGACGGACATGACAGGCGGAATCGGGCGCATCATCGTCGGCATCGGTGACACGGAGGAAGCGGACAAGGCGATCCGCTGGGCCGCCCAGCACGCGGTTCTCACCGGCCGTCCCCTGCACCTCGTGCACGCCTTCGTCTGGCCCCTCATGGGCGTGGACGTCGACCCGGTCCCCGGTGTGAGCGGCTCCGGCCTGAAGGCGTCCGCGGATCGGCTCGTCGAGGAGGCGATCGCCGTTGCGCGCGATGAAGCGCCCGACGCGATGGTCACCGGTGAGGTCGTGGACGGCCGGGCCCTCGACGTGCTGCTGTCGGTGCAGAGGCCGAACGACACCATCGTGGTGGGCTCGCGCGGCCTCGGGCGCTTCCTTGCCCTCATCGTCGGCTCCACCTCGCTCGCGCTGATCGCCCGCGCGAGCGCGAACGTCGTGGTGGTCCGCGGCAGCATCGACGACGGCCCCATCGCCGCGTTCTACGACGGCCAGGAGTCCTTCGAGCAGATCGTCACCCGAGCTGCCCGCCTGGCGGAGCTGCACCGAACCTCGCTGCGGGTGTACCCGTCGATCGCGATCCCGCACGCCGAATGGCCGAGGGTGCTGGAGGAGGCGAAGCGGATCGTCGCCCGCCATCATGAGGATGTGGAGGTCGATATGACTCCCTACACCGAGGACCACAGTGCGAAGGCCCTGATCCAGCGCGCCGAGGGCACTCGGATGATCGTCGCCGCTGCGCGCACGCAGGGCGAGGAGCGGCGTTCCGCAGCACCGACCACGGTGTCGCTGCTGCAGTACGCCCACACGCCGGTCTGGCTCGAGCGGGTCTGAGACCTGCCCGGTCTCAGCCGGCGGCGCGGCGCAGCACCTCGGTGAGGTGGTTCGCGCTCGCAATCACAGCCTGAGCGTGCAGCCGCCCCGGCTGGCGAGTCATCCGGTCCAGCGGTCCGGAGATCGACAGGGCCGCCACGACCCGGCCGTTCGGGCCGCGCACGGGCGCGGAGACCGAGCTGACGCCCGCTTCGCGCTCGCCGACGGACTGCGCCCAGCCGCGCCGGCGCACTGCCGAGAGCATGGTCGCCGTGAACCGCGCGCCGTGCAGGCCGCGGTGCAGGCGATCGGGCTCCTCCCACGCGAGGAGGATCTGGGCGGCGCTGCCCGCCTTCATCGTGAGCGTGGCCCCGAGGGGGACGGAGTCGCGCAGTCCGATGGGGCGCTCTGCAGCGGCCACGCAGATGCGGTGCTCGCCCTGGCGGCGGTAGAGCTGTGCGGATTCGCCCGTGTGGTCGCGAAGCGACGCGAGAACGGGGCCTGCAGCGGCGAGCAGGCGGTCCTCGCCGGCGGCTGCGGAGAGCTCCGTCAGGCGCGGGCCGAGGATGAAGCGGCCCTGCATGTCGCGGGCCACGAGGCGATGGTGTTCGAGCGCCACGGCGAGGCGGTGCGCCGTCGGTCGGGCGAGGTCGGTCGAGGTGACGAGCTGCGCGAGCGTGGCGGGGCCGGCCTCGAGCGCCCCGAGCACGGCGGCGGCTTTGTCGAGAACGCCGACGCCGCTTCCCTGATCTTCTTTCGCGTTGTTCATGACCTAAGACTGCCGTCTTAGCCGTTGAGACGCAAGTGCGACTCGTCCCGAACCTCGAAATAGTTGGTCCGAATTCCGAAACAGGTGGGCCTTCATCCGAGGCCCGAGCCGACGCAGCAAGGAGCCCGCACCATGGCGCGCACTCTCGCAGAGAAGGTCTGGCAGGACCATGTGGTCCGCCGCGGAACCGACGGCGAACCCGACCTCCTCTACATCGACCTGCAGCTGATCCACGAGGTCACCAGCCCGCAGGCGTTCGACGGACTCCGCCAGGAGGGTCGCACCCTGCGTCGGGTCGACCAGACGATCGCCACCGAGGACCACAACACCCCGACGATCGACATCGACAAACCCATCGCGGACATCACCAGCCGCACCCAGATCAACACCCTGCGCCGCAACGCCGAGGAGTTCGGCGTGCGCATCCATCCCCTCGGAGACGCCGATCAGGGCATCGTCCACGTGGTGGGCCCGCAGCTCGGCCTCACCATGCCCGGCATCACCGTGGTGTGCGGCGACTCCCACACCTCCACCCACGGCGCGTTCGGCGCCCTCGCCTTCGGCATCGGCACCTCCGAGGTGGAGCACGTGATGGCCACCCAGACGCTGCCGCTGAAGCCGTTCAAGACGATGGCGATCACCGTCAACGGGTCGCTGAAGCCCGGCGTCACCGCGAAGGACATCATCCTCGCCGTGATCGCGAAGATCGGCACCGGCGGCGGCGCCGGGTACGTGCTGGAGTACCGGGGCGAGGCGATCCGCGCCCTCTCGATGGAGGGCCGCATGACGATCTGCAACATGTCGATCGAGGCCGGTGCCCGTGCCGGCATGATCGCCCCGGATGAGACCACGTTCGAGTACGTCAAAGGGCGCCCGCACGCGCCGCAGGGCAAGGACTGGGACGACGCCGTCGCGTACTGGCGCACTCTGCCCACCGATGAGGGCGCCGAGTTCGATGCCGAGGTCGTCATCGACGCCGATGAGCTGGAGCCGTTCGTCACCTGGGGCACGAACCCGGGACAGGGGCTGCCGCTGTCCGCGACCGTTCCCGCGCCCGAGGACTTCACCAATGACATCGACCGCGAAGCCGCGGAATCGGCGCTGCGGTACATGGACCTCGTGCCGGGTCAGAAGCTCAAGGACATCCGCGTGGACACCGTGTTCATGGGCTCGTGCACCAACGGCCGCATCGAGGACCTGCGGGCGTTCGCCGAGGTCATCAAGGGGCAGAAGAAGCACCCCGAGGTGCGCGTCATGGTGGTGCCCGGCTCGGCACGGGTGCGCATCCAGGCTGAGCAGGAGGGCCTCGGCGACGTGTTCGATGCGTTCGGCGCCGAATGGCGCCAGGCCGGATGTTCCATGTGCCTGGGCATGAACCCGGACCAGCTGAAGCCGGGGGAGCGCTCCGCCTCCACCTCGAACCGCAACTTCGAAGGACGCCAGGGCAAGGGCGGCCGCACCCACCTGGTGTCGCCGGTCGTCGCCGCCGCGACCGCGGTCCGCGGCACCCTCAGCTCGCCCGCCGACCTCATCTGACCCGATCCACCGCCAGCACCCGTCGGCCCCATCTGCACCCGCAGGCCCCACCGACGGCGGCCGCGCCCCAAAGGAGACCACCTCATGGAGAAGTTCACCACCCACACCGGCATCGGCGTGCCGCTGCGCCGCTCGAACGTCGACACCGATCAGATCATCCCCGCCGTGTTCCTCAAGCGCGTCACCAAGACCGGGTTCGACGACGGCCTGTTCAGCGTGTGGCGCAGCGACCCCGAGTTCGTCCTCAACCAGGAGCCGTACACGAGGGGCAGCGTGCTCGTCGCCGGCCCCGACTTCGGCACCGGCTCCTCTCGTGAGCACGCCGTGTGGGCGCTGCGCGACTACGGCTTCGCCGCGGTCCTCTCCTCCCGCTTCGCGGACATCTTCCGCGGCAACGCCGGCAAACAGGGCCTCGTGGCCGCGCAGCTGGCACCGGAGGACATCGAGCAGATCCAGAAGAAGCTGGAGAACGAACCGGGTACGGAGATCACCGTGGACCTGGTGGAGCGCCGCGTCGAATGCGGCGACCTCACCTTCGGCTTCGAGATCGACGACTACACCCGCTGGCGTCTCATGGAGGGCCTGGACGACATCGGCCTGACGATGCGCTATGAGGCCGATATCGCAGCGTTCGAGGAGAAGCGCCCGAGCTGGATGCCGAGAACCCTTCCGGCCCGCACCGCCGGCTGATCCTCGCGTCACCTCGCCCGGGCGGCATCCGGGCTGCTCCGGTATGGTGGGCCGGTCACCGGTTCGTCCGCGAACCGCCCCAGACCATTCGATGTAAGGACACTATGAGCACCACGTTCACAGTTCGCGGCGGCAAGCCCCTCACGGGCGAGGTCACCGTCCGCGGCGCCAAGAACCTCGTCTCCAAGGCCATGGTCGCTGCCCTCCTCGGCGAAGAGCCCAGCGAACTGCGCTCGGTTCCGGACATCCGCGATGTCGCGATCGTCAAGGAGCTGCTGAAGGTCCACGGCGTCGGCATCGACTGGGACGTTGAGGGCGGCGTGATCCGCATGGACCCGTCGAACGTGGAGCGGGCCCACGTGGCCGACATCGACGCCCACGCCGGCTCCTCCCGGATCCCGATCCTGTTCTGCGGCCCGCTCCTGCACCGCCTGGGCGAGGCGATCATCCCCGACCTCGGCGGCTGCCGCATCGGCGACCGCCCGATCAATTACCACCTCGACGTGCTGCGCCAGTTCGGTGCGCACGTCGACAAGCGCGAGCACGGCATCTACATCACCGCGCCCAACGGTCTCACCGGCACGAAGATCCGCCTGGAGTACCCGAGCGTCGGCGCCACCGAACAGGTGCTTCTGACCGCCGTGCGGGCCAAGGGCCTCACGGAGCTGGAGAACGCCGCTGTCGAGCCGGAGATCGAGGACCTCATCTCCGTGCTGCAGAAGATGGGTGCGATCATCTCCCTGAGCACGGACCGCACCATCATCATCGAGGGCGTGGAGCGGCTGGGCGGCTACACCCACACCGCCCTCGCTGACCGCATCGAAGCCGGCTCCTGGGCCTGCGCGGCGCTCGTCACCGGCGGTGACGTGTTCGTGCGCGGCGCCGAGCAGAAGGCGATGTCCACCTTCCTCAACATCCTGCGCAAGGTCGGCGCCGGCATGGAGATCAAGGACGACGGCATCCGCTTCTTCGCCACCGACGAGCCGCTGCGCCCCGTCGCTGTGGAGACCGACGTGCACCCCGGCTTCATGACCGACTGGCAGCAGCCCCTGGTGGTGCTGCTGACCCAGGCCGAGGGCATCTCCATCGTCCACGAGACCGTGTACGAGAACCGCCTCGGCTTCACCAGCGCCCTCAACGACATGGGCGCCCAGATCCAGGTGTACCGCGAATGCCTCGGCGGCTCCTCCTGCCGCTTCGGCCAGCGCAACTTCAACCACTCCGCCGTGGTCTCCGGCCCCCGCCAGCTCGAGGGCCGCAACATCACCGTTCCGGACCTGCGCGGCGGGTTCTCGTACCTCATCGCTGCTCTGGCGGCCGACGGGATCTCGAACATCTACGGCATCGACCTCATCGACCGCGGCTACGAGTCCTTCCGGGACAAGCTGACCGCTCTGGGCGCCGACTTCTGGGAGGGATGAGCCGATGAGCACCCCGGAGCCGGACGAGATCATCATCGAGCCCGACGACCAGCAGGACGGCACCGCCCACCACGGCGACCGCGCCGACGACACGGACCGCACCGAGCACTTCGTACGCGAGGCCCGCGGCTACAACTCACTCGCCCTGCGCGACATCCCGCTGCCGGACTACTGCGACGTGGTCATCATCCCCACCCGCGGTGTCCGCGAAACCGACCCGCGGGTGTGGGCGGAGGCGATCTTCTCCCGCGAGAACGCCACCCTCGCCTCCCGCGGGGCGAAGGCCCTGCGCAATGAGGCGATCCGCCTGTTCGACCTCGTGCCGCCGCCGGATCGCACGCGCGACGTCATCGAAGTGGTCGGTGATGAGGCCCTCATCGTGGACGACACCCCGTCGCTCGCCGTCCGCATCGGTGTGGCGGTGGAGCCCGGCGGTCACCTGCTGCGCATCACCACCGCGGTGAAGTACCGGAACCTGCGCGGACGCCTCACCTGGGCGCCCCGTCGCGTCATGCACGCCGCCGCCGTCCACACGCTGGCGCGCCGCGCCCCGGTCACCATGCGCACCCGCGAGGTGCGCGCCAGCGGCCAGCGCGGCCTGCTCGGGGTGACCCGTCTGCCGAAGCTGATCGACCAGCCCCGCCCCGGCCAGCACAGCCGCGGCGGCCAGCAGGATCAGCGCCGCCCCGACAGCGGCCGCTGACATGGCCGGCGCACCGCTGATCGCGGTCCTCGGCGCCGGCAGCTGGGGAACCACGTTCTCCTCGGTCCTGGCCGCCGCGGGCTGCCGGGTCCGCATCTGGGCGCGCCGCGCCGACATCGCCGCAGAGATCACCGAGCGCCGCACCAACCGCGGCTACATCCCGGAGCTCACCCTGCCGGACACGGTCAACGCCTCCAGTGACGCCGGCGCTGTGCTCGACGGGGCCGATGGCGTCGTCATCGCCGTGCCCGCGCAGAAGCTGCGCGGCGCCCTCGAGCAGTGGCCAGCCCTGCCGGACGTCCCCGTGGTGTCGCTCGTCAAGGGCATTGAACGGGACACGGATCTGCGGATCAGCGAACTGCTGGCATCCGTCGGCCGCATCGAGCCCAGCCGGATCGCGGTTCTGTCCGGACCGAACCTCGCGGTCGAGATCGCCCAGCAGCAGCCGTGCGCCGCCGTCGTCGCCTCCACCAGTGCCGCCACCGCGGACCGGGTCGCCCGCTGGTGCCGCGCCCCCTACATGCGCACCTACGTCTCCTCCGACGTCATCGGCGTGGAGGTCGCCGGCGCCATGAAGAACGTCATCGCCACCGCTGTCGGCGCCGCCGCCGGACTCGGGTACGGCGACAACACCCGCGCCTCCCTCATCACCCGCGGGCTCGCCGAGATGACCCGCCTGGGCACGGCCGTCGGCGCCCGGGCCGACACGTTCGCGGGGCTCGCCGGCATGGGCGACCTCGTCGCCACCTGCGCCTCACCGCTGTCCCGCAATTTCCGCCTCGGCGCCGCCCTCGGCCGGGGCCTCAGCGTGGAGGACGCGATCCGCGAGGTGGGACAGACCGCCGAGGGCGTCGCCACCGCGCGCGCAGTCCGGCAGATCGCCCACGAACGCGACCTGGACCTGCCGATCACGTCGATGCTGGTCGATGTGATCGATCACGGGCGTGACATTTCCAGCGTGACACGGGAACTCCTGTCACGCTCCGTGCGACCGGAATGAGATCATCACACCCATGAGCATTTCCGTGGCCCTCCTCTTCGGCGGCCGCTCCGGTGAGCACGGCATCAGCTGCGTCACCGCGGGCGGCATCCTCCGCGCCATCGACCGCGACCGCTTCACCCCGATCCCCATCGGCATCACCCCCAGCGGCCGCCTCGTGTCCGTCACGGACGACCCCGACCACTGGGTGATCCGCGACGGCCGCGCCCCCGAAGTGCCGGAGGACGGCGAGGAGGTCCTCCTGCCGACCGTCGCGAAGACCGCCGGGAAACCGTCGCAGCTGCGCGTCATCCGGGGCGGCCGTGTGGAGCACCTTGCGGACGTGGACGTGTTCCTGCCGCTGCTGCACGGCCCCTACGGTGAGGACGGAACCATCCAGGGGCTGTTCGACCTGCTCGACCTCCCCTACGTGGGCAGCGGAGTGCTCGCCAGCGCGGTGTGCATGGACAAGGACTTCACCAAGCGGGTCCTCGCCGATGCCGGCATCGCCGTGGCCGACGGCTGCGTGGTCCGCCAGGAGGACTGGTGCACCGATGAGGGCCGCGCCGAGATCCGCGCACGGGTCGCCGAGCTGCAGGCACCGCTGTTCGTGAAGCCGTCCCGGGCCGGCTCCAGCCTCGGCGTCTCCCGCATCGAGGACCTCGACGGCCTCGAGGAAGCGCTGCGCTCCGCCTTCGAGGTGGACCCGAAGGTGCTGGTGGAGTCCGGTGTCAACGGCCGCGAAGTGGAGTGCGGTGTGCTGCGCACCTCCCGCCGCCACCCGGTGCGCTCCACGCAGCCCGGTGAGGTCGCCATCGGCGACGACCTCGAGTTCTACGACTTCGAATCGAAGTACTTCGGCAAGGGCACTGTCCGGATCGACGTCCCCGCGTCGATCAGCGAGGAGCGCGCCGCGCAGGTCCGTGACATCGCCGAGCGCGCGTTCGTGGCCCTGGACCTGGAGACCCTCGCCCGGGTCGACGTCTTCGTCACCGATTCCGGCGTGATCGTCAACGAGATCAACACGATGCCCGGGTTCACGCCGTTCTCCATGTTCCCCGTGCTGTGGGAGAACATGGGCATCACCTACCGTGAGCTGATCACCGAACTGATCGACTCGGCGCTCGCCAAGCCGCTCGGCGTCCACTGACGCTGTCTCGGGCGAGGGGCGGCAGCGCCGTCAGTTCGTCTCGCCCTGCCCCACGCAGAAGCGGGTCGCGGGGATCTGGTTCACCAGACCCACCACCGCCAGGGGAGCGGCGCTCGGCTGATCCGGTGCGGCGGCACGCGGCACTGTCATATCGATCGCCGGTTCACGGCCGTACGTGGTGTACGTGAGGATCCCGGTCTCATCGTCCTGATGCACGATCCAGTCCACTGCGGTGCCGTTCGGCGCCTGTGTGGTGGTGCACAGCTCCGTTGTGGGCGGCGGGGGAGTGACGCCGCAGCGCAGCACCACCGCCTTCTCACCCGTGCCCCACGCGGCGGTGGACTGGCTGGTGGTCTCCTGCCGCTTCTGCCCGATCACTTCGTCGGGCAGCTTGGTGATGACATCCGCGCAGGCGGGGTTCGCGGCGTCCGGGCCCGGCGGTACTGTGACGGCGCAGCCGCTCAGCAGGCTCAGCAGCATGCCGCCGCCGATGAGGGCGGCGCTGGCGATGAGGCCGCGGTGTGCACGGCGGGGGAGCGCACGGCTGGGCTGGACCACCTCCGGTGAGGGGTCCGACGGCTGCTGCGGATCGTGGGGGTTCGGTGAGGACGTCACCTGTTCAGCGTAGCCGCCCGATCAGACGCGCTCGAACTCGTCGGCGCTGACCGGCATGGCCGCATCCGTCTCCTCCTCACAGTCCACGGCGGGGATCGCCCCGGTGACAGGTCGGGGTGCCGTGTCATCCGCTGCTGCCATGGCGGTGGAGCCGACGCTCGCCCCCATGATCACCACGATCGCGAGGACGGCGAGCAGGCTGATGCCCTGGCCGAGGAACAGCCATCCCACCAGCGCCGCCACCATCGGCTCGAGGGACAGCAGGACCCCGAAGGCGGACTTCGGCAGGCGTCGGAGGGCAGCGAACTCCAGGGAGTAGGGGATCACGGTGGCCAGCAGCGCGCAGGCGATGACCACGGTCAGCAGGCCGAGGTCGCTGACCGCTGTGGGCAGTGCCGTGATGCCGAACGGCAGGAGGAGGACGCCCGCGATCGCGACGGCGACGGCGAGGCCGCCGGCACCGGAGACGAGCTGGCCGGTGCGCTGGGAGACCACGATGTAGGTGGCCCAGCACGCGGCGGCGATGAGGATGAACAGCACGCCGAGGGGATCCAGTGCAGCACCGCCGTGGCCCATCAGATCGTCCACGAAGAACAGGCCGATGCCGAGCACGGCGAGGCCCACCCAGGCGAGGTCACGGGCGCGTCGGGAGAGGACGGCCGCGAGGGTGAGCGGGCCGATGAACTCGATCGCGACCGCGACCCCGAGCGGCAGGCGGTCGATCGCGGCGAAGAAGAAGCCGTTCATGACGGCGAGCACCACACCGAACAGGCCGACGGCTCGCCACTGCGGCAGGGTCCACCGGTGGATCGCCGGGCGGGTGATGAGCATCAGCACGACGGCGGCGACCAGCAGGCGCAGGGACGTGGTGCCCCAGGGGCCGAAGGCGGGGAAGAGGGACACGCCGAGGGATGCGCCGATCTGCAGGCTGGTGGCGGACGCGAGGACGAACAGGGCGCCCACCAGGGTGCCGCGGCCGCTGCGGGGCGACTCGGTGAGCTCCGCCTGGCCCTGCACGATCTCGGCGACGATCGGGATGCCGGCCGTGGGGCTGCCGGTGGTGGGGGCGTCGGAGATGAAACCGGTGGTGGGGGAGTCCGTGGGCTGACCGTCGAGGGAGACGACGGTGAAGGATCCGGTGGTGGTGCGCGTGCTCATGCCTCCACTGTGGAGCCCTCAGAAGTGTTCAGTCCAGTGATGGAAACTGGAATGAATCAGTAAGGATCCGTGAACTGTTCTGCGAAGGGGCGTCATGCTGAGCGTCAAAGGGCTGCGCGTGCTGGTGGAACTGGAGCGCAGAGGCACTCTCGCCGAGGCGGCGCGTGCTCTGAACTACACCCCGTCGGCCGTCTCGCAGCAGCTGGCCGCACTCGAACGGGAGGCCGGGGTGGCGCTTCTCACCCCGGTGGGCAGAGGCGTGCGTCTCACCGATGCGGGCCGCATGCTCGCCGCGCACGCCCACGAGATCATCGGCGCCATCGCCCGCGCCGAAACGGACCTCGCGAACCTGTCCTACACCGTGTCCGGGCAGGTGCGGGTCGCCTCCTTCCAGTCTGTTCTGCTGGAAGTGGCGCCGCGCGCCCTCGCCCTCCTGGCCGATGAGCACCCCGACCTCGACGTGGTTCTCTTCCAGCGCGATGTGGACGATGCCCATTCCGGTCTGCTCTCCCACGCCTTCGACCTCATCCTCGGTGAGGAGTTCGACGGCCACCCCCAGCCGCCCGTCCCGGGTGTGCAGCGCGAAGACCTGCTGACGGACCCGCTGTGGGTGGCCCTTCCGTCGGCCCTCGCGGCGCAGCGCGCCCCGCGCCGACTCGCCGACCTCGCCGACCAGCCGTGGGCGCTGGAGTCGTCGAAGACGCGGATGGGTCGCTGGGCCCGCACCGAATGCTTCGCCGCCGGGTTCAACCCCCGCATCCGATCCGAGAGCACCGACCCCACGCTGCACATGCAGCTGGTGGCCTCCGGGCTCGCCGTCTCCTTCGTGCCGGCGCTGTTCGGCGCGCGCCTCGGCCGCGGCATCGACGTGTTCGCCCTCGCCGGAGCCGACGGCGCCGCGCCCCGCCGCACCCTCTACACGGAGGTGCGGGACGGTCAGGCCCGACATCTCGCCATCCGCGCCGTGCGCAGCGCGTTCGTCGCAGCCGCGGGCGGCATCCCGGTGCACCGCACGAACGGCACCATCCGCACTGGCATGATGGACGCATGAGCACCCTCGGTGAGCTCGGCGAAGCCGGCATCCTCGCACGCATCCTGCCGATCCTCTCCGGCGCCGCGAACACGGAGCGAACTCTGATCGGTCCCGGCGATGACGCCGCTCTCCTCGCGGTCCCCTCCGGCTCGGTGGTCATCACCACCGACACCATGATCGAAGGCAAGGACTTCTTGCTGCGCGGCGATGCACCGGGGCGCAGCCCGCTCGGCTCCACCGGCGAGGAGATCGGCCACAAGCTCGCCGTGCAGAACCTCGCGGACATCGCCGCCATGGGTGCCGAGCCCACGGCGCTCGTGCTCAGCCTGTCCGCGCCCGCCACGACCCCCCTCGCCCTGATCGAGGGGATCGCGCGGGGCCTCGCCGCTCGCTCGGCCCGTGCCGGCGCCGTCGTCATCGGCGGTGATCTGGGCGGAGCGGACATGATCAGCCTGACCGTCACCGCCCTCGGCGAACTCGTCCCGGGCCTCGGCGGACGGGCGATCCGTCGCGACGGCGCCCGGGTGGGGGATGTCGTCGCCGTCGGCACACCCCAGCTCGGCCGAAGCGCCGCCGGGCTCGCTCTTCTGCTCGGGGGCCACGACCCCGCCGAACTCGGTGATGTGCAGCGGGGCGCGGAGGGCGCGCTGGAGTTCCATCGTGCCCCCGAGGTGGACCTGGAGGCCGGGCACCGCCTCGCCGCTGCTCTCGGCCACGACCTGCACGCCATGATCGATGTCTCCGACGGGCTCCTGCGCGACGCGGGCCGTCTGGCCGACGCCTCCGGAGTCCGCATCCACCTCGACGCCGACGGCCTGGCCACCATGGCCGAGGCGCTGCGACCGCTCGCCGATTCCCTCGGGCAGGATCCGTCGGCGTGGGTGCTGGGCAGCGGGGAGGAGCATGCGATGCTGATCTGCCTGCCCCCGTCGGCCCTCCAGGCCGCCCGGGACGTGCTGCGGGATGCAGGCCGCGACCTCACGGTGGTGGGACGCGTCCTGCCGGCGGGGGAGGAGGGCCCGCGCGCCACGGCTGCGGGTGTGAACGAGCAGGGGGCCGACGGGTCCGCGCTCGGCTGGGACCACTTCGAGTGAGGGAGTCCACAGCCGCCGGCGGCACTGGGCCCTGTCCTCAGCGATGGTCCGTGCGGTATGCTCAATGGGTTGCCTTGCGCCAGGGCGAGATCGTCCGCGCCTGCCGTGGGCGCATCATCGACGACTTCCATTCATTTCGACCAGGAGAACATCGTGGCTTCTAAGTGTGACATCTGCCCCAAGGGCCCGAGCTTCGGCAAGAGTGTCTCCCACTCCCACCGTCGCACCTCGCGCCGCTGGAACCCGAACATCCAGTCCGTGCGCGCCATCGTGAACGGCAGCGCCAAGCGCATCAACGTGTGCACGTCCTGCATCAAGGCGGGCAAGGTGCAGCGCGCCGCCTGAGCGCAGCTGCCCACCAGCACCCGTGAGAAGCGGCCCCGGATCCCGGGGCCGCTTTTCGCACAGGAGGAGCCATGCAGTCGCCTGCCCTGACCACCATCCTCAGCCCGAAGGAGCTGAAGGCCGTCCGCGGATTCGGGGTCGAGACCGCGGAGGAGCTGCTGCGCGTCTCCCCGAACCGCTACAAGGTCCCCGGGCCGGTGCGCGACCTCCACAGCCTGCAGGAGGGCGATGACATCACCGTCATCGCAACCGTCATCGACATCAGCGAACACCGCATGCGCAGCGGCCGCGGCACAGTCCTCACCGCCCGCATCGAGGACGATTCCGGGGACCAGCTGGACCTGCCGTTCTTCCTGTACAAGCAGCACCTGGTGACCTATCACCGGGGGAGGCTGCGCCCCGGCGTCGGCATCCTCGTCCAGGGCACCGTCAAACTGTTCCGGGGACAGCCGCAGGTCACCCACCCGGACTACACGCTGCTCACACCCGACGGCGAGGACACCGACGGCATCACCATCCAGCAGGCGCTGCAGCCCCGGCCCGTCTATCCGCAGCGATCCGGCTCCAAGCAGAGCACCGTTGCCAGCGCGTTCGACAAAGCCCTCGACTACGTCAGCCTCACCGCCACCCCCGTGCCCGGCGCGGTCCTCCGAGAGCATCGCCTGCTGACCGCTGAGCAGGCCCTCACCGCCCTGCACCGACCGCGCAGCATGAAGGACGTCGACGCCGCCCGGCGGTTCCTCCGCTTCGAAGAGGCGTTCATCATCCAGTCCGCGTTCGCGCGCCGCCGCGCCCGCGACGCCGAGGACCGCGCCTCCGCCTTGGATGTCCGCGGACAGCTCGCCACGGGGCTCGATCAGCGACTCCCGTTCTCGCTGACCGACGCGCAGCAGCGCGCCGGTGCCGAGATCGAGCAGCGCATCTCCACCGCGCGCCCCACGTCGGTGCTGCTGCAGGGCGATGTGGGCAGCGGCAAGACCATCGTGGCGCTGCGGGCCATGGTCCGCGCCATCGACTCCGGCCATCAGGCGGCGCTGCTCGCTCCGACCGATGTCCTCGCGCGGCAGCACCACGCCACCATCATGCGCATGCTCGGGGACCTCGGGGAGGCCGGCACCCTCCACGCCCCGGAGCACGCCACCACGGTCCGGCTGCTCACCGGGTCCCTCACGGTGCCCGAGCGCCGCCAGGCGCTGCTGGACATGCAGGTCGGGACCGCGGGACTGATCGTCGGCACTCACGCGCTGCTGTCCGACGGCGTCGACTTCGCCGACCTCGGCCTCGTCGTGATCGACGAGCAGCACCGCTTCGGGGTGGAGCACCGCCGCATGCTGCGCGCGAAGGGCAGCCACGGCGGCAACCCGCATGTCATCGTCATGACCGCCACGCCGATTCCGCGCACCGCGGCGATCAGCATTGCAGGCGACCTCGATGTCATCGCCCTGGACACCGCCCCTGCGGGCCGCGCCGAGGTGCAGAGCTTTGTGGTGCCCGAGTCGAGTGACTCGTGGCGCGAGCGCATGTGGGAGCGCACCGCGGAGGAGTGCCGCCGCGGCATGCAGGCGTTCGTGGTGTGCCCCCGCATCAGCCCCGATGACGACACCGACGACAACGCGGATGCCGGCTTCGTGGACGACGCCGACCCCGGCCTGCTCACCAGCAGCGGCGGGCAGGGGGCCGACGGACTCCCGGATCCCTGGGCTCTGCACAGCGTGGAGGAGATCGCCGAGCAGCTGCAGACCGACCCCCGCTTCCGCGGCCTGCGGATCGCGACCCTCCACGGCCGCCAGCACGCGAACGACAAGCAGAAGCGGATGGAGGCGTTCGCCGCCGGGCAGATCGACGTCCTGGTCGCCACCACCGTCATCGAAGTCGGAGTCGACATCCCGAACGCCACCGTGATGGTGGTGCTCGATGCTGAGCGGTTCGGGCTGTCCCAGCTGCACCAGCTGCGCGGCCGCATCGGGCGGTCCGACCATCCCGGCATCGCCTTCTTCACCACCCGCGCCGCAGCGGGCAGCCCCCAGCACGACCATCTGAAGGCGCTCGCCGACACCCGCAGCGGGTTCGAGCTCGCCGAGATCGACCTGGAGCGCCGCGGAGGCGGCGACCTCATCGGCACCGCCCAGTCCGGCATGCGCGCCGGCATCACCCATCTGAATGTGCTGCGGGACGCCGCCGTGATCGCCGAGGCGAGACAGGCCGCATTCAGCCTGGACCTCGGCGCCCTCAGCGAGGTTGAACGGACCCGACTGACCGACGCCATCGACGCCCGCCTCGTGGATGCGGACGTGGAGAGGAGCTGACATGCCCCGCATCATCGCCGGAGCGCTGGGCGGTCGCACCATCGCCTCCCCGCCCAGCAGCCGCACCCGCCCCACCAGCGACCGGGTCCGCGAATCCCTGTTCGGGCGGCTCGACGCCTGGGGCGTTCTGCGCGGCGCCCATGTGCTCGACCTGTTCGGCGGCACCGGCGCCCTCGCATTCGAAGCGCTGTCCCGCGGCGCCGGCAGCGCCGTCATCGTGGAGGCGCACGGCCCCACCGCCCAGGTGATCCGCCGCAGCGCCGAGGACCTCGGCCTCACCGACCAGGTCAGCGTCATCACCGGGCGGGCCGAGAGCGTCATCCGGACGCTGAACCCGTCGGCCGGCCCCGCCGCCTCAGCGGTGTTCCTCGACCCTCCCTACACCGTCCCCCTCGCGCACATCGCCGACCTCCTCGAGCAGCTCAGCGCCGCCGGAGTCCTCGCCGACGAAGCGGTCATCGTCATCGAGCACTCCGGCCGCACCGATGAGCAGCTGCGCCTCGGCCCCGAGTTCGTGGACGAGGGTGCGAAGCAGTACGGCGACACCGCCGTGGAGTTCTTCACCTATCTCGACCCCCGGATCAGCGCGGCAGGCACGGGCGATATGCTGGGGCAATGACCACAGCAGTTGTGCCGGGCTCCTTCGATCCCTTCACCACCGGTCACCTCGACCTCGTGCGCCGCGCGTCCGCCCTCGTGGACCGCGTCATCGTCGCCGTCTCCCACAACCCGAACAAGAACCACCTGCTGGACATCGAGACGCGCCTGCGGACCATCCGCGACACCCTCGAGCAGGAGGGACTGACCACCGTCACCGCCGAAGCCCTCCCCAGCGGGCTCCTCGTGGACTTCGCGAAGGGCCGCGGCGCCACGCACCTCATCAAGGGGCTGCGCTCCCAGATCGACCTCGCCTACGAGGAGCCGATGGCGCGCATGAACCAGCACCTGGAGGGCATCGACACCGTGTTCGTGCTGACCGATCCGTCGCTCTCCCACATCAGCTCCACCCTCGTCCGAGAGGTCGCCGGCCTCGGCCGCGACGTGTCCGACTTCGTTCCCGCGCCGGTCCTCGGCGCACTCACCGCAACCCTGGCAAAGGACAGCTGAGATGGCAGACCCCATGCTCCCCGCCGGCCTCGACCTCCGCTTCGAGGTCATCGACCTCATCCACCGCATCGGCGCCCACCGCACCGAAGAGCGCATCGTCCGCGCCGACGAGCAGGTCGGCAGCCCCGTCATGGGCGTCGCCGCCGGCGACCCGATCGACGTGCGCGCCCAGCTCGAATCCGTGGAAGAGGGCATCTTCATCACCGGCAGCGCCGACGCCACCCTCACCGGCGAATGCTCCCGATGCCTCGATCCGATCACCGAGGACGTCAGTGCCCCCATCGGCGAGATGTTCACCTACCCCGACAAGCTCGAGAAGGGCATCGATCCGGAGGAGGACGACATCCCCCTCCTCACCGGCGACACCATCGACCTCGGCCACCAGGTCCACGACGCCCTCGCCGTGGCCGCACCGTTCACACCCCTGTGCCGCGAGGATTGCCTCGGCCTGTGCGACCAGTGCGGGTTCCGCATGGAGGACGACCCCGACCACGAGCACGTCATCATCGACCCGCGACTGAGCTCGCTCGCCGCCCTGCTGCAGGACTCCGATGGCGCCGCCGGTGACGCCAAGGGGGACTCGGCACAGTGAGCCGGAAGAACCGTGCCCGCGGCATCGAGCAGCATCGCGAGGACCGCAGTGAGCTGCTCGCCTCCCTGCCGCTGCGGGGGCAGCAGATCCGCGAGGACCTCCTCGAGGTCGCGCTGACGCACCGATCGTTCTCGTACGAGAACGGGGAAGTGCCGCACAACGAGCGGCTCGAGTTCCTCGGCGACTCCGTGCTCGGCCTCGCCGTCACCCACCGCCTGTTCCACCTGTTCCCGGACGCTCCCGAGGGCCGCCTGTCCCGGCACAAGAGCGCCGTCGTATCGATGCGGGCCCTGGCACTGCTGGCGCGCCGCCACGGGCTCGGCGAGTACATCCGCCTCGGCCGCGGGGAGGCCCTGTCCGGCGGCCGCGACCGTTCCTCGGTCCTCGCCGACACGGTGGAGGCGATCATCGGCGCGGTCCATCTCAGCCTCGGCGCTGAGGCCTCCGACCGCTTCGTGCTGGACCTGATCGATCCGATCATCGACGACGACGAGTTCCTGCGCGCCGAATACGACTACAAGACGCGCCTGCAGGAGATCGCCGCGGAGCACGACACCGTCCCGGCCTACGAGGTGGAGGACCACTCGGCCGACGGCGTCTCCGCCTACAGCGCCGTCGCGACCGTGGCCGGGCAGGTCACCGGCCGCGGCGACGGCACCTCGAAGAAGGACGCTGAGCGCGCCGCCGCGCAGCAGGCCGTGCTGGCGTACTGCAACGCCCACGGCATCGAGTTCTCCGTGTTCGACGCCTGATGCCCGAGATGCCCGAGGTCGAGGTCGTGCGCCGCGGCCTCGCCCCCTACGTCACCGGACGCACCATCGACCGCGTCGAGGTCCATGACGTCCGGTCGATCCGTCGGCACACTCCCGGTGCTGACCACCTGGGCGACGCCCTCGTGGGGCGCCGGATCCGCTCCGCCGTGCGCCGCGGGAAGTTCCTGTGGCTGCTGGACGACCACCTCGACGACGCGCTCATGGTGCATCTGGGAATGAGCGGCCAGCTGCGCGTCAGCGCACCGCCCGCGACCGACCCGGCCTCCGTGGGCGGCCCGGGGGCGGGGCCGACAGGCGCCGCGCCCAGCGAGGGACCCGCCTCCGACCCGGTCAAACACCTGCGGGTGCGTCTGGAGCTCGATGACGGCACCCGCATCGACTTCATCGACCAGCGGATCTTCGGCGGCCTCTGGCTCTCGCCCCTGGAGGAGACAGCAGATGCTGCTCCCGCCGGTGAAGGCGACGATCTTCCCCTCATTCCCTCCTCGGCCGCGCACATCGCCCGTGACCTCACCGACCCGCAACTTGATGTGGAGCGCACCGTGGCTGCGATCCGCCGCAGCCGAGCCTCCATCAAGTCCCTGCTGCTGAACCAGCAGGTGGTCTCCGGCATCGGCAACATCTACGCCGACGAAGCCCTCTGGGCGGCCCGCATCCACTACGAACGCCCCGGTGAGAGCGTCAGCGCAGCGAAGGTGCGGCAGCTGCTGGCGGAGGCGAGGGCGGTGATGGAGCGCGCCCTCGAGGTGGGCGGCACGAGCTTCGACGCGCTGTACGTCAACGTCGACGGCCGCTCCGGCTACTTCGCCCGCTCGCTGAACGCCTACGGCCGCGAGGGCGAGCCGTGCCCGCGCTGCCGCGCACCGATCCGCCGGCATGTGTTCCAGAACCGTTCGTCGTATGTGTGCACGAGGTGCCAACGCCGATAGAGTGTCCGAGTGCGGCTGGGGACCCAGCCGTGTCGAGTGATGGAGGATCCTTCGCCCATGGACCAGCAGACCCGAGTGATGATCGTGGACGACCACGAGGTTGTGCGCCGCGGCATCGTTGCGGCGATCGATGCCGACGAGCGACTCACCGTTGTCGCTGAGGCCGGCAGCGTCGCCGAAGCGCAGCGCCGCCTGCCGGCCGTGCGCCCCGACCTCCTCGTGGTCGACCTCCAGCTGCCCGACGGCACCGGCATTGACGTCATGAACATCGCCCGATCTCTGCGCGAGGACCAGCCGATGCTGGTGCTGACCTCCTTCAACGACACCGCCGCGATCCGCGAGTCCCGCCAGGCGGGTGCCAGGGGCCTGCTGATGAAGTCGGCGCGGTCGGCGGAGATCACCGGTGCGATCGTCGAAGTCGCCGCCGGCGGCACCATGTGGCCGGCCGGCAAGGACGACGGTGACGAGTTCGACCTCACCCCCGTGGAGTCCCGCATCGTCCAGTTCATCGGCGACGGTCTGCCGAACCGGGAGATCGCCGAGCATCTCGGCATCGCGGAGAAGACCGTGAAGAACCGCATCACCGGCATCCTCCAGAAGATGGGGATGCAGCGCCGCACCCAGGTGGCGGCGTGGGTCGTCGCGAACCGCCGCGCCGACTGGAAGGACAGCTGAGCGGACCTGCTCAGCTCGCGAACTCGGTCGCCCGCCAGGACACCATGGTGCCCGGCTCCAACGGGTACACATCGACCCACCCGGCGTGCCGCCGCGCCCTCGAGCGCATGTTCGCCAGGCCCGAACGCCGCGTGACCGACGGGTCGATGCCGCGGCCGTTGTCCGACACGTTGACCTGAACCACCCGGTCCACGCCCTCGCGCAGAACCGTCACCGTCACCGCGACCGCTGAGGCGTGGGCGTGCCGGGCGGCGTTCGCGAGGCATTCGCGCACCACCGCCACCACGTCAGCGGTCAGCTCCGGGTTCGTGGCATCGAGGTCGTCCATCGAGGAGTGGAACTGCAGCGACGGCGCGAACCCGAGACCCGCGATCGCCATCGCGCACTCATGGCGGATCAGCTGCGTGAGGGTCAGCTCATCGGATTCGTTGCGCAGCGACTGCACGATGTGGCGGATCTGCGCGATCGAGTTCTCCAGTGACGCCATCGACTGCCGCAGCGATTCCGCGACCGGCCCGTTCTCCCGGAACTCCTGGAACCGTTCCGCGGACTTCGCTGCGGACTCCAGCTGCATGCCCGCCGCGAACAGCTCTTGGATCGCGAGGTCGTGCAGGTCCCGAGCGATGCGGTCCCGTTCGGTGGCGACATCGTCCTCGATGACGGAGCGGGCGCTCGCGTTGTTGAGGGCGAACGACATCACCGAGGCGAGGGCGTCCGCCAGGATCGTGGACTCCCGGTCGAAGGACGCGTCGGCGGTCTGCTCGGAGCCGGCGGGGAACCGCACCGCGATGAGGAGGCCGACGGCGTCGCGCCCGGCTTCCACCACGCGCGTCAGCACCTGCGGGGTGGGGGCTTCGGGGTGGGGCCGTCGGTCCCCGTCGGCCCAGAGCGTGCCGGGGATCGGCAGGTCGTCCTGCTCGTAGGGGTCGAGGTAGTGCCCGGTGAGGGTGCGGGAGATCGCCTCCCAGGTGAGGAGGTCGAACCCGGGGGCGTTCTGCGAGTCGAGGGTGCGCGCCATGCGGCTGGAGCGGCCCGGCGCTTCCGGTTCGTAGCGGACGTCGCGGCCCATGAGTTCGTCGCGGTAGCGGCCGCGCACCACTTCGCAGGACCAGGCGCGCGGCCCCGCTGGCAGCAGCAGCATCAGGGTGTCGGCGTGGAGGTCCGAGAACGATGCGTCCATCAGGTAGTCGAGCAGCTCATCGTCGTCGTGGCCGTTGAGCACGGCGAGCGTCAGTTCGTCGATGCGGGTCACGCGTGCCATGCGGGGTCCTCCAGGTCGATGATGTCGGCGCCGAGTTCGGTGAAGCGGCGGTCGTGGGTCACCACGATGACGGTGCAGTGCTCGAAGAGGGCGTCCTCGCCGGTGCCGAGGATGCGCTGCATCAGCGCGTGCGCCGTGTCCTCGTCGAGGTGCTCGGTGGGCTCGTCCAGGATGGTGATGGGTGAGCGGCGGGCGATGGCGCGCGCCAGCAGGATGCGGCGGCGCTCACCGCCGGAGACGTCGGTGCCGCCGGACCCGAGCATGGTGTCCAACCCGCCCGGCAGGCCCGCAACCCAGCCGCCGAGGCCCGCGTCGGTGAGAGCGCCGCGGATCTGCTCGTCATCGAGATCGCGTTGGGCCACCCGGATGTTCTCCCGCAGGGAGGTGGCGAAGAGGTGTGCGTCCTCCGCGTAGGAGGTGATGTGCCCGCGCAGCTGCTGCTCGTCAAGGCCTGCGAGGGACACCCACTGCCCGCTCGAATGGGAGCCGACGGAGACCCGTCCTCGCAGCGGTGCCAGCAGTCCGGCCAGGGTCAGCAGCAGCGTCGTCTTGCCGCGGCCCGATGCGCCGAGGACGACCGTGCGGGAGCCGGGGGCGAACGTGCGGGTGAAGTCCCGCAGCACGGGCGTGCCGGGCACCCAGCCGACCGTGAGGTTCGTGGCGGCGAGGGTGAGCGCCCGGTGGCCCTTGTCTGCGGCGGGGAGGGCGGCGGCGCGGTGGGCGTCGTCGTCGATGTCGGGCATCTCACCGGTGCCGGCGATGTCGCTGAGGCGCTCCGCGGCGGCTTCCGATCGGGCCTTCTGGCGGGCCGCAGCGGGCAGGACGGTGGCCGCTTCGAAGCTGGACAGCGGCAGCAGCAGGAGCAGGCCGACGATGCCGGCGGTGGTGGGGACGATGCCGCCGGCGAACCCGTCGGCCGGCAGCAGGTGCACGGCGCCCGCCGCGAGGATGGAGCCCACCAGTGCGGGGATCATGGCGAGCATGACGCCGGCCTGTGCGAAGGCCGACGGGCGCGCCGCTTCGTCCAGGCCCCGATCGAGGTCCGCCTGGGCGTCTCTGAGATCGGCCAGGGCGGTCTCGAGGGTGCCGGCGACCCGCATGGCGTCGCCGTTCTCGGCGATGTCGAGGGTGATCGCCGCCAGGCGCATGCGCCGCTGCACGAGGGCGCGTTCGGTGTGCTGAGCGGCCCGGTAGGCGGCGTACGGCGCCCACAGGGACGCGATCAGCAGGGACGCCAGCATGAACAGGGCAGCGATCGGCGCGAAGGGGAAGAACGTGAGCACAACCAGCACGGCCATGACGGCCGCGACGATCGCTGGGATGACGTGGCGGATGACGTCATCGGCCATGTCCTCCGCGTCGTCGCCGATGCGGGCGAGGAGGTCGCCGCGCTTGAGGCGCTGCAGATGGTCGTCGGTGCGGCGCGACAGGTTGGTGAACAGGTTCGTGCGCAGGTTCATCACACCGGTGAGGGCGGCGTCGTGCGTGAGCATGCGCTCCACGTACCGGAACACGCCGCGGGAGATGCCGAGCGCCCGCACCGACACCACGGCGATGGACAGGTCCAGCACCGGCGGCATCGTCCACGCAGTGGTGATCAGCCAGCCGGACACGGCGGCGAGGGCGAACGCAGCCGCCAGGGTCGCCACGCCGGCGGCGACAGCCGCAATGATCGACCGCGGCGGAATCTCCATCAGCGCCCGCATCAGGATGATGGGGGAGAGGGGGCGGTCCGGCTCCTGGTCGTGCTGGTCGAGTAGGCGGCGGTCGGCGCTGGCGGGTGCTTCAGCGTGCTCGAGGTCGGGGACGCTTCGGTGCTGGCTCATCCCGGCACCTCCGCGGTCTCGTCCGCAGCCGCGGGGACGGCCGACCGGACGGGAGTGACGCGGTCCGCGACCTCGAGGAGGCTGGTGCGGTGCGTGATGATGAGGACCGTGGAGCCGGCGTCGCGCAGACGGTCGATGACGGCGATGACGCGGTCCTCGCTCTCGCCGTCGAGGTGGGCGGTGGGCTCGTCCAGGATCACCAGAGGCCGGTGCTGCAGCAGGGCCGCAGTGAGCGCGACCCGCTGCCGCTGGCCGACGCTGAGGCCGGTGCCGCCGCGGCCGATCACGGCGTCCCAACCGCGGTCGTCGATGACGTCGCCGAGGCCGGTGGCGTCCATGGCGGCGCGCAGCTGCTCATCGTCGGGGGCGGTGCCGTCGGCTGCGGCGCTGCCGGTGAGGATCTCCCGGATGGTGCCGGGGCCGATGACCGGGCGCTGCGGCAGCCATGTCACCTGCTCATGCAGAGCGGGGAGGTCCACGTCGGCCAGGTCGATGGGGGCGGATCCGGCCGGTTCGAGGACGATGCGGCCATCGGTGGGCGTCAGCAGGCCCAGCAGGGCGCTGACGGCGGTGGACTTTCCGCAGCCCGACGGGCCGGTGAGGGCGTGCACCCCGCCGGGTTCGATGACTACGTTCAGTCCCGCGGGGGCGGTCGAGTCGCGGCCGGTGACGGACAGGTCCTCGATCCGGATCGTGGTGGTGCGCAGATCAGGGGCTGCCGTAGAGCCCTCGGGACGCAGAGGAGCGGTGAGCACGGCGAAGGCGGCGTCGAGGGCGGCGACGCCGTCGGCGGAGGCGTGGAACTGCTGCCCCACGAGCCGCAGCGGGAGGTACACCTCGGCGGCGAGGACCAGCACGGCGATCGCGGGGAACAGCTCCATCTCGGCGTACACCAGGCGCAGGCCGATCGAGACGGCGATCAGGGCGACGCCGAGGGTGGCGATGAGCTCCAGCACGAACGAGGACAGGAACGCGAACGCGAGGGTGCGCATCGCCGAGGACTTGTGCTCGCGGCCCAGGCCTTCGACGATCTGCTCGCTGCCGCGCTCCCGGCCGAGGGCGCGCAGCGTCGGCAGGCCCTCCACGAGGTCGAGGGTCTGGGACCAGAGAGTGCGCATCGTGCCGAGGGACCGCTGGGAGGCGTTCTCGGTCATGCGACCGATGAGGATCATGAAGACCGGGATCAGGGGGATCGCCACCAGCGCCACGATCGCGCTGGTCAGGTCCCACCAGGCGATGGCGAGGAGCGCAAGCGGGGTGACGGTGGCGGCGAGCGCCAGCTGCGGCACGTACCCGGTCATGTAGGGGCGCAGCGCCTCCAAGCCGGTGGTGGCGAGCGCCGCGGACGACGCGGCCTCCGTCGGCCTTCCGTTCGCGTCCACGCGGCCCCGGGGGCCGGCGAGCGCGAGGTGGCGCATAAAGCGCTGCCGCAGCTGCGCGATGGTGCGCGTAGCGGCGCGGTGGCCGGTGAGCTCCCGCACCCACTGGGTGAGGGCGCGCACCGCCAGGGCGAGGGTGAGCACGCCGAGCACCCCGGGGTGCTCCAGCGGCCACTGGTTGTGCTGGAGGACCGCGGCGCCGAGGCGGCCCACGCACCAGGCGACCGTGATCATGGCGACAGCCTCCACCAGACCCGCTGCGACAGTGAGCGCCAGGTGCTGGCGGGCACTGCGGACCTCAGAGATGAGGCGGGGGTCCAGGGGAGGCTGTCGACGAGCCACGTGCTCTAATTCCCTCTCAGCTGACCGAAGTCAGCGGGCGGTCTCGGTGCGGTGATCATCCGTGTCGAACGCGGCGCGGTACTCATCGCGCACACGGCCGACGATGCCGGAACCGGGAGCCGGGGTGTCCTCACCGGTCACGCGGTGACGGAAGACCCAGTAGCTCCAGGCCTGGTAGGCGAGGACGATCGGCAGGAGCACCACCGTAGCAATGGTCATGACCGTCAGGGTGTACTCCGTGCTGGACGCGTTGGTCACCGTCAGCGACAGGGCGTCGTCGTTGACCGCGGGCAGCACGTACGGGAACAGGCCGCCGAACAGCTGGATGGTCGCCATCGCGATCGCCAGGGAGGTGGCGCCGAACGCGGCGCCCTCACGACGAGCACGGTTGAGCGGCACCACGGCGATCAGGGCGAGCGCCGCGATCACCAGCGGGATCCAGGTCCACCAGGTGTGGGAGTAGGCGATCTGGGCCCACACCACGAACACGGCGGCGACCACGATCGTGGGGATCGCGATGCGGCCGGCGAGCCGGTTGGCGTCCTCGCGGAGGTCGCCCGTGGTGCGCAGGGCCAGGTACAGGGTGCCGTGCAGCCAGAACAGCAGCACGAAGGTGAGGCCGCCGAGGATGCCGAACGGGTTCAGCAGGCCCAGCAGGGTGGTGGTGATGACGGAGTTGCCTCCGGCATTCGCCTCCATCTCAAAGCCGCGCACGATGTTGGCGAAGGCGACGCCCCACAGGAGGGCGGGGCCGAAGCCGCCGATGAAGTGCATCCAGTCCCACGCCTTCTTCCAGGTGGGGCTGTCCACCTTGTCGCGGTACTTGAAGGCGCACACGCGCACGATGAGCGCGAGCAGGATGACGAACAGGGCGAGGTAGGCGCCGGAGAACAGAGTGGCGTACCACTCCGGGAAGGCGGCGAACATGGCGCCGCCGCCCACCAGCAGCCACACCTCGTTGCCGTCCCACACGGGGCCGATGGTGCGCAGGATCTGCTTCTTGCGGCGCTCATCGCCCTTGCCGAGCGGGAACACGTTCATGCCGACCCCGAAGTCGAAGCCTTCGAGGACGAAGTAGCCCAGGAACAACACCGCGATCAGCGCGAACCAGAGGATCTGGAGGAATGTTGCATCCATGATGAGTCTCCTTGTGCCTCAGTAGCCGAAGCTGATGGTCGGGGTGTCGAGCTGCTTGGCGCCGTCGTCGGCGGTGACGCGCTGCGGGGCGGAGACGCCCTTCACCGCGGCCTTGTGCATCAGGTAGTACCAGACCACCGCAAGGGCGCCGTAGATGAGGGTGAAGCCGACGAGAGTGAGGATGACGATCCAGTCGGGGTGTCCGGAGACGCCCTGCATGGTCATCATGCGCACCATCGGGTCACCGGTGGGGGAGGGGTGCACCACCCAGGGCTGGCGGCCCATTTCGGTGAACACCCAGCCGGCGGAGTTCGCCAGGAACGGCATCGGGATGGCGAGCACTGCGAAGCGGGCGAACCACTTCGAGCCGGTGGTGCGGCGCATCTCGCCCTTGCCGCGGGTGACCCACCATGCCCAGACGGCGAGGATGCCGGAGAAGACGGCGAAGCCCATCATGAGGCGGAAGGACCAGTAGGTGACGAACAGGTTCGGACGGTAGTTGGCCTCGACGGTCTCGCCGGCGGCGTTGACGACCGTGTCACCGAACTTCTCCTTGTACTCCTTCTGCAGGCTCTCCACGCCCCGCAGCTCAGCGTTGGGGTTGTTGGTCGCCAGGATGGAGGTGACGTACGGGATCTCGATGAGGTGCGTGACGTCGGAGCAGTTCTGCTTGAACGCCTCCGGGCCGCCGACGGTCAGGATGGAGAACGGCACGCCCTCCTGGTCCTCGCAGATCGCCTCAGCGGACGCCATCTTCATCGGCTGCTGCTGGAACATGAGCTTGGCCTGAACATCGCCGGACACGAAGATCAGCAGTGCGGAGATGACCATGGCGAGGGTGCCGAAGCGGACCGCGGGGCGGAACACCTCGCGGGCGAGGTGGGTGTGCTCCTGGGCGGCAGCGGTGTCGGCCTCGAGCTCCTGGGCGCGGTTGTGGTGGCGCACCATGTGGAAGGCGGCGATGCCGGTGACGAATGCGGCGGCGACCAGCCAGGCGCCCGCGATCACATGCGGGAATGCGGCAAGGGTGGTCGGGTTGGCGAGGACGGCGAAGATGCCGCCGGCCTCCGGGTCGAGCTCAGCGCGGCCGGTGGTCGGGTTGAACTGAGCGCCGACGGGGTGCTGCATGAAGGAGTTCGCCGCGATGATGAAGTACGCGGACGCGGTGGTGCCGAGGGCGACCAGCCAGATCGTCAGCAGGTGGACCTTCTTCGACATGCGGTTCCAACCGAAGATCCACAGGCCCAGGAAGGTCGACTCCATGAAGAAGGCGATCAGGCCCTCCAGGGCCAGTGGCGCGCCGAAGATGTCGCCGACGAAGCGGGAGTACTCCGACCAGTTCATGCCGAACTGGAACTCCTGCACGATGCCGGTGGCGATGCCGATGCCGAAGTTGACGATCAGCATGGAGCCGAAGAATTTGGTGAGTCGGGTCCACGAGTCAGCCTTGACCGGATCCTTCGACGTGTAGGCGACGGTCTGCATGATCGCGACGAGGAGGGAGAGGCCGATGGTGAGGGGGACGAAGATGAAGTGGTAGACGGTTGTGATGCCGAACTGCCACCGTGCGAAATCAAGAGCCTCCATGCTGCGTCCTTTGCAATCTGAAGGAATGGGTGAGGGGACGGTCTCAGGGTAGTGCTCCCGGCTTGGGACCGATAGGGCTAAGGTCCTGGTCCGTCCCGCAGTGCGATGCGATGGGGTCGAGCGGCGGTTCGCTCCGCTCCCCGCAGGAGCAGTGTGCGATACTGGGGCGCGAACGCCGACGTGCTCCGCACCGAGCATCCGGCACCCTCCGTTGGCTGAGCGCTCCGCCGAACCAGGCCGTGAAGCTTGCAGGTCAGCACCGCAGCGCTCCGCTTCCGCGGAGCAGCGCGAGGGAATGATTGACTTCCGTCCCCCAGGGGACGATGACCTGAACGGGCCACGGTGCGGTGGTTCCGCCGAAAAGGAGCAGCCCCATGGCTGATGCACACCCGCACACTGATGAACCCTCGTCGACCAGCGTCTCGAGCGTTCCGCCCCGACGCCGTCGCCGAGCAGCCGGCAGCGCAGCCGGCGCGCCTCAGGTGAGCAGCCCCGCCCCTGACCAGGACTCGAGCCCCCGCACCACTGCCGCCGCTCCCGCCGCCTCCAGCGTCGTGTCCGATGCGGCACCCGTGAACTTCCGCCAGCGCCGCCGCGCCGCTGCCGCCTCCGCGCCAGCGGACTCGGCCGCCCCGGCCGACGGCCCCGCCACGCGCACCCGCGCCGCCTCCCCGGCGAAGGCGGAGAAGAGCAGCACCAGCGCCCGCACGTCGGCGAAGGATACGAAGGGTGCATCGACGGATGCGCCGAAGGAAGCTCCGAAGGACGCCGCTGAGGTGCTCGCCGCTGAGCCGAAGCGCGCCGGTTCTCGCCGCGCAGAGCGTGCGGAGCGCGCCGAGGAGGACCGCCGCACCGCGCGCAGCCGTCGCCGTTCCCGCCGCAGCAGCGAGGCTGATGATTCGACCCCGTCGGCCGATTCCGATCAGAACGACCCCAGCAGCCAGAGCGACCAGCAGGAGGAGCCGAGCCCTCGCCGCCGCAGCCGCCGCTCGGAGAGCGCTGATGGCTCTGAGCGCAGCTCGCGTCGCCGCTCGCACCGATCCTCCAGCGACGACCGCACCGAGGACGCGCCCGCTGAGGCCGCAGACGCCCCGCGCGACCAGAACGACCGCGATCAGGGCGAGCGCAATCAGGGTGTGGCCGATGACCTGCAGGCCCTGCGCGAGTCCGCTCCGGAGCCGAAGCGTCAGCGCCGCGCCGCCGCCGACACCGCCGACTTCGCGAACCTCCTCTTCCAGGCACCGACGCCGAGCGACGAGGACCAGGACGATGAGCCGCAGTTCGATGCGAACGGCGTGGAGATCAGCTCCGCTCTGAGCTTCGACGCCCCCGACCTCGAGGCCGCCCGCGCAGAGGCGGAGCGTCGTCGCGAAGAGTCGCGTCGTCGCCGCGCCGAGCAGGCGCAGCGCAGCCGTGACGAGGCCGATGAGGACGATGACGACGTCAACGACGGTGACTCCGACGACTCCGATGACGACGATTCGGAGGGCTCGCGCTCCTCGTCCCGCCGCCGTCGCCGCCGCGGGGGCCGTGGTCGGCGCGGCCGGGGCCGCGGTGACGATGATCAGCGCAGCTCCGGAGACGACCAGTCCTCGGATGACGACGACAGCGACGATGACGACTCCTCGGAGGAGGAGCAGCCCTCGAGCAGCCGTCGCCGTCGTCGCCGTCGCCGCTCCTCGGGTTCCAGCGGTGAGCCGGAGTCGGACGATCCGCCGAACACGGTGGTGCGCGTGCGCGAAGCCCGCGACGAGGTTCGAGCCGTCAAGGGCTCGACCCGCCTGGAGGCGAAGCGCCAGCGCCGCCGCGAGGGCCGTGAGTCCGGCCGTCGCCGCCACTCCATCACCGAGGCGGAGTTCCTGGCCCGCCGCGAGTCCGTCAAGCGCTCCATGATCGTGCGCGAGCGCCCGGGCCGCACCCAGATCGCCGTGCTCGAGGACAACATCCTCGTGGAGCACTACGTGGCGCAGAAGTCGCAGACCTCGATGGTCGGCAACGTGTACATCGGCAAGGTGCAGAACGTGCTGCCGTCGATGGAGGCCGCCTTCATCGACATCGGCAAGGGCCGCAACGCCGTGCTGTACGCCGGTGAGGTCAACTGGGACGCCGCTGGACTCGACGGTCAGCCGCGCCGCATCGAACTGGCCCTCAAGCCGGGCGACCCTGTGCTGGTGCAGGTCACCAAGGACCCGATCGGCCACAAGGGCGCCCGCCTGACCTCGCAGATCTCCCTGCCGGGCCGCTACCTGGTGTTCGTGCCGGGCGGTTCCATGACCGGCATCTCCCGCAAGCTGCCGGAGAACGAGCGCGCCCGCCTGAAGAAGCTGCTGAAGACCATCGTGCCGAAGGACGCGGGCGTGATCGTCCGCACTGCCGCTGAGGGCGCAACGGATGAGGAGCTGACGCGGGACGTCGAGCGTCTGCAGAAGCAGTGGGAGAAGATCGAGAAGACCCGCAAGTCGAAGAACGCCCCGGCTGCGCTGTCCACCGAACCGGACCTGGCGATCCGCGTGGTCCGCGACATCTTCAACGAAGACTTCACCTCGCTGATCGTCGAGGGTGAGAGCGTGTACCAGGAGGTGCACGAGTACCTCTCCAACGTGGCGCCGGACCTGCTGGACCGCGTCACCAAGCACGTCGGTGACCGCGACTCGTTCGCCAAGCACCGCGTGGACGAGCAGCTGATGAAGGCGATGGACCGCAAGGTCTACCTGCCCTCCGGTGGTTCGCTCGTCATCGACCGCACCGAGGCCATGACCGTGGTGGACGTCAACACCGGCAAGTTCACCGGCGGTGCCGGCGGCTCGCTGGAGGAGACCGTCACCAAGAACAACCTGGAGGCGGCGGAGGAGATCGTCCGTCAGCTGCGTCTGCGCGACACCGGCGGCATCATCGTCATCGACTTCATCGACATGGTGCTCGAATCCAACCGCGACCTCGTCATGCGCCGCCTCATCGAATGCCTCTCCCGTGACCGCACCAAGCACCAGGTGGCGGAGGTGACCTCCCTCGGCCTCGTGCAGATGACCCGTAAGCGGGTGGGCGCCGGCCTCGTGGAGACCTTCTCCTCGACCTGTGACAGCTGCAACGGCCGCGGCGTGATCATCGACCTCGACGGTCACCAGCACCAGGAGGCTCCCGCGTTCGAGGACGACTCCAACCGTCGTGGGCGCCGCGGGCGCGGCAAGCGCGGTGGTCGTGACTCCGGCGGCAGTGCGAACGGCAACGGTGGTCGCGGCTCCAAGCAGAGCGCGCCGACGGAGGCCGACGCTGAGCAGGCCCTTGCCGATGCGGACGCCAAGCGCGAAGCCGCAGCTGAGCGCGCTCGTGACGCCGTGCAGGAGATCGTGGACCAGAAGAACAGCAGCGACGTCCAGGTCCTGGAGCAGGACCAGAAGTCGCGCGACCTCGCCCGCGCCACGATCGCCTCGATCGCGGCCGCGACCGCGAAGGACGATCACCATCACCCGGAGGTGACGGTGGACGGCCAGGTCATCAGCCTCGACCAGGAGGGTGAGCCGGAGCAGGCCCCGTCGGCTCAGGATGACCCGCAGAGTGCACTGGACCTCACGGCCGAGGAGGACTGACGTCGCCGGCCGGCCGACGTGACCAAAGCCACCGGGCTCGGATGTGCTCTGAGCCCCATGGGGGTGCGTGTTCTGTTGACCGGCCTGTGTGCGCTCTCGTATTCTGTACGCCGGTGCTTTTCCAGCACCAGGTGTGCGCATCTCCCGATCTCCGCCCGAGTTCCGGCTCGTCCTGAGCCCTCTGGGCGGGGGCTTGCGGTCTGAGATGCCAGGCCACAACAGCTTTGTGTCAGCAAGTAGGAAAGAGTAGAGACGTGGTGTACGCAATCGTCCGCGCAGGCGGTCGTCAGGAGAAGGTGTCGGTCGGTGACACCATCGTGATCAACCGCGTTGCAGGCGAGGCGGGCGACAGCGTTGAATTCGCTCCGGTCCTCCTCGTTGACGGCGACAAGGTCACCTCCTCCAAGGACGACCTCGCCAACGTGAAGGTCACTGCCGAGATCGTTGAGGACCTCCGCGGTCCGAAGATCCGCATCCTCCGTTACAAGAACAAGACCGGCTACAAGAAGCGCCAGGGCCACCGTCAGGAACTGACCCGGCTCAAGGTCACGAAGATCGCCTGATCGGCGATCCGATAATCGAGAGAAGGTAACTGACTCATGGCATCGAAGAAGGGCGTCAGCTCATCCAAGAACGGCCGCGACTCGAACGCACAGCGCCTCGGCGTGAAGCGCTTCGGCGGCCAGGACGTGCTCGCAGGCGAGATCCTCGTCCGCCAGCGCGGCACCAAGTTCCACCCCGGCAGCGGTGTGGGCAAGGGCAAGGACGACACGCTGTTCGCGCTCACCGCGGGCACCGTCGAGTTCGGCCGTCAGCGCGACCGCAAGGTCGTCAGCGTCGTCGCCTCTGCCTGATCGGCACACGCGACCGAAAAGCATCCGAAGCGAGGAGCGGGTTTCAATCCCGCTCCTCGCTTCTTCTGTGCGGGCGTCCTCTGAGCGCCCGCCTACACTGAACGCACACGCAACCAGGCACTTAGGGGAGATCCATGGCGACCTTCATCGACCGAGCAGTCATCCACGTCACCGGCGGTGACGGCGGTGACGGTGCCGCCTCCATCCGCCGCGAGAAGTTCAAGCCCCTGGGCGGCCCGGACGGTGCCGACGGCGGCAACGGCGGTGACGTGATCCTCGAAGTGGACCGCAACATCACCACCCTCATGGACTTCCACCACCTGCCGCATCGCCGCGCTGAATCGGGCGGCTTCGGCAAGGGCGACAACCGCGAGGGCAGGAACGGTGAGGACCTGGTGCTGCGCATCCCCGACGGCACCGTGCTGAAGACCCGCGACGGCGAGCTCATCGCCGACCTCGTCGGCGTGGGCACCCGCTTCGTCGCGGCCCGCGGCGGCAAGGGCGGTCTCGGCAACACCTCGCTCGCGTCGGCGAAGCGCAAGGCCCCCGGGTTCGCACTGCTGGGCGAGCCCGGTGAGGAGCGCACGCTTGTGCTCGAGCTGAAGTCCATCGCGGACGTCGCCCTCGTCGGGTACCCGTCGGCCGGGAAGTCCTCGCTGATCGCTGCGATGAGCTCCGCCCGTCCGAAGATCGCGGACTACCCGTTCACCACGCTGCAGCCGAATCTCGGTGTGGTGCAGGAGCAGCAGTTCCGCTTCACGATGGCGGATGTCCCGGGCCTGATCCCCGGCGCGTCCGAGGGCAAGGGCCTGGGCCTGGCGTTCCTGCGGCACATCGAGCGCTGCCACGTGCTGGTGCATGTGCTGGATGCGGCGTCGATGGAGTCGGACCGCAATCCTGTTGATGACTTCCGAACCATCGAGAACGAACTGCGGCAGTACGCCGCCTCCCTGGACAAGGAGAGCGCTGTTGAGGGGATGCCGCCGCTGATGGAGCGCCCCGGTGTCATCGTCCTCAACAAGACGGACCTGCCGGACGGCGTGGACATGTCCGAGATGGTGATGGGCGAGCTGGAGAAGACGGGGATGCCGATCTTCCAGGTGTCCGCCGTGTCCCACAAGGGCCTGAGGGAACTGGCACTGGCGCTCGGTTCTATGGTGGAGAAGGCCCGTGCGGCCGTCCCGGAACCCGAGGACGAGGAGCGTGAGGTCGTCACGCTGAAGCCGCGGATGCGAGGACGCAAGGAGAAGGACTTCACGATCGAGAAGGAGCAGTACGCTGGGCACTACGCCTTCCGGATCGTGGGCGACAAGCCCGAGCGGTGGGTGCGCCAGACCCAGTTCTCCAACGACGAAGCCGTCGGCTTCCTCGCCGATCGCCTCAACAACCTCGGTGTCGAGGACGAACTGTTCAAGGTGGGGGCGAAGGCCGGCGACACGGTCGTCATCGGCCCCGGCGAGGACGCGATCGTGTTCGACTGGGAGCCGACGATGCTGGGCGGAGCCGAGCACCTCGGTGCCCGCGGAACCGACCTGCGCTTCGAGGAGTCCAGCCGTCCTACCCGTGCCGAGAAGCGCGAGGTGAAGCGGGTGCGGACTCAGGAGCGCCTGGGGCGCATTGCAGCGATGGACGAGGAGCGACGCTCCGGCAAATGGGCGGACCCGTCGAAGGACGACTGATCAGGCGGGCAGATCGTCACCGGCCGACGGGTACGACGTCTGCGCTCCGCGTCCTGTGACCGCGTAGGCGCCGACCCGAGCCGCGAAGCGAGCAGCGTCCACGAGTGGATCCCCGTCGGCCAGCTTCAGCGCGAGTGCGCCGATGAACGCGTCGCCTGCGCCGGTGGTGTCGACCGCGGTGACCGTGACGGCGGGGATGCTGACGCTGTCGCTGCCGTGCTCCATCACGACGGCGCCGTCCGCCCCGAGCGTCAGCACGATCGACCGGACGCCCGCGGTGAGCAGCGCGGTGCACGCGGCGGTGGCGCCGGATGAGGCGATGCCGAACTGGTCCGCCACGAGCTGCGCCTCATGTTCGTTGACCACCAGCGGATCCGCGGCGAGGACCACGGAGCGCTCCAGGTTCAGCACCGGTGCCGGGTTGAGCAGGAAGCGCGCATCCGTCGGTACGAGGCCGGGGATCGCCTCAATGCCATCGCGTGGGATCTCGCCCTGGCTGATCACCACGGCGGCGCCCTCGACAGCGGCGCGGGCGGCGGTGACCCGGGCCGCGTCCATCGCGCCGTTCGCCCCGGGAACCACGATGATCGTGTTCTCTCCGGCGGCGTCCACCGTGATGATCGCCAGCCCTGTTGGGCCGGGCACCTCATCCACCGCCGTCAGGTCGACCCCGGCGGCGCGCAGCTCCAACAGGGCAGGTTCGCTGTTTGCGTCGGTGCCGACGGCTCCCACCATCCGCACGGTGCCGCCGAGCTTCGCCGCGGCGACTGCCTGGTTCGCACCCTTGCCGCCCGGCGTGATCTCGCCGCCGGTCCCGTGGAGGGTCTCACCGGGGGAGGGGTGGCGCTGCACCACAGCGGACAGATCGGCGTTGATCGAACCGACGACGGTGACGACGGGGGAGCGGGTGGTCACGGTGGGCCTCCAGGCCGGCAGAAGGGGCGGGTCGGATTCCATCGTACGGGGCGGCGCATCGGCGTGACGTTGGACACCTCCTGATCTTTCTCTGGATGCAGGCTGGGCGCTGACTTACTCTTCGGTGAGGATGCCGCGAGCAGAGGCGGCTCAGGATCAGATGGGGGACCGCGATGGTGCAGGACCGAACACACGACGGGCAGAGCTGGGAGCTGCCGGAGCCCGCTGCCGCAGGAGCATGTGCCGGCAGGCCAGCTGCCTCAGCATCGCCCCGCCCACGCCGGCGGCGCACAGTGCTCGTGCTGACTCTCCTCGGGGCACTGCTGTTCGGCATGGGGGTCGCCGGCGCGCTCGAACTCACCCGCGGCGGCTCAGACCGCACCGGCACTGTCATCAGTGTGATCGACGGGGACACCGTGATCATGTCCATTGCGGGGGAGGAGACGACTGTCCGCCTCCTCAACGTCGACACTCCGGAGACCAAGGATCCGAACAAGCCGGTCCAATGCATGGGCCCGGAGGCTGCTGAATGGCTGGCGCAGCGTCTGCCCGCCGGAACCGAGGTCGAGCTCGAGTACGACGAAGAGCGCACCGACCGCTACGGGCGCACCCTCGCGGCCGTGTCCGTGGGCGGCTCCCTCATCAATCGCGAGATCGCCGAACAGGGTCTTGGCGTCGCGGTCAGCTATGAGCCGAACACCCAGTTCTTCAGCACGGTCCGTGCCGGCCAGAAGGAAGCGGAGGAGGGCAAGCGCGGTCTGTTCGATCCCATGGTCGAGTGCTCGCTGCCGGTTCAGGTGCAGGCGGCGCAGGCGTCGCTCTCTCAGATCCCGCCCGCTGCACCGACTGCTGCTTCGCCCGCCGCCGCTCCGGCCGGAGCCGACGACATCCTCAGCTCCGCCGAGACGCTGGTCAGCGCCGTGGCGCCCGGCGGCAACCTGGTCGCCCTCGGTCTCGGCATCTACGCCGCTGACTCGCTGAGCGGCTACCGCGACGCACAGCACGCACTGATCAGCGACGAGCACCAGAAGGCCACCGGCCGTCTTCGCGCCGTGAGGGCGGATTTCGACAAACGTGAGCAGGTGCGCCGCGCTGAGCAGGCTCGCTCTTCTGAGGCGCGAACTGTCGATGAGAAGTCCGCCGCGCAGAGCGCTCCGAAGAGGCCCGCGGTTCAGACGCCTCGACCGGCGAAGGAGGAGCCGACCCGACCGAAGGAGTCGAAGCCGTCGGCCCCTGCGCAGCAGCAGCCGAAGCGAGAGGCGCCGTCGACCGAGAAGCCGAGACGTTCACCGAAGCAGGAGAAGCCGAAGCCGAAGCAGAACAAGCCGACGAAGTCCGGGAAGTCCTCGTGCGTGCCCTACGGGCCTGAGATCCCCTACGGTGCCGACGGCGGTTACACCGGCAAGCGCTACGGGATGCCGGGCGGCAAGACCTTCCGGAAGTGCCGCTGACCAGCGCGGCGCGGCCCGCGGGTCTCTAGACTGATCCCCAGTCCTCCGAGGCCCCTGCCTGAGCTCCCGGCGAAAGGATCCCACTGTGGAACAGTCTGCACGCACACGGCTGACATCGCTGCTGTACGCCGTCCTGCTCATGGCGGGCACAGCGATGCTGGTGCTCGGCGGGCTGTGGGTCTACAACTCCTATGTCCGATCCGACACCCAGAGGGCCACGGTGGTGGGGGTGCAGGACGGGGACACGGTCATCGTCGATATCGACGGCAAGGGCACAGCAGTGGATCTGATCAATGTGAACGCGCCCGATATCGCGACCGGTGACCAGCCCCAGCAGTGCCTGGCGAACGAATCCGCCCAATACCTGGCGAAGCGTCTGCCGAGCGGCACCGAGGTGGATCTCGTGTTCGATCACGAGCGCAAGAACTCCGCCGGTCACCTGCAGGCGCTGGTCCAGGTCGATGACGTCTCCATCAATCAGGACATCGCCAAGGAGGGCCTCGCCACCGCGGCCGGGGTGAAGGAGAACAAGCGGTTCTACCAGAAGGTCCTCGACGGACAGAACAGCGCTATGAAGAACAAGCGCGGCCTGTTCGACCCAACGGTGCCGTGCTCGCTGGAAGCACAGGCGGCGGAGCAGAAGAAGCAGATCGACGCTGTGCAGCAGCCGGGCCCGGGGGTGGATGTGCCGACGGCTCTGGAGGACGCCGCTGCGAAGCGGAAGTCCGCAGCGGCGTTCACAGAGCAGCTGTCCGGGCAGGGCCTGCAGGACCTGGGGCTGCACGCCCTCAGCTCCACCTCCACCCACGACTATGTGAAGGCGCAGCGCGATGCGCTGAAGTCCTCCCTGCGCAGCGCAGATGTGAAGATCGACCGCCTGAAGGAGGCGAAGGAGACGGAGGAGAAGCGCCGCGCCGCGGACAAGGAGAACGAGAAGCGCCGCTCCGAATGGGAGAAGGCGGATCAGGCCTCGGACGGCGGGGGAGCGGACGATCAGCCCTGAGCGTGACGACGGCCCCGCTGCGTGGGGCTTTGCCTCCGGATGTGAAACAATGGACCGAGCTCTCCTCTGAGCGTTCAGACCCCTCCGTGAAAGGTGATTCGATGCTGGATCAGGTTCTGCTGGCAGCCTCCGAGGCCGAGGCGTCCCATGGCGGTGTGCACCCCGCTGTCATCGGGATCGGCGCATTCATCATTCTGATGTCCCTGCTGGGCATCACCTACCTGTTCTCCGGCCTGCGCCAGCAGCCGTCGGAGGGCCGCCGCACCGTCGCAGAGCTGGAGCGCACCCACCGCGAGCACCAGCGCCGTCGCCGCTGACCCCAGGACGGTCCCGCAGGAGCAGTGAACTGACGATGGAGCGCACGCGCAGACGACTCGGCGTGATGGGCGGAACGTTCGACCCCATTCACCACGGCCACCTTGTGGCCGCTTCGGAAGTGCAGAGCGTGTTCGGGCTCGACGAGGTCATCTTCGTCCCCACCGGTCGCCCCTGGCAGAAGGAGGACGACCGGATCTCCGATCCGGAGCACCGCTACCTGATGACCGTGGTCGCGACCGCCGCGAATCCCGTGTTCACCGTGTCCCGCGTGGACATCGACCGGCCGGGCCGCACCTACACCATCGACACCCTGCGCGACCTGCGCAAGCAGTTCCCCGATGACGACCTGTTCTTCATCACCGGAGCGGATGCCCTCACCAACATCCTCACGTGGAAGAACTACGACGAGATCTTCGACCTCGCGCATTTCGTCGGCGTGACGCGCCCCGGACATGATCTGGAGCTCGGTGGACTGCCGGCCGACAAGGTGACCCTCATCGAGGTTCCCGCCATGGCGATCAGCTCCACCGACTGCCGCACGCGTGTCGCGAGCGGCGAGCCCGTCTGGTACCTCGTACCCGATGGGGTGGTCCAGTACATCAACAAGTACGCCCTCTACACAGAAAGCAGTGGCAATGGCTCCTGAGAACAGCGTGACCGGCCGCCGCGGCCGCCGAGCCCGCGCGGCCGAGGGAGGCTCCGCACGTCGTCGCGGAGGGACCATCACACTGTCCCTGTTCGCCTTCCGTCCCGTGATGGAGATTCCGCCCGCGGACTCCCCGAAGCCGGAGCGCGATGGGCTCCTGCCCGCCTCCGCGCTGCGGGTGGAGGAAGCGGCGCCCGATGTGCAGGAGGACGCGGCCGACGGGTTCGATCCGCACCGTGTCACCGAGACCGTGGACGGCCGCGAGATCACCATCGAGTTCAAGCCGGTCGTCTTCGACCCCTCGGATGTCCCGGTCGCGGAGAACGGCCCGGCTGATCTGGAGCTCGGTGTGGAGGATCCCGCACTGAACTACGAGGACGCCGAAGAGCCCACTGACGCCGAGAAGCTCTCCGGCGAGGAGGAGACAGCCGACGAGGTCGACCTCGCCGGCGCGGGAGAGCCCGCCGACGCGGAGGACTCCGCTGATGCGGACGAGACCGCGGACGTCGAGGAAGCCGATGAGGCTGCCGAGGACGCCCTGGCCTCTGACCCGCTGGTGGTCGATGACGAGCTCCCCGACGAGGCCGGTGAGGACGCTGACGCCAGCGTCGCCGATGGCACTGTCGCTGACGGCATGGACGCCGACGACGAGTCTGATGGGGACGAGGACGACGTCGTCCCGGCTGATGCCGACGCCGAGGTGGACGATGCGGACACCGACGTGGACGGCGGTGCAGCGGCTCATGTCGATGCCGATGACCAGCGCTCCATCGGCACCGTGGCCGCCGCTCTCGGCTCCACGGCGCTTGCTGCCGGCACCGCGACGGCGGAGCTCAGCCGGGACCGCGCCGCCGATGCGGACCGCGACCACGACGGCGTCGAATTCGGTGAGCTGCCCCCGGAGGACGCGCCGGATCCGCGGCCCGCGCCCCGCTTCGAAGGCACTGTGCTGAACAAGCCCACCCGTTCCACCGCCGGTGTCGGAGCCTGGATCACCTGGGGCGTCATCGCACTCGTTCTGCTCGCCATTGTGCTGCTGGTCCTGTTCGGCCTGATCGGCCCCGGGATCCTGCAGTCCGGTGCGGCCCCCGTTGGCCCCACCACCAGCCTGACCGCCACCATCGCTGACCTCTCACCCCCACGCATTGGAGTCTCTTCCCTGTGAGCATCCCTCAGGAATCCATCGACATGGCCCGCGTCGCCGGGCAGGCCGCCACCGATCGACTCGCCGAGAACGTCATCGCCCTCGACGTCTCCGAGCAGCTCGCCATCACCGACATCTTTGTCATCGCCTCCGCCGACTCCGAGCGCCAGGTGTCCGCCGTGTGCAACGGGATCGAACAGGACATGCACAAGGCCGGCTACAAGCTCAAGCGCCGCGAAGGCGAGAGCGACGCCCGTTGGATCCTCATGGACTTCACCGACATCGTGGTGCACGTTCAGCACGCCGAAGACCGCGAGTTCTACGCGCTCGACCGGCTCTGGCGCGACGCCCCCGTCATCGACCTCCAGCTCGACGACGGTCGCCCCGCCCACCACTGATGGGCTCCCTCATCCTCGTGCGACACGGGCAGACCGAACACAACGTGGAGGGCCGCCTGCAGGGCCAGGTCGACATCCCGATGAACGACACCGGCCACGCCCAGGCCCGCTCCGTCGGCGAAGCCCTCGCCGGGCATGCGCGCGTGCACCGGATCTGGGCGTCCCCGCTGCTGCGCGCCCACGAGACCGCGCTGGAGATCGGCGACCGCCTCGGCATCGACGTGGAGAACGACCCCCGCCTGCTGGAGCGCAGCTTCGGACAGTGGGAGGGACTCACCCGCGAGGAGATCTCGCAGCGCTGGCCGGAGAAGTTCCGCGACTGGCGCGGCGGATGTGCGGTCCACGGGGTCGGAGTCGAGGAGCGTGACACCGTCGCAGAGCGCTTCGTGGCCGCCTGCCGCGACATCATGGCGGACACCCCCGCCCACCAGACCTCCGTGGTCGTCTCCCACGGCGCCGCGATCACCCTCGGCATCACCGCCATGCTCGGCCTCGAGGCCGACGGGTTCCGCGGCATCGGGGGACTGGCCAACTGCCACCGCACCGAACTGACGTACGCCACCGCCGGGCCGCCCACCGGCTGGATGCGGATCGTGGCGCACAACCTGCCGCCGAGCGTGCCCGCAAAGGTCGGTCCCGCCACCACCGAACGGGCCCGCACGCCCGAAGGCAGCAGGCTCTGAGGGAGGCGTCACACTCCTGACGACTGGATTTCACCCGGCCACGGAACGTGTGTAATCTAGAGGGGTCCTCGCGACAGCGGGACAGGAAAAAGAGAATATTTCCTCTCGGGGGTATGGCGCAGTTGGTAGCGCGTCTGCATGGCATGCAGAAGGTCAGGGGTTCGAATCCCCTTACCTCCACGTAAGATGAGAAAATCGAAACTTGCCCCGCCTGATGGCGGGGCAGTTTTGTTTCTGCGGTGACGTGCGCCGGGGCATCGATGCTGGTGTGGGTGAGGACGCTGGCGGTGGTCTGCTCGGGGGTGTAGGTGGCGTCCTCTTCGTCGTCGATGGTGATGCGGGTGAACAGGGCGCGGTTGAGGATGCGTCGTTCAGCTGGTTCGCACTTGTTATAGAGCTCGTCGAGGTCGACCAGGAGTTCGGTGAGCTGGTCCAAGCCTGTTCGGGCCTCGGCGTAGGTGTCGGTGAGGTTGTCGAGCCGGGTGGTGATCTGGTCGAGGCTGGCACGGATGCGGTCTTGTTCGCTTTTGAGGAGGTCGAGTGGGATCGCGTCGGCGTAGTGAGCTTGGACGAGTTTGAGGCGTTCGGCTTCGAGCTTGTCGCGCTGGACGGTCAGGAGCTTGCGTTCGTCCTCGCTGGATCCTTCGAGCTGGTCGAACACGTCGTTGAGGACCTTCCGGACATGCTCAGCCTGGGTCTGGGTCAGGGAGTTGCGCTGGTAGGTGTGACGCGCGTCAGACTTAGTGGCAGGGCCGTTATGTAGGTCCTGAAGGAGAGTCAGACATGGGTAGACCACCCTCGATTCCGGCGGAGAAGAAGACCCGGATAGTGCTGAGCGTGCTGGCCGGCGAGATGTCCATCGCCGAAGCGGCACGCAAGGAGAAAGTCAGTGAGCAGTCCATCGGACGGTGGAAGGCCGAGTTCCTGGAAGCCGGCAAGACCGCCCTGGTGGCCGGCAGGTCCGGACCATCCTCCCGAGAGGAACAGTTGGAGGCCGAGGTCGCCGAGCTGACCCAGGCCTTGGGCGAGGCACACCTGGAAGCCAGGGTGTGGAAGAAGTCCGCGGAGGGCCGGCTGGGCCCTTCGAGGACCTCGAGGTGATCCGCGTGGAAGCGGGCATGTCGACCGCGAGGTTCTGCCAGCTCTTCGACATGCCCGAGCGGACCTGGCGCCGCTGGCAGGCCAAGGCCCGCACCGGGACGGCGGTGAAGGGACCGTGGCCGCAACCGGGACGGCAGGCCGCCAGGGAACTGGTGGTCAAGCACGCGCTGGCCCATCCGGCGTGGGGGCATCGGAAGATCTGGGCAATGGTCCGCCACGACGGGCATGTGGTTTCCGAGGCGACCGTGCTGCGGATCCTGCGCGACGAGGGGCTGATTCTGCCCGCGCAGTACCAACGGGAGCGACGGAAGCTGGCCGAGCGGCGCAAGGCCGCGTTCGCCACCGAGCCCTCCGGCCCGAACCAAGTCTGGCAGCTGGACTTCAGCGAGTTCGAGACCACCACCGGAGGGACCTGGCGGCTGGCCGGGTGCCGGGACTACTGGTCCAAGTACGAGCACCCCTTCCACGTTTCGCCCACCGGGAACCAGCACGACGCGATCGACGCGATCGAGTTGGCCCTGGCCGACTACGAGGCCATGTTCGGTCACCCGCTGGTCGAGGCCTGCCCGGTCGATCCCGAGACCGGTGAGCTGTTGCCCGTGGTGACCATCGTGACGGACAACGGCGGGCCGTTCCGGTCCTTCCGCTTCGAGTCCTTCATCGCCGCCCACCCCGAGCTACACCACGTGCGCACCCGAGTGAAGACCCCGGGGCAGAACGGGTCCCGTGAACGCGGCTTCGGCACGCTGAAGTACGAACAGCTCTACCTGGACGAGATTGACGACGCGATCGTGCTCGCCGAGCGGGCCGAGGACTACCGGATCGAGTACAACGAGCTCCGGCCCCACGAGGCCATCTCATGGAACCGGCCCAAGGAGGTGCACCTGGGCCTGGCCGACCCCACCACCCCGACATTCAAAACCAAGGAAATCCTGCCAACTACTTGACGCGGGACAATCACGCAGCGACCACGGCCGGGACAGGTCATGCTCCATCGCGTTCATCGCCACGATGACCTCTTCTCGTAAAGCGGGTCCAGCGGAGATCCGCTGGCTCTCCCTGGAGCGGCCTTGAGGGAACGGCCGCGGTGCCTGAGCCAAGATCCGGCTCGCTCAATGCCCGTTCCCGGCGACCGCTGAGGCGCGGGAAGGGAGAAGCCAAGCGATGCTGATGAGTCCGAGTACCGCAGCGGTGACCCCCATCAGCAGAATGGTTCGGTAGCTTGACTCAGTGCCGAGGGGAGTGAGGGCCACAGAAGCGTAGGCGCTTCCGAGGATGGTGACTGACAGCAAGCTGCCGAATTCGTAGGCGACCTCTTCGACTCCGGATGCCATACCGGCACGTTCCGGGGAAACGTTGGTGATGATGGTGGAAGAAGCCACCGTGATCAGGACACCGATGCCAGCCCCAGCTGCGACAAGGGCGATTGCGAATACCCCGAGGCTCACCGGGAGGACGAGTACCCCGGTCGCGTAGCCAACGGCAGCAAGACCTGCCCCGCCAAGCAACATCGGGCGTGGGCCGATGCGGGAGAGCAGCGAACCACTCAGCAGCGATGTGACTGTCGCTCCGACAGCGATACACCCCACCAAGAGCCCACTGTGTAGCGGTGAGTATCCCTCGGCCGTTTGGAAGTGCTGAGAGGTCACGGCTCCGACCCCGGCGAAAACGAAGGTGCTCAGCCCGGCCGCCACCACTCCCGCGGACACGCCGCGGTTACTGAAGATGCGGAAGTCCAGGAGCGGTGTCTTCAGCCGTGCTTGTCGCCGGGCGAACAGAGTAAAGCTCACCGCGGAGACCAGAATCGCGCCAACAAGCAGGACCGCGGACGCATCCGGCAGCGTGACCTCCTTGATCGCAGCAACCATCCCGGTCAGACCAGCGAGCGCGAGCAGCGACGAGAGCAAGTCCCAGGGCACCGCCCCCAACTCCTGAGCCTTTGGCGCATAGAGCCCCGTCAGCACAAAGGTGGCGATCACGATGGGCACATTGATCAGAAACACAGAGCCCCACCAGAACCACTCCAAGAGCAGTCCGCCCACAAGCGGCCCGAACGCGATCCCGCCGATCGACACACTTGACCACACGGCGATAGCGAAGTTCCGTTCCTTCTCATCACCAAACGTGACTCTGATGATCGCCAGAGTTGCGGGAAGCATGAGCGCCGCTCCCACTGCCAAAAGCCCTCGCGCGAAGATCAACACACCGGGGCTCGGTGAGAAGGCCGCAACCAGCGACGCCACTCCAAACAAGACGATTCCATACTGGAAAACTCGCTTATGGCCATACCGATCGCCGAGAGTCCCGGTTCCCAAGAGCAGCCCAGTCATCACCAACGGGTACGTGTTGATGATCCAGAGCGACTCACTCGTGGACGCACCCAGATCCACAGTCAACGGTGGGACTGCGATGTACAGGATCGAAGTGTCGAGCGTTGCCAGCAGCAGCCCAAGTGAGACCGCTGTCAGCACCAGCCAGCGCCCGTCGGGCCGAACCGCAGCATCTGCCGCGGCGGTGTTTCGTGAGGTCATCCGATCGTGGGTCCCTTTTCCGCGTGCAGGAAGACGGCATGTCATGACTGCCGAGACGGCCAAGAAGCAGCCCCCGCCGCAGCATCGTTCTGCGTAGCGCTTATCTCGTTACGTGGGTCGATTCACGTCGAGGACCGGCGGACGAGGGTCGTCCAGGAGAGAGGCAAAGATGAGCGTGTCGGTCCATTCGCCCTTGTTCCACCAGTCCTGACGCAGGTGGGCCTCCTGCCGCATGCCCACGGCAGAGGCGAGCCTCGCTGAGGGCCTATTGCGGGCATCCATCTGAGCGACCACGCGGTGCAGTCGGTGGTGCTCGAAAGCAATGCGAAGGACCTCGGCGACCGCCTCGCGCGCGAAACCATGGCCGCCATGGGCTGGATGGAGTACCCAGCCGATTTCCGCGACGCGGCGCTCCTTGTCGGTCAGCCACAGCAGGACGTCCCCGATCGGGACGCCGCCATGCTCGATGACCAGCGCAAGCGCGCTAGTCTCGCCATCGAGGCCGGTCTTGCTCAGGCGCTCGGCGAGCTTGTCGCGGGTGACTTCCGCGGTCCACGGCTCATCCAACAGGTAGCGGGCAACGTCAGGTCGCGAGTACAGCTCGTGAAGCCATTCGGCATCGCCTGTCTCATGCAGACGGAGCCGAAGCCGCTCCGTCGCCAACGGCCACTGGGCGCTGAGCACGAGATCGCGCCGGTAATGAAACAACTCCTGGTGCTGTCCTGCGGGCGTGGTCCCGACGCGCCGCTCGACCTCACGGAACCCTGCGTTCGTCAAGCACCGCTGAGAGGCTTCGTTCTCCGGAAGTGTGCGTGCCGTCAAGGTTCGCAGTCCACTGCTGTGTGCGAAGCGCGATGCCAACTCCAGGCCCCGACGAGCGTGCCCTGCTCCCCGCGCATCCGGATGAATCCAGAACCCGACCTCGGCAGCCTCAGAGCTGACGTCGAAGAGCACCAAGGAACCCACAAACCGGTCCGTCTCGGCGTCGGCAAGTGCAAGGACTGCCAAGGTACCCGACGACAGACCTGCCGCGACCTCTTCACGGATCATCCGTCGCACAGACTCGGGGGTGTAGTCGGGCTCAGGAAGGTGGCCGAAGCGCCGCACAGCCTCATCCTTGGTGCCGGCCGCATACGCGTCTGCGTCCAGCTCAGAGAGGGGGCGTAGGCGAGTGTCCTCAAAGGTGATCGGAAGGGTGGTGGCATCCAACATGCGCTAAACCTAACATAGAATGGATAGCTAACTGAAGCGTGTTTGGTTAGGCTGGTGGGGTGAGCTACTGGGAACACCGCAAACCTGTGCAACGCCTCCGCGCAGTGGACATCGTGGAGGTTGCGAGGGCATCGGTGAGGCTGCTGGACGAAGGTGGGTTGAGGGCCCTCACCCTGAGATCTGTGGCGCAACAGGTGGGTGTCGCTCCAGCCAGCCTGTACTCCCGCGTGGAATCAGTCGACGATCTGTTCGACCTCGCCCTCGACACAGCGCTTGCAGACGATCCCGTGATGTCCGAGTCGATCCGCAACGCCGACCTGCCCGCCCTGATGCATGCCTTCTTCGCGCACCTCACGACCCACCGGTGGGCCGGTCAGGTCATTGGCATGCGCGCACCCCGGGGCCCGGCGTACCTGGCCCTTTCCGAGCGGATGTGCGTCCTGCTCGAACAAACGGGTACCCCGGATCCGCTGGGAACGGCCTACCGATTGTCCAACCTGGTGATCGGCGCCTCCCTGACCGCCCCCATGGCATCTGACGAGAAGCGTGTCGCCATCGACCCTGACCAAGCCCCTACCTATGCGCGACTCCACGCGACGCACCACATCAGCCCGCAGGAGATCCTCTCCGACGGCATCACGGCACTCTTGTCGTGAGGGGGCTTTTGATTCGGGGCTGCCGTGCGTTGCTGATGGCCACGGACTGGTCTCCGTGAGAGTGCGCCCACAATCGCAGTGCGCCGATATTCGGACGGGCTGATCCCGACGACGTCGGTGAACTGCCGTGCGGCATGCCCACGGCTGCGCCACCCGACTTTTGTCATGGCGACGCGGATTGGAAGATCAGTCTCGACCAGGAGCTCGGTTAGCCCGTGGGCCCGAACATGGGCCAGGTACCGCATGAGCGGCATGTGGAACCGCTGTGTGAACGCACGCTCCTACAGTCGTAGCCGCCGCGTGACACCGCGCCCGTCACAGGCAGCCCTGCTGCTTCGCAACCCGTGAGTCCAACACATCTTTCTCCTCACAGCCATGAACCGCCGACATGAACGCAGTGGCCAGCATTGCGCTAACAGACATGACCGCACCACGGGCACGTCCGCACGCCTCGATCGCGGTACGCAGCCCGATACTCGGTCGGTGACCTCCCGGTGAGCTTGCGGAACTGCTTCGCTGCGTGAGCCTGGTTTCTCCAGCCGACCTCGGCTGCTGCCTGTCGGATGGTTGCGTCGGTGGCGCTGATGGTTCGAGCCATCGCTCTCACCCGTTGAAGCGTCAGCCACGCGATCGGCGGCATCCCGAAGATCTCGACGAACAACTGTCGCAGACGCGAGGGTGACAGATGCGCGATCTCAGCCAACTTCGCCAGTGACCACGGATGTGCCAAATCTGTCTGCATCACCACTGACAAGTGAGTGAGTACCGCACGGGAACCAGCCTCCTCGTCGACGGAAGGGCGCGACTGCGGGCGTCGACCATGCTCCGGGCTGGGTGTCATGGGGCGAAGGGGCTCAGGTGTTGACGAAGACTAGGCCGAGCAAACCATTGAGCCTTCCCTGCTCGGCATGTGCACCAGACCCGCCCGATCCCGGCCCAGATGCAGCACCTGCGCCGGCTCGGAGTACACCTTCTCGGCAAAGCTTTGGGCGTCTAATCGGTCGTGCAAGATCGTGGAGTATTGCCAGAAGAACTGATCCAACGCGAGGTCGGTGTCGACGTAGATCGTTGTGAAGGTCAGTAGCCCTTCGGTTCGATTCCGCACAGCACGTGGGGTCCGAGCAGGATCGCATCGCCGAAGCTAACCGGCTGCTCGCCGAACTCGGAGAACACGATCGACGTGCCATCGCGCACCACGACAAGCCGCACGCAGTCATAGGTAGCCGGCCCGATGGGGCGATGAACGGTGCGGGTGCGGGCTGACAAGGGCGGGGAGAGTCGTGCGGCCACTCATTGCTGCTGTCTGAACCAGTGCTCTGCTTCGGCAGCGGCCATCGGTGCGGACGCCAGCCAGACCACGCGGATGTGCTGGGTCATGCTGCTCTCGCGGGAGCGTTGCGCATGGCGCGTGTGCTCAGGAGCCAGGTGAGGACGGCGAACGCGGAGGCGATCAGCGCTGCGGCAAGGAATCGTTGCGGGGTGTCGGCGGAGAGCGGCCATGCTGTGGGTCCGAGGATCCAGAGCCAGGTGTCGGCGAGGATGTCGCCGCCGAGGGTGACGCCGACGATGATCAGGATCACCGCAGCGCCGAGCGCCCACCCAGCGCCGAAGCGGACGGTGATCCAGAGCGCCCCGAGGGTGCCGGCGATGCCGAGGATCAGCCAGAGCGCCCCGGATTGGGTGATGGCGAGCAGGGACGCGGCGTCGCCGTGGCCTCGTCGTAGGGCGTTGGCGAGAGCGGTGACGGTCACCGCCACGGACACGAAGCTGACCCAGAGCAGCAGCCAGGCTTGCACAGCGGTGGGAACTGTGGCCTTGCGGAGGATGAGCACCCGCCATCCCGGAAGGACAGCCTGCCAGGTGAGGACGGCGATGACGCAGGCGCCGAGGGGCAGCATTGCGTAGGTGTGCAGCCCGAGCAGGTACGAGTTCGGGTAGATCGCGGCGGTGGCGACGGCGAGCAGGATCGCGGCAGCGCACAGCGGCATGACGGCGCGAGAGCGCATCATGGCACGGATCGCTCCGACGGCGCTTTCTCGGGTGCTGCGGCGTCCGACCGGTCGGCTGTCCGTGCCTCGTTCCACCCGAAGCGTGCCCGGCAGCCGCACCCGCAGAACCAGTACGAGCACGGTCAGGAGGACGCTGAGCGTGAGCGCGAGGGCGGGTGATTCGGTGGCGAGCGGGTCGCTGGCTGCGAGGGGTTCGGCGTTCTGGTGTGCTCCGAGTATCGGGAGCATCGCTCGGACGGCCCAGGTCGGGGGGATCGCGAACCAGGCGGTCGTCTCGGCGGCGAGAGCGCCGATGACCTGCCAGACCCAGGCGGCGAGGAACACGGGGATCGTGCCCCACCGTTCGGTGAGCACGAACGCGAGCGCGAGGAGGCCGAGTGTCGCGACCCAGCAGGCGAGACCGGCCCACAGGAGGCGCGGGATGTCGGTCGGGGCTCCAGCGGCGAGGGAGAGCGGGATGACGAGCCAGAACGCGAGCGCGTGGAACAGGGCGGAGAGGCCGGCCAGGACGATGAATCGCGCGACGAGGATGGTGCGCGGGTTGGTAGCTCTCCAGAGGGTGCCGCCGTCTCGGGCGGTGGTCTCGCGGGCGGTGGTGAGGCCGGCGAGGAGCGTCATGAGTGGTGCGGCCATGCCGGTGACGTAGAGGGTCTGCCACAGCAGTGCCGCGCGTTCCTGGTTCTCGGGCGTGATGAGGATGCCGGCAGTGCTGATGCCGGCGAGGATGATCCCGACCCAGGGAAGCGCGGCCGCCGCTGACCCTCTCGCGCGGACTGCTTCTGCCCGGATCGCAGGGGTGAGCGCGCCCATCATGCCGCCTCCTGCTGTGTGGCGCTGAGCATGGTCAGTTTGAGGAACTCTTCCTCCAACCGTCCTGGGGCAGCGAAGTCTGCGAGGGGTCCTTCGTAGCGGCAGACGCCGTCGGCGAGGACAGAGATGTCATCGGCGAGCTGCACGATCTCGCCGAGCTGATGGGAGCTGACCAGGACCGTCCGGCCCGCGGCGGCGTAGTCGCGGAGCAGTTGGCGCAGCTCGGCGATGCCCTGCGGGTCCAGGCCGTTCTGAGGCTCATCGAGGATCAGCACGTCCGGCTCGGTGAGGATGGCGATGCCGAGTGCGAGCCGGGCTTTCATGCCCATCGAGAAGTGGCGGGCGCGCTTGCGGCCCGTGCTGGCGAGTCCGACGATGTCGAGCACTTCCTCGATCCGTGCCCGTCCGACCCCAGTGAGCCGGGCGTGCACGAGGAGGTTGTCGAACGCGCTCAGGTGCGTGTAGATCGCGGGGCCGTCGATGCTCGCGCCGATGCGTTCCAGTGCGGCCCGGTTCTTGGTACCGGACGCCGGGGGCTGGCCGAGGACATCGATCGTTCCCGAGTCGGGCTGCATGAGTCCGAGCAGTAGTCGGAACGTGGTGGACTTGCCGGCTCCGTTGCGGCCGAGCAGCGCATGGACGCGCCCGGCCTGGACGTGGAGGTCGAGGCCGTCGAGCACGACCGTGTCGCCGCGCTGCAGGCGCACGTCGGTGCAGCGGATCGCCGGCTGCGGCGCCGGGGCGGGTGCGGGTTGGGCTGTCATACAGCGGCTCCTTTCTGATGCCGTGTCAGGCGTCGCAGACGGTGAACGCGAAGGTGCGCAGCGTGCCGATCGAGCCGTCGGAGATGTCGCCGATCGGTGGCAGGTCGGCGTTCTCATCCACCGAGTTGAGGGCGTATTCGGTGCCGTCGGGGGCGGTGAATCGCAGCACGGGATCGCCCTTGCCGTTCTTCTCGCAGCTGACGGTGCCGTGGTCCACGTCGAGGTTCCACGAGTGGCCGAAGTCGTCGGCCGTGACGTCCTGCGGGTTGCTGGTCGCAGTGCGGGTAGGGCCGTCTTCGGGGAAATCCTCGGGGTTCATCATCCCGTTGCATCCGGCCAGACCGAGCGTCAGCAGCGCAGCGCCGACGGCGGCGGACATGCGGATGGTCGTGCGGTGGATGTTCATGCGTGCTCCTTCGGGATCGTGAGGGCCATGTAGCCGTCTTCGAGGTTCGGATCGACCGGCGTCGCGTCCGCAGGCGGGGTGTCGGTAACGATCCGGTACCGCGTGCCGACCCCGGTCGTGGTGGCGTTGACGACCGTGACATGCTCCGGCGGAGGCGCGCTGCGGGAGGCGGTGAGCCAGGTGCGGCCGCGGGCGGCGTCGATCAGCCCGTCGGTGGGTCCGTCGTAGCGCAGATGCCCCTCCCGGAGGACGAAGACGTACGGGCAGGTCTGCGCCACGTCATCGAGGATGTGCGTGGACAAGATCACCGTGCGGTTCTGCCCGAGGCTCGCCAGCAGGGTGCGGAACCGCATCCGCTCCTCGGGGTCCAAGCCCGCGGTGGGCTCGTCGACGACGAGCAGTTCCGGGTCGCCCATGAGTGCTTGCGCGATGCCGACCCGCCGGCGCATACCGCCGGAGAACCCGCCGACCTTGCGATCTTTCGCCTCGTTCAGGCCGACCTGGGAGATCAGCTCACGAGCTTGCCGTCTGCGGTCGGTCGCGCTGTCGATGCCTTTGAGCACGCCGACGTAGTCGAGGAACTCGAGCGGGGTGAGGTTCGGGTACGGCTCGACATCCTGCGGCAGATAGCCGAGCGTCTTCTTCACTGCCCGGCGCGTCGCGGCTCCTGAGAGGTCGTGACCGTCGATGAGCACCCGGCCCCTCGTGGGCTGGATGATCCCGCACAGGATGCGCATGAGCGTGGTCTTCCCGGCGCCGTTGGAGCCGAGCAGCCCGATCATGCCCTGCGGCAGGTCGAGGGTGACGTCATCGAGCGCGGCGGGCTTCTTGCGGAAGTCCTTGCCCAGGTGATCGATGGAGATGAACATGCGGTTTCCTTTCAACGCTTGGCCATGCGCCCGGCCAACGCGGACCCGGCGGAGAGCAGAAGGACGATGATGACGAACTGGACGAGCAGCGAGACGGTCGCCGTCCACGCGGTGCCGTCGAACGCGAGCAGCCCTCCGGGTGGGTGGATCGAATCGGCACCGAAGTAGCCGGCCGCGATCGCGTCGCCGATCACGGTGAAGACCGTGCCGTTCGGGGTGGGCAGCGGGAGGAGCGAGGACGAGAAGATCAGGAAGAACCAGACCAGCACGCCCGCGATACGGCCGAGCGCGCGCGGCAGGATTGCGCCGAGCAGCGCCGACAATGACATGGCGATCAGCACGCCGGGGGCGATGATCGTCGCAGTCACCGCCACCGCCACTGGGATCGACCATGGATGCCCGCTGAGCGTCTGCACGACGCCCATAACCAGGAGCACTGCCAGTGCGGGAACGACGACGACGCCGAAGGTGCCGAAGATCCTCGCTGTGCGCAGGGCGAGGGGGCGTACCGGGGTTGAGGCTTCGAGTTCGTTGATCCCTAGCCGTGAGGGGGCGGTGAAGAAGTCGGCAAACGCGGCGGCGTAGGCGACGCCGGTGAACATCACGATCAGCTGTGCGGAGAACGCGAGGTCCTCGATGCCGCCGGTGCCGGGCCGGGCCGGAGAGATGACGGCGAGCAGGGTGGCGAACGCGGTCAGCGGGATCGCGGTGAACCACAGCGCTTTCTGCCGCTGGGCGACTTTCGAGTGCGTGCGAGCGAGGGCGAGAACCGTCATGCCGCGACCACCTTTGCGATGTTGCGTTCCGCCTTCGCGAGCCGGTGCCAGACGGCGACGAGGAGTCCGGCCGAGATGATGAGCGGGACACCCCGCTGCAGGTGAAGCGGCAAGACATAGGGGTCCCAGAGCATCGCGAGGAACATCCATGCCGCCACGACCGCGATGGTGGTGGTCGATGCCGTGCCCGCGAACGCTGCGGCCACCATTGCGACGACGATCATGATCACGACCGCGCCGGCAGGCGACGCTACCGACGTCCAGCCTTCGTCGCGAGGCCAGACCCGCAGCGCGTGCAGCGGGAAGAACATCAGCACCGCACCAGCCAGCCCGGACAGCGCCACCAGCCCGGCACGCAGGAACTGCACGCGCCGGAAGCCGGTCGGCGTGGACTCGTGCAGCTCGATCAACGGGTCACCCGTGAGGGCGACCGCCGCACAGACGCCAGTGGCGATCACGAACACCTGCGCGAGCCAGTTCACCAGAGTCATCGCCTGCGAGAGCGGCCAGGCGTCGGCGACAAACCAGCCGGCGAGGGCGACCACGGCCCCAGCGAGGACCGGCCCGACGAGCACCATCAGGCCGACGCGTCGGCCCTGTGCACGGATCGCTGCTCTCGTCACTTCCTGCTCCTGAACTCTTGAGAATCTGCATCTACAAGGTCAGTAGCGGGGTCAGGCGGATCGGTTCACGCGGATTGCAGTCCGCTGATCGCGGCCCGCCGCGCCGTCGTGACGGCCGCGACCAGCAGGGCCGCGCCTGCTCCCAGCAGACCGAGCGGGGTCAGCGCGTTCCACAGCACCCCGGACAGGCCGAAGAAGAACATCGCCTCGGACACCGGGGCGGCCATCGGGATGAGCACCAGCCCGGCGGCGATGCCGGCCCAGGGTGCGACCCAGATCGAGGCGAACGTCGCGGCTCCCGCGACCAGCGCGACCGGGATCAGCCAGCTCGCGACGACCTCCGGCAGGCCGCTCGTGTACCCCCAGGTTGATACCAGGCCGGACGCCGCAAGCCCGGTGAGCGCGTCGACGACCAGCACGAGAGCGATCCGCGCGAGCACGACCACCTGCGGGCCGAGCGGTGTCGTCAGGGCGATCGCGTCGGGCTTCGCGGACGACAGCGCCATCGTCACTGTGACAGCGATCCCGGCGAGCATCACCGAGGCGAACCCGGTGTCGCCGGCCGATCCTCCCTGTGTCACCCCGAAGAACCGGGCCGCGAAGATCGCCATCGTCACAGTCACCAGGGCGACCGGGAAGATCAGCCACGGCACCACCCGAACCTGCGCCCACGCCAGAACCGCCGCCAACCTCGCACTCCGCCTCGCGGACCACCGGGGACCATTCATCGGAGACGGCGCGCTCGCGATCCGACGCCGGATCAGATCGAACGCGGGCGCCTCGCCCTGTTCGCTCTCCCAGCGGCGCAGCACCTCACGGAAGGCGTCATCGCCGCCGGGGTCAGACCTGTGCTCAGTCACCGTTCCTCCTCAACTCCTCGCGCAGCAGGCGCCGGGCGCGAGACACCCGGCTCTTCACCGTTCCTCGCGGGACGCCCACCAGCTCCGCGATGTCCTCGTACGGCAGCTCGTGCACCCAGGCCAGCCGAACGACCTCGCTCAGATCGGCGGGAAGCGCTCTCAACGCCGTCAGGAGTGCTTGGGTCTCGTCGGCGGATGCCACCAGGTCGGCAGGATCACCGTCGTCCGCGGGGATCGCGTACTCAGATTCATCGAGCGGCACCTGCTCCAGACGCTTGCGCCGGGTGTGCGCGTAGATCTGCCGCTTCGCGATCCCCAACAGCCAGGTCAGCACGCGACTGTCGCGGCGGAACGCGCGCGCCGATCGCCAGCAGCCCAGCCACACGTCAGCACTGACCTCTTCCGCGACTCCGCGGTCCGGCGTCCGAGCCGAAACGAAGCCGAACACCACGGACGAGTAGCGCGCGTGGAGCTCAGCGAGGGCACGCTCATCGGCGGCACCGATCCGGAGGAGTAACGCCTCATCCGTCTCGACCGCTGAACCTGACCACGCCACTCTGTACTCTTCGCCTCTCACGACCTCGCACTGCCCATCGCAGCTCTCACCAAGTCAGTAGCACCCACGAGCCAACCGGTTCACGAGCACTGACCGACCAGAGACGAACGACGACTCGCCTCCAACGTAAGCCGCCCATTCGCGGTGTCGCGTCGCACTCAAGTACCGTCAGCATCATCCGTGAGCATGATCGTGCGACCGGGGAGCAAAGGCCTTGGGAGCACACTCACCGGGCACACGACCGAAGCCGACCGCCATGCCTCGGACGCCGCTTTACGGGTGAAGTGTCTGGGCGTGACCAAGGGCAGTCATCTGATGGCTTCTCTCGTGTGATGCGACAACGAATACCGAGGGGAACGGCTGTCATCGCGTCTTCGCCCACACCGTGCACCGGTGCACCCCGAACTGACGAGCCACCGCGTTCACGCTGATCCCTTGCGCCCGGGCTGTTCGCATAGCGTCCACTTCCTCGTCCGTGAGTCGTGTTCGAGGTCGTTTCTTTGGTTCCGCTGACGTGCCGATCAGCGGGTCGTCCGGCTCTCCGGCAAGGTCGCCATCCCCACGGGTGCCTTGATTCCATGCGGAAACCAGCCGCTCGACCCTTGGTCGCCTGTTCCCGCAACGCTCCATTGCGTCCACCAAATCAGACGTACTAGAACACCTGACATCGGAAGATGTGGGTGCGAGGGTGGCGAACGGCTCGTTGAGCTGGATCGCCGCTTTTTCGTCTTCGGTGATGAGGATGCGTTGGTAGAAGGCTTGGTTGGCGAGCCGTTTCCCGTGGTCATCTGTGCGGGCATGCATCTGGGCGCAGTCGACCAGCAGCCGCAGTGCGGTGGCGAGGTGTCGGCGGGGGCCTTCGTGGTCGTGCCGCTCGGCTTCCAGGCGTTTGGTGATGTCAGCCAGAGCGATCCTGATCCGGTCCTGGTGGCGTTTCAGCGTCGGTAGGTCGATGGCGTCGGCGAAGTGGGCTTCGAGGAGCTTGTCCGCCTCGGCTTCCAATCGTTGCTTGGCGCCGGTGAGATCGTCGAGGGCTTGGGACCGCTCGGCAAGACGCTCATCGAAGGCAGCCTCGACCCGCTGTGCGAGCAGCCGTTAGGTCTGCTCGGTGATGGCGATCTGTTGGTAGCAGTCGGTGACGAGTTGTTCGGCGATGCCGACGGGCACGGCCTTCCTCGTGCACGTGGTGCGTTTGGTGGCTCTACCGGTGCAGATGTAGTAGGCGTAGCGGATTGAACCGCCCCGGCATGTCCGGAGACTTGGTTTGGTGGCTCAGGCGGTGAGTCTGGGTCGATGGTAGTGCAGGTCCCGTCCGAAGGCATGGGCTTGAACCTGCGCCGACGCGTCGCCCCTTGCCAGCCCTGGGCGCGGTAGAGCCGCTCGATCGTGCAACGAGCCACGTCATGGCCCTGCGAGCGCAGGAAGATCCACATCTTGCGCGCACCGAAGCGAGTCAGGAACCGGTTGGCTTCGCGCAGCTGGCGCATCAGCTCGACCAGCTGCTGGTCACGCAGCGTCCGTGCCGAGGCGCGGCGTTGGCGGGCCTCGTAGTAGGTGCTCGGAGCGATCTGGCAGCCATGCTCACGCAAGACCTTGCAGATCGGCTCGACCCCGAACCGGTCACGATGGGCGTCGACGAAATCGACTAGTACCTGCCGGGGCGGTCGAGCTCCGCCGCAAAGAAAGCCGAGGCCGCCTTCAAGATCTCGTTCGCGCGGCGCAGCTCGGCGTTCTCCCGCTTCAGCCGCTTCAACTCGGCAGACTCCTGACTTGTCACCCCAGGGCGGACGCCCTGGTCGATCTCGGCCTGCCGTAGCCACTTGCGCAGCGTCTCGGGCGAGGTGATCCCCAACTTGGCGGCCACCGACTTGATCGCGGCGAACTCGGTCTCGTGCTCCTCGCGGGACTCCATCACCAGCCGGACAGCCCGCTGGCGCAACTCGGGCGGGTACTTCGAAGGACGTGCCATGAGAGTGATCCTTTCAACGAATTCACTCTCCGGACACGTCGGGGCGGTTCATAGTCGTGTCCTGATCTGTGACTGTGCGGCTCCCCTGACGCCGTTGCTTGCAGGAGCGGTGGCCACGGCTCATTTGACGCGCGCGGGCTGTGCCCATCATCGCTCGACTCAGCGGAGCTTGACTGTACGGATCGTTGTGCCGGTGAGCGCGACGATGATCAGTGCGACGCCGAGCGCCGTGCCGATGAGCGGCAGCGCGTCCTGGGCCGTGAGCCCCCCAGAGCCTGCGAGAGCGGACGACCCGAGGTTCAGAGCGCGGGTGTTGATGGCTTGTGGCCAGATGAAGCTCAGCGGTCGGAGGGCTTCGCTGGTGACGGTGGCGACGCCGACGACACAGCCGAGGAGGCAGATCGCGACGGGTGCGGCGAACGATTTGAGCAGCATCGACAGCAGCGATTGGATGGCGATCAAGGGCAGGGCCGCGAGGACGGAGATCGCGCCGATGAGGGCGAACTGCCACGGGATCGCTCCCTCTAGCCCGAGTACGAGCGTGCCCGAGATCAGGGTGCCTGCGACGAGGACGAGCTGCATGAACGCGACGGGGATCATGATGACCAGGACCTTGGCGACGACCAGCTTGACGGGCTTGCGGGTGGTGGTCAGGAGGAGGTTCCAGTTGGTGCCGCGGTGTTCCACCCGCCAGGCGGTGGACGCGATCAAGCCGATCCCGATGGAGAAGAACAGTAGTCCGTAGAAGAGGGTGACCTGCGAGGTGAAGGATGCCCATCCGGCGTCGAGGGTGTCGGGGTTGTTGGCGAGGTTGATCGTCCCGGTGGTGACGGCCAGCAGCGGGAGGATGAGCGCGATGATCCAGGTGGCGGAGCGCTTGAGTTTGAGGATTTCTGCGCGGAGCACGGGGTTACCTTTCGATCCGGTCGAGACGTCGGGTGGCGACGGCGAAGACGATGCCGACGAGGATGAGGAAGCCGGCGATCCATCCGAACGGCGGCGTGAGATACACGAGGCGGTCTCCCTGTTGCCCGATTGGGGAGATCATGGCGTAGTACCCCCAGGGGATGAGCCGGGCGATGGCGGTCGAGGTGAGGAGTGTGAAGACGCCGAGGAACGCGCCGAGCATGCCGACGCCGACGGAGACGAGCTGGTTCTCCACGATGGCGGCGAGCCAGATGTGCAGCGCGAGGAACGCGACATCGATGAGGAACAGCAGCCCCGTGTACAGAACCCACGGCCCCGGATCGAGGGGCACGCGGATACCGGCGAACAGGCCGATACCGATCACGAGCAGGGTCTGCACGATCACGGCGGGCAGCAGGACCGCGCTGAGCGCGACGAGTTTCGCCCGGCACAGCACGCCGGGTGAGTAGCCAGCGGTGGAGGCGAGGGTCCAGCCGATGCCAGAGTGTTCGATGTCGGTCTGTCGGCTGGCGAGCACGGCGGCGAGGATCGGGGAGGTCATCGCGGCCATGAGGGTGTAGGTCACCATCAGGCCCGCCCAGGGCAACGCGTCCGGGTCGTTGAACGATTCCTGCGTGCTGCCCGCGAAGAGGGAGAAGCTGGACAAGCCCGCGACGGCGAGGACCAGGATCGCGGTGATGAGGAACGTGCGCAAGCGGCGCATCTTGCGGAACTCGAGCCGGATCGCGCGCCTCACAGCAGACCACCCCTGCCGGTGAGGTCCATGAACACGTCTTCGAGGCTGTGCGCGACACGACGCACCTCGTAGATCGGGACACCTGCGACGGCGAGCTGATAGACGACCTTCGCCGTCTGGTCCTTGTCGATCCCGCTCATCCGGATGCCCTCAGGAACCCGGGTCGCCGTCAGTCCTTGTGCGAGGGCGGCCTGCGGGTCGGAGGTCTCGATGATCAGATCGGGCACGGACTGTTCGAAGAGCTGGTCGCGGCTGCCCTGGAAGATCATCTTCCCGCTGGAGAGGATGCCCAGGACGCTGGCCATCTTGTCGATCTCGTCGAGCAGGTGGCTGGATACCATCACGGTGATCCCTTGACTGGCCAGGTCCACGAGCAGCATGCGGACCTCTTCGATTCCGGCCGGGTCGAGTCCGTTGGTTGGCTCGTCGAGGATGAGCAGCGCCGGGTTGCGTGCGAGGGCCATTGCGATGCCGAGCCGCTGCTTCATGCCGAGGGAATAGTTGCGAACGAGCTTGTTCTCTTGCCCGGTCAGTCTGACGGTCGCCAGTGCGTGGTCGATCTGCGCGGTCGAAAGGTCGAGCATGTCCTGGACGATCCGCATGTTCTCCCGGCCGGTGAGGTGCCCGTACCCGGGAGGAGCCTCGATCATCGACCCGATCGACGGCAGCAGCTTGGTGCGCGATGCGCGCGTGAGCGGTTCGCCGAGGACTTCGATGTCGCCGCTGGTCGGCTGGGTCAGGCCCAGGATCATCTTCATCGTGGTCGACTTGCCCGACCCGTTCGGCCCGAGGAACCCGTACACGTGACCCTGTGGGACGTCGAGGTTCAGGGCGTCAACGGCGGTGTGGGTCTTGAACTGTTTGGTCAGTTCGTGGGTGGTGATGACGCTGGTCATGGATGCCTCGTTTCGGTCGGGTTCGTCACCCCATCCACAATTCCCGGAATAGTCGCGTGGCAGATCGTGCTGCGGCACGAACTCGGTCTTCATGCCGTGGTATGAGTCGTTTCGGATGCCCGCGCCATAGGCTGGGTAGGCATGGAACCGTTCACCAGCCCTGCGACCCGTGACCGGCTCCGCGCTGTCTGGCAGGGACAGCCCTGGGCGGCTGACCTCCTACTTGGGGCGCTAGGCGGATTCCTTGGCGCGATTGGCCGGCCAACCTTGTCGTTCGTGACATACGAGCAGACGGCCTACAGCATCATCGTATTCGGCTGCTCGGTCGCTCTGATCTTTCGGCGCATGCGCCCACGCCTCAGCCTCGCCGTCATCGGCGTACTGCTCGTCCTGCACCTCGTCACGGTGCAGGAACTGACGCTGTTCGCCGGCGCGGTCTGCCTCATCGCGGCATACACCACACAGACGCAGCTGTTCGCGCCGTGGCGGTGGGGGTATGTCGCCGTCATCTACGTTGGTGCAGCTGCGGCAGTGCTCACCTCATCGACCCCCGCCGCGGACACCGAGTGGAAGGTCAGGCTCGTGATTGCGGCAGCCGCAGCAGCGCTGGTCACCGTCGCCGTCCTGGCCGGCACCGTCCGGAGGACCCGGAAGGCGCGCTACGAGGACGCGCTCGAACGTGCCGCTGTTCTGGAAGCCCGGCAAGCGGTGGAGCGACGGCTTGCCGCTGTCGAGGAACGCACACGCATCGCCCGCGAGATGCACGACGTGCTCGGCCACTCCTTGAACACGATTGCGGTGCAGGCAGAAGGTGCCCGGTGCGTGATCAACACCGATCCCGACCGCGCCGATCAGGCGCTTGCCGTTATCGGTCGCTTGAGCCGGACCGCCGTCGATGACGTTCGCGACCTCATCAATGTCCTCGGCACCGATCACGACACTGAGGCTCTGACACGCCCTACCCCAAGCCTGCGCGAGATCGGCGCGCTCATCAGCGAGTTGCAGCACACAAGAGCACCGATCCGGCTTCACGTGGATGGAGACTTGGGGGCCGTCCCGGACCAGGTCGGACTCGCCGGCTACCGGATCGTGCAGGAGAGCATCACGAATGTCCTGAAGCACGCCTATGGCGCAGCAGCAAGTGTCCGCATCGTCGTCCACGACCGTGCAGTTGATCTGACCATTCATAACACTTCGACAGGCCAATCGCAGACCACGCGGCGCGATGGTTCTCACCAAGGGATCATCGGCATGCAGGAACGCGCACGCGCACTTGACGGCACCTTCACCGCAGGCCCCGACCCGAACACCGGTGGATGGTGCGTCTCCGCGAGCCTGCCATGGAGGCAGCCATGATCACCGTCGGACTCGCAGACGACGAACCACTGTTCACCGCGGGGCTGGCGATGATCCTCGACGCCCAGCCCGACATGAGCGTTCTCTGGCAGGCCATCGACGGAGCCGACGCCATCCGTCAACACAACCACGAAGCGCCGGACATCCTGCTGCTCGACATCCAGATGCCCACCCTCGACGGTCTCGCCACCACTCAGCACCTCATCACTGCCGGAACACAGAGCAAGATCATCATCCTCACCACCTTCGACACCGACGAGTACGTGCTCACCGCGATCGAGTCCGGCGCGTCAGGATTCCTCGTCAAGAACACCGCTCCCAACGATGTCGTCACAGCCATCCGCACTGTTCACGACGGCGATGCCGTCATCTCGCCCGGCCCCACTAGGAGGCTCTTCACCACGTTCCGGAAACGCCCAGGAGGTCCCGCCGCGTGCCCTTCACCCACCGACAGTCGACTCGCAGACGAACTCACACCCCGAGAACGCGACATCCTCGCCCTCATCGCGCGGGGCCGCACCAATCAAGAAATCTGCGACGAACTCTGGCTCACCATGCCCACCATCAAGACCCACATCGGCAACCTCCGCGCTAAGACCCAAGCCCGCGACCGCGTGCAGCTCGTGCTCTTCGCCCTGCGGGTCGGCATCGCCGAGCTCACGTAACAACGACAACTGCAGAGAACAGCACCCGTTCGGTCACCTCTGAGCACCCGGGCTTTCAGCCTCCTATAGCCACCATCTGGAGCTGCCACGCCTCTTGCAGATCGAGGTTCGGTGGCTGCCAGCTCACCTGTGTGACAAGCAGGTGAGGGGTGGTTTGGGTGACGGTGTCGATGCGGGTGATGTCGGCTGGTGACGGCTACAAGTACCTGCTGCGCACCGTGGCGGCTGGCGATGGTGACCGGTCGCTGTCGACGCCGCTGACCCGCTACTACGCCGAGGCTGGCACCCCACCTGGACGCTGGCTCGGTTCCGGTGTCACTGCTTTGGGTAATGGTGAACTCACCCCTGGCGCCCAGGTGTCGGAAGCGCAGCTTCAGCTGCTGGTCGGTATGGGGCGGGATCCGATTACTGGTGTGCCGTTGGGGCGGGCGTATCCGGTGTACAGCTCGACGGCGGAGCGGGTCGCGGACCGTGTCGCGCAGCTGGACCCTGCCCTGGGGGCGGTGGAGCGGGGGCGGGTCGTTGCGCAGATTGAGGCGGAGGAGGCTGCGCGGGGGTCGCGGCGTGCGGTGGCGGGGTTTGACTTCACGTTCAGTGTGCCGAAGTCGGCATCGGTGTTGTGGGCGGTTGCGGACGCGGGGACGCAGGCGTTGATTGCGCAAGCCCATCATGAGGCGGTTGCGGCGGTGGTTGCGTTCATGGAGCGCGAGGTTGCAGCCACCCGCACGGGTGCAACTGCTGGGGATGGCGCGGTTGCACAGGTCGACGTCACGGGTTTGATCGCAACGGCGTTTGATCACTTCGATTCCCGCGCTGGGGATCCGCACTTGCATACGCATGTGGTGATCAGCAACAAGGTCCGCACGGTGTTGGATGGGAAGTGGCGGAGTCTGGATGGGCGTCCGATGCATGCCGCGGTGGTCGCGTTGTCGGAGCTGCACGAGGCCGTGTTCGCCGATCACATGACCCGCACCTTCGGCGTGAGCTGGGAGGTGCGGGAGATGGGCCGTGACCGGAACCCGTCCTGGGCGATCACCAACGTCCCCGAACAACTGGTGGCGGAGTTCTCGACCCGCTCCCGGCACATCAACGAGGCGACCGACGCGCTGATTGCTGCCTACGTGACTCAGCATGGCAAGCGCCCGTCGTCGGCGACCATCGTGAAACTGCGCGCCCAGGCCACGCTCGCGACGCGTCCGGAGAAGCAGGTCCGATCCTTGGCGGAGCTAACAGCCGAGTGGCGCACCCGCGCCAGCAGAGTCCTCGGCAGTGATGCGACGGTGTGGGCGCGCGCCGTCACGGGTGGGGAGCGGCAGTTGCTGTTGCGGGCTGATGATGTGCCGTTGGATCTGATCGAGCAGGTGGGGCGGTCGGTGGTGGAGGTGGTCGGTGAGAAGCGTTCGACGTGGCGGCGCTGGAACCTGATGGCCGAAGCCGCCCGCCAAACGATGGGGTGGCGATTCGCCACCGTCGAGGACCGCGAAGCCATCACCGCCATGGTCGCCGACGCCGCCGAACAAGCGTCCCTGCGGCTGACTCCACCCGAGCTGGCGACCAGTCCGGCGGAGTTTCGCCGCCTGGACGGCACCAGTGTGTTTCGGCCGAAGCACTCGACCGTGTTCTCCTCCGACACCCTCCTGGCCGCAGAAGACCGCCTCCTGCAACGGGCCCGCGCCACCACCGGGCCGAGTATCGACCTGACCACCGTCGAAACGATCACGAGCAAGCCTGACGCCGAGGGGCGGATGCTCGGTCCCGACCAGGCAGCTGCTTTGGCGTCGGTTGCCGTCTCGGGCCGGGTGGTGGATGTGTTGGTGGGGCCGGCGGGGGCGGGGAAGACGACCGCGATGAACGCACTCCGCCGGGCGTGGGAAACCTCGCATGGTGCCGGGTCGGTGGTGGGGTTGGCTCCGTCGGCGGTGGCGGCGCAGGTGCTGGCCGACGATCTGGGCATTCAGACGGAGAACACGGCGAAGTGGTGGACCACCTACCAACACACCGGCGCGACCTTCAAGGCCGGGCAGCTGGTCATCATCGACGAATCCTCCCTCGCCGGCACCCTCTCCTTGGATCGGATCACGCAGGCAGCTGAGGAGGCGGGGGCGAAGGTGCTGCTGGTCGGTGACTACGCCCAGCTCCAGTCCGTCGATGCCGGGGGTGCGTTCAGCCTGTTGATCCACGACCGCGACGATGCCCCCGAGCTGGTCGATGTCCACCGCTTCACCCACGTCTGGGAGAAGAGCGCATCCCTGGAGCTGCGGCACGGCCGCGCCCCGGTCATCGACACCTACCTGGCACATGATCGCATCCACGATGGTGACGGCGAGGCCATGACCGATGCCGCCTACACCGCCTGGCGCCACGACCGCCAGCAGGGGTTGGCGTCGGTGCTGATCGCCGAAACCCGCGAGAACGTCACCGCCCTCAACGTCCGTGCTCGCGCTGACCTCATCCTGGACGGCACGCTCAAGTCCGGCCCCGAAATCACCCTGTCCGACGGATCGGCAGCAGGTGTGGGTGACACGATCATCACCCGCCGCAATGACCGGCGGCTGCGGAACCGGCACGGCTGGGTCCGCAACGGCCAAACCTGGACCATCACCGCCGTACGTGACGACGGGTCGGTTACGATTCGCCCACCCGGGGCCCGGTTCGGAAACAGCATCGTCCTGCCCGCCGCCTATGTGGCTGAGCATGTCGACCTCGGCTACGCCGTCACCGCCCACCGTGCCCAAGGCATCACCACCGACACCGCCCACGTCCTCGTCGAACCCACCACCACCAGGGAGAACCTGTATGTCGCGATGACGCGCGGACGGGAATCGAACCAGGCCTACGTCATCCTCGACCGTCCCGACGATCACGCCACCGCGCACCCGGGCGACAATCCCGACGCCACCGCCCGCACGGTCCTCTACGGCGTGCTCCAACACAGCGGTGCTGAACTGTCGGCGCACGAGACCATCACCGCCGAACAGGACCAGTGGGGCTCGATCGCCCAACTTGCCGCCGAATACGAAACCATCGCCGCCGCAGCCCAACACGACCGCTGGGCTGCTCTCATCACCACCAGCGGCCTCACTACCGACCAGGCGCAAGCCGTGATCGACTCCGATGCTTTCGGCGCTCTGACCGCGGAACTGCGCCGGGCCGAAGCCAACCACCACAATGTCGGCACCCTCCTGCCACGACTCATCAAGGCTCGTGGGTTCGCTGACGCCGACGACATCGCCTCCGTCATCCACCACCGCGTCGCCAACGCCACCGCACGCCCCGCCGGCTCCGGCCGCACCCGCCAGGTACCGCGTCTCATCGCCGGCCTGATCCCTGAAGCTGGCGGCCCCATGAATCCCGACATGCAACGGGCCCTGGCCGAGCGCCGCCACCTCATCGAAACCCGCGCAGAAGCCATCCTCGACACCGCCCTCCACACCCACGAGCCATGGGCCACGGAACTCGGTCCGATACCCGCCAGTGGGCGGGAGCGGCAGCAGTGGCGACGCCGCGCTGTGGTCGTCGCCGCCTACCGAGACCGCTACCAGATCACCGACACCACCCCGCTCGGCGCCCAACCGGAAGGCACGGCGCAGAAGATTGACCGCGCCCGAGCCGACACAGCACTACGGACACTGACCCGCCCAACCATCCACGACGAGCGCCGGCGCCCCGCCAACCAGGCGAGGCGGCGCCTCGACCTGTAATCGCGGGGCGCAAAGAAAGGAGTCTCGCACCGTCCAACGGGATGATGCGAGACCCTCTCAAGCTGCCGACCGGCTACAGCGATCGCTCCGGCGGACCAGCCGCCGGCGACGCGCGCCGTGTGAACTCGGCTGACAGCTCCGGACGCTGGGTGGCGCGGTTGGCGGTGAGTTCTTCGACGTCGGCAGCGGAGGTGACCAAGTGTGCGTGGCCGGTGCGGAGTAGCTCGTGCGGACCATGACTGGTAGCGCTGGTGACTGGCCCTGGCACTGCACCGACTTGGCGTCCGAGTTGGTGGGCTTCGACTGCTACCCGTAGCGCCCCCGATCGTGCGCCGGCTTCCACGACCACCGTCGCGGCTGACATGGCCCCCAGCAGTCGGGAGCGGGCCAGGAATCGGTGCCGCGTCGGCGCCGCTCCGGGAGGAAGCTCGCTGACCAGCGCACCCACATCACCCACCCGGTCCAGCAAGTCACGATTCCCGCTCGGGTAGGGGCGGTCCACACCACCTGCGAGCACCGCGATTGTGTCCCCACCGGCCGCCAACACCGCGCGGTGCACGGCAGCTTCGGCACCATAGGCGCCACCAGCCACCAGAACACGCTCACGGTTCGCGAGGTCACCTGCCAGTTCGCCCGCGACATGCTCCCCATACGCGGAGGCCGCCCGAGAACCCGTGACCGTCACCAAGCCGTTCAGCGGTCGAGCCAGGAACGACGCTGCGCCGCGCACGAACAGAACATACGGGGCACGCTCGCCCAGCTCATCCAGCGCTCGGGGCCAGTGCGCATCACCCGGGATCAGCGTGGCGATCCCGCTCGCCTCAACCATGCGCAGCCGCTGGTCAACCTCATCCAGCCTGCCCGGTGAGGTGAGGCGGTCACGCCACACCTGACCATCGATCCGACCCAGACCAGGCACGGTCGTGTCGGTGTCGAGCAGCCCGAGCGTCTCAACGGCACCCACGCGGCGCATCAGCCCACCGGTGACGGGATCATCAGGCTCCGCCAGCATGGCCAGCACCACTCGGGCACGACGTTCATCAACACCAAGACCAGCAACACCAGACATGACGCACCCTCCTCGAACAGACTCCGCCGAGTAGGTGCGCCAACACAGCCCGCGAGCCTCGCGCGGCTGTCAGGCCGTGGGCACCGGCGAACGTGACAGCAGGCGCCGGTCGCGACGCTCAGTAGTGCGGGCACGCACCAACAGCACCACGCTCACCGGCCCCATGACCAGGAACTTGAACGCGTTCCAGATGCACAGCAGCACCAGCAGGTGGAACCAACCAGGCGCACCGCGGCCGATGAGAATCGTCAGGATGTTCGCGCCCGCGAGATACGGGATGGCCAGCAACATCGCCGGCACGCCCCACTTCAGCCCCCGCCGCGTGCGGAGCCTGTCCAAGACGATGTTGGTCGGCATGTAGCGGTGCAGGAAGTCCCGCGTGTGGATGCTGGCGATCCAGATCAGGCTAAACATGAGCACAGTCCTCTCCTCGTCACCGGCGACAAGGAAACAAGAGGACCACTCCGACCGAAGCCATCAGGTCAACCACCGCATCCAACGGTGGGCCACGCAGGTAGAGGCCGCCTACAGGCAACCATACTGCCTGGCAGTCGCGAGGGAAGTGAACCCGCCGCTGTCGCGCGGGGACCGGGGTGTCCACGGCGGCGAGGCTCTCTCGGTTCCCGGTGCTCGCCGCTAAGATGGAGCAAGGGTAACGGCCAGCGGTTCAAGGAGGCAGAGATGGCGCGTGCTGACCTGCTACTTGACCTCGTCGAAGCGGAGAGACGTGGTGACCGAGACCGATTTCGCGTTCTCGTCGAAGCTGTAATCGCTGAGGAGCGAGCCAACCAGCACCACCTTGTCGCTGACCGCTTGTCCGAGCTGATTACCACTACTGGGCAGAGCGCTCCGCGTGACGACCATGCGGCAGCTATGCGCGACCTGATCCAGGAGATCGTTCCTCAACGCCGCTTGGAAGAGCTAGAGCTTGCACCGGTCCCTCGTCGGGTCGTCGCTGAGTTGATTGAAGAGCAAAAGCGTTCCGAGCTGCTCCGCAGCTACGGAATCGAGCCCCGCAACCGACTCCTGTTGTCTGGTCCGCCGGGTAACGGCAAGACCAGCGTCGCCGAGGCGATCGCCTCAGAACTGATGCTGCCCTTCTACGTCATCCGTTATGAAGGAGTGGTCTCAAGCTTCTTGGGCGAAACCGCTGCACGGCTCGACAATGCCTTCGAGTTCGCACGGACGCGCCGTTGCGTCCTGTTTTTCGACGAACTTGACACCATCGCTAAAGAGCGATCGGACGAGCACGAGACAGGAGAGATCAAGCGCGTGGTCTCGACACTGCTGCTCCAGATCGACCGGCTGCCTCCGCATGTCCTTCTAGTCGGGGCGACAAACCACAGCGAGCTTCTCGACCGGGCAGCATGGCGACGCTTCCAGATCCGCGCCGAACTCGAACCACCCAGCCGTGCTCAAGCGACGCGCTTTCTCGAACGCCTCGCCGCCCGGCTAGGCGGTGATCTCGGATTTGCCCCGCGCACTCTGGCGGACAAACTTGCGGGAGCTAGCTTCTCCGAACTGGAAGAGTTCGCTCTCGACGTGCGTCGCAGAGCAGTCCTCGAACTCCCCGACAGCAACCTCCGGAAGATCGTCCAAGAACGTCTGGAGCACAGACGAGATCAGGCAACGGGATGACGGCCGAGCCTCGGCCCCTCCTGGCATTCGGGGCACCGAAGGTTGCAGGCCGACCAAAACAAAAGGCACGCGATCTGCCACGCTTGTCCAAACCAACCAGCGGCAGGCAGGGCGCACGCCTGACACCGCAATTTGGTGAACTGCGCTCGGCGTTCGATGCCGAGCGCGCACGTCTCTCGCCTGACGCGCGGGATGAGGTGGATCCGGCCTTGGTAGTGGTCTTTGACCTCGCCGGCAGCGTCACGGATTTCCGCAACGCGATCGACAAAGTCGACGGGCTGGAGTTCTTGTCTGAATTGATCGGGGAGCAATCTGACCCTGACGACGATTTCCACATGGTGGAGTCCAAGAGCGGCCGTACGGACAAGCCCGTTCAGCACTCCCTGTACCTGATGCTGTCGAACGCAAAAGCGATTGATCAACTCCTCAGCTTGTTCAAGACTTGGCAAACAGACCCGACAATAAAGTTTGCTCGTGGCCTCGGCAGGTTCAAGACAGCGTTCGAACAGCTCACCTCAATCAGACGCTGGGGGCCAGAGGATCGCATCCGAGAGACCGGCCTTCGCGAACAGTGGCAAGAGACGCTCGACCTCGTCGACCAATCCGTGAGCACTGTGATGGTTGAAATCGAGCTGTGGTACCGCTCCGATGCTAGACAGCGCGCCACCGCGCAAGCGCACGTCGAGCAAGTCATCGCCGACAGTGGCGGGCGTGTGCTCGATCGCTCTCAGATCGGGGAGATCAGCTACCACGCCCTGCTTGCCGAACTGCCGATTCAACAGGTTCATTCCCTGACCACTGAGGGTGCCGAGTCGATCCAACTACTGGCCACAGACGAAGTCATGTTTGTCAGCCCGTTCACCCCTATGCACGTTGCACCGCCGACCACGGAAACGAGTATTCAGTTCGACCTGGAACCCCGAAGAGGTGCCCCTTCTGAGTTGCCTAGGGTCGCCTTGCTGGATGGGTTGCCGTTCACTAACCATGACGCCCTCGCAGGTCGACTGGTAGTCGATGATCCTGATGGTCTTGGCGAGGACTACCCGCTGGCCTCTCGTTACCACGGCACGGCGATGGCGTCCTTGATCATTCATGGAGACCTTGCCACCCGCAGTGAACCGATCGACCGGCCCCTTTATGTGCGTCCAATCATGCAACCCCACGAGTTCATGTCAGGACACGAACAGACCCTGCCAGACAGGCTGTTCCCTGACCTGCTACACCGCGCGGTCAAGCGAATCGTTGAAGGTGATGCCGGCCACGACCCTGTCGCACCCAGCGTGCGCGTCATCAACCTCTCGATCGGGTCCCAAGCACGAGCGCTCGTGAGAAGGATGAGCCCTGTTGGCCGGCTACTCGACTGGCTAGCTCACTCCTACAACCTGCTGTTCATCGTCAGCGCTGGCAATCACCTCGGCCCAATCACAATTCCCGTTACCGTGGCCAGCGACCCCGAATCCGCTCGATCCGCTGCAATCCGAACCCTCCACGACAGTGCGCTGTTGCGCGGCATCCTCCCTCCAGGAGATGCTCTCAACGCACTCACCATCGGAGCGACCCACACCGACGGACTCGGCGATATCGACGTACCAGACACCGCCTGGGACATTACGCACCCGAACGGACCTGCCCACTACGGCGCGACGGGACCCGGCGTCGATCGATCAGTCAAGCCCGACCTGCATCACACCGGTGGCAGAGCGCTCTACACCCGCCCTGTCATTCCAGCCGATCGCCTAGAAACCGTTGCCGTGGAACTGGCCCAGACCGCAACTACCGGTCCGGGGCTCCAGGTGGCTGCACCTGGGCGAGCAGGCGCAACCAACCACACCGTCTTCAGCGTCGGCACGAGCAACGCAACGGCACTGGTGACGCGCGAGGCCAGCCGACTCTTCGATGTCCTTGAAGCTGGCTCCGACGATTCAGAAGACGCGCCGCTGCCAGATCCTCAATATCATCCCCTACTAGTGAGAGCCCTCCTTGCCCATGCGACAAGCTGGGGCGATTGGGAACCGCAACTGCGCCGCGAACTCAAGCTGAGCAAGCAGGAAGCTCGTCGACACCTGACCGCGCTTCTGGGCTACGGGCGCCTCGACACAGATCGACTCGGCGCTGGGGCCACAAACAGAGCAGTCCTAGTCAGCGGAGGGCTGATAGCCGGCGACCAACGTCACACCTATGAGTTGCCACTCCCGCCTTCGCTTCGTGCACGCGCAGAATGGCATCGCCTCACCATCACCCTGGCGTACATGGCCCCCACTGTCAGTCGGCTCAACCGCTACCGAAGTGCGAAGGTGTACTTCGCCACTCCAGACAAGCAACTCGCAGGCGGAGAACGCATTGATGCGGAGCACAACTCGGTCAGGCGAGGGAGCCTCCAACACGAGATCGTCCAAGGCAGCCGCGCCATGGTGTTCGGCGACGATGACACGTTCCCGATCCACGTTGAATGCATGGACGACGCCCAACACCTTGGTGCTGGTAAGACGGTGCGATACGCACTCGTGGTCTCCATCGAGACAGCAGAGCAGACCTCGACCACGATCCACGACGAAGTACGGGCAAGACTGCGGCAGCAAGCCCGCGATCGCGCGCGCGGCCGGGTACAGAGCTGATATGAACGGCGAAGGACTGCATACTCGGACCCAGCTCCTGTTGGAAACATCAGCGTTGGCCATGATGTCTTGAGCTCTTGCCGAAACCGTGGGGGCTCCATTCAGACACGACCGTGCGTGTCGCGCATCATGACACCGGCGGCGATCAAGTGTTTGCGGACTGTCCCCGCGGTGTAGCCGAACTTGTTGCCCACACGCTCCAGTGAAGCCCCCTGCTCATACATGGACCGCATCAGCCGAATCTCGCTGATCGACGGGGAGTGGTTGCGGAGGACGACACCGCCTTCTCGCAGGAGGCGAGAGAGTCGCTCGTGTCCGAGGCCAACTTGCCGGGCCACAGCCTTCAGGGACCCGCCGGCAACGTAAGCGGCTTCCGCTCGCTGGAGGAGGTCTGCGGACGCTCGCGGCGCCTGCTGCGGTTGGTGCCTCCGGCGGTGCGTCTTGTGCTTTCTCGCGCGGATGGACTGGTGTGCTCGCAACATCTGAATCACCGGCGGGGCAAGTTTCGACAAGCCTCCCGCTAGGTCCACTCGAGAAACCGTGAGACAGTGACTCGTTGAAGCCCATCGGCCAAGCCGGTGGGCTTCGCTGTTGTCCGAGGTCGCCGAACAAACCCCATCCCTACCCGGACCGCCCGCGGGAACCACTGAGCGGACTCCTTAAAAGTGCGGTCAAGCGCAGGCGAGGGAATGGGAACGATACCCCCGTGTTTGTGACATGAGTCAACGGTTCGGGCGGTCTTGAGCAAAGCCGTCGGTCAAGCATTGCCAACCGCCTAGGAGATGGCCCCGACCCTCCGTAGGTTGGTAGCACAGGCAACGCCGGAGACCAGCCCGCAGAGGGTGGAGATCTCGGCTGTCATGACCCAGAACAGACTCGGGCTCCTCCAGGACCCACCCGCATTCAGCAACACGTAACCAGAACAGGAACGGCACCCCATGGCTCGTCACAACACCCACCGCGCAACCGGCGCAGCAGAAATCCGCTTCCCCCTCGGCACCGCCGGCAAGGCAGCAACCGGCATCGCCCTCGCAGGCGCAGGCGTCTTCGGCGTCCTCTCCGGTGCACAGGCAGCCACCGCCGCTCCCGCCCCGGCCCCCGCCGCACACAAGGCCACCACTGCCGCTCCGCAGACCGCTCAGGCCCCCGTTGAGCGCGCCACCGCCCCCACCCTCACCTTCACCTCCAAGCTGCGCTACGGCTCCACCGGCGGCAACGTCTCCGAGCTGCAGTCCGCCCTCAACGCCAAGGGCGCCAGCCTCGCGGTCGACGGCAAGTTCGGCCCCCGCACCCTCGCAGCCGTCAAGGACTTCCAGGCCTCCTCCGGCATCGCCGTCGACGGCGTCGTCGGCCCGGAGACCCGTGGCGCCATGAACGGCGGCTCCGGATCCATCCCCGGCGGCACCGGCAAGTCCGCCCCGGTTCAGAACTCCAACTCCTCCAGCTCCGTGCTCGCCGCCGCACGCTCGCAGATCGGCACCGGCTACGTGTGGGGCGCCAGCAACCCGGGCTCCGGCTTCGACTGCTCCGGCCTGACCTCCTACGCCTACAAGGCCGCCGGCATCGATGTGCCGCGCACCTCCAGCCAGCAGGTCGCCGCTGCCCGCCAGATCCCGCAGTCCCAGGCACAGCCCGGTGACCTCGTGGCATGGCCCGGCCACGTCGGCATCTACGCCGGCAACGGCAAGGTCGTGGACGCCGGCCGCACCCCGCAGGCCGTCACTGAGCGCAGCATCTGGGGCAACCCGACCTTCCACACCTTCCGCTGATGCGGCGAGCCCCGGCGTGAGCCGGTGCGCCCCTTCAGAGACCGCACAAGCGCCGTTCCCTTCGGGGAGCGGCGCTTCGTCGTACCCCGCGCAGTGCCACGCGGAACTGGTTGAGGCGCGCCGCCCCGTGGCAACGGTGCGCCACGGAATCCGCGCGGAAGCAAAGGATCTTGAACAGGCAGCGGCGCCGCCGCGCGGTGCAGAACACCTGGTCACACGCCCACGAGGCAGGATCCGCCGTGAGGCGGCGCCGCCGGCGGGGAGGCCGACGGGGGACATCGTCACGAGAGTTCAAACGAAGCGGCGCGAAGCAATTGAATCGTCAACACAAGATTGCAGCGAGATCACAGCGGCAGGCGTTCTGTGACCTGGTGCATCGAGCCACCGCCCTCTTCGTAAAAGTCCGTGACCGACCCCTTCAACACGCACGGGAGGACGGCCGACCCGGACATAGCGTGGTTCCCACGAGGCCACAGGGCAGCAGCGGGTTCGGGTCAGCGAACAGCAGCCCACCGCCTCGATCGACTTCCTCCCGCACGGGAGACGCCGCACGGCGCATCACCAGAGAACACACGCAAAGGAAGAGAAGCATGGCTACCAACAACCTCCACCGCACCGCCGGCGCAGCAGAGATCCGTCTCCCCATCGCCGGGGCCTGCAAGGTCCTGACCGGCATGGCACTGGCAGGCGCCAGCGTCTTCGGCGCCACCGCAGCAGCAGGCGCCGCCGAAGCACCGGGTGCAGGCGAAGTGGACCCCGAGCAGGTCAACCGCACCCCGGCAGCGGCGGCACCCAGCCAGGAGAAGAAGACTGAGACCGCACCGGCCGCCGATGAGGCCGCGGACATCACCCTCGACGGCACCGCCATCCTCACGTGGGGCTCCGCCGGCAACAACGTCTCCACCCTCCAGACCGCTCTGAACGCACAGGGCGCCGACATCAAGGTGGACGGCGTATTCGGTCCCGCCACCGACCAGGCCGTGCGCGACTTCCAGGCCGAGAACGACCTGAACCGGGTCGACGGCCGCGTCGGTCCCGAGACCCGCGATGCCCTCAACGGCACCGAGGACGCATCCGGTGCCGAGGGCGCATCCGCTCCGGCCGGCGGCACCGCCGCACCGGTCGCCAACAAGCAGTCCGATGCCGAGGGCTCCACCTCCTCCGCTTCCGGCGACGGCCAGGCCGTCCTCGAGGCCGCCCGCTCCCAGATCGGCGCCACCTACGTGTGGGGCGCCAGCAACCCGGGCTCCAGCTTTGACTGCTCCGGCCTGACCTCGTTCGCCTACGACGCCGCCGGCATCGATGTGCCGCGCGCCTCCAGCCAGCAGGTCGCCGCTGCCCGCCAGATCCCGCAGTCCCAGGCACAGCCCGGTGACCTCGTGGCATGGCCCGGTCACGTCGGCATCTACGCCGGCAACGGCAAGGTCGTGGACGCCGGCCGCACCCCGCAGGCCGTCACTGAGCGCAGCATCTGGGGCAACCCGACCTTCCACACCTTCCGCTGATCGAGCGGGACATGAGACTCGCTGCCTGATCGGGCAGTGATGACAGGAGAGCGCCGCATCCCATCCGTGGGAGCGGCGCTCTTCTCATGCTGATCCGCCTCGGGGATCGGCTCAGCCTCGAGTAAAGGTTCAGACTTTTTTCGCCCTCCCTCCCTGAAACGGGGCACAAGAGCACCAAGAAGTCCCCTGTAATGGTCGAATATCCACCGCTAGAGCAAAGAGAAAGCAAAGACACGGTCTGCATCGCGTGCAGATTTGGGTTCTCTTGGCCCAATGTCTGAGGCGTTTCGTGAGCCGGTCCGCCGTTAGGTCAAGGCGAGGGTCAAATCTTCTGCACAGCCGGTTCAACACACGGGGAGGGGTCCCCAGGCGGCCCTACAGTTGAGAGCGAAGGGCCCCACCTCGGGTTTCATCTGAGCGCGGGCCATATTCCACACGGAGCAGCTTCCTTCCCCGCCCGTTCACGGGCGCCGCTCTGTCGCTTCCCGTGCGTCCCCAGGGACGCCTCGATCCTCGACCCGTGAAGGAAACCGCTGCTCGTGGCACGCCAGAACACTCATCGCGCCCCCGGTCCCGCTGAGATCCGCATCGACATGACATCCACCCTCACCAAGACCGGAGGCGTCGTCCTCGCCGGTGCGGGTGCCATGAGCGTCATGACCGGTGCCAACGCCGTCAATGCTCCCGCCGCCCCCGTGCACACGGCACCGGCTGCGCCGAGCCTGAACGCCACCGTCATCAGCTCCACCGCGAAGATCCGCCCGGGCCACCGCGGTTCTGCGGTCCGCGAACTTCAGGCGGCGCTCAACGCCCGCGGTGCCAGCATCGCAGTGGACGGCGTCTACGGCGCCGCCACCCGCAACGCCCTCACCGCCTTCCAGTCCGCCAACGGTCTGGTTCCGGATGGCGTCGTCGGCCCCGCCACCCGCGGTGCTCTGCGCTCCACCGGCGGCCAGAGCGCATCCGCTCCGGCGACCGCGATCAGCTCCACCGCGAAGATCCGCCCGGGCCATCGCGGTTCTGCGGTCCGCGAACTTCAGGCGGCGCTCAACGCCCGCGGTGCCAGCATCGCAGTGGACGGCGTCTACGGCGCCGCCACCCGCAACGCCCTCACTGCCTTCCAGTCCGCCGCCGGCCTGGTTCCGGACGGCATCGTCGGCCCCGCCACCCGCAGCGCGCTCAACGGCGGCGGCGTCTCCATCCCGGCGGGCAACGGGACCTCGAAGCCCGGAGCGGCACCCTCCAACGGCAGCTTCAACGCTGACGCAATCATCTCCGCTGCCCGCGCGCAGACCGGCGTCTCCTACAAGTGGGGCGCCTCCAAGCCGGGCATCGGCTTCGACTGCTCCGGCCTCACCCAGCACGCCTACAGGGCAGCGGGCATCAAGCTGCCCCGCACCTCCGGTTCCCAGGCCGCTGCCGGCCGTCAGATCCCGCGGTCCCAGGCGCAGCCCGGTGACCTCGTGGCATGGCCGGGCCACGTGGGCATCTACCTCGGCAATGGCCGTGTGATCGATGCCGGCCGCACCCCGCAGGCCGTCACTGAGCGCAACATCTGGGGCAACCCGACCTTCCACACCTTCCGCTGATCCTTCAGCACTGATAGGCGCCGCCTCCTCGGACTCCGGGGAGGCGGCGCCTGGTCTATGCGACTTCGTGCGATGCTTCCCACGCGAAGGTGGCGAGCCAGTGGCTGGCCATGTACTCATCCGAGACAGCAGCGGCGGTGCCCGGCGCCATGAGGGAGGGGGCCGCCGCGCGCAGCGCAGCCGAGAGGTCGGACCGGGCACCGATCCGGTCGAGTGCGCGCGCCAGGCGCAGCCCGGAAGCGGCAGCGGTCAGGCCGAGGCCGTCGAGGTGGGACTGGTGGCCGTCGGTGGGGTCCAGCACCGGCACGGGCCGCAGGATCTCGGAGTCTTCGCCCAGGTCGGTGAGGAACGCCGGCAGCCAGGCAGCGAGCTCATCCGGATCGAGGGCGAGCAGCATGAGGTCGGCTTCGCAGAGGCCAGGGGAGAGGAAGTCGTGGCCGGAGCGCTCCTGGTGGAACGCCCACGCCCGGTCCCTGGTGAAGAAGCGTCGGGCGCTCTCGCGGATGGCGTCGGCAGCGTCGGTGCGGCCGCGGCGCTCAGCGACCATCAGCAGCCGGCGCAGCGCGAACGCCGTGTTGGTGTGCAGTCCGTGCCGCACCGGCAGGTCGGTGCGGGACAGCCAGGTGATCGTGAGGTCGAGGACGGTGTCGGCGAGCGGCGCCGCCCCGGGCGCGCGGTCCTGCAGTTCGGGCGTGGTGGCGGTGGCGAGGGAGTCGGCGAGCATCGCAGCCCACGCCCAGCCGTAGGGCCGCTCCCATGTGGGGTGGGCCCGCAGGTAGTCGACTTCGGTCTGGATGTTCTCGGCGCTGAGGTGCTGCTGGAGGAGGTCCAGGGCGCGCTGCCGCCATGCGGGGGCGGGGGAGGGGCCGACGGGCTCCTCGATGAGCTGGGTGAGCAGCCAGTGCATGTGGACGCTGGAGTGCCAGTCGAAGGAGTTGCCGAATGCGGGGTGCAGCGCTGCCGGGGTGTGCATGTCGGCGGGGTCGGCCTGCACATGGTGCGCGGCGTACGGGTAGTGGCGGGTGATGTTGTCCAGGGCGACGGCGGCGAAGGCGTCGATCAGATCGGTGTCCATAGAGACCTTAGGGTACGGGACAGCACAGAATCGCACAGCCGGCCGCATTGGGCCGGCATTTTCGCGGGAACCGCCCAGTGCAGCGCCTTCACCGCGCCTACTGTGGAGATGGAACCCCATTCGCTGTGACTGACTTCTGGAGGACCCCATGTCTGATCTTCTCGCCGGCCGCTGCGCCCTCGTCACCGGCGGCACCCTCGGCATCGGCTTCGGTATCGCCCAGACCCTGCGCGCTCACGGCGCCCGCGTCATGGTCACCGGCCTCACCGATAAGGAATGCGGCCCCGTCCGGGACGCCGGTTTCGACGCCATCGCCGTGGACGTCCGCGACCCGGACGCCTGCGCCGCCGCCATCGAACAGGCCGTGTCCACGCTCGGCTCCCTCGATGTGCTCTGCTCCAACGCCGGCATCTACCCGCAGGTCCGCATCGAAGACGCCACCGCCGAAGACTTCGACACCATCTTCGGCGTCAACGTCCGCGGCACCGTGAACATCGTGAAGGCCGCGCTGCCGACGCTGCGCGACTCGGGCCGTGGCCGCATCGTGGTCACGAGCTCCATCACCGGCAACCACACCGGCTACCCCGCCTGGTCGCTGTACGGCGCCACAAAAGCCGCGCAGATGGGCTTCGTCCGCTCCGCCGCGATCGAGCTCGCACCATCGAAGATCACCGTGAACGCTGTCCTGCCGGGCAACATCGTCACCCCGGGGCTGAAGGCCCTCGGCGAGGACTACATGGACAAGATGGCGCGCTCCGTCCCCCTGGGCTTCCTCGGTGAACCCGAGGACATCGGTGAAGCCGCCGCCTTCCTCGCCTCCGACGGCGCCCGCTACATCACCGGTCAGCAGATCATCGTGGACGGCGGCCAGATCCTGCCGGAGACCCCCGAGGCGCTGGAGGACATGCGCGCCGCCGGTTGACAGCCGCGCCGAGGTGAGGCCCCGCGGTCACGGGGCCGGCCGGGCTGGAGGGCCGGATCCGTCGGCCTCACCGCCGACGGAGGAGGTCCTCCGCCCGCGCCTCCGCATCGACCACGGAGGCGCCGTCCAGCATGTGCAGGGCGAAGTCACGGCTCATGCGGTCGAAGCAGGCGGTGCCGCGCACGGGGTTGCCGTGCTCGTCCAGCGACGGTGAGAACGTCGCGAACCCCAGCTTCGGCGGCAGCGCCGCGAGGATGCCGCCGCCCACCCCCGACTTCGCCGGCAGGCCCACATCGGTCATCCAGTCGCCGGCGTCGTCATACATCCCGCAGGTCATCATCACCGACATCGTCAGCTTCGCTGCGCGCCGGGAGAACACCCGCTCACCCGTCTTCGGGTTCACGCCGCCGCTGGACAGCGTCGCCGCCATCACCGAGAGGTCCTCCGCGGTGACCAGGGTGGAGCAGCCGCGCACATAGCCCTCCACCACGTCATGCGCGTCCTCGGCCATCTGGCCGGCGGCGCGCAGCATGTGGGCGAGCGCCAGATTGCGGTCAGCGTCCTCCATCTCCGCTTCGAGGGTGTCGGCATGCACCTCGAGGTCACGGCCCGCGGCTCGGCACATCGCCTCGTGCAGACGCTCCCGCCGCTCACGGGGGCTGGTGCCGAGCATGGCGTGGATCCGGATCGCGCCGATGTTGATCAGCGGGTTCTTCGGCCGGCCCGTGTCCAGGTTCAGCGACACCGCGTTGAACACCTCACCGGTGGGCTCCACATCCACTCGGTTCAGCACATGGTCCTCACCCCGATGGTCCAGCGCCGCCGCGTAGCCGAACGCCTTCGAGATCGACTGGATCGCGAACTCATGCCGCGTGCCGACGCTCATCACCTCACCGTCGCCGAGGCACACAGCGATTGCCAGGTGGTCCGATCGGGCGCCCGTCAGCTTGGACATCGGCGGGATCTGTCCGCCGCTGACCTCATCGAGAACGGATCCCCGCAGGGCCGCCAGGTAGTCAAGAAGCGCACTCATGGCTCGACGCTAAGCCACCGGGCCCCTCCAGGCAAAGCCGCGCACCTGCGTGCGAGCCTGAGGCACGCGCCCCTCAGATGCGGACGGGGCGGCTGGGAGCCGACTGATTCCACAGCCGGTCCAGGGCCGTCACCACGAACGTTCCACGCACCGGCGCGGAGCCCGTCAGGGTGAGGGTCTGGCGGCCCCCGCGGTCGTCGGCGCGGACCGTGGCGAGGAGGTTGCGCCCGTCGCCCAGAGCGGCTCCGTCGGCCTGCCCGGCCGGCAGGCGCCAGATCGCGAAGCTGGTGGCGCCCTTCGCACTCGCGCGGTTCCAGGACAGCACCGCGGCATCGCCCTTCGCGGACACCTGCACACCCACCGGGGCAGACGGGGTCGTGCCCTTCAGGTGCGGCATCTCAGGAACCAGTGCCGGAGTCGAATAGTGCTGCTTCACCATCGCGGTGACGGCACCGGCGGTGTCGGAGCGCAGATCCTTCGCGCTGAAGAACGCATCGCCGTCCACCGACGGGTAGGAGCGGTTGAACGTGAGGTGCTCGGTCAGCTCAGCCGCACCGAACTCACCGGAGGTGGACTTGTACACGGCCTGACCGATGAACAGGGACACGTTCGTGTCCTTCACCTGCTCGCACCACCAGGAGGTCAGCTCCGCGTAGTCCGCCGCTGGGTGGCCGATCTCCCAGTAGATCTGCGGACAGATGTAGTCCACCAGGCCCTTCTTCACCCAGTCGAGGGTGTCGGCGTACACGGTCTCGTAGGACCCCGAGCCGGACGTGGCGGAGCCGCGCGGATCCGAGGACTGGTTGCGCCAGATGCCGAACGGGCTCACCCCGAACTTCACCCACGGCTTCTCCGTCTTGATCCGCGTCCCCATCTCTTCGATCAGCAGGGTGATGTTCTGCCGGCGCCAGTCCTCCACGCTCTGGCCCGCGCCGTACTTCGCAAACGCGTCAGCGTCCGGCAGCTCCTCCCCGTCCACGGGATAGGGGTAGAAGTAGTCGTCGAAGTGGACGGCGTCGATGTCGTACCGAGTGACGGCGTCCATCATCGCGTCCTGCACGAACGACCGCACCGCCGGCAGACCCGGGTTGTAGTACAGCTTCTTCCCGTACGCGAACACCCAGTCCGGGTGCACCCGAGCCGGGTGGTCCGCGACCAGAGCCGACGGGTCGTCATGCTGCGCCACCCGGAACGGATTGAACCAGGCATGGAACTCCAGGTTGCGGGCGTGCGCGGCCTTCACCTGGAATGCCAGCGGGTCATACCCCGGGTCCTTCCCCTGCTCGCCGGTCAGCCAGTGGGAGAACGGCTCCAGATCGGACGGCCAGAACGCGTCGGCCGTGGGCCGCACCTGCGAGATCACCGCATTCAGCCGCAGCTCCTGGGCCAGGTCCAGCCACGCCAGGAACTCCTTCTTCTGCTCCTCAGCGGACAGCCCCGGCTTCGAGGGGTAGTCGATGTTCTCCACCGCCGCGATCCACATTGCGCGCAGCTGCCGCACCGGGCGGGTCCTGTCAGCACCCGCCTCACTGATCGTCTCCGCCGACGGGTCGTGCGCCGCCGACGCCGCCGGCGCCCCCACGACCCCGACGGTGAACGCCGCTGAGGAGACCACCGCCCCGGACGTCAGACGCAGCAGATCGCGGCGGTTCAGCGGTTCAGCCATGAGGGTGGTCTCCTCGCACAGGTGACAGGACACCCTTGACCGTTTCATGATTCTCTTGGAATTTCCATGAACAAACCGGAAGGACACTGCCATGTGCCGTCTGCTCGCCGTCTCCACCCGCGACGACCGCCCCCTCGCGGAGGCCTACAGCGAGCAGTTCGAAGCGTTCACCTCCCAGTCCTGCCTGCACACGGACGGCTGGGGCCTCGCCTGGTATGAGAACGGTCACCTGAGCACCGGCCGCGACATCGACGAAGCGCACGCCTCCGGCCTGTACCGCGACCTCACCACCCACCGGGCCCGCGGCCCCATTATGCTCGCGCACCTGCGCAAAGCCAGCGAAGGCCTCGCCACCGAGATCGCCAACACCCACCCCTTCACCGACGGCGACATCGCCTTCGCCCACAACGGCGAGTTCGACCTGTCCGATGCCCTGCGCCGCGCCGTCCTCGACCGCGGTGGCCGCACCCCCTTCGGCACCACCGACACCGAACTGTTCTTCTCCCTCCTCACCCGCTGCGCCGCCGACGCCGACCTCACCGACGCCTCCCCGCTCGCCGACTGGGCGCGGGCCGTGCAGCAGGCGGCGCGCGACATCACCGGACTGGTCCTCGCCCACGGCACCCGCCCGCCCGAGTCACTGAACTGCGTGCTCACAACCCCGCGCGGCTTCGTGGCGTACACCCAGTGGGACCCGGAGCAGTCGAAGCCGCCGAAGAAGTACGGCGACTACCACCTGGACTTCCGAGCGGAGGCAGAGCGTGTCGTCGTGGTGTCCAGCGGCGTGGACACCTCCGGGTATGAACGCCTGGAGCAGGGGGAGGCGCTCGCCGTCACCGCGGGCACGCTCACCGCCGAACGCATCGCCGCGCTGGGCTGACGCCGCGCTCAGCCCTTCCCGGTCGGCATGTGGGGATTCCCGCGGTCGACCTGTGCCGACGGGTGCCGACGGGTGCCGCCAAGGTTGCGCGGAGGCCTGGCGATTAGCCTCACGGCACAGCCCTCGACACCCGTTCTTCAGGAGGCGCCATGTCCGAGAAGCTCGACCAGCTCACCTTCCACGACCCCGTCACCCGCTTCGAGTCCATCGAACCGCCGATCCAGCACCAGGAGGAGCCCGGCCTGGACCGCGATCTGAAGCCGCACCCTGACCGCGGTGAGGAGTCCTACCGCGGCACCGGCCGTCTGCAGGGCCGCCGCGCTCTCATCACCGGTGCCGACTCCGGCATCGGCGCCGCCGTCGCCATCGCCTTCGCCCGCGAGGGTGCGGACGTGGCCCTCAACTACCTGCCGCAGGAACAGGCCGACGCAGAGGTCATCAAGGACCTCATCGAGAAGGAGGGCCGCACCGCGGTCCTGCTTCCCGGTGACCTCGCCGACCATGATGTGAGCCGCTCACTGCCGGACAAGGCGGTCGAAGGTCTCGGCGGTCTCGACATCCTCGTCAACAACGCCGGCAAGCAGATCAGCGTGGACGAACTGGAGAAGCTCGAGGATCAGCAGGTCGAGGAGACGTTCGACGTCAACATCCTCGCGATGTTCCGCATCACCCGTGCCGCGCTGAAGCACCTGCCGGCAGGCTCCACCATCATCAACTCCACCTCGGTGCAGGCTTACAAGCCGTCCGCGCACCTGCTGGACTACGCCTCCACCAAGGCCGCGATCAACGCGTTCACCAAGGGGCTCGCCGAGCAGCTCGCACCCAAGGGGATCCGCGTCAACGCGGTGGCGCCCGGTCCGGTCTGGACAGTGCTGCAGGTGACCGATGGGCAGCCGAAGGAGAAGCTGCCGAAGTTCGGCAAGGACACCCACCTGGGCCGCGCCGGCCAGCCGGTGGAACTCGCACCGGCCTACGTGTTCCTCGCCTCGGCGGAGTCCAGCTTCGTGGTGGGGGAGACCCTCAACGTGAACGGCGGCCAGCCGACCCCCTGATCAGCAGGTGGGCGACATCGGTGCAGATGCCGGTGGCGCCCCAGTTCAGCAGCTGATTCGCGCGCGCCGGGTCGTTGACGGTCCACACGTTGACGTCGAATCCGGCGGCGCGCATCGTCTCCACCTCGGCGCGGGTCAGTCCTCGATCCTGCGGATGCACGATTCCCGCACCGGCCATCTCGATCACGGTCCGCCAGTCCTCCCGCAGCGACTCCCGCGTGAACAGGCACGCGAGTTCGATGCTCGCCCCCGTCGGCGCGCCCTGCAGCTGGTCGGCGGCGCGGCGGATCAGCAGGTGGTTGAACGAGGACAGGATGATGCGCCGGTCCGGATCCAACCGGTCCAGCGCCTTGAGGACCGTGTCCACGAGGGCGCGTCCAGCCGCGGCACCGCCGACGGGTGACTTCAGCTCGATGTTCGCATTGAGCTCCAGGGCGTTCAGCAGATCGATCAGCTGATCGAGCGTGGGAATCCGCTCACCGGCGAACGCGGGGGAGAACCAGGAGCCGGCGTCGATATGCTCGAGATCGCTGCGAGTGAGGTCCGCGATCGTTCCGGAGCGGTCCGTGGTGCGGTCCAGCTGGGTGTCGTGGAGGAGCACCGCTGTGCCGTCGCCCAGCAGATCAACGTCGCATTCCAGCCACTGCACTCCGTGCTCCGCCATCATTCGGAATGCCGCCAGCGTGTTCTCCGGGGCGAGACGGCTCATGCCCCGGTGGGCGATGATGCGTCCCGTCACCGTTGACCCCCTCGACCAGCGCCGCGGCGGTGAGCGTTCCATGCGACCACAGCGGCGAGGACGGCTGCGGCGACCGCGATGGTCACCCAGTTCGGAACCGCCCGGGAGAAGGACATGACGTTCGCCTCCAGCTGCGCCTGGTCGCGTGCGCCGAGGACACCGCCGAGGTTCGCCGTGCCCTGCGTCAGCAGCATCAGCACGCCGATGCCGATCGTGAGCACACCGGCGATGATCGCCGTCCACGTGGTTCGGATCGGGCCGAGCACCACTTCCCGCGGCCGCACCAGCGACCGCACCCACGGCAGGCGCGTCCACACCAGTGCCAAGATCAGCAACGGCGCCGTCATCCCGGCCGCGAACACGAGCAGGATGAGGCCGCCGTACAGGGCGTTGGAGCTGAACGCGGCGAACGCGAGGACCGCGCCGAGCATCGGGCCGGCGCACACACCGGCCACGCCGTACACGGTGCCGAGCGCGTAGGTGGACAGTGCCGAGATGCTCGAGCTGCCGCCCGGGGCGCCGGGCGCTCCCACCGACGGGGCGGAGCTGAGGCGGGACAGACCCGGAATCGGAATGTTCAGCAGCAGCAGAGCACCGAGCACGATCACAAGGATCGAGACGACGGTGACCAGCGTTGACCGGTGCTGGTTCACCAACGCGCCGAGGGAGCCGGCGAGGATGCCCAGCGGGACGAGGGTGGTGATGAGTCCGAGGTAGAACACGCCGGTGCGCGTCAGCACGGTGGTGCGGTCGGCGAACGCGTAGGAGAAGAACGCCGGCAGCAGCATGACGGAGCAGGGGCTCAGCAGTGTGAGTGCCCCACCGAGGAAGGCGCCGAGGAAACCGAGGTCCATGGTGTCACTCCGCGGGCTTCTCGCCGGCGTCCTCGAGGGCTTTGTCGATGAACTCCTCGAAGTTCTCGATCGGCTGCGCGCCGGCCATGCCCTGCATGCCGATGCCGAAGAACGGAACGCTCGTCACCCCGGCCATCTGAGCCTGCTGCGTCGAGGCGCGGACCTCCTCAGCGAGCGCCGGGTCCTTCATGTCCTTCTTGAAGCGGTCGATGTCCTCCACGCCGACCTCCCGGGCGAAGTCGACCAGCTCGTCATCCGGCAGCTCCGGGTGGCCGCGTGCGGGGGCGGCGGCGTAGACTGCGGTGATGTACTCCACGTACTTGCCCTGGCGGCCGGCGGCTCGAGCTGCCATGGCGGCGCGCTCAGACTCGGGACCGAAGAAGGAGACGTCATGGAACTCGATGCGCAGCTGACCGGAGTCCACGTACTTCTTCTGGATCTCCGGGAGGGTGTCGCGGTCGAACTGGGCGCAGAACGGGCAGCGCATGTCGGTGAACTCGATCATCGTGACCGGCGCGTCCACATCACCGATCGCCATGGGGTCGTCCGGGTCGTTGCGCTCCAGGCCGGGGCCGTCATCACCCGCAGCGGGGGAGGCCGACGGGGCCTGCTGTTCACCGCCGCCGTCGGATGCGGCCTGGGCGGTCGCCGTCGGCGCGGGGTTCGCCGACGCGGAAGCAGCAGTGGGCGATTCGGACGAGCGGTTCTTCGTCAACTGCGCGACGAGCACGAGCGCGGCGAACACGGCAGCGGCGATGCCGACGACGATCAGGATGCGCCCGCGCCCTCGACCGCGGCTCTGCGACGGGGCGTCGGCGCCGTCGGGCGCAGTGCTGGGGAGCGGTTCAGGCTGGGGTGAGGAGGGGTTCGTTGACGTAGACACGCCGACAGGCTAGCGGTTTCCAGCGGGCGGGACGAGGCGTTCGAGGCCCGTGCCACCGATGCATCAGCGGGAAAGGCTGGGAGTGCGTGGAGAGTCGCCGCCTATAGTTGCATCGTTATCGAAACGAGACTGGCGCGCCTTGCGTCGATTCGGAAGGAGACCCCATGAACAACGATTTCGCCAACAAGGCAGAGAGTGCCGCGGACAAGTTCGCAGACAAGACGAAGAACAAGTCCGACGAGTTCTCCGGCAAGGCCAAGGAAGCACTCGGCGGCCTCACCGGCGATGATCAGCTCAAGGGCGAGGGCAAGGCCGAGGCCCTCATGGCGAAGGGCAAGGACGCCCTCGATTCCGTCAAGAACTCCATCCAGGACGGCTCCGCCCAGGAGGTCGTCAAGGAGAAGTTCGAGCAGGTCAAGGGTGCTGTCGCCGAGGGCGTGGACAAGTTCCAGAACCGCAAGTCCAACTGACACCAGCGGACACACAGCAGGGCCCCACCCGAACGGGTGGGGCCCTGCTGTGTGAGAACGGCGCCGCAGCGGGTCAGGAGCGCAGGATGTTCTCCATCTTCTTGCCGCGCGCCACTTCGTCCACGAGCTTGTCCATCCAGCGGATCTTCTGCATGAGCGGATCCTCGATGTCCTCCACCCGCACCCCGCAGAGCACGCCGGTGATCAGGTCCGTGTTCGGGTGCATCTGCGGAGCATCCGCGAAGAACTCCCGCAGCGTGGCGGGAGAGGCCGCCTGCTCGCGCAGCTGCTCGGTGCTGTAGCCGGTCAGCCAGGTCAGCACGTGGTCGAGCTCCTCGCGGGTGTGGCCTTTGCGCTCCACCTTGGTCTGGTACAGGCCGTCGATATCGCCGTATCGCATCTGGAAGACGCGCTCGAGCTTCGGGTCAGTGGTCATGCCCTGAGCCCATCGGAGGCGCTCACAGGAAGAACTGCGTGACCAGGCCGGAGATCGCGATCAGCCCGAACACGACCACGAACGCGTTCACCACCCACTGGCGGCGGAAGGGCTTGAGCGCCGGGATCGTGTAGATGCCCACCACCGGCAGGATGAAGAGGATCATCGCAATGACCGGGCCGGTGATCTGTTCGATGATGTCGAGGATCTGCGGGTTCGCGACCGCCACCAGCCAGGTGATGACGAACAGCAGCACCGCGACGATCTTCTGCACGGTCTTGGCGTTGAAGTCCTCGCGCGGGGTGCGGCGCACCGCACGGATGATGCCGACCGCGCCCTCAGCAGCGCCGAGGTAGTGGCCGAAGAAGCTGGAGGTGATCGCCGCCATCGCAATGATCGGACCGGCGTAGGCGATGATCGGGTTGTCGAGCGTGTTCGCCATGAAGGTCAGCACCGTGTCATTGGAGGCGCGGGCCTGCGCCATGCCGTCCGACCCCATCGCCAGGACACAGGACCACACGAACAGCATCGTGAACACCACGAGGATGGTCGAGGCCAGACCGAGCGTCTTGGACGCAACCGCGTTCGCATCGTCTCCGTGCTCTTCGCGCATCGCGAGGGAGAACTGAGAGATCGCGGGCGAATGGTTGAACGCGAACACCACGGTCGGCATTGCGAGCCACACAGCCGTCAGCAGGCCCGTTGCGCTCGGTGCCTGGCTGAAGGCGGAGAAGTCCCACTGGGGGATCAGGTAGATCGAGAAGGTGAACAGGGCGAGGATCAGCGGCACCACGATCCACCCGGTGATCATCAGCATCAGCTTCTGCCCGAACAGCATCACCAGCATCATCGCGCCCACCAGCACCAGGGCCAGCAGCCAGCGCGGAATTTCCGGGCCGTGCAGCTGCTGCTGGATGAAGCCGTCCACCGTGTTCGTGATGGAGACGCCGTAGATCAGCACGATCGGCAGGATCGCCAGGAAGTACAGCACCGTGATGACCATGCCGATGGCATGGCCGTAGTGGTCCTCGGAGGTGGTGGTGATGTCGGCGTCCTCACGGTCGGAGGAGAGGACGTACCGGGACAGTCCGCGGTGCGCGAGGAACACCAGCGGGCCCACGATGATCGTCAGGATCAGCAGGGGCCACACGCCGCCCTCACCGGCGGAGATCGGGAGGAACAGGATGCCGGCGCCCACAGCGGTGCCGAACATGCTGATCGCCCATCGCTTCGAGGCCTTGGGTTCGCCGTCGGACGCCGTGGTGGTGTTCGACAGATTCTCGGGGGTGGAAGACATCGTTGTCCTAGCAGAGAGACTCCGGGGTGCCCCTCGACCTTACCAATCTGCACCCGTGGCCCGACTCAGGCGCGCGCGAGTCGGCTCCGCAGAACTGCGAACGCCCCGAACAGCGCCGCTACCTGGGCGGACACTGGTCGGGGCGAGAAGCCGGAGCTGCGGATCAGGCGCCGGTGAACAGCGTGAACAGGACGCCGGAGATGGCGATCAGTCCGAAGATCAGAACGAACCCGTTGCGCAGGTAGTCGCGGCGGTACTTCGTCAGGCCCGGGATCGTGTAGATGCCCACGATCGGCAGCACGAAGAGGATCGCCGCCAGCACCGGACCGGACATCGATTCGATCAGGTCGAGGATCTGCGGGTTCACCACCGCGGTGACGTACACGATTGCGAAGATGATGGCGGCCACCAGGTACTTCACGCCCTTCTCGCCGAGGCGCTCGGTGAAGCGGGGCGCGGAGTCGCGGATCATCGCGACCACGCCTTCCGCCACGCCGAGGTAATGGCCGAAGAAGCTCGAGGTGATCGCGCAGATCGCGATGATCGGGCCCATGATGCCGATGATCGCCACGCCGGTGTCGTTGGCGAGGTAGGACAGCACCGTCAGGTTCTGTGCGCGCGCCTCCGCCAGCTTCGAGGGACCCATCGCCAGCACGCAGGACCACACGAACGCCATCGTGAAGATGACCAGCAGGATGTTCGCGACCCGCAGGGTCCGGGAGGCCTCCTGTTCGGCGCGGTCGCCGTAGGCGTCCCGCATCGACAGGGAGAACTGGGAGATCGCCGGTGTGTGCGAGAACGCGAACACGAGCACGGGGATCGACAGCCACACCGAGAACACCAGCGAGCCGACGGTGGGGCGCGCGGAGAACGCCGACAGGTCCCACATCGGGATCAGGTAGAGGGTGAAGAACGCGAGCGCGGCGATCAGCGGCCACACCAGGAACGACGTCACCTTCAGCATCAGGTTCAGGCCGAAGAACATCACGGCCATCATCGCACCGATGAGCACCAGGGCCAGCAGCCAGCGCGGGATCTCCGGTCCGTGCAGCTGGTTCACGAGGAACGAGTCCACGGTCGAGGTGATCGCCACGCCGTACACGAGGACGAACGGCAGGATCGCCAGGAAGTACACGATCGTGATGACCATGCCCCAGACCCTGCCGTAGTTCTGCTCCGCCACCATGGTGATGTCCGATCCGGGCACGCGGGAGGACAGCACGAAGCGGCTGAGGGCGCGGTGGGCGAGGAACGCGAGCGGCCCGATGATGATCGTGATGATCAGCAGCGGCCACACGCCGCCGGCGCCGGCGGAGATGGGCAGCAGGAGGATTCCCGCACCCACGGCGGTGCCGAAGAGCGAGATCGCCCATGACATGTTGAACCGCTTCGGATGCTCGGGCGGGTTCGCGGGCTCCTCGATGACAGCGGCGGTCGAACCGCCCTGTTCGGCAGGGGATTGGGCAGACATAGTTGTCGGATTCCTTCGCAGGTGGACGGTCAGGGTCACGCGCCGTCAGGGCACGGCGGCGCCCGCGGCGGTCATGAGGGATTGGTCCACCGTAGCCCGGTGCCGACGCGAGGTCGATTTAAGTGGCGCAGGCTACACCAGGGTGAATGCGGTGTCAGGAGAACGCCGGTGTTCGTCTCTCAGCTGCAGGCTCAGCGCACGATGGTGCGGCGATTCGCATCGACGCGCCGGGTCCAGCCGCGCCCGTCCAGATGCTCCAGCAGCGGGATCAGCACTCGGCGGGTCGTGCCCAGCGCACGCCGAGCCTCCGACGCCGTGAACGGCTGATCCAGCTGCGCCAGCTCCCGCATCGCCAGTGCCGGCGCGGTGGGCAGCAGCACGATGCCGTCGGCGATGCGCAGCAGACGGCCCTGCTTCTGAGCCGCCGCGAGCTCCTTCGGGCCAAGCCGCAGGTCATCCAGATCGAACGCCTCCGGGGCCGCGAACGGCTCCTTCTGAAGACGCCGCTCCAGCTCCGCGACCGACGCCTCCGCCGCCCCCAAAGTGGGCGCTGCACCCGGGAGGGTGAAGCGTCCGCCGACTGCCTCGACACCGGCGGTGCGCACCACCAGGGGCAGCAGGGAAGGGTCCGGAAGCTGCAGGGCGGTGAGGGCGGCGCCGCGGGGGAGCCCGCCGCCGAGCGGGTCGCGCTTCAGCTCCTCGCCGATCGCGGTGCGCAGCTCGGCCGCCCAGCGGTCGAGGCGGTCGCGGGCGATGAGGAAGTCCCCGTTGGGGATCAGGCCGAGGTCGCTCAGGGACGGGGCCGACGGGTCCGCGCCCGGCACCTCGAGTCCGAACCGCTCGAGCTGTTCGGTGCGCATCGCACCCCGCCGCTCCACCTCCACCAGGGCACTGCCCCTCTCGGGCAGGGCCGCGAGCTCCGCGGCGCGGCGCCGTCCCGCGCCGCGGCGGTCCAGTTCCGGTGGGTCCACATCCATGACGCGGACACCGCCGAGGACGGCGCGCTGCCCACTACCGCGCAGCACCATGCGATCGCCGATGACCAGCGGCAGCACCCGCGGCATGGTGATCCGCGCATGCTGCGCATCGAACGGCCGGATGTGCGCCTGCAGGGCGGCCGAGCCGATGTGGACGGTGACATCGCCCGGCAGCTCGGTGAGGTCGCCGGCGGTGGTGGAGCGGACATCCACCGTGTCGGTGAGATGGAAGGCGCCGGGAGTGATGAGGACATCGCCGCGGTGGATCGCATCGGTGCTGACGCCCCGCAGGTTCACCGCTGCCCGGTTCACCGGTTCCAGGCGCTCCACGGACCGTTCCCGCGACTGGAGGCCCCGGACGTCCGCACTCAGCGTCCCCGCGCGGGTGATGATCTCAGCGCGCATCCCGGTGCGGAGGGTGCCGGCGCCGAGGGTGCCGGTGATGACGGTGCCGGCGCCGGAGATCGCGAACGACCGATCGATCCACAGCCGGGTCCGGTGGCCGGCGGCTCCGGCAGCCGGCGAGGCGGTGATGGATTCGCGCAGGACACGATGCATCTGGGTGCGCAGGACCTGGATGCCGTCGCCGGTGCGGGCGGACACGGCCACGGCGGGCGCACCCTCCAGCCCGGTGCCGCGCAGCTGCGCACGCGTCTGCTCGATGACTGCGTCCACCATCTCCGGCGCTCTGTCGGTCTTGGTGATGACGATGATGCCGCGGTCGATGCCGAGAGCCGCTGCGGCGTCGCGGTGGTCCGCGGACTGCTGCTGGAAGCCCTCGTCGGCAGCGACCACGAACAGGACGATCGGGGCGGGGCCGAGCCCGGCCAGCATGTTGCCGAGGAACCGCTCATGGCCGGGCACATCCACGAAGCTGACGGTGTCACCGTCGAGCTCGGTCCACGCGAACCCGAGGTCGATGGTCAGGCCGCGCTCCTTCTCCTCCGCCCACCGGTCCGTGTCGATGCCGGTCAGGGCGCCGATGAGAGTCGTCTTGCCGTGGTCGACATGTCCGGCGGTGGCGACGACGAAACAGCTCACGAACCCTCCTCCTCAGTGCTCTCAGCAGCGGCAGCCGCCGCGATGATCTGCTCAGCGAGGACCTGGTCCTGATCCTCGGGGATGCAGCGCAGATCGATCAGGCAGGCCCCGTCGGCCACCCTCCCCACGACCGGCATCTCACCGGAGCGCAGCGGGTCCGCCAGGCGGGTCGGCAGGCGCAGCGCCCAGCCGGGCAGGGGAACGCCCGTGCCTCCACCGCCGCCCACGCGGCCCTCATGCTCCACCACGCCGGCGTTCGGCGCGGCGCCGTGGACAGCGTCGGCGAGGGCCTCCGTGCGGCGGCGCAGCTCAGCCGGATCGGCGTGCAGCGCGGCCAGCACCGGGGGAGTGGGGCCGAGCAGCGTCGCCTCCAGCGCCGCGAGGGTCAGTTTGTCCACGCGCACCGCGCGCGCGAGCGGGTGCCGCGCGAGCCGTGCCACCATTGCGGCGGTTCCGGCGAGGACACCGGCCTGGGGGCCGCCCATCAGCTTGTCGCCCGAGGCGATGACGGCGTCCGCCCCGGCCCGTAGCGCCTCCCCGATGCTCGGCTCCTGCGGCAGCGCCGCATCCGGTTCGAACTGACCCGAGCCGACGTCGACGATCAGCGGGACACCTCGTTCGTGCGCGAGCGCAGCCACGTCGTTCAGCGGCGGAACTCCGGTGAAGCCCTCGAGGCGGAAGTTCGACGGGTGCACCACGAGGATCGCCCCCGTGTCCTGTCCGATCGCGTCCGCGTAGTCCTCCAGGCGGGTGCGGTTCGTGGTGCCGACCTCCCGCAGCCGCGCCCCCGTGGACTCCATCAGGTCCGAGAGTCGGAAACCCGCCCCGATCTCCACGAACTGGCCGCGGGAGATGATGACGTCCCGATCGAACGCGAGCGCTGTGGTGGCGAGGACGAGCGCTGCAGCGCCGTTGTTCACCACGAACGCGTCCTCAGCGTCCGGCATCCGCTGCAGCAGGGCGGCGCGCGCCTGCGTGCCGCGGCGTGACCTCTTCCCCGTGCCGAGGTCCATCTCCACGTCCGTGTACCCGGCGGCGTCGGCGATCGCGGCGCGCGCGGCCGCGGAGAGGGGTGCTCGGCCGAGGTTGGTGTGGATGATCACGCCGGTGGCGTTGAGAACGGGGCGCAGGGCCGACGGGGTCCGGCCCGTCACCAGGCGCACCACCTCAGCCTGCACATCCTCCGGGGTGATCGCGCCGGCTCGGGCGCGGTCCTGCACACCGCGGATGATGCCGGTGACGACCGGCCGGCTCAGCGACGCGGACGCGGCAGCGACCTCCGGCAGGGTCAGGAGGTCATCCGTGCGGGGGATCCGTCGGCGCGGATCGGAGGGGGCAGTGGGCACGGCGCGGCCTTTCTGCTCGGGACAGCGGCGAGCCCCCGAACCCGCCCGAGGCGACCGGTGGCGGTCGCCGGTGCGGGGCGCGGCTCGAGGGCTGCGAGAAGAGTTGGCGGAGACGGACAGGAATCGAACCTGCCAAACCGAGATGCTCGGTTTCAACAGTTTTGAAGACTGCGGAGCCCACCAGGACCCAGACGCCTCCGCCGCCAACGCTACCAGAACAGAACCCCAGGTCCGGGGCCTGGGTCCCGAGCCTCCTCGGTACAGTGGGAGCATGAGCACTCCCAACTTCGCCGGTATCACCCTTCCCTCGGATGGCCAGCGCCGCCTCACCCAGTTCGCCCACGGCGGCGGCTGCGCCTCGAAGATCCCCGCCGCGGAACTCGAGCAGGCGGTCTCCCCGCTCGCCGGTCAGGACTTCGACAGTGTGATCGTTGGTCTCGACGACGGCGATGACGCCGCCGTGGTCCGCATCCAGGACGGCCTGGCGGTCATCTCCACCGCGGACTTCTTCGCACCCGTCGTCGACGACCCCTACGACTGGGGCCGCATCGCCGCCGCGAACGCCCTCTCCGACGTCTACGCCATGGGCGGCACGCCCGTCGTCGCCATCAACCTCGTGGGCTGGCCCCGCGCCGACCTGCCGATGGAGATGCTCAGCGAGGTGCTGCGCGGCGGCCGCGACATCGCGAACGAAGCCGGCTGCCCCGTCATCGGCGGCCACAGCGTGGACGACCCGGAGCCGAAGTACGGCATGGCCGTCACCGGAACCGCCGACCCGTCCCGCCTCATGCGCAACGACGCCGCCGAGGCGGGGCTCCCGCTCACCCTCACGAAACCGCTCGGCGTCGGCTTCCTCAACAACCGCCACAAGACCACCGGCGACGTGTTCGCAGCAGCGATCGACTCCATGACCACTCTCAACCGCGACGCCGCCCGCGCCGCGATCGACGCCGGGGCAGTCGCCGCGACGGACGTCACCGGCTTCGGGCTTCTCGGTCACCTGTTCAAGATGTGCCGCGCTTCCGGTGTCAGCGCCGTGGTCGACTCCGCCGCCGTGCCGCTGCTCGACGGTGCCGCCGACGCGCTGGCCGACGGGTTCGTCTCCGGCGGCACGCGCCGCAACCTCGACTGGGTCGCCCCGCACCTGCGCACGCACGATTCCGTCGGTGAGGACGCGCTGCTCACTCTCGCCGACGCGCAGACCTCCGGAGGGCTCCTCGTGGTCGGCGAGGTGCCCGGCTACCCGGTGATCGGTGAGATCACCCCGGCTGGCTCCGACGCGCCGGCGGGCACCGTCACCATCCGGTGACATCCGGGGACCTGTTGCGCCCTTCCCTAATGTGAAGCGCCGGCCGCCCCCACGGATCGGGACGGCCGGCGCTTCAGCTGTCGCGGAGGTCAGCCCGCGGTGGTGATGGAGTCGTCGACGATGCCGGCAGCGCGGCGCTCCTCAAGACGGTCACGCTGCGGACCCACCACGTACTTCGGATCCGTGGTGGACAGGTGGCCGGCCTCCACCACGCCGAAGCGGGTGAGAGCGGAGCCCGCCATCAGGGCGGCACCGGACGCGGCGGCGAGGATGCGGGACCGCTTGCCGAACAGCAGCGTGCCCACGCCACCGGCGATCGTGAGGGCGTGCGCGAGCTTCAGCTTGCGGCCCGGCTCCTCGATCTCCAGCGGCTCCCGCTCCAGCGGGTGCATGTCCTTCTTCATCAGGTCCATGGCGATGAGCTCACCGGCGGCACCGGTGATCGCCAGCAGGCGCGCCGGCTTCGTCTGCTCGGAGCCCGTCGTGATCATCGCCAGGCCGCTGGCGGCGGCCGTTGCGGAGGACACGAACAGGTACGGCAGGCCGCGACGGGCACCCGCCCACGTCGGTGTCGAGGTCATCGACAGCAGTGCGGCCGTGTATGCCGCCAGCGGTGCGCCGAGGAAGCCCATCGCCACACCGGAGGTGTCGGCGGCGGTGCGCAGCATCGGGCGCAGCGGCCCCAGCGGCAGCACCTCACCGAGGACGTCGTCCGCCTCGGAGACGGCGGCGATGCCGGTCACAGTGCCGTATGCCGACAGGATCCACGTGCCCCACGACATCGGCGATGTCGGCTTCACCGTGCGCATCATGTTGAGGAAGCGCTCGGGGCGGCCGAGGTCGGCGATCAGGCACACCGTGCCGGCGCCGACGGCGCCGAGGGCAGCGAAGCGGGCGTTGCGGCGCAGGTCGTCCAGATCGAACATCTGCGCACCGAACGCCAGCAGGCCCGAACCGCCTGCGACACCGCCGAGGAACAGGTACGCGCTGATCTCGTCGCCCCACGGGGCGGCCTTCACGATCGGCCGACCGTAGTATGAGGTGAACTCGACGTCGTCGACCATGCTCATCTCGCGCCCGCCGTCGTCACCGCCGCGGCGGCGACGACGCAGCATGTCACCGGCGGCGCCGCTCAGGCGGTCGCGGCGGCGCTTCCGGCGCGGCTGCTCCGGCGGACGGTATGCATCGAAATCGGAATTCGTCACTTCCTGCCTCCCAGGAACGCCAGGGCCGCCACGGCGACCATGCCGGCCGAAGCAGCGGCGTAGCTCGCCATGATCTGACCAAGGTGCTTCGTCGGAACGACCGGGTCCGGCGGAAGGCCGTACGTCTCCGGTTCGTCCAGCAGCAGGAACACCGCGCCGGTGCCGCCCACGCCGTCCTTCGGGTTCGCGCCGTACAGACGCGCCTCAGTCATGCCCTTCGCATGCAGTTCGGCCACGCGCTGACGCGCCTTGTCCACCATGTCGGTGTGGTCACCGAACTTGATGGACGTGGTCGGGCAGGTCTGCGCGCACGCAGGGGTCTGCCCGTCCAGCAGACGGTCGTAGCACAGGGTGCACTTGTTGGCGGTGCCCATGTTCTTGACGTCGTCGTGGTCCCCGGGCTCGGACTTCGGCGAAATGGTGCCGTCGTCACGGCGCTGGATCACGCCGAACGGGCAGCCTGCCACACAGGTGCCGCAGCCGTTGCAGATGTCGTTCTGCACCACCACGGTGCCGAACTCCGTGCGGAACAGCGCACCCGTCGGGCACACGTCCAGGCAGCCGGCGTTCGTGCAGTGCTTGCAGACATCCGAGCTCATCAGCCAGCGGAAGTCAGGCGTATCCGGGGGAGTGGTGTCCACATTCCCACCGGCGATCGCCGCATCCGCCCTCTGCTCGGGAGTCATCGCGGTCTTCGGGCCGATCGACGGCATGCCGAGCGACACCAGGCGCCTGCCCGACTCCCGGGCCTTCGCCACCTCGTCCTCGCCCTGTTCGATGAAGGCGACGTGGCGCCAGGTGTTGGCACCGAGTTCACCGGTGTTGTCGTGCGACTGCGAGAGGTATTCGTAGTCGCCGTCCTGCGGGTTCTGGTTCCACTCCTTGCACGCCACCTCGCACGCCTTGCAGCCGATGCAGATGGACGTGTCGGTGAAGAACGCCTTGCGATCCTTGGCGTCGTGAAGGGACCAGCGAGCGTTCTCGATCGGGTCCTCAGCTCCGTAGAGCTTGGGCATGAGAGCGGTCATCGGTCCTTCCTCTTCTCGGTGTCGCCGGACGTCGAGCCGGAGCTGCTGGCGGTGGGGCCCTCGCTGCCCTTCGGAGCCGCGTTCGTCTCCTTGGTGTGCTTCGAGGACTTCGACTCATCGGAGTCACCGCCGGTGGAGCCGGAGGACTCCGTCATCGCGCCCGAGCCCTTCTCACTGTCGTCCCCGCCGGACTTCCTGCCCGCGGAGATCGTCGCGCGGCCCCGGTTGGAGCCGTCGACCACGGTCTGCTCCGCCTGCAGCGGGTTCTCCGGCTGCACGAAGGAGCGGTCCAGCTGCACCATGCCGGTGTCGACAGTGATGCCGGCGTCCGCCCGGTACTTGTCGATCAGATCCAGCAGATCCTCACCGCGCGGGCGTCGACCCGGGCGGATGGCTGCCGCGTTGTGCTTGGAGTCCTGGATCTGGACGTTGTCGTCCAGGGTCAGGCCCAGCAGATCGTTCGCGCTGTCACCGGAGACCACGGCCTCGTCGCCCTGCGCCCAGTGGTACGGGATGCCGATCTGGTGGATCGTGCGTCCCAGCACCTGCAGCGGCTTCACACGGCGGGTCACCATGACGCGCGCTTCGATCGCCGAGCGCGGCGAGATGATCGTGGCCCATTCGCCGTTGACCAGGCCGGCCTCTTCGGCGAGCTCGGGGGAGACCTCGCAGAACAGCTCCGGCTGCAGCTCCGACAGGTACGGCAGGAAGCGGCTCATACCGCCGGCCGTGTGGTGCTCCGTCAGCCGGTACGTGGTGAACACGTACGGGTAGACGTCGTTGCCCGCCTCGCGCACGTGCGGGGCGTACAGGTTGTCCTCGCGGGAGAACAGCACTCGGGTCGGGCTGGACTGGATCGGGTAGAGCGGGTTGCCCACATGGGACTCCGGCGGCTCGTAGTGGGTCGGCATCGGGCCGTCCACCATGCCCTTCGGAGCGAACAGCCAGCCCTTGCCGTCGGCCTGCATGATGAACGGGTCGTTGCCGCTGAGGCCCTTCACACCCGTCTCACCCGGCTCGGCTCGGTGGCTCGGTGCGAGCGTGGGTGGGAAGTCGGGAACGTCGTACCCGGTCCACTTGCCCTGCTCCTCGTCCCACCAGACGAGCTTCTTGCGCTCCGACCACGGACGGCCCTCCGGGTCCGCCGAGGCGCGGTTGTAGAGGATGCGGCGGTTGGCAGGCCATGCCCAGCCCCACTCGAGGGCCATCTCGTCCTGCTCCTGGCCCGGCTTGCGGCGACGCGCCTGGTTGACGCCGTCGGCCATCACGCCGGCGTAGATCCAGCAGCCGCCGGCGGTGGAGCCGTCGGCCTGCATCTCGCCGAAGGCGTTCAGGTTCTGGCCCTTCTTCTCACCCGACAGGTGATAGCCGTTGATCTCCCGCAGGACGTCCTCGGCATCGGGCTCACCGTGCTCATCCACGCTGTAGTCCCAGGTGAGGTCCTGGATCGGCTTGTCACGCGGATCGGTGGAGTCCTTCAGGCGCTCCTTGATCATCAGGCCCAGCTTGTGGAAGAACTCCAGCTCACTGGTGCAGTCGCCCGGCGGGGTGACGGCCTGGTCGCGCCACTGCACCATGCGCTGCGTCTGCGTGAACGAGCCCGCCTTCTCCGTGTGGTTCGCGGCCGGCATGAAGAAGACCTCGGTGTCGATCTCCTCGGTCTTCAGCTCACCGGTGGCGATCTCCTGCGAGTCCTTCCAGAAGGTCGCGGTCTCGATCATGGAGAAGTCGCGCACCACGAGCCACTTGAGGTGGCTGAGCGCCATGCGCTGCATGCGACCGTTGGCGGAGCCCACGGCCGGGTTCTGGCCGAGGATGAAGTAGCCGTCGACCTTGTCCTCGAGCATCGCCATGGTGGTCTGGTACGTGCCATGTGCGCCGGAGAGCTTGGGCAGGTAGTCGAACGCCCAGTTGTTCTCCTTCGTTGCGGCATCGCCCCACCACGCCTTCATGAGGTTGATGAGGTAGGTCTCGCCGTTGGCCCAGAAGCCCTTCTGGTCCTTGTTGCCCACAGCCTTCACGTACTCCTCGTACGTGTCGTGCTTGCCTGCGGTCGGCATCGCGATGTAGCCGGGCAGGATGTGGAACAGGGTCGGGATGTCCGTGGAGCCCTGAATGGTGGCGTGACCGCGCATCGCCATGATGCCGCCGCCCGGGCGGCCCATGTTCCCCAGCAGCAGCTGGATGATCGAGGCGGTGCGGATGAACTGCGTGCCGATTGAGTGCTGGGTCCAGCCCACGGCGTACACGAAGCAGCTCGTGCGCTCGCGACCCGAGTTGTCGGTGAGGGACTTCGCGAGGTACTCGAAGTCGTCCTTCGAGATGCCGCAGGTCTCCTCCACCAGCTCGGGGGTGTAGCGGGCGTAGTGGCGCTTGAGGATCTGGAACACCGTGCGCGGGTGCTGCAGGGTCTCATCGCGCTCACCGGAGTCGTCGTACTGCCAGGACGACGGATCGTACGAGCCGGTCTCCGGGTCGTAGCCGGAGAAGAGGCCGTCGAGGTCCTCAGTGTCCCGGAAGTCCTCACTGATCAGCTGGGCGGCATTGGTGTACGCCGTGACGTACTCCTTGAACCACAGCTCATTGGTGATGATGTAGTTGATGATCGCGCCGAGCAGGACGATGTCCGAGCCCGCACGGATCGGCACATGCTTGTCCGCCAGAGCGGACGTGCGGGTGAAGCGCGGATCCACGTGGATCACGCGGGCGCCGCGCGCCTTCGCTTCAGCGACCCACTGGAAGCCCACGGGGTGGGCCTCCGCCATATTGGATCCCTGGATGACGATGCAGTCGGCGTTCGCCATGTCCTGCTGGGACTGAGTGGCGCCGCCGCGGCCGAACGAGGACCCCAGACTGGGGACCGTGGCACTGTGTCATATGCGTGCCTGGTTCTCCATCTGGATCGCCCCGGCTGCGGTGAACAGCTTCTTGGCGAGGTAGTTCTCCTCATTGTCGATCGTCGCGCCGCCGAGCGAGGCGATGCCGAGCGTGTGACGAAGGGTGCGCCCCTGATCGTCCTTCTCGCGCCAGTGGTTGCGGCGGGCTTCGATGAAGCGATCGGCGATCATCTCCATCGCCGTGTCGAGGTCGAGCTTCTCCCACTTCGTGGATCGGGGAGCCCGGTAGAGCATCTCGGTGATGCGCCCCGGTGAATTGACCAGCTGCTCCGATGCGGCGCCCTTCGGGCAGAGACGGCCGCGCGAATGCGGCGAGTCGGGGTTGCCCTCGATCTGGATGACCTTGTTGTCCTTGGTGTAAACGCGCTGGCCGCAGCCGACTGCGCAGTACGGACACACGGAGTGAGCCATCGAATCCGCGGTCACGGTGCGAGCTGTCAGGTCCTCAGAGACCTGCGACTTCACCGCCGGGCCGCGGCCGAAGAGGTCACCCGATGTCAGCTGCCGAACGGCGGGCCAATTGAGCGGGGTGATTCTAGCCATGACCCGAGCCTACTCCGTGAACGTCGGAATACAACGCCCAGACGCACATCGGCGGGTGTTGCCCACGCCATCCCGATTTATGTGCGCTCGCATTTGCGGAAATGGGCGTCCACCTCGGGTTTTCGTCGGCCGACGGAGGCCGCCGTAGACTGGGTCGGACCCAATCGAGCAGATGGAAGGAACCGCGTGAGCGCGCACAAGATCTACCTGGACTGCGACCCCGGCATCGACGACGCCCTCGCGATCGGTTACCTGCTCGCTGCGGAGGACGTGGACCTGCTCGGCATCGGCACCGTCAGCGGCAACACTAACGCCGCACAGGGCGCCACGAACGCGCTCGCCCTCCTCGAACTCGCCGGCCGCACCGAGGTGCCCGTCGCCGTCGGCTCCAACGACTTCCTCCACGGCAACTACGACGGCGGCGCGCCGCACGTGCACGGCGCGCGCGGCGCCGGCGCAGCGGAGCTGCCCGCCCCGTCGGCCTCCCCGGTGGAGGAGAGCGCCGTTGACATGCTCCTGCGCCTCTCCCACGACCACGCCGGGGAGCTGCACATCATCGCCGTCGGTCCGCTGACCAACATCGCCCGCGCCGTGGAGAAGGACCCGACCCTGCCGCGGCGCGTCGCACGGGTGACGATCATGGGCGGAGCAGCCCTCGTTCCCGGCAATGTCAGCCAGGCCGCCGAAGCGAACATCAAGCATGACCCCGAGGGTGCGCAGGTCGTGTTCGGCGCCCCGTGGGACATCACCGTGGTGCCGCTGGACGTCACACTGACCAACACGTTCGAAGAGGAGGACCGGCAGGCGCTCGCCGCCTCCGGGCAGTTCGGCCGCCATGTCGCCGAGATGCTGGACTACTACTTCCAGTTCTACGTCGGCTTCTACGGCCGCCGCGCCGCCGCCCTGCACGACCCGCTGGCCGCCGCGATCGCCGTGGAGGGCATCAGCGCTGCCGTCGCCCCCATCGTGCGTGTGCGGGTGGACTGCACCACCGGGACTCAGCGCGGTCGCGTGATCTGCGACCTGCCCTCCGATGTGCCGGTGGAGTCCATTCCCGACACCCCAGGTGCGAACGTCGCAGTCGTTCTGCGCACTACCAGCGACCTGGCTCCGCAGCTGCGCGAGGCGCTCGTCTCCCTCTGACACCCGCGCTCCGCAGACCGGGGCGCACGACGACGGGGCGCCCTCCCAGCAGGAGGGCGCCCCGTCGTCTGTGTGCGATCAGAAGCGGCGGTCGTGGCCGCGTCCGCCGAAGTCGCGGTCGCGCCCACCGCGGAAGCCGCGGTGTCCGCCCTTGCCGCCGCCGGGGCCGCGGTCCTCAGCGATGCGCATCTGCTTGCCGGCCACACGGGCGCGACCGATCGCCGCGAGCTGGTCCTCGCTCACGCCGTTGCGCAGTTCGACCAGGGAGAACGACGGGAAGATGTCGATCTTGCCCACGTCCTTGCCGTTCAGGCCGCCCTCGCCGGCGATGGCCCCGACCACGGCCTGCGGGCGCACCCCGTGGTTGCGGCCCACGCTGATCCGGTAGGAGGTGAAGCCGGGGCTCGTGGTGCGCGGGCCGCGGCTGCGGTCGCGCGGACCGCCGTCACGGCTGCCCCGATCGCCGCGATTCGCGCGATCACGGTCGCGGCCCTGGTCGCGGAACGACGCACCGGTGAACTCCTCATCGTCGCGGCGGGGGCCGTCATCGCCCACCACCATGGCGCCGAGGACAGCGGCGAGCTGCTCGGCAGAGATGTTGGTGCTCTCCAGGTGTTCGGAGATCAGCTCGTGGTAGAGGCTGAGTCGGCCGGCGTCCAGGCGGGTCTGCACCTCGCCGAGGACACGCTGCATCTTGTGGCGGGACACGTCCAGCGGGGTCGGAACCTGGACCTCGGTGAGCTCCTGGCGCGTCACGCGCTCGATGTTCTTCAGCTTGCGGCGCTCGTGCGGCGCCACGAAGGTGATGGCCTTGCCGGTGCGGCCGGCGCGGCCGGTGCGGCCGATGCGGTGCACGTACGCCTCCGGCTCACCGGGGACGTCGAAGTTGACGACCAGGCCGATGCGCTCCACGTCGAGGCCGCGAGCGGCGACATCGGTGGCGACCAGGACGTCGAGGGAGCCCTCGCGCAGGCGGCCGACGATGCGCTCGCGCTCCTTCTGCGCGACGTCACCGGAGATGGTGGCGGCGACGATGCCGCGTCCCACCAGGGCGGTGCCGACCTCTTCAGCAGCGCTGCGGGTGCGGACGAACACGATCGCAGCGTCTGCATCGCTGGTCTCGATGACCCGGGTGAGCGCACCGGTCTTGTGCTTGAACGGCACCACCGCGTAGCTCTGCTCCACGCTGGTGACGGTGGTGGACTGGCGCGCCACGGCGACGCTGACGGCGCTGGGCATGTGCTCGTCGGCCACACGCTTGATCGCTGGCGGCATGGTGGCGGAGAACAGCGCCATGCGCTTCTCCTCCGGGACGAATCCGAGGATCTCGTCGACGTCCTCGGCGAAGCCCATGCGGAGCATCTCGTCGGCCTCATCGAGCACGAGGGTCTGCAGGTCGCCCAGGCGAAGGTTGCCGCGCTTGAGATGGTCGATGACGCGGCCGGGCGTGCCGACCACGATCTGCACACCGCGCTCCAGCGCCTTCTCCTGCGGGCCGTAGGGGGAGCCGCCGTAGATGGACAGCACGCGCACGCCCGGCATGTTGCGGGCGAAGTCCTGGATCGCATCGCCCACCTGCATGGCGAGCTCGCGGGTCGGTGCCAGGACCAGACCCTGCGTCGCGGTGGACGAGGGGTCGGTGTGCGCCAGCATCGGCAGGCCGAACGCGGCGGTCTTGCCGGTGCCGGTCTGGGCCACGCCGATGACGTCCTCGCCGTTCAGCAGCGCCGGAATGGCCTTCTCCTGAATGGGGGAGGGGGTGACGAATCCGATCTCGGTGACGGCGTCCAGAAGGGCCGGCGGAAGGCCGAGGTCGGCGAAGGTCACGGCCGCATCCTCGGTGGTGGCGGTGGGGTCGGTGGTGTCGATGTTCTCGTTCATACGCTCCTGCGCTTCTTCGATGGACGCGGGAGCCGAACAAAGGGCCTCAGGGGACCCTGCGGAGTCCGCCGATGCGGGCTGGGCGGCTGAATGCGTCGCTGTGGTGGGGGTGGTGTCGTTCGCGGTGGCGGCGGTGGTGGGCAGGTCAAGGGCAGCGCAGGGTTGCTCGAGTGCGGTCAAAGGCTTCCAATCGGGGCAGTGAACGCCCGATCCCAGTAGTCCGCGCGCTCTCGTCGTTCACTTGAGACTCGCGGCGTTCGAAGCGCCGCACGAGCGGTTCGGTACCAGGAGGCGAACCGCGACCCATGGCGTCATCCTCGGTGGTCACCGAGCAGGAGGCCGCCGATCAAGTGCTTCCTCCACACTACCGATCGGACAGCCGTGCGGATAGGCACTCGGGTGGCGACATCCCTCACGTCCTCCGCCGGCCGGTCGACGGAGCCCGACCTCGGCCCGGGGCGGAGGATACGATGGACGCACTCGTACCCTCATACACGCACAAGGCGAAGGATTCTGCATGCTGCGCTCTCACAACGCCGGTGAGCTCCGCGAGGAGCACATCGGACAGACCGTCACCCTGGCCGGCTGGATCGGTCGTCGCCGCGACCACGGCGGCGTCGCTTTCCTCGACCTGCGGGACGCCTCGGGCGTCGCTCAGGTCGTGGTCCGCGAAGAGGACGCCCACCACCTCCGCAGCGAATACGTGCTGAAGGTGACCGGCACGGTCGAGAAGCGCCCCGAAGGCAACGAGAACGATGCCCTGCCCACCGGCACCATCGAAGTCATCGCGGACACGGTCGAGGTGCTGAACCCGTCGGCCGCCCTCCCGTTCCAGCTGGACGAGCACTCCGACGTCGGTGAAGAGGCCCGCCTGCGCTACCGCTACCTCGACATGCGCCGCAGCGGCCCCGCGAAGATCCTCCGCCTGCGCTCCGCCGTCAATCAGGCAGCGCGCACCACCCTGATCGATCAGGGCTTCGTCGAGGTCGAGACCCCGACCCTGACCCGCTCCACCCCCGAGGGCGCCCGCGACTTCCTCGTCCCGGCGCGCCTCGCACCCGGCTCCTGGTACGCCCTGCCGCAGTCGCCGCAGCTGTTCAAGCAGCTGCTGATGGTCGGCGGCATGGAGCGCTACTTCCAGCTCGCCCGCTGCTACCGCGACGAGGACTTCCGCGCGGACCGCCAGCCCGAGTTCACCCAGCTCGATGTCGAGATGAGCTTCGTGGACCAGGACGACATCATCGCCCTCACCGAGCAGCTGCTGCAGAACATCTGGGCCACCATCGGCGTCGAGGTCACCACCCCGATCCCGCGCATCACCTACGCGGAGTCGATGCGCCGCTACGGCTCCGACAAGCCGGATCTGCGCTTCGACCTTGAGATCACCGAGATGACCGAGTACTTCCAGAACACGCCGTTCCGCGTGTTCCAGGCCCCGTACGTCGGTGCGATCGTGATGGCCGGCGGTGCCTCCCAGCCCCGCCGTCAGCTCGACGCCTGGCAGGAATGGGCGAAGCAGCGCGGTGCGAAGGGCCTCGCCTACGTCCTCATCCAGGAGGACGGCACCCTCGGCGGACCCGTCGCCAAGAACCTCTCCGATGAGGAGAAGGCCGGCCTCGCCCAGAAGACCGGCGCCCAGCCGGGCGACTGCGTGTTCTTCGCCGCCGGTGACGCCAAGAGCTCCCGTGGCCTGCTCGGCGCCGCCCGCAATGAGATCGCCGAGAAGCTCGGCCTCATCGACGACGACAAATTCGCGTTCGTGTGGGTGGTGGACGCGCCCATGTTCGAGCCGGCCGGTGACGCCGTCGCCGCCGGTGATGTGGCCGTCGGCTCCGGCGCCTGGACCGCCGTGCACCACGCGTTCACCTCCCCGAAGCCGGAATTCCTCGACACCTTCGACACCGATCCGGCGTCCGCCCTCAGCTACGGCTACGACATCGTCTGCAACGGCAACGAGATCGGCGGCGGCTCCATCCGCATCCACCAGGAGGATGTGCAGAAGCGCGTCTTCCAGGTGATGGGCATCTCCGAGGAGGAGGCGCAGGAGAAGTTCGGCTTCCTGCTGGAGGCGTTCAAGTACGGCGCCCCGCCGCACGGCGGCATCGCCTTCGGCTGGGACCGCATCGTGGCCCTCCTCGCCAAGGTCGACTCCATCCGCGAGGTCATCGCGTTCCCGAAGACCGGCGGCGGCTTCGACCCGCTGACCGAGGCACCCGCTCCGATCACCGCTCAGCAGCGGAAGGAAGCCGGCGTGGATGCCAAGCCGAAGAAGAAGGACGAGGCGGAGGCTGCTGCGGAGAACGCCGAAGCCTGAGAAGCCGTCGCACAGCAGAAGAGCCGGTCCCCGAGGAGGGACCGGCTCTTCTGTTCGTCCGGACGAACGCTGCGGCTCAGGCGCGGGGCGCTTCGCCGCGCTTGATCATCGGGCGCGGCATCCGCAGGCGACGGATGTTCGTGGCGCGCAGCAACGCGTAGCTCACCATCCCCGGCGGCACGGAGCCGAAGCGGTCCACCATGGCGCGGCGCACCTTCGAGCGCAGCAGGATGAGGTCGAGCACCGCGACGATCACACCCGCCCACAGCACGATGATCAGCGTCAGCCCCACCTTCGAGTACAGGGCCGGGCTCACCAGCTGCAGGATCAGCGGCAGCGTCAGCGTCACCAGGGCGAACGGCAGCAGCCACTCGGCCACGTTGAAGCGGGAGTCGACCACATCGCGGGCCAGGCGGCGCTCCGGTCCGGCATGCGCCAGCGGGTAGTTCGCCTCGTCGCCGGTCATCAGCGCCCGGTTCTGCTTGCTGCGGGCCTCGTTGACGCGCTCCCGGTTCCGTCGGCGCGCCTCCTTGCGATCCGAGGGCACGAGCGGACGCTGGCGGGCGGCCTGCGCATCGCGGCGCTTCGGGGTGGGGCGGCCCTTGCCCCCGGACTTCGCCGGCTTCTCCGCGGCGACGGGGGTGGGCACTGACTTCTCGGCGCCCGCAGGAGCGGCGCCCACGGCGGTCGAGCCGCCGCGCTTCTTCTTCTCACGACTGGTGTTCATCACGCCGCCCAGTGTAGGCGAGAAGGAGCGGGACCCGGGCAGGGCGGGGGAGTGACTGCGACCAGCGCGATACGGTGGAGCCAGTGCGCCGCTGCACAGGCGGCACCCGTCGGACGAAGGAGAACATCCCAGCCATGACCGTCACCGCGGACCCCAAGCTCACCGCCCGCATCGCGGAGCTGATGCCCGAAGCCGTCGAGGACCTCAAGAGCCTCGTGCGCATCCCCTCGATCGCCTTCGACGGGTACGACCAGTCCCATGTGGCCCGGAGCGCGGAGGCGGTCGCCGGCCTGCTGCGCGAGGCCGGCATGCCCGAGGTCGAGATCGACAGCGTCGACGGGGGAGCGCCCGCTGTGCTCGCCCGGCGTCCCGCCGCGGACGGCATGCCGACCGTCATGCTCTACGCCCACCACGACGTTCAGCCCGTCGGTGACGAGAACGCCTGGACCTCCGCACCGTTCGAGCCGGAGGAACGGGACGGTCGCCTGTACGGCCGCGGAGCCGCCGACGACAAGGCCGGCATCATGGCCCACGTCACCGCCCTGCGTGCCCTGCGCGAGGAGCTCGACGAATCCGGTGTGGGCGTCACCGTCTTCATCGAAGGCGAAGAGGAGTGGGGCTCGCCCACTTTCCGCCCCTTCATCGAGAAGCACCGCGACGCGATGAGGTCGGACATCATCATCGTCGCCGACTCCTCCAACTGGAAGGTCGGACAGCCCTCGCTCACCACCAGCCTGCGCGGGCTGGTGGACGCCGTCATCGACGTCCGCGTGCTCGACTTCCCGGTCCATTCCGGCATGTTCGGCGGGCCGATCCTCGACGCCCCCACCCAGCTGGGACGCCTGATCGCCACCTTCCATGACGCCGACGGGTCCGTTGCGATCAAGGGTCTGCACCAGGCCGAGGAGCCCGATGTCGACATGGACGAAGCGGACCTCCGTCGCGACGCGGGCGTGCCCGACGGCCTCGGCCTGTCCGGCACCGGCTCGCTCACCGGTCGACTCTGGACCAAGCCGGCCCTCTCGATCATCGGGATCGACGCTACCCCCGTGCAGCAGGCGTCCAACACGATCATCGCCTCCACCCGCGCGAAGGTATCGCTGCGCCTCGCGCCCGGACAGGACCCGGAGGCGGCGATGGAAGCGCTGATCCAGCACGTCAAGGAGAACACCCCGAACGGCGCTGAGGTCACCGTGACCCCCGGTGAGATGGGCAAGCCGTTCCTCGCCCCCGCCGACAGCGCCGGCATGAAGCTTGCACGCGCCGCCTTCGAGGCGTCCTGGGGCGTGAAGCCTGTCGACACCGGGCTGGGCGGCTCCATCCCGTTCATCGCCGACCTGCTCGAGGTGTTCCCGGAGGCGGACGTCCTCGTCACCGGTGTGGAGGACCCGGATTCGCGAGCGCACGGCATCGACGAGTCGCTGCACCTCGGAGACTTCGAGCACGTCTGCCTCGCCGAAGCGCACATCCTGCGCGGCGCCGCAGCCGGTGGCGGCCGATGAGCAGCCCCCTGCGCGACGAGGACCGCACCAGCCAGCCGGTGCACCCGGCGACCGTCCCGTTCACCTTCGGCGGGCTCGTCCTCGGCTTCCTGCTCGGCTATATCATCGGCCCGTGGGGCGCAGTGATCGGTGGCCTGGTGGCTTTGGGCGGGGTGATGCTGGCCGCCTCGAAGCCGGGGGTGCGCAACCCGGTGCTGATGGGGCTCGGAGGCATGGTGATCGGGTACACCGGCATCATGCTCGTCGCCCTGTTGAATATGTAAAAGATCGTGTTGCACAATTAGCACACACGGCTGTTCCCCATCCTGCGCCGGGACCCTCGGTCCCGCCGACCGCAGTGCTCCGGCGTAGGGTGGGAGGCACGTACTGTCGATCACGGGAGGATCCCTCTATGACCACCACGGCTGGCGAGCAGAAGACCGCACCGGCGCACGGCGTCGAACTGACCGATGTCGCTGCTGACAAGGTGAAGTCCCTCCTCGCGCAGGAGGGACGCGACGACCTCCGCCTGCGGATCGCTGTGCAGCCAGGAGGCTGCTCCGGTCTGATCTACCAGCTCTACTTCGATGAGCGACTCCTCGACGGTGACGCCACGGTCGACTTCAACGGCGTTGAGGTCGTGGTGGACAAGAACTCGGTGCCGTTCCTCATCGGTGCGACCATCGACTTCTCCGACACCATCGAGAAGCAGGGGTTCACCATCGACAACCCGAACGCTGGGAGCTCCTGCGCCTGCGGCGACTCCTTCGCCTGATCGCACGTGGGTGCGCTGCGCGCCCTTCTCGTCTGCACGAATGCGGCGCTCCCATCGCGGGGCGCCGCATTCGGCGTTCTCGGCGGAGGTGTGCCGACGCCGCTGACGGCGGGCATCTCACATTTTTGCGGCACGCGGGGCCTGGAGTCTGCATCGTGCTCAATCTCGCGTATGATGATCGAGCGGAACCATGCTGTCCGCTGGGAAGCGCCGGATCAGTGCGTCCGGCGGGCGAACAGCAGGAACCGATGCCCCTTATACGTCGAGTCGACCGCCTCGCCCCGCTCCTCGGGCGGCTGATGGTCGGTGATTGGAAGGTCAGCCTGTGATTCCCCAAACCACGGAACGCAGCCGCAGGGCTCCGAAGGCGCTCGCTGCCACAGCCCTCGTGTCGCTAGCGCTGGTGGGCTGTACAGCCGAGCAGAAACGTGGATTCCTCCCGCAAAGCACCCCTGAAGAGGTGACTGACCAGACCGGCCGCATCATTTCGATGTGGACCGGATCCTGGATGACGCTGCTGGCTGTCGGCCTCCTCGTGTGGGGCCTGGCCATGTGGTGCGCCATCGCCTACCGCCGGAAGAAGCACGACAAGGGCTTCCCGGTGCAGCTGCGCTACCACGTGCCGATCGAGCTCACCTTCACGCTGATCCCCGTCGTCATGATCATGACGCTCTTCTACTTCACCCAGCGTGACATCAACGAGATCGAGAACCTGAAGGCCGATCCCGATTACACCGTCAACGTCGTGGCCAAGCAGTGGGCGTGGGACTTCAACTACGTGGATGACGACGTCCACGAACCCGCCGGCGTCCAGTCCTTCCGCACCGGCGAGCCCGGCGCCGAGAAGGATCTGCCGGTCCTCTACGTTCCGGTCAACAAGACCGTCGAGTTCCAGCTCGACTCCCGCGATGTCGTCCACTCCTTCTGGGTCGTCGACTTCCTCTACAAGAAGGACATCTTCCCGGGGCACACCACCGTCTTCCAGGTGACGCCGACCGCTGAGGGCACCTTCCCCGCCAAGTGCGCGGAGCTGTGCGGCGAGTACCACTCGGACATGCTCTTCAACCTGAAGGTCGTGTCCCAGGAGGAGTTCGACGCTCACATGAAGGAACTGCGCGAACAGGGCTACGAGGGGCAGCTCAGCAACGACCTCAACCGCATGCAGAAGGATTGGAACATGCGGGACAAGAACCAGGAGACGATCCAGAATCGTCGTGAGGATGGTGCGAAGTGACCACGCAATCAGCACCTCGGGCAGCGACCGGTTCGCACACTCCCGAGCAGACCCAGTTCAAGCCCGCGCGCGCTGAGACCTCGCTCGGCAAGCAGATCATGGGCATGCTCACCACCACCGATCACAAGCTGATCGGCATCATGTACATGGTGATGGCGTTCGCGTTCTTCTGCTTCGGCGGCGTGCTCGCCCTGCTGATCCGCGCTGAGCTGTGGGAGCCCGGCCTCCAGGTCGTCGTCTCCAAGGACCAGTACAACCAGCTGTTCACCATGCACGGCACGATCATGCTGCTGATGTTCGGCACCCCGCTGTTCAACGGCTTCGCCAACTACCTCGTGCCGCTGCAGATCGGCGCCGTGGACATGGCGTTCCCGCGCCTGAACATGTTCGCCTTCTGGGTGACCGGCTTCGGTGCGCTCATCGCCTGCGCCGGCTTCCTCACCCCGCAGGGCGCGGCATCCTTCGGCTGGTTCGCCTACGCCCCGCTGAGCGATACGACCTTCTCCCCGGGCCTCGGCGGAGACCTGTGGGTGTTCGGCCTGGCCATGCAGGGCTTCGGTACGATCCTCGGCTCGGTCAACTTCATCACCACGATCATCTGCATGCGCATGCCGGGCATGACCATGTTCCGCATGCCGATCTTCACGTGGAACATCCTCATCACCGGCATCCTGGTGCTGATGGCGTTCCCGCCGCTGGCCGCCGCCCTGTTCGCACTCGGCGCCGACCGCATCTACGACGCGCACATCTTCAACCCGGCCAACGGCGGACCGGTGCTCTGGCAGCACCTGTTCTGGTTCTTCGGCCACCCCGAGGTGTACGTGCTCGCCCTGCCGTTCTTCGGCATCGCCTCGGAGGTCATCCCGGTGTTCTCCCGTAAGCCGATCTTCGGCTACAAGACCCTGGTGTACGCGACGATCTCGATCGCCGCACTGTCCGTGACCGTGTGGGCGCACCACATGTACACCACCGGTGCGGTCATGCTGAGCTTCTTCGCCTTCATGACGATGCTCATCGCCGTGCCGACCGGCGTGAAGTTCTTCAACTGGATCGGCACCATGTGGCGAGGCTCGATCACGTTCGAGACCCCGATGCTGTTCACCCTCGGGTTCCTCACGACCTTCCTCTTCGGCGGTCTGACCGGCGTCATCCTCTCCACCCCGGTGCTGGACTTCCACCTCCAGGACACCTACTTCGTGGTGGCGCACTTCCACTACGTCATCTTCGGCACCATCGCCTTCGAGATGTTCGCCGGATTCTACTTCTGGTGGCCCAAGATGTTCGGCTACAAGCTGGATGAGCGCCTTGGCCGCATCCACTTCTGGCTGCTGATGGTCGGCTTCCACCTCACGTTCCTCATCCAGCACTTCATGGGTGTGGAGGGCGCACCGCGTCGCTACCCGAACTACCTGGCTGAGGACGGCTTCGCGTTCATGAACCAGGTGTCCACCGTCGGTGCGTTCATCCTCGGTGCCTCGACCCTGCCGTTCCTGCTGAATGTGGTGCTCACCCACCTCAAGGGCCACAAGGTCACCGAGAACGATCCGTGGGGCTACGGCGCTTCGCTCGAGTGGGCGACCACCTGCCCGCCGCCGCGCCACAACTTCCACTCGCTGCCCCCGGTGCGCTCCGAGCGCCCGGCCTTCGACCTCCGCTTCCCGGATGTCGCAGCGACCGACCACATGCACGCTGATGCTGTCACCGCTGCAGCTGCGGCGCGGAAGGGGAACTGACACTCCATGAATACGTTTGCCCGCATCACCGCGATCTGCGGATTCTTCTTCATCATCGTCGGGGTGGCCTACACCTTCCTCACCGGCACCTATGAGCCGTCCGGCTTCGAATGGGTGGGCGTTCCCGCCATCTTCGGCCTCTCCGGACTGATGTTCATGATGTCGGTCTACTCGATGATGACGAGCCGCCGGTTCAACAAGCAGGCGCAGGACGACCACGCAGGCGAGGTCCATGACGAAGCCGGCGTGCAGGGCACCTTCGCTCCGTACTCCTGGGCGCCGCTCTGGGCATCGCTCGGTGCGTCGCTGGTCTTCATCGGTCTGCCGATCGGCTGGTGGCTGATGGTGCTCGGCTTCATCGTGGCCGCTTACGGCGTGATCACCTGGGTGATGGCGCACTCCACCGGATTCCACGCCCACTGATCGACTGACCCGATCAGACACGAAAGGGGCGATCCATCCTCGGATGGATCGCCCCTTTCGTCATACCCGGGCAGGGCAGCGGTGGAAGCTTCCTCAGCGGGCCGCCAACAGTTCCTGCGACGTTGAGGCCCACGTCTCGATCAGCTCCGCCGGCCGCCCCGAATCCAGCGTCTCCTCCGCACGGGCGAAAGCGGCACTGAAGCGGTCCTCGAAGCCGTCGGAGGGCTCCTGACCGATGCCGGCGGCCGCGGTGATGCCGGCCGCCGCGTTGAGGAGGACGGCATCGCGTGCAGCGGAGCGCTCACCGTCGAAGATGCGGCGGGCCACCTCTGCGTTGTAAGCGGGCGAGCCGCCCACCAGCTCCGACAGGGGAGCCTTACGCAGTCCCAACAGTTCGGACGGATTGAGCACGTGCGGGCGGATCTCGCCTCCTCGCACTTCCCACACATCGGAGTCGTCGGCGATGGTCAGCTCATCCAGACCGTCCCGTCCTCGGAACACCAGAGCGGACGCTCCGCGCTCCTGAAACACTCCGGCGATCACCGGAGCCATGCTGGCTGAGGCCACGCCGACGGCCGAGGCCTCCACGCGGCCCGGATTCGTGATCGGGCCGAGGATGTTGAACACGGTTGGCAGCCCCAGGCCCTTACGAGCGGGGGCAGCGAAGCGCATGGACGGGTGGAAGACCTGTGCGAAGCAGAAGGTGATGCCGACCTTCTCCACCATGGCGGCGACGTCGCCCGCCGGGAGGTCAAGGCGAACACCGAGCTGCTCCAAGCAGTCGGCGGCCCCGGACTTCGATGAGGCGGCCCGGTTGCCGTGCTTCACCACAGGCAGTCCGCTCGCAGCGATCACCACGGAGGCCATGGTGGAGATGTTGACGGTGTTGGCGCCGTCTCCACCGGTGCCGACGATGTCGACAGCTCCCGTCGGCGCGGTGAAAGTGCGGGCGTGCGCCACCATCTCATCGGCGAGGGCCCGCACTTCTGTCACCGTCGGTCCCTTCGCTTCCAGGGCGACCAGGAACCCGGCGAGCGAGACCGGCTCAACAGCTCCGTCCATCACCTCCGCCATCGCCCATCGGACCGATGCGGAATCGAGGTTCTCTCCGCGCAGGAGGGCGGAGGTGAGTGAACGCCAGGTGGGGGAGGTTCCGGGAGTCGTCATGGGATCATCATCTCATCCTGTCCCGGCCGTCTGCGGCGGCGTCCACCCAGGCTCAGTACCGCTGTCACCTCGCACTACGCCCCGTCATGGTGACCTCGCTCTCCTCGCCGGAGAGATCCGTTCGGCACCGCGGGCCAGGGCTGCTCCGGAGGGCCTCCCCGGTTTCTCAAAGAGGTCGAAGATCGGTATGCTGAACCCCGTCGAGGCGTGGTGTGCCATGCCCTCAGCAGCAAAGTGGGTCTCGGTGCCGTGTCTGAGCCCCATTTCGGCCGATCACACGCGATAATGGGAAACGTGTCTACAGCAAGTCTTACCTCGCATGCTTCGCATGGAGCGCACTCCGCCGCCCCGAGCCCTGTGAGCCGCCCGAACGCCACCCAGGTGGGGACCATCGTCTGGCTCTCCAGTGAGCTCATGTTCTTCGGTGCGCTCTTCGCCATGTACTTCACGCTGTACAGCGTGGTCCCCGAGGTGTTCCTGCAGGGTCAGGAGCACTTCAAGCTGGCCTTCGCGGTCACCAACACCCTGATCCTGGTGGCGAGCTCGTTCACCTGCCAGGCCGGTGTGTTCGCCGCTGAGAAGCGCATCCGCAGCCGTCAGGGCAGCATCGTGAACATCGCCAAGTGGGGCCTGATCGAGTGGTTCACCCTCACGTTCATCCTCGGCGCCATCTTCGTGTCCGGCCAGGCCTTCGAGTACGCCGAGCTCGCCCACGCGGGCGCCTCCTTCTCCGCCTCCCCTCACTTCTCCATCTTCTTCCTCGCAACCGGCTTCCACGGACTGCACGTGATCGGCGGCCTGCTCGCCTTCCTCCTCGTGCTGGCTCGTGCGTTCGCCGCCAAGCGCTTCACCCATCACGAAGAGGTCTCTGCGATCTGCGTGTCCTACTACTGGCACTTCGTCGATGTGGTCTGGGTCGCTCTGTTCGCCGTTGTCTACCTGCTCGACCCGGTCATCCTGGGCACCATGCAGGGCAACTGGACGTTCTTCTGAGCCGCCCCCTAATGCGCACTCTTTCCCCATCCCACGAATCGAGGTCTGACCTGTGAAGGCACTAGCCCAGCATCGTCACCACCCGCTGGCGTTCCTGGCCATCCTGCTGATGGCCCTGCTCGCCACCGGTGGTCTGTTCGTTGCTCTCTCCCCGAAAGACGCCTCCGCGCAGTCGGCCAGTCAGGCCGACATCGACGCCGGCCGCGATCTCTTCGTCGCCAACTGCGCCACCTGCCATGGCATGAAGGGCGAGGGTCGCATCGACGGCGAGGGCAACACCTCCGGCCCGTCCCTGATCGGCGTCGGCGCTGCTTCGGTGGACTTCCAGGTCGGCACCGGTCGTATGCCGATGCAGGAGTCCGGTCCGCAGGCGCACCGGAAGCCCGCCCAGTTCAACGATGAGCAGACCAAGCAGCTCAGCGCCTACGTCGCATCGCTGGGCCCCGGTCCGGAAATCCCCTCCGCGGACGCCGTGGACCCCGCCAAGGGCGACCCGGCCAAGGGCGGCGAGATCTTCCGCATCAACTGCGCCATGTGCCACAACGCCTCCGGTTCCGGTGGTGCTCTGACCCGCGGCAAGTTCGCGCCGCCGCTGCTGGATGTCGAGCCGACCCACGTGTACGAAGCAATGGAGACCGGCCCGCAGAACATGCCGGTGTTCAATGACAACAACCTCACCCCCGAGGACAAGCGCGACGTCATCGCGTACCTCAACAAGCTGGATGAGAACGGCTCCCCGGGCGGCTACTCGCTCGGCTCGCTCGGACCCGTGACCGAGGGCCTCTTCGCCTGGACCGTCTTCCTCGCACTGATCCTCGGATGTGCATACTGGCTGGGAGCTAAAGCAAAGTGACACACAACGACCTTTCCCACAACCACGACGGCACGCAGCCGCACCGCGGCGTCAGCGCTGTTGTCGCCAAGGAAGACGGCGGGTTCGTCAACCCGGGACTCCCTCCTCACGAGTACCGTCAGTCCGATCTCGATCCGAAGGCTGAGCGCCGGGCCGAGAAGATGGTGGCCGGGATGTTCATCCTGTCGATCATCGGCACCGCGATCTTCATCGCCAGCTACTTCCTCTTCACCCCGATGGGGTACAACCTGCTGGCTGAGTCCAAGACCCTGCAGGCGGTGAAGTGGTCGAACCTCTTCACCGGCATCGGCCTGGCCGTCGCCATGTTCTTCATCGGTGCAGCCGCCGTGCACTGGGCGAAGACCCTGATGCCGGACCACGAGGTCACCGAGGAGCGCCATATCTACAGCCGTACCAACCCGGTGCGCGAAGAGGCCTCGGGCATCATCGTTGATGGTCTGGACGAGTCCGGTGTGGCACGTCGCCCGCTGATCGTCGCCTCCATGGTCGGAGCCCTCGCCGTGCTGCCGATCGCAGTGCTCTTCCCGATCTCGACCCTCGGGCCGCTGCCGGGCAACAAACTGCACCACACCTTCTGGGCCAAGGCCAAGAAGGAGCCGCTGCGCATCGTCCGCGACCACGACAACACGCCGATCAAGGCCTCCGATGTCACCGTCGGCTCGATCTTCCACGTCATGCCGGACGGTCTGACCCACGAGAACAACGAGCACGACTTCCTTGAGCAGCGCGCGAAGGCCGCTGCGGTTCTGGTCCGCATCGACCCGGCCGATGCCAAGAACCAGGAGTCGCTGAGCAACGGCTACGAAGGCATCCTCGCCTTCTCGAAGATCTGCACGCACGTGGGCTGCCCGGTGGCGCTCTACGAGCAGCAGACCCACCACATGCTGTGCCCGTGCCACCAGTCGACGTTCGACGTCACCGACGGCGCCAAGGTCATCTTCGGCCCGGCCCACCGCCCGCTGCCCCAGCTGCCCATTGAAGTTGATGACGAGGGCTACCTCGTTGCGACCGACGACTTCCCGGAGCCGATCGGACCCAGCTTCTGGAACCTCCACAAGGACAAGTGATAGATCGTGTCGACAACTGAGAAGCAGGGGCTGCTGAACCCCGAAGGCCGCGCTTTCAAGCTCGGCTCCGTCGGTGCCGACTGGATCGATCAGCGCACCAGCATGTCCAGCGTGGTGAAGAACTTCGCCCGGAAGGTCTTCCCCGACCACTGGTCGTTCATGTTCGGCGAGGTGGCGCTGTACAGCTTCGTCGTGCTGCTGATCTCCGGCACGTTCCTCACCATGTTCTTCGTTCCCTCCATGGACGAAGTCACCTACGAGGGCATCTACGAGCCGCTGTACGGCCTGGAGATGTCCCGCGCCTACGCGTCCACCCTCGACCTCTCCTTCGAGGTCAAGGGCGGTCTCCTGTTCCGCCAGATGCACCACTGGGCCGCGCTGCTGTTCATGGTCGCGATCTTCGTGCACATGTTCCGCGTGTTCTTCACCGGTGCGTTCCGCAAGCCCCGTGAGCTGAACTGGCTCGTCGGCTTCAGCCTGATGATCCTCGGCATGGTCGCCGGCTTCTCCGGCTACTCCCTGCCGGACGACGTCCTCTCCGGCAACGGCCTGCGCATCGCGGACGGCCTGATGAAGTCGATCCCGCTCGTCGGCACCTACATGTCGATGCTGCTGTTCGGCGGCGAATTCCCCGGCACGGACATCATTCCGCGCCTGTTCACGATCCACATCCTGCTGGTCCCCGCGGCCATCATGGGCCTGATCGCGATCCACCTGGTGATGCTGGTCGTGCACAAGCACGCCCACTACCCGGGTCCGGGCGCCACCGACCGCAACGTTGTGGGCTACCCGCTCTTCCCGGTGTACACCGCGAAGGCCGGCGGTTTCTTCTTCATTGTGTTCGGCCTCATCGCCCTGGTCTCTGCGACCGTGTCGATCAACTCTGTGTGGGCCTATGGCCCGTATGACCCGTCGCCGGTGTCCGCTGGTTCGCAGCCGGACTGGTACATGCTGTTCACCGATGGCGGTCTTCGTCTGATCCCGGGCTGGGAGTTCACCATCTTCGGATACGTGATCTCGCTGAACATGCTGATCCCGATGGTGTTCTACGGCCTGTTCCTCGCTGCTCTGGCCCTGTGGCCGTTTCTCGAGCAGTGGGTGACCGGTGATGACCGTGAGCACCACGTGCTGGACCTGCCGTACAACGCTCCGGTCCGCACCGCCTTCGGCGTCGCCTGGATCACCGAGTACATCCTGCTCGTCCTGGGCGCGACCAATGACCTCGTCGCCATCGCGTTCCACATCTCCATCAACGACCTCACCTGGCTGTACCGCATCGGGTTCTTCGTGGCCCCGGTCGTGGCGTTCATCGTCACGAAGCGGATCTGCCTGGCGATCCAGCGCCACAAGCGCGACCTGGTCCTCCACGGCGTGGAGACCGCCAAGGTGGTCCGGATGGAGAACGGCGAGATGCTGGAGATCCACGAGCCGCTCAACGAGTACGAGCGCTGGACCCTGGTGCAGCACGACACCTTCCGTCCCCTCAAGGAGGGCAACGGTGTGTCAGGTCTGCGCGCGAAGGCATCGAGCTTCTTCTTCAAGGACCAGATCGATCCGGTCACCCCGCGTGAGCTGCGCGCGGCCCTCGAGCACGGTGGCCATGAGCGCCACAAGATCGAGGCGCTGACGGGTCCGTACCGTGAGCTGGAGCCGTGATCCGCTGAGTCACTCTCGTGATGACGAAGGCCCGGTCCCCGTGTGGGGGCCGGGCCTTCGTCCTGTGGTCAGGACTGGGCGTCAATTGACGGCGCCGAGGTCGAACGCGGCGTCGAGATCGTCCGAGGAGTATGTGCGGAACGCGATGTTGGTGGTGGTGGAGACCACGCCCGGCACCTTGGAGATCGTGCCGGCGATGACGTCGGCGAGCTCTTCGTGTTCGCGGACCCGCACCTCCGCGATGAGGTCGACGTCGCCGGTCACCGAGTACACCTTGCTCACTTCTTCGGTGTTCGCGATCTTCTGCGCGACTTCGGGAATCTGATCGGATTCGACGGTGATGGAGACGATCGCGGTGATCATAGGGGAGCCTTTCTGCAGGGTGAGCACCCGTCGGCCGGTATGACGCGACGCAATGGATGCTGCCGGCGCCGAGTGCGGGCGGGTGGCTCCCACACTATCGCCCCGGGCCAGGGAAGCGGAGGCGGACCGTGCAGCGGGTGCTCAATCGGTCGCAGCAGCGGTGCGGGCAAACGCGCGGCTGAGAGCGCCGAGGTCGAACGCGCCAGTGGCGGGGCTCGACCAGTCGCCGTCGACGTGCACGATCCGGACGCCGTCCTGCTGCAGCCAGTGGAGGATCAGCTCTGCCTCCCCCCAGTACCCGAAGCAGAGGGGCGCGTGCTTGTCCGCTTCGTCGGCGGAGATGCGGCGCAGATGCTCCACGGACGCAACGGGGTCCCCGTGGCTGGGGAGGGCGAGGACGGCGCCGAGTCGACCGTGACGGATGGCGAGGGTCTCCCAGATCCACGGTGATGACTCGGAGACGCGGTGGCGCCGGGTGGCGACGATGAACGGAACCTCGGCGATTTCACGAAGGCGCTGTGCGCGGGCAGCCGCCTCGAGGAACGCCTCAGTGCGTTCGCGCAGCTGTGCGGCGTCCTCGAAGCGGCCGGAGGTGGTGAGGGCCCGCAGCCGGTGCGCGACGTCGTCGAGGACCTCCGAGGGGTCCGTTGTCATTGCGCGGCGCATCCGCTGGTGGAACGAGTCGTCACCGCGAGTGGGGCCGAACTGGGCGTCCGGGCCGAGGATCGACCGATACAGAAGGGAGCGCATCGGCTCCACATGGTGGTGGGAGCGCAGCGGCCCGATCTGGACGGTGCCGTCGTCCTCAGGCTTCGTCGTGCGTGCTGCTCGCAGTCCGGCGGCGCCGGCGCCGAGGCGCAGCCAGTGCCCGGCGCTGGGGCGCAGTCCCTGCCTGTTCGCGGGTGGACGCTGCTCGGCGATCATCCGCAGCTCCCGGATGGACGCTTCGGTGTCGCTGGCGCATTCGATGACGTCGACCCGTTCGGTGAGCGGGATGATGTCGAGGACTTTGCGGCGGGTTTCGGACGGGGAGAAGTAGGAGCGGACGCGGGACCGGAGGTTCATGGACTTCCCGACGTACAGGACGGCCCCGTCGGCGCCGATGAAGGTGTACACGCCGGGGCCCGGAGGTATGCCGTCGGCGAGGTGGCGTTTGCGCAGCTGGGCCGGGGTGGCCTGCTTCCCGGAGCGGGTGAGGTCGTACAGGTGGGTGCCGCCGATGCCGCCGAGTCGGGCGATGATCTCGTGGAGGACGTCCACGGTGGCGCGGGCGTCGGAGAGGGCCCGGTGGTTGGGGACGACGGTGGCGCCGACGTGGGCGGCGAGGGTGCCGAGGCGGTGGTTCTGCACTTCACCGCGAGGGAAGGTGCGGCGCGCAAGGGTGAGGGTGTCCACCACGGTGTGCTTCGGCCACGCGTAGTCGGTGCGGGCGGCGGCGGCGCGGAGGAAGCCGATGTCGAACTTCGCGTTGTGCGCCACGAGCACGGTGCCGCGGGCGAATTCGAGGAACATCGGCAGCACAGCGCTGATGGTGGGGGCGCCGGCGACCATGCGGTCGTTGATGCCTGTGAGGCGCGCAATGTAGGCGGGGATGGGCCGCTGCGGGTCCACGAACGTCTGGAATTCGCCGGTGACCTCGCCGCCGAGCACGCGGACAGCGCCGATCTCCGTGATGGCGTCGGAATCGGCGCTGGTGCCGGTGGTTTCGAGGTCGACGACCACGAACTCCACGTCCTGGAGGGCGGGGCCGAGGTCCTCGAAGCTGGGTTGGGCGGGCAGCGCCTGTCAGCTCTTCCCGGGCTTCGGGCCGGAGTAGATGCGGTCGATGACCTCGGCGTAGTCCTTCACCACAACGTTCCGCTTCAGCTTCAGCGACGGGGTCAGGTAACCGGATTCCTCGGTGAAGTCGCGGTCGATGATCTCGAACTTGCGGATCGATTCAGCGCGGGACACGGAGCTGTTCGCGGCATCGACGGCGCTCTGCACCTCAGCGAGCACCGCCTCCTCGCGTGCGGCGTCCGTGGCGGACATCTCCGGCAGGCCGTGGTTCTTCAGCCAGGTGGGGAGCATCTCCTCATCGAGGGTGATCAGGGCGGCCACGAACGGCTTCTGGTCGCCGATGACCATGCACTGGGAGATCAGCGGGTTGGAGCGGATCTGGTCCTCGAGCTGGGCGGGGGAGATGTTCTTGCCGCCAGCAGTGACGATGAGCTCCTTGGAGCGGCCGGTGATCGTCAGGTGGCCGTCGTCGTCGAGGGTGCCGACGTCTCCGGTGTTGAACCAGCCGTCGCTGGTCTTCGCTTCGGCGGTGGCCTCAGGGTTGTTGTGGTAGCCCTTGAACACCATGACGCCCTTGGCGTGGATCTCACCGTTGTCGGCGATGCGGACAGCGGCGCCGGGCAGCGGCGGGCCCACGGTGCCGACCTTGTGGTTCCACGGGACGCACACACTCAGCGGTGCGGTGGTTTCGGTCAGGCCGTACCCTTCGAGGATGGTGACGCCGAGGCCGCGGAAGAAATGGGCGTGGCGCGGGCTGAGCGGTGCGCCGCCCGAGATGGCCCATTTCAGGTCGCCGCCCATGAGGGCGCGCAGCTTGGAGTACACGAGCTTGTCGAACACGGCGTGCTGCAGCTTGACTGCGAGGGGGATGCGTCCGTTGCTGATGCCCTCGGAGTAGCGGCAGGCGATGTCCACGGCGCGCTGGAAGATCTTCCCCTTGCCGTCGGCGATGGCCTTCTGCTCGGCGCCGTTGTACACCTTCTCGAACACGCGCGGCACGGCGAGCAGGAGGTTCGGCTTGAATGTGCCGAGGTCGTCCAGGAGGTGCTTGGCGTCCGGGGTGAAGCCGGTGATCGTGTCGTCGACGGTGGCGAGGTGCACGATCATCCGGGCGAACACGTGCGCGAGCGGCAGGAACATCAGCAGACGACTGCCCGGCGGCAGGACGAGGTGTCCGAGGAGCGCCTGAGCGTTCAGGGAGGTGTCCATGAAGTTGCCGTGGGTGAGCTCGGCGCCCTTGGGCCGGCCGGTGGTGCCGGAGGTGTAGATGATGGTGGCGACGTCGTCCTTGACGCGGCTGCGGCGCGCCTCTTCGAGGCGGTCCATGTCGAGGACGGCGCGGTCGGCGCTGATGCGCTCGATGTCGCCGGAGTCGATGATGAACACTTCCTGCAGGTTCGGCAGGGAGGAGGCGACCTGTTCGACGTCCTGCGCGTGCCCGGTGGTCTCCACGAACAGGAACTTCGCACCGGAATCGGAGGCGATCCATTCGATCTGGCCGGGGGAGGAGGTCTCGTAGATGGCGACGCTGACCCCGCCGGCGAACCAGACGGCCCAGTCGATCAGGGACCATTCGTAGCGGGTGCGGGACATGATGCCGACCACGTCGCCGCTCTGCAGACCCTGGTCGAGCAGGCCCTGGGCGAGCTGGCGGACCTGGGTGATGAACTGCGACACCGGCAGCGGCGACCAGGTGCCGGGGGTGAGCTGGCGTTCGAAGATGGGGGCGCTGGGGTCGCGGCGCTCCCGCAGGAGCAGGAGGTCGGTGGAGTTCTCGTCATCTCGTCCGCTGGCGGCGATCGGGGTTTCGAACTGCTTCACTGAGAACTCCTCATCTGACAGGGCGCGCGGTTTCGCGGTGCGCATCCGATCCTACGCGCCGGGGGCGATCTGTGCTCGTCGAATCACCGAAGGCGGACCGACGGATTCCGCAGACGCTCCAGTGTACGCGCAGCGAAGCGCTCGGATTCCTCCGCGATCATGTCGGCGTCATGGTCGAGGGTGGCGACATGCCAGCTGTTCTCGGCGGTGACGCGGGTGATGCCGGCGGCGTTGACAGCACCGGATTCGATGTCATCGGAGTCGCTGATGGCGACCAGGTGGTCCACGGTGGAGGTGGCGAGCCAGATGGGGCACCGGATGCGCTCCAGACGAGCACGCACGTGCGCGGTGTAGCCGTTCAGCTCCGCGACGGACGCGACGGGAACGCGGGGGTAGGCGGGTTCGCGCACCCCGGGCTTCCTGATGTCGGAGGCGATGCTCGGCACGGACGGCACGATGTGCTGCAGCCAGAACGCGAACCGCGCCACGGGGCTCTTCACTCCGAGAGCGGGGTTGACGAGCAGAACGGCGGCAACGAGGTCGGGGTGGCGTTCGGCGAGGGCGAGGGCGGTGGTGCCGCCCATCGACAGGCCCGCCACCACGATCGGACCGCCGGTGTCACGAGCGAGGCGCTTCAGGTCCTCCTCGGGGCCGTGGAGCCATTTCGGCCAGGTGGTGCGTCCCATCTCCTGCCAGGTGGTGCCGTGGCCGGCGAGGGTGGGAGTGCAGACGCTCCAGCCCTGCTGCCGGAAGCGGCGGGCCCACGGTTCGATGGAGCCGGGAGTGCCGGTGAAGCCGTGGAGCATGAGGGCGGTGCGCTGCTGAGGGGTCATGAGACCATGGTGCCATCCCGCTCCCATTCTGAGGTCCCATGCTGATCTACCGCCTTGCCAAGCCTGTTGCGACGGTCCTGGCGCGCCGTGTGTGGCGCGCGTCCCTGACCGGTGAGAACCGCCTGCCCGCCGGGTACGCCGCGGTGCTGTGCTCCAACCATGGGTCGGTGGCGGAGACGTGGATGCTGCCGGCGCTGATGCGCCGACCGGTGCACATCCTCGCGAAGGACTCCCTGTTCACCCGTCCCGGTGCGGCCGGCTGGGTGGCGCGACGTTTCCTGCTGAGCGTGTGCGTGATCCCGGTGAACCGCTCCGGCGGCGGAACCGCCAACGGCACCCTGGACAGCGCTGCCGAGGTGCTGCGCGAAGGCGAGCTGATCGGCGTGTACCCGGAGGGGACGCGCAGCCCGGACGGTCGACTGTTCAAGGGGAAGACCGGTGCGGTGCGCGTTGCTCTCGCCGGCGGCGCCCCGATCCACCCGGTCGCGATCCACGGCGCGTTCCAGGCCGGTCACGGCCGGTCGGTCTTCCCGCGCCTCCAGCCCCGCATCCGGATTGAGGTGGGGGAGGCGATCGATCTGCGCACCGAGCTGGAAGCCCTACGGGCTGAGCAGGTGGGGGACCGGCATGCTGAGCCGATGGGGACCCTGCAGGCTGAGCAGCCGGGCGACCGGCGCGCCGAGCGGTCGGATCCCCCGAAGTCGGGGGAGGGGGCCGACGGGATGCCGGCATCCGTCGGCTGCGCATCAGGTGCTCCCGCCTCGCAGGAGGAGATCCGCGCCCTGACGGATCTGGTGATGGCGCGCCTGGCGGCGATGACCGGTCAGGAGCAGGTGGATGAGTACGCTGTGGATCACCGTGCGCGGATGCGGAAGGCGTCGGCCGTCATGGCTGACTGAGCGGAGTCTGCCCGGGTGTCCGAACGGTGGACGCCCGGTCCCGGAATTTGCCCCGACCGGGCGCCTCGCTACGATCGCAGCGTGACTATTCATTCGCCGCTCAGCGCCAATACCCGCCATGCCTTCGGACTGTCTGCCGAGAACGAAGCCCTCACGGAGCTTTCGGCATGGCGCGAGTATCCGCGCGTGCAGCAGCCCACATGGCCGGATGAGCAGAAGCTCGGCGATGTCTTCGACCGCCTCCGCTCCGCCCCGCCGCTGGTCTTCGCCGGCGAGGTCGACCTCGTCCGCTCCCGCCTCGCGGCGGCATCCCGTGGTGAAGCGTTCCTGCTGCAGGGCGGTGACTGCGCTGAGACCTTCCAGGACTCCACCGCGGACCGCATCAAGAACAAGATCCAGACCATTCTGCAGATGGCTGCGATCCTCACGTACTCCGCGTCCACTCCCGTCATCAAGATGGGCCGTATGGCGGGCCAGTTCGCGAAGCCCCGGTCCTCCGATGAGGAGACCCGCGACGGCGTCACCCTGCCCAGCTACCGCGGTGATGCCGTCAACGGCTACGAGTTCACCCCCGAGGCCCGCATCCCGGATCCGGAGCGGCTGTGGCGGATGTACACGACCGCGGCGTCGTCCCTGAACCTGATGCGCGCCTTCACCGGCGGCGGCTTCGCCGACCTGCGCCAGGTGCACGATTGGAACCGCGGCTTCGTCCGCTCCAAGGGCTACACGAAGTACGAGCGCCTCGCCGATGAGATCGGCCAGGCCCTCCAGTTCATGGAGGCCTGCGGGGTCGACTTCGAACCGCTGAAGCTGGTGGAGCTCTACGCCTCCCATGAGGCCCTGCTGCTCGACTACGAGGAGGCGCTCGCCCGCGTGGACTCCCGCACCGGCGAGATCTACGCCTGCTCCGGCCACTTCCTGTGGATCGGTGAGCGCACCCGTCAGCTGGACGGCGCCCATGTCGACTTCCTGCGGAAGGTCCGCAACCCCATCGGGGTGAAGCTCGGCCCCACCGCCACCTCCGACGACGCCAAGCGCCTCATCGACCTGCTGAACCCCGAGCGCGAAGAGGGTCGCCTCACGTTCGTCACCCGCATGGGCGCCTCCACGATCCGTGAGCGTCTGCCGAAGCTGCTGGAGGAGGTCAAGGCCGACGGGGCCCCCATCACCTGGGTGACCGATCCGATGCACGGCAACACGATCACCTCTTCGAACGGCTACAAGACCCGCCGCTTCGAGGACATCATGGATGAGGTGCGCGGCTTCTTCGAGTCCCATCAGGAGGCTGGGACGATCCCCGGCGGCCTGCACATGGAGCTCACCGGCGACGACGTCACCGAGGTGCTCGGCGGTGCCGGTGAACTGGATGAAGAGGGCCTGACCCGCCGCTACGAGACGCTGGTGGACCCGCGCCTGAACCACACCCAGTCCCTGGAGCTCGCGTTCCTGGTGGGGGAGATGCTGCAGCGCGCCAAGCGCGACTGACGCCTGCCGCTCACCGCGGTCGAACCATATGCACAGCGGCCCCGCCTCGGAGATCTGAGGCGGGGCCGTCCTGTGCACTGCGGGCGGAGCGGCGGGTCAGAACACCCGGATGGTGATGGTGGAGCCCTTCTCCGCTTCGGAGCCGGCGGCCTGGTCCTGTTTGTACACCTTGCCGAACACCGGCTCACCCTTGTCGTGCTCGACCGACACGGTGAAGCCGGCCTTCTCCAGCTCCGCCTTCGCGGCCGCTTCGGGCTTCTCGAACACGTTGGGGACCTTCACCATCTCCGGCCCCTTCGAGACCACGATCGTGACGGCATCGCCGCGGAAGAGGGACCCGTCGGCCGGCTGCTGGGAGGCGACCGTGCCCTTCGGGGCTGAGGAGAACGCCTCCGTCTGCTTGACCGTGAGGCCGGCGGCTTCGAGGCGGGTCCGCGCTTGGTCCGGGCTGGCGCCCATCACCACGGGGACGGCGATCGGCTCGCGGCCCTTCGAGACCGTGACGTGCACCTCCGCGCCCTTCGGCAGGGCGTCGCCGTCCTGCTGCTGGGAGATGACCGTGCCCTTCGGCACCTTCTCGTCGAACTCGGGGTCGTCCTCCACCACGGTGAAGCCGGCGTCATCCAGAGCGGCCGTCGCCTCCTCCACGGGCTTGCCGGTGACGTCGGGGACCGCGAAAAGCTCCTCGCCCTTGGAGACCACCACGGTGATGGTGTCGCCGCGTTTGATGGTGGCTCCGGCGGCGGGATCCACGCTGATGATGTGCCCCTTCGGCACCTCCGCGCTGAACTGCTCCACGGTCCGGGTGTCGATGTTCTGGCCGGCCAGGACGTTCTCCGCGTCGGTCAGGGGAGTGCCCGCGAGCACGGGGACGGTCCGCTCCGCACCGGGGCCGGCGTAGGCGTACCACTGGCTGCCGGCGACGCCCCATGCTCCGAGGGCCGCGAGGGCGAGGGCGAGGGCTGCGATGCGGGCGGGGACCGAGCGCAGCGGGCCGTGCAGATGTCGGCCGTGTGTCTGGGTGCGGGGACCGAGGGTGAGTTCACGCGCGGATTCGTCGCGCTCCACCGCAGTGGATCCGGTGGCAGCGGCGCCGCCGTCGCCACCGGGGTCGGCGGCGGCGTCGTCATCCGGATCGATCGGGAACGGGACCGGGGCAGCGGCGGGCAGCGTCGACGTCAGGTCGGGGAAGTGCTCCTCGGCCGACGGGATCGTGCGCGTCAGCCGCGGCAGATCATGCGTGGGGGAGTCCTCATCGTGGACTGCAGGCGCAGCATCGAGCTGGGCATCGCTGAGCTGTGCGATCACCTCGTCCAGCGCATCCAGCAGCGCGGCGGCGCGCGACGGACGCGAGGACGGCAGCCGGGAGCACGCCCACGTCACGATCGAATCCACCGACGGCGGCACCGCCGAGTTGATCGTGGACGGCGCCGGCACATCCTCATGCGCATGCTGATACGCCACATGCACCGGGGACTCACCGGTGAACGGAACACGGCCGGTCAGCATCTCGAACAGGAGGATGCCCCAGGAGTAGAGGTCACTGCGGGCATCGCAGAAGCCCTTCGTCACCACCTCCGGGCTCACATACGCCACGGTGCCCAGCAGCGTGCCGGTGGCGCTGGCGGTGGCGGAGTCGATGGCGCGGGCGAGGCCGAAGTCCGCGACCAGGACGTCCTTGTCCTCCGCGACGAGGACGTTCTCCGGTTTGATGTCGCGGTGAATGATGCCGGACCGGTGGGCGGCGTCGATCGCGGCGAGCGTGTCCCGGCCCACTCGCAGAGCACGGCGCAGAGTCAGCGGGCCCTCCCGACGCAGCTCCTGGCGCAGGGTCTCGCCCTCCACCAGCTGCATCGTCAGGTAGACGTGGCCGAAGTCCTCACCCTGATCGAACACACCGACCACATGCGGGTGGGTCAGGCGCGCCGCGGAGCGGGCCTCCCGGGCGAAGCGGCGGATGAAGTCGGGGTTCTCCGCCAGATGCGGGTGCATGATTTTGAGCGCGATGGGGCGTTCCAGGCGCTCATCGAAACCGCGGAACACGGTGGCCATGCCGCCGCGGGCGATCTTGGAGTCCACGCGGTAGCGCTGGTCGAGGATGAGGCCGGCCTCAGGGGAAGGACTCGGCGCACTCGTCACACCCACAGACTAGAGAGTCCGCCCGCACGAACCCTGCATCGACACCGTGAAATATAGTGACAGCGTGAACGACAACGACCTGACCTTCTCTGACCTGACCGCGCTCGTCGGCGAGTGGATGCCTCTGCCGGACGTCGCCGAGCAGCTGGACCTGTCCATCTCCCGCGTGCACCGCCTGCTGGAGGAGCGGGAGCTCATCACCGTCCGCAACGACGACAACGTGCGGGTCACCCCGGCGCTGTTCCTCGACGGCGACCGCGTCACCAAGAACCTCAAGGGCACCATCATCCTGCTGCAGGACCAGGAGCTGCGGGACGACGAGATCATCGAGTGGCTCTTCACCGAAGACGAGACCCTGCCCGGCCGTCCGATCGACCGCCTCCGTGAGGGACAGCGCGGCGAAGTCCGCCGACGCGCTCAGTCCCTCGCGTTCTGAGACCCGTCGGCCTCACACCCGGTCGCCTGAGCGATCAGAGTGCTGAGCATCCGGACGGCGGTCCCGTCGGCGAGCGGTTCCACCCGCTCGCGCAGCGCGGTGTACGCGGCGGCGGCGCCGGCGGCGACGTCCCGCTCTGCGCGCTCCCGCGCCCCTGTCGCAGTGAAGACCTCCCGCACCTGCTCCACATCCTCCGCGCTCGCCTCATCGTTGCCGATGATGCGCTGCAGGACCTCCCGCTGCTCGTCGGTGCCCTGCTCGAGGGCGTGGGCGAGCAGGGTGGTGCGCTTGCCCTCGGTGATGTCGCTGCTGGCTGATTTGCCGATCACGGCCTGATCGCCGAACACGCCCAGCAGATCGTCCCGCACCTGGAACGCGGCCCCCAGCGGCACTGCCGTCCCCTCCAGCGCCGCGAGGAGGTCATCGTCCCCGCCGCGCTGAGCCGCCCCCAGCAGAAGCGGCCGCAGCACGGTGTACGGCACGGTCTTCCACCGCGTCACTCGTTGAGACGCCTCCCGCATGGCGGCCGCCGAACGGAACCCGCCCATCTGGTTGAGGATGTCGAGGTACTGCCCCGCCATCACCTCGGTGCGCAGCGCATCGAACTGGGCCCGTGCCCGGGGACCGCTCAGCACCGAGGACGCGAGCTGCTCCGCCCACGAGAGCGCCAGATCGCCGATGATGACCGCGGAGGCGAGCCCGAAATGGCGGGCGTCGCCGTCGAACCCATCGGCCCGGTGGCGCGTCGCCGCGGCCTCGTGCACAGCGGGTCGGCCGCGGCGAGTGTGGGAGTTGTCGATGACGTCGTCATGCATCAGTGCCGCCGCCTGGATCAGCTCCACAGCGGCGCCGAGGGTGATGAGATCGGCTGGAATCGCGTCGGCGGGCGCATCGCCGGTGGTCGTCGCCGTACTCGCGTCCAGGTCGCCGGCGGGGACGGCGAGGCCGCCGGTCACCACGAACAGGGGCCGCAGGAACTTCCCACCCGCGAAGAAGCCGGTCAGAGTGTCGGTGATGTCCCGCAGCTCCGGTGCGATCGGGGAGAGCGCCTCCGCCTGCTCGGCGATGAAGCGGTCCAGCTCAGCGGCGACACGGGTGCGGACGGACTCGGCGGTGGTGATGGGCACGCGAACCTCTTTCCTTGGGGGCTTCCAGTATCCCAGAGGATCCCGGCGCACTGATGATCCACACCCGCACTCATCCCCACATCGCACGGACTCCTCGCGACAGGCCCGTGCACGAGCCAGGCTGGCGGGCATGACGAACGCACCCAGCAGCGCCTTCACCGGCGACCACCATGATCCCATCACCATCCACGGCGCTGACTCCCGCGAACTCCTCGCCGCCGTCAGCACCCACTACGGCGCTATCCCGCAGCACGGCGTGATCCTCTTCCCGTTCGACTCCGACGGACATCTGGCCGCCATCATGCGGATCCGCGCCGAGTGCTGGAGTGACCCCGGCTTCTACCACTCCGTCCTCGCCCGGAACGTCCACGCCCTCCTCGAACAGGGGTACAGCGCTATGCGCGTGCTCGTCGTCGGAACTGTCCCGGCCGACGGCGACCCTCTTCTCGTCGGCGAGCCGCCCCTGGCCGACGACCCGGGGCAGCTCCTCTCACTGGCTGATCTCGCCGCCTCCACTCATGACGCCCTCACCCTGCATCGGGAGCTCGTCGGCTGCGTCCGCACCTGGCTGATCTCCGGGCGCGTCAGCATCGATGTGGGGGCCGACGGGCCCATCAGCGACCCGGTGCCGTTCGGGGACCTCGCCGACAGTGCTGTCGCAGCCGAAGCGGTCTCCCGCGGGCGGCCCCTGTTCCTCAGGCCCGAGGACGAGGCCGCACTGTCACCCGACCAGCTGAGCCGATTCATCGACGCTCTGCAGCGCCAGGCTCGGTCTGACATACCCGATCTGGACCCGGCGGCGGAGGCCCGCGACCTCCTGGATCTGGCGGCGACCGGACCCGGCTGGTTGCGCCGCGAGGCGCAGGTCCGCACCGCCGACGGCACTCGCATGTCGCTGTATGAACACCTCACCGAATTCCTCCACGCAATGACCGATTCCGCGTTCAGCGATGCATTCTTCACCGCCGTGATGAATCGCGGAATGAATGCTGATCACACGCCGCAGTCACTGCTGCACGCGATCTGCACCGATCCCGACTTTGTGCCGACCGAAGCCGTCCTGCCTGGTGGTTCAGTCGATGTGCTGCTGGGGGAGCTCTGGCGCCTCTGGCAGCTGGCGCCGCCGGACGAAATGCCGGACCGAATGGTCGAATCTTTGGCCACGATCGTTCTGCACAATGCCCTCGTCAACTGGTGGACAACCCGACTCGGCGACATGGCGAGACAAGTCGGATCTGTTCTTCTCACCTGTCCCGACCACCGACTGGCAGGCTTGCTCGAGCCGATGATGGAGGGACTCCTCGTCCACCCCTGGCTCGACGCCGATTCGTGCGCACTCGTGCGGAGCTCCAGCACCGGCAGCCGCCTGCTGTGACGCCTCGCGTCCGGGCGGAGAAGACCTCACGTCCAGGGAAGGATGCAGATGACGGCAGTGCAGGACCGCGCCACCCGTCCGACCGGCGCGTGGCTGCCCGGAGACCCTGTCGGCAACCGCCGATTCGCGGACCTCGGTGCACTCGACCTCGAGAACCGGCAGCGCCTCGAGACGGTCCGCCTCGCCTACGAAACCTGGGGCGAGCTCAACGCCGACGCATCCAACGCCGTGCTCGTCCTGCACGCCCTCACCGGCGACTCGCACGTCTGCGGCGACGCGGGGCCGGGGCACCGCACAGCCGGCTGGTGGCCGCACCTCGTGGGGCCCGGCAGGCCGATCGACACGAACCGATTCTTCGTCATCGCGCCGAACATCCTCGGCGGCTGCCAGGGCAGCACCGGTCCCGCCAGCCAGGCCCCCGACGGCGCTCCCTACGGCTCCCGCTTCCCCCACCTCACCACCCGGGACCAGGTCGCCGCCGAGCGCCTCCTCCAGCACCACCTGGGCATCGACGCATGGGCGCTCGTCATCGGCGGATCGATGGGCGGCATGCGCGCCGTCGAATGGGCCGTCACGCACCCCGACGATGTGGAGCGCCTCGCCGTCATCGCCACCTCCGCCCGGGCGAGCGGTGACGTCATCGCCTGGAACAGCGCACAGATCGCCGCGATCGAAGCGCACCCCGGGTTCGCCGGCGGCGACTACCATCACCTCGATGCCGACAGCGGTCCGGCCGCAGCGCTCGGTGTCGCCCGCCGCATCGCCCATACGACCTACCGCACCGCGGTCGAGCTCGACACCCGCTTCGGCAACGGCCCGCAGGCGGACGAGGACCCCGTCGGCACCCGCGACGGCCGATTCCGCGTCACGAGCTATCTCGACCACCACGCCGACAAGCTCGCTCGCCGATTCGACGCCGGCAGCTACACCGTTCTGGCCCGCGCCATGAGCACGCACGACGTCGGCCGCGGACGCGGCGGCATCCCCACCGCCCTCAGCCGCATCACCGCCCGCACTCTCGTTGCCGCGGTCGACTCCGACCGGCTGTTCCCCGTCACCGACTCCCAGCTGATCGCCCGGCACATCCCGAACGCAGACCTGCTCGTGATCGATTCGCCGGCAGGGCACGACGGGTTCCTCCTCGACTCGCCGCCCCTCAATCGCAGGGTCGAGGACCTGCTGCGGGACGCCGATGGATCGGACGGCGAGAAGCCGTCGGCGAAACCGCACCCTGGGGGCGCGACGGCGCGGTAACGTGGGCCCACGACCCTTCGACGAAAGGCAGCGCCATGGCAGTCGTCGCCGCGTACGCCCCTGGTGAGCAGGGCGATGCCGCCCTGCGCGCAGCCGTTCGGGAAGCGCATCAGCGCCAGAGCGATCTCGTGATCATCTCCCACGCGTACCACCACCCGGACCACGGACTCACTCATGCCGAACGCGCCGAAGCGACCCGCGCGCTGCACCGGATCGCCGCTGGATTCTCCCCGGAGATCCGCCGCTACCTCGAATCCCTCGAACTGGTCATCGACGAATCCTCCGACATCAACGTGGGCGATCGCCTCAACGAGATCGCGGAGCGCCGCGGCGCCGAACTCCTGATCGTCGGGCTCCGCCGCAAGTCCCTGACCGGAAAGCTCAACCTCGGGCAGGCTGTGCGCAAACTCATCCTCGGCGCCCCGTGCCCCGTGCTCGTCGTGAAGCCGGACGAGGTCAGCGCCGCCTGATCGCCGCCTGCTGGCCCCGCGCCGCCGGCCCGACGAGAACGAATCTTCTGAGGCGAGGGTCACGCCGTTCTGGACACGGGAATGATTGAGGACTATGTCCCGTTATAATGGACGCTGGACGCAACAGTCCGAGCAGCCCTTCGGTGAGCCGATGCTCGACCGAAGGCCCCAGACCAGCGCCGCCCGCCCGCACAGCGCCGGCCCCTCCGCCGCAGTCGACGCGCCGCGCGGACCGGTTCGCAGCCCGAGCCGATGGCAATCCGAGCCGTAGAACGAAGGAACTCTGTGTCAGACGCCACGAAGACCCCCGATGATGTGAAGGAACTCGTCTCCACGGTCATGAAGGAGATGGGCTCGCCCGCCTCCGTCGACTACGAAGACCTCCGCGCCACAGCGCGCTCCCTCGGGGTGTCCCCGTACCGCGTCGCCTTCCTCTCCAGGAAGCTCGAAGAGCTCGAAGGCGTCGAGATCACCGGCCGCCCCGCCTCCCGCGGCAAGAAGAAGGCCGCCGCTGCCGGCGAATCCGCAGAGGAGAAGGCCGAGCAGAAGGCGAGCACGCCGAAGAAGTCCGCCGCCGCGTCGTCCACGCCGAAGAAGAAGTCCGAGGACGTCGACGAGGACGTGGCCGAGCCGGAGGACCTCGAGGACGAGGAGCTCGACGAGGACGCTGACGCCGTCGAGGACGCCGAGGACGCCGATGACTCGGATGACGACACCCCGCCGGAGCAGAAGGATGACGACGTCGTCGGCGCCGCCAAGATCAAGGGCACCAAGAAGTCCGATGACGACGAGGACGACGGCTCCAAGGGCTTCGCCATCCGCAACACCGAGGACGACTCCCCGGCGCAGCAGGTCGTGACCGCCGGCGCCACCGCCGACCCGATCAAGGACTACCTCAAGCAGATCGGCAAGGTGGCGCTGCTGAACGCCGCTCAGGAGGTCGAGCTCGCTGAGCGCATCGAAGCGGGCCTGTACGCCGAGCACAAGCTGAAGCAGAACGAGTCCGGCCGCCGCTCCAAGGCGGGCCGCGAACTCGCCCTCATCGTGGAGGACGGCCGCGCCGCGAAGGACCACCTCCTCGAGGCGAACCTCCGCCTCGTGGTGTCCCTCGCCAAGCGCTACACCGGCCGCGGCATGCTGTTCCTGGACCTCATCCAGGAGGGCAACCTCGGCCTGATCCGCGCTGTTGAGAAGTTCGACTACGCCAAGGGCTACAAGTTCTCCACCTACGCCACGTGGTGGATCCGTCAGGCCATCACCCGCGCCATGGCCGACCAGGCCCGTACCATCCGCATCCCCGTGCACATGGTGGAGGTCATCAACAAGCTCGCCCGCGTGCAGCGCCAGATGCTGCAGGACCTCGGCCGCGAACCGCTGCCCGAGGAGCTCGCCAAGGAGCTCGACATGACCCCGGAGCGCGTGGTCGAGGTGCAGAAGTACGGCCGTGAGCCGATCTCCCTGCACACCCCGCTCGGCGAGGACGGCGACAGCGAGTTCGGTGACCTCATCGAGGACTCCGAAGCCGTGGTCCCGGCCGATGCCGTGTCCTTCACGCTCCTGCAGGAGCAGCTCCACTCGGTGCTGGACACGCTGTCCGAGCGCGAAGCCGGTGTGGTGGCGATGCGCTTCGGCCTCGAAGACGGGCAGCCGAAGACCCTGGATGAGATCGGCAAGGTGTACGGGGTGACCCGTGAGCGCATCCGCCAGATCGAGTCGAAGACCATGTCGAAGCTGCGCCACCCTTCCCGTTCGCAGGTGCTGCGCGACTACCTCGACTGATCCATGGAACCCGCTGTGCGGGTCGTTGACCAGCGGCACCTGGAGTCGCACCGGCGGCTCCGCCGCGAGATGCTGGTCGACGCCCCCGACGAGTTCTGGGAGACCCTCGCCGAAGCCGACGCCCTCACCGACGCCGACTGGCGACGCGACATCGAACTGCGCACCTTCCTCCAAGCGCTCGATGAGACCGGCGCTGTCGTGGGGCAGGTCGGCGTGCTCGATGAGCCGTACACCGACGAGCACGACCTCCCTGCGGACGCGGTCAACATCGTCGGCATGTACGTGAGTCCCTCGGCGCGCGGCAGCGGCGTCAGCACCCGACTGATGCAGGCGGCGGCCGACCTCGCGCGCGACCGGGGACGGCCCGTGCTGATGCTCGACGTCTCCAGCGGCGCCGCTCGGGCGATCCGCTTCTACGAGCGGATGGGCTTCCAGCAGACCGGCGTCACCGAACCCCACCCGCGGCGCGACGACCTCGTCTGGGTGCAGTACCGCCTGGACCCCTCCGCACTCAGCGGCTGACAGCACGCGTCAGCGCGCACAGACAACGGCCCCTTCCGCTGCACGGAAGGGGCCGTTGTCACATCAGTGGCGCCGCCGACGGGGCAGCGCAACCGCTCAGTCCTCGATCGAGGGCGGTGCCGGGTCCAGGCGCTCGGTCTCGTCGATGACCTGGCTGCTGATCGGAGTCAGCGCCTCCGCATTGGCGCGGGAGTGGTGAGCGCAGAAGGTCAGCTCACCGCCGGCCTGCAGAACATACTTCACGAACGCCTGCGCACCGCAGCGGTCACAGCGGTCGGCCGCGCTCAGGACAGGTGCTTCAAGAGTCTGGTTCATACGGCCATTAGAACAAATGACCGGCCCCCGTGCACCGAAACAGTGGGGAGGTTCGCTCTGCGCGCAAACACCCCGGGTCGGACCCCGACACGAGGGCGGCATCCGTCGGCCCGCATCACATCCGCCGTGGCGCGCCCAGCCTCCAGCGGCGAACATCCCTAGAATCGAGACCATGGCCGCCACGAAGAACACGTCCGCATCCCGCTCCCGCGCCTCCTCCTATGACGCGCGGAACCTGCAGGTCCTCGAAGGACTCGAGGCAGTCCGGAAGCGACCCGGCATGTACATCGGGTCCACGGACTCCCGCGGCCTCACCCACTGCCTGTGGGAGATCCTCGACAACTCCGTGGACGAAGCGCTCGGCGGTCACGGCGACACCATCCGCGTGATCCTGCACGCCGACGGCTCCATCGAAGTGCGCGACACCGCCCGCGGCGTCCCCATCGACAAGGAGCCCCGCACCGGCCTCACCGGCGTCGAAGTGGTCTACACCAAGCTCCACGCCGGCGGAAAGTTCGGCGGCGGCTCCTACGCAGCCTCCGGCGGTCTGCACGGCGTCGGCGCCTCGGTCGTCAACGCCCTCTCCTCCCGCATGGAGGTCCAGGTGGACCGCGGCGGAAGGACCTACGCCATGAGCTTCTCCCGCGGCGTCCCCGGCACCTTCGCCGATGGGCACCCGTCGGACCCCGACCCGGCCGCCGAGTTCACCCCCGCGAAGGGCCCCGGTGTCCTCGATGAGATCGGGACGGTGAAGCGCGGCGTCACCGGCACCCGCGTCCGCTACTGGGCGGACCCGCAGATCTTCATCAAGGGCGCCCACGTGACGCTGGACGAGATCCAGCGCCGCGCCCGCCAGACCGCATTCCTCGTGCCCGGCCTCACCCTCACCGTGGCCGACCAGCGGCCCGAGCGCGCCCCCGAACAGCCCGAATCCACCACCTACCAGTACGACGGCGGGATCAGCGAGTTCGTCGACTATCTCGCGCAGGACGAGAAGATCACCGACATCATCCGCCTGTCCGGCTCCGGTGAGTACACCGAGACCGTCCCCGTCCTCGACTCCAAGGGCCAGATGGTGTCCAAGGACGTCAAGCGCGAATGCGCGGTCGACATCGCCCTGCGGTGGGGAACCGACTTCGACACCACTGTCCGCTCCTTCGTCAACATCGTCTCCACCCCCAAGGGCGGCACCCACATCCAGGGCTTCGAACTCGCCCTCACCCGCACCATCCGCTCCGCGGTCGAGGCGCAGGCACGCCGGGTGAAGTTCAACGCGAAGAAGGAGAAGATCGAGAAGGACGACGTCCTCGCCGGCATCACCGCCGTGGTCACCGTCCGTCTCGAAGAGCCCCAGTTCGAAGGCCAGACCAAGGAGATCCTCGGCACCCCCGCTGTGCGGCAGATCGTCGCGAAGGTCGTGGACCAGGAGCTCGGCGCCTTCCTCACCAGCACCAAGCGGGAGGAGAAGCAGCAGGCCGCCCTCGTGGTGGACAAAGTGGTCTCCGAGATGCGCGCCCGCGTGGCGGCTCGCATGCACAAGGAGGTCTCGCGCCGCAAGAACGCTCTGGAGTCCTCCACGATGCCGACCAAGCTCGCCGACTGCCGCTCCACCGACATCGAACGCTCCGAACTGTTCATCGTGGAGGGCGACTCCGCGCTCGGCACCGCGAAGAACGCCCGCGACTCCGAGTTCCAGGCCCTGCTGCCGATCCGCGGCAAGATCCTCAACGTGCAGAAGGCGTCCATCACGGACATGCTGAAGAACGCCGAATGCGCCGCCATCATCCAGGTGATCGGCGCCGGCTCCGGCCGCACCTTCGATCTGGAGACCGCCCGCTACGGCAAGATCATCATGATGAGCGACGCCGACGTCGACGGCGCCCACATCCGAACCCTCCTGCTCACCCTGTTCCACCGCTACATGCGGCCCATGCTGGAAGCCGGCCGCATCTACGCCGCGGTGCCGCCGCTGCACCGGGTGGAGATCATCCACGGCGGAAAGAAGAAGAACGAACTGGTCTACACCTATTCCGAAGCGGAGCTCACGACCCTGCTGAAGAAGCTGGAACGCTCCAAGAAGCGGTACAAGGAGCCGATCCAGCGGTACAAGGGCCTCGGTGAGATGGACGCCGACCAGCTCGCGGACACCACCATGGATCCCTCCCAGCGCCTGCTGCGCCGCGTCACCATCTCCGATGCCGAAGCCGCCGACCGCATGTTCGAACTGCTGATGGGCTCCGAAGTGGCGCCCCGCAAGCAGTTCATCGTGGAGGGCGCCGACGACCTCTCGATGGAGAGGATCGACGCATGAGCCTCGCGATCCGAGTCATCCCGTGCCTGGACGTCGACGCCGGCCGCGTGGTCAAGGGCGTGAACTTCCAGAACCTCCGCGACGCCGGCGACCCCGTTGAGCTCGCCGCCGAATACGCCGCGCAGGGCGCCGACGAGCTCACCTTCCTCGACATCACCGCCACCAGCAGCGGCCGCGGCACCATGATGGAGACGGTGCGCCGCACCGCGGAGACGGTCTTCGTGCCGCTGACCGTCGGCGGCGGGGTCCGCTCCGTGGAGGACGTGGACCGCCTGCTGCGCGCCGGGGCGGACAAGGTCGGCGTCAACTCCGCCGGCATCACCCGACCCGACCTCATCAGTGAGATCACGGACCGCTTCGGATCCCAGGTGCTCGTGATGTCGATCGACGCCCGCCGCGTCACCGACGACACCCCCGACGGTCCCGCGCGCACCGGCTCCGGCTTCGAAGTCACCACCCACGGCGGCCGCCGCAGCACCGGCATCGATGCGATCGAATGGATCCACGAGGTCACCGAGCGGGGTGCGGGGGAGATCCTGCTGAACTCCATGGACGCCGACGGCACCCAGCACGGCTTCGATCTGGAGCTGATCCGCCTCGCGCGCAGCGCCACCACAGTCCCGGTCATCGCGTCCGGCGGTGCCGGCAGTGCCGAGCACTTCCCGCCCGCGGTGGAGGCGGGGGCCGATGCTGTCCTCGCCGCATCCGTCTTCCACTTCCGCCAGGTGGAGATCGCCGGTGTGAAGAGCGCGCTGGCTGCGGCCGGCCACGAGGTGCGATGAGCAGGCGCAACCGCCGACGCAGCTGCGTCTCCGTGGTCCTCGCAGGTCTGCTGGTGCTGGCCGTCGCCGTCACCGGCTGGTTCGTGTACGACAACACGGTCAGCCTGTCCACCACCCGCTTCGAGGTCACGTCCGCATCGAAGGACAGCCCCGTCCCTGCCGCGTTCGACGGGTTCACCATCGCGCAGGTGTCCGATCTGCACGCCTTCGAGCACGGCTCCGGCAACCGGAAGCTCATCGCCGAGGTGCAGAACGCCGATCCGGACATCATCGCGATCACCGGAGACCAGATCAGCGCCGACTCCACACCCGGCGAGGTGGAGCTCGCGGTGCAGACAGCGAAGGACCTCGCCGGCGTGGCGCCCACCTATTTCATCACCGGCAACCACGAAGCCGGATACCCGCAGGTGGATGAGTTCCTGCAGCGCCTGGAGGACGCCGGCGTCGTTGTTCTGCGCAATGACGTGCAGCGGATCGAACGGGACGGTGAGGCGATCGAGATCGCCGGCATCGACGACCCCAACATGGACTGGGGCACAGTCGCACAGCACCAGGACCACACGGTGGTGACGCGCAGCAACCTCGCGAAGCTGCGGACGTCCCCGGAGACGTTCACCGTGCTGCTGGCGCACCGTCCCGATGACTTCCCGGAGTACACGGCATCCACGGTCAGCGCGGAACTGGTGCTGTCCGGGCATCTGCACGGCGGTCTCATCCGTGTGCCCACGGCGCCGAAGCGCGATGACCAGACCGGTCTCGTCGGTCCCGGAGGGGAGGTGCTGCCGCCCTACACGGCGGGTATGCACACCTCCGGGGACACCGCGATGATCATCTCGCGCGGACTCGGCAACTCGGTGGCGCCGCTGCGACTGAACAACCCGTTCGAACTGGTCGTCGTCACACTGCGCGCCTCCTGAGAGGCCCCGCTCAGAGCGCGGTGCCCGGGCCCACCGCAGAGATCGGGATCGCGGTGGGGGAGCCGGAGCCGTCGCGCCGCGCGATCGGGGACGGCAGGTCGATCGGCGCACCGGCGTCGCTGGACGCCATCGCCGGGGCGTTCACCACCCATCCCTTCAGCAGGACGTCCTCACCGCGCAGGAACCGGTGGCAGCGCATTCCCGCGGTGGCGCGGCCGCGCGCGGGGAAGTCAGCGGCGTCGGACACCTTCAGCGACCCGGTCTGGACGTCTGCGAGCGCACCGGAGGAGCCGGAGATCGTCACCACGGCGGCGTCCTTCGTGATGGTGAACGCACTGAACCCGATGACCTCCGCCCCGTCGGCCAGCCGGATGCCGGCGACCCCGCCGCCGGCGCGGCCCTGCGGCCGCACCCCCGAGGCGGGGAAGTGCAGCAGCTGGGCGTCGGAGGTGATGAACGCGAGGTGGACGTCCTGATCGTCCTCCATGTCCACAGCTGCGACGACCTCGTCGCCGTCCTTGAGGGAGATGATGTCGAACCCGTCGGACTTCGGGAACGCGGGGGAGACCCGCTTGACCACGCCGCCGCGGGTGCCGAGGGCGATTCCGCCGCCGCGCTGCGTGTCGTCCTCGTCCACGCGCACCAGGCCCACCACGCGTTCGCCCTTCTCCAGGGAGACCAGGTCGGTCAGGCGGGTGCCGCCGGCCATCGAGGTGGAGCCGGCCGACGGGGCCAGCGCATGCAGCTCCACCACGTTGACGTGCAGCAGGCGGCCCGTGGAGGTGACGGCGCCGATGAGGGCGCGGGTGGTGGTGCGCACCCGCGCGACCACCACGTCATGCTGGGAGCGGGTGGCGCCGGCGGGTGTGGCGGCCGGGTCGTCGGTGTCGGTCGCGGGGATGCGGGCGATCAGGCCGGTTCCGGACAGGACCGCCTGGCAGGGTTCGTCCTTCACCTCGAGGTCGAGGGACTTCGGATCCACCTGCGCGGCCTCCGAATCCAGCAGGATGGTGCGGCGCGCCGTCCCGTGCTCCTTCGCCACCTCAGCGAGCTCGCTGGACACCAGCTGGCGCAGCAGAGCATCGGAGCCGAGGATCTCCTTGAGGCGTTCGATCTCCCGCAGAAGCTCGTCCCGTTCGGACTCCAGCTCGATGCGGGAGAACTTCGTCAGGCGGCGCAGCCGCAGCTCCAGGATGTACTCCGCCTGGATCTCCGACAGGTCGAAAATCTGCATCAGGCGGGTGCGGGCCTCCTCGGAGGTGTCGGAGGAGCGGATGATCTGGATGACCTCGTCGATGTCGAGGATCGCGATCAGCAGGCCCTCCACCAGGTGGAGGCGGTCGCTGTGACGACCGAGGCGGAATTCGGTGCGCCGGCGCACCACGTCCAGACGGTGCGCGATGAACACCTCGAGCAGCTGCTGCAGGCCGAGGGTGCGCGGCTGGCCCTCCACAAGGGCCACGTTGTTGATGCCGAAGGACTCCTCCAGCGGCGTGTGCTTGTACAGCTGGGCGAGGACCGCCTCCGGGTTGTAACCGGACTTCAGCGCCAGCACCAGGCGCATGCCGTTCCTGCGGTCCGAGTAGTCCTGGTAGTCGGTGATGCCCTGCACGCGCTTGCGCTGCACCGCATCCCGCAGCTTCTCCGCGAGCCGCTCCGGGCCCACCTGGTACGGCAGTTCGGTCACCACGATCGCCTTGCGGCGACTGGTGATGTTCTCCACCGTGGTGGTGGCGCGCATGCGGAAGGAGCCTCGCCCGGTGCGGTACGCGTCCCGGATGCCGTCCAGGCCCACGATCTTCGCCCCCGTCGGCAGGTCGGGGCCGGGCACGAACCGCATCAGGTCCTCAAGGGTCGCATCCGGGTGCTCCAGCAGGTGGCGGGCCGCGGCGATGACCTCCACGAGGTTGTGCGGCGCCATGTTCGTCGCCATGCCGACTGCGATGCCGGCGGCGCCGTTGACCAGCAGGTTCGGGAACTGCGCGGGCAGCACCTCCGGCTGGGTGAGCTGGTTGTCGTAGTTGGGGACGGTGTCCACCACGTCCTCATGCAGGGACGAGGTCATCAGGAGGGCGGCGGGGGCGAGGCGCGCCTCCGTGTAGCGGGCGGCGGCCGGGCCGTTGTCGAGGGAGCCGAAGTTGCCGTGGCCGTCCACCAGCGGCAGGCGCATGGAGAAGTCCTGCGCCATGCGGACGAGGGCGTCGTAGATGGCGGAGTCGCCGTGCGGGTGGAGCTTGCCCATCACCTCGCCGACGACGCGCTGGCTCTTCACGTGCCCGCGGTCCGGCCGCAGCCCCATCTCATCCATCATGTAGAGGATGCGGCGCTGCACCGGCTTCAGACCGTCGCGCGCATCGGGCAGGGCGCGCGAGTAGATCACCGAGTACGCGTACTCGAGGAACGACGTCTCCATTTCACTGGTGACATCGATGTCCTGGATGTTCTCCTTGATCGGAGGCGGCGTCTGATCAGAGCGTGTGCGGGCCATGGCCACCATTCAAGCAAACGCCGGGCCCGAATCACGGGAGCGCAGGCCCGGGCGGCGTAGGATCACATCATGGCCCTTGGACGTCTTCGCGGCTCAGCGCGCCGCCGACAGCCCGCCTATCCCGCTCACTGGGAGGCGGACATCCCCCTGCGCGACGGGTCCGCCGCCCATCTGCGCCCCATCACCCCGGGCGACGCGGATGCCCTGCAGACGTTCCACCGCGGCCAGTCCGAACGCTCGAGGTACTTCCGCTTCTTCGCTGCGAAGCCGGAGCTCAGTCCCTCCGATCTGGAGACGTTCACCCAGGTGGACAACGTCAACCGGGTGGCCTTCATCGTGGAGATCTCCGGGGCCCTGGTCGCGGTGGCCCGCTACGACCGGGTGGGGCCGACGGAGGCCGAAGTGGCGTTCAACGTGGCCGACTCCCTGCAGGGTCGGGGCCTCGGCTCCATCCTGCTGGAGCATCTGGCAGCGGCGGCGCTGGAGAACGGCATCACCACGTTCGTGGCGGAGGTGCTGCCGCAGAACAAGCAGATGCTGTCCGTCTTCGCCGATGCCGGCTTCGATGTCCGCCGCACCTATGACGACGGTGTCTTCCAGGTCGACTTCGCGATCACCCCCACCGCGCGCAGCGTCGAAGTGATCGCCGAACGGGAGCGACGCGCCGAGGCCCGTACCACGGAACGGCTGCTGCACCCCGCGTCCATCATGGTGGTGGGTGCGAGCCGTGAGCGGGACCGCATCGGTGCCCGCGTGATCCGCGCGATCCTCGACTCCGGCTTCGACGGTCCCGTCCACCCGGTGAACCCGGAGGCGTGGGAGATCGCCGGTCTGCGCGCCTACGCGCGGGTGCGGGACGTGCCCGGGCCCGTGGACCTCGCGGTGCTGGCGATCAGCCCCGAGAAGTGCATCCGCATCGTGCCGGACCTCGCCGCCGCAGGCGTGCAGGGCATCGTGGTGCTGTCCGGTGGCTTCGCCGACGCGGCGGAGCGCGGCCGCGAGCTGCAGCGGGAGCTGGTCGCCACGGTGCGCGCGCACGGGTTGCGCCTGCTCGGGCCCGCCACCCTCGGCTTCTTCCGCAACGGCGGAGAGAATCCCCTGAACGTGTCCCTGATCCCGCGCACCGGCCAGGCGGGTGCGGTGGCGCTCGCCGCCCAGTCCAGCGCCCTGTCCGCGATGGTGCTCGCCGCCGCGGACGAGCGGGGTGTGCGGCTGCACGAGTTCGTCTCAGCCGGCAACCGCGCCGACCTCTCCCTCAACGACACCCTCCAGCACTGGGAGGACGACGCCAGCGTCGACCTGATCGCAGTGGCGCTGGAATCCGTCGGCAACCCCCGCAAGTTCACCCGCATCGCCTCCCGCATCGCGCAGGTGAAGCCGCTGCTGGTGCTGCGCCCGCCCGGTGTGGACGACCAGGCCCCGCCCGGGCACCAGGTGCGCCCCTCCGCTCTGCCGCGCGCAGCGCTCGACCAGCTGCTGGAGGCCGCCGGCGTCATCCAGGCGAAGACCGTGGACCACCTCATGGACATGGTGGACGTGTTCGCCCGCGAAGGAACCGTGAACGGCACCCGCATCGGCCTGCTGTCCAACTCGCCGGGCCTCGGCGCGGCCCTGCGCGGCGCCGCCGAAGACCTGGGCCTCAGCATTGCGCACGAGAACCTGCGCGTCCCCGTCGGTGCGGACCGGCGCCTCATCCCGCGCGCCTTCACCTCGATGGCGGGGCCGGGTCACGCGGACATCATCGTGGTCGGCATCCTCGACCCCATGGTGGGGGACCTGCTGGAGGTGGCGCGGGAGATCGAAGTGCTCGCCCGCAACAGCGCCGTCCAGGTCGTCATGGTGGTGGTGGCGCCCGAGGAGCGGATGCGGCCCCTGCGGGAAGCGGCCGCTGAGTCCGCGTCGATGCCGCCGGTGTTCTCCATCCCCTCACGCGCCATGGGCGCCGTCTGGGGACTGGTGCGGTTCGCCCAGCGGCGCATCACCGTGCTGGACGGGGTCGACCGGGTGGACGGCACCGATGCGGCTGCTGCCCGCGCCGTCATCACCCGGCACCTCGGTGACGAGCCCGTCCGCCTCGATGCGGAGGACACCGCGGAGCTGCTCGGCGCTTACGGCATCCACGTGCTCCCGTCCGTGCATGCCACCGGTCCCGAAGAGGCGCGTGCCGCCGCGGAGGAGATCGGCTACCCCGTCGCCCTGAAGCTCGCCGACGGGCCCCTGCGCCACCGCACCGACCTGGGCGGAGTCCGCCTCGACATCACCTCGCCGCAGCACCTCGATGCGGTGCTCGCCGACATGCGCCGAACCCTGCCCGCCGCCGCGGACTCCTTCATTGTGCAGGCGATGGCGCCCCCGGGCGTCTCCACCGTCCTGACGATGCGTGAGGACCCCTCACTGGGGCCGGTGCTGGCGTTCTCCATCGCGGGCGATGCCACCTCCCGGCTCGGCGACATCGCCTATGGCATCCCGCCGCTGACCCCCGAATCGGCGCTCGCCCTGATCCGTCGGCCCGCCGCCGCCGGCAAACTGTTCGAAACGATCGGCGGCCACCGGCCCGACACCCCCGCCCTGCAGGACCTGCTGGTGCGCGCCGCCGCTCTCATCCACCAGCACCCCTCGCTCGCGCAGGTGGAGCTGAACCCCGTCATGGTGGGCGCCGACGGCGTCAGCGTCATCGACGCCGCCGTCACCGTGCAGCGCACACCGAACCGACTGGACTCCCTGCGCCGCACCCTGCTGCCGAGCTCCTGAACCGGCTCTGCGGCCCCGGTGCAGCACGGCCTACACTGGAGGGCATGACTCTGCCTGCATCCCTGATCGACCAGATCGAGCGCGCCGGGTACTTCCCGCAGACCGCCCTCGCCGCCCTCGAACGCGCCGCCAGCAGGCACGAGGTCACCTCCTTCTTCGTGCACCCCGCCACCACGTTCGACGGCCCGCAGGTGCGCCGGCACCTCACGGTGCTGCTGCTGACGCCGCGTCACTTCATCGTGCTGCACCTCGATGACGAGTCCGAGGACACGCTCAACCCGAACCAGGTGATCGTCGGCACCGAACGGATCCGCCACGAACGCATCCACAACATGGGGCTCGCGCAGGCGTACAACACCAGCGGCGACGGCGTCGTCAGCGACTCGCAGGCGGAGATCACCATCGGCATCTCCTGGGGCGCGACCCGCCGCGTCGACCTGGAGCGCGCCTGGTGCGACGACCCGAACTGCGACGCCGACCACGGCTACACCGGCACGATCGGCCCCTCCGACCTCGCGCTGCGGGTGTCCGCGATCGTCGACGGCCCCGACGCGATCGACCGTGCCCTCGAATTCTTCGACGACCTCAACCTCGTCACCGCATGACCCGCCCGGACGGGCTGATCACCCCCGCCGGGTGGGGGAGAGACGGGGCCCTGCCGCCCGCTGCCGCTGCGATCCACGACGCCGTCACCGGTGACGACGGCGCCCGGACGGGCCTGGACCTCGTCATCCTCGTGGACGGCCTCGGCGCACAGCTGCTGGAGCAGCACCGAGCGCACACCCCGACCCTGCGCCGCCTCGCCCCGCACACCGACACGGTGCTGACCACCGCGCCCTCCACCACAGCCGCCGTGCTCGCCAGCATGCTGACGGGTCTCAGTCCTCTGCAGCACGGAGTGCTCGGCTACACCGTGTTCGCGGGAGCGCCCGGCACCGACGGCGGTGACCGGGCGATCTCGCAGCTGACGGGCGCGCCCGGAATCCTGCCCGAGCGATGGATGCCGCTGAAGAACCTCGGGCAGGCCGCGAAGCGGAGTGGCCGGTACGCCGGACAGGTGGGGCCGGCGCGGTACCGACGCAGCTTCCTCACCGAGGTGATGCAGCGCGGCTGGGAGTTCATCGAACTGAAGGGCTCCGGCCAGCGGCTCGCCGCCGTGAAGCGGGCACTGCGCCGCGCCCACGGCAACGGCGTGGTGTACGTGCACCTGGCGGAGGTCGACAAGGCCGGCCACAACGACGGCCCGGGATCACCGCGCTGGTTGCAGGCCCTGGAAGACGCCGACCAGGCCATCGGTGCGCTGCTGCGCGCCGCGGGCGATGACGTCCGCGTGACGATCACCGCCGACCACGGCATGGTGCCCGCGAACCGATCCCAGGTGCTGGACCTCGCCGAGATCGACGGCGTCGGCCCGGCGGTGCGGGCTGTGGCGGGGGAGCCCCGAGCCCTGACCCTGCGCCTGCACGGCGATCAGGATCCCGACGTGGTCGCAGCACGGCTCCAGGACCGAGTGGCCGAGCGCGGCTGGGTGATGACCCGCGAGGAGCTGCTCACCTGTGGTCTGCTCGGGCCGGCGAGCACGGCAGCGCCGCACGCACTGGAACGGCTCGGCGACCTGCAGGTCTGGGCGAACGGGGCGACGCTGCTGACGCACAGCGGATTCGTCAGCAGCGCGGTCCTCGATCAGCGCGGAGTGCACGGGTCGCTCAGCTCTGCGGAGCTGGAGATCCCACTGATCCGACTGGGCTGACGGGCCCAGCGGGCCGGTCGGGTGAGGTTCAGCGGTCCTTCGTGCCGAACACGATGTCATCCCAGCTCGGGATGGATGAGCGGCCGCGACGCCTCTTCTCCGGCTTCTTCTTCGGCTTCTCGAACCCAGGCAGCGGTTCGAGATCCTCCGTGCTCAGACCTTCGTCCTCGGACTCCTGGGAGTCCTCATCGGCGCCGGCGCTGCCGCTGTCATCGCTGCTGTGATCGTCACCGTCGTACTCGTCGCTGCTGCTGTGGCCGGGGCCCGAGTCGCCGTCCGGATCCTCCTGTGAGTCGGCATCCGCATGCTCGGAGCGGGCGGATTCCGCAGCGTACTCCGCGGCGGCGTCGTCATCAGCGGTGTGCGCCGGATGCACCGGGGTGGGCACGTCCGCGGAAGTGGCCGCGTCGCGCTGCGCGCGGGCGCGGTCGATATCGGAGTCCAGGTCATCGGGTGCGGTGATCGCGGACATGTCATCGGTCGGCATGGTGCCGAGGTCCTCACCGGTGTCACGGCTCGGCAGATCATCCGACTCCGTCAGCGACACCCACGGAGAGGACGCGGACGCGGAGCTCTCGGAGCCTCCCCCGGCCCCCGGGGTCGGAGCATCGGACTGAGCCTGCGGGACCGGGCGGACTCCGCGCTGCGCGTTGATGCGGTCCAGTTCCTCATCGGTGATGGGGCGGGGGCCCTGCTGACCCTGGGGGCGCGCCTGGCCGGCGGCGCCCTGCTGGGCCGACGGATGCTGACCGCGCACCGGGGCCGGGACGTCGGCCGCGCCGCCGCGGCCGAGTCCGCGGTCTGCGGCCTCCACATCGAACACCTGGTTGCGGACAGCGCGCAGGCGCGTGCGCGGCTGGTCCTCGGCGATCGCCTCCTCCGAATCGGACAGCCAGCGCGCCTCGTCGTCCTCCGCATGCGCGATGCGGTTGGGAACATCGAGCTGCCACTGCGCGGTGCGCGCACGGGAGCCCGCGGAGAACTGCATCAGCAGGGTCCAGGTGCCGTCCGGGCGGCGCCACGCATCCCAGTTCGGCTCCTGCTCCACGCGCCGGGCATGCAGACGAGAGGTGACGACCTCGCCGAGCTTGTCGGAGGAGCCGCGGCCCAGGTGGAACTGCTGCGCCTGGCGGGCCATGTAGGAGCGTTCGGCGAGCACGGGGCCCTCGAACCGGCGGATGTCCTCGGCGGCCAGGCCCGACATCTCCGAGATCTCCTCCACGGTGTGACCGGAGCGGAGCATCGCCTGGATGTCCTTGGGCCGGACCGAGGACGCTTCGGTGGCCTGGATCAGGCCAAGGGCGGGGCGGTCGCGGCGCACAGCGGCGCGCAGCGCTTCATCGATGGTGAGCAGGTACGAAGCCCCGTCGGAATCGTTGAGGACGAGGTGCTCCCCGTCATCGTGGAGTCCGTGAAGAGTGAGCTCGCGCATCTGCTGTCCTTCCGTTGGCCGTGTGCCCCACGATCATACGGGCCGGCCCGCCCATCCTGTGCGGACAACACTCAGCCGCTTCGCCGCGACCGGGGTCGAAGGGCCCGCACGGAGGGCCGCGCCACACCCGAGAACCCGCCGATCCGAACCATTTGCGCAGACCCTCCCCGGGTGCAATAATCCTTCGCGTTTACCCCAGATTCGCGTGAGCACCCGGTGGTCCCGCGCGAAGTTCAGCAGAGACCGTCGATGGGATCCACTCATGGCAACTGACTACGACGCCCCGTTCAAGAAGGATGAGGACTCCTCGGAGGACTCGATCGAGGAGCTCAAGGGCCGCCGCAACGACAACTCCTCCCCGGAGGTGGATGAGGACGAGGCCGAAGCGGCCGAGGGCTTCGAGCTTCCCGGTGCCGACCTCTCCAACGAGGAGCTCAGCGTCCTCGTGCTGCCCCGCCAGGCCGACGAGTTCACCTGCGGCTCCTGCTTCCTGGTGAAGCACCGCAGTCAGATCGACCACCTCGAGGGCAAAATGATCATCTGCAAGGAGTGCGCTGCCGCCTGAGCGCGCACCCTGCCCCTCCGGCGCACGGCACCGGATCAGACGACGGGCGGCCACCTACTTCGAGCATGTGCTCGGCGGTGGCCGCCCGTCGTCGTTCCCGGGGTGCCGCGCTCTCAGGCGCCCTGCCGCTGAGCGGCCAGGATTGCAGTGCGGCACTCCTCCGGACTGCGCAGCGAGAGGACCCATGCGGGGGCCGGGTCCTCCTCATCGAGGATCGGCACCTGCAGGCCGGTGCGGATCCAGCCGCGGGTGCAGCGGTAGGCGTCGGGCCGGATCTCCGGTCCCATCACGCGGCGCATCCGCTCGGCGTCGAGGACCTCCGGCTCACCCAGCAGGTCCGTGCTGATGTGCGCCGGGCCCGCGTGCAGAGCCTCCCGCGTCACCCGCACCACGGGGGAGGTGAGGATGAGGATCGCCGGCACACCGATCAGGCCGGCGATGCCGACGGCCAGACCCGCTGCAGTGGACAGCACGGTGAGGATCATCCCCAGCAGGGCACCGAACACAGCGCCCGCGATGAGTGGGACGGGGCCGGGGGAGAGGCGTTCGCGGAAGAGGTCATCGTTCATTCCTCCATCATCACCCACCACCGGGCCTGCACTGAAGTCGGAACGGAGAGGGGAGATCCAGGCGATAGGCTGGGCACATGTGTCCACCCGATGACCGAGCCAGTCTGCAGATCGCCGCGAGCGATCCCGCGCTCATGCCCAGCCGCGCCCACGCCGACGACGCGGGCCTCGACCTGCGCGCCGCTGACGCGGTCCGCCTGGAGCCCGGCGACCGCGCCCTCGTGGACACGGGCCTGAGGATCGCCCTGCCCACCGGCACGGTCGGCCTGGTGTGCCCCCGCAGCGGGATGGCGGCGAAGCACGGCATCACCGTGCTGAACGGCCCCGGCATCATCGACGCCGGCTACCGCGGCCCCCTCAAGGTCGCCCTGGTCAACACCGATCCGCGCGAGGCGTTCGAGATCCAGCGCGGCGACCGCATCGCCCAGCTGCTGGTCACCCCCATCATCATCCCGGAGATCCAGCGGGTGGACGCGCTCGGCGAGTCCGCCGGCCGCGGCGTCGGCGGCTTCGGATCATCCGGCGGCTTCGGCGCGCAAGGAAGCGAGGACACCAAGTGAAGCGACTCTTCTCCCGCAGGAAGAAGGACGAGACCGCTGCTGAGGCCAGTGACGCCTTCGTGCAGCCCGCGCAGGCCGACGGGGCCCCCGACCCCGCTGCGGCCGCTGAGGAGACGGCGACCGACGCGCCCGCGACCGAGCCGATGCCGGCGGGTCCGTTCGACATCGCCGACGCCCCCGAGGGCCAGGCCCGCATCGACTTCGGCGGCCTGCAGGTCCTGCCGATCGACGGCCTGCAGATCTCCGTGGACGCCGAACGCGAGACCCGTCGCCTCACCGGCCTCAACCTCGTCTACCGAGACACTCTGATCCAGCTGCAGGCATTCGCCGCGCCCCGCCGCGGTGGCCTCTGGGAGGACGTCCGCGGTCGTCTGCGCGCCTCGCTGACCGCCCAGGACGCCACCACGGAGACCCGTCAGGGCGAGTTCGGCACCGAACTGCACGCCCGCATCCCCGTGTCGTCGGAGAACTCCCAGGCCCGCACCTACCGCCCCATGCGGTTCATCGGCGTGGACGGCCCGCGGTGGATGCTGCGCGCCGTCGTCTCCGGTCAGGCGCTGCGCGATGATGAGATCCGCGAAGACGTCGAACGGATCATCCGCTCCACCGTGGTGGTCCGCGGCAGCGGACCGATGGCGCCCACCGAAGTCATCGAACTGTCGATGCCCGGCGCCACCACCGACACCACGGAGCGCAATCCCTACGCGGACGTCGCCCACATCCAGCCCGGGCCGGCGATCGCGGAGACCCGCTAGTGCTCAGGTGGCTCGAGCGGCTCCTGAACCCGTCGGCCCAGCAGCCGACGGGGCCCGCGGACGCCCCCTCCCGCCACCAGCGCATCGCCTCCATCCACGGGCGCGACAAAGTCCGCCTGCGCGGCGTGATCTCCTCCCTCGTGGTGCGGCCCGCGCACGCCACCCCCGCCGTGGAGGTGGAGCTGTTCGACGGCACCGGCGTCATCACCGTCTTCTGGCTGGGCCGCGAGAAGATCACCGGCATCGCACCCGGAGTGCGCCTGGAGGTCAGCGGATTCGCCGCCGTGCGCGGCGGCCTGCCCGTGATGTACAACCCGCGCTACAGCATCCTGGGCGCGGACGATGAGGAGCTCGAAACATGACCCCCGACAACGACCGGCCCGTCAGCGAGCGCGGCAGTGAGAAGGGCATGCGCGCTGCCTTCACCCAGGACGACTTCTCCGTCTCCGACGCCATCGGCGGGCCGCGCGGCATCCTGGAGTCCGTGCTGCCCACCCTCATCTTCGTGGTGCTGTACGTCATCACGCGCGACGTCACCGTACCCGCGGTGGCCGCCGTCACGGCCGTGATTGTGCTGCTGCTGGCGCGCCTCGTGCAGCGCCAGTCCGTCTCCACTGTCCTCGGCGGCGTGGTCGCGGTCGCCGCCAGCGCCGTCCTCGCCGTCCGCTCCGGTGACGGCTCCGACTTCTTCCTCATCGGCATCATCACCAACGCCGTCAGCTGCACGGTTCTCGTGGCGTCAGTGCTCGCCGGGTGGCCCCTCGTCGGCGTCCTCGCCGGGATGATGGATCAGCGCATCGCCGACTGGCGCGAGCATCCGTCGGCCCGCTCCGTGTACCGCCGCGCCACACTGGTGCTGGCGGGCCTGTTCGCCGCGAAGGTGGCGGTGCAGGCGCCGCTGTACCTCACCGATCAGGTCGAGGCGCTCGGGGCGGCGAAGCTCGTGATGGGGCTGCCTGCGTTCGCGCTCGTGGTGTTCTTCATCTACCTGATGCACCGGGCGCTGCTGCAGCGGCTCGGCCGCGCGGAGCAGCCGCCCACCGATCAGTCGACCTGATCCTCCGGCACCACCGGCAGCGTCGCGGTGACGTGCTCCAGCGCCTCCGGCACAACGAGGGACTGCAGGTCATCCGTGGAGGCGCCGCCCTCGGAGAGGAACAGCAGCTGGTCGCGGGACTCCAGGCCGTCGCGCGGCTGCGGCGCCATCGGGCGGCCGCCGCGGATGATGCCGACCAGCACCGCGCCCGCCGGCCAGCTGATCGACGCAACCGTTCGGCCCACCAGCGGGGAGGTCTCCGGCACCGTCACCCCGACCATGTTCGTGGCGGTCTTCGCGAACGAGAAGAGGGTGACGATGCGGCCGACGCTCACCGCCTCCTCCACCATCGCCGTCATCAGGCGCGGGGTGGACACTGCGACGTCCACGCCCCACATGTCGTCGAACATCCATTCGTTGCGGGGATGGTTGACGCGGGCGACGGTCCGCGGCACCCCGAACTCCGTCTTCGACAGCAGCGACACCACGAGGTTGACCTTGTCATCGCCGGTGGCGGCGACCACCACGTCGGCGTCGGACACACCGGCCTGAGCGAGGGTGTCGAGCTCGGCGGCGTCGCCCTGCACCCACACGCCGTCGGTGAGGTCCGCCTGGGGCTCGTCCTGGTCGATGAACACGACGGTGCGGTTCTCGTCAGCGACCTCGCGGGCGATCGAGCGGCCCACGCTGCCAGCTCCCACGATCACGATCTTCACAGCTTGTCCTCTTCGTCGATGTTCTTCGTGTGGGTCAGCATCGACTCCACCGCGTGCAGGCGCTCCGTCTCGATCAGCAGGTGCAGCAGGTCCCCGTCCTGCACGCGCATCCCCGCCTGCGGCAGCATGCCCTCACCGAGCCGCGTCACGAAACCGACGCGGACCGTGAGCATCCCCTCCAGCGCCGTGATCGGGGTGCCGACCCACGAGGCGTCGAACCCGGAGGTGACCATGGTGACGGACCCGGACACATCCTGGAACTCCAGCTGCGAGGAGCCCGGCAGGAGACGGTCCATCATCTGCCGGGTCGTCCAGCGGACCGTCGGGACGGTCGCAACGCCGAGGCGCTCATACACTTCGGCGCGGCGCGGGTCGTAGATGCGCGCCACGACGGTGCGCACGCCGTACAGCTGACGGGCAGAGCGTGCGGAGATGATGTTGGAGTTGTCGCCGCTGGAGACGGCGGCGAATCCCGCCGCTCGATCCGTGCCCGCCTCAGCGAGGACGCGGCGGTCGAAGCCGAGGCCGGTGACGGTGGTGCCCTCGAAGTCGTCGCGGAGCCGGCGGAACGCCTTCTCGTCCTTATCGATGATCGCCACGGAGTGCCCCATCGAGGACAGCTGCTGGGCCAGTGCGGCGCCCACGCGTCCGCAGCCCATGACGACGAAGTGCACGGTGGCCTCCTGAAGAGTGGGGTGCTCGGCTGTCGGCGGGGCTGTCCTCGTGGACGCCGCCGCCGACCCCGACCAGCCTAGTCGCAGATCCCGTGGCCAGCGCGCTAGAGTTTGACCCGTGCCAGGGATTTCCGGATCGCTCAAGCGCCTCGTGGTGGGGCGGCCGTTCTCCTCAGACCGGCTGTCGCGCGAGCGTCTGCCCAAAAGGCTCGCCCTGCCCACCTTCGCCGCTGACGCCCTCAGCGCCGTCGCGTACGCGCCCGACGAGATCCTGCTGACCCTCGCCGTCGGCGGCGTCACCACCTATGCGCTGAGCCCGTGGGTCGGGCTTGCGGTCGTCGCGCTGATGGTCGTGGTGATCATCACCCACCGCACGATCATCCATGAGTATCCGTCGGGCGGCGGCGACTTCGAAGTCGCCCAGAAGAACCTCGGACCCCGCGCCGGCCGCGTCGTCGGCGCTGCGCTCCTCGTGGATTATGTGCTCACCGTCGCGGTGTCCGTGGCGCAGGCGTCCACCTACGCGGCCTCCACCACCTCATTCCTGCACGGCTACGAAGTGCGGATCTCCCTGGCGGTGATCGCGGTGATCGCCGTGGTCAACCTGCGCGGCGTCCGCGACTCCAACGTGGTCCTCGCCGTCCCCGTCTACCTGTTCATGGCCGCGCTCGGCGTCCTCATGATCGCCGGCGCCTACGGGACCATCACCGGCACCCTCGGACAGGCTCCCAGCGCCGGGCTCGACCTCGTGGTCACCGACCCGGTCGAGGAGGGGCTGACCGCGCTCGGCGGCGTGTTCCTCATCCTTCGCGCCTTCACGTCCGGCTGCGCCGCCCTCACCGGCGTGGAAGCCGTGTCCAACGGCGTGCCGTCCCTGCAGCCGCCCAAGTCGCACAACGCCAGCATCGTGCTCGGCATGGTGGGCATCGCCGCCTCCGTCCTCATCATGGGCGTGATCTGGCTTGCGGGCGCCACCGGCGTGAAGTACGTGGAGAACCCGGCCGAGCAGCTCGCCCGCAGCGGTGAGCCGGTGGGGGAGGCGTACCACCAGGTGCCCGTGATCGGACAGATCGCACAGGCTGTCTTCGGCGGCACCGGAGTGCTGTTCGCCCTCGTCATCCTCGCCACCGTGCTGGTGCTGTGCATGGCGGCGAACACGGCGTTCAACGGCTTCCCGATCCTCACCAGCATCCTCGCCCGCTCCCGGTACCTGCCGCGGCAGTTCGCCGTCCGCGGCGACCGCCTCGCCTACTCCAACGGCATCATCGCGCTGGCCGCGGCCTCCGGGGTGCTCGTGTGGGCGACCGGTGCCGAAGTGACGCTGCTGATCCAGATGTACATCGTGGGCGTGTTCGTGTCCTTCGCGTTCGGGCAGGCGGGCATGGTCCGTCACTTCAATGCGCGCCTGCGGGTCGAGGCGCAGTCCGCCCGCCGGCAGCGGCTGCGCCTCGGCCGCCTGATCAACCAGATCGGTTTCGTCATCGTGGCGACCGTGCTCGCGGTCGTCGTGATCACGAAGTTCGCCGAGGGCGCCTGGGTGGCGCTGCTGCTGATGGCGGTCCTTCTGCTGCTGATGACCGGCATCTCCCACCACTACGAGGACGTCCGCTCGCAGCTGGAGCTGCCGCAGACGGCCGCTGACTCGGACGCGGCGGCCCCCGTCGGCATCCAGGACGCCGCCGGCGACTCCGCCGGGGAGCGCACCTCCTCCAGTGCCGACCAGGACTCCGACTCCGGCTTCAGCTGGCAGCGCCGCGCCCTCTCCTCCCGTGCGGTGGTGCTGGTGACAGCGCTGAACCGGCCCGCGATTCGGGCCCTCGACGTCGCCGCCGCATCCCGCCACATGGAGGTGGAGGCGCTGACGGTGAAGAACGACGAGGCCCGCACTCGTCAGCTCATCGACCGGTGGCGCGACCTCGACATCCCGATGTCCCTGCGGATCGTGTACTCGCCGTACCGCGAATTCTCCGGTCCGATCCTCGCGTACGTCTCATCCCTTACCAGGCGACACCCGGATGATGTTGTGGTCGTCTACATTCCGGAGTACCTCGTGGGACACTGGTGGGAGGCACTGCTGCACAACCACGCGATGAACCGTCTCAAGCACCAGCTGACGATGCTGCCCCGCGTGGTCATCGCAACCGTGCCGTGGCAGCTCACATCAGCGCGCGAGCGGTCGAGGTTCTTCCGCGACCATCTTCAGCGCGCCCGAACCAGGAGAGGGCGCAGACCATGACGGACGCCAGTGCGACCGAGGGACGCATCATCACGGTCACCACGTCGAAAGCGGCGAACGGGGGCACCTTCGTGGCCCGGCATGAGGGCCGCGTGGTCTTCGTCCGCGGCGCCGCACCCGGGGAGACCGTCGCCGCCCGTGTTCTTCCGGAGGACGACCGCGACAGCGCCCGCTTCTGGCGCGCCGAAGTCATCGAGGTCATCGACCCGTCCCCGGACCGCGTGGAGTCGATCTGGCCCGAAGCCGGCACCGGCGGACTCGGCGGTGCCGACTTCGCCCACATCGCCCTGAACGCACAGCGCCGCATCAAGACCGACATCCTGCAGGAGCTGCTCACGCACGCGCGTCTGAGCACGATCGACATCGCCGATGTCTCCGTGGAGCCGGCCCCCGGAGACTTCGACGGACTCGGTTGGCGCAGCCGAGTCCGGTTCTCCGCCGACGGCGGCCGCATCGGCATGCGCGGCTGGCGGTCCCACACGGTCCACGGTGTGGGGGACAACCCGCTCGCCGCAGAGCCGATCGCCCAGATGCACCTGTCGGACATCACCGTGCCGGAGTGCGTCGGTGCGATCGACGCGGTGGCCCCGTCGGCCTCCGGACCCCTTCTCGTGATCCGGTCGCACCAGCCGCTCACCCTGGAGGACCTGGCGCTGCCGAGGCGCCTGGACGATGTGGACGTCGCCGTGGTGACGCGCCGCGGCAGCGACGTGCTGCGCGGCAGTGAGCGGGTCCGTGAACGGGTCGGCGAGGACGAGTTCGAGCTGTACGGCGGCGGCTTCTGGCAGATCCACCGCTCCGCCCCGCGGGTTCTGACCACCGTGGTCTCCCGCATGCTCGGCGCCCAGGAGGGGGAGACGGTCTGGGACCTGTACGGCGGCGCCGGTCTGCTCAGCGTCGGTGCGGCCCGCGCCGTGGGGGAGAGCGGCTCCCTCGTGTCCGTGGAGGGATCGGCGCGCGCGAGCCGTGACGCCGAAGGCAATCTGTCCGCCTTCCCCCAGGCGTCGGTCGTCGCCGCGGATGTCACCGATTTCGCGGCCCGCGCCGACACGGGCGCCGATCGGATCATCATGGACCCGCCGCGCGCCGGTGTCGGGGAGAAGACGATCCGCCGCCTGCTGGAGCTGACGAGGCAGCGGGCCGTGTACGTGTCCTGCGAGCCCTCCACCCTCGCCCGTGATCTGCGCGCCGCCGAACAGGCGGGCTGGCGCATCATCGACTTCCGCGCCTTCGATCTGTTCCCGCACACTCACCACCTCGAATCTGTGGTGACGCTGGAACCGGCGACGGCCGGGTGAGGCTTCGCACACGGCGGAGCCTCGTGATAGATTTATCTTGAGATCAAGATATCTGTGAGGAGATGCCCGTGAGCACCGTCAATTCCTTCGACGCCAAGACCTCGCTCAAGGTCGGCGACACCGACTACGAGATCTACGACCTCGGCAAGGTGGAGGGCGCCAGCCGCCTCCCGTACTCGCTGAAGATCCTGCTGGAGAATCTTCTGCGCACCGAGGACGGCGCTGACATCACCGCTGACCACGTCCGCGCCCTCGCCGAATGGGACCCGAAGGCGGACCCGTCCACCGAGATCCAGTTCACCCCCGCCCGCGTTATCATGCAGGACTTCACCGGCGTGCCCTGCGTGGTGGACCTCGCCACCATGCGCGAGGCCATGGAGGACCTCGGCGGCGACGCCTCCAAGATCAACCCCCTCGCACCGGCCGAAATGGTCATCGACCACTCCGTCATGATCGACGTGGCCGGCCGCCTCGACGCCCTCGAGAAGAACATGGAGCTCGAGTACGGCCGCAACCGTGAGCGCTACCAGTTCCTCCGCTGGGGCCAGAACGCCTTCCAGGACTTCAAGGTCGTGCCCCCGGGCACCGGCATCGTCCACCAGGTCAACATCGAGTACCTCGCCCGCACCGTCATGACCCGCGAGGTCGACGGCGTCCTGCGCGCCTACCCGGACTCCTGCGTCGGCACCGACTCCCACACCACGATGGTCAACGGCCTGGGCGTGCTCGGCTGGGGCGTGGGCGGCATCGAGGCGGAGGCGGCGATGCTCGGCCAACCCGTGTCCATGCTGATCCCGCGCGTGGTCGGCTTCAAGCTCACCGGCGAGATCCCGCCGGCCGCCACCGCGACCGACGTCGTCCTCACCATCACCGAGATGCTCCGCAAGCACGGTGTGGTCGGCAAGTTCGTGGAGTTCTACGGCGAGGGCGTGGGCCAGGTGCCGCTCGCCAACCGCGCCACCATCGGCAACATGAGCCCCGAGTTCGGCTCCACCTGCGCCATCTTCCCGATCGACTCCGTCACCACCGACTACCTCCGCCTCACCGGCCGCTCCGAGGAGCAGGTGGAGCTGGTGGAGAAGTACGCGAAGGCCCAGGGACTGTGGCACGACCCCGCGAACGAGGTCGAGTACTCCGAGTACCTCGAGCTGGACCTGTCCACCGTGGTGCCGTCCATCGCCGGCCCGAAGCGCCCGCAGGACCGCATCGTGCTGTCCGAGGCGAAGAAGGGCTTCCGCGAGGTGCTGCCCGCCTACGCCCGTGACGCCGCTGCCGGTGACGACACCGTCGCCGTGGACGAGGGCGACGGCTCCTTCCCCGCCTCCGACCCCGCGAACGAGGGTCACGAGGAGGACAAGCCGGCCCGCGAGAAGGTCGCCGGCCGCGCCTCCAACCCGACCCCGGTGAAGGGCCACGACTTCGAGATCGACCACGGCATCGTGTCGATCGCGTCGATCACCTCCTGCACCAACACCTCGAACCCGTCGGTGATGATGGCCGCGGGCATCCTGGCGAAGAACGCCGCTGAGAAGGGCCTGGAGGTGAAGCCGTGGGTCAAGACGTCCATGGCTCCCGGCTCTCAGGTGGTCACCGGCTATTACGAGAAGGCGGGCCTCTGGCCGTACCTCGAACAGCTGGGCTTCCACCTGGTGGGCTACGGCTGCACCACCTGCATCGGCAACTCGGGCCCGCTCGCCCCGGAGATCAGCGAGGCCATCGCCGAAGGCGACCTCGCCGTCACCTCCGTGCTGTCCGGCAACCGCAACTTCGAGGGCCGCATCAACCCGGACGTGAAGATGAACTACCTCGCGTCCCCGCCGCTCGTGATCGCCTACGCACTCGCCGGCACCATGGACTTCGACTTCGATGTTGATCCGCTGGGCCAGGACAAGGACGGCAACGACGTGTTCCTCAAGGACATCTGGCCGAACCCCGCCGAGGTGGAGAAGGTCATCAGCGAGTCCATCACCCGCGAGATGTACCAGAACGACTACGCCGACGTGTTCCAGGGCGATGAGCGCTGGCGCTCCTTGGAGACTCCGGAGGGCGACACCTTCGCCTGGGACGAGGACTCCACCTACGTGCGCAAGCCTCCGTACTTCGAGGGCATGGGTGCTCAGCCGGAGAAGCTCACCGACATCTCCGGTGCTCGCGTCCTGGTGATGGTCGGCGATTCGACCACCACCGACCACATCTCGCCCGCCGGCTCCATCAAGGCGGATTCGCCCGCCGGCGTGTACCTGAAGGAGCACGGCGTTGACCGCAAGGACTTCAACTCCTACGGGTCCCGCCGCGGCAACCACGAGGTGATGATCCGCGGCACGTTCGCGAACATCCGCCTGCGCAACCAGCTTCTGGACGATGTGGAGGGCGGCTACACGAAGAACTTCCTCACCGGGGAGCAGTCCTTCATCTACGACGCTGCGCAGGACTACGCCGCCAAGGACATCCCGCTGGTGGTCATCGCCGGCAAGGAGTACGGCACCGGCTCCTCCCGCGACTGGGCTGCGAAGGGCACCAAGCTGCTCGGCGTGCAGGTCGTCATCGCGGAGTCCTACGAGCGCATCCACCGCTCGAACCTCATCGGCATGGGCGTGCTGCCGCTGCAGTTCCCGGAGGGGCAGACCCCGGACTCGCTCGGCCTGACCGGCGAGGAGACCTTCTCCTTCACCGGCATCGAGGCGCTGAACGACGGACCGATCCCGTCGACCGTGCACGTCACGGCCGAGCGCGAGGGCGGCGAGACGGTCGAGTTCGACGCGGTGGTCCGCATTGACACCCCGGGCGAGGCGTCCTACTTCCGCAACGGCGGCATCCTGCCGTACGTGCTGCGCCAGCTCGCGGCGAAGTGATGGCCCCGGCCTGACCCGCGCAGCGGCCCCGTTCCCCTCCATCGATGGGGGAGCGGGGTCGCTGCCCTGTGAAGGGCGGCGCGGCGTGTGCACACGCCGTTCTCACACTTGTGATCATCTGGTGAATTTCTGCACGTATGTGCAGATGCGCTCGGAAACCGCAGATGGGGAGCGTAGTCTCGCGGTATGAGCAGAACGCAGACGGAGATCGTTGAGCACGCCGCCACCCCCGCGGCCGCCCCGTCCATCCCCGCCGACCCGGCAGCCCTGCGCGCCCTGAGCGCCGCCGAGGTCGATGCTCTGCTGCCGCACCTGCGGCGCAGCCTGCTCGACATCGTCGCCGCCAGCGGCGGCCACGTGGGCCCGAACCTCGGCGTCCTCGAACTCACCGTGGCCCTGCACCGCGTGTTCGACTCCCCGCGCGACCCGATCGTGTTCGACACCGGCCACCAGGCGTACGTCCACAAAATGCTGACCGGCCGCCCCGACCTCGCGGGGCTGCGCACCGAAGGCGGCATCTCCGGCTATCCGAGCCGATCGGAGTCCGAGCACGACCTCGTGGAGAACTCCCACGCCTCCGGCTCGCTCGCGTGGGCGCTGGGTCTCGGCATGGCGTTCTCCGCCGACGCGGCTGCGCTGTCCGACGGGTCCCGCTCCCGCACCTCCGTCGCGGTGATCGGCGACGGCGCCCTCACCGGCGGTGTGGGGCTGGAAGCACTGAACCTCGCGGTCGATCATCCCCACGCACGCACCGTGTTCGTCCTCAACGACAACACCCGCAGCTACGCCCCCACCATCGGCGGTCTGGCTCGCTGCCTCAGTGAGCTGCGCAGCGGCACTGCTGCCGCGAACCCGTTCGAGGTGCTCGGCTACCGCTACATCGGTCCTGTCGACGGGCACGACGTCCACGCCCTCGAAGCCGCCCTGACGCAGGCGCGGGACGCCGCCGGCCAGGGCGCGGTTCCGCTCGTCCACGCCGTCACAGCGAAGGGCCGCGGCCTGCTCGCCGCCGAACTGCACGAGGTGGACCTGTGGCACGCCCACGGCCCGTTCGACATCACCACCGCCCAGTCGACCCCCGACCCGGTGCCGACCGGCCCCGGCGCCACCTGGACCGACCGCTTCGCCGCGACCGTGCTCGGCATCGCCGATCAGCGCGACGACATGGTGGCGCTGAGCGCCGCCATGATCGACCCCGTCGGCCTCACCCCGATGCAGCAGGCCCACCCCGCACGGGTCCTCGACACCGGCATCGCCGAGCAGGTGACCCTGGACATCGCCGCCGGCCTCGCGAACGCCGGCCAGCGGCCCCTGGTGGCGCTGTACTCCACGTTCCTCACCCGCGCGATCGACCAGCTGCTGATGGACATCGGCCTGCACAGCGAGCCGGTGACGATCACCCTGGATCGCGCCGGTGTCACCGGTGATGACGGCGCCAGCCATCACGGCATCTGGGACCTCGCGCTCGCTGCGCAGGTGCCGGGCCTGGAGGTGTGCGCGCCGCGCGACGGGCAGCGGCTGGAGGACGCCCTGCGCCGCCGCCTCGGTGGTGATGAGGCGCCGACGGGTCCCGGCCTGATCCGGTTCCCGAAGGGCTCAGTCGGCCCCGATGTGGCCGCGGCGGCCTCGGTGCCCGCCGGAGATGTCCTGTTCGCGTCCTCCGACGCCGCGCTGGCGTGCGCGACGGGCGAGGCGCTCGATGCTGAGGCGCCGACGCTGATCATCACGATCGGGTCGCTCGCTGCCCGCGCCGTGGCGGCGGCGAAGACGCTCGCCGCGACCGGCGCAGAGGTGCTGGTCATCGACCCCGTCATCGCCCTGCCGCTCGCGGGACCCCTCCTGGACCTGTGTGCGCGTGCGTCGGCCGTGGTGACGATCGAGGACGGCGTGCGGGAGCGCGGCATCGGGGCGGCGCTGCGGTTCGCCCTCGCGGACCGCGGCGTGCAGGTGCCGAGCGCCGTGCTCGGTGTGGACCAGGCGTTCATCGATCACGCGAAGCGCGACGCGATCCTCAGCCGTGAGGGCCTGGACGCGGAGGCGATTGCGGAGGCTGCGGCGCGCCTGCGCTGACCAGCGGGCCCGCGCCGCTCTGCTGAACGGGTGCGGTTCAGGCGATGCTGGAGCGCGGCGACGGGTCGTCGGCGCGGCCGGTCATGATGATCGGAGCACCGTCGGTCACGATCAGCGTGTGCTCCGCGTGGGCGCCGGTGGAGCCGTCATCGGTCTCGACCGTCCAGCCGTCCCGCTCGGTGATGAACAGGGACGCCGTGGTGGGGGACAGGAACGGCTCCACGGTGATAGCCATTCCCGCCTCCAGGCGCTGACCCGTCCCGGGCTGACCCCAGTTCGGGATGAACGGCTCCTCATGCATGGTGCGACCCACGCCGTGCCCACCGAAGCGGGTATTGATGCTGTAGCCGAGTGCGTGCGCCCGTGACTCGACCGCGTGCCCGATGTCGCCCACGCGAGCGCCGGCGACGGCGGCGTCGATCCCCGCCCACATGACGTCCTCGGTGTCCTGGATGAGGCGGCGGTGCGCGTCGGACTGCTCACCCACGCTGATGGACAGGCAGGAGTCGGCGACCCAGCCGTCGAGTTCGACGGCGAAGTCGAGGGACAGCAGGTCCCCGTCGGCCAGGACGCGGTCGTAGGGGCGGCCGTGCAGCACCGCCTCGTTGACGGAGGTGCAGATGACGTGCCCGAACGGGGAGCCGCCGAAGCTGGGGTGGTAGTCGAGGTAGCAGGAGGCGGCGCCGGCTTCGCGGATCAGGCGGTGCGCTTCGGCGTCGATCTCCAGCAGGTTCATGCCGGGCTCCACGACCGTGCGCAGGTGGGAGAGCACACCGGCGACGAACTCGCCGGCGGGCCGCAGCTGCTCGGGGCTGGGACGGTCAGTGCGCGGGCGTCGGCGTCGCAGCATGGGCGCCGGCCTCCTCATGGTCGACTGCGGTCTTCTCCCGCCACGTGTACAGGCTGGAGCCCACCCAGGAGATGCCGCCGGCGAACAGGGCGGCGCCGGTCATGTGCAGCGCCACGAGCAGCTCCGGCAGCCCCAGCAGGTACTGGGTGTAGCCGATGACGGCCTGCAGGGCGGTCACCACGACGAGTGCGAGGGCGGCGCGGCGGGCGGGGCGGTGCGCCCCGGAGGCGACGAGCGCGACCAGCAGGCCCACAAGGAGCCCTGCGAACAGCATGACGACGTCCGCGTGCAGCCAGGAGATGGTGCGCGGATCCACCATGAAGCGAACCATCGTGTTCGCGTCACCGGAGTGGGGGCCGGAGCCGGTGACGACAGTGCCGAGGATGAGCACGAGGAACCCGGCCGCTGCCATCGGCCAGAACAGCAGCCGCACTGGGCGGGCCACGGCGGGACGGCCGGTGTCATTGCCGTCGTACAGGCGGTACAGCAGCAGGCCGGAGACGAACACCAGGATGGGGGAGACCAGGAAGTGCAGGCTCACCCATTTCGGGTCGAGGTGCAGCACCACCACGCCCATGCCGAGCAGCGCCTGTACGAGGGTGAGGATGAGCGGCACCCACGCGAGGACGCGGAAGCCGGCCCCCTTGTGCTTGAGCCACAGATAGGTGAGGACCAGGACCGCGACGGCAAACACCACCAGCACTCCGGTGAGGGTGCGGTTGCCGAACTCGATGAACGGCCGGATGCCCATCTCAGGGTGGTAGCGGGGCGTGAACTGGCCCGGTTCGCAGTTCGGCCAGGTGGAGCAGCCGAGGCCGGACCCGGTCAGGCGGACCACGGCGCCGGTGACGATGATGCCCATCTGGGAGATCATGTTGCCCCAGAAGGCGATGCGCAGCAGGAGCGACTGCTTCGGGGTGAGGCCGATCAGGCCCTGGTGCGGGGTGGAGCTCATGCGGTCATTGTAGGAAGGGGCCATCGGGACGAACGTCTCATGCACTGGTCCATTTGAAGAACCTCACCGTGAGGACCGTGAACAGCACGGTCCAGCCGGCGAGGATGAGCGCGGACAGCCAGGGCAGCGCAGCACCGTTGAGGGCGGCGCGGACCAGCGCCATCAGCGCGCCGGAGGGCAGCAGCTGCACGAGCGGCTGCGCCCATGAGGGGAACGATTCGACCGGAAGGGCGACCCCGCCACCGGCGACCAGGGCGATGAACGCGAGGTTCGCCAGCGCCAGCACTCCTTCCGCGCGCAGCGTCCCGGCGATGAGGAGCCCGAGGGCGCCGAACGCGGCGGTGCCGAGCAGCCATGGGAGCACCGCGGTGAGGACCTGGGCGGCCGACGGGTGCCAGCCGAGCGCGAGGGCGAGGGCGCCGAGGGCGGCGACCTGCAGCAGATGGATGAGACCGAGCGCGAGGAGCTTGCCGGCAATGTAGCCGGAGCGGCCCAGGGGAGTGGTGGCGATCCAGCGCAGCACGCCTGCCCGTCGGTCGAAGCCGGTGGCGATGGACTGCGAGGTCATCGAGGTGGCGATGATCGCGGTGACGGCGGTGGCGGCGACCTTGTCGCCCATGGTGAGGGCACGACCGTCGAACATCGAGTCGGGCAGGGGGATGAGGTGCAGGCCGAGCAGGACGAGGGCCGGCAGGACGATCGCGACCATGAGCTGTTCGCCGTTGCCGAGGAGGGTGCGGGCCTCCAAGGAGGCGTGGGTGAGGATGCGGCGGCCGGTGCTGGCGGCGCGCTGCGGCGTCGGGGCGGCCGCCGGCGTCTGCGGGGCGGTGGCGGTGCTCATGCGCGGGCCTCCTCAGTGTCGTTGGTGAGCTGCACCAGGATGTCCTCCAGCGCGTCGGAAGCCGGTGCGGCCTCCAGGGTGAGGCCCTTCTCGACGGCGGCGCGGCGCATCTGCTCGGTGAACGCGGCACGGTCCTCATCGGTGCCGCCGCCCAGGGTGAGGGCGGTCCGGGTCGGAGCGGAGTCCTGCAGCTGGGACACCACGTCGGCGGTGGAGCCGGAGGCGAGCATGCGGCCCCCGGCGATGACCACGACGTGGTCGGCGAGGGCCTCGACGTCGTCGATGGCGTGGGTGGTGAGGATGACCGCGGCGCCGCGGTCCGCTTCGGCGCGGATGATGTCACGGGTGCGGCGGCGGATGGCGGCGTCCATCCCAGCGGTGGGCTCGTCCAGGAACAGCAGGTCGGGTTGCGCGATCAGGGCAAGCGCGAGGGACAGCCGCTGCTTCTGGCCGCCGGAGAGCCGCCGCACAATGGTGGAGGCGAACTGGTCGATTCCGAGCTGGCGGGCGAGTGCGTCAGCGTCCCGGGGCTGCTGCACCATGCGGGCGGCGTAGGCGAGCAGCTGGCGGGGCTTCGCGCTGGTGCTGAGGCCGCCGTCCTGCAGCATCACACCGATGCGGGCGCGCTCATCCGCTGTGGCCCGCAGGGGGTCGGCGCCGAGGGCGCGGATGGTGCCGGAGTCGGGAGCGAGCAGGCCGGTGGCGCAGGCGATCGTGGTGGATTTGCCGGCGCCGTTGGGGCCGAGGATGGCGGTGATCTCACCGCGGCGGGCGGTCAGGCTCACGCCGTCCACGGCGGTGACGGACCCGAAGCGCTTGGTGAGTGAGTCGATGACCAGGCCGTCGGAGGCGCGGGCTGGATGGGGCAGTTCAGTCATGGCTGCTCCATCGTAGGCCCGCCCCGTCGAGCTGGGTGTGCCCGGGGTGGTCATCGGTGCTGCGCGGTGCTGCGCACCTCAGCGGTGCGTGATCTCCAGCGGCGTGTTCTCCTGGGCGACCGTCTCGGATTCCAGCGGGGGCAGGGGTGCGGTGCCGCCGTCGCCCCACGTGTTCGTCTCGAACCGGTCGCGGCCGTGCGGCTCCAGCAGCCACTCCATAGTCGGCCCCTTCGGCACGATCTGGGTGGGGTTCACGTCTTCCTGGACGATGTAGTAGTGGTCCTTGATCTGCTGGAAGTCGACGGTGTCGCCGAAACCGGGTGTCTGGAACAGGTCGGCGAGGTAGCCGGAGAGGTTCTCCATCGAGCGGATGGTCTGGCGGTTCGCCTTGAAGTGACCGTGGTAGACGGGGTCGAAGCGCACCAGCGTGACGAACAGGCGCACATCGGCCTCCGTGATGGAGCGGCCCATCAGGTAGCGGCGGGCCGAAAGGCGCTCATCGAGGACGTCGAGGGCGTCCCACAGCTCGTCATAGGCCTCCTCGTAGGCCTCCTGCGTGCCGGCGAAGCCGCACTTGTACACGCCGTTGTTGACGCGGTGCAGGATGAAGTGGAGCAGCGCCTCCATCTCCTCGGCATGCTCGGCGGGCCACAGGTTCGGGGCACCGTCACGGTGGAACTCGGTCCATTCGGAGGAGAAGTCGCGGGTGATCTGGTCGAAGTCGTTGGTGACGACTTTGCCGTCGCGGGTGTCGACGATCGCGGGGACGGTGATGCCGCGCTCGTAGTCGGGGAAGCGCTGGAAGTACGCCTCCTGGAGGCGTTCGATGCCGAGCACCGGGTCCTTGCCGCCTTCGTCGAGGTCGAACGTCCAGGAGCGGGCATCGTGCGTGGGCCCCGGCATGCCGACCGAGATGGCCTCTTCGAGGCCGAGCAGGCGTCGGACGATGAGGGTGCGGTTGGCCCACGGGCAGGCACGGGCGGCGATGAGGCGGTAGCGGTGCGCTTCGACCTCGTAGCCGTCGCGCCCGTCGCGGGTGATGCGAGTGGGGATGTAGGTCATGTCGCGCTCGAAGGCTTCGCCCTCATGCACGTAGGAGCCCTTGGTGGAATGCTGGGTGGTGTCGTCGGCAGTCATGGTGCCTCCTTCTCCGGCGGTGGGCCGACGGATGCTCGTCGGCGGTTGGAGTCCACTCTAGCGACCGATAGTTGAATAGTGAAGCAACATGGGTGAGCGGCCGATGACTTAGGTCCCCCTTCGTTTCTTTTCGCAACGGCCGGGTTGTAGAATCGGTGTCAATGTCGTCGAGCAGCGGAAAGAGGTGAACGATGACCGATCAGAGTCCCGCACCCGCGGGAGTCGGTGCTCCTGAGAACACTCGTGATCGCCTCGTCGAAGCCATCTCCGTGGACGGCCCCATCGCAGCCGGCGACCTCGCCGAGCGCTTCGGCCTCACTGGCGCCGCCATCCGCCGCCATCTCGCTCAGCTGGAGGCCGACGGCGTCATCGAGGAGCGCGAACCGGCCACCGTCAAGCGCGGCCGCGGGCGCCCCCGCCGCGAATTCGTCCTCGCCTCCTCAACGCCTCGCGACCTCGCCTCCTCCGAGGCGGACGAGATCGCCATCGCCGCCATGCGCGAGCTGGAAGCAGCTGGGGGAGCGGAGGCCGTTGTGCGCCTCGCCCGCGCCCGCACTGATCGCTGGGAGCGCGAGTTCGCCAGGCGCCTCACGGCCGAGCAGGCCGACGGGGCCGAGGTCACCACGGCCCGCCGTCTGGAGATCGTCGTCGACCTGCTGCAGGAGCGCGGCTATGCCGCCTCCATGCGTCCCGTCGCAGTGCGCCTTCCCGGAGGTGGGCGGACTCTGCGCACCGTTCAGCTGTGCCAGGGGCGCTGCCCCATTCAGGACATCGCAGCTGAGCACCCTGAGCTGTGCGACGTCGAGACGTCCGCACTCGCCCGCATGCTGGGGGCGCCGGTCCAACGGCTGGCGACCCGCGCTTCGGGCGCCCATGTCTGCACCACCCACGTCACTCCGATGCCGGGTGGTGGGGACGAGCTGCCCGACCACGAATTGTTCACAGAAGGAAGGACACCATGACGAGTGCACCTGAACAGCTGACCCAGGACGAGATCATCTCGTCCATCGGAAGCTATGAATACGGCTGGAGGGACTCTGACGAAGCAGGCCAGAACGCCCGCCGCGGTCTGTCCGAGGATGTTGTCCGCAACATCTCCGAGCTGAAGGACGAGCCGGAGTGGATGCTCAAGCGCCGCCTGCGCGCCCTCAGCCTGTTCGAGAAGAAGCCGATGCCCACCTGGGGCCCCGACCTCTCCGGCATCGACTTCGACAACATCAAGTACTTCGTGCGCTCCACCGAGAAGCAGGCCACCAGCTGGGAGGACCTGCCCGAGGACATCAAGGAGACCTACGACCGCCTCGGCATCCCCGAAGCGGAGAAGGAGCGCCTGGTCGCCGGCGTCGCCGCGCAGTACGAGTCCGAGGTCGTCTACCACCAGATCCGTGAGGACCTCGAGGCCCAGGGCGTCATCTTCGTGGACACCGACACCGGCCTGCGGGAGTACCCCGAGCTGTTCGAGGAGTACTTCGGCACCGTGATCCCGTCGGGCGACAACAAGTTCGCCGCTCTGAACACCGCCGTGTGGTCCGGCGGCTCCTTCGTGTACGTCCCGCCGGGTGTCCACGTGGAGATCCCGCTGCAGGCCTACTTCCGCATCAACACGGAGAACATGGGCCAGTTCGAGCGCACGCTGATCATCGCGGACGAGGGCTCCTACGTCCACTACGTCGAGGGCTGCACCGCCCCGATCTACAAGTCGGACTCGCTGCACTCCGCCGTGGTGGAGATCGTCGTGAAGAAGGACGCCCGCGTCCGCTACACCACGATCCAGAACTGGTCGAACAACGTGTACAACCTCGTCACCAAGCGCACCACGGTGGAAGAGGGCGGCACCATGGAGTGGGTCGACGGCAACATCGGCTCCAAGGTCACCATGAAGTACCCGGCTGTCTGGTTGATGGGCGAGCACGCCCGCGGCGAGACCCTCTCGATCGCGTTCGCCGGCGAGGGGCAGCAGCAGGACACCGGCTCGAAGATGGTGCACATGGCACCGAACACCTCGAGCTCGATCGTCTCGAAGTCCGTGTCGCGCGGCGGCGGCCGATCCTCGTACCGCGGCCTGGTGCAGGTGAACAACAATGCCCGCCACTCGGCCTCCACCGTGCTGTGCGACGCCCTGCTGGTGGACACCCAGTCCCGCACCGACACCTACCCGTACGTGGATGTGCGCGTGGACGATGTCCAGATGGGCCACGAGGCGACCGTCTCCAAGGTGAGCGAGGAGCAGCTCTTCTACCTGATGAGCCGCGGCCTTGAAGAGACCGAGGCGATGGCGATGATCGTGCGCGGCTTCATCGAGCCGATCGCGCGTGAGCTCCCGATGGAGTACGCGCTTGAGCTCAACCGACTCATTGAACTGCAGATGGAAGGAAGCGTTGGCTGATGACAGTCACAGACCACTCGAAGGCTGAGCTGGAGTCCGAGGGCATCGCCCTCGGTGCCCACACGGAGGATTCCCGCGCGTACCGCTACGCCGCGTTCGGCGTGGACAACCACGAGATCCCGACCGGCCGCGAGGAGGAGTGGCGCTTCGCCTCCCTGCGCGAGATCTACCCGCTCCTCCAGGCCACCGAGACCACCGTGTCCGAGGACGTCGTCGCCTTCGACGTCGACGAGGTCGAGGGCATCACCGTCGGCTCACTGGGGGCCGACGAGGCGCCCCGCAACACCCTGCTCGTCCCGGAGGACCGCATCGCGGCCGCAGCCGCTGAGCTGACCGCGAACGCCCTCCACCTGAAGGCGCCGAAGAACACCGTGGTGGAGCAGCCGCTGCGCGTGGAGATCACCGGCAAGGACGGCTCCACCGCCTCGCACGCCGCGATCGTGCTCGAAACCGAGGAGTCGGCTCGCGCCACCTACATCCTCAACCACACCGGCACCGCCCTGTTCGGTGAGAACGTGGAGATGGTCGTCGGCGACAACTCCGAGATGACCGTCATCTCCCTGCAGGACTGGGACGACGACGCCATCCATGTCGCCACCCACGTGGCGCACCTGGGCCGCGATGCGAAGCTCAAGCACATCGTCGTCTCCCTGGGCGGCCGTGCCGTGCGCGTGAACTCCACGTCGAAGTTCAACGCCCCGGGCTCGGAGATCGAGCAGATCGGCCTGTACTTCGCCGATGACAAGCAGCACCTCGAGCACCGCCTGTTCGTGGACCATGCCGCCCCGAAGTGCACCTCGGACGTCACCTACAAGGGGGCGCTGCAGGGCAAGGGCGCTCGGTCCGTGTGGGTCGGCGATGTGCTGATCCGCAAGGAGGCCGAAGGCACCGACACCTACGAGCTGAACCGCAACCTGGTCCTCACCGAGGGGGCGCGCGCGGACTCCGTGCCGAACCTGGAGATCGAGACCGGTGAGATCGAGGGCGCCGGCCACGCCGCCGCCACGGGTCGCTTCGATGACGAGCAGCTGTTCTACCTGCGCTCGCGCGGCATCCCCGAGATCGAGGCCCGCCGCCTGGTGGTCCGCGGCTTCTTCCAGGAGCTGATCCAGAAGATCGACGTTCCGGAGATCCGCGAGCACCTCACCGACTCCATCGAGGACGAGCTCCGTCGGAGCATGAACTGATGACCCCGACCTTCCACGCGGCTGCGAACATCGCGGACATCGCCCCCGGAGAGGTGCTCAGCGTGAGCGTCGCCGGTGTCGATGTCGCCCTGGCGCGCGACGCCGACGGCACCCTCCACGCCCTGGAGGACCGCTGCAGCCATGGGGAGGTCGCCCTGTCCGACGGAGACGTGTTCGAGGGCACGCTCGAATGCTGGAAGCACGGCAGCCAGTTCGATCTGCGAACCGGCCGTCCCCGCCAGCTGCCCGCCACCGAACCCGTGGCCGTCTATCCCGTATCCATCGATGAGGCCACCGGCGCGATCAGCGTTGCGGTGACCGACCCCCACAGCTGACTGAAACTCGAAAGGACATCATGTCTGTTCTTGAAATCAAGGACCTCCACGCAACCGTGGAGACCCCCGAAGGCGACACCAAGGAGATCCTCAAGGGCGTCAACCTGACCATCAAGTCGGGTGAGACCCACGCGATCATGGGCCCGAACGGCTCCGGAAAGTCCACCCTCGCCTACGCCGTCGCCGGCCACCCGAAGTACGAGATCACCCAGGGCGAGGTCCTGCTCGACGGTGAGGACGTGCTGGAGATGTCCGTGGACGAGCGCGCCAAGGCGGGCCTCTTCCTCGCCATGCAGTACCCGGTGGAGGTGCCGGGCGTGACCGTCTCGAACTTCCTGCGCACCGCGAAGACCGCCGTGGACGGCGAGGCCCCGAAGCTGCGCACCTGGGTGAAGGACGTCAAGGGCGCCATGGACCAGCTGCGCATGGACCCGAAGTTCGCCGAGCGCAACGTCAACGAGGGCTTCTCCGGCGGCGAGAAGAAGCGCCACGAGATCCTCCAGATGGAGCTGCTGAAGCCGAAGATGGCGATCCTGGACGAGACCGACTCGGGCCTGGATGTGGACGCTCTGCGCGTCGTCTCCGAAGGCATCAACCGCGTGAAGGAGAACGAGGGCCTGGGCGTCATGCTCATCACCCACTACACCCGCATCCTGCGCTACGTGAAGCCGGACTTCGTGCATGTGTTCGTCAACGGCCGTGTTGCTGAGCAGGGCGGCCCGGAGCTCGCTGCGCGCCTGGAGGAAGAGGGATACGACCGCTTCCTCACCGCAGCGAACGCCTGAGACCTGAGCGCACCCGCGCAGAAACGAGGCAGACATGGCTGAATCCAAGCCCGTCACTGAAGAGGACCTGATCGAGGCCCTCAAGGACGTCATCGACCCGGAGCTCGGCATCAACATCGTTGATCTGGGCCTGGTGTACGGCGTCACTCTCGAGGACGGTCACGCGGTCGTGGATATGACACTGACGTCCGCGGCGTGCCCGCTGACCGATGTGCTGGAGGAGCAGACCTTCGCCGCGCTGGATCCGATCACCGAGTCGCACCGCATCAACTGGGTGTGGATGCCGCCGTGGGGCATGGAGAAGATCACGGAGGATGGTCGCGAACAGCTGCGCGCGATCGGCTTCAACATCTGACGCCTGTCCCTGACAGTCACCGGCGCCGTTCCCCTTCGTGGGGGCGGCGCCGGTGGCGTTCCAGGAGGGGGCCGACGGGTGCCCGCGAGTGTGGAATCAGGGGTGGGGGGCAGGATGGTTCGTTCGGTCACACCACGGTGACGTCCGAATTGACCCGATCGGCCAGTAAGTTACTAGAGGGTCTAGTAGTGCTCGAACGGCGGCACCGTGCCGACTAGACCTTTCGCCCCGAAAGGACACCCCCTATGTCTCAGCAGATCTCCCGCCGCGCGCTCGCGCGCGGTGGCGCGTGGTCGGTTCCCGTTGCCACGGTGAGCGTCGCCGCTTCCGCCTATGCGGTGAGTCGACCCTGCAACCCGGTCCTGGACTCAGGCGGAGGTTTCTCCTACGACTGGGGAGTAGCGGATACAGAGAGGACTAACCAGACCCTGAAGGCGGCAGGCAGCCTGACTGTCAAGAACCTTCCGGCCGACGCTGTCATCACCACGGTGGATTACCGCCTCATCGTCATGAACCGGAATGACAGGGGAGGTGACAAGTGGCAGGACCGCGGCGCCTACGACCCGGGCAACAATAAGGTGAATAAGACCTACTTCGGCAATACGACGTGCTCGGCCGAGTTCGGCGCCATTACTGGCTGTGAGTTCAAGTCGCTCTACGATACGACGGTGGACGCCGGTAGCGCGGCGCTGGCATCGGGGAACCGCAAAAAGCTGCTCTACCGAAGCCTGTCCGGCACTGACCCGATCTGGGTCACCCGTGACGCTCGAATCTACCTCGAAAGCAACTGGGTGGACCGGACCTTCCGGGACGGCACCTAGGGCATGGCCTGGACGCTGAAGTTCCAGTCCGACCCGAGCAAACTCACGCCATCCCACTGGACCACGAATTCCACCACCGGGTGCAAGACGCTCACCATCAAGGACACCCCGATCTTCGAACTCGGGTACAGAAGTGTCAGCGGTCCCACCGCCAAACAGTCGACGTGGCCGACAGCCGACTGGCAAGTCGTTGTCGAATACACCACCAAGGATGGCCGGAAGTGGCGCATGACCCGGGTCTGCCCGAGCGACCCGCGAACCGGTGGAACCTGCACTTCGTCCACAGTTCAGATCTGAAGCCGACCATATGACGAAGCGGCGGGCCCCTGTGGGGGCCGGCCGCTTCGTCATTCCCGCGTGGAAACTGTCCACGAGGCGGGGGAGCGCCTCAGCCGAGAACGCTGCTGATCTCCTGCGTCTCGATGCCGAGTGCTTCGCCCACACCGGCGTTGAAGAGCGCACCATCATGGGTGTGCAGGCCCTTCGCGAGTGCTGCATCGTCGGCCAGCGCAGCCCTCCAGCCCTTGCCCGCGATCGCCATCACGAACGGCAGCGTCGCATTGTTCAGCGCCGTCGTCGCGGTGCGCGGAACCGAGCCCGGCATGTTCGCCACGCAGTAGTACGTGGTCTCATGTACCCGGAACGTCGGGTCGTCATGCGTGGTCGGCCGGCTGTTCTCGAAGCAGCCACCCTGATCGATCGCCACATCCACCAGCACCGCGCCCGGCTTCATGCCGCGCACCATCTCATCGGTCACCAGCTTCGGCGCCTTCTTACCCGGGATCAGCACCGACCCCACGACCACATCCGCGTCCCGCATGTGCTCCGCCAGATCGAGGCTGGTGGAATACGCAGTGCGGATCGACCCACCATGCGTCAGATCGATCTGACCCAGGCGCGCCACATTCACATCCATCACGGTGACGTCGGCCTGCATGCCGCGCGCCATGATCGCGGCCTGCTCACCGACCACACCGCCGCCCACCACCAGGATCCTCGCCTTCGGTGTGCCCGGGACACCGCCCATCAGCACACCCGCACCGCCCAGCGGAGCCATCAGATGGTAGGCCCCCACCTGCGCCGCCAGACGCCCAGCGATCGCGCTCATCGGCGCCAGCAGCGGCAGCGACCCATCCGGGCGCTGCACCGTCTCATACGCGATTGCGGTGGTGCCCGCCTCCAGCAGAGCCCGAGTCAGCGACTCATCCGCTGCCAGATGCAGGTAGGTGAACAGGATCAGGTCACTGCGAAGGTATCGGTACTCCTCCTGCAGCGGCTCCTTCACCTTCACCACCATGTCCGCCCCGGCCCACACCTCCTCGGCGGACTCCAGTACGGCAGCGCCGGCCTTTTCATACGCGGCATCATCGAAACCGGCGCCCACACCCGCACCCGCCTGAACGGACACGCTGTGCCCGGCCGCAACGAGCTCATGCACCGCGGCGACCGACAGGCCCACCCGATACTCGTGGTTCTTGATCTCCTTCGGCACTCCGATGCGCACAGCAGCTCCTTCCTGTTGATGGGGAGCGCCGGCCGCTCCGACACTCACCCCGGCTGGTCACCTCCATCACATCACAGAGGTCTCGGGACCTGTGTCGGTGCGCGTAGGATCAACAGGGCCCGAAACAGCGAGACGCAGAGGTGTTCATGATCAGCGTGCAGGACCTGGAGATCAGAGTGGGCGCACGCCTCCTGATGGAGAACGTCAGCTTCCAGGTGAACAAGGGGGACCGCGTCGGCCTCGTCGGCCGCAACGGCGCCGGCAAGACCACCCTGACCCGCACCATCGCCGGCGACCTCCAGCCCGCGAACGGCACCATCGACACCCGCGGCCAGATCGGCTTCCTCCCGCAGGACACCCAGGTCTCCGATCCCACCCAGACCGTCCTCGCCCGCATCCTCTCCGCCCGCGGCCTCGACGAGATCCACCGCCGCCTGGCCAAGGCGGAACATGAGATGGCGGACATGTCCATCAGTGCGGACCGCCGGGAGAAGGCCCTCAACCGCTACAGCCGCCTCTCCAATGAACTGGAGATCCAGGGAGGCTACGCCGCTGAGGCGGACGCCAAACAGCTCGCCGCGAACCTCGGCATCCCCAACAGCCTCCTCGAGAACGAACTCGGCACCCTCTCCGGTGGCCAGCGCCGCCGCGTGGAACTCACCCGCATCCTCTTCTCCCAGGCCGAAACCCTCATCCTCGACGAACCCACCAACCACCTCGATGCCGACTCCGTCAGCTGGCTGCGCGACTTCCTCATGACCTACCCCGGCGGGATGGTGATCATCTCCCACGACGTCGCCCTCGTGGAACAGGTGGTCAACAAGGTGTTCTACCTCGACGCCAACCGCCACGTCATCGACATCTACAACATGGGCTGGAAGAACTACCTGACCAAGCGTGAGGACGATGAGAAGCGCCGCCGCCGCGAACGCCTCTCCGCCGAGAAGAAGGCCGCCGCACTCACCACCCAGGCCGAGAAGATGAAGGCGAAGGCCACCAAAGCGGTCGCAGCGCAGAACATGCTCCGCCGCGCCGAACGCCTCCTCGACGGGGTCGAGGAGGACCATCAGCGCGACAAGGTTGCGAAGCTCCGCTTCCCATCCCCGGCGCCCTGCGGACGCACCCCGCTGAAGGCCGACGGGCTCTCGAAGTCCTACGGGTCCCTGGAGATCTTCACCGGTGCCGACCTCGCCATCGACCGCGGCTCCCGCGTGGTCGTGCTCGGCCTCAACGGCGCCGGCAAAACCACCCTTCTGCGACTCCTCGCCGGAGTGGAGACCCCCGATTCCGGCGAGGTCATCGCCGGGCACGGCCTGCGCCTCGGCTACTACGCACAGGAGCACGAGACCCTCGACGGTGACCGCACCGTCCTGGACAACATGCAGCGCGCCGCCGGCGATATGGCCGAGGTGGAGGTGCGCAAGATCCTCGGCTCGTTCCTCTTCACTGGGGACGATGTGCACAAGCCCGCGCGAGTCCTCTCCGGCGGCGAGAAGACCCGCCTGGCCCTCGCCACCCTGGTGGTCTCCAGCGCCAACGTCCTCCTGCTCGATGAGCCCACCAACAACCTCGACCCCGCCAGCCGTGAGGAGATCCTCGGGGCGCTGCACGCCTTCGAGGGCGCGATCGTGCTGGTCAGCCACGACCCGGGCGCCGTGCGCGCCCTCAACCCGGAGCGCGTGCTCGTGATGCCGGATGCGACCGAGGATCTGTGGGGCCCCGACTACGAGGAGCTCATCGAGCTCGCCTGACGCAGTGCTGCGTCCCGTGTGTTCAACGGGTCACCACCGTCTGCGACCTGCACGATCACCGGGCCGGCTCTTGTAGGATGGGGCGGACATGCGCCCGCGACCGGGACGAGCCCGAACGAGAGCGCTCAGAGACTATCGAGGAGACCCATGGCAACGAGCAACGACCTCAAGAACGGCATGGTGCTGAAGATCGACAACGGCCTCTGGCAGGTCGTGGAGTTCCTGCATGTGAAGCCCGGCAAGGGCCCGGCCTTCGTGCGCTCCAAGCTCAAGAACGTCCTCACCGGCAAGACCGTGGACAAGACCTTCAACGCCGGCGTCAAGGTCGAGACCGCCACCATCGATCGCCGCGACATGCAGTACTCCTACAAGGACGGCGACATGTTCGTCTTCATGGACACCAGCACGTGGGAGCAGACCAACCTCACCGAAGAGCTCGTCGGCGACAGCGCTGACTACATGCTCGAAGGCCAGGACATCGTCATCGCCTTCCACGAGGGCAACCCGCTGTTCGTGGAGCTGCCGCCGTCGGTGGTCCTCACCATCACCCACACCGAGCCGGGCCTGCAGGGCGACCGCTCCTCCGGCGGCACCAAGCCCGCCACCCTCGAAACCGGCAAGGAGATCCAGGTGCCGCTGTTCCTCGAACAGGACACCAAGGTCAAGGTCGACACCCGCACCGGCGAATACACCGGGCGCGCCTGAGCATGACCGACCTCCCCCTTCCGGAGCGCGACGGAGCGGACGTCGAGCTCGTCCGCTCCGTCGCTGCGGACACCTCCGGCTTCAGCGCCACCACCCGCGCACGCCTGCGCGCCGTCGATGTGCTGTTCGAAGCCGATCTGCGCGGCGCCGACACCGCCGAGATCGCCGAGAGCCGCACCCAGCGCTCCACGGCCCAGACCACCCTGCCCGAACGGGCCCGCGCCTTCGCCGACCTCTACGCCCGCCACCGCGCAGATGTCGACGACGCTCTGCACACCCACTCCGAAGCGTGGCAGCTGTCGCGCATGCCGGCCGTGGACCGTGCCATCCTGCGCCTGGGCACAGCGGAGATCCTCTTCTCCGAGCAGGACACCCCGCCGGCGATCATCATCCGCGAGTACGTCCGGATCGCGGAGCAGATCTCCACGGAGAAGTCGCCCGCGTTCGTCAATGCGCTCCTGCAGCGGATCGCCGACATGAAGGAGCTCCTCGGCTGACCCCGTCGGCCCGGGCGCTCCGCCCACCCGCCCTTTAAAATCGCGTCCAGAGAGGCGCGGAAGGGAGCCACACATGACCGATACACCCACCACCCGCACCGAGGTCCTCCGGGCGGACGAGATCAGCCGAGCGCTCACCCGCATCGGCTTCGAGATCGTCGAAGCGCAGAAGGGCGAAGACGACTTCGTCATCCTCGGCATCCACAACCGCGGCGTCCCCCTCGCACGCCGCATCGGCGAATCGCTGCGCCGCACCGGCGCCACTGACCGCGAGATCGACGACTTCGTCGGCACCCTGGACATCACCATGTTCCGCGACGACCTCGCTCAGCACCCCACGCGCGTCCCGTACTCCACGGACCTGCCGCCCAGCGGCATCGACGGCCGCACCGTCGTCCTCGTCGACGACGTCCTCTTCTCCGGCCGCACCATCCGCGCCGCATTGGACGCCCTCAGCTCCCTGGGCCGCCCGCGCAACGTGCGCCTGGCCGTCCTCGTGGACCGCGGCCACCGCGACCTGCCGATCCGCGCAGACTTCGTCGGCAAGAACCTCCCCACCTCCCGCCGCGAAGCCGTCCGCGTCCACCTCACCGAGACCGACGGCGACGACGCTGTCCTCCTCGAACGCCCCCTCACCGAGGAGGAGACCCGATGAAGCACCTCATCTCCATCGACGACCTCACCCGCCAGGACGCCATCGACGTCCTCGACACCGCGGAGCACATGGCGCAGACCCAGTCCCGCTCCATCCGCAAACTCCCCACCCTCGTGGGCCGCACCGTGGTCAACCTCTTCTTCGAGGACTCCACCCGCACCCGCATCTCCTTCGAAGCGGCCGCCAAGCGCCTCAGCGCCGACATCATCAACTTCTCCGCCAAGGGCTCCAGCCTGTCCAAAGGGGAGTCTCTGAAGGACACCGCGCTCACCCTCGACGCCATGGGGGCGGACGCCATCGTGGTCCGCTCCTCCTCCTCGGGCGCCGCGCACCTGCTCGCCAATGCCGGCTGGATCGACAAGCCGATCGTCAACGCCGGTGACGGCACTCACGAGCACCCCACGCAGGCGCTGCTGGACGCGTACACGCTGCGCCGCCACCTCGTGGAGGGGCCGACGGGCTCCGACCTCGCCGGCAAGCGGGTCATCATCGTCGGCGACATCCTGCACTCCCGCGTGGCCCGCTCCAACGTGAAGCTGCTCAGCCTGCTCGGAGCATCCGTCACCCTCGTCGCACCGCCCGCCCTCATCCCCATCGGCGTCCAGTCGTGGCCGTGCGAGGTGTCCTACAGCCTGGACGCCGCCATCGCCGAAGGCGCCGACGCCGTGATGATGCTGCGCGTGCAGCGCGAGCGCATGGTCGGCGGCGGATTCTTCCCCACCGAAGGGGAGTACTCCCGCCGGTTCGGCCTGTCCACCGACCGCGCCGACCGCCTCCCGGACCACGCCGTCGTCCTGCACCCCGGCCCGATGAACCGCGGATTCGAGATCGCCAGCGATGTCGCCGACGGTCCCCGCAGCGTCATCGTCGAGCAGGTCAACAACGGCGTCAGCGTCCGCATGTCCGTCCTCTACCACGTCCTCGCAGCCCACACGGAGGAAGCATCATGACCTCGATCCTCATCACCGGCGCCTCGCTGTACGGCGACACCATCGCCGACGTCCTCATCGACGGCGAGGACATCGTCGCCGTCGGCCCCGAAGCGACCGGCCGCGTCACCGCCACCACCGAAAAGGTCGACGGCACCGGATGCATCCTCCTGCCCGGCCTCGTGGACCTCCACACCCACCTGCGCGAACCGGGCGGCGAAGAGGCCGAAACCGTCGACACCGGCACCATGGCCGCAGCCCGCGGCGGCTTCACCGCCGTGCACGCCATGGCCAACACCACCCCCACCGCCGACACCGCCGGTGTTGTGGAGCAGGTGCACCAGCGCGGTCAGGAAGCCGGGCACTGCGACGTGTTCCCCATCGGCGCGGTCACCGTCGGCCTCGAGAGCGAGCGCCTCGCCGACCTCGGTGCCATGGCCGAATCCGCTGCCCGCGTCCGCGTCTTCTCCGACGACGGCAAATGCGTGTTCGACCCCCTCCTCATGCGCCGCGCCCTCGAATACGTCAAGACCGTCAACGGCGTGATCGCGCAGCACGCGCAGGACCCCGCCCTGACCCCCAACGCGCAGATGCACGAAGGCGCCGTCAGCGCCGAGATCGGCCTCATGGGCTGGCCCGCCGTCGCCGAGGAGTCGATCATTGCGCGCGACGTCCTGCTCGCCGAGCACGTCGGCTCCCGCCTGCACGTGTGCCACCTGTCCACCGCCGGCAGCGTCGACATCATCCGGTGGGCGAAGCAGCGCGGCATCGCCGTCACCGCCGAAGTGACCCCGCACCACCTCATCCTCACCGACGAGAAGGCCCGCACCTACAGCGCCCGCTACAAGGTGAACCCGCCGCTGCGCACCCAGAAGGACGTCGACGCCGTCCGCGAAGGACTCGCCGACGGCACCATCGACATCGTCGCCACCGACCACGCCCCGCACCCGCGGGACGCGAAGGACACCGAATGGGACCGCGCCGCCTTCGGCATGACCGGGCTGGAGACCGCCCTCAGCATCGTGCAGGCCACCATGGTGGACACCGGCCGCCTCACCTGGCGGGACGTCGCCCGCGTCATGAGTGAGAAGCCCGCCCAGATCGGGCTCGACGCCCGCCACGGCCGCCCCATCGCGGCAGGGGAGCCGGCGAACCTGCTGCTGTGGGACCCGTCGACCACCGCCACCGTGGACCCCGCCGACCACGCCTCGCGCTCCTCCAACACCCCCTTCGAGGGAATGGACCTGCCCGGCACGAACCGCGCCACCATATTCAACGGCCGGTTCACCGTGCGCGACGGGGAGCTCGTGCATGGATGAGCTCCTCAGACCCGACCGCTTCATGCCGCTGGCGGTCCTCGGCGTCCTGTTCATCGGCATCCTCGTCGCCATGTGGTTCGGATGGAAGAACCGCACCGACTCCGACTCCGACCTCCCTGAACCGCTCCCGGTCTCGAACCTCGACCTTCCCAGTGAGGACGAGATGACCGAAGCGGTCGAGGAGCACCCGGCGCCGTCCGCCTCGGACCGCTGGGAGGCCGACGGGATCTACGTCTCCACCACGAAGGCGCGCCAGCCGCTGGAACGGGTCACCGTCCACAACATGGGCGCCCGCAGCGAAGTGACCGTCCGCCTCGGCAGCGACCGCATCCAACTGGTCCGCTCCGGCGCCACCAGCTTCGAAATCCCCATGCAGTCCGTTCTGCAGATCACCACCGCGCGCGGCATGGCCGGCAAGGTCGTCGGCAGGAACGGCCTGTCCGTCATCCGCTGGCGACTGGGGGAGCGGGAACTGGACACCGGCATCCGCTTCCACACCCGTGACGACCACAACGAATTCCTGACCCGCAGCACCACAATCCACCAGGAGAACTCATGACGCGCGATGGCGCCCTTCTGATCCTCGAAGACGGCACAGTCTTCCGCGGCGACGCCTACGGCGCGCGCGGCACCACCCTCGGCGAAGTGGTCTTCACCACCGGGATGACCGGCTACCAGGAGACCCTCACCGACCCCTCCTACACGGGCCAGATCGTGGTGCAGACAGCCCCGCACATCGGCAACACCGGCACCAACGCCGAGGACATGGAGTCCTCCCGCATCTGGGCCGCCGGATACGTTGTGCGCGACGCCGCCCGCCGCACCTCCAACTGGCGCAGCGAGAAGCCCCTCGTCGACGCCCTCACCGACGCCGGGATCGTCGGCATCGCCGGCATCGACACCCGCGCCCTCACCCGTCGGCTGCGGGAGTCCGGCGCCATGCGCGGCGGCATCTTCTCCGGCCCCGCCCTCGACCAGGCCGACGAGGCCGCCCTCCTCGAGCAGGTCCGCACCGCTCCCACCATGGAAGGCGCCTCCTTCGTGGACGAGGTGACCACCCGCGAGGCGTACATCATCCCCGCGGAGGGCGAGAAGATCGGCACCGTTGCGGCGCTCGACCTCGGCATCAAGTCCGCCACCCCGCGCCACATGGCCGCCCGCGGACTCGACGTCCATGTCCTGCCAGCCGCCTCGGGCATCGAGGACATCCTCGCGATCAGCCCCGACGCGGTCTTCTTCTCCAACGGCCCCGGTGATCCCGCCACCGCCGATGAGCAGGTGGAGGTGCTGCGTGAGGTCCTGCGCCGCGGCCTGCCGTTCTTCGGCATCTGCTTCGGCAACCAGCTGCTCGGCCGCGCCCTCGGCTTCGGCACCTACAAGCTCAAGTACGGCCACCGCGGCATCAACCAGCCCGTGCAGCGCCTTGCCACCGGCCAGGTGGAGATCACCAGCCACAACCACGGATTCGCTGTCGACGCACCCATCGGCGAGGCCGTCACCGCCCCGCACAACGACGGCGAGTTCGGCCGGGTCCGCGTCAGCCACGTCTGCCTGAACGACGACGTGGTCGAAGGCCTCCACCTGGAGGACCGGCCCGCGTTCTCCGTCCAGTACCACCCCGAATCCGCGTCCGGCCCGCACGACGCCAACTACCTGTTCGACGCCCTCGTGGACATGATCCGCACCCACCGCGCAGGAAAGGACTCCTGATGCCCCGCCGCACTGACATCTCCTCCGTCCTCGTCATCGGCTCCGGCCCGATCGTCATCGGCCAGGCCGCCGAGTTCGACTACTCCGGCGCTCAGGCGTGCCGCGTCCTGAAGGAAGAGGGCCTGCGGGTCATCCTCGTCAACTCCAACCCGGCGACCATCATGACCGACCCGGAGATGGCCGACGCCACCTATGTCGAGCCCATCGACCCGGACGTCATCCGCACCATCATCGCCAAGGAACGGCCCGACGCGATCCTGCCGACCCTCGGCGGGCAGACCGCGCTCAATGCCGCCATCGCGCTCGGTGAGCGCGGCATTCTCAAGGAGTTCGGCTGCGAACTCATCGGCGCCTCCATCCCCGCCATTGAGAAGGCGGAGGACCGCCAGCAGTTCAAGGACGTGGTGGAGCGCGCCGGTGCCGAATCGGCCAGGAGCCGCATCTGCAACTCCATGCAGGAATGCCTCGACGCCGCTGACGAGCTCGGCTATCCGATGGTGGTCCGGCCGTCCTTCACCATGGGCGGCCTCGGCTCCGGCATGGCGTACGACGAAGAGGACCTGCGGCGCATTGCTGGCGACGGCCTCCACTACTCGCCCACCACCGAGGTGCTCCTCGAGGAGTCCATCCTCGGCTGGAAGGAGTACGAACTGGAGCTGATGCGCGACCGCAACGACAACTGCGTGGTCGTCTGCTCCATCGAGAACGTGGATCCCGTCGGCGTCCACACCGGTGACTCCATCACCGTGGCCCCGGCGATGACGCTCACCGACGTGGAGATGCAGAAGATCCGCGACATCGGCATCGCCATCATCCGCGAGGTCGGCGTCGACACCGGCGGCTGCAACGTCCAGTTCGCGATCCACCCCACCACGGGCCGCATCGTCGTCATCGAGATGAACCCGCGCGTCTCCCGCTCGTCGGCGCTCGCCTCCAAGGCGACCGGCTTCCCGATCGCGAAGATCGCCACCCGAGTCGCCCTCGGCTACACCCTGGACGAGATCCGCAACGACATCACCGGCACCACCCCCGCCAGTTTCGAACCCGCCCTCGACTACATCGTGGTGAAGGTTCCGCGCTTCGCGTTCGAGAAGTTCCCCGCCGCCGACCCCACCCTCACCACCACCATGAAGTCGGTCGGTGAGGCGATGGCGCTCGGCCGCAGCTTCACCGAAGCGCTCGGCAAGGCGCTGCGCTCCATCGACGTCAAGGGCGCCGGGTTCCACTGGCGCGGAGACGCCCCCACCGGGGAGGAGCTGGACGCCCTCATCGAGCAGGCCGCCACCCCCACGGATCGCCGCCACGTGCAGGTGCAGCAGATCCTCCGCGCCGCCGCCTGCGGCGACCGCGGGGCCGACGAGCTCATCGACCGGCTCTACGAATCGACCGGCATCGACCCGTGGTTCCTCGACCAGATCCTGCTCGTCAACGAAGTGGCCGCCGAACTGCGCGACGCCGCCGTGCTCGACGAGCCGCTGCTGCGCCGCGCCAAGCGCCACGGCCTCAGCGACGAACAGGTCGCTGAGATCCGCGGCATCAACGACGACGTCGTGTTCGGGGTCCGCAAGGCCCTCGGCGTGGTGCCCGTGTTCAAGACCGTCGACACCTGCGCCGCCGAATTCGAGTCCCGCACCCCCTACTACTACTCCTGCTTCGATGAGGAGACCGAGGTGGAGCCGCGGGAGAAGCCGGCCGTGCTGATCCTCGGCTCCGGTCCGAACCGCATCGGCCAGGGCATCGAGTTCGACTACTCGTGCGTCCACGCCGCCATTGCGCTGCGCAACCCGGAGCTCGGGTACGACTACGAGACCGTCATGATCAACTGCAACCCGGAGACGGTCTCCACCGACTACGACATCGCTGACCGCCTCTACTTCGAACCGCTCACCTTCGAGGACGTCCTCGGGGTGTACGAAGCGGAGAAGGCCGCCGGCCCCGTCGCCGGTGTGATCGTGCAGCTCGGCGGCCAGACCCCGCTGTCGCTCGCGCGCCGCCTCGAAGAGGCCGGTCTGCCGATCATCGGCACCAGCCCCCACGCCATCGACATGGCGGAGGACCGCGGCCACTTCGGCTCCGTGCTGCAGGACGCGGACCTGCCCGCCCCTCCGTACGGCACCGCCTACCAGCTCGACGGCGCCCTCGAGGTCGCGAACACCGTCGGCTACCCCGTCCTGGTGCGCCCCTCGTACGTGCTCGGCGGCCGAGGCATGGAGATCGTGTACGACGACGAGCAGCTCCGCTCCTACGTCCAGCGCAACCTCCCCGAATCCGGCCGCGCCGACGCCCCGATCCTCATCGACCGGTTCCTCGACACCGCCATCGAGATCGACGTCGACGCCCTGTTCGACGGCGAGGAGCTGTTCATGGGCGGCGTCATGGAGCACATCGAAGAGGCCGGCATCCACTCCGGTGACTCCGCCTGCACCCTCCCGCCGATCTCCCTGTCCGATGCCCAGTGCGAACGCATCCGCGAATCCACCGAGGCGATCGCCCGCGGCGTCGGGGTGCGCGGACTGATCAACATCCAGTTCGCGATGACGCAGGACATTCTGTACGTGATCGAAGCGAACCCGCGCGCCTCCCGCACCGTCCCGTTCGTCGCGAAGGCGACCGGGGTGCCGCTGTCCCGCGCCGCCGCCCTGATCATGGCCGGCTCTTCGATCCAGGACCTGCGCGAGCGCGGCGTGCTCCCGGCCGAGGGCGACAACACCCTCATGCCGCTGACCCAGCCGATCGCGGTCAAGGAGGCCGTGCTGCCGTTCAAGCGCTTCCGCACCGCCAGCGGCCGCTCTGTGGACTCCATCCTCGGCCCCGAGATGCGCTCCACCGGCGAGGTGATGGGCATGGACCGCACCTTCCCGCGCGCCTTCGCGAAGGGGCAGCTCGCCATCGCCGGGAAGGGCCTGCCCACCAGCGGCACTGTGTTCATCTCCGTCGCCGATTCGGAGAAGCGCGCCATCGTGTTCCCCGCGAAGCGCCTGCTCGACCTCGGCTTCGAGATCGTCGCCACCGCCGGCACCGCCGGCATCCTCCGCCGCAACGGCGTGGACTGCACCCTCACCCGCAAGAAGTCCGAAGCGGCCGACGGCAGCAGTGAGCCCACCATCATCGACCTGATCGACACCGGGAAGATCGACATGGTGGTCAACACCCCGACCGGCTCGTCCGCGCGGGCCGACGGGTACGCGATCCGTGCCTCCACCACCTCAATCGACGTGCCCATCATGACGACGATCTCGGAGTTCTCCGCGGCTGTGCAGGCCATCGAATCCCTCGCCGACGGGCCCTTCGACGTCATGTCGCTGCAGGAGCACCAGCGGGACCTGGAGGGCGTGCGCCGATGAGCTTCGGAACCGATCTGCAGGCGTCCGTCGCCGAACGCGGCCCGATCGTCGCCGGCATCGACCCCCACGCCTCCGTTCTGGAGCAGTGGGGCCTGCCGAACACCGCGGCCGGTGCCCGTGACCTGTCCCTGCGCATGCTCGAGGCGGTCCAGGGCCGGGTCAGCGCGATCAAGCCGCAGGCCGCGTTCTTCGAACGCTTCGGCGCCGACGGGTTCGCCGTCCTCGAGGAGCTGCTGCAGGCCGCCCGCGCCGCGGGCGTCCTCACGATCCTCGATGCGAAGCGCGGCGACATCGGCTCCACGATGGGTGCCTACGCTGAGGCGTTCCTCGCGCCCGGCGCACCGATGGAGGTCGACGCCCTGACCGTCTCCCCGTACCTCGGCTACGGCTCCCTCGAGCCCGCCGCCGAACGGGTGTGCTCAGCCGGCAAGGGCATGTTCGTCCTCTCCCTCACCTCCAACCCCGACGGCCCCGAAGTGCAGCACGCCCGCACCGCGGACGGCGTTCCGGTCGCCTCCGTGATGGCTCGCCACGCCGCCGAGGCGAACGCTCAGGCGCGCGCCGCGGGGGAGTGGGGGAGCGTCGGACTCGTCGTCGGTGCGACCATCGGCTCGGCCGCCGCGGACCTCGGCATCGATCTGGACGCCGTGGGCGGGCCGCTGCTCGCTCCCGGATTCGGTGCCCAGGGCGCCGGTCCCGCACAGCTGCGCAGCGTGTTCGGCTCTGCCGCGCCGCGCGTGCTGGTGTCGATGTCGCGTTCGCTGATGGCGGCCGGCCCCGATGCCGGTGCGATCAGCGCTGCCTGCGAGAGCACCCGCGCCGACTACGCGCTCTGACCGGCCACGCGCCTGTCTGGGGATTCATCCCCGAGAGGGTGGGTTCTGACCATATCGCTCCGCTATCCTCAGTCGTGAGCGGGATCGCAGGCACACCCGGTGCTGTGCACCCGTCGGCCATTGGAATGAAGAGGTGACGAAGATGGCTCTTCCGACACTGACCCCCGAGACGCGCGCCGCTGCGCTCGAGAAGGCGGCGCGGCTCCGTCAGGAGCGGGCCGCGGTCAAGGCGCGCCTGAAGTCCTCGACCGGCAGCCGAGCGGACGAGATCCGCCGCCTGCTCGGCGAGGTCGACGAGTCCGAGGCCGTAGCGCGGCTCAAGGTCTCCGCCATGCTCGAATCGCTGCCCGGCATCGGCAAGGTGAAGGCAGCGCAGATCATGGAGGAGATCGGCATATCGCCGTCCCGCAAAATGCGCGGCCTGGGACGCCACCAGGCGCAGAAGCTCCTTGACCACTTCGCCGACTGACTGACTGATTGAGACACGTGACGACCCCTTCCTCTCGAACCCCCCGTACGACCCCCTCGCCGGCGGCTGAACCAGCCCGCGTGACCGTTCTGGCCGGTCCCACAGCCGTCGGCAAGGGCACGGTCGTGAACCGCCTGCTGGAGAAGCAGCCGAACCTCCACCTGTCGGTCTCGGCGACCACCCGGCCGCCGCGCCCCGGTGAGAAGGACGGCGAGCACTACCACTTCGTCAGCGAGGACGAGTTCACCTCCCTCGTGGACGCAGGCGACATGCTGGAATGGGCCATCGTGCACGGCAAGCACCGCTACGGCACCCCGCGCGGCCCCGTCATCGAACAGCTCCAGGCGGGCCGGCCCGTCCTGCTCGAGATCGACCTCGCCGGCGCCCGCCAGGTGCGCGCCTCAATGCCGGAGGCGCAGTTCGTGTTCCTCGCCCCGCCGTCCCGCGAAGAACTGGTCCGCCGCCTCATCGGCCGCGGCACCGAAACCGCTGAGGAGCGCGAACGCCGGCTGCTCACCGCTGAGACCGAGATGGCGGCCGAAAAGGAATTCGATCTGACGATCGTCAACGACGACCTCGACCGTGCCGTTGAGGAGCTCGCCCGCGTCATCGGCGTGGGAGACGTCACCGCCGCCTGAGGCGGCCGCTCCTTCCACCCGAACACCCCACCGCCTATGATGGTGGGTTGCAGTACGAACCGCTCGATGAAAGGACACCTGTGTCCGGAACAGTCGCACAGCCCGAAGGCGTCACGAATCCGCCGATCGACCGTCTCCTGGAGACCGTCGATTCGAAGTACGCTCTCGTGCTCTACTCGGCGAAGCGTGCTCGCCAGATCAACTCCTACTACTCGCAGATGGAGGACGGCCTCCTCGAGCACGTGGGACCGCTGATCGACACTGATCCGCAGGAGAAGCCGCTGTCGATCGCGCTGCGCGAGATCGATGAAGGCCTGCTCACCGCCAAGGAGCATGATGACTCCGAGCCGGAGAAGCCAGCGCGTCAGCCGCTCAAGCTCGGCGATGACGCCCCCGAGGCACCGATCAGCTTCGAACTCTGAGCACCCCCGGACCCGGCATGACGCATCAGCCCCTGGCAGGTGAGCGCATCGTCGTCGGCGTCACTGCGGGAATCGCCGCGTACAAGGCCGCGCATATCGTGCGCGGCCTTGCCGCGTGGGGAGCGGACGTCCGCGTCATCCCCACCCCGTCCTCCCTCGAGTTCGTCGGCGCCGCCACCTGGGAGGCCCTCACCGGGCACCGCGTCCTCACCTCCGTGTTCGAGGACGTCGACCAGGTCGCGCACGTCGCCACCGGCCAGGACGCCGACGCGATCCTCATCGCCCCCGCCACTGCGGACTTCCTCGCCCGCGCCCGCATGGGCCGAGCCGACGACCTGATGACCGCCTCCCTCCTCGTGGCCCGCGGCCCCGTCATCATGGCGCCCGCCATGCACACCGAAATGTGGGAGCACCCCGCCACCCGCGACAACGTGACCGTCCTGCGCGAGCGGGGAATCGACGTGATGGAGCCCGCCGTCGGCCGCCTCACCGGCCCCGACTCCGGGCCCGGCCGCCTGCCCGAACCCGAGCAGATCCTCCACCGCGTCCTCGCGACCCTGCGCGCACCCCGCGCCGCCGCACCCACCGGCAGCGCCCGCGCTGCCGCTGCAGGCGCGCCCCTGCGCGACCTCGCCGGCCGACGGGTCCTCATCACCGCCGGCGGCACCCACGAAGCGATCGACCCGGTCCGCTTCATCTCCAACCACTCCTCCGGCAAACAGGGCGTCGCCCTCGCCCATGCTGCCGCAGCCCGCGGCGCCGATGTCACCCTCATCCTCGCCGGCGCCGTCACCGAACCGCTGCCCACCGGCATCGCCGTGGAGCGCGTCGACTCCGCTGCCGAGCTCGCCGAGGCCGTCCACCGCCACGAAGCAGACCACGACGCCGTCGTCATGGCCGCCGCCGTCAGTGACTTCGCCCCGACCGGTGGGGGAGCGGGCAGCAAGCTGAAGAAGACCTCGCCGAAGGCCGGCCTCACCCTCCAGATGGAACAGACCGAGGACATCCTCCGCAGCCTTGTGACGAATCGTGAACGCGCCGGCAGCGGGCCTACTGTCATCGTCGGCTTCGCCGCCGAAACCGGTGACGAGCACGCCACCGCGCTGGACCACGCGCGCGACAAGGCCCGCCGCAAGGGCGCGGACCTCCTCGCATTCAACAACGTTGCGGAGCACGCATTCGGCTCCGCGGACAACGCCGTCGTACTGTTGGACGGCTCCGGCAGCGAGATCGACCGTGCTGACGGCACCAAAACGGATGTCGCCCACGCCATCCTCACCGCCATAGCCCGCCTGCTCACCCCGAGCGGCGGAGCCTCTGACCCCGAACGAAAAGGACGCCGAGAATGACCCAGGGACTGCGCTACTTCACCTCCGAGTCGGTCACCGGCGGCCACCCGGACAAGATCTGCGACCAGATCTCCGACGCCATCCTCGACGACATGCTCGCCCAGGACCCCAGCTCCCGGGTCGCCGTCGAAACCCTCGTCACCACCGGCCTCGTCCACATCGCCGGCGAAGTTCGGACCGAAGGCTACTCGGACGTCAACCGCATCGTCCGCGACACCATCCGGAAGATCGGCTACGACTCCTCCGAGAAGGGCTTCGACGCCGACTCCTGCGGCATCGAAGTGTCCATCGGCAACCAGTCCGAGGACATCGCCCTCGGCGTGGACACCTCCCACGAGCACAAGTCCGGCCTCACCGAGACCGGCAACCTTCAGGGCGCCGGCGACCAGGGCCTCATGTTCGGCTACGCCTGCAACGACACCCCCGAACTGATGCCGCTGCCGATCCACAGTGCGCACCGCCTCGCCCTCAACCTCACCACCGCCCGCGAAGACGGCATCCTGCCGTTCCTCCGCCCCGACGGCAAGACTCAGGTGACCATCGGCTACGACGACGACAACATCGCCCGCAGCGTCGAGGCGATCGTCGTCTCCAGCCAGCACGCCGCCGACGTCGACCTCGCCGACCAGCTCACCCCCGGCATCCGCCAGGTGGTCATCCAGCCCGTCCTCGACGAGCTGGCCGAGCTCGGCCTCGACACCTCCCAGACCCGCCTCCACATCAACCCCACCGGCCGCTTCATCATCGGCGGTCCAAAGGGGGACGCCGGCCTGACCGGCCGCAAGATCATCGTCGACACCTACGGCGGCATGGCCCGCCACGGCGGCGGCGCATTCTCCGGCAAGGACCCGTCGAAGGTGGACCGCTCCGCCGCGTACGCGCTGCGCTGGGTGGCGAAGAACGTCGTCGCCGCTGGGCTCGCTGAGCGCTGCGAAGTGCAGGTCGCCTACGCCATCGGTGTGGCGGCGCCCGTCGGCCTGTACGTGGACACCTTCGGCACCGGCAAGGTCGCCGACTCCGCCCTCGCCTCCGCCATCACGAAGGTGTTCGATCTGCGACCCGATGCCATCATCGAGCAGCTCGACCTGCTGCGCCCGATCTTCTCCCAGACCTCCGTGGGCGGCCACTTCGGCCGCGAGCTGCCGGACTTCGAGTGGGAGAAGACCACCCGCATCGACGAGCTCACCCGCGCCCTGTGAGCGCCGAGGCCGCCTCCATCCGCTGGGGGGCCGACGGGCTCATCCCCGCCGTCGTGCAGGACCACACCAGCCGTGAGGTGCTCATGCTCGGCTACATGGACGCCGAAGCGCTGCGCCGCACCCTCGAGGAGGGCCGCGTCACCTTCTGGTCCCGCTCCCGCCGCGAATACTGGCGCAAGGGCGACACCTCCGGCCACGCCCAGTACGTGCGCCGCGCCCGCCTCGACTGCGACGCCGACACCATCCTCATCGAGGTGGAACAGATCGGCGCGGCCTGCCACACCGGCACCCGCACCTGCTTCGAGGAGGAGGGCGCCGACGGGTCCGTGCGCGGCCGGGACCTGCCCGCAACCATCGACGCTGCCCCAGAGGAGACCACGCAGTGAGCACCGAGCAGTCCCGCACTATGCAGAGCGCCCAGATCTACCCCGAGCAGATCCAGGGCCTCACCAGTGAACGCCTCGGCGAGGTCTGGCCGGACCGCGAACAGTTCCGGGTCCTCGCCGCGCAGCAGCGTGTGGTGCCGGTGGTGCACCGCGTCCTCGCTGACCAGGACACCCCCATCAGCGTGTACCGCAAACTCACCGCCGCCACCGGCACCGACGGCACGTTCCTGCTGGAATCCGGTGGCGAAGGGGAGGACGCCCGCTGGTCGTTCATCGGCACCCGCGCCCGCGCTTCTCTCACCGAGAAGGACGGCGCCGCCCGCTGGTTCGGCGACGTCCCCGCCTCCGTCCCCACCGACGGGGACCCCCTGGAGGCACTGCGCGCCACCGCGGATGAGTTCCGTGCGGCGCGCCTGCCGAACCTGCCGCCGTTCACCGGTGGCCTCGTCGGCTTCATCGCGTACGACGCCGTCCGCCGCTGGGAGCGACTCGGCGAGAAGCCCGCCGACGAGATCGGCACCCCCGATCTGTGCATGCTGCTCGCCGAAGACGTCGCCGTGTACGACCACGTCGACTCCACCGTGCTGCTCGTCGCCAACGCCCTCAACATCAACGCCCTCGACACCGGGGTCGACGCCGCCTACGACGCCGCCCTGCAGCGCCTCGAGGTGATGCGCCGGGCTCTCGCCGCCCCTGTGGACACCGCGCCCGTGGTGTACGAGAACCGCGACGGCGACGGCGGCACCTCCCACCTCGACCAGGCCCTCTTCGAAGAGATCGTCCGCACCGCTGTGGACCGCATCCGCGACGGCGACATCTTCCAGGTGGTGCCGTCCCGCCGCGTCTCCCACGACAGTGCCGCCGACCCCCTGGACGTGTACCGGGTGCTGCGCCGCCTCAACCCCAGCCCGTACATGATGCTGGTGCGCGCGCACGACGGCGACGGGAACCCGATCGACATCGTCGGCGCCAGCCCCGAAACCCTCGTCCGCGTCCGCGCCGGCGAAGCGATGACCTACCCCATCGCCGGGTCCCGCCCGCGCGGCCGCACCGCGGAGGAGGACGCCCACCTGCGTGACGACCTCCTCGCCGACCCGAAGGACGCCAGCGAGCACGTCATGCTCGTGGACCTGTCCCGCAATGACCTGCAGAAGGTGTGCGAACCCGGCAGTGTGGTGGTGCGCGAATTCAAGCACGTGGTGAAGTACTCCCACGTCATGCACATGGTCTCCACCGTCACCGGCCGCCTCCGGGACGGAGCCACCAGCTTCGACGCTCTGCGCGCCACCTTCCCCGCCGGCACCCTGTCCGGCGCGCCGAAGCCCAGCGCCATGCAGATCATCGACGAAGTGGAGCCGGTTTCCCGCGGCATCTACGGCGGCACCGTCGGCTACCTCGACTTCGCCGGCGACATGGACATGGCGATCGCGATCCGCACCACCGTCATGAAGGACGGCCGCGCCCACGTGCAGGCCGGCGGGGGAGTGGTCGCCGACTCCAACCCCACCATGGAGTTCCGCGAATCCGAGCAGAAGGCTGCCGCCGCGGTCCGCGCCGTCGCCTCCGCCGCCACGCTCCGCCCCGACACGCCCGCGCCGCGCACGGAGCCGGGGGCCGACGGGTCCCGAGGGGACGCCTGATGCGCTCACTGAAGCTCCTGCCGCTGCTCGGCATCGCCCTCGGCGCCGGCACCCTCGGCCTCACCCGCACCGTGTGGCTGCACGCCACCGCTATGGACCTGACCGGCACCGCTGTCGCGCAGAACGTCGTCGGCTCCTCCGCCGCACCCGCCGCCGCAGCCCTCGCCGTGGTCGTCATCGCGGCGTTCCTCGCCTCCGCGCTGGCCCGCGGTACCGCCCGCACCGTCATCGCCGGGATCGCGGTCCTCGCCGGGGTCAGCGCCGCCGTCGCCTCCCTGCTGGTGCTGCTCGACCCGGAGGCAGCGGCCGCAGGCGCCGTCTCCGAAGCAACCGGTGTGCTCGGTGGTGAGGTGGTCGCCCGCACCACCACCATGCCGATCCTCGCCGCTCTCGCGGCCTTCGCCGCCGCAGCGGTCGCCAGTGCGCTGACCGTGACGAGCCGCCGCGCCGCACGCGCGGACGGGCAGGACCCGTCGGCCCCCACCGCCAGCCGCTACAGCCGCTCCGCCGACCGCTCCGCCACCGGCGCGAAGACCGCCCGGTCCGACGCCTCCGATTGGGACGCCCTCAGCCGCGGTGACGACCCCACGTGAGCGTGCGCGGCCGAGTCCCTGGCACATGGCACAATAGGGGAGGAGCAGCCCGCTCCTCCCGACCCCTTCCGATCCCGTTCGATGGAGAGATCACCTGATGTCGAAGACCTACATGGTTCCGCCGTCCCCGCCCGCGAACGAGGGCAAGACCCTCGCAGCCTGGGTGCTGTCCGTGCTGGTGGTCGTCGGTGCGATCGTGGCGGCCTTCGGCCTCGCCACCGCGTCGCAGCTGGTCATGATCATCGGCGCCGCCGTCATCGTGGTCGGCCTCATCGCCGGCTTCGGCCTTGCGAAGGCGGGCAAGGGCCAGCCGCGCGAGCACACGGCCTGAGCACTCCCACCTGCTGAACACCGGCGGCCCCGCACCCGGGGCCGCCCCTTTGGCGGCGCCCTGACGAAAGGTTCCCATGAGCACCACTGTTCTGGATTCGATCATCGACGGCGTGCGCGCCGACCTCGACACCCGCCGCGCCGCGACCCCCCTCGCGCGCATCCGCGACCTCGCCGCCGAGACCACCGCCCAGCGGCCCGCCGCCGACGTGTGCGCCCGGCTCGACGGCCGCGACACCGTCGGCCTCATCGCTGAGATCAAGCGCTCCTCACCCTCCAAGGGCGCCCTCGCCGACATTCCCGAACCCGCGGACCTCGCCCGCTCCTATGAGGCCGCCGGCGCCACCGCCATCTCCGTCCTCACCGAACAGCGACGCTTCGGCGGGTCCCTCCACGACCTCGACCGCGTCCGCACCGCAGTCGACATCCCGCTGCTGCGCAAGGACTTCACGGTCGAGGAGTACCAGATCTACGAGGCCCGCGCCCACGGCGCCGACATCGTTCTGCTGATCGTTGCCGCCCTCACTGACGCCCAGCTCGCCGAGCACCTGCAGCTCACCCACGAGCTCGGCATGCGGGCACTCGTCGAAGCGCACAGCGCCGACGAGCTCGAGCGCGCCCTCGCCACCGACGCCCGCCTCATCGGAGTCAACGCCCGCAATCTCAAGACCCTCGACCTCGACCTCGACGGCGCCGCCGCCCTGCTGCCCACCATCCCCGGTGACCGCTTCGCCATCGGCGAATCCGCGGTCCTGAAGAAGGCTCACGTCGAGACGTACGCCCGCCACGGTGCCGACGCGGTCCTCGTCGGCGAAGCCCTCGTCACCGACGGCGACCCGGAAGCGACCGCACGCGACTTCCTCAGCGTTCCCGCGCAGACCGACGAAAGAAGGAACCGATGAACATCACGGACGTCCAGGGACCCTACTTCGGCGAGTACGGCGGCCGCTGGCTCCCCGAAGCGCTCATCCCCGCACTCGACGAGCTCGCCGAAGCATGGGAGAAGGCGAAAGCCGATCCCACCTTCGATGCGGAGGTGCAGCGTCTGTTCCGTGACTACACCGGGCGCCCCTCTCTGCTGACCGAAGTGCCGCGCTTCTCCAGGATCGCCGGCGGTGCCCGCATCTTCCTCAAGCGCGAGGACCTCAACCACACCGGCAGCCACAAGATCAACAACGTTCTCGGCCAGGCCGTTCTCACCAAGCGGATGGGCAAGAAGCGCGTCATCGCGGAGACGGGCGCCGGTCAGCACGGCGTCGCCACCGCCACCGCCGCCGCCCTGCTCGGTCTCGACTGCACCGTCTACATGGGCAGGGTCGACACCGAACGCCAGGCCCTCAACGTGGCCCGCATGCGCCTGCTCGGCGCCGAAGTGATCCCCGTGGAGCAGGGCTCCGCCACCCTCAAGGACGCCATCAACGAGGCGTTCCGCGACTGGGTCGCGAACGTGGAGACCACCCACTACCTGCTCGGCACCGTCACCGGCCCCCACCCGTACCCCACGATGGTGCGGGAGTTCCACCGCTGCATCGGTGAGGAGGCGCGCGACCAGATCCAGGAGCAGATCGGCCGCCTCCCGGACGCGGTCGTCGCCTGCGTCGGCGGCGGTTCCAACGCCATCGGCCTGTTCCACGCGTTCCTCGACGACGAGGACGTCCGAATCATCGGCTGCGAAGCCGGCGGCTCCGGCATCGAATCCGGTGAGCACTCCGCCACCATCAACGCCGGCTCCCCGGGCGTCCTCCACGGCGCTCGCTCCTACGTGATGCAGGACGAGGACGGCCAGACCATCGAATCGCACTCCGTCTCCGCCGGCCTCGACTACCCGAGCGTCGGCCCCGAGCACTCGTTCCTGCACGACATCGGCCGGGTCGACTACCGAGCCGTCAACGACACCGAGGCGATGGAGGCGTTCGCGTACCTCTCCATGACCGAAGGCATCATGCCGGCCATCGAATCGGCGCACGCCCTCGCCGGCGCCATCGACCTCGGCCGCGAGATGGGGGAGGACGCGGTCATCATCGTGAACCTCTCCGGCCGCGGCGACAAGGACGTGCACACCGCCTCCGCCTGGTTCGGCCTCGTCGGCGACGACGGACGCGCCGATCTCGCCGAGATCCGCCGCACCGTCGCCGACGCTCTCGAGAACGCACCCGTCGGCCCCGCTGCGCCGGCCGCACCCGCCGGAAAGGACGAGAACTGACATGACCCGCTTCCGCTCCGCCGACGTCATCGACCGGGCCCGCGCCGAGGGCCGCAGCGCCCTCATCGCCTACCTGCCCGTCGGCTTCCCCACCCTCGACCGCTCCATCGACGCCGCCCACGTCCTCACCCAGTCCGGTGTCGACGCCATCGAATTCGGCGTGCCCTACACCGATCCGGTGATGGACGGCCCCGTCATCCAGCAGGCCGCCGACATCGCCCTGAAGAACGGCACCCGCCCGCGCGACGTCATCGCCGCCATCGATGAGCTCTCCGGCCGCGACTGCGACGCCGCTCTGCTCGTCATGAGCTACTACAACCCGATCCTCGCCTACGGACCCGACGCGTTCGCCCGCGACCTCGCCGCCGCAGGCGGCGCCGGCGTCATCACCCCGGACCTCGTGCCCGACGAAGGCGCCGAATGGATCGACGCCGCAGCGAAGCATGAGGTGGACCGCGTTTTCCTCGTCGCCCCCAGCTCCGACGCGCAGCGCCTGGAGTACGTGGTGCGCAGCGCCAGCGGCTTCATCTACGCCGCCTCCACGATGGGCGTGACGGGCATGCGCGCCTCCGTCGGCTCCCGTGCCCGTGACCTTGTGGACCGCACCCGCCGCGCCGGCGCTGAACGGGTCTGTGTGGGCCTCGGCGTCTCCACCGGCGCACAGGCGGCCGACATCGCCTCCTACGCCGACGGCGTCATCGTGGGCAGCGCGTTCGTCCGCGCCATCCTCGAAGCCGACGACCGCGCCGATGCCCATCGCCGCCTCGAGGCCCTCGCAACGGAGCTGCGCCGCGGCGTGGAGGGCGCATGAGCCTCGCCACCATCCCCAGCCCGACGGTCAACGCGATCTCCCTCGGACCGCTGACGATCCACTTCTACGCCCTCTGCATCCTCACCGGCATCGGTGTGGGTCTGTTCTGGGCGACGAAGCGGTGGCAGAAGCGCGGCGGCACCTCCGACAGCATCTTCGACATCTGCTTCGTCGCGATCATCGCCGGCATCATCGGCGCCCGCCTCTACCACGTGCTGATCACCGACCCGGCCACCTACTTCGGTCCTGGCGGCAACCCGATCGAGATCCTGCAGATCTGGAAGGGCGGTCTCGGCATCGGCGGCGCCGTCGTGGTGGGCGGGCTCGCCGCCTGGGTGATGTGCCGCATGAAGGGCGTGAGCATCGCCGTGCTCGCTGACTCGATCGCACCGGCGCTGTTCGTGTCGCAGGCGATCGGCCGCATCGGCAACTGGTTCAACCAGGAGCTGTACGGCGGCCCCACCGACCTGCCGTGGGGTCTGGACATCACCTGCGAGCAGAACGGCCAGATCATCGCCGGCTGCGTCGCCGGCGCATACCACCCCACCTTCCTGTACGAAGCGCTGTGGAACCTCACCATGTGCGTGCTCGTGCTCGTCATCTCCGAGCGTCTGCGCATCGGCGGCGGCCGCGTCTTCTGGATGTACGTGATGGGCTACTCACTCGGCCGCTCCTGGATGGAGACGATCCGGATCGACGACGCCCCGATCATCGCGGGCCTGCGCATCCACTTGTGGGTGTATCTGATCGTGTTTTTGATCGGCGCGCTCGTGTTCGCGGCCCTGACGGCCCGGTATCGTCGGCGCAGCTGGGAGGCCCGACGGGTGCACGACATCCACGGCCCCACCGCCAGCGCTGCCGGCCCCGACAGCGACGATGAGGACGTCCCGGCGATCGCACGCGCTGTCGACGAGCGCGCCGAGCGCACCGATCAGGACTGATCTCCTGGCACATGCGCGCAATGTGACCTAGACTCGAGACAAGGATCTCGGCGTCGCGACCTGTATGGCTCTAGACCCGATCCCGCATCCGTCCACCCATGCTGGTCCGGCCCGACAAGCAACGAATTGGGTTGAGATGCGCAAAGCGAAGATTGTCTGCACACTTGGTCCGGCGACCAACACCTACGACCAGATCAGGACTCTGATCGAGTCGGGGATGAACGTGGCCCGGATGAACTTCAGCCACGGCACGCACGAGGACCATCGCCAGGTCTACGAGAACATCCGCGCTGCGGCTGACGACCTCGGTCGGTCCGTCGCCGTCCTCATGGACCTGCAGGGCCCGAAGATCCGCCTCGGCAAGTTCGAGAACGGACCTCATGAGCTGAACGTGGGCGACACCTTCACCATCACCACCGATGACATCCTCGGCACGGCCGAGCGCGTCTCCACCACCTTCTCGGGTCTCCCCGGGGACTGCCGCCCCGGCGACATCCTCCTCATCGACGACGGAAAGGTCTCCGTCCGCGTCCTCGAAGTCTCCGACACCGACGTGAAGACCGTGGTCGAGGTCCCCGGCCCCGTCTCCGACAACAAGGGCATCAACCTGCCCGGTGTCGCCGTGTCCGTGCCGGCGCTCAGCGAGAAGGACATCGAGGACCTCCGCTGGGGCCTGGAGCTCGGTGCCGACATGGTCGCCCTGTCCTTCGTGCGGGACGCCCACGACATCGACGGGGTGCACCGCATCATGGACGAGGTCGGCATCCGTCGGCCCGTGATCGCGAAGATCGAGAAGCCCCAGGCGGTGCGCTCCCTGCGCGCCATCGTGTCCGCATTCGACGGCATCATGGTCGCCCGCGGCGACCTCGGCGTGGAACTGCCGCTGGAGCAGGTGCCGCTGGTGCAGAAGCGCACCATCGAGCTGGCGCGCCGCAACGCGAAGCCGGTCATCGTCGCCACCCAGGTGCTGGAGTCGATGATCGAGAATCCCCGCCCCACCCGGGCCGAAGCATCCGACTGCGCCAACGCCATTCTCGACGGCGCCGACGCCGTCATGCTGTCCGGTGAGACCTCCGTGGGCAGCTACCCGTTCGAAGCGGTCCGCACGATGGCCCGCATCATCTCCAACACGGAGCAGAACGGTGCGGACCGCATCATGGAGCTCGGCACCATCCCGCACACCCGCGGCGGCGCCATCACCCGCGCGGCCGCCGAGATCGGCGACCAGCTCTCCGCCCAGTACCTGGTGACATTCACCGAATCCGGTGACACGGCGCGCCGACTGTCCCGGCTGCGCCCCACCATCCCCCTGCTCGCGATCACCCCGTACGACCATGTCGCGAACCAGCTCGGCCTGTCCTGGGGCATCGAGGCCTTCCTGGTGTCGATGCAGAAGAACACCGACGAGATGATCGAGGGCGTGGACCGGCTGCTGCGGGAGAAGAAGGGCCTGCAGCCCGGCGACCTCGTGGTGATCGCCGCCGGTTCGCCCCCGGGCCAGCGCGGCTCCACCAATACGCTGCGCGTGCACCGCATCGGCGACTTCGACGGCACCGCCGCGGCGCGCGTCGAGGCAGAGGCGATCGCGCGCGGCGAGTCCCCGACCCACCGCTGACCCGCGCGGCCGCTCGGCGGCGACTGCCGCGCGGCCCCGTCCGCAGCAGAAGAGCCCCGGAGCGATCCAGGGCTCTTCTGCTGAAACGGTTCTCCCGGGACTGCTGCCCGGGAGGGATGCGGTGCCGGATGCGGGACTCGAACCCGCACGCCCGAAGACAAGGCATTTTGAGTGCCCCGCGTCTACCATTCCGCCAATCCGGCGAATCCGCTGACTGTCCAGCCAGCGGGCCGCTCTAGGATACAGTTGACGGCTTCGCCTCCCACCCGGCCCCGCCGGATCGGTGGTGAACCTCGCACAACCATCCGCGCACGATCGCGAGATCCCAAGGAGGGACCATGACCGACGTCCACGACCCCATCGAGCCGGACACCGCCGCCGAGGCGGACGCCCTCGAGGACACCGCAGCTGATGAGACCGCATCCCGTCAGCGCACCGCCGTGGTCGCCGAAGATGAGTCCCTGATCCGCATGGACATCGTGGAGACCCTCTCCGAAGCGGGCTACGAGGTCCTCGCCGCCGTCGGCGACGGCGCCTCCGCCGTGGAGAAGGTGCGCGAACTGCGCCCCGACATCGTGGTGATGGACGTGAAGATGCCGCAGATGGACGGCGTCACCGCGGCCGAGAAGATCGGCGAGGAGAACCTCGCCCCCGTCGTGATGCTGACCGCCTTCAGCCAGAAGGAGCTGGTGGAGCGGGCCCGTGACGCCGGTGCGTTCGCGTACGTCGTCAAGCCGTTCACCCCGGCTGACCTGCTGCCCGCGATCGAGATCGCCGTCTCCCGCTTCCAGCAGATCACCGCTCTGAACGAAGAGATCAAGGATCTCGGGGATCGGTTCGAGACCCGCAAGCGGGTGGACCGGGCGAAGGGCCTGCTGCAGTCGAACATGAACCTGTCGGAGCCGGATGCGTTCCGCTGGATCCAGAAGACGTCCATGGATCGCCGCCTGACCATGCGCGAGGTCGCCGACGCGGTCATCGACCAGCTCGGCTCCGGCAAGTAGTCCCTGCCGCTCGGCGTGAGCCTCAGTCGCGCGGCGGCAGCATCTGCACGCTCATCATGACGGTGGACAGCAGGCGCTCGTCCTGGTCGCGCACATCCACCATGTAACTGGCGACGGTGCGGCCCAGGTGCCGCGCCGTCGCCGTTGCCGTCACCAGGCCGCTCCGCCCGGACCGGTAGTGGGTGGCGGACGCCGTCGTGCCGACGCCCTGAGCCGTCGGTCCGTAGAGGTTCCTGGCGCGCAGGATCCCCGCGAACGACGCCAGGGACTCCGCCAGCGCGATCGTCGCGCCGCCGTGCAGCAGGCCCGCGGGCTGCGTATTGCCCTGAACGGGCATCGTCATGACGCCGCCGTCCTCAGACAGCTCCGTCAGGCGCATTCCGAGTCGTTCGCAGAGGGTGCCGCGCAGCATGTCGTTGAGCTGGTCGAGTTCAGCGGGGGAGAGGCTGGTCGAAGTCATGGGCCCAGCGTGCCACACTTATGCTCATGAGTGAGCAGTCCTCCCACCAGCGCATCATCCTGATCGACGGCCACGCCATGGCGTTCCGCGCGTTCTTCGCGCTGCCGCCGGAGTCGTTCAAGAACGGTCAGGGCCAGGCCACGAACTCCGTCTACGGGTTCGCCCGCATGGTCTTCAACGTCATCAAGAACGAACAGCCCACTCATATCGCGGTCGCGTTCGACCTCGCCGGCGGCACCTTCCGCGACCGCATCTATGACCAGTACAAGGGCGGGCGCGACGCCACCCCGGAGGAGTTCAAGGGCCAGGTCGAACTGACCCAGAAGATGCTCGACGCCTTCGGCATCACCTGGTACACGGTCGAGGACTACGAAGCGGACGACATCGTCGCCACGCTCGCCACCACCGCGGAGAAGGCGGGGGTGGAGCCGCTGCTGCTCACCAGCGACCGCGACGCGATCCAGCTCGTCACCGACAGGACCACGCTCCTGCAGCCCGTCAAGGGCGTCACGGAGCTGCGGCGCATGGACCCGTCGGCCGTTCAGGAGAAGTACCTGGTGCCGCCCCACCTGTACCCCGACCTCGCGGCCCTGGTGGGGGAGAGCGCCGACAACCTGCCCGGCGTGCCGGGCGTGGGCCCCAAGACCGCCGCGAAGTGGATCGGCCTGTACGGCGACCTCGACGGCATCCTCGAACATTCGGAGGAGATCAAGGGCAAGGCGGGGCAGAGCCTCCGCGACAACCTGGAGGCGGTGCGGCGCAACCGGCAGCTGAACGAAGCGGTCCGTGACCTCGACCTGCCGGGCGACCTCGACACCTGCAGGCTCGGCCGCGGCGACCTGGTCGCCATCAACTCCGTGTTCGACGAACTCTCGTTCGGCCCCACCATCCGCCGCGACATCCCCACCGCCCTCCTCAGCGAATCCTCCCAGAAGGAGGAGCGGGTGATCGTGGCGAACCCCGAACTGCCCGTCATCGAACCGGCCGACGGGGAGCTGAACGCCGTCCTCGGGGAGCACGCCGCCGTCGGCGCCGTGGTGCAGGCCGACGGGACCTGGGCGGAGGGCCAGGCGGACCTCCGCGCCCTGGTGCTGTCCAGCGACACCGCGTCGATCGTGCTGCAGCCCAACGAGCTCGGCGGCGACGACCGCGCCGCCCTCGAGCGCTGGCTGCGCAACAGCGTCATCCCGAAGCGGGCGTTCTCCACGAAGCTGACCGGACACCTCCTGTCCGGCGCGGACCTCCAGGTGCGCGGCTGGGAGTTCGACCTCGCGCTGGCGGAGTTCCTCTGCCGCCCCGATCAGCGGCCGACGGACGAGGCCGGTCTGGCTATGCGCCACCTGCAGGAGGACATTGCGCAGGCCGCGGACTCGGGCGCGCAGCAGTCGCTGGACCTCGACGGTGTGGATTCGCAGGCGCTGGTGCGGCGCGCCTCCGCGGTCCGCCGCATGGTGCCGATGCTGCGCGCCGAACTGGAGGAGCGCGGCGCGCTCGGTCTGCTGCGGGACCTGGAGCTGCCGCTGGCGGTGATCCTGCGGGAGATGGAATCCGTCGGCATCGCCGTGGACCGCGAGAAGCTTGATGAGCTGGATGCTGAGCATGAGCGTCAGCAGGCGCAGGTGGCGGAGGAGGCGTTCAGCCACATCGGTGGCGAGCAGATCAACCTCGGCTCCCCGAAGCAGCTGCAGAGCGTCCTGTTCGACCGCCTCAACATGCCGCCCACCCGGAAGACGAAGACCGGCTACTCCACCGATGCGGAGTCGCTGAACACTCTGTTCGCGCAGACCCAGCATCCGTTCCTGGAGGCGCTGCTGAAGCACCGCGACGTCACGAAGCTGCGCCAGATCATCGAAACGCTGCGGAAGGCCGTGACGCCGGAGGGCCGCATCCACACCACCTTCTCGCAGAACGCCGCCGCGACGGGCCGCCTCGCCTCGTCCGCACCGAACCTGCAGAACATTCCGGCGCGCTCCGAAGCGGGCCGGCAGATCCGCTCCGCGTTCCGCGCGTCCGACGGATTCGCGAGCCTCATGACCGCGGACTATTCGCAGATCGAGATGCGGATCATGGCGCACCTCTCCGAGGACGAGGGGCTCATCTCGGCGTTCCGTTCGGGCGAGGACCTGCACAGCTTCGTCGCCTCCCAGGTGTTCGGAGTGGAGGCCGACGAGGTCGACACCGCCATGCGGTCGAAGACGAAGGCAGTGTCCTACGGCCTCGCGTACGGCCTGTCCGCGTTCGGTCTGGGCCGCCAGCTCGGCATCCCGCAGTCGGAGGCGACGGCGCTGCGCGACCAGTACTTCGAACGCTTCGGCGGGGTCCGCGACTACCTGCGCGAATCCGTGGAGGAGGCGCGCGAGCGCGGCTACACCGAGACGATCCTCGGCCGCCGCCGCTACCTGCCGGACCTCACCAGTGACCGCCGCCAGGCCCGCGACAACGCGGAGCGGGTGGCGCTGAACTCCCCGATCCAAGGCAGTGCCGCGGACATCATCAAACTCGCCATGCTGCGGGTCCGTGAGGGCCTCGAGCAGGCGGACCTGCGCAGCCGTCTGCTGCTGCAGGTGCATGACGAGCTGGTCCTGGATGTCGCCGAGGGCGAGGAGGAGCAGGTCATGCAGGTGGTGAAGGACGGCATGGAGGGCGCGTACGAGCTCTCGGTGCCGCTGGATGTGTCGGTGGGCACGGGTCGCACCTGGCTGGAGGCCGCGCACTGACGCCCGAGGCGGCCGCAGCGCCGCCCTGCTCCGCGGTCGCAGGTCAGGGCACTCACAATTCGCCGACAATTAACCGAAAAGGGTTGGCTGGGGCCTGTTCGGAAGGTTAGGCTGGAGCCTGTCTGCTTTCCCGCCTGCTCGAAGGGCGGCAGCGGGCATCGCAAGCAAGTATCCCTACGACTTTTGTCCCGACGGAGTTCCTACCTACATGACCACCACCAGCAATGCACCTCAGGTCGCTATCAACGACATCGGCAGCGAAGAAGAGCTGCTCGCAGCGATCGATGAAACCATCAAGTACTTCAACGATGGCGACATCGTCGAGGGCACCGTCGTCAAGGTAGACCGGGACGAGGTCCTGCTTGACATCGGCTACAAGACCGAGGGTGTCATCCCCTCCCGTGAGCTCTCCATCAAGCACGATGTGGATCCGGACGAGGTCGTCGAGGTCGGCGACGAGGTCGAGGCCCTGGTCCTCCAGAAGGAGGACAAGGAAGGTCGCCTGATCCTGTCCAAGAAGCGCGCACAGTACGAGCGCGCCTGGGGCTCGATCGAGGAGATCAAGGAGAACGAGGGCGTCGTCACCGGCACCGTCATCGAGGTGGTCAAGGGCGGCCTCATCGTGGACATCGGTCTGCGCGGCTTCCTCCCCGCCTCCCTCGTGGAGATGCGCCGCGTGCGCGACCTCCAGCCGTACATCGGCCAGGAGCTCGAAGCGAAGATCATCGAGCTGGACAAGAACCGCAACAACGTGGTCCTGTCCCGTCGCGCCTACCTGGAGGAGACCCAGGCGTCGGTCCGCAGCGACTTCCTGCAGACCCTGCAGAAGGGCCAGGTCCGCGACGGCCACGTGTCCTCCATCGTCAACTTCGGTGCCTTCGTGGACCTCGGCGGTGTGGACGGCCTCGTCCACGTCTCCGAGCTGTCCTGGAAGCACATCGACCACCCGTCCGAGGTCGTCGAGGTCGGTCAGCCGGTCACCGTCGAGGTCCTCTCCGTCGAGATGGACCGCGAGCGCGTCTCCCTGTCGCTGAAGGCGACCCAGGAGGACCCGTGGCAGGCATTCGCCCGCACCCACGCCATCGGCCAGGTCGTGCCGGGCAAGGTCACCAAGCTCGTTCCGTTCGGTGCGTTCGTCCGCGTTGAGGACGGCATCGAGGGCCTCGTGCACATCTCCGAGCTCGCGCAGCGCCACGTGGATCTGCCGGAGCAGGTCGTGACCGTGGACCAGGAGGTCTTCGTCAAGGTCATCGACATCGACCTGGAGCGTCGCCGCATCTCCCTGTCGCTGAAGCAGGCCAACGAGGGCGTGGACCCGGAGGGCGACGACTCGACCTTCGATCCGGCTCTGTACGGCATGGCCGCCGAGTACGACGAGAACGGCGAGTACAAGTACCCCGAGGGCTTCGACCCGGAGACCAACGAGTGGCTCGAGGGCTACGACGAGCAGCGTCAGGCCTGGGAGGCCGACTACGCTCGCGCCTACGAGCGCTGGACCCAGCACAAGGCGCAGGTCGCCGAGGCTCTCAAGGCCGATGCTGACGCCGCCGCCACCGCCGCTGTGGGCGAGGCACCGGCCTCCTACCAGTCCGCACCGACCGACGAGGGCACCCTCGCATCGGACGAAGCACTGGCAGCCCTCCGCGAGAAGCTCACCGGCAACTGATCACCTGATCACACGCTGAACCGGCACGGCGCCGTTCCCACACTGTGGGGGCGGCGCCGTCCGCGTCCCGGCGCCGAGTACCATGGAGCGCACCGCGGACCCCACCGTCCCGCATCCACCACCGCCGACCCCCGTCGGCCTGACCGAAGGAGCCCAGTGCTCACCTGGCTCACCGCTGGCGAATCCCACGGACCCTCGCTGACCGCCCTGATCGACGGCTTCCCCGCCGGCGTCACCATCACCTCCGATGATGTCCGCCGCCACCTCTCGCGTCGCCGCCTCGGCTACGGCCGCGGCTCCCGCCAGAAGTTCGAACAGGACGCCCTGCGCATCCTCGGCGGTGTCCGCCACGGCACCACCCTCGGCTCGCCGATCGCCATGGAGATCGGCAACAGCGAATGGCCGAAATGGGAGAAGGTGATGAGCCCCGACCCCGTTGACCCGGCCGACCTCCTCATCGACGCCGGCACCGGCGACGAACGCGAAATCGCCCGCAACCGCGCCCTCACCCGCCCCCGCCCGGGTCACGCCGACCTCGCCGGCATGGCGAAGTACGGGTTCGAGGAGGCCCGTCCCGTTCTGGAGCGCGCATCGGCCCGCGAAACCGCCGCCCGCGTCGCCATCGGCGCATTCTGCGCCGCCCTCCTGGAACAGGCGGCCGGCATCCGCCTGGTCTCCCATGTCCGCTCTGTCGGCACCGCCGCCATCGCCGCGGACGCACCCGTTCCCACCCCGGATGACGAGCAGCGCCTCAACGACGATCCCGTCCGCTGCCTCGACCCCGAAGCCTCCGCCCGCATGGTCGCGGAGATCGACGCCGCGAAGAAGGACGGCGACACCCTCGGCGGTGTTGTGGAGGTCCTCGCCTACGGCGTCCCCGTCGGCCTCGGCTCCCACACCCAGTGGGACCGCCGCCTCGACGGCCGCCTCGCCCAGGCGATCATGTCCATCCAGGCGTTCAAGGGCGTGGAGATCGGCGACGGATTCGCCACTGCCGCCCGCCGCGGCTCCGCCGCCCACGATGAGATCCTCACCGGCGGTGACGGCCCCGCCGCCACCAGCCGCGCCACGAACCGCGCCGGCGGTCTCGAAGGCGGCATCTCCAACGGCCAGGTCATCGCCGTGCGCGGCGCCCTGAAGCCGATCTCGACCGTGCCCCGCGCCCTGCGCACCATCGATGTCGCCACCGGTGAGGAGTCCACCGCGAACCACCAGCGGTCCGATGTCGCCGCGGTCGCTCCCGCCGCCGTCATCGCCGAAGCGATGGTGGCGATCACCCTCGCTGATGCGCTGCTGGAGAAGGCCGGCGGCGACAGCGTCGCAGAGATCCGCCGCCACCTCGAGGCCACCGCCGCGCTGCAGGCCGACGCCCTCTGCCCGCGCGAGGCATGACCGACACGTCCCGCACCACCGCCCCCGGCCCGAGCAGAGGACCGGTCGCTGTTCTGATCGGGCCGATGGGCTCCGGGAAGACGACCGTGGGCCGCGCCCTCGCCCGGCTCCTCGGCGTGCCCTTCGCGGATTCGGACGCCGCCATTGTGGAGGCCGACGGGCGCACCATCCCGGTCATCTTCGAGCAGGACGGCGAGACCGGTTTCCGCACTGTCGAGCAGCGCGTCATCGCGCGGCTCCTCACAGACCACCGGGGGGTGCTCGCCCTCGGTGGGGGAGCCGTCACCACCGGCGCCACCCGCGAGGCCCTGACCGGCCACACGGTGATCCTGCTCGACGTCGACGAGGACGCCGTCGGTCCCCGCATCGGCACGGGGGAGGGGCGTCCCCTGCTGGCAGGCGGGCCCGACCCCCTGGCCGCGTGGCGGGAGCGCACCGCCTCACGCGCACCCCTGTTCGCCGCCTGCGCAACCCACACCGTTGACACCACCGGGCGCACCCCGGACCAGATCGCCCGCACCATCGCCGACATCACCGGCACGAAGGAGCAGCCATGACTACCACGATTCCCGTCGGCTCCGGCCAGGCGGCCTACGACGTCCACGTGGGCCGCTCCATCCTGCCGCGCGTTCCCGCCGCCCTCCCGGACCGGTGCGAACGCGTCATGATCATCCACCAGCCGTCCACCCGCGTCCTCGCCGATGAGCTCCGCGGCGCCATCGCCGACACCGGGCGCGAGGCGTACCTCGCCGAAGTGCCCGATGGCGAAGAGGCGAAGACCGCGCAGGTCGCCGGGTTCCTCTGGCAGGCCCTCGGCCAGGCCGACCTCACCCGCACCGACATCGTCATCGGCTTCGGCGGCGGCGCCGTCACCGACCTCGCCGGGTTCGCCGCCGCCACCTGGCTGCGCGGCATCGACATCATCCAGCTGCCCACCACTGTCCTCGGCATGGTGGACGCCGCAGTCGGCGGCAAGACCGGCATCAACACGGCGGAGGGCAAGAACCTCGTGGGCGCGTTCCACACGCCCCGCGCCGTGTTCGCCGACCTCGACACGCTGCGCACCCTCCCGCCGAACGACGTCGCCGCCGGCCTCGCCGAGGTCGTCAAATGCGGGTTCATCCGCGACCCGCAGATCCTGGACATTATCGAGGACGACCCCGCCGCTGCCCTGGACGTCACCTCCGAGCCGTTCGCCGACATCGTCGCCCGTGCCATCCGCGTGAAGGCCGACGTGGTCAGCAGCGACCTGCGCGAGGTAGGGGAGCGGGAGATCCTCAACTACGGCCACACGTTCGGCCACGCGATCGAACACAATGAGCGCTACCAGTGGCGCCACGGCGCCGCCGTCGCCATCGGCATGGTGTTCGCCGCCGAACTCGCCCACCTCGCCGGCCGCATGGACGAAGCCCTGCTCGACCGCCACCGGTCCATCCTCACCTCGCTCGGCCTGCCGGTCGCGTACCGGGGCCGCCAGTGGCCCCGCCTGGCCGATGCGATGAAGCGCGACAAGAAGACCCGCGGCAGCATGCTCCGCTTCGTGGTGCTGGACGCCCTCGCCTCCCCGGGCCGCCTCGAAGGCCCGGACCCGCAGCTGCTGCTCGCCGCGTACGCCGCCGTCACCGACGAGGCGCAGCCCTGATGCTGCCGCAGGTGATCGTCCCGATCATGCCCGCCGGCCCCACCGCAGCCGCCGCTGCGGCCGCTGCCGCGGACCAGGCCAGCGCAGCCGTCGCGGCGGGGGCCGACGTCATCGAATGGCGCGTCGATGCGCTCGGAGAGGCCGCGCTCGACCCAGCGGTGCGGGCGGAGGCTGCGGACGCGATCTCCCGCGCTCTCGCCGCGCACGCCGACCCGGCGGCACAGGCAGGCGCAGCATCGCACCCCGGCCGGACGTTGCAGGCCCGACGGGTCCCGCTGCTCGCTGCGGTTCGCACCGTCGCCGAAGGCGACGGCATCGCCCTCGGCGACGACGCCTACGCCGATTTGCTGCTCGACCTCGCCGCTCGCTCCGGCATCGACGCGATCGACGTGGAGGCCGCCCGGCTCGATCCCGCCTCTGCCCGTGACCTCGTCACCGGCATCGCACAGACCGGCGCCGCGGTCATCGGCTCCAGTCACGACTTTCGGCGGACCCCGTCGGCCCCCGAGATCCACGCCCTTCTCGACGCTCTCCACGCCGCCGGCTGCCGCACGCTGAAGATCGCCGTGATGCCGACCAGCCGCGCCGACGTCCTCACCCTTATGCAGGCCGTTGAGTCGTATCAGTCCGCGCAGCCCGCCCCGAGCCGGAAACCGGTGATCGCCATGTCGATGGGTCCGCTCGGCGCCGTCACCCGGATCGCTCCGCAGGCGTTCGCATCCGCCGCCACGTTCGCCGCCGTCGGCCGCGCCAGCGCCCCCGGGCAGATCCCGATCGACCAGGTCCGCGCCGCCCTCCCGCTCAGCGGTGAGCTGCCGGGCTCAGCGGCCGCGGTGGTGCTGCGGGCCTGACTCGAACGGCGCCTCATCGTCGTCATCATCATCGACGTGCATCGCGCCGTCATGATCGTGCTCGCGCCGCAGTGACGGGAAATGGATCTGGAACGGCGGCGCAGCCGCCCTGGAGTCCGGCTCCTCAGGTGTTCCCTCCACGTTGAAGAAGGAGTCGTGCACGAGGTCCTGCGGGTCCAGCACCGGGATCTGCCCGGTCTCCGCCGCCACCCGCTGCCGCTCCTCGCGCCGCACCCGCCGCACGAACGCCCGCATCTGCACCGGTGACAGGGTCACGGCGAGATCGGGGGCCGTCGGCAGGGACCAGCGGCGCCACTGCGCCAGGATCGCCACCGCCGTGCCCGCGAGCGCCGCCAGCACCACGATCCAGCTCGGCAGGTTGAGGGCATCCACACCCCAGGTGAGGACCGCGGTCAGCAGTGCGGCCGTCGCATACAGAGGGCCGCCGGTGAAGATCCCGGGGATACGGCCCACCATGACGTCGCGGATCACACCGCCGCCCACCGCCGTCGTGAGCCCCAGCAGGATCGACGGCAGCGGTGACAGGCCCGCCCCGAGCGACTTCGCGCACCCGATCGCGGCCCACACGCCGAGAGCGACCGCGTCCAGCACCGTGGTGGAGTGCCTCCAGATCCTGGCGTCCACGGAGATGAGGAACGCGATGAGGACGCCGGCGAGGCTCGCCGCGAGGTACCACGGGGTGGAGAAGGCGGCCGGCACGCCCTGGGCGAGGATGAGGTCGCGGATGATGCCGCCGCCGAGACCGGACACGATGCCGATGAATGCGAAGCCGACCGCGTCGAACTGGAGGCGCCGGGCGAGCGCACCGCCGACGATCCCCATCACGAACACGCCGATGAGGTCCATCGCGCGCATCATGTCGTTCGTCAGCAGGAACGTCTCGGGGGTCGCGGCAGAGCTGGGCATATCAGTAGCCTACGTCTATGCGTCACCACCTTCAGCGCGTCGGTCTGACCGGCGGGATCGGTTCCGGAAAGACGACCGTGGCGGACCGGTTCCGCGAGACCGGCATCACGGTCATCGACCTCGATGAGCTGTCCCGCGCCGTCCTCGACCAGCCCGGCGAAGGCGTCGATGATATGGTCGCCCGCTTCGGCGCCGAGTACCTCAACAGGGCCGGCACTGCGGACCGGGCGAAGCTCGGCGACCTCGTATTCTCCGACGCCGCCGCCCGCGCCGACCTCGAACGCATCGTCCTCACCCGCGTCGCCGAACAGGTCAGCGCCCTCGATGAGGCGGCCGCGGCGGCGGGGGAGGAGTTCATCGTGCACGACTCGCCGCTGCTGCTGGAGAAGGGGCACGACGCCGACTTCGCCGTCATCATCGGTGTCCTCGCCCCCGTCGAGGAGCGCATCCGTCGGGTCATGCAGCGCTCGAACAAGACCCGCGAGTGGGTGGAGCGCGTCATCGCCGCGCAGACCACCGATGATCAGCGCCGCCGCCGCTGCCACATCCTCATCGACAACACCGGCACCCGTGAGGACCTCGCCGCCGCCGCGGACGCTGCGGTGGGGGAGGTCCGACGGATGCTCGCTCCCAGTGATCCCCACTAGTGTGGCCGCATGCGTCCCGTCACTGATCTGGTCCGAGCCCGGCACCCCTTCGAGGTCGTCAGCGAGTACGAACCCGCCGGTGACCAGCCGAAGGCGATCGACGAACTGGCGCGCCGCATCAACGACGGCGAACAGGACGTGGTCCTGCTCGGCGCGACCGGCACCGGCAAGTCCGCGACCGCGGCGTGGCTGATTGAGAAGGTGCAGCGCCCCACCCTGGTGATGGCGCACAACAAGACCCTGGCCGCGCAGCTCGCCAGTGAGTTCCGAGAACTGCTGCCGAACAACGCGGTCGAATACTTCGTCTCCTACTACGACTACTACCAGCCGGAGGCGTACGTCCCGCAGTCGGACACGTACATCGAGAAGGACTCCTCGATCAACGCGGAGGTGGAGCGGCTGCGCCACTCCGCCACGAACTCCCTGCTCACCCGTCGCGACGTGGTCGTGGTGTCGTCCGTGTCCTGCATCTACGGCCTCGGCACCCCGCAGGAGTACGTGGACCGGATGGTGCGCCTGTCCGTCGGCGAGGAACTGGACCGCGACGACCTGCTGCGCCGGTTCGTGGACATGCAGTACGACCGCAACGACGTCTCCTTCGTCCGCGGCACCTTCCGGGTGCGGGGCGACACGGTCGAGATCATCCCGATGTACGAGGAGCTCGCCCTGCGCATCGAGTTCTTCGGCGACGAGATCGACGCCCTGTACACCCTCCACCCCGTCACCGGTGAGGTGATCCGCGAGGAGGAGCAGGTCCACATCTTCCCCGCCTCCCACTACGTGGCGGGCCCCGAGCGACTCCAGCGCGCCATCGGCGACATCGAGAAGGAGCTCGCCTGGCGGCTCGAGGAGCTCGAAGGGCAGAACAAGCTCCTGGAGGCGCAGCGGCTGCGGATGCGCACCACCCACGACATCGAAATGCTCCGCCAGACCGGCTCCACCAACGGTGTGGAGAACTACTCCCGCCACTTCGACGGGCGCGGACCCGGCACCCCGCCGAACACCCTCATGGACTACTTCCCGGAGGACTTCCTGCTGATCATCGACGAGTCGCACGTGACCGTCCCGCAGATCGGCGCCATGTACGAGGGGGACCGTTCCCGCAAGCGGACGCTCGTGGACTACGGGTTCCGGCTCCCGTCGGCCCTCGACAACCGGCCCCTGAAGTTCGAGGAGTTCATCAAGCGGACCGGACAGACCGTGTACCTCTCGGCGACCCCGGCGCAGTATGAGCTGGAGCGGGCGAACGGGTACGTGGAGCAGATCATCCGCCCCACCGGTCTCGTGGACCCCGAAGTGATCGTGAAACCGGTCAAGGGGCAGATCGACGACCTGCGCGCAGAGATCGAGAAGCGCGTGGAGAAGGACGAGCGCATCCTCGTCACCACGCTGACGAAGCGGATGGCGGAGGACCTCACCGACTACCTCCTGGAGAACGGGGTGCGGGTCCAATACCTCCACTCCGATGTGGACACGCTGCGCCGCGTGGAGCTGCTGCGGTCCCTGCGCATGGGTGAGTTCGACGTCCTCGTGGGCATCAACCTGCTGCGTGAGGGTCTGGACCTCCCCGAAGTGTCCCTCGTGGCGATCCTCGACGCCGACAAGGAGGGATTCCTGCGTTCGCGCACCTCCCTGATCCAGACGATCGGCCGCGCCGCCCGCAACGTCTCCGGACAGGTGCACATGTACGCGGACACGATCACCGAGTCGATGCGCGAAGCGATCGACGAGACCACGCGCCGCCGCGAGAAGCAGATCGCGTTCAACAAGGAGAACGGCATCGACCCGCGGCCGCTGCGGAAGAAGATCGCGGACGTCACCGACATGCTCGCCCGCGAGGACGTCGACACCGAAACCCTCCTGGCCACCGACTACCGCGCCGGGAAGGAGAGGGTGGCGAGCCGCCACGGCCGCGGCGACTCCGTGCTCAACAACCGCTCGCTGGACCTGGGCGATGACCCGGTGGCGACGCTGAAGGACATGATCACGGAGATGACCACCTCGATGCACGCGGCAGCGGAGGCGCTCCAGTTCGAGGAAGCCGCCCGCATCCGCGACGAAGTGTCCGAACTGAAGAAGGAGCTGCGGCAGTTCGAAGGCTGACCGGAGCGACAGGAAAGGAAGAGCACTCATGCAGCTGACATCGCAGGCACTCACCGACGGCGAAGCGATCCCCCTGGAGTTCGCCGAACCCTCCAGCGGCGGCGAGAACACCATCCCCGACCTCGCATGGAGCGGCGCCCCGGACGGCACGAAGTCCTACGCCCTCACCGTGTACGACCCGGACGCGCCGACGGGCTCCGGCTTCTGGCACTGGGTCGCGTTCGACATCCCCACGTCCGTCACGGACATCGAGAAGGGAGGTGCCCTCGAGTCCCCGGCGCGCGAATGGGAGAACGATTACGGCTACAAGGGCTACGGCGGTGCAGCCCCGCCGGCCGGCCGCACCCACCGCTACATCCACACGGTGCACGCTCTGAACGTGGAGAAGCTGGAGGTGCCGGAGGGCGCGACCCAGACCCAGGCGCGGTTCATGCTGATGGCCGCACAGATCGACTCAGCATCCATCACCCCGGTGTCCTCGCAGCCCGAGGAGGACTGACCGGGCGCGCTCCGACGGGGCCCGGGGATCAGTCGGACACGGCGTCCTGGGCGAGGTCCACGATGACCCAGTGGTCGCCGGCCCATTCGAGTCCGGCGACGATGGACTGCGGAGCCAGCGGGACCACGGAGCCCTCGAGGGCGGTGTACTCGGGGGAGGGCTGAGAAGTAGTAGCCCGGCTCCAGGTTGCTGACGCTGTCCTGGCGGGTCGTCATGCACCCGCTGCACCGGGTGGGGCCACGATGCTGTCGAAGGCTGACAGGTCCTCTGTGGCCATGGCGCAGAAGCGGGCATCGATGGAGCATTCGAGCGTCGCGAACGCTCTTTCACCGGTGTTCTGATCCATCCCGGTGCAGTCCTTCGGGTCGGGCGGAATCAGCTGCGGAATCATCACGCATCCTGTGGCGCCGACAGCGATGGCGATCGCGGCGGCCGTCGTGGTGATGGGGCGGCAGCGCCGCCGGGGCCGTCGATGAGTCGCGGGGCGTGTGCGGCGCTGGGCGGGGCTGATCGTTCGGGGTGACATCGGTGTCTCGTTCGCTGATCGACGGTGATGTGGCCCTTTCAGCCAAGCAGCGATCGGCCCGTCATGACCGGGTGCCGCCAGGATTGTGGACAACTTTTCTCCCGCCAGCCATCCTCCTCACCGATCACCGCCGTGTGCGGGGTACCGGAAGGGCCGACTTTAAATGTCGTACCCCCTCTGTAGCGTCGGAGACAGACGACGGCGGCAGAGGACAGACGGCTGTGACACCCGTTCAGCCGACCGATACTGGGAGAGGAGGCACCGATCATGGGCGATGCGATTGATGCGCATGCAGACACCCTGAACGCTGACAACGGCGCGGGCCTGCTCGAAACGATCCGAGCTGAAGCCGCCGCCATGCAGCAGCGGATGCTTCAGCTCACCGCCGCCCTCGACTCCGCCCAAGCCACTATCGACGCCACCGACTACGCCGAGGCACTCGACACGGTCGCGCGCACGAGGGATTCCGTCGCCATGATGCTGGGGAGCCTCGCCGTGCAGGCGGTCCAAGCGGAGCTCACCCACGTGGTCCGGGAACAGGACGAGTCCGACTCCTCCTATCGCAAGCGTCGCATCACAGCGGAGCGTCACGCACTGTCCGAGGTCGCGATCCTCAGCCGCCAGTCACCGCACAAGGCCCGACGGTTCGTCACGGCGCAGGCGATCATGTCATCAGCGATGCCGACGATCCGCCGCTCGGTGTGCCGCGGCGACGTCGAATTCGAAGCCGCCGAGGCGATCGCCCTCGAAGCGACCCACGCCCCGGACCGCGCCACCCAGATGGAGCTGGACCGGATCCTCGCGGGTCAGATCCCGTTCCACCGGTCGGCGGGCACCCGCTATTGGAAGCGCGAAGCGCAGCGCCGCCTCGCCGAACTCGACCCCACGATTGAGAAGCGTCGCACCACGGCGGCGCGCCGGGGCCGCACCGTCACCCTCCACGACTGCGAGGACGGCATGGCCGTGATGCGCGCCTACCTGCCCCGCCTGGAGGCGCACCGCGCCTACACGGCCCTGCGGGCAGCGGCGGACACGATCCGCTTCGGCCCGGAGGGGCGCCCGGCGCCGCGGTTCGGTGAATATGGGCGCCTCCTCCCCGAAGAGCCCACCGCCCTGTCCGATTCCCAGGCGCGCGCTGACGCCCTCATTCGCCTGCTCACCGGGGATGCGCAGCCCGAAGCCGGCAGCGTCACCCTGAACATCGTGATGACGGAGCGCCAGCTGCTGGAACCGCTGCGCGGCGGACCGGTCACGATCCACGGATACGGCACCGCACCGCTCGAGGACGTCACCGACATGATCCGCGACAACCATCAGCACATGTGGATCCGTCGGCTGTTCACCCACCCCACCACCGGGCAGCTGATCCAGATGGACTCGCAGCGCCGACGATTCACCGGAGCGATGGCGGAGTTCGTGACGCTGCGCTCCGGCGGCATCTGCCAGGCACCGTACTGCAACGGCACGCCCCGCCACATCGACCACGTCCGCCCCGTCGCCGCCGGTGGCGACACCAGCATCGACAACGCTGCCGCGCTCGACGCCACATCGAATCTCGCGAAGGGCGCACGGCTGGGCGCCGCGACACCCACCGCCGACGGGGCCGGCATCACCTGGCGCACCACCAGCGGGCACGAAACCACCATCCACCACCATGACTTCCGCACCGCGGCAGAGAAGGAAGCTGCCGACCGTGCAGCGGCGGCTCGAACCGCCGCACGTCGCGCAGCCGAGAAGCATCGCACACGGGACCCCGATGCGGCAGTGCAACTGCTGATGGGAGCACTCAATCTGCCCATGCCGGACTTCCCACCGGCCTGACAGGCAGACCTGACAGACGTGTCTGACCGGCCATGCCGGACCGGCTAGGCCTGGGCGGCTGGTCCGGCGCGCTGCTCACCAGCCGCGTTCGCGCCACTCCTCCAGGTGCGGGCGCTCGGTCCCGATCGTCGTGTCTGCTCCGTGACCGGGGTAGACGTGCGCCGAATCATCCAGCACACCGAACAGGCGCTGCTCCACATCCGTGATCAGAGACTCGAAGCGGGCAGCATCACCCTGCGTGGCGCCCACACCGCCCGGGAACAGGGAATCACCGGTGAAGACGTGGTCCCCGTCGGCCCCCTCCCCGCGGAAGATCAGCGCGATCGAGCCCGGAGTGTGGCCCCGCAGCCCCACCACCTCCAGATCGTTCACACCCACGCGGATCACGTCGCCGTGCGACACCGTCTGCGTCGTCGGGGTGGGGATGTCCGGGGCGTCGGCCGCGCCCGCCACGGTGCGCGCATCCGTGCTCGCCACCATCGCCGACAGCGCTCCCACATGATCATGATGCGCATGCGTAGTGACGATCGTGTCGAGCCGGCCCGTGGCGGAGCCCTCCCGCACCAGTTCCATCAGGCGCGGGAAATCGGCAGCCGCGTCGATCAGCAGCTGCGCGCCCGAGACCCGGCAGGTCAGCAGATAAGCATTGTTGTCCATATCGCCGACGGCGGCCTTGCGGACCGTCAGGGTGCGCAGCTCACGCACATCACTCGGGCCGCCGACCGTCACATCGCCCGTGTACTGGTGGTTGTTCGCGAAAGGGGCGGGGGAGGAGTCCGTGTTCATCATGCCGCGCAGTCTAGCCAGCGGGGGTGCATCACACCTCCGAATCGCCGACGCTGCCGGGCGATACGATGGCTCGGTGAGTGAAGAGCTGATCGTTCGCGGAGCGCGCGAACACAACCTGAAGAACGTCGACCTCGAGATCCCCCGCAACAAGCTGGTGGTGTTCTCCGGCCTGTCCGGCTCCGGCAAGTCGTCCCTGGCGTTCGACACCATCTTCGCCGAAGGGCAGCGCCGCTACGTCGAATCCCTCTCCTCCTACGCCCGCCAGTTCCTCGGGCAGATGGAGAAGCCGCGCGTCGACTTCATCGAGGGCCTCTCACCAGCCGTCTCCATCGACCAGAAGTCCACCAACCGAAACCCGCGCTCCACCGTCGGAACGATCACGGAGATCCACGACTACCTGCGCCTGCTGTTCGCCCGCATCGGCACCCAGCACTGCCCCGTCTGCGACGCCCCCATCGAATCGCAGAGCGCCGAACAGATGGTCGACGCGCTGCTCGACCTCGAATCCGGCACTCGCTTCCAGCTGCTGGCACCCGTGGTGAAGGGCCGCAAGGGCGAACATGCGGACCTGCTGAGCTCCCTGCAGTCCCAGGGCTTCTCCCGTGCCCGCATCGACGGCGACACCATGCGCCTGAACAGCGAGATCAGCCTCGCGAAGACGAAGAAGCACACCATCGACGTGGTGGTGGACCGCCTCGCCGTCAAACCCGACGCCCGGACCCGCCTCACCGACTCCGTCGAAACCGCGCTGCGCCTGTCCGGCGGCACCCTCATCGTCGACTTCGTCGACCGTGCCGAGGACGACCCCGACCGCACCCGCCGCTTCTCCGAGCACCGCTCCTGCCCCAACGAGCACAAGCTCGAACTCGAAGAGATCGAACCGCGGTCCTTCTCCTTCAACGCCCCCTACGGCGCCTGCCCGGAATGCGACGGCATCGGCTCCCGGCTCGTGGTGGACCCCGAGCTCGTCATCCCCGACGACGCCCTGTCCCTCAAGGACGGCGCGATCGCCCCGTGGACCCTTGGTTCCGCCGACCACCATCAGCAGATCATGACGGCCCTGTCCGAGGAGATGAAGTTCTCCATGGACACCCCGTACCGGGACCTGCCTGCCGAGGTGCAGGACGCGCTGATGAACGGGCACAACTTCTCCGTGCACGTGCGCTACAAGAACCGGTTCGGCCGCGAGCGCCGCTACTCCACCGGCTTCGAAGGCGTGATGCACTTCCTGCACCGTCGGCACGAGGACACCGAATCGAACTGGGCGCGCGAACGCTACGAACAGTTCATGCGCACCTCGCCCTGCCCCGTCTGCAAGGGTGCGCGGCTGCGCCCCGAAGTGCTCGCCGTGCGGATCGGCGGGAAGTCGATCGCGGAGCTGTCCGAGCTGCCGATCGATGAGGCGAAGGCGTTCCTCGACGAGCTCAGCTTCACCGACCGCGAACTCGCCATCGCCGACGAAGTCCTGCGCGAAGTCCACGCCCGTCTCGGCTTCCTCATCGACGTCGGTCTGACCTATCTGAACCTGTCGCGCAGCGCCGGCACCCTTTCCGGCGGCGAGGCGCAGCGCATCCGCCTCGCCACCCAGATCGGATCCGGGCTCGTCGGAGTGCTGTACGTGCTCGATGAACCCTCGATCGGTCTGCACCAGCGGGACAACAACCGCCTCATCGCGACCCTGACGCGGCTGCGGGACCTCGGCAACACCCTGATCGTCGTGGAGCACGACGAGGACACCCTCAAGGCCGCCGACTGGATCGTCGACATCGGACCGCTCGCCGGCGAGTACGGCGGCCACATCGTCCACTCCGGCAGCCTCGCCGCCATGAAGCGGAACCCCGAGTCGCTGACCGGCCAGTACCTCGCCGGCAAGCGGGAGATCCCGGTGCCGCCGGTGCGCCGGCCCATCGACCGGACCCGTCGGCTCACCGTGGTCAACCCGCGGGAGAACAACCTCAAGGGCATGGACGTGTCGTTCCCGCTCGGCACTCTCACCGCCGTCACCGGCGTGTCCGGGTCCGGCAAGTCCACCCTCGTCAACGACATCCTGTACAAGGTGCTCGCCAAGCACCTGAACCGGGCACGCGTGGTCCCCGGCCGGCACACCCGAGTGACGGGACTGCAGCACCTCGACAAGGTGGTGCATGTGGACCAGTCGCCGATCGGCCGCACTCCCCGCTCCAACCCCGCCACGTACACGGGCGTGTGGGACCGCATCCGCACCCTGTTCGCGCAGACCCAGGAGGCGAAGGTGCGCGGCTACAAGGCGGGCCGGTTCTCGTTCAACGTGAAGGGCGGCCGCTGCGAGAACTGCTCCGGTGACGGCACCATCAGGATCGAGATGAACTTCCTGCCGGACGTCTACGTCACCTGCGAAGTCTGCAAGGGCGCCCGCTACAACCGCGAAACCCTGGAAGTCCACTTCAAGGGCAAGAACGTCTCCGAGGTGCTGAACATGCCGATCGAGGAGGGCGTCGAGTTCTTCGACGCCGTCCCCGCGATCCGCCGCCAGCTGCAGACCCTCGTGGACGTCGGCCTCGGCTACGTCCGCCTCGGGCAGGCGGCCACCACCCTGTCCGGTGGTGAAGCGCAGCGCGTGAAGCTCGCCTCCGAGCTGCACAAGCGCTCCAACGGCCGCAGCATCTACGTGCTGGACGAACCGACCACGGGCCTGCACTTCGAGGACGTCAACAAGCTGCTGAAGGTGCTGCAGGGCCTGGTGGACAAGGGCAACACGGTCATCGTCATCGAGCACAACCTCGACGTCATCAAGAGCGCCGACCACCTCATCGACCTCGGCCCCGAGGGCGGCAGCGGCGGCGGTCAGGTCATCGCCGAAGGAACACCGGAGGAGGTCGCCGAGTACCCGGATTCGTTCACGGGGCAGTTCCTGAAGGAGATGCTTCCGTGACGGATCCGTCGAGCTACCGTCCCGCCCGGGGGTCGATCCCGACGGATCCCGGGGTGTACCGGTTCTCCGACCCGGACGGCCGGGTCGTGTACGTCGGCAAGGCGAAGAACCTCCGCCAGCGCCTCTCCTCCTATTTCCAGGATCTGGCGGGTCTGCACCCCCGCACCCAGCGGATGGTGACCACGGCATCCAGTGTGCAGTGGACCGTGGTGTCCTCCGATGTGGAGGCGCTGACGCTGGAGTACACGTGGATCAAGGAGTTCGAGCCGCGGTTCAACGTGAAGTTCCGCGATGACAAGTCCTACCCGTTCCTCGTGGTGACGATGGGGGAGAAGGTGCCGCGGGCGCTGATCACCCGCCGGGAGCGCTCGAAGAGCGACCGGTCGTTCGGGCCGTACGCGCACGTGTGGGCGATCCGCGAAACCCTCGACCTGCTGCTGCGGGTGTTCCCGATCCGCACCTGCTCCGCGGGCGTGTACCGGCGGGCTGAGCGGTCGGGCAGGCCGTGCCTGCTCGGCTTCATCGACAAATGCTCCGCGCCCTGCATCGGGAGGGTCAGCGAGGAGAGGCACCGGCAGCTGGCCGACGGGTTCGTCGACTTCATGGACGGCAACACCGGCAAGTGGGTCGCCGATCTGAAGCGCCGCATGGCGAACGCCGCCGCCGAAATGGACTACGAATCGGCGGCGCGGTTCCGCGACGACATTCAGGCGCTGGACACCGTGATGTCGAAGAACTCGGTGGTGCTGTCGGAGGCGACCGACGCGGACCTGGTGGCGCTCGCGTTCGACGACCTGGAAGTGTCGGTGCAGGTGTTCCACGTGCGCGGCGGCCGCATCCGAGGTCAGCGCGGCTGGGTGGCGGAACTGCTGGACGACTCCACCCCCGGTGACATCATGGAGCGGGCGCTGGCCGCCCTGTATGAGGGGACGGATACGCGGGCGCCTCAGGAGATCCTCGTCAGCCACCAGCCGACGGATCCCGATGCGATCCGCGACCTGACCGGCCGACGCACCACCTCGATCCGCATCCCCGTGCGGGGCGAGAAGAAGGACCTGCTGGAGACGGTGACCGCCAACGCGGTGGAGGCGCTGCGGCTCGGGAAGCTGAAGCGCTCCGGTGATCTCACCTCCCGCTCGAAGGCCCTGGAGGATCTGGGGGAGGCACTGGAGATGCAGGATGCGCCGCTGCGCATCGAATGCTTCGACATCTCCCATTCACAGGGCACCAATGTGGTCGGCTCCATGGTGGTGTTCGAGGACGGGCTGCCGCGCAAGAGCGAGTACCGCCGCTTCTCCGTGACCGGTGAAGCCGCCCGCGACGACACCGCCTCCATGCACGACGTCATGACCCGCCGGCTCAAGCACCACCTGAAGGTGAAGGAGCAGAGGGCCAGCGGGGAGCTGCCGACGGATCCCGAGACCGGCGAGAAGGCGCGGTTCGCGTACCCGCCGCAGCTGATCGTGGTCGACGGCGGCCAGCCGCAGGTCGCGGCCGCGCAGCGCGCGTTCGATGAGCTCGGCATCACCGACATCGCACTGGTCGGCATCGCCAAGCGGCTCGAGGAGCTGTGGCTGCCGGACGAGGACTATCCCCTCATCCTGCCGCGCACCTCCGAAGCGCTGTTCCTCATCCAGCGGCTTCGCGACGAAGCCCACCGGTTCGCGATCTCCTACCACCGCTCCAAACGGGGCCGCTCCGTGCAGGAAAGCGCTCTGGACGCCGTGCCGGGGCTCGGCCCGGCGCGGAAGCGGGCGCTGCTGGAGCACTTCGTGACTGTGGACCGCATCCGCAAGGCGGGGGAGGACGAGCTGGCGCAGGTGAAGGGGATCGGCCGCACCCTCGCCCAGACCATCATGGCGACCCTCGCCGCGGATCAGCCCGGACCGGCCGTGAACATGACCACCGGTGAGATCCTCGAGTGATGGAGCCGGTACCATCAGGACATCCATCCCTCACGTGAAGGAGCGCCCGTGACCCCGACGCCAGCGTCCCCGCCGGAAGCCGAAGCACCGGAGATCATCATCATCACCGGCATCGCCGGCGCCGGCCGTGAGACCGCCGCCCATGCCCTGGAGGACATCGGCTGGTACGTCGTCTACAACATCGCGCCGCAGCTGATCCGCCGCCTGTATGACCTGCAGGCGTCCACCTCCGGCCGCGACACCCGGTTCGCGGTCGTCACCGATCCCCGCTCGGGACCGTTCTTCGGTGAGCTGCCGGAGATCATCCGGCAGCTGAAGAAGCAGGAGCTGGATGTGCGCCTCGTCTTCCTCGACGCCAGTGAGGACGTCCTGGTGCGCCGCTTCGACTCCGTTCGTCGGCCCCACCCGCTGCAGGGCGAAGAGGGCGTCATCGAAGGGCTGCGCCGCGAAGCGGACCAGCTGGAGCCGCTGCGCCGCATGGCGGACGTGGTCATCGACACCTCGAACCTCAACGTGCACCAGCTGGCGATCCGCATGCGGGAGACGTTCGGCACGAACGAGGACCGCACCGTCACCGTGAACCTGCTGAGCTTCGGCTTCAAGTACGGCGTGCCCATCGAAGCGGACCACATGGCCGATGTGCGCTTCCTGCCGAACCCGTACTGGGTGCCGGAGCTGCGGGAGAAGCGCGGTGTCGACAAGGAGGTGTCCGACTTCGTGCTGAACGCCCCGAACGCGCGGGAGTTCGTCGACAAGTACGTGGACGCCCTGCTGCCGGTGCTGCGCGGATACAGCGAGGAGAACAAGCAGTTCGCCACCGTTGCGATCGGCTGCACCGGCGGGAAGCACCGCAGCGTCGCCGTCAGCGAGGAGGTCGCGGCGCAGCTGCGGCGACTGGGCCATTCCGTGCGGGTCCGCCACCGGGATCTGGGGCGCGAGTGACCCACCAGAACCAGCGCCGGCAGACCAGCCTGATCCTCGAGCACTCCAAGCCGCGCAGCCGCATGGTCGAAGGGGAGACCCGCGTGGTCGCCCTCGGCGGCGGCCACGGCCTCGCCGCGAACCTGCGGGCCCTGCGGCACGTCGCCCATGACATCACCGCTGTCGTCACCGTCGCCGACAACGGCGGCTCCTCCGGCCGCATCCGCAAGGAGCTGCCGATCCTGCCGCCAGGCGACCTCCGCATGGCGCTGTCCGCCCTGTGCGAGGACTCCGACTGGGGGATCGTGTGGCGGGACGTCGTCCAGCACCGCTTCGAGTCCGACGGCGAACTGAACGGCCACGCTCTCGGCAACCTCCTGATCGCCGCCCTCTGGCAGATGTTCGGCGACCCCATCCAGGCGCTGGACCACGTCGGCGCGCTCCTCGGGGTGCGGGGCCGGGTGCTGCCGATGGCTCTGGAACCGCTGGACATCGAAGCGACGGTGACGGACCGCTCCGGCACCAGCCGCATGGTGCGCGGCCAGGCCGAGGTGGCGTCCCTGGAAGGGCATGTGGATGAGCTGCGCCTGATCCCGTCGGCCCCCGAGGTGCCCACCGAAGTGCTGGAGGCGATCGCGCAGGCCGACTGGATCATCCTCGGCCCCGGCTCCTGGTTCTCCTCCGTGCTGCCGCACCTGCTGATCCCCGAGATCGTGGAGGCGATCCGCTCCTCGAAGGCGAAGCGGCTGATCACCATGAACCTCACCTCCGACCCCACGGAGACCGAAGGCATGACCAGCACCGACCACCTGCAGGTGCTGATGGACACCGCACCGGACCTCGGCATCGATGCGATCGTCGCCGACCCGACCATGCTGGACGACTCCCTGGAGCTGGTGGAGTTCGCCCAGCAGCACGGCATCTCCTCGATCCTGCGCCAGGTGAGCGTGGGCCGGGGCATTCCGGTGCATGACCCCGTGCGGCTCGCCGCCGCCTACCGCGATGTGTTCGACGGCGTGATCGCCGACGTAAGGGAGGACTGAGATGGCACTGACCCCCGATGTCCGCCGTGAACTGGCCGGTGTCGCCGTCACCCGCTCCAGCGCGAAGAAGGCCGAGATCGCGGCCATGCTGCGGTTCGCCGGCGGGCTCCACATGGAGGGCGGCCGCGTCGTCATCGAAGCGGACCTCGACTCCGAGCGCACGGCCCGCCGCCTGCAGGCCCTCGTCTTCGACCAGTACGGCTTGGCGTCCACCGTCACCATCGTGCAGCCCTCCGGGATCCGGCGCTCCGCCCGCCACCAGGTGCGGTTCGCCGGTGACGGGGCCGTGTTCGCCAAGCAGACCGGCATCCTCGACTCCCGCGGCCGGCCCGTGCGGGGCCTGCCGCCCACGGTGGTCGGCGGCTCGGGGGCCGACGCGGCTGCCGCGTGGCGCGGTGCGTTCCTCGCCCAGGGAGCGCTGAGTGAACCCGGACGCGGCGCCGCCCTCGAACTCGCCTGCCCCGGCAGCGAAGCCGCCCTCGCCATGGTGGGCGCCGCCCGCCGGCTCGGGGTGGCTGCGAAGTCCCGCGAAGTGCGCGGCGCCGATCGCGTCGTGCTGCGGGACGGGGAAGCGATCTCCCAGCTGCTGCGCGCCATGGGGGCGGAACAGGTGGTGAAGGAATGGGACCGCAAGCGGGTGCACCGGGAGGAGCGCGCAGCCGCGAACCGCCTCGCGAACTTCGACGACGCAAACCTGCGGCGCTCCGCCCGCGCCGCCGTCGCAGCGAGCGCGCGCGTGCAGCGGGCCCTGGAGATCCTGGAGGGCCAGGCTCCCGACCACCTCCTCGCCGCGGGCGCGCTGCGCCTGCAGCACCGCCAGGCCAGCCTGGAGGAACTCGGGCGGCTGTCGGACCCGCCGATGACGAAGGACGCGGTTGCGGGAAGGATCCGTCGGCTGCTCGCCCTGGCGGACAGAAGGGCCGCTGAGCTGGGGGTTGAGCCGACGGATGCACACCTAAGTCCTGAAATGTTGAACGGAACGGGCCACTGACCGAACCGGGCCTTCTCATGGGTTGATTCCTGCAGAACTGCGCAGGTCACACTTGGTAGGGTGAGGTCAATCCCTCATCTGGGACGTCAATGCGTACAACGGCGTGCGTGCCACTCCACTTCTTCGCAGCACCACTGCGACTACCTAGGAGGAAACGTGACCATCAAGGTTGGAATCAACGGCTTCGGACGCATCGGACGCGGCTTCCTGCGAGCAGTCATCGCACACGGCGCTGACGTCGACATCGTCGGTGTCAACGACCTCACGGACAACACGACGCTCGCCCATCTCTTCAAGTACGACTCGGTCATGGGGCGCTTCCAGGGCGAGGTCTCCCACACCGACGACACCATGACCGTCAACGGCGACACCTTCAAGGTGTTCGCTGAGAAGGACCCGAAGAACATCCCGTGGGCCGAGGTCGGTGCTGACATCGTGCTGGAGTCCACCGGTCTGTTCACCAAGGCGGAGGACGCCCGCGCACACATCGAGGCCGGTGCGAAGAAGGTCATCGTGTCCGCTCCCGCCAAGGGCGAGGACGCCACCTTCGTGGTCGGCGTCAACGACAAGGACTACGACCCGGAGAACCACCACATCATCTCCAACGCGTCCTGCACCACCAACTGCCTGGCACCCCTGGCGAAGGTGCTGAACGACGAGTTCGGCATCGAAAAGGGCCTGATGACCACCATCCACGCCTACACCTCGGATCAGCGCCTGCTGGACGCCCCGCACAAGGACCTGCGCCGTGCCCGCGCCGCCGCCCTCAACATGATCCCGACCAAGACCGGCGCCGCCGCTGCTGTGGCGCTCGTCCTGCCGGAGCTCAAGGGCAAGTTCGACGGCTACGCCGTCCGCGTCCCGGTCCCGACCGGCTCCGTTGTGGACCTCACCTTCGAGGCCTCGCGCGAGGTCACCGTCGAGGAGATCAACGCTGCGGTCAAGAAGGCCGCGGAGGGTGACCTCAAGGGCGTCCTCGACTACACCGAGGATCCGATCGTGTCCTCCGACATCGTCGGCGACCCGCACTCCTCGATCTTCGATGCGCTCAGCACGAAGGTCATCGGCAAACAGGTCAAGGTCGTGACCTGGTACGACAACGAGGCCGGCTTCTCCAACCGCCTCGTCGACCTGGTCGAGATCGTCGGCGCCAAGCTCTGATCCGACCCCACTGACAATCGGCCCGTGCGTCTCATTCCGACAGGAATCGGGCGCACGGGCCGTTGCATTCACCGCCCGCACCACCACAAGGAAGACTCGTGCTGAAGACCATCGACTCCCTCGGCGACCTCGCCGGCAAGCGCGTCCTCGTCCGCGCCGACCTCAACGTTCCCCTGGACGGCGACCGCATCACCGATGACGGCCGCATCCGGGCCTGCCTGCCCACCGTCACCGCCCTGCGTGACAAGGGCGCTCGCGTCATTCTGGTGGCCCACCTCGGGCGGCCCAAGGGCGAAGCGGACCCCGCCTTCACCCTGAAGCCCGTCGTCGATCGCCTGTCCGAACTCCTCGGTGCGGACGTCGCGTTCGCTGAGGACACCGTCGGCGACAGCGCCCGCTCCGTGGTCGACTCCCTCGGTGACGGCGACGTCGCCGTGCTGGAGAACGTCCGCTTCAACGCGGGCGAGACCAGCAAGGACGAGGCCGAGCGGCAGGAGTTCGCCCGCCGCCTCGCCGACCTCGCCGACGTCTTCGTGTCCGACGGGTTCGGCGTCGTCCACCGCAAGCAGGCGTCCGTGTACGACGTTGCGCAGCTGCTGCCGGCAGCGGCGGGACTGCTGGTGCAGAAGGAAGTGGAGTCGCTGCGCCGCGTCACCGACGACCCGAAGCGCCCGTTCGTCGTGATCCTCGGCGGCGCGAAGGTGTCCGACAAGCTCGGCGTCATCGAGAACCTGCTGGACCGCGCCGACACCATCATCATCGGCGGCGGCATGTCCTACACCTTCCAGAAGGCGCTCGGCCACGAGGTCGGCAACTCCCTGCTCGAGGAGGAGCAGGTCGACACGGTGAAGGGCTACATGGAGCGCGCCCAGAAGAACGGCGTGGAGATCCTGCTGCCGGTGGACAACGTGGTCGCCCCCGCGTTCGGGCCCGACGGCCCCGCCACCACCGTCGGCTCCGACTTCATGCCCGAGGACCAGGAGGGCCTGGACATCGGTCCCGACTCCGCGAAGCAGTTCGGCGACGCCCTCAAGGACGCCGGCACCGTGTTCTGGAACGGCCCGATGGGCGTGTTCGAGTTCGACCTGTTCCAGGCCGGCACGAAGGCCGTCGCTGAAGCCCTCGCCGAATCGCCCGCGTACACCGTGGTCGGCGGCGGCGACTCCGCATCCGCCATCCGCAACCTCGGCTTCGACGAATCCCGCTATTCCCACATTTCGACCGGCGGCGGCGCATCCCTCGAACTGATCGAGGGCAAGCAGCTGCCCGGCATCGCCGTTCTGGAGGAGAACTGATATGACCCGCACCCCGCTCATCGCCGGCAACTGGAAGATGAACAAGACCCACCTCGAGGCGCAGGCCCTCGTGGAGGACCTGAACGACGCGCTCACGGACCACGACTTCGACGCGGTCGACGTCGCTGTGCTGCCGCCGTTCGTGGACATCCGCACCGTGCAGACCGTCCTGGACGCCGCGAAGTCGTCGATCGGTCTCGGCGCACAGGACATCTCCCAGCACGAGTCCGGCGCCTACACCGGTGAGGTGTCCGCCGCCATGCTGAAGGCCCTGAACGTCACCTTCGCCGCTATCGGCCACTCCGAGCGCCGCCAGTACCACGGTGAGGACGAAGCGATCACGAACGCCAAGGTGAAGGCCGCCCTCGGCGCCGGCATCACCCCGATCCTGTGCGTCGGCGAGCCCCTCGAGGTCCGCCAGGCCGGCACGCACGTGCAGCACACCCTCGACCAGGTGCGCGGCGGCCTCGAGGGCCTGAGCGGCGATCAGGTCGCCGACACGGTCATCGCCTACGAACCGGTGTGGGCGATCGGCACCGGCGAGGTCGCCACCCCGGAGGATGCGCAGGAGGTGTGCGGTGCGATCCGCGGCCTCCTCAGCGACCTGCACGGCGATGACGTGGCCTCCCGCGTCCGCGTCCTGTACGGCGGTTCGGTGAAGTCCTCGAACGTCGCCGACATCATGGCGAAGGACGACATCGACGGCGCCCTCGTGGGCGGCGCGAGCCTGAAGGCCGACGAGTTCGCCGCGCTCGCCGGCAACGCCGCCTGAGAGTCCCGCCTCACCCGCAGACCACGCCGCGCCCGATGCATGACACAGCACCGGGCGCGGCGTAGTCTTGGATGCGACTGTTCGACGTCGAGGAAAGAGTCACCCGCTGCCCATGGACACCCTGAAGATCGCCCTGTTCGTGGTGCTGGCCATCACCAGCATCCTGCTCATCCTGCTCGTGCTCATGCACAAGGGACGCGGCGGCGGCCTGTCCGACATGTTCGGGGGCGGCATCTCCGCGGGCGCCGGCTCGTCCGGCGTCGCCGAACGCAACCTCAACATCCTCACCGTGATCGTCGCCCTCATCTGGGTGGGCAGCATCATCGGCATCGGGGTCATCCAGCGCTTCTACCCCGGCTGATCGCAAGGTACGTCCGTGACAGGGCGCTGCGGGCCGATTCGATGTCCCGCTGCGCCGTCGCGATGAACAGCATGTCCACCACGCTCAGCTGAGCGATCCTGGACGCGGTCGCACCGGAGCGCATCTCCGATTCCTGCGCCGCGGTCAGCAGCACGACGCCGGCCCCCTCCGACAGCGGAGAGCGGCCTGCGTTCGTCACTCCCACGGTCCGCACTCCGGCGCGCTTCGCCGCGGCGAGCACATCGATCGCATCCGTCGTGAACCCCGAATGGGACACGATCACGGCGGCATCGTCGCCGTCGAGCAGCGCCACGCCCGGCAGCCCCTGATGGACGTCGGTGAACGCGACGGCGCTGCGGCCGATCCGCGCCAGCTTCTGCTGCAGGTCCAGGGCCGCGAACGCTGACGCCCCCACCCCGAACGTCACGATCCGCTGCGCGGAGGCGAGAGTGTCGACAGCCCGGCCCAGGGCGTCCAGGTCGAGCTGGTCGGCCGTGTCCTGGACGGCGCGGGCGTCGGCGAACGCGATCTTCGCGACCGTTTCGGCGAGCGTGTCCGAAGCGGACAGATCATTCCCCAGCATCTGCGCCTGCGCATCGCCGGCGAACGATGCGGTGCGGCCCTCATTGAACGCGATCTCGGTGCGCAGCATCGACCGCAGCTCCCGGTAGCCGGACAGGCGCAGTTCGCGGGCGAGGCGGACAGCGCTCGCCTCTGACGACCCGGCCTCGCGCGCCACCTTCGAGATCGTCATCGCGGCAGCAGCCGACGGGTCCGCCAGCAGCAGTCGCGCCACCCGGTCCACGGCCGGAGGCAGTGTGGGACGGGCGTCTCGGATCAGTCGCAGCACCGACGGCCGGTGCTGGTCATGCACGGCGCAGCTCCTCAGCGGCCGTGCGGATCCCGGAGGGGTCGCCGTCACGGGACGGGTCGGGCGGTGCCGCGGCGCGGGCGGCGCGGGCGGACTCGCGGACGGCGGGATCCGTCGGGTCCTCGCCTGCGAGCAGGATGACGAGGGCGGTGCGCAGCTCCCCGTCGCAGGCCCGAAGGGCGGCACGGGCGCCGTCGGCGTCGATGCCGGTGGCGGTGGCGAGGATGCGGGCTGTGCGCTCCACCAGCTTCTCGTTGGTGGCGCGCACGTCGATCATGAGGTTCTCGTAGGTGGTTCCCAGCCGCACCATGGTGGCGGTCGAGAGCGCGTTCAGCGCCATCTTCTGTGCCGTTCCCGCCTTCATCCGGGTGGAGCCGGCGATCGCCTCAGGGCCCGTCGGCAGCAGCACAGCCACATTCGCGAGGCCCGCCAGCGGGGCCGACGGGTTCGCGGAGATCAGCCCGGTGCGAAGGCGGCGGGCACGGGCCGCTTCGAGTGCGCCGCGCACGAACGGGGTGCGGCCGGAGGCGGCGAGTCCGATGACGGTGTCGCATCCACCGCAGTGCTCGGCGATCAGGGCGGCGCCGGCGGCGCTGGAGTCCTCAGCGCCCTCCACGGCGTGGAACATCGCGCTGGGTCCGCCGGCGAGGTGGGCGGCGAAGACGTCGGAGTCGGCGTTGAATGTGGGCAGCAGTTCGGCGGCGTCGAGCACGGCGAGGCGCCCGGACGTGCCGGCGCCGACGTAGTGCACCGTTCCGCCGCTGACGATGGTGTCCACACAGATCTCGGCGAGTTCGGCGATCTGCGCTGCCTGGGAACGGACGGCGTCCACCGAGGTCTGCTCCTCGGCGAGGATGAGGTCGACCGCGTCCGGGGTGCTGACCGTGTCGATGTGTCGGGTGCGCTCGTTGCGCTGCTCCGTGGGGACATCGGCCGCGCTGACTGACGATTCTCCGGCCGCACGTGCCTCATCACCCACCTGCCACAGGTGCGCCACCAGGGGCTCCAGATCGGACGAGGCGGGGCGGGTGGGCGCTGTGACGCGGCGGGCACGCTGGCAGCGCGCGGCGCGTTGGTGCGCGTCCCGCAGCTGCTCGCGGGTGAGGCGGCCGGAGCCGACGGCGCCCAGGATCGCATCATGCGCCGCCGTCAGCAGGTCATGTTCGCGGGCCTGCAGCGGGGAGCCCAGGCACAGAAGGTGCGCGCCCGCTTCCAGCGCCCGGATGCAGCCGTCGCCGAAGCCGGCGGCGTGGGTGACGGCCCCCATATCGAGCGCGTCGGTGACGATGACGCCGGTGAAGCCGATCTCATCCAGGAGGTCTGCGGACCAGCGGGAGAGGGAGGCAGGTCCGTCGCCGAGGGCGGGGACCTCCAGGTGGCCGGTCATGACGGCGTCGACGGCGGCGGCGCCGTCCATCTCCCCGGTCCAGAGCGCAGAGAACGGCTCGGCGTGGTCACTCAGCACCGTGGCGCGGTCCAGGCGGATGGTCGGCATGGACAGGTGGGAATCGGTGTCGGCGTCGCCGTGGCCGGGGAAGTGCTTCGCGCAGGCGGCGACCCCAGCCGAGTGCAGACCGCGGGTGAACGCCGCGGCGTGCCGCAGGGCAGCGGCCGGGTCGGAGGAGAACGCGCGGTGCCCGATCACCGGGTTCTCCGGGTTCGTGGCGACATCGGCGACGGGCGCGAAGTCCATGGTGATGCCGAGCTCTGCCAGCAGGGCGCCGAGGGCGGCACCGGCACGTGCGGTGAGGTCCTCATCGTCGGCGCGGCCGAAGACGGCAGCCGCGGGCAGCGGGCCCTCATGCCGGCTGGTCTCCGCCTGGGTCAGAGGTGCGGTATCCGTCGGCCGGCCGGGAGGCCCGCCGAATCCGTCACCGTGGCCGAACAGGCGAGTGACGCGCCCGCCCTCCTCGTCGATCGCGATGATGGGGTCTGCTCCGGCGTCCCGGATCTGCGCGCACAGGCGCTGCGTGGCGCCAAGGGTCGGGGTGTTCGGGGCGAACAGGGTGATGCCGCCGAGGCCGGAGGCGAGGGCTGAGCGCATGAAGTCGCTGAGTTCAGTGCCCTCCATCGGGGCGAGGAGGACGCCGAGGACATCAGGGTCCCAATCGGTGCGTGGGCTCATGGCGGGCTCACCCCTTCACGGCTCCGGCGGTGAGGCCGGACGCCAGGTTGCGCTGGACGAGGACGAAGAAGACCACCACCGGCAGGGCGATGATCGTGGAGGCCGCCATGACAGCGCCCCATTCCGCGGTGTTGGTGGTGAAGAAGGTCCGCAGTCCCACGCCGACGGGGTACTTCGAGGAGTCCGTCATGAACGTCAGGGCGAAGATGAACTCGTTCCACGCGGTGATGAAGCTGAACACTGAGGTCGCCACCAGGCCGGGCGCCACCAGTGGCAGCAGGACGGAGCGGAACATGCGCCACCAGGACGCGCCGTCCACGTAGGCCGCCTCCTCCAGCTCCTTGGGGACAGCAGCGACGAAGCCGCGCAGGTTCCAGATCGCGAACGGCAGTGAGAACGCCAGGTACACGATCACCAGCCCGAGCAGGGAGTTCAGCATGTTCAGCGACTTCGCCTGCAGGAAGAGGGGGATCACGAGCGCTTCGAGCGGCACCATCTGCACCACCAGCACCATGATGAGCACCACGGAGCGGAACCGGAACCGGAAGCGCGCCACCGCCACCGCCGCGAGCAGGGCGATGGCGCCGGAGGCGACGACGGTGCCGAGCGCCACCAGCAGGCTCACCTTCACGTACTGCAGGAAGTCCGCTTCCACCAGCACCCGATGGAAGTGGTCGAGGGTGAACCCGGATGGCAGCAGGCCGGCGCCGCGGGCGTCCGCATGGGGGTCCACGGCGGTGCTGAGCATCCAGTAGAACGGGAACAGGGCGTAGATCAGCACCACGGCGATGCCGAACCCGGTGAGGATGCGGCGTGCGGGGGAGGGGCCTCTCACAGGTCGTCCTCCTTCAGAAGAGTCCGCAGGTACACCACGGAGATGACGAGCAGAAGGGCGGTCAGGAGCACGGCGATGGCGGCGCCCATGCCGTAGTGGCCCTGCCCGGCGGCTTCGGTGTAGGACCAGACGCCGAGGTTCATGACGGATCGGTTCGAGCCGTCACCGCCGGGCATGAGGTAGATCTGGGTGAACACTTTGAAGTCCCAGATGGTGGAGAGGATGAGGCACACGGCGAAGATGGGCCGCATGGTCGGCACCGTGACGGAGGCGAAGCGCCGCCACGCGCCGGCGCCGTCCACGCGGGCCGCTTCGTACAGCTCCTTCGGGACCGTCATCAGGCCGGCGAGGATCGTCACCGCGATGAACGGGAACCCGTGGTAGACCACGTTGAGAGCGGCGATGCCGTAGAACGCCCACCGGTTGTTCCACCAGTTGACGGTGTCCGCCTCCAGCAGACCGAGCCACTCCAGCACACCGGCGACGAACCCGGAATGGGGATCGAACAGCCACACGAAGATGTACGTGCCGGTCAGCGCCGGCACCGCCCACGCCACCATGATCGCGGTGGTGCAGATGATGCGCCACGGCGTGGACAGGGTGTTGAGGAACAGAGCCACCACCGTTCCCACCAGCATGGTGGCGGCGACGCACACGGCGGCGAAGCCGATGGTGTTCGGCAGGACCGTCAGCCACAGGTGATCGTCGGTGAGGATCTTCTGGTAGTTCTCCAGAACGATGTACTCGCGTTCGCCGCGCAGGAGGTGGCGCAGCCGGAACTTCTGCAGGGACAGGTCCGCCACGCGGATCATCGGCCACAGCAGCAGCACGCCGAGGGTGATCAGGGCGGGCGCCAGCAGCAGCCAGGGCGGCAGGGCCCGCCGCAGGCGCGCGGCCCGGCTGGGGCGGCGCACCGACGGCGCGGCGGTGGAGGGGGCAGTGCTCAACGGGAACCTCGAGACGAGCGGAATCGGGCAGGGGGGGGAGAGTACGGGACGACTGGGCCGACGGGTCAGTCGTCGAAGATCTGGTCCATCTCCTTCGCGGCGTCCTGGCATGCGGTCGCCGCGTCCTTCCCTCCGGTCAGCACGGTGTTCAGAAGGTTCGGGATGGTCTTCTTGCCTTCGACCTGGCCCCACAGTGGGGTGACGGGCACGGACTTGCCGCCTTCGGTCATCTGCTTGGCGAATACGGCGGTGAGGTCATCACCGCTCGTGACGACCTCGTCGAGGGCGGACTGCTCACCGGGGAAGAAGTTGGTCTGCTTCGCCCAGTTCGCGGCGAACTCGCCGGTCGTCATCAGCTTGATCAGCTCGAACGCCAGCTCCGGCTCCTTCGTGCCGGTGAAGCGGCACAGGTGGGAGCCGCCGAGGAAGCTCGGGGCCACCTCGGAGTCCTTCGCGGGGATGGTGAACGCCATCAGCTTGTCGTACAGCTCCGGCGACTTCTCCTTGATGGTGGCGGGCACCCAGGAGCCCGTGATGAACATGCCCACATCGCCCTTCTGGAACGCGGCGAGGGCGTCGGTCTCCTTCCAGGTGGAAGCGGCGGGGGTGGACAGCTTGTGCTTCAGCGCGATGTCCGTGTACCAGGTGACGCCCTCCACGGCGGGGGAGTCGGCGATGGCGGCCTTCCAGGTGTCGCCGGACTGCTTCGCGATCTCGCCGCCGGCGCCCCAGATGAACGGCAGCAGGCCGAACGGGGAGCCGCCGGAGATGGGGAACGGGATGGTGGAGGGGTCCTTCTTCTTCAGGGCCTGGGCAGCGTCGAGCAGCTCCTGCCAGTTGCCGGGCTGCTTGTCGACACCGGCTGCGCTGAGCAGGTCCTTGTTGGCGAGGATGGAGCGGACACCGGCGTACCAGGGGGCGCCGAACACCTCGCCCTCAAGCGTGGCGGACTCTTTGAGGGCCTTGACGTACTTTCCGCTGAGCCCGGCCTCCTCGAGTTCGTCGCCGATGGGGTCGAGGCCGCCGGCGTCGGCGAACTCGGGGGTCCAGGTGGTGCCGACTTCGGCGACGTCCGGGGCGCTGTCCCCGCCCATGACGTTGACGAACTTGTCGTGGGCGCCGTCCCAGGGCTGCACTTCGACCGTGAGGTCCGCCTGGGTCGCCTCCTTGAACTTCTTCTTGAGGTCGGCGATGTAGGCGTCGGTGGAGGGGTTGGTGCCCTCCATGATCCAGAGGGTGAGGGTCTTGCCCTTGCCGTCGGTGCCGCTGCCCTTCGAGGAGTCGGAGCCGCAGGCCGCGAGGCCGAGGGCTGCGGCGCTGGCTGCGCCGCCTGCGAGGACTGTCCGCCGTGCAATCATGAGATCTCCTTTGACCCGACCGGTGCTGAGCTGTCACCGACCGCGAAGTGAAAATAAGTTTTATCGACTCGCGATGGACTGCAAGTTACCATGATCGGGTTGTGACGTCGAGAGGAGGATCACATGCCGCGCTTGATCCTGGGGGCCGACATCGGCGGCACCAGCACCCGCCTCCGCCTCACCCGCGGGGAAGTCCGCGTCGCCGAGCGCAACGGCGGCGGCTGCAACATCCGATCCTCCGGGACTGACGCCGCCGGGCGTGTCGCCGACCTCCTCACCGAACTCGCCGGGGACGCCCGCGCCGCGGGGGAGGACCTCGCGTCGGTGGAGGCGGCGGTGCTCGGTGTTGCGGGCGCCGGGCCGGCACGGCACGCGGAGGTCAGCGCGCTCCTGCTGCCCGCTCTCGCGCGGGCGGGCGTGCCGGCCGGGGTGGGCAGGGTGGTCGATGACCAGGTCACCGCGTTCACCGCGGGTGCCGGCCGGGTGGGGGCCGACGGGTTCCTGCTGCTCGCCGGCACCGGCGCCGCCGTGGCTCGGTTCGAACAGGGCCGGATGGTCGCCCGGGCGGACGGCATGGGCTGGCTGCTGGGGGACTGCGGCTCCGCCGTGGACATCGGCCGACGGGTGCTGCGCGCCGCCGCCGCCGATCTCGACCACCGAGGCCCCGCCACGGCGATGACTGCGCGGGTGCTGGAGGAGCTCGGCATCGCGGGCAGCACCAGGCCCGCGGGCAGCGGGGACGCGGTGGATGTGCGCCAGGCGCTGATCCAGGCGGCGGATCCGCTGACGCCCGCCCAGTGGGGCCGCTTCGCCCGCATCCCCGGCAGCTGCGCGGGGGATGTGGTCGCGCAGAGCATCATCGACGGCGCCGCGAGTGACCTCGTGGCGACGCTGGACGCGCTGGGTGCACCCGTCGGCGCCCTCGTGGTGCTGGCGGGCGCTCTGCTCGCCGCCGACACCCCGATCACGCGGAGGGTTGAGCAGGCGCTGGCGGCGCGGGGCCTGCAGACGACGCGAGCAGCAGAGCCCGTGGTGGGGGCGCTGCTGCTCGCGCAAGCGGATGAGGACGGGTCAGTGCTCGATCGCTGAGGCCGCCTCCGGATCAAGGAACCAGGTGGTGGAGACGGTGCCGCGCACGGCGGACGCCGGCAGGTTCACCGGGTCGATGTCGCCGTGGGCGCGGGCCGCGAACTCCGCCTTCTCCTCACCGGCCACGAGGAACACCACGTGGCGGGCCGCGTTCAGCATCGGCCACGTCAGCGAGATCCTCTCCGACGGCGGCTTCGGCGAGTTCCGCACCGACACCGCGGACCGGGTCGCATCGCCCGCGTCCTCATGATCGGGGAACAGGGACGCGATGTGCCCGTCCTCGCCCATGCCGAGCAGGACCACGTCGAAGAATGCGCGCTCCTCGTCGGTCTCCTCCGTGTGGGCGCTGTCCGCACCCAGCAGGGACAGCTGCTGGCCGTACCAGGCGGCGGCGTCGTCCAGTTCCATGCCCATGTCGCTGGCCGGCATCGAGTGCACGTTGTACACGGGGATGCCAGCGGTCAGCGTCAGCGCGGACAGGGCCGGGCGGTCGTTGCGGTCATCGGACTTCGTCTCCACGAAGCGCTCATCGCCCCACCAGACGTGGACCTTCGAGGCGGCCACATCGGTGGAGTGCAGCAGTTCGCCGATGCGGCGCGCCACCTGCGTGCCGGTGCGGCCACCGGTCATCGCGATGTGGGCGATGCCGCGCTCACGGACCGCTTCGTCGATCATCTCCACGGAGAACTGCGCCGCATGCTCGATGAGGTCGTCCTTGTCCTTCACCCGGATGTCCGACGGCGCCGGCTTGCCGGTCGCGAAGTCCTTCACATCCACGTGGTGGGGGAACGCCGCGGTCAGGACCCTGCCGTAGATGTCGTCCGCATCGAGGCGACGCAGTTCCTCACTGAGGAGGTCGTGCATGGTCCGCACCGGCATCGTCACCGACTGGTCATCGGTCTCGCCGGGGGTGGACACGATCACCGTGTGCGGGGAGACGCGGCGCAGCGTGATGTCGCCGTCCTCACGGTGCAGGGTGATGGAGATCAGACCGAAGTCGCCGTCGGTGTCCTTCACCGTCACCGGCACGCACAGGAAGTCCGCGAGCCACTGCCGCATCAGGGTCACCGTCGGCTTGTTGAGCTTCCCCTCGATGGTGACGGCGGTTGGGGCGCTGATCGGCGGCTGCTCGTACGCGGCTGCGAGCAGTCCCCGCCAGTTCGTCAGGCGGCTCCAGCACAGGTCCGTGTCGCCGGGATGGTAGTTGTGCGACAGGCGGCGGATCACCGCGTCCGGGTCGTCCGCGGCGAGCGCATCGGTGATGCGGCGGGTGGACAGCGCCCCCACCACGTCCTGGCTGGGGCACACCGGCGGAGCCGCCGACCACCAGGTGACGATCGGCGCATCCGGCAGCAGCAGTGGGGTGATCAGCGTGTCCATGCCGTTGACCACCAGGCCCGACGGGCGCAGCACGATCAGCTCACCGGCGCCGGCGTCGGCACCGACGCGGACCTCCGCGTCGAGCGCGTTGCGGTCGGTGTCGCCCTGCGGCACGATCACGATGATCCGCGCCGGATGCTCATGCGAAGCGTGGACGGCGACATCGATGCTGTCATCCAGGTGGTCCTCCGGGGAGATCACCACGAGAGTGGCGACCCGGCCGAGCGTGACCAGGCCCGTGTCCTCGCGCAGTTCGATCAGGACCCGGCTCACCTCGGACGTGGTGGTGTCCTTCATCGTGTGGATCATGGGCGCCTCCAATGCCGTCCGTCGCGGGCGAGCATGTCATGCGCCGTCTGGGGGCCCCAGGTGCCGGCGCGGTACGGGCTGGGCGGCATGCTCTCCGCCCAGAACTCGGTGACGGGATCGAGGATCGCCCAGGACAGCTCCACTTCCCGCTGGCGCGGGAAAAGTGGCGGGTCGCCCAGCAGCATGTCCAGGATCAGACGTTCGTACGCCTCCGGCGACTCCTCCGTGAAGCTGGAGCCGTACACGAAGTCCATCGAAACGTCCCGCACCTCCATCTGGGAACCCGGCACCTTCGAACCGAACCGCATCGTCACACCCTCATCCGGCTGGATGCGGATCACGATCGAGTTCTGCCCGAGGTCCTTTGTGTCCGTGTCGTTGAACGGGAGGAACGGCGCAGACTTGAAGACCACGGCGATCTCCGTGACCCGTCGGCCCAGGCGCTTGCCGGCGCGCAGGTAGAACGGGACACCCGCCCAGCGGCGCGTGTTGACGTTCAGCTGCATCGCCGCGAACGTCTCCGTTTCGGAGTCCTCCGGGATGCCCTCCTCCTCCAGGTAGCCCTTCACCCACTGGCCGCCCTGCCAGCCGCCCACGTACTGGCCACGGGCCGTGGAGGTGGCGAGGTCACCGGGCAGTTCGACCGCGGCAAGGACCTTCTCCTTCTCGGCGCGCAGGTCCGCGGCTTCGAACGAGATCGGCTCCTCCATCGCGGTCAGCGCGAACAGCTGCAGGAGGTGGTTCTGGATGACGTCGCGGGCGGTGCCGATGCCGTCGTAGTAGCCGGCGCGCGACCCGATGCCGATGTCCTCAGCCATCGTGATCTGCACGTGGTCCACATAGTTGGCGTTCCACACCGGCTCGAACATCTGGTTGGCGAAGCGGAAGGCGAGGAGGTTCTGCACCGTCTCCTTGCCGAGGTAGTGGTCGATGCGGAAGACGTCCTCCTCATCGAACACCTTCTCCACCACGTCGTTCAGTTCGCGTGCGCTCTCGAGGTTGTGCCCGAAGGGCTTCTCGATGACGACGCGCCGCCACGACCCGTTCTCCGACGCGTTCAGGCCGGAGTTCGCGAGCTGCTCGCAGACCTGAGGGAACGCCTTCGGCGGGATCGACAGGTAGAACGCGTGGTTGCCGCCGGTGCCGCGGGTCTCATCGAGCTCCTTCACCACGTCGGTGAGGCGCTCGTACGCGGCGGTCTCATCGAACTCGCCGGTGACGAAGCGCAGGCCGCCGCGCAGCTGGTCCATCACGCTCTGGCGGAAGCCGGTGCGGGCGCCCTCCTTCACCGCCTCTTCGACATAGTCGGCGAAGTCCTCATGCGACCAGTCGCGGCGCCCGAAGCCGACCAGGCCGAAGCTCGGCGGCAGCAGGCTGCGGTTGGTGAGGTCGTAGATCGCCGGCAGCAGCTTCTTCTTCGCGAGGTCACCGGTCACACCGAACATGACCATCGAACTCGGTCCCGCGATCAGCGGCAGGCGCCGGTCGCGGGGATCGCGCAGGGGGTTGTTCACTCGTGTCCTCCCGGTCGGCGCGCTCAGGCGTTCTCGGACGGCCGAGCGGAGCCGACGGTGTCCAGCAGCTCACCCCAGGCGTCGACGAACTTCGACACGCCTTCGGACTCCAGCTGTGCGAACACGTCCGCGAGGTCGATGCCGGCCTCAGCGAGGCGGTCGAACAGCTCCTCCGCCTTCTCCTCCTCATCGGCGGCGCTTGCGACGGTGAGGCGGCCGGAGGCGTCGCCGTGGTCGGCGAACGCGTCCAGGGTCTTCTCCGGCATTGTGTTCACCGCCGGGTCGGTGACGAGCTCGTCCACGTAGAGGGTGTCGGAGTAGTCTTCGTTCTTCACACCGGTGGACGCCCACAGGGGACGCTGCACATTCGCGCCCTTCTCCTTCAGCGCACCGAAGCGCTCCGAGGAGAACTCGCGGGCGTACAGCCCGAACGCGGCGCGACCGTTCGCCACGGCCGCCTTGCCGAGCAGTTCGAGGGCGTCGCCGCCGATCTCCTCCAGGCGCTTGTCGATCTCCGTGTCCACGCGGGAGATGAAGAACGAGGCCACCGAATGGATCGTGGCGAGATCGCGGCCGGCCTCTGCCGCCTTCTCCAGGCCCTCCAGGTAGGCCTCGATGACCTCCTCGTAGCGGGCGACGGAGAAGATGAGAGTGACGTTGACGCTGATGCCGCGGGAGATCACTTCGGTGATCGCCGGCAGACCCTCGAGGGTCGCCGGGATCTTGATCATGACGTTCTCGCGGTCCACCAGGTCGTACAGGCGCTGCGCCTGCTCGATGGTGGCGTCGGTGTCGTTGGCGTGGCGCGGATCCACCTCGATGGAGACGCGGCCGTCGTACCCCTGGGTGGAGCGGTACAGGTCCATGAAGACGTCGCAGGCGTCGCGCACGTCATCGGTGGTGAGTGCTTCGATGATGCCGTCCACGTCGCGGCCGTCGGCGTAGAGGCCTGCGATCGCGTCGTCGTAGTCCTTCGAGCCGGAGATCGCGCCCTGGAAGATCGACGGGTTCGTGGTCACACCGACCACGTTCTTCGAGGCGATCAGGTCCTTCAGGCCGCCGCTGGTGAGGCGGTGGCGGGAGAGGTCGTCCAGCCAGATGGAGACGCCGGCATCGGACAGGGCCTGAGTGTTCGGGTTCTGAGCCATGGGTTCCCAGTCCTTTCGGGAGGGTCGTCGGGTGAGCGGGATGGTGCGGGTCAGTTGCCGGCAGCGGCGAGGGACTCCTTCGCCGCCTTCATCACGTTGTCGGCGGTGAAGCCGAACTCCTCGAACAGCAGGGCGCCGTCGGCGGACGCGCCGTAGTGCTCGAGGGAGACGGCGCGGCCGGCGTCGCCGAGGTAGCGGTGCCACGGCATCGCAATGCCCGCCTCGACGCTGACGCGCGCCTTCACGGAGCTCGGCAGAACCGATTCGCGGTACGCCTCGTCCTGCTCCTCGAACCACTCCATGCACGGCATGGACACGAGACGGGTGGGGATCCCGTCGGCCTCCAGCTTCTTCTGCGCGGCAGCGGCGTGCTGCACCTCGGAGCCGGTGGCGATGAGGATCAGCTGGGGCTCAGCCGACGCCTCCTTCATCACGTACGCGCCTTTGGCGAGACCGGCGGCGTCGGCGTACTCCTCGCGGTCGAACGTCGGCACCGCCTGGCGGGTCAGAATGAGGCCGACGGGGCCGCGGTCCCGCTCCAACAGGGCCTTCCACGCCTGAGCGGTCTCGGTCGCGTCAGCGGGCCGCACGATCGACAGGTTCGGGATCGCACGGTACGCGGCGAGGTGCTCGACCGGCTGGTGCGTGGGGCCGTCCTCACCGAGGCCGATGGAGTCGTGCGTCCACACGTAGGTGGAGGGCACGTTCATCAGGGAGGTGAGGCGGACAGCGCCGCGCATGTAGTCGGCGAACTGGAAGAAGGTGCCGCCGTACGGGCGGGTCAGGCCGTGCAGCGAGATGCCCGCGAGGATCGAGCCCATCGCGTGCTCACGGATGCCGAAGTGCAGGGTGCGGCCGAACGGATTGCCGGAGAAGTCCTCGGTCTGATGCTCGGTCGGGATGAACGACGGCTCCCCCTTCATCGTGGTGTTGTTGGAGCCGGCGAGGTCAGCGGAGCCGCCCCACAGCTCAGGAACCACATCGGCGAGGGCCTCAAGGATCTTCCCGGAGGCGGCGCGGGTGGCGATGCCCTTCTCATCGGCATCGAAGGCGGGCAGGGCGTCGGTGAGGTCCGGCAGTTCACGCTTCTGCAGACGCTCAAGCAGCTCGGCCTTCTCAGGGTTCGCGCTCTTCCAGGCGTCGAACTTCTTCGCCCACTCATCGCGCTCGGCCTGGGTCTTCTCACCGCGGGCGCGGGTGTGCTCGAGCACCTCGGGGGCGACCTCGAAGTCCTTGTCGGGGTCGACCCCGATGTTCTCCTTCAGGCCGCGGATCGCTTCGGCGCCGACGGCGGAGCCGTGGACGGACGCCTTGCCCTGCACGCCCGGCAGCGGCCAGCCGATCATGGTCTTCAGCTGGATGAAGGTCGGCTTGTCGGTGACCTTCTTGCCGTCCTCGATCGCCTGCTTGAGCGCGGCAACGTCCTCGCGGTACTGGCCACCGTTGCGCCAGTCCACGGTGCGCACATCCCAGCCGAGCGCTTCGTACCGGGCGGCGACGTCCTCGGTGAAGGCGATCTCGGTGTCACCCTCGATGGAGATCTCGTTGTCGTCCCAGATCACGACGAGGTTGCCGAGCTTCTGGGTGCCGGCGAGGGAGCTGGCCTCGTGGGAGACGCCCTCCTGCAGGTCGCCGTCGGAAGCGATGACGTAGGTGAAGTGGTCGAACGGGCTCTCGCCGGCGGGAGCGTCCGGGTCGAGCAGGCCGCGCTCACGGCGCTGCGCCATGGCCATGCCCACGCTCATGGCGACGCCCTGGCCGAGGGGACCGGTCGTCACCTCGACGCCGTCGGTCACGAAGTTCTCCGGGTGGCCGGGCGTCTTGGAGCGGAAGGTGCGCAGCTGCTTGAGGTCCTCGAGCTCGAGGCCGACTCCGGCGAGGAACAGCTGGGCGTACTGGGTGATGCTGGAGTGGCCGGCGGAGAGCACGAAGCGGTCGCGGCCCATCCAGTTCGGGTCCTTCGGGTCGTACGCCATGACGTCCTGGTAGAGGAGGTAGGCGGCCGGGGCGAGGCTGACGGCGGTGCCGGGGTGGCCGTTGCCGACCTTCTCGACGGCGTCCACAGCGAGGGTGCGGGCGGTGTCAACGGCGCGGCGGTCGAGGTCGGTCCAGCCCTCGGGAGCGATGAAGTCAGTGGTCATGAACAGTTTCCTTTCGGGAGTGTTCGGCTCGGCCCGCTCGCGGCCGCCGATGCGGCGGGGGCGGAGGCGGAGCTCGGCATCAGCGCATCCGAGCCTAACGCTTCCCACTCGGCTCACTCTGCGAGGTCCACGTCTCGCGCGCCCGGTCATCACGGCGGGGCCGGGGCCGAGTGGGCGTGACGTGCAACGCCCCTCAGATGCTGGCCCACCAGCGCCCCCGCCGATACACTGGCCGGGCCCGTGGCCCTTGGAGCGCGGGTGTGTCGGACAGCGAGAAGACGAGGTCGGTGACGTGACGAAACCCGTGGACAGCCCAGTGCAGGCAGAGCCCGCCGCACCTGAAGCAGTGCAGGTGAGCGCGCCGCAGCGGCCCCGGTCCGTCAAGCGCACCGTGCTCAACTACGTGGCGCTGACCAAGCCGCGCATCATCGAGCTGCTGCTCATCACCACCGTGCCCACCATGTTCCTCGCGGCCGGTGGCTTCCCGCCGTTCCTGCTGATCCTCAACACGATCATCGGCGGCTACCTCGCGGCCGGCGGCGCCAACGTGCTCAACATGTTCTTCGACCGCGACATCGACGCGAAGATGAAGCGCACGAAGAACCGCCCCCTGGTGACCGGTGAGATCAGCCCCCGCGCCGCCGTCATCTTCGGCCTGGTGCTCTCGGCGCTGTCCACCGTGTACCTGTGGGTGCTGGTCAACGCCGTGTCGGCGATGCTCGCGCTCGGCGCCATCGTCCTGTACGTGGTGTTCTACACCCTGATCCTCAAGCGCCGCACCAGCCAGAACATCGTGTGGGGCGGCGTCGCCGGCTGCATGCCCGTGCTAATCGGCTGGTCGTCGGTGACCGGGACCGTGTCCTGGACCGCGTTCCTGCTGTTCCTCGTCATCTTCTTCTGGACGCCGCCGCACTACTGGCCGCTCGCGGAGAAGTTCACCCGCGACTATGAACGCGCCGGTGTGCCGATGCTGCCGGTCGTGTCCTCCCGCCGGAACGTGGCGGTGCAGATGATCGCCCACACCGTCGCCATGGTCGCCTGCTCTCTCGCGATCATCCCTCTGGCACCGACCGGCCCGGTGTACGCCGTCGCCGCCATCGCCGTGGGCGCCTGGTTCCTTGCCCTGATCATCCGCTACGCCGTGCGCGTGTTCCAGGGCCGCACCGGCCGCGATCTCCACCCGATGGGGGTCTTCCACGCCTCCATCACCTACCTGACGCTGCTGTTCGTGGCGCTCGCGCTCGACCCGTTCCTGCGCTTCTGAGCCCCACCACCGGCCCCATGGACGAGCCCCTGCTCCGCGGATTCCTCACCCACATCCGCGTGGAGCGGGGGCTCGCCGCCAATACGGTCCGCGCATACCAGCGCGACCTCACCCGCTACGCCCACTACCTCCGCAGCCAGGGCCTCGGCATCGCCGACGCCGGCAGCGAGCACATCACCGCCTTCCTCCAGGCCGTCCAGGAGGGGGCCGACGGAGGCCGCGCCCTGGCAGCGTCCTCAGCGGGCCGTATGCTCGCCTCCATCCGAGCCCTGCACCGGTTCGCGGAGGAGGACGGTGCGCGCAGCGATGACCCGTCGGCCCGCCTCACCGGCCCGGCGCGCCCCCTCGACCTCCCCGAAGCGCTCAGCATCGACGAGGTCGCCCGCATCATCGACGCCGGCTCCGGGCCGTTCACCGGCCGCCTCGCCGAGGAGCGGTCCCTGCGCAACCGGGCGCTGCTGGAGATCCTGTACGGCACCGGTGCCCGCATCAGCGAAGCGATCGGCATCGACCTCGACGACCTTCTGCTGGAGGAGAGGGTGCTGCGCCTGCACGGCAAGGGCGACAAGCAGCGCGCCGTCCCGCTGGGGTCCATGGCGATCGACGCCGTCACCGCCTACCAGGTGCGGGCCCGTCCCGTGTTCGCTCAGCGCGGCACCGGCGGCCCAGCCCTGTTCCTCGGCCACCGCGGCACCCGCCTCACCCGTCAGGCGGCGTTCACGATCGTGCGGGACGCCGCCGAAGCAGCCACGATCCCCGCGCAGGTCAGCCCGCACACGCTGCGGCACTCCTACGCCACCCACCTGCTGCAGGGCGGCGCCGATGTGCGCACCGTGCAGGAGCTGCTGGGGCACGCCTCGGTCACCACAACGCAGCTCTACACGCACGTGACACCGGACGCGCTGCGGGAGGTGCACGCCCTCGCTCATCCCCGGGCGCTGGACGCACCTTCGGCAGGTACGATGAACAACTGCACACCGACCGACGAGAATCAGGGAGCGACGTGAAGGACAGAAACGAACTCGAGCTCGAGCTCAGCTACGGCCCCACGGGACGCCCGCTGCCCGAGTTCCCCGAGCCGACTCCTCTGGACTCCCACGGACCCGCCCGCATCATCTCGATGGTCAACCAGAAGGGCGGGGTCGGCAAGACCACCAGCGTCATCAACCTGGGCGCCGCCCTCGCCGAATACGGCCGACGGGTTCTGCTCGTGGACCTCGATCCGCAGGGTGCGCTGTCCGCCGGCACCGGCGTCAACCCGTACGACCTCGACGTCACCGTCTACAACCTCCTGCTGGAGCGCGAGCACGACATCCGCGATGTCATCCAGGAGACCGGCACGGAGAACATGGACGTGCTGCCGGCGAACATCGACCTGTCCGCCGCGGAAGTGCAGCTGGTCAACGAGGTGGCCCGCGAGATGGCACTCGCCCGCGTGCTGCGCCCCGTGGTCGACGACTACGACGTCATCATCATCGACTGTCAGCCGTCGCTCGGACTGCTCACCGTCAACGCCCTCGCCGCCAGCCGCGGCGTCATCATCCCGCTGGAAGCGGAGTACTTCGCACTGCGCGGCGTCGCACTGCTGGTGGAGACGATCGAGAAGGTGCAGGACCGCATCAACCCGGCGCTGGAGATCGACGGCATCCTGATCACCATGTTCGATCCGCGCACGCTGCACGCCCGCGAAGTGTGCGCCCGCGTGGTCGAAGCGTTCGACGACAAGGTGTTCCACTCCACCATCAACCGCACCGTGAAGTTCCCCGACGCCTCGGTCGCCGCCGAACCGATCATCTCCTTCGCCTCCTCCACGAAGGGCGCGGACGCCTACCGTCAGCTCGCCCGTGAACTCATCGCCCGGGGGAGCGCTGCCTGAATGACCCAGCCGAAGCGTCGCCGTCGCTCCAGCGACTTCACGGCCCCCAAGCAGATCCGCCTGCGCGACTCCGACGGCGCCGACCGTCCCGCTCCCGCGAAGGACGAGGACCTCGAGGACTTCGGCGGCTCCTGGGGCCCCGAGGTCGGTGACCAGGGGCCGACGGGGGAGCGGCTGCAGAAGGTCCTTGCCCGCGCCGGCTTCGGGTCCCGCCGCGCCTGCGAAGCGCTCATCGCCACCGGCCGCGTCGCCGTGGACGGCGAAACGGTCACCACGCAGGGCGTCCGTGTGGACCCTGAGACGCAGGTGGTGCACGTGGACGGTCGCCGCCTGCAGCTCGACGACACGAAGCTGACGATCGCGCTGCACAAGCCGCCGAAGGTGATGTCCACGATGGACGACCCGGAAGGCCGCCGGAGCCTCAGCGAGTTCGTCGAGGAGTACCCGGTGCGGCTCTACCACGTGGGCCGGCTCGACTACGAGACCGAAGGGCTGCTGCTGCTCACCAACGACGGGGAGCTCGCCCACCGCCTGATGCACCCCAGCTTCGAAGTGTCCAAGACGTACGTCTGCCGCTTCGACCTCGACGCCCCGGAGTTCCCCCGCGGCATCCTCAAGCAGCTGCGCGACGGCATCGACCTGGAGGACGGCTCCGCGACTGCGGACCGCGCCGCCCTGCTCGCCCACAACGGCAGGGAAGCGCTCGTGGAGATCACCATCCACGAGGGACGCAACCGAATCGTTCGCCGCATGTTCGAGGCCCTCGGCCACCCGCTGACGGGCCTGGTGCGCACCCGCATCGGCCCCGTGCTGCTCAACGACCTGAAGTCGGGCCAGTCGCGTGAGCTCACCGGCAAGGAGCTCGGCACCCTGATGGCGAGCGTCGGCCTGTGACCGTCCTGGTCATCGGCGCCGGGCTGATCGGCGGCTCCGTCGGCCTCGCCCTGCGCGCCCGCGGCCGCGAGGTCCTGGTCCGCGACTCCTCACCCGGCACCGCCCGCCTCGCCCGTGAACTCGGCGTCGGTGCCGATGAGGGGGAGTCGACCCCCGGCCTCGTCGTCGTCGCCACCCCACCGGATGTCACCGGGCGCATCGTCGTGGACGCGCTGCGGGAGTTCCCCGACGCGATCGTGTGCGACGTCGCCAGCGTGAAGGAGACGATCCAGCGCGCCGTCCTCGACGCCGCCGCAGCGGACCCGGACCTGGACGCCTCCCGGTACGTCGGCGCGCACCCCATGGCCGGGCGCGAGGTCTCCGGCGTGGTCGCCGCCCGCGGCGACCTGTTCCTCGGTCGCCCGTTCGTGCTCGTCCCGCACAACGGCTCGAGCCGGCGCGCCGTCGATGCGGTTGAGAGGCTCGGCCACGAACTCGGCGGTGTCGTCGTCCGCTCCGAAGCCGCCGCGCATGACCTCTCCGTCGCCTATGTCTCCCACGCCCCGCAGCTGGTCGCGAGCCTGCTCGCGCGGCAGCTGCAGTCCGCCGCCGACGGGTCCCTCGCCCTCGCCGGGCAGGGACTGCGCGACACCACTCGCATCGCCCACTCCGATCCGCGCCTCTGGGTGGAGATCCTCGTGGCGAACGCCCCCGCACTTCGGCCCATCCTGCGGGCCTTCCAGGAGGACCTGGGCCGCCTCGTCGGCGCGTTCGACTCGCTGTGCGACGCCGACGGGCAGGGCACGCCGCGGGCGGAGATAGCCCGCACCATCGCCGACGGCAACCTCGGTGTGGCCCGCATCCCCGGCAAGCACGGCGGCTCCGCAGATTCGTTCGCCGCGTTCACCATCCTCGTGCCGGACAGCCCCGGTGCCCTGGCGCGTCTGCTCAGCGATATGGGCGATGCGGGGATCAACATGGAGGACCTGCGGCTGGAGCATTCGATCGGCCAACCGGTGGGCCTGGCGCACATCAGCGTGCTGAAACGTGATGAGGGGCGCATGGTGGCCATGCTGGAGGAGAAAGGCTGGGCCCGCGCGGGCGAAGAGTAACTATCCTGGAGGCTGTTGCCGAACGAATTGGAGGACCAGTGGACCCCGTAACCATTGCGATCGACGGGCCCGCCGGCTCGGGCAAGTCCACCGTGTCGCGAGAGGTCGCCCGCGCCCTGAGCGGCGGCTATCTCGACACCGGCGCCATGTACCGTGCCGCCGCTTGGTCCTGCATGAAGGCCGGCATCGATCTCTCTGACGAGAAGGCCGTCACCGAGCACGTCGGCGAGATGCCGCTGCAGATCATCACCGACCCGAGCGACCCGCGTGTCCTCGTCGGCGAGGACGACATCACCGACGCCATCCGCACCGAAGAGGTCTCCACCCGCGTCAGCGCCGTCGCGACGAACCCGCAGGTGCGGATCATCCTGCAGGAGCGGCAGCGCGCCCTGCTGTTCTCCACCGCTCACCGGCTCGGGTTCTGCGTCGCCGAAGGCCGTGACATCACCACTGTGGTCGCCCCGGAAGCGGACGTGCGCGTGCTGCTGACCGCCAGCGAAGAGGCCCGCATGGCGCGCCGCTCCCAGCAGTTGCAGCTCGAGGACAACGAGGAGACCGCGCAGCGCATGCGCGACCAGGTGCTGCGCCGCGACCGCGACGACTCCACCGTCTCGGAGTTCATGACCGCCGCCGAGGGCGTCACGACCATCGACACCACCCGCCTCAGCATCGACGACGTCGTCAACGCGGTGCTGGAGCTCGTGCCCGGCATCGAACTGGTCGACGACGATGACGACTGGGAGGACGACGACTGGGCGGAGGACGGCGTCGACGCCGACGACGTCCAGCGCACCCAGGCGCTGCGCGCGGGCCTGGACGATTACGACCTCGACGACGAGGACGCCGCCCTGCTCAGCGGGGAGTTCGCGGACTTCCCCACCGAACAGGAGCAGCGCCTCCTGCCCACCCTCGCGATCGTCGGCCGCCCGAACGTCGGCAAGTCGACGTTCGTCAACCGCATCCTCGGCCACCGCGCCGCCGTCGTCGAGGACACCCCCGGTGTCACCCGCGACCGCGTCTTCTACGAAGCGAACTGGGCGGGCCGCGACTTCATGCTGGTGGACACCGGCGGCTGGGAGGACCGGGTCGCCGGCATCGACCACCGTGTTGCCGAGCAGGCGGAGGCCGCGATCGGCCTGGCCGACGCGGTGGTGTTCATCGTGGACGTCCACGTCGGCATCACCACCACCGACGAACAGTTCGTGAAGGTGCTGCGCCGCTCCAAGAAGCCGGTGCTGCTGGTTGCGAACAAGGTCGATGATGAGCGCGCCGAGCTCGAAGCCGCGTCGCTGTGGAACCTGGGCCTGGGGGAGCCGCACATGGTGTCGGCGCTGCACGGGCGCGGCTCCGGTGACGTCCTCGACGCCGTCCTGGAGATCCTGCCCGAGGAGGGCTCCACCCCGGCGAAGCCGGACGGTCCCCGCCGCGTCGCCCTGATCGGTCGCCCGAACGTCGGCAAGTCCTCCCTGCTGAACAAGCTGGCGAAGGAGAACCGCGTGGTGGTGGACAACGTCCCCGGCACCACCCGCGACCCCGTTGACGAGGTCATCACCCTCGCCGGCCGCGAATGGACCTTCGTGGACACCGCCGGCATCCGCCGACGCGTCAACCAGACCGGCGGCGCTGACTTCTTCGCCTCCATCCGTACGCAGGCGGCGCTGGACCGTGCGGAAGTGGCCGTGGTGCTGCTGGAGGCGACCGAGACGATCTCCACGCAGGACATGAAGATCATTGACATGGTCCTCGAGTCCGGCCGCGCCCTCGTCCTCGCCTTCAACAAGTGGGACCTGATCGACGAAGACCGCCGCAAGGAGCTCGAGTGGGAGATCGAGAAGGACCTCGCGCACGTGGCGTGGGCTCCCCGCATCAACATCTCCGCCGAAACGGGCCGCCACACCGACAAGCTGGTGCCGGCGCTGGACCGCGCCCTCGAATCGTGGGATGCGCGCATCCCCACCGCGCGCCTCAACGCGTTCCTCGGCACTCTGGTGGCGGCGCACCCGCATCCGCTGCGCGGCGGCAAGCAGCCCCGCATCCTGTTCGCGACCCAGGCGCGCTCCCGCCCGCCCCGGTTCGTCATCTTCGCCTCCGGGTTCCTCGAGCACGGGTACCGCCGCTTCATCGAACGCCGCCTCCGGGAGGACTTCGAGTTCACCGGGTCGCCGATCGAGATCTCGGTGCGGATCCGCGAGAAGCGCAAGCGGCGCTGACCATGACGACCCCCGATTTCATCCTCGCGCTGCGGGAGAAGGTCGGCACGGCGCCGCTGTGGCTGTCCGGCGCCACGGCGGTGGTGCTGACCCCGCAGCGGGACCGCGCCCTGTTCGTGCGCCGCTCCGACAACGGCGAATGGACCCCGGTCACCGGCATCATCGACCCGCTGGAGCATCCCGCGCGGGCGGCCCTGCGGGAGATCGAGGAGGAGACCGGGGTGCAGGCGCGGGTGCTGCACCTGGCTGCGCTGGACACCGTCGGCCCCATGACGTACCCCAACGGCGACGAGGCGAGCTACCTCGACCTCGCGTTCGTGTGCGAATGGAAGGCGGGGGAGCCGCACCCGGCCGACGGGGAGAACACCGAGGCGCGCTGGTTCCCGGCGGATCAGCCGCCGCCGATGAATGATCGCTTCACCCGCGTGTATGCGCGCGCCCTCGAGCAGCTCGAGAACGGGGTCACCACCACGGACCTGCCCGACGACGTCCGCTGACGGCGCGGCGCCGCCCCGGCTGAAGCCCGCGCCTCAGGAGGCGATCTGCGACCGCTTGGCGTCCACGGCCCGACCCGCTTCCTCAGCGACCGCCTCAGCGCCCGCGCCGGCGGAGGCGGTGACGACCGCACCGATCAGGCCCTCCACCAGCGGCGCATCCGACAGGATCACCCGCTCGGCGACCTGCGGGTCCAGGAACTCCAGCGCCATCTGCGCGGACAGCACGGCGGAGCCGATGTCGCACAGCACCACCGCGCCCGGCGCGTCCTCACCGGAGGTGACGGTCTCGATCGCGGCTGAGATGGCGGCGGCGTCGGTGCCGGTGGATCCGTCGGCCGTGCCCGCTGCGATCTCGATCGGCGGGCCCTCACCGCGCACCATCTCCATCGCGAGGTCCACGGCGGCGCGCGCCAGGGCGGGGGAGTGGGACACCACCACGATGCCGGTCATGCTGCTGCTCCCACGGCGGCCTGCAGCGCTTCCAGCAGCAGCACCGCGGACTGCGAACCGGGGTCGATGTGCCCCTTCGCCCGCTCACCCACATAGGAGGCGCGGCCCTTCGTGGCGACCGAGTCGATCACGGCGTCCCGTCCTTCACGCGCGGCTGCGACCGCAGCGGTGAGCATCGCTGTGATATCTGCTCCTTCGGCTGCCGCCTCCTTCGCCGCGTCAGCTGCGGGACGGAGAGCATCGAGCATCGTCTTCTCCCCGATGTCCGCCTTTCCGCGCTGTGCAACACCAGCCGCTGCGGCGTCGAGGGCAGCGGCGAGCGCTTCGGCATCGAGATCGGCGGCGTCGCCAGCGCCCTGGGCGAATCGGAGGAAGAACGTGCCGTACAGGGGACCTGAGGCACCGCCGACGGCGGAGACGAGCGACATGCCGACCTTCTTCGCGAGCGCAGCGGGCGTCTCGAACTCAGCGTCGGCGACGGCGTCCGCGGCGGCGCGCATCCCTCGCTTCATGTTGGTGCCGTGGTCCGCATCGCCGATGGCGGCGTCCAGGTCCGTCAGTTCTGCGGCGTGCTCAGCGAGGGAGTCGGCGGCAGTGCTGATCCAGGCGATGAGTTCAGACGTGGTGAGGGTGCTCATCGGGAACCTCCCATCGTGAGTCCGGGCGTGGAGGCGGGGGCGTCCCACAGGTCGGCAAGGTCGTCGTCCAGGCGCAGCAGGGTGATCGAGCAGCCGGCCATGTCGAGGCTGGTGATGTAGTCCCCCACCAGGGAGCGCTGCAGGGGGATCCCCGCTTCGCCCAGGACCGCCGCCGCTTCCTTCGCGACGACGTACAGTTCGAGCAGCGGGGTGGCGCCCATACCGTTGACGAACAGCAGCACGCCGCCCTCACCGGGCAGTTCTGCGAGCAGCGGGTCCATCAGGGTGCGGGTGATCTCTGCCGCGCTCGTCAGCTTCTCGCGATGGCGGCCCGGCTCGCCGTGGATGCCGATGCCGATCTCCACCTCGTCGCTCGGAAGGTCGAAGCTGGGCTTGCCGTTCGCGGGGACGGTGACGGAGGTGAGCGCCATGCCCATCGAACGGGACGCCTCAGCGGCGCGACGCGCGATCTCGGCGACCTGCTGAAGGCTGTCACCGCGTTCGGCTGCTGCGCCGGCGATCTTCTCCACCAGCACGGTGGCGCCCACGCCGCGGCGCCCCGCGGTGAAGGTGGAGTCCTCCACGGCGACGTCGTCGGCGATGACGACGGTTTCGATCTCGATGTCGGATTCGGCGGCGGCGAGTTCGGCGGCCATCTCGAAGTTCATGACGTCACCGGTGTAGTTCTTCACGATGAACAGGACACCGGCGCCGCGGTCAGCGTGCTTCGCCGCGGCCATGATCTGGTCCGGCACGGGGGAGGTGAACACCTCCCCGGAGCAGGCGGCGTCGAGCATGCCCTCGCCGACGAAGCCGGCGTGCAGGGGCTCATGGCCGGAGCCGCCGCCGGAGATGATCCCGACCAGGCCCTCCTTCTTCGGGTGGGCGCGGTGGATCACGCGGTGCTCGGCGTCGAGCTGCAGGGAGGGGTGGACGGCCGCCATGCCCGCGAGCGCATCATCGACGATGGTCTGGGGAGTGTTCATCAGGTTCTTCATGACACCAGCCTACGTCTCTGTGACTGTGAGCACAGGGACGCAGGCTGGTGGTGGGCGCCGGTGGCAGCGCCGGATCTCAGGGCTGAGGATCAGTGCTTCTTCCGGCCCTTCCCATTTCCCTTGCCCTTGCCCTTGCCGTGACCGGGCTTGTCCTTGCCGTGACCGGGCTTGTCCTTGCCCTTGCCGGGCTTCTGATCGGCGTGGTCGGGGCGGTTGCCGCGGCGCGGCAGCACCTGCACCACGGTCGGGCGGGGACCGGTGCCGTTGTAGTCCGGAAAGAAGGAGTGCTGGTCGGCGAAGGTGCCGTCCTCACCGGGGTGCTGGACGGACACGAATACGGACTCGTCGCGGTCGTGGACCACGGGGCCGCAGGTCTCGCCTTCGCGCGGCACGGACAGGAACTGCTCCACACGGCCGCGCTCCTCGCCCTCCAGGGTGACGCGGAAGAGGCCGTCGTTGTAGCCGATGCCGCCGGGGGCGCCGTCGGTGGAGATCCAGAGGTTGCCGACGGAGTCGAAGGCGACGTTGTCCGGGCACGAGATCGGGGAGACCTTGTCCACCGGGAAACCGGAGAAGTACACCGGGTCGCCCTGCGCCGGATCACCGGCCACCAGGAGGATGTTCCACGCGAAGGTCTGCGACGCCTGGTCGCCGAGCTCGTCGATCTCGATCACGTGGCCGTCGCGGTTCTTGGCGCGCGGGTTCGCTTCGTCGGCGGGTGCCTTGCCGGCGGCGCCGCGGTCGGAGTTCTTCGTGCACGCCATGTACACCTTGCGGCTCACGAGGGACGGCTCGACATCCTCCGGGCGGTCCATCTTCGTGGCGCCGACGGCGTCCGCGGCAGCGCGGGTGTTCACCAGCACCTCCTCCAGCGTGAAGCCCTCAACGGCGGACTCGCCGTCCTTCACGAGGGCGATCCACTCGCCGGAGCCGTCGAAGGCGCCGTCGGAGGGGAGCTCGGCGCTGCCGGTGATCTCAGCGGCGGGGGAGTTGCCGGTGAAGCGGGCGACGTACAGGTCGCCCTTCTCCAGCAGGGTCATGTTGTGGGCGCGATCGCCTTCGCAATAGCGGTCAGCGGAGACGAACTTGTAGAGGTACTCGAATGCCTCGTCGTCACCGGTGTAGGCGACGGCGCGGCCGTCCTCACCGATGATGATGTTGGCGCCCTCATGCTTGAGGCGTCCGAGAGACGTGTGCTTGCGGGGTGTGGAGGTCGGGTCCCACGGATCCACCTCGACGATGTAGCCGAAGCGGTTCGGTTCGTTCTCGTAGCCGTCGATGCGGGAGTCGAAGCGGTCGTACTTCTTCTCCCAGCCGCGGGCGGTGCCCTCGGTATTGGTGACGCCGTAGCGCTTGTTCGACCCGTAGGAGGCGCTGCCCAGGAAGTAGCTGTGGAAGTTCTCCTCACCGGAGAGGATGGTGCCCCACGGGGTGAGACCGCCGGAGCAGTTGCCGAGGGTGCCGAGCACGCGGCGCCCCTCCGGATCCTCCTTGGTCTTCACGGCGTCGCTGCCAGCGAGGGGGCCGGTGAGTTCGAAGACCTCGTCGAGGAGGATGCGGCGGTTCAGCGGGGCGTCGACGATGGGGGAGTAGGGGCAGGTGCGGTTCTTGCGCTCCAGCTCCACCACGGACAGGCCGTGAGCGGCCATGCCGATCTCGATCACATCGTCTTCGCTGGTGCCCTCGGGCAGCATGATCTGCTCGTTGGTGTATTCGTGGTTGGCGAACATGACGGCCTTCTTCCCGGCCGTGCCCGGCTGCTCCTGAATCGCGGAGTAGTCGTTGTTGTAGCCGAAGGCGCGCTTCTGCTGCTCGGCGGACTGCTTGGCCCAGTCGAACTCGGGTGCGTCGGAGAACAGGCGGTCGCCCCAGCGGATGACGGTGTGCCAGTCGAAGCCCTCGGGCACGGTCAGCTCATCCACGGTGTGCTCGACCGGGGCGATGGCGTCGAAGCGGAGCTTCGAGCCGCCGGGGGCCGACGGCTTCAGGCCGAAGGCGGCGCCGGGGGCCTCGGCAGCGGTGGCAGGAGCAGCGCCCTGGGTACCGGCGGCGGCGATGGCGACTGCGGCAGCGGCGCCGCCGCCGAGGAGGGCGCGGCGGGAGAGGGCGCCGGAGGCGACGTCGCGGAAGTAGGAGTTGTCGGAAGTGTTGCACAGTGCGCCGACGCACTGGTTGCCGCACTTGAGCGCACAGGTGACGGCTGAGCGCTTCCCGGCGACGTGGTCCTTCATCAGCAGGGGCAGACGAATGGGCATGGGGGAGAGATCCTTTCGACGGTGACCGGCGCTTCTGCGCACGGCCGCCATCGATGCTGGACCCCGCGGGTGACCCGATGCCCACACTGCGGTGACCGATGGGTAAACAAGCGGCATGAGATCGGCAATGGGTATTGCCTGCCCGTGACGGAACCGCTAGCCCCGTTATCGGAGCGTGACGAAGGGCCCGGGCAGTCGGCATATGCCGCCCGCTCCGGGCCCCGTCGGCTTCCCCGGTCAGGGCGGGGGAGGCGTGGTCGTCAGTCCTGACGGATCACGATCGCCAGCGGCGTCTGCTGACGCCCCTGGCCCAGCGGGTTGTCCGCGAACATCGCACCGAGGGCCGCTTCGGTGTCGGACACGTCCGAGCCGAGCACGTTGCGGCCGAGGTCGTTGGCGTCCATCACGACAGTGCCCTGGAATCCGGCGAGCACATCCGCGGGCAGATCGAGGCCCCGCACCATGGCGCTGAGGCGGCGGGCCACCGCGTCCGGGTCCTTCGGCGGCAGCTTTGCGGATACGTTGGACGGGTACGCGGAGTACTCGGTGGGGCCGTCGATCGCGCGGACGTTCGCGCCGGCGAGGTCGTAGAACAGGCCCTTGCGGCCCACCAGCTTGCCGACTGCTCCGGCGAGCGCAGCACCGGCGATGCGCGGCAGGCCGGCTTCACGGATCGCCAGCTCCATCGTGAACGGGCTGCCCAGGCCGATGCCGGCGGGGGTGCGGGTCACGAATCGGCTGAGCACGTTTGCGCCGATGGACGGCTTGATCTCCCAGGTGAAGTAGGAGCGGCCCTGGGAGATCGCGATGATCTTCTCGCTGATGAACAGATACCAGTCCTTGCCGGCGGGAAGGTCCTCCGGCTTCGCCTGCTGGGCGAAGTCCGCGAGGTACTGTTCGGTGAAGTCCTCGATGCGGGTGTCGCGGTCCACCAGACCGGTCTGGATCGGGTAGCGGCGGTAGGTCTTCTGATCGTGACTGGAGCGGATGTCCAGCTCCTTGCCCGGGTTCGCAACGAACGGGCTCTTGTGCTCGATGACCTTCTCCGCCTTCTTCTCGGCGACGCCGTTCGCGGGGTCGATGAACTGGCGCATCCACAGCTCCACGTTCAGAATGCGCCAGAACAGCAGAGTCCCGTGGTTCTTCGGATGCTTGATGTAGTCCTCGAACAGGGCGATGACGGTCGGAGCATCGAAGTAGGGGCGGGAGGCGAACGAGTCCGACTTGAAGATCGCGTACAGGGAGTTCTTGATGCGGACGAACCACTCCTGCTCCGGGGTGGTGAAGCCGATCTTGTTGCGGCGCTTGGAGATCATGTCCGGCAGCACCGGGTCCATGGACTCGCGCAGGATGCGCTTGTTCCAGCCGTCGGAGAGGATCGCGTCCTCGCTGAGGGTGAACAGGTAGCGCATGAGCTCCTTGTCCACGAACGGGACGCGGCCCTCGAGGCTGAAGCGCATTGTGTTCTTGTCCTCGTAGCGCAGCAGCGACGGCAGCGAGTTGTGGAACGTGTCCTCGATGAGGCGCATCTTCAGGTTGTCCGAGACGGAGGAGACCTTCTCGTTGCGGAAGCGCTCAGCGAACTCGCTGTTGAGCAGCGGCTCCATGCTGGTGGTGTTGCGCAGACGCATCTTCGCCATCAGCAGTTTGCGGGCGATGTCGCGGGAGCGGAACATCTCCTTGGCGAGGGCGAAGAACTGCTTGCGGGCCTTCAGCTGTCGCCAGTACACGTAGTAGTACGGGTTGTAGCCGGCCATCATCTCGTCCGCGCCCTGGCCGTCCAGCAGCACGGTGACGTGCTTGGTCGCCTCCCGCATCACCACGTACTGGGCGTACGGGCCGGTGGAGATGATCGGCTCCTCCTGGGTGCGCACGAAGTCCTCGAGGTCGGTGAGGAAGCTGCTGGCGTCCGGGTGGATCTTGTGCGCGGCGATCTGGCCGTCGTACCGGTTGAGGAGGGAGTCCACGTAGGCCTCCTCATCGTTGTTCGACTTCGGGAACACGGCACTGAAGGTGTTCTGGCGGGAGCCGACGGAGTCGTACACGTCGTCGTCACCGCCCTGCTTGAGGTGCTCGGCGATGACGGCCGCCACGGCGGAGGAGTCGAGGCCGCCGGACAGGGACGTGCCGACGGAGACGTCCGCCTGCAGGCGCATGCGGATCGACTCGCGCAGGCGCTCACCGTACTCGTCCCGGACCTTCTCGGAGTAGGGGGTGCCGGGAGTCTTCGCCAGCTCCTTCAGGTCCTCTTCGAGGGTGGTGTACTTCTCGGCACTGAGCCCGCCCTCGGTGATGGTGACGACCTCACCGGAGCGGACGCGGCGGATGTCCTGGAAGAAGGTCTCATCGCCTTCGTCCTGCACTCGGAACTTCAGGTAGCGGTAGACGGCGCGGTCGTTCGGCTGGGGCGTGAACTGCTCAGCGGCGAGGATCGACTTGATCTCGGAGCCGAACAGGAGGCGGCCGCTCTGCTCATCGAACCAGTAGTAGACCGGCTTGATGCCGAAGTGGTCACGAGCGATGACCAGGGTGTCGGTCTGCGTATCCGCGATGGCGATGGCGAACATGCCGTTGAAGCGGTCGAACGCCTCGGTGCCCCACTGCATGTAGGAGTGCAGCACGACTTCGGTGTCGCTCGCGGTGGTGAAAGTGTGGCCGAGGGCGGTGAGCTCCTCGCGCAGTTCGGTGAAGTTGTAGACCTCGCCGTTGTACGCCATGGCGTAGCGCCGGTCCTCGCTGTAGAAGGGCTGGGCGCCGCCTTCGTGATCGATCACCGACAGGCGGCGATGCGCCAGGCCGATCGATCCGCCGGTGAAGGTGCCCTCGCCGTCAGGTCCGCGATGGCGCTGCGCATCGTTCATTCGGGCGACGATGTCGCCGGTTGAGGCACCGAAGCCGAAGCTTCCAGCGATTCCGCACATAGATTGTGGCCTTCCTTAGCAGGACTATCCGATTTCCCGATTCTATCGGGGTGAAACAGCAGAGGCGGCCAGGAAAACTCCTGGCCGCCTCTGCATCCACGGTCGGGCTGACAGGATTTGAACCTGCGACCCCACGACCCCCAGTCGTGTGCGCTACCAAACTGCGCCACAGCCCGTGGTCGAACCTTCGTCAACTATAGCGAAGCCCCTGGCCCGGGGCGAATTGAGCTGACGTGACGCTCAGCACCCGTCGGCCGGCAGTGCGTTCTGGGCCCGATGGGAGGACAGAATGCCCCGATCGAGGCCGATCAGGGCAAAGTCTCCCTAAAATCGGCCACTGTAAGCGCCTTTGCAGGCCTCGGCATGACAAGATGGAACCTCCCGGGCGTGGATCCGCCCGCTTGGCCGACAGAAGGAGAGAACATGTCTGACACGTTCGATGCACTGGACCCGTCGACGCAGACCACTGCTCTGTCCCCGTTGGCGGATGTCGACTTCCCCGATGAGCAGGAGCGCGGGCTCAGCCCGAAGGAGCGCTCCGCCGTTGACGCACTGCCGGCGGACTCCGCTCTGCTGATCGTGCGCAAGGGCCCGAACCTGGGTGCCCGCTTCCTGCTGGACGCGGAGAAGACCGTGGCCGGCCGCCACCCCTCCTGCGACATCTTCCTCGACGACGTCACCGTGTCCCGGCGGCACGTCGCATTCCTCCGTCACGGCGGCCAGTTCGTCGTGCGCGACATGGGCTCACTCAACGGCACCTACGTGGAGCGCGAGCGCGTCGACGAGGCGACCCTGGTCAACGGCCAGGAAGTGCAGATCGGCAAGTACCGAATGACCTTCCACCAGATCGTCTCGTGAGCGCCGCCCACAAGCACCGCGCCTCAGCGCTCCTCAGCATCGGGCAGGTCCGCGCGCAGCTGCGCGAGGAGTTCCCCGACCTGACGCACTCCAAACTCCACTTCCTCGAAGCGGAGGGCCTTATCGAGCCGGTGCGCACCGCATCCGGCTACCGGAAGTACTCCGCAGCCGACGTCGATCGCATTCTCCTGGTGCTGCGCGCTCAGCGCGACCTCTTCTGGCCGCTCAAGGTCATCAAGGAGCACCTCGACGAATTGGACCGTGACGGCTCGCCCGTGCGCAGCCTCAGTGTGCGCGCCCTCAGCGAGGGAGAGCGACGCCCCGCGGTCCGGCTCAGCCGACGCGAGCTCGCCCGAGAGGCCCGAGTGTCGGCCGCCTTCGTCACGGAGATGGAGGAGTACGGGTTTCTGGTGAAGGATGCGCCCGTCTACGACCAGCAGGACCTCGACGCGGTGACCGCCTGCCGCGACCTGGCCGAGCACGGCCTGCAGCCGCGCCACCTCTCGCTGGTGCGCTCCTCCGCACAGCGTCAGGCCCATCTCATCCAGTCGGTGCTCACCCCCTCCTCGCACCGCGATGACTCCGTGGCCGAAGGCGAGGCCGAGGATGCGCGAGCCAGTATGTCGGCGTCGCTGACCTCCCTGCACACCGCTCTTCTGACCAGCGCACTGAACCGCTCACACTGAACGCGACACGTCGGCGCTGCGTGATTCCCAAAACGGGCCCGGAGTCGGTAGGCTGAGGCCTGTGCCGGCCACCTTCCCCGACGGGCGGCACCACCTGGAGGCACCATGAACAATCAGAAGAATCCGCGGTCGGCTCAGAGCACCATCCCGGCTGCTGAGCAGGGCGTCCTGTTCGATGATCTCGTCGACACCCCCGGTGAGCTCGGCTACCGCGGCCCCGCCGCCTGCAAGGCCGCCGGCATCACCTACCGCCAGCTCGACTATTGGGCGCGCACCGGCCTGGTGGAGCCGTCGGTCCGCTCCGCCACCGGCTCCGGTTCACAGCGCCTGTACGGCTTCCGCGACATCCTCGTGCTCAAGGTCGTGAAGCGCCTCCTGGACACCGGCGTGTCCCTCCAGCAGATCCGTGTCGCCATCAACGCGCTGCGCGAACGCGGCGCTGATGACCTCGCCCAGATCACCCTGATGAGCGATGGCGCCTCCGTCTACGAATGCACCAGCGCCCAGGACGTGTTCGACCTCGTGCAGGGCGGCCAGGGCGTGTTCGGCATCGCCGTGGGCCGGGTGGCCCGCGAAGTGGAGAACGACCTCGCGATCCTGCCCAGCATCGACCCGGCGGACGACGCCGGCGCCCTCCTGCGCGACGAGCTCGCCGCCCGCCGCGCACGCCGCGCATCCTGATCGTCAGCGGTCGCCCGCGAGCGGCCGCGCACAGCAGAAGACCCCCGCTTCCTCCAGGTGCGGGGGTCTTCTCGTTTCGTGAGTGGGGGGAGTGGCGCTGGTCAGGAGTGCTGGCGCGAGTCCAGAATCGTGCCGAGCAGCGCGTCGAAGTCCTCCGTCAGCTGCTGCGCCGAGGCGCCCTCATAGGCGTGCAGCGGAACAGCGCCGCCCTGCGCCTGCTGCAGACCGATGCGCTCTTCGAGGATCGGGTCGATCACCTGATCGCCGAACAGGTCCTTCAGCTCCTGCACGCGGAACTGGTGCTCCACGCTGCGTGGACGGTACCGGTTCACCAGCACGCCCAGCGGCTGCAGTCGTTGAGCGGCGCCCTGCGCCTTCAGCTCGTCACCGAGCTTCAATGCGCGGTCAGCGGCGGACACAGCGAAGAAGCCGGGCTCGGCGACCACAATGCTGCGGTCCGATGCGGACAGCGCCATCTGCGTCAGCCCGTTCAGCGACGGTGGGCAGTCCACGAGCACGATGTCGTACTGCTGGGTGCGCTTGTCGAGGGCGTCGCGCAGTCGGCGCAGCGCCCGCCGGTCCAGGGCGGGGGAGTCCAGCCGGGAGGAGCGGTGCGACCCGGGGATGATGTCGAGGTGGCTGCGGGCACCGGAGCGGGCCCACGGAGTCTGGATGACGGAGCGGTCGATCGTTTCGGTGCGTGCGGAGGCGATCACCTCGGCGATGTCGGGTTCGCCGCCGGGCTCGCCGAGGAGTCCGAGGGTGGTGTCAGCCTGGGGGTCGAGATCCACGACCAGAGCGTTCACCCCGCGATGCAGCGCCGCAGATGCCAGGCCGAGGGTCACAGACGTCTTGCCGACGCCGCCCTTGAGGGAATACAGACTCACAACAAACACGGTGTCAGGATACCAACCGTCGGGTGGGCGGGAGCCGTGATCAGGCGGGGGAGTGGCCGGTGTCCTGCCCACCGCCGGTCGGGCCGTTGTCCTCGTCCTCGCTCATCCGGCGCAGGAACTCCTCCACGTCCTCGCTGAGCTCCTCGGCCCCCGGAATACGGTCGCCGGAGGTGGGGATCTGCTGCAGGAAGCCGTCGAGCCGGGCGTAGTTCGCCTCGAACTCGCCGATCATGGTCTGCAGCTGCTCATTGGACTCCAGTGCGGCATCCATCTGACGGCGGACCCCGTCGGCCTTCTCCTCCAGCTGGGCGGAGGGCTCGATCGCGGGGCCGCCGGCTGTCTCCACCGCGGACAGCAGCGTCAGCACCGCGGGGAAGTACTCGACCTCGTGGGCGTAGGAGGGGATGTGCGCGGCCAGGCCGACGACGGCGTGATCGGCTTCCGCCAGTCGCATCGCCAGTACGAGCGGGAACGCGGAGCGCAGGCCGACGGGCCCCGGCATCGGGTTGGAGATCGTCAGGTCCTCCGGGCGGGGCGCGAACGTGGTGACGGGCGTCGGGCGCGTATGCGGGGTGGCGGTCGGGAAGCCGGAGACCAGCACGGTGCGGGTCACGCCGAGCTGCTCGGTGACGATGCGGATCGCATGCGCGGTCCGCTCCCACTGGTAGTTCGGTTCGGGGCCGCGCAGCAGCAGGAACCGCGGCTTCGACGGCATCGACACCTCATGCAGTTCGATGCGGGGCGCTTCGTAGCCGGTGAGGCGGTCGGCGTCCAGGGTGATGCCCGGGCGCACCGCGGTGTAGTCGATGACCTGGTCGGCGTCGACCGTGCCGATGAGGCGGTGCTCGAACGAGGACAGGATGTGTTCATCGATCGTGGCCTGCACATGCCCGGAATCGGTGTAGGAACCGAGGGTGACGAGCATGGTGGGCGCGTCGACGGTGCGGGCGTCGACATCGCGCTCATACGAGAAGAGCGTGGTGGGATCGAGCATGGCTCCTCCGTTCGTGGGCTCAGCGCCCGCAGGGGCGGGGTCTCGGATTCGCCACCTGCTGGTGGCGCCGGTCGTGTCCGATCCAACGTCCTCGGCGCGCCCGCTATTCCCGGCCCCGGGCACCGGTGATAATGGCCTCATGAGCATTCGCCAGTTCCTGCCGCCCGGCGGCAGCGCCCAGGACTCCTTCGACGCCGGCCGGGAGATCCGCGCCGTCCACCCCCTGGGCGACCACGCCGAACTGGTGATCAAGGAGAACCGCGACCCGCTCACGGTCATCGAACGCACCCACCGCACCCGCATCGAGGACCTCATCGGTGTGCGGGTGAACCGCATGCGGCAGAGCGCCTACGCCTACTACCGCGGCACCGCGGACATGATGTGCGCGGACCTGCGCTACGGCGCCGATTCCGGCATCCGCACCATCATCGACGGCGACGCTCACCTCGGTAACTTCGGCCTATTCGCCTCCCCGGAGCGCCGCCTCATCTTCGACCTCAACGACTTCGACGAAGCCGGCATCGGCCCCTGGGAGTGGGACCTGAAGCGCCTGCTCACCAGTTATGTCCTCGAACTGCGCGAACAGGGCATGAAGAAGTCCGACATCCCTCAGGAGCTGCGGGACATCTCCCGTGCCTACCGCGACATGCTGCTGGCTCTGTTCTACATGGACGCGACCGACCGGTACTTCGCCTCCGTCGGCGCCCCCGACCTGCTCGCCACCGGGTACCGCACGTTCTCCAAGGCGCTGACGAAGGCGCGCCGCCGAACCAGTGAGCAGGTACTCGGCAAGATCGCCGAAGAGGACGAACGCGGCCGCCTCCGGCTCGCGCTGCAGCCGCCGCTGCTCATCCCGTACCCCGAGGGGCGGCGCGAGCGCATCCGCTACCGCCTCAACGAATACCTTGAGACGCTGCTGTCGGACCGCGCCCTGCTGCTCAGCCAGTACCGCCTGGTCGATGTGGCGCGCCGCGTGGTCGGTGTGTCGAGCGTCGGCACGCACTGCTCCGTGGTGCTGCTGCAGGGGCCGCAGGGGGAGCCGCTGGTGCTGCAGGTGAAGGAGGCGCTCACCTCCGTGCTGGAGTCCCACGGCGGCCTCACCGGCGTGACCCCGAAGGGAGCGGAGCACGCCTCCCGCCACGCCTACCGCGTCACCGAATCGCAGCGTGTGCTGCAGTCCACCTCCGACCCGTTCCTCGGCCGCACCGTGGACCCCGACGGCCGCAACTTCTACTGGCGGCAGTTCCGCGACATGAAGGGCAGCTTCAACCTCACCAGCGCCGAACCGGGGGAGGTGCGCGCCTATGCCGCGCTGTGCGCCCGCCAGCTCGCCCGCGCGCACGCCCAGTCGCCCGACGGCACCGCCATCGCCGGCTACCTGTACGAAGCCAAGAAGTTCGACAAGGCCGTTTCCCAGTGGGCCGTGGACTACGCCGACGTCATCGAGCAGGACTTCGAGGCGTTCACCCAAGCAGTCAAGGACGGGCGCTTCCCGGTCACCGACGGGTAGGTTCCGCCGGTAGGATCAGCGCCATGGCCATCCCGAAGATCCTCCTGTTCTACAAGTTCACCCCGCTGCCCGATCCGGAGGCGATCCGGCTCTGGCAGCGCACCCTGTGTGAGGCGAACAATCTGCGCGGACGGATCATCATCTCCGAGGACGGCATCAACGCGACCGTCGGGGGAGACCTCGACGATGTGAAGCGCTACGTGCGCACCACCCGCGAATACGCCCCCTTCAAGGACGCCGACATCAAGTGGTCCGACGGGCTCGGCGACGACTTCCCGCGCCTCAGCGTGAAGGTGCGCCCCGAGCTGGTCACCTTCACCGTGCCCGAGGAAGTGAAGGTCACCGCCGACGGAGTCCAGGGCGGCGGGGTTCACCTCAAGCCCGAGCAGCTGCACGAGCTGGTGGAGGCCAGGGGAGAGGAGGTGGTGTTCTTCGACGGCCGCAACGCAATGGAGGCGGAGATCGGCCGGATGCGCGGAGCTGTGATCCCGAACACGGACACCACTCGCGACTTCATCGACGAAATCGAATCCGGCAAGTACGACGATCTGAAGAACCGGCCGGTCGTCACCTACTGCACGGGCGGCATCCGCTGTGAGGTGCTGAGCGTGCTGATGAAGAACCGCGGCTTCACCGACGTGTACCAGATGGACGGCGGGATCGTCCGCTACGGCGAGAAGTACGGCAACGACGGCCTGTGGGACGGGTCGCTGTACGTGTTCGACAAGCGCATGCACATCGAGTTCGGCCAGGGCGCCGAATCGCTCGGGTCCTGTGTGGGATGCGGTGAGCGCACGCCGGTGTTCGTCAACTGTGCGAACCTCGCGTGCCGGAAGCAGTACCTGCGCTGTGAGCAGTGCACCGAGGCCGGGCGTGTGCCCACCTGCGGGCAGTGCGAGGGCGCTCCGGCCTGAGACGAGGGAGGGGCTGGGCCCGATCAGGTTCCAGCGGTCCTGCGCGGGAGCACCCGCTCCCCACTCTCACTTTACATAACGTACATTATCGGCGTTATGCAGAGGGTGTGTTCTGATCACTCGTACCGGTCAGGATCCCATGGCGCTCCAGATCCTCGAGCAGCTCCGCCGATGCCGCCGGATGCACCGCAGCACTCAGATCCGTCAGAACCCGCACACGTGCACCAGCAGCCACCAGGTCACGTGCCGTGGCCTGCACGCAGAAGTCCAGCGCCAGACCGGTGACATCGGCCTGCACGTCCTCATGTTCCGCGACCCACTCGGCGAACGACTCCGTCGGCCCGCCGGAGGACGGATCGCCGATCACGCCCTCCATGCCGCTGTACGCCGGCATGCCGTAGCCCTTGCGCACGCGGATCACCTCCAGGTCGTCCGACAGGGCCGCGATCAGAGGATGCAGCTCGCCGCCGCTCGTGCCGGCGACGCAGTGCACCGGCCACGTGTCCTGGAAATCGGGCTCATCAGCGAAGTGTCCGCCGTTGTCGCTGCCCGGCTGATGGAAGTCCTGGGTGAGGACGATGGCGTCGTAGTCGTCGGCGTGGGCGCGCGCATAGCGGTCGATGTGCTCGGCGACCGTGTGGCCGCCCTCAATGCCGAGCGCCCCTCCTTCGCAGAAGTCGTTCTGCACATCGACGATCATCAGCAGGCGGGTCATGGGGCTTCTCCTTCGGTGCGGATATAGGCATGGATGGAGCTGTCGGCGGCGCGCATGCGTGCCTGATAGCTCGGATCGGTCCGCTTCATCCAGCGGATCACGGCGGCGGTGGCCGGGACGGCGGCGTACTGCACGAGCACCTTGTAGAGGAATCCGAACGCGGTGTAGTTCGCCCAGTCGCCGAGCGTTGTGATGCCGATCGCGGTGGCGGCGATCGTGCAGAAGATGATGGTGTCCACCAGTTCGCCGAGGCCCGACGCTGAGAACAGGCGCGCCATCAGGCCCTTCTCCCCCATGCGCGCCTTCATGCGCGCCACCACCAGTGAATTGACGGTCTGTCCGGCGAGGAAGCCCGCCAGGGACGCCACCACGATGATCCACACCGGACCGAGAGCGACCTCCAGGCCGTGCTGCTTCTCGATGCCGTAGTCGTCGGTGAAGCCGGGCAGGGCGATGATCACCTGGTACACCAGCACCGCGAGCACGTTCAGCACGAAGCTGGTGAGGATCGCGCGGCGCGCCGCAGCGGGCCCGTACATCTCGGTGATGATGTCGCCCATGATGTAGGCGATCGGGAAGAGGAAGAATGCGGCGTCGGTGATGACCGGTCCGATCAGGACGCCCTTGGCGGCCCCGATACCCGAGAGGATCACCACCACGGCCTGCACGGCCACGAGGATGTCGAAGTGGGAGTTGCCGCGATCAGCATAGACAACGGTTCTGCTCATAGCGCCAGCCTGCGGTTCAGAGCGGATCCACAAAGGTGTCGAGGATGGCTTCGATGACCCGGTTGGTGGTCTCCACATCGCTGGCGCCGTCGAGCTGTTCACTGAGCATGAGGTTCATGAACACGCCCAGCAGGGTCTCCGCCAGCAGTGTGGGATCGAGGGTGAGGCGCGCCTCTCCCCTGGCCTCCGCGGCGCGGAAGGCGTCCGCCACAGCGGTGCGCAGCCGTCGGCGCTGCACTGTGACATGGCGGGCGAAGGACGGATCCCGCAGCGCATAGCTCACCGCTTCGGAGTGCAGCAGGTACCACGGGATGGCGTTCGGCCGGAGCGCTTTGAGGACGGGGAGGTAGCCGGCCGACGGGTTCTCGTGCAGATCCGGCTTCGCCAGGTGGCCGGCGAGGTCGGCGATCACGCGGTCGGTCACGAGCTCAAACGCTTCGATGAAGACGTCGACCTTGGAGCGGAAGCTCGAGTAGAAGGCGCCGCGCGTGAAACCGGCGACGCTGGTGAGGGCGTCGACGGTGGCACCGTCCACACCGAAGTCGATGAACACCTGAACACTGGACTCCACCAGCTTCGATCGGGTGTTCTCCTTCGAACGCACGGCACTGGTCGGGTCCTGGACCGCTTCGCGCACTTGGCTCACGTCACTTCTTCCCATCATTGAAACAGGTCTCGATGCATCATAGTATCGAGCCCGATACAGTTCTGTATTGAACGGAAGGTGTTCTGTGTCCTCATCCCTCTACCGCCTCGGACTGCGCGCCTCACACACCCCCAAGCGCATCATCCTCGCCTGGCTCGGCATCATCGTTCTGCTGGGTGCCCTCGCCGGCGCCTTCGGCGACCGCCTGAGCGACGAATTCGCCATCCCCGGCACCGAGGCTCAGCAGGGCCTGGACAACCTCGAGACCCGCTTCCCGGAGATGTCCGGAACCTCCGGCGAAATGGTCTTCCGCACCACGGACGGCTCCCCCATCGACTCCCACCGCGACGAGATCACCGCAGTGATGAAGGAGATCTCCACCTACAAGGACGTCGTCGCCGCTCCCGACCCCTACGGCGAACACACCAAGGGCGTCACCAGTGAGGACGGCACCGCCCTCATGGGCAGCGTCCAGATGGACGGCGGGCTCGGCTCCTACGACCCCAACAGCATCGAGAAGATCCAGAAGCTGGCATCGGAGCACACCGGCAACGGCCTCGAAGTCATCCCGTCCGGATGGATGCTGAAGGACCCGTCGGTCCCGATCTCCATCACCGAAGCGCTCGGCGTCCTCGCAGCACTCATCATCCTTGCGGTTTCGTTCCGCTCCCTCGTGGCCGCGTTCATCCCGATCGTCACCGCACTGGTCGGCGTGGGCATCGCGATGCTCCTCATGTTCGCCGGCACCAGCATCCTGACCGTGTCCTCCACCGCGCCTACCCTCGCCGTCATGATCGGCCTGGCAGTCGGCATCGACTACTCCCTGTTCATCGTGTCCCGCCACATCGACCAGCTGCGGGACGGCATGGCCGTGGACGAGTCCATCGGCCGCGCCACCGCCACCAGCGGCAGCGCCGTGGTGTTCGCAGGTATGACGGTGGTCATCGCCCTGATCGGTCTGTTCATCACGGGCATCCCGTTCCTCACCATCATGGGCGTCGTCTCCGCCATCGCTGTGGCGGCGAACGTCGCCGTCGCACTGACTCTCCTGCCGGCGATCCTCGCGCTGCTCGGTGAACGGCTGCGGCCGAAGTCCGCCCGCTCGTCCCGCACCGCGCAGCAGGCCGACGGCCCCGACCATCGCTCAGGCTCGCACGCCGCGAAGCCCGCCCGCACACCCCTGCGGGAGAAGTGGGTCCGCCTCATCACCCGTGTGCCGGCCCTCACTCTCATCGTGGTGCTCGCAGCAACCGCTGCACTCATCATCCCCGCGAAGGACCTGCGCCTCGCCCTGCCCGATCAGGGCACGGAGCCCGTCGGCTCCGCCTCCCGGGTCGGCAACGACGTCGTGGTCGAGGAGTTCGGCGAGGGCTACACCGCGCAGATCCTCGTCACCGCGGACATCGTCAACTCCACCGACCCCGTCGGCGTGGTCGACGAACTCGCCGCGCGCGCGACGAAGCTCGACGGTGTCAGAACCGTCCAGCTCGCCACCCCGAACCGCGGCGCCGACATGGGCGTGGTGGTCCTCATCCCCGAGCACGGCAGCTCCCACCCCTCCACCGCGAAGCTCGTAGAGGACCTGCGGGACCACGCCGCCGGCTGGGAGAAGGATCTGAACATCTCCCAGGTCACGGTCACCGGGTCAACGGCCGCCGCGACCGACATCACCGCCCGCCTGTCCGCCGCTCTGATCCCCTTCGGCATCTTCGTAGTGGGACTGTCACTCGTGCTGTTGGCGATCGTGTTCCGCTCCATCTGGGTCCCGATCAAAGCGGCCCTCGGATTCCTTCTGTCCATCGGCGTCGCGTTCGGCGTCTCCGCGATGGTGTTCGAGTACGGCTGGGGCGCTGACATGCTGAACATCGCCGCCACCGGGCCCGTCATCTCCTTCATGCCGATCATCGTGATGGGCGTGCTGTTCGGACTCGCCATGGACTACGAAGTGTTCCTCGTATCCCGAATGCGCGAGGACTTCACCCACACGCGTGACGCGAAGGGTGCGATCACCCGCGGCTTCACCCACAGCGCACCCGTGGTCATCGCCGCCGCCCTGATCATGCTGTTCATCTTCGCGGCGTTCGTGCCCGAGTCCACCTTCGAAGTGCAGCCCATCGCCCTGGCCCTCGCCGCCGGCGTGTTCGTGGATGCCTTCATCGTCCGCATGACCCTCGTCCCCGCGGTCCTCGCCCTCATCGGCGAGCGCGCCTGGCACCTGCCCGCTTGGCTGGACCGGCTCCTGCCGAACATGGACGTGGAGGGCGAGGGCCTCGCCACCGTCCTGGAGCACCAGGCATGGACCCGCGAACACGGCCGAGCCGTGATCCGCCTCAATGAGGTGACCGCTCCCCTGCTCAGCGGAACCGGCACCCTCGGCCCGATCAGCGAGCACGTCCGCTCCGGGGAGATCATGCTGGTCACCGCCCCCACCGCCGACGAACGCGACACCTTCACCCTGCTGAGCGCGGGGCGCCTCCTGCCCGAATCCGGGCACGTGGTGATCGGCAACCGCATCATCCCGCTGGAGACCGGTGCCGCGCAGCAGAACGTGCTGCTCACCGGTGAGGACCCCGTCGGCGCCCTCACCCGCCACCGGCCCTCCGACCCGACCGCCACCGCGGTGGTTCTGCCCAGCCTCGCCGCCCTCGTGGAGGCCGACGGAGGCGTCGATGCGCTCCTGTCCCGCACCCGTCAGGGAAGTGCCGCCGTCATCGCGGCGGACACCGACCCCGCAGCCCTGCTCGACCAGATCGACGATCTCGCGGACGTCCGCATCCTCGACCTGGCCGATCTGAGAACCCGCCCAACCGATGAGAATGCTGAGGTGCTCGCATGAGCCGCCGCCTTCGAACCATCCTCGTTGTCCTGCTCCTGCCGCTGCTGATCGCCGGCGCCGGCCTCTGGGCCCTGAAGGACCGCGCTGACGCCATCGACAAGGTGCCTGCCGCCGTCGTCAACCTCGACGAGGGCACCGAACTCACCCAGCCCGACGGGAAGAAGCAGTTCGTGCCCTTCGGGCGCCTCCTGACGGGCGCCCTCACCCACCCCGAGACCGTTGAGGGGTCCGACTCCCCCGACACCGCCGGCTTCGACTGGCAGCTCACCACCGAGGAGGACGCCCGTGAGGGCCTGGACAGCGGCAAGTACTCCGCCGTGGTCATCATTCCGAAGGACTTCTCGAAGAAGCTCGGCACGATGGGGTCGAAGGACGCGGTCCGCTCCCCCGTCACCGTGATCACCAACGATGCCTCCGGCATGCTCGACTCCCTCGTGGGCCAGGCGATCGCACAGGTGGCGACCTCCTCCATGAACAACCAGCTCGCCGAGCAGTACCTCTCCCAGCTGTACGTCGGCTTCAACTCGGCCCAGAAGGGCATGCAGGACGCCGCCGACGGCGCCGGCGAGCTCTCCGACGGCGCCGGCGACCTTGCCGAGGGGACGAAGAAGAACGCGAAGGGCGCTCGCGAGTACTCCGAGGGCGTCGACCAGTACACCAAGGGCGTGGACAAGCTCGCCGGCGGTGTCAGTGATGCCGCCGGCGGCGCGGGGGACCTCTCCACCGGTGTCGGTGAGCTGTCCAAGGGTATGAGCGGCCTCGCCGACGGCACCGGTGACCTCGCGAAGGGGTCAGCGGACCTCGCCGCGGGCGCTGACCGGTACGCCGACGGTGTCCGCACCTACGGCAAGGGCGTCGACGCCCTCGCCGCCGGTGCCGGCGACCTCGACAAGGGCGCCTCCGGGCTCGCCAAGGGCGCCGGTGACCTCTCCACCGGTGCATCCGACCTCTCCACCGGTATGGAGGACCTCGTGGACGGATCCGATTCAGTCGCGACCGGCGCGGAGAAGCTGGACGCCGCCGTCAACGGTGAGGACGGGCTTGTCCAGGGCGTCCAGCGAGGCGCCGACATGATGAAGGGCAAGGACGGCCAGCCCGGCTTCGTGGAGGGCGCCACCGCCACGGCCGACGGAGCCGAAGCCTTCGCCGGCGGCGTCTCGAAGCTGCAGCAGAGCACCGGGAAGCTCGCCCAGGGCTCCGACTCGGTCACCGGCGGCCTCAAGGACATGAACGGTGCCCTCAACGGCTCCGGCAGTGCGCAGGACCCGGGCCTGCTGCCGATGCTGCAGCAGATGGAGGCCACCTGCGCCGACTCCGGTGCCTCCCCCGAGTACTGCCAGCAGGTTTCGGCCTCGCTGAAGTACGCGCAGGGCATGGACCAGGGCCTCAACGGCGACGGCGGCAAGGGCGGTCTGATCGACGGCTCCCAGCAGGTCACCGACGGCATCCAGCAGATCGACGGCGCCCTCACCGGGACGTCCGAGAAGCCGGGCCTGGTGGACGGCGCGCAGCAGGTCGCCGACGGCACCCGGGCTCTCGCCGACCACGCTCCCGCCATTGAGAAGGGCTTCCGGGATCTGAACACGCACGTCACGGAGCTCGGTGACGGCGTGCACCAGCTGGCGGTGGGCTCCCGCGGAGTCGCCGACGGTGTCTCCGCCTCCCAGAAGGGCGCCGCGGATCTCGCCACCGGTGCGTCCGGCCTCTCCGACGGAGCCGGGAAGCTCGCCAAGGGCACCGGTGACCTGTCCACCGGCGCCGAGAAGCTGTCCGCCGGCACCGGTCAGATCACCGAGGGCGCCGACGGTCTCGCTGCGGGTGCCCGCGGCGTGTCGGAGGGCTCCTCACAGCTTGCGGAGGGCGCCGATCAGCTCGCCGACGGCTCCGGCAGCGCCGCGAAGGGCGCCTCGGATCTGGCCACCGGTATGGGCGAGCTGGACCGCGGCGGTCAGCAGCTGTCGAAGAACTCCGGGGAGCTGTCGAAGGGCGGGCAGCAGCTCGCTGACGGTGCTGAGCAGATCGATGACGGCACCGGGAAGCTCGCTGACGGCAGCGGTGACCTGCAGAAGGGTCTGCAGGACGGCGCGGACCAGATTCCGACGTACTCGAAGCAGGAGCAGAAGGATCTGGCTGCTGCCTCGACGCAGCCCATCTCAGTGGATTCGCTGCGGCAGAATGCGGTGAACGGCGGTGCGACGGGTGCCTTCCCGTTCGTGACTGCTCTGGCACTGTGGATCGGTGCGTTCGGCATCTTCGTGGTGTGGCCGGCGCTGTCGAAGCGTCGCCTGGATGAGGCGCGTCCGATGTGGCAGGTGGCGCTGCTGTCGCTGGTGCCCGCCGTGGTGATGGGCGCCGCGCAGGCGGTGCTGGTGCTGCTGACGCTGCTGGTGATCGGTGTGAACGCCGCCAGCGTGCTCGGAGTGGTGGCGCTGTCGCTGCTGGCGGCGGTGGTGTTCGCCGCGATCCACCAGATGATGCTGACGGTGTTCGGCACCTCGGTGGGCAGGGTCGCGTCGGTGGTGCTGCTGGTGCTGCAGGTGGTTGCACTGGTGGGCATTCTGCCGCTGGAGACCGCTCCGCAGCTGCTGCAGTCGGCGGCGGGTCTGATGCCGCTGACAGTGGCCACGCAGGGCCTGCTGCATGCGGCGCTCGGCGGGTCGGTGGTGTCGATGTCCAGCACCCTGGCGACTCTGCTGCTGATGGGGCTGGTGTCGGTTGCGGTCACGCTGGTGGCGGCGCGGTCGAAGCGCACGGTCACGGTGGACCCGCTCCCCCGCCGACGGGCACACGCTGCCGCATGACGGTCTGACCGCTTCACCGCTGTATCCTCGGCGCCCGTTCCCCTCCCTCAGCAGAAGTTGCGGGAGGTGGAGCGGGCGCCGAGCGGCATAGCGGCGACGTCATCGGCAAGGACGCTGATCACCCCTTCGTCGCTCTTCTCCAGCCGGCCGCGGATGACGACGGCTGGACAGGTGCGCAGCACGGCCCGGTGACGGCCCCAGAACCCTCGTGAGCAGATGACGTTGAGGATGCCCGTTTCGTCTTCGAGGCTGAGGAATGTGGCGCCGCTGGCGGTGGCGGGCCGCTGACGATGGGTGATGATCCCCGCGGTGCGCAGGCGCGTCCCGTGGTCGTGGTCGCGGAGCCGGGCGATGGGGTGGACTCCGTCGGCCTCCAGTGCGTCCCGCAGCAGCGCGACGGGGTGCTCAGCTGGGGAGATGCCGGTGGCCCAGGTGTCGGCTGCCATCAGTTCGGCGTCGCTCATGCCGGGAAGCATTGGGGCGTCAGCGCCGATGTGCACTCCGGGGATGGTGCCGGGGCTCTCGTGGGCGGCGATGCCGGCGGCCCACAGGGCGGCCCGTCGGGACCCGGCGATCTCATCCAGCGCACCGGCGGTGGCGAGGGCTTCGAGTTGGGCGAGGCTGAGCCGCACCCGCCGGGCGAGGTCGATGACGGAGGCGAACCTCCCTCCCCAGGCGCGCTCGTCCACGATCCTCTCCGCCACGGCGGTGGAGATGCCGCGGACACTGGACAGGCCGAGTCGGATCGCGGGGCCCGCGGCGGCTCGCTCTCCCTGCACCTGCTCCCCCGGTGCGAAGCGGTAGGGGCGGTGGTCGTCGGTGAGCTCAAGGGTGGTGAGGGCGTCGCTGGCGTGGAGGTCGGCGCCGAGGGTGACGACGCCGTGGCGGCGCGCATCCGCGACGAGGGACTGCGGGGAGTAGAACCCCATCGGCTGGGATCGCAGCAGTGCGGCGGTGAACGCCGCCGGGAAGTGCGCTTTGAGGAACGCGCTGGCGTACACGAGGTACGCGAAGGAATAGGCGTGGGACTCGGGGAAGCCGTAGTTCGCGAACGCGAGGATCTTGCGGTAGATCATCTCCGCTGCTTCGCCGTCGATGCCGTTGTTCGCCATGCCGTCGAACATGGCGGCGCGCAGCGCCATCACTTTCGCGCTGGAGCGCTTGGATCCCATGGCGCGGCGCAGCTGGTCGGCCTGGGCGGCGCTGAAGTCGGCGACATCGACCACCATCTGCATCAGCTGCTCCTGGAACAGCGGCACCCCGAGTGTGCGGCCGAGTGACTTCTCCAGCCGCGGGTGGGCGAAGGAGATCTCCTCCTCCCCCATGCGCCGACGGATGTAGGGGTGGACGCTGCCGCCCTGGATGGGGCCGGGACGCACGAGCGCCACCTCCACCACGAGGTCGTAGAATTCGCGGGGCCGCAGCCGCGGCAGGGTGGAGATCTGCGCCCGTGACTCCACTTGGAACACGCCGACGCTGTCACCGGCGCACAGCATGTCGTACACCGCCGGGTCCTCCTGCGGGAGGGTTGCGAGGGTGTAGTGCTCGCCGTGGTACTGGGAGAGGATGCGCAGGCAGTGGTCGAGTGCGGTGAGCATGCCGAGGCCGAGGAGGTCGAACTTCACCAGGCCGGCGTCGGCGCAGTCGTCCTTGTCCCACTGCACAACGGTGCGGTCGACCATGCGGGCGCGCTCCACGGGCACCACGTCGATGACGGGGCGGTCGCACAGCACCATGCCGCCGGAGTGGATGCCGAGGTGCCGTGGGGCGTCCCGCAGGCGCCGCGCCATCCGCTGAACGTCCTCGGGCAGGTCGGCGGTGCCGAGGGAGGTGAAGGAGCGTTCGATCCGTCGCGCGAATGCGTCCTGCTGCCCGGGCGCGTATCCGAGGGCGCGGGAGGCGTCCCGCACCGCCATCCGCGCCCGGTAGGTGATGACGTTGGCGACCTGTGCGGCGTTCTGCCTCCCGTACTTGCGGTACACGTACTGGATGACCTCTTCGCGCCGGTCGGAGGCGATGTCGATGTCGATGTCGGGTGGGCCGTCGCGTTCCGGTGCGAGGAACCGTTCGAACAGCAGCCCGTGCATGACGGGGTCGACCGCGGTGATGCCGAGCGCGTAGCAGACGGCGGAGTTCGCCGCTGAACCGCGCCCCTGAGCGAGGATCTCGTTGTCCCGGCAGAAGCGGATGATGTCCTCCACGATGAGGAAGTAGCCGGGGAAGTGCAGGTCGGTGATGACGCGCAGCTCATGCTCGATCTGCGTCCACGCCCGTTCGTTGTCACTGCCGCGCGGTCCGTAGCGCTCCTGCGCCATCTGGTGGGTGAGCTCCCGCAGCCAGGTCGCTTCGGTGTGCCCGTCGGGCACCTCGCAGGGCGGCAGGTCGGGGGCGAGGAGGGTGAGGTCGATGGCGCAGTCGCGGCCGATGATGGCGGCGTTCGCCACGGCCTGCGGGTACCGCCGGTGGATGTGCGCCATCTCTTCGCCGCTGCGCAGGTGCGCGAGGCGGCTCGGCAGGTGCGGGTCGGCGTCCTCGAGGCTCTGCCCGGCGCGGAGGCTGGCATGGACGTCGGCGAGCTGCTTGTCGGTGGGGGCGGCATAGTGGACGTTGCCGGTGGCGACCAGCGGCAGGTCCGCCCCGGTCGACTCCCTCGCGATGCGGGCCCCTTGGGCGAGGGCGTCGTGCAACTCGTCCTGGAGGCCGCTGTGCTCCAGCGGAAGCTCCACCACCACCGCATCCGTCCCGTACTGGTCGACGAGGCGTTCGATCTGCTCCGCGGCGGCCAGTGCCGCCTGCTCGATATCGCCCGTGGCCAGGTGCGGCAGCACGGCTTGCTGAACGGCGCCTTTGCGGCAGCCGGTGAGGATCAGCCAGTGCCCGCCCCGGGCCGCGTCCTGCAGTTCGGTGCGGTTGTAGCGGGGTTCGCCTTTGTCGGCGCCGTCGAGGTGGGCGCGGGCCATCGCAGCGGACAGCCGACGGTACCCGTCCTGACTGCGGGCCAGCACCAGCAGGTGTTCGCCCTGCGGGTCGTGGCTGCCGGTGCGGGGCGCCGACGCGGCGCTCGGCGGGGAGCCGGCGACGGGCAGGGTGAGCTCTGCGCCGTACACGGTGCGCAGGTCGTGCTCGCGGGCGGCCTGCGCGAACCGGATCGCCCCGTAGAACCCGTTGTGGTCGGTGAGGGCGAGCGCATCCAGTCCGAGCCGGTGCGCTTCGGCGACGAGGTCTTCGGGGCTGGAAGCGCCGTCGAGGAAGCTGAAGTGACTGTGGGCGTGCAGTTCCGCGTACGGAACGGCCCGCTCCGGCTCGTAGGTGGGAGTGCTGTCCTGCTCACCGGTGTGCTCGATGTGGATCTGGGGCCCGACCGGCACCGACCGGTCCGACAGCACCGCTTCGAGGTCCCGCCAGCTGGGCGGCCCGAGGAACCATCTAGTCATACAGCGCCTCGATCCGCCAGGTGCCGCGTTCGCTCAGCAGCACGAGCGCGAGACCGCTCTCCAGCAGCACCTGCATCCGTGCACCGCGGTGAGCACTGGCAGCGTCCGCGCTGCGCCACCATCCCTGGTCGAGGATCTCGGGGGCGCTGAAGCCGGTGAGGCCGACGGGGGCCGTCCCCGGCAGGTGCGGCGGCAGTCCCTGCTCGCTGGTGAGGTGGGTGGGGTCGGCGCTGAGGACGCCGCGGGCGGTGACGACGACGTCGGCCCCGTCAGCGTCGGTCAGCTGCACGGGGATGGTCTCGGCGAACACGGTGGCGGGCAGGGGCGCGGTGGGCCTGCCGGGCCAGGGACCCGTCGGCACCGCGGGTGCTTCGCTCTTCCACGGGATGGTGGCGCTGAGGTCCCGCAGGAGCCGGCCCGTCGCGTTCGGCGCGGGGATCAGCACCGCCTGCTCCCCCGCGATCGACTGGGCGCGAGTGAACGCGCGGTGCGCCCGCAGCGCCTTCTGCCCGGTCTGTCCCCACAGGGCGGGGGCGTGCGTCCCGGCGGGCACCACCTGTTCGGGCAGCAGCTGCAGGTGGGTGAGGGCGCCGGTGCGGATGTCGGTGCGCAGTCGGGCGGTCTGGATCCAGCCGTCGCACTGCCAGCGGACCCGGTCCACGATGTCGGCGGTGGTGAGGGCGCCGTCGTGCCGCCAGGTGCGGGCGGTCTCATGCCCGCCGTCGGCGCGGGCGATGACGGTCAGGCGCGTGCACACCGCCCCGTGCCGGCGCAGCTGCTCCTGCAGCTCCTCCGCCATGGGCTTGGCCACGAACGCCGCCTGGTCCACTCGTTCCAGCGGCGGGTCCAGCACTCTGTCCACCTGGATCGGCTGGTCGAGCCGAATGTGCACAGGCGCTGTCGGTTCCTGCCCGTTGGCCAGCAGGTGCAGCAGTGCCACGGCAGGACCGAACCGGTCGGTGACCGAGCGCACCGGCAGGGCGGCGAAGTCGCCGAGGGTGTGCATGCCGAGGCGCTGCAGCAGGTCAACCGTCTCCGGGAGGGACACATCGGTGGTGAGGAAGCGGGAGCTGTGCCCGATCGGCGCCTCCAGCAGCGTCGCGATGGGGTGCGGCGCGAGGTAACGGGCGGCTTCACCGGGGCGCACGATCCGGCCGGTGCGGGCGGCGAGGATCGCCGCGAGTGGTCCATCGGCGATGCCGACGGTGCATTCGAACCCGGTGAGGTCCGCAACCGCGTTGATCAGCGCTTCGGCGAGCTCCTCTTCACTGCCGGCGTGCCGGGCGGGTCCCCGTGCCGGCATCAGCAGCGCCCCGGGTCGCAGCGCCTCGACCCCGGCGGCGACGGTGTCCACAGCAGCCGCCACGGTTTCGAACAGGGCCGCTTCGGCATCCTCGCTGCGGTCCACGAGAACGAGGTTCGGGCAGGTGGCCTGCGCGGACCGCTTCTTCATCCCCGCATGGACCCCGAGAGCGCGGGCGCTCGCGGACGCGGTGAGGACCCGATGGTGGTCCATCACCGCCAGGAGAGCTGCTGCGCGGTCTGTCTGCAGGGTGTGGTCCCGCTGCGCTTCGAGGGCAGTGAGCAGCGGCCAGTCGGGCACCTGGACGCAGACGGTGCGGGTCGCGGTCGTGGGGGTGGCCGCGGTGCTGGAGGCGGGTGCGGACATCAGGCGGACCGCACGATCGACAGGGCCGGGCGCTTCGACCGCGACGGCGCGGAGGAAGCAGGCGCAGACGCTGCGGTGGTCAGCGGCGATACGACCATGGCGCCGCTGACGCTGGGCAGAGTGATGTCGACACGGCCCGAGGGGAGGCCACGGTTGGTGACGGCAACGGCGACGTCGTGGTGACGAAGCCGCCCGGAGCCGCGGCGCAGGCCGCGCCAGCGCACATGGTCGGCGCTGATCCGCAGGTCGGCACGGCCGGGCGGGTCCGCCGCGAGCAGCAGAGTGTCCTGTGCGCGGGCGCGGGAGATCGCGGCGCGCCACAGCTGGTCGGAGACGGCGCTGCCGATGACGACGACGTCGACCCCGTCGATCATGGCGGAGACGAGCTGGGAGATGCTGGCACCCGGGTCGGGCAGCAGGGCGAGACGGGCGGGATCCACACCGAGGTCGGCGACAGCGCCGAGGCCGAGGTGCGGCATGCCGATGACGGCGCACCAGGACTCCTCCCCCATGGCGGCGCCGGCGAGGGCGAGCAGGAGCGATGTGCTGCCGGTGACGGCGACGCTGCTGCCGGGCCGCAGGCCGGCGAGCACTGAGGCCAGGGCACTGGGGACGGGCAGGGAACCGGTCTCCACGGGCCGACGGATGCCGCCGGTGAGACCGCTGACGCGCGCTTCGGCCGTGCTGAGGACGGCCTGCGCGCGGGCAAGCCGGTCATCGAACGCGATGCTCACTGCAGTCCACCCCTTCCCCGAATTCGAACGTGCGTCCAATCTAGTGGGGCAAGGCGTGTTCGATCAACCCTGTGTTCGAATGTGGTGGTGTGGATGCGGAAGAAGGCGCGGGCGCAGATACGGGTGCGTATCCGGTACCACCACGCTCAACTGCTTTCGATCATTGCGGAGCAGGGGCGCTGGGATGCTTGCTGCTGCGCATTGAGAGCAATGCGGCAACCGCGTTGAGCAGGCCAGCGGAACCGATGACGGACCCCAGCACGACCGAGCGGGTCACGACAAAGCCCCAGGTCGATGTCGCCGAAGCAGACTGCGATCCCGAGGGTTGCGATCGATAGTCCAGCGATGAGGTTCTGCGCGGACCGGAAGCGAGCTTGGGGGGCGTGCGCTGTACCTCATGTTCGCCTCTTTCGAATGGCGTCGAGGTGGACCGGGACTGGACCCACGGGCTCGTCGATGGTCCGGGCCGCTGGCTTCCCTCGACTCCCGCCCCTCCTGACTCGAGGCGCCCCCTGAGCCTCCGGGCCCCGGGGTGGGGGGGTGTCCCTATGTTTCGAGTCAAGCCGCGAGAGCGGTCGGCTCGGGGGTAGGGGCGGTTGTCGGTGGCTGGTAGTAGGTGCCGTCGCGGAGCATGGCGTAGATGACGTTGCAGCGGCGGCGGGCTAGGCAGATCACGGCGGCGTTGTGCCGTTTGCCTTCGGCGCGTTTGCGATCGTAGTAGGCCTTGGAGATGGGGTCGTGGTTGGAGGCGACCCAGGCGGAGTAGAACAGGGCGTTCTTCAGGCGTTTGTTCCCTGACCGGGCGGGGAACTCTCCGCGGATCGAGGTGCCTGATCTGCGGGTGACCGGCGCGATCCCGGCATAGGCCGCGAGGTGGCTGGCGGACTCAAACGCGGAGCCATCACCGATCGCGAGGAGGATCTGGGCGGCGGTCTTGATGCCGATCCCCGGCATGCTCATCAAGACCGAGGCGAGAGGGAAGTCCTCCAGCATGCCCTCCACTTCGTGGGCCACGGTCGCGCGCTGTTCTTTCAGCTCTTTAACCTGGCCAGCGACTCGGGGGATCACCAGCTCAACCGCTGCGGTGGCGGGCACGATGACGGTCTGCTCGCTAAGGGCTGTGAAGATCTGCTCGACCAGCGTCTCGGGGTCGCGACGTGAATGCGCGCGGGCGAACCGCAGCACCTTCCCTCGGCCGGCACTTCGGAGGCCGGTGGGTCCGCCAAACTTCTCCAGCAGGTCCAGCACGAGCCCAGTGGAAAGCTTCCCGCCTGCGAAGACGCGCTCGAGCGCGGGGTGGATCTGGGTGAGCAGGGACCGGATCCGGTTCAGCGCCCTTGTGGTCTCGTGAGCGAGGTCCTCATCGAACCCGGCCAGAACCTTCAGCGCGGAGAGGACCTCGCTGTCACGATCGACCTGCCGGAGGGTGTGAGGCATGGTGCGGGCCGTGTCGGCGATGATGAAAGCATCCCGCGCATCAGTCTTTGACCTGCCCGGATACAGATCCGCGGCCTTCCGCATCGCCAATCCGGGAAGGTAGGCGACTGTGCAGCCGGTATCCCGGGCCACCGCGATCGGCAACGCTCCGATGGTGTTCGGCTGATCGACGACCAGCAGAACTTCGCCGTGGTTCTGCAGCTGGGTGAACAGCTCGCGAAGTTTGGTCTCGTCCTGCGGGAGGGGCTTGTCGAACAGCTTGTTCCCCTCCGGGTCGAGTGCGCACGCGTGGTGAGCTGTCTTCCCGACGTCCAGGCCGATCACGACCGCGAACCCTGTGTTCATGACGCTGTCCTCCGCATCACTGCTGGCCGCAGTCTCGACACCCGATGCCGGCACCCACGTTACGAAGAGACCTCAGACAGAGCTGGGCCGTGTCCCTATCAGCGGTCAACGCGTGTCTCTCGACCGGGCGGCAACACCCCCCGGACCATCAATGGCAGGGCAACAAAGCCATACCCGGCCGAGCGACCAGACCCCGTCCATCGGGGTGCTCACAAGGTAACGGGCGATTCGTCATGCCCGGCCGGCGCGCACGCCCTCACGCTTCGGGACCGGCAACCTGAACAGGAACGACTCCGACAGCCGCGTCAGCGCCAGCGGGACGCCGATCCCGACCACGAGCAGCAGCGGGCCCAGGACCCACCACGTCACGTCTCCGATCAGCAGGTACGCGACACCGATCGCAGGGAAGTGGGCGAGGTAGAAAACGATGGACCGCTCACCGATGAACTGCAGGCCCCGAGACCGGGGCGCACGCGGAGCGATCCACACGGCAGCGAGGATCCCCGCGAGTGAGACGAGGAAGCCGGCGATCGACTCATCCGATCCTTTCATCCAGACGGCCGCCGCAACGGCAGCTACGGCGAGCAGACAGGGGGCCCAGGCGCGGACGCCCTGCCATCGGTCCAGCCACCGCGCGAGGGCCGCGCCGGCAAAGAAGAACGAGCCGAACCAGAGCACTCGAACTACCGCGTTCGTGTCCGGGAACTGCGCCAGGATCACCATGGGGATCGGCCACACCCATGCGGGGATCCAGCGGGTCATCGGTGCGACCAGGTAGCAGGCGAGAAGGACAGCCAGGAACCAGAGGTGCCACGCCCCACCGGCCCAGGCCCAGATAGAGACCAACGTCGCGGGCGACAGCAAGACGATGCAGCTGATCACCATCCACAGCACGTACGGCCAGAGGATCCGCTGAACCTTCCCGGCGTAGAAGTCGCGCAGGGGTTTCGCCACAGACCGTGGGAGAAGCAGGCCCGAGAGTGCGAGCATCACAGGCATCCGGAACGGGAGCAGGAAGTCCATGACGGGCTGCCACGCTGGGGACGCACCGCCGAGGACGGCGGGGACCGTGAGCACGTGGTGGACGATGACGAGGATGATCGCCAGCCCGCGGAGCTCATCCATCCATTCGAGTCGCTTAGCCATGTGCGGATCCTAGCCTGACCTCGCGGTATGTGCGCATCGGTCCCGGGTGGGGGTCTCGGGATGGTCAGTACGCCAAACTGTCGCGGAGTTCGGCCGCGCACTCGTCGGACTCGCAGATCGGGCTCCGCGGGGCGGCAGGGTGGTCGCTGCACATCATGCACCAGCCGGTGCGCGGCGGGAGCCCTAGCAGCGTCCGAATCCAGTTCATGCCCGCATCGCAGCGGCCGGGGTCATACCCGCGTCCACTGCCCACCGATCGTCGGCCCGGACCCGCACGCGCATGTCCGCCAGCCGAGCATCGCCCGCGTCGCCCCGCACGGGCACGGCGTGGGGAGCGGCTCCGCCCAGCCCACACGGATCCGCCGGAGCCACGGGTCGGGGGCCGGGATCGCGGTCATGCCGGCTCCCAGCAGCCGGCGTCCTGCGACTCCTCACCGACTGATGCGAGAGGATCCACCGGCGCGGCCGCGTTCCGCTCGAACCAGGGGATCGGCTTGATTCCGGTCTTCATCTCCTCGACGGCGAGGCGGATACCGTAGGCCCAGTCGCGGTCTGCTTGACTGCTCATGGGCAAGAGCCTGCCGCATCCCTCCAACACTCGAGCATGCGTTCGAGAAAAGGCGGCTCAGGGTTTGAGGCTGATGGCGACGGTGACGCCATCGGTGAACCGGGTGATGGCCTCCAGGGACGTGCGCCGGCCCAGCTGGCGGAGCGCATCCTCCACGTCCGCTCCGGCACGGATATCCGCGACAGTGCGGCCGGGCTCATGCGCCAGGGGGCCGCTCGTGCTTCTACTGCCCCTCTCCATCGCCGCAACAGTGCCTTCACCGGCGCCGACCGCGAGAGCGAGCAGGTCCGCAACCGTCGGGAAGGGGAACAGTCGTGCCCACGACCCCAACCAGCTCACCAGCACCCGCGGGCATGATTCACAGAAATTATGGACAGACCGTGACATCCGGCAGCCAGGCGTCCGACGCCGCGGGGCGGTCTCAGGCCAGTGCGAGCTCCGCCTGCCGCTGCCAGAACACAACAGCGCTCGCCGCCGCGACGTTCAACGAGTCCACTCCCCCGCTCATCGGGATGATGATCGTGCCGTCCACTCGCGACAGGGTGGACCGCTTCAGCCCGTGCCCCTCGGTGCCGAGGATGAACGCGACCTTCCCCCCGGGGCCGAGCTCGGCGTCCTGCAGCGGCACCGACCCCTCTTCCAGCGCCAGCGCGTAACTGGTGAACCCGTGCTCGCGCAGCACATCCAGGCCATGCGGCCACGCTTCCAGGCGGGTCCACGGCACCTGGAACACCGTCCCCATGGAGACCCGAATGGACCGCCGGTACAGCGGGTCCGCGCTCGACGGCGTCACCAGCACCGCATCCACTCCGAGTGCCGCCGCGGAGCGGAACATCGCGCCCAGGTTCGTGTGGTCCACGATGTCCTCGAACACCGCCACAGTGCGTGCACCTGCGAGGACCTCCGCCACCGTCGGCAGCTCGGGGCGGTGCATCGCCGCCAGTGCCCCGCGGTGCACATGGAAACCGGTGGTCTGCTCGAGCACGTCCTCGCTGGCCACGAACACGGGGACCGATGGATCCTTCTCGAACAGCGGCGCGAACTTCTCCAGCCACTTCTCACTCATCATGAACGACCGCGGGCGGCACCCCGACCGCAGCGCCCGGTCGATGACGTTGAAGCTCTCCGCCATGAACAGACCGCACTCCGTCTCCAGAGCACGGCGCAGGTTCACGTCCGTCATCGAGTGGTAGTCCCGCAGGCGCTCATCCTGCGGGTCCTCGAAGCGGATGATCACGAGAGGGTGAGGGCCCGCGCAGTGAAGCGCTCCCCCTTCTTCTCCGCCACCAGGGGCAGGCCGAACGTCTTCGTCAGGTTCTGGGAGGTCAGCACGTCGCTGATCGCGCCGGCCTTCACGATCTCGCCGCCGCGCAGCAGGACAGCGTGCGTGCAGCCCGGCGGGATCTCCTCCACGTGGTGCGTCACCAGCACGGTCACCGGGGTGGCGGGATCCTTCGCGAGGATGCCGAGGGCGCGCACGAGGTGCTCACGGCCGCCCAGATCGAGGCCGGACGCGGGCTCATCCAGCAGCAGCAGCTCCGGGTCCGTCATCAGAGCGCGCGCCGAGAGCACGCGCTTCTTCTCCCCGGTGGACAGCGTGCCGAAGCGCCGATCGGCGAGCTTCCCAGCGCCGAACACGGTCAGGAGGCGGCGCGCGCGCTCCACATCGGAGTCCTCATACTCTTCGCGCCAGCGGCCCACCACCGAGTACCCGGCGGTGACCACAACGTCCAGCACACGCTCACCGGCGGGAATGGAGTCGGCGAGGGCCTGGCTGGCGAGGCCGATCATGGGGCGCAGCTCGAACACGTCGGTGCGGCCCACGCGCTCATCGAACAGGTCCACGGTGCCGGAGCTGGGGTGCATGCGCGCCGCCAGCAGGGAGATCAGGGTGGACTTCCCAGCGCCATTGGGGCCGAGCACCACCCAGCGCTCCCCCTCGCTGATCGTGAGGGAGACGTCCTTCAGCAGGTGCTTCTCACCTCGGCGAACACTGACGCTGTTCAGCTGCGCAACAGGAACCATGCCACCAACCCTACCGCCCGCTCCCCCCACCCTGGAGGCAGGGCGCGCCCGTACACTGGCGCGCATGACGAACCGAACGGTGAGACTGTCCGCCCACGGCGTCGCGGCCGATGAGATCCGCGCCGCCATCGATGTCCTGGTCGCCGCCACCGAGGTTCCGGTGGAGTTCCCGCCCGCCGTCCTGGAGGCCGCTGAACGCGCCGCCGGCTCCTGGCAGAACGGCGAGGTGGAACGCGAGGACCTGCGGGACATCCCGTTCGTCACCCTCGACCCCGCCTCCTCCACCGACCTCGACCAGGCGCTGCACATCGACCCCGATGGGGACGGCTTCCGCGTCCGCTACGCCATTGCGGATGTGCCCGCCTTCGTGCACCTCGGGGACGTGATCGATCAGGAGGCGCGTCGGCGCGGCGCCACCGTGTACCTCCCGGGCCGACGGGTTCCGCTGCACCCCGAGGTGCTGAGCGAAGGAGCGGCATCCCTGCTGCCGGACCAGGACGCTCCCGCATTCGTGTGGGACATGCGCCTGGACGCGGCCGGCGCCGTCACCGCCTGCAGCCTCACCCGTGCCGTGGTCCGCAGCCGCGAGAAGCTCGCCTACGACGCTGTCCAGCACGACCTCGACGCCGGCCAGGGCCACCCCATGATGCTGCTCCTGCAGCAGGTCGGCGACCTCCGCATCGAACAGGAGAAGCTGCGCGAGGGCGCCTCGCTGAACACGCCGGAGCAGGAGGTGGAGGAGAACGAGGACGGCAGCGTCCGCCTCGCCTGGCGCACCCCGCAGCCGATCGAGGACTCCAACGCGCAGATCTCCCTCATGACGGGCATGGCCGCAGCGCAGATGATGATCGATGCCGGTGTCGGCATCCTGCGCACCATGCCCGCCCCCACCGATGAGGCCCGCACCCGTTTCCGTCTGCAGGCGGAGGCCCTCGGCATCACCTGGGCCGACGGTCAGCCGTACGGGCAGTTCCTCCGCACCCTCGATTGGCGCAACCCGCAGCATCTCGCGCTGCTCAACCACGCAGGGGTGCTGTTCCGCGGTGCCGGATACCTGCCGCTCGGGGCCCCGCCGGCCGACGACGACGCGGACGAGGCGCCCAGCCTGGAGCAGGCCGCGATCGGCGCCCCGTACGCCCACGTCACCGCGCCGCTGCGCCGCCTCGTGGACCGCTTCGGACTCCTCGTCTGCTGGATGATCAGCACCGACCGCGCCATCCCCGCTGAGCTGCGCGCCGCCCTCGGCGAACTGCCGGAGATCATGAAGTCCACCGGTTCCGTCGCCGGGAAGCTGGAGCGCGAAGCGGTGGATCTCGTGGAGGTGCTGAGCCTGAAGCCGTTCGTGGGCCAGGAGTTCACCGGCACCGTCATCAAACGCTCCGACGGGGAGAAGCCGCGCGTGGAGGTGCAGCTCGTGGAACCACCCGTCACCACGTGGGTGGCCGCCGACGCCGACCTCGGCACGCACGTTCGACTCCGCCTGGAACGGATCGCTGAACCGGAGAAGGACGGCGCGATCCCCACCGCCGAGTTCAGCCTCCTGACGTGACGGCGATCCCTGTGCCGCGCCTGGCGGTGCTGTCCTCCTGGACGCACGGTCTGCTGCGCGGCCGCCTCTGCGCCGACGGGCTCCTCGACCAGCTCGACGGCCCCGAGTTCTTCTTCGCTCCCCCGTTCGACCCGGCGGCGTGGCTGCTGGACCTGCAGCTGATGCACCGCCCCATCGTGAACCTCGTGCTGCCGCAGCCCGGGCGGATCGCCGGCCTCATCGGCCCGCCCCCGGCGATCGCGGCGGCGCTGGACGCAGGGCAGGCGCTCGTGGTCGCCGACGGGCCCCTCGCCCACCACACCCTCACGGTCCACCGCCAGGATCCGCACCACCGCACCCTCGTGGTGGATCGGCACAACGCCCCACCGAACCGGCCCGTCACGCCGCAGCGGACCGACGGGGCCCGGGAGCACCTGTTCCGCTGCCTGCAGGACGCGGCTGACCGCGCGCAGCGCCTGGACATCGTGCTGGAGGAACCCGTCGGCCCCGCGGAGCTGCCCGACGACTGGTTCCTGATGGAGCCCCACCCCGGGATCGACGCGGGGCATGTGGAAACCGCGCGGATCGCGGGCCGCGCCGCGGTGCAGTGCGAGCGGCTTCTGGAGGACCCGGACCTCGATACGGCGCGACGGGAGTTGGTGCGGGATCTGCATGATGCTGCCCGCAGCGCCCTCAGCGCGGTCCTCTCCTCCTCACCAGTGTGAGCGCGGCTAGACTGCGCAGACGAGAGCCCCGTCGAAAGGACATGCTGTGGTTGACACCGCCTACCGCGGACTGCTGATCTCCGACGTCGACTCCACCTTCCTCACGCAGGAGGTGATCGAACTGGTCGCCGACTACGCCGGCGTGCGCGACGACGTCGAAGAGGTGACGCTGCGGGCGATGCGCGGCGAACTGGACTTCGCCGAGTCTCTGCACCACCGCGTCGCCGCCCTCAAGGGCCTGCCCGCCACCGTCATCGACGAGGTGCGCGAGCAGCTCGTGCCGACCCCTGGCGCGCTCGAACTCGCCTCCGAGGCGATCGAGCGCGGCTGGCTGGTGGCGCTGGTGTCCGGCGGCTTCGAGGAGATCATCACTCCGCTCGCGGAGCAGGTCGGCATCCAGTCGGTGCTGGCGAATCGCTTCGAGGTGGCCGACGGGCACCTCACCGGCAGGGTCGACGGCCCGATCGTGGACCGCGAAGCGAAGGCGATGCAGGCGCGGTTCCTGTCCGCCGCGCACGGTGTGCCGCGCGAGCGCATCATCGCCCTCGGCGACGGCGCCAACGACATCGACCTCATGGCGGAGGCCGGCCTCGCGGTGGGGTTCCACCCGAAGCCGGCCCTGCGGGAGGTTGTGGACCTCGTGATCGACGGCCCGTCCCTCGACCCGGTGCGTGAGCACCTGGCCCGACTCGACGGGTTCTGAGCGACGGCCCGGCCGTTCGCTGGGCCGTCAGCCGCGCAGCAGCGCGTGCAGGCTCAGCGAATCCTCACCGAGCTCAGCCCACGAGCCGAGGCGGCCGCTGAAGACGCTGACGGACCCCGTCGGCATCCCCAGCCGCACCTGTGCGGTCGCACCCGAATCGGACGACTCCTCATCGGCGAGGTGGGAGGCGAGCGAGGACATGACCGGCTCGTGGCCTATCACCAGCACCACCGATTCGTCGGCGGGCAGGCGGTGGAGCTCCTCGAGCACCTCAGCAGGTCCGGTGGCGTAGAACTCGTCGTGGACGCTGACGTCCCCGTCGAAGTCCGGAAGACCGGGGCGCAGCGCATCCCACGTGTCGCGGGTGCGCTGCGCGGAGGAGACGAGGACTCGGGTCGGGCAGATGCCCTGCGAACGGAGGTAGTCGCCGACGGCGCGGGCCTGAGTGACGCCCTTGGAGGCCAGAGGGCGCTCCTTATCGGTGGGGGCGGAGTTCTCCGCTTTGCCGTGGCGCATGAGCAGAAGCATCCGACTCGGAGGTTCGTCGTTCACAAGTCCTCTTCCTGTGTGATGGGGACGGTCCGAATCAGTGTCCCATACCGAGGCCGCCGTCGACCGGGATGACAGCACCGGAGATGTAGGCGGCGTCATCGGAGGCGAGGAACGCGGCGACCTTCGCCACCTCCTCCGGCTGGGCGAAGCGGCCCGCCGGGATCGCCTTCTGGTACTCCTTCTTCAGATCGTCGCTGAGCTGCTGGGTCATCTCCGTGTCGATGTAGCCGGGGGCGATGACATTCGCGGTGATTCCGCGGGAGCCGAGCTCACGGGTGATGGAGCGCGCCATGCCGACCAGGCCGGACTTGGAGGCGGCGTAGTTGACCTGGCCCGGGGAGCCGTACAGGCCCACCACGGAGGAGATCAGGATGATGCGGCCCTTCTTCTTTCGCATCATGCCTTTGATGGCGCGCTTCACGGAGCGGAACGCACCCGTGAGGTTGGTGCCGAGGACGTTCTCGAAGGAGTCGTCGCTCATGCGCAGCAGCAGCTGGTCGTCGGTGATGCCGGCGTTGGCGACCAGCACCTCGATCGGGCCGTTCTTCTCCTCCGCCTCAGCGAACGCGGCGTCCATGGAGGCGGAGTCGGTGACGTCCGCAGCCACGGTGAGCGCGCCGTCGGGGCCGCCCGTGCCGGAGCGGGAGGTGACGGCGACCTTGTCGCCGAGGGACAGGAAGTGCTCTGCGAGGGCGTAGCCGATGCCTCGGTTGCCGCCGGTGATCAGGACGCTGCGTGCGGTCACCGCGTTCTCCTTCGATGGGGTCATGAATGGGCCCCGCTACCCTATCGCGGCCGCCTGGTGCGCTGATCGCCCCCGCGAACCCGGCACGGTCGTACACTGGTGGCCGCACCCACTGACCGATGCATCCCTGCAGCAGGGGAAGGGACACGACCACTATGGCACTGCGCTTCAACCCACCGCCCAACTGGCCGCCGGCAGAACCGGGCTGGACACCGCCCGAAGGCTGGCAGCCGGACCCCGCGTGGGGCGAAGCGCCCGCCGACTGGCAGTACTGGGTGGAGGACGACGCGGACGACTCCGCCTCCCACGCCGGTGCCGCAGGCTCCGCGTCCGAAACAGGTTCGTCCGCGACGGGCTCCTCCGCGGCGAGCGCCGCCCCCGCCCCGATGTTCGGCGCCGGTGACAGTGAGCCCTCCGGCGCGACCACGCAGAACTGGACACCGATCCAGGCGCAGGGCGTGCCGGAGAAGAAGGGCTTCTTCGCCCGGTTCTGGTGGCTGACCTGCCTGGTGCTGCCGCTGCTGCTCGCGATCCTTGCCGCAATCGCCCTGTCCTTCTACTTCTTCAAGGGCGACGACGAGGCGACAGCTGACCCGTCGCCCAGCCCCAGCTCCAGCTCCAGCGCACCGGCTGACCCGACCACCACGTCTGAGGCCCCGTCACCCACTGAGACTGCTGAGCCCACGCCGAAGGAACCGCTGGTCAAGCCGGACAAGAACGCTGAGAAGAAATCTGTGGTCACCTTCTCCGGCTCCGGTGAGGTGGTCCTCTCCACCCGCTGGTCCGACGGCAGCGACATCAAGACGAGCGACGGCGAACCGGTGGACAAGCCCACCAACGGCACCTACCTCGTGGTGACGGTTCAGACCACCTCGAAGTCCGGAAAGATCCACCAGAACCCGCTGAACGTCCGGGTCAACACCCCGTACGGCGGTGTGGTGGATGTCGCGCGCACCTCCTACAGCCAGTCCGATGAAGCGGGCCTGAACACGTTGGACTACGACCTCGAAGAGGGCGAGTCCGGCACCATGCGCATCCTGTACGACATCAAGAAGGTCCCGGACCTCACCATCACCTGGAACGGTGACAAGTCCGGCGCCAAGTGGGCAGTCCCCGAGAAGTGACCGTGTCCCGCTTCAACCCCGCCCCCGCCTGGCCGGAGCCGCCCAGTGCCGACTGGGAGCCTCCGGCCGGGTGGGTGCCTCCCGCTGACTGGCCCACCCCGCCGGCGGGGTGGCGCTGGAACGCGGAGGAGCTGCCGACGGATGCTCCCCTGGCGCCGAGCGGCTCGCTGCGCGCCAGCGGAGCCCGCCTCCAGCGCGGCACCGACCTCGACTATCCCCTGGCCGTGACCGCACCGGGCGTCCTCGCCGATTCCCCCACCGCCCAGGACATTCCCGAGGCTGAGATCCGCCGCCCATCCCGCCGCGTGGACGCGGTCATCGCGGTGATCAGCACCGGGATCGTGGGCGGCACCGTGTACCTGTTCCTGCGACTCCTCGACCACGCGGCCGTGCTGCCGCAATGACCGACCAGTTCGCCGCTCCCCCGCCTCCGGCTCCGAAGGCCCGCTCCGAGGACGTCTCGCACCGCCTGCGGATCTACTCCATCAACATGGCGATCCGCATGATCTGCTTCGTGCTGATCCTCATCGTGCCCGGCTGGTGGAAGCTCGTGATGCTGGTCGCTGCGGTCCTCATCCCCCTGTTCGCGGTGATGTTCGCCAATGACCAGGACCGCGAGGGGCAGAGCTCCCCTCCGCCCGAGCCGTCGGGCGGACCTCTGCTCCTGGAGTCATCAGCGCCCGTGGTTATCATCGACTCCGACGGCCGCATCATCGACGAGGACAGCACGACCAGCGAAGAATGAAGACCCTGCTCACACCCCGGTGGGCGCTCGCCCTCCTCCTCGTGCTCGCCGCCGTCACCGCGTGCATCCTGCTCGGCCGCTGGCAGTTCCACCGCTACGAAGCGAAGGCTGAGGCCGTCGCCACCATCGAACGCAACTACGACGCCGCACCCGTCGACCCCGCCGGTCCACTCCCCTCCCCGACCTCTGCGCTGCGGGCTGAGGACGACTACACCCAGGTCACCATGACCGGGCAGTACCGGTCCGAGGACACCCTGTTCGTGCGCAACCGCACCCGTGCCTCCCAGGTCGGGTTCCTGCAGCTCGTCCCCTTCACCGACGGCGAGCGCACCCTGCTGGTGGTGCGCGGCTGGGTACCCGCTGCGAAGGTCGAGTCGACACCGGCGGGCTCACCCCCGCTGCCGGACGGCACCGTCACCCTCACCGCCCACCTGAGGCCGACGGAGCCCCGCCTCGGCCGGGCGCAGACCGACGGCCAGGTGCAGTCGATCAACGTCCCCGATGTCCAGGGGCAGACCGGGCCGCTGCCCGGAGTCATGACGGGCGCCTACGGCACGATGATCAGTGAGGACCCGTCGGCACCACCGGCCGATGCGTCCGCGCCGCTGATGCCGGTGGAGCGGCCCGAGACCGACACCGGACCACACCTGTCGTACGCGTTCCAGTGGTGGGTGTTCGCGGCGTTCTTCCCCGTCGGATTCGTGGTGGCGGCGCGCCGCGCCGTCCTGGATGAGCGCGATGCCCGCGCCGAGAGCGGTGACCCAGACGCGGAGGCGGCCGACGGATCTCGGACCGATGGCCCTTCCGCCCGCAGCGCCGGCGCGAAGCGGCCGCGGCGACGACTCAGCGACGAAGACGAAGAGGACATGCTGGTGACAGGAGAAGGACTGTGAGAAGCGGGTTCATGCCCGGTGAGCTGCCGCGCGGCATCGCCCACCGCGGCTTCGCCCCGGACGGTGACGAGAACACGCTGGAGGCCTTCCACCGGGCCGTCGCAAACGGCGCGGACGTCATCGAAACCGACGTGCACGCCACCGCCGACGGCATCGCCCTCACCGTGCACGATCCGCAGATCCGCTGCGGCGCCACGGGCGACGAGCACACCGTCGCCGAGAGCCGCCTGCAGGACCTGCGCGGAGTGCGCGTGGGCGGCCTCAGCCCCATTCCCACCCTCGAGGACGTCCTCGGGGACCTGGACGTCCCGGTCAACATCGACATCAAAGCGGAGCAGGCGATCCTGCCGACCGCCCGAGCGATCGTCCGCGCCGGCGCGCAGGACAGGGTGTGCCTCGCGGGCTTCACCGGTGCCTATCCGCGGCGGGCGGCGGCGATGATCACCGGCATGACCGGGGTGCGGGTGAGGCGCAGCCCGTCACTCGCGCCGATGGCGGCGATCCGCCTGGCCGACGCGCTCGAACTGCCCGGCACGGATACCCTGCTGCGCCGCTGGGACGCACTGCAGGTGCCGGAGCAGGTGCGGGGTGTGCGGGTGGTGACCGAGCGCCTCATCGCGAAGGCGCACCGGGCAGGCTGCGAGGTGCACGTGTGGACGGTGGATCACCCCGGGGACATGCGGCGCCTGCTGGAGATGGGGGCGGATGGTATTATCACTAACCGCATCGATCTGTGGAATACACAGGTCAGCCCGCGCGTTGACCGGGTGTGAGCAGATCGCCACACGCACCGAATCAGTGGAAGAAGGCTGGAACTAGATGAGCTCTCGCTCGCTGAGAGGAACCCGGCTGGGTTCGCTGTCCATGGAGACCGACGAGGGCGTCCTCGCGGCACCCCGCCAGGAGTCGCCGTACGACTGCCCCAACGGCCACACCACGATCCTCCCGTTCTCCGTGGAGGCGGATGTTCCGCTCGTGTGGGAGTGCCGCTGCGGCGCCACCGCCGTGCTGCGCGACCACGAGAAGCCCGATGAGAAGCCGGGTCGCCCCGTCCGCACCCACTGGGACATGCTGCTGGAGCGCCGCTCCGAGGAAGAGCTGCAGGTCCTCCTGGACAAGCGCCTCGACCTGCTGCGCCGCGGCCGCCTCCACTCCAACCGTCACTTCCTGTGACGCTGTGAGGCTCCGCGCACGCTGAGATGCGCACGCGGTCCGCAGCCTCAGGCGCGGGGGTCCTCCCCCTTCTCACGCACCACGCCGCCCTCGATCATCGGGGGCGGCGTCTGCGTTGCCGCATGCGACCCAGTGGAGGACGCCCGGTCATCCGAGGTCACCACGATCTCCCCCTCGATCACCCCGCCGCGGCCCCGGAAGAACAGCTGCCGACGATTCGCGGACCCCAGGCCCGCCTTCTTCATTGCGGAGTCCTGCACCGGGGTCAACAGCAGAGCGAGGCCCGCCAGGTCCGTGAGGATACCGGGGAAGAAGAACAGCAGCGCCGCCATCAGAGTGAACACGGGACGGGACCGGCGCGAGGAGGAACGGGAGCCGTCGCGCAGCGTGCGGATCAGCGCACCGAGGCGACTCATCGACTGCTGCGTGGCCAGCACCAGCAGGGCGATGCCGATCAGCCAGCCGATCACCACGATGAGAACCGGCCACCAGAAGCTCGTGTTGACCCCGATCGCGATCAGGATCGCGAGCTCCGCCAGGCCGATCAGCAGAATCCACAGCGGCAGCAGGGACATCGCCTTCTCTTTCACCGTCGACTCCTTCGGGCCTGGACGATACGGTCGGCCCATCCTCCCACCGTGGCCTGGAGGCGACGCCCATGATGGGCCGCGCCCCACTGAGTGACCCGAACGAGCGCCTCGCGGACGATCGCGGAGCTCATCTTCGAAGCGCCCTCGGTGCGCTCATCGAAGTCGATCGGGACCTCCACGATGCGGGCCCCGGCACCGTCGGCACGACGCGTCATGTCGACCTGGAAGCAGTACCCCTGGGACGCGACCGCATCCCCGGCCAGGACAGTGCGCAGCAGGTCGGCGCGGAATGCTCGGAATCCCGCGGTGGCGTCGTGAACGGACAGGCCGAGCATGAGGCGTGCGTAGATATTGGCGCCGCGGGACAGCACCTCCCGGTGCGCCGGCCAGTTGTGCACGCGCCCGCCCGGCACCCACCGTGACCCGATGGCGAGGTCCGCGCCGGCGTCCACGGCATCGAGGAGCCGATGCAGCTGCTCGGGGCGGTGGGAGGCGTCTGCGTCCATTTCACCGATGACCTCGTAGCCGCGCTCCAGCGCCCACGCGAATCCCTCCAGGTAGGCGGGGCCCAGGCCCTGTTTGCTGGCCCGGTGCAGGACATGGATCCGTCGGCGGCCCTCGGCGGCCTCATCGCGCAGCGCTTCCTGTTCGGCCCAGGTGCCGGTTCCATCGGGTGAGCCGTCGTCCACGATGAGGGCGTCCACGTGCGGCAGCGCGGTCAGCAGGCGGCGCAGGGTGCCCGGCAGGGCCTCGCGTTCGTTGAATGTGGGGGTGACGATGATGGTCCTCATCGGGTCTTCCTCCTGCGTGGGGGCATCGTGCGTGAGGGCTGTGCGGGGGCGGGGCTGCGCTCCGGAATAAGGGCGAGCAGCACGAGGACGGCGGCGGAGCCGACCACGGGAGCCCACCGGATCAGGGTGCCGAACCGCATCGCCGGGGTGATGCCGGTGTGCAGGGGAACATCCGCCTGCATCGACCCGGCGACCCAATGGTCAAGGGAGGCGATGGTGCGGCCGTTCGGGGTGAACACGGCGGAGTGCCCCACGGTGGAGATGTGCACCACTGAGCGGCCGGAGACCACCGCCATCACCTTCGCTTCGGCGAGCTGCTGGATCGCTTCGTCGGAGTCGCCGAACAGCGCGTTGTTGGACTGCACCACGATCATCTGTGCATCATCGGCGACGACGTCCTGGACAAGGTTCTCGTAGGCGATCTCGAAGCAGATGAGGACGCCGACGGGTGCCCCCGCAACCTGCATCACCCCGACTTCACTGCCGGCGACCATGTCGGTGGCGACGAGTTCGACCTTGTCGGTGATGCGGGAGAAGAACCCGCGCGCCGGAATGTACTCCCCGAAGGGCACGGGGTGGCGCTTCGCGTACTGCTGGGCGGTGGGGCCGTTCTCGTCCACGAGGATCGCCATGTTCCTGCGGTTGTCGCGGCCGTGCGGCACCTGCGCGCCGATGAGGATGGGTGCACCGGCCTGCCAGGAGAGGTCGGCGACCTGAGCCATGCGGGACGGCTGCGAAGGCGCGTTCCAGCCGGTGGAGTCCTCCGGCCACACCACGAGGTCCGGCTCATGCGCGGGCCGGGTCCCGGACGCTGCTGCTCCGCTGTTGGACAGCGCGGTCCGGGTCGCCGCGACATGGTTGTCGAACATCTCCTCCGGCAGGTAGTACGAGCCCGGTGGCGGCGGCTTCACATTGCCCTGCACCGCGGTGACCGCAAGGCTGCGCGGCTCGGTGGCCGACGGATTCCGCGGAAGCGGCACCACCACGGATGCCGCGATGACCAGAGCTGCCGTCAGCAGCGGCAGGAGAGCCCCGAGCCCGTCGAGGCGGTCACGGCGGCGACCGGCGAGCCCCAGCAGACAGGACGCGACCGCGGCCCCCATCCAGCCGAGCACGACGGCGAGCCCCGGCACCCCGATCCACGGGCCGAGGTTCAGCAGCGGCGAATGGGCGAGGGAGAACGCCGACGCCGCCCACGGCAGGCCGCCCCACGGCACATGCGAGCGGACCGCTTCGGTGCCCGCCCACAGCACACCGATCGCAAGGGCGGGCAGCAGCCCGTGGCCCCAGCGGGCGAGGACCGCGCGGGAACCGAGGGCGAACAGCAGCAGGTAGCAGGCTTCGAAAACCGCCAGTGCCGCCCATGGTCCGAGCCCGGCGTAGATGTTCGCCCACGCGAACAGCGGGAGGAAGGCGCACACCCCGAACACGATGGCGACCACTGCAGCGATCGACCGGCGCTCCGTGTGGGAGGCGATGACGAGCAGACCGATCGCCACCGGCAGCAGGAACCACAGGTCCGCGGGTGGGAACGACTGGCTGAACAGGACCCCGCCGACGGCCGCGAGGATCACGGCGACGCCGCCGGGGGTGCGCAGCGAGGTGGGGCGGGAGGTCACTCCCCCGGCTCCAGTGCCTGGGGGGCGTCGAGCTCCCCGGCATCGAACACGACCTCGCCGTCCTTCATGGTGAGCAGGGCGCGCGGTTCGCCGTCGGTGAGGTCCGGCAGCATCGGGGTGCGGGAGCGGGGGTCCGTGGACCAGGTCTGGATGCGTTCGTCATTGCCGCGGACCGTCAGGTCCCACGGCTCCCACACCACCAGGTCAGCGGGCGCGCCCGGGTTCAGGGACCCGGGATGGTGCTGCCCGAGGAGGCGGCGGCCGCCGCGGGTAGCGGCGAGGAACGCGGCCCTTTCGGAGATGCGCTTGTCAGGGTCAGCGTCGATGCTGGCGGCGCGCACCCAGCGCCAGGGTGAGCCGTCCTCCCCTCCGGAGCCGAACGCGATGGCGGTGCCGCCGGAGGCCTCCGCGAGGTAGTCCACCGCGATGTCGATCATCGGCACGATGATGCGCACCCCGTCCTGCATGCCGCGGCCGGAGGCGGCGGGGCCCACATCGGTGATGCCGAGCGCGGCCCGCGGCGCGGCGTACCCGTCGCCGGCGGCGGGGACCGACGGGTCCTCGTGGCCCTCGGCGGAGGCGCCGGAACGACCGGCGATGGTGCGGCCCACCGGCAGGGCGTCCACGAACGACGGGGAGACCAGGCACCCGTCGGCCCGAATCGCGGGTGTGCCGGTGAACAGGGCGCGCGCCGTGGAAGCGGGGCCGGTCCAGGCGATAACGCCGTCGTCGATGAGGACGGCGCTCGCTTCGGGGTCGTCCGAGCTGTACAGAACGATGTCGAGCAGCAGAAGGGGCATGGGCTCTCCTCACATATCCTGGGCGACGATGCCGCGCTGCAGCAGCGAGCGCGCCTGGCGGGCGGTGACGGCAACGGTCAGGGCGTCATCGGAGCCTCCGATGTGCTCCATGTGCTCCAGCAGGTCGATCACCTGCCGCACGTGGCGCACGAAGTCGCCCGGCGCGGCGCCCATCTCCCCCACCGATGACGCGAAGCCCTGGCCCAGTGCCCACCGATGCACCGCGCCGGCCATCGTGGCGCACGGCTCCTGGGTGACGTCGAGTCCGCGGGGCCGCTCCTGGGCGTTGATCTGGTCGGTCAGCACGCCGAGGGCGTGCAGAGCACGGCCGAATGCACGGTCGGCGATCTCCTCCGGCGCGGAGTCGTCCCGGCGCGGCTCGTAGCAGAGGGACGAGGCGACAGCGGCCAGCATCGGCGGCTTCAAGCCCGTGAACACCCCCTCGGTGATGCCCTCGCAGATCACGAGGTCGCGGTCGGAGAAGATCCGCTCCAGCAGATGCCCCTTGTCAGTGATCCGTGTGGAGCCGTTATCGGCGCGTTCCACATAGCCGAGGGCATGGAGCACCTCGAGCACCCGATCGAACTCCCGCGCCAGGTAGGAGGTGCGCTGCGTGATCGACCGCAGCGCCTTGTCGCGCTGGCGGGCGGCCTTGCGGTAGCGGGAGATCCACCGCATGTGCGCGTCGATGTCCTCGCAGGAATGGCAGGGGTGCTCCCGCAGGCGGGACCGCAGCTCCAGCAGCACCGTGTCCTCAGCGGCGGTGGACGGTTCGCGCTTCGGCGGGCGCGCTGCCGCACCGTGCCCGGCGAGCTGCTTCTTCAGCGCGGCGCCGGTGTCGCGCCGCACCTTCGCCGCCCGCAGACGGTCCGGGTCAGCGGTGCGCATCGTGCCGATCACCGCGGGCCGGGTGCGGAAGTCATCCGCCCGGTACTCGCGGAACTGACCGTCGGTGGTGACGGCGGTGATGTGGGGGCCGTCCACGCGGCGCTCGTTCCAGATCACCACGCCGTAGCCCTGGCGGCGACCACCGGGCAGCTGCACGATGTCGCCGCGGCGCAGTTTCTTCACCGCCTGGCGCGCACGGGTGCGCTCCCGCTCCGCGCGGTCCCGACCGAGCGCCTTCTCCCGTTCGGAGATCTGCTCCAGCAGGTCCGCGTACTCGACGATGTCGCCCTGCTCGCAGGTGATCGCCTGGCGGTACTGCTCCGCGGTCTCCTCCAGATCACGGGCACGGCGCGCCTGGGAGACGACGCTGCGGTCCGTCTGGAACTGCGCGAACGAACTGTCGAGGGTGTCGCGGGCATCCTCGAGGTTGAACCGGTCCAGCAGGTTCACCGTCATGTTGTACGTGGGGCGGAACGCCGACTTCAGCGGGTAGGTGCGCTTGGACGCCAGACCCGCCACCTCCTGCGCGGACGTGGAGTTCATGACGGCGACCACCGCGTGGCCCTCCGTGTCGATGCCGCGGCGACCCGCGCGGCCCGTCAGCTGCGTGTACTCCCCCGGGGTGATGGGGGCGTGCTCGGTGCCGTTGAACTTCTTCAACTGGTCCAGCACCACTGTGCGGGCCGGCATGTTGATGCCGAGCGCCAGGGTCTCGGTGGCGAACACCAGCTTGATGAGGCCCTCGGCGAACAGGTCCTCCACGATCGTCTTCACCATCGGCAGCTGCCCGGCATGGTGGGAGGCGACACCGGCGAGGGCGGCTCGTTCGATGCGGTGCATGCCGAGGGCGTCGGCGTCAGGCCCGGCGAGGTCGGCGAAGCGGGCGCGGAAGGCGGCCCGGATGCGTCGGCGCTCCTCCGGCGTGGTCAGCTCCACGTTGGCGCGCATCAGCTGCCCCACCGCCTGATCGCAGCCCGCGCGGGAGAAGATGAAGAAGATCGCCGGCAGCAGGTCCGCTTCGGCGAGGGCGTGGACGATGTCCGCTCTGCTCATGCCTCGCGGACGCATCCGCTGCTCGTGGCGGCGCTCGCGGAAGGAGCCGCGGCCCTTCCGATTCCTTCCCCGGTACACGGGGCGCTCGTGTCCGCCGAGGCGCTGCAGCGCGGGGTTGATCTCCCGGTAGCGGGTGTTGACCTCGGGACCGTGGGCGGGTGTCGGATTGCCGTCGAGGTCGAGGAAGACGTCGACCAGGTCGTGGTCGAACAGGACGTGCTGCCACAGCGGCACGGGGCGACGGTCCGACACGATCACTTCGGTGGTGCCGCGCACCTCATCGACCCAGGCCCCGAACTCCTCAATGTTGGACACGGTCGCGGACAGGGCGACCAGCGCCACGGTGCGCGGCAGGTGGATGATCAGCTCCTCCCACACGGGGCCGCGGAACCGGTCGGCGAGGTAGTGGACCTCGTCCATCACGACGAACCCGAGGTCCATCAGCGCTGGGGAGTCGGCGTACATCATGTTGCGGAGGATCTCGGTGGTCATCACGACCACGTCCGCCATGGGGTTGATGGAGGTGTCGCCGGTGATGAGGCCGACCCGGTCGTGCCCGAGCCACTCCACCAGCTCCTGATGCTTCTGGTTCGACAGCGCCTTGATCGGCGCGGTGTAGAACACCTTCACGCCTTGGGAGATGGCGCGGTGCACGGCGTATTCGCCGACGATGGTCTTGCCGGCACCCGTCGGCGCCGCCACCAGGACGGAGGAGCCGCGGTCGATGGCGTCCATGCCGTCGATCTGGAACGGGTCGAGGTCGAAGCTGAAGCGGTCGAGGAATTCGCGGCGGGTGCTCATCAGGTCTCCTGCTCCACGAGGATCCGCACCGCGCCCTTCTTCAGCCGTGCGGTCATCGGCAGGAAGCAGCGGGGTTCGCCGTCGGAGAAGGCGCGCAGCACCGTCCCGCTGGCGGCAGCGGTGTCCTGCAGCCCGATGCGGAGTGACTCGGTGACGGGGATGGTGCGGAACTCAGGACGGTCGATGTGGGTTCCGCGGTACACGCGGGGCAGCAGCCGCAGCAGGCGCGCACGGCTGAGAGGCGAGACCACGGCGAGTTCGAGGCGGCCGTCGAACGGGTCGGACTGAGGGGAGAGACGCAGGCCGCCGCCCATGGCGCCGGAGTTGCACAGTGCGATCAGCGGGGAGGTGATCTCCTGCCGCTCCCCGCCGTCCACTTCGATCCAGTAGTCGACGGTGCCGTAGGTGAGCGCTTCGCGCAGCACCGCCGACGGGTACCGCAGAGCCCGGGGCGCTGCGGAGACGGCAGCGCGGGCGTTGACGCGGGCATCGAAGCCGAGGTTGACGTTGCCGACGGCGAGGGAGACCTGGTCGCACTCATCGCAGGTCACCGCGACCGCGTCGATCGGAGTGACGGGGCGGGAGAGGGCGTGCAGGAGGATGCGGACCGCTTCGTCCGCATCGCCGATGGGAAGGCCGAGCGCGCGGGCGAGGTCGTTGCCGGATCCGGCGGGCACGATGCCGAGGCGGACGGGGGTGTCCGCGACGATGGAGGCGCCGAGGGCGACGGTGCCGTCACCGCCGACGACGACGAGGGCGGCGAGGTCGTGGGCGACGTCCTGCACGCGCAAGCGGGCGACCTCGGCGCTGGGGCCGGAGAGGTCCACGACGGACAGGCCCGCCATCGTCAGCAGGTGGTGGACTCGGCGGCCGATGCGGCCGGCGGAGCCGGAAGCGGCGGTGGGGTTCGTCAGCAGGCCGACGCGCAACCGGCTCACCGGTCCGACTCCCGGTAGGAGTCCTCCACGGACTCCGGGAGATCGATGGGAGCGGGGGCGTCCACAATGGTGGACGCGGTGCCGGCGTCCAGGTCCGCCTCCAGCGCGGCTTCGCGCTTGGCGCGGCGGCGGTCGTTGACGGCGGAGATGCCGACAGCGGCGAAGAACAGGATGATCAGCGGCACGGACATCGCGATCAGGGTGATCGGGTCCGGGGTCGGCACCAGGACGGCCACGAACACGAACGATAGGAAGATCGCCCAGCGCCAGCCCTTGATCATCGTGCGGGCCGGTAGGACCCCGACCATGTTGAGGGCCACCAGAAGCACCGGATAGATGAACGCCAGCCCGAACGCGAGGACCACCTTGATGACGAGGTCCAGGTACATCCCGAACTCCACCAGCTGTGAGACCTCCGAATTGGGGCGGAAGCCCAGCAGCACGGGAACCAGCTTGGTGGTGGCGAAGTATCCGGCGGCGCAGCCGATCAGGAACAGCGGCGCGGAGGCGCCGACGAAGCCGATGGCGTACTTCTTCTCGTTCGTGTGCAGACCCGGCGTGATGAACCGCCAGATCTGGTACAGGACGATGGGGCTCGCCAGGCCCAGGCCGATGTAGACGGCCAGACGGATGTGCACCTCAAGAGTGGTGCCGATGCCGCCGAAGTTGAGGTTGACGTTGTACCCGTCCTTCGCGAGCTGCGCGAACGGGTGGTAGATGGCATCGAAGACCGGGTAGTAGATCCACCAGCCGGCGATGGCGCACACGAGGACCGCCGCGGCGCTGATGAGCAGTCGGTTGCGCAGCTCAAGGAGGTGCTCACCGAGCGTCATCCGCCCTTCGGGGTTCTTCGGTGTTCTCTGCTTCTTCGGCTTCGCGTTCTTCGCCACGCCTCAGGCCATCCTTCATCTCCTCTCGGGCCCGACCATGAGGCCGGGCCCGAGAAGCATGTCAACAGTTGTGGGGTTCAGCGACGGAGGTCGTCGTCCTCCCGACGCGTCTGAACCCGCTCGGTCTCCACGGTGCGCTCGGAGCGGGGATCGTACTCGCGGGTGCGCTCACGCTCCACGACCTGGTCGCCGTCGCGGACGGCGTCGTCCTTGGCGGCGTTGGGGCCGCGGCGCTCATCGTCGTTGCGCAGCTCCTCGACCTCACTCTTGAAGATGCGCATGGACTGACCCAGGTTGCGCGCGAGGCTCGGCAGCTTGCCGGCACCGAACAGCAGGATGGCCAGGACGATCAGACCGCCGATGATCCACGGACTCTTGGGACCCATGATTGATTCTCCACTTGTTGTCGAGCAGGTGTTGCAGTGCCCCTATGCTCGCACACGCGAGGAGAAGGGACTGCGGCTGTCAGCTTACAGCGTCGCGGCACCGATCACGCTCTCGGAAACCCGGCGGATGCGCTCCCTCAGCTCCGGCGGGTGCAGCGCTTCGGCTGCCCCGGCCGCTTCCAGCACCGCGGTGACGATCGCCTGCTGCGAGGACGAGGTGATCCGCGCGATCACCTCCTGCTCGCCCGGCGCCTGCCGCTGATCACGGACGGTGAACGCCTCGAGGATCCACTGCGCTGCGGGATCCAGGCGCAGCCAGATCGGTGCGGCCTTCTCCCACGGGCGCAGCCCCGCCTCGATAGCGGCATCGGTGCCGTCGTCTTCGCGGGCGCCGCTGCCGATCGCGGTGGGTTCGGGTGAGGCGTCGGCGTCGGCCCACGCCTCCACGATTCGGTCGGTGCGGAAGCGCCGTTCGGCCCCCGCGGACTCACAGAAGGCGGTGACGTAGGCGGCGCCGTTCGCGACTGTCACCCCGCGCGGACGGATGCGCCGCACCGATGTGCCGCGCGCGTCCGGCGGCGAGTATCGGATCACCACGGGGCGCTGCCGTGACTGGGCGTCGGTCAGCATCTCAGCGATGCGCCGACGGTCATCGCTGGGTGCCGTCGGCCCCGCCCCCGCCTCTGCGGCAGGCACCGACCCCTCCCCCGCCACCGAGGCGAGGACCTTCCGCGTGGAGGCCACGGCCGACGGGGCCAGGCCGAGCGCGTCTGCGTCCACGAGGTCGAGGCCGAGAAGAAGAGCTGACGCATCCAGCGGCGTCAGCGTCAGCGGACGCTGCAGGGCGTCGGCCCGCTCCACATGGACGCCGTCCTCACTGCTGGTGACGATGAGGTCGCTGTACCCGGCGGAGTAGTCGCCCACGAACATCAGAGCGGTGAGATCCTCCTGCAGCTGCGCCTCAGTGATCCCGAAGTGCGCCGCCATGTCCTCAACAGCGGCACCGGGATTGCGCTGGGCGTACTGCGCCTCGGCGGCGAGCCGCGCCGCCTCGGTGGCGCCGGTGGCGAGGCTGCGCTGCTTGGGCAGTGTCCGTTTCGGCAGCGTCCTGATCTGAGAGGGAGTGAGGTCGGCCTCGCCCTCGTGCAGCGTGTGCACGAGGGCCACCATGGCGCGGATGTCCTCGACCGCCGCAGGCCCGCCCGCCGGCAGGTGCACCCAGGGTGCGGCGGCGAGGACGGCGCGGCGCAGCTCCGTAGGGCGGATCATCCCGGTGATGGTGGGCTCGTGAGCGGACGCGTGGAAGCGGTCGCGCAGGGTGAGCGCCTTGAACGGCTCCACTTCGAGGAGGACCGTGACCGGTGCGTCGTCACCGCGGGTGCCTGCGAGCACCTCCTCCAGAGTGATCGCCGCGGGGCGCGGCTCATCCGCGGCCCGCCCGAGCTTCGGTGTGCTGGTGATGCGGGACAGGCGGAACAGGCGCGGTGCTCGGCGGACGAGGTCGAACCCGTACACGTAGGTGGCCGGGCCTGCGGCGCCGACCAGCCACGGTTCGATGATGCGGCGCTGCGGGGACGCGGACCCGGGAGTCCGGTAGGCGAACTCAGCGGTGCGGCGCTCCAGCACTGCCTCCAGCAGGGCGGTGGCGGCGGGGGCGGAGCGCAGATCGGTGCGGCCGAGGAGGGATGTGGCGGGCTCAATGCCGTGGGACAGCAGCTTCGCGCGGATCCGTGAACCGATGCCGCCGGTGCTGCTGGAGTCCCAGGCGGAGAGCGCCGCGGCGATGACGGGCTTCTGCGCCGCTGTGAAGGTGACTGCGGTGGTGGCGCTGTCCGTGTCCGCGGCGGGAGCTGAGTACCGGACGGTGGCCGGGTCGAACGGCTCAGAGCCCTGCTGGACGGCGAACCCGGCGGCACGCAGCTGCTGCAGGTCCCGTTCGAACTGGCGCGCCACCGTCCGGGGCGCACCGTCATAGCCGGGAATGAGGTCGAACAGTTCGGCACGGGTGAAGCCGCGGCGGCGGGAGGCGAGAGTCATCATCAGCGACAGGACGCGCTCAACATTGCTCGTGGGCGGCATACCCCCAGCGTAATCTAGGCTGGGTCCATGATCCGATGGGAGACGGGGCGCGTCCTCGAGGAACGGACGCGCTGGCCCGGTGTGCAGCAGCTGATCGTGGACGTCGACGGCGAGCACGTGCGTGCCCTCGTCTACACCGACATGCTGGGCGAGGTCTCCCCCGGGGAGCACCTGGCTCTCAACACGAACGCGCTGCGGCGCGGCCTCGGCACCGGCGGCGACGCCTTCGCTGTGGCCCGGCTCGATGATTCGCCCGGCGTTGGCGGCGCCGCTGACAGTGCACCGCAGCAGGACGATCCGCCGCTGGGCGGGCACATGATGAAGGCCCGCTACACCCCGATGCAGATGATGGTGGATGCGATCGACGACCCCGAGAGCCCCCATGCGACCGTGATCGATGCCGCCGACTCCCTGCACGGGACCCCCGTGGTGGTGGCGGACCTGCACTCGAGCCTGCCCGCGATCATCGCCGGCATCCGGGCCGAGGCCCCTGCCGCGCGCATCGTCGCGATCCACACCGACTGGGCGGCTCTGCCGGCGCAGTTCTCCCGCGCCGCTGCTGAGCTGCGCGCCGCGGGCCACCTCGCCTCCGTCATCTCCACCGGGCAGGCGTTCGGCGGGGACTGGGAGGCGGTCTCGCTGCCGTCAGCGCTCATCGCCGCGGTGCACGTCCTGGAGGCCGACGCTGTCATCGCGGTGCAGGGCCCCGGCAACCTCGGCACGGGCACCCGTTGGGGCTTCTCCGGCATCCACGCCGCCGAAGCGATCAACATGGCCCACGCGCTGCACGGCCGGGCGATCCACGCCCTGCGCGTCAGCGAAGCCGATCAGCGGCCCCGACACCGCGGGCTCTCTCACCATTCCCTCACGGTGCTGGAGCGGTTCACGCACGTTCCCGTCGGCCTGCCGGTGCTCGCGGCCGACGACGCCCTCGCCGCCCCGATCGACCAGGAGGTGCGGGAGGCGCTCGCGCCGCTCGGGCGGGAGGTCATCGCGGTGCGGGCCGACGGGCTCCTCGATCAGCTGCGCTCGAGCCCCGTGCGCCTGTCCACGATGGGACGCGGGTTCGCCGAGGACTTGCGGGCGTTCCTGTACCCGGCGCTCGCGGGTCGCTACGCCGGGTCGCTCTTCTCGTAGAGCAGCGCCTGGAACTCCTTCGCTTCGGCGATGCCGCGGGCACCGTCGGTGCGCTGGAACGCCATCAGGCTGAGGGTGTCGCCGGTGTTGAGGTTCGCGGTCGCCCACGGTGCGCCCTCCATGAACGTGAGATCAACGATCTGCGCCCATTCCAGGCGGGTGGTGCTGAACAGGTTCCGCACCGTCACCCGGTCCGGTTCCGCCTTCACGCACACACTGGCCTGACGCCAGCAGAACCAGGAGATGATGGCACCGAGGATGAGGAAGCCGACCCGGTCCGAGATCGCGAACTGCGGGTACGGCAGGATGATCGCCATCACGGTCATCGCCAGCATCATGACCGAGCCGATCGCAAGCGCGTAGATGCGGGCGATGCGGGGGCGGAAGATGCGGATGGGCGACGGGGTGGGCATTCAGATCCTGCAGGCCTGGATGTCGGTGACGAGGATGGCGCGGGCGCCGGCCTCGTAGAGCTCATCCATCATAGCGTTCAGGCCCCTGCGCGACACCATGGACCTCACGGCGTACCAGTCGCGTCCGTGCAGCGGCGACACGGTCGGGGATTCGAACCCCGGGGTGATCTCCACTGCCCGGTCGAGGTTCTCCGCGGCGATGTCGAAGTCCAGCAGCACGTACTCGCGGGCCACGAGGACACCGCGGATGCGGCGCCGGAGCACTTCGAGGGTGTGGGCGCGGGCAGGATCGAGGTCGAGCCCCGGGCGGGAGAAGAGCACCGCTTCGCTGCGGACGATCGGGTCGCCGAAGGTGGCGAGGCCGGCTGCGCGCAGGGTGGAGCCGGTTTCGACCACGTCGGCGATGACGTCGGCGATGCCGAGCTGGATGGAGCTCTCCACAGCGCCGTCCAGGTGCACCACCTCGGCGCTGATCCCAGCGGCCTGCAGGTGGTCGGTGACGAGTCGGTCGTAGCTGGTGGCGATGCGCGCACCCTCCAGCTGGGGGTCCTGGACGTCGCGGGGAGCGGCGAACCGGAACGTGGACACGGCGAAGCCGAGGCGCATGAGGACATCTGCCGGGGTGCCGGAGTCCATCAGCATGTCCTCACCGGTGATGCCGACATCGACCGTGCCGGTGCCGACGTACACTGCGATGTCGCGGGGGCGAAGGAAGAAGAACTCGACCTCGTTCGCCTCATCGACCAGCACCAGTTCCTTCGAGCTGGAGCGCTGCACGTACCCGGATTCGGCGAAGAGTGCGCTGGCGGGTTCATGCAGGGCGCCCTTGTTCGGCAGGGCGATGCGCAGCAGGCGCTTCGGCTCAGAGCTTCCGGTAGACGTCATCGAGACTGATCCCCTTCTTCACCATCATGACCTGGACGTGGTACAGCAGCTGCGAGATCTCCAGGGCGGCATCGTCATCGGTCTCGTATTCGCAGGCCATCCACACTTCGGCGGCCTCCTCCACGATCTTCTTGCCGATGCCGTGCACACCGGAGTCGAGCTCCCGAACGGTGCCGGAGCCCTCCGGGCGTTCGGCGGCTTTGCGCTGCAGTTCCTCGAACAGGGTCTCGAAATTCTTCACGTGGACAGCGTATCGACCCGGTCCCGGCGGTGGCGGATGCGCCACCATACGAAAAAGCCGACCAGGGTGAACGCCCCGTAGAACACGTACATGAACGCGCTGGCGAAGTAGCCGGCGGACCACAGCAGGGGCACGCCGACCACGTCGACCGCCACCCAGATCAGCCAGAACTCGACCCATCCCTTCGCCATCCCGTAGGTGGCGAGCAGGGAGCCCATGAAGATGTAGGCGTCCGCCCACACGGGCTCGTAGGAGCCGAGCGCACGGAAGACGGGGGTGAGCACGGCGACGCCGGCGGCCCAGGTGAGGACCAGGGCGAGGCGGGTGCGCCAGGAGGCCCAATCGGGGGCGACCGCTTCACCGTGCGCGATCTTGGTGGCGCGCCACTGGCTCCACCCGTAGATCGCGGCGATGAGGAACATCGCCTGCCGGCACGCCTGCCCGAGCAGATTGACGGGGTTCGGGGAGCCGAACACGGCGCCGAGGAACACGGTCAGCAGCAGCATGTTGCCGGCGATGCCGACGGGCCACGCCCACACCCGTCGGCGCATGCCGGCGAACGCGGACAGCAGCCCGAAGGCGTTGCCGATGACTTCGCGGAACAGGATGAACTGTCCGCCGGGGAAGGTGATCTGGGCGTCGAAGAGCCAGCGCAGAAGATCCATGCGCCGGCCGTCAGCAGCCGGCGCCGCGGTGCGCGGCGGTGTGGTCGCGAGCCAGGGAGCGCAGCGTGGCGATCTCATCGGCGGCGTCGGCCGCGCTGTAGATCGCGGAGCCGGCGACGAACACGTTGGCGCCGGCGTCAGCGGCCTGTTCGATGGTGGACCTCGAGACCCCGCCGTCCACCTGGATCGAGACGTTGAGGTGGCTCTCGCTGATCGCCTGCCGGGCCCGACGGATCTTCGGCAGCATCGAGTCGATGAACGACTGGCCGCCGAAGCCGGGCTCCACCGTCATGATCAGCAGCATGTCGAACTCGCCGATGAAGTCGAGGATCGATTCGACCGGGGTGGCGGGGCGCAGCGCCACGCCGACCGCGGCGTTCTTGCGGCGCAGTTCGCGGGCGAGGCGGATCGGCGCGGATGCCGCCTCCAGGTGGAACGTCACCGACTGGGCGCCCGCTTCGGCGAACTCGGGGGCGGTGCGGTCCGCGTCCTCGATCATCAGGTGGGCGTCCACGGGGATGGGGCTGCGGCGCACGATCTGCTCCACCATGGACGGGCCGAACGTCAGGTTCGGCACGAAGTGGTTGTCCATGACGTCGACATGGGCGGCGTCGGCGGTGGCGATGCGGTCGAGCTCCTGCCCGATCGCCATGAAGTCACTGTTGAGGATGGACGGGTGGATCAGCGAGGTGTCGGTGCTGTACTGCATGGCGTCAGGCCTTCTTCTTGATCAGGGCGAGGAACATGGCATCGGTGCCGTGGATGTGGGGCCACAGCTGCACGAACGGGCCGTCGCCGAGGTGCGCATCGCCTACGTCGGCGCGCAGGCCCGCCTGGACGGCGTCGCGGGCATCGACGACCTCCGCGTCGTCGCGGCGGCGCAGCACGTCCTTGACGATGAGGACCGTTTCGGCGGCGTGCGGTGAGCAGGTGACGTAGGCGATGACTCCGCCGGGGGCGGCGGCGTCCAGGGCGCTGGCCAGCAGGCTGCGCTGCAGGCGGCCCAGCTGGGCGAGGTCACCGGGCTGTCGGCGCCACCGGGATTCGGGGCGGCGCCGCAGAGCGCCGAGGCCGGAGCAGGGGACGTCGGCGAGGATGCGGGAGAACTCGCCGGGGCGGTCCGTGCCGATGGTGGTGCCGTCGGCGGTGATGCAGTCCACCTCGGCGCCCGCGTCCACCAGGGTGGCCACGGACTTCTCCACCAGGCCGGTGCGGTGCTCCTGCACTTCCACGGCGAGGACCTCGGCGCCCTGCTCCACGGAGAGGCCGGCGAGCAGGGCGGTCTTGCCGCCGGGCCCGGCGCACAAGTCGAGCCAGCGGCCGGTGTCGCCCTCCACGAGGGAGTCAGCACCGAGGGCGAGGGCGAGCGCCACCATCTGCGAGCCTTCGTCCTGGACGGCGGCGCGCCCCTCGTTGACGGCGGGAATGCGGCCCGGGTCGCCGCCGGGCCACCCCATGCCGAAGACGGACCAGCGGCCCTTCTCGGCCCCCGCGTCGGCGAGTTCGTCCTCGTCGGTGAGGCCCGGTCGCATCACGAGGTCGATCTGCGGGGCGGTGTTGTGGGCGGTGAGCAGGTCGTCGATCTCGGCGGCGCTGCGGCCGTGGATGCGCAGTGCGTCGGTGAGGGCGCGCACGATCCACTCGGGGTGGGAGTGGACGACGGCGAGGTGCGCCGCTTCGTTCTCCTCCCGGGTGGGTGCGACCTCCTGGATCCACTCCTGCGCGCTCTTCTCACTGATGCGGCGCAGCACGGCGTTGACGAAGCCGGCGGCGCCGGCACCGGTGACATCCCGGGCGAGGCCGACGGTCTCCGACGCGGCGGCGTGCGGCGCCACGTTCATGTCGAGCATCTGGTACGCGCCGAGGCGCAGCACGTTCAGCACCGCGGTCTCGATCTGGTCCAGTGGGCGGTCCACGCACGCGGCGATGACGGTATCGAGGCGGCCCTGGGCGCGCAGCGCGCCGTAGAACAGTTCGGTGGTGAAGGCGGCATCGCGGGCATCTACCCGGTGGCGCCGCAGAATGCTCGGCAGGACCAGGTTCGCGTACGCGTCATCGAGGGCCACGGCCTGCATCGCTTCGAACGCGGCGCGGCGCGACGGCGTGGACTCCCGACGCCGCTCCCCCGGCCGCTGCCGGGAGAAGCCCCGACGGGGCCCGCCACGGCCGCGGCTGCCGCTGCGTTCGCGGCCCTTGGCGTTGCGGTGCCGCTGGGGACCGCCGCGCGTCTCGCGGCGGTCGCCGTGCTGGTCGCGGCGACTGCCGCCGCCGCGGTCCTGACGGTATCGGTTCATGCCTGCTCTCCGCTCGCTTCGGGGGTGGTGGTCAGTCGGGATGCGTCATCGAGGCGGGCGCCCCGCGCCCAGTCGGCGGCGTTCATCGCCTGCTTCCCGGGCGGACCGATCCGCGTCAGGTGGATCGGCCCGGTGCCGGTGCCGACGAACACGGCGCGCTTCGTCGCGCCGATGCCGCCCGGCTCCAAGCGCATCCCGTCGGGGGCGATGTCGGTGCCCACGCCGAGCAGTTTGTGCCGCTGCCCGCCGAGGTAGGCGAACGCGCCCGGTTTCGGGGCGACGGCGCGGATCCGCGCCGACACTGCGGCGGCGTCGGCGGTGAAGTCGATGGCCTGGTCCTCGGCGGTGAGCTTCGCCGCGTGGCTGACGCCGTCGGCCGCCTGGGGCGTGAGCGTGAGGTGACCCGCGGCGATCTCGTCCATGACGCGGACAAGTGCGGCACCGCCGTCGACGGCGATGCGGTCCAGCAGGTCGCCGGCGGTCTCATCGGGCGCGATGGAGCACTCGGCGGTGAGGGCCACATCGCCGGTGTCGAGACCCTCATCGAGGCGGAAGATGCTCAGACCCGTCGTGGTGAGGCCGTCCTGGACGGCGCGCTGCACGGGGGCGGCGCCGCGGTAGGCGGGCAGGAGGGAGAAGTGCAGGTTGAACCAGCCGTGGCGGGGAATCTCCAGCACCTCGCGACGCAGCAGCTGCCCGTAGGCGACGACCACTGCGGCATCGATCTCAAGGGCGCGGAGGTCATCAGCGGCGTCCGCGATCCGCTCCGGCTTCAGCACGGGGATCCCGGCCTCCTTGGCGGCCTGCGCAACCGCCGACGGGCGCAGTCGTCGGCCCCGGCCCGTCGGTGCGTCGGGCTGGGTGAGGACCGCGACCACCTCGTGCGGTGAGTCGATCAGGGCCTGCAGGGAGGGAACGGCGACATCCGGGGTTCCGGCGAAGAGAAGACGCATGGTGCCTCGATTCTATGCGGTGGACGGGGGGCGAGCGGGCAGTGCGGATGTGGGCGCAGCGGTGGCGGGTGTCAGAAGATGTGCGGCGGGTCCACCTGGACCCGCAGCTGACCGGGCAGCTTCTTCGCACTGCGGACCATCAGCGCCGCCCGGACCGCTTCCACGAGCTGCTGGGCGCCGGGCGCGGCGATCCGCAGCACCGCGCGCGTCACGGGCTTCTCCCCGTCCCACACATCGTCCAGGGGGCCGAGGACACCCGCCATCCCCGGCAGCTCCAGCACGTCGAGGAATCCGGCGACAGCGGCCTTGTCACCGCGCGCCTCCACCACCTTCGACAGCGGCGGGAACAGCAGTTCGGCGCGCTGCTCGAGCACGGTGTCGATGAACGCGCGGCCTCGCGGCACCACGAGCGACCGGATCGCGGGGGCATGAGCGGTGCCGACCACGAGGACCTGGCCGCCGTCGGAGAAGGGCCTGGTGGCGGCGATCGCATGGGACCAGCGGCGCACCGCCTCCACATCAGCGTCGAACGCGGCGCGGGCGAGGGTGCCGTCGGCGTCCAGGACTGCGCAGGCGGCGTACCCACCCGCTGGGAGCGGCTCCGCGCCCGGGGTGGCGACCACCACGCAGGGCCCGTCCACGTCCTCGTCCGGCACGATGCCGCCGGCGCCGCCGGAGACGTGGAACTCGACATCGCCGAAGGCGCGCTTGAGGTCATCGGCGGTGCGGGCACTGCCGGAGACCACCGGCCGCACCTGCGTGCGGTCGCATTCGGCGCAGCGGAACGCCCCGTGGGTGAGTCCGCAGACGGGGCACACGAGCGCCAGTCCCCTCCCCCGCACCACAAGGGCGGCGTGGCAGGCGGTACAGGTGGCGCGAGTCCCGCAGAACGTGCACACCAGCGCCGGAACGTACCCGGAGCGCGGCACCTGCACGAGCACCGGGCCGCGGGTCAGCCCCTCCCGGATGAGGCGGTAGGCGCGCTGCGGCAGGCGGGAATACCCGGAGGCTCCTTCCCGCTCCCGCAGGTGCTCATCCATCAGTTCGATCCGCGGGTGCGTGAGGGCGTGCGGCGCAGGCGCCGGCTCGAGCTCCACCAGGACGCCGTCCCGGGCCCACTGGGTGAGCTGCACGGACCGCGACGGGGTCAGGAACAGCACGGGGACCCGCTCGATGTGGGAGCGGGCGAGCACCACTGTTCGGGCGTGGGGGTACGGTGCGCGCGGCTCCTCGAACAGGTCGTCGGCTTCGTCCCACATGAGGATCAGGCCGAGGTTCGCGACGGGAGCGAACGCGGCACTGCGGGTGCCGACGACGACGCGGTGCTCACCGCTGAGGATGCGCAGGAACGTCCGGTAGCGCTTCTCCGGTCCTTCGCTGCTGGTGAGCTGCGCACATGAGATCCCGTCGCCCTGCAGGGCGGCGCTGACGCGAGCCGCGTCGCGGGCGTCGGGGGCGAGGATGAGGGCGCCCTGGTCGTCGTCGAGGGAATGGACGGCTTCGACGGCGGCGTCCAGCCAGCTCTCGGCGGGGTCGAGGGTGATGGCGGCGCGGGGCGATCCGCCCTCACGGGCGTGGGAATAGAACGCGGCGAGTCCGCGGTAGCGGGCGGTGAGGAAGCCGACGGGTTCAGCGGCGTCGTCCGCGTCCGCTGATTCGGCGCGGCGCGCGAGGAATTCTTCGCGGTCGGCATGGGCGCGCTTCTCCGCGCGGGCGTGTCGCGCCGGGACGGCCAGGCGCAGCACATCGGTCAGGCTGCCGGCGGTGCGTTCGGCGACCATCGCGCACACCCGGAAGGTGTCCTCACTGATGACGCGGTCGGTGGAGACGAGCTTCCTGATCGGAGCGAGCGGCCGGTCCGTGTCGGGAGCGGCGACGCGCTCTCGGACGAGTGCTTCGCTGTCGCGGCCGGCGAAGGCGACGCGGACGCGCTGCCCGGGGGCGAGCTCGTCCATGTCGGCGGGGATCGCGTACTCGAAGGCGCGGTCCAGATGCGGCAGGGCCCCCATCACGTGGACGCGGGCGACCGGGTCGGTGTCGACGAGGTCGAAGCCGGCGGTGGTGCGCAGGCGCGCAGGAGCGGCCTCTCCCTCCGGCTGTGGGAAGAGGCCGCCCTGGGTGCTGCTGGGGTCGGTCAGTTGGACCGCACCCCGACGAGGTCGCAGACGAAGATGAGGGTCTCGCCGCCCTTGATGACGCCGGGGATGCCGCGCGGGCCGTAGGCGAGGTCCGCGGGGATCTCCAGGCGGCGCCGGCCGCCGACCTTCATGCCCTGGACGCCCTGGTCCCAGCCGGGGATGACCTGGCCGACGCCGAGCGGGAACGTCAGCGGTTCACCGCGGTCCCAGGAGGCGTCGAACTGCTTGCCGTCGCTGAGGCCGACGCCGACGTAGTGGACGTCCACGACATCGCCCTTCTTCGCGACGTCGCCGTCGCCCTCCCACTCGTCGATGATCACGAGCTCGGTAGGCTCTTCGGTGCCGTCCACGGACACCTGCGGCTTGGTGGGGTTCTGCTGGTTCATGAGGGATTCCTTTCGGGTCGGGTGAACGGATCTCATGCCTTGGCGACGTACAGGACGTCCGCCGCGAAGATGAGGGTCTTGCCGCCGAGTTCGTGCTGGGCGGGGTCATCGCCGTAGCCGTCCTTCGGCGGGATCACGAGCAGGTACTGGCTGCCGGCGGCGGCGCCCTCCAGGCCGTTGTCCCAGCCGGGGATGACGCGGCCGGCGCCGAGGGGGAACACGAACGGCTCGCCCCGGTCCCAGGAGGAGTCGAACTTCTCGCCGGTCTCCCAGTCCCATCCGGTGTAGTGCATGACGAGGGTGTCCCCCTTGGCGGCCTTCTCCCCCGTGCCGACGATCGTCGGTTCGGCGACGAGTTCGGTCGGGGCCTTCCCGGAGGGCTTGCCCTTCAGTTCGGGGGCGCCGTTGTCTCCGAGGGTGAACTCGGGCATACCGGAGGGGACGGGCTTCTGTGTGCCCTCGGCGCGCTTCAGGGCGATGCCCTCGAGGTCGCCGACCTGCAGGATCGGCTGCTGGCCCTGCCCGGACTGGTCGGCGGTGAAGCCGGCCTGGGCGAAGCGGGTGCCGACGGCCATGCCGGAGAAGAACTCCGCGGCGCTCTTGCCGATGGTCTTCTCAACGACGGGCAGTGCGGTCGCGCTCTTCTCCTTGAACTCCGAGAACAGTGTGTCGCCGGAGGCCGGGTCGATGAACACCGACCGGGTGATGATCGTGTCGCCCTGCTTGACGGCTGCACCGTCGCCCTTGACGACCACCGTGTTCTCCTGCTCCTTGTACTCGAGCGGGGCGTCGAAGGTGACCTTCGGCTCCTTGCCGACGTTGTCGCTGATCGTGAGCTTGTCGAGGACAGCTCCGCCCTTCTCGGCGGGGGCGGAGGGGTTGGCCGACGGCTTCTGGGTCGTCGACTTGTCGCCACCGCAGGCGGCGAGGGTTCCTCCCGCCGCGGCGGCGGTGAGGGCGGTGACGAGGGTGCGTCGGCTGATCACGGGTTTCCTCCTGGGGAAGCGGGGTCCGCGGCCTCTGAGCGGCTGCGGATGTCGTCGATGAGGGCGTCGATCTCGGCGCTCTCGGTCTGGAAGGGGTCGAGCATGGAGATGGGGCGCTGACCGGGCGCGTTGAGGCGCACACTGGTCCAGTCCACGGCGACGTCGGTGCCGGCGTCGCGGGCGGCGTGCAGCACTCGGCCGCGCAGGTGCGCACGGGTCGTGGTGGGTGCCTGTGTCCGCGCCTGCTCGATGCGCTCATCGGACAGGATCTGCGGGGCGAGGCCGCGGCGCTGCAGCGCCCAGAACACGCCCTTCGTGCGGTCGATGTCGTGGTAGGCGAATTCGAGGCGCTGGATCTGCGGATCGTCGAGGGCGAGGCCGCGCCGCTCAGCAACAGCGTGGAACAGGTCGTGCTTGATCGCCCAGTCCAGTTCGCGGGACACCAGGGAGAAGTCCTGCGTCTCCACGGCGCGCAGCGCGCGGTCCCACAGGTCGAGCATGCGCTCGTCGAGGTCGTCGAACGCGGCGGTGACGGCCTCGAGGAAGCGCCGCTGGATCTGCAGAGCGGTGATGGTGCCGCCGTCGGCCAGTTCGAGGGGCGCGGTGCCGGTGAGGTCGCGGGCGACCACGCGGATCGCTGCGATCGGGTCCTTCAGGGCGATGGTGCCGACGGGGCGGCCCGCCTCGATGAGGCGCAGAACAGCGTTCGTCATCTCGATGCGCATCCACGTGGACAGTTCGCTCATGGTGGAGTCGCCGACGATGACGTGCAGGCGCCGGAACTTCGTGGGGTCGCCGTGCGGTTCGTCGCGCGTGTTGATGATGGGGCGGGCGCGGGTGGTGGCGCTGGAGACGGTCTCCCACATGTGGTCGCTGCGCAGAGAGAAACCGAAGCGGGCGCCGTCCTCGTCGTGGATGACGCCGCCGGCGCCGGTGACGATCTGGCGGGTGATGAGGAAGGGCACGAGCATCTGCGGCAGGCGGGTGAACTCGCCGCGCCGTTCGATCATGAAGTTCTCGTGGCTGCCGAAGGAGTTGCCTTCGGAGTCGGAGTTGTTCTTCAGCAGGTGGATGCGGGCATCCACGCCCTTCTCCTGGTAGGCGGCGTTCGCCTGCGCCACGAGCTGTTCGAATTCGCGTTCGCCGGCGCGGTCCTGGGCGACCAGATCCCAGATGTCGTCGCATTCGGCGGTGGCGTACTCGGGGTGGGACCCGACGTCCAGGTAGAGCCGCGCCCCGTTGGTCAGGAACACGTTGGATGAGCGGCCCCAGGCCACGACGGGCCGGAACAGGTCGCGAGCGGCCTGCTCCACTTCGTGGGCGCGGCGGCCGTCACTGGTGACGACGGTGAGGCCGAACTCCGTTTCGATGCCGGCGACGCGTCGCTTCACTGGCCGCCCTTCTGCACGAAGGACTTCACGAAGCTCTCCGCGTTCTCCTCGAGAACGAGGTCGATCTCGTCAAGGAGGTCGTCGCTGGTCGAGATGGACTGCTGCACCTGGCCGCCGCCGGTGGTGTCGGGGCCGAGGTCGTCGGCATCGTCCTCATTGCGGCCGGGGCCGTGGATCTGTGACTGGCTCATTGCTCCTCCTTCGCACCCGCGGGGCGGGTGGGCGGTTCGTTGTGGCTGGTTGGGGTCTCGGCGGTGGCCGGCTGGGTCTCGATGGCGCGGGCGGCGGCGATGATCGCCTCCACGGGGGCCGACGGGTCCACCCCATTGTCGGCGCACCATGCCTGAGAGCCGAAGCGGGGGTCGCTGAACCGCAGGCGCAGCGCGGCCCCGTCGTCCTTGATCGTGACGGCGTCCCACCCGGCGGAGTCGAGCTCCGAGCGGTGGTGGGTGACGAGAGCACCGCGCAAGTACGCGCGGGTGGAGGTGGGGGCTTCCACCATGGCTCGGCGCACTTCATCGTCGCTGACGAGGGTGCGGGCGCGACCGGCGCCCCGCAGCTTCAGGTACAGCGACTTCGCGGGTCGCAGGTCCGTGAACTGGATGTCGAGGGCGGTGAGCCGCGGGTCGTCCCACTCGAGGCCGTGGCGTGCCCGGAACGACTCCAGCAGGGTGTGCTTGCCGAGCCATTCGATGCGGTCCGCTGCGGCGGCACGGTCATCCGATTCGAGGATGTCGAGCAGCTCGCGCCACTGGCCGATGACGTCGGCGGTCTCCGCATCGCCCACGTCTGCGTGGGCGGCGACGGCGTCGAGGTAGGCGCGCTGGATGCCGAGAGCGGTGATGGCGGAGCCGTCGGCGCACTCGAGGTCCTCACGAAGCGTGAGGTCGTGGGAGACGCGGTGCAGCGCAGCGACCGGGTCGGCGAGGCGGATGTCCGGCAGGATCGCCTCACCGGTCGCCTGCTCCGCTTCGGCGGCGGCCAGGACGAGGGAGGTCATGCCGGTCTTGAGGTAGTTCGGGGTCTCGAACAGGTTCGCGTCCCCGATGATGACGTGGAGGCGGCGGAATCGGGAGGCGTCCGAGTGCGGCTCGTCGCGGGAGTTGACGATGGGCCGGTTCAGGGTGGTCTCCAGCGCCACCTCGGATTCGAAGAAGTCGGCGCGGCTGGACAGCTGGAAGCCCGGCTCCTGTCCGCGGGTGCCGAGGCCGACCCGCCCGGAGCCGACGAGGACCTGCCGGGTGGTGAAGAACGGCAGGAGGACCTCGACGAGGCGGTCGAACGGCACGGCGCGGTCCACGAGGTAGTTCTCGTGGGTCCCGTAGGACTGGCCTTTGCCGTCGGTGTTGTTCTTGTACAGCGCGATCGAGGGGACCGTGTCGGCGCCGTCGATGCGGGCCATGGCGGCACGGGCGATCTCTTCGCCGGCGCGGTCCCACACGAGGCATTCGCGGGCGGTCATGGTCTCCGGCGCGGAGTACTCCGGGTGGGCGTGGTCCACATAGAGGCGGGCGCCGTTCCTGAGGACGGCGTTGCCGATGGCGCGGCGCTGCGCGAAGTGCAGGACGGCGGAGTCATCGAGGTCGCGCGGAATCGATTCGTGGGCGGCCAGCGGCAGGTCCATGTCGACGCTGGGGACGTGCGCGTCCTGCCCCTGGTCGGTGAGCTGGGTGGGGTGGGCGGCGGCGCGGGTGAGTTCGAATCCGCGGGCGTCCCGCAGCGGGGTCTCATCGCCGTAGTCCCAGCGCACCCGTTCCCGATCGGAGTCCTCGAGCAGGGCGTACGCGCCGACGGTGAAGTGCGACAGCTGGATCGAGGCGTTCGCGCCGGCGCGGGCGCGCTGGGCTTCCTCAGCGTGGGTGACGCCGAACTCGATCTCCTGCCCCATCACGCGGCGGGTGCGCAGGCGGATGGGTGCCTCAGGCATGGGCGGCCTCCGATGCTCGGCGCGGATGCATCTGGACGATGCGCTGACCTCGCCGGCCGGCGACGCGCGCCCAGTCGTCCGGGTCGGCATTGGAGGGCAGGTCCTCGTTCTCGCGAAGCTCCGCGAAGACCGCATCCTCCAGGTGGTCCATGGTGATGCCGCGCTCGGCGCTGGCGAGGAAGTCCTTGACGGCCGCCTTCTTCGCGCGGTCCACGATGTTGCGCAGCATGGCGCCGGACATGAAGTCTCCGAAGAACAGCGTCTCCTCGGAGCCGTCGGCGTATTCGACGTCGACGAACGCGAGGTCCTCCGTGCGGCGGTAGATCAGGGCGGCGGTCTGCTCCACGAGGCGGGTGCGGTCCTCCTGCACGGGGACGTCCTCGTTGAGGTAGAGAGCGAGGATCTCGCGGGCGGCGGCTTCGTCGGGCCGCTGGATGCGGATCTTGACGTCGAGGCGACCGGGCCGCACGATCGCGGGGTCGATCATGTCCTCGCGGTTGGAGGCGCCGATGACGATGACGTTCTCCAGGGACTCCACGCCGTCGATCTCGCTGAGCAACTGCGGCACGATCGTGGACTCCACATCGGAGGAGACGCCGGTGCCGCGGGTGCGGAACAGGGAGTCCATCTCATCGAAGAACACCACCACCGGGTGGCCGTCGCTGGCCTTCTCACGGGCGCGTTCGAACACGAGGCGGATGGACCGCTCGGTCTCGCCGACGTACTTGTTGAGGATCTCCGGGCCCTTGACGTTGATGAACCAGGTGCGGCCGAGGGCGGAGTCGGCGTCCTCCCCGCGCATCTGCGCAGCCTTCAGCGCCAGTTCGTGCGCCACGGCCTTCGCGATCATGGTCTTGCCGCAGCCGGGAGGGCCGTACAGCAGCACACCCTTGGGCGGCCGCAGGCCGTACTCGCGGTACAGGTCCTGGTGGAGGAACGGCAGCTCCACGGCGTCGCGGATCGCTTCGATCTGGCCCTGGAGTCCTCCGATGTCGCCGTAGGAGGTGTCCGGGACGTGCTCGAGGACGAGGTCGGTGATCTCCTTGCGCTCCAGGCGCTCCAGGACGATCCCGGCCTTGAGGTCGACCATCAGGTGGTCGCCCGGGCTCAGAGCGGTGCCGGCGAGGGCGGAGGAGGCGTGCATAACGCGCTGCTCATCGGCGTGGACCTGCACGAGGATGCGGCCGTCGGGCAGCTGTTCAACAGCGCTGGCCACGTTGCCGAGGTCGCTGGTGGGCATGGCCTCCACGGCGACGAGCGCTTCGTTCATCCGCAGCTCCTGGCCGCGGGTCAGAGTCGCCGGATCCACCTCCGGGGAGGTTGCGATTCGCAGTTTGCGACCGTTGTGGAGGACGTCCACGGTGGTGCCGTCGGCGACCTGGAGGAACGTGGCATACGGGTTCGGCGGGTCCGCCATGCGCTCGAGGTCGGAGCGCAGGTCGAGGATCTGCTCGCGCGCCTTCGTGAGGGAGGCGACGAGCCGCTCGTTCTGCTTCGCGAGGCCGTTGAGCTCGGTGCTGAGCTCCTGGTACGTCTTCATCGTGTCCTTCCCTGGCGGATGTCCCGCAGGGCACGGCGGGACTTCTTCTCGGCAATGCCGCGCTCCCCGAGGTCCTGCGCGGACCATTCGGAGTCGGAACCGCCGAAGCCGTCGTTGTCGGGGTGGTTGAGTTCGGCTTCGTCCCGGGAGCCGGGGGCCGGGCGCTGCTTGCGCCGCAGGGCGAGGCTTCCGCGGGCGGTGCGGCGGGCGGTCAGCAGGAAGCCGGTGTGGGAGTTCATGCGGTGCACGGGTCTCACGGCGAGGCCGTCCAGGTGCCAGGGACGCATCATCGTCTCCCACGCGTCCGGTTCGGTGAACTCGCCGTGGTCGCGCAGCGCCTCCACGGTGCGGGACATCTGGGTGACGGTCGCGATGTACGCGAGGAACACGCCGCCGTCCTCGAGAACGTCCGCGGCCTGATCCACGCACTCCCACGGGGCGAGCATGTCCAGCACCACGCGGTCGGCCCGCTCCCCCTGCTCGGCGAGGGCGACGGCGCCGTCCTGGAAGTCGCCGACGCTCAGGTCCCACCACGCCGGTTCCTCACCGAAGAACGCCCGGACGTTCTCCCGTGCCACCTCGGCGAAGTCGGAGCGGCGCTCGATGGAGCGCAGAGAACCCGTCGGCCCGATGGCGCGCAGCAGCGCGATGCTCAGCCCCGCCGAGCCGACGCCGGCTTCGATGACACGCGCGCCGGGGAAGACGTCCCCGTACATGAGGATCTGTGCACTGTCCTTCGGGTAGATGATGGCGGCGCCGCGGGGCATCGCCATCATGTAGTCGTTGTACAGCGGTCGGAAGGCCTGCAGCTGCTGGCCGGCGCTGTTGGTGATGACGGTGCCGTCGGGCCTGCCGATCAGGTCATCATGGCGGATGAATCCGCGGTGGGAGTGGAACAGCGTGTCCGCTTTGAGGGTGATGGTGTTCATCCGTCCCTTGGAGTCGGACACCTGCACCTTGTCGCCCTCGACGAACGGACCGGTTCGGTCCAGACGCGGGGTCATCGCTTCTTCCTGCATGCTCACCAGTCTAGTGATCCAGGCCCAGCGCAGTGTTCACGCTCGTGGCGCGGATGGCGCCGATGATGCGCCCGTCACTGCGCTGCACCAGGAACACGGCCGCATCGGCCGCCACCATCGCCTCCAGCAGATCCGGACCGCTGAGGTCCGCCCTGATGGCCGGCGCCGTCCCCAGCGACAGGGCGACTGCGGACGCGGGGACGCTGCCGCGCTGCTGCGGCGGAACCGAGGCGACGGCGTCGGGGTCGAGCAGGACCACGGTCCCGTCGGCCCCGACGAGGAGGCCCTTCCTCTGCGGGCCGGCGGCGGCGAGTGCGGTCTCGAGGCTCGCGGCGGGCTCCCAGGGGCCGACGGGCTCCATCAGCGCCTCGGTGCTGAGGCCCTGGCTGCGGCGGAGGAGGCGCGATTCGCGCAGCGCCTCACCGGCGCCGCGGAACAGGAACGAGGCGATCAGCAGCGCCCAGATCATGACCAGCAGATCCGGCATCTGTCCGGCGACCAGGCCCCGCAGCAGCGGGATCACCACGATCGCGACGGCGACCACGCGGCCCACCCACGCGGTGACGGTGGTCGCCGTCCACGCGGGTGTCCCGAGCGCGGTGAGCAGTGACTCCACGGCGCGGCCGCCGTCCATCGGAAGGCCGGGCAGGAGGTTGAACAGGGCGAGTGCCCAGTTGAGGATCGAGGCGTAGGCGATGAGGGCGAGCGCCGCGACTGCAAAAGGACTGACCACGACCTGGCCGCTGTGCAGGCCCTCTCGGAGAAGCGATGCCGCGCCGGAGAAGAGGAGGGCGAGCACGATGTTGGCGGCCGGGCCGGAGAGGGAGATCAGCATGGAGGCGACCGGCCGGATCGTCCCCGAACGGTAGGTGGTGTGCCCGCCCCAGAGCGTCAGGGCGATCTCCTGGACGTCCCCGCCGAAGGCGCGGGCGGTCAGGGCGTGGGCGAGCTCGTGGATGAGCACGCACAGCACCATCACGAGGGCGAGGAGCACCGCAGTGGCGATGGCGAGGGAGCTGTCCTGGACGCTGCGGGCGAGCGCCGGGTAGACGATCGCCGCCATCACGATGACGGTGAGGATCGTGGCGGGCGCCACGCGCAGGCGGAACCCGGCGATGCGGGGACCGGTGGGCGTCATCGATTGCTCTCCTCAGTGCAGGCCTTGATCACGGCCTGCCTATACTGGCACGTCGAACTGGCGCTGACGTGAGAGGGAGAACCATGGGTGAGATGAACCGCTCCGCAGCCGCAGGAGAACCCGCAGACTCAGGTCAGGACCTGCGCCGCCGCAGTGCGGCACTGGCCGCGTTCACCGGCTGGAACGACGCCGGCGGCGCCGCCTCCGAAGCGCTCTGCCACATCGAAGAGGAGTGGGGCGCCCGTATGGTCGCATCCCTCCCGGCCGACGACTACGTCGACTTCCAGATGAATCGCCCCACCCTCTCCCCCGTTCTCGACATCAGTGATGACGCGGCGCCGGTGGCGCCGGCCGGTATGTCGACCATGGACTCCCGCAGTGAGATCGTCTGGCCGGACACCCTCATCAATCATCTCGGCCTTGACGAGGACCGGCCCCTGTTCACCGTGCAGGGCCCCGAACCGTCCCTGAAGTGGCGCGCCTTCTGCACTGAGCTGCTCGATGAGCTGCAGCAGCAGGGCGTTGAGGTGCTGGTGGTGCTGGGGGCGCTGCTGGCGGATGCACCCCACACGCGGCCACTGCCGATCTCCGCGACCTGGCGCGCCTGCGATCTGCAGCCCCTGACCGCCACGGAGACCTCCGCCTATGAGGGCCCGATCGGCATCCCGACCGTGCTCGCCGACATGGCCGTGCAGCGCGGCATCCCCACTCTGTCCCTGTGGGTGCAGGTGCCGAACTACGTCGGTCAGGCGCCGGCGCCGAAGGCCGTACTGGGCCTGGTGAAGGCGGTGGAGCGGGAGCTGCAGCTGCGGATCCCCCTCGGCGACCTCGAGGACGATGCGAAGGCGTGGGAGCTGGGACTCAACGAGCTGGCACAGAGCGAAGAGGACATCGGCGAGTACGTCCAGCAGCTGGAGCAGGCGCGGGACGCCGCGGACCTGCCGGAAGCATCCGGCGAGGCGATCGCTGACGAGTTCGAGCAGTTCCTCCGCCGGCGCGGCGACGACTAGAGGCGGACCCCGAGCAGGGCGTCGACGGCGTCGGCGATCCTGATGCTCCCGGCACCAGGGGTGGCGGCTGCGGATCCGCCCATGCCGTCGGCCCACCGGTCGAGGACCTCGAGGGCCCGCGGCGTATCGAGGTCATCGCGCAGTGCGCGGCGCAGGTCCTCGACGACGGCGGCATCCGTCGGCCGCTGCTGGGAGGCCTCCCGGTAGGCGCGCAGACGTTGCTCGGCCTCGCGGAGCTGGTCGTCGCTCCATTCCCAATCCGTGCGGTAGTGGTGGGCGAGCAGAGCGAGCCGGATCGCGGCGGGGTCTACGCCGTCAGCGGTGAGTCGACTGATGAAGACGAGATTCCCGAGGGACTTCGACATCTTCTCGCCCTGGTAGGCGACCATGCCGACATGCGCCCACAGGGTCGCGAACGTGTCCAGACCCAGACCGAGGGCGTGGACGTGCCCCATTTCGTGGTGGGGGAAGACGAGGTCGTTGCCGCCGATCTCCAGGTCGATCGGCATGCCGAGGCCCCGTTCCGCGATGCACAGGCACTCCACGTGCCAACCGGGCCGACCGGGGCCGAGGGCGCGGCTATCGAAGCTGGGCTCGCCCGGCCGGTGCGCCTGCCACACCAGCGGATCCAGGGGGTCCTTCTTCCCCTCCCGCTGCGGGTCGCCGCCGCGTTCGGCGAAGATCGCCAGCGCCTCTTCGCGGTCCATCTGCTCCACGAGCCCGGTGCCGCCTGTCAGGGCGTACTCCTGGTACCAGTCGCTGGAGCCGTCCTCATTGGCGACGGGGTAGAGCATGCCGCGCTCCAGCAGCTGGTTGGCGGCATCGGCGATCGCATCGACCGCTTCGGAGACGGACTCGAAGTGGTGCGGAGGGATGATCCGCAGCGCTTCCATGTCACCGACGAACTTCGCGACCTCCCGGTCCGCCAGCTCCCGCCAGTCGATGTCGTCGCGCTGGGCGCGTTCGAACAGGGGGTCATCGACATCGGTGACGTTCTCCGCGAAGCGCACATCCAGGCCGGCGTCCAGGAGGATCCGGCGCATCAGGTCCGCACTGTGGTACGTCATGGCGTGGCCCATGTGGGTGGAGTCGTACGGGGTGATGCCGCAGACGTACAGGGTCGCAACGCCTTCCACGCGCGGAGCGAACTGCTCCCTGCGGCCCGTGAGCGTGCTGTGGAAGGTGGGCAGGACGCCGCTGGGTTCGATGGTCGGCACAGTGGGCGCGGGCCAGGTCTTCACAGGGGGTCCTTTCGGGAAACGGGAACGGGCATCGGCCGGACGGCCGGTCCGGAGCAGAGGCGGTGGGTCAGGACGCTGCCGGCGGCAGCGGGGAGACCACACCGAAGATCAGCAGGAGGAGCAGGGCCGCGCCGGCGAACAGGCGGTACCAGACGAACACGGAGTAGGACCGGTTCTCGATCATCTTCATGAACCAGACGATGACGGCGAAGCCGACCCCGAACGCGACGAGGGTCGCGATGATCATGGCGAGCAGGCTCGGCTCACCGGCGGCGGCTGCGGCGGCGCGCCCGTCGGCGGTCAGCAGCGGCGGGATCTCCTTCGCCGCCTTGTACAGACCGGAGGCGAACACAGCCGGCAGCGCCAGCAGGAACGAGTAGCGGGCGGCGGAGCGGCGCGTGTAGCCGAGCAGCAGGCCCATGGTGATGGTGCCGCCGGAGCGGGACACACCGGGGATGAGGGCGAGAGCCTGGGCGAAGCCGTAGAGGATGCCGTCGCGCAGGGTGAGGTTCTCCAGTTCCTTCTTCTGCGGGGCGCGGGCGTCGGCGAACGCGAGGATCACGGCGAACACGATGAGCATCGTTGCGGTGATGTAGAGGTTGCGCAGGCTGTGGTCGATCTGCGTTTCGAACAGCAGGCCGAGCACACCGATGGGGATGGAGCCGAGGATGACGAACCAGCCCATGCGCACGTCCGGGTCGGACTGCGGGACCTTCTTCACCAGCGCTTTGAACCACTGGGAGAGGATGCGCGTGATGTCCTTCCAGAAGTAGATGAGGACCGCGAGTTCGGTGCCGAGCTGGATGATGGCGGTGAAAGCCGCGCCGGGTTCGCGGCCCGGCATCAGCAGCTCGCCTGTGACGCGCAGGTGAGCGGAGGAGGAGACGGGAAGGAACTCCGTCAGGCCCTGGACGATGCCCAGGATGATCGCGGTCAGGATGGTCATGTGGCCTCGCTCATCGGGGTGCTGGTTGTGCTCGCACAACGGTACGCGGCGCCAGCTGATTCAGCTGACGCCGCGCCGAAGGGTGATGCAGAAGTCACCGTTCGCGGTCAGTGACGCGAGTCGTCCTCGTCGTCATCGTCCGCGTCATCGGCGTCATCATCGAACTCGTCGTCATCGAGGTCGTCGAAGTCCTCGAAGTCCTCATCGAGGTCGTCATCCTCGTCATCCTCGTAGTCATCATCGTCGTCGTCGAAGTCATCGAAGTCGTCCTCGTCATCGAACACGACGAGCGGGGTGGCGGTGCCGACGGCGTCGAACAGAGCACCGTCATAGATGTCGAACGCCTCGGCGAGGCGATCGTTGGCGCGGTCGAGCGCCGGATCATCCTGGCCGCTGGAGTCGACGGCGGCCGTGTAGTGGCGCTCGAGGGCATCGATCAGGGCGGTGAGTGCGGCGCGAGGATCTGTGGTGCTCATGCCTCGAATCTACCCCGTTCGCCCCGGATGCGACACCCCGTTATCCTGGTCGCCACCATTGGCCCCGTCCCCCTTCAGGAGCGGTGATGACCCGCATTGTGAACCGCCAGACCGAGTCGATGCTGCCGCCCACGTGGAGCCGCCGCAGAATCCCGGGAATCGAGGGCGCTTCGGTAAGCACGATCCCGTCGGCCGGGGGTCGCCGGCGCGGCGAGATGGAGTTCCAGGTGGTGACGGTTCCTCGCGGCTTCACTCTGGGCGAGGTGCGGCAGGCGCTGCAGGATGAGGCGGAGTACGGACGCTGGGAGCTGGCGCGCACGCAGCTGCTGATCGGCGGCGGTAAGCGCGTGTTCCTGCGCCGACGGATCATCCGCGTGCCCTCTGCACAGGACCAGTTGTCCCCGTTCGGCCCGAACAGCGCCCTGTGACGCTCGCGGTGTGATGCAGTAGGGGCATGCCCCTGCTGCTGACCGTCGCTCTGCTCGCCGCGCACCTGCCGTTCGCTGCTGCACTGACGGTGTTCGATGTGCGCGAGCACCGCCTGCCCAATCGCCTGGTGCTGTGGCAGAGCACCTGCGTGGCAGCGGTGTCCTTGGTGGCTGCGGCGCTTTTGCCTGCAGTTCGGGCGGCTCTGCCGGCGTCGATCCTGGTTGCATTCGTGCTCGGTGGGGGCGCTGTGTGCCTGGCGCTGCTGGTGCCGTCGGCGCTCGGAATGGGAGACGCGAAGGTCGTGTTCGCGACCGCGCTGGTCACCTGCCTGCTCGGCGGTGCAGTGATCGTGAGCGCGCTGCTGTGGTTCTGTGCGGCGTCGGCGGTCGGCGCCGTGGTGGCGCTGGTGCGCTCGCGCGGGGACTTCTCATCCCGGTTCGCGTTCGGCCCGGTGATCCTCAGCGTTCCCTACGGCGGTCTGCTCGTCGCGGCGCTGCTCGCCGGCACGCTGCCCTGATCCCGGTGCTCCCCCGGCCGCTCTCGGGGGCCGACGGGGCCCGCACCCCCAGAACAGGTCAGACGCCGCCTGAGAATCCGCGCTGACGCCATGCCTCGTACACCGCAATGGAGGCGGAGTTCGCGAGGTTGAGGGACCGGCGCGCGGGAAGCATCGGAATGCGGACCTGCTGGGTGATCCGCGGGTGGTTCAGGACGCTGTCGGGAAGGCCGGTGTCTTCACGTCCGAAGAGCAGAACGTCTTCCTCGCGGTACTCGATGTCGGCGAAGGATCCGTCGGCCTTGCCGGTGAACGCGAAGACGCGGCTGTCGGGGACGGCGGCGAGGGCGGCGTCGATGTCGGGGTGCACGGTGGTGTCGGCGAGGTCGTGGTAGTCGAGGCCAGCGCGGCGCAGGTTGGCGTCTTCGAAGTTGAAGCCGAGCGGCTCCACGAGGTGGAGGTGGCAGCCGGTGACGGCGGCGAGGCGGATGGCATTGCCGGTGTTGCCGGGGATCAGCGGCTCAACGAACATGATGTGGGGCATGGGGACCAATCTATCGGCACGCACGCGCCCCGGAGCTCACCAGCTGCCGGCAGCGCACAGTCATCGATCCGGGATGCAGCGCACCCCTGCGTGATTCCGTTCACTCGGGGGCGGCTTGGGGGCCTCTCGGTTCGCGCGGCGGGTTTGAGCCGTGCTAGATTCTTATTCGTTGCCGACGAGGCAGTCACCTAGTCCGGGTGGCGGAATTGGTAGACGCGCTAGCTTGAGGTGCTAGTGCCCGCTTAAGGGCGTGGGGGTTCAAGTCCCCCCTCGGACACCGACGGAGCACCCCTCCTGACCTGCGAAAACGCATGGTTCGGAGGGGTGCTCCTTTTGCTGTCCCCGAAGGCTGCGGCTGGTCCGACATCCACACCACCGTGGTCAACGTCGGGGTGTCCTTCGACACCGCTTGCCTGGAACCTGCGGTGCGCGTTCTTGAGCACGCTGTACTCACCGATTCGGTTCGAGTCCTGTCTCTACGCCGGAGCATCCGGACTCGGCAGCGTCACGGTGATGCACAGGCCACCGCCCTCGTTCGCAGCAATGTCGAGCGTGCCGTTCGAACGGTCGACAATTGCCGACACGATCGACAACCCGAGTCCGCTGTTGGTGCCGCCGGTGCGACCCTTGGTGGTCTTGAACGGTTCGGTGAGTTGGCTCAACTGCGCCCCATCAATCAGTTCACCGGTATTGCGCACGGTGAGTTCGGCCATCGAGTCATCACCGGCCACCATCCGGGTACTCACCGTCAGGCTGCCGCCATCGGTATTGTGTTGAATCGCGTTTTGGATGAGGTTCTGTGCCAGCTGGTGAAACAGCCGCTCATCCCCAAACGCAGTGGCCGGGCCGAACTCGCTCGTGACCGCAAGGTCACGTTCGGCCAGCAGCGGCTGCGACTCACGCAGCACCGTCGACACGATCTCGGTCATGTCGCAGCTGGTCGGCTTCACCTTTCCCCCCTCGAGTTCGGCAAGATCAAGCAGCGACTCGACGGTGCGGATGCTGCGCTCATTCACCTGCAGCAGCTTGCGCAGCACATCCCGATCAACCTCTCCTGGCTTCGAGAGCGCCACATCGAGGATGGTTCGGGTGGTGGCAAGCGGCGTGCGAAGCTCGTGCGAAGCGTTAGCGGCAAACCGTCGCCGTGCCGCGGTCGAGTGCTCAATGCTCTCAAGCATTTGGTCGAACGTCTGCGCCAACTCGGAGATCTCGTCGTGAGGGCCGGTGAGTCCAATGCGGTGGTCGAGCCGACCATCCGCAGCCAGCTTCGCAGCCTGGTTGACCGCCGCGAGTGGCTTCAGCATCCGCCCCGCCAGCAACCAGGCAGCAACCGAACTCAGCACCACCAGCACGGCCAACGCAATCGCCGAAACCTGCAGCAGCAGAGTGATGAAATCGGCCTGGCTCTGCACCGCAATCTTGATGTTGTCCGGCGGAACTGCGGGGTCGTCCACGGCAATCACCAGCGGCTCCTGGCTCGGCTGAGCATCAACCGACTCAAACCCGTAATCAGGCACAAAACCAATGAACAGCGTCACCAGGGTGAGCAGCAGCCCACCGCACAGGAACATCAGCAGCGCGTACGAAAACGCGAGCCGAGTGCGCGCCGTGAAACGATGCTTCCGGCGAAGAAGCGTGGGCAGGTGCTTAACCATTGAGCGTCCGGTCGATCGTGTAACCAACACCGTGTTCGGTACGAATCACCCACGGCTCACCAAGCTTGCGCCGCAGCGAACTGATCGTCACCTTCACCGACTGTGTGAACGGATTAGCGTTCTCGTCCCAGGCCTCCTCGAGCAGCGTCTCGGCGCTCACCACCCGCCCGGGCTCGCGCATCAATGACTCAAGCACCGCAAACTCCTTGCGGCTGAGCCGGATATACCGGCCGTCACGGGTGACTTCGTGGCGGAACGGGTCGAGCGTGACCCCGGCCGCTTCATATCGGGTGGGTCGCGTCGTGAACTGACGCCGACCCAGCGCCCGCACGCGAGCCACCAGCTCCGCAAACTCAAACGGTTTCGCCAAATAGTCATCGGCACCCAGCTGGAAACCATCCACCTTCTCTTGGATGCGCCGCGCCGCGGTCACCATCAGAATCGTTGGACGATCCTCGCGCAGGTTGAGTTGCCGACACACCTCGTCGCCACTCACGCCGGGGATATCGCGATCAAGCAGCACGACCTCGTAGTCGTTCATCTCAATGGCTGCCAGCGCATCCCGACCATCAGCCACCGTGTCGGCGGGAATCGAGTGGAGCGCGAGCCCGTCCTGAATCGCTTCGGCGAGATACGGCTCGTCTTCAACGATGAGTACGCGCATGACTCCTCCTGAGAACCGCGGCGCCGCCCAGAAAGCGGCGAAAAGCAACGATGCGGCCGCTCGGACTATGACCAGTGGTCGCCAACCTCAGTCTGGCACGCGACAGGTAAGAGAAACGTAAGCATTTTCTTTTACGCTGCCGCAACCCGCACCCGCGTGAACTGGGACATGTCCTGATCGGCGCCGCCGCAAAGGTGACGCCGGATACATCTCTAAGAAAGTGAATTGTAACCCTCCATGTTCCGTACACGCACCTCACGTACTGCCACAGCAGCACTCCTCGTTGGAGCTGGCGCAATGCTGGCGCTGACCGGATGCTCGGCGAACGATCAGCCCGAACTGCAGCAGAATCACGCAGCCAGCGCCGAACAGTGGCAGCACGACTTCGAGCGCTGCCTCAAAGAAGAGGGCGTCGAGAACGCCGGCATCCCCGTCAACCCCGACGGCTCACCCATCGAGGGTGACGAAGGTGAAGCTGACCTCGAAGCCGCACTGCAGACCTGTTCCGACAAGGTGGGCCCGGCTCCCGAGGCTGCTAACCCGGTAACCGACGAACAGCTCAACGAACAGCTGCTCACCTACGCGAAGTGCATGCGTGAAGCCGGCTACGACGTGCCCGACCCCAAGCCGAACGGTGAGGGCATCACCGTGCAGCAGAACGGTGGCCCAGAAGCCGACCCGGCAGACGTGCAGCGCTGCACCGAAGAAGCTGGCCTCGAGATCCAGGGAGAGCAGCAGTAGTTGATGCGCAAGAAGCGAATCGCAGTCATTTCGGCCGCAGGGGTGCTCGCCATCGCTGCTGGCGCCACCGGATTCTCGCTCATGGACGGTACGAGCGCCGAAGAGACCACCAAGGCGGTGTCATCATCGGTTGAAACCGCGACCGTGACCAAGACCGACCTGGTTGAGCGCGTCGAAGCGAAGGGCACACTCAACCACGGCAAGCCGGCAACCTACGGCACGCAGCTCACCGGAACGCTCACCTCGGTGGCCGCTCCCGGAACCAGACTCACCATCGGCACCGAGATGATGCGCGTCAACGAACGTCCCGTGTTCGCGATGCGGGGTGAAGTGCCGGCCTGGCGCAATTTTGAGGAGGGGATGTCGAACGGTCAAGATGTGATGCAGCTCGAACAGAACCTCAAGGCGCTCGGCTATTTCGAAGACGAGCCCGACAAGCACTTCGGCCGGGGAACCGCATCCGCGATCGCCCGGTGGAAGAAGGACCACGGCTTTGAATGGAGCACCACGCTCGAACTCGGACGCGTCGTATTCATTCCGAGCGATGTGCAGGTGAGCTCGCAGAAGGCAAGGGCAGGGGATGCGGCGAGCACCTCGGTGCTTGACGTCACCGGCACTTCGAAGGTCGTCACCGCCGAGGTGCCGCCGAGTATGCGCAGCCTGCTGCCGGTGGGTGCGAAGGCAGACATCAAACTGCCCGACGGGAAGACCACCGAGGGCGTTGTTGAAGCAGTCGACCCGTCCGTAGAGAAGGAGGACGAATCGGGACAGAAATCGGTCAAGGTGCCGGTGCGTCTGTCGCTCACCGATCCTGCCGCCGCTGAGGCCTATGCCGACGTGACCGTGAGCGTGGTCACCACTCGCACCACCGCCAAGGGTGTGCTGGCGGTGCCAGTGCGTGCCCTGCTCGCCGAGCCCGGCGGCAAGTACGCCGTGGAAGTCATCAAGAACGGCGAAGCCACCCGCGTGCCTGTTGAAATCGGTGCATTCGCCGATGACCTGGTGGAGATCAAGGGCGGCGACGTGCACGAGGGCGACGAAGTGGCGGTGGGCGAATGACCCCCGACCTGCCACTGCTGACACTCAACAGCGTGTCGCGACAATACGGTTCGCCACCAACAACTGCTCTCGATGACGTCAGCTTCACCGTGAATTCGGGCGAAATGGTGGCCATTACCGGACCGAGTGGCTCGGGAAAGTCGACGCTGCTCAACCTCGTAGGCACGCTCGACCGGGCAAGTGACGGCGAGATCACCATCGCCGGCCACCGCGTCTCGGCAGCGAGCGACGCGAAGCTCTCGGCGCTGCGAGCACACCTCATCGGGTTCGTGTTCCAGCAGTACCACCTTGAGGATGCGCAGACCGCTGCCGACAACGTCGCCACGGGACTGCTCTACACCGGTATGCCGCTCAGGGAGCGGCGGGCACGCGCCCGCGAAGCGCTCGATCGCGTGGGCCTGGGAGATCGAGCCCATCACACGCCACGCCAGCTCTCGGGCGGGCAGCGGCAGCGCGTGGCGATTGCGCGAGCCGTTGTCGGCGACCCGCCGCTGCTGCTCGCCGACGAACCCACCGGTGCGCTCGACACTCGCTCGGGGGCGCAGGTAGTCGACATCCTGAAGGATCTCAACCGCACCGGCACCACGGTGCTGGTGATCACGCACGACCGTGAACTCGCAGCGGGATTCCCGCGACAGATCAGCATCCGTGACGGTGTGCTCGAATCTGACACCCAGCAATAGCGGAGGAGGGAAAGCATGACACTCGATCCAGAAGAATCACGCTCGCACCTTCGCCAAGAAGACCTGCTGCGTTTGGGCTGGCAGGGCCTGCGTGCGCACCCCGTGCGGGCCACGCTCTCGGCACTGGGAATTGCCATTGGCATCGCCGCGATGATTGCCGTGATCGGCATCTCGCTGTCGAGCCAGGCAAAGATTCAGGAGCGGCTCGCATCGCTCGGCACCAACCTGCTCACGGTGTCGGCCGGTAAATCATTCAGTGGCGACTCGGCCGAGCTGCCGGTCGACTCCCCCGAACGACTGCAACGCATCGAAGGCATCGAACAGGTGGGCTGGGTGGGTGACCTGCCTGAGGTGGCGGCCTACCGCAGCAGCTATATCGATCCAGGTTCGACCAACGGCCTCAACGTGGCCGCAACCGACACCGGGCTGCTGTCGGCAACTTCCAGTGAGCTGCACAGCGGCAGCTGGTTCAACGACGCCAACAAGCAGTACCCCACAACCGTGCTGGGGACAACCGCGGCCAAACGACTGGGCGTCGTCTCGCCCGGCTCAATGGTGAATATTGGTGGCCAGAATCACACGGTGCTGGGCATCCTTAAGCCGTCAGCGCTCGCACCCGAACTCGACACTTCGGTGCTGGTAGGCGCGCCGCACGCCGCCGAGCGACTTGGTTTCACCGGTTCGCCCACCACGCTCTATGAGCGTTCGACTGACGCCTCAGTGGAGTCGGTGCGCGAACTCATCCCAGCCACAATCAACCCGAAATCGCCCAATGAGGTGAGCGTGAGCCGGCCGTCCGACTCGCTGGCCGCACAACACGCCATCGACACCGCCTTGACGGGCATGCTCGTCGGTGTGGGCTCGATCGCACTGCTCGTGGGTGGTATCGGCGTGGCGAACACCATGGTCATCACGGTGCTCGAGCGTCAGCGTGAAATCGGTCTGCGCCGTGCCCTGGGAGCCACGCGTGCGCATGTGCGCAAGCAGTTCTTGATGGAAGCCGTGATGCTCGCCACATACGGTGGTACAGCCGGGCTCGTGCTGGGTGTGGGCTGTACCGTCGCCGTTTCACTGATCAACGGTTGGACGCCCACGGTGCCTCCGCTGATTGCCGCACTCGGTGTTGCGGTCACCATCCTGGTTGGCGCCATCGCAGGCATGCTGCCCGCCATGAAGGCGGCCAAGGTGTCGCCCACCGAGGCACTCGCGGCCTAGCGCCAGGTGCTTCGCGCTCCAGCAGGCTCGCGGTGGTGAGCATCGCCGCGATCACAATCGCGAATGACTGGAACGCCATATCGCTGCCGGTTGCAGGCAGCCCCCCTGTGCGACGGCATCCTCACCATAGGCGTGAGTGCTCACATCGCCCCTTTCGGGGGGGTGTCCCTATGTTTCGAGTCAAGCCGCGAGAGCGGTCGGCTCGGGGGTAGGGGCGGTTGTCGGTGGCTGGTAGTAGGTGCCGTCGCGGAGCATGGCGTAGATGACGTTGCAGCGGCGGCGGGCTAGGCAGATCACGGCGGCGTTGTGCCGTTTGCCTTCGGCGCGTTTGCGATCGTAGTAGGCCTTGGAGATGGGGTCGTGGTTGGAGGCGACCCAGGCGGAGTAGAACAGGGCGTTCTTCAGGCGTTTGTTCCCTGACCGGGCGGGGAACTCTCCGCGGATCGAGGTGCCTGATCTGCGGGTGACCGGCGCGATCCCGGCATAGGCCGCGAGGTGGCTGGCGGACTCAAACGCGGAGCCATCACCGATCGCGAGGAGGATCTGGGCGGCGGTCTTGATGCCGATCCCCGGCATGCTCATCAAGACCGAGGCGAGAGGGAAGTCCTCCAGCATGCCCTCCACTTCGTGGGCCACGGTCGCGCGCTGTTCTTTCAGCTCTTTAACCTGGCCAGCGACTCGGGGGATCACCAGCTCAACCGCTGCGGTGGCGGGCACGATGACGGTCTGCTCGCTAAGGGCTGTGAAGATCTGCTCGACCAGCGTCTCGGGGTCGCGGCGTGAATGCGCGCGGGCGAACCGCAGCACCTTCCCTCGGCCGGCACTTCGGAGGCCGGTGGGTCCGCCAAACTTCTCCAGCAGGTCCAGCACGAGCCCAGTGGAAAGCTTCCCGCCTGCGAAGACGCGCTCGAGCGCGGGGTGGATCTGGGTGAGCAGGGACCGGATCCGGTTCAGCGCCCTTGTGGTCTCGTGAGCGAGGTCCTCATCGAACCCGGCCAGAACCTTCAGCGCGGAGAGGACCTCGCTGTCACGATCGACCTGCCGGAGGGTGTGAGGCATGGTGCGGGCCGTGTCGGCGATGATGAAAGCATCCCGCGCATCAGTCTTTGACCTGCCCGGATACAGATCCGCGGCCTTCCGCATCGCCAATCCGGGAAGGTAGGCGACTGTGCAGCCGGTATCCCGGGCCACCGCGATCGGCAACGCTCCGATGGTGTTCGGCTGATCGACGACCAGCAGAACTTCGCCGTGGTTCTGCAGCTGGGTGAACAGCTCGCGAAGTTTGGTCTCGTCCTGCGGGAGGGGCTTGTCGAACAGCTTGTTCCCCTCCGGGTCGAGTGCGCACGCGTGGTGAGCTGTCTTCCCGACGTCCAGGCCGATCACGACCGCGAACCCTGTGTTCATGACGCTGTCCTCCTCATCACTGCTGGCCGCAGTCTCGACACCCGATGCCGGCACCCACGTTACGAAGAGACCTCAGACAGAGCTGGGCCGTGTCCCTATCAGCGGTCAACGCGTGTCTCTCGACCGGGCGGCAACACCCCCCGGACCATCAATGGCAGGGCAACAAAGCCATACCCGGCCGAGCGACCAGACCCCGTCCATCGGGGTGCTCACAAGGTAACGGGTGCTTTCCGGGCTCACGAGCGGCCTGATCGTTGCCTGAGGAAGGAGTTCAAGCCCCCCTCGGACACCGAAGGAAACCCCTTCTGATCAGCAGAGATGCGGATCGGGAGGGGTTTTCGCATGCGCCCTGGCAGCATGCCCAGCACCATGGCGGCTCATGCGTTCAGGGAAGGACCCACGTGCCCTGCAGCGCCTTGGCAAGAGCACGCAGACGGTTCGTCACGATGCGCTGACTGATCGCGGATGCGGACACTCCGTCCGCTTCAGCGAGAGCCGCTACGTCCTTCCCCTCCAGGAGGCCGAGGAGCGTCCTCTGCGCGCCCCCGCGCAGATCGCTGATGGAGATGTCCAGCCACTGCAGCAGCGACTCCAGCTCTGCGGCTTCTTCTCGGCCCGCGCGCGCTTCCCGGACACCGGTGCGCACGCCGTCGAATCCAGCGGCGTCCGACAGCGTCCGCACCGCTTCGATCGCCTCGCGGGCACCCCACCAGGCACTGCCGTCCTGGATGCCGGTCTCCTCATCGATGATGCGGACCTCTCCCCCACCAAGACCGAAGCGGACATCGGCTGATCCGAGCATGTGGAGGCGCAGCAGGTGCGCGGCGCGCAGTGCGGCGCCGAGCGTCGAATAGACTCCCTGGAACTCGTCCCCCACCGTGGGACGCAGCGGATCCAGCGCGTCGACCGCCTCGTTGACGGCGTGAGCCGCTGTGGTAGCTTGCTTCTGGCTCTCAGCTCGGGCTCCGTCGCGGGAGCGGACGATGTCCACGAGCACCGCCACACATGAAGCTTGAGCCTTCATTTTTGCCATAGTACGAGATTACCTTCATGGACGGTGAGATGTCAGCCCTCATCCACGCGCTGCTGATCGCCGCGTTCGGCGCGGCCACCCTCCTCGGCAACCTCATCGTCCGCCGGCTGCTCTCCCGCATCACCACCAGCACTCCCCCGTCGGCCCCACGGGATCTCCTGAGCCGCGAACGGGACCTGCCCGGCGGCCGCTGGATCGGCACCCTGGAGCGCCTCGGCATCTACGCCTGCATCGTCGCCGGCTTCCCCGTGGGCATCGGATTCGTCCTCGCCATCAAGGGCCTCGGCCGCTACCCCGAACTGCGAGCCCAGGACGAACCCGCGATCGGCGAACTGTTCATCATCGGCACCCTCGCCAGTGCCCTCTGGGCATGTGCGTGCGCCGGCGCCGCACTCGGGCTCAGCGCACTGCTGCGAACACTGCTGCTTCCATAGCCTCCGCCGGCGCCTGCTCCACCCCGAGCATCAGCTCCACCTGCCGCATCGCCTGCCTCGCCAGCATCGCCCGGCCGTCCATGGTGACGTCCGCCGGGACCAGACCGTCGAGGACCGTCGGCAGCGGGTGGTAGAGGACGTCGAGGAACGCCCCGGCGCGCTGAGGGGCCGACGGGGCAGCCTCCAGCACCGACGCCAATGCCCGCGCTCCCGGCTCCGCCAGCGCGCTGATCACTGCGTCCGCGCCGAGGAGACGCGGCGCATCCGCAAGCGTCCCGGTGCGCACGGTCAATCCGCGCGCGTCAGCGAACTCCACGAGCGGCACCAGCTTCTGCGCACTCCGCGCCAGCAGCGTGACGTCCTCCGCGCCGAGCTCGTGCATCGCCGCGAGGGCAGAAAGGGCGGTCGCGCCGGAGCCGAGGATCGCCGCGCTGGCCGGATCCCCAACACCGGCGTCGCGGAACGACTGGGCGATGCCGTGCACATCGGTGTTGAATGCGGCCCACCGCCGCTCAGCACCCGGCGACGTGGGCAACGAGATCAGCGTGTTGGCGATGCCCAGATCCTGGGAGGCGCGATCATGGGCGAGTGCTGCAAGGAACGCCGACCGCTTGTGCGGCATGGTCACCGAAATGCCGGTGAACGCCTGCAGGCCGGTGCTCAGCGCATGCTCGAACCCGTCGGCGGGCACCCTCACCTTCTCGTACCGCGCATCCTGCACACCGAGAGCCGCATAGGCGGCGGTGTGCAGAGCCGGGGAGAGCGAGTGATCGATCGGATCACCGATCACGCAGAAGCGCCGCGTCACTTGTTCTTGGCCCACTCCCGCCATTCCTTCACGTACTTCTCGTGCTCGGCATTGGTGGTGGCGAACTTCGTCTCACCCGTATCGGTGTTGACGGTCACCCAGTACAGCCAGTCGCCCTTCGGAGGATTCAGCACAGCGTCGATGGACCTGTCGCCAGGGTTGGAGATCGGTCCGATCGGCAGCCCCTTGTGCTTGTACGTGTTGTACGGGGAGTCGATCGCGCGCTCCTTCGGCGTGGTCGAGTAGCCCTTGCGCACATCGCCCACCGCGTAAGCGACCGTGGAGTCCACCTGCAGCGCCATCGGAGTGCCGCCGGCTTCGCCGACTCCCTTGAGGCGGTTGTCGATGGTGCGGGCCACCTTGCCGAAGTCCTCGTCGCTGCGCGCTTCGCGCTCCACGATGGAGGCGCGGGTGAGGACGTCGTGCTGCTTCTTGGCCGGGATGCCCTTCTCCTCCATCTTCGACTGCATGCGCCCGGCCATCTCCGTGAGGATCTCCTTCGCATCAGCGTCGTCGGAGAAGGTGTAAGTGCCGGGCCACAGGTAGCCTTCGGCGCTCTTCGCCTTGTTCTCAGGAATGCCGAGGGCGGTGTAGTCCTTCGCCGCCTTCTCGAACTCCGCCACGGGGATGCCGGTCTGCTTCGAGAGGGTCTTGAACACCACCTTGTTCGGCGAGCCTTCCGGAATGGTGACGCGCACCCCGGCGGCGCTCTGCGGATCCAGCAGCGCATCCAGCGCCGCCGAGGAGGACATCTGCTTCTTCAGCTTGTACTGGCCCGGGTGGATCGAAGCGGCCTTCGGTTCGTTGGCGAACAGGGTGACGAACGGGCCCGTGGACTTGATGACGTCCTTCTCAACCATCTTCTTGGCGATGTCGGTGCCGGTGTCGCCATCCTCCACCGTGATGACGGCTTCGCCGCTGCCGGAACCGGTGTAGTCGTCCGCTTCCTGTTCGATGCGGTGACCGGTCACCCACTTGTAGCCCTCGTAGGCGCCGAGGCCGAGGCCGGCGAGCACCAGCACCACCAGCAGCAGGGGGAGACAGCGCTGGATGCCGGATGGCTTGTCGTTGCCCCGACGAGCAGCGCGGCGGCCGCGGGGCCCGCCGTCGTTGCCGGGTTCGTCTGGGGATTCGAACAGGTCGTCGAAGCTGTCGTGGGCCACTGGGCGCCTCCTTGGGACAGGGTCAGTTCAGGGGGATGCCGGCCGCGCGACCGGTGGAGCGCTCCTGATCCAGAGCGGTCTGCAGAATCATCACTGCGGCCACCTGGTCCACTACGGAGCGGTGCTGCTTCGTCTTCCGGCCCGAGGAGCGCAGCGCCTGGTGCGCACTGACGGTGGTCAGTCGCTCGTCGATGAACCGGATGTCGACGCTCTCGGCTGTGTCGCCGAGGGCTGAGTGGAGCTCGTCGGCGAACCGGCGGGCCTTGTCAGCGGCAGCCCCCTCGCTGCCGTTGAGGGATCGCGGCAGGCCGATCATGACCCGTCGCGCCTCATCCCGGATGCAGAGCTCGGCGATCTTCGCCGCCGCCGTGGGACGCTGGAACGTCTCGACGGGGGTGGCGATGAGGCCGTCGAGGTCGCTGCGGGCGCAGCCGACCCGGACGTCGCCGACGTCGATTCCGATGCGGATGAATCGCTCGGAGGTCATGTCAGGTCCGGCTGCGCAGTGCCGACGCAATGGACTCCAGCGCGTGCGGAGCCTTGGCGGGCTCACCGCCGCCGCCCTGCGCCATGTCGGGTTTGCCGCCGCCGCGGCCGCCCATCGCCTGAGCGGCGTCCTTCAGGAGGGCGCCGGCGGAGATGCCGAGATCGCGGGCCGACGGGTTCGTCGCGACCACGAGCGCGACCTTGCCGTCGGATTCACCGGTGACGGCGATGACGGCGGGCGCCCCGTCGCCCAGACGGGCGCGCAGGTCGGTGACGAGCGTGCGGACATCGCCGCCGTTGACGCCGGTGCCGGCGTCATGGGTCAGCACGCGCACGCCGTTGATGTCCTGGGCGCTCTCCACCAGTCGCGCCGCTTCGGCCTGCAGCTGCTGGCCGCGGAGGGTCTGGAGGTTCTTCTCCATCTCCTTGATGCGCTGGGTGAGGGAGCGGACGCGCTCCGGGATGTCGGCCCGGTTCACCTTCAGGATCTCCGCGAGCTGCGAGACCATCGCGTGCTCCTTGGAGTGGTGCTGGTACGCGTTGAGGCCGACGAGGGCGTCAACGCGACGGACACCGGAGCCGATGGAGGCTTCGGACACCAGCTGAACGGTGCCGATGGAGCCGGTGCCGGCCACGTGGGTGCCGCCGCAGAGCTCGCGGGACCAGTCGCCGCCGATGGAGACGACGCGGACCACGTCCCCGTACTTCTCACCGAACAGAGCCTGCGCGCCGAGGGCCTTCGCCTCATCGAGCGACATCTGCTGATCGGTGACGTCCATGTTCTGCTGCAGCTTCTCGTTGACCACGCCTTCGATCTGGGCGAGGGAGGACTGCGGAACCTGGCTGTTCCAGCGGAAGTCGAAGCGCATGCGGCCCGGGGAGTTCTCAGAGCCGGCCTGAGTGGCGGTGTCGCCGAGCTCTTCGCGCAGCGCCTCGTGCACCATGTGCGTTGCAGTGTGGGCTCGGGCGATGGCGCCGCGCCGGTCGGTGTCGATGGCGGCGACGCCGCTCTCCCCCGCGCGGACGCTGCCTTCCACGAGGCGGCCGCGGTGCACGGACAGTCCCTTCACGGGAGCCTGGACGTCGTCGATCTCCACGATGCCGCCGCCGGCGAGACTGATGGTGCCCTGGTCGGCGAGCTGGCCGCCGGCTTCGGCGTAGAACGGGGTGACGTCCAGAACGATCTCGACGTCCGCGGGGGCGTCGGCGGAGTCCACGAGATGACCGTCCTGGAGGACCGAGCCGACGGTGACGTCACTGGTGGCGTCGGTGTAGCCGACGAAGCGGGTGGTGCCCTTCTCACCGAGGATCTCGCGGAACACGGAGGTGTCGGTGTGGCCGCCCTTCTTCGCCTGGGCGTCGGCACGGGCGCGTTCGCGCTGCTCCTGCATCGCGGTGCGGAACCCGGCCTCGTCCACCTTGAGACCGGCCTCTGCGGCCATCTCCATGGTGAGGTCGAACGGGAATCCGTAGGTGTCGTGCAGGGTGAAGGCCTCGTCGCCGGGCAGCACGGTGGATCCGGACTTCTTCAGGTCGCCGGCGACCTGGTCGAAGATCTGGGTGCCGTGCACGAGGGTGCGACGGAAGGTGTCCTCTTCGGTGAAGAGGATCTCGCTGATGCGGGCGTCATCGGTGATGAGTTCGGGGTAGCCGGCCGCCATGGCGTCGCGCGCCACGGGCAGCAGTTCGCGCAGGGCCGGCTTGTCGTAGCCGAGCAGTCGCATGGAGCGGACGGCGCGGCGGATGAGGCGGCGCATCACGTAGCCGCGCCCTTCGTTGCCGGGGCGGACGCCGTCGGAGGCGAGCATCATGGCGGAGCGGACATGGTCGGCGACCACGCGCATGCGCACGTCCGCCTCCTCATCCTCGCCGTAGGTGCGGCCGGACAGCTCCTCCGCCTTCTCGATCAGGGGGAACACCTGGTCGATCTCGTACATGTTGTTCTTGCCCTGCAGGATGTACGCGAGCCGCTCCACGCCGAGGCCGGTGTCGATGGCCTTCTGGTCGAGCTCGCGGATCAGGGGGTAGTCCTTGCCCTGTCCCTCACCGCGGAGGAACTGGTCGAACACGAGGTTCCAGATCTCGATGTAGCGGTCCTCGGAGCGCTCGTCGCCGGGCCATTCACTGACACGGCCAGTGGGGGCGTCGGGCCCGAATTCGGGGCCGCGGTCGTAGTGGAATTCGGCGCAGGGGCCGGCGGGGCCGGGCTGGCCGGTGTCCCAGAAGATCTCCTCCCGGGGCAGCAGCACGATGCGCTCCTCGGGGAAGCCGATGCCGTCCACGAGGGAGGTGCGGGCCTCGTCGTCCTCTTCCCAGATGGTGACCCAGATCCGGTCGGGTTCGAGACCGTAGCCGCCGTCGTCCTGGGAGGTGGTCAGCAGCTCCCAGGCCATGCGGATGGCGCCGTCCTTGAAGTAGTCGCCGAAGGAGAAGTTGCCCGCCATCTGGAAGAAGGTGCCGTGGCGGGTGGTCTTGCCGACGTTCTCGATGTCGTTGGTGCGGATGCACTTCTGGACGCTGGCAGCGGTGGAGTACGGCGGGGTCTCAGAACCGAGGATGTACGGGATGAAGGGCACCATGCCCGCGATCGTGAAGAGGATCGACGGGTCGGAGGACACGAGCGACGCGCTCGGCACGATCGTGTGGCCCTTCTTCTCGAAGAAGTCGAGCCAGCGGCGGTGCACCTCAGACGTCTGCATCTGTCGGTCCTTTCATGGGGCGTCAGCCCGGTGTGTCGGGGCGGCGGGAAGGATGGGGGCGGAATGCGAGAAGCGGCCCCGGCCCAGTGTACGTGCAGTGCCCGGGCGGGGCCGCTTCAGGTTGCCTATGCACCGTGACGGTGCCAGCACAGATTGATCAGCGAGCGTAGTACTCGACGACGAGAGCGACGTCGCAGGTCACGGGAACGTCAGCACGCTTGGGGCGCGAGACGAGCTTCGCCTTCAGCTCCTCGAGCTCCACCGACAGGTACGACGGCACCGAAGCGGCGACATCGCTGTTCCCGCCTTCGGCGGCAGCCTGATAGGTCTCGTAGGTCTGAGCCTTGGGGGCGATCTGGATCGTCTGGCCCGGCTTCACGCGGAAGGACGGGCGGTCGACGAGCTGACCGTCCACGAGGACGTGGCGGTGGGTGACGGCCTGACGGGCCTGGAGGATGGTGCGGGCGAAGCCTGCACGCAGCACGAGAGCGTCCAGACGCATCTCGAGCAGCTCCACCATCGACTCACCGGTCAGACCGGGGAGCTTCTTGGCCTCGACATATGCGCGGTGCAGCTGCTTCTCACGAAGCTGGTACTGCGCGCGCAGACGCTGCTTCTCGGTCAGACGCACTGCGTAGTCCGAGTTGGAACGACGAGCACGACCGTGCTGGCCCGGCGGGTACGGGCGCTTCTCGAAGTACTTCACGGCCTTCGGGGTCAGAGCGAGCCCGAGAGCACGGGAAAGTCGCGCGGTACGACGCGCCTTGGTGACACTGGTCACAGAGTTACCTCAATTTCGATGCGATGAATCCATTAGGCAGCCGCGGATTCAAGAGTCGATCCTACGCGGCCCACCCCCTGCCGTTCAACGGTTTCGGCGCGCCTCACGCCGGTTTCGCCTGTGCGTTCAGTCACCGTGGGGGCGGTGGCCGCGGGTGATCTGCCGCAGCACATGGAGGGAACGGCCGACGGAGGCCTCCCTCCCCCGGTCCGTGGGCTCGTAGTAGTCCACGCCCACGAGGTCATCGGGCGCGTACTGCTGTGCGGCGACGCCCCGCGGCTCACTGTGGGCGTAGACGTAGTCCTCACCGTGGCCGAGGTCTTCGGCCCCTTTGTAGTGGGAGTCGCGCAGGTGCGCAGGGACGCCGCGCCCCTTGCCGGCGCGGACATCGGCGATCGCCTTGTTGATCGCAGCGTAGGAGGCGTTGGACTTCGGCGCGGTCGCAATGTGGACCACGGCCTGCGCGAGCGGGATGCGGCCCTCGGGCATGCCGATCATCTGCACCGCCTGCATGGCGGCGACAGCCACCTGCAGGGCACTGGGGTCCGCCATCCCCACCTCTTCACTGGCGGCGATGACCACGCGGCGGGCGATGAACCGGGGGTCCTCACCGGATTCGATCATGCGCGCCAGGTAGTGCAGGGAGGCGTCCACGTCGCTGCCGCGCATCGACTTGATGAACGCGGAGGCGACGTCGTAGTGCTGATCCCCGGTCTTGTCGTAGGACAGCATCGCCTGGTTGATCGCCTGGGACAGCACGTCGGGGGTGATGGTGCGGTCCGTGGAGCGCAGTGCGCTGGAGGCGGCGGCTTCGAGGGAGGTGAGGGCCTTGCGCGCGTCGCCGCCGGCGAGCCGCAGCAGCTGAGCGCGGGCCTCATCGCTGAGCTCGACCTCGCCGCCGAGGCCGCGCTCATCGCTCAGGGCGCGGTCGATCAGCTGGTCCACGTGTGCGGGTGTCAGCGAGCTGAGGGTGAGCACGATGGAGCGGCTGAGCAGCGGGGAGATGATCGAGAAGTACGGGTTCTCGGTGGTGGCGGCGATCAGGGTGACCCAGCGGTTCTCCACCGACGGCAGCAGCGCGTCCTGCTGGGATTTGGAGAAGCGGTGCACCTCGTCCACGAAGAGGACGGTTTCGCGCCCGGTGGTGCGCAGCCGACTGCGGGCGGCGTCGACGACGGTGCGGATGTCCTTGACCCCCGCGAGGACGGCTGAGACCTCCACGAATTCACGGTCGCCGGACTGGGCGACGGCGTAGGCGATGGTCGTCTTCCCCGTGCCGGGCGGCCCCCAGAGGATGAGGGAGGAGGGCGCGGTGCGCGAGTCGTCGTCGCTGAGCAGCCGGTGCAGAGGTGAGCCCTCGCTGAGCGCTTCCTCCTGCCCCACGATCTCATCGATGCTGCGGGGACGCATGCGCGCGGCGAGCGGCGCCCGATGGTCGGTGTTGCGGTCCCCGAGGGTCTTCGGGGCGGGCGCGTCACCGGCCAGGGAGAACAGATCGTCGTCACTCACGGCGGCGCGCCACCTCAGCGGCGATGCGGCCCGGCCACGACGGGCCCTCGTAGATCATGGAGGTGAAGCCCTGCACGAGGTCGGCGCCGCGCTCGAGCCGTTCGATGACGTCCTCGGCGGTGCGGACGCCGCCGGCGGAGATCAGCGCCAGGCTGCGCTGGGCCCCGTCGGCCCCCACCCCCGTGCGGTTCGCGACCAGCAGGTCCAGCACCTCCAGGGAGCGGGTGCGGAGGATCGGGCCGGAGAGTCCGCCCGCACCGATCTGCTCGATGCGCGAGCGCGGTTCGGCGAGGGCATCGGGGCGCTCGATGGTGGTGTTCGTGGCGATGATGCCGTCGAGGCCGAGCTCCAGGGCGAGGCGGGCCACCGCGACGACGTCGTCGTCGTGGAGATCCGGGGCGATCTTGACGAACAGCGGAACCCGTCGGCCGTTGACAGCGGTGTTCTCCGTGTGCTCCCGGACGGAGGAGAGGATCGGCCGCAGTTCGTCCACGGCCTGCAGAGCGCGCAGGTTCGGAGTGTTCGGGGAGGAGACGTTGATCGTCAGATAGCTGGCGTAGGGGGACAGCAGGCGCGCGCTCATGGCGTAGTCAGCGGCGGCGTCCTCCAGTGCGGTGGTCTTGTTCTTGCCGATGTTGACGCCGATGACGGCGCGGCGGCCCGCGTCGGTGGAACGGATGCGGCGCAGACGGTCGGCGACGGCGACGGCGCCCTCATTGTTGAACCCCATCCGGTTGATGACGGCGCGGTCCTTCACGAGGCGGAACAGGCGCGGCGTGTCGTTGCCGTCCTGGGGGCGCGCGGTGACGGTGCCGATCTCCACATGGGTGAACCCGAGATCGAGCAGTGCGAGCGGGACCTGAGCGTTCTTGTCGAACCCGGCGGCGAGGCCGAACGCGCCGGGGAAGTCGATGCCGGCGACCGTGCGGCTCTTCTCGGCTCCGCGGGCGCTGAACAGGCGGCGCAGGACCGCGGGGCCGCCTGGGAGGCGGTGCGCGAGGCCGAGGGCGCTGATCGTCAGATGGTGGACCCGCTCGGGGTCGAAGCGGCTGAGGACCTGGGAGAAGACAAGGGGGTAGATGCTCACCCCTCAAGTCTACGCGGCGTGCTTGACTCCTCGCCGGCGCTGGTGCAGCAGGTAGATCCCGGCGATGATCGGCAGCACGAGCGGCACATAGCCGTAGCCGGATCCGAAGTGGGACCAGACCGAGGGGCGCGGGAACAGGGCGGGCACCGCAATGCTGAGCAGTCCGACGCCGATGACGCCCGCCAGTTCGATCCCGACCACCGTGAGGGCGGCGGTGATGGGCACGCGGGGGCGCGAGACGAGGACGGCGAGGACGATGTAGGTGACGGCGGCGAGCAGGGAGAGCACGAACGCGACAGGCGCCTGGTCGAATTCGGTGAGGATCTGCACGAGGGACCGGGCGGTCGCGGAGATCGCGAAGATGAAGTAGGCGAGCATGATGACCACGCGGAAGCCGCGGCCCTGCTCGGCACCTGTGCGATCCGTGTGCTCGGCATCGCGGCGGATCCCGGTGCGGCCGCTCATGCGAACCCTCCGGCCCAGATCTGCGGAAGGCGGGCGGCGAGCACCGTCATCGTCAGCGACGCGATCGCGATCGTGAGCGCCCCCCAGCGTGAGCGCTCCAGGAACCCGAGGTAGAGCCCGGCGATGGGGAGGGTGAGGCCGGTGAGGGCGTAGCCCCAGAAGGTGATGGCATCGGTGGGGCCGCCGACGGATGCCGCCTTCAGCAGGGCCCCCACCACGAGGGCGATCCACACCAGCAGCACGAGCAGCTGGGCGCCGAGGAGGATGAGGTCCGCGGCGAGGTCCTTGACCACGTAGAGAAGGCCGAGCGCTCCGACTCCGACGCCGATGATGTACGTCGCGATGATCAGTGCGCTCATCGTGTCCCTTCTGCTGCAAATCGGTACGGCCATGCGGCGGCGGTGGATTCTGCTCGCATGTTCTGCGGGCGGCGGCGTGCCGGCTGGCCTACGATGAGGATATGACAGATATGAAAATCACTGCCACTAAGGTTGAGTCCGTCACTGCCGAGGTTCTGGTCCTCCCCCTTCTCGCCGGCGAGAAGGATGCGGATGCGACCCCCGTCGGCCTCCCGAAGCTGAGCTCCGCGGTCAGCGCTGTCCGCGCTTCCGGCGCCAAGGGCGCCACCACCCGCCTGCCCGCCGTCAATGGTCTGAAGGCCCAGTCCGTGCTCCTCGTGGGCCTGGGCTCCTCCGATCTCGCCGATGTCACCGATGAGCACATCCGCGAGGCCTTCGGTTCCGCCGCCCGCGCCCTCACCGGCGTGAAGTCCGCCGCCATCGCATTCCCCGGCGGCTCCGACGATCAGGTCGTCGCCGCTGCTGAGGGCTTCGCCCTCGGCTCCTACAACTACATCGAGCACAAGACCGCTGAGTCCGCGAAGAAGTCGACCCCGGTCGAGTCGTTCGAAGTCGTCACCGTCTCGAAGCCGTCCACGGAGCTGTCCGCGCGTCTGGACCGCGCGATGACCGTCGCCGAGCACGTGCACGCGGTGCGCGATCTGGTGAACACCCCGCCGAATCTGCTGTTCCCGGAGGCGTTCGCGGACATCGCCGCGAAGGCCGCGAAGAAGGTCGGCGTCGGCGTGGAGATCCTGGATGAGAAGAAGCTCCTCGCCGGCGGCTACGGCGGCATCATGGGCGTGGGTCAGGGCTCCACCCGCAAGCCCCGTCTCGTGAAGCTGACCTACGTGCCGAAGAAGGCCACCCGTCACGTCTCGATCGTCGGCAAGGGCATCACGTTCGACACCGGCGGCATCTCTCTGAAGCCGGGCGCCAGCATGGACGAGATGACCTCGGACATGGCGGGTGCAGCCACCACGCTGCACACCGTTCTGACCGCGGCGAAGCTGGAGCTGCCGATCGCCGTGACCGGCTTCCTCGCCCTCGCCGAGAACATGCCGGGCGGCGGCGCTCAGCGCCCCGGCGACGTGGTCACCATGCGCAACGGCATGACCGTCGAGGTGCTGAACACGGACGCTGAGGGCCGCATGGTCATGGCCGACGCGCTCGTGGACGCCGCTGCTGAGAAGCCGGATCTGCTGATCGACGTCGCCACCCTGACCGGTGCGGCCGTGGTCGCCCTCGGCTCCCGCACCGCTGCCGTCATGGGCACCGAGGATGCGCGTGACGAACTGTGGGCCGCGTCCAAGCGCGCCGGCGAAGCGTTCTGGCCGCTGCCGTTCCCGGAGGAGCTGCGCGAGACCCTGAACGGCCGCGTCGCCGACCTCTCCAACATCGGTGAGCGCCCGGGCGGCACGCTGAGCGCCGGAGTGTTCCTGCAGGAGTTCACCGACGGTCTGCCGTGGGCGCACCTGGACATCGCCCCGACCGGCTTCACCCAGAAGCCGTACGGCTACACCACCCGCGGCGGCACCGGCCAGAGCCTGCGCACCATGCTCGCCGTGCTGGAGGACACCAGCCGCTGAGCAGCGCTGCACTCCACCAGGCGCAGCCGTGAGCTGACCTGACTGACCGGGAAGGCCGACGGGACCCTCGCACGAACGGGCCCGTCGGCCTTCTTCGTGCCCGCGGGCCTATGCTCTGCATGCCCACGGGCCCGTGCCGTCCATGATCCCGGCCACCCGCCGGGCCCTCAGTTCCCGCCGGGCGGCGAGCTGGAGGAATGTTGCGCCGCAGTGCAATAGCATGGGAGGCATCATCGCTGAGCGCGAGCGCGCTCGGCGTGAGCATCGCCGCCCGGCCATTTCCGGTCGGCGCCGAGCACGACCATCGAGTGAGCTAGGGAGCTTGAACGTGGCTGATAACTCCACTGACCAGAAGTTCGACATTGTGATTGTGGGAGGCGGCAGCGGCGGCTACTCCGCAGCTCTGCGCGCCGCTCAGCTGGGCAAGTCCGTTGCCCTCGTCGAGAAGGACAAGCTGGGCGGCACCTGCCTGCACCGCGGCTGTGTCCCCACCAAGACGCTTCTGCACGTGGCCGAGATGGCCGAGGCGCCCGCCGATGCCCGAGCCCTGGGCATCGACCTCACCCTCAACAACATCGACGTTGACAAGATGCTGTCCTTCAAGGACCGCACCATCAGCCGCCTGTACAAGGGTCTGCAGGGCCTGGTCGGCTCCGGCGACATCGAGTACGTCGAAGGCTTCGGCCGCCTCACCGGCAAGAACACCGTCGAGGTGACCGGCGAGAACGGCACCACCATCCTGACCGGCGAGAACATCGTCCTCGCCTCCGGCTCCTTCTCGAAGACCCTCCCGGGCCTCGAGCTCGGCGGCCGCATCATCGACTCCGAGATGGCGCTCCAGCTGCCCGAGGTTCCGAAGAACCCGATCATCCTCGGCGGCGGCGTCATCGGCGTCGAGTTCGCCTCCGTGTGGAAGTCCCTCGGCGCTGAGAGCGTCACGATCGTGGAGGGCCTGCCGAACCTGGTCGCCAACGAGGACGAGGCCCTCTCCAAGGGTCTGGAGCGCGCCTTCAAGCGCCGCAAGATCAAGTACTCACTCGGCATCTTCTTCGAGAAGGCCGAGCAGACCGAGGACGGCGTCAAGGTCACCCTCGCCGACGGCACCGAGTTCGAGGGCGACTACCTCCTCGTTGCAGTGGGCCGCGGCCCGAACACCAAGGACATGGGCTACGAGGAGCAGGGCATCGAGATGGATCGCGGCTTCGTGCTCGCGAACAAGGAGACCCTGGAGACCAACGTCAAGGGCATCTACGCCGTCGGCGACATCGTCCCGGGCCTGCAGCTCGCCCACCGCGGCTTCCAGCAGGGCATCTTCGTGGCCGAGCAGATCGCCGGCCTGAACCCGGAGCCGATCAACGAGGCGCACATCCCGCGCGTCACCTACTGCGAGCCGAACGTCGGTTCCGTCGGCCTCACCGAGAAGCAGGCGAAGGAGAAGTTCGGCGAGGACAAGGTCGAGAGCTACGAGTACAACCTCGGCGGCAACGGCAAGTCCCAGATCCTCGGCACGCAGGGCTTCGTGAAGCTCGTGCGCGAGAAGGACGGCCCGATCGTCGGCGTCCACATGCTCGGCGCCCGCATGTCCGAGCAGATCGGTGAGGCTCAGCTCATCGTGTCCTGGGAGGCCATGCCGGAGGATGTCGCCTCCCTCATCCACGCCCACCCGACCCAGAACGAGTCGCTCGGCGAGGCTGCGCTGGCACTGGCCGGCAAGCCGCTGCACTCCCACGCCTGATCCACCAGTCGACAGCAGAGGAACTGACAATGTCAGAAAAAGTACAGATGCCGGCTCTCGGTGAATCCGTCACTGAGGGCACCGTCACCCGCTGGCTGAAGGACGTCGGCGACACCGTCGAGGTCGACGAGCCGCTCCTCGAAGTCTCCACCGACAAGGTCGACACCGAGATCCCGTCACCGGTCGCCGGCGTGCTCGAAGAGATCCTCGTTGCTGAGGACGAGGACGCCGAGGTCGGCGCCGATCTCGCTGTCATCGGCAGCGGCGACGGTGCATCCTCCGACGCGGAGAAGTCCGAGGACGACTCCGCCGCGGATGAGGCCTCGCAGGAGCCCGCAGCCGACGACGCTGACGACAGCGCCGATGATGTGGACGACGACGCCGCGTCCGAGGACGATGCACCCGCAGAGTCCTCCGGCGGCTCCGGTGAGGGCGAAGAGGTCACCATGCCGGCCCTCGGCGAGTCCGTCACCGAAGGCACCGTCACCCGCTGGCTGAAGGACGTCGGCGATGAGGTCGAGGTCGACGAACCGCTCCTCGAGGTCTCCACCGACAAGGTCGATACCGAGATCCCCTCCCCCGTGGCGGGTGTTCTCCAGGAGATCCGCGTGAAGGAGGATGAAGAGGCCGAGATCGGCGCCGTCATCGCCGTCATCGGGTCCGGTGCCGCATCCGGTGGTTCCTCTGAGAAGCCCGCACCGGCGAAGCAGGAGGAGAAGTCCGCTGACGCCTCCGACAAGGGCGACGCCCAGAAGGCGGCCTCCGAGCCGGCTGCTGAGGAGAAGCCCGCGAAGGACGAGAAGCAGGAGCAGAAGGCTGAGGCCTCCGCCACTGCTGACTCGTCGCTCACCGGCTCCTCCAACGCGACGGCGTACGTCACCCCGATCGTTCGCAAGCTCGCCAAAGATTCCGGTGTTGACCTCTCCCAGGTCACCGGCACCGGCGTGGGTGGCCGCATCCGCAAGCAGGATGTGAAGGACGCCGCCGAGAAGCAGAAGCAGGCCGCTGAGGCGCCCTCGGCTCCGTCCGCAGGTCAGCAGCACGCTGCCCCCGCTGCTGCGAAGCCGTCCGCCCCGGTCGAGGTGTCGCCGCTGCGCGGCACCGAGCAGAAGATGACGCGTCTGCGCAAGATCGTCGCTGAGCGCATGGTGGAGTCCCTGCACACGCAGGCGCAGCTCACCACCGCGGTCGAGGTTGACATGACCCGCATCGCCGCTCTGCGCAGCCAGGCGAAGGACCAGTTCGCTGCCCGCGAGGGTGCGAAGCTGACCTTCCTGCCGTTCATCATGCAGGCCGCTGTCGAAGCGCTGAAGACCTACCCGGTCATCAACGCCGAGATCCAGGACGGCATGATCAAGTACCACGGCAGCGAGAACATCGGCATGGCTGCGGACACCGAGCGCGGTCTCGTGGTCCCCGTCATCAAGAACGCCGGTGACCTCAACCTCGCCGGTCTCGCACGCCAGATCGGTGAGCTCGGCGGCAAGGCGAAGAACAACAAGCTCGGCCCGGACGACCTCCAGGGCGCGACCTTCACCATCACCAACACGGGATCCGGCGGCGCCCTCTGGGACACCCCGATCGTCCCGAACCCGCAGGTCGGCATCCTCGGCTGCGGCACGATCGTGAAGCGTCCCGCCGTGGTCAAGGACCAGGACGGCAACGACACCATCGCGATCCGTTCGATGATGTACCTGTTCCTCTCCTACGACCACCGCCTCGTGGACGGTGCGGACGCTGCACGCTTCCTCACCCACATGAAGGCGCGACTGGAAGAAGGCGCGTTCGGCAGCGAGCTCGGACTCTGATCCACGCCCGCTGACCCAGCAGTGCAACGGGGCGGTCCCTCACCCACCGGGTGAGCGGCCGCCCCTTTCCCTGTCCCTTGCTGGATTCAGCGTCTGCCGGTTGCGGAGCGAGCCGCGACAGTATCCCCGGCGGCCGCGCTGCTCTCCTGCTCATCGGCGCGGACGCTGACGATCCGCCACCCGTCGGGCTCCCGTGCCAGCTCCATCACGACGGTCCGCTCCGCCCCCGCCGGCACCTGCCGCTGACGGCCCTTCTCATCGGTCAGCGTCATCGGGCTGTCACTGATCCGCGCCCGGATCCGGCACCGCTGATCATCGCGCTCCAGAACCTGCACCTCGTGCACCGTGGTGACCCCGCCATCCACACGGAACACTGCGAACCGCTGCCGCAGGCGGGCATCGTCCACCGCGGCCGGTGATCCCTCGACCACGGCCGCGTTCTCCCCCGCTGCACCGATCACGTAGTCACGGCGGGCATCGGCCAGCGCACTGACGGCCTGCACCGGGTCACCGCTCATCTGCTGGGCCCCGCTGGGCGCCGTGTCAGCCCCGGGCCCGCTCCGCGAATCCGGCGACGTCGCTCCCGCCCCGTTGTCCGCCTGCAGCGGCACCGCCACGCCGGACCCTGCCTTTTCGGCACCGTCCGAGGCATCGTGGCGCCCCGCTCCCGCGGACAGATCAGCGCCCGTCTGCTGGAGCACACCGGCGATGGGAACGCCGCCGCCCGTCAGCACACCGCCCGCGACGACAGCGGCGAGCACCACGGTCGCGGCAGCCGATGAGAGGGCGATCCTCACTGCGGGACGGGCACGGCGCGGAGTCTGCACCAGGGTCGCCTTCGCCTGGCGGCGCATGATCGAGGCCGGCACCTCCCCGCCGCCCATCACCGACTCGATCCATCGCACATCCGCCCGGTGCGCCGCGAACGTCGCCTCCCGCAGGGATGAGAAGTCAGTGACGAGCGCGGACCCGTCGGACCGCAGCAGCAGGCCCGCACCCGGACGGTGCCCCAGGGCCAGCTCCCGCGCGTTCAGCGCTTCGCACAGCTGCTCGAGGTCCCGCCGGACCGCTGCCTCTGCCTCCGCGGCCCGGGGCGCACCCGCGGCGCGGCTCTGGGTCCGCCGTCCCCGGGAGCGGCGCAGCACCTCCCCCGTCTCCACCGCATAGTGGAGCACTCCGCCGCTCAGCAGCTCAGGCGCGGCACGGACCCCGTCGGCCTTCAGCGAGCGGATCAGTGCCCGCTCCCGACGCACCCGCAGCGCGGCCCGCAGAGTGCGGGCGCGCACCACGGTCACCTCCTGGCCGACGGCTGTGCGAGCGGCCCAGACCTCGCGTCCGTCATCGATCTCGGTCAGTGTGTGCGGGTCCAGGCCCGCGGCAGATAGACGTCCCATGAGCCCATCGCACACCCCAGACGGCCCCTGTGGCGCGAGGACCACTACATTGTGGATAACCGGGAGGCGGCGGCCCACCCGCGGTGGCGTAGGGTGGAGGGCGTGCTTGAGATCATTCGCGTCGGCTTCTCCGAGGATTCAGGACTGGACTCCACCCACGAGCAGTGGGGGCTGCCGCCCGGTCCCGTCGAATACCGAGCCGCGTGGGATCTGCAGCGCCGCATCCACGCCGAAGTCGTCGGCGGTGAGCGCCCCAACACGCTGCTGCTGCTGGAGCACCAGCCGGTGTACACCGCCGGCAAGCGCACCATCGACGAGGAGCGCCCCCAGGACGGAGCGCCCGTGGTGGATGTGGACCGCGGCGGCAAGATCACGTGGCACGGACCCGAGCAGCTCGTCGGCTACCCCATCGTGAAGCTGCCCCCGCCGATCGATGTGGTCGGATTCGTCCGCGGCATCGAAGAGGCGATCATGGCGGTGTGCGACCAGGTCGGTGTGAACACCGTGCCCATCGAGGGCCGTTCCGGTGTGTGGGTGCCCGACCCGCTCGGCATGGACCGCAAGGTGTGCGCCATCGGGCTGCGCGTGTCCAAGCGCGCCACCATGCACGGGTTCGCCCTGAACTGCGCGAACGACCTCTCCTGGTCCCACAACGTCATCCCCTGCGGGATCGACGACGCCGGGGTGACGAGCCTCAGCGTGGAGACCGGGTGCACCATCCGACCAGCTGACGTGATCCACGCGGTCGAGGAGCAGATGCGTCAGCTCGAAGCGAACAAGGGCCTGGACTGAGTTCCCTGCATCACCCCGTTCCGGGCAAACGCGGGGCCCCTCGATAGACTGGGCCGAACCCAATTCAAGGAGGCTGAGGCGTGACGGTCGCATCTGAAGGACGGAAGCTGCGTCGAGTGGAAGCTCGCAATGCGGAAACTCCGATCGAGCGCAAACCGAGCTGGATCAAGACCACCGCGAAGATGGGCCCCGAGTACGCTGCGATGAAGCAGCGGGTGCACGGCCAGGGTCTGCACACGGTCTGCGAAGAAGCGGGCTGCCCGAACATCTTCGAATGCTGGGAGGACCGCGAGGCGACCTTCCTCATCGGCGGTGACACCTGCACGCGCCGCTGCGACTTCTGCGACATCGCCACCGGCAAGCCGATGCCCGTGGACCCCGCGGAGCCGTTCAAGGTCGCGATGCAGGTCAAGGACATGGGCCTGCGCTACTCCACCATCACCGGTGTGGCGCGCGACGACCTCTCCGACGGCGCCGCCGGGCTGTTCGCCGAGACCTGCAAGCAGATCCACAAGCTCAACCCCGGCACGGGCGTTGAGCTGCTGATCGACGACATCAAGGGTGACGCCGGGGCACTGCAGAAGGTCTTCGAGGCCAAGCCCGAAGTGTTCGCCCACAACCTCGAGACCGTGCCGCGGATCTTCAAGCAGATCCGCCCCGCGTTCCGCTACGAGCGCAGCCTCGATGTGCTGCGGCAGGGCAAGGACGCCGGCATGATCACCAAGTCCAACCTGATCCTCGGCATGGGCGAGACCACCGAGGAGATCATCGAGTCGATGCAGGCGCTGCACGATGCCGGCACCGACATCCTCACCATCACCCAGTACCTGCGCCCCTCGAAGCTGCACCACCCGATCGACCGGTGGGTGAAGCCGATGGAGTTCGTGGACCTGTCGAAGAAGGCGTACGAGATCGGCTTCCTCGCCGTTATGGCCGGCCCGATGGTCCGCTCCTCGTACCGTGCGGGTCGTCTCTGGGCGGAGGCCATGAACAAGCTCGGCCGTCCGATCCCGGAGGAGCTGAAGCACCTGGACACCTCGACCCCTGCGACCCAGGAGGCCGAAGCCGTGGTGGAGCGCATGAAGGAGCGCGAGGAGCGGCACGCCGCCCTCGAGGCTCGCCGTGCTGCTCGCCGCGCAGCTGACGCCGCCTCCGGCCGCTGACCCCTCCCGAAGCGACCTGAGCGAAGAAGGACATGGCGAAGAAGAAGACCCGCGGCGGTTCGGCCGCCGCATCCCCATCCCCCGATACCGCGCCCGGCAAGAAGCCCGGCCGCATGAAGCAGATCTTCGAGGCGTACAAGCAGACGCAGCGGGAGGACCCGAGCACACTGCCGTGGATGCTCGGCGCCCTCATCGGCTGCATCGTGCTGTTCTCCCTCCTGCTGTGGCTGATCCTCGATGCACCGATCTACGGCGCGTTCATCGGCCTGGCGTTCGGTCTGATCGCGGCCCTGTTCATCCTGGGTCGTCGCGCTGAACGCGCCGCCTACGCGAAGATCGAGGGCCAGCAGGGCGCCGAGCTCGCCGCTATGCAGTCCATTCGCCGCGGTTGGAACGTGGAACGGGACCCGGCGGCGTTGGAGCCGCGCGGCCACACCATGCTGTTCCGCGCCTCCGGTCGTCCCGGCATCGCCCTGGTGGTGTCCGGATCGAACGGTCCGGCCCGCAAGCTGATGGGCAAGGAGGTCTCCCGCATGGAGCGGCTCTTCCCGAATGTTCCGGTGCACGGCATCCACGTGGGGCGCGGTGAGGACGAGATCCCGCTGCCGAAGCTGGCGACGTACATGCAGCGCATGAAGCCGACCCTGACGAAGCATGAGGCCGGTGAGGTCTCGCGCCGCCTGCAGGCGATGCCGAACCCGATCCGCCAGGCTGTGCCGAAGGGTGTGGATCCGATGCGTGCGCGCCCGAACCGTCGCGCGATGCGCGGCCGCTGATCGCATTGGTCGCGCCGCTGCGGCGGTGATGACGGTGACGGGCCCGTGGGGAGATGCTCCCTGCGGGCCCGTTCTCCGTTCTCAGAGTGCCGCGGGGTGAGGGGGGGGACGACGGAGTCTGCAGGCGGGGCGGACGGGATCAGGAGGTGGCGCGGATCACCAGCACGCCGGCGGCCATATCGTGACCGAGCTGACGGTCCCTGCCCTGAATGACCAGGGGGATCAGCAGCGCCATCAGCAGGGTGCGGATGAGGGCCCGCAGCACCATTGGCGAGCGGCCGCTGACGGGCATGAGGCGCAGGCCGCAGAAGAACTGGCCGATCGTGGCGCCGAACAGGGGCAGCATCAGCAGATTGATCGCGAGGAACACGGCGGTGGACCCCCAGTTGGTGGGGCCGAACGCGAGATAGGCGCCACCGGCGGAGACCAGGGCGTCGATGATCCAGGAGGTGAAGCGGATGCCGAGACGCGCTGGGGAGCCGGGACCATCGGCGGGCACGCCGTACCGGGAACCGGGGCGGTAGTCGGGGTCAGTCGGTGCGCCCTCCAGCCAGGTCCCCAGGTCTTTTCTCTCGATCACATCCGAAAGATACGCGGTGGTCAGATCCGATTCAACTCTCGGGTCGCCGTTTAGGATGGGAGGGACATGCACCCCTCACAGGTGCTGGCAGACCGCGCGACCACGTGCGAATTGGAGGAACAGAGTGTTCAGCAGCCCGGAAGAAGCCGTCCGTTACATCGAAGAGGAGGACGTCAAGTTCGTCGACGTCCGCTTCATCGACCTCCCCGGTGTGATGCAGCATTTCAATCTGCCCGCGAAGTCGTTCGACCTCGAAGCCATTGAGACCGGGCAGCTGTTCGACGGCTCATCCATCCGCGGCTTCCAGGCGATCCACGAGTCCGATATGAAGCTGATCCCGGACCTCGAGACCGCCTACATCGACCCGTTCCGCGATCAGAAGACTCTGATCATCAACTTCTCCATCGTTGACCCGTTCACCGATGAGCCGTACTCCCGTGACCCCCGGACGGTTGCGGCGAAGGCCGAGGAGTACCTGAAGTCCACCGGCATCGCCGACACCGCGTTCTTCGCCGCCGAAGCCGAGTTCTACATCTTCGACGACATCCGGTACAAGACCGGCATCAACAGCTCCTTCTACGAGATCGACTCGGATGAAGCCGCCTGGAACTCCGACCGCATCGAAGAGGGCGGCAACCAGGGCTACAAGACTCGCGTCAACGGCGGCTACTTCCCAGTCCCGCCCGTGGATCAGCTCGCTGACCTCCGCGACGAGATCTGCCGTGTCCTGGACGAAACCGGCCTGGAAGTGGAGCGCGCCCACCACGAGGTCGGCACCGCCGGCCAGCAGGAGATCAACTACCGCTTCTCCACGCTGCAGCAGGCCGCTGACGACGTCATGAAGTTCAAGTACGTGGTCCGCAACGTCGCCTGGGAAGCCGGCCGCACCGTCACCTTCATGCCGAAGCCGCTGTACGGTGACGCCGGGTCCGGTATGCACTGCCACCAGTCCCTGTGGAAGGACGGCGAACCGCTGTTCTACGACGAGCGCGGCTACGGCGGCCTGTCCGATATTGCGCGCTGGTACATCGGCGGTCTCATCGAGCACGCGCAGGCCCTGACCGCGTTCACCAACCCGACCGTGAACTCGTTCAAGCGCCTCGTGCCCGGCTTTGAAGCACCGGTCAACATGGTGTACTCCGCCCGCAACCGATCCGCTGCTATCCGCATCCCAGTCACCGGTTCGTCCCCGAAGGCGAAGCGCCTGGAGTTCCGCGCCCCGGACCCGTCGGCCAACCCGTACCTGGCGTTCGCAGCGCAGCTGATGGCCGGCATCGACGGCATCCGCAACCGCATTGAGCCGCCGGAGCCGATCGACAAGGACCTGTACGAGCTGCCGCCGGAGGAGCACGAGGCGATCGCGAAGCTGCCCGAGTCCCTCAGCGGCGCCCTGGACGCCCTGGAGAAGGACCACGACTTCCTCACCGAGGGTGATGTGTTCCCCGCAGACCTCATCGAAACGTGGATCGCGTACAAGCGGGAGAACGAGATCGAGCCGTTCCGCCTGATCCCCCACCCGCTGGAGTTCGAGCTCTACTACGACCTCTGATCCCATCGCCGCACTGATCAGCTGATCAGCGGCCGACGGATGCTGCGCGGTAGCGTTGTGCCATGTCCCACCTGCATGAGCTCAGCGCTGCCGCGCTCCTTTCTGCCCTGAAGAACCGGGAGGTCAGCGCCGTCGACGCAGCTCGCCACTTCCTTCAGCGCTGCGAGGGCGACCAGACGAACGCGATCGTCTCGCTCGAACCCGAAAGGGCCCTGGAGCGAGCTGCCCAGGTGGATGCCGGCAATTTCACCGGGCCACTCGCCGGGCTCCCCACCGCGGACAAGGACCTGCATCAGCGCCGAGGGTGGGTCGCCACGTTCGGCACCCGCCGCTTCCGCGGCCTGCGCGCGGAACGGACCGACGCGCTCACCACGCAGCTCGACTCCACCGGTGCCCTCTCGCTTGGCGCCACCGCCAGCCCTGAGTTCGGCTTCACGAACTACACCCGCTCGCTTCTGCACGGCACCACGACCGTTCCCGGCCGGCCGGACCTCAACGCGGGCGGCTCCTCCGGAGGCGCGGCCGCCGCGGTCGCCTCCCGCATCCTGCCCGTCGCGCCCGGCTCAGACGCCGGTGGGTCCGTGCGCATTCCCGCCGCGGCCTGCGGCATCATCGGCCTGAAGCCGTCGCGCGGCCGCATCGCCGCGATGGATGGGCAGGACGCCCTGGGCGGTCTCCCGACAGCGGGCGTCCTCGCCCGATCCGCTGAGGACGCGGGGATCCTCCTGGATGCCCTCATCACCCGCGGGGCCGACGGCGCACCCACCTCCGGTGCCGCCACCGCTCCCCCACCGCCGCAGCGTCGATCCTTCGCCGACATCCGCGACCTCGCGCCGGGCCTGCGGGTCGGGGTGATCGCGGGCCCCACCCTGTGGGACGAGGTGGTCGACTGCCCCACCAGTGCCGAAGCGGCGCAGGCGCAGGACGCCGCCATCGCGGCGCTCACCGGTCTCGGTGCTGAGGTGGAGGAGGTGCGTCTGCCGTCGTTGCCGGGGTACGCGCAGGCGTTCATGACGCTGTGGATGGCGAACGCGGCGCAGCTGCGCTCCCTGCCCTCCCCCATGGAGGAGCCGCCGCCGTTCGAAGCGCTGACCCGCTGGCTGATCGAGCAGGGCCGCAGCCTCGACCCCGGTGACGTCGCGGCATCCGTCGGCCGCTTCGCTGAGGTGGAGCGCGCCCTGATCCGCACGTTCGCGCCCTATGATCTCGTCCTCTCCCCCACCACCGCGCTGCCGCCCCGCCCGAACGACTGGCCCGGTGACCTCGAGACCGGGGACGGGCTCGCGAACTTCCACGCCCAGTGCCAGTACAGTCCCCACACCTCCATGATCAACGTGGCGGGGCTGCCTGCTGTGTCCGTGCCGACCGTGCGGGTCGGCGACGGCGTCTCGATGAGCGTCCAGCTGATCGGGCGGCCCGGCCGGGAGGACCTGTGCCTGGATGCGGCGCAGGCACTGTCCGCGGCAACGGGGAACATCGCGCTGAGCGCCGGGGACGGCTCATGAGCGCAGCGATGACGGTGCCACGATCAGAATCGCGGCTCGCGGCAGGGGTGCGCTGGTTCGTGCATCTGCTGCTGTACGCACTGTCGGGAATCGTGGGACTGCTGCTGCTCGCACGATCCGAACCCGGGGCAGGCCCCGCGGTCGCCGTGCTCGTCCTGCTGGTGAGCGTCTACTCCCTCGGTGCGCGGTTCTCAGTGGAGCGCCCTCAGGATCCGGCGCCCAGCGCCTCCCCGCAGTCCCTGACCGGCGTGCACCCGCGCCGCTCTCTTCTCGCCCTGCTGCTGACGCTCGCACTGTGGTTGGTGCTGTGCGTGCTCACCCCCCAGGGCGTCTGGATCGCATTCGCCCTCTTCTTCGCCGTCCTCATGCTCCCCTCCCGCATCTTGGGCATCACACTGCTGTTCCTGGTTGCGCTGGTCGCGGGGTTCGCGCCCGCGCTCCACACGACGGAAACGGCTGTTCTGGGCCCCGGCCAGGTGCTCGGCCCGTTCATCGGCGCCCTCGTGGCCCTCGGCATCATGAGCACACTGCGGACCCTGCAGAAGGAGATAGCGATCCGTGAACTCATCACCCGTGAACTGCGCACCACCCGCGCGCAGCTCGCCCGCACCGAACGCGACGCCGGCATCGCCCAGGAACGCGAACGCATCGCCCGCGACCTCCACGACACAGTCGCCCAGTCCACCATCTCCATCAGCATGCTCCTGGAGTCCGCGCAGCGCGCCGCCGCCGACTCCGACACCGCGCGCCTGGGCGAACTGCTCGAATCAGCGCTGGACATGACACGGCAGACCACCCGGCAGACCCGCCAGTTCGTCGACGCCGGTGCTCCCTCCGCTGCGCCGGTCGACGAGGACCCGGCCGCCGTGCTCTGCCAGGAGCTGCAGCAGCTGGTGGACCAGCATCAGCTGACGACCAGCGCCCGGATCGTTTTGCGCTGCGACCTCTCCGCCAGCGACAGCGCCCCGGGAATCAGCGCCGAGCCGGACGCCCGCCCGGCCATACGGCAGAGCGCCGCGCAGACCCTTGTCCGCGTTGCCTCCTCCCTGCTGGCGAACGCTGTCCAGCACGCCCGGGCCGACACGATCGTGGTGACAGTCGGGCAGCATGAGGGCGAGCTCATGCTGGACGTCGTGGATGACGGCGCCGGCATCCCCACCGGCCGGGATGAGGGCTTCGGTCTGCGCACCGTCCGCGCCCGCGTGAAGTCCGCCGGCGGCACCGCCACCGTGGAGACGGCGCCCGCGCACGGAACCGCCGTATCCGTGACCGTCCCCGCGTGACCGCCCCACGATCCGCCCCAGGGCGGCGTGGAACACTGAGAGCCGCACTGAACCGAGGAGGCCCCCGATGACTCGCATCATGCTCGCCGACGACCACGCCATCGTGCGCCAGGGGCTGCGCACCGTGCTGGAGGCCGACGGGGGCGACCTCGACGTGATCGGTGCCGAAGCCGCCACCGCGGAGGACGCGCTTCGACTCGCGTCCCTGCACCGGCCGGACGTTGTGCTGCTGGACCTCCAGTTCGTGTCCGGCGCCGCCCGCGGCACCGACGTCATCGCTGACATCGTGGCCCTGGACAGCGCCCCCGTGGTGATCGTGCTGACCACCTACGACAACGACCAGGACGTCCTCGCGTCCATCGACGCCGGCGCCACCAGCTACCTGCTGAAGGACACGCCGGGGCCTGAGATCGCCGCGGCGATCCGCCGCGCCGTCAGTGGGGAGTCGGTGCTGGACCGCAGGATCCGTCGGCGCCTCGACAGTGAGGCCGCGCTGTCGCAGCGGGAGCGGGAAGTGCTCGACCTCGTGGCCCGCGGCGCCACCAACGCCGCGATCTCCCGCGAACTGTTCCTCTCGCAGGCGACGGTCAAAACGCACCTCGTGCACATCTTCGACAAGCTGCAGGTGCGTTCGCGCACCGAAGCGGTGGCCCGGGCGCGTGAGCTCGGTGTGCTGCGCTCCGACGCGTGACAGCCGGCGCCCGCGAGGGCTCCTCGTCGGTCGTGCCGGACGGGCCCGCAGCGCGGGGCATGCGAGCCTCTCGAGACGTCAGAGCTTCGCGTTCAGCAGACTGAAGAGCAGCTCCTTCGGGTTCTGTGCGGCGTCAAGGGCGCAGTCGTCCGGCAGGAAGTCCCAGGAGCGGCGCAGCGACTGGAACACTTCCCATTCCGCGTCACCGGTGCGCAGCGGCACCACCTGGTAGCCGCCCGCCTCCGGCAGGTGGATCACGAACGCACCGGTGAGCTCCGGCATGTCCCGAATGGTGCCGTCGTTGTCCAGCAGGTTCTCCGCGCGCACCACCGCCACCCCCTGGAGGGCGTAGTCGCCGCGCACCCGTTTGGATGTCTTGATGTCCGCTGAGAGCACCGAACCACCGATCTTCACGATCGCGTCGGTCGTGCCGGCGTAGCCGACGGTGCGGTTCAGCACGGTCTGTTCGATCTCCACGAACTCCGGTTGGAACTCCTCGAGGAAGCGGTCGAACCCGTCGAGGCGGACATCGGCGCGGTCCAGCAGCGCGCCCAGATTGCGCTCCAGAACCAGCACCCCGTTCCCGCGCAGCTGCGTGGCGAGGTCCGACATGTCGGTGCGGCTCGGCCGCTCACCGGAGCGCTCCCACATCTCGCAGAGCGCATGCACATAGGTGCCGAAGTCGGCGGCGGTCTGCGTGTACTCCTCCGCGGCCGCCGCGATCTTCTTCTGCGTGCCCCATCTGTCGCGGGAGACGCGGCGGATCTCCTCCATGGCGCGGCCCGGGTTGCGGTCGAGGTAGGCGAACATGTCGAGGGCGCGCTGGCCGGCCATACGCGCGTACCAGGACTGCAGACTGTCCTTGGAGCGCATCCCGGCAACGGTCGTGATCGAGGGGTAGACGAGCTTCCCGCCGGGCTCCACTCGGTACATGCGGCCACGGGGCGTGCTGCCGCTCAGCTCAGGTGTAGTCATTGCCCATCAATGCTACTCGCCGAACAGCTCCCTCTCGGTGACCGACCTGGCGCGGCGGGTGAGTTTCAGGTAACGATCCATCATCTCGCGCGCGGACTCCTCCGACCCGGTGATGAGGCCCGCCAGTGCCGCGAGCTCGTGCGCGTCGCCCGGCAGCACGTCGGTTTCGCGGCCCTTCCAGAGGAACAGGGCGCGCCGCAGCTGCCACGCCATCCGCCAGGCCTGGCTGAGGGTGTCGGCGTCGGTGCGCGGCAGGGTCCCGTCGGCCGCCAGCACCTCCAGGGCGGTCAGGGTGGAGGTGGTGCGCAGCTGCTCGTTCTCGTGCGCGTACTCGGTCTGCAGCTTCTGCACCACCCACTCCACGTCGGTCATCGCACCCGGCCCCAGCTTCAGGTGATGGGTGGCGCGGGCGGCCCGCGGGAGGCGTTCGGATTCGATGCGCGCCTTCATCCGCGCCAGCTCCCGCGCGGCCGACGGGGTCAGCCCCTCCGACGGGTACCGCACCTCGTCCAGGACCTGCACCACCTGCGCCTTCGTCTCCTCCGGTCCCACGAGCGGTGCGGCCCGCAGCAGCGCCTGCTTCTCCCACCGCTCCGCGTGCTGACGGTAGTAGTCGCTGAAGGACGCGAGTGTGCGCACCAGGGCGCCGGAGCGGCCTTCGGGGCGGAGGTCGGCGTTGACCTTCATGTCGATGCCGCTGGAGGGGGCGTTGAGGATCTTCTGCAGATGCGTCACCACGGTGGTGCCGGCGGCCACGAGGTCCGAGTCGGTCAGGTCGTCCGGGCCTTCCACCACGAACTGGACGTCGGCGTCGGAGGAGTAGCCCATCTCGCCGGCACCGAACGACCCCATCGCGATGACGGTGAGGATGACCCGGGGCGCATCCGTCGCGCCCTCCTGCTTCGCCTGCAGGCGGGCGATGTGCAGCGCCGCCTGCAGGACCGCAGCCGCGAGATCGGTGAGCGCTTCCGCGACCCGGGACGGGTCGATGACGCGGGTGACATGGGCGAGGGCGATGCGGGTGATCTCGCGGGAGCGGACGTGCCGCAGAACGTCGATCAGCTCGGCGGCATCATCGGTGCGCTTCATCGTGGCGTCCAGTTCCGCCACGATCGACTCCCCGGAGCGGGGTTCGAGGTCGGCGTCACGACCGAGCCACCTCGCCGCCCCCGGCACCGACTCCAACTGGTTGCCCACGTACTTCGAACTGGCCAGCACACGGGTGAGGCGCTTCGCGGCGACACCGGAATCGCGCAGCATGCCCAGGAACCAGTGGGTGGAGCCGAGCTCATCGGACAGCCGGCGGAATGCCAGCAGCCCCAGGTCCGGGTCGATGCCGTCAGCCAGCCATTCCAGCAGGGACGGCAGCAGCTGTCGCTGGATCGCGGCCCTGCGGGACAGCCCCTTGGTGAGCGCCTCGATGTGCTGACCGGCGCGCTTGGCGTCGCGGTAGCCGATCGCGGCGAGCCGCGCCTGCGCCGACGCCGGCGTGAGCGCGACCTGGCCATCGGACAGGCTGGCGGCGGTCAGCAGCAGCGGTCGGTAGTAGATCTCCTCGTGCAGCTGCTTCACCCGGCGGCGGATCGCATCGAGGTTCTTCTCGAACACCTGCGGGTTCATGTCCATGGCGCGGGAGAGGCGCCGCACGTCCGCCGGTGAGGTCGGCACCACCTGGGAGCGGCGCAGGCGGTGCAGCTGGATGCGGTGCTCCAGTGCCCGCATCAGACGGTACGCTCGGTCCAGCTCGGCCGCCTGGTCGCGCGCCACGTACCCACCGTCGGTCAGCTGCGCGAGAGCCGACAGGGTGTCGGGGGCGTGGATGGAGTCATCGGTGCGGCCGTGCACCATCTGCAGCAGCTGCACGGTGAACTCCACGTCCCGCAGACCGCCGGGGCCGAGCTTGAGGTTGCGGTTCACTTCGGACTTCGGGATCAGCTCCACTACGCGGCGCCGCATTGCGCGCGTGTCCTCCACGAAGCCGTCACGGGTGGAGGCCTGCCACACCATGGGCTCCACCAGTTCCACGAACCGCTGCCCAAGCGCCGCATCCCCAGCGGCGGGGCGCGCCTTCAGCAGCGCCTGGAACTCCCACGAGGACGCCCACCGCGTGTAGTAGGCGGCGAACGAATCGATGGTGCGGACCAGCTCACCGTCCTTGCCCTCGGGCCGCAGGTTCGCATCCACCTGCCACAGGGCGCCCTCCTTTGTGCGGTCCGCGCACACGCGCGCGAGCTCTCGGGCGAGGGCCCCGCCGATGGCGGTGACGTCATCGGCGCTGACCTCATCGTCCGCCGCGTCGGCGGCGTAGATGACGTCCACATCGGAGATGTAGTTGAGCTCCTGGGCCCCGGTCTTGCCCATGGCGATGACGGCCAGGCGCACCTTGTCGTGGTCGGTGACCTGGGCGCGCGCCTGGGCGAGTGCGGCGTCGAGGGAGGCGCCGGCCAGGGCACTGAGTCGCCGGGACACGTCGGGCTGGGCGTCAGCGGCGTCGGGGGCGGTGATGTCCGCCAGGGCGATGCGGCAGAGGATGTCGTGGTACTCGATGCGGATGCGGTCGCGTCCGTCCTGCCCGGTGCAGGAGGAGACCGGCATGTCAGCATCCGGGTCCGCGCCGATCGCCTTCAGAAGGCGGGCGCGGTAGGAGTCCATCGGCAGAACGTCCTCCTCCACCAGGGCGAGCCGTTCGGGGTGGCGGGTGAGGAAGTCGCCGAGCGCTGCGGACACCCCGAGCAGCTGCACGAGGCGCTCCCCTGCCTCCGACCCCACCACTCGCTCGAACAGTGCGCGCTGCTCGCCGCGGTTCGCCGCTTCGCCGACCCGCAGCAGCGCGATCGTCGCCTCATCGGGGTCCGCGGTCGTGCCGATGGTGCGCACCAGGGACGGCGGCACCGCCGCCAGGTCCTCATCGGCGAGGAAACGAGCGGACCGCTCCGTGTGGACGAAGCCGAGACGGGCGAGCTCGGCGTGGTTGAACGGGCCGTTCTCCTGAATCGCTTGGATCGCTGAGGTGGGGAGCATCGCGGATCAGACGGCGTTGAAGGTCGAGGCGAGCTCAGAGTCCGTCACCTGGTTGCGGTACTTCGCCCACTCGTCGTGCTTGTTGCGGATGATGAACTCGAACACCTCCTCACCGAGGATCTCCGCCATCAGTTCGGAGTCCTCGAACGAGTCCAGCGCCCGGTACAGGTCCGAGGGCAGCGGCTCGATGCCCATGGCTCGGCGCTCCCGATCGGTCAGGTCCCACACGGTGTCCTCCGCGCCCTCCGGCAGGTCGTACTCGCCCTCGATGCCTGCGATGCCGGCGCCGAGCAGAACAGCGAACGCGAGGTACGGGTTCGCTGCGGAGTCGAGGCCCCGGAACTCCACGCGGGAGCTCGTGCCCTTGGTGGGCTTGTGGTACGGCACTCGCACCAGCGCAGACCGGTTGTTGTGGCCCCAGCAGATGAAGCTCGGCGCTTCCTGCTTGCCCCACAGACGCTTGTAGGAGTTCACGAATTGGTTGGTGATCACCGAATATTCGGGGGCGTGGCGCAGCAGGCCGGCGATGAAGTGCCGCGCCGTCTTCGACAGCCCGTACTCGGCTCCCGGTTCATGGAACACGTTCTTCCCGTTCTGGAACAGGGACAGGTGCGTGTGCATGCCGCTGCCGGGCTGGTCCACGATCGGCTTCGGCATGAACGTGGCGACCTGGCCCATGGAGTGCGCGACCTTCTTGGTCATGGCGCGCATGGTCAGGATGTTGTCGGCGGTGGCGAGGGCGTCGGCGTAGCGCAGGTCCACTTCGTTCTGGCCGGGCCCGCCTTCGTGGTGGGAGTACTCCACGTGGATGTTCATCGACTCCAGTTGGCTGATGAGCTCCCGCCGGTAGTTGTTCGCGGTGGGGCGCTGCACGTAGTCGAAGTAGCCGCCGTCATCGATGGGCTGCAGGGGCTCCCCGCGCCGCCAGGGCTTCTCGAACAGGTAGAACTCGATCTCCGGGTGGGTGAAGAACTCCAGCCCCATCCTCTCGGCCCGTTCGAGGGCGCGCTTGAGGACGCCGCGGGGGTCGGAGGCGGCGGGCTCGCCGTCGGGAGTGAGGACATCGCTCATCATCACGCCGGTTGTGCCGGTGGAGTCGTACTCGGGGAGGATGCGGAACGTGCTCGGGTCGGGGGCGAGCAGCATGTCGGACTCGTAGGTGCGGGTGAGGCCCTCGATGGTGGAGCCGTCGATGCCCAGGCCCTCATCGAACGCGGTCTCCAGGTCCGTGGGCGAGATGACCACCGATTTCAGGGTTCCCACCACATCGGTGAACCACAGACGGATGTAGTCGACGTTCGCTTCTTCAACCTGACGCAGCACGGAGTCCTGTTGGCGTTCCATGCGGACATTGTGCCCCACGCAGCTCGGCCGGAACTGCAGATCACGGGCTGCGCTGCGGGGTGGGGCCCGTCGGCCGACGGGTGCCGGATAGGGTGGGGGCGATCCGTTCCCATCAGCCCCTGGAGGGTCCATGACCGCGCCCGAGTCCCCCAGCCCCCGCTCGTCCGTCGACGCGGCTCCCCCGAGCCCCACCGGAGGCGCCGGCAGCACCGGCGGTGCGACCGGCGCAGGCGCCCCGGAGCAGCGTCGCTCGCCGCGGCGGGTGCGCACGCTGACGCTGCAGGACTTCAAGGAGCAGGGCCGGAAGTTCAGCATGCTCACGAGCTACGACGCGCTCACCGCCGCGATCTTCGACGACGCCGGCGTGGACGTCCTGTTGGTGGGCGATTCCGCCGGCAACGTGGTGCTCGGCTACGAAGCCACCGCCAGTATCAGCCACGAGGCGATGCAGCTGTTCACCGGCGCAGTCGCCCGCTCCGTCACGCGCCCCCTCGTGATCGCCGACCTCGCGTTCGGCACCTACGAGGTGTCCGAGCAGCAGGCCGTCGCCTCCGGCATCGACCTTGTGCGCGCCGGTGCGCACGCCGTGAAGCTGGAGGGCGGCGTGCGCTCGGCTTCCCGGATCCGTGCGCTCGTGGATGCGGGGATCGCGGTGTGCGGACACATCGGGTTCACCCCGCAGTCGGTGAACCAGCTCGGCGGCAACCGGGTGCAGGGCCGCGGCGATGAGGCCGCTGAGCGGCTGCTCGCGGACGCCCGTGCTGTGCAGAAGGCCGGTGCGTTCGCGGTGGTGCTGGAGATGGTGCCCGCCGCACTGGCCGAACGGGTGAGTGCCGAGCTGACGATCCCGACGATCGGGATCGGCGCCGGCGCCGGCTGCGACGGGCAGGTGCTGGTGTGGCAGGACATGGCGGGCCTGTCCGGGTTCTCCGGCAGGTTCGTCAAGCAGTACGCGCAGCTGCGCGAGACGCTCGGTGCCGCTGCCGGTCAGTACGCAGACGAAGTCCGCGCCGGGACCTTCCCCGACGCGGACCATGCGTTCGACTGAGTGAGACGGGAGGGGCTCAGCCCTCTTCCCATTCGCGGTCCTCGGCGTCCCACGCCTGGTTGCGCGCTTCCGCCTTCGCGAGGGCGTTCTTGGCCTCATCTGCGGTGGCGTAGGGGCCCATCAGCTCGTCCCCGGGGGACTTGCGGCCCTCTTCGACCTGCTTCGTGGTGAGGTTGTAGAAGAACTCGGTCATGGTCAGCCTTCCGTTGAGTCGGCCCCAGTGATTCTCTGAGACACTGGTCAGTATGACTGACGAACGATGGCTCCGCCCTGACAATCGGGCCCCGCTGACCCCCGGCACGATCTCCCCGCTACTGGAGGTTCCCGCCTCCATCACCCGCCCGGAGTACGCATTCAAGGACGAAGCGAAGTCCGATGACTGCGGCCCGTACGTCCAGACCCCGGAGATCATCGAGAAGGTCCGCGCCGCCTCCCGCATCGCCGCGATCGCCCTGCGGGAAGCCGGGCGAGTCGCCGAGCCCGGTGTCACCACCGATCACGTGGACCGCGTGGTGCATGAGGTGCTGCTGGACCACGGCGCGTACCCGTCGACGCTCGGCTACCTGTCCTTCCCGAAGTCCTGCTGCACGAGCCTGAACGAAGTCATCTGCCACGGCATCCCCGACTCCACCGTGATGGAGGAGGGCGACATCCTCAACGTGGACGTCACCGCGTTCATCGACGGTGTACACGGCGACACCAACGCCACCTTCGCCATCGGTGAGGTCGCCGAGGAGGCGCAGCTGCTGATCGAGCGCGCCGAAGAGGCGATGTGGCGGGGCATCCGCGCGGCGAAGGTGGGCCGCGAGGTCAACGTGGTGGGCCGCGTCATCGAGAAGTACGTGAGCCGCTTCGGCTACGAATCCGTGCATGACTTCACCGGCCACGGCGTGGCGGAGGGCTTCCACAACGGCCTGATCATTCCCCACTACGATTCCGCTCCGTTCTTCGACGACGTCATCGAGGAGAATATGATCTTCACCGTGGAGCCGATGGTGACCCTCGGCTCCCAGGACTGGGACAAGTGGGAGGACGATTGGACCATCACCACGAAGGACAAGTCGTACACCGCCCAGTTCGAACACACCTTCCTGATCACGGCGGACGGCTACGAAGTCCTCACCGTCACCGAGTGACACCGATCCACCTGCGAACACTGGAGAGCACAGCATGACCAAGCCGGCCTTCGGCATCGACATCGGCGGCAGCGGCATCAAGGGAGCACCCGTTGACCTCGATGCGGGCACCCTCGCCGCCAACCGCGTCCGCATCCCCACCCCGAAGCCGTCCACCCCGGACGCCGTCGCGGACGTGGTGGCGGAGCTGATCGGGAAGTTCGACGTCTCCGACGACATGCCCGTCGGCGTCACCTTCCCGGCCGTGATCCACGAGGGCGTCGCACAGACGGCCTCGAACGTGGACAAATCCTGGATCGGCACCGACGTGGACGCACTGCTGACAGAGCGCACCGGGCATGACGTGTTCGTGGTGAACGACGCGGACGCCGCCGGCATCGCCGAAATGGAGTTCGGTGCCGGCCGCGGCGCCTCGGGCGTGACCATCATGACGACGCTCGGCACCGGCATCGGCTCCGCCATGTTCATCGACGGCATCCTCGTTCCGAACTCCGAGCTCGGCCACCTCACCCTGCACGGGGAGAAGGCGGAGGCGTACGCTGCGTCCTCGATCTTCGAGAAGGAGAAGCTGAGCTGGAAGGAATGGGCTTCCCGCCTGCAGGAGTACTATTCGATGGTGGAGTTCCTGTTCACCCCGGACCTGTTCATCGTGGGCGGCGGCATCTCCAAGGAGGCGGACAAGTTCCTGCCGCTGCTGGATCTGAAGACCCCGATCGTCAGCGCTGACCTGCGCAATCAGGCGGGCATCATCGGCGCAGCCGTGCTCGCGAAGCGGGAGAAGAAGAGCCTTGTGAAGCAGGAGAAGAAGGCGAAGAAGTCCGAGAAGAAGTCCGGAAAGCCGAGCAAGAAGAAGTCCGCGTGACACCACGCTGACCAAGAGAGGGACCAGTCAGCCTGTAAGCCGGGTTCTGTGATCGACAGTCATCTGTCTAGGACCGCCGTTGCCGACGGCCTCCAGCGGTCTACCCGGAAGCCGACCCTGGCGGCCGATGCGCTTCCTGTCTGACCTTGCTCCGAGTGGGGTTTGCCGTGCCGCATCCGTCACCGGCTGCGCGGTGGTCTCTTACACCACCCTTTCACCCTGGCCAGCTTGCGCTGGTGGTCTGCTCTCTGTGGCACTGTCCCGCGGATCGCTCCGGGTGGGCGTTACCCACCACCCTGCCAGGAGGAGCCCGGACTTTCCTCGAGCCCGAAGGCGCGCGACTGTCCGGCTGACTGGTCCGCCGCCCACCCTACTAGACAAGGAAGAACCGTGATCATCCTCCTGCCCCCGTCGGAGACCAAGACCGCACCCGCGCCGCGCGAGGCCGCGGTGGAGCTCGACACCCTGACCCGCCCGCAGCTCGGGCAGGCACGCGCCACCATGATGCGCGCCGCAGTCGCGACCGCGAAGGCGGCCGACGGGGCCGGCATGCTCGGGGTCCCGGCGTCGGCGCCGGAGCTGCAGGAGCGGATGACCCGGATCGATGCCGAGCCCGCCGGGCCCGCCCTCGAGGTGTACTCCGGGGTCCTGTTCGACGCCCTCGGTGATGCCCGCCCCACGCATGAGGACGTGCAGGTGCTCATCGCATCCGCTCTGTTCGGTGTCGTGGATGCGGCAGCGGATCGCATCCCCGCCTATCGGCTCAGCGCCGGGTCCTCCGTCAAGCGCCTCGGCAAGGTGGGCACCTGGTGGAAGCCGAAGCTCGCCCCCATCGCAAAGGAGCTCGCTGGGCATCTCGTGGTGGATGGTCGCAGCGGCGCGTACCGGTCGATGATGCCGGTGAAGGACGCACTGGACGTGTCGCCGGTGCAGGAGCGGGACGGGAAGCGCACCGTGGTCTCCCACGATGCGAAGCACTACCGGGGCCTCGTAGCGCGGGAGCTCATGCGGGCGGACTCCCCCGCAACTTCGGCCGACGAGGTCGTGGATCAGCTGCGCTCAGCGTTCGGTGACCGTCTCGGCGTGGAGCTGGACCGCTCGAAGCTCGTGATCGTAGACCGGTTCGAGCGCGTGGGCGGCGCCTAGCCCGAACGCGCCCGGCCCCTCAGCCGACGCGGCCGGTGAACGGGTCGGTGCTGACGGAACTGATGCGCACCTCGAGATCGGGCAGGCGTTCAGCGAGCAGCTCCTTCGCCAGGGGCAGCCAGAGGGATTCGCTGGCCGAATGGGCAACGTCGATGAGCGCGGGCACCGCTGTCTCATCCGCCGCGGATTCGAGGTGCTCGGAGGCGGGGTGGTGGCGCAGGTCGCTGGTGACGTAGCCGTCGACACCGGCGGCGGTCGCGTCAGAGAGGAATGAGTCGCCGGAGCCGGGGCATACCGCGACACGCCGCACCGGCCGGTCCCCGTCACCGGTGAAGCGGATGCCCTGCGCGGTCGCGGGGACGCGGGCGGCGATGTTCTCAGCGAGCTCGCGCACCGTTGTGGGCTCACGCAGCGCGCCGACGGCGCCCAGGCCGAACAGGTCCTCCCGTGCGGAGTCCGCGCCGGACGCGGCGAGCGGCTGCGGGTCCTCGAGGTCCAGAACGCGCAGCCACCCGCCGACGGTGCCGCGGATGGACCGGTCCACATTCGTATGACCGCACCACAGGCCGATGCGCGATCGGATCAGTTCGGTGATGACAGCGCCCTTGCCGGTGTGCGCCGGCAGGAAGCTGACGGGCTTCAACAGCAGCGGATGGTGCGCGATGATCAGGTCTGCGCCGATCTCGCGCGCTTCGCGGACCACTGCGAGGGTGGGGTCCACGGTCAGCAGCACCCGTCGGACCGGTTCGTCCCGGACGCCCGCGACGAGGCCCACCCGGTCCCAGTCCTCCGCCCAGTCGAGCGGGTAGGCGTCCTCGAGGACGTCCTGGACGGCGCCGAGGGTGAGGCCGATGGGGTTGTGCCCGAAGGTTCCCTCAGCGGGGTCGGGAGCGGTCTCAGCGGTCATTCTCGGTGTCCTTTCGGGCGGTGAGAGCATCGGCGAGCGCAGCCTGGTACGCCTTCCACGCCATGAGGACGCATTTGACGCGGCCGGGGAACTTGGAGGCGCCGGTGAGGGCGACACCGTCGCCGAGCACGTCCTCATCGCCGGCGATCCTGCCGCGGGAGTGCATCGCCTCGTCCATGTGGGCACTGATCTCCTCGATCTCCTCGCGGGTGCGCCCGATGAACAGGTCGGTCATGATGGAGGCGGAGGCGCGGCTCATCGCGCAGCCCTGCGCCTCGTACGGCAGGTCCTCCACGCGCCGCCCGTCCTCGGAGAGGCGGATCCGCAGCGTGATCTCGTCACCGCAGGTGGGGTTGACGTGGTGCACTTCGGCGTCGAACGGGTCGCGCAGACCCGCGTTCTGCGGGTGCTTGTCGTGGTCGAAGATGAGCTCCGAGTAGAGCGCGGTGAGAGGGCTGGTCACTGGAACCTCGCGAAGAAGTCGATGGCGGTGCGGACGGAGTCGAGCAGGGCGTCGACCTCCGCCTCGGTGGTGTGGACGCTGAAGCTGGCGCGGCTGGTGCCGGGCAGGCCGTAGCGGCGGTGAAGGGGCCAGGCGCAGTGGTGGCCCACGCGCACGAGAACGCCCTGGGAGTCGAGCACCTGGCCGATGTCGTGCGGGTGGCGGCCGTCCACGGCGAACGCGACGGCGCCGGCACGGCCGGGGACATCGGAAGAAGGGCCGATGACGCGGACACCGTCGATCGCCTCGAGGCCGCGCACCGCGCGCTGAGTGAGCTGCCGTTCGTGTTCGGCGATGCGGTCCATGCCGAGGTCGCTGAGGTAGTCGACAGCGGCGGCGAGGCCGATGGCCTGTGAGATCATCGGGGTGCCGGCTTCGAACCGCGCCGGGGGCTCGGCGAAGGTCGTCTGCTCCATGGTGACGACCTCGATCATGGAGCCGCCGAGCATCACCGGCGGCATCTCAGCGAGCAGCTCGAAGCGCCCCCAGAGAGCACCGATGCCGGTGGGTCCGAGCATCTTATGGCCGCTGAAGGCGGCGAAGTCGACCCCGAGGTCCTGGACATCGACCGGCATGTGCGGCACCGACTGGCAGGCGTCGAGAACAGTCAGCGCTCCCACGTCCTTCGCGGCCTCGACCAGACGGGCCACCGGGTTGATCGTGCCGGTGACGTTGGACTGGTGAGTGAAGGCGACCACCTTCGTCCGCTCGGTGAGGAGGGTGTCGAGGTCGGTGAGGTCGAGGGTGAAGTCGTCCGCGAGGGGGATCCAGCGCAGGGTCGCGCCGGTGCGGCGGGCGAGCTCCTGCCAGGGCACCAGGTTCGCGTGGTGCTCCATTTCGGTCACAAGGATCTCGTCCCCCTCCTTGACCCGCAGGTGGTCGGGGGTGGAGGCGTCCCCGTTGGACAGGGAGTAGGCCACGATGTTGAGCGCCTCGGTGGCGTTCTTGGTGAAGATCAGTTCCCGCTCGTCCCGGCAGCCGACGAAGCGCGCGATCGTCTCGCGGGCCGACTCGTACGGGTCGGTGGCGTCCTCCGCGAGCTGGTGGGCGCCGCGCTTGACGGCGGCGTTGTGGCCGGTGAGGAAGTCGACTTCGGCGTCGATGACCTGGCGGGGCCGCTGGGAGGTGGCGCCGGAGTCGAGGTAGACGATGGGCTGACCGTCCGCTGTGGTGCGCGTCAGGATCGGGAAATCCGCTCGGATCGATTCGATGTCCCAGTCGCGCATGCGGTCTCCGTGTCCTCTCCTCAGCCGGGTGGTGCCTTCCCTCATCATACGAGTGCGCAGGTGGGCTCGGTCAGGACCCGTCGGCCCGCTCCCCCGCTTCCGAGTCCTCGCTGCTCACCCGCGTTTGACTCTGCGTGCTGCACGCCCTGGGCTGACGGCGCGCCGAGCGGACCACCAGTGTGGTCGCGGTGCAGATCAGCGCCACGCCGACCAGCTCCACAGGGGTGAGGCGCTCCCCCAGTACGATCGCCCCGAACAGCACCGCGGCGATGGGATGGCTGCTCTGCAGTGTCGATGCAACGTGCATCGGCACGCGCCGCATCGCCAGCACGTCCAGCGCGTACGGCAGCGCTGAGGAGAGGACGCCGGCGGCGAGCCCGATCAGCAGCACCGGCCAGGTGAGCGGCTGAGCGGTGCCGAGCACCAGCGCGATCGGGATGAGGACCACCAGGCCGGTGAGCGATGCCATGGCCGACGGGACCAGGCCCGGCAGGCGCCGCCCCGCCGCCCGGTTCGCCAGCAGGTAGAACGCCCAGCTCAGCCCGGCGATCGCGGCGAAGGCGATGCCGAGCGCATCAGTGGACAGGGTGGGGCCGGTCAGCAGCAGCATGCCGACGAGGCCGAGCGCAGCGTACGCCCATCCACGGCGGTGCGGGGAGGAGATCGCCCCCAGCAGGATCGGGCCCAGCATTTCGATGGACACCGCCATCCCGACGCCGATCCGGGCGAATGCCAGGTAGATGGAGACGTTCATCGCGAGCAGGGGCACGGCGAGGAGGACGCCCCACCACAGCTGGCGGCGGTCGGTGATGCGAGGAACGAGGCGAACGGACAGGGCGGTGTGGCTGGCCGCCATCATCGTGTAGCGGACGAGCACGAGGGCGGCGAGGCCGAACACGGGCATCACCGCGGTGGCGAGCGATGCGCCGAACTGGAGAACGGCGGCGGCGAGCAGGATCAGCGCGATGCCCTGCGCCATCTGCGCCCTGTCCTCCGTCGTCATCCCGGCAGGATAGCGGCGGCACACGGTGGACGCGCGCTCAGTCCAGGTGCCCGGCTTCGACCAGGCACCTCCCTCACCTGCAGTGATGCCGATGCGGTCACATTTCGGCAAAGAGCAGACAAAGCCTTGGAGGGCAACGCAGGTCACATGCTGTAATGAGCCTCACCTTCGGGTGCCCTTTCCCCCCTCTAAGGAGAATCCCCCATGGCTGAACGCCGCCCCTCATCCCACCGTGCCCGCACCGTCGGTGCCGGAGCCGCCGCAGCCGCCCTGTCCATGAGCCTCGGCCTCCCCGCCTCCACCGCCACCGGTGACGTCACCGTCATCGGCTCCGCCTCCGACCTCGGCGGCGCGGTCGCGACGATCTCCCCGGACGGCCTCAAGCTGGAGCGTGTGCGCGTCCACAACCGCTACCTCGTGCAGACCGAGGGCAAGGCCATCGCCCACGGCGGCAGCAGGTCCGCCATCAAGAGCGCCCAGCAGCGCGCCAAGGCCGGTGCGAAGGGCCAGGGCGTCACCATGAAGGTGGACCGTGAGTACTCCGACGTGTGGAACGGCATGTCGGTCACCGTGGATGACTCCGAGGTGGAGAAGCTGCGCGCCGCTGACGGCGTCGTCGCCGTCTACCCGGTGTACGAGGTGGAGCGCCCCGAGCCGGTCGACAATGCCGAGCCGCAGAACGAGTTCGCGCAGAAGATGACCGGTGCGGACATCGCCCGCAACGACATGGGCCTCACCGGCAAGGGTGTGAAGGTCGGCGTCATCGACTCCGGCATCGACTACAACAACCCGTCCCTCGGCGGCTCCGGCACCAACAACGAGAAGGCCGACTTCCCCAACAAGCGCGTGGTGGGCGGCTACGACTTCGTCGGCGACGACTACGACGCCTCCGGCAGGGACGGCAGCCCCACTCCCACTCCGGATGAGTTCCCCGATGACACCGGTGGTCACGGCACCCACGTGGCCGGCATCATCGGCGGCGACGGCGACGTCCAGGGCGTCGCCCCCGAGGCGGACCTGTACGCGTACCGCATCTTCGGAACCAACGGCAGCGCCTCCACCGATGTCATCCTCGCCGCGATGGACCGTGCTGCGCAGGACGGCATGGACGTGGTGAACATGTCGCTCGGCTCGGGCCTCATGACGTGGAAGGACTACCCGACTGCGCAGGCGGCCGACGCCATGCACCGCGAGGGCATCTCCATGATCGTCGCGATGGGCAACGACGGCGCTTATGGAACCTTCACCGGTGGTTCCCCGGGCACCGCGGACGAGGTCATCTCCGTGGGCTCCGTGGACAACACCCACTACCGCAGCCCGTTCTTCACCACTGAGGCCGGCGCCGAGATCGCCTACGCTCCCGGCAGCCCGGCCCCGCAGCCGCCGACCTCCGGCACGATGGAGCTCGTCGCCGCCGGTGCCGATGATGACAAGAACGCGCTGGCCTGCAACGGCACCGACCTGCCGAAGGCGACCGGTGAGCAGGCCCTGCTGATCAAGCGCGGCGAGTGCAGCTTCCACGAGAAGGCCGTCAACGCTGAGAAGGCCGGCTACAAGGCCGTCATCATCTACAACAACACCGCCGGCACCATCAACGCTTCCCTCGACGGTGACCCGAAGATCGGCATCCCCACCGTCACCATCACGCAGGCCGACGGGCTCGCCCTGCAGAAGGACATCGCCGACGGCGGCGCCACCTTCACCTGGCAGGACGGCACGGTCGCCACGGAGAACGAGACCGGCGGCTACATGTCGGACTTCTCCAGCTACGGCCTGACCGCGGACCTCGACCTCAAGCCGACGGTGTCCGCACCAGGCGGGGCCATCTGGTCCACCATCCCGGTGGAGCAGGGCGGCGAGGGCGCCATGTCCGGCACCTCGATGGCGACCCCGCACGTGGCCGGTGTGGTCGCGCAGATGCTGCAGGACAACCCTGACCTCACCACCGATGAGATTCGCATCCGCCTGCAGAACACGGCTGACCAGCTCGACTTCGGCCTGAAGCCGAACGCCGGCCTGAACGCCCCGGTGCACCACCAGGGCGGCGGCATCGTCAACGTCCCGGAGGCGGTGAAGACCTCCACACTGATCACGACCGATCGCGGCCATTCGCATCTTGCTCTGGGTGAGGGCGAGCAGGGCCCGGTCACGAAGACGATCACGATCCGCAACACCTCGGACAAGCCCGTCACCTACGACCTGGGGGTCCGCTACAGCGTCGCCACCGGCGGCGAGGAGACCCACGACCCGACGTTCATGGAGGCGAAGGCGGACGTCACCTTCTCCAAGGACACGGTGACGGTGCCCGCGGGCGGCTCCGAAACGGTCGATGTCACCTTCTCCGAGGACTTCGGCCAGAACGGCATCATCCACGGCGGCTGGATCACGGTGACGGACCCGATGGAGGAGCACACGGTGCCGTTCGCGGGTATGTCCGGTGACTACCAGGCGCTGCCGCTGCTGGTGGACGGCGGCATGGGTCTGCCGGTGCTCGGTAAGGCGAAGGGCGACTCGGTGGACATCGCCGGGAAGCACCCGACCTACACGATGCAGGGCGATGACCGCCCGTACATCATCTACCGGCTGAACCTGCCGGCCGAGACCGCGAAGCTGGAGATCTTCACGGCCAACGCCGACGGCTCCAAGGGCGCACCGGTCCACCCGAAGTTCAACACGGCGTGGGAGGACCAGCACGTCACGAAGTCCGCGGACTACTTCATCGCCGATTGGACCGGCGAGGTGCAGGGCAACAACGGCAACAACAAGAGCCGCACGGTCCCAAGCGGTGACTACGTCATGGAGCTGAAGGTGCTCAAGCCGATGGGTGATCCGAAGAACCCGGCGCATTGGGAGACCTGGGAGTCCGGCTCGTTCACCATCGATCGCCCCGGCGAGAAGCAGAACCCGGGCAAGGGCAAGAAGCCCGCGAAGCCCGGCAAGGGCAACGGGAAGGGCTGACCACCGGACCGGTCTGCTGATCGGGTGAACAGAACAGGGGCGGCATCTGCAGATCTGCGGGTGCCGCCCCTCATCGTGCTCGGGGACTCACTGGTAGGAGACGAACCAGGGCCGCGGTTCGATGGCGTAGGTCTCCTCGGGGGTGAACATGGGCTTGTCCTCGTCGATGAAGTTCTTCCACGCCATCCAGATGCCCTCAGGAAGGTCGGTGCGGAGAGCATCCCAGGTGGCCATCTTCTCGCTGCGCACACCGTGCCCGTCGGCGTGCAGAGTGATGGCGAGCTCCTCTCGGGAGGTGTCGACGTCCTGACGGCTGCGGATCATGGCGAGCTGGAACTGGTGGAGGATCAGCACCTTCTGCGGCAGCCGGTTCGACTTCACGAGGTCGGCGAGCCAGGTGATGACGGTGTTGATCTCGGCGGCTTCAACGGATCCGATCTGCCGCATGTGCTTCTGGTCGGGCTTGAGCCGCCATTCCGGGTCGAGCGCGAGGCCCACGTGGGGGTGCTTCAAAAGGTCTTCGTACAGCTTCGCCTGGGTGAGGAAGTCAGTACGCCCGGGCTGCAGGTCCAGGACCACATAGATCCCCTCTTTGCCGGCCGCCTCGACCCAGGGCCTGATGGTTTCGGGGTCGATTTCGGCGGAGTAGTCCCCGTCGGCCCCCGCGGCGGACGAGGCGATCGTGGTGATGATCTCGAACGCCGGCTGCACGGGGACGTCGCTGTGCGGCTGATAGTCCTTCGCGTACTGCTTCGCCAGCGCGATGGCTTCGTCGGCATGTCCGTCGCCGGGTCTGCGGCGAGGTCGAGCTCGACCGACTTCAGCTTCTCCCCCAGGCCGGTGATGTCCAGGCCCTTCGGGTGGATCACGGTGGTGGTCTTGAGGCGTGTGAGTTCGTCGGCGGTCGCGGCGCCGGTGCCGAGCAGCAGTGGGATGTGGGCCTTCGCGGCGAGGTCAGCGATCGTCGACAGGGCGTCGGCGGAGCCCGGGTCGGCGACGGCGACGTGTTCGGCGGTCTCCACCACGGCAGCGCTGACCGCCGCGGCGGCTGCGGCATCGTCCGCCGGATCGACGACGGTGTTCGCCGCAGCGGTGGCGGCGAAGCGGGTACCGGTGCCCTTGCCGCCCTTGGTGGCCTTCTTCTGCGTCGCGTCGTCGCTGTCGGAGCAGGCGGCGAGAACGGCGGAGGTTCCGGCGGCAAGCGTGCCGGTGAGGATGAGGCGCCGGGAGGCGAGGGAACGAAGCGGTGGGTTCACGATGCGGGGGCCTTTCGCGACGCGGTCAGTGTCGGGATGGGAGCCGGCCACTGAACTGCGGCCGCTGCCTGAGCCGACTCCCCGCTGTTCGACTGTTCTGCACAGTCGGGGATGTGCTCGCAGAAAGCCCCTCATGCGCAGACGGATCGTCGGAGAGCGGCACAGCAGTCAATGGTGGGCCATGAGGGATTCGAACCCCCGACATCCACGGTGTAAACATGGCGCTCTAACCAACTGAGCTAATGGCCCGCACGGGCAGTGATCCTGCCACGCGGGGTTCCCCGGCGCAAACCCGACCGGAATCGGGGAGCCGGGCGGAACGGCTGCAACAGCCGCGCCGGGGATCAGGAACGGCTGGCGAGGCGGGTCGCCGTCCAGTCCTCAGCCACCGTGATCGTGTTCATCGAGCGCAGACCGGCGAGGTCCGCGGACTCCATGATCGTGGCGGGGTTGACGTGCTCGTCGCGCCCGGCCTTCACGGTGAGGACCCAGACGTCGCCACCGGCATCGAGGGAGCTGATGGCGTCCTGAAGGATGTCCACAAGGTCACCGTCGGACTTGCGGAACCAGATGATCACGTGGTCCACGATCTCCTGCGAATCCTCGTCCTCCAGATCGGAGCCGATGATGTCCTCGATCGTGTCCCGGAGGTCGAAGTCGACATCGTCGTCGTATCCGAACTCCTGGATGAGCTGGTCATGGGTGAAGCCGAGCGCATCAGCGAGCTGTTTGCGGTTGTCGGCCTCGGCAGACGGTGACAAGAACAATCTCCTCTTCACAGTTGAGTGAACCCGTCGGCCGACGGGTCCCGGAGTGACGCCCGACTCATACGGACGTGATCGCGATTCTAACGGAGCACCCCGCCCATGTCACTTGAGTCTCCCCGGGCCCCACCGCGGGGGCCTTCCTCTGCGCCCACCTGCGCGGGACAGCGTAGGCTGGGGGCGTCTGCGGTCGACTGACCGACGCGTGCGCACAGCCCAGAGCTCCAGCACGCGCGCCACCCCCGCAAGGAAGAAGGACAGCGTGAATTCGAACGACATCACCGGTCGTCAGGGCATCGGCCTGCCGAGCTACGCCAATGACTCCGACCCCGAGGAGACCCGCGAATGGCTCGACTCCCTCGACGCGGTCCGCAGGGCCCGCGGCGATGAGCGCGCATCGCATGTCGTTCAGAATCTGATCACGCACGCGCGCAAGAACAACATCGACGTCCCCTCCGTGGAGAACACGGACTACGTCAACACCATCTCCGTCGACGACGAGCCCGAATACCCGGGCGACCTCGCCATCGAGAAGGAGATCCGCCGCGCCGTCCGCTGGAACGCCGCGATGGTCGTACACCGTGCGCAGCGTCCCGAGATCGGGGTGGGCGGTCACCTCTCCAGCTTCGCCTCGATCTCCACGATGTACGAAGTGGGCTTCAACCACTTCTTCCGCGGGCGGCAGCACCCCGGCGGCGGCGATCAGGTCTTCTTCCAGGGCCACGCCTCCCCCGGCATCTACTCCCGAGCCTTCCTGATGGGCCGCCTCAGCGAGGATGACCTCAACGGCTTCCGGCAGGAGAAGTCCCACCCCCACGGCATGCCGTCCTACCCGCACCCGCGTGCCATGCCGGAGTTCTGGCAGTTCCCGACCGTGTCGATGGGCATCGGCCCCGTCAACGCGATTGAGCAGGCCTCGATCAACAAGTACCTGCACAGCCGCGGCCTGAAGGACACGTCCGATCAGCACGTGTGGGCGTTCCTCGGCGACGGTGAGATGGACGAGGTCGAGTCCCGCGGCGCTCTGCACATCGCCGCCAACGAGATGCTCGACAACCTGACCTTCGTGGTGAACTGCAACCTGCAGCGCCTCGACGGCCCCGTCCGCGGCAACGGCAAGATCATCCAGGAACTGGAGGCACAGTTCCGCGGTGCCGGCTGGAACGTCATCAAGCTCGTCTGGGGCGGCGGCTGGGACGATCTGTTCGCCAAGGACGCCGACGGCGCCCTGGTGGACCTCATGAACACCACGCCCGACGGTGACTTCCAGACCTACCGCGCCGAATCCGGCGGTTTCATCCGCGACAACTTCTTCGGCCGCGACCCGCGCACGAAGGCCCTGGTCGAGGATCTCAGCGATGACGACATCTGGTGGGGGCTCAAGCGCGGCGGCCACGACCCGAAGAAGATCTACGCCGCGTTCAAGGCCGCGATGGAGACCAAGGGCAAGCCCACCGTCATCCTCGCGCACACGGTCAAGGGGTACGTGCTCGGCTCCAACTTCGCGGGCCGCAACGCCACCCACCAGATGAAGAAGTTCACTCTGGAGGACCTCAAGCAGCTGCGCGACACCCTGCACATCCCGATCACCGACAAGGAGATCGATCCGAACCTGTACGGCTCGCCGTACTACACCCCGGACCCGGACAGCGACGCCATGCAGTACATGCATGACCGGCGCAAGGAGCTCGGCGGCGTCATCCCCGACAACCGTCATAAGAAGGCCCTGTTCCAGGTGCCGGAGATGAAGACCTTCGATGTGGCCCGTCGCGGCTCCGGCAAGCAGGAGATCGCCACCACGATGGCGCTCGTTCGCCTGCTGCGCGACCTCATGCGCGACAAGGAGACCGGCAAGTACTGGGTGCCGATCATCCCCGATGAGGCCCGCACGTTCGGTATGGACTCCATGTTCCCCACCGCGAAGATCTACAACCCGCGCGGCCAGAACTACCTGTCCGTGGACCGTGACCTGCTCCTCGCCTACAAGGAGTCCGAGACCGGCCAGATCAAGCACATGGGCATCAACGAGATCTCCTCCACCTCCGCGTTCACCGCGGCAGGAACGGCGTACTCGACCCATGAAGTGCCGCTGGTTCCCTTCTACATCTTCTACTCGATGTTCGGATTCCAGCGCACCGGTGACTTCTTCTGGGCCGCCGGCGACCAGATGGCGAAGGGCTTCGTCATCGGCGCCACCGCCGGCAAGACCACCCTCGCCGGTGAAGGCCTGCAGCACATGGACGGCCACTCCCCGATCCTCGCGAACACGAACCCCGGTGCGGTCATCTACGACCCCGCGTACGGCTACGAGATCGGCCACATCATCCGCGACGGCCTGCAGCGGATGTACGGCGAGAACGAGGAGCGGGAGCAGAACGTCTTCTACTACCTCACCGTGTACAACGAGCCGATCGTGCACCCGGCGGAGCCGGAGGACCTCGATGTCGACGGTCTGCTGAAGGGCATGTACGTCATCCAGCCCGCGCCGGAGGGCGACGGCCCCGAGGTGCAGCTGATGGCGTCCGGTGTGTCGGTGCCGTGGGCTGAGCAGGCGCAGAAGCTGCTGCTGGAGGACTGGGGCGTGCGCGCCACCGTCTGGTCCGTCACCTCGTGGACGGAGATGCGCAAGGAGGCCCTGGAGGCGGAGGAGCACAACTTCCTCCACCCGGAGGACGAGCCGCGCACCCCGTGGATCTCTCAGCGCCTCGAGGGGGCGAAGGGTCCGTTCATCGCCACCAGCGACTACGACTACCTGGTGCCGGACATGATCCGTCAGTGGATCCCGGGCGAGTACGCCGTTCTCGGTGCTGACGGCTGGGGCTTCTCCGACACCCGCTCCGCGGCACGCCGCTACCTCCACATCGACACTGAGTCGATGGTGGTGCGCGCCCTGCAGATGCTCGCGAAGGACGGCCAGATCGAGCGCTCCGTGGTGCGCGACGCCATGGAGAAGTACGACCTGCTGAACGTCAACGCCGGCCGCACCGGCAACGCGGGCGGCGACGCCTGATCATGGCGATGGGCCGACGGGTTCTGGAGGATCCGTCGGCCCCTCGCTGTCCCGCCGCACTGGAGAACTGATGCCCGCTCAGCTCACCGACCTGATCAGCGTGGACCGCAGCAGCCCGGTGGCCGCTGCGGAGCAGATCCACTCGGGAATCGCCGCTGCCATCCGCAGCGGTGACCTCTCCCCCGGCCAGCGCCTGCCCGCCGTGCGCGCCCTCGCCTCCGATCTGGGGGTTGCGGCGAACACGGCCGCCAAGGCGGTCCGCTCCCTGCAGGAGGCGGGCCTGGTGACCACGCACGGGAGAGGTGGGACACGCGTCGCCGCGCCCGACGGCGTCGAATCCCAGATCGCGGCGGCGGCCCGCGAGTATGCTGAGACGGCGAGACGATCGGGCCTGTCACGCGATGACGCGATCGCGCATGTCCGCCGTGCCCTCTCCGAACTGGAATGAGGCGCGCCTGATCGCCCCTTCCTCTTCGCACTGACCACCATCGCCGATCGACTTGTGGAGCCACATTGCTCGTCATCGCCTCTCCCGGACAGGGAGCGCAGAAGCCCGGATTCCTCAGCCCCTGGCTGGAGCTCGACTCCGTCGGATCCCTCGTGGACACCCTGTCCGACGCCTCCGGCATCGACATCCGCCGCCACGGCACCGAATCCGATGCGGACACCATCCGCGACACCGCCGTTGCTCAGCCGCTGCTGGTCGCTGCCAGCCTGATCACCCACAGTGTGCTGTTCGGCTCCCTCACCCTGCCCCGCCCCGACCTGTACGCCGGGCACAGCGTCGGTGAGATCGGCGCTGCCGCGCAGGCGGGCATGCTGTCCGAGGAGAACGCGATGCGCCTGGTGGCGGTCCGCTCCCAGGCGATGGCGCGCGCCGCTGCGGCCGAGCAGACCGGGATGGCGGCAGTCGTCGGCGGCAAGCGCGAGGAGGTCCTCGCTGCGATTGAGCAGGCCGGGGCCTCCCCCGCGAACATCAACGGCGCCGCGCAGGTCGTCGCCGCCGGCGACGAGGCCTCCCTCGCCGCGCTCTCGGAGAACCCGCCGGCCCGTGCGCGCGTGATCCCGCTGCAGGTCGCGGGCGCATTCCACTCGCGGTTCATGGAGCCGGCGCGCGATGAGCTCGCTGAGCAGGCCGGGAAGTTCGCGACCCGTGACGCGATCATCCCCGTGGTCTCCAACGCCGATGGCTCCCTCGTGACCGACGGCGCCGCCTTCCTCTCTTCGCTCGTGAACCAGGTGGCGAGCACGGTCGACTGGGAGGCCTGCATGCACACGTTCGCCGACCAGGGCGTCACCGGCATCCTGGAGCTCGCTCCCGCCGGAACGCTGACCGGCCTGGCGAAGCGCGACCTCAAGCAGGTCGCCCGCTTCGACCTGAACACCCCCGACGACCTCGACGCCGCGCGTGCCTTCGTCTCCGAGCACGCCAGCGCCTCCAAGGAGAGCTGACATGACCGTTTCCCTCACTCCGACGCAGCCGGTCCCCGGTTCCCAGGTCCTCGGCTACGGAGCCGCCCGCGGCGACCTGGACGTCCCCAACGACGACATCGTCGGCCCGATCAACTCCTCCGACGAGTGGATCCGGCAGCGCACCGGCATCATCTCCCGCAAGCGCGCCAGCGCCGACGTGAGCCTGCTGGACCTGGCGAAGAAGGCCTCCCTGGAGGCCGTGGAGAACTCCGGCCTGACAGGTTCGGACATCGACGCGGTGATCGTCGGCACCATCACCTTCGAGTACCACACTCCGTCGCTGGCTGCTCTGCTCGCCTACGAGATCGGGGCCGACGGGGCCATCGCCTATGACATGGGCGCCGCCTGCGCCGGCTTCTGCTACGGCATCGGCCAGGCCGACGCCCTGGTGCGCGCCGGCACCGCGAAGAACGTCCTCGTGGTGGGAGCGGAGAAGCTCTCCGACATCATCGACCCCACCGACCGCTCCATGTCCTTCCTGCTCGGCGACGGCGCCGGAGCAGCCGTGGTGTCCGCCAGCGACGTTCCGAAGATCGGCCCCACCGTGTGGGGCAGCGACGGCGAGAACTGGAAGACCATCTACATGACCCACTCGCTGCTGGAGTACAAGGAGAACCCGGAGCTCGGGTTCCCGACTCTGCGGCAGGAGGGGCCGTCAGTGTTCCGCTGGGCCGTGTGGCACACCGCGGACATGATCCGCGAGTCGCTGGAGCGCTCTGGCCTCAGCGTGGAGGACGTCGACGTGTTCGTGCCGCACCAGGCGAACATGCGGATCATCGACCAGCTGGCGAAGCAGCTGAAGCTGCCCGATTCCGTGGTGATCGCCCGCGACATCGAGGACACCGGCAACACATCGGCCGCGTCCATACCCCTGGCGACGCACCGCCTGCTGCAGGAGGGCAAGGCCAAGAGCGGCGACGTCTGCGTGCAGATCGGATTCGGCGCCGGCCTCGCCTATGCCGGCCAGGTGGTCATCCTCCCCTGACTGCCGAACGGTAACAGTCCTGGCCACACGGTTTCTTTGGCTCGGTAACCGAATCTTTATGTGACCAACCCCCGTCCAAGCGCGGCGAATCAGTCCCTTTCCCGGCTTTGGCGGTAGTCTGAGCTTGCTGATTGTTCTGTCCAACCAAAGGAGAGCCTCATGGCACACACCGATGATGAGATCCTCGCCGGCCTGGCCGAGATCGTCAACGAGGAGACCGGCGTGGAGACCGCCGATGTCCAGCTCGACAAGTCCTTCACCGATGATCTCGACATCGACTCCATCTCGATGATGACCATCGTGGTCAACGCCGAGGAGAAGTTCGACGTCCGCATCCCCGACGAAGAGGTCAAGAACCTCGTCACCGTCGGCGACGCCGTCAAGTACATCTCCAGCGCTCAGGCCTGATCTGATCAGCGCCCGGGTTCTCATGCAGATGGGAGTCCCGGGCGCTGCGCTTTTTTGCCGCCTCGTCACAAGGACACTGCTTCACTATGACTGACCAGAGCCCACGCGTCGTCGTCACCGGCCTCGGCACCTTCAACCCGCTCGGCACTGACGCGGCCACTTCGTGGAAGAACGCCCTGGACGGCGTCAGCACCGCCACCACCCTCGACAACGACTGGGCCGAGACCTACGGCCTGTCCGTGGACTTCGCCTGCACTGTCGCCGGTGATCCGCTGGAGTTCCTCTCCCGCCCGGAGGCGCGCAAGCTCGACCCCAGCGGTCAGTACGCGATGATCGCTGCTCGCGAGGCATGGAAGGACGCCGGCAGCCCCGAAGTGGACCCGCTGCGCCTGGCGACCGTGGTCGGCGCCGGCATCGGCGGTGTCTGGACTATGCTCGACCAGTGGGACATCGTCCGTGAGCGCGGCGCCCGCCGCGTCAACCCCTACACCGTTCCGATGCTCATGCCGAACTCCGCGTCGGCCCATATCGAGATCGAGTTCGGTGCGAAGGCCGGCTCCCACACTCCCGTGTCCGCGTGTGCGACGGGTGCTGAATCCGTCGCTTGGGGCATGGACATGATCCGCAACGGCCGCGCCGATGTCGTCATCACCGGCGGCACGGACGCCTGCATCCACCCGCTGCCGCTGGCAGGATTCGCGAACATCCGCGCCCTCTCCACCCGCACCGATGACCCGAAGACCGCGTCGCGCCCGTACGACCGCGACCGCGATGGCTTCGTCCTCGGTGAGGGCGCCGGCATCCTCGTGCTGGAGTCGGAGGAGTTCGCCAAGGCCCGTGGCGCCCGAATCTACGCGTACGCGTCCGGTCGCGGCATGGCGTCGGACGCCCATCACATCTCCGCCCCGAGCCCGGACGGGCAGCAGCGCGCGATCCGCGAGGCCATCGAGGACGCCGGCATCGACGGCTCCGACCTGAAGCATGTGAACGCGCACGGCACTTCCACTCCCCTCGGAGACATCTCCGAGCTGGAGTCGGTGCGTGACGCCGTCGGCGCGGAGAAGTCGGATCAGATTGTGGTGAGCTCCACGAAGTCGATGACCGGTCACCTGCTCGGCGGCGCCGGCGCGGTGGAGTCGATCTTCTCGGTTCTGGCACTGCGCAACCGGGTGATCCCGCCGACGATCAACATTGAGAACCTCGATGAGAACGTCCCGCTGGATGTGGCGGTCAACGAACCGCGCGAGATGCCGGAGGGCGATGCCGCCGTGCTGAACAATGCTTTCGGCTTCGGCGGTCACGACATCGCCGTCGTCTTCACCAACGCGTAAGGCTTCGCCTTACATCTCATACATTGAAGGCCGGAGGTTCATTCCTCCGGCCTTCGCTTCGTGACCGAGCGATGTCACCCCACGAGGTGGAGGCGGCGGGGCGCGCTCTCCTCGATGGCGGCGCGGCGGTAGTGCTCGAGTTCCTCATCCCAGTCGCGGCCGAGCGCTCGGTCGATCTCGTCGGGGATGCGGTGCGGCCTGTTGCCGGCGAGTGCGATGCAGTGGCGGATGCGGTCCTCGGTGAGGGTGGCGTTGCCTTCGTGGTCCATCGCGGTGTGGTGGATGCCGAGGTCGGGGGTGTACATCCACCGGGAGCCGGTGTCGGTCGCCGTGGGCTCCTGAGTGATTTCGTAGCGCAGGTCGTTCCAGCCGCGCAGCGCGGTGGCGAGCTCAGCGCCGACTGCGGCGCGGCCGCTCCAGGCGATCTCTGCGCGCTGCAGGCCGGGGCCGGCGGGCTGGTCGTACCACCTGATGCGCACGGGCACGCCGAGGACTCCGCTGGCAGCCCATTCGATGTGTGGTGCGAGGGCGCGCGAAACGGAGTGAATATAGAGGACTCCCTGAGCCATTGCTCCCCTTCCGGTCGAATCGAAGCGTCTTCCCCACGAATCGATTCGCTGCCCGGATGGTCTGCTGGCCCCAGGTGAGCCAGTTCAGGTTAGAGGGTCTCTCTGATAGCGCGCAGCGCCTTCTTTCGGACGCTGCGCTCGAGGCCGTCGATGTACAGCTCGCCGTTGAGGTGGCCGACTTCGTGCTGGATGAGGCGGGCGATGATGCCGTCGCCTTCGAGGGTGACCTTGCGGCCGTCGAGGTCGATGCCTTCGCAGGCCGCTTCCGCGCCGCGGATGCGGGGGAAGAAGAGGCCGGGCACGCTCAGGCAGCCTTCGTCGCCGTCCTGGGTCTCCTCGGAGACATGGGTGATGACGGGATTGAGGATGTAGCCGATGTCGCCGTCGATGTTCCAGGAGAACGCGCGGGAGGCCACGCCGATCTGGTTGGCGGCGAGGCCGGCGCGGCCGTCTTCGTCGACGGTCTCCAGCAGGTCCTCCACGAGCTGTCGGACTCCGGGGGTGATGGCGGTGATGGGGTCGCACTCGGTGCGCAGGACGGGGTCCCCGACGACGCGGATACTGCGGTAGGTCATGCGTTCTGGTCCTTTTCGGCGGCGTTGATGATGGTGTGGCGGATCGCGGGGTCCGCGGTGACGGTGCGCTCCACGGTGCAGCCGCGTCCGATGACCTTGGAGAGCAGGTCGGTGAGGCGGGCCTGTTCGTCCTCGGTGAGGCCGGAGAGGTCGAGTTCGATCTCCTCGGCGATGTCGAGGTAGCGGTTCTCCTTCTCGTCGGAGGTGGCGCGTGCGGTGATGCGCAGCGCGAAGTCCTCGCCGAGACGGTGGGCGGCCGAGTTGTCCATGGTCATGCCGGCGCAGCCGATGAGGGAGAGCTTGAGCAGCTCCCCGGGGGTGATGCGGCCCTCGCCGCGGCCGATGGGGATGCTGACGCCGCGGACGTTGAAGCCAGTGAGTTCGCGCTCGGCGGTGCGCTCCACCCAGACGTCGGTTCCCTCGGGCGCGTTGTCGCGGGGGAATTCGCGTGGGGACTTCACGGACATGTCTCTCCTGGGTGGTGGGCCGACGGATGCCTGCGCACGCGAATTCTGCGGCACCGGCATGGATCCATCGGTCAGTGTATCCGGGCCCTGACCGGAGGGACGATTCAGGACGGGACCGGCGCGGTCCGCAGGCGAGGGCGTGAGCGAATGGACCTGGCCGGGGAGCCCCGAAGTCGACCCCGAGCCCCGAGCCCGCCGCGCGCCCTTCCAGCTGGGCGTGGTGACTGCTCTCATCGCTGTGGTGGCGCTGCTGTTCGGCGCGAAGACCATCAACCGCGGACTGAACAGGCTCGAAGGCGCGACCAGCACCCAGCTCGAAGCGGAGGCCGTGGTCGTGGGCGACATGGCGGACTGACCCTGACCGCACTGATCTCGGCGGCGTCCGCCGAACGATTGCATGGGGCACCATCTCCCCTGCGGCCGGCTCACTGCAATGCCGGCACCAATGAACCCCAGGCTTGGGCCGCGCACCCGTCGGGCGCCTCGGCCGGTGGCCTGGGGTTTCGTGGTGGGCCCAGCGGGGCTTGAACCCGCGACCAATGGATTATGAGTCCAGTGCTCTGACCAGCTGAGCTATGGGCCCTGATCAACGCTCCATTATTCCGCACGCGCCGCCGCCCAGGAAATCAGCACGCCGACATCACTCGGCGTCACGACCATCCCGCTGTCCGGGCTGGTGGGGGCGGCCGCGTGCCGCACGAGAATCCTCTGGGTGCTCAGCGCAGGGAGCCGACGCAGTCCCGGAACACGAGAAGGGCCCCGGCATCAGCCGGAGCCCTCATCATGTGGCTCCCCCAGTTGGATTCGAACCAACAACCCCTCGATTAACAGTCGAGTGCTCTGCCGTTGAGCTATGGGGGATCAACGAGATATGACTCTACCAGGACTGACTCGCACGAATCCAATTGAGAAGCCGCTCCCGGGCCTTTTATGACTGATGCCACGATTCGCGCCCCGGTGGGCCCCACCGCGGGTCAGGACTGGGCGGCGCGCGCGGCCGCCATGTCCCGCTTCTCGCGTCGGCGGTCCACCAGAGTCAGCACGAACGCACCGAGCATCAGTGCAATGATCACCGCGACCGAGGTGCGGAACGCTTCCACCCAGGGAGCGCCCCTGTCGAGCATGGAGAACAGGATACCGGGGATCAGTGCTGTGCCGACGGCCGCACCCATCCGCTGTCCCAGCGACAGCACACCCCCGGCGACACCGCCGAACCGCGGGTCCACCGCGTTGAGCGTCAGAGTCTGGTTCGGTGAGATCGTCAGGCCCTGACTGAAGCCGAACATGAGCAGCGCGGCCGCGAACCACCAGTGACTGATGCGACCGGACTCCACCAGCGGAACGATCAGCACCATCGTCACCATGGCGAAGAACGCCAGCGCGAAGCCGGCAGCCACGAGTCGGCGCCCGAGTCGGAGCACGTAGCGGCCGCCCAGCTGCGAGGAGAACATCGCCGCGATCGAACTGGGCAGACCGATCAGGGACGCCTCGAACGCGGAGAGGTGCAGGCTTGTGATCATGTACACCGGCACGAGGATCCACACGCTGGTGGCGCCGAGGAAGTACACGGTGATGATGGCGATGCCGTTGCGGAACGACGGCTGCTGCAGCAGCGCCAGGTCCACCATGGGCTGGCGGCCGCGCTGCTTGTACCGCTTCTCCCACAGCGCCCACCCGGCGAACATCACCAGGGCGACGCCGAGCAGGGCGTAGACCCATGGGTTGCCGCGGGTCATGAACGGCACCATGAACGAGATGATGCCGGCGGTCAGCAGGATCGTCCCCATCGGGTCGAGGTCCAGTTTCGAATCCACACGGACCCGGTCCTGCGGAAGCCAGCGCAGCGCGAAGACCATGGTGGCGATGCCGATCGGCACGTTCAGCAGGAAGATCATGCGCCACCCGAGCGCCGACCCGAACAGTTCGATCAGCACACCGCCGACCACGGGGCCGATCGCGGTCGCGACCGCGACAGTCGTTCCGAACATCGCGAACGCCGCTGCACGCTTCTGCCCGTGGAAGTGCTGCTGGATTAGACCGATCGCCTGCGGGTTCAGCAGACCCGACCCGATGCCCTGCAGAATGCGGGCCACGATGAGAGTTCCCTCGTTGGGAGCGAGCGCTGAGACGAGAGAGCCGAGGGTGAAGACCCCGACACCGATGACGAGCAGCCTCCGTCGCCCGGTGGCGTCCCCAGCGCGCCCCGACGGCACCAGGAAGACCCCGAACGCGAGGGCATAGCCGGACAGCATCCACTGCAGACCGGTGCTGGTGGTGTCGAGAGACTCGGAGATCGCAGCGAGTGCCACGTTGATGACGGAGATCGCCACCAGCGCCATGAAGAGCGGTGCGAGCAGGACAGCGAGAATGCGCCGCGGGTGGATGGGTGCCTGGGAGATCCTCGGTTCAGCTGCGCTCACCCGATCCACTGTAGCGGGCGGACCGGGCTGACGGCGTCAGAGGTCGTCGGCGTGCAGGGCCCGCCGCTGCTCCTGGATCGCGGACATCCGCGTCATCACCTTCGTGTACTCCTCCTGATCGGTGCGCGGATCCAGCCGCGCGAGGCGGTGGCGCAGCAGGGAGTACTCGTGGGTGAAGCTCAGCTCGGTCAGCCGCGTCATCAGCGACGCGCCGAGCCGCACCAGCTGCTCCTCGGTGCGGGCCGGCAGCTCCAGGGACGCCAGCTCCACGATCAGGGGCCTGAGCGTGTCCCCGGCGATCTCCATGACCGCGTCGAGGAACCGGGCAGGGCTGAGCTGGCCGGTGACGGCGTCCTCCAGGCTCGCGGTGGCGAGGATGCAGTCCCAGATGGACTGCAGCGCGGTGGTCCGGAAAGCCTCATCGGGCAGCAGTGTGACGGCAACCGGGTCGAGCACCTGCGGTGACTGCAGCATCAGCGCGAGCGACTGCATCTCCACGATGCCGACGGGGTCTCGGCGCGGCATGATGTCCCGCAGCCGCAGCGCCTGCTCCATCGGCGGCTGCTCCTCCCCCGCCGCCCCCTGGTGGGCCGACGCGGCCGCGCCGGGCTGCTGCGCGGTGGGGTCGTGTCGGTGCAGCTGCTGCTCGTTCGCCTGGTGGCGGGCCTGCTTCGCGGCGTCCTGCACGGCCCGGCCGACGGTGCGCTCATCCATCCCGAGCCACCCGGACAGCCTCCGCGCATATTCGGGGCGCAGCGCCTTGTCCCGGATCTGCGCCACCACCGGCGCTGCCATGCGCAGACCCGCGACCTGCCCTTCGGCGGTGTCGAGGTCCACATGCTTGAGGGCGGCGCGGATCGCGAACTCGAACATGGGGACACGGGAGTCGATGAGGTCCCGCAGCGCCTGGTCGCCGCGCTGGATGCGCACGTCGCACGGGTCGAGCCCGCCGGGCTCCACGGCGACGAACGTCTGTGCCACGAACCGCTGGTCCTCGCCGAACGCCTTCAGTGCGGCCTTCTGGCCGGCCTCGTCGCCGTCGAAGGTGAAGATCACTTCACCGCCGAGGCCGGCACCGCCCTGTCCGAACCCGGAGCCGAGGCGGAGTCCGGCCGTGGCGGCGGTGTCGCCCATGATGCGGCGCACCACGGTGACGTGGTCGCCGCCGAATGCGGTGCCGCAGGACGCGACCGCGGTCTCGATCCCCGCCAGATGCGCGGCCATCACATCGGTGTAGCCTTCCATCACCACCACCTGCCGCTGTGTGGAGATCGCCCTGCGGGCGAGGTCCAGGCCGTACAGGACCTGCGACTTCTTGTAGATGGGTGTTTCGGGGGTGTTGAGGTACTTCGGGCCCTTGTCGTCCTCGAAGAGGCGGCGGGCGCCGAAGCCGATGGTGGCGCCGGTGACGTCACGGATGGGCCAGGTGAGGCGTCCGCGGAACCTGTCGTACACGCCGCGCTGCCCCTGGGAGACGAGCCCGGAGACGCTCAGTTCCTTCTCGGTGAAGCCTCGGCCGCGCAGGTGCCGCAGCAGGGTGTCCCAGCCCTGCGGCGCGAACCCGACCCCGAACTTCTCGGCGGCGGCGCGGTCGAATCCGCGCTCTCCGAGGAATCGGCGCGCGGTCTGCGCCTCCGGGGAGGCGAGCTGCTCACGGTAGAACTCCTCCGCCACGCGGTGCGCTTCGAGCAGGCGCTGGCGGGAGGCGAAATCGGTGCGGCGCTCCCCACCGGAACCGGTGTCCTCGTAGCGCAGCGTGACCCCCGCTTTGGTGGCGAGGTATTCGACCGCTTCCACGAACGACAGGTGGGAGATCTTCTGGACGAAGGCGATGACGTCGCCGCCCTCGCCGCAGCCGAAGCAGTGCCAGTGGCCGAGGGCGGGCCGGATGTGGAAGGACGGGGTCTTCTCGTCGTGGAAGGGGCACAGGCCCTTCATCGAACCGACACCGGCGGTGCGCAGGGTGACGTGCTCGGAGACGATCTCGTCCAGGCGGGATCGTTCGCGCACCAGCTGGATGTCCTCGCGCCGAATCAGCCCGCCTGCCATCGATTCCGCCTTCCTTCCGCCGCTGCCGGCCCCACTGTATCCGCTCGTCGACCCCTGGTCCGGGGATTATGCCGTCGGCAGATCGGGCCCGAGGCCCGGCAGCGGTTCGTCGAGAGCGGAGGCGCTGGAGCCGCTGCCGAACAGTTCGGCGTGCAGCCGCACCGCCATCACGTCGGTGAAGGACGCGATCTGGTCGATGATGACCCGTTCGCGCTCGTCCCCGTCGGCCGCGCGGTCCCACAGGCTGCGGAACAGAGGGTTGAGGTGGGTGCGGCCGGTGCTGCGCAGCGCGGCGTGCAGGTCGGTGATGATCTGCTCCTGCTGCTGGTACACGGGCTGCTGTTCACGGCTGCTCATCACGTAGGCGGCGGCGAGGCCCTTGAGCACGGAGATCTCCAGCGCCGTCTCCTCCGGCACCACCACCTGTCCCTGGTAGCGGGCGATCGGGTCGGTGCCGTACTCGGCCTGCGTCGCGGTGACGACGGCCGAGACGAAGCGGCCGATCAGCTGGGAGGACAGGTCCTTCAGTGCGGCGGAGTCGGCGAGGTTCCCGGTGTACTCATGGAGCCACGCGGGGTCCGCTTCGAGGCGGGTGAGGGCGGTGTCGAGCTCGTCGATGCTGCGGGTGGGGGTGTACCAGTCCTGCACCACGTAGAGCGCGGCGCTGCGCTCCATCGGGTCCTGCAGCAGGGCGGGATTCATGCGGAACCCGGTGACGGCGTCCTCGATGTCGTGCACGGAGTAGGCGATGTCATCGGAGATGTCCATGACCTGCGCCTCGAGGCACTGCTGCTGGGCGGGGGCGCCGTCGCGGACGAAGTCGAACACGGGGAGGTCGTCCTCGTACACACCGAACTTCGGGGACGACGGGTTCGGGCCCTCACCGCGGCGCCACGGGTATTTGATGGACGCATCCAGGGCCGCGCGGGTCAGGTTGAGGCCGTAGGAGCGGTCCGCGTCCAGCACTTTGGGTTCGAGGCGGGCCAGCAGGCGCAGGCTCTGCGCGTTCCCTTCGAAGCCGCCGACGGGATCCGCGAGCGTGTTGAGCACGCGCTCCCCGTTGTGGCCGAACGGCGGGTGGCCGAGGTCGTGGGCGAGGCAGGCGAGGTCCACGAGGTTCGGGTCGCAGCCGAGCTCCTCGGCGATGTCACGACCCACCTGCGCCACTTCGAGGGAGTGGGTGAGGCGGGTGCGGACGAAGTCGTTCTCGCCGGCGCCGAGGACCTGAGTCTTCGCTCCGAGGCGGCGCAGTGCACTGGAGTGGAGGACCCGGGCGCGGTCGCGCTGGAACGGGGTGCGGTTCTGCGACTTCGGCGGCTCCTGGAAGAAGCGGTCGAGGTCGGCAGCGGTGTAGCCGGCGGGGATGCGGGGTGAGCGGGCCACGGATCAGCCTCCGGAGATCGACAGTTCGGCCTCGTGGAGCCGGGTGCGGTGCTCGTCGGTCAGCTCACGGGAGATCAGCCATCCGTCGGGCATGTGGGTGCGCTTGGGGCGCCCGGCCCGGCCGCGCGGCCCCTCCACGGTCTCACCGGGGTACGGGGAGTCCCAGTCGAGGCGGGACAGCTTCTGATCGAGGTCCGCGATGGACTCCATGGTGGCGAGGGCATGGCGCAGCTCGCCGCCGACGGGGTAGCCCTTGAAGTACCAGCCGACGTGTTTGCGCAGGTCGCGCACGCCCCGCTCCTCGGATTCGAAGAACTCGGTGAGCAGTACGGCGTGGCGGCGCAGGGTCCGGCAGACGTCGCCGAGGGTCGGGCGCACCCGGTCGGGGCGACCCGCGAAACCGGCGGCGAGGTCGGCGAACAGCCACGGGCGGCCCTGACAGCCGCGGCCCACCACAACACCGTCGCAGCCCGTCTCCTCCACCAACCGCAGAGCGTCCTCGGCCGTCCAGATGTCGCCGTTGCCGAGCACGGGGATGTCCGTGACGGCGTTCTTGAGGGCGGCGATGGCGTCCCACTGTGCGGTGCCGGAGTAGTGCTGGTTCGCGGTGCGGCCGTGCAGAGCGATCGCGGCGGCACCGACCTCCTGCGCGATGCGGCCCGCATCCAGGTAGGTGAGGTGGTCCTCGTCCACACCCATGCGGGTCTTCACGGTGACGGGGACATCACCGGCGGCCTCCACGGCGCCGCTGACGATCTGGGTGAACAGTTCGGTCTTCCACGGCAGCACCGCGCCGCCGCCCTTGCGGGTCACCTTCGGGACGGGGCAGCCGAAGTTGAGATCGACATGGTCGGCGAGGTCCTCCTCCACGAGGAGGCCGACGGCTGCGCGGACCGTGGCGGGATCCACGCCGTACAGCTGGATGGAACGCGGGCGCTCCCGCTCCCCCATCTTCACCATGCGCATGGTTTCGGGTTTGCGCTCCACGAGGGCGCGGCTGGTGACCATTTCGGACACGAAGAAGCCGCCGTCGTTGTCCGAGTGCATGGCGCCGAATTCGCGGCACAGCAAGCGGAACGGCTCATTGGTGACGCCGGCCATGGGGGCGAGCACCACGGGGGTGTCGGACGTCAGCGGGCCGATGGTCAGCGGCATGCGGTCAGCGCCGACGGGCGCGTCACCACTGACGGCGGCGGCGCTCGTGGGCGCGGCGGATTCAGGCGTGGAGGGATGGGGCATGGCCCCATTGTCCCAGAGGTGCACAGCGGTTCCTATGGCGACGCCTGGTCCCGTCGGTCACATGCCAGCGGGACCAGGCGTCAGCTCAGGTCACTGTGCAGATCAGGCACCGACGAGGCGCTGCGCGAGGTAACCGGTGACCTCGCTCAGCGGCACGCGCACCTGCTCCATCGAGTCGCGTTCGCGAACGGTGACGGCCTGGTCCTCGAGGGTGTCGAAGTCGACCGTGATGCAGAACGGTGTGCCGATCTCGTCCTGGCGGCGGTAGCGGCGGCCGATCGCGCCGGAGGTGTCCACGTCCACGTTCCACAGTCCGCGCAGCTCATCGGCCAGCTTCGTGGAGATCGGGACGAGGTCCTCGCTCTTGGACAGCGGAAGCACGGCGGCCTTGATCGGCGCAATGCGCGGGTCCAGGCGCAGGACGGTGCGCTTGTCCACCCCGCCCTTGGTGTTGGGAGCCTCGTCCTCTTCGTACGCTTCCACCAGGAACGCCATCATGGCGCGAGTGAGGCCGAAGGACGGTTCGATCACGTACGGCACGTAGCGGTCACCGCTGGCCTGGTCGTGGTAATGCATCGACTTGCCGGAGGCCTTCTCGTGGGAGCCGAGGTCGAAGTCGGTGCGGTTGGCCACGCCCATCAGTTCGCCCCATTCGCTGCCCTGGAAGCCGAAGCGGTACTCCAGGTCGATGGTGGCGTCGCTGTAGTGGGCGCGCTCCTCATCGGGCACATCGAACTTCCGCAGGTTCTCCTCGCTGATGCCGAGGTCGATGAACCAGTTCCAGCAGGCCTCGACCCAGGAGTCGAAGTGCTCATCGGCCTGCTCAGCGGGGGTGAAGTACTCGATCTCCATCTGTTCGAACTCGCGGGTGCGGAAGATGAAGTTTCCGGGCGTGATCTCGTTGCGGAAGCTCTTGCCGATCTGCCCGATGCCGAACGGCGGCTTGATCCGCGCGGTGGTGGCGACATTGAGGAAGTTGACGAAGATCCCCTGCGCGGTCTCGGGGCGCAGGTAGTGCAGGCCGGTCTCGTTGTCCACGGCGCCGAGGTAGGTCTTCATCAGGCCGGAGAACTGCTGCGGGTCGGTGAACTCACCCTTGGTGCCGCAGGAGGGGCAGGCGATCTCCGCAGTGCCGCCCTCGGGGGCGCGGCCCTTCTTCTCCTCGAACGCTTCGATGAGGTGGTCCTCACGGAATCGGTTGTGGCACTGGCGGCACTCCACGAGCGGGTCGGTGAAGGTGGCGACGTGCCCGGAGGCCTCCCACACGGCGGTGGGCAGGATGATGCTGGAGTCCAGGCCCACCATGTCCGCGCGGGACTGCACGAAGGTGCGCCACCAGTGACGCTTGATGTTCTCCTTCAGTTCCACACCCAGAGGCCCGTAGTCCCATGCCGACCGGGTGCCGCCGTAGATCTCACCGGCGGGGAAGACGAAACCTCGGCGCTTCGCGAGGGCGATGACGCTGTCGAGCTTGGACGGTGCGGGCTTGGCCACGTGTGTCTCCTTCTGCGGGGTCTCCGCGGGCGGGCGATGGAGGTCCCATCCAGGATATCCGAGTCCTTCGGCACACTCGGACAGCCGGCGGGGCGGTTCTCCTTGCCGCCCACCACCCCGCTCACTGATAATGGTTCCCATGAATGAAGTGACTCCGTCGGCCCCCGCACCCACACCCCAGCGCACCCGCATGCCGCACCTCAGCGCCGCCCTGACTCGCCGCTCCTTCGGCGCTCTGCTGGGCGGCGGAGCGCTCGCCGCGGCCCTCGCCGCCTGCGGCGGGAAGTCGGCCGACGGGGACGGCGTGAGCGTGGTGGCCACCTGCTACCCACTGGTGCACATCGCCCAGCGCATCGGCGGTGACGCCGTCACCATCATCAACCCCGTCAAACCGGGCGTAGACCCCCACGGCCTCGAGCTCTCGCCCGCCCAGGCCACCGAGATCACCCAGGCGGATGTGCTGGTGCACATCACCGGCTACCAGGCCGCCGTGGACGACCTCGTGAAGCAGCAGAAGCCCGACAACGTCCTCGCCGTGCACGAGGTGACCGACCTGCTGCACGCCGGCGAGAGCGCTGAGGAGCACGCCGATCACGCCGATCACGGTGATGAGCAAGACCACGCCGGTGAGGGCCACGACGGTCACGACCACGGCATCTACGATCCGCACTTCTGGTTCGACCCCACCAAGATGGCGGAGGTCGCGACCGCCCTCGCGAAGCGCCTCGGTGAGATCGACACCTCCGGTGCCGCCGACTTCGAACAGCGTGCGAAGTCCTTCACCGCAGACATGGAGAAGCTGGATGCTCAGCTGAAGTCCACCTTCGACTCCGTGAAGGGCCCGAAGACCTTCATCACCTCCCACGAAGCATTCGGGTACCTCGCGGCCCGCTACGGCCTCAAACAGGTCGGCATCTCCGGCATCGACCCCGAGAGCGAACCCAGCCCGAAGCGGCTGCGCGACCTGCAGAAGGTGATCAAGGACGAGGGCGTCACCACCGTGTTCTTCGAGACGACCGCGTCCCCGAAGGTCGCCAAGTCCCTCGCCGATTCCACCGGTGCGAAGGCGGAGGAGCTGGACAACCTGGAGCAGCAGCTCGATGAGAAGAAGGACTATTCTCAAGTCATGATCGAGGACGCTGAAAAACTGGTCGCATCGTGGCAGTGAGGGCCGAGCACACCCCCACCGCTGCATCCCCCTCCACCCCGGCAAGCGCTGACGGCCCCGACACCTTCATCCGCTTGGAGGGCGCCACGGTGGTGCGCTCCGGTGCACGCGTGCTCGACTCCGTCTCCACCGCCATCGGCGAAGGCGAGTTCGTGGCCGTGATCGGGCCCAACGGGTCCGGCAAGTCCACTCTCATGCGCGCCATGATCGGCATCCTGCCGCTCGCGGAGGGCCGCGCATGGATCCACGGCGACCCGGTTCGGCACCGCGCCGCCCACGACTGCATCGGCTACGTGCCGCAGACCAGTGCGGGGATCGGCAACATCGCCGCGACCGCGCGCGAAGCGGTCTCCGCGGGTCTGCTGAACTCCCGCTCGCTCTTCCTGCGCCGCGACCGCCGACGGGTCGACGAGGCCCTGGACACGGTCGGCATCTCCCACCTCGCGGACCGGCCCATCACCGACATGTCCGGCGGACAGCGCCAGCGGGTGATGATCGCCCGCGCCCTCATCCGCCGCCCGCAGGTGCTGCTGCTGGACGAGCCGTTCACCGGTGTGGACGCCTCCAGCCAGGAGCAGATCGCCGAACTGATCGGCGACCTCAACGCCGGCGGCACCACCGTCATCGTGGTGCTCCACGAAACGGGACCGCTGCGCTCCCTGCTGACCCGCGCGATCCTCCTGGAGCAGGGCCGCATCGTGCATGACGGCCCCGTCCCCGACCGCCTTCCCCACGACCCCGCCGATGACCACCACGTGGACCCGATCATTGAGGAGTGCATCGGCCAGGAGTTCACCCCATGAGCCCTTTCGAGCTGCTCAGCTCCCCCATCATCCGCGACCCGCTGATCATCGCTCTGCTCGTCGGCCTGACCGCCCCCGTGGTCGGCACGTACCTGGTGCAGAAGCGGCTCTCGCTGCTCGGTGACGGCCTCGGCCACGTCGCGCTGACGGGTGTGGCGGTCGGCTGGCTCGTCGCCTCTCTCACCGCCCTCTCCCCCGACGTGCTGGCCGTGCCCGGCGCTCTGGTCGCCGCCGTCGCAGGCGCTGTGATGATCGAATGGGTGCGCATAGCCGGGCACACCAGCCGCGACACTGCTCTGGCGATCCTGTTCTACGGCGGCATCGCCGGCGGTGTGGTCCTCATCCAGCTCGCCGGCGGCACCTCCCAGTCCCTGATGGCGTACCTCTTCGGGTCGCTGTCCACGGTGACGCGCTCGGACCTGCTGATCGCGGCCGTTCTCGCCGTGGTGGTGCTGCTGATCGGCGTGGGGCTGCGGCCCCTGCTGTTCGCCGTCACCAGCGACGAGGAGCATGCGCAGGCGATCGGCCTGCCGGTGCGGATGGTCAACATCCTGATCGCTGTGATGGCGGCGCTGACGGTGACCCTGGCGATGCGGATCGTGGGTGCGCTGATGGTGTCGGCGCTGATGATCGTGCCGGTGGCGGCGGCACAGTCGATGGTGCGCGGCTTCTCCCGCACCATGAACGTCGCCATCGTCATCGGGGTGCTGTGCTCTGTGGCGGGCCTGCTCATCACCGTGTTCGTGGATCTGCCGCCGGGCGGTGTGATCGTTCTGCTGTCCATCGCCGTGTACATCGTGGGTCTGCTCGCATCCGCTCTTATTCCCCGCCGCGGCGTGGGATGATGGAGCGACTATGACTAAGGTTGTCCGCCAGACTCGTCAGCGCACCGCCATCCTCAACTGTTTGGCGTCCGAGCGCGACTTCATGACCGCGCAGCAGCTGTATGACCTGTTGCGCGATGATGACCAGCCGGTGGGCCTCGCCACGGTCTACCGCAACCTGCAGTCCCTCGTGGACGCGGGCCTGGTCGATGTGCTCATCACCGATGAGGGCGAAGCGATCTACCGCCAGTGCCGCATCGAAGAGCACCACCATCATCTGCTGTGCCGCGTCTGCGGCCACACGATCGAGTTCGTGGCGCCCGAGCTGGAGCGCTGGGCGCACCGCATTGCTCAGGAGAACGGCTTCACCGATCTCCACCACACGATGGAGATCTACGGCCTGTGCCCCAAGCATCAGGAGAGCGCTGAGGCCACGGGCGATGCTGCGGCCTCTGCAGAGCAGTCCGGCTGAGCCGTGCTCGACTGGATCCGGTCACTGCCGCTGATCCCCGCGATCGCGTTTCTTCTCGTGGTGATCTACCTGCGCGCCGGCGCCACCTATGCGCTCGGCCGCTTCGCCACTCAGTTGGCGCACCGCAGCCGCCTGCGCCGCTTCCTGGAGTCCGCGGCAGTCGCGAGCGCTCAGGACAAGCTCGCTCGCTGGGGTGCTCCGCTGGTGGCGCTGAGCTTCCTCACCGTCGGTTTCCAGACCGCGGTCAATGCTGCTGCCGGCGTCGTCCGGATGCCGCTGCGGCGCTACCTGCCGGCGCTCGCCGTCGGAGGCTTCCTGTGGGCGGTCATCTACGCCACGGCGGGGCTGGCGGCGTTCAGCCTGTGGTGGCGCCTGCTGGTGGCGAACCCGCTGGCAGCGGTCCTCGTGGTGCTCGCGATCTTCGGCGCCGCCATGGTGATCCGCGGGGGCCGACGGGCGCGTGCGCGACTCAGATCCCCGGCGACGCCGTTGGCTGGGGCGGCCGACCGTCAGGGCACTGGCAGCTCATCCGTCCGCGCTGACTGACGCGGGGCCCTGCCCCTCGCTCACCTGTTGTGGGCGGTCCTCGGCGCCCCCGAAGCGCCGATCGCGCTTCGCGTACTCCTCGATGGCGCGCCACAGCACCACCCGGTCCACATCCGGCCACATCTCCTCGATGAACAGCAGCTCCGCGTACGCGCTCTGCCACAGCAGGAAGTTCGAGGTGCGCTGCTCCCCCGAGGACCGAAGGAACAGGTCGACTGGCGGCATATCGGGCGCGTACAGGTGGGACTCGATGGTCGAGGAGCGGATCCGTGACGGCTTCAGGCGCCCGTCGGCCGCCTCCTCGGCGATGCGGCGCACCGCGTCCACCAGTTCGGCGTGCCCGCCGTAGTTCACGCACATGTACAGCGTCAGGCGGGTGTTGTGCCGTGTCAGCTCCTCAGCGGCCTGCAGCTCGCTGATGACGGATCGCCACAGCCGCTGCGGCCGGCCGATCCAGACAATCCTCACGCCCCATTCGTTGAGGGTGTCGCGCTGGCGGCGCAGAACCAACCGGGAGAAGCCCATCAGGAACCGCACCTCCTCCGGGGAGCGCGCCCAGTTCTCGGTGGAGAACGCGTACGCGCTCAGGTGCGTGACCCCTATCTGCAGCGCGCCGGCGACCACATCCAGCAGGGCCGCCTCACCGGCTTCGTGACCGGCGGTGCGGGGCAGACCGCGGTGGTTCGCCCACCGGCCGTTGCCGTCCATCACCACCGCGATGTGCTGGGGGACGAAGCGCGCCGGGATCACTGGGGGCTGCGCGCCCGACGGGTGCTGGCCGATGGATCCGGGCAGGGGCTTCGTGGTCACTGGGGTCCTCTCTGGTAGCGCTCCACATAGTGCAGGGCGCGGATGCCGCGCTCCAGATGCCAGGTCAGAGTGCTGGCGATCAGGGCAGCGGCCTGGTTCTGGGTGCGATCGTCGGAGTCCAGGACGTTCTCCCAATCCCCGGCGAGCAGGAAGATCATATGCTCGATGACCCTCGGTCGCACACCGACGGCGCCGGGGCGCCGGCACTCCGAGCAGACCACGCCGCCGGCTGCGACGTCATAGGCGACATGGGGCCCGTCGGCCCCGCAGGTGGCGCAGGTGCGCAGCTGCGGAGTCCAGCCGGCGCTGGCGGTGGCGCGCAGCAGGAACGAGTCCAGCAGCAGCATCGGCGGCCGGGAGCCGTCCGCGATCGCGGCAAGGGCGGACAGCACCAGCAGGTAGAAGTCGTTCGAGGAGTCGATGCCCTCATCGCTGAGCCGCTCGGCGGTCTCCGCTACGGCCGTGGCGGCGGTGAACCGGTCGTAGTCCTCCGCGATGCGGCTGGAGTAGCCGGTGATGGTGACGGCCTGGGCGATGACGTCCAGACTGCGACCGCGGCGCAGCTGCAGATCGACCCGCTGGAACGGTTCGAGGCGGGCGCCGAAGCGGGAGGCCGTGCGCCGCACGCCCCGCGCCGACGCCCGCACCTTGCCGTGCCGTCGGGTCAGCAGCGTGATGATGCGGTCGGCTTCACCCAGGGGCTGGGTGCGCAGCACGACCGCTTCATCACGGATGAGCCGGGAGATCACCGACGGATCTTCGCCGCCCGGTTCAGCGCCGAGACCAGGGCCTGCATGGAGGCGCGGGTGATGGAGCCGTCGATGCCGACGCCCCAGTAGATCGCCTCATCGATCTCGGCTTCGATGTAGGCGGCGGCGAGGGAGTCATCGCCCTCAGCCAGTGCGTGCTCCGCGTAGTCGAGGATGCGCACCTTCACGCCCTTGGAGTCCAGTGCCTTCACGAAGCCGTCCAGGGGTCCGTTGCCCAGACCGGTGATCTCCTCCACGTGGTCGTCGACCACCATCTCCACGGTGATGCGGTCGGTGCCTTCGCCTTCGGACACCTGGTGCATACCGCGGAAGCTGAAGCGGCCCCAGCGGTCAGCGGGCTTCGGCGCCGGCAGGTACTCGTCCCGGAACGCCTCCCACAGCGCCTCGGGCGACACCTCGCCGCCCTCGGAGTCGGTGAGGTGCTGCACGATCCCGGAGAACTCGATCTGGAGGCGGCGCGGCAGGTCCAGGCCATGCTCGGTGCGCAGCAGGTACGCCATCCCGCCCTTGCCGGACTGGGAGTTGACGCGGATGACCGCTTCGTAGGAGCGGCCCACGTCCTTCGGATCCACCGGCAGGTAGGGGACGCGCCAGATGCTGTCCTCGACGCTCCTGCCGGCCTTCGCGGCATCGGACTCCATCCGCTCCAGGCCCTTCTTGATGGCGTCCTGGTGGCTGCCGGAGAAGGCGGTGAAGACGAGGTCGCCGCCGTAGGGGGTGCGCTCGTGCACGTTGATCTGGTTGCAGTGCTCCACGGTGCGGCGGATCTCATCCATGTCCGAGAAGTCGATCTGCGGGTCCACGCCCTGGGTGAAGAGGTTCATGCCGAGGGTCACCAGATCCACGTTGCCGGTCCGCTCACCGTTGCCGAACAGGCATCCTTCGATGCGGTCCGCGCCGGCCATGTAGCCGAGCTCGGCGGCGGCGACCGCGGTGCCGCGGTCGTTGTGGGGGTGCAGGGAGAGCACCAGGGAGTCGCGGCGGTCGAGGTTGCGGTGCATCCACTCGATGGAGTCGGCGTAGACGTTCGGGCTCGCCATCTCCACCGTCGCCGGGAGGTTGATGATCATCTTGTCCTCGGGCGTCGGCTTGATCGTATCGATCACGGCGTTGCAGACCCGCAGGGCGTACTCCAGCTCCGTGCCGGTGAAGGACTCCGGGGAGTACTGGTAGCTGATCTTCGTGTCCGGGATGGTCTCCTCGTACTTGCGGCACAGCAGTGCACCCTGCACGGCGATGTCGAGGATGCCGTCCTCATCGGAGCGGAACACCACGTCGCGCTGCACGATGGAGGTGGAGTTGTACAGGTGGACGATGGCGTGCTTCGCGCCCTCAAGAGCCTGGTAGGTGCGCTCGATGAGGTGCTCACGGGACTGGACGAGCACCTGGATGGTGACGTCGTCAGGGATGCGGTCCTCTTCGATGAGGGTGCGCACGAAGTCGTAGTCGGTCTGGGAGGCCGACGGGAACCCGACCTCGATCTCCTTGTAGCCCATCCGTACGAGCAGGTCGAACATGCGCAGTTTGCGCTCGGAGTTCATCGGGTCGATGAGCGCCTGGTTGCCGTCGCGCAGGTCCACGGCGCACCAGCGGGGCGCGCGGGTGATGATGGTGTTCGGCCAGGTGCGGTCCGGCAGGTCCACGCGGATCTGCTCGTGGAACGGCTGGTAGCGGTGGATCGGCATGGCCGACGGCTGCTGGGGCGCACCGCCCCTCTGCCCTGTCACGGGAACAGTCGGGGCCTGGGCGGCGGCGAAGGCGGTGGCTGCTGCGGAGTCGTTCATGGTGTGGTCCTCAACGTCGATGTGATCAGTCGCCGGGCATGAGGGGCCTCCGCGACGAGGACCCGGCGTCAGGACTCGTCGCGGCGGATAAGCAGGAGGTCCGCACGGCGGTTGAGAAGCAGCATGGCCCCGAGTCTACGCGCCTGTCTCTGACTGTGAACAGCGTGTCAGAATCCGAGACGGCCGAGCTGCTTGGGGTCCCGCTGCCAGTCCTTGGCGACCTTGACCCGAATGTCCAGGTGCACCGGGCGGCCCATCAGCTTGCGGATCTGCCGGCGAGCGGTCGTCCCGACCTTCTTCAGGTGAGCACCGCCCTTGCCGATCACGATGCCCTTCTGCGAGTCCCGCTCCACGAACAGGGACACGCGCACCACCAGCCGGCCCTCCCCCGGCGCCATCTCTTTGAACGGGTCGCCCTCGGGGTCCTCCTCGACGATCTCCTCCACAACGGCGGCGAGCGAATGCGGCAGTTCGTCGCGGACGTCGGCGAGCGCGGCTTCGCGCACGAGTTCGGCGATGCGGTCCTCGATCGACTCCTCGGTGAGGACGCCGTCGGGGTAGAGGGCGGGGCCCTCCGGCAGGTGGGAGGCGATGACGCGGGTGACCACGTCGATCTGGGTTCCCTCCACCGCGGAGATCGGGACGATCTCGTCGGCGTCGATGAACTGGGAGACCGCCACGAGCTGATCGGCGAGCTGGTCGCGGCTCACCAGGTCCGCCTTCGTCACGATGACCACGATGACGGGCCGGGATCGGTTCGCTCGGATCTCGGCGAGGGCCTGCGCGATGTAGCGGTCGCCGGGGCCGATCTTCTGGTCCGCTGGGATGCAGAACCCGACCACGTCGACATCGGTGAGGGTTTCGTTGACGAGGTCGTTGAGCCGGCGCCCCAGCAGCGTGCGGGGCCGGTGGACTCCGGGGGTGTCCACCAGGATGATCTGGGCGTCCTCGGTGGTGAGGATGCCGCGGATGGCGCGCCGGGTGGTCTGCGGCTTGTCCGAGGTGATCGCGACCTTCTCCCCCACCAGGGCGTTGGTGAGGGTGGACTTGCCGACGTTGGGTCGGCCCACGAGGGCGGCGAAGCCGCTGCGGTGCACGTCGGTCATTCGTTCTCTCCTTCGGTGACGGGGAGCTCCCCGGTGAGGGCGGCCTCGCGGGGGGCGCGGGAGACCACGATGGCGCTGACGCGCTTGCGGCGGCCGCTGATCTTCTCGGCCACCATGTGCAGACCGTGCGCGTCGGCCTCGGAGCCGACGATCGGGACCCTGCCGAGGGCCTTGCCGAGGAGCCCGCCGATGGTGTCGACGTCGTCGTCGTCGATCTCCATGTCGAACAGATCGCCCACCTCGGACAGCTTCTCCCGGGCGGGCACGAGGAACGCGCCGCCGGACATCGGCACGGCGGCCGCTTCATGACGGTCATGCTCATCGGAGATGTCGCCGACGATCTCCTCCAGGATGTCCTCGATCGTGACGATGCCGGAGACGCCGCCGTACTCGTCGGTCACGATCGCGACATGCACGCGGCTGGTGCGCATCTGGTTCATGACCTCGTCCGCGCCGACGAACTCGGGCACGAAGCGCACCTGGCGCATGATGTCGGTGACGGGGCGGTCAGCGCCCGGGTTCCACGGCGAGTGGATCGCCCGCATGACGTCCTTGAAGTACAGCATGCCCAGCAGGTCGTCGACGCTCTCACCGATCACGGGGATGCGGGAGAAGCCGGAGCGGACGAACAGGCGCATCGCCTTCTCGGCGCTGGCGTCGGACTGGATCGTGACCATGTCGGTGCGCGGCACCATCAGCTCGCGGATGAGGGTGTCGCCGAGGTCGAACACGCCGCGGATCATGTCCCGCTCGTCGTCCTGCAGCTCTTCGCCTTCGCTGGCGCGGTCCACCATCTGCCGCAGTTCGTCCGCGGTCGCGAACGGCCCGCCGGCGTACTTCCCGCCGGGTGTGGCGGCGTTCGCGATGTGCACCAGCAGGCGGGACAGCGGACCGAGCACCGTCCGGCAGGTCCGGATCAGCGGGGAGAGGCGGATCAGGACGGCGTCGGGGCTGCGCCGGCCGATGGTGCGGGGCGATGCGGAGGACGCGATGAACGAGATCAGGCCCGCCATCACCATGGCGAGCAGCAGCGGTGTCCAGAGGCCGTCGATCGTTTCGAACAGGATCGCGGTGATGATGACGACGTACGCACTCTCCGCGAGCACTCGCCCGAGCGCAAGGGTGGACAGGGTGGTGTGCGCGTCCTGGTGCAGGTGCAGGACACTCTCGCGCTTCTTCTCCGACTTCTCCTCGAGCGCCCGCTCCAGCGAATGCTTGGATGCGGACATCATGGCGGCCTCACAGGCCGCGATCAGGGTGGCGACCACCACGGCCAGAGCCGCGAGGACGCCGATCAGCACGAGGATCACGCGCGGCCGCCCGTGTCGGTGATGTGGGCACTGCCGCCGCGGGAGGCCAGGAAGGTGAGCAGGAGCTTGCGCTGCAGGGTGAACATAACGCGCTCCTCCTCCGGCTCCACATGGTCGTAGCCGAGAAGGTGGAGGATGCCGTGGGTGGTCAGCAGCAGCATCTCCTCCTCGGGTGAGTGCCCGGCGATGCGGGCCTGCTTCGCGGCGACCGTCGGGCAGATGACGATGTCACCGAGCAGGCCCTCGGGTGCGAGCTGGTCCTCGCTGCCCTCGCGCAGCTCGTCCATCGGGAAGCTCATGACGTCGGTCGGTCCGTCGAGGTCCATCCACCGCTTGTGCAGGTCCTCCATCGCGTCCTCATCCACGAACAGGATGGACAGTTCGGTCGCCGGGTGGAGGAACATCTGCTCGAACACGTACCGGGCGAGGTCGGTGAACTCCCGTTCGTTCAGCCGGTGCGTGGTCTCGTTGTTCACTTCGATGGTCATCGGCGGTCCTTCTTCCCGCTGGCTGAGTCCCACTGAGCGTAGGCGTCGACGATGTCGGAGACGAGGCGGTGGCGCACCACGTCCTTGGCGCTGAGGTGGCAGAACTCGATGTCGTCCACCTTCTTCAGCACCTTCTCCACCATCCGCAGGCCCGACGGGTGCCCGCCCGGCAGGTCCACCTGGGTGATGTCACCGGTGATGACCATGGTGGAGTTGAACCCGAGCCGCGTGAGGAACATCTTCATCTGCTCGGGAGAGGTGTTCTGCGCTTCATCGAGGATGATGAACGCGTCGTTGAGGGTACGGCCGCGCATGTACGCCAGCGGCGCCACCTCGATCGTGCCGGCGCCCATCAGCTTCGGAATGGACTCCGGGTCGAGCATGTCGTGCAGGGCATCGTACAGGGGCCGCAGGTACGGGTCGATCTTCTCGTTGAGCGACCCGGGCAGGAATCCGAGCCTCTCCCCCGCCTCCACGGCCGGACGGGTCAGGATGATGCGGTTGACCTGCTTCGACAGCAGCGCCCGCACCGCCTTCGCCACCGCCAAGTAGGTCTTGCCGGTGCCGGCGGGTCCGATGCCGAACACGATCGTGTTCTCTTCGATCGCGTTGACGTAGTCGCGCTGCCCGATGGTCCTGGGGCGGATGGTGCGGCCGCGGGCGGACAGCACGGTCTGGGAGAGGACCTCCGAGACGTTCTGTTCGCGGCGGCGGTCATCGCCGTACATGTGGGCGGCGCGGTGCACCGCTTCGGAGTTCACGACCTCGCCCTTCGCGGCGACGGCGATCAGGGACCGCATGATCGCGTCCGCTCGTCTGATCGCCTGCTCGGGGCCGCGCACCGTGATGCGGTGGCCGCGCATGGAGACGTCGACATCCGGCAGGATCTTCTCGATGACGTTCAGCGCCTGGTCGTTGGCGCCGAGGACGGCCACGGGGTTGAGGTGGTCGGGGATCGCGATGTCCCAGGACCGGATGTCGGGGTCGGTGTCAGCGGATGACAAGCTCAGAGCTCTCCTTCGCTCATGTCGGTGCCGGCGAGGACGTGACCGTGCACGTGGAAGACGGTCTGGCCGGCGGTCTCACCGGTGTTGAAAAGGAACCGGAAATCACCGTTCGCCTCCTGCTGCGCGACCGTGCCGGCAGCGGAGGCGACAGCGGCGAGCAGCGCCGGCTCAGCGGACAGCGCCACCACGTTCGGCACGTGCTTGCGCGGCACCACGAGCACGTGCACGGGCGCGGCGGGGTTCAGGTCCTTGAACGCGATGACGTCCTCGTCCTCGTAGACGCGGTCGGAGGGGATGTCGCCGGCGATGATGCGGCAGAACACGCAGTCGTGATCAGTCATGCATCCATCCTACGGGGCGCTCCTGCACCACCGTCCGAGGACGGAGCACCCCACCTGGGACCGCGGCGGGCCCTCACCAGCGGCCGAGAGCGGCGGACAGCACCGCGATCGCGGCCGGCCCGGCGGTGGATGCGCGCAGCACGCTGGTGCCGAGCACGCAGCTGAGGGCACCGGCGGCCTGCAGCTGGTCGAGCTCCTCGCTGCTGATGCCGCCTTCGGGGCCCACCACGATGAGGATGTCGCGGGCATCGGCGAGGGCGTCGGTGATGGTGGTGAGGGGACGCTGTTCGGCTTCGTGCAGAACGATCGCGCGGCACCCGTCGGCCTCCCCCTCCCGGATCCGCTCCGCGAGTTCGGCGGTGGTGACCACGCCCTCCACACGCGGGAGGATGGGGCGGCGGGACTGTTTGACGGCGGCGCGCACCGTCGCCTCCCATTTGGCGACGCCCTTGACCTTCTTCGCGCCCTGCCAGCGGACGATGGAGCGGCCCGCCTGCCATGCGAGGACGGCGTCGGCGCCCAGTTCGACGCTGCTCTCCACCGCGCTCTCGTCTCGGCCGCCCTTGGCGAGCGCCTGCACCAGGGTGATCCGGGGGCGCGGCGCCGGGGCATCGGCGGGTTCAGCGGTGAGCTCCGCGGTGAAGCGGGTCTTCGTGGTGGCGGTGACGCGCGCCGCCGCCTGCCGGCCGACGGGGTCGGTCAGCAGCACGTCCTCCCCCGCGCGCAGACGCACCACGGCGGCGCCGTGGCGGCCCTCATCGCCGTCCACCGTGATCGAGTCGCCGGCACGGTGCCCCTCCAGGGCGCCGTCCGGCAGCAGGAAGCTGAGCGCGGTCACAGGTCGCGGAGACGGTCGCGGAGCTTGGAGAACCGGGACTTGCGCCCGGCAGTTCGGGGCTCGTTCGCGGCATTGCGGGGCGCCTCGGCCACGTCCGGTTCGTCGCGGGCGTCGGCGAACTGCCGCAGCAGGTCCTGCTGCTCGCGGGACAGCTTCGTGGGGATCTCCACGTCGACATCCAGGTGGATGTCGCCGCGCTTGTCGGAGCGGAACTGGGTGATGCCGAAGCCGTCGAGGGTGATGATCTCACCGGGCTGCGTGCCCGGGCGGATCTGCACCTCCTTGTCGCCGTCGAACGTGGGCAGGGTGATGGTGGTGCCGAGGGCAGCCGCCACCATGGACACGGTGATGCGGGCGATGAGGTTCGTGCCGTCGCGGTGGAAGGTGTCGTGATCCTCGATGGCGATCTCCACGAACAGGTCGCCGGAGGGGCCGGCGGCCTCGCCGACTTCGCCTTCGCCGCGCAGCTGGATGCGGGTGCCGTTCTCCAGGCCCGACGGGATCGTCACCGTGATGGTGCGCTTCTGCTGGACCCGGCCGTGGCCGGAGCACTCCGTGCAGGGGTTCTCGATGACGTCGCCGTGGCCGTGGCACACGGAGCACGGAGCCATCTGCACCATCTGGCCGAGCAGCGACTGGGTGACGCGCTGCACGTGGCCGGTGCCGGAGCAGGTGGAGCAGCGGCTGGGACTGGTCCCGGGTTCGCAGCAGGAGCCGCTGCAGCGGGTGCAGGCCACCGCGGTGCGGAAGTCGACCTCGGCTTCGGAGCCGAACACGATGTCGTCGAGGGAGACCGCCACGCGGCGCAGGATGTCGTTGCCGCGGCGCTGACGCGGGATCGGGCCCTGGGCGCGGCCCTGGCCGCCGGTGAACATGTCGAAGATGTCGGAGAAGTCGAACGAGGCTCCACCGCCGCCGAAACCACCGAAGCCGCCGGTTCCGCCGCCCATGTCGTACATGCGGCGCTTCTCCGGGTTGGACAGCGTCTCGTACGCCTGGGAGACCTTCTTCATCTGATCCGCGGCGTCCTCACTGGGATTCACATCCGGGTGGAGCTTGCGCGCCGCCTTGCGGTAGGCGCGCTTGATGTCGTCCGCGGATGCGTCGCGGGAGACGCCGAGCAGTTCGTAGAAGTCCTCGTTCACTGATTCCTGTCCTGTCGATTCTGTGCAGTGTGATGGTCGGGGGCGTCCGGTGCCGGGGCCGGATCAGCGCAGGAAGCGCGAAATGTAGGCGGCGACGGCGGAGACGGACGAAATGCCGGTGACGTAGTCCATGCGGCTGGGGCCGAGGATTGCGATGCGGCTGGGGGCGTCGTTCTGCCCGAGGCCGCTGTAGGCGGTGCCCACGAGCGCCGCCCGGGACAGCGCCTCATTGGAGAGCTCCTCACCGATGAGCACATCCACGTGGCCGGGGCTGGCGCGCATCGCGGACAGCAGCCGCAGCAGCACCAGGTTCTCCTCCAGCACATCCAGCATCGGCTCCACGTCCGCGGCCTGCTGGGCGGCCCGAGCGAGGTTCGCGGTGCCGGCCATGACGACCCTCTCCTCGCGGCGTTCGTCCAGCAGCTCCGTCAGGGAGGCGATGACCTCCCGGGCGGAGTCCTGCTCGCTCGGGTGGAGGGAGGCGATGAGGTCGTCGAAGGAGGAGGGGATGTCCAGGACGGAGCGGCCGATGCAGACGCGGTTGATGCGTTCGCGCAGCGCCATGTACTCCTCGGCGCTCGCCGGGTGCTCCAGGGTGATGGTCTGCTGGTCCACGCGGCCGGCGTCGGTGATGAGCACGACGGTCAGCAGGGTGTCGGCCACCTTCACCAGTTCCACGTGCCGCACATGCGCCTGCCGGATCGCGGGGTACTGCACCACAGCGACCTGCTGGGTGAGCTGGGCGAGGAGGCGGACCGTGCGGGTGAGGAGGTCGTCGAGGTCGTGGGCGCCGTCGAAGAACGCGCGGATGGCGCGCTTCTCCGGGGCGGACAGCGGCTTCACCTGCGCCACGTGGTCCACGAACACGCGGTAGCCCTTGTCGGTGGGGATGCGGCCCGCAGACGTGTGCGGCTGCGTGATGAGGCCCTCATCCTCCAGCACGGACATGTCGTTGCGGACGGTGGCGGCGGAGACGCCGAGCTCGTGCCGTTCGAGGAGGGACTTGGAACCGACGGGTTCGCGGGTGGCGACGAAGTCCTCGACGATGGCGCCGAGGATGTGCAGTTTGCGGTCGTCCACTGCGTCCCTCCTGGTCTGGTCCTGCCTGCAATCCGTTTAGCACTGTGCGTGCGCGAGTGCCAGCCTATCGGGCAGGGCCGCGCCTCCCCAAGGCCCCCTGCTCCCCTGTGAGCGAACAGGCCCGGGCGCGGGGCGCGCCGCACTGAGGGGTCGGCCCGGTGCTTTGCTACGGTCACCGCATGACCTTCGACCGCTACGGATCCGACATCCTCGCCGGCACCGCACAGCCGCACCGGCCGCGTCGCCCCGCCTCCGCCCCTGTGCCCGCCGAGCGCGGCCTCGTGGTCGAGGACGCCTCCACCGGCTGGGTGGGTGCGATCACGCGCGTGGAGAAGACCGCCGGCGCTCATGTGGTCGAGCTGGAGGACCGGCACGGCCGGCTGCGCTCCTTCACCCTCGGCCCCGGGTTCCTCATCGACGGTCGGCCCGTCACGCTGACGCCGCCCCAGCGCCGCGCCCAGACCCCGTCGGCCCCCGGCGGCTCCGGGCAGCGTCTGCGCAGCGCCTCCGGCTCCGTGTACGTGAAGGGCGCGAAGGCGCGGGTGGCGCGCGGGTCCCGCATCTGGGTGGAGGGCCGGCATGACGCCGAGCTGGTGCAGAAGGTGTGGGGGCATGACCTGCGGATCGAGGGTGTGGTCGTGGAGATGCTGGACGGCGCTGACAACCTCGCCGAGCGGGTGCGGGCGTTCGGCCCGGGTCCCGGGCAGAAGCTCGGGATCCTGGTGGACCACCTCGTCGCCGGGTCGAAGGAGACGCGGATCGCCGAGGAGGTGATGCGCCTGCCCGGTGCGCGGGAGCACGTGCTGATCCTCGGCCACCCGTACGTGGACGTCTGGCAGGCGGTGAAGCCGGAGCGGGTGGGCCTGCGCGAATGGCCGCATGTTCCCAAGGGCACGGACATCAAGCAGGGGTCGCTGGCGGCTCTCGGCTGGCCGCATGCCACGAAGGAGGACGTGGGGCTCGGCTGGCAGCGGATCCTGCAGCAGGTGCGGTCCTACGCGGATGTGGAGCCGACTCTGAGCGGCCGGATCGAAGAACTGATCGATTGGGTGACCGCAGAAGGCGACTGACCGCTTAGCATGGTCAGTATGCACAGATCTCACACGGGGCTGATCACTGCCCTGGGCATCCTCACCACCGTCGTCTTCGCCGCCCTCGGCGCCTGGGACATCCTCGCGCTCAACCCGACCCGGATCGTCCCGGGCATGCCCCTGGATCAGATCTACTCCCGGATCAATGCGGAGCCCGCGGCGGGCAGCATGACCATCAACGTCACGTTCGTGGGGGCGTTCGTGGCGATCTCTGTGCTCGCCACGATCATCTGGTCGCTGACGGCCGCGAAGCGCAACCACCCGCCGATGCTGCGGGTCATCGGGTTCCTCGCGGTCATCGCCGCGAGCGGCGCCCTGTTCCTCATCGCATCCCTGCCGATGATCGGGGACCTGTCCATCGCGTTCCTCGCGACCGCGGCCGGGCTGTCCACTCTCGGCATCACGCTGCTGGTCATCGCCGGGGCGTGCCTGCTCGCAGCCGGCATCACCTTCGCGGTCCTCGGCCGCGGGTTCATCTCCATCTGGCACTGAACCGGACGGTCTCCGCCCCACATCGCCGCCGCGCTGCGGGGGCCGACGGGGTCAGGAGACGATGTCGCGGACGACTCCGTCGGCCAGCAGGCGGCCCTCATCGGTGACGCGCAGAACGCCCGCCTCCCGCGCGGCCGCATCGAGCGTGCCGAGCCGGATGTGCTTGTCGATCTGTTCACGGGCGTGGTCCGTGCCGAGCAGGTCGAGGGAGTCCATGGCGAGGCCGTCAGCGAGGCGCAGCTCCAGCATCAGCCGCTCCACCTCCCGGTCCTCCCGGCCGACGGTCTCCGACCCCTGCACCGGCAGTGAGGCGTCGGCGAGCATCGCCGCGTAGCGGGAGGGATGCTTGACGTTCCAGGAGCGCAGGCCGTTGCGGTGGCGGTGGGCGCCGGGGCCGATCCCCCACCAGTCGGCGCCGCGCCAATAGGCGATGTTGTGCTCGCAGCGGGTGTCGTGGGAGCGGGAGAAGTTCGACACTTCGTACCAGGAGAACCCGTCGGCCTCCAGGCGATCCGCAATCAGTTCGTAGGCGTCCGCCATGAAGTCCGGGTCCGGGGTCTCGAGCTCCCCGCGGCGCAGCTGCCGCGCCATCTTCGTGTTCCCCTCCACGATCAGCGAATACGCGCTGACATGGTCGGGGCTCATCGCGGTGATCGCGTCAACCGTGGCGGCGACGTCCTCGATCCGCTCCCCCGGCGTCCCGTAGATCATGTCGAGGGACACCTGCAGACCCGCGTCGCGCGCCCACTGGACCGCCTGCGGCACTCGTTCCGGGTCGTGTGTGCGGTCCAGGGTGCGCAGAACGCTCGGCACCGCGGACTGCATCCCGAACGACATACGCGTGACGCCGGCGTCGGCGAGACGGGCGATGGAGGCGCGGCTCACCGAGTCCGGGTTCGCCTCCGTGGTCACCTCCGCCCCGTCCGCGAGTGGGATCAGGGAGGTGAGGTGCTCCAGCATGCGCGCCTGGTCATCCGCCGGCAGGAGGGTGGGGGTGCCGCCGCCGAAGAACACGGTGGAGATCGCCTCGTAGTCGTAGCCGGCGGCGCGGTCGTCCGCGAGGACGAGGTCCATTTCGCGGCAGGCGTTGTCGGGGTACTCCCGCTGGGAGCCGCCCCCGCCGAGTTCAGTGGCGGTGTAGGTGTTGAAGTCGCAGTAGCCGCAGCGCACGGCGCAGAACGGAATGTGAATGTAGACGGACAGGCCGGCGGCCGCCGATGGCGGCGTGGGGCGGGTGCTCACGTCAGATCCCCCGGCCGTCGGAGCTGAGCCGGGCGGGATGGAAGTGCTCGAGGCCAGCCTTGGCGAGCGTCCGCTGCGCGGACTTCACAAGCGAGCTGTACAGGACAGTGGCGCTCTCCTCGGACCAGTCGAGCAGGGCCGAGGCCTGGTCTGCGGTGAGGCCGCGGAAGGCGTCGCGGAGCGTGACGCCGTGGTCCGGCCTGCTGATCACCTCGATGTCCTGCCGCGCCAGTATCTCGCCCTCCTCGATGACGCGGAAGTAGGCGCCCGGCATGCCGTGGTCGGTGAAGCGGCGGCCGAAGCGCGGATCGCCCGTCCGCTCGGCGAGCGTGGCGCACGGGGTGCGCACGCAGCTGGCCTCGAGCACGGTCGTGCCGATGCGCCAGCGCTCCCCGATCACGGCGCCGTCGGTGTCGATGCCGGTGGTGACGAGGTTCTCGCCGAAGAAGCCGTCGGGGAACTCTCTGCCGAGGCTCTCCGCGAGCGCTTCGCGCTGCTCTCGCGCGTAGGCGTAGACGGCTTTGAACGTGCCGCCGTGGTGCTGGCGGTCGCCCTGAACGTCGCCCCAGATCCCCTGGGAGAGGACCTCAACGGGGCCTTCAACGGGCTCCTTGGCGATGCCGCTGATCAGACGGCCGCGTGTGGTGACGGCGAAGAGCTCGCGCGGCAGGCACACGGCAGCGAGGGTTCCGGCAATTGGGGTCGCGGTCATCGCTCTCCCGGGGTGGTGTCGGGCAGGGACAGGGTGCGCGGGGCTGAGCTCGAGGTGCTGCCGCCGAGGTCGAGGGCTGCGAACGGGTCATCGTGCGGGACGTCCCCGTCGGCGATCCAGGCGGGGATGGTGGACCGGGCCACGGTCTCGGTGAGGTCCTTCAGCTCCGTCACGTGGGGGGCGTCGTGCGCGTCGTAGACGAGCGCCGTGGTCTCCCCCGTGCTGAGGCGGTGGATGATGTGTCCCGCGCCGGGGCCGCGCTCCTTCGGGTCCTGCGATGCTGTGCCAGTGTGCTGCAGGGAGCGCTCGATGATCGCCTGGAAGGCGTCGGCACCGCCGGTCACGAGCTCCTCCGGGATGCTGGGCTCGCCGCGGCGGGTGGTCCAGCGCAGAACCGTCCCGTTCGTTGAGACGCCGAGGAGGTGCAGGAACAGCCAGTCCTCGCTCGAACGCAGCGGCTTCTTCCGCACCTGCCAGTGCACATGGAGCATGAGGGCGTGCGGTGCCTTCTGGGCGGCGGGTGCGAGGGCGCGGCGCAGCTGCTCCTGCTCCTCGACGGGCAACGGCAGCGGATTCGCCGAGCCCGGTCCGATCATGGAGACGCAGTCATAGAAGTCCGGCAGCGGGTCGACGGCTGCGAGGGCGGGAAGGACCTGCTTGAGGTATTCGAGATTCGGAATGCCACGGCCGTGCCGCAGGCCCCAGCCGGCTTCACCACTGTACAGCCTGATGGTGAGCTCATCGGCCCCGGGCTCCAGGCCGAAGAACACGCCGTAGACCCGTGTGCCGTGGTGATCGGCGAGCCCCTCCTCGAGGTGGGACTCCTTGAGGGAATCTGTCATGGCGCGGAGCACGTTCCGGTGCACGCCCTTGCGCAGAATCTGATCCATCTCCGGGGACAGCTGGACGCGTCGACCGTCCGCCGCATAGACCGTCACGTCCTTCGTCGTGCTGGTGCTGCCGCGGTTGAGCTCCACGAAGCAGACCGCGCCCGCACCGGCGAGCGGCACGGTGCAGCGCGCCATCGCCTCGGACAGCGCGCTGATCACCCGTGCGCGGATCTCGGGCGGCAGCAGGTCCGGCACCGGTCGCCCGGCCGACGGGGCGGGCCTCGGGATCGCCCGGAGGTTGCGGCGGTGCTCGGTCTCCTGCTGCTGAACGCGCTCGAACATCAGATGGTGGCGGAACCCGTAGGCGTCGTCCACCCAGTTCGCCTGCGTGCGCACGAGCCGGCCGTCATCCAGCAGCGTGAGGGCATCGCAGCTCTCACTGCCGGAGGCGCCTTCACGGATCGGCGTGCGCGCCCCGTCGGCCTCGGCGAGGGGGATGAGGAACTGTCGCGACGTCCCGTCGGCACCGCGGGTGGTGAGCAGCCGGGATTCGTACGGCTCGGGCACCTTCGCGGGCCCCGTGCCCTCCTCGTCGATCCACGGGACCTCGGAGGCGTCGGAGACCTCCCGGGCGCGGATCTCACCGTTCTCCTCGGTGATGAGCATCGCAAGGCCCTGAGCGCGGCGGAAGCGCTTCACGGGAATCTCCTCGAGCGGAGGGATCAGCCACGTCGACCGGCGGGAGCGGAACGTCTCGCTGTCCTCGATCTCGAAGCGGTTGCACTCCTTGTCCTCCACAAGACCGCGCAGCTCCCAGATCCCGATCAGCTCATCGGGGGCCGGTGGGCCGGCGGCTTCGGGGAACGTGGGCTGCTCGGGCATCGGATCTCCTAGTGGTGAGTGGCCGACGTTCTGTCGTGTCCGCCCCGCGGGGTCACTTGCGCTTGCCATCGCTGTTCGTGCTGCTGCCATCATTGGAGAGCGCCGCGATGAACGCCTCCTGCGGAACCTCGACGTTGCCGATGTTCTTCATGCGCTTCTTGCCCTCCTTCTGCTTCTCCAGCAGTTTGCGCTTACGGGAGATGTCGCCGCCGTAGCACTTGGACAGGACGTCCTTGCGGATCGCGCGGATGTTCTCACGCGCGATGATGCGGGACCCGATCGCAGCCTGGATCGGCACCTCGAACTGCTGGCGAGGGATCAGCTCCTTCAGCTTCCCAGCCATCTCCACGCCGTAGTGATACGCCTTGTCTCGGTGCACGATCGCACTGAACGCATCGACCGGGTCGCCCTGCAGCAGCATGTCGACTTTGACGAGGTCGGAGGCCTGGTCACCGCGGACATCGTAGTCGAGGGAGGCGTACCCCTTGGTGCGGGACTTCAACTGGTCGAAGAAGTCGAACACAATCTCCGCCAGCGGCAGCGAATAGCGCAGCTCCACGCGGTCCTCGGAAAGGTAGTCCATGCCCTGCATCTGGCCCCGCTTCGACTGGCACAGCTCCATCGTGGCGCCCACGAACTCCGACGGCACCAGAATGGTGGAGACCGCGACCGGCTCACGGATCTCGTTGACCTTGCCTTCGGGGAAGTCCGACGGGTTCAGCACGCGCACCTCGGTGCCGTCCTCCATGCGGACGTCGTAGATCACCGACGGGGCGGTCGAGATCAGGTCGAGGTTGAACTCCCGCTCGAGGCGCTCACGGACGATCTCCAGATGCAGCAGGCCGAGGAAGCCCACGCGGAAGCCGAAGCCGAGCGCGGTCGAGGTCTCCGGTTCGTAGTTCAGGGCGGCATCGTTGAGCTTGAGCTTCTCCAGGGCGTCGCGCAGGTTCGGGTAGTCGGAGCCGTCGATCGGGAACAGGCCGGAGAACACCATCGGCTTCGGCTCCTCGTAGCCGGCCAGCGGTTCTTCTGCGCCGTGGTGCAGCGTGGTGACGGTGTCACCGACCTTGGACTGGCGGACGTCCTTCACCCCCGTGATCAGGTAGCCCACTTCACCCACACCGAGGCCCTCCGACGGGTTCGGCTCCGGTGAGATGGTGCCGATCTCCTGCAGTTCATGACTGGCAAGGGTGGACATCATCTGGATGCGCTCACGCGGGGTGAGACGACCGTCCTTGATGCGGACGTAGGTGACGACGCCGCGGTACGTGTCGTACACGGAGTCGAAGATCATTGCGCGGCAGGGAGCGTCCGGGTCGCCCTCCGGGGCGGGGATGGTGCGGACCACGTGGTCCAGCAGCTCCTCCACGCCGAGACCGGTCTTGCCGGAGACACGCAGCACCTCGCTCGGGTCGACGCCGACCAGCTGGCCGATCTCCGCCGCGTACTTGTCGGGATCGGCGGCGGGCAGGTCGATCTTGTTGAGCACGGGGATGATCGTCAGGTCGTTCTCCATCGCCAGGTACAGGTTGGCGAGGGTCTGCGCTTCGATGCCCTGAGCGGCGTCCACCAGCAGGATGGCGCCCTCGCAGGCGGCGAGGGAGCGGGAGACCTCGTAGGTGAAGTCCACGTGGCCGGGGGTGTCGATCATGTTGAGGGCGTACGCCTCACCGTCCACCGACCAGGGCATGCGCACGGCCTGGCTCTTCACGGTGATGCCGCGTTCGCGCTCGATGTCCATGCGGTCCAGGTACTGGGCGCGCATGAGGCGGTCCTCAACCACACCGGTGAGGCCGAGCATGCGGTCGGCGAGGGTGGACTTGCCGTGGTCGATGTGCGCGATGATGCAGAAGTTGCGGATCCGGTCCACCTGCGTGTGGGCCGGTCTGATCTTCGCCTGTTCCTGCGGGGACACGTCCATCGCCACGAACTGATTCCTCTCGTCGAATACCTGGTGCACCGGGCGCTCACGGCCCGCGTCGGATGCGCGGGGGCGCCCTGGGGGTGCAGTCGCGCACCATCGTCTCACGAGTGCACCGGCCCCAGCATCATCTGAGCGCTCCGTCTCACCAGGCGCCGCTGCTAGCGTTCCAGTCATGTCACTGTTCTCATCGCTGCTGCGCGCAGCCCGCAATCCGATGGTGCAGCGCACCGCGTTCTCCCTGGGACGCCGCGGCATCCGCGAACTCCAGCGCCGCCGAGGCTCGGCCGCACCTGCCCCGGCCCATTCGGGGGCTCCCGCGGCGGAGCGGACCGGCCGCGCCCAGGCCGAGCAGCAGACGCTCGGCACGCCACTGCCTGACCGCGACGGCTCCCGCCCGCTGCGCCTGACCTATGCACCCCGGGCCGATGGCTCCCCCGACCCGGGTGAGGTGGTGTGGGGGTGGGTCCCGTTCGAGGAGGACCCAACGCAGGGCAAGGACCGCCCCGTCCTGGTGCTGGAGGTCGACGGCGATGTCCTCACCTGCCTGATGCTCACTTCGCGGGACCGCGGCGCCGGCGACCATGTGGACGAGCACGGCAACCGATGGGTGGACATCGGCTCCGGCCAGTGGGATGCGAAGGGTCGGCCGTCCGAGGTGCGGGTGGACCGATTGATCCAGCTGCGCACCAGCACGGTGCGCCGAGAGGGCGGCCGTGTGGGCGAGGCCGTGTTCACCCGGGTGAGCAAAGCCATACGTGATCAGTACGGTTGGTGAGGGGAGGGCGGTTCCCTGCGCGACGGCTCGCTGGTAAGGTCGGTCGAGTATGTGTGAACATACCGATCCGCTGTCGGTGGCGGGCCGCCCATCCGTGTCCGGGAGGCCTTTTCGCTGAACGGGGATCGTGTTATCCGCTTCCGCAGTGCGGCGCGGACGTCTCCAGGCGAATCCCCACCGCCCGTCCCCGTCCGAACCGCACCCTCCGCTGAAGCGGCGCTTCACCTTATAGACAACAGAGAAGGCTCCACGTGGCAAACATCAAGTCCCAGATCAAGCGCAACCGCACCAACGAGAAGGCTCGCGCGCGCAACCGCGCCGTCAAGAGCGAGCTGAAGACCTACACGCGCAAGGTGCGCGCTGCGGTCGCCAATGGTGACGCCGACGCAGCTGCTGCCGCACTGCGCGACGCTTCGCGCAAGCTGGACAAGGCAGCGTCCAAGGGCGTCATCCACAAGAACCAGAGCGCGAACCGCAAGTCCGGTCTCGCTGCGCTGGTCGCATCGCTCAAGAAGTGATCATCGCCTGACACAGGCTCGGAAAGCGGCCGCATCCCGAGGGGGTGCGGCCGCTTCGTCATGCCCTCAGCGGCGCGGCGATGCTCGCTGCACTGTGCGCGGCGGCGTTCGGGTCGGAGAACGTGGTGCGCAGCAGGTCCGGGCCCTTGAGGACCACGCCGATCAGAACCAGCAGGATGAACAGGGCCGCCCACACGATCACGAAGATCTGCCAAGCGGTGAATCGGTGCTTCATGAGTCTCCTTCAGTGAGAGGTCAGCGGATGCGGCGGGCGCGGCAGATGCTGATGACCATGCGCTGCACGGTCCAGTGGGGGTCGCGTTCGTTGCCCTTCACACCGTGGTCGGCGGAGGCGACGGCCTGGATCGCGGCGGCGAGTCCGCGGTCGGTCCATTGGCGGGCCTCCCGGGCCTGATTGCGGAACAGCCAATCGGGCATGCCGACGGACTGCGCGGTGGCACCCGGCGCCGCCGCCCTGGCCACATCCCGCAGTTTGCGGGCGAAGCTCGCGACGAGCGGCACGGGATCCACACCGGCGAGCTCCGCGTGGCGCAGCAGGGCGAGGGCTTCGCGCTCCTTGCCGCCGATCGCGGCATCGGCCACGGCGAACGCGGTGGTCTCCACCCGCCCGGCGGTGAGCGCCTCGACGTCGCGCAGGGTGATCGGGCCTGCCTCCTCCTTCGGTTCCGGCTGTGTATCGGACAGCAGCTGCTGACAGGTGGCGGCGAGCTCTGCGAGGTCGGAGCCGAAGGCGTCAACGAGGGCGTGGACGGCGTCGGTGGCGATGCGCCGGCGGGCACGGGAGAACTCGGAGAGTGTGAACGCGTGCTTGTCGTTCAGCTTCTTGATCGGGTCGGCCTTCACCCAGGGAGCACCGGACTTCCTGATGGTGTCCAGGAGCTTCTTGCCGCGCTGCTCCCCGCCGTGGCGCAGCACGAGGGTGACGCCGTCCTCGGGCTGCTGCACGTAGTCGATGAGCGCGTCGAGCAGCTGGTCGTTGGCGCGGCCGAGGTTGTCGATGAGGACGAGGCGGGCGTCGCCGAATAGGGACGGTGCGGTGACCTGCCGCAGTTCACCGGGCGTGGTGTCGCCGGCCTGCAGGTCGTGGATTTCGACCTCGGGGTCCTTCTCCCGGACGAGTGTGCGGAGGCGGTCAGCGGCCCGCTGCAGCAGCAGCGGTTCTCTGCCTGTCAGCAGCACCACCGGGGCGGGTGCGACGCTGTGCCATTCCACCTGGGCCATGGAACCTCCCTGTTGACCGGACCGAGTCTAGATCAGAGCGCTGGGGGTGCACACGCCACGCGCCGCCGCCGTCGCTGCTGATGAGTGTGAGGCCGTGCAGGTCACTGCGCACGATGGTCGCGCCGCGATCGCTGATCAGCCTCAGCGCATCCGGGTGGGGGTGGCCGAACGTGTTGTCCTCCCCCACTCCGATCACCGCCAGCGACGGTGCGAGCTGACGGTACAGGGCGTCGTCCTGGCGGCGGGACCCGTGATGCGCCACCTTCACGACGTCGGCATGCCCTGCGCCGAGCTCCGCCAGGGCGGCCTGGGCCGCCGGTTCGAGATCGCCGAGGGCGACGAGCCGGGCTCCGTCGGCCCACGTGAGGGCGACGGTGACGGAACAGTCGTTGGCCTCCGCCTGCTCGCCGGAGGAGCTCTCGCGGGCGGCGACGCTGGTGATGGTGTCGGCATCCGTCGGCCAGAGGACGTCCAGGCGGCCCTGCCCGAGCGTCAGGGCGTCGCCCCGCACCGCGGTGCGGACGTTCGTGGTGGCGGGCAGATGCGGGGGTGTGGAGGTGTCCAGGGGACACACCCAGGCCGCCGACGGAGCCCGCTCCCCCGTCAGCGCAGGCAGGCCGCCGGTGTGATCGGCGTGGGGGTGGGTGAGGACCACCAGGTCGATGCGGTCCACACCGAGCGCATCGAGGCAGCCGGTGAGCGCCTGCGGGTCGGGCCCGGTGTCGATCAGCACCACGGGTGCCGACGGATCCGGCGCCATTCGAGTCAGCAGGGCGTCGCCCTGACCGACGTCGCACAGCGCCATCGTCCACGCCGGTGGCGCGAACCGAATGCTCGCAGATTGCACGATGCCGGGCCCGGCGGCGATGAGGACGAGGCAGGCGGCGAGCGCCCACGCGGCGGGCCGGTGCCGCTGCCACGTCAGGGCGAGCACCCCGGTGAGCACCACCGCGGCGAGGAGGGCGCCGCGCGCCCCGTCGGGTACGGGGATCTGCGCGCCGGGCAGGATTCGGCTCCACTCGGCGATCTGAATGACGGCTTCGGCTCCCCAGCCGGCGACCTGCAGCATCGGAGCCGCGACGCCGGGGCTCACCAGAGCGACCGTGAGAGCGAGGAACGCGACGACGGTGGTGGGGGCGACGACGATCTCCGCGGCCATGTTCGCGGGAACCGCCCAGAGGGACACTTCGGGGCGCAGGAGGATCAGCACCGGTGTGCACGCCGCCTGCGCAACGAGCGGCACAGCGACGGCCAGCGCGATGATCTCCGGCACCCGGTCAGCGGTCAGTTCACGGATCACGGCGGCGGTGGGCCGCGCGAGGGTGAGGATCGCGCCGGTGGCTGCGGCGGACAGGATGAAGCCGACAGACGCCGCGAGGGGCGGCCACAGCGCGCTGTAGGTGATGACGGTCAGACAGAGGGCGTTGAGGGCGCTGGTGCGGATGCCGATGAACCGCGCGACCAGCAGCGGCAGCACCATCGCGAACGCCCTCAGCAGACTCGGTTCGGGACCGACGATCAGCAGGTATCCCACCGCGGACGCGATGGACATCAGCACTCGGATCCGGCGCCGCACTCCGAGCAGCAGCAGCGGGATCGCCGCGCAGGCGCACGCGAGGGCGATGTTCGCGCCCGATGCCGCCACCAGATGGGTGAGCCCGGAGATCTTCATCGCCTCATCCAGCTCCTCGCTCATGCCGGTGGTGTCGCCGATGGCCATGCCGCGCACCAGGGCGGCGCGATCGGCGGGCAGGACGGACGTGGCGGCCTGCAGATGCTGGTGGAGCCGTCCGCGCAGCTGAGCCGGTCTCCACGGGCCCGTCAGGTCGAGGCCGTGGGCGGGGCGGATCTCGGCGGCGTCGATGAACACGGTGGTGCCGCGCCGGTCGATGCGGCCGCGCACCTGCACCTGGTCCCCTGGCAGCAGCCGTGCGTCCCCGCGGGTCGAGGAGTCGAGCGCGACGATCACGCGAGTGTGGTCCGGCAGCTCGACCCGGTCGCGGCCGAGGCGTGCTGACCGCTCAACGGGGTCCGCATGCGCGGTGACGCGGTCTCCGGCAGTGCTGAGCTCGGTTTCCCCGCTGTTGTCGGTGCGCCTCTGCGCCCGGATGAGAGCCGGTGGGGTGCGGATGCGCAGGTCGATCGTCATCATCAGGTCGGGGGCCGACGGGTCCGTGCGGGCCGCGACAGCACGGTCCAGCGGCACGAGCTGTTGCTCCTGCGCGTCGGTGCGCAGCAGCTGCACCGGCCCCGTGATGCACAGGACCACCGCAGTCACGACAGCGGTCGCTGTGAGGTGGGTCCGTGCCGGGGATGGCGGGTCGACGCGGTCGTCCTCGAGGCGACGGTGCCGCCGAGTGATGATCGCGGTCCCCAGCGCCACCAGCAGGCCCCCGGCGAGGACGGCGCGGCCGCTCTCCAGACCGGACAGCACACCGGTGATCGCTGCCGCCCACAGGATGACGGCGGCTGGGACGAGCCGGCTGCGGACCCGGCGATCCGGCGGCATCGGCGCGGCCGGATCGCCGCCCAGCGAGCCTCGGGCGGGGCGTTCACCAGAGGCGGCGTCGCCGGCTCTGAGGGTGCGTCGCCCAGGTCGGTCAGACTGTCGCGGAGTCACGCAGCTTCTCCAGCGTGGCCGGGCCGATTCCGCTCACCTCGGTGAGGGAGTCGACGCTGGGGAACGGGCCGTTCGCGTCCCGGAACTCGATGATGCGCTGGGCGATGGACGGGCCCACTCCGGGCAGTTCCTGCAGCTCCTGAGCGGTGGCGGTGTTGATGTTGATGCGCCCGTCGGCTCCCCCACCGGGCCCGCCGGTGCTGGTTCCGCGCGCTTCGGCGGGCCCGCCCCCGCTGCCCGGGCTGCTGGAGCCGGTGGTGCCGGTGCTGCCGGGTGAGCCGATGGTGCCGGCGCTGTACCCGGGCGGCGGTTCCTCCCCGTGGGCGAGGACATGGATGTGCTCACCGTCCTGGAGAGGGCGGGCGAGGTTGAGGGAGGTGGTGTCGGCGTCGCCGGTGAGGCCGCCGGCGGCGCGCACAGCATCGTGCACGCGCGCGCCCGCCGGAACCCGGACCACGCCCTGGTTCGGCACCTGCCCGGTGACGTAGACGTACATGACCCCGGCGGCCGGTTCCGGTCCCTCTGCCGGGGCCGCAGGATCGCCGGGGCCGGGAGTCGAAGCGGGGGCGGGCTGCGGGCGCTCCGCTCCCCCACCGGTCCCGCCACCATCGCTGGCGGCAGTTCCCGGATAGGTGCGGGCGGCGGCAGCGGGCGGCACCACCGTGCCGGAATCGCTCCCGGCCGTCACCAGCCGGGCCGCCAGCACCACGACGGCGATGACGGTTGCGAACACGAGCACGCGGGTGAGGGTGACGGCGCTCCGGACGCGTTCGGTGAGGGTGGGGCGTGCCCACTTCTCCAGATCGTCCCAGCTGCTGGCCTGTGTGTGCGGGGCCGCTCGGCGGCCCTTCCGCGTATCCCTCTGACTCATGCGCCCACGCTAGGAAGCATCGTCCCCAGCCTCCGCCCGAAGACGGGGACTGGGGACAAGCGGTGATGTGGACCGAGCCGCCGTGTACGGACCGGGTCAGCTGCGGCTCACAGACCGAACATCAGCACCCACTGGTTCCAGAACATCACGACGATCAGAACGATCACGAGCAGGTACCAAGCGAGGGTGAGCACCACCCAGGAGCGCAGCACCCGTCGGACGGCCCCCTGGGCACCGATATGCCCGGTCTCCACCAGGCGCGCCACCACCGAGAAGAACATGGGGGCGCTGGCCACCCACGCTACGAGGCACCAGGGGCAGAGGGCGTGGATGAAGAAGATCGCGGAGATCGCCAGCCAATGGATGAACGCGAACGAGAACGCCACTCCGCCGAACACCGCCCATTCGAACCAGCGCGGCAGGAGGACCCGGGACATCATCAGCGCGCCGACGGCCGCCATGATCGCGAACCCGCCGATGCCGATCAGCGGGTTCGGGATGCCGAACGTGGACGCCTGCCACGTGTTCAGCATGGTGCCGCAGGAGATGAACGGGTTGACGTCGCACCCGAGCTTCGCGTGCGGGTCCTTCAGCAGGGTGAACTTATCGAGGGTGAGTGCAACCGACGCCCACCAGCCGAGGAAACCGCCGATCAGCAGGACGAGCCCGACCGTGCGCTGAGGGGCGCGCGGGGCGGCATCCATATCGGCGCGGATCTCCGCATCCAGGTCCTGATAGTCCTCAACGGCGTGAGCGTTCACGATGTCCTTCTGTCTCGTGCCCGACGGATCCACGTCAGCGGGAGCGGGTGGAGTAGTAGCGGCGCAGGATCTCGAAGCCCTCATCGATGCTGACCTTCGGCGTCCACTGCAGGCGCTCACGGGTGCGGCGCTGATCGAACCAGTGCGCGGTGGACAGCTGTTCGGCGAAGAACTCCGTCATCGGCGGTTCGTCATATCCCGGTCGGATCTCCCAGAGCCGCTCGATGATGCGCCCGGCGATGCGCGCCACTGACGACGGGATCCGCAGCGTGGGACGCTCAGCACCGACAGCGGCGGCGAAGCCGCCGATGATGTCGCGCACCGTGCGCGGTTCGCCGTTGGTGACGACGAACGACTCGCCGTGCACCTCGTCGATTCGGTTCAGCGCCGCCACGATCGCGTCCGCGGCGTTGGTGACGTAGATGGTGTCGATCAGGGCGTTGCCCTCGTCCAGCAGCGGCATCCGCCCCTGCTTGGCGCGGCCGCCGATGCGCTCGACCAGCTGCGTGTCGCCCGGTCCCCACACCACGTGCGGGCGGATCGAGGTGACGAGCATGCCGTCCTCTCCGTCCGCAGCCATGGCGACGAGCTCCGCCGCTGCCTTCGTCCGCGCGTACGGGCTGGAGGCGCGCTCCGGTTCCGGGGCGGTGGTGCCGAGGCCCACGATCGACTGGCCGAAGTGCGCGACCGACGGAGAGGAGATGTTGACGAGCTTGCCGCCGCCCTGTGCCTTCATCGCCTCAACGATGTGGCGGGTGCCCTCGATGTTGATCTTCCGGTACTCCTCTTCGGGACCGGAGATCGACACCTTCGCAGCGAGGTGCACAACGGCGTCCTGCCCGGCGACGGCGCGGCGGACATCGGCCTCCTCCGTGAGGGAGCCGGTGATGTCGGCGACGCCGTCGATGCCGGCGGGGCGGCGCTGGAATGCGGACACCTCATGGCCGGCGTCGCGCAGAGCCCGCGCAACATACCCGCCGAGCATGCCGGATGCGCCGGTGACGAGGACCTTCACAGCTTCGCCTTCTTTCCGGACAGTGCCACCTCGGCCCACGCGGCCAGGCGCGTGCGGTCGATCTTGGAGTTGTGGCGGATATCGGTGGGCAGCGTGGTGGTGGTGAACACGGCGGTCACTTCGGCGCCGGTGCGCTCGCGCACGGTCCGACGGATGCTGTCCTCCAGTTCGTGCGGCGCCGGCTTCGGCTGTGCGGGCCTGCCCGGACGGTGGTCCTCCTCCATCTCCACCACCGCGATGATCTGCTGGGTGCCGGCGGGGCCGACGCCGCAGACGCCGGCGCGGCGCACGCCCTCGACCGATTCCACGGCCTGCTCGATCACGACCGGGGTGCGGACGCCCTCGGCCGTGGGGATCACGTGCGCGAGGCGGCCCTCCACCCAGAGCCGGCCCTGGTCGTCGAGGTGGCCGATGTCGCCGGTGGCGTGGTAGCCCTCGATGCGCATCGCCTCCCGGGTGGTGCGCCACAGCATGAGGTAGCGGTCGCGGACATGGGCTGCGCGGACCAGGATCTCACCGGTCACCCCTGCGGTGGTGACGGCGTGGTCGGCGGCGCGGCCGAGCTCATCGACCGGCGCGATGGCGATCTCCACGCGCGGAACGGGTCGGCCCACGCAGACGCCGTTGCCACTGCCGGCCTCCTCGATGCCGTCGAGGTCGATCGCGGCGACCGCGAGGCATTCGGTCATGCCGTACGGGGAGAACGACTGCGCGTTCGGCATCAGCGTGCGCAGCTGCCGCAGCAGCGGCGCCGGGATCGGCGCGCCGGCGGAGAAGAAGCTGGGCACACGCGCCAGCGCTTCCCGCTGTTCAGTGGTCAGCTCGCCGGCGGTGTCGATGATGTTCTTCAGTGCTGCGGGGGCGGTGAACACGGCCGGGGAGCCGAGCGCATCCACCGCATCTGCGAGAGCCGCAGCGGTCAGCTCACCGGGGCGGGTGACATCCATATCCGGCACCACACTGGGGGCGCCGAGCGAGGGACCCAGCAGCGCGAACGGTGCGAACCCGGCGACCAGGCCGCGCTCGGGACGCAGCTGCAGGGTCTCGCCGACGGCGCTGAACATGGCGCTGGCCTGACGGTGCGTGTAGGCGGCGCCCTTCGCGGGGCCGGTCGAGCCGGAGGTGAACAGGATCAGGGCGTCCTCGTCCGGGTCCAGGTCTTCGGCGCGGGTATCAGCGGCGAGGGCGCGCATCTGCGAACCCTCGTTCATCAGCTCCGCCATCGAGGTGGTGACGCCGAGGACGGCGCGGTCCACGGTCGGCAGGGTCTGCACACTGATCTTCTGCCCCGGCCAGCCGAGCACCTTCGCGCCGATGAGGGCACGGTCGATGCCGATGATGAAGTCCGGGTGGGAGCCCACGACCGCGCGGGTCAGGCCCTTCACGCCGAGACCCGCATCGGCCACAACGGCGACGGCCCCGATGCGCAGGCAGGAGTAGAGCACGGCGGTGAGGTCCGCACCCGGCTCCACCAGCACGGACACGCGCGAGCCCCGACGGATGCCGTGGGCGAGCATGCCGGCGCTGAGGTCGGCGATGCGCTCCTCGAGGCGGCGCCAGGTGATGGTGCGGCGGCCCCCGTCGGGCCCGCCGTTCATCTCCACCACGGCGGACAGGTCAGCGGTGGCGGGGTCCTCGGCGAGCTCGGTGATGCGGGAGCCGAGCGGCACGTGCGGCGGCTGGTCCGCGAACGTGGAGACGGCCTTCGGGCCGCGCTCCAGCGAGGGGACAGCGGTGTCGCCCGGCTTCTGGTCGCCGTAGACGTCCTGCAGCCACTCGGCGATGGTGCCGGCGACATCGGCGTCGTCCCACACGAGGTGGGAGGCGTTCTCGAAGCGGTGCACCTGGGCGTGCGGAACGCGTTCAAAGAGGTCGCGCAGGAACCGGTCGGAGAAGACGACGTCGCGCGGGCCCCACAGGAACAGAGACGGCACCTTCATGTCCTTCAGGCCCTCGGCGAGGCGCTCGAGCGTGGCGCGGGAGGGGTGCATGGCGTCGGCCGGGATGTCCGCCACGAACTGTTCGATGCCGGCGCGGCGCTTGGAGCCGCGGTACGGGGCGAGGTACGCCGCCTTCACCTCAGAAGGCAGCGGCGGCTTGGAGAGGTTGATGGTGCCGCGGAGGAACGCGTCGGTCCCCGAGGTCATGGTGCGGATGATCGAGGGCGCGGAGGCGATCTGCAGCGCCTTCGGCAGGGACTCGCCGAGCCCCTGGTAGATCGCCGTGTTGGTGAGGATCATGCCGACGACGTCGTGCTTGTTGTCCAGCGCCCAGCCGATGGAGATGATGCCGCCCCAGTCATGGCCGACGGTCACGATCGGACCGCGCAGGCCGAGACTGTCGGTGAACAGGGAGAGGTCGGTGATGCGGTCCTGGAGGCCGCGGATGCGCTTCGTGCGCTCCGAGTAGCCCATCTCCAGCTGGTCGACTGCGATGACGCGCCAGTCGATGTCGTCGCGGAACAGGGTGCGGAACAGGAAGGAGTAGGTGGGGTTGCCGTGCACCGCGAGGATGGTGCCGCGCGGTGTCACACCGCGCTCGGCGAGAAGATCGATGTTGTCCAGGTAGTGCCACTGGCGGTCGTCTCCGAAGGAGTCCTTCACGGTGGCGAACCTGTGCAGGCGAGGGTCCACTCCAGGCTGCTCGGGGATCTCCGGCGCTGCTGTACGGCCGGCGTCGGTGCTCTGGTGTCCGATCGTCACCACTCAACCTCCATCATTGCGGTGTTCAGACCGGAGCCCACACCCATCATCAGAATCTTGTCGCCGCGGGAGAACTTGTCCTGGTGCTTCGCCACGGTCATGGGGACCGCTTCGGCGGCGATGTTCCCGAGGTCCGGGAAGATCAGCGGCACGCGGTCGAAGTCGAAGCCCGCCGCCTTCGAGAAGGCGCGGGAGTACACCATCGACACCTGGTGGATGACCACCCAGTCGCAGGCGTTGTAGTCACGGCCGGACTCCTTGGCGGCGCGCCAGGTGTCCAGCACGAGCGCCAGTCCGTTCTCGAGCAGGCCGGTGGAGTCGGTCTGCATGTGGTCCATGCTGCCGATGCACAGTTCGTGGTGCTCGGTGCCCGCCCGGGACTGGGTGTGCAGCAGACGGTGCCCCTCCGGGTGCCGGTCGGCTGGGCCGATGACAGCGGCGGCGGCGCCGGACCCGAGCGTGAGGGAGGCGAACTGGTTGTTGTAGTCGTCGCGGGTGGCGGTGCGCTGGTTGAGGCGGCCGATGGTGCGGCGCTGCACCTCTTCGACGTCCTCCGCGCCGACCACGAGCACGTAGTCGAGCTGGCCGGCGTCGATCAGGCCGGCGGCCATCGTCATGGCGTTCACGAAGCCGAGGCAGGCGTTGGTGATGTCGAAGTTCATCGTGGACGGCTGCATGCCGAGCGCGGCGTGGATGTGCGTGGACATCGCCGGCTCCAGATGCTTGCGGGACACCGAGGCGTTGATCAGCAGACCCACCTGGTCGCGAGAGATGCCCGCCTCGGCGATGGCCCGCTCAGCGGCCTGGACCACGCCGTGCTTCCACCCGTTCTCCGGGTCCTTCCACCAGCGGCGCTCGTACACGCCGGCCACGCGCTGCAGCATGCCCTTGGGGATGCGCAGGCGCTTGCGGGCGGGGGCGAGCATCTCATCGAGCTCGTCCGAGGTCACGGGGACCTGCGCCTCCACCGCGGTCATGGAGAGGATCGCGGCGTTGCGATGCTCGAACGAGGCGTTGCTGCTGAGAACCATGTCACTTCCGTCTGTCTTCGTCTGCTCGTTGTTCGAGGCGCGCACTCGTGCACGGGTGCGCGGCGCGCTGCTCTGCGGGAGGTTCGCGCTGCTCGGCCGACCGGACGGGGCCGGGCCCGAGCGCGCGGAATCCATCAGGTGATTCTCTCACCTGCCTCTGAAAAAGGGTGCAGAAATCCCATCACTCGAAGGCATGGTGACCGAGCTCGCGTCGGGCGAACGCCAATGACCTCTCGATCGCCGGCATCTTCGCGTCCAAGCGGCGCCCCTTGCCGGTGCTGATCTCCACCACGATCGAGCCGTACCACTCCGTGATGGCGAGGTGCCGCAGAACCTCGGCGGCGGGCTGCTTGCCCTCCCCCGGCACCAGGTGCTCGTCCTTCATGCTGTGCCCGTTGCCGTCGGTGAGGTGCAGATGCGCCAGCCGGTCCCCCACCCGCTGCACCATCGCGAGCGAGTCGTCTCCGGCGGTGGAGGCGTGGGAGAGGTCGATCGTGACGTGGGCGAAGTCCTGGTCGGTCGGGTCGTGGTCCGGGGCGTATACGAGGACTTCGCGCACGCCGAGGCGCCAGGGGTACATGTTCTCCACCGCGATCTCCACGCCGTAGCGCTTCTCGAGGTCGCGCACGATCTGCTCGAACCGCGCGGCGTACTTCCCCTGCCAGCGGAACGGCGGGTGGGCCACGACCGTCGGCACGCCGAGCTCCGCGGCGAGCGCCGCGGACCCCGCCAGCTTGCGGCGCTGATTGAGGCCGCCGACGAACTGCAGCAGGAACAGGGTCGGGGCGTGCAGCGACAGGATCGGCATGTCGTAGCGGGCGACCAGGTCACGCAGGTGCTCGGCGTCGTGCGTGCACCTTTCGTGCGAGAGCATCACCTCGACGCCGTCGTACCCGGCCCCCTGCGCAGCTCGGAACGTGTCCTCGAGCCCCAGGGGGAACACCGACGACGTGGACAGCCCCACCGGGATACGGCGGTTCACCTCGTGCCGCTGCAGAGCGTCCAGCTGCGGGCGGTTGCGGTCCCGCCACGCCGACGAGGCGCGCCTGGCCTGGTTCGGGCGGCTGATCCGCCTCCGGGGTGTGGAGTCGTCGGGCATGGCACCGAAGCTAGCAAGTCGGGGTGAACTAGAGTTGTGAGGCATGGCCAAGCTGCACTTCAAATACGGCGCGATGAACTCCGGCAAGTCCGACACCCTCATCAAGACCGCCTTCAACTACGAAGAGCGCGGCCTGAGCACCCTCACCGTGAAGCCCGCTGTGGACACCAAGGGCGATGACTGGGTCGTGGCGCGCGCCGGCAGCCGCCGCCGCGTTGACCTGCTGGTGGAGGAGGGCGAGGATCTGCGCCGCATGATCCACGACGCCGCCGCGCAGCTCAGCAGCCCCCTTGCCTGCATCCTCGTGGACGAGTCGCAGTTCCTCACCTCCGCGCAGATCGACCAGCTGTTCCTCGTCGCGAAGCTCGATGACATCTCCGTGATCTGCTATGGGCTGCGCACCGACTTCCGCACCGCGCAGTTCCCCGGCTCCTCACGGCTGTTCGAGGTGGCCGACAACTTCGAGAAGCTGCCCACGATGTGCCGGTGCGGCTCCCAGGCCGAGTTCAACTGCCGATCGGTGGGCGGCCGTTTCGTGTTCGAGGGCGACCAGGTCGCGATCGACTCCGGCGCCGGCGGCACCGTCACCTACGAATCGCTGTGCGGCCGCTGCTACCTTCAGGAGCGCTCCCGCGCCGCCGGTCCCGCCATGTTCTGACCGCGCACCGGGGGTGTAACAATGAGGGCATGAAGATTCTGTCCATCCAGTCCTCCGTCGCCTACGGCCATGTCGGCAACAGCGCGGCCGTCTTCCCCCTGCAGCGCCTCGGCCACGAAGTGTGGCCCGTCAGCACCGTGCTGTTCTCCAACCACACGGGGTGGGGCTCCTGGCGCGGCCCCGTGGTGGACGCCGACGATGTCCACGAGGTCATCCTCGGCATGGAGGACCGCGGCGCCCTCTCCGAGGTCGATCTGGTCCTGTCCGGCTACCAGGGCTCGAGCGCCATCTCCGAGGTCATCATCGACGCCGCGAACCGGGTGCGCGCCGCGAACCCGAACGCCACCTACACCGCTGACCCGGTGATGGGGAACAAGAACTCCGGCTGCTTCGTGGCCGATGACATCCCGCCGCTGCTGCGCTCGAAGGTGATCCCCGCCGCGGACCTCATCACTCCCAACCAGTTCGAACTGGGCTACCTCACCGAGACCGACCCGACCGATCTGGAGTCCACGCTCGCGTCCGTGGACCGTGCGTTCGAGATGGGCCCGTCGGCCGTGCTCGTCACTTCCGTGTTCCGCCCGGACCGCGAGGCCGACACCCTCGAGATGCTGTTCGCCGACCAGGACGGCGCCTGGATCGTGCAGACCCCGCACCTGCCCACCAAGCGCAACGGATCCGGTGACGTCACCGCGGCCCTGTTCTCCGCACACTACCGCTCCGGCGCAACCCCGGAGGAGTCGCTGGAGCGCACCGCCTCGGCCGTGTTCGACCTGCTGACCGACACGGAGGAGAAGGGCGCGCCGGAGCTGCTGCTGGTGGAGAACCAGGAGCGCTATGTGAACCCGCGCGACCAGTTCACCGCCCGCCGCGTCCGCTGACCGGTCCGCACAGGGACCGACCCCGCACAGGGAAGGGCCCCGTCGGCGCTGAGGAGGTCTCCTCGGCCGACGGGGCCCTTCGTCATCTCACCCCAGCCCTGCGGGCAGTGCGGTGAGACGACCGGTCACATCTGCTCGGCCATGTGCTCCAGCACGCGGATCACCTGCGAGGAGTAGCCGAACTCGTTGTCGTACCAGACGTACAGCACGAGGCTGTTGTCCTCAGCGATGGTCGCGAGGCCGTCCACGACGCCGGCGCGCTTGGAGCCGACGAAGTCGGTGGAGACGACCTCGGAGGACGCGATGTAGTCGATCTGGTTGCGCAGCTCGCCGGTGAGGGACTCGGCGCGCATGTCGGCGTTGACCTCGTCGCGGTCGACCGGCTTCTCCAACGTCAGGTTCAGCACCGCAAGGGAGACGTCCGGCGTGGGCACGCGGATGGCGTTGCCGGACAGCTTGCCCTCGAGCTCCGGGAGGGCCTTGGAGACGGCCTTCGCAGCACCGGTCTCGGTGATGACCATGTTGAGCGCGGCGGAGCGGCCGCGGCGCGGGCCCTTGTGGAAGTTGTCGATGAGGTTCTGGTCGTTGGTGTAGGAGTGCACGGTCTCCACGTGGCCGCGGACGATGCCGTAGGTGTCGTTGAGCTTCTTCAGCACCGGGGTGATGGCGTTGGTGGTGCAGCTCGCAGCGGACACGATGCGGGTGTCCGGGGTGATCTGCTCGTGGTTGATGCCGAACACCACGTTCGGCAGATCGCCCTTGCCGGGCGCGGTCAGCAGCACTCGGCCCACACCGGTGGACTTCAGGTGCTCGGCGAGACCGGCCTCGTCGCGCCAGCGGCCGGTGTTGTCCACCACGATGGCGTTGTTGATGCCGTACTCGGTGTAGTCCACGGATGCCGGGTCGGAGGAGTAGATGACCTGGATGCGGGTGCCGTTGGCGATGATCGCGTTGGAGTCCTTGTCCACGGAGATCGTGCCGTCGAACTTGCCGTGCACGGAGTCGCGGCGCAGCAGGCTGGCGCGCTTCTGCAGGTCATCCTCACCGTTCTTTCGGACCACGATGGCCTTCAGGCGCAGGCCCGCGCCGGAGCCCTGGTGGGCGATGAGGATGCGGGCCAGGAGACGGCCGATGCGGCCGAAGCCGTACAGGACCACGTCAGTGGGCTGCTGCGGGGCGCGGTTCTCGGCCTTCTCGAAGTACTCCAGGGCGGCTTCGCGCACGTCCTTGCCGTCACGGTAGGCGGCGCGGATCAGGCGGCCGAGGTCCAGCGGGATCCCGGTGACGTCCTTCTCACGGGCGAGTTCGAGCACGGCGAGGGTGTCCTCCACCTTCGCTTCGCCGTTCTCGATGCGGCGGGCCCAGCGGTGGGCCTTGAGGATGTCGGTTCCGGACTTGTTGATCAGAGTGCGACCGAAGATGTGGGGCTTCACATCCTTCTCGCGGTAGAGCCCGCCGATCAGCGGGATCATGCTTTCGGCGATCGCCACACGGCGGAGCCAATCGTTGTGGACCTGGTCAGCGCTGGCGGATGCGTTGCTCACGCGGTGTTCCTCCTTGAACAGCAAGTGGTGCTCGGACAGTCGGCATCGACTGTCTCCGGATACCATTGTGCCCGAGTCCGATCGAATGCACCCATAGAGGTGACACAGCCCGCAGGGCTGCGCGTGACGCAGTCCGCACTCCTCGGGCTGGGCTCGAATAGGGGGAGTGCCCCTATTGTTGGATCGAGAGCGCCGCCCGGCGCCCTCTTGTCTACGGTGAGGAGAAGACAGAGTTGTCCACCATGCCCCGATCCGGCCGCCGCGCCGATCAGCCCGCTGCTATGGCCGGCGCCGTCACCGAACAGGTGCGCACCTGGGTGCAGGATGCAGCCCGTCTGCCCGTTCCTTCACAGGCGAAGATGCTCGCCGATGTTCTCGCCGACCCCAAGGGCCTCGAGTTCACCGTCGGATTCGTCGACCTCGTGATCCGCACGGAGGATCCTCGCGCCGCCGCGCACCATCTGCGCCACCTCGCCCAGGACCCGCCGAAGTTCCTGACCGGTCCCCTGCGCTCCATCGTGCAGCTCGGCTCCACCGCGTCGTACATCACGCCGCGCACCACGGTGCTGATCGCCGGTGAGGTCATGCGCCGCATGGTCTCGCACCTCATCCTCGATGCCCGCGACCCACAGCTGGGCCGCGCCATTCAGCGCTTCCGCGATCAGGGTGTGAACCTCAACATCAACCTGCTCGGCGAGGCCGTGCTCGGCGCCCGTGAGGCGAACCGCCGGTTGGAGGGCGTGCACCGCCTGATCCTGCGCGATGACGTCGACTACTGCTCCATCAAGATCTCCTCCATCGTGGACCACATGTCCCTGTGGGGCGCAGACATCACGATCGAGAAGATCCTCGAGAACCTGAAGCCGCTCTATTTCGATGCGGCGCGTCAGGCGAAGCCGACCTTCATCAACATGGACATGGAGGAGTACAAGGACCTCGAGCTCACCCTCGAGGTGTTCGAGCGCCTGCTGTCCATGCCGGAGCTGAAGGACCTGTACGCCGGCATCGTGCTGCAGGCCTACCTGCCGGATGCCGCTGCCGCGATGGAGCGCGTGCAGGCGTTCGCTGCCCGCCGCGTCGCCGAGGGCGGTGCCCCGATCAAGGTGCGCCTGGTGAAGGGTGCGAACCTGCCGATGGAACAGGTGGAGGCGTCCGTGCACGGCCTGGAGCTCGCCACCTTCCACACCAAGGAGGAGTCGGACGCCCAGTACAAGCGCGTGCTGCGCTGGGCCCTGACCGAGGAGCGGCTGAAGAACGTTCATCTCGGCATCGCCGGCCACAACCTGTTCGACATCGCCTACGCGCACCTGCTGATGAAGGAGCGCGGACTCGAGGGCTCGGACGCCGTTGAGTTCGAGATGCTGGCGGGCATGGCCCCGGGCCAGCAGCAGGTGGTCCGCGAGACCGTCGGCTCGATGCGCCTGTACGTGCCGGTCGTGCACCCCAAGGAGTTCGACGTCGCTGTCTCCTACCTGGTGCGGCGCCTCGAGGAGAACGCCTCCTCGGACAACTTCATGTCCGCCGTGTTCGAACTGGACTCCAGCGAGGCTCTGTTCCAGCGCGAGCAGAAGCGCTTCGAGGCCGCTCTGCGCCGCTCCTTCGAGGAGGAGGCGCCGGTGCGTCACCGCATGGGTGACCGCGCCGCGGAGAAGCCGGCCGACGGGTCCCGCATCCCGCTCGGCTCCGCCGCCATCCCGTCCACCCCGGGGAAGTTCCTCAACACCCCGGACACCGACATGACCACCGCCGCGAACCAGGAGTGGGCGCGTCAGCTGCTGCCGCGCATCGCCGACTCCACCCTCGGCGTCGTCGAGGCGGAGGCCGCCCGCGTGGACAGCGAGAAGGAGGTCCACGACATCATCTCCGGCGCGCTGCGCGCCCAGGAGGCATGGGCCGCTCGTCCGATGTCCGAGCGTGCGAACCTGCTGCGCGAATGCGCCCGGGTCCTCGCCGAGCACCGTGCCGAGCTGCTGGAGGTGGCCGCGTCCGAGACCGGCAAGACCTTCGAGCAGGGAGACCCGGAGGTCTCCGAGGCGATCGACTTCGCGCTGTACTACGCGGACAACGCCGAGGACCTGGCGAGCCGCGACGACATCGTGTTCGAAGCGCGCCCGCTGACCCTGGTCACCCCGCCGTGGAACTTCCCGATCGCGATCCCGTGCGGCTCCATCGTGTCCGCCCTGGTCACCGGTTCCGCCGTGGTTGTGAAGCCGGCTCCGCAGGCGATGCGCACCGGCGCCTACCTGGTGCGCCTGCTGCACGAGGCGGGCATCCCCGAGGATGTTCTGCGCCTGGTGGACGTGCCGGAGAACGAGATCGGTCAGGCCCTCATCGGTGATGAGCGCATCGACCAGATCATCCTCACCGGCGCGTACGAGACCGCGAAGCTGTTCGCCCGCTTCAACCCGCTGGCGAAGATCAAGGCGGAGACCTCCGGCAAGAACGCGATCATCGTGACGCCGCACGCCGACCTCGACCTCGCCGCCTACGACGTCGCCCACAGCGCCTTCGGGCACGCCGGCCAGAAGTGCTCCGCAGCTTCGCTCGTCATCACCGTGGGCAGCGTGGAGCGCTCCCGCCGCTTCCAGTCGCAGCTGGCGGATGCCGTGCTGTCCCTGCGGGTCGGCTGGCCGACGGATCCCACCGTCGAGATGGGCCCCGTCATCGAGAAGCCCGGCGAGAAGCTGGAGCGCGGCCTCACCGTCCTCGGCGAGGGCGAGAAGTGGCTCGCGAAGCCGGAGCAGCTGGATGAGACCGGTCGCCTCTTCTCCCCCGGTGTGCGCACCGGTGTGAAGAAGGGCAGCGAGTTCCACCGCACGGAGTACTTCGGCCCGATCCTCGGCGTGATGCACGCTGACACCCTTGATGAGGCGATCGAGATCCAGAACGGCACCGATTACGGTCTGACCGCTGGTCTGCATTCGCTGGAGCCCGCTGAGATCGCCGAATGGGCTTCCCGCGTGGAGGCGGGCAACCTGTACATCAACCGCGGCATCACCGGTGCGATCGTGGAGCGTCAGTCGTTCGGCGGCTGGAAGCGCTCCGCCATCGGCCCGACCGCGAAGGCGGGCGGCCCGAACTACCTGATGCACCTCATGGTGGGCAGCGACCCCGTTGAGGGCGAGCGCGATGCCGCCTGGCTGGAGAAGGCGAAGAAGTCCGACATCGAGAACTGGTCGACCTTCTACGCCCCGAAGGACGTGCAGCAGCTGCACGGCGAGATCAACGTGATGAAGTACCGCCCGGTGGAGATGCTGATCCGCGTCGGCGGCAAGGTCACCGAGTTCGAGGTGGAGCGTGTGCTGCACGCCGCCAAGACCGTCGGCGCGACCGTATCCGTGTCGGTCCCGGAGCAGTTCGCCTCCCAGGTCCCCACCGACCACCCGGGCGTGGAGGTCGTCACCGAGTCCGCTGCGGCTCTGGCGGCGCGCCTGCGCACCGCACCGATCTACCGCGTCCGCGCCATCGGCGGTGTGGAGCCGGAGATCCGCGAGGCGATCAACCTCCGCCCGGAGGTCGCCCTGTTCGATCACGCAGTGGTGCAGTCCGGTCGCGCCGAGCTGATCAGCTACGTGCATGAGCAGGCGGTCAGCGCCACCAACCACCGATACGGCAACCCGCTGCCGTACGACCTGGAGAAGATCATCCGCGAGGTCTGATCCTCCGTCGGTCAGCCTCGCTGACGAACAGAAGCGGCGGCCGTCCCCTCGTGGGGACGGCCGCCGCTCGTCGCATCTGCGCCGCGCAGCCCTGCGGGTTCGCGCAGGCTCAGCGCGTCATGTCACGCGGTCATTGGCCCAGCACGGTCCCGTCGGCCACCTGACCGCCCTCGGCGCCGAGGCGCCCCTCACCGCGGACCACTACGTCCGCGCCGAACGTCCAGTCACCCTCCACGGTCAGGCGGGACGCCTCCTTCATGGACGGCACACCATGCGGGAAGCGGGCATCGAAGTCACCGATCAGCTTGTAGTCATCGCTCAGCGTCACCAGCGGCACCGTGTCCACCGCCTTGCGCAGCGCGAGGTCATCGGTGAGGGAGTAGGCGTCGGAACGGATCAGCAGCAGATCGCTGGTGGCCTTCACCGGCAGGAACCGGGCCCGATCCACCACGATCGCGGTCGCGCCCTCGAACACTTCGATCGCGGCGCCCATCGCGGACTCGATCTGGTAGACGGGCGTGCTGGACTTGTCGCCCGGGTCCACGGTCTTCTCATTGCGGATCAGCGGCAGGCCCATCACGCCCCCGCGCTCATCCAGGATCTCCTGCAGGCGCACCAGATCGAACCACAGGTTGTTGGTGTGGAAGAACGGGTGGCGGTCCTCGTCGGTGAAGAAGTCCATTTCGTCCGCCGGGGTCTGCGCGGTGTCGCGGAGGATGAGGCGGCCGTCCTCCTTGCGCACGGCCAGGTGGCCGCCCTTGCGGTCCGCTGCGGTGCGTCGGCACAGCTCCGCGGCGTAGGGGGCACCGGAGGCGGCGAACCAGCCGGCGAGCTCGGGGGACGGCTCGGCGCCGAGGTTGTCCGAGTTGGAGACGCAGGCGTAGCGGAAGCCCGCATCGATCAGCTGGGTGAGCACACCCGAGGCGAACAGAGCGGTGTAGATGTCGCCGTGACCGGGCGGGCACCATTCGAGGCTCGGGTCCGCCTCCCACTCCACCGGGGTGAGGTCGTCCTGGCGGAGCTTCGGCTCCTTGTTCTGCAGGAAGTCCAGCGGCAGCCCCTCCACGGCGAGGTTCGGGTACTGCTCGAGGACCTCGAGGGTGTCCTCGCGGGTGCGGAAGGAGTTCATGAACAGCAGGGGCAGGCGGGCGCCGGTGCGCTCCCGCGCCGACAGAACCTGCTCGGCGAGGATCTGCAGGAAGTTCTTGCCGTCGCGCACCGGAAGCAGGGTCTTCGCCTTGTCCAGGCCCATCGACGTGCCCAGCCCGCCGTTGAGCTTGATCACCACGAGCTTCGAGAACGCGTCGGCCGCGTCGTCCTCGCTGACGGTCTCATCGGCGAGCTTCGGCGGGTTCAGGTACGGCTCGATGGTGTCCTCGGGGATCTGGCCGGTGGTGCCCTCCTCGAGCTGGCGGTAGAAATCGGAGAACACGCTGATGGCGGCTTCGGGGACGGAGGCCTCGCGCATCTTCCGCTGGGCGTGGGAAAGACCTTGTTCACTCATACCGCCATCCTACTGAGCGCAGGTGAGGACGCCTCGTAGACTGGGCCTATGAGCAGAGTTCTTTCAGCAGTCGCCTGGCCGTATGCGAACGGCCCCCGCCATATCGGTCATGTCGCCGGCTTCGGAGTCCCATCCGATGTGTTCTCGCGCTACATGCGCATGGCGGGTCATGACGTGCTGATGGTCTCCGGCACGGACGAGCACGGCACGCCCATCCTCGTCGCCGCCGATTCTGAGGGCGTGAGCGCTCGGGAGCTCGCCGACCGCAACAACCGGATCATCGTGGAGGACCTGGTGCAGCTGGGCCTGTCCTACGACCTGTTCACCCGCACCACCACGGTCAACCACTACTCCGTGGTGCAGGAGATGTTCCGCGCTGTGCGGGACAACGGCTACATGATCGAGCAGACCACGCACGGCGCCATCTCCCCCTCAACCGGCCGCACCCTCCCTGACCGCTACATCGAGGGCACCTGCCCGATCTGCGGGACCGACGGCGCCCGGGGCGACCAGTGCGACGCCTGCGGCAATCAGCTCGACCCCACCGACCTCATCAACCCGCATTCGCGGATCAACGGCGAGACCCCGCAGTTCATCGAAACCCAGCACTGGTTCCTGGACCTGCCGTCGCTGGCGGAGGAGCTGGGACGCTGGCTGGACCAGCGGGAGAGGACCGGCCTGTGGCGGCCGAACGTGATCCGCTTCAGCCAGAACTTCCTGAAGGAGATCCGCCCGCGCGCCATCACGCGCGACATCGACTGGGGCATCCCGGTGCCGGGTTGGGAGGACCAGCCCACCAAGCGCCTGTACGTCTGGTTCGATGCGGTCATCGGCTACCTCTCCGCTTCCATCGAATGGGCCCGTCGCAGCGGCGATTCGGACGCGTGGAGGAAGTGGTGGAACGATCCCGAGGCCCTGTCCTACTACTTCATGGGCAAGGACAACATCGTCTTCCATTCCCAGATCTGGCCGGCGGAGCTCATCGCCCACAACGGTGAGGGCGCCAAGGGCGGCTCCCCCGGTGTGTACGGGGAGCTGAACCTCCCCACCGAGGTGGTCTCCAGTGAGTTCCTCACCATGGAGGGCAAGAAGTTCTCCTCGTCCAAGGGCGTGGTCATCTACGTGCGGGACATCCTCTCCCGCTACCAGCCGGATGCGCTGCGGTACTTCATTTCGGCGGCGGGTCCGGAGAACAACGACGCGGACTTCACCTGGAGCGAGTTCGTCTCCCGCACCAACAACGAACTGGTCGCCGGCTGGGGCAACCTGGTGAACCGCACCGCAGCGATGATCGCGAAGAACGTCGGCGAGATCCCCGCCGCCGGCGAGATGGAGCAGATCGACCTCGACCTGCTGGCGAAGATCCGCAACGGATTCGACACCGTCGGCGATCTGATCGCGCACCACCATCAGCGCTCCGCCATCAACGAGATCATGCGTCTGGTCGGCGAAGCGAACGGGTACGTCTCCGCGACCGAGCCCTTCAAGATGAAGGCGGAGGAGCAGCGTCCGCGCCTGCTGACCGTGCTGCACACGCTCGCCCAGGCCGTCACGGACCTGAACACGATGATCTCGCCGTTCCTGCCGCACTCCTCCAACGAGGTGGAGAAGGCCCTCGGCGGGGACCGCGTGGTCGCGCCGATGCCGCGCATGGAGGATGTGGACGACCTCGACGGCGGTCCCGGCTATCCGATCATCACCGGCGACTATTCGGACGTGCCCGCTTGGGGCCACCGCCCGGTCACCGTCGGCGCCCCGGTTGCGAAGCCGAAGCCGATCTTCCAGAAGCTGGACCCGTCGATCGTGGATGAGGAGCTGGAGCGGCTCGGCGTGAGCGACGCATGAGCGAGCCCCTGTTGCTGGCGATCGCGCACGGATCCCGCCTGGACTCCGCTGTCACCGCCACCCAGGACATCGCCCGCTCCGCGGCCCGCATCGCCGGCGCCCCCTTCGCTGACGCGTACCTGGACCTCGCGGAGCCGTCCGTGCAGGCGCGTGCCGCGGAGCTGGCGGCGAACCAGTGCCCGGGAGCGATCGCGGTGCCGCTGCTGTTCACGGAGGCGTTCCACGCCACCTCCGATGTTCCGGCAGCACTGAATGAGGCGCAGGCGGCGACGGGTCTGCCGATCCACCGCGCCGGCATCATCGGCACCGGTGACGATGTGCTCGCGGTCCTCGCGGACCAGGCACGGGCCCACACCTCACCGGGTCGCGAGGACTCCCCTGTTGTGCTGCTGGCGGTGGGATCCTCACACGAGCAGGCGAACGCCGCGGTGGCGGACCTCGCGGACCGGCTGGGCGCTGCCCTGGGCCGACGGGTGCGGGCGGGGTTCGCGACCTGTGCTCCGCGAGCGGCGGACATGATCACCGCGGACGAGCCGGGCCTGCTGCTGCCGCTGTTCACGGCGCCCGGTCTGCTGCTCGAGCGCACCGCGGCATCGGCCGCCGCAGCCGGTTGGGACACCGCCGGGCACCTCGGCGCAGCGCTCGGTCCGGTGGTGGCGCAGCGCTATCTGGACTGCGCTGCCGCCCTCAGCGCCGACTGACCCGTTCGGGCAGCTGCTCGGCCATGAGCTGGATCATCGCACCCATGCGCTGACGCTGAGGCGCGATCGGGGTGATCCCTTCGGCTTCGAGGGGCTCCGCGGTGACGGGGCCGACGGCGACGGCCTGCACATCGCTGCGCAGCGCATCGACGACGTCGTCGCGGCGGCCGAGTTCGTCGGCTCGGGCGAAGAGGGCATCCACGGACGGCGCGGCCGTGAACGTCACCGCGTCGATGCGGCGCAGGCAGATACCGCTGACCAGTTCGTCGACGGGGTCCAGCTCCTCCGGCGGCTCCCACCGGTAGGGCGCCACCACCACGAGGTCGTGCCCCTCCCCCTCATCGGCGAGCCGGGTGAGGACATCGGGGTGGATGTAGCCGTGGCGCTGCAGGCCGACGGGGCCCGCGGGGACGCCTTCGGCGAGGGCGACGTCGACCATCGATGCGGACGTCTCCAACGGTGCGGCCGGTGCGTCGGGCAGGCCGCGGCCCCGGACAGCGCCGCGGGCCTTCGCACCGCGGCAGATGATGCGCGTGTCGGCGAGGTAGGCCATGGCGGCCTGCGCGAGATCGGGGTCGGCGCTGCTGAGGGCGTCGAGCCACGCAGTGAAGCCCTGTGCCGTGGTGACGAAGAACAGTGCGGGACGCACGTCCAGCAGGCGGCGCGTGTCGGTGAGCAGCTGGGCGTCGGCACCCGTCGGCACGATCCTCATGGTGGGGGCGAGCAGGACGTCGGCGCCGCGGCGGCGCAGGGCATCGGCCTGGTCATCGGCGCGTCGGCTCGCCGTCACCGCGATCCGCAGGCCCGCCAGCGGCTGCTGCGTGCCCTGTGCGGTCGTGGGTCCCGGTGCGGCCGACGGGTCCGCCGATCCCGCGTTGCCGGCGGCGGTAGGCGGTGTCTGCTGGGCGTGGTCGGTGGGCATGCCGTCTCCTTCTCTCAGAGGCCGTCGGTGATGTCCGCGGTGGTGGTGTGCAGTCCCGCCACCTCACCGATCACGATGATCGACGGGCTCGTCAGGCCGGCGTCGGCGGCGTCCTGCGCAACAGCGGCGAGGGTGCTGTGGCAGCGTGCCTCATCGCCATGGAATCCGCGGTGGATGACGGAGGCGGGCGTGGCCGGATCCAGTCCGGCCTCCAGCAGGGCTCGCTGGGTGAGCGGCAGAGTGCCCATGCCCATGAGGATCATGACGGAGCCGCCCAGCTGCACGAGCGCTGCGGCTTCTGCGCCGTCGATCGCTTCGTGGCCGGAGATGATCGTCACCGCGCGGGTGATGCCGCGGTGGGTGGCGGGGATTCCGGCCCTCGCGGGCACCGCCAGGGCGCTGGTGATGCCGGGGACCACGTCCACGCGGATGCCGTTCTCTGCGAGGTGCTGCCATTCCTCGGATCCGCGGCCGAAGATGAACGGATCGCCGCCCTTCAGCCGGACCACACGGGCGCCGGTACGGGCGAAGACCGTCATCTGGTCGTTGATGAGCTCCTGGATCATCGAATGGTGCCCGGGCTTCTTCCCCACATCCACGATGAGGGACCCGGGGGCGAGCCGGAGGCAGTCGCCGGCGGCACCGAGACGGTCGGCGAAGATGACGTCGGCCTCCGCGATGGCGCGCATGGCGGCCAGAGTGAGCAGCTCCGGATCGCCGGGCCCGCTGCCGACGAGCGCGACACTGCCTGGTACGGAGGGCGTCGGCCCCTCCCCCATCGGTTCGCCGCTGCGCGGCGCTTCTTCGCGGATGGTGATGGTGCCGAAATCGCGCGTCGCCCACTGCAGCACGGTGTCCTGCAGCCCCTGTTCACGGGCGAGGGCGTCGAAGCGCTGCGCGCGCCGCTGGGGCTCATCCGTGTCGAGGATGACGTGGGCGCCCTCAGCGGCGAACGCCTGCGCGGCCTGCCAGCTGAGGGGGCGGCCCGCCGTCTCCTGATCGACGGTCCGCCCCTGCCAGCTGCGCTCGAGGTGGAACGCGGTGGGCCTCACACTGTGCGCCCGGAGCCGATGGCTTCGCCGCGCGGTCCGCGGAACGCGATCTCGGGGCCGGAGATGAGGACCGATTCGCGCTCCTCCAGGGTGGCGGGGCGGTTCTGGTCACGTTCGGGGACGCGGGCGAACAGCGGGTCGGCGGCCTCGGGGGCGTTGATGAAGGAGCGGAAGCGGGCGAGCTTCTGGGGGTCCTTCAAGGTGGCGACCCATTCGTCCTCGTGGCCGTCCACGAACTCCTGCATCTCCTTCTCCAGTTCGTCGGCGATGCCGAGGGAGTCCTCGACGACGACGGCGTGGACGTGGTCGATGCCGCCGTCCATCGAGTCGATCCACGCAGCGGTGCGCTGCAGCTTCTCCGCGGAGCGGATGTAGTAGCCGAGGAAGCGGTCCACGAGTGAGACGAGGGTGTCGTCGTCGACGTCGGAGGCGAGCAGTTCGGCGTGGCGGGGCGAGAAGCCGCCGTTGCCGCCGACGTACAGGTTCCAGCCCTTATCTGTGGCGATCACGCCGATGTCCTTCCCACGGGCCTCCGCACATTCGCGGGCGCAGCCGGACACGCCGAGCTTGAACTTGTGCGGGGAGCGCAGGCCCTTGTAGCGCTCCTCCAGGAGGATCGCCATGGACACGGAGTCCTGCTGGCCGAAGCGGCACCAGGTGGAGCCCACGCAGCTCTTCACCGTGCGCAGGGACTTGCCGTACGCCTGGCCGGACTCCATCCCGGCGTCCACGAGCCGCTGCCAGATATGGGGCAGCTGTTCGAGGCGGGCGCCGAACAGGCCGATGCGCTGCGCGCCGGTGATCTTCGTGTACAGGTTGAAGTCGGCGGCGACTTCCGCGATGACGCGCAGACGCTCCGGAGTGATCTCACCGCCGGGGACGCGCGGCACCACGGAGTAGGTGCCGTCCTTCTGCATATTGCCGATGAATCGGTCGTTGGTGTCCTGCAGCTCGCCGAGCCCTCGGTCGAGGATGTAGCGGTCCCGCTGGGAGGCGAGGATGGAGGCGACGGTCGGCTTGCAGACGTCACAGCCGTGACCGGTGCCGTATTCCGCGATGACCTCGTCGAACGTGGAGAGGTCATTCTCCCGGATCTTCGCGTACAGCTCGGAGCGCGAGTAGTCGAAGTGCTCGCACAGCGCGGTGGACACGGCGATGCCGGCCTTCGCGAGCTGCGCGGCGAGGATCTTCTGCATGAGCGGCACGCAGGAGCCGCACTGGGTGCCGGCGTTCGTGCAGGCCTTCAGGGTGGCGATGTCGCGGGCGGGGGTCTCGAAGTCCCCCTCGCCGTTGACGGCGCACTTGATGGTGCCGGAGGTGACGTTGTTGCACGAGCAGACCACGACTTCGTCGGGGATGTCGCCGGTGTCGGGCAGCTCACCGCCGCCGGCGGCGAGGTAGGCCGACGGGTCCCCCGGCAGCTCGCGGCCGATGTAGGCGCGCAGGGTCGAGTAGTTCTCTGCGTTGCCGACGAGGATGCCACCGAGCAGGACCCGCACATCGGAGGACAGGATGAGCTTCTGGTAGATCCCCTGCGTGGGGTCGGCGAAGACGACGTCCAAGGTGTTCTTCTGGGCGCTCTTGGCATCGCCGAAGCTGGCGACGTCGATGCCGGAGAGCTTCAGCTTGGTGGAGGAGTCGGGTTCGCCGAACACGGCCTTTCCGCCGAGGAGGCGGTCGACGACCACTTCCGCCATCGTGTTGGCGGGGGCGACCAGGCCGTAGCAGCGGCCCTCCACAGCGGCCACTTCACCGATCGCCCACACCCGGTCGATGGAGGTGGCGCAGTCCTGCCCAACCATGATGCCGCCGCGCGGCCCGATCTCGAAGCCGCCGACCTTCGCGAGCTCATCGCGGGGGCGGATGCCGACGGCGAGGCAGACCAGGTCCGCAGGGATCTCGGAGCCGTCGGAGAGTCGAACGGCACGCACGTTGGAGGCGGCGCTCGCCAGCGCGTCGGCTTCGGAGGCCGACGGCTTCCGCGAGGAGATCCGCTTCTCGATGGAGTCGAGGGAGACGCCCATGTGGAGGGTGATGCCGCGCTGTTCGATGAGGCGGTTGAGCAGTCGGCCGCCGCCTTCGTCGAGCTGAGCGGGCATCAGCCAGTCGGCGAGTTCGACGAGGTGGACGTCGTACCCTTCGGCGGCGAGACCACCGGCTGCTTCGAGACCGAGAAGGCCGCCGCCGAGGACGACGGCGGAGCCGGTGCGGTTCTCGTCGGACTGCATGCCCTGCACGCAGTCGGCCATCTGGTCGACGTCGTCGACGGTGCGGTACACGAACACGCCCTTGGTGTCCCAGCCGGAGATCGGCGGGGTGAAGGCATTGGAGCCGGTGGCCATGACGAGGTGGTCGTAGCCGTAGATGGTGCCGGAGCGGGTCCGTACCTGCCGCAGCTCGGTGTCGATGGAGTTGACGCGGTCGCCGAGGACGAGGCCGACGTGCTCGTCCTCCCACAGGGTGGGGTCGCCGAGGGTGAGGTCGTAGGAGCGGTCCCAGCGCTTGGCGAGGTTGACGCGGTCGTAGGGCGCCAGGGCCTCTTCGGAGATGACGGTGACCTTGAAGCGGTCCTCGGTGTCGCGGCGGCGCATCGTCTCGGTGAAGCGGTGTGCGGCGGGTCCGCCGCCCACCACGACGACGTGCTCGACCGCCGGTTCGTTCGTGCTGTGCGCGAGAGTGTCAGTGGTCATCAACTGGCCCTTTCCCAGAGGTCTGTTCATCGCCGACGCTACCCTGAAGATCTGCGGGTCACCAGGACGAGCGTCCTGTTCGGGTCCATTCGACGGGTGGGAGGACCAGTGTCCCCGCAGCCCAGCCGCCCGGGCACGACAATGGTGGAAACAGCACCTGAGCTGAAGGAGTGTTCCATGACCGACGATCAGTGGCGCGAGGTGTGCCGGATTGACCAGTTGGAGAAGAACTGGGGCGAGGCAGCGCTGTTCGGCACCGAACAGCTCGCCGTGTTCCTCGCCTGGGACGGCCAGGTGCACATCACCTCGAACATCGATCCGCGCACGCACCAGGGCGTGATGTCGCGCGGCATCGTCGGCGACCACGAGGTGGGCGGTGAGCGCCGACCCACGATCGCGAGCCCGCTCTACAAGGAGTCCTACGATCTGGAGACCGGCGAGTGCTACACCTCGCCGAACTTCCGCCTGTCCGTGTACGACTCCCGCGTCCGCGACGGCGTCGTGGAGGTGGATCTGTCCTCCGCAACCGAGGCTGTCCGACGGGAGCTGCCGCAGCGCTGACCGAGCCCCGCCCGGCAGCTCCGGGCTCGGGCGGTTCGTTCGTCAGCAGCGGCGCCGGCTCAGCGGCGGGATCCGTCGGCCCCGAAGAGCCCCGACGCGCCGCGGCGGTGCGAGCCGACGAGGTGGGTGTCGACCAGTCCGATCGCTTCCATCAGCGCGAACACGGTGGTGGGGCCGACGAACCGGAACCCCCGTCCCTTCAGGTCGCGGGACAGCGCCCGTGACGTCTCATCCTGCGTGGGGATCTCAGCGAGGGTGCGCGGTGCGTAGGTGAGCGCCGGCTGGAACGACCAGATGTGCTCGGCGATGTCGGTTCCTTCTGTGCGCATGCGCTGGGCGATCCGCGCGTTCGTCACCGTCGCGGCGATCTTGCCGCGGTGCCGGATGATGGCGGCGTCGCTGAGCAGGCGCTGGATGTCCTCCTCCCCCATCTGGGCGACGCGGTCGACATCGAAGTCGTGGAAGGCGCGGCGGAACGCGGCGCGCTTGGTGAGGATCGTCGCCCAGCTGAGCCCCGCTTGGAAACCTTCGAGGCTGAGGCGCTCGAACACTCCCTGTTCGGTGCGCACCGGCATGCCCCATTCGGTGTCGTAGTAGGCGCGCACCATCTCGTTGGCCGTCGCCCAGGGCGGTCGGGCGCACCCGTCGGCCCCCACTACGAGGTCGGGGCCAGCGCCGACGGGACCGACGGTCTCAGAAGATCTGCCCAACGGCTTCCCTCTTCTCCGCCTGGAACTGGTCCTCGACCCGCCCGAGCGCCCAGTACGCGGAGATGGACACGTCCTCGCGGTCGAGGCCGCGCTCATTGATGAGGGACCTGCGCAGGCGCTTCGTGGCGCCGCGCTCCAGGTGGCAGAACACCTGCAGACCCCGCTCGGCGATGAGCTCCTGGGACAGCTCCAGCGATTCGACCGCCTGAACGAGCTCCTCACGGTCCCCGATGATCCACTGGATCCGCATCCCGTCGGGAGCGTCGAGGTCGAGCTGGTCCTCGGCATGCTCGAGGTGGATGAGCACCTGCCCGACTGCGTCGGCCGGCATGGCGTCCAGGGCGCTGCCGATGGCGGGCACGGCGGCGTGATCACCGATCAGCAGATGCTGGCGTGCATCGGTCCGCGGCGTGTAGCCGCCGCCGGCTCCGCTCATGGCGATCTGATCACCGGGCGTCGCGGTGCGGGCCCATTCGGAGGCGATGCCGGTGCGGCCGGGCTCGGCGTGGATCACCACGTCCAGCCACAGCTCCTGGGCGTCGTGGTCCCAGCGGCGCACCGTGTAGGTGCGCCGGGACGGCAGCAGCTCAGGGGTCTGCTCACGGATCGCGTCCATGTCGTACGGCGGGGTGAGGCCGCTGCCGGGCTGCGGCAGCAGGAGCTTCACGTACCGGTCCGCGTGCTGATTCGGGTTCAGACGTTCGATCTGGTCACCGCCCACGACGACGCGGGTCAGTCGCGGGGTGAGCGGCGTGACGGAGCGGACGGTGAGGACGGCCTGCGGGCGCGGCTTCTTCGCGGGGCGGGGGCCGGGATCGGATGCGGGGCGGGGGCTCGGAGTCGTCATGCGCCCCACCCTACGCGAGCACCCTGTTTTCGACAGTCCCAGCTTGCATAAACCGGTCAGCTACGATCGGCAGCATGCCGAGCCGTCACCTCCCCACCGCCCTCATCGTCGTCGCTGCCGCCATTCAGCACAACGGAGCTTTCCTGTGCGCCCGCAAAGCCCCCGGCACCGCGAACGCCGGACTGTGGGAGTTCCCCGGTGGGAAGGTCGACCCCGGCGAAACGGACGCGGCCGCGCTGATCCGCGAGATCCGCGAGGAGCTCGGCTGCTCCATCACCGTCGGCGACCGTGTCTCGGCCACGGTGACGCCCGGCCGGCGCCGCGCCGTCGAACTGCGGGTCTACACCTGCGCCCTGACCGGGGATGCGCCGACATCATCCACGGACCACGATGCGATGCAGTGGGTGCACCCGTCGGACCTCCCACACCTGGCCTGGGCACCCGCCGATCTCGACGCGGTGCGGATCCTCTCCGGCGGCGCCGCGCCGGCATGACGAACGGGCGGGCCCACGAAGATCGTCGTGGACCCGCCCGGTGCGGTGGTTCAGGTGCGGCGGATCAGCCCTGCTGCTTCGCCTTCTGCTCCTCGTAGGCCGTGCGCACCTCATCCATGTCCAGGCCCTTGACCTGTTCGATGAGGCTGTTCAGGTCGTTCTCGCGCAGTGCGCCGGGCTGACCGAATACGGGGATGCCGTCGCGGTAGGCGACCAGGGTCGGGATGGAGGTGACGCCGTACTGCATGGCGAGCTGCTGCTGCGCCTCGGTGTCGACCTTCGCAAAGGTGATGTCGGTGTGCTTCTCGGCCGCGGCCTCGAACACAGGGCCGAACTGGCGGCAGGGGCCGCACCATTCCGCCCAGAAGTCGATCAGGACGATGCCGTCCTTGACGATGTCGTCGTGGTTCTCGGTGGTCATCTCAAGAGTAGCCATGCTGGTTCCAACCCCTTTCGGTGTGGTCCTATTCCGTGTGCGTGAGCGCGGTCACTCGGCGGTGGTGATGCGCACTCGCGCGTCCTCAGCGGGGATCTCCCAGGTGCGGGCATCGGCCTGCACCTGCTCACCGCTGCGGATGTCCTTGACGTCGCCGGTGGTGCCGCCGTCCTCCGACGGGAACCAGACGAACGGGATGCCGCGCCGGTCGGCGTAGCGGATCTGCTTGCCGAACTTCGCGGACGTCGGCGACACCTCCGCGGCGATGCCTCGTTCGCGCAGTTCGCGCGCGATCTCGGTGCTGCGCAGACGCTCCTGCTCGCTCTCCACGATGACGAGGACCGCAGTCGGCACGGAGCGGGTCGGCACCGCCGCCTGGCGGGTCACCAGGCGCGACACCAGGCGCGACAGGCCGATCGACAGGCCCACACCCGGGTAGGTGAAACGGCGATCGGCGGCGAGGGTGTCGTAGCGGCCGCCGGAGCAGATGGAGCCGAGGTCCTCATGGCCCTCCACGAACGTCTCCACGACGGTGCCGGTGTAGTAGTCGAGTCCGCGGGCGATCGACAGGTCCGCTTCGCACACGCCCGGAGCCGACGCATCGACCGTGCGGATCACGTAGGCGAGCTCCTCGACCGCGGCGTCGATGTCGTCGCTGCTGAGTCCGAGAGCAGCAATCCTGTCGGCGAGGTCGTCGGCGCCGGCGCGGATCTGGGCGAAGGCGAGGCACCCGTCGGCCTGCTCCCCCGTGGCGCCGGCCTTCTCCATCAGCTGACGGCGCACCTCTTCGGGGCCGATCTTCGCGATCTTGTCCAGTTCGCGCAGAACCGCAGGGGTGTCGGTGAGGCCGAGCGCGGTGAACACAGCTTCGGAGAGCTTGCGGTTGTTGACCGCCATGCGGAAACCGCCGGGCAGGGGGAGGCGGCGGAGGATGTCCGCCATCACGATCGCCACATCGGCGTCCATGTGGGCGGGCAGCGCGTTCTGGCCGATGATGTCGAGATCGGCCTGGTAGAACTCGCGGAAGCGGCCGTCCTGGGGGCGCTCGCCGCGCCACACCTTCTGCACCTGGTAGCGGCGGAACGGGAACTCCAGCCTGCCCTGGTTCTCCAACACGTAGCGGGCCAGCGGCACCGTCAGGTCGAAGTGGAGGCCGAGGCGGCGGTCCTCCCCGTCGGCAGCGGGGGCGTCCTCACCGTCCTCCGCGTGCAGGCGGGAGACGACGTACACCTCCTTGTCGATCTCGCCCTTGCGCAGGAGCTGCTTCATCGGCTCCACAGCGCGGGTCTCGATGTTGGCGAAGCCGTGCAGTTCGGCCACCTCGCGGAACACGTCGATGACGTGCTGCTCCACGAGCCTGTCGGCGGGCAGCCATTCGGGGAATCCTGACAGCGGCGTGATCTTCGCCATGCGGGTGTGCTCCTTGGGGTGGTCCGGGTGGGGCGCCCAGCCGTGCGGCTAGAGGCTCAGGAACCTATTATCGGTCAGTTCGCGTCCGAATGCAGAGGCCGGTCCGTGTCCCGGCACGATCGTCATCGCACGCCGCTGCTCAGCGAGGGCCCGCAGCCGGCGCAGGGACGCGAGCATGTCGTCACTGCTGCCGCCGGGCAGATCCGTGCGGCCGATGGAGCCTCGGAACAGGATGTCGCCGGTGAAGGCGATGCCGTGCTCGTGGAGCTCGGCCAGGCCGTCGGTGATGCCGCCGGCGGGTACGGCCCGCACCGGAGTGTCGGCGCAGATGATCGTGGATCCCTCCGTGTGCCCGGGCAGGGTCGTGGTGGTGAGGCGGTGCGCGCCGAGCTGGATCGTGTCCTCCTCGGCGAGTTCGCGGACCTGCGCGGGCCGCTGCCAGCCGAGCTGCTCCCAGACCGGCCGGATGGCGCCGGTGAAGGCGTCCGGCAGCTGATCGATCGGGCAGTCCAGCCGGTAGGAGTCGCCCCGGCCCACGTGCACGGGGACGTCCCAGTCGGCGGCGAGGCGGGCAGCGTCGGCCACGTGGTCGAGGTGGCCGTGGGTGACGGCGAGACCGACGGGTTCCAGCTCCCCCGCGTCCAGGTACGCCTGCACGGTCGGCGCGACGTCGAACCCCGGGTCGATGATGAGGGCGGCTCCGCCCTGCTGATCCTCGTGGAGGACGCAGCAGGTGGCCTGCAGGAACGGGGAGACGACGAAGCGGACGGCGAGAGGACTGCTCATGACTCCATCGTGGCACAGGCCGGTCCCCGGGCCGATTCCGCGACGATTGCCCGCACTTCAGCCCGACGGGGTAGGGTTTTCGCAGGTCCCGGCCCACTCGCGCCCGCGCGTGCGATCCCGGTGCGGGGATCGTCCCCGCGGCGGCTGACTGCGCGCTGCGGATCCATGCCCCGGGCACCGCCGAGTGCCCCTGTCCGCGCCCCCAGTCGGGCGCAGCACCGTACGAAGGAGCATCGACGTGAGCGACGACCGCACCGCCGAGACCCAGCAGAACTCCGGCGAGCCCACCGCCGCCGAGGCCGCCCCCGAGACCGCCGCAGCTGAGCAGACCGCCGGTGCGGTGACGCCCGCGGACCAGCCCATCGATCAGTCCGCGAAGACTGCCCAGGAGGCGGCGCAGACCGGCGCGGTCCCGTCGGCCGGCGACGATGCCCCGACCCCGTCGGCACCCACCACGCCGGCGCCGTCTGCGCTCACCTCGGCGACCACGTCGTCGCCCGCCCCCAACCCGGCCGCTGTGGCCAAGCGGTCCACTCCCCTGGTGCCGGTGATCCCCGTGGCCGCCGAGTACGACGACGCGAAGGTCGCCGAAGCGAAGACCTTCGGCACGGTCCGCGAGGACGGCGTCGTCACCGTGCAGGACGGCACCCAGGTGCGTGAGATCGGCGCCGTCGAACCGGGCACCGACGTCGACGAGGCCCTCACTCCGTTCGCCCACGCCTACCTCGACCTCGCGGCGTTCCTCGACATCGTCGAGCAGAAGCTCGGGGTGGACGGCAACACGCAGGCCGATCTCAACCGCATCCTCGAGCAGATGCGCAAGAACATGAAGGAGCCGAAGACCGTCGGCGACATCCCGGCGCTGCGCCAGCGCGCCCACGACCTGCGCGAGAAGGCGAAGGAGCAGATCGGGGAGCTGGAGAAGAAGCGCCAGGCGGCTCGCGATGAGGCCACGGCGAAGCGCACCCGCTTCGTCGAGTCCATCGAGGAGCTCGTGGCCACCGATTCCCACCGCATCTCGTGGAAGAAGGCCGCCGCCACCATGCGCGGCATGGTCGGCGAATGGAAGACGATGCAGAAGGGCGATGTCGCCATCGACCGCTCCGTTGAGGACGGACTGTGGAAGCGCCTGTCCGCCGCCCGCAGCGAGTTCGACCGCAAGCGCCGCGCCCACTTCAGCCAGCTTGATGCCGACCACGCCGAAGCCGAGAAGGTGAAGGCCGCCCTGATCGACCGCGCCGAGGCGATGAAGGACTCCGAGGACTTCGGCAACACCGCCCGCGCCTACCGCGAGCTGATGGACGAGTGGCGCGCCGCCCCGCGCGGCAACCGCAAGAAGGACGACGCCCAATGGGCGAAGTTCAAGGCCGCCCAGGATGCGTTCTTCGAACGCCGCAATGCCGACCGCAAGAGGATCGAGGGCGAGCAGAAGGAGAACCTCAAGGTCAAGGAGGCGATCCTCGACGAGGCGGAGGCACTGCTGCCGATCACCGACCTCGACGCCGCGAAGGAGAAGATGCGCGGCATCGAAGAGCGCTTCGACGCCGCCGGCCGTGTCCCCCGCAACGCGATGCGCCGCGTCGAGGACCGCATCCGCGCTGTCCGCGACGCCCTGAAGAAGGCGGAGGACGCCGAGTGGCGCCGCACCGACCCGCGCACCCGCGCACGCGTCGAAGGCGCCTCCAGCCAGCTCCACAGCGCCATCGCCTCCTACGAGGAGGACCTGGAGAAGGCGAAGGCGTCCGGCGATGCGAAGCGCATCGAGAAGGCGCAGGCCGCTCTCGACGCCCGTCGCGAATGGCTCGCTGTCATCGAACGCTCCGCACAGCAGCTGAACTGACCACCGGCACTCAGCGCGTCCCTGTGGACGCCTGACTGTCCACAAAAGGATCTCCCCTCCTGCCCCGCCGTCCGAACCGGACGATACTGACGGGCATGAGGGGAGATCTTTCTGCCTGTGCCGAACCGCTGACCGTGTGGTCTCCGCACGCGTACGAGCTCGGACGAACGATCAGCCGACATCTGCTGCTGGACGCCGGTGATGTCCGCACCCAGCTGATCGGCTTCGACGTCCCGGTGCACCGCCTCGGCGCAGACCTGCTGCTGCCGGCCCACGTCGACGTGTCACTGCCGGAGCGCGCCGTTCTCGCAGCGATGGGCATCGGCGCGGACCTGCGCCGGCCGTGGGTGCTGGCCAACTGGAGCGCCGCCTGGGTGTACCTCGGCGGCGCGCCGCCCGAGCGTCCCGCCGTGGCGGTGCCGCACCGGGCCCGCACCCGCGGTGGGGTGACGCTCCACCAGTTCTCCCTCTCCCCCGCCGATATCCTCACGATCGGGGGCTGCCCTGTCATGTCGCCGAGCCGCGTGGCCGCTGACCTGCTGCGCACCGGGCCCGACGACCCCGGTGTGATCGCTGCGCTGCGAACGCTGCTGGAACGCGGGTGGACGCAGAAGACCGTCGTGCGCGAACGCATCCACGAGATCGGGCCGGGCAGGAACTCACGGCGCTCCCTGGAGGCGCTGGAGCGTCTCTGAACGGCCGACGGAACCGTCAGTGGGAGCGGGCACCCGTCGCGTCGAGGATCGGCTGACCGTCGCTCGAGACACGATACGCATCCAGCACACCCTCGACACGGCGCACCTGCGCCAGCAGGAAGCTGAGGTGACCGGGGTCCACCAGCTCCACCGAGAAGTGGGCAATGGCCAGACGGTCCGGATGGCTGTTGCAGGAGGCGGACAGCATGTTCGCCTGCTGGTCGCTGATGACGTTCGCGAGATCGGTCAGCAGGCGGGAGCGGTCCAGTGCCTCCACCTTGATGTGGACCAGGTACTGGGAGCGGGCACTGCCGGACCATGACACCTTGAGGAACCGCTCCGGGTTCTGCTTGTTCATGTCGATCGCGTTCGTGCAGGCCGCGTGGTGCACGCGCACACCGGCGCCGCGGGTCACGAACCCGACGATCGGGTCGCCCGGCACGGGCGCGCAGCACTTCGCGAGCTTCACCCACAGGTCCGATTCTCCGTCGACCACCACGCCCTGGTCGGCCTGGGCGGCATCGCTGCGTCGCCGTGAAGTCACCTTCGACGGCAGCACCGCCTCCGCCTGGTCCTCCTCGGAGCCGTCGACCCCTCCGAGGGCGTGGACGAGGCGACCCGTGACAGCGCCTGCGCTGACATGGTTCTCACCGATCGCGGTGTAGAGCGCGTCCACGCTGTCGTAGTTGAGGTCCAGCGCAACCTGCGACAGCAGCTCATGGGTGAGCATGCGCCGCAGCGGCAGGTTCTGCTTGCGCAGCTCCTTGGCCAGTTCGTCCTTGCCGCGGTCCAGTGACTCTTCGCGGCGCTCCTTGGAGAACCACTGCTTGATCTTGTTGCGCGCACGCGGCGACTTCACGAAGGCGAGCCAGTCGCGGCTGGGCCCTGCGCCCTCCGCCTTGGAGGTGAACACTTCGACCACGTCGCCGGTGGCCAGCTCCGCCTTCAAAGACACGAGCTTTCCGTTGACTCGGGCGCTGATGGTGCGGTGCCCGACCTCCGTGTGGACGCTGTACGCGAAGTCCACGGGGGTGGCACCCTGCGGGAGGGAGATGACGTCGCCGCGCGGGGTGAAGACGTACACCTCCTGGGTGTTCATCTCGTACCGCAGGGAATCGAGGAACTCACCGGAGTCGGTGGTGTCCTTCTGCCATTCGAGGAGCTGGCGCAGCCAGTTCATCTCCCCGCCCTGGATGTCCAGGGTGCTGCCGGAGCGTCCGTCCTGCGGCTCGTTGCGCATCTGCGCCTTGTACTTCCAGTGCGCGGCCACACCGTACTCAGCGCGTCGGTGCATGTCCCAGGTGCGGATCTGGATCTCGACGGGTTTGCCGGTGGGGCCGATGACGGTGGTGTGCAGCGACTGGTAGAGATTGAACTTCGGCAGCGCGATGTAGTCCTTGAAGCGGCCCGGGATCGGGTTCCACCGCGAATGCAGGATGCCGAGGACCCCGTAGCAGTCGCGCACGGAATCCACGAGGACGCGTACGCCCACCAGATCGTAGATGTCGGCGAAGTCGCGGCCGCGCACGATCATCTTCTGGTAGATCGAGTAGTAGTGCTTCGGACGGCCCGTGACGGACGCGCCGATCTTCGCCTGGGAGAGGTCGTCCTCGATGATGGCGGTGACCTGCCCGAGGTACTTCTCGCGGGCCGGGGCGTGGCGGGCGACCAGGGCGACGATCTCGTCGTACACCTTCGGGTAGAGCACCTGGAAGGAGAGGTCCTCCAGTTCCCACTTGATGGTGTTGAGGCCGAGGCGGTGCGCCAGCGGCGCGTAGATCTCGAGGGTCTCCTTCGCCTTGCGCTCCGCGGACGACCCGGACACGTACTTCCAGGTGCGGGCGTTGTGCACGCGGTCGGCGAGTTTGATGAGCAGCACGCGGACATCGCGGCTCATCGCGATGATCATCTTGCGGACCGTCTCCGCCTGCGCCGCTTCGCCGTACTGGACCTTGTCGAGCTTGGTGACGCCGTCCACCATGACGGCGATGGTCTCGCCGAAGTCGGTCCTCAGCTCGTCGAGGGAGTAGTCGGTGTCCTCCACGGTGTCGTGCAGGAGCGCTGCCGCAAGCACCTCGGACGGGCTGCCCATTTCGGCGAGGAAGGTGGCGACGGCGACGGGGTGGGTGATGTACGGGTCGCCGCTGCGCCGCATCTGGCCGCGGTGCGCCTTCTCGGCGACCTGGAAAGCGCGCCGGATGAGGGTGAGGTCGGTTTTGGGCTGGTGGCCGCGGATCGCTTGGATCAGCGGTTCGAGCAGGGGGTCGTCCGGGGTCTTCTTCCCGCCGAAGAGGCTCGTGAGGGACCGCCTGGGCGTGCTCGGCCCATCGGGGTGGGTGCTCTCAGCCATAGCGCGACCTCCTTCTGACCTGTGCCCTGATCCTAGCGGTCCGGTGCGCCTCGGCCAGCCACTCGCCGCGCTTGTGACCGAACCGTCAACCCTGGTCCGGTCCGGTCGTCAGTTCGGGACGCTCCACACAGTGGTGACGGGGACGTCGTCCAGGACGTCCCGTCCGCCCAGACCCTCGAGTTCGATGAGGAAGCTGGCACCGGCCACGTCGGCCCCGTACTGGCGGGCGAGGTCCACGGTGGCGCGGGCAGTACCGCCCGTGGCGAGGAGGTCGTCGACCACCATGACGCGGTGGCCGTCGCCGATGGCGTGCTCAGCGATCTCGACCGTGGCGGTCCCGTATTCGAGGTCGTAGGTGAGCGAGCGGGGGTCGCCGGGCAGCTTGCCGGCCTTGCGGACCGGCACGAATCCGATGCCGAGGGCGTACGCCATGGGGGCACCGAACACGAAGCCGCGCGCCTCGGTGCCGATGATGAGGTCGATGTCCGACGGGATCTTGGAGCACCAGTGGTCCATCACCTGGCGGAACGCGACGGGGTCGCGCAGCAGCGGGGTGATGTCGCGGAACAGGACCCCGTCCTGCGGGAAGTCGGGGTACAGCGCAATGTGGCTGTCGTAGAGGCTGTCGATGGTCGTGTCGCTCATGCGGCGACTCCTTCCTGGGCGGGCGCGGACGCCACGCGTGCACTGTGCTCCCGGATGCCGCGTTCACGGCTGCGCAGATCCACGAGCAGCCCCGGGGCGAGGAAGATCGAGGAGAACGTTCCGCTGATGATGCCGATGAACAGGACCAGCGAGATGTCCTTCAGCGTACCTGCACCGAGCAGGAATGCGCCGATCACGAGGATCGCGCCGACCGGCAGCAGCGCAACGACGGAGGTGTTGATGGACCTCACCAGGGTCTGGTTGGCGGCGAGGTTCACCAGCTGTTCGAACGTCCTGTTCTCCCTGGGCAGGTGAGCGGTGTTCTCACGGACCTTGTCGAACACCACGACCGTGTCGTACAGGGAGTAGCCGAGCACGGTGAGGAACCCGATGATCGTGGCGGGGGTGATCTCGAAGCCGATGGCGCCGTAGGCGACCACGGTGAAGATCAGGTCGCTCAGCAGCGCCAGCAGCGCTGCGGCGGATGCCTTCCAGTTGCGGAAGTACAGCGCCATCACCACGCCGACGAGCGCGAGGAAGACGAGGACTCCACGGATCGCCTTGTCGGTGACGCCCTGGCCCCAGTTGGGGCCGATGAACGAGGTGGAGACGGCCGACGGGTCCACGCTGTACGCGGAGGCGAGGTCGGCGGCCAGGGCCTTCGTGGCGTCGGAGTCCAGCTGCTGGGTCTGGATCCGCAGAGTGTCGGAGCCGAGGGCGGTCACGGTGGGTTCGTTGTCGGGCACGTGGTCGCGGACCACGGTGCGGGCGGTGTCGGTGTCGGAGACGCTCACGCCCGGAACCTGGAACTCGCTGCCGCCGGTGAAGTCGATGCCCCAGTTGAATCCCCGCACCCCGGCGACGATGCCGAGGATCAGAAGGACGCCGATGGCGATGGCGTACCAGGTGCGGCGGCGGGTGACGATCCCGAAGGAGCGCTTCCCGCTGTGGAGGTCATTGCCGAATTCGGCCAGGTTCAGCGTGCTCATGCGTCATCCTCCATCTCGCGCTCCAGGCGCACCTTCCGCTCGGCCAGGGTCTCAGTGGGGGCATCGTCTCCGCCGCGGCGGGAGCGCCGGCCCTTCCTCTCGTCGGGGCTGCGGAAGCGGCCGCGTCCGGCATAGGCGGGGACGTTCCGACCCAGCTGCGCGGGATCCAGACCGCTCATCGGGTGGCCCTTGCCGAAGAAGTTGGTGCGCACCAGGGTCTGCAGGATGGGGTGGGTGAAGAGGAACACCACGACGAGGTCGAGGACAGTGGTGAGTCCGAGAGTGAAGGCGAACCCGCGCACCGATCCTGCACTGACGAGGTACAGCACCACCGCGGCGATGAGGTTGACCGCGTCGGAGGCGAGGATGGTCCGCTTGGCGCGGTCCCAGCCGTGGTCGACCGCGGCGCGGATGCCGCGGCCGTCGCGGATCTCGTCGCGGACACGTTCGAAGTAGACGATGAACGAGTCGGCGGTGAACGCGATGGACACGATCAGGCCGGCTACACCGGCGAGGGAGAGGCGGAAGCCGATCTCGCTCATGTTCGACATGATCGTGATGATCCCGTACGCGAGCATGCCCATGGTGAGCAGACTGAGCGTGGTGACGATGGCGAGGACGCGGTACTGGAAGAACGCGTAGACCACCACGAGGACCAGGCCGATGAGACCGGCGATGAGGCCCTTCTGCAGCTGGTCGCCGCCGAGCGTGGCGGAGATCTCCTGCTCGGATTCGACTGTGAACTCCAGCGGCAGCGCCCCGAACTTCAGCTGGTCGGCGAGCTCCTGGGCGCTGTCGGCGGAGAAGTTGCCGGTGATGGAGGCGCCGCCGTACGTGGGGGCCTGCACCTGGGGTGCGGAGATCACCAGGGAGTCCAGGACGATGGCGAACTGGCCGGTGGCTCCCTCCCCGTTGAACAGGGCGGTGGTCATGTCACCGAATGCCTTGCCGCCGGCTTTGTCGAAGTTCATGGAGACCTGGTAGTAGGTCGAGTTCTCCTGCGGCGCAGCCTTGGCGTCGGTGATGGAGGTGCCGTCGGCGGTTTCAGGGCCCAGGATGTACTTGGCGGATCCGTCGGGCGCGCACGCCACCACGGCGGACTTCGGGGCACTGTTGACGTCGTGGTTGCGGCGGACCTCGGCGTCGGTGCAGTCGAGGCTCGTCCACTGCTTCTCCACCTCGGGAGTGATCTGCTCCAGCGACCAGGCCGGCTTGCCGTTGACCACGGTGGGCGATGCGCCGCCGCCGGCATCGGAGGCTCCGCCGGCATCGGAGCCGGTCGCTTTCGGAGCCGCCTGGGCGCCGCCGCCGTCGGATGCGGCCTGGGCCTTCGCCTGGTCGATCTCCGAGGTGCCGTCGGACCCGCCGCCGTCGGAGGCGGTGGCGTTCGGCGCGCCCTGGATGAGCACGGGCCTGAAGGCGAGTGTGGCGGTGCGGCGCAGAGCGTCGGAGGTCTTCTGGTCGATCGAGCCGGGGACGCTCACCATGATGTTGGTGCCGCCCTGGACGGAGATCTCCGTTTCCGCGACGCCCATGGCGTTGACTCGCTGCGCGATGATGTTGCGGGCCTGGTTCATCTGCTCGCTGGAGATCGGCTCGCCCGTGTTGGATCGGGCCTTGAGGATCACCTGGGTGCCGCCTTCGAGGTCGAGGGCGTACTTCGGCTGCGCCTGCCAGCCCTGGGTGGCGACGGCGAGGCCGAGCCCTCCGCAGACCAGGATCAGGAGGACGGCGAAGGCGCTCAGGGCAATGCGGCGTACTGGCATCAGTGCTCTTTCACGGGAAAGCACCGCCCCGTCATGAGGGGCGGTGCTGCGGAGGGGTCAGAGGGCGGAGGATCCGCGGGTGTCGTCGCGGCGGTCGGAGGGGCGGGTCTCACCGAACGGGCCGGAGGTGTCCTCGGGACGGTGGCCGAACGAACCAGCGCTGTCGCTGTCCACGGAATCGGCATCAGCAGTCGTGGCGCTGCCGGTCGCAGAACCGGACTCGCCGTGGGTCTCCGCGGTGTCCGCCGTGACGGCATCGGTCGGGGTGATGCGCTCAGCGATGGACTGAAGCGCCCACTTCAGCTCGGAGCCGTCCTCGGCTTCGAGGATGACGACGTCGTCGTACTTCTCGACCACGAGGCCGTAGAAGCCGGAGGTGGTGCGGACCTCTTCTCCGACCTGGACGGACTGCACCATCTCCTGGTGCGCCTGCATGCGCTTCTTCTGGCCGCGGCCCATGAGGAGCATCGGCAGCAGCATGAGGGCGAAGAGCAGGAGGAGGAAGGTGAAGTCCACGGAGGGTCCTTTCATACGATGAGTGCGAGCGGCTCAGCGGCCGCGCACAGTGCACCGCCCACTGTATCGGGCGGAACGGTGTTTGCGAGAGCAGCCTCAGGCGAATCGTCCGAGACCTATGTCATCCCCGGGGTCGTCGGTGAGGGCGGGCTGCGCGCCCCACTGCGCGGACTGCGGCGGCGCGGCCAGGCCGAGGTGCTCCCACGCGGCCGGGGTGGCGATGCGTCCACGCGGTGTCCGGCCGAGCAGACCTTCTCGCACGAGGAAGGGCTCCACCACGGTCTCCACGGTTTCGGTCTCCTCCCCCACCGCGATCGCCAGAGTGGACAGGCCGACGGGGCCGCCTCCGAACTTGGTGCACAGGGCGGAGATGACCGCACGGTCCAGGCGGTCCAGCCCCCGCTGGTCCACTTCATAGACGCGCAGGGCTTCGAGAGCGGAGTCGATGGTGATGTCCCCGGTTCCGCGGACTTCGGCGAAGTCGCGCACGCGGCGCAGGAGACGGTTCGCGATGCGGGGTGTGCCGCGGGATCGGGAGGCGATCTCGTGGGCGGCATCAGGATCGACGGCGATCTCCAGCCGACCCGCGCTGCGCTCGATCACCTGGGCGAGTTCAGCCGCCGAATAGAAGTCGAGGTGGCCGGTGAATCCGAAGCGATCCCGCAGCGGGGACGGCAGCAGACCGGCCCGGGTGGTGGCCCCGACCGCGGTGAACGGCGGCAGCTCCAGCGGGATGGCGGTTGCGCCCACTCCCTTGCCGACCACGACGTCCACGCGGAAGTCCTCCATCGCCATGTAGAGCATCTCCTCCGCCGGGCGGGCCAGGCGGTGGATCTCGTCGATGAACAGCACCTCGCCCTCCTCGAGGGAGGAGAGGATCGCGGCGAGGTCACCGGCGTGCTGCACCGCGGGACCGGAGGTGATGCGCAGCGGCGCCCCGAGCTCGCGGGCGATGATCATGGCGAGCGTGGTCTTGCCGAGCCCGGGCGGTCCGGACAGGAGCATGTGTTCGGGAGAGCGGCCGCGCGCGGAAGCGGCGTCCAGGACCAGGGACAGCTGTTCGCGCACGCGGGTCTGCCCCACGAACTCCCCGAGGTCCTTCGGCCGCAGCGCCCCTTCGGCGGCGCGCTCCAGAGCGGCGGCCTCCGCGCGCACAAGGTCCCGGCCGTCCGCGTCGGCACCCGTCGGCCCTCCCCCACCGGGACGCGGCGCCCCCTCGGGGCTGCTGGAGCGTTCGATCATCGCTGACCTCCGAGGCTGCGCAGCGACAGACGCAGCAGCAGCGACGACTCCGCGAGGCGCGCTTCGTCCTCGCTCATGGTGGACAGGACGCTGGTGACGGCGTCCTCCGCCTGCTTCTGCGACCAGCCGAGACCGAGCAGCGCGGTGACCACGTCGGCCGCGTTCGGGGGCAGCGCCGCGGTCTCCTCGTCGGGTTCGGGGCCCGGCGGGGCCTCCTCGTTGCCGAACGCAGCGAAGCGCGCCGCCTTCTCCTTCAGCTCCAGCAGGATCCGCTTGGCGCTCTTGGGGCCGACGCCGGGCACCCGGGTCAGCGCTTTGACGTCATCGCTGACGATGGCGCGGCCGAACTCGCCGGGGGTGAACACGGCGAGAACAGCGAGCGCGATCCGCGGCCCGATCCCGGAGACGGACTGGACGGTGCGGAAGAGGTCGGTCTCCTCAGCGGTGAGGAACCCGAACAGGGTCAGTGAGTCCTCGCGCACCACCAGTTCGGTGTGGAGCAGAATCGCCTGGCCATGCCGGGCCTGCTCGAGGGTCTGCGGAGCGGAGTGGACGAGGTAGCCGATGCCGCCGACCTCCACCACAAGCGCATCGAGGCCGATGGCACTGACGGTGCCGTTCAGAGTTGCAATCACGAACCCATCCTAGAACACATGTTTGATCACCAGTGGGATGTGGAGGCTTCTCGGGAGCGCCGGGCTCGTCGTTCGGCGTCGGCCCACTGCGCCTGCGCGCTGGTGCGCGCCGCTCCGGTGCGGTCCAGGCGAACGGTGCCGCGTCCGCGCCACAGCTGGGTGATCGCGATGGCGACCGCGTCGGCGGCGTCGGCCGGCTTCGGCGCTTCGGCGAGCCCCAGCAGCCGGGCCACCACGGCCTGGATCTGCTTCTTGTCGGCGCGTCCGTTGTCGGTGATCGCGCGCTTCACCTCGGAGGGAGTGTGCATCTCCACGGGGATGCCGCGCTGGGCGGCGAGCACGATCGCCAGTCCAGACACCTGCGCCGTGCCCATGACGGTGCCGACGTTGTTCTGCGAGAACACGCGTTCCACGGCGAGGATGTCCGGGGCGTACTCCTCGATCACCTGCTCCAGGCCGGTGTGGATCTCCAGCAGGCGCTGGTCGATCGTGTCCGCGCTGGAGGAGGTGATGACGCCGGCGCCGACGAAGACGGCGGAGCGAGAGGCCCCGCCGTCGACGGCTCCGAAACCGCACCGGGTCAGACCCGGGTCGATGCCGAGAACGCGCATGGAATCCGATCAGTCGTTGAGCTGCGCGGCGACGTCGTCGGGGATGTCGAGGTTGGTGAAGACGTTCTGGACGTCGTCGGAGTCCTCGAGGGCGTCGATGAGGCCGAGGACCTTCTTCGCACCGTCGAGGTCGACCTCGGTCTTCATGGACGGCACGAACTGCACCTCGGCGCTCTCGTAGTCCTTGCCCGCCTCCTGCAGGGCGGTGCGGACCGCCACGTAGTCGCCGGGGTCGGAGATGATCTCGAAGACATCGCCCTCTTCGTTGATCTCCTCAGCGCCGGCGTCCAGGACGATCTCGAGCAGCTCGTCCTCGGTGTTGCCCTCGACGGCCACCGCGACGACGCCCTTGCGGGCGAACATGTAGGACACGGAGCCGGAGTCGGCCATGTTGCCGCCGCCGCGGTTGAACGCGAGGCGGATCTCGGAGACAGCGCGGTTCTTGTTGTCCGTCAGGGCTTCGACCAGGACGGCGACACCGCCGGGCGCGTAGCCCTCGTACCAGAGCGTCTCGTAGTCGACACCGGACCCGTCCAGGCCACCGCCGCGCTTGACCGCGCGGTCGATGTTGTCGTTCGGCACGGAGTTCTTCTTCGCCTTCTGGATGGCGTCGAAGAGGGTCGGGTTGCCGGCCGGGTCAGGTCCACCCATGCGCGCTGCGACCTCAATGTTCTTCACGAGCTTCGCGAAGAGCTTGCCGCGCTTGGCGTCCAGTGCCGCCTTCTTGTGCTTGGTGGTTGCCCATTTGGAATGACCGGCCATCGATGCTCCCTCTGTCTGTCGGCGAACGGGGGCGCAGGGGTGTGGAGGCAGGCTCCATGGGACCCCGTGCGCCGGGGTCAGGAATCCATTGTAGTGGTCCCACCTGATGCGCCGTTCACCGGCAGCGTCAGGGACGAGATCAGGCGCCGTTCGGACACCAGATCGGTCAGCAGCTCCGCTTCTGTGCGGCGGGCGGCGGCCCCGGCGTCCGCTCCCCCGCTCTGCCGCTGCATGGCGAGCGTCAGGGCCGTGCGGTGGAACGCCCGCATCGCCCACAGCACCACTGCTCCCTGCTCGGACGCCCACACGAGGGACCGACGGCGACTGCGGATGCCGGCGAGCATGTCCACCTCACCGGGGGTGAACCAGCCCGCGGCCGCGTACTCTCCGAGGCGACGGCGCACGATCCGGCGCTGCCGCAGTCGCAGCGCGATCAGCACACCGGCGAGCACCACGAAGATCGGCACCTGGATCAGCGAATAGGTCAGCAGGAAGCTGCCGAAGCCGCCGTCCTGACGGCTGGCGGGGACGAGGAAGGAGGAGCCGTTCCACAGGGCGTGCAGGCACATCCCGAGCGCGATCCCGGCGGGACCGAGCGTGAGGCCGAGCAGGGGTGAGCGGCGCTCGGCTGCGATGCCGAACGCGAGCCCCGCAAGTGAGGTGAAGGCGGCGTGCGCGAAGGGCGACAGCACGCCGCGCACCAGCAGCATGGTCCAGAACAGGGTGGAGTTGCCGGTGATGCCGGCGGCATCGAGGGCGCGAGCGAAGTAGGTGATGTTCTCGGTGAACGCGAATCCGCTGGCGATGAGCATGGCGTAGACGACGCCCTGGACGGGCCCGGCGATGTACCGCCGGCCGAACGCCAGCAGCACGAGCAGTCCGGCGGACTTCATCAGCTCTTCGATGACGGGCGCCTGGATCACCGCGCTGATGAACTGCTGCTCCGTCGGCTCCGGACGCTGCACGGCGAGCAGCAGCTGCACCGCGGTGCCCAGGATGAGGGTGAGCACAACGGAGCCGATCGCGCCCCACGCGAACGCGTACACCATCGTTCCGCGCGGCACCGGGTTGTAGCGGTCCAGCCACCAGATGCCGACGCCGACGATCGCCAGCGGCAGCAGCGAGGCCGTGCCGGCGGCCAGCGCCGTTCCGAACCCCATCGGGATGAACACGAACACGAGCAGCAGCAGGGCTGCAACGGCGAGAACGGCGGCGACCATCCCGAACACGATCCAGCGCGGCCAGCGCCTGCGGCGCACGTCGAGGTGCGCCGTGCGGGAGCCGTTGGTGAGCGGCCGGTCCGCGGAGCCGGCCGGTCGCTCGACGTCATAGTCGTAGTCGTGGGCGTTTCTCACGCGCCGTCCTTCGGCCAGGCGTCGGCAAAGGCACGGCGGGTGTCGTCCAGCAGGATCGGCAGAGCCTTGGTGCGGCCGATGATCGGCAGGAAGTTCGCGTCGCCGAACCAGCGGGGAACCACGTGCTGGTGGAGGTGCCCGGCGATCCCAGCGCCGGCCACGTCCCCCTGGTTCATGCCGAGGTTGAACCCGGCAGGTTTCGACACGGAGCGGACCACCCGCATGGCTGTGCGGGTCAGCTCCGCGACTTCGTGCACCTCCTGCTCGGTCAGGTCCGTGTAGTCGGCGACGTGCCGAAACGGACACACCAGCAGGTGACCGGAGTTGTAGGGGAAGAGGTTGAGGATCACGAAGGCGCTCTGTCCGCGGTGGACGATCAGGGCGTCCTCATCGGTCCGGTCGGGCGCGGAGCAGAAGGGGCATTCGTCCGTCGCGTCCGTGGAGGACGGCTTGCCCGCCCCGTCGATGTACGCCATGCGGTGCGGCGTCCACAGGCGCTGCATGGAATCGGGCGCCCCGGCGAACCGGTAGGGGGCTTCGGATGCGGGCGCGCCCGCGCCCTCGCCGGAGGCGGGGACGCGGGCGGTGTCCGGGTCGTGCGGGAGCGGAGTGCTCACACCTGCTCCTTCTCGGCGATGGAGTGGACGATCCTCTCCACGGCTTCGTCCACGGGGATGCCGTTGTCCTGGGAGCCGTCGCGCATGCGGAAGGACACGGCGCCGTTGGCCTGATCCTCTCCGCCGGCGATCAGCAGATACGGCACCTTCTCCTTGGTGTGGGTGCGGATCTTCTTCTGCATGCGGTCGTCGGAGTCGTCGATGACCACGCGCACTCCCCGCTTGCGGAGCTTGTCCGCCACCTCGTGGAGGTAGGGAGCGAAGTCGCCGGCCACGGGAATGCCGACCACCTGCACGGGGGCCAGCCACACCGGGAACGCACCGGCGTAGTGCTCCAGCAGCACACCGAAGAAGCGTTCGATGGATCCGAAGAGGGCGCGGTGGATCATCACGGGGCGCTGCCGGGAGCCGTCGGACGCGGTGTACTCGAGGTCGAAGCGCTCCGGCAGGTTGAAGTCCAGCTGGATGGTGGACATCTGCCAGGTGCGTCCGATGGCGTCACGGGCCTGCACGGAGATCTTCGGGCCGTAGAACGCGGCGCCGCCCGGGTCCGGAACGAGCTCGAGGCCCGACGCGGTGGCGACCTCTTCGAGGGTGCGAGTCGCCTCCTCCCACACGGCGTCGTCACCCACGTACTTCTCCTCGTTCTTGGTGGAGAGCTCGAGGTAGAAGTCGTTGAGGCCGTAGTCCTTGAGCAGGTCGAGGACGAACTCGAGCACGCGGGTGAGCTCGTCCTTCATCTGATCGCGGGTGCAGTAGATGTGGGCGTCGTCCTGCGTGAAGCCGCGGGCGCGCGTGAGGCCGTGCACCACGCCGGACTTCTCGTAGCGGTACACGGTGCCGAACTCGAACAGCCGCAGCGGCAGGTCGCGGTAGGACCGGCCGCGGGAGCGGAAGATGAGGTTGTGCATCGGGCAGTTCATGGGCTTCAGGTAGTAGTCCTGGCCCTGGCGGGTGATCTCACCCTCGGCGCTGCGCTCCTCGTCCACGTGCATCGGCGGGTACATCCCCTCGGCGTACCAGTCGAGGTGGCCGGAGGTCTGGAACAGCTGTGCCTTGGTGATGTGCGGGGAGTTGACGAAGCAGTAGCCGTCCTCCACGTGGCGGCGGCGAGAGTAGTCCTCCATCTCCATGCGGATCATCGCACCCTTGGGGTGGAACACGGGCAGGCCGGAGCCGATCTCGTCCGGGAAGGAGAAGAGGTCGAGTTCGCTGCCGAGGCGACGATGGTCGCGGCGCTCCGCCTCCGCGATGCGCTCCTGGTACTCCCGCAGCTCCTCCTTCGTGGGCCAGGCGGTCCCGTAGACGCGCTGCAGCATCGGGTTCTTCTCGCTGCCGCGCCAGTAGGCGGCGGCGGAGCGGGTGAGGGCGAAGCCGTTGCCGATGAGCTTGGTGGACGGCAGGTGGGGGCCGCGGCAGAGGTCAGTCCACACGACTTCGTCGCGACGGTTGATGTTGTCGTACATGGTCAGGCCGCCGTCGCCGACCTCCACACTGGCGCCTTCGGCGGCTTCGGACGCGTTGGACTTCAGACCGATGAGCTCGAGCTTGTACGGCTCGGAGGCGAGCTCCTGCTCGGCATCGGGGTCGAGGATGTCACGCCGCTGGAAGCGCTGACCCTCCTTGACGATCTTCACCATTTCCTTCTGGAGGGCCTTGAGGTCCTCCGGGGTGAACGGGGTCTCCACATCGAAGTCGTAGTAGAAGCCGTCGCGGATCGGCGGGCCGATGCCGAGCTTCGCCTCGGGGTTGATGCGCTGCACGGCCTGCGCGAGGACGTGCGCGGTGGAGTGGCGGAGGATCATCAGGCCGTCGTCGCTGGTGAGCTCCACGCCTTCGACCTGGTCGCCGTCGGCGACCTCCGCGTAGAGGTCCTTCAGTTCACCGTTGACGCGCAGGGCGACGATGTCCCGCTGAGATTCGAAGAGCTCGGTGCCGGTGGTCCCTCCCTCGACGGTGGTGGGCGTTCCGTTGAGGACGATGCTGATCTGGGACACGTGAGCTCCTTATCGCTGAGGGGATCCGACCTACCATGCCGGCTCTGCCGTCCAGTGTAACGATGCACCGGGGGCGCTCACAGCTAGGGTTGTCGGTATGGATCACATGCCACGCCCAGCCGTCGATCCGGCCGTGCTCCGCGGCTGTTCGGGACCGTGGGATGCGGTGGTGGTCGGCTCCGGCCCGAACGGCCTGCTCGGCGCACTGACTCTGGCCCGACGGGGCATGCAGGTGCTCGTGCTGGAGGCGGAGGCCACCCCCGGCGGTGGGGCGCGCACGCTCGATCTGGGGCTGGCCGACGGGGTCGTCCATGACGTCTGCTCGGCTGTGCATCCGCTGGCGCTGGCGAGTCCGGCGATCGGAGCTCAGTGGCTGCGCGCCCGTGGTGTGGACATGATCGCGCCGGAGGCGTCGTACGCGCATCCGCTGGACGGCGGCAGGGCAGCGGTTGCGATGCGCAGCGCCGCTGCGACGGGAGATCTCATCGGTGGGCGCCGCGGGCGAGTGTGGGCCGACGTGTTCTCCTCTCTCGCCGCTCATGGACCGGACGTGATGGCTCTGATGCTCGGCACGGCTGAGCAGCGCCTGCGCGCCATCACCTCACCGACGGGTGCCCGCACGGCAGCGCTGCTGGGCCGGGCAGCTGCCCTGGCGGACCGCTCCGTCCGCAGCGGCGACGATGCCGGCGCGCTCCTCGCGGGGGTCGGCGCCCATGCGATCAGCCCCCTCTCCTCCCCCACGGCGATCGGGACGGCTGTGCTGCTCGGCTCCCTCGCCCACACCGGCGGCTGGCCGATCCCCCGCGGCGGCTCGCAGTCCCTGGTCACCGCGTGGATCGCGGAACTGTCCGAGCTCGGCGGCTCAGTGGTGACGCACGCGCCGGTCACGTCACTGGATCAGCTCCCGCCGTCGAGGGTGGTGCTGCTGGATCTGCCTGCCCCGTCGGCCGGTCGACTGCTGGCTCCGTGGGCGAGGTCCGCCGCCTCCCGCCGGCTCACCCGCCGTCTGCAGGTCTTCCCTCCGTCGGCGGGGGCGGCGGCGAAGGCGGACCTGGTGCTGTCCGGGCCGATCCCGTGGGCGGCCGCACAGCAGGCGCCGGGGATTGCGCGCGCCGGGACGGTGCATCTGGGCGGGTCGGCGACCCTGATCAACACGGCCGAGCGGGAGGTGGCGGAGGGTCGGCTGCCGGAGGCCCCGGTGGTGCTGGTGAGCGATCCGGCGGGGGCGGATCCCTCGCGGGAGGTGCGAGGGCTGCGGCCGGTGTGGGCGTATGCGCACGTGCCGCTGGGCTGCCCGGTGGATCCGGTGCCGTTGGTGCTGGCACAGCTGGAGCGGTTCGCCCCGGGCGTCCGAGACCTGGTGGTGGCGGCGCGGGGCGTTCCGGCCTCGCGCATGACGGGTCACAACCGGAGCCTGACCGGCGGGGACATTGCGGGCGGCAGCACGGCTCTGCCGCATCTGGGGGCCCGGCCGTTCCTCGCGACGGATCCGCACCATCTGGCGACCCTGCCGGGCTGGGCGCCGGGCGGCGAGGATGCTGAGGTGCTGCTGTGCTCGGCCTCGAGCGCGCCGGGGCCCGGTGTGCACGGCCTGGGAGGGCAGGCGGCAGCGCGCAGCGCGCTCGCACGGCTGGCCTGAGAGCTGCGATGCGCGGACCCCGTCGGGTTCCCCTGCGCCTGTCATGCAGAAGACCCCCTCGGCGAACCGAGGGGGTCTTCTTCGTGGGTGGGCGATACTGGGATCGAACCAGTGACCTCTTCCATGTCAAGGAAGCGCGCTACCACTACGCTAATCGCCCGTATGCAGGACCCGTGGGCCCATTGTTGCGAGGTGGGTACGGGATTCGAACCCGTGTACACGGCTTTGCAGGCCGTTGCCTCGCCTCTCGGCCAACCCACCGTGCGAGAACCGAAGTTCTCCGAGCGGATGACGAGACTCGAACTCGCGACCCTCACCATGGCAAGGTGATGCTCTACCAACTGAGCTACATCCGCAGATCACTATTCATATGTGACGTGGGCGATACTGGGATCGAACCAGTGACCTCTTCCGTGTGAAGGAAGCGCGCTACCACTACGCTAATCGCCCGGGTCTGCCGGTGCGTTTCCGGAGCGGCCTGCTCCCTCAACGACCTGAACAACATTACACGACTTCCGAGCGGCGACAAATTCGCAGAGGTCGAAAACGGGCAGTTTGCGGCGAGCGCCACATTCGACCCGCTCGGCCGTGACCCCGACCACGAAGCAGCCTGCGGATTTGCGCGGCCCTGACGGGCCTGGCTACTGTCTTCTTTCGTCGGAGCACGCTCCGGCCGACCCATGCGGATGTAGCTCAGCTGGTAGAGCATCACCTTGCCATGGTGAGGGTCGCGAGTTCGAGTCTCGTCATCCGCTCCACGAGGAAAGGGCCCCGGGTAACCGGGGCCCTTTCGCTGTTCCAGACCCGCACCCGCGCCAGCACCGCCGGCGCGGGCCACGAGTGGGCGGTGCACGCCGCGCCTCACACGAGCGCGCGGGCCCCGTCGGCCTGCAGCGCCCCCAGGCGGGACAGGCAGCGCAGATACTTCTTGCGGTAACCGGAGTTCAGCAGGTCCTCGGTGAACAGCTCCGGCACCCGCACCCCGCTCAGTGCCACCGGCACTTCCCGGTCGTAGAGGCGGTCGATCAGAACCACGAGACGCAGCCCGCGGTTGTGCTCACTGACCTGCTCCATCCCCACGATGTGGCAGCGCTCTATCCCGTCGATCATCGCGCCGTAGCGGGAGGGGTGGACCTCCCGCAGGTGCTCGGCGAGCGGTTCGAAGTCGTCGAGGCTGACCCTGTCACCGCGAGCGCCGCTGCGGACCTGGTCGTCGGCCAGCTGGGGCGGGTCGTCGATGCGGTCCTTCTCGCGGTAGTCGAGGCCGTCGATGCGGAGCACATCGAAGCGGTCGGCCATGGCCTGGATCTCGCGGAGGAAGTCCTGGGCGGCGAAGCGGCCCTCGCCGAGTGCGTCGGGGAGGGTGTTGGAGGTGGCGACCACGGGGACGCCGCGGTCGGACAGCTCACGGATCATGCGCGTCATGAGGAGGGTGTCGCCGACGTCGTCGAGTTCGAACTCGTCGATGCACAGGACGCTGGCGGTGGAGAACTCCTCGACGGCGCGGGTGAAGCCGAGGACGCCGATGAGGTTGGTGTACTCCACGAAGGTGCCGTAGAGGGGCCGTCCGGGTGCAATGTGGAAGAGGGCGGTGAGCAGGTGGGTCTTGCCGACTCCGAAGCCGCCGTCGAGGTAGAGGCCGTGGGCTGCGGCCGGGCCCTTCTTCCTGCCGAACATGCTGAGCAGGCCGCCCCGGCTGCTGCTGGGCTGAGCGGTGAGGCGGGACGCGAACTGCTGCAGGGACTGCTTCGCCGCCTCCTGGGAGGGGTAGTCCGGGTCGGGGATGTAGTTGTCCAGGCGGGCCTGCTGGAAGCGCGGCGGGGGAACGAGCTGGGCGACGAGTTCGCCCGGTGCGGGTGTGGGGAATCGGGAGGTCAGGCTTGTGGTCACGGCGTTCAGTGTACGGCGGAGGGGTCTGGGTCTGCTCACTATGCTGGAGGCGATCCCAGGAGCCCGCGAGCCGTGCCGGGCCCTTTTCCTGCGCGGTGGATTGGAGAGTGCGATGACCGCCGACGGGGTGCAGAAGGACAGTGTGCACATGGTGCTGCGCGATGGTGCGTTCACCGACGGTGCCGCTGCCGCGGTGCCGATGGACGATGCGGGTGCTGAGGAGCTCGCGGACCTGTACCAGTTCGATCCGGAGCGCACCACGGTGCGGGTGATGATGAACTCCTCGGTGGACGGTTCCGCCACGGGGGCCGACGGGACCAGTGCGTCTCTGGGGAACCCGACTGACTTCTTCAACCTGGTGGTGCTGAGGGCGATGCCCGATGTGATCGTTGCGGGCGCTGAGACTGTGCGGGCGGAGGACTACAAGCGGCCGGGCGGCCGGAAGTCCCTGCGCTCTCCCAGCAGGCGGCCGAGCGGGACGGAGTTTCCGGCGCTGGTGGTGCTGACGGGCAGTGGGGACCTGGGTGGGGCGGTGGATCCGTCGTGGCCGACCCTGCTGGCGACCTCGCGGGGGAAGCGGGATGCGGTGATCGAGGCCTCCGGTTTCCCCACGGAGAACGTGGTGACGTTCGAGGAGCCGTTGGACCTGATCGAGCAGCTCGCGCAGCGCGGCTGGGTGGGCATCCAGGTGGAGGGCGGCCCGTCAGTGAACGCGCTGTTCTTGGAAGCCGATGCAGTTGACGAGCTGTGCGTGTCCACCAGTCATGTGACGGTGGGCGGCGAGCACACGCGGATCGTGCGGGGGGCGGAGCATGACGCGCAGTGGCAGCTGTCGGACATGCTGGTGGGCCGCGGCGCCACTCTTCATCGGTACGTGCGGGACCGCGACTGACGCCGGGGCGCTGGTGGCTGCCGGCTTCAGAGCCTGCGACCGGAGGACAGCGGCTGGGCTGGGGCGCTGGGCTGACGGATCGGGAGGGCCGACGGGTCCACGCGGTTGATCGGGAACCCCGCTCCGGCGGAGCGCTGCTGGATCCAGGTGAGGATCTGGCTCTCCCAGCGCGCCGGGTCGAGGTTCCATTCCCGGGTGTGGGAGGCCATGTCCCAGGTGCGCAGGTGCACGAGGTCGGGGCGCGAGTGGGCGAGGAGCCTGCTCGGTTCGTAGGGGACGACTTCGTCCTCGCGGGAGTGGATGAGCAGGGTGGGGTGGCGCAGCGCGTCTGCCGCGTAGTCGGTGGTCATCTCGTTCAGGAGGATCGGCTCCAGCAGGCGGACGGAGCGTGACCAGCGCGGGTGCGTCATCAGGCTGCGGGCCGCGAGCGCGAGCGGTTGCGGAACCCGTCGGAGCCGCGTGTGGTGCTCGAGGATGACCTCCCAGTCGACCGCGGGGGCGTCGAGGATGAGGGAGTCGATTACGTCGCGGTGCTCGGAGAAGAACGAGGTGCGCAGAGCGATGGCGCCGCCCATGGAGAAGCCGATCAGGAGGATGCAGCGAGCACCGTGCCGCAGCGCGAACGCGATGGCGGCGTCGACGTCCTCCCACTCCTGGGCACCGAGGTGGAGGAGGCGGTCGGGTGAGGGGGCGGCTCCGGCGTCGTTGCGGTAGGAAACCATCAGCGTGGTGAGGCCGAGGGCGTGCAGCAGCGGGAGGGCGCGCAGGCCTTCGCCGCGGACGGAGCCGTGACCGTGGATGGTGATCGCCCAGGTGCGGGCGGGGTCCGGGCCGCCCGCACTGGGGGCCGCGCCGAGGACCAGCCAGGACGGCATGGAGCCGACGGGTGAGTCGATGGTGACGTCCTGGAAGGGCATGCCGTGGGCGTGCATGGGTGTGCCGGCCCAGAACAGGCCGTTGCGGGCGGCGGGGCCGGGCGCCAGGTGCTCGCGGGTGTCGGCGGCGAGGATGCGCCGCACCACCGTGGTGGGCGTGGGTTTGGCGATGATGTCGCCGATGCGGGCGTGGACGGCGCCGCCCTGTTGGCGGATGCCGAAGACGCCGGGCCATTCGGCCGCGCGGGACGCGGTCAGGGTGACGCAGTGGACATCGGCGTGCTGAACGGTCAGCAGGGGCGGTTCGGACGCGACGGGGGTCAGGGGCGCCCGGGCGACCATGGTGGCGGCCGCTGCTGCTCCGGCCGCGGAGAGGGCGAACGCACCGGCGCCGACGGTGCTGGCGACGGCGATGCGGGAGGCCTTGGTCATGTTCGTCAGGGTACGGGACGGGCCTGGGCGCAGATGGTGCAGGGGCCGGGTCTACGATCGGTGACATGTGCACCCTCGCCGAGCAGTGCGGCCCCGATCTCGTGGTGGTCGCCGACTGCACCATCGACTCCATCGATGCGCTCAATGCCCTGACGTTCCTCGGGATCGACCCGCGGGACGGCGGCCGCCCGTCGGCTCGTCTGCGAGTGCACTCCTCCCGCACCCGGAACCTGGTGCTGGACACCGTCGACGTGCTGGGCCTCTCCGATTTCGCCGACCGCTTCCCGCAGGAGATGGCCCTCCTGCGGGGTGCTGAGCACGGCCGCGAGCAGGCGGAGCCCGAGGAGATCCTGTCGTCACTGACGCGGGCGTTCACCGCGGCGGGCTGCGATGTGGTGGACGGCTGTGTGACGGACCGTCCCCTGTCGGCCTGCTCCGCGGACGTCTCGGAGTGCTCGTCGATGACGATCGTGGCGTTCACGCAGCCGATCGTGCGCGACCATGAGTTCGCCGACGAGTGGGCGCATACAGTGGAGGACGCGGTGGAGGCGACGTTCCTGCACCTCTACCCCACCCCGGCGGGTGCGGCACCGGCGCGCCCGCAGTGAAAGGAGTCCACCCATGAGCACGCACCGGATCGGCGACGGCGACTATCCCCTGGCGCTCAGCGGCGAGCAGTGGCGTCAGCGTCTCAGCCCTGAGGAGTTCCATGTTCTGCGCGAGGGCGGCACGGAGCGGCCCTTCACCGGCGAATATGAGGAGGTCCGTCCGTCGGGGACGTATGCGTGCCGAGGCTGCGGCGCGGAGCTCTTCACCGCTGAGACCCAGTTCAACGCGCACTGCGGCTGGCCGGCGTTCTACGCGCCGACGGATTCCGACGCGGTGGAGCTGCTCGATGACGATTCGTTGGGGATGCGCCGCACCGAGGTGCGGTGCCGGGCCTGCGGCAGCCACCTCGGGCATGTGTTCCGGGGAGAGGGCTTCCCCACCCCCACGGATGAGCGCTTCTGCATCAATTCGATCTGCCTGGTCCATTCCGACGACGCCGCCTGAGAACACCGGCGATCGTCGCGACCGGCCCCATATCCGGTCGGCGCGTGCGGCGCGCCGCCGCGATCCGGGAACAGCGCGCCGTTAGGGTGTTCGCGTGGCAGTCCATCAGTTCCCTCAGCATCGTGCGGCGTTCCAGGCCCTGACCGATGCTCTCTCGAGAGTCCGCGTGCGCCGGGAGGTCGAGTGGAACGAGATCCCCGCTCCCTCCCGCCTCGCCCCGTTCACGTGGGCGGCGTCCGCTGAGCTCATCGGCGATGACGATGAGGAGGTCGCCAGCGGAAAGTTCATCGTGCTGTACGACCCTGCCGGGAACGACTCATGGCAGGGCGACCTGCGCGTGGTGACGCTGATGCAGGCCCGGCTGGAGCCTGAGTTCGCTGTGGAGTCGATGCTCGGTGACGTCGCCTGGTCCTGGGTGACGGAGTCGCTGGAATCGATGGGCGCGTCCGCTCATGAGCTCGGCTGCACCATCACCCGGGTGGTGTCGCAGAGCTACGGCGCGCTGGCTGCCCGCCCAACCTCGGTGGATGTGGAGATCCGTGCCTCGTGGACCCCGGACGAGCACCACCTCGAGCCCCATTTCGCCTCCTGGACGCAGATCCTTGCAGCGGCCGGCGGCCTCCCGCCGCGTCCGGTCGACCTCGCGTCCGCCCGACCCCCTCTTCGAGCCGATGACCTCTGAATCTCCCCGCTCCTCCTCACGCACCCGGACGCGCTCCCGCAGCCGCGCCCGCTCCCAGTCCCGCGCTCGGTCCGGGCGGCCCTTCTCCTCAGCCGCCGCCGACGATGCCCCGGCGTCCTCCGGCTCCCCTGCCGATACCGGGTCCGCGGATGCTGCTCGCACCGGCCGTGCCGGTGACGCGGCAGCCCCGGCGCCGGCGGCGCCGCTGGTGCGCGAACCAGCCGGCGGCACTCCTGAGCTCACCACCACGATCCAGCAGCTCCTGGCGTGGTGCGACCGCGTGGCGGCCGAGGAGGACCTCGCGGTCGATGTGGAGCGCGCCTCCTCCTACCGGTACAGCGCGAAGGCGTACCTGATCCAGGTGCGCAGCGAATCCGCAGGCACCGTGCTGGTGGATCCGCTGGCGATGCGGTTGCCGCGCAGCTTCGTGGAGCTGATGAACTCCCGCACCTGGGTGCTGCATGCCGCCCGGCAGGACCTGCCGTCCTTGGCGATGGACGGAATGGAGCCCGCGGGGCTGTTCGATACGGAGGTCGCCGGTCGGCTCCTCGGTCTGGAGCGCGTCGGCCTCGGTGCCGTAGTGGAGGAGTTCATAGGGGTGCGCCTGGCGAAGGAGCACTCCGCCTCGAACTGGTCGAAGCGCCCCCTGCCGACCTCCTGGCTGGCCTATGCCGCTCTCGATGTGGAGTACCTGTTGCCGCTGCGGGACGCGCTGACGGAGCGTCTGCGCCACGACGGGAAGTGGGAATGGGCCCTGCAGGAGTTCCACCACGAGATGCGGTTCTCCCACCCGGAGGTTCCCGATGAGCCGTGGCGGTCCCTCAGCGGGGTCAGTTCACTGCGGTCCCGCAAGCAGCTCGCGATCGCCCGTGCCCTGTGGACGAAGCGCGATGAGATGGCGCGGACCGCGGACATCGCTCCGTTCATGGTGGTGCGCGACAAGCACCTGATGGCGATGGTGAAGGCGTCGATGCGGACGAAGGCGGATTTCCTGGCGGCCATGCCGAAGGGGATGAAGCAGGGCGAGGCCTGGTGGCAGGCGGCCCGCGCCGCCCGCGCCCTGGGGGTCGGGCATCTGCCGGAGACGAACGAGAAGGGCCCGCACCCGCACCACAAGTCGTGGGCGCGGAAGCACCCGGAGGTGCAGGAGCGGTACCGGACTGTGCGCGAGCGCCTGCTTCGGCACGCTGAGGAGATCCGCATGCCGGTGGAGAACCTGATCTCCCCCGGGCAGGTGCGTCAGTGGGTGTGGAACCACGAGACGGCGTCCGATGATACGGCCGCTGTGCGCCGCGAGCTCGAGGCCGTCGGTGCGCGGCCGTGGCAGGCTCAGCAGGTGGCGCCGCTGCTTCAGGCGGCACTCCCCCGCCGCTGACCCGCACCGGTCACTGCGCTCGGGTGGGACATGCGCGCTGGGGTCAGGCGCCCGGCAGCGGTCGGTCGGCGTCGGGCAGGTCCAGCTGAGCAACATCCGCCTCGCCCAGACCCTGCCGGTTCAGATGCGCCCAGACGGCGAGCACTGCGCTGCCCAGCGCCGCATTGGTGACCTCACCGCCGAGGACGGCGTCGACCAGCTCCCCCAGCGGCACGAGCTCCACCTCGATCTCCGCTTCCTCATCCGTCCGGTCGAATTCCACGGAGGCGGCGGGATGGGCGCCGAGAGCGACGAAGATCCGGATCATCTCACTGGAGCTGCCCGCCGACGGGAAGACGTCGAGGAGGTGATGGATCCGCGTCGCCTCGTACCCGGTCTCCTCCGCCAGTTCGCGCAGGGCCGCGTCCCCGAGTGCCTCGCCGTCCTTGTCGAGCAGTCCCGCGGGGATCTCCGCGAAGCACCCACCGGCCGGGTGGCGGTACTGCCGGATGATGACGGCGCGGGCGTCGTCGGTGAACGCGAGGACGGCGACCGCACCGGGATGGTCGATGTATTCGCGGTCGAAGCGGACCCCGTCGGCGAAGTCGACGGTGTCACGCCGGACCGTCCAGATCATGCCGGAATGGACGGCTCGGGACTGGACGGTGGGGCGAGCGCCGAAGCGGTCGGTGAGCATCAGTTCTCCTTCAGTCGAGCTGCAGCAGCCGGGTGATCTGCTCCAGCAGGTCCGCATCGCCGGGCAGGCTGTGGGATCGGCGGAGGGCCCGCAGGCGGAAGTCAGCGCGCACTGCGGCATCGCTCATCTGCACGATCGCGTCGGCGAGGGCCGACGGGTCCGCCGGTGGCACGAGCAGGGCAGCGTCCTCCGTCACCCAGCGGGTGCCGCCGGCGTCGGTGGCGATCACGGCGCACCCGCGGTGCAGTGCTTCCTGGATCGCGACGGGCTGTCCTTCCCAGACGGAGCTCTGCACGATCACGTCTGCGTCGGCCATGAGGGCCGGGAGGTCGGTGCGGTGGCCGAGCAGGTGCGCTTCCTCCCCGGAGCCGGCGATGAGCTGCTCGAGGTGGTGGCGCAGCGGCCCCTCCCCCGCGATGTCGAGCCGCACCGGCCCCATGCCGCGCTCCTTCAGCAGGGCCATGGCCGCGAGGGCGGTGGGGATGTCCTTCTGCGGGGCGAGCCGCGCCGGCATCAGCAGACGCAGGGGCTCCGAGTCGGTATCGGTTCCGCGTGATGGGTTCGGGTCGCGGCCATCGCGCCGTGCCGAGGCCAGCTCCTCGGAGTCGCGCGGCGCGTCGGTGGCGCCGGGTCGCTGCGCGGGGATGACAGCGCGCTCCACCTGCTCCGCACCGGCGGCTCGTGCGGCATCCGCGAGGTCCGGGGAGACGGCGAGGATGCCGTCGGCCCCGCGAGCGGTGATCCGCAGCAGCACCGCCCCCACTGCGGCGCTGACACCTCGAGTGGGGAGGGCGTTGTGCAGGGTGACGATGAGTCGACCGCGGCGTTCAGGCGCACAGCCTCGACGGGCCAGAACGGCCAGTGCCCCGGCCCGCACCCCGTGGGCGTGCACCGCGACGCTGGGGCTGCGGCCCAGCAGGGTCCGCAGGGCGAGCACGGCGCGGAGGTCCCGCAGCGGGTGCGGGCGGGCACCGATCGGCATGCCGTGATGGTGGATGGCGCTCGCGGGAATCGCATCGTCGGTAGGGCCGGCGTCCAGGGTGGGGTGGCCGGCTGCGGTGAGCATCCGGTGCTCATCGCGGATGTGGCTGAGGATGCCGCCGGCGGCGCGGGGACGAATGATGATCATGCTGATTCGTCGGCGGTGCGCTCTGCTCGGCGGCCCGGCAGCAGAGAACCGGCGATGCCGATGACGGCGCGGGCACGAGCGGGGTCGAGCACGGCGATCAGCCCCAGGCAGGCCGCTCCGGCGGCGACGCCGATCACGGCGCCGAGCAGCGCGGCGGTGGCGGCCCCCGTCATCATCGGTTCCGCGGCCCGCCCGCCGAAGTAGCCGCCGACGGACGCCACGATCGACGCCATGGCCGCCGTCGCGGTTCCGCGCATCATCGCCGCCCCGTCCTCGGGCGCGAGCGTGTGCTCACGCAGCACGGTGATCGCGCTGACCGCACCGACGATCTGCCCGATCGCGATCGAGAACGCGAACAGCACGGCCGCCTCGGACGCGGTGCGGGTGCTCGAGGTGAGGACGGTGAAGGTGATCAGCAGTCCCGCGCACAGCCACGGCACCGCCCCCACCATCAGTGCTTCGCGCGATTTCAGGGCCGCGTTGAGCACCCGGATGGAGTGCATGACGACCCCGAACGGGATCAGTCCGATCGCGAACGCGGCGGTCACGGCGCCGACACCGACCACTCCCGTCCGGTCGATCGCTGTGAAGAAGCGCTCCAGACCGACGGATGCGCCCCACAGCGCGGCGCCGCCGACGCCCGCCAGTGCAGTGATCGACAGCATCGACCCGAGAGCCAGCCGCGACAGTTCCGCCTTGTCGCCGGCGAGCCTCGACTCGGACAGGGTGGGGAACACGGTGGTCATGATCGGCACCAGCAGGATGGCGTACGGCAGGAGGTAGACGGCCTGACCGTACTGGAACAGGGGTAGGGTGCCGGAGCCGCCGGCGCGGACCGCGAGGATCAGCACGAGGGCGGTGACGGCCTGCTGCGCGAGCACCGCGGTCATCCCGGCGGCGGCGAGCCCGAGGGCGTGGCGGGTGACGCCGCGCGGCAGGGTGAGGGTGGGTCGGTAGCGCAGGCCTGCCTTCAGCGACGGGATGATCAGCGGCAGCGCCATCGCGGCCACGCCGAGGGTGGTGCCCCAGCCCAGCCAGAACTCGCCGCCCGGCGGCAGCGTCGCCACCGACACGGCGGGCGGTACCGACGCCGCGTACGCCGCGTAGGTCGCCATCACCATCAGCGAGGACACGAGAGGGACGAACGCGGGCCAGAAGAAGCGCTTGCGGGCCTGCAGGAACGCTCCGAGCACGATCGTGATGCCGTACAGCGGCAGCTGCAGGGCGAAGACCCGCAGTAAGCGTGCGCCCAGGTCCACCCCGGCGGTGGAGAGGGAGGAGCTTCCCTGCGCGAACACGAACTCGGAGATCGGGTGCGCGAACGCGATGACGAGACCGGCGAGCACCGCGGTGATGATCAGCGTCCAGGTCAGGAGCGCGGAGATGATGCGGTCGGCTCGTCGGCTCGCGGTGATCTCCATCCCCGCGATCAGCGGGATCACCATGCCGGCGAGGGCGCCGCCGGCGGCAGCCTCGAACAGGACGTTGGGGACGAGGTTCGCGGAGGAGTAGGCGGTGCCGACGTCGCCGGCGCCGACGCTGGCGCCGAACACCAGGTAGCGGATGAATCCGGCGATGCGGGCGAGGATCGTCACCACGGCGATCATGCCGGCGGCGCGGATCAGGGCCCGCGTTCGGGACCCGTTCGGTGCATTCACCGTCATTCGGCGCGTCCCAGACGGTCGATGGCGCGCAGCGCGGGGACCGAGTCGATGATGCGGGAGAACGACACGGTCTCACTGGCGAGCGTCAGTCCCACGAGGGCGGCGGCGAGCGCGGCGCGGGCGGAGCGCGGCAGGGCGCGCGATGCGGCAGTGCCGACGGCGGCGCCGAGGATGTTGGCTCCGCTGTCGCCGAGCATCCCGACCTCATCGAGATCGGCGGGGGCGGCGGACGCGATGACGCCGAGGATTCCCAGCAGCAGGTCCCGCGCCGATTCGTCCAGGTCGCCGTCGCGCAGACGGGAGAGAACCCCGAGACCGGGAACGGCGGAGAGTGCTGCTGTGGCTTTGAGGGCGCGGCCGGGCCGCAGGTCGAACAGGTTGATGAGGTTGGCGCTGCCGGCGATGAGGACCGTGTCGATGGCTCGGTCCAGTGCCTTCGGCTGGTGCAGCGAGATGACGGCGGCGGCGGCGGGGATGGCGAGCGCCTTCGCAGCGCCCGTGGTGAGGCGTCCGCGGCGCAGCGCACCGAGGTGACCTCGCAGCCCCTTGGAGGCGGTGGTCCCGTGGTCCTGCAGGAAGGGTTCGGCGAGGTCGTCGATGAGGCCTAGAGCGCCGATGGCGGCGAGTGCGGCGCGCTCCCGCATCGGCAGGGCCCCGGACGCTCCGCCGACGATCCCGGCGATGACGCCGATGCCTTCGGCGAGGCTGACGGTGGAGCCGCGGTAGTTGGTGCGCTGCAGAGCCCGGCTGACGTCGCCCGCGAGCTCCGGCGGGAGCGCGGCGATGCCGGAGTCGAAGGCTGCCTGCGCGGCGGTGGTGGTGTTGGCGGCGGCGAAAGCGGCGGTCATCGGTCTCCTCCGGAGTCACTGGCGCCCTGCGGCGCGGAAGGGGTGGGAGTGCTGGTGCGGCGCTGGTTCTTCTGCCCACCCGAATCGGGGGACGCACCGCTGCCGCTGGTGGTGTCGGTGTCCGCGTCGGCGGGCTGCGCGGGTTCCGTCGGCTGAGAGGCGTCCGGGGCGTCTGCGCCGGACTGGCCGCCGCCGGCTGGGGAGCTGGGCAGCGCCGGCATCGGGGCCTGTGCGTCGGGGGCGGCGCCGTAGTGACCTGAGCTGCCGCCGCGCACCGATTCGGCCAGGGCGAGCACGATCACGACCGGACCCTCCGGTGAGGTGACGGCATCGACCGTCGACACGGACTGCAGGTCGGTGGTGCGGCGGATGGCGCGGACCAGGCCGACGGATTCGTGCAGCGTCGGCGACTGACCCGCAACCACGATCGGAGCCTTCGCCTCGCGCATGTCGGTCACGAACCGCATCTGCACCGCTTCGACTCGGCTGATGCGCTCGGCATCCTGGGCGGCGCTGTCGTCCGAGTTGGTGAACGTGTCGGGGGCGGCTGCGACGTACACGAGCCCGGCGGGGGCGACCACTGAGCCGCCGTCACTGGTGATGAAACCATCGGCCGCGAGGCGCTTGACCACCTCAGTGCGGTCGGCGTCGCTGAGGGGCGACTGCGGGGAGATCGCGACCATCAGCGCATGCATGAGGCCTTCGCCGCTGGTCGAGGTCTGAGCGGCGAGCTCCGGCCAGCGGCTGGTGAGGGCGGTGAGGGTGTCAGTGCGCTTGGCCTCCGCGGCCGGATCCCACAGGGACGGGTTCAGGCTGATCCGGTTGCCGGTGGTGCCGCCGGCTTGGGTGACGCGTTCGCTCACCTGGTCAGCGGCGGTGGCGACGGATTCGCCGTCGGAGATGATGGTGATGGGGGCGCCATCGGGCAGGGCGCCGGCGAGCAGCTCTTTGCCGGAGGCGTCGATGTAGCTGGTGAGGCGCTTGGCGCCGTCCGTCAGCTCCGTGTTCTGAGCGCGCAGCTCGTCCTTGTCGCGGCGCAGCTGCTCCACCTGGTTGGTGAGCTGTTCGCCGAGGCTCTGCCGCAGGGGCCCCGCGCCGAGCACGATGCCGAGGGCGAGCGCCAGGAAGACGGCGACGAGGGACACGAGGTGGTAGCGGAAATCAATCATGGGTCTCTTCCCGGAAGGGTCGGGTCAGCCGGGGCGGCAGCAGAAGGGCGGCTGCGCTCGCCGGAACGCTCTGCAGCGTGAACAGTCCGGTGAACCACGACAGGAAGTCGTCGAGCCGAGCGCCGAGCAGCTGGATGAGGGTCTGCCCGCCGGCGGTGACGGACAGGGCGGCGATGATCGCCACGAGGCCCGCCGCCACGAGGGCGAACAGCTGAAGGGTGGAGATGCGCTGACGGTACAGGCGGGACACGCCTTTGGCGTCCACCAGTTTGGAGCCGACGCGCAGCCGGGTGAGGAACGTGGAGGACATGCCGGCGCGGCCCTTGTCGAGGAACTCCTCGAGGGTGCCGTGGGTGCCGACTGCGACGATGACGTCGGCGCCTCGGTCGTCGGCCAGCAGCATGGCGATGTCCTCACTGGTGCCGGAGGCCGGGAAGGTCACGGCGTCGTCGTCGAGGCCGAGTTCGGCGAGGCGCTCCATCCCGGGGGCGCAGCCGTCGCGGTAGGCGTGGACGACGAGTTCGGCTCCGCAGCGCAGCGCGCGATCGGACACGGAGTCCATGTCTCCGATGATCATGTCAGGCCGATAGCCGGCATCGAGGACGGCGTCGGCACCGCCGTCGACTCCGACGATGATGGGACGGTTCTCGCGGATGAACGGCTGCAGGACCGTGAGGTCCTCCTTGTAGTGGTAGCCGCGCACCACGATGAGCACGGCCCGGTCCTGGAAGACCGTGCGCACATCCGGTGTGCCGACCCCGTTGATGAGCAGATCGCGCTCCTGCACCATGTATTCCATGGTGTTCTCCGCGAACTTCACCAGCTGTTCGGAGAGGCCCTCGCGGGCGCGGCGCAGGTCCTCGGCGACGATGGACGGGGTGTAGCGCTTGCCCTGGAGGACGTCCCCGGTGGCGAGGCGCACATCGGCACCGTCCAGGGTGAGTTCGTGGCCTTCGCCGATCGTCTCCAGCAGGGTGTCGTGTTCGATGTCGATGACGATGATGCCGGCGTCCACCAGGATCTGGGGGCCCATGTTGGGGTAGCGCCCGGAGATGGACTGCGCGGCGTTGATCACCGCGGCCGGTTTCTTCTCCACGAGTGCTTCCGCGGCGACGCGGTCGATGTCCTCGTGGTCGATGACCGCGATGTCGCCGGGGACCAGCCGTTTGGTGAGGTCCTTGGTGCGGCGTCCGATGCGGGCGATGCCGGTGGTGACGGCGGGCGTGTGCACGGTGCTCATCGCTTCTCCCCCGCCTGGGTCCGTTTCTTCTTCCGGCCCGGAGCGGCGGCGTACCGGGATGCGGCGGTCTGTGCTGCGGCGGCGGATTCGGCGAGCAGTTCCTCAGCGTGGGTGAGGGCGGCTTCCGAGGAGGCGTCGCCGGCGAGCATGCGCGCGAGTTCGTGGACGCGCCCGTCGCTGTCCAGCAGGTCGACTCGGGAGGAGGTCTCCTCGCCGCGGGTCTCCTTCACGATGGTGAGGTGGGTTCCGGCGTAGGAGGCGACCTGCGGCAGGTGCGTCACCACGATGACCTGGGCTTCACCGGCGAGGTGAGCGAGGCGTTCGCCGACGGCGCGGGCCGCTTTGCCGCCGATGCCGGCGTCGATCTCGTCGAAGATGAAGACGGGGTGGCCGATCTCCTGGTTGCGGTCGGTGCGGTCGGCGACGAGCGACACTTCGAGTGCGAGCATGACGCGGGAAAGCTCACCTCCGGAGGCACCGGTCGCCAGCGGCATGAACTCGGCGTTGCGGTGGGGCTGCATGAGGAACGTGACGAGGTCGCGGCCGTGCTCACGGGCGGGTGCGGGTGCGATGTCGACTCGGATCTTCGCGCCGGGCATCTCGAGTGTGGCGAGTTCGGTCTCGATGCGATCGGCGAGGCGTTCGGCGGCGGTGCGGCGCCGCTGGCTCAGCTGGGCGGCGAGGTCGTCGAGCTCCTCGTCCTGTTCGACGATGCGGGCGGTGAGCTGTTCGCTGGTGTCGGCGGCGCTTTCGAGGTCGTGGAGGGCGCTGACGGCGCCGGCGGAGTTGTCCAGCAGTTCGGTGACGGTGGCGGCGCCGTCCAGCCGCGGCCCGAGGTCGCGGACGAGGACGCTGAGGGTGTGGAGACGCTGCTGTGCTTCCTCCATGCGGCCCGGGGAGGCGTGGGAGTCGTCCTGCAGGGATGAGAGGTCGGCGGCGGTGTCGCTGAGCTCTTCGCGGGCGGAGACGAGCCGATCCACAAGGGGTGCGAGGCCGGGGGTGGAGTCGGAGTCGAGCGCGGTGATGGCGGCGATGGCCTCGTCGAGGCGGGTGAGGGCGCTGCCGGTTTCGTCGCCGACGAGGTGCATGAGGGTGGTGTCGAACGCGTCGGCGGCGTCGGCGGCGTCGCTGAGGCGGGTGATCTCCTCGCGCAGAGCGTCGTCCTCCCCCGGCTGCGGGTCCACCTCTTCGAGGGTGGTGAGGATGCTGGTGAGTTCCTGCTCGCGCTGCTCGCGGTCGGCGAGGAGGGCGCGGATGCGCTCCAGTTCGGCGGCGTTGTCGCGGCGGGACCGGAAGGTGGCGCGATGCTCGGCGAGGAGGTCGTCGAATTCGGGGCCGATGGTGGAGTCGAGCGCGTCGCGCTGCAGGTCGGGGCTCTTCAGGCGGATCTGGTCGCTCTGACCGTGGATCGTGATGTTCTCGCCGACGAGTTCGGCGAGGGTGGAGACGGGGATGGGGACCCCGCCGACATGGGCGCGGGAGCGTCCGTCCTTGGTGACGCGGCGGACGACGAGCACTTCGCCGTCTTCGGCTTCGGCGCCGAGGTCGTCGAGGCGGTGCTGGAGCAGCGGGGATCCGTCGACGCGGAGGCGGCCCTCGACGGTGCTGGACACCCCGGCTCGGCGCTTGTCGAGGCGGGTGCCGAGCAGGAGGGACAGTCCGGTGACGACCATGGTCTTTCCGGCGCCGGTTTCGCCGGTGATGGCGGTGAATCCGGGCCCGAAGTCGAGGACGGCGTCGTCGATCACGCCGATGTGGCGGATGGCGAGGGAGGTCAGCATCAGCGCTCCTGCGCGGCGGGGTCATCGTGCCCGCGACCGCGCCAGCCGTCGACGGGCAGTTCGAACTTCTCCACGAGGCGGTCGGCGAAGGGGGTGTGGGTCAGTCGCGCGAACTGGATGGAGTTGGGTGAGAGCACCGATTCGATGCGCATGCCGGCGTGAACGTCGAGGACGCGTCGGCCGTCCATGGTGAGGACTGCGCTGCACGTATTGTCGGCGGTGATCTCGATGGCCGCTTCGCTGGAGCGTCCCAGGACGAGGGGACGCGCGAAGAGAGCGTGGGCGGCCAGTGGGACGACGAGGAATGCGTCGACCTCCGGCCAGACGACGGGTCCGCCGGCGCTGAAGCCGTATGCAGTGGAGCCGGTCGAGGTGGACAGGATGACGCCGTCGCAGCCGAAGGTGGAGACGGGGCGGCCGTCGATCTCGATGACGACGTGGACCATCTTCTGCCGGTCGGACTTCTCCAGGCTGGCTTCGTTGAGGGCCCACTCGGCCGCCACCATGCGGTCCTCAGCGTCGTACACCTCGATGTTGAGGGTGCCGCGCTTCTCGATCGAGTAGTCCCCGTCCAGCAGGCGGTGAACGGTGGTGGCGAGGTCGGCCGCTTCGGATTCGGCGAGGAAGCCGACGTGTCCGAGGTTGACTCCGTGTACGGGGACGCTGTGCTCGCGGGCGATCTCGAGGGCGCGCAGGATGGTGCCGTCGCCGCCGAGGACGATGACGAGTTCGTCGATGGCGGGGTCGAGGTCGTGGACGATGTCGACGTCCGGCCCGTCGATGGCCTCGAGGAGGCCGTCGGGCAGCAGCGCGGGGTCGGCTTCGCGCATCTCGGTGAGCTGCTGGTCGAGGATGCCGGTGCGCACGCCGCGGTTGCGCATTTCGTGGATCACCTGGGCGAGGCCGCGCAGCGCGCTGGAGCGCCCGGTGTGCAGATAGAGAAGGAATCGGCGCATCATCTGGTCCTTCCTTCTCCGCGTCCGCTGGCCCGTTCGACTGCTTCGTCGATCATCCCACAGACGTGGTGGGAGCAGGCGGGATTGGGTGGGGTGTTGCGCCCATGGAGGAAGAACTCACGGTTGCCGTTTTGGCCGGGCAGCGTGCTCTCCTGCACGCCGACGACGGTCAGTGCGTGCTCGGCGCAGGCCTCGGCGACAGCGGCGATGGCGCGGCGCCAGAGCGCGGGGTCGGTGACGACCCCGGATTTCGGGAGGTTGCCCCGGCCCACTTCGAATTGGGGTTTGACCATGAGGACGATGTCGGCGCCGTCGGCGGCGACGCGGCTGATCGTGGGGATGATCTGGGTGAGGGAGATGAAGGAGACGTCGGAGACGATGAGGTCGGGCCGGTGACCGACGGTGTCGACGCTGAGGGTGCGGGCGTCGGTCTGTTCGAGGCTGCGCACACGCTCGTCGGCGCGGAGGCGCTCGATGAGCTGCCCGGTGCCGACGTCGACGGCGGTGACGGTGCGGGCGCCGGCGCGCAGGAGGACGTCGGTGAATCCGCCGGTGGAGGCGCCGAGGTCCAGAGCGTGGGACCCGTCGGCCGTGTCGTCGAGGTGGAAGGCGGTGAGGGCGCCGGCGAGCTTGTGGGCGGCCCGGGAGGCGTATTCGCCGCCGACGGGTGCTCCGGTGACGTCGAGGCGGTCGTCAGGGCCGACGGGAGCGGATGCGCGCCGGGCCCGGGCGCCGTTGATGAGCGCCCTGCCTTCCTCCACGATGCGGCGGGCGTGGGTGCGCGAGGATGCGAGGCCGCGCTGATGGAGCGCGGTGTCGATGCGGGTGCTCACCGTGCCGCACCGGCCTCGCTGTCCGCGGTGATGGTGGTGTTCGTCAGGCGGATCTCGCCGGCGAAGGCGCGGTCGGGGTGGGTGGCGCGGATGAGGCTGATGACGGCCTGGTGGGTGTGCCAGTCCTGGTCGGTGGCGTTGACGGTGATGATGCCGTCGGCGAGCTCCGCGGTCACTGGCCCGTACACGCAGCGTGCGGCCCGGACGCTCCCGCTGCCTTCTCCCCCACCGGCCTCACGTGTCACTCCCTCGGTGCCCCCGCTGCCCTCGTCTTCGCCGGTCGCGCCGGCCTCCACGTTGGGGTCGCCGGCGGGGCCGGTGAGGAAGGAGAGGTCGGGCCGGATGAAGGTCGGGCGCTGGATCGGCTCGGCGTAGGCGGCGTCCTGCCAGCTGGAGACGCCGGTGAGGACGTGCAGGGTGGGCAGGTCGGCGCGGTTGCCGCCTTCGATGTCGGTGTCGAGTCGGTCGCCGACGACGAGCGGGGCATGCGAGGACACCTGCTGTGCGGCGGTGGTGAACATTGCGGGCTGGGGTTTGCCGGCGATCTGCGGCTGCTGACCGGTGGCATGGGTGAGCGCGGCGACGAGGGATCCGTTGCCGGGCGCGAGGCCGCGTTCCGTGGGGAGGGTGGAGTCCGCGTTGGTGGCGATCCACAGGGCACCGGCGCGGATGGCGTAGGCCGCCTCAGCGAGGTCGCGCCACCCGACGGTGGGGGCGAATCCTTGGATCACGGCCGCGACCGTGTCATCGGCTTCGCGGACGGGTTCGTATCCCCGTGCGTCGAGTTCATGGGTGATGCCGTCGCCGCCGACGACGAGCACCTGGGCGGGTGCGGGGACGCTCTGCTCGAGCACGGCGACTGCGACGTGGGGTGAGTTGACCACTTCATGCGCGTGCGCGCTGAAGCCGAGCGCCGTGAGGTGCTCCACCACCATGTCGGGAGTCCGGGAGGCGTTGTTGGTGGCGAATGCGATCGCCGTCCCGTGGGAGCGAGCGGCATCCACGCTGTCGACCGCGTGGTCGATGGGGCGATGACCGTGCATGAGGGTGCCGTCCATGTCGAGCAGGAGGGCGTCGAAGCGGTCGAGGAAGCTGAGTTCAGTCCTGGCGCGCATCGGTGTCCTCGTCGTCGGTCTCGATATCGGCGGCGTCCTCGGTGCCGGCCCCCTCCGGGCTGGGCTGAGGGTCGGACATCTCGCTGTCTTCTGCCGGTTCGGCGTCATCGTCGGCGCCTGCTTCCGCAGTGTCTTCTGAGCGGGCAGCGTCGTCGGCTGCTTCTCGTTCGCGTTCGCGCTCTTCGGCGAGGAAGTCGTCGAGGACGTCCATGACGCCGATCTGTTCGTCGGTTTCGAGCACGACGGGTGCCTGGACCTTGCTGGGGCGGCCCAGGCGCTCCCCGGCGTCGGTGATCTCATTGGTGTCGGCGTCGGCGGCGAGGGTCAGCCACTTGAAGGCTTCATCGCTGCGTCCGGCCTTCTCCAGGAGGTCGGAGTAGGCCACCCAGAGGCGCACCTGCCACTGTCCGTTCACCTTCTGGCGCAGCGCTGGGATGTCAAGGGACGCAAGGGCAAGGTCGATATCGCCCATGTCGGCGTAGGCACCGGCGACGACGATCATCAGTTCGATGGTCTCGGATTCACTCAGGGATTCCGCTTCCGGCAGCGCTGCGACGTCGAGGGCGCGTTCGGGGCGGCCGAGCCCGCGTTCGCAGTCGGCGATGATCGGCAGCATGTCGTTGCGACCGTTCATGCGCATGGCGGCACGCAGTTCGCGGATTGCGGCGCGGTACTCTCCGGCCCCGTAGAGCCGGACACCGTACATTTCGCGGACGGTCGCTGCGCGTGCACCGAATCGGGTGGCCCAGCGGAAGTGGTCGAGACTGAGTTCGGGATCGGTGTCCTGGATGAGCATGCCTTGGACGAGGTGGCGGCTGACGCGCTCCTCCTGGTCCTTGGTGAGGGTCTTCAGCTCCGAGCGGATCTCCTTGGGAAGCTCGCGACCGGTGATCTCGGCGGGCACGAACGGTTCCCGACCTGTACGGATCCGGTCGTCACGGTCCTGCTGGTGGTCCACAGGCGCGCTGCTGAAGTCGCGGCGGTCGCTGCGGGGCCCACGCCGTTCGTCGCGATGCCCACGGTCGTCGCGGCGCTGCTGGCGGAACCCTCCACGATCCTGCTGGTGTCCCCCTCGCTCGCCGCGGCGGGAATCCTTGCGGTAGCCGCCTCGGTCATCCCGAGGCGAATCCTTGCGGTAGCCGCCTCGGCCGTCGCGGCGCGACTCGTTGCGGTCACTGCGCCGGTCATCTCGACGGGAGTCGCCGCGATGACTGCCGCCCCGGCGGTCACCTCCCGGGCCTCGGTGGGCAGAATGACGCTCGTCCCGACGGGAGCCGGCGCTGTGTCGGTGCGATCGGGACTGGCCGGCGGCATCGCCGCTGCCGTTGTCCCGCTTTTCCCACCAAGGTGTGGACTGTGAATCGTCACGGCGGCGATGGTTGACGTCACTTCGACGCCCTCGATTATCGCCGTATTCGCCGCGGCTACGCTCGTCGCGGCTGCGGCCCTGTGCGTCACCGCGCTCGTCGCGGCGCTGACGGCGGTCGCCCCGGCTGGTATCGCGCCGTTGCTCGTTGGAGCGGGGGTAGCCACCCGCGCGGCGAGACTGAGATGAGTGGGACCAGTCACGGCGTTTGCCGCGGTCGGAGCGGTGCTCGTAGTCAGACAATTCAGTTCTCCTGCCTCAGGGCGCTGGCGCTATGGGGTTACACATCAAGACTAGGGCACCTGACCGTGTCCACCTACGGGCCCGCGGCAGTAGTTAGCAGAAGTCACGGCGTTCATGCGAGCGCAGTGAGAGCCCAGAATGGAGGTGCACTGCGGTGCGCCTGTCCGGACGGCCCCTATGCGGTCTGGTGCGCATGTCAGGACATCCGCCATCTGCGGCACGGGCACGCGACTGCAACGGGTCGGTCGCAGCGGATGGCCGCCGGGGCCAGTCCTTCACACACACAGCAACAAGCAGCGTCAATGAACCTGTGCCGCGAAAGAACAATTAAATGCGTGTGGGCCCCAACCACAAGGCTGGAGCCCACACCACACAAGAAAAAGTCCGGCAGCGACCTACTCTCCCACACCCTCCCGAGTGCAGTACCATCGGCGCAGTTGGGCTTAGCTACCGGGTTCGGAAAGGTAACCGGGCGTTTCCCCAACGCTATGACCACCGGAACAACCACACAAAGACCGTTCCACACCACACCCACCGGGTGCAGGGATCAGACACTATACACAACACAACCCCACCACCAACACCACCCACAAAAAGGGCACTGCCGGCAGCCACAAGGGGTGCGGTCAATCAACCGCCTAGTGGACGCGAACACACAAGCAAACACACCAACCAACAGCCAGTGCTTTATGCGTATTTTGATAAAGTCATCGACCAATTAGTACCAGTCAGCTCCACACGTTACCGCGCTTCCACATCTGGCCTATCAACCCAATCATCTCTTGGGGGTCTCACACACCCAAAGGTGCACGGATATCTCATCTCGAAGCAGGCTTCCCGCTTAGATGCTTTCAGCGGTTATCCCTTCCCAACGTAGCCAACCAGCCATGCCCTTGGCAGAACAACTGGCACACCAGAGGTCAGTCCATCCCGGTCCTCTCGTACTAGGGACAGGCCTTCTCAAATATCCAACGCGCGCAGCGGATAGGGACCGAACTGTCTCACGACGTTCTAAACCCAGCTCGCGTACCGCTTTAATAGGCGAACAGCCTAACCCTTGGGACCAACTCCAGCCCCAGGATGCGACGAGCCGACATCGAGGTGCCAAACCATGCCGTCGATATGAGCTCTTGGGCAAGATCAGCCTGTTATCCCCGGGGTACCTTTTATCCGTTGAGCGACACCCATTCCACAATGAGGTGCCGGGTCACTAGTTCCAGCTTTCGCTCCTGCCCGACATGTCTGTCTCGCAGTCAAGCTCCCTTGTGCACTTACACTCAACACCTGATGACCGACCAGGCTGAGGGAACCTTTGAGCGCCTCCGTTACTCTTTAGGAGGCAACCGCCCCAGTTAAACTACCCATCAGGCACTGTCCCTGAACCAGATCATGGCTCGAGGTTAGATATCCAAAACGACCAGAGTGGTATTTCAACAACGACTCCACCAACACTAGCGTGCCAGCTTCCCAGTCTCCCACCTATCCTACACAAGCCGCTCCGAACACCAATACCAAACTATAGTAAAGGTCCCGGGGTCTTTCCGTCCTGCTGCGCGTAACGAGCATCTTTACTCGTAATGCAATTTCGCCGAGTTCGCGGTTGAGACAGTGGAGAAGTCGTTACGCCATTCGTGCAGGTCGGAACTTACCCGACAAGGAATTTCGCTACCTTAGGATGGTTATAGTTACCACCGCCGTTTACTGGGGCTTAACTTCCCAGCTTCGCACCCGAAGGCGCTAACCAGTCCGCTTAACCTTCCAGCACCGGGCAGGCGTCAGTGAGTATACAGCGTCTTACGACTTCGCACTCACCTGTGTTTTTAGTAAACAGTCGCTTCTCCCTGGTCTCTGCGACCCTCCCAGCTCTCACTGGTCAGGTCCCCCTTCTCCCAAAGTTACGGGGGTATTTTGCCGAGTTCCTTAACCACGATTCTCTCGAACGCCTCGGTATTCTCTACCAGATCACCTGAGTCGGTTTAGGGTACGGGCGGCTGCGCTCGTGGCGCCGGGACTTTTCTCGGCAGTACAGGATCACCCAACTTCCCCACTAAAGGGTCACTATCACGTCTGACCTACACGCGCCCAACATTACTCGGGCACAGGCTGCACGCTTAGACGGGGACAACCATCGCCCCGCGGAAGCTACCTCACTGCGTCATCCCACACGCTCACCTACTCACCGATTGGACCCCAGCCTCACACCACACCAACACCCGAAGGTGAAGAGCAGCGCTCGGGTGGTTAGCATCACGACTTTCAGCATGGGTCCTCACACAACCGGTACGGGAATATCAACCCGTTATCCATCGACTACGCCTGTCGGCCTCGCCTTAGGACCCGACTAACCCAGGGCGGATAAACCTGGCCCTGGAACCCTTGATCATTCGGCGGACGGGATTCTCACCCGCCTAATCGCTACTCATGCCTGCATTCTCACTCGCACACCATCCACCACAAGGTCCCCCCGCAGCTTCACACAATGCACGACGCTCCCCTACCCACCCCACACACAGTGGAGTGACACAGCTTCGGCGGTGTACTTAAGCCCCGCTGAATTATCGGCGCGGAATCACTTGACCAGTGAGCTATTACGCACTCTTTCAAGGGTGGCTGCTTCTAAGCCAACCTCCTGGTTGTCTCAGCAACTCCACATCCTTTCCCACTTAGCACACGCTTAGGGGCCTTAGCTGATGTTCTGGGCTGTTTCCCTCTCGACTATGAAGCTTATCCCCCACAGTCTCACTGCTGCGCTCTCACGTCACCGGCATTCGGAGTTTGGCTAAGGTCAGTAACCCGGTGGGGCCCATCGCCTATCCAGTGCTCTACCTCCAGGACGAAACACGCAACGCTGCACCTAAATGCATTTCGGGGAGAACCAGCTATCACGAAGTTTGATTGGCCTTTCACCCCTATCCACAGGTCATCCCCTCCATTTTCAACTGAAGTGGGTTCGCGCCTCCACGCGGTCTTACCCGCGCTTCACACTGCCCATGGATAGATCACTTCGCTTCGGGTCTAGAGCCGGCAACTAAAGGCGCCCTATTCAGACTCGCTTTCGCTACGGCTACCCCACACAGGTTAACCTCGCTACCGACCACTAACTCGCAGGCTCATTCTTCAAAAGGCACGCCGTCACCCCACAAAAAAGGCTCCGACGGATTGTAAGCACACGGTTTCAGGTACTATTTCACTCCCCTCCCGGGGTACTTTTCACCTTTCCCTCACGGTACTTGTCCGCTATCGGTCACAAGAAAGTATTTAGGCTTACCAGGTGGTCCTGGCAGATTCACACCGGATTTCACGAGCCCGGTCCTACTCGGGACAATGCACCATCACCCAGCCATGCAGTTTCAGCTACGGGACTCACACCCACTACGGTTCCCCACTCACAAGGATTCACCTACCACACACTGACAGCGACGACCAGGCGGCAGCCCAATCCATGCACATCCCACAACCCCTGATCAGCAACCTCTGCCGAGTATCACACCAACCAGGTTTAGCCACATCCGCTTTCGCTCGCCACTACTCACGGAATCACAATTGTTTTCTCTTCCTACGGGTACTGAGATGTTTCACTTCCCCGCGTTCCCCCCATACCGCCTATACATTCAACGGCAGGTACCAGACCATAACGCCTGGCAGGTTTCCCCATTCGGACATCCCCGGCTCACAGGTCGGTTGTCACCTCCCCGGGGCTTAACGCAGACTCCCACGTCCTTCATCGGCTTCTTGTGCCCAGGCATCCACCGTGCGCCCTTGAAAACTTCAACAAAACACACATAAAAATGAACACACAGAGACAAAACAAAAACAAAGCTTCGTTTCGCAACAATCTGTAAATTGCTTACAAGATGCTCGCGTCCACTATGCAGTTGACAAACAACACCCCCACACCAAGGCCCCACCACCCACACAGGATGGCTCCTACCCCAGCAGGGAAGAAACGACACAAGCCGCCTCACACCCCAATAGTGTGCCTACCAAACCCCACCAGCCGAACCCAGACCCGTTCCAGCACCCCCGAAGAGACACGTACTAGAGCCAGCCCAACCAGCAGCAGCCTGTTGATTCATTGATGTTCCACCCAACGAGCAGCACCCGCAACACACTCGGTCACGACAGTGCCAAAATGCTCGAAAGATACTCCTTAGAAAGGAGGTGATCCAGCCGCACCTTCCGGTACGGCTACCTTGTTACGACTTAGTCCCAATCACCGATCCCACCTTCGACAGCTCCCTCCCACAAGGGGTAAGGCCACTGGCTTCGGGTGTTACCGACTTTCGTGACTTGACGGGCGGTGTGTACAAGGCCCGGGAACGTATTCACCGCAGCATTGCTGATCTGCGATTACTAGCGACTCCGACTTCATGGGGTCGAGTTGCAGACCCCAATCCGAACTGAGACCGGCTTTTTGGGATTCGCTCCACCTCACAGTATCGCAACCCATTGTACCGACCATTGTAGCACGCGTGAAGCCCAAGACATAAGGGGCATGATGATTTGACGTCATCCCCACCTTCCTCCGAGTTGACCCCGGCAGTCTCCCATGAGTCCCCACCCGAAGTGCTGGCAACATGGAACGAGGGTTGCGCTCGTTGCGGGACTTAACCCAACATCTCACGACACGAGCTGACGACAACCATGCACCACCTGTGCACCAGTCCAAAGAAAACCACATCTCTGCAGCGATCCAGTGCATGTCAAGCCTTGGTAAGGTTCTTCGCGTTGCATCGAATTAATCCGCATGCTCCGCCGCTTGTGCGGGCCCCCGTCAATTCCTTTGAGTTTTAGCCTTGCGGCCGTACTCCCCAGGCGGGGCACTTAATGCGTTAGCTACGGCGCGGAAAACGTGGAACGTTCCCCACACCTAGTGCCCAACGTTTACGGCATGGACTACCAGGGTATCTAATCCTGTTCGCTCCCCATGCTTTCGCTTCTCAGTGTCAGTAATGGCCCAGAGACCTGCCTTCGCCATCGGTGTTCCTCCTGATATCTGCGCATTTCACCGCTACACCAGGAATTCCAGTCTCCCCTACCACACTCTAGCCTGCCCGTACCCACCGCACGCCCAACGTTAAGCATTGGGTTTTCACGGCAGACGCGACAAGCCACCTACAAGCTCTTTACGCCCAATAATTCCGGACAACGCTTGCGCCCTACGTATTACCGCGGCTGCTGGCACGTAGTTAGCCGGCGCTTCTTCTGCAGGTACCGTCACCCAAAGGCTTCTTCCCTACTGAAAGAGGTTTACAACCCGAAGGCCGTCATCCCCCACGCGGCGTCGCTGCATCAGGCTTCCGCCCATTGTGCAATATTCCCCACTGCTGCCTCCCGTAGGAGTCTGGGCCGTGTCTCAGTCCCAGTGTGGCCGGTCGCCCTCTCAGGCCGGCTACCCGTCATCGCCTTGGTGAGCCATCACCTCACCAACAAACTGATAGGCCGCGAGCCCATCCTCCACCGATAAATCTTTCCAACCCACACCATGCGGTGCAGACAGAACATCCGGTATTAGCCCCGATTTCTCGAAGTTATCCCGAAGTGAAGGGCAGGTTACTCACGTGATACTCACCCGTTCGCCACTAATCCAACCCAGCAAGCTGGGCCTTCATCGTTCGACTTGCATGTGTTAAGCACGCCGCCAGCGTTCGTCCTGAGCCAGGATCAAACTCTCCATAAAAAAATTTGAAACCCGGCAGAAAACAAACAACCGACGCTGATAAAAAATCTGCGTTCAATTGTCCGAAGAAATCAACTAGAAAATTGATCCTCTGCCAAAAAAACTTTGGCATCAACAAACAGACACACTATTGAGATATCAAACAACTTGCGCACACTGATCGTTACGGCTCGCGCCGCTCGGCCTCAATGGCTACTTCTTCACGATATTCGTGCCGCTCTCGGCACGGGAGATTACTCTACCCGCTTGGGAACTCCTCCGCAAGCCCCTCCGCTATGATCTGCGTCACTGTCTCTGTTCGGCATGGTGCCGCGCTTCGACTGCGTCGCTGTCATCGTTGAGAGGTGAAGCTCTTGGCTTCGGAATCGCCGCCTGAGGAACTTCCGTTCTCCGCGGCAACGAGATGAAACATTACGCGCTCCGGATCGGGCCCGCAAGCCAGCGCCGCGCGAAGGTGCGCTGGATAACAGCGGCAGCTTCGGTTCGGCTGTGCCGCCTGGTGAAACCGCTGGTCAGCGAGTTGCCGGGACGTACCCACGGTGCAGCGCCACGATGCCGCCCGTCAGGTTCCGATACTGAGCCTTCTCCAGGCCCGCATCGAGGAACCATGACCTGAGACCCTGCTGGTCCGGCCACGCTGCGATCGACTCCGCCAGGTACGTGTACGCAGAGCCGTCCGAAGCCACCGCCGACGCCATTGCGGGCAGCGCCTTCATCAGATAGTTCGAGTACACGTGCCGGAAGACTCGATTGGTGGGCGTGGAGAACTCACACACCACCACACTGCCGCCTGGACGCACCACGCGGGTCATCTCCGCCAGTGCCTTCTGCGGCTGCTGAACATTGCGCAGTCCGAAGGACACCACAGCTGAATCGAAGGAGTCGTCAGCGAATGGGAGCGCGGTCGCATCAGCGCCGATGAAGGTGATGTGGGGCTGGCGGCGCCGGCCCTCCTGCATCATTCCCTCGGAGAAGTCGGACGCGATGACGCGATGGCCAGCGGCAGCAATCGCCGCGGACGACGTCCCAGTGCCTGCGGCGACGTCCAGAACATCCGAGTGCGGACGCAGATCCAGCGCCTCGACCATGGCACGCCGCCAGCTGCGCACCTGCCCGAAGGCGAGGATGTCGTTGAGCAGGTCGTACCGTCCGGCGATGCCGTCGAACATCGAGGAGACGTCAACGGGCTTCTTCGAGAGGTCAGCGCGGTTCATGCCTCCATCCTGCCTGATCGACGGCGTGCGCCCCGCACGGCGCGCCGATGGCGGACAGGACTGCACCGCTGATGAGTCGACCACCACAATGGGTGCATGAGCAACAGCCAAACATTGACGATCCCCTCGACCCTTCTGCCGACCGACGGCCGCTTCGGCTCCGGCCCCAGCCGTGTTCGACCAGAGCAGATGGCCGCGCTCGATCGCGCCGGCCGTACGGTGATGGGCACCTCCCACCGACAGCCCGCCGTGAAGAACCTCGTCGGCCGAATCCGCCGCGGCCTCACCGACCTCTTCGACGCGCCCGACGGGTACGAAGTCGTTCTCGGCAACGGTGGTGCCACCGCCTTCTGGGACACCGCCGTCAGCTCCCTGATCCGCACTCGCTCGCAGCACGTCACCATCGGCGAGTTCTCCCAGAAGTTCGCCGAAGCCGCTGCTGCCGCACCCCACCTGCAGGACCCGTCGGTCATCTCCAGTGCCCCCGGCACCCTCGCGCTGCCGACGGGCGAGGCCGATGTCGACGCCTACGCCTACGCCCACAACGAGACCTCGACCGGCGTGATGAGCCCCATCATCCGGCCGCACAGCGCCACCGATGACCAACTGGTGCTCGTGGACGCTACTTCCGGCGCCGGCGGGCTGAGCGTCGACATCGAGCAGACCGACGTCTACTACTTCTCCCCGCAGAAGTCCTTCGCCGCCGACGGCGGCCTGTGGTTCGCCCTGTGCTCCCCCGCTGCCATCAGCCGTGCCGAGGAGATCGCCGCGACCGACCGCTGGATCCCCCAGTTCCTCTCCTTCACCACCGCCCTCAGCAACTCCCGCAAGGACCAGACCCTGAACACGCCCGCCACCGCCACCCTCCTGCTCATGGCAGAACAGGTGGACTGGATGAACAAGAACGGCGGTCTGGACTTCACAACGGCTCGAACCGCTGAGACGAGCGGTCTGCTGCACCAGTGGGTCGAAGGGCGTGACGAACTGACGCTGTTCGTCACGGAGCCTTCGGCCCGGTCGCAGGTCGTCACCACCATCGACCTCGACAGCGCCATCGACGCCGCCGAGGTCACGCGCATTGCGCGCGCCAACGGCATCATCGACATCGAGCCGTACCGCAAGCTCGGCCGCAACCAGCTGCGGATCGCGACGTTCCCCGCGGTCGATCCCTCAGACGTGCAGGCGCTCATCGCAAGCCTCGACTGGGTGCTCGACCAGCTCAGCTGACACCGAAGCACAACCCACAACGGCGGCCCTCTCCCACTCGAGAAGGGCCGCCGTTCTCAGGCGTCGCGGAAGCGGCAGGGCAACAGGGGCGTGTGCCTCAGGAGATCAGGGTCGCCAGTGGATCCCGCAGGAAGTACAGGACGAACATGCCCGCGATGATGTACATCAGCGGATGGATCCGTCGGCCCGCACCCTGGACGAGCTGCAGCAGCACATACACGATGAAGCCGGCGCCCATGCCGACCGTGATCGAGTAGGAGAACGGCATCAGGATGATCGTCAGGAACGCCGGAATCGCCACCGACAGGTTCGAGAAGTCGATGTCCGTCACCTGCGTCATCATCAGGAACCCGACCAGCACCAGCGCCGGCGTCGCAGCCTCGTAGGGCACCAGCGCCACCAACGGCGACAGGAAGACGGTCGCCAGGAAGCACAGGCCCGTCACCACCGACGCGAACCCGGTGCGCGCTCCTTCTCCGACACCGGTCGCGCTCTCCATGAAGCTCGTGGCGGATGACACGCCGCCCACGCCGCCCAGGATCGCCGCAGCAGAATCGGCCACGAGGATCCGCTGCGAATGGGGAACGTCCCCGTCCTCCTGCACCAGCTCAGCCTCTGACGCGACCGCGACCATCGTCCCCATCGTGTCGAAGAAGTCGGCGAGCAGCAGCGAGAACACCACGATGGACGCACCGACCACGCCCAGCGCCGTCACACCGCCGATCGGGTCCGCCTCGAACACCGTGGAGAAGTCAGGCAGAGCGAACGCCGAGAGATCCAGCGCCGGGACGTTCATCGACCAGCCCGTCGGGTTCCCAGAGGACTTGCCGTCCGCCGGAACGAACACACCGATCTTCAGCACCGCTTCCAGCAGCACCGCCACAATCGTCGTGGAGAGGATCGAGATGAGGATCGCCCCGGGCACCTTCTTCACCCACAGCACGATCATCAGCAGCAGCCCGAACACGAACACCGCCGTCGGCCAGCCCTCCAGCGAACCGTTGACGCCCAGCTGCACCGGCACCCCCGTGCCGGAGGTGACGAAGCGGGCGTTGAACAGACCGATGAACGCAATGAACAGGCCCATGCCCACAGCGATCGCCGTCTTCAGGAACCCTGGAACCGCCCGGAACACCGCCCGGCGGAACCCCGTCAGCACCAGCAGCAGAATGATGACGCCTTCGAGGACCACCAACCCCATCGCGCCGCCCCAGGTCATCCCCGGCAGTGCGACCACGGAGTAGGCGAGGTAGGCGTTGAGGCCGAGTCCGGTCGCAAGAGCCAACGGGAACTTCGCCCACGCGCCCATCAGAATCGACGCCACCGCGCCCACCAGAGCGGTGCCCGCAGCGACCGCGGGAAGGTTCGGCTCCGTGCCGCCGCCGAGGAAGTGCCCCGTGGAATCCGGAACCGTGCCGATGATCAGAGGATTCAGCACCACGATGTAGCACATGGCGAAGAACGTCACCACGCCGCCGCGGATCTCGCGGCCCACCGTGGATCCGCGCTCAGAGATGTGGAAGTAGCGGTCAAGCGCGCCGGGGCGCGGCTGCTGGCTGCTGGGTGCGGTCCTGGTGTCCGAGGTGCTCGACATGCCCCCATTCTCACCGATGCGCCCACGGTGCGTGCATGCAGTGACGCCCGCTCACGCAGTCAGCGCGACGGGCATCACAGAACAAGAGCAGTCAGCGCTTCAGCTGGTGCTCCTCGGAGAACCGGTAGTAGTCAGCGAGCTCCAGCTTCGCAGCGGCCTCATCGTCGATCACGAGGACCACGTCAGGATGCATCTGCAGCGCAGAGCCCGTCCAGCGGGAGGACACGGAGCCCTCCACGCACTGCGCGATGGCCTCCGCCTTATTGCTGCCCGTTGCGGTCAGCACGATGCGGCGCGCCTCCAAGATGGTGCCGATGCCCTGAGTGAGGACGTGGACCGGAACGTCCTCCTTCTTGTCGAAGAAGCGGGCGTTGTCCTCGATCGTCTGCTCCAGCAGCACCTTCACGCGAGTCCGGGAGGCCAGGGAGCTGCCCGGTTCGTTGAAGGCGATGTGTCCGTCGGTCCCGATGCCGAGGAGCTGCAGGTCGACGCCGTCGGCAGCGCCGATGGCGGCGTCGTACCGGGCGGCTTCGGCGACGGGGTCCTCGGCGTCACCGCGCGGGGACTGCACCGCGGAGTCCTCGATGTCGATGTGGTCGGTGAGGTGCTCACGGATGAACCGGGCGTAGCTCTGCGGGTGGTCGGCGTCCAAGCCGACGTACTCATCCAGCATGAACACGCGCGTGCCGGCGAAGCTGAGGCCCTCCTCCCGATGGCGGCGGATCAGCTCGGTGTAGCTGAGCACCGGCGACGACCCGGTGGCCAGGCCGAGTGTGGCACCGGATTCTCCGGCACCGCGCACAACGGCCTCGATCTGGTCGGCGACTGTGCGGGCGGCGTCCTGGGGTGTCTTCTTGATGATGACGCGCACGGCGTTCCTTCCGATGGGAATGGCGGGGACAGGATTGGGGCGGGGACACAGCAGCGCTCGCCTCCGCGGTCGCGGCGACGAGCGCTGCCGTGCACTGTTCACCGAGGAGACACCCTCGGTGCGGACGTCACTTCTTCTTCGGCGTCGACGCGGCGGCGAGTTCGAAGGCGCGGCGCGGATCCGTGGACTCCGGGATGCCGAGGATGTCGCGGTTGCCGATGGCGTTGGTCGCCCATCCGGCGATCACCGCGGCCTTGCGCGCGAAGGTCGGCATGGCGTACACGTGGTAGGCGCGGGCTGCTGCCCAGGCCGGCAGGCCCTTCAGTTCGATGGTCTTGCCGCCGATGAACAGTTGACCGACGCCCTTGTACATGCCGAGCGTGGCGACGGTGCCGAGGTTCTTGTGGAAGTAGTCCACCAGGGGACGGCCGTCGATGTCGCGGACGATGTTGTCGGCGAGGCGGACAGCCTGACGCTGAGCGTGCTGCGCGTTCGGGGGGCAGACCTTGCCCTCGCCGGAGGCGAGGTCCGGAACCGTGGTGCAGTCGCCCGCGGCGAACACGTTCTCCAGCGGACCGTTCTCGCCCTTGACGCGCAGATCGGCCATGCAGTCGAGGCGGCCGGTCTGGTTCAGCGGCAGGTCCGAGTTCGCCAGCACCGGGTTCGGCTTGATGCCGGCGGTCCAGACGATGAGGTCCGAGGCGAACTCGTCACCGTCGGAGGTCTTCACGATGCCGTCCTCGCAGGAGTTGAGGAAGGTCTCGAGCTTGACCTCGATGCCGCGCTCACGCATGTCCTTCAGAGCGAACTTGCCGAGGTCGTCGCCGACCTCGGGAAGGATGCGGCCCATCGCCTCGACGACCACGAATCGGACGTCCGACGGGTGCAGGTCCGGGTAGTAGCGCAGGGCGGCGCGGACCATGTCCTGCGCCTCTGCCACAGCCTCGCCGCCGGCGAAGCCGCCGCCCACGAAGGTGAAAGTGAGCAGGCGCTTACGGGTCTCGGCGTCCTTCGTGGAGGCTGCCTCCGCGAGGTTCGCGAGGATGCGGTCGCGCACAGCGATGGCCTCTTCGACCTGCTTGAAGCCGATGGCGTTCTCCGCCAGCCCGGGGATCGGCAGGGTGCGCGGAACAGCGCCCAGGCCGATCACCAGGTAGTCGTAGTTGATGGAGACCGCGACATCGTCATCGGTCTTCACCTGGACCGAGCGGTCCTTGTGGTCGATGCGGTCGACGGTGCCGGTCACAACCTTCGCACCCTTGAGCACCTTGCGCAGCGGAGCGAGGACGTTGCGCGGGTCGATGGCGCCGGCGCCCACCTCAGGCAGGAACGGCTGGTACGTGAGGTACGGGCGGGAGTCGACGACGGTCACGGCCGCGTTGGAGCCGAGCTTCTTCGTCAGCTCCGAGGCCACGTTCATGCCGACGGTGCCGCCGCCGAGGATGAGGACATGGGGCTTGGATGCATTGGTGTTCATGGCTTTAAGGCTAGTCCTGTTCTTCTGATCGTTCCATGTGGGATGTGTGAGGTGTCAGTCAGTCTGCGCACCCGTCGGCGCGCTCGTTCGAGGCGCCGGCTCCGCCTCCGCGACCCGCAGTCGCCGCAGGGCGCTGAGGGCGATGCCGTCGAGGATGTCGTGTTCGCTGGTGACGGCGACGGAGACGTGGCCTTCAGCGGCGACGCGGCGCAGGATCCGCGCCCAGACGAGGGCTCCGGCACCGATGACGTCGACGCGGCCCGGGTGGATGTACGCCATCTGCTCCCGCTCGGCGCGCGGGGTCCGCGCCATCTCCTCGCACAGCTCGGCGAAGCGCTCCACATCAGTCTCGGCGCCGTGGATCGCATCCGGTTCGTACTGGTCGAGGCCCAGTGCATGCGCTGTCATCGTGGTGACGGTGCCGGCGACGCCGACCAAGGAGCGCACGCGGGAGAGGTCGATCTCGGTGGCGGTGTCGAGCATCTCGTCGATGTCCCGCTCTGCAGCGCGGATCGCGTCCTCACTCGGTGGGTCGTCCTGCAGATGGCGCTCCATGATCCGCACGGACCCGATGTTCAGGGAGACCTCCGCCTCGGGCTCCTCAGCACCGATGATCAGTTCGGTGGAGCCGCCTCCGATGTCCACCACGAGGGACGGGGCTTCCGGCGCCGACGGGAGCGAAGTGACCGCGCCCTGGAAGCTGAGCGTCGCCTCCTCAGCACCGTCGATCACTTCGGGGTCGATGCCGAGGATCGAGCGGACGCCGCGGACGAAGTCGTCGCGGTTGGAGGCATCGCGGGTGGCGCTGGTGGCGACGAAGCGCACCGCGGCGGGGGCCACCCCTGCGGCGTCGATCCTCTGCTTGTAGGACCGCAGCGCCTCCAGCGTGCGGTCGATCGCTTCGGGGTCGAGGACGCCGGTGCGGTCCACGCCGTAGCCGAGCCGCACGATCGTCATGGTGCGGTCGATGTCGGTGAGTGCTGCACCACCGGGTCGGTCGGGATCGTCGGCGGCATCGGCGATGAGCAGACGAATGGAGTTGGTGCCGCAGTCGATCGCTGCGACCCGGTCGGTGGGCCGGGTGCCGTCGGCCTCCCACTCAGCGGTGACCGACGCCGGCGTGTCCTCACAGCGACAGCGCTCAATGCTGGCGCTCTCGGCGATCTGCTCGAGGACCCGGTCGCCATAGGGATTCAGCCCCGGGCCCTCTGCGAGGGCGTGACCGGCGAGGGCGTGCAGGCACTTCACGCGCTCGGGCATGCCGCCGCACGAGATCCCCCGGATCTCCTCCACATCGCCGAGCTCATCGCGGCGCTCAAGGAAGTGTTCATGGGCGCGCCGGTGCTTCCGCTGCGCCTCCGGATCGCCGGCGAGCTCCTCCGTCCACTCGGCGAGGGTGCCGGTGGCCTCAACGCGGGAGATCTCCTCCACCAGCGACGGCAGCGTCAGGTAGAAGGAGGTGGGGAACGGGGCGCCGCTCGGCAGGCGCGGCAGAGTGCGCACCACCGCGGGTGCACCGCAGGCGCACCGGCGGGCGATCGACACGACCCCGCGCATCGTGCGGCCCAGCTGGCGGGACATGATCTCCATGTCGAGCGCAGTGGCGGGGCTCTCGAACGGCATCGGGTCGAGGGTCATTCGGTGTCCTTCGGGTCAGAGGAATCGGAAGTGGGCTCGTTCGAGCCGCCGGAATCGGACGCGGGGGCCGGCGCGGGCTTCTTCGGGTGATCGTCCGCAGCCGACGGCTTCTCCGGCGGCGCGGCCTGCGAGGCCCCGACCATCGAATCCCACAGAGTGCCGTACCAGGCGGTCTCGTGGGCCTTCTGTTCGCGCCGCTCCGCAGTGGTCATCGGGATCTCCTCACCGGAGGTGTCGGTGAGGCGGTACTGGGTCTCACCGGGCCAGACGAACAGCAGCCGCTCACGGGCCTGCGCGGCCACGAAGGTGGGGTCGTCCCACCGGGCGACCTGCGCTTCGAGGTCGTCCAGCTGCTGCTGGCGGTTGCGGATCTGCGCCTGCATCTGGGCGAGTCGCTGCTCCTGCGCCACATAGTGGTTGACCGACGGGACGAGCGCGGCCAGCGCCAGAACGATCACCGTGATCAGCACCAGGCTGCGCTTGGTGATGCCGAGTGCGTGCTCGCCGACGCGGCCCGCGGTCCGCGAGGCGCGGCCAGTGCGCTGCCGGGCAGCGACGGCGGTGCCGCCCGAGGCGGGTGCGGAACGGGCCGACGCCGCGGGACGCGATGTGCTGCGAACGCGGGCGGAGTTCGCGGCACCGTGACGGGGCGCGGCACCGGGGCCGACGGAGGTTGCGCGCTGGTTCTGCTCCTCTCGCCGATCCCCGGACTGGGGGCGGCGGGGCGCCCTCGGCCGGGAGCTCGGGTTCGATGAAGCGGGGCGCCTCGCCGACGGCGAAGCGCCCTGCCCCTCAGGTGTGCGATCAGGCACGGAAGCGCGGGAATGCCGAAGCGCCCGCGTACACCGCTGCCTCGCCCAGCTCGTCCTCAATGCGGATGAGCTGGTTGTACTTGTTGACGCGTTCGCCGCGAGCCGGTGCGCCGGTCTTGATCTGGCCGGTGTTCAGGGCCACGGAGAGGTCCGCGATCGTGGTGTCCTCGGTCTCGCCGGAACGGTGGGAGATCATCGAGGTGTAGCCGGAGCGGGTGGCAAGGGCCACAGCGTCCAGGGTCTCGGTGAGCGTGCCGATCTGGTTTACCTTCACCAGCAGGGAGTTCGCAGCGCCCTCCCGGACACCGCGCTCCAGGCGCTCCGGGTTGGTGACGAACAGGTCGTCGCCGACGAGCTGGACCTTGTCCCCGAGCTTCTCGGTGATGGCCACCCAGCCCTGCCAGTCCTCCTCATCGAGCGGATCCTCGATGGAGACCAGCGGGTAGGCTGCGACGAGCTCGGCGTAGTAGTCCGCCATCTCCTCGGCCGTGCGGGCCTGTCCCTCGAACCGGTAGGAGCCGTTCTCGTAGAACTCGGATGCGGCGACGTCCAGCGCCAGCGCAACGTCCCTGCCGGGCTCGTAGCCGGCAGCGCGGATCGCGTCGACGATGAGGTCGAGCGCTTCGCGGTTCGAGTCGAGGTTCGGGGCGAAGCCGCCTTCGTCACCGAGGCCGGTGCTGAGGCCGCGCTCCTTCAGCACTGCCTTCAGCGCGTGGTACACCTCGGCGCCCCAGCGGACGGCTTCGGTGAAGGTCTCAGCGCCGATCGGGGCGATCATGAACTCCTGGATGTCCACGTTGGAGTCCGCGTGGGACCCGCCGTTGAGGATGTTCATCATCGGCACGGGCAGCAGGTGCGCGTTCGGGCCGCCGATGTAGCGGTAGAGGGGCAGCTCGGCGACGTCGGCGGCGGCCTTCGCCACCGCCAGGGACACGCCGAGGATGGCGTTCGCGCCGATCTTGCCCTTGTTGTCGGTGCCGTCGATGTCCAGCATGATCGAGTCGATGGCGCGCTGGTCGGCGACGTCCAGCTCCACCAGCTGCGGGCCGAGATCGGAGCGCACAGCAGCGGCGGCGTCCTTCACGCCCTTGCCGAGGTAGCGGCCCTTGTCGCCGTCACGGCGCTCCACTGCTTCGAACTGGCCGGTGGAGGCACCCGAGGGGACCTGGGCGAGGTACTCGAAGCCGTTGTCGAGACTGACCACGACCTCCACGGTCGGGTTGCCGCGCGAATCCAGGATCTCGCGGCCGCGCACGTCGGTGATGAATGCCATTGACAGGTCTCCTTCGTCGAGGGTGAAAGGTCGCTGGTCGGCGTTGACCCGCGGGGACCATTCTAGGCGAGGTGATCGGGACTGACTGAGCGCGCAGTCCCAACTGAGTCGATCAGTCGGTTCAGTCGGCGCAGAGCGGATTCCGGATCCCGGTCGTGCTCCTCAGCGCGGACCACCACCGCCAGCAGATCGAGAGCATCCAGGGTGATCGCCGCCTCAGGGTCGGTCGGCGCGGCGGACTCGGCGGCGATGCGCACCTGCTCCAGATGCTCGAGGATGCCCGGCAGTTCACCGCCGGTGCGGGCCCGCTGGATCAGTTTGAACGCCGCCTGCAGCGCCGGCAGGGCCGACGGGATCCCCTCCCCCAGATGGCTGCGGGGCTTCTCCGCGGACTTCACCGCCTGCCACTGGTCGACCACGTCCTGCACCGTGCCGACCTCCGTGCGCTCGTCCTCGGGTGCGAAGACATGCGGATTGCGGCGGTACATCTTCCGGTTCAGTGATCGGGCCACGTCGTCCAGGGTCCACGGGCTCGCGCTCTCCATGCCGATGCGCGCATGGAACACGAGCTGGAACAGCAGGTCCCCGAACTCCTCCACCGCCGTGGGACCATCCGGATCCGGTCCTTCCAGCTCGTCGAGCACTTCGAAGGTCTCCTCCAGGAGGTACCTGGCGAGGCTCTGGTGCGTCTGCTCAGCGCTCCACACATCGCCGCCGGGGCTGCGCAGCGCATGCATGATCCGCACCGACTCCACGACCGCGCTTCCCGGGGCAGTGGGAGAGGCGAAGCGGACATCCGCATCCAGGCGGCGCCCCAGGCGCGCCTCCAGCGCATCCAGCAGCGCTGTGGGGCCGGGCAGGAAGGGGTGCTCGGAGTCGATCAGCAGGACGAGAGGGTCATCAGTGGCGCTCCCGTCGGCCTCCCCCTCCCCCGTCAGCAGGCCGGCGAGGCCGTCGATCAGCGCGGCAGCGGAGCGCGCATCCAGCAGGTGGGCCTCCACCCCGGCCTCCCGCAGGTGCGCCTCCCAGGAGTCCGCGGCGATGGAGCCGACGGCGACTCGGCCGGCCGACCGCAGGCAGTCCCAGCCGGCGGCGGTCAGCAGGCCGGCCGCATTCAGCGGCGACACCGGAAGCATCACCAGTTCGCTCATCGTGCGGCCCCCACGGTGCCCGGGGCCTGAGCGGTCTCAGCGATGGCGCTGTCCGGGCGCAGAACGGCGATGACCGTGCGGCACCAGTCGAGCAGGTCGTCGTCCACGAGGCCGGTGCCGCCGATCCGCTTGGTCTGCGGGTGCGGGATGAGGACCAAACGGGTCGCCGGTTTGATGAGTGTGCCGGGGAACAGACGCTTGAGGCGCATCGCAACCGAATCCGGCACCTCGAGATGACCGAAGCGGATCATCCGGCCCTGCACCTGCACCTCGTCGATCTCCGCCTCGATGCAGTCCAGGCGGAAGCGCGCCACCGTGAACAGCAGAGCGACCTCGGGCGGCATCTCGCCGTACCGATCGGTGAGCTCCTCCCGAACGCTCTCCAGCTCCTCGGTGCTGACGGCCTTCGACAGCTTCGAATACGCCTCCAGGCGCAGCCGCTCCGATTCGATGTAGTCGAACGGGATCCGGGCGTTCAGCGGCAGCTCCACCTTCGCGTCCCGGCGCACCGGGGCACCCGTGCCCTTGAACGCATTCACCGCCTCGCCGACCATGCGGACGTAGAGGTCGAAGCCCACACCGGCGATGTGGCCGGACTGCTCACCGCCGAGGAGGTTGCCTGCGCCGCGGATCTCGAGGTCCTTCATCGCCACCTGCATGCCGGCACCCAAGTCGGAGTGGGTGGCGAGAGTGGTGAGGCGGTCGTGGGCGGTCTCGGTGAGCGGCTTGTCGCCGCGGTACAGGAAGTACGCGTAGGCGCGTTCCCGGGACCGGCCCACCCTGCCGCGCAGCTGGTGCAGCTGCGAGAGGCCGAACCGGTCGGCGTTCTCCACGATCAGCGTGTTCGCGTTGGAGATGTCCAGGCCGGTCTCCACGATGGTGGTGCACACCAGCACATCGAACCGCTTCTCCCAGAAGTCGAGGATCACGCGCTCCAGCTGCGCTTCGTTCATCTTGCCGTGCGCCACTTCGACCCGGGCATCCGGCACCAGCTCACGGATCTTCTGCGCGGTGCGGTCGATGTCCTCCACCCGGTTGTGGATGTAGAACACCTGCCCCTCGCGCAGCAGCTCGCGACGGATCGCCGCGGCGACCTGCTTGTCCTCCTGTGCGCCCACATAGGTGAGGACGGGGTGACGCTCCTCGGGCGCGGTCGCCAGAGTGGACAGTTCGCGGATGCCGGTGACGGCCATCTCCAGGGTGCGCGGGATCGGTGTGGCCGACATCGACAGCACATCGACGTTGGCGCGCAGCGCCTTCAGCGTCTCCTTGTGCTCCACGCCGAAGCGCTGCTCCTCATCGACGATGATCAGGCCCAGGTCCTTGAAGCGCACCTGGCCGGTGAGCAGACGGTGCGTGCCGATGACGACATCGACGGAGCCGTCGAGGAGGCCCTCCACCGTGGCATCCGACTCCGCCTTCGCCTGGAAGCGCGACAGGCCCCGCACCGTGACGGGGAAGCCGGCGAAGCGCTCGGTGAAGGTGTCCACATGCTGCTGCGACAGCAGGGTGGTGGGAGCGAGCACAGCGACCTGTTTTCCGTCCTGGACGGCTTTGAACGCCGCACGGACCGCGATCTCCGTTTTGCCGAATCCGACGTCGCCGCAGATCAGGCGATCCATCGGGATCGGGCGCTCCATGTCCTTCTTGACCTCGTCGATCGTGGACAGCTGGTCGGGCGTCTCCGTGAACTCGAACGCGTCCTCCAGCTCCTGCTGCCAGGGGGTGTCCGGACCGAAGGCGTGCCCTTCGGACGCCTGGCGGGCACTGTACAGCCGCACCAGTTCGTCGGCGATCTCCCGGATCGCCTTGCGGGCCTTCGACTTGGTCTTCGACCAGTCGCTGCCGCCCATCCGGTTGACGCTCGGCGACTCCCCGCCGACGTACTTCGTGATGTGCTCCAGCTGGTCGCTGGGCACGTACAGACGATCACCCGGCTGTCCGCGGCGTGACGGCGCGTACTCGATGACGAGGTATTCGCGGGTGGTCCGTTTGCCCGCCTGGCCGACGGTGCGGCTGGTGAGCTCCACGAACCTGCCGACGCCGTGGTGGTCGTGCACCACGAAATCCCCCGCCTTCAGCTGCAGCGGGTCCACTGTGACGCGGCGCTTGGACGCCAGGCGACGCTCCGAGCTGCGGCGCGCCCCGGACTTTCCGGTGAGGTCGCGTTCGCACATCACCATGATCTGCTCCGACTCCAGCACCACGCCTTCGGTGATGGGGCCGGTGGTGATGAGCAGCTGGCCCTCGGCCGGTTCCTCGTCGAGGGTCTCGGTGAACTGCGCGGTGACGTCGGCGTCGCGCAGGCTCTCCGCGAGGTGGCGGCCGGTGCCGGCGCCGGCCGTGGTGATGAGCAGGCGCCAGCCGTCGGTCTGCCGGCGGTGAAGATCTCGCGCCGCCTGGGCGGTCGATCCGCCGTAGCCGGGGTGGGCGGCTGCGGCGACGGTGATGTCGGCGTCGATGCCGAACGGGGCGGCGGTGGTCAGTGGGATGCCGCGCCGGCGGAAGATCTCCTGCAGCGCGTCGATGTCGAGGAAGCTGGCCTCGTCCACATCGATCGGCACTGCGCCCTCACCAGCGGCGCTGGACCACGCGGCGGCGAGGAACTCCCCGGTGGTCTGCACCAGTTCGTCGGCTCGGGCGCGGACGCGCTCCGGCTCCAGCACGAGCACGCGGGAGCGCTCCGGCACCGTCTCGGCGACGGACTCCATCCCGTCCACCAGGACCGGGCTGAGGGACTCCATGCCGTCCACGGCTATGCCGTCGGCGATCTGGGTGAGCATGTCCGCGAGGCCCGGCAGCTGCTGGGCCATCTCGCGGGCACGTCGGCGCACATCGTCGGTCAGGAGGATCTCCCGACAGGCGGGGGCGTGCAGCTCGGTGAGTTCGGCGTCCAGCGAGCGCTGATCGGCGACGGAGAAGAAGCGCATCTCGTCGACGTCGTCGCCGAAGAACTCGATGCGGACCGGGTGGGGCTCCGTCGGCGCGAACACGTCGAGGATGCCGCCGCGCACGGCGAACTCGCCGCGGCGCTCCACCATGTCGACCCGGACGTAGGCGGCGGCCGCCAGGTCGTCCACCAGCTGATCCATCGGGTAGGCGTCATCGCGGACGATGCGCACGGGCCGCAGGTCGCCGAGGCCCTTCGCCATCGGCTGCATCAGGGCGCGCACCGGCATCACCAGCACGCTCAGCGGGTCGGTCTCCTCCGGGTGAGCGAGCCGGTACAGAGTGGCGAGCCGCGTCGCGACCGTATCCGAGCGCGGCGAGAGCCGCTCATGCGGGAGGGTCTCCCACGCGGGCAGCAGGGCCGCGGGGGCCGACGGGGCCAGCGCCTGCACCTGTGCGAGCACGTCCTCGGCTTCGCGGGTGGTGGCGGTGACGATGATCAGCGGCTGATCGGTGCCGGCGGAGCTCGCCGCTTCCGCCGCGACGAAGGGATGCATGCCCTGCGGGGCGATGATGCTGATGGACTGCGAGGCGCTGAACGCCTCCCCGATGCGCTGCAGGTCCGCCGAGCGGCGGACCAGGTCCAGGGCGTGGCCGAGGCTCACGGGCGGATCGCCTCCCGCTGGTGGAATTCGTTCTGGGCGGACAGCAGACCGTGCAGTGCGAGGTGCTCGGCGGCGTTCGCACCGTCGATGAGGAGGTCGTCCAGCACCTTCCGCTCGGCGGCGGAGAATCGTGAGAGGACGTGGTCGGCGGTGTCCTGGCCGCGGTGCGGGCGCCCGACGCCCAGCCGCACTCGCAGGTAGTCGCGCGTGCCGAGCGCACGAGTGATGTCCCGCAGGCCGTTGTGCCCGCCTTCGCCGCCGCCCTGCTTGAGGCGGACCGTGCCGAACTCGGTGTCGATCTCGTCATGCACCACGATCACGTGGTCGGGGTCGATGCCGTAGTACTGGGCGAGCGAGCTGACCGGGCCGCCGGAGACGTTCATGAAGCTGGTGGTCTTGGCGAGGACCGCGCGCACCCCTTGGCCGGGCAGGCCGAGCCGGCCTTCGATGACCTCCGCGGCGGCGCGCTTGGCGCTGCTGAAGCGGCCTCCGGCGCTGCCGGCCATCACATCCAGGCACATGTGGCCGATGTTGTGGCGGGTCTGGGCGTACTGGGGGCCCGGATTGCCGAGGCCCACGATCAGAACTGTGCTGCTCACCGTTTTTCCATCCTTCGCGCGTCGGTCCACAGAGTACAGGGGCGCCGTGCCTGTCGGCACGGCGCCCCTGCGGGTGTCAGAAGAGGATCACTCCTCGTCGGAGTCCTCGGCGTCCTCGGAGGACTCCTCGCCCTCAGCGGCCTCCTCGCCCTCGGCGTCCTCGGCCTCCGGGGTCTCGAGGTCGGCCTCGTCGACCTGCGGCACCTCAACGGAGACCACGAGCGCCTCAGCGTCGGTCACCAGCTCCGCACCCTCGGGCAGGGTGAGGTCGCCGGCGAAGATCTGGGTGCCCTCCTCGAGGCCCTCCACGGAGATCTCGATGACCTCGGGGACCTTGAGAGCGTCCACCAGAATAGTGAGGTCGTTGAGCTCCATGATGTGGGTGGCCGGCGACACCGGCTCGCCCTCGACCTGGAACGGAATGTCCACCTCGACCTTCTCGCCGCGCTTGACGACGATCAGGTCCAGGTGCTGGATCTCGCGACGCACGGGGTGGCGCTGGATGTCCTTGATCAGGGCGAGCTTGGTCTTGCCGTCCGGCAGCTCGAGCTCGATCAGGGCGTTGGAGTTACGGGCGATCAGAGCGGTGGCGTGGTACGGAAGGACCAGGTGGACCGGGTCCATCTCGTGGCCGTACAGCACAGCGGGGATCGCGTTGTCGCGGCGGATGCGGCGGGCAGCGCCCTTGCCGAAGTCTTCGCGGCGCTCAACCTTCAGGTTCTCTGCCATGGGATTCTCCTTGTGAAGATGCGGAGGCGACTCAACGCGACACAAGGCGCCCACGAAGACGTGGACTGGCTATGGTCACCGCGTCGATCACGGAGAGCAGGCGCTCTCCCTCGCCGAAGTTCTCCAGAAGTCTACCGGCGCCGCCGGCTGAGGGCCAGGACTCCAGCCGGGAAGCCGGGTGACGTTCAGCACCCGTCGGTCCACCGGGCAGGCGCGCACAGCCCTCCCGGCAGCCATCTCGCGTGCTGTCCATGATGGCGCATCGCACCCGCTCGGAACCGCACCGGCGAGGAATTCGATGAGACCGCTCAGAAAAGGACACTGGTCCCTTTTTTTGGGTCTTTCACAGGGATACGGTGGAACCGACTTCAGAGAAGACGCCAATCCAGGAAGCAGAAGAATAGGGATTCGCCAGAAAGGCCCTGCGATGACTGCCCCGACCGCACCCCGCAATCTCCACCCCACCGACTCGACAGCCGCTCTCACCCGTACGGACGAGCGCCGTGGCGTCGCATCCTGGATGTTCCCCGCGGCAGGTGTGCTGCGCATCCTGACCGGTTTCGTGTTCCTCTGGGCATTCTTCGACAAGCTGTTCGGCCTCGGCGTCGGCACCGAACCGGGGAAGTCGGTGCTGAACGGCGGCAGCCCCACCACCAGATTCCTCACGCACGCAGTTCCAGCAGGAAATCCCCTCACCGGCGTGTGGAATGCCCTGGTGTCGATCAATCCGTTCACCGACATCCTGTTCATGGCCGGGCTTCTGGGCATCGGTGCGGCACTGATGCTCGGGATCGGCATGAAGGTCGCCACCATCAGCGGCGTGGCGATGTACCTGTTCATGGCGCTGGCGGCGTACCCGTTCGGCACCAACCCGTTCGTTGATGACCACGTGCTGATGGCACTGGTGCTGATCGTCCTGCTGGGCGTCGGCGCTCAGGACCACCTCGGCTTCGGCCGGAAGTGGGCACAGATCGTCGGTGAGGATTCGTGGCTCCGCTGAGCCCGGTCCCACCGGTCCCCCGGGGCTGACACCGCCCCGTCAGGGCCTCGGAGCTGCGAGGAGGGACGCGGCTCCGAGGCCCTTCTTCATGCTCTCCCAGCACCTCGAACACAAAGGCGCGGACGGTGGAGGCCGTCCGCGCCTGGTGCGCGCTCACCGCTTCCCCGTGCCCGGGGCGAGCGGCAGGACCGATCAGACGTCGCCGTCGAACAGGCTCGTCACCGAGCCGTCATCGAAGACCGCGCGGATCGCACGGGCCAGCAGCGGTGCGATCGACAGCTGCGTGAGAGTCTCGAACTTCTTCTCCTCCGGGATCGGGAGTGTGTTGGTGCAGATGACCTCGCGGATGTCCGCGTTGCGCAGACGCTCGGTGGCGGGGTCCGAGAAGATCGGGTGGGTGGTCGCCACCACGACGGAGTTCGCGCCGTTCTCCTTCAGCGCCTCGACTGCCTGCACGATGGTGCCGGCGGTGTCGATCATGTCGTCCACGAGGATGCAGGTCTTGCCGCTGACATTGCCGATGACGCGCTTGGCCACTGCCTGGTTCGGCTTCTTCGGGTCACGGGACTTGTGGATGAAGGCCAGCGGCACGCTGCCGAGCACCTTCGCCCACTTCTCCGCGACGGCGATGCGGCCGGCGTCCGGGGAGACCACGCAGAGGTCCTCATCGCCGTAGTGCTCCTTGACGTAGCCGGACAGGATCGGCATGGCCATCAGGTGGTCGACGGGACCGTCGAAGTAGCCCTGGACCTGAGGGGCGTGCAGGTCCACCGAGATCATGCGGTCGATGCCGGCGGTGCGGTACAGGTCGGCGACCAGGCGGGCGGAGATCGGCTCGCGGCCGCGGTGCTTCTTGTCCTGGCGCGCATACGGGTAGGACGGAGCGATCGCGGTGATGCGCTTGGCGCTGGCGCGCTTGAGGGCATCGACCATGATCAGGTGCTCGACCAGCCAGTTGTTGAGCGGCGCCGGGTGCGCCTGGAGGACGAAGACGTCCGCACCTCGCACGCTTTCGCCGTAGCGCACGTAGATCTCGCCGTTGGCGAAGTCCCAGGCGTCCATCGGCAGGAGGTCGATGCCGAGCTCGCTCGCGACTTCCTGAGCGAGCACGGGGTGCGCCCGGCCCGCCGCAAGCACGAGGTGCTTCTCACCCTTGGTGCTGATGCCGCTCATTTCTTCTCCTCAGTTCCGTTCTCGGTGGATGTGTCGGTCGGCGTGGAGTGCGATGCACGAGCCGCTGCGGCGGCATCGGCTGCCGCGGTGCCGGCGCGGTTCTTCAGGGTCCATCCTTCCAGCGTACGCTGGGAGACGGTGTTGATGGCGAGGTCACCGGGGGCGACGTCCTCCAAGACGGTGGTGCCGGCGCCGGTGGCGGCGCCGTCGCCGATGGTGACCGGAGCGATGAGCACGTTGTCGCTGCCGACGCGCACATGCTTGCCGACCACGGTGCGGTGCTTGTTGACGCCGTCGTAGTTGGCGAAGATCGTGGCTGCGCCGATGTTGGTGCCCTCACCGATCTGGGCATCACCCACGTAGGACAGGTGCGGCACCTTGGCGCCGTCGCCGATCTGCGCGTTCTTCGTTTCGCAGAAGCCGCCGATCTTGCCGGCGGCGCCGAGCACGGTGCCGGGTCGGAGATAGGTGAAGGGGCCGACGGAGGCGCCCTCACCGATGGAGGCTCCGCTGCCGTGGGTGCGGACCACGCAGGCGCCGTCGCCGACGGTGATGTCGGTGAGCGTGGAGTCGGGGCCGATCTCGCAGTCCGCGCCGATGGCGGTGGTGCCGTGCAGTTGGACGCCGGGGCGGATGACGGTGTCGGCGCCGATGGTGACGGTGCTGTCGATCCAGGTGGTCTCCGGGTCCACGATGCCGACGCCGGCGCGCATGTGGCGCTCCAGGATCCGTCGGTTCATCTCGCGGGCCAGCTGGGAGAGCTGTACGCGGTCGTTGGCGCCCTCGACCTGGTCGATGTCGTCGATCGGGTGAGCGCAGACGCGGTGGCCGAGCTCCCGGGCGATGCCGAGGACATCGGTCAGGTACATCTCGCCCTGGGCGTTATCGGTGGTGACGCGGGCGAGCGCGGTGCGCAGGAGGTCGAGGTCGAAGGCGTAGATGCCGGAGTTGATCTCCGTGATCGCGCGCTGCTCCTCGGTCGCGTCCTTGTGTTCGACGATGCCGAGGACGTCGCCGCCGTCGGACTCGCGCAGGATGCGGCCGTAGCCGGTGGGGTCCTCGAGGTGAGCGGTGAGGACGGAGACCTTGGCGCCGGAGCCGGCGTGCGCTTCCATGAGTGCGCGGAGGGTGTCGCCCTGCAGGAGGGGGACGTCGCCGTAGGTGACGAGGACGGTGCCGGTCTCCGCGGCGACCTGCTCGAGGCCGCACTGCACGGCGCGCCCGGTGCCGGGGATCTCGTCCTGGTCGGCGATCTTCACCTGGGGTGCGTGCTCGGCGAGATGGCCGACCACCTGCTCGCGTTCGTGCCGCACCACGGCGACGACCTCTGGGGTGCCCGTCTCACCGGCCGCGCCGATGGCGTGCACGAGCATCGACTGCCCGCACACGGGGTGGAGGACTTTCGGAAGCTTGGACTTCATTCGAGTGCCGGCCCCTGCTGCGAGGACGACGACTGCTGCTGGCGTCTGAGAGTCCACTCAATGGCTCCTTCGGATGGCCTTCATCGGTTGGCGGCGACGCGATCTGCAGATCACTGCCGTTCCGCGACCAGGAATCGAACCTGGAATCTCAGAACCAAAATCTGATGTGTTGCCGATTACACCATCGCGGATGACCCGTAGGGGACGCTCCCGATCCTAAGCCTCGGCCTGTCCATTCGCTTAATCTGCCGAGCCGGGATGTGTGAGACTTGGGGTCGCCTCCGACACCGACGGCGGACCCCGCGCGGGCCGCCTGGACCGGCAGCCGTCGGAAGAGACCCGACGAGACGAGGAGACGCAGACGATGACAGCTGAGCGCCCCGCGATGGACGAGGTGGACCGCATCGTCCGGGCCTGGCAGCAGCTGCAGCCCGATCTCAACTCCACTCCCCTGCACGTGTTCTCCCGCATCTCCCGCATCGCGTGGATCCAGGAGAACCTGCGGCGCGATGTCTTCGCGAAGGTCGGCCTGGACGGCTGGGAGTTCGACGTCCTCTCCGCACTGCGCCGCGCCGGCGACCCGTTCCAGCTCACTCCCCGACTGCTGATCCAGGAGACCCTGGTGACCTCCGGGACCATGACCACCCGGCTCGACAAGCTGCAGGCGCGGGGCCTGGTGACGCGGGCCCGCGCCCCCGAGGACGGCCGCAGCGTGGTGGTGCAGCTGTCGGCGGAGGGCATCCGCCTGGCCGATGAGGCGATCAGTGCGCTGATGGACGCCGAACAGGAGTTCCTCGACGCCCTGCCCGCGGGCGCGCAGGAGCAGATGGGCGATGCTCTGCGCAGTCTTCTGCTCGCGCTGGAGGCGCCGGCGGACGCCGAGGACCCGTCGGCCTGACCTCCGTGACGTCTCCGTCGAGCCCGGGTGGGGACCCCTCCCCCGGCTGACACGCAGGTGGGCGCCGTCGGCTGTGCTTGGATTGTCTGCAGCGGCGCCCGTCACATCGGCGCTGAACCATCCACTTCAGGAGGACCTCATGGGCTTCATCCAGGCATTCACCGGCGCACTCGGCGGCACCTTCGCCGACCAGTGGCTGGACTTCCTCACCGTTCCGTCCGGCATTGCGCCGACGGCCGCTCTGTTCCCCGCCGTCTCGAAGGGCACCAACGCCGGTCGCGGCCAGAACACCAAGGGCAGCGAGTCGATCATCTCCAACGGGTCGAAGATCGTGGTGCCGCCGGGCTACGGCCTCATCACGATGGAGGACGGCCGCACCACGGGCCTGATCACCGAGCCGGGCGGGTACATCTGGGCCTCCGGCGATCCGAACTCCCGCTCCGTGTTCGCCGGCAACGGCATCATCGCCTCCACCGTGTCCACCACCTGGGAGCGCTTCAAGTTCGGCGGGCAGCCCGGCAGCCAGCAGCTGGCGATGTTCGTGTCGCTGAAGGAGCTGCCGAACAACCGCTTCGGCACCCAGTCGGAGATCTACTGGGACGACCGCTACATGAACGCGCAGGTGGGCGCCGTGGCGCGCGGGTCGTACACGATGAAAATCGTGGATCCGCTGCTGTTCGTGCACAACTGGGTCCCCGCGAGGCACCTCCAGCCGAACGCTCAGCCGTTCGACTTCACGGACATGAGCAATGACGCCGCGGACCAGCTGTTCCGCGAGGTCGTCGCCTCCCTCGCCGCAGCGTTCTCGAAGTACACCAACGACGAGGACAAGGACCACCGCATCACCCGCATCCAGCAGGATTCGATGGGCCTCGCCCAGGCGCTCGGCGCCGCGGTGGAGGAGAACTACCGCTGGGCGGCGGACCGCGGTCTGGTGATCGTCAAGGTCGCGATGGAGTCCATCGAGTACGACGAGGACACTCGCCGCCTGCTGTCCGATGTCAAGAAGGCCGACGCCCTCTCCGGCGACCGCTCCCGCTCCTTCGCCAGCCAGGCGTTCGCGCGCGGCGTGGAGTCCGCTGGCCAGAACGGCGGCGGTGCGGGCCTGGCGATGATGGGCATGGGCGCCGGTGCGCTCGGCGGCATGGCCGCGCCAACGAACCAGACGCCGTTCGCCGGCGCGCAGCAGGGTCAGCAGCAGGCAGCGCCCCAGCAGGACGGCGGGGCCGGTCAGGCGCAGGGCGGCCAGACTCAGGGCGGGCAGGCCGACGGGTCCCAGAGCGGCGAGGATCCCGTGGCGAAGCTCGCGCAGTTCAAGCAGATGCTCGACCAGGGCCTCATCTCCCAAGAGGACTACGACGCTGCGAAGAACCGCGCGCTCGGCCTGTGATGTCCGCCCCGTTCGATCCCAACGCCCCGCGTCCCATCCCCCAGGGAGCACACGACGCCCACCGGGTCGCCGCCGATCCGCAGGGCGCGCCGCTGAACGGGACCGAAGCCAGTGACGAAGCGATGACGGATGTCCGCCCCGTCGGCGAGCAGGTCATCGACACCTCGCGCGGCCAGCAGAGCGGCTTCCAGAAGTGCCCCCGCTGCGGCTCCACGGAGATCGGGTACTCCCCCGTAGCGGCCGCTCTGGTGTGCACCTACTGCCGCTTCCAGTGGAACGAGGCGAACGCGGACCAGCAGTTCGGGTTCGACTCCTCCATCGGCTCCCTGCGAGGAACGGTGCACGGCTCCGGTGCTGCGAACCTGGTCGAGGACGACTCAGTGGTGACGATCCGCTGCGCCGGCTGCGGCGCCGACGTCGTCATCGATCCGCAGCAGGCGGCTCAGGCGCGCTGCCACTGGTGCCGACAGGTGCTGAGCCTCGGCCAGCGCATCGGCAACGGCCGCATCCCGGACGCGATCCTGCCGTTCACGGTGCCGCATGAGGCGGCCGTCAAGAACATCCGCGAATTCGCCGGATCCCGGCGCGCGTTCGCCACCGCCGCCTTCAAGGAAGGGTTCCAGCCGCAGAACATCCTCGGGGTGTACATGCCGTACATGCTGGTGGATGCGACCATGGACGTCGAGCTGCAGGGACGGGGCCAGGAGCACCTCGGCACCCGCACAGTCGGCTCCGACGACAAACGACGCACCTACTACATCGCGCAGGAGTACGAGTTCGGTCGCCGCTTCACCCTGCGCGTGGACGACCTGCCGCTCGAGTCGAACGCGGACCGCGCCCACATGAACACCGCCGTGAACACGAACAACGTGATCAATGCGGTGCAGCCGTTCGATACGAAGAACGCCGTCGCCTACAACCCGAACTACCTCAGCGGATTCACCTCGGAGCGGCGCGACACGAACATCGCCGACCTCGGCGGAGAAGCGGCCGACGGCTTCCTGTCCATCGCCCGCGCCCGCGCCTCCGGCATGCTGCCGCTGTACGACCGCGGTGTGGTCTGGGAGCGGGAGGGACTGGACGTGCACGGCAGCCGTTGGGTGTCGATCTATCTGCCGGTGTGGCTGTACAGCCACATGGAGCAGCGGTCCGACGGCAGCCAGTTCGTTCACTACATCGCCGTGAACGGCCGCACGGGGCGCACCATGGGCTCCGTCCCCGTGTCGCAGGGCAAGCTGATCGCCGTGTCCGCGCTCGCCTCCCTCGGCGGGCTGGTGCTGGGCTTCCTTGCGCCGCTTGTCGCCAATGTCTTCTGAGAAGGACACCGACGATGAACGAAGCGATCAGCTACATCCTGTTCCCGCTCGGCGGCATGCTGCTGGTGGGGCTCACGGTGTACTTCGCGATCTACCAGTACTACCGCAACACCGATAAGTCCTACGAGTTCGAAACTCAGACCAGTGTCGAAGTGGTCGATGTGCAGATGTACGATCGGCCCACTCGCCGCTACGACAGTCTGCGTTCACGCATGATGAACGGGCACAACACGCTGGATCATCGGCAGCGGGTGCGGCGCGTTCCCCTGAAGTGATGGTCCACGACGCGGTGATGCTCAGCCGCTGAGGCCGGTGACCCGCATCGTGATGTTGATGCGGCCGCTGGTGAGGCCGCATCCGTCGGGCGCGGTGCCCGCCCGGGTGCCGAGCACACCGTGGAATGCGAGCCTGGACGGCCCTCCGAACACGAACAGGTCGCCCGAACGCAGCTCAAGGTCCTGATAGGGCCGGTTTCGGGTCTCGGTGTTCCCGAAGCGGAAGCGGCAGGAATCACCGATGGACAGGGACACCACCGGGTCGTCGGCCTTTTCGTCCTTGTCCTGGTGCATGCCCATCCGGGCGGTGGAGTCGTAGAAGTTCACCAGGGCGGTGTCGGGGCGGTAGCGGACCGCGGCGCTCTCGTCCCCGGTGGCGGTGGTGAGGGCGCGCCGACCCAGCCGCCCCATCCAGTCGGGGAAGTCGAGCACGCGGCGCCCGTTGACGTCCACGGCCTCCCGCGTGTAGCCAGTGGGGCGCCAATGCCACCCGAGGCAGACGGTGCGCACGCTCATCGGGTTTCCGCGGATCGTGGTGGAGTGCAGGGGCACCGGTCCCTCGACCCACCGATGGAACTGGCCGACGATCCAGCGCTGCTGCTCCAGGGTGAGGAACCCGGGCACGAAGTGGGCACCCGGCGGCAGCTCCGGAATCGGGCGCTGCACGAGCTCGTCCCCGAACAGGGGGTCCATCAGCGGCCCGATTCGAGGTCCAGCAGCATCCGCTTCGCTTCGAGCCCGCCGCGGTAGCCGCCGAGCGACCCGTCGGCGCGCAGCACGCGGTGGCATGGCACCAGAATGGGGAGAGGGTTGGAGCCGCAGGCGGAGCCGATTGCGCGGGTCGCCCTCGGGCGGCCGACGGAATCGGCGACCTGCGTGTAGGTGCGGGTGGTGCCGTAGGGGATCTGCGCGAGGTGGTTATGAACGGCGCGGCGCAGCTCCGTGGTGGCCGGTGGTGCCAGCGGCACGGTGAATCCTCTGCGCTCACCCGCGAAGAACTCGGCGAGCTCCGCTTCGGCGCGCTCGAGGTGGTGAGCGGCCGACGGGTGCTGCCCGCTGCTGGGTGCGCAGTCCCGCTGGGGCGATGAACGGTCGGCGTCGCGGGGGACGTCGAGGTCCGCCTCGAAGCTGACGGCGCTGACGCCGCGGTCAGTAGCGGTCAGCAGCAGGCGCCCCAGGGGCGAATCGATTACGCGCTCAGCAGTCATGCGCCCATTGTGCCAGCCGGCCTCGCCCGTGGCCGCGTCCATCAACCGGTGAGCTCTGTGAGCTCGAGCCAGCGCTCCTCCAACTGCTCGATCTCCTCCTCGCGTTCGCGCACCTGCGCGTGCAGGGCGCTGAGCCCCTCGAAGTCGGTGGGGTCGTGGGCGGCGAGCTGATCGTGCAGGCGAGCGATCTCGGCGGTGAGGCGGTCGATGCGTCGTTCGATGGAGGAGACCTCCTTCTTCACGGCATGCAGCTCGGCTCCGCTGAGCGCCTGTCCCTCTGGTGCGGCGGACCCGTCGGAGCCGCGTGCCGTGGCCGCTGCATCAGGGCGGGAGTCCTGGGCGGCCCGCAGCTGCAGGTACTCCTCCACCCCGCCGGGCAGGTGCCGCAGCCCCTGGTCGATCACCGCGTACTGCTGATCGGTGACGCGCTCCATCAGGTAGCGGTCGTGACTGACCACGATCAGGGTACCGGGCCAGGAGTCCAGCAGGTCCTCCAGCGCGGTCAGCATGTCGGTGTCCACATCGTTCGTGGGCTCATCGAGGATCAGCACGTTCGGTTCGCTCATCAGCACCAGCAGCAGCTGCAGGCGGCGGCGCTGGCCACCGGAGAGGTCCATCACCGGGGTCGACAGGTGGTCCTTCGTGAAGCCGAGGCGCTCCAGCAGCTGGGCGGGGCTGAGCTCCTTGCCGTCCACTGTGAACGACGTCCGGTACTCGGCGAGCACCTCGCGGACCCGCTTGTCGCCGATCTCCGCGAGCTCGCGGAACTGCTGGTCGAGGATCGCCACCTGCACGGTCTTGCCGCGGGTGATGCGACCGCTGGTCGGCTCGATCGCTCCGGCGATGAGGTTCAGCAGGGTCGATTTGCCTGCGCCGTTCTGGCCGAGGATGCCGGTGCGCTCACCGGGGGCGATGAGCCAGGTGACATCCGCGAGCACCTGCTTGTCGCCGTAGGCCACGCCCACGTCCTCCAGGTCCACGACCTTCTTGCCGAGGCGCGCCGTGGCCATGCGCTTGAGTTCGAGGGAGTTGCGGACATCGGGCACATCGGCGATGAGCTGATTGGCGGCGTCGATCCGGAACTTCGGCTTCGAGGTGCGCGCGGGGGCGCCGCGGCGCAGCCACGCCAGTTCCTTGCGCATCAGGTTCTGCCGCTTCTGCTCCGCCTGGGCCGCGATCCGGTCGCGCTCCACGCGCTGCAGGACGTACGCCGCGTAGCCGCCTTCGAACGGCTCCACGATGCCGTCGTGCACCTCCCAGGTGGCAGTGCAGACTTCGTCGAGGAACCAGCGGTCGTGGGTGATGACCACGAGCGCCCCCTGGTTCTTCGGCCACCGGTTCTTCAGATGCCGGGCGAGCCAGGCGATGCCCTCCACATCCAGGTGGTTGGTGGGCTCATCCAGACCGATCAGGTCCCACTCCCCCACCAGCAGCTGCGCGAGCGCGACGCGGCGGCGCTGCCCACCGGAGAGGGCGCCGATCAGGCGGTCGAAGGGGATGTCGGAGACGAGGCCGGAGACGACGTCGCGGATGCGGGGGTCGCCCGCCCACTCGTACTCCTGGAGATGGCCGACGATCTCGTGGCCGACGGTGGCCTCGTCATCGAGGCTGTCCGACTGCGCCAGCAGCCCGATGCGGACACCGCCGCGTGGAGTGACCCGCCCGCCCATCGGCTCGAGACGGCCGAACAGCATGGACAGCAGAGTGGATTTGCCGTCACCGTTGCGGCCGACCATCCCGATGCGGTCGCCGTCGAAGATGCCGCAGGTGACCGAGTCGATGACGACGCGGTTCGGATATGCCAGGTGCAGGGACTCAGCCCCGAGGAGAAGTGCCACGGACCAACCCTAGCGGGGTGCCCGTCGGCCGCGGAAACACGCGTTCAGGCGGTCACATGCGCGCCGGCGGCTCCGCCGCCGACCCGGTGGGTGCGCGCTACGTCATGGTCGGCGAGGATCGCCTGCTCCAGCTGCGCAGCGTGCTCGCCGCTGACGGCGAGCACCGCAATCGTGGGGCCCGAGCCGGAGACGACAGCGCCGAGCGCGCCAGCGGTGCGGGCCGTCGCGATGAGGGCGCGCAGGCGGGGGTCGGCGTCGAACGCTGCGGCCTGGAGGTCGTTGTCCATCAGCGCCCCCACGCGGTGGAGGTCGCCGTCGGCGAGAGCGGTGAGCAGCGCGGAGTCGGCGTCGGGCTGCTCGGGAACGGGGCGGCCGGCTGCCGCGGTGAGCTCGTCGAAGCGGCGGAAGATGCCCGGAGTGGACAGGCCGCCGCCGGGTTCGATGAGCAGCCAGTGCCAGGACCCCGCTGCGGGCACCGCCTCAAGAACATCGCCGTACTCGGTGCCGAGGGCGGTGCGGCCCAGCAAGGGGAATGCGACGTCCGCTCCGAGATCGCGGGCGAGGACGGTGAGTTCGTGCAGGCCGAGCTCGAGCCCCCACAGGCGGTTCAGGGCCACGAGCGTGCCGGCGGCGTCAGCGCTGCCGCCGCCCATTCCGCCGGCGACCGGCACCTGCTTGTCGACATGAATGCGGGCGGAGCCGCCGACGGGGCGTCCGAGCACGGCGGCGCGCTCGTGGATGGCTCGCGCAGCGCGCACCACGAGGTTGGTGCCGTCCACCGGCAGGTGTTCGGAGCCGGCTCCGGACATGGTGACGGTGAGGTCATCGGCGCGTTCAGCGGTGATGGTCTCCACCAGGTCGACCGCGTGGAAGACGGTGGCGAGCCGGTGGTAGCCGCGTTCGTCTGCGCGCCCGCAGCGCAGGGAGAGGTTGATCTTCCCGGGCGCGTGCACTGTCACTGAGCCGACTGTCATGGGTCTGAGCAAACCGCATCCGAGCCCGTCAGCGCAAACCGGATGCTGCCGCTGCGAGGCGGATGAAGTCCGAGATCACGAGGGTCTCTCCGCGGCGGGTCGGTTCGATGCCGGCGGCCTCCAGAGCAGCATCCACGACCTGCGTGGTGCCCAGGGCGGGCTTCAGCGCGGAGCGGAGGGTCTTGCGACGCTGGGCGAACGCCGCATCGATCAGGCGGAACACGTCCTCGCGGGCGGGCTCCGCCGGATCGGCGACCCGGTCGCGCTGGATGCGCACCAGGGCACTGTCCACGTTCGGCACGGGCCAGAACACCTGGCGGGAGATGGTGCCGGCGAGCGCCGCTGATCCGTACCAGGCCGTCTTCACGCTCGGCGCGCCGTAGATCTTGGACCCCGGGACAGCGGCGAGCCGTTCCGCGACCTCCTTCTGCACCATGACGAGGGCGCTGCGCAGGGAGTCGAAGCGGGCGAACATGGTCAGGACGATCGGTGTGGCCACGTTGTACGGAAGGTTCGCGACCAGGGCCGTCGCATCCGAGCTCGCGGCAGCGGGCCTCGGCAGCTGCTCCACCTTGAGGGCGTCCCCCTGGGTGAGGGCGAAGGAGTCCGGGTCGAACCCTTTGGCGGCGACGGTCTGCGGCAGCAGGTCGGCGAGCTTCTCATCGAGCTCAATACAGCCGAGGTGCACCCCTGCGTCCAGCAGTCCGAGCGTGAGGGAGCCGAGGCCCGGCCCCACTTCCACGACGGCCTGGCCGGGCTCGATGCGGGCGCGCTCCACGATGCCGCGCACCGTGTTGGGGTCGAGCAGGAAGTTCTGGCCCTTCTGTTTGGTGGGCCGGATGCCGCCGGACTCGGCGAGGCGCCGGATCTCGGGGGCGGTCAGCAGGGGGGAGGGAGCGCTCATGCGCCGCTCCAGCCGTACACCTCGGCAGTGGTGGCCTGTACGGCGGCGCACGCGTCCTCGAGGCTGACGCCGTGGACGTCCGCGATGGTCTGCATGGTGTGCGGGATGAGGTACGGCGAGTTCGGCCGGCCTCGGTACGGCACCGGGGTGAGGAACGGGGCGTCAGTCTCCACCATGACCCGGTTGAGGGGGACGGCGGCGAGGGCATCGCGCAGCGAGTCGTTCGACTTGAAGGTGATGGGCCCGGCGATGGAGATGTAGGCACCGCGCTGCACGCAGGCGCGGGCGAAGTCGGCGTCGCCGCTGAAGCAGTGCAGCACGGTGCGGTCGGGGATCCCGTCGGCGTCCAGCACGTCCAGCACGTCCTGGTGGGCGTCGCGGTCGTGGATCTGCATCGGCAGGCCCTTCTCCTTCGCGAGCGCGATGTGGGCGCGGAAGGAGTCGATCTGGGCGGTGCGGGCGTGCTCGTCGGCGCGCTTCGTGCGGAACCAGTCGAGACCTGTCTCGCCGATGGTGACCATGTGGTCGTGGTCGAGGAGGTCGGAGACCTCCGCGATCGCGTCCTCGAGGCTGGGCAGCTCGTTGCCGTCGCGGTCGGTGCCGCGGCGGTGTTCGACCGCGGTGTTGGGGTGGATGGAGACGCCGGCGCGCAGGTGGTTGCGGAACAGAGCGGGGTCCGCGGGCTGTTCGACGCTGCCGTCGAGCAGGGCGCGGGTCCAGCGGGCGGCGGCGAGGTCGCAGCCGATGGTGATGACGCCGGTGACGTTCGAGTCGATCGCGAGCTGGAGCTGCTGCTGCACGCTGAGCTCCTCTTTGCCGTCGATGAAGTCGAGGTGGGCGTGGTTGTCCGTCACCGGCAGCGGCAGAGCCTCCGGCTGGGGAGGCCAGCTGAGGTCGCGACGGCTTCCGCTCTCGGTGCGCTGGTCGCGGGTGCGCTTGCCCGTGGTGGGCGCAGAGTCAGTCATGGACCCATCGTACGGGTGGCGGCCGACGGACCCCGCCGACTGCTGTTATCACCACCACACGCCCGACCCGATACTCTCCCCTGCGCGGCGGTTCTCTGGCATAATCGTCTCCTGTTGCGTGCGCTCGTGCCGATTCGTCGGTTCCACACGCACGCCCCCAGATTTTTTCATTCGAGCAAGGAGCGTTCTCATGGCAGTGCCCAAGTTCAAGATGTCCCGGGCCCGCACCCGTTCGCGCCGCGCCCAGTGGAAGGCTGAAGCCACCGACCTCGTGCAGGTGTCCGTCCGCGGCCGCACCGCACGTGTTCCGCGCCGTCTGGCCAAGGCCTACCAGCGCGGTCTGATCGACATCGATGCCTGATCTGCTGGATCACATCTGAAATGAGCGTCCACTGCGGTGGGCGCTTTTTTCATGCCCGCGTCCGGTCAGACGCGCAGCGGCCGCCTCAGTGCTTCTCGGCCAGAGCCTGCTCGTAGAGGTCGCGTGAGCGCACTCCCGGCACCTGCGCAGCCACCTGCTTCGCAGCGTCCTTCAGGCGGGTGCCGTCGGCCACGAGCTCACGCAGCAGGTCCATCGGGTCGGCTGCCTGCGCGGCGGCATGCGCGGCGGCGTCCTCGGGGCCGGCGCCCTCCACCACAATGACGACCTCGCCGAGCACCTCGTGCGCCTCGGCCCAATCCGTCAGCTCCGCGAGGGTGCCCCGCTTGATCTCCTGGTGGGTCTTGGTGAGCTCCCGGCACACCGCGGCGCTGCGATCTGCTCCGAACGCCTCGCGCATCGCTGCGAGGGTCAAGGCAGTGCGGCGGGGGGATTCGAAGAAGATGAGGGTGCGGTCGTCCGCTGCGATGCGCTGCAGGGCTGCCGTCCGCTGCCCGGGGCGCCGCGGCAGGAACCCTTCGAACGCGAACCGGTCGGGCGCGATGCCGGTGTGGGCGAGCGCGGTGACGGGGGCCGAGGGTCCGGGCAGGACATCGACGGGGCAGCCGGTCTCGAGGGCGGCGCGGACTGCGCGGAACCCCGGATCGGAGACCACGGGCATCCCGGCATCGGTGACGATGAGGACGCGCTGCCCCTCAGCGGCCGCCCTCAGGAGCCGGTCGGTGCGCTGCTCCTCGTTGTGTTCGTGGTACGAGACGGTCGTGGCGTCCAGGCGGATGCCGAGGGCGGTGGCGAGCCGCTTGAGGCGGCGGGTGTCCTCCGCCGCGATGAGGTCCGCTTCCCGCAGGGCGCGGGTGAGGCGCACGGTGGCGTCCAGCGGGTTGCCGATGGGGGTGGCGGCGAGGGTCAGCACCCCGGGGGTGAGGACGGCGTCGGCGCCGACGGGTGCCGAGCTGCCGCTCTGGCCTGCAGTCTCATCGCTCATGTCCTGATCGTATCTGTCGCCGCCTGCATCGATCGGGCCGCTGCCGCCGCTACCATGGCGGGGTGTCCACAGCCACAGCTCCTGATTCCGTCGGCCGCACCCGGGCCGTCCACCTGCCCGCAGACGCCCACACCGCCGTCGCGGCCTGGATCACGGCCCTGCTGATCGGCGCGTTCGCGCTGATGCTGCGCCTGCACCGCCTCGGTGCGGTGAAGACTCTCATCTTCGATGAGACCTACTACGTCAAGGACGGCTACACGCTCACGCAGCGCGGCGTGGAGATGGACTGGCCGGAGAACCCGAACCCCGCGTTCGAAGCGGGAGACGTCTCCACATTCCTCGATTCCGGTGCGTACGTCGTCCACCCTCCGCTGGGCAAATGGCTCATCGGACTGGGGCAGATGGCCCTCGGTGCCGATGACCCCGTCGGCTGGCGGATCTCCGCGGCCGTGGCCGGAACGATCAGCATCATCGCCGCTGTTCTGATCGTGCGCCGCCTGCTCGGCAGCCTCCTGTTGGGCGCTCTCACCGGGTTCTTCATGGCGATCGACGGCGCCCACCTGGTGCATTCGCGCACCAGCCTGCTGGACCTCTTCCTCATGGTGTTCGTGCTGCTGGCGTTCGGTGCACTGCTGCTGGACCGTGACCGCGCGGATGCGCGGATCGCCTCGGGCCTGCCGCTGGGAGCACGCGGGTGGCGGCTGACGGCGGGCGTCCTGCTGGGTGCGGCGTGCTCGGTGAAGTGGTCCGGGCTGTACGTGCTGGCGTTCTTCGGCATCCTCACCGTGGTGTGGGACTGGATGCGGCGCCGCCGCGCCCGCGATCCGCACTGGTTCACCCGAGGCTTCGTCCGCGATGCGATCCCCGCGTTCCTGCAGACGGTGCCGGTTGCGGCACTGGTGTACCTGGCGAGTTGGACCGGCTGGTTCGTCTCGGACGACGGCTGGGGCCGCCGCTGGGCTGAGAGCAACGGGCACGCCTCCGCGCCGGGGCCCGTGCGGGCCCTGATCTCCTGGTGGCACTACCACCAGGAGGCGTACCGGTTCCACGTGGGGCTGGACTCCGGGCACACGTACGAGGCGAGCCCGCTGGGCTGGCTGCTGCAGCTGCGACCCACCCTGTTCCTGTTCACCTCCTCCGAGCACGGGCAGAACGGCTGCACGGCGCAGAGTTGCGCTGAGGTGATCACATCGGTGGGCAATCCGGTGCTGTGGTGGGCGGCGGCGCTGTCCATCCCGGTGCTCCTGGTGACCGCGGTGTGGCGCCGCGACGGCCGCGCCGCCGCAATCCTCACCGGCATCGGCGCCGGCTACCTGCCGTGGCTGATGTACCTGAACCGCACCGTGTTCACCTTCTACACCATCGTGTTCGAACCGTTCATGGTGATGGCGCTGGTGTACGTGCTGGGGCTGCTGATCGGTCCGCGCCTGCTGCGGGCCCGTGCCCGCCGCGGGAAGCGGGCCGCATCTCCAGCGGGCGGCGCCGCCCTCTTCGCCGCGGGCGATGAGAAGGCGGCGGGGCGCCGACAGGTCGGCGCGGCCGCCGCCGGTTCCCTCACCTGCCTGATCATCCTGGTCTCGGCGTTCTTCTGGCCGGTGTGGACCGGGGAGATGATCCCGTACGAGCAGTGGCAGTGGCGGATCTGGCTGGACAGCTGGTCCTGAGCCTCAGACCCCCACTGTGAGCCAGTCCTCGCGCTGCTCCAGGAAGCGGCTCGCTTCCCGCTTCGCCCCGTCCAGATCATGGTGGGCGCCCCACCCGCACTGGATCTCATTGGCGGCGGGAACCTCATCGGCCGCCACCAGGTCGTTCAGAGTGGCCTCCACCAGATCCGCGGCGTCCTGCGCCTCCATGTCGCCGGAGACCAGCAGGTAGAAGCCGGTGCGGCATCCCATCGGCGAGATGTCGATGACCACGTCCGAATGGTTGCGGGAGTGCTCAGCCATCATGTGCTCCAGCGAGTGCACCACCTCGGACTCGAGATGCTCACGGTTCGGCTGGGTGAAGCGAAGATCGAACTTCGTCAGGCGGACCCCGCTGCCGAGGTCCTTGCGGTCGGCGATGCGGATGTAGGGAGCCTCCACCTTGCGGTGGTCCAGGTTGAAGCTCTCCACGTTCATCTTCTCGGCCATGACTGTTCCCTTCGACGGCGGTGCTGTGCCCCGTCAGCGTATCGAGATGGGATCAGCGCTCACGGAGAACCGCTGCGGGCCGGCAGGCGCCGTCCGCGCCATCACCGCGACGAGCGGGAGGTGCGGCCGCGCACCACCGCCACGAACTCCTGCCGAAGGTCATCGTCCGCATCCGTCGGCCAGCACAGGGCGATCTGAGTGGGCTCGCCGTCCACGTAGGGACGGTGCACCACGGTCCTGCGGTGGTGGAACCGGGCGAGCGACATCGGCATGATCGTGCAGCCGATGCCGGCTCCGACGATCAGCACCCGCTCCTTCTCATCGCCCGGGCGCTGCTGGTCGAAGACGTGCTCGTCCTCGAGATCAGCGTCGCTGACCTCATCGAGGATGCTCAGCTCGTTGTCGCGGCTCATCACCGCCACCGGCACCTCCTGCCACAGCGGCACCGCATGCAGATCGATCGGCGGGTCGAGGTGGGAGCCGCCGATGACCTGCGCCGGATCGAACCGAGCGAAGACCATGTCGACCTCGCCCGCCGCGAGCGCCTGCAGGGGGTCGCGCTCCACGAGGGGAACGAGCTCCAGGTCCGCGCGCAGCGGCGACTGACGCCAGCGACGGCCGAACCGGTCCGGCTCCACGCCGGGGATGAATCCGACCCTCAGCGTGCGCTCGTCCTTGGCCGCCTGCCTATCGGCGGCCTCATGCCCGTCCCCCGAGGTGCGCTGACGTCCTGTGCGGCGCTGCTCCTGGGCCGACGGCTTCTTCCCGCGTCCACCGGTGCGGCTTCTGCCCGCTGCGGGGCGGCCGCCGCGCGCGGGGCCGCGCTTGGCACGTGAGGACATGGAGTCTCCTTCCTCCTGGGGACGGGTCCCATCATCGCAGGGTCGGGTTCGGACCCGAGCGCTGTCAGTCGGCGAGGATGCCGGCGGCGGCGCTCTCATCCACCACCAGGTCGGTGGCGACACCGGCGAGCAGGGCGGCGCGCAGCGCCCGCGCCTTCGAGGATCCGGCGCCGACGAGGATGCGCCGTGGGATCCGCTTCAGGCGGTCCGGGTTCGGGCCCGTGGCGCGGCGGTTCAGTTCGATGTCACGCCAGGATCCGTCGGCCCGCAGGGCGATGGTGCAGACGTCGCCGACGACCCCGTCGGCCTGCAGCTGCTCGGTGACCTCCTTGGTGAAGTAGCCGGAGGCGTACACGTGGGAGGGGACGGCGGAGTCGAAGGCGCCGGCGCCGAATGCGGCGATGGAGGTGCGGTTCTGCAGGTCGAGGATGCGGCGGGTGGAGCGCTCTCGCCACATGGCTCGGCGCGTGTCCTCGTAGTCGAAGAACGCGGGGACCGCGAACGGGTGCATCTGTGCGTCCCACTTCTGGGCGAGGCGGCTGATGGCTGCGGTGGCGTAGTCGAAGCCGGCGCCTTCGGAGTCGATCGCGCCGTTGAGCTGCACGATGCGCGCTCCTGGGACGGGACGGGGCCGGATGGCGTCGGCAACAGCAGTCATGGTGGTGCCCCAGGCGATGCCCATGACCGTGCTGGTGTCCATGAGGGAATCGATGAGGGCGGCTGCCTCCTGGGCCGCGGCGTCCAGGCGTTCGCGCTCATCCATCGTGGGGGCGACGGGGACGACGGTGGCACTGACGCCGAAGCGGTCGCGGAGCCGGACCTGCAGAGCCTGCACGCGCTGCTGGCCAGGCGGTCGCAGCGTGATGGTGACGAGGCCGTGGGCACGGGCGTCGCGCAGCAGGCGGGAGATCGTCGAGCGGGACTGGCCGGTGCGGTCGGCGATCGCCTCCATGGTGATGCCGTCCTGGTAATACATTAGTGCAGCCTCAAAGGCCGCATTCAGTCGATCGGACCCGCTCATCAGGCCAGTATTGCACGTTCGTGCACCCTGATTGACCACTCGATCAGGTCACATCACAATGGGTGGACACGACACCCGAGGCGGGCTGCTGCCCGCAGATCTGAGGACACCGTGACTCCCTCTCTGAAGGCACCCCTCAACGCCGAGGCACGCAGGTCAGCATTCGAGGCCTACTCCGCCGCCACGGCCGAGAACCCCTTGGACATCTTCATCGTGGGCGGCGGCATCAACGGCGCCGGCGCCGCATTCGACGCGGCGACCCGCGGGCTCAGCGTCGGCGTCGCCGAGATGCAGGACTGGGCCACCGGCACCTCCTCCCGTTCCTCGAAGCTCATGCACGGAGGCCTGCGCTACCTGCAGATGCTCGACTTCAAACTCGTCGCCGAAGCGCTGCGCGAACGCGACCTGCTGCTGACCACCACGGCGCCTCACCTGGTCCAGCCCGTCAGCTTCGTGTTCCCGATGAAGAACATCGCCGAACGCGCCTTCATCGGCTCCGGTATCGCTCTGTACGACGCGATGCAGACCGGCCACCGCGCCGTTCCGATGCACCGCCACCTGTTCCCGAAGAAGCTGCAGAAGCACTTCTCGGGCCTCGACCCGGCGAAGAACCGCGGCGGCATCGAGTACTACGACGCCACAATGGACGACGCCCGCGTCACCATGATGCTGGTGCGCTCCGCCGTCAACCTCGGCGCCCACGCCACCTCCTACACCCGCGTCACCGACTATCTGCGCCGCGGGGAACGGGTCATCGGCGTGGAGCTCACCGACCTGCTCACCGGTGATCAGTACACGGTGCACGCTGAGCACGTCATCCTCGCCGGCGGCGTGTGGACCGGCGACGAGCAGGACCGAGTCGACGCCGGTCAGGGACTCGAGGTGCTCGCCTCCAAGGGCATCCACATCACGGTGCCGCGCGACGCCATCCAGGCCGAAGAGCACACCGGGGTCATCACCCAGACCGAGAAGTCGGTCCTGTTCATCATTCCGTGGGACGAGTACTGGATCATCGGCACCACCGATACGCCCTGGAAGCAGGACGTCGCGCACCCCTCGGCCACCAGCGCCGACATCGACTACGTGCTCGAGCATGCCAACGCCGTGCTGAAGAGGCCGCTCCGGCGCGACGACGTCCTCGGCGTCTTCGCAGGCCTTCGCCCCTTGCTGCAGCCGGTCTCGACGAACGAGGAGTCCTCGGCGAAGGTCTCCCGCGAGCACACCGTGATGGAGGTGCGCGAGGGGATGTCCGCCATCGCCGGCGGAAAGTTCACCACCTACCGCGTGATGGCGGAGGACGTGGTCGACTTCGCGCTGCGCGGCCAGGCCGATGCGCCGAAGACGCGGACGAAGCAGATCCCCATCATCGGCGGTGACGGGTTCGAGGAGATGCGCCTGCACGCCGAGCGCCGCGCCCGCGAGTTCGGCTTCGATGCGATCCGCACCGAACGACTCCTCACCCGATACGGCTCCCTGCTGGGCGAGCTGTTCGCGATGATGGAGGAGGACCCGTCTCTGGCGAAGCCGCTGGAGAGCGCCCCGCGCTACCTGCGCGCCGAAGTGGCCTACGCCGCCCGTGCAGAAGGCGCGGAGCACCTCGCCGATGTCCTCGCCCGGCGCACCCGCCTCATCTATGAGGTCACCGACCGGGGAGTCGACGCGGCCGACGAAGCCTCCCGCATCGTCGCCGCGGAGCTCGACTGGTCGGAGGCGCGCCGCGTCTGCGAGGTCGACACCTACCGCGCGTACATCCAGGCGCATCTGGATGCCGAAGACGTGCAGACCGATGCTGAGGCCGCCGCCCTCGTGGAGCCCGTCCCCGAAGTCCCCGCGCTGATCTGAGCGCGCCTGCGGCCGGCCCTCCCCCGCGGCGGGCCGGCCGCCCACCTGTCCCTGTCCCTTCGACCCCACCCTTCCACCGCCGCACACGCGGCCGCAGTCTCAATGAGGAGAACCCATGGGAGAGATCTTCCTGTATGAAATCGCCGGTACAGCGGTGCTGACCCTGCTGGGCGTCGGCGTCGTCGCCAACGTCATCATCGGCAAGACCAAGGGCTTCGGCGGCGGCTGGCTGCTGATCAACGTGGGCTGGGCGCTCGGCGTCTTCTGCGGTGTCTATGTGGCCTTCAAAACAGGCGCGCACATCAACCCCGCCGTCACGTTCGGCCTGCTCGCCAGCGGCGCCGCCGAATACGCACCCGGCATCCCCGTGACCTTCGGCAACACGATCGCCTACCTCCTCGCGCAGCTGATCGGCGCCTTCATCGGCGCTGTCCTCGCGTGGATGACCTACAAGAAGCACTACGACCAGGAGCAGGACCAGGCCCTCATCCTCGGCACCTTCGCCACCGGCCCGGAGATCCGCTCCTACGGCTGGAACTTCGTCACCGAGGCCATCGCCACCTTCGTCCTTGTGCTGGTCATCATCATGTTCGGCTCGACTCCCACCGAGCTCGGCCCGCTGCCGGTGACCCTGCTGGTGCTCGCCATCGGCGCGTCGCTCGGCGGTCCCACCGGCTACGCCATCAACCCGGCCCGTGACCTCGGCCCCCGCCTCGCGCACGCCGTGCTGCCGATCCCCGGCAAGGGCGGCAGCGATTGGGCGTACTCGTGGGTGCCGATCGCCGGCCCGATCGTCGGCGGTGTCCTCGCCGGCCTCGTGTCCACCGTCCTCGTCGCCAACTGACCTGTCACAGAACCGTCAACGGGCAGAGAAGCCCCTGAAGGAGACCATCATGTCCCAGGAGAAGTTCATCCTCTCGATCGACCAGGGCACCACGTCCTCGCGCGCGATCATCTTCAACCACGCCGGCGAGATCGTCTCGGTCGGCCAGATGGAGCACGAGCAGATCTTCCCGAAGTCCGGCTGGGTTGAGCACGATCCGGTGGAGATCATCAAGAACGTCCGCGAAGTCATCGGCACGGCCCTGTCCCGCGCCGACATCAACCGCCACCAGATCGCCGCGGTCGGCATCACCAACCAGCGCGAAACCGCTGTGGTATGGGACCGCACCACCGGCAAACCGATCTACAACGCCATCGTCTGGCAGGACACCCGCACGAAGAAGATCGTGGAGGAGCTCGGCGGCGGCGACCCGGAGAAGTACAAGGACATCGTCGGCCTGCCGCTGGCCACCTACTTCTCCGGCCCGAAGGTGAAGTGGATCCTCGACAACGTCGACGGTGCCCGCGAGAAGGCCGAAGCCGGTGACCTCATGTTCGGCACCACCGACACCTGGGTGCTGTGGAACCTCACCGGCGGCACCAAGGACGGCCTGCACATCACCGATGTCACGAACGCCTCGCGCACCATGCTCATGAACCTGAAGACCCTCAACTGGGAGGAGTCCATCTGCAAGGACATGGGCATTCCGATGTCGATGCTGCCCGAGATCCGCTCCTCCTCCGAGGTCTACGGCGAGGGGTCGAAGAACTCCCTGCTGATCGGCGCGAAGTTCGCCGGCATCCTCGGCGACCAGCAGGCCGCCACCTTCGGCCAGGCGTGCTTCGAGGTCGGCCAGGCGAAGAACACCTACGGCACCGGCAACTTCCTGCTGATGAACACCGGCGAGGAGATCGTCCACTCCGAGAACGGCCTGCTGACCACCGTGCTGTACCAGCTCGGCGACAACAAGCCGGTCTACGCCCTGGAGGGGTCGGTTGCCGTCACCGGCTCCCTCGTGCAGTGGGTGCGCGACAACCTCGGCCTGATCAAGGACGCCCCCGAGGTTGAGACCCTCGCGAAGAAGGTCGACAACAACGGCGGCGTGTACGTGGTGCCTGCGTTCTCCGGCCTGTTCGCCCCGTACTGGCGCGATGATGCGCGCGGCGCAATCGTGGGCCTGACCCGCTTCGTCACCAAGAACCACATCGCCCGCGCCGTCCTGGAGTCCACCGCGTTCCAGTCCGCGGAACTGGTCGAGGCGATGAACCAGGATGCGGACGTGCCGCTGAAGGAGCTGAAGGTCGACGGCGGCATGACCGTCAACGAGACCCTCATGCAGTTCCAGGCGGACCTTCTGGACGTGGATGTGGTCCGACCGAAGGTCGTGGAGACCACCGCCCTCGGCGCCGCCTACGCCGCCGGCCTCGCGGTCGGTTTCTGGAAGTCAGAGCAGGACGTCATCGACAACTGGTCCGAGGACACCCGCTGGGAGCCCGCCATGGACGAGGAGACCCGCGAGCGCTCCATGCGCGTGTGGCGCAAGGCTGTGGAGCGCACCTTCGACTGGGTGGACGACGACACGGACGCGCTCACCGAGTGAGTTCCGCTCCCCACGCTGGGGCCGACGACCGGCGCGGTCGTGGGGGCACAGGAAGGGGCGGGGCCGAGGAGATGTCTCCTCGGCCCCGCCCCTTCGTTCTGCGCCGTGCGCGGTTCACACGTTCACGAGATGATGTGCCAGGTCAGCGGGTAGCGGTAGGCCTCGCCCCTGTTCGCCGTGACCGCGGCGAGGATCGGAACGATGATCGAGACCACCCATACGATCACCAGGCCGAGGCCGGCGATTGCCAGCGGGATGAGGCCGACCAGGACCCACACGAGGATCCAGCCGATGGCGGCGATGATGCCGAGGACCACCTGCGCGATGAAGATGGTGATGGCGAAGTTGAGGGCGCCGGCGGCGGCCTGCCGCACGAACGGACTGCGGCTGCCGAACACCAGCAGGATCACCAGCGGTCCCAGCCAGCCGAGGTAGCCGACCGACGCGAGGCTGCCGATCAGCATCGACAGGTGCGCGAGGATCGCCCAGAGACGGGCATCGGAGTCGGACAGCGGCGCCTGCGCCCCCTGCGCGGCCGACGGCTGATGAGCGTAGGGAGCCTGCTGAGCATGCGGCTGCTGGCCATGGCCTGCGTGCTGTTCGTTTGAGTTCTGTGCGTGCGGGCCCTGCTGGCCGTAGCCGTACTCGTCGGGCTGCGAGGGATTGGGACTGTTGGGGTTGTGCGGTGGGATGGCGCTGCTCATGGCAACCTCCTGGTCAGTTGGGTGAGGCGCCGGCGCGGTGCGAATGCACGCGCTCAGCGATCAGGTCCAGCGTAGGCAGGCGGTCCTGCCCCGCACATGCGACGTAGGCAGGGCGCATGTGCAGCGGGGTCATACCTCCGTCTGACTCGACGCCGGGCTCGCCGGACCAGGCCCGGACCGACCCGCCCGCCTGCTGCACCAGGTGGAAGCCCGCGGCCACGTCCCACGGCTTGATGCTCAGCAGCATCGCCGCGTCCGCCCAGCCCGCCGCCACATAGGCGAGCTCCAGGGCCGCGGTGCCGAGGCTGCGCAGCGCGCTGGTGTCGCTGCGCAGCGCACCCGCCAGGTCGAGGGCGATGTCGGGGTGGTCGCTGAAGTCGCGGTTGCCGGGGAACGAGGACAGCACCAGCGAATCCTGCTGCGGCTTCATCGTGTGCGGGCCCAGCCTCTCACCGTTGAGGTACGCCCCGGTGTCATCGGAGAAGAACTCCTGGTGGAGGATCGGGGCGTTGATCACCCCGCCGACGAGGGCTCCATCGATCTCGATGCCGATGGACACGCAGAACAGCGGCAGGCCGGCGGCGAAGTTCGACGTGCCGTCGATCGGGTCCACGATGAACGCCACCGGGCCGTCACCGCCCTGGTGGCCGCTCTCCTCACCGAGGATGCGGGCATCGGGCACAGCGGCGCTGAGCGCGTCGACGATGATCTGTTCGGAGCGCTTGTCATGCTCAGTGACGATGTCGTGTGCGTTGAGCTTGTATTCACGGTCGATAGCCGAGCGGTCCAGGCCGCGCTGGTAGTCGGCCGCTGCGCTGGCGGCGGCGCGCGCCGCGTCGACGAGTGAGGTGATGGTGGGGACGGATGCTGAAGTCATGCATCCATCCTCTCAGGCACCCGTCGGCGCGCCCTCAGACGTCCAGGACGGTGCGGGTGTGGTCGTTGAGGAAGATGCCCTTCGGGTCCACTTCGGCACGGACCGTGCGGAAGTCGTCGAAGCGCGGGTAGACGCGGGCGAAGTAGTCGGCGTCCAGCCAGTGCATCTTCCCCCAGTGCGGACGCGGGTCGAACTCCATCAGCTCCTCCTGCACCGCCTGCTGGAAGGCGTAGCCGTCGCGCCGGTGGTAGGTGTGCGCGGCGATGTAGATGGTGTCTCGGTCGTAGCACGTGGACATCCAGACATCGTCCGCGGCGGCGCGGCGGATCTCCAGCGGGAACAGCACGTCCCGGAACTCCCGGTGGATGCGGGCGCGGACCTTGCCGAACGCCTCCGGGAACGCCTCCGCGGCGATCGCGTACTCCGCTTCGTGGAAGCGGACGCGGCGCGGGGCGGTGAACACGGTGTGGGAGTCGTCGGTGACGGCGGCGCCCGGGAAGAACCGTGAGGCGACATCGGCGAGGGCGGGTGCAACCCGAGGTGACCGGGTGCCGGCGCGGCACATGATCTCCCACACGCCGTTGGCGAGCAGTTCACGGCTCACGAAGCTGGAGACCCGGTTGGGGCGGGACCGACGGGCGCCGGCCTCCCGTCGGTGCATGGTGTGCAGCGTGGCGCGGGTCGAGCCGGGGAACCAGAAGATCTCCTGGTGGTCGGCCTGCGTGCTGGACTGGAGGAATCCGGCTACGGCGTCGTCGACCGGGAGGTTCTCGTCCCTGCTCTCCAGCCGGAAAGCGGGGGCGGTCGCCATCCGAACCTCCAGGATGATGCCGATGACCCCCAGGCTGAGACGGGCCGCTTCGAACAGGCGCGGGTTGGTGTCCTTGTCCGCCCACACCACGTCACCGCTGGCGAGCGCGATCCGCAGGCCCGTCACGGTGGCGGCGAGGCCCTGCATCTGGTGGCCCATGCCATGGGTGCCGGTCGAGATGGCGCCGGCGATGGACTGCGCGTCCACATCGCCCATGTTGATCATGGCGCGGCCGTGGCGCGCGAGCGCGGGACCGATCTCCATCAGGCGGGTGCCGGCGCGGAAGGTGGCGTCACCGGTGGCGCGGTCGACTTTGACCAGGCCGCGGTGGTTGTCGAGGGTGAGGAGGGTTCCGTCGGTCTCGCACAGCGGTGAGAAGGAATGGCCGGCGCCGATGGGGCGCAGGCTGTGGCCGTGGGCGGTGGCGCGGGCGATGTGGTGGATGACCGCACTCTCGGTGCCGGGGTGCTCGACGTCGGCCGCTGAGAAGTCCACGCTGCCGGACCAGTTCGAGGTGAGGGTGCGCTTGTCAGCGAGCGGCAGTGGGGTCATCGGCGGACCGTCCTTTCGGATCAGAGGAACAGCTGATGCTCACCGCGGTAGGTGGGGACCACGTCCACCACTTCCGTGCCGCGCACCAGTGCATACTGCGAGAAGCGCTCCGCGGGCTCCCCCGCCTTCGCGCACCTGAGCCATACTGTATCCCCGACCCGCAGGTGCTCTGCCGCTTCTCCGACCACTGGGCTCTGCACTTCGCCGGCGCCCTCCTGACGGCTGAACCGCAGGCCCGCTGGGTGCACCACGCGCGGAAGCCTGTCCGGCCCGGGGACACCGCTGGCGATGATCCCGCCGCCGGTGATGGTGGCGACCTTCGGCGCTGGTCGGCGCACAACGGCGAAGCCGAAGAACAGGGCCGGCCGCGGGGTGAACGCACTGTATTCGTCGAAGAGGGCGGATGCCAGCAGCCCGGACCCGGCTCCGATCTCGGTGATCACGGGGTCCTGGGACGTGGTCTCGATGGAGCCGGTTCCGCCGCCGTTGACGAATTCGAGGTCGAACTCGCCTGCGACGGCGCGGACAGCGGCGCCGCGGCGGTGCAGGATCTCCTGGCTGGAGGCGCGCTGCATCAGGCGGACTACGGCCCGGCGGGGCCCGAGGTTGCCGACCCCGGCGATCTGGCCCTCATACGCCATGATGCCGACCAGGCGAAGGGCGGGGCGGCGGCTGATCTCTCGGGCGAGGCCCAGCATGTCCTCGGGTGTGCGCAGCGGGGACCGCAGGGCTCCGATGTGGAGGCCCTTCAGAGGCTGGTAGGCGACGTCCATGTCGATCGCCACGCGGATCGGGGCGGTGCTGCTCGAGGCGGCGCCGATGGCGGTTTCGATCAGGTCGAGGTGCGGCCTCGAATCCACCATGAGGGTGATGGCGGCGCGGGCGCTGTCGTGCTGAGCGAGGCGCTGGATCGCTGCGGTGTCCGCGGTGGGATAGGCGACCACGATGTCCTGGTGGCCCCGACTGTGCAGCCACAGTGCTTCGTCCAGGGTGAAGCACAGCAGGCCGGAGTAGCCCTCGGCTGCTTCCGCCGTGCTGATGAGGGAGCGGACTCGGAGGGACTTCGTGGCGACTCGGATGGGGAGGCCGCCGGTGCGGCGGCGCATGGCGGCGATGTTGTCCTCGAAGGCGTCGAGGTCGACGACGCCGACGGGGCGGTGGGTGAGCCCGGCCTGCCGGAGGACGGCGTCCAGCTCATCGAACGGCAGGGGGCGGTCGCTGCGAAGATGTGCCACGGTGCACGGCCCTTTCCTCAGGAGGCGGCTGTCTGACGCGCTCAGCCCGGCGCACCCTCGGGCCAGCGGGCTCAGGCGCGGCGGCGCTCGAGCACCTCATCCAGTGTAAGGCCCTCGGCGATGGTCATTCCGGCGGCGGCCTCCGCATCCGCGGTCTCGGCTTCGACCGCTTCGATCTCCTCGAGGCGTGCGTACTCGAGCGGGGCGGTGGCGGAGGACAGGGTGCCGTAGCGGTAGGTCTGGGACTGCTCACGAGCATCGGTGCCGATGATCTCGCGCAGGAACAGTTCGTGTCGCTCTGCGGGACCCATCACGGCGCTGCGAGCCGGCTGCGCGGTCTCAGCCTGTGCGGCGGTCGCAGTGGAACCGGCTCCGCTGCCGGCATCGTCGGCTTCCGCGGCGGCCGCCTGGCCGAGGGGTGCCGACTCCTGGACGCGTGCCGGACGCACTGCGCGGCGCTGGCGGCGCGTTCGGGTCAGGCGCAGCGCAGTCGCGAACATGACGGCGAGCCATGCGACGCCCGCTGCGAGCCACCAGCTGGTGAGCCCGGCGATGGCGGTTCCGGTGAGCGCCAGTGCTCCGACCAGCAGGACCAGCAGGATCGCGGTCAGCAGCCGGTGACGGTTCTCCACGGGCGCGATGACCTCGGCGCCGAGATCACGGCCTGCGCCCTGAACCTCGAAGCGCGGGCGGTCGATCGGAGTGCTGGGACGGAGCAGCTGGGAGCGGTGAGCCATGGGGGAAGCCTTTGCTGATCGTTGCCGGGCCCGCACGCCGCCAGTGAGGTCGCGTGCGGTGTGGGTGAACCTCTCCTGGTTCATCTCCTGCGCCTGACCGAGCAGTTCTCGGCGACGGGAGATGCGCGGCACAGCGTACCCCAGCCACATGAGCAGCAGGAGGACGAGGAGCACCGCACCAAGATTGAATTCGTTCACTGTTCCAGGGTAATGACAGCGATGTCATTTCCCGGTCAGACACGCGCGGCCTCCCCATGGAATCCGCTCACGGATTCAGCGGACGGTGCTCCTCCGCGGTCACGGCGAGCAGCAGGTGGTCGCGCCAGGCGCCGTTGACGTGCATCGACCCGGTCAGCAGGCCCTCACGGCGCAGCCCGACCTTGTGCGCCACCCGCAGGGATGCGGTGTTGGAGGGCTGGATCTGGGCGGTGACGCGGTGCAGGGCGAGGTCTTCGAAGCAGTAGTCCAGGGCGAGGCGCAGTGCCCGCGTCATCACTCCGCACCCGGCGGCGCTCTCCTCGATCCAATAGCCGATGGGGGCGGTGCTGACCGCGCCCCACATCATGGGGCCGATCATGACCAGGCCGGTCAGGCGCCCTTCCACCTCAACAGCGAGGGTTGCGGTGGAGCCGAGCCGGTCGCTGCGGCGCAGGGAGCGGAACACTGCGGCGGAGGAGGCGGGGGCATCAGCCGACGGATCCACGGCCTCCCAGGGGCGGAGCCATTCCCAGTTCTGGTCCCGCAGACGGATGAATGCTCGACGGTCGCGGCGGCGCAGGGGCCGAAGCTCGACCCGCGGTTCGTGCCGCGGCGCGCCTGCGTCGGCCGGGGACTGGGCGGCAGGTCCGCCCGGTTCTCTCATGGTCACCCCTTGATCTTCGTGCCAGGATGGCGACATGAGCAACATCGACGACCTCACCGCCCGCAAGAAGGCGCTGCGCAAAGAGATCCTCGCCGCCCGCCGCTCCGCCTATTCGACACCGGAGGGCGCGCAGCGGCACCGTGATGAGTCCGAAGCGCTCGTCGCCCACCTGGAGGGCTTCATCGACTCCCATCTGGGTGACCTCGAGCGCCCCCTCGTGGTTGCGGGCTACAGCGCGCTGCCGACGGAGGCGAATCCCATGGCGCTGCTGCGCACCCTCGCAACCGGCGGTTCGACCGTCCTGCTGCCGGTGTACCACGGCGATGTGCTGACCTGGAGGGAGTGGGACGGCGTCAGCGAACTGGAGGCATCAGAAGGGGCGAAGTTCGGAACGGAACCGACCGGTGAGGACCACGGTGTGGAGGGCCTCGCCACGGCGGATCTGATCATCACGCCGGCGGTGGCGGTCGACCGTTCGGGCACCCGCATCGGCCACGGCAAGGGCTACTACGACCGCGCTCTTCAGCACCGGTCCACGGAGTCGTTCGTGGTGACTGCGGTGAACCCGTCGGAGCTTCTGCCGGCGGGAACGCTGCCGCGCGACGAGCACGACTACCCGATCCGGTTCGCTGCAACAGCGGACGGCATCGCGGTACTCACCGACGACGCCTGACTCCCCGTTACCTTGTGAGCACCCCGATGGACGGGGTCTGGTCGCTCGGCCGGGTATGGCTTTGTTGCCCTGCCATTGATGGTCCGGGGGGTGTTGCCGCCCGGTCGAGAGACACGCGTTGACCGCTGATAGGGACACGGCCCAGCTCTGTCTGAGGTCTCTTCGTAACGTGGGTGCCGGCATCGGGTGTCGAGACTGCGGCCAGCAGTGATGAGGAGGACAGCGTCATGAACACAGGGTTCGCGGTCGTGATCGGCCTGGACGTCGGGAAGACAGCTCACCACGCGTGCGCACTCGACCCGGAGGGGAACAAGCTGTTCGACAAGCCCCTCCCGCAGGACGAGACCAAACTTCGCGAGCTGTTCACCCAGCTGCAGAACCACGGCGAAGTGCTGCTGGTCGTCGATCAGCCGAACACCATCGGAGCGTTGCCGATCGCGGTGGCCCGGGATACCGGCTGCACAGTCGCCTACCTTCCCGGATTGGCGATGCGGAAGGCCGCGGACCTCTATCCGGGCAGGTCAAAGACCGATGCGCGCGACGCGTTCATCATCGCCGACACGGCCCGCACCATGCCTCACACCCTCCGGCAGGTCGATCGCGACAGCGAGGTCCTCTCCGCACTGAAGGTCCTTGCCGGCTTCGACGAGGACCTCGCCCACGAGACCACAAGGGCGCTGAACCGGATCCGGTCCCTGCTCACCCAGATCCACCCCGCGCTCGAGCGCGTCTTCGCAGGCGGGAAGCTTTCCACTGGGCTCGTGCTGGACCTGCTGGAGAAGTTTGGCGGACCCACCGGCCTCCGAAGTGCCGGCCGAAGGAAGGTGCTGCGGTTCGCCCGCGCGCATTCACGCCGCGACCCCGAGACGCTGGTCGAGCAGATCTTCACAGCCCTTAGCGAGCAGACCGTCATCGTGCCCGCCACCGCAGCGGTTGAGCTGGTGATCCCCCGAGTCGCTGGCCAGGTTAAAGAGCTGAAAGAACAGCGCGCGACCGTGGCCCACGAAGTGGAGGGCATGCTGGAGGACTTCCCTCTCGCCTCGGTCTTGATGAGCATGCCGGGGATCGGCATCAAGACCGCCGCCCAGATCCTCCTCGCGATCGGTGATGGCTCCGCGTTTGAGTCCGCCAGCCACCTCGCGGCCTATGCCGGGATCGCGCCGGTCACCCGCAGATCAGGCACCTCGATCCGCGGAGAGTTCCCCGCCCGGTCAGGGAACAAACGCCTGAAGAACGCCCTGTTCTACTCCGCCTGGGTCGCCTCCAACCACGACCCCATCTCCAAGGCCTACTACGATCGCAAACGCGCCGAAGGCAAACGGCACAACGCCGCCGTGATCTGCCTAGCCCGCCGCCGCTGCAACGTCATCTACGCCATGCTCCGCGACGGCACCTACTACCAGCCACCGACAACCGCCCCTACCCCCGAGCCGACCGCTCTCGCGGCTTGACTCGAAACATAGGGACACCCCCCCAGTGCACCGGGGCGGCGGAGCGGCCACGGGCTGCCCACACCTCCAGTCATCCCCAGTCCCTGCGGGCCCCTCGTGGCGCATCGAGGCCCCTTCGTAGCATCAGCGCATGCTGTTCTCACGTGTGACCGATCGCCTGCCCGCTGCACGTCGGAGTCTGCGCCGACATCGACGCATCCTCCTCCTGCTCCTGGTCACGGCGATCCTCGCCCAGGGGGTGCAGGCGGCGGCGCGCAGCCTCAGCCCCGGCACAGCGCATGCCGCTGAGGCGGGGGCATCGGGCGGGACAGGGCATGGGGACGAATCGGGATCCGATGCACGCTCAGCACCCGGGACGGACGGGTCGCACAGACCCGCTGAGGGCCGGGCGGTGATCGCCGTGCAGCTGCGCGATGACGCCCTGCTGACACTCCTCACACCCGGCACCGCGATCACCCTCGTGTGTCCGGGCGGCCCCGAACCGACAGCGCCCGCCATTGAGGCTCGAGTGCATTCCGCGGGTGCAGCACTGCCGGAAGAAACGGAGATCACAGCCGGATCAATAAGTCCGCGCACTCCCGCAGTACTGGTCGACATCCCCGCAGATGCGGCGTCGTCCGCGGCGCAGTGCGCGGATAGAGGTACTGCAACAATCGCGGTGATCGGGTAGGTTCTCTTCCTGAAGATCGGCCCACTGCGGTCGTTCCGTCCCCTCCTCGAACGGAACACTCATGAAGGGCTTCCGCGACTTCATCATGCAGGGCAACGTCATCGACCTGGCCGTCGGCGTCGTCATCGGCTCTGCTTTCACCGCTCTCGTCGGCGCATTCGTCACCTACGTGATCACCCCGATCCTCTCCGTGTTCAACACCGGCGGCATCGCCGGCTTCGGTCCGCGCATCATTCGGGACAACCCGGCGACTCAGATCAACATCGGCATGCTGCTGTCCGCGGTGATCACGTTCCTCATCACCGCCGCCGTGGTGTACTTCGTGTTCGTCGCCCCGATGGCGAAGGCTCGCCAGATGGCCCGCGTCCGCAAGGGCCTGCCGGCCGTCGAGGAGGACCCGGTCGCTGAGGACATCGCTCTGCTCACCGAGATCCGCGACCTGCTCGCCGGCGACCAGCGCCACCCGCAGACCGGCACCCCGCGCGTCAACGAGTGATCGCATCCGGTCGATTCGGTCAGCGTTCGCGAGCCTGAGCCGCGACCGCCCCCACCGCACACGAAGCGGGATCCTCTTCTGGAGGGTCCCGCTTCGTCGCTGTCCGCGCCGGTACAGTGGCCGTCGTGACCTCCTCCCCCGCCGACTCCCACCGCACGAGAGAACCAGTGGCATCGTTGCCGCGACGCGACCTGTTCCGCCTCATCGCCGACTGGTTCGATGAGCATCGTCGCGATCTTCCATGGCGGCGCCCGTCGGTCTCCCCGTGGGGCGTGCTCGTCAGCGAAGTGATGAGCCAGCAGACCCCGGTGGGCCGCGTCGCCCCTGCATGGGTGGAGTGGATGGAGACCTGGCCCACCCCCGCCGACCTCGCCACCGCCGATCCGGCGGATGTTCTGCGGGCATGGGGCTCGCTCGGCTACCCGCGCCGAGCGCTGCGCCTGCAGGAGTGCGCGCAGGCGATCACAGATCGGCACAACGGCCGTGTCCCCGGCGACCCGGAGCTCCTGCGCGCCCTGCCCGGCATCGGAGAGTACACCGCCGCTGCAGTCGCGTCCTTCGCATTCGGTCAGCGGATCCGCGTGCTCGACACGAACATCCGGCGCGTGATCGGGCGCGTCATCTCCGGTGAGTTCGACCAGCGGCCGTCGTCGACTGCGGCGGAGCGCTCCCTCGCGGATTCGCTGCTGCCGGCGAGCGCGGGCGACAGTGTCATCTGGAACGAAGGCATCATGGAGCTCGGCGCGCTGATCTGCACCGCCCGGTCCCCACGCTGCGACGACTGCCCGCTCGCTGCGCACTGCACCTGGAACGTCGAGGGCCGACGGGTTCCCGAGGTGCGCCGCTCCCCCGTGCAGAAGTTCGCCGGCACGGACCGTCAGCTGCGCGGCCGCGTTATGAAGCACCTGCGCCAGGCGACGGGTGCGGCCGCTTCGGAAGCGGATCTGCAACGAGCCGCTGCGACGGATGACGCCCGCTTTGCGCGCATCCTGCAGTCACTGCTCACTGATCGTCTCGTCCACCGGGTGCCGACGGGCTCCGCCGGTGACGCAGCGATCGCGCTCGGACCGCCGCCGCGAGCCGTTCGATGATCAGCGACAGCACCACCGCCACCGCCAGCGAGACGATCACCCCGATCAGCCGGTGGCTGGTGAACCACTGCCCTGCGATCGCCCCGACCGCGGCGCCGTAGGTCGCCCAGCAGAACGTTGCCACGAGGGACCGGCTGAGGAACCTGCGGTGCTCGTAGCCGAGTGCGCCGGCGGAGAGGTTGACGGCTGTGCGGCCGAACGGGATGTAGCGGGCGGTCATGATCCACAGGAACCCGTGGCTCTCCAGCCCCGCTTCAGCAGCCTCCATTCCGGCCTGCATCTTCGGGCGCTGAAGGAACCGCAGGCGGTGCAGCGGCACCCGTCGGCCGATGAGGAACGTGAGGTTGTCTCCGAGGAACGCGCCGACCCAGGCTGCCGGGACGAGCAGCCACAGAGTGGGCGTGCCGCCCGAGGACCACAGGGAGGCGAGGGTGACGAGCACGGATTCGCTGGGCACCGTGGGGAAGAACGCGTCCACGAACGCGCACGCGAACATCACCAGGTGGATCCACCAGGCGTCGGCGACGCCGGCGATCCACACCTCCAGCTGATGCATCCAGGCGGTCATGGGCGGTGCTCTCCGGTCACGGATCGACAGCGCCCCGCCCGGCGGAACCGGACGGGGCGCCTGCGCTGTCAGGTCAGCTGTTCTCGCTGAGGCTCTCGACGGTCACCTCGGTGTCCAGTTCGGTCACCGTGCCGTCCTTGCCCCGGCGGGAGAACACGAATTCGCCGAGCGGTCCCTCACCGCGCGCATCGATGAGGATCTCGTCGCCGGCGTGGACACGACCGAACAGGATGTGCTCGGAGAGGGTGTCCTCGATGTCGCGCTGGATGGTGCGGCGCAGCGGCCGGGCACCGAGGACCGGGTCGTACCCCTTCTCGGCGAGCAGCTGCTTGGCGGGCTCGGTGAGCTCCACCGTCATGTCGCGCTCTTCGAGGCGGTCGTCGAGCCTGTGGATCATGAGGTCCACGATCTGCTTGATCTCCTCGAGGCCGAGCTGCGGGAACACCACGATGTCGTCCACGCGGTTGAGGAACTCGGGGCGGAAGTGCTGCTTGAGCTCCTCGTGCACCTTGCCCTTCATCCGCTCGTAGTCGGTGGAGAGGTCACCGCCGGCCTGGAAGCCGATGGAGACGCCCTTGGCGATGTCCTTCGTGCCCAGGTTGGTGGTCATGATGATGACGGTGTTCTTGAAGTCCACCATGCGGCCCTGCGAGTCGGTCAGACGGCCGTCCTCGAGGATCTGCAGCAGCGAGTTGAAGATGTCGGCGTGGGCCTTCTCCACCTCGTCGAACAGGACCACGCTGAACGGCTTGCGGCGCACCTTCTCGGTGAGCTGACCGCCCTCGTCGTAGCCGACGTATCCCGGCGGGGAGCCGAACAGACGCGAGGAGGTGTGCTTCTCCCCGAACTCGGACATGTCGAGCTGGATGAGCGCTTCCTCATCACCGAACAGGAACTCGGCCAGAGCCTTCGCCAGCTCGGTCTTGCCGACACCCGTGGGGCCGGCGAAGATGAACGAACCACCGGGGCGCTTGGGGTCCTTGAGGCCGGCGCGGGTGCGGCGGATCGACTGCGACAGGGCCCGCACGGCCTCGTTCTGGCCGATGACGCGCTTGTGCAGTTCGTCCTCCATGCGCAGCAGGCGCGTGGACTCCTCCTCGTTCAGCTTCATGATTGGGATGCCGGTGGAGGCGGCGAGCACCTCTGCGATGACGTCCTCGGTCACCACGGAGACGGTGTCGTTCTCGCCTTCGCGCCAGGCCTTCTCCTTCTCCTTGCGCTCCTCGGTGAGGCGCTGCTCCTCATCGCGGAGGCTGGCGGCCTTCTCGAAGTCCTGGGAGTCGATCGCCGCTTCCTTCGCCTTGCGGGACTCCTCGATCTTCGATTCGTAGGCCTTCAGCTCCGGCGGCACGGTGAGGCGGCGGATGCGCAGGCGCGCGCCGGCCTCATCGATCAGGTCGATCGCCTTGTCCGGCAGGAAGCGGTCGTTGATGTACCGGGCGGCAAGGTTCGCCGCGGAGACGAGGGCGTCATCGGTGATGGTCACCTTGTGGTGCGCCTCGTAGCGGTCGCGCAGACCCTTGAGGATCTCCACGGTGTGGGCGATCGACGGCTCGTCCACCTGGATCGGCTGGAAGCGGCGCTCCAGCGCGGCGTCCTTCTCGATGTGCTTGCGGTACTCCTCGATGGTGGTGGCGCCGATGGTCTGCAGTTCGCCGCGCGCCAGCATCGGCTTGAGGATGTTGGCGGCGTCGATCGCGCCTTCGGCGGCGCCGGCACCGACGAGGGTGTGGATCTCGTCGATGAACAGGATGATGTCGCCGCGGGTGCGGATCTCCTTCAGCACCTTCTTCAGGCGCTCCTCGAAGTCGCCGCGGTAGCGGGAGCCGGCCACGAGGGACCCGAGGTCGAGGGTGTACAGCTGCTTGTCCTTGAGCGTCTCGGGCACGTCGCCGCGGACGATGGCCTGGGCGAGGCCCTCCACAACGGCGCTCTTGCCGACGCCCGGCTCGCCGATGAGGACCGGGTTGTTCTTCGTGCGGCGGCTGAGCACCTGCATGACGCGCTCGGCCTCCTTGTCGCGGCCGATCACCGGGTCGAGCTGGTTGTCGCGCGCAGCCTGCGTGAGGTTGCGGCCGAACTGATCGAGCACGAGCGAACCGGAGGGCTGGCCCTCCTGCTGGCCGCCGCCGGCGTTGACGGTCTCCTTGCCCTGGTAGCCGGACAGGCGCTGGATGACCTCCTGGCGCACTGCCGACGGCTCCGCACCCAGGCGGGTCAGGACCTTGACGGCGACGCCGTCGCCCTCGCGCAGCAGGCCGAGCAGGATGTGCTCGGTGCCGATGTAGCCGTGCCCGAGCTGCAGCGCTTCGCGCAGCGACAGCTCCAGCACCTTCTTCGCGCGCGGAGTGAAGGGGATGTGCCCGGTCGGTGCCTGCGAGCCCTCGGTGATGATCTCGCGGACCTGCTCGCGCACGCCCTCCAGGGTGACGCCGAGCGCCTCCAGGGCCTTGGCGCCGACGCCCTCGGCCTCGTGGATCAGACCGAGAAGGATGTGCTCGGTGCCGATGTAGTTGTGGTTGAGCAGCCGGGCCTCATCCTGGGCGAGGACGATGACGCGACGGGCACGGTCGGTGAAACGTTCGAACATGCTTCTCCTCAGTCTGGTCGTCAGATGGTACGAGCCTATGCGGGATGCCCCTGGGAACGCGCTCCTGTTCGCCACAGGGTGAAACGGTTCGGGACCGGCTCACCTGCCTGCGGCGGACGCAATCGGTCGATAGGATCGGGGACGGACACGCGATCTTGTGAAGGGAAGTCTGATGCCGACTCGGTCGTCGAGAACAGTGAACGCGAGCACAGCTGATGCGGTGCTGATCGGCGGCGGAATCGCCAGCGCCACCCTGGCGGCGCTGCTGACCGAACTGGAACCCGACTGGCGGATCGTGGTGCTGGAGAAGCTGCCGAAGGTGGGCCAGGAGGCATCGGATGGCTGGAACAACGCCGGCACCGGCCACTCCGCTCTGTGCGAACTGAACTACACTCCGCAGGACGTCGACGGGTCCGTCAGTCCGAAGAAGGCCATCAGCATCAACGAGCAGTTCCAGCTGTCGCGGCAGTTCTGGTCGCACCTGGTGGAGACCGGCAGCATCGCCGATCCGTCCGCGTTCATCCACTCGGTTCCGCACATCAGCTTCGTGCGCGGCCTGGAGAACGCCGACTACCTGCGCCGTCGCCACGAGGCCCTCTCCCAGAACCCCCTGTTCCGCGACATGGAGTACACCACCAGTCACGCGGAACTGTCCGAGTGGGCGCCGCTGATCACCCGGGGGCGCCCGGAGACCGAATCGATCGCCGCGACCCGTTCGCTGGACGGCACCGACGTCAACTTCGGCGAGCTCACCCGCATCCTCTTCGATGCCGCGTCGAAGCAGGGCACCGAGGTGCGCACGGGCCGCACCGTCACCTCTCTGCGCCGCATGGGCCGCGACTGGGGTGTGATGTCCCGTGGCACGGACGGCGATGTCTCTGTGGTGCGTGCTCCGTTCGTGTTCGTCGGCGCCGGCGGCAATGCCCTGCCGCTGATGCAGGACGCCGGGATCGATGAGATCCGCGGGTTCGGCGGCTTCCCGATCTCCGGTGAATGGCTGCGCTGCACGAACCCGGACATCGTCGCCGACCACAGCGCCAAGGTGTACGGCAAGGCCGCCGTCGGCGCCCCGCCGATGAGCGTGCCGCACCTGGACACCCGGTACATCAACGGCCGCCGCGAGCTGATGTTCGGCCCCTACGCCGGCTGGTCGCCGAAGTTCCTCAAGACCGGGTCCAACACGGACCTGCTGCGGTCGGTGAAGCCCTCGAACATCGGCCAGATGCTGGCCGTCGCCCCGCCGAACCTCGACCTGATGACGTACCTGGTGAGCGAGCTGACCAAGACCTTCAAACAGCGCGTCGCCTCCCTCCAGGAGTTCATGCCGAGCGCCAACGCGGACGACTGGGAGCTGATCACCGCCGGTCAGCGCGTCCAGGTGATCGCCCCCGACAAGGACCGGCTCGGCGTGCTGCAGTTCGGCACCCAGCTGATCACCACCGCTGACGGCTCCATGGGCGGCATGCTCGGCGCATCCCCCGGCGCGTCCACCTCGGTGGAGATCATGCTGCGCATGCTCGAAGCCGTGTTCCCGCAGCGCTCCAGCACCTGGGAGCCGAAGGTCCGCGCCATGGTGCCGAGCTGGCGGAAGCCGCTGAGCCAGGACCCGTCGGCCGCGACGGCCTCCCTGGACCGCACCGCCGAGGTCCTCGGCCTCAACCGGTGACCCCCACGCCGACCCCCGCGGCGCCCAGCGTCCGCACCCCCGTCGAGGAGGATCGATGAGAATCGCACTGATGGCCACCTGCCTGGCGGACGTGATGGCCCCCGATGTGGCCCGCTCCACCGTCGAGCTGCTGGAGCGGCTCGGCCACGAGGTCGTGTTCGACAAGCGGCAGACCTGCTGCGGACAGATGCACACCAACACCGGCTACTTCCGCGAGGCCGCGCCCGTGGTCCGGCAGTTCGTGGACGTGTTCGAACCGCAGCTGGAGGACGTGGACGCGGTCGTGATGCCGTCGGGCTCCTGCGCCGGCGCCGTCCGCGACCAGCACGCCCTGGTGGCCCGCCGCGCCCGTGATGCCGACCTCGAGGAGCGCGCCGGCCGCGTCAGCGCGAAGACATACGAACTGTCCGAACTGCTCGTGGACGTGCTGAAGGTGACCGACGTGGGCGCGTACTTCCCTCACACCGTCACCTACCACCCCACCTGCCATTCGATGCGCTTCCTGAAGGTCGGTCCGCGCCCCCTGCGACTGCTGCGCGCCGTCGAGGGCATCACCGTGGTGAACCTGCCGGAGTCCGACACCTGCTGCGGCTTCGGCGGCACCTTCTCGGTGAAGAACGCGGAGACGTCCAACGCGATGGTCACCGACAAAGCGAACAACGTGGTGAAGTCCGGCGCCGACTTCGTGGTCGCCGGTGACGCCTCCTGCCTGATGAACATCGGCGGCAAGCTCGCCCGGCAGGGGCAGCGGCCACGGCCGATCCACCTGGCGCAGATCCTCAACAGCACGAAGGAGAACCCGTTCGTGCCGTCGTCGACTCTTCTGGGGAGGGCCTCATGACCACCGTGAACCTCGGAATGCCCCGGGTGCGCCCACCGTACGCCTCCGCCTCGTCGGCGCTGATGGGGGCCGACGGGTTCCGCGACGCCGCGAAGGGCGAACTGCAGGACGATCAGCTGCGCGCCAACCTCGCGCACGCCGCCGGAGGCATCCGCACCAAGCGCGCCAAGGCAGTGCGCGAACTGCGGGACTTCCAGCAGCTGCGCAGCGCCGGCAGTGCCCTGAAATGGCACGTCACCGACCACCTCCCGGAGCTGCTGGAGCAGTTCGAGGAGGCGTTCACCGCCGCCGGCGGCACGGTCCACTGGGCGCGCGACGCCGACGAGGCGAACCGCATCGTCACCTCCCTCGTCCGCGACGCGGGCAGTGAGAAGGTGCTGAAGGTGAAGTCGATGGCCACGCAGGAGATCCGCCTGAACGAGGCCCTCGCCGATGCCGGCATCACCGCCGTGGAGACGGACCTCGCCGAACTGATCGTGCAGCTCGCCGGGGACACGCCCAGCCACATCGTCGTGCCGGCGATCCACCGCAACCGTCGGCAGATCCAGCAGCTGTTCCGCGACCATCTCCCGGGCGCGCCCGCTGATCTCGGCGACGACCCGCAGGAGCTGACCGCGGCGGCGCGCCGTTTCCTGCGCGAACAGTTCCTGCAGATGGACACCGCCATCTGCGGCGCGAACTTCGCGGTCGCGGAGACCGGCACCCTGAGCATTGTCGAGTCCGAGGGCAACGGCCGCATGTGCCTGACCCTGCCGTCCACGCTGATCGCGGTGATGGGCATAGAGAAGCTCATCCCCACCTTCCAGGACCTCGAAGTGTTCCTGCAGCTCCTGCCGCGGTCCTCCACCGGTGAGCGGATGAACCCGTACACCACGATGTTCACCGGCACGCAGGCGGCCGACGGGCCCGAGAATCTGCACATCGTACTGCTGGACAACGGCCGCTCCGCGGTCCTGTCCGACCCGCACGGGCGGTCCGCTCTGCACTGCATCCGATGCTCCGCCTGCCTGAACGCCTGCCCCGTGTACGAACGCGCCGGCGGACACGCCTACGGCTCCACCTACCCCGGCCCCATCGGCGCGATCCTCTCACCCCAGATGACCGGGATGGAGGGCGAGGACAATCCGAACGCCACCCTGCCGTACGCATCCTCGCTCTGCGGCGCCTGCTACGACGTGTGCCCCGTGAAGATCAACATTCCTGAGATCCTCGTGCACCTGCGCTCCCGGGATGTCGACGAGCGCGCCGAGGCCGGCGCCAAGCGCAACCAGTGGGATGCGGCGATGGCCGGGGCGTCGAAGCTGATGAGCAGCCCCGGCACCTACGACGCCGTGGTCCGCGCCTCCGCCCTCATCGGCCGCGCGAAGCCCCGCGGCAACTTCTCGAACCTGCCGCTGCCGATGATCGGTGACTGGACGCAGTTCCGCGACCTGCCCGTTCCCCGCGAGTCGTTCCGGTCCTGGTATACGAAGAGGGAGAAGGCTCGGCGCAGCGCCGACGCCTCGAACAAGGAGCAGAAGTGAGCGACGCGAAGACCGAGATCCTGCAGCGCCTGCGCACCGCTCTGGACCAGCCCCGACCGAATCCGATCACCGCGCTCGAGGACGTCCCCCGCGACTACCAGGGCCCCGACGCGAAGGCGGAGACCACCACCGGCATCGACAAGGTCCTCGCCGCACTGACGAAGACCCTCACCGAGTACGGGGCGGGCGTGCAGATGGTGGAGGAGGCCGATGTCACCGACACCATCGCCGAGCTGCTCGATGAGGGCGCCGTCGCCGTGCACGCCCCTGACCTGCCGGAGGCGTGGCTGCCGTCCGCGCAGGCGCAGCTGGTGGCGGACCACGGCTCGTTGGACGCCCGCTCCCTCGATGATGTGGACGCCGTCATCACCGGCTGCCACACCGCCATCGCCATGACCGGCACTCTTGCGCTGAAGGACGACGGCATCGGCGGCCGCCGCATCATCTCCCTCATCCCGGATCATCACATCGTCGTGGTCCGGCCCGAGGACACGGTCGTGGGTGTGCCGGCGTGCGTGCAGCGGATGCGTGAGGATGACCCGTCGGCCGCGTGGACCTGGATCTCCGGCCCCAGCGCCACCAGCGACATCGAACTGGAGCGCGTGGACGGCGTGCACGGACCGCGCCGTCTCGACGTGGTGCTGATCGCCCCGCCCGCGCAGGGCGACCAGGACGCCTCATGACCGGCACTGCTTCCACCCCGTTCACCGGTGAGCTGATCGACCTGGCCGCCGGTGACTACCGCGCCCGCATCGCCGCCGTCGGCGCCGCCGTCCAGTCGCTCACCCTCGCCGGCCGCGACCTCATCCTCCCAGCCCCGGTGGATGCTCCCAACGCGGAGTACCGCGGAGCGCTGGTGGCGCCCTGGCCGAACCGGCTGGCCGACGGGGACTACACGTGGCACGGCGCCGACCACCACGTGCCCGTCACCGAAGCATCCACCCGCACCGCCCTGCACGGCCTGACCTGCTTCACCGCCTTCACCGTACGGGAGCGAGCGGCGGATCGAGCAGCGCTTCACCTGGACCTGGTGCCGAGCCCCGGCTACCCGTTCCCGCTCAGCATCGACGTCGAGCACATCCTCCACGAGGAGCAGGGTCTGACCACCCGCGTAACGGCGCACCACATCGACGTCTCCCTCGGGGGCGGCGCACCTGCCCCCTACGGGGTGTGCCCCCACCCGTACCTCGTCGCCGGAACAGATGATGCCGCCTGCTGGTCCCTGAACCTGCCGGCGCGCCGCGTGCTCGCTGTGGATGACCGCAAGCTGCCCGCCGATCTCCTGCCCGCTTCGGCGCTGCTCGGCGCCGAAGCGGCGGACGGCGCCCTGGCGCTCGCCGACGCTGCCCTCGACCATGCGTTCACGGACCTCACCGGGGGCCGGGTTGCGGTCCACTCCCCTGCCGGCACCGGCGCGGCGATCGCCTTCGATCACTCGCGCCTGCCCTGGGTGCAGGTGTACACCTCCGGCACCGCCGTGGCGGTGGAACCGATGACGTGCCCGCCGAACGCGTTCGCGACCGGCACCGACGTGATCGCGATCGATGCGGGAGACACTGTCCTGCACGAATGGACCATCGACGGCTGGTGATGCGGCGGGCCGACGGCACTCGCCGCCGTCGCCGACGTCAGATCAGCTGCCGTTGGCCTCGTGGTAGGCCTCGCGGATGTCAGCGGCGATGCGGCCGCGGTCGGACACGCGGTAGCCGTTCTCGCGGGCCCACTCGCGGATCTTCGCGGTCTCCTTCGCGGTGGTCGGTGCACCGGAGGACCGGCGTGCACGCCCGCCGACGCGACGCGCCGACGCGATCCACAGTCCGAATTCGCGGTGGAGCTTGTCCACGTTCTCCTCGGACAGATCGATTTCGTAGTTCACACCCTGAAGCGAGAAGTTGATGGTGTCCACTGCCTTGGAGCCGTCGATGTCATCGATGAGCTCCACAATCGTCTTACGTGCCACAGTCGTCATTCCTTTGCGCAGGGGATCGTCTAACGCCCCCAGGCTATTCCCTCACCTAGTGAATATCAAGAATAGAGGTGAACAATTCGCTGAATGAATGGCGATCTATTCGGATGCGGTCTATTCTCGCCCTTCAGGCGCCGGGCTCTGAGACGGCGAATCGGGTGAACCGTGATGGAGCTCCCATTCGCGTTCCGCTTCCCGCTCCGCGGCGCGCTGACCGCGGTCCGCGCGGACGATCGACCGCAGCACGAACCAGAACAGCAGGCCCACACCGATCGACGGCACCAGGGCCCCGAGCTCGAACCAGATGTCCATCGTCACTTCACCAGCGGGAACAGGATCGTCTCACGCACACCCAGGCCGGTGAGCGCCATCAGCAGTCGGTCCATGCCCATGCCCATGCCGCCGGTGGGCGGCAGCGCGTACTCCATCGCCTCGAGGAAGTCCTCGTCCAGGCGCATCGCCTCATCGTCGCCCTGAGCCGCCAGGCGGGCCTGCTGCTCGAAGCGCTCACGCTGCACCACCGGGTCGATCAGCTCGGAGTAGGCGGTGGCGAGCTCGAAGCCGCGCACATACAGGTCCCACTTCTCCACCACGCCGTCCTTCGAGCGGTGCGCACGAGTCAGGGGCGAGGTCTCCGTCGGGAAGTCCATCACGAAGGTCGGCTCATACAGGTCGTCCTCGGCGAGGTGCTCGAACAGCTCCTCCACCAGTTTGCCGTGGCCGTACTTCGGGTGGTCGAGATCCAGGTCGAGCTCGCGGGCGATCGCGCGCAGCTCATCGACAGTCGTGGACGGGGTGATGTCCCGACCCAGCTTTTCGCTGACCGTTTCGTACATGCCGATGCGCTTCCATTCACCACCGAAGTCGTATTCGGTGCCATCGGCCAGGGTGACGGTGGTGGAGCCGAAAGCGTCCAGAGCGGCCTGCTGCACGAGATTCTGCGTCAGGTCCGCCATCGTGTTGTAGTCGGCATAGGCCTGGTAGGCCTCGAGCATGGAGAATTCCGGGGCGTGAGTGGAATCGGCGCCCTCATTGCGGAAGTTGCGGTTGATCTCGAAGACCTTCTCCATTCCGCCGACGGCTGCGCGCTTGAGGAACAGTTCGGGTGCGATCCGCAGGAACAGTTCCATGTCGTAGGCATTCATATGCGTCACGAATGGACGGGCGGCGGCGCCCGATGGAACGGCCTGCAGCATGGGGGTCTCCACCTCCATGTAGCCGCGGTTGTGGAAGTTGTTGCGCAGCGACCACATGACATCGGCGCGCAGCTTCGCGGTGGCCCGAGCCTGCTCGCGGACGATCAGGTCCACGTAGCGGCGGCGCACCCGCGACTCCTCGGAGAGGTCGGCGAACAGCACCGGTAGGGGCCGCATCGCCTTGGCGGCCATGGTCCATTCGGTGGCGAACACGGACAGCTCGCCGCGACGGGACTTCCCGATCGGGCCTTCGAAGAACACGTGGTCGCCGAGGTCCACATCGGCCTTGTACTGGGCGAAGCGCTCCTGACCCACCTTCGCGAGGGACAGCATCACCTGCAGGCGTTCGCCGGAACCGGCCTGGATGGTGGCGAAGCACAGCTTGCCGGTGTTGCGCTGGAAGACGACTCGGCCGGCGACGGCGACGACCGTGTCGGTCTCCTCGCCGTCCTCGAGGTCGGCGTACGTCGCCCGCACGTCCTCGATGGTGTCCTTGACCGGCACGGAGACGGGGTACGCCTCCTCCCCGCGGTCCAGGAGTCGCTGCCGCTTGGCGCGGCGCACACTGATCTGGTCGTTGGTGCTCTCTGCTTCTGCCTGGGGGGCGTTCTGGTCAGTCGTCATGGGGTCATTGTCTCAGCTTCCCCGAGCGGACCCATGCAGGGGTGAGCGACGCGGCACGGTGAGTGTGCGCACCTTCACCCGCCGCGCACCGAGTGGTCAGGTGCCGACGGTGATCTCAGCGTTGTCGAGCAGGCGCACGCCCTGCACCCGCGCCGCGACGATCACGACCGCGTCCCCGGTGAAGGACGAGTCGATCGGCTCGAAGGTGGCGGGGTCGACCGCTTCGGCGTAGTCCCACTGGACGTCAGTGCTGCTGGTGGCGCGCGCCTGTTCGAGAGCGTGCAACAGCTCGGGGGCCGGCATCCGTCGGCCGCTCAGATCCTTCAGCAGGCCGGACAGAGCCAGCGCGTGCCAGCGTCCGTCCTCGTCGAGGTAGGCGTTGCGGGAGGAGCGGGCGAGGCCGGAGCCCTCCCGGGAGATGGGGGCGGGGATGATGTCGACGGGAACGTTGAAGTCCCGGACGAGGCGGCGGATGACGGCGAGCTGCTGCGCGTCCTTCTGCCCGAACACGGCGATGTCGGGCCGGATGATGGTGAACAGCTTCAGCACCACGGTGGCGACGCCGTTGAAGTGCCCCGGGCGCATGGCGCCTTCGAAGACGGTGCCGATGCGTCCCACGTCCACCTGGAACGGCTCCTCGGCGGGGTACATCTCCTCGGCGCTGGGGGCGAAGAGGTAGTCGGCGAGGCCGTCGACCTTCGCGAGGTCGCCGTCGAGGTCGCGGGGGTAGCGGTCGTAGTCCTCGTTCGGACCGAACTGCAGGGGATTGACGAAGTCGGAGACGATGAGGACGTCGGACTGCTCGCGGGCGCGGCGCATCAGGGTGAGGTGCCCGTCGTGCAGGGAGCCCATGGTGGGCACGAGGCCCACCCGGCCGGTGAGGGAGGCGCGGATGTCGCGCATCTCGGCGATGGTGGTGATCAGGCGGGTCACTCGGGGTCCTCCGTGGTGTCTGTTCCCGTGGCGGGGTCGGTGTCGGCGAGCAGCCGGGCGATGGTGCGCTTCTTCGGCTCGTCAAGGTCGGTGAGGGCGAGCGCGCCGGCGGCGAGGGCCCGGTAAGTGCGGTCCACCTCCGGGCGGCGCATCTCTCGGATGGCGTCGAGGTGCTCGCCGACGGTGCCGGCGTCTCCGCGCATGACGGGCCCGGTGAGGGCGGCGGGGCCGGTGCGGAGGGTCTCATCGAGTGCGGCGTGCAGCAGCGGGGAGACGAGACGGGCGGGGTCCTCCACCCCGAGCTCGTCCAGGATGGACAGCACCTGGTTGACCAGGACGACGAGGTGGTTGGAGCCGTGGGCGAGGGCCATGTGGTAGGCACCGCGGTCCGCTTCACCGATCTCCACGGGTTCGCCCTCCATCTCGACGACGAGCGCTTTGGCGATCGGCAGGAACATGGGGGCGGCGGTAACGGCCCAGGGGCAGCCGATGAGGCGCTTGAGGTCGAGGGACATCCCGGTGAACGTCATCGCGGGGTGAAGGGCCAGCGTGATCGCGCCCTTCTCCTGCAGGGGCTTCAGCACCTCGATGCCGTAGCGGCCGGAAGTGTGGGCGATGATCTGACCGCCGGGAACGACCCCGGCGGTCGCGAGTCCTTCGGCGAGGTCGGCGAGGGCGTCGTCGGGCACCGCGAGGACCACCAGTTCGCTTCGTTCCAGGATGGTGGGCGCATCGAGGATGGGGATGCCGGGCAGCAGGTCGTCGGCGCGCTGCCGGGAGGCGTCGCTGACGGCGGCGACCCCGGTGATGGCGTGACCGGCGGCGCGCAGCGCGGAGCCGACGACGGCGCCGACCCGACCGGCGCTGATGATGCCGACGCCCATGCGGTGTCCTGGTGTGCTCACGCCTCCACGGTAGCGCGCGCACCGGACCGGCGGGGACGCGCCCACTGCTCGCGGTGAGCGAGACGACGCCTCGTCGCCGCATCGTTGTGCAGGACGGGCAGGAGCCGCAGGGCGTCAGCGGTCGGCAGGGTGAGCACCTCGGAGTCGTCGGCAGTGGTGACCCTGAGCGGCAGGAGCCCGATGCGGCGGTCGATGGGGCCCTCGAGGGCTTCGACCGTCTGGATCCGGTCCCGGGGGATGATGCGGATCCGCTTGACGAGGGTTCCGCTGCGCACCAGCACAGCATGGGGCGTCAGCATGACGCTGGTGAACCGGCGTCCGAGCGGGAACAGCCAATGGTCGGGGCGGATGCCGGGCAGCTCGGCGGCTGGGACGCGCAGCATGCGGGTGAGCATGGCGACGTCGTCCTCGGCGGAGGTCTCGGCAGCAGCATCCGCAGCGACATCCTCCGGGCCGGGGCCGCCTGCGCCCCATGCTTCAGGGGGAATGGGGAGGCCGACGGGTGCCAGCATGTGGTCGATGCTGCGCACCAGTTCATCGCCGGTGCCGACGGGAAGGATCGCGCCGTTCTCGTCGTCGTCCTCCGCTCCGGCGGTGGCCACATCCATCTGCACCCAGGCGGGGTCCCGCCACAGGAGGGGCTGGCGCAGGGTGGCGGTCTGGATCCGGTCAGCGGAGAGGTTGTCGGAGCGGGTGGTGAACAGGCCGCGCCGGGCGCGCAGGCCGGCGTCGGTGGAGCGGGAGGTGAAGCCCCAGCCCTTTTCGATGCGGTCGAGGATCAGCTTCGGTCCGGCGATGACCGCGGTGAGAACCGGGATCAGCGCGCGCATGCTGAATCCGTCGAGGACCATCGCCGTGATGGGGCCGATGGCGACCAGCACGGTGAGAATCGGCACGAACCACATGAACGGGTCGCGCATCAGTGCGTGCAGGAGCCGCTGGGTGGGGATCTGCGCGAGCAGGGTGCCGGTGGTGACGCCGTCGAGCAGGGTGCCGCGGATCCGGTCCGCGGTGCTGGCCTGCTCCTGTTCCTCGGGATCGGTGCCCGGCAGCTCCGGCACCGACTCGGCATCGGCGTCGTCGGAGGACGAAGCCGCGATCTGCAGGATCCGTCGGCGCACCTCCTCCGCGCGGGCGGAGGAGAGGTAGGTGAGGTCCAGGTGGGAATCGCCGCCGCCGACGAGCTCCACCCGCACCTTCGCCAGACCCAGCAGGCGCGGAACCAGCGGCCGGTGGATGGAGACGGAGTCGATGCGTCCGCGGGGCGCGGTGCGGCGCGTGGTGGTGATGAACCGGGACCGCAGGAAGACCCCGTCGGGCACCACAGCGTAGGCGGTGAGGCGCCACCTGATGAACGACCCGGCGACGAACAGCAGAACGACGCCCGCGAGGATGCCGAGGGCGATCAGCAGGCGGGTGAGGGTGAACTCGTCGATCAGCTCGCTGATGTTCTGTGCGGTGAGGATCGCGATGGCGCCGGCCACCACCTGCCAGCCCGTCAGCAGCGGGGTGAGCGGGTGCAGGCGCTGGAACTCGGTGTCCGGCGGGTCCTGGCGCTGCTCGGCGAGCTGCTCCGGAGTGTCCGGGGCGGTCTCCTCGGCCATCACAGCGCCGCCATCTGCTCGGCGGCTTCGCGCAGGATCACCGCGCGCAGATGCTCGGACTGCGCCTTCTCCAGGCCGGGGATGGTGATGTCGCTTCCGGCGGTCTTCACCGTGATGGTGGACAGGCCGTAGCGGCGCTCGATGGGTCCCTCGTCGATCTCGATGTCCTGCACGCGTCCGAACGGCACCGCCTCGATGCTGCGGAACATGATGCCGGTGCGCAGCAGAACGTCGTGCTCGCGGACCGCGTAGGCGATGGCGCGGGTGCGTCGACCGAGCAGCAGAACGGACTGCGCCACCAGCAGGTAGAGCGGAAGCGCGAACAGGTGGGTCCACCAGGGCCACTCGAGCCAGGCGCACAGGACGTTCCAGCCTGCGGCGAGCCCGAGGAAGATCAGCCACCGGATGAGGCCGGAGACGCGGCGGGCGGCGAGGAGCTTCGGGGACACGGGCGTGAGGGTGTGGTCCTCGCCCGGGAGGGGGATCGCGGAGCGGGTCATGCGGCCATCATGTCACCGCTGACGGGGGCTCCCCTCCTCCGATGGTCGAAGAGAGTGCCGACGTGCGTCGCTCAGGCCGGTGGGGCGTCCGAGACGGTGGGTGAGGGCCCCTCTGTCTCGGCATCGCCCTCCTCCGGCGGCAGCTTGCCCCACCGTTCAGCGATGAATCCGACGATCGCGAGGACGGCGGCGCTGAGAGCGGCGAACCCAGTGGGCAGCAGCGCCCCGGTGAGGGTGCCCGTTCCGTTGATCAGCAGGAACACCAGTTCTCCTCCGAAGAATCCGGCGACGAGGGACCCGGTGATGATGGCGGCGCGGGCGAACAGCAGAGTGCGGAACGCGGTCACCATGTCGAGTTCGTGGCGGCGCGGCGCTGCGGTGTGCTCGCGTCGGCGCTCCTCGCATTCCACCATGTAGCGCCGCACCCGCAGCGCGAAGGTGAGGAGGACACCGGCGAGGGCGAGCATGGTGAGACCGGACATCCAGCCCGGCAGCGGCAGCGGCTGCCCGGCGGAGCCCAGCAGGTGGCCGAGGCCGAGCCCGAGAGCGGCGGCGATCAGCAGCAACCAGATCGCCGTGGTGACCGGGGTGGCTCGCACGCGCTCAGCCGTCCTCGGTCGGCGCTGGGGCGCTGTGCGCGGGCCCACCGGCGGGGGCCGACGGGTACCCGACCACCTCGATCCCGGGACGGATGCCGTCCCGGTCCTGGGCATCGGCGAGCAGATCCGGCACTCCGCGGCTGCGGCCCGGCAGGGTGATGGGTGTGCCGAGGCGCTCCTCGAGGTCAGCGAGGGGATGCAGCACGAATGCTCGCTCGTGGGCGCGGGGGTGCGGGAGGGTCAGTGCCGGGTCGTTCAGCTGGAGCTCACCCCAGGTGATGACGTCGACGTCCAGGGTGCGCGGTCCCCAGCGGACGATGCGCCGGCGCTGCGCGACCTGTTCGATGTGCTGGGCGAGGTCGAGCAGCTGCCATGGGCTGAGGGTGGTGTCCACGGCGATGGCGGCGTTGAGGAAGCTGTCCTGCTCCACCCCGCCGACGGGGTCCGTCTCGATTGTGGCGGACGCGGCCACCAGGTCGATGCCGTGGGCCCGTTCCAGCTCCTGCAGCGCCAGCTGCAGGTAGGCCGCGCGGTCCCCCATGTTGGAGCCGACGGCGAGGATCGCCCGCACCGGTGGGGCGTCCCGCTGGATCTGCACGAACACGGTGTCGAAGCGCATGTCGATCGGCGCGGTCGGTTTGCTGATCCGCACCATGCAGGAGCGCACCATCGGGTGCTCTGCATGGATCCGCTCGGCGATGCGCGCCGCCAGTGTTTCGATGAGGTCCACGCTCGGGGAGTCGATGACGTCCTGGATGATCGCGGCGACGTCCGCGTAGGACACGGTGCGGTCCAGCGCGTCATCACGACCGGCGGAGCGGGTGTCCACCGACAGTCGGCAGTCGACGCGGAAGTCGTGGCCGTCGATCTTCTCCTGCTCCAGGACGCCGTGCGGGCCGTGAACGGTGAAGCCGTCCATGCCGATGACGTCCAGGGCCTCCGGCCGCCAGGCCGGCACCCCGTGGGAGAGGATCTGTTCACTGTTCAGCTCAGGCATCGGCGCCTCCGGCGACCTCGGCGGCACGGTGGGCCGACGGGTACTCGCCGTCGGCCAGGTGCGCATTGAACCCGTCGGCCTCCCCCACGCGGCCCTGCAGGGCGCTGACCACGCGGATGCCGGCGGCGGTGGCTGCGACATCGTGCACACGCACCGCCCAGGTGCCGCGGGCGGCGCACAGGGTGGAGATCGCCGCGGTGGCGGCGTCGCGGTCGCCGCCGAGGGCGGTGACGAAGCGCTTGCGGGACACCCCGACCAGCAGCGGCAGGCCCAGCTGCTCCAGAACGGCGAGCTCGCGCAGCAGGTCCCAGTTCTGCCGCCCCTTCTTCGAGAACCCGAATCCGGGGTCGAGGACGAGGGAGCCCTCCTCCACACCGGCGTCGCGGACGCGGTCGATCTGCTCGGAGAGTTCGCGGGCGACATCGCGAGCGACGTCCTCGTAGTCGGTCATGGCGTTCATGACGTCGCTGTGGCCGCGCCAGTGCATGCCGATGAACACCGGCGGGGCGCTGAGAGAGGTGCGCGCTGCGGCCACCACCGGTGCCATCTGCTCATCGGCGAGACCAGCGGAGACGTCGTTGACGATGAGGGCGCCGGCCTTCACGGACTCCTGAGCGACGGATGCGCGCATGGTGTCCACGCTGATCACGATGCCGCGCTCAGCGAGATCGCGGACCACGGGAATCACGCGGCGCAGCTCTTCGTCCTCGGTGACGCGCTCACCGCCGGGGCGGGTGGATTCGCCGCCGATGTCGATGATGTCGGCGCCGTCGGCGATGAGCTTCTCAGCGTGGGCGACCGCGTCACCGCGCTCGTTGTGGGCTCCGCCGTCGGAGAACGAATCCGGCGTCACGTTGAGCACGCCCATGGTGAGGGTGCGCCCGGCGTGCATCATCGCCTCCGGCAGTCCCTGCGGGGACGTCCAGGCGGGCGCCGATGCGGCATCGAGGAAGCCCGGCATCAGCGGCTGACCTGGCTGGTGATCAGCGACATCGCCTCTGCGCGGGTGGCCTCTTTCTTCAGCTGGCCGCGCACGGCGCTGGTGACGGTGGCCGAACGGGGCGAGCGGACGCCGCGCATCGACATGCACATGTGCTCGGCCTCCATCACCACGATCGCCCCGAGGGCGCTGATCTCCGACATGATGGCGTCCGCGATCTGGCTCGTAAGGCGCTCCTGCACCTGCGGGCGCGCCGCGTAGCCCTCGACCACGCGGGCGAGCTTCGACAGGCCCACCACCTTCCCGCTGGGGCCGGGGATGTACCCAACGTTCGCGGTGCCGTGGAACGGCAGCAGGTGGTGTTCGCACATCGAATAGAACGCGATGTCGCGGATGATGACCATCTCGTTGTGCTCAACATCGAACTGTCGCGCCAGGTGCTCCTTCGGGTCCTCGTGGAGGCCGCGGAACACTTCGGCGTACATGCGGGCGACCCGACCCGGGGTGTCCAGGAGTCCGTCGCGCTGGGGGTCCTCACCGACGGCGGCGAGGATCTCCTTCACCGCTGCTTCGATGCGGTCGAGGTCGACCGGCGACTCACCGGGGTTCGGGGTGCTCGGCTCGGTGGTCACGCTCACGCTCCTGGGATCGGGGGCTCGTCGCCGCCGGGCTGCGGCAGCTCGGGTGGGGTGGGGCTCAGCGGTTCGCCGGCGCCCTTGTTCTCGGTGCCGTCGGGCTCGCCGCTGATCTGCCCGGGTGCGCCGCCCACGAGGGGCTCGTGGAACACGGGCCGGGTGGAGGAGGACTGCCAGACCTCGCGCGGCGCGCGCTTCTTCACGTTCGCGAAGATGTCCGCGAGCTGGTGCTCGTCCAGGGTCTCCTTCTCCAGCAGCTCCTCCACGAGGCGGTCGAGGACATCGCGGTTCTCGCGGATGATCTGCCAGGCCTCATCGAGGGCGTTGTCGAGCAGGCGGCGGATCTCGTTGTCGATCAGCTCCGCGGTCTCCGGGGAGTAGCGCGGGCCCTGGCCCTGCTGCATGCCGACGAACACTTCGTCCTGGTCGCTGGCGAGCGCCACCTGGCCCACCACATCGCTCATACCGAGCTGGGTGACCATGGTGCGGGCGATCTTCGTGGCGTTCTGCAGGTCCGAGCTGGGGCCGGTGGTGACGTCGTGGAAGATGCCCTCCTCCACGGCGTACCCGCCCATCGCGTAGGCGAGGCGGTCCAGCAGCTCATTGCGGGACTGGTAGTTGCGGTCCTGGGTGGGGACCACCATCGTGTAGCCGCCGGCGCGGCCGCGCGGCAGGATCGTCACCTTCGTGACGGGGGCGGAGTTGTTCAGCGCCGCCGCCACGAGCGCGTGGCCGCCCTCATGGTAGGCGGTCATCTGGCGCTCGCGCTCCGTCATGACCTTCGAGTACCGCTGCGGACCCATGGAGACGCGGTCGATCGCCTCGTCCAGGGCGCGGTTGTCGATGATCTGGTTGCCGCTGCGGGCGGTCAGCAGCGCCGCCTCGTTGAGGACGTTCGCGAGGTCAGCGCCGGACATGCCGATGGAGCGGCGGGCGATGTTCTCGAAGTCGATGTCATCGGCGAAGGGCTTGCCCTTGGCGTGGACCTGGAGGATCTTCAGGCGGCCCTTAAGGTCGGGCGCCTCCACTGCGATCTGGCGGTCGAAGCGGCCGGGGCGCAGCAGCGCCGGGTCGAGGATGTCCACGCGGTTGGTGGCAGCGATGAGGATGACGTTCTGGTTCTCCTCGAAGCCGTCCATCTCCACGAGCATCTGGTTCAGGGTCTGCTCGCGCTCGTCGTGACCGCCGCCCATGCCGGCGCCGCGGTGGCGACCGACGGCGTCGATCTCATCGATGAAGATGATGGCGGGGGCGTTCTCCTTCGCGGTGGAGAACAGGTCGCGCACGCGCGAGGCGCCGACTCCGACGAACATCTCCACGAAGTCCGAACCGGAGATGGAGTAGAACGGCACGCCCGCCTCACCGGCGACGGCCTTGGCGATGAGAGTCTTACCCGTTCCCGGCGGGCCGTACAGCAGCACGCCCTTGGGGATCTTCGCCCCGACGGCCTGGTAGCGCTCCGGGGAGACGAGGAACTGCTTGATCTCGTCGAGCTCCTCGACCGCCTCCTGGGCACCGGCGACGTCCGCGAAGGTGACCTTCGGGGCCTCCTTGTTGAACAGCTTCGCCTTGGACTTGCCGAACTGCATGGCGCGGCCGCCGCCCTGGGCGTTCATGATGAGGAACCAGAACAGGCCGAGGAACAGCAGCAGCGGCAGGACGGAGAAGGCGAGGGTGGACAGCCAGGACGACCGCGCGATCTCGTCGGTGTAGCCCTTCTTCGGGGCGGCGTCCTCCACGGCCTTGACGACGGCGTCACCGCGGGCGGTGACGTACGGGAACTGGACCTTGGTGCCCTTGTCCTCGAACTCCTCGGTGAGGACGAGGTTCACCTGCTGCTGGTTGCCGTCGATGATCTCGGCCTGCTCGACCTTCTTGGAGTTCAGCAGCTCCAGGCCCTGCTGGGTGTCGATCTTCTGGTACCCGCCGGAGCCGAAAAGGCTGAACAGGAGGAAGGCGAGCACCGCGAGGGCGATGATCGCAACCGCCGCGGATGGGACGCGGGCCTTCTTTTTCTTTGCCATAGATGAAATGCGCTATTCCGATTCGTGGATGATGATGGGGCTACGGTAGCCGCCCGTGCTGGGCTCTGGCGAGTGGGATCAGTCCGTGTACGCCGAGGGCTTGAGAACCCCGATGTACGGCAGGTTCCGGTACTGTTCTGCGTGATCCAGGCCATAGCCCACAACGAACTCGTTGGGGATGTCGAAGCCGCAGAAGCGGACGTCGATGTCGACCTTGACGGCGTCGGGCTTGCGCAGCAGGGTGCAGATCTCCACGCTCTTGGGGCCGCGAGAGCGGAGGTTGGCGATCAGCCAGGAGAGGGTGAGCCCGGAGTCGATGATGTCCTCGACGATGAGGACGCGCCGACCGGTGATGTCCGCGTTGAGGTCCTTGATGATGCGGACCACGCCGGAGGACTTGGTGCCGCTGCCGTAGGAGGACACGGCCATCCAGTCCATGTCGATCGGCAGGTCGATGCGGCGGGCGAGGTCGGCGACGATCATGACGGCGCCCTTGAGCACGCCGACGAGCAGGGGCGGCTCATCCTGGTACGCCTCCGCGATCTCGCGGCCGAGCTCGGCCACGCGGTCGGCGATCTGCTGTTCGGTCAGCAGGATGCTCTGCACATCCGGATGGTGGTCCTGGCTGGTCACGAAGGCCTCCGCTGGGTCGCTGCTGGGTGGGTGGTCACGAACAGGATGGCCCCGTTGGACCGATGCACATCGATCCTACCGGGTAGCGGGATCGGGCCCTGACCGCGGTATGCGGACAGCAGGGAGTCGGCGGCGAGCACCTGCCGGCGCAGGATCGACTTGTCCGACGGGTGCCCGCCGAGGCGGGCGGCCTCCGCAGCGGCGAGCTTCAGCACCCGGGTGCGCAGGGCCCGCGCCAGCGGCGCGAGCGCGGTGGCGCTGAGGGCGAGCACGGTGCCGTCGGGGTCCTCGGCCGACGGATGCCGGCGAGCAGCGGTGAACTCCTCGGCGGCGAGGTCGTCGAGGACGTCGGCGTCATCGCGCAGGAGGTCCGCTGTGCGCACGAGCGCGGAGGTGACGTGCTCGCCCAGCACCTCCTGCAGCTGCGGCAGCGCGGCGGTGCGCACGGCGACGCGCAGCAGGTCCTGGTCCTCGTTCATGGGGTCGTCCCAGATGTCGAGGTCGAGCTGGTCGCAGATGGCGCGGGTGTCCTTGCGCCACAGCCCGGTGGTCTCATCGCGGCCGGTGCCGAGGAAGGGGCGGAGGATGCGGCCGCGCTCACGGGGAATGCCGGCCAGCGAGCGGGCGCCGGAGCCGCGGGCGAGCCCGAGCAGCACCTGTTCGGCCTGGTCGTCGAGGGTGTGGCCGAGCAGGACGGCGAGGGCCCCGCTGGCGTCGGCGATCTCATCGAGGGCGTCGAGGCGGGCGGTGCGGGCGCGCTGCTCCACTCCCCCGGGCGCATCCCGGTCGACCTGCACCCGTCGGACGGTCACCTGGTCGGCGCCGACTCGTTCGGCGGTGGTGCGGGCGCGCTCCGCCACCGAGGCGGAGTCGTCGGCGAGGCCGTGGTCGATGATGACGGCGTGAGTGCTCAGGCCCAGCTTCCGGGCGCACCAGACGGTGGTGGCGAGCAGAGCGGTGGAGTCCGCGCCGCCGCTGAGGCCGACGATGATGCGGGCGGAGGCATCCGCCTGGTCGCCGTGGAGCGCGTGGTCGGTGCGGTCGGCGAGGTCGGTGAGGCGCTGCAGGAGCGCGGCGCGGACCGCTGTGCGGGCGCGCGCGATCTGCGGCGGCGGTCCCGTCATCAGGACTGCTCGCGGATCATCAGCGCGGCGGTGGTGTCCACGGCTGCGCGGGCGGCGTCCGCGTCCGCTCCGTCGAAGCCGTACACGACGATGGAGAAGCCGACCACGCGGCCGTCGGCGAGGGTGGTGACCCCGGTGAGGGAGGAGGTGCCGGCGAGGTACCCGGTCTTACCGCGGACGATGCCGCGCGCGTCGGTGACGGAGGAGGCTTCGAAGCGGTCGGCGAGGGTGCCCTCGAGCCCGCTGATGGGGACGAGGGTGAACACCTCGCGCACCGGGTCGGGCGCTTCGCCGGTGGACCAGGCGTTGAGTTCGGCCAGCAGACGCGGCGGGATGCGGTTGTCGGCGGAGAGGCCGGAGTTGTCGGCGATGCGGAGCCCGTCGGCATGCAGGCCCTCGTCACGGGCCAGCAGAGTGATGTCCTCCTGGACGGCGTCGCGGGCGCCGGCGACTGTGGCCGGCTTGCCCTGCTCGGCGGCGACGAGGCGGCCGAGGACCTCCGCGGTGGTGTTGTCCGAGTGGATGAGGGTGTGGTGGATGAGGTCGCGGACGGGCGCGGACTGCACCTGGGCGATCTCAGCGGCGTCCTTCGGCACTGCGGCGCGGTTCGGCTCCCCGGTGACGGTGATGCCGTTCTTCTCCAGTTCGGCGCGGAACGCCGTGAGGGCGTCCTCCGAGGGGTTGGTGGACTTCGGTCCGTACGGTTCGCCGTCCAGGCGGCCGCCGTCGACCGCGATCGCGGTGATGGGGGCGACCCACCCACCGGAGGGCCCATTGCTGCCCCAGGCGGGGTTGACGGGATCGTCGGCGAACGCGGTGTCGTCGAGGTGCAGGGCTACGGATGTGACGCCCTGCTTCTTCAGGTCGTCGGCGGTGGCGCGGGCGAGGTCCGTGATGGAGGCGCGGGAGAGGTCCTCCTTCACCACCGGTTTCGACGCCGCGGACTCGGTGGTCAGCATCATGTCGCCGCCGCCGCGGAGGAACAGGTCCCCGCCCTTCAGATGGGTGGAGGTCGTCAGCCGGGAATCCAGGTCGATGTGGCGCGCCGCCGCGACGGACGTGAGCAGCTTCATGGTGGACGCTGGGACGCGTGCGGTGTCGCCGTCGTGCTCCGCGATGGTCTCCCCCGTGCGGGCGTCGACCACGCTGAAGGCGAGGTGGTTGTTGACCACGGGGATCTCGGCGGCGCGCATCATCGCGGCAGTGATCTGGTCGCCGGACACCGTCGGCTGGACAGCGTCCCCGGACGCATCGGCGCTGGGGTCGGCATCGGGGTCGGCGCTCGACTGACCTGCGGGAGCGCCCGAGCTGGGGTCGACGGGGGCGAGCGCCTTTGGGGCGGGCGGCGTCATCGTCTCCGCGGCGGCGGGTGGGTTGACCGGAGGGTGGCCGGCGGCGCGGTCGATCGTGATGACGCCCGGCAGAGCGTCCACGGCGTCGGCCAGTGCATAGAACCCGACGGGGACGGCAAGGCACAGACCCAGAGCTGCTGCGCGCACACTCCGCTTCATCCGCTGCCTCCCATCGAACGCGAACCCGTCGGGCATCACAGTAGCGGATCGGCGATGCTGCAGGCCGGCTGGGGATCACGGGGGTAGGGTGGACCCAATTGATGCGCCGGCCCTAGGTCGCGCGCCTGAGACCTTTTCCGTTGAGCCAATGGAGTCAGACGTGGAATTCGACGCAACGATCGAGATCCCCAAGGGGAATCGCAACAAGTATGAGGTGGAGCACCACACCGGGCGCATCCGCCTGGACCGCATGCTCTTCACCGCCACCCGCTACCCGGACGACTACGGGTTCATCGAAGGCACCCTCGGTGAGGACGGCGATCCCCTGGATGTTCTCGTTCTGCTGGAGGAGCCCACGTTCCCCGGCTGCCTGATCCGCTGCCGTGCGATCGGCATGTTCCGCATGCGCGATGAGGCCGGCGGTGACGACAAGATCCTCGCCGTCCCGGTGGAGGACAAGCGCCAGGTGCGCCGTCAGGAGCTGACCGACGTCTCCGAGTTCCACCGCCTGGAGATCCAGCACTTCTTCGAGGTCTACAAGGACCTCGAGCCGGGCAAGAGCGTGGAGGGCGCCCACTGGGAGGGCCGCTCCGCAGCCGAGGCGGAGATCCGCGCCTCCTTCAAGCGCGCCGTGGAAGCGGGCCCTGAGCACTACAACGAGTACACCCCGAAGGAGTTCTTCGAGAAGGACTGATCTCTGTCCGGATCACCTGGTCCACGAGGCGGGCCCCCGATTGCACTGTGCAGTCGGGGGCCCGCTCGGCTCTGGGCGTCAGGGCGACGGTCGCTCGTCCTTCTTCGCGCCCTCGATGGTGGTGGTGTGGGCGTGGGAGAAGATCTCACGCGAGGCGTCGATGACGCTCTTGGCCACGGCGCGATTGCCGAATCCGCCGATCGCCGCGCCGAGGCCGAACGGGGCGAGGCGGCCCAGCCACACCCCGCCGAGGCGAGTCGCCGCCCGGCGCTGGATCCACTTCTTCACGCGTTTGTTGACCTGGGCCATGACGAAGTCGGGTGCGATGCCGTCCAGCACAGTGGACCACTGCGCCCCCTGCTTGCCGAGCGCCTTCGCAACGATCTCACTGCCGCGCTCACCGCCGATGATGCCGAGCGTGACCATGCGGCGGCGCTCCGGATCGGTCATGTCCACCCCGCGCACGCGCGCAACGGACAGGGCGAGGAAGGCGCATGCCTCGGCGAACGCGGCGCCTTCACCGGCGGTCAGCCCGACCGCCAGAGCGGTTCCCACGCCGGGCAGGGCGGCGGTTCCGCCGACGCCGGCGCCGGTCGCGGTGGCGAGGGTGAGGAACTGCTTCTCGATGCGCCGCACGACCTGATCATCGGTGAGCTCGGGGCGCTTGCGGCGGATGCCGTCGATGTACTTGTTCGCCAGCGGCGCCTGCAGGGCGAGCGCACGGTCGATCAGGGCGAAGTGGCGGTCGGCGATCTGGACGCCCGCCTCCTCAGGGGTCAGCGCGTCCGTGTCTGCTCTCTTCGCAGCGGCCATGGGGTCTCCTTCCGGTGGGCGCTCGAGTGCCCTCTCGGGCGGGCTCTCCTGGTCTCAGGACTGGGACGCGGATCGAGTGTGGGCGACCTCACCGGGGTTGAGTTCGGTGATCGGGCCGGTCAGCCCGAGGTAGTCGACCGCGTCCGTCAGCTCCTCATAGTACGGAGCGTAGTCCTCCCAGATCATGGACCGATCCACGGCGCGGTCATGGCAGAGAATCCCGTCGAGGTGGTCGGCTTCGTGCTGGAAGATGCGGGCGGGCCACCCGGACCACACCTCGTCGAGGTCACGGCGGGACCCGTCGGCCCCGATGACGGTTCCGCGCACCCGCACCCGCTGGTGGCGCGGAACGATGGAGCGCCAGCCGTCCACGCTCAGGCACCCCTCCCATGCGTACACCACGGTCTCGCCGACTCCCTCGTACCGGGGGTTGGCGATGCAGTGCAGGGGCAGATCACGGCGCTCGAGGGGGTCCTCGCCCTCCTCCTCGTCGAAGCCGACGGAATCCTCCATCACCACGAGCCGCAGCGGCAGGCCGATCTGGGGCGCCGCAACACCGACGCCGGGCGCTTCGTGCATGGTGATGACCATGGCCCGCAGCAGGGCGGAGAGCTCGTCGGCATCGAGCTGGTCCGCGAAGGCGACGCTGGATGCCCGCAGAGCAGGGTGCCCGGCCTGGACGATCCGCAGCGGGTCGGCGGAGTCGTCGCGGCGGGAGAGGATCTTGGCGGTGAGGTCGCGCAGCTTCATGCCCCTGTTCTACCAGGCGAACATCTCCGCAGCCCGGCTGTGGAATGTCCCACATCCGGCGGAGAACCTGCGATACGATCACTGGACCTGCGACAACGAGGTTCGCAGGCTTCGCTTCACAACGGATCGTCCGGCACGTACCTGCCGGTGAAGGAGAACAGCCCCATGGCAACCGTGACCTATGACAGTGCCACCCGCATCTACCCGGGCAACGACAAGCCCTCGGTGGACAGCCTCAACATCGACATCGAGGACGGCGAGTTCCTCGTCCTCGTCGGCCCGTCGGGCTCGGGCAAGTCGACCGCTCTGCGCATGCTCGCCGGCCTCGAAGAGGTCAATGCCGGCCGCATCCTCATCGGCGACCGCGACGTCACCGACGTCCCGCCGAAGGACCGCGACATCGCCATGGTGTTCCAGAACTACGCGCTGTACCCCCACATGTCCGTGGCGGACAACATGGGCTTCGCGCTGAAGATCCAGGGCAAGCCGAAGGCCGAGATCCGTGAGCGCGTCCGCGAGGCCGCCGAGATCCTCGACCTCACCGAGTACCTGGACCGCAAGCCGAAGGCCCTCTCCGGCGGTCAGCGCCAGCGTGTGGCCATGGGCCGCGCCATCGTCCGCAGCCCCCAGGTGTTCCTCATGGACGAGCCGCTGTCGAACCTCGATGCGAAGCTGCGCGTCTCCACCCGTACTCAGATCGCGTCCCTGCAGCGCCGCCTCGGCGTCACCACCGTGTACGTGACGCACGACCAGACCGAGGCCATGACCATGGGTGACCGCGTGGCCGTCCTGGACCACGGCATCCTGCAGCAGGTCGACACCCCGCGCACTATGTACGACCGCCCGGCGAACGTGTTCGTGGCCGGCTTCATCGGCTCCCCCGCCATGAACCTCATCGAGCAGCCGCTCTCCGAGGGCGGTGTGCAGTTCGGGGGCGCCCTCGTGCCGGTGGACCGCTCCACGCTCTCCCAGTCCTCGGACAACTCCGTCACCGTCGGTGTCCGCCCCGAGGATCTGGAGATCTCCCCGGACGGCGAGGGCCTGCCGGTCGAGATCGACGTAGTCGAGGAGCTCGGCGCCGACGCCTACGTGTACGGCCGCCTCGCTGGTGAGAAGAACCCAACCGCGAAGCCGATCATCGCGCGCGTGGACGGCCGCACTCCCCCGCAGAAGGGTGAGACGGTCCACTTCCGCCCGAAGCAGAACCACGTGCACCTGTTCGATCTCAGCAGCGGCCTGCGCCTGGGCGACTGACCCGGCCCGACCGAAGGGCGAGGGGCGCGCATCCATCCGGGTGCGCGCCCCTCGTCATCACCGGACCCCGCGATGGGAGACAATGGACCCATGGCCGCCCTGGAGATCTCCGCTGCACGTCCCGATCCCGCCCTACTGGATCTGCCGTGGCACCTCCCCTTGGCGGACTGGCCGGACGACCTTCTCGCCTCCCTCCCCCGCGGCATCTCCCGCCACGTGGTGCGGTTCGCCCGTGTCTCCGGGCGTGTGCTCGCCCTCAAGGAGATCACCGAGGACCTCGCCCGCAGCGAGTTCCGACTGCTGCGGCTGCTGGCGAAGATGAACATTCCAGCGGTGGAGTCCTTCGCCGTGGTGTCCGGCAGGGAGACGGTCGATGGCAGGCCCTTGGACGCGGTCCTCATCACCCGCCACCTCCAGTACTCCCTGCCGTACCGTGCGCTGTTCTCCCAGGTGAATCAGCCGCAGACCGCGAGCCGTCTGCTCGATGCCCTTGCCGTGCTGCTGGTGCGCCTGCACCTCGCCGGCTTCTACTGGGGCGATGTGTCCCTGTCCAACACGCTGTTCCGCCGCGATGCCGGCTCCTTCGCCGCCTACCTCGTCGACGTCGAGACCGGGCAGCTGCACGAGACCCTCTCGCGCGGTCAGCGCGAATACGACCTCGACCTCGCCCGCACCAACATCATCGGAGAGATGTTCGACCTGCAGGCCGGGGAGAAACTGGCCGATGACGTCGATGCGATCGAGATCGGTGACCAGCTGGTGCAGCGCTACCAGGTGCTGTGGGCGACCCTCACCGAACGGGAGACGTTCAGCTCCGAAGAGCGCTGGCGGGTCTCCGCCCGCATCGAGAAGCTCAACGAGCTCGGCTTCGACGTGGACGAACTCGACATCACCACCGACCTCGACGGCACCTCGGTCAGCATCCAGCCGAAGGTGGTGGACGCCGGTCACCATGCACGGCGTCTGCTGCGCCTGACCGGCATCGACGCACAGGAGAACCAGGCTCGGCGCCTGCTGAACGACCTCGACCAGTACGCCGCCGAAACGGACCAGCAGGGCGAGGACGAGGACTTCGTGGCGCACGAATGGCTGCAGGAGTGCTACGAGCCGGTGGTGAGGGCGATTCCCCGGGCGATGCGCCGCAAACTGCAGGCGCCGGAGTTCTACCACGAGCTGCTGGAACATCGGTGGCACCTGTCGCAGCGCCTCGGACACGACGCGACGATGGACCAGACCGTTCAGGACTACATCCTCACCGTCCTGATCCACCGTCAGGATGAGCGGGCGCTGATCACCTCGGAGACGTCAGCGATCCCGATCTTCGAGGGCTGACGCCCCGCCGCCCGAGCGGCTCAGCGCAGGCCGGCGCGGGCACGGTGGCCCGCCACCTCGTACAGCACGATCGACGCCGCCACCGACGCGTTCAGCGACTCCGTGGTCGCCGCCATCGGAATGGATGTGATCGCATCGCACTTCTCCCGCGTGAGACGGGAGATGCCCTTGTCCTCCGCACCGATGACCAGCACCAGCGGGTCCGGGGCGAACGTCAGCTCGCGGGGGTTCTGGTCCCCGTCGGCGTCGAGGCCGACGGCGAACACACCGCGCTTCTTGAGGTCGTCGATCGCACGGTTCAGGTTCGTCACCTGCGCCACCCGCACGCGTCCGGCGGCACCGGCGGCCACTTTGTACACGCTGGCGGTCATCTGCGCGGAGCGGCGCTCCGGCACGATCACGCCATGCACACCGAACGCACCGGCGCTGCGGAGGATGGCGCCGAGGTTGCGCGGGTCGGTGATGCCGTCGAGCGCCACGAACAGCGGCGCCTCGAAGCGCTGAGCGGCGATGTCCATCAGTTCGTCGATGTCGGCGTACTCGTACGGCGGGATGGTCAGCACCACGCCCTGGTGGACGGCGCCGTCGGTCATGGTGTCCAGTTCGTTGCGGCTGGCTTCTCGCAGCGGAATGTTCTCCGCCTGCGCGATCCGCATGATCTCGCGCACGCGGTCGTCCACATCCATGCGGATCTGCAGGGTGAGGCCCAGGGACGGCACCTCGTCCCGCATCGCCTCGAGCACGGAGTTGCGGCCTGCGATGTGGGTGGGGCGGTTCGCGATGTCCTTCTGAGCCTTCGGCTTCGGTCGGCGCCTGCCCGTCTTCGCACCGGCGCGGCCGACGGTGTCCTGCGTGCCCTTGTACGCCTTGTGGTACGGGCGGTCCTCCGCCTTGGGGGTGGGGCCGCGGCCGCGCAGACCGCGTCGGCGCTGGCCTCCTGAGCCCTTGGGTGCTGAGCGTGCCATGATTCCTCCGAATCGGATTCGGCGCCGCATCGGCGCGCGCGTGGTGTCGGTGTCGTGTGGTCAGTGGTCGGTCAGCGACCAGCGGGCGCCGTCCGCACCGTCCTCGATGGTGATGCCGGCGGCACCGAGTCGCTCGCGGATGGCGTCGGCCGCCGCCCAGTCCTTCGCGGCGCGCGCCTGGGCCCGCTCCTCGAGCTGCGCGGTCACCAGCGCATCCAACGCATCCTCTGCGGCCGTTCCCGAGGTCCGGGTGCTCTGGGCGCGCCACTGCACTGGGTCCAGGCCCAGCACATCCAGCATGCCGCGCAGGGACGAGACCGTGCGGGCGATCGCCGTCAGGTCCTGCTGCTTCGCGCCGAGGAGGGTGTTGAGGTCCGCGTGGGTGCGGTGGATGTTGGCGAGGGCATCGGCCACGGAGAGGTCGTCGTCCATCGCGGCGACGAACGCCTCCGGCAGATCCGCCTCCGCGGGATCGATCAGCTCCGCCGATGCTGAGGATCCATCGACCGCCTCCACGGCGCGGAGCACGGACGCATCCAGTCGCGCGATGACCGTCTCGGCGTCGCCGAGGATGCGGCTGTTGAACTCCATGTCGGACCGGTAGTGACTGGAGACCATCGCCAGACGGATCGCCTGCGGGGAGGACTGCGTCAGCGCCTCTTCGGCGGTGATGAAGTTGCCGAGGCTCTTGCCCATCTTCATGCCGTCCACGGTGAGCATGCCGGCGTGCATCCAGCGCTGTGCGAACCCGTAGCCGGCGCCGAACGACTGCGCCTGCTCGTTCTCGTGGTGGGGGAAGCGGAGGTCGAGGCCGCCGCCGTGGATGTCGAACGACTCCCCCAGGTACTTCCGGCTCATGGCGGAGCATTCGAGGTGCCAGCCGGGCCGGCCGCGACCGAACGGGGTGTTCCACGCGGCGGACTCCGGCTCGTCGGCCTTCGCCTGCTTCCACAGCGCGAAGTCCCGACGGTCGCGCTTACCGCGCTCGGGGGCTTCGAGGTCGTCGATCATGTCATCGAGGGACTGGTTCGTCAGGGAGCCGTACTCCGGCAGGGAGCGGACGTCGAAGTAGACGTTGCCCTCACCGTCGGCGTAGGCGTGGCCGCGGTCGATCAGCAGCTGCATGAAGTCGACCTGTTCGGGCACATGCCCGGTGGCGCGCGGTTCGTAGTCGGGGCGCACAGCACCGAAGCGGTCCATGATCTCGCCGAAGAGGCGCTCGTGCTGGATGGACCAAGCCCACCAGGGGCGGCCCTCCTGCTCGGCGCGGGCGAGGATCTTGTCATCGATGTCGGTGACGTTGCGGACATAGGTGACGTCGTATCCGCTGCGGCGCAGCCAGCGCACGAGGACGTCAAATGCGAGGAAGGTGCGGACGTGCCCGATGTGCGGCCCGTCCTGCACGGTGGGACCGCAGACGTACAGGCCCACCTTCCCCTCCGTCAGCGGAATGAAGTCCGAGAGCGTGCGGGTGGCGGAGTCATGCAGTCGAAGAGTCACCAGGCCAGCATATTCTGCGCGTCTGGGGAACGGAAAAGCGGACCGCCCGCAGGGCGATCCGCTTCTCGATGATGAGGGAGGCGACTCAGGCGCGGGCCTTCGTCTTCTCCACGGAGCGAGCAGCGACCTGCTTGCCGTAGAGCTCCTCGTAGGCGTCGTCGTAGTCAGCGGCGTTCACGGGGCGCTTGCCCTGCACTGCTCCGACGGCGCTGGTGGCGGTTTCGACGGTGGTGGTCGGGCCCTTGATCCTCTTCGCGACCAGGAACGCCGCGAGGCCCAGGATCAGGCCGAGCACGATGAGCGCAGCGGCGACGATGAGGAAGGACAGCCACGGGCTGAGACCCAGGGCCACCAGACCCCATGCGGCGGTGAACAGGAGCATCACCCAGGCGCTGAGCAGGAAGAACACCAGGACGGCGGCAAGGGCGGCGGTGATGCCGGCCTTGACCACGATGTCCGTGATCTCCTTCTTGGCGATGGCGATCTCTCGCTGCACAACGCCGGTGACCTCGGCTTTGATGGACGTGATGAGCTCGCTGATGGATCGCTGGCTCGTCCGCGACGCGCGGTCATTCGAAGAGTTGATCATGAAGAAACCCTATCAGGACTGTGATCTGGTCGTTATGTCAGTCGAGGGTGATCCGGCGGCGCCGCTGCTTCTCCGGGCGGGGGCCCGCCGAGGAGCTGCGGCGCACTTCCAGCCGCGGGGTCACCGCGACGTCGCGGGCCGGACCGTCGTACCCACCGGCGCGCTCCACGATGAACTGCGCCGCCATCGCACCCAGGCGCCGCGAATTCGGATCGATGCTGGTGAGCTGCGCCGTTCCGGAGGCGGCGAGCGAGGTGTTGCCGTAGCCGACGACCGACAGGTCCGCCGGAACGCTGTAGCCCGCCTCGACCGCTGCGGTGAGGACTCCCGTCGCAGTGACGTCGTTCGAGCAGGTGATCGCGGTCGGAACCGAGGAGCCGTTCAGCAGCATCGACCCGGCGGTGCGCCCCACCTGTTCGGAGAAGTCGGCGGGCTCCACACGTGCGCGGTCCTCCAGACCGTGGCGTGCCATGGCCGCGGTGAACGCCTCGGCGCGCTCCTGCGCCACCGTGTACCCCACACCGCCCACGTGGGCGATGTCCTTGTGCCCCATCGCCACCAGGTGGTCCACGACGAGGCCGAGGCCGGCCTCGTCGTCGATGCGGACCGTGTCCATGGTGCCGATGTGCTGCTTGGATGCGCCGATCGCGACGATCGGGCGGGAGCCGATGGCGCGGCGCACCACGTCCATATCGGGGAGGTCGGAAGCCATGATGAAGCCGTCCACGCCGAGCGCGGTCAGCGAGGAGATGGTGGACTCGTCCACCGTCACCGGGTACTCCGGGACGCGCTGACGGGTCGGCACCACCACGACCGTGCGCCCGGTGGCCGACAGCTCAATGCGGATGGCCCGCACAAGGTCGGAGATCCACGTGTTGCGCATCGTGTTCACCAGGACGGCGATGACTCCGTTGCGCGCGTCCTCCTCCGAGATGTCCTCGAGGGGGAAGTTGAGGCGCTCAGCGGCTTCGCGGGTGCGCTGCGCGAGGTCCGGTTTGATGTCCGGGGCGCCGCGCAGGGCGCGCACTGCGATCGCACTGGTGATGCCGACGGATTCGGCGACGTCGTTGAGCGATGCCCGCGTCTTCGTCGGGTCGCTCTGGAACGGTTCGGTCTTCTTCTCAGCCATGGCCATCATTGTTCCATCACTTGCTCACTTGCCGGCGAGGCCGCGCTGGATGAGGTCCATCACGGAGGAATCGGCGAGGGTCTGGGTGTCCCCCACCTCGCGGTTCTCGGCGACATCGCGCAGCAGGCGGCGCATGATCTTGCCGGATCGGGTCTTGGGCAGCTCGGTGACGAGCAGGACCTTCTTCGGCTTGGCGATCGGGCCGATCTCCTGGCCTACATGCGCGCGCAGCACCTGCACCGCGTTCTCCTCGCCGCCCTCAGCCTCGACGTCGCCGAGCGCATCCGAGCGGAGGATGACGAATGCGACGACGGACTGTCCGGTGGTCTCGTCGGCTGCGCCGACGACGGCGGCTTCGGCGACCCATGGGTGGGAGACGAGGGCGGATTCGATCTCGGAGGTGGACAGGCGGTGGCCGGAGACGTTCATGACGTCGTCCACGCGACCGGTCACCCAGACGTCCCCGTCGGCGTCCTTCTTGGCGCCGTCACCGGCGAAGTACCGGTTCTCGAAGCGGGACCAGTAGGTGTCGATGAAGCGCTGGTCATCGCCCCAGATGCCGCGCAGCATGGCCGGCCACGGATCGGTGAGCACGAGGAAGCCTGGCTCGTCGGGCTGGACGGCCTCACCGTTGTCGTCGAGAACGTCGGCGCTGATCCCCGGCAGGGGCACCTGCGCACTGCCGGGCTTCAGGGGCGTGACGCCGGGCAGCGGGGAGATCATGATCGCACCGGTCTCGGTCTGCCACCAGGTGTCGACGATCGGGCAGCGGTCACCGCCGATGACGCGGCGGTACCAGCGCCATGCCTCCGGGTTGATGGACTCGCCGACCGTTCCGAGCAGGCGCAGGCTGGAGAGGTCGAACTTCGCGGGGATGTCCTCGCCCCACTTCATGGCGGTGCGGATCGCCGTGGGCGAGGAGTAGAAGGTGGTGACGCCGTACTTCTGGATGACCTCCCACCAGCGGCCCTGGTGCGGGGTGTCGGGGGTGCCCTCGTAGATGACCTGCGTGGTGCGGTTCACCATCGGTCCGTACACCACGTAGGTGTGGCCGGTGATCCAGCCGATGTCGGCGGTGCACCAGTAGACGTCGGAGGACGGCTTGAGGTCGAAGACGTTGCGGTGCGTGTAGGCGGCCTGGGTGAGGTACCCGCCGGTGGTGTGGACGATGCCCTTCGGCTTCCCGGTGGTGCCGGAGGTGTAGAGGATGAACAGCGGGTGCTCGGCGTCGACCGCGACGGGCTCATGCTCGGTGGATGCGTCCTCGCGCAGTTCGTGCCACCAGTGGTCGCGGCCGTCGGTCCAGGCGACGTCGCCACCGGTGCGCTTGACCACGAGCACGTTCTTCACGGTGCCCTGCGAGCCATCGAGGGCGTCGTCCACAGCGGGCTTGAGGGGGAGCGCCTTGCCGCGGCGGAACTGGCCGTCGGCGGTGATGACGGCCACGGCGCCGGCGTCGTCGATGCGCGAGCGGAGGGCGTCGGCGGAGAAGCCCCCGAACACGACAGAGTGGGGTGCGCCGATGCGGGCGCAGGCGAGCATGGCGAACACCGCTTCGGGGATCATCGGCAGGTAGATGGCCACGCGGTCCCCCGTGGTGACGCCGAGGTCCTGCAGGGCGTTGGCCATGCGGGAGACCTCGTCCTTCACCTGGGCGTAGGTGTAGGAGGCGTCGGCTCCGTCCTCGTATTCGGCGAAGAGGGCGACCTGGTCGCCGTGGCCGGATTCGATGTGGCGGTCCACGGCGTTGTAGCAGGCGTTGAGGCGACCGTCGGCGAACCAGCGGGCGAACGGGGCGTTGGAGTAGTCGAGGACCTCGGTGAACGGCTTCGACCAGTTGAGCAGGCGGGCGCGCAGCTCCCAGAACTTCAGGCGATCAGCAGCGGCTTCCTCGTAGAGGCTGGGGCGCGCGACCGCGTTGGTGGAGAATTCGGAGCTCGGCGGGTAGACGTCCTGGGTCTGCTCAGCGGGTTCCGACGGGTTCTGGGTGGTCATCCTGGCTCTCCTCCACGGGTCCGGGTGCGGCGGTGCTGGTCAGAAGCACAGGAGCCGACGGACGCGGATCTCTCCGCTGTCCGCCGGCTCCTGCGGCGTGACCCTCACAACGTTATCGCATGTGGGCTGAAGCACAGAATCGGGTCAGCACTCGGGCAGCGACACCGGCACCGTGATCGCGAGACCGCCCATTGCGGTCTCCTTGTAGCGCTCGTTCATGTCCTTGCCGGTGCGGCGCATCGTCTCGATGACGGTGTCCAGGGAGACCAGGTGCTCACCGTTGCCGCGCAGGGCGAACCGCACCGCCGTGATCGCCTTGATGGAGCCCATCGCGTTGCGTTCGATGCAGGGGATCTGCACGAGGCCGCCCACCGGGTCGCACGTGAGGCCCAGGTTGTGCTCCATCGCGATCTCCGCAGCGTTCTCCACCTGCGGGGGCTTGGCGCCCATCACCTCGGCGAGGCCGGCCGCGGCCATGGAGGAAGCGGAGCCCACCTCGCCCTGGCAGCCGACCTCGGCGCCGGAGATGGAGGCGTTCTCCTTGTAGAGGGAGCCGACGGCCGCCGCGGCGAGCAGGAAGCGCACCACCGCGTCGTCCTTCTCCTCCTGGGTGTCGAAGTCCAGGAAGTTGAGGGCGTAGAACAGGACGGCGGGGATGATGCCGGCTGCGCCGTTGGTGGGGGCGGTGACGACCCGGCCGCCCGCCGCGTTCTCCTCGTTGACGGCGAGAGCGGCGAGGCTGACCCAGTCGAACTGGCTGTCGCGGCTCTTGTCCGGATCCTCCGCCTGGAGGGACTCGTACCAGCCGGCAGCGCGGCGCTTGACGTTCAGCCCGCCCGGCAGAACACCGGGAGTGTGCATCCCGGCGGTGATGCAGGCGTCCATCGCGGCCCAGATCTCCAGTGCCCCGGCACGGACCTCCTCTTCGCTGCGCCACTGGCGCTCGCGCCACATCATGGCCTGCGAGATGGAGATGCCGTGCTCCTCGCACACGCGCAGCAGCTCAGCGCCGGTGGTGAAGATCGGGTTGACGTCCTCGGCTTCGTCGGCCGCGTCCGCACCTCGCGCGTTGATCTCCTCCTTGGTGAGCACGAAGCCGCCGCCGACGGAGAAGGACGTGCGCGTGGCGATGACTTCGCCGTCGGCGTCCAGGGCGTTGAAGGTCATGCCGTTGGAGTGCTCGGGCAGGAAGGTGAGGGGGTGCACCACGATCGTGGAGGGGCGCAGGGTGACGGGCACCTGCCCGCCGAGCAGCAGCCCGCCCTCCTTCTCGATCTCCTGGGCGCGCTCCCAGCCCTTGACGGGGTCGATCTCACGGGGGTCATTGCCCTCCAGGCCGAGGATGACGGCATCGAGGGTGCCGTGGCCGATGCCGGTGGCGGCGAGGGAGCCGTACAGGTGGACATCGAGGTCATCGAGTCGGGAACGGATGCCCTCATCGGCGAGGATCTCCTGCGCCCACTCGTTCGCGGCGCGCATGGGACCGACGGTGTGCGAGGACGACGGCCCGATGCCGATCTTGAACAGGTCGAACAAGCTGATTGCCATATCTGATCCTTACTGGTCCTTACTTCCCCCGACTGCGTGCACCGCCGGAGCGCTTCGGGCCACCCTGCCCTCGGCCGCGTCCGCCGCCTCGCCCGGCGCCGGAACGGCCGCCCCGCGGGCTCCTGCGCTCGGACGCGCCCTCGCCCTGGCCCCGCCAGGTGCTCGTGGTCGTCCGCCGCTGGTGCCGTCGGCCGGCGCCGCCCCGGCTCCCGGATGCGGCCCCTGCGGCGCCCTCGCCGTCCTGGTCGTAGACGGAGCGCCGCGCCTCGTTCTCGCGGCGCACCTCGGCGCGCCGCTGGTCGGCTCCCCTGCCGCCTCGGATGTCGAGGCGGCGCGGGGCACCCTTGTGCTTGATCATCGCGGGATCCTCCGCGGGTTCGCCCGACGGGGCCCTGCCGCCCACGAAGCGGAGCACCTCATCGTTCTCAGAGGCCACATCATGCCATTGGACGGGGGCTTCCGCTGCATCCAGGAGCCGCGACACGCCGTCCTTCTGGTGCGGAAGGACAAGGGTGACCACGATGCCGTGCGCGCCGGCGCGGGCGGTGCGACCCGACCGGTGCACGTAGTCCTTCGCCGTCTCCGGCGGGTCCACGTGCAGGACGAGGGAGACGTCGTCGATGTGGATGCCGCGCGCCGCAACGTCCGTGGCGACGAGGACGTCGTAAGCGCCGTTGCGGAAGCCGGCCAGGACATTGGTGCGCATTCCCTGCTGCTTGGAGCCGTGCAGGGCGGCGGCGGCCACGCCCACCTCCACCAGTTCCTGGGCGACGCGCTCCGCGCCCAGCTGCGTGCGGGTGAAGATGAGGGTGCGGCCGTCCCTCGCGGCGATCTGCGCGGTGATCTCCCGTTTGCGCTTGGGGTTGATGGCGTACGCCTCGTGCCGCATCGTCTTCACAGCGGCGGCCACCGGAGTGGTCTCGTGGGTGACGGGGTCCACGAGGAAGTCGTCGACGATCCGCTCCACCTGGTCGTCGAGCGTGGCGGAGAACAGCATCTTCTGCGTTCCCATGGGGATGTTCGCGAGGATCTCCCCGATCTGCGGCAGGAAGCCGAGGTCGGCCATGTGGTCCGCCTCGTCGATCACGGTGGTCTCGATGCAGTCCAGTCCGAGGTCGCCGCGGATCGCGAGGTCCTTCACACGGCCGGGTGTGGCGACGATGATCGCGACTCCGCGCCTCAGCGCCTCGGCCTGCTTCTCGATGTTCATCCCGCCGGCCACCAGCTGCGCGCGGATGCCGACTGCGCGGGCGAACGGGTGGATGGTGTCGACGACCTGCACCGCCAGCTCGCGCGTGGGCACCAGCACGATGCCGAGCGGGCGCCGCTTGTGCACCCGTCGGCCGCGGAAGCGCGCCGTCATCGCGAGGGTGAACGCGAGGGTCTTGCCGCTGCCGGTCTCAGCGCGGGCGAGGACGTCGCGGCCCGCGAGCGCGTCGGGGAGGATCGCCTCCTGGATCTCGAAGGCGCGGGTGAAGCCGTGGTAGTCGAGTTCGTTGATCAGCTCGGTGGGCAGGGCCATGTCCTCGAAGGGCGTCCCCTTGGAGCGGCGGTTCTTCGCTTTCGGCATCGGTTCCTCCTCTGCGGGCCGGCGCGGCGCGGGTCTGCTGTTCCTCATGCGGGCCGACGGGGCCCTGCCGGCAGGCGCCGGTGAACTCCCCCAGTATCGCAGGAACGGGGCCGGTGGGCCCTGAGCGTGACAGGCCCGTCGCCCCTGCGCGGATGCGGCGAACGCCTCACTGACCGCGGGCGCTTCCGGTGGGACAATGGGGGCATCATGATGCGAACACTGATGACCTCGAAGATCCACCGCGCCACCGTCACCCAGGCGGACCTGCACTATGTCGGCTCCGTGACGGTGGACGCCGACCTGCTGGACGCCGCCGGACTCATGGAGAACGAGAAGGTCGCGATCGTCGACATCACCAATGGTGCCCGTCTCGAGACCTATGTCATCCGCGGGGAGCACGGCACCGGCGAGATCAAGGTGAACGGCGCGGCCGCCCACCTGGTGCATCCCGGTGACCTCGTCATCCTCATCGCCTACGGGCTGATGGATGACGCGGAGGCCGCGGTGCATGAGCCGCGCGTGGTGCACGTGGACGAGAACAACCGCATCGTGGGCATCGGGACCGATCCCGCGCAGCCCGTCCCGGGGATGCCGGGCCAGATCGCGTCGCGGTGAGCCGGCGATCCTGAATGCTCGGAGTTCTCAGCGGCTTCTTCATCATTTCGGTCCTGATCGCGGTCGGCATCGCCGCTGGCCTGACCGGGATCCTCGGCCCGCAGGGGCGGTTCGTGCTGAACCGCATCACCTATTTCGTGGGGACGCCCGCGCTGGTGTTCACCTCACTGATGGATTCGGACCTCTCGATGGTGCTGTCGCCGCATTTCGCTATCGCAGCGATTGCGGCGTTCATGACCGTGGCGCTGACGGGGGCGGCTGCGCAGTTGCTGCTGCGTCGGCGCCCCGAGCACACCCTGGTGACGGCGGTCAGCGCCTCGATGGTGAACTCCGCGAACATGGGCTTCCCGCTGGCGGCGTACGTGCTGGGCGATGTGGCGTTCGCACTGCCGATCGTGCTGTTCCAGATGGCGCTCTTCACCCCGATGTTCCAGTTCGTCCTGCATGCGGTGAAGAGCGGGCAGCGGCCGTCGCTGAAGGCGTTCGCGGCGAACGTTGCGGCGAACCCGACGATCATCGCGGCGGCGATCGGCATCGCTCTGCTGGCGGCGGGGGGGAGCCTGCCCGCGTTCGCCATGGAGCCGATCGAGATCCTGGGCGGGCTGTCGATCCCCGGTCTGCTGATCAGCTTCGGCATGTCGCTGGTGGCCTCGAAGCCGCTCGCGAAGACCGATGGGGTGCGCGCTGATGTGTTTCTGGCGAGCGCGTTCAAGCTGATCGTGATGCCGCTGGTGGCGTTCGGTGCGGCGGCGGTGCTGTTCGGGCTGTCCGGTCATGCGCTGTTCGCGGCGGTCGTGATGGCGGCTCTGCCGACGGCGCAGAACGTGTACGTGACGGCGGCGCACTATGAGACGGCGGAGGAGGTCTCGCGCGATACGGCGCTGGTGACCTCGATCGGCACGATGCTGGTGCTGCTGGCGGTCAGCCCCTTCTTCACCTGAGGGCCGCGCCTCTCCCCGCTCTCCCGCGCGGGGCTCTCAGCGCAGCGCCTTGAACAGGTCGAGGGCGAGGACGGTGCGGTCACGGGCACCGGTTTTGCGCAGCAGAGCGGAGATGTGGTTGCGGACCGTCCCCTCGGCGAGGAACAGCTGCGCGGCGATCTCCTGGTTGGAGCACCCGTCGGCCACCTTTTCGGCAACGCGCCGCTCGGTCGGGGTGAGGACGGTCAGGATGCCCTCCTCCCCCTCTCCGGACGGTGGCGGGGAGTACGCGGCGCGGGCGACGCGCGGGGCGATCACCATGCCGCCGCCGACGGCTGCGCGCAGCGCGTCGGCGAGGGTGGTGGTCGAGGAGTCCTTCAGGAGGAAGCCGGCAGCTCCGGCGGCGATGGCGCCCTGCACGAGGTCGGGTTCGTCGAAGGTGGTGAGCACCAGCACCGGCAGGCCGGGGTGGCGGTCGGCAACGGCCCGGACGAGGTCGATTCCGTCCATGTGGGGCATCTTCGCGTCGGTGAGGACAGCATCGACCTCGGTGGTGGTGAGCAGGGCGAGCGCTTCGCGTCCGTCGGCGGCCTGGGCCGCCACGTCGATGCCGTCCTCGGTGCCGAGCAGGAGGGTGAGCCCGCGGCGCAGCAGCTGCTGGTCGTCGACCACGAGGACACGCAGGGGCGGACGGTCGGTGGAGGTCATGCTGGGGCTCCTTCGGTGGTGGCGAGGGCCTCGCCCGCGGGGACGGTGACGGTGAGGCGGAAGACCCGCCCGCCTCCCTCACCTGCCGGGCGGGCGTCGGCGGTGAGGGTGCCGCCGAGGATGCGGGCGGCGCGGGTGAGGCCGGTGAGTCCGATGCCGCGGTGCTCGGCGGGCAGGAGGCCGACGGGTGCGTCCGCAGCGGGGTTCTGGACAGTGACGGTGACGGTGCCCTCAGCGCGGTCGTGGTGGATGTCGATGGTGACATGGTCGGCGCGGGCATGCCGCAGGGCGTTGGTGAGGCCCTCCTGGACGGTGCGCAGCGACAGGCGCTCCATCGGTTCGGTGAGGGCGGCGCCGGCGAGGTCCTCGGTGAGGGTGACGGTGAGGCCGGTGCGTTCGAAGGAGGCGACGGCGTCCTCAACAGCGGCGATGCCGTGGGAGCCGTCGCGGCGGATGGGGCTGAGGGCCCGCACCCAGGTGCGCATCTCCCCCATGGCGTCGGAGGCGGTGGTCCGGGCGGTGGCGATCTCCTGCCAGGCCGCCTCGGGTGCGCGGTCGCGCATCCGCTGCGCGAATTCGAGGCTCATGCCGATGAGGGTGAGGCGGTGGCCGAGCCCGTCGTGGAGTTCGGCGGCGGCTCGTGCCCGTTCTTCGGCGAGCATGAGATCGCGTTCGGCGACGCTGCGGCGCGCCAGTTCCTGCAGGGCGCGGTCGCGCTGCGCGACGGCGCGGCGCTCCTCCTCCACGAGGGTCGCGTAGCGGGCGAGGATGACGCCGAGGATGGTGCCGAGGGCGTACACCATCGCCACGGGCAGCACGTTCAGAACAGCGTGGAGGACGGGCGTGCCGAACAGGAGCGGCCCGGCGGCGATGCTGACGGCGGCGTCGATGGCAACGGCAGCAAGGGAGATCCGCCAGGAGGCGTCGAGCACGAGGAGCAGAGTGGAGAGGATCAGCGCTGGTGCGTACAGGCCCAGGTGGCCGAGGAGGGCGCCGGCGGCGAGCAGCGCGAAGACGAGGATCGCCAGCGCGGACCGGATGCGCCTGCTGGTGAGGCTGCGCCGCAGGACCCACAGCAGACCGACGCTGGCTGTGATCGCCGCGATGCCGGTGGCGATCGGTGCGGAAGCGGCGGTGAAGACGGGGGCCGACGGGTCCTCGAGCGCATCGGGGTTCGCGAACTGCAGCACCCCCAGCAGGTAGCAGAACAGGGCTCCGGCCTGCAGGAGCGGCAGGGCGCGGGTGGGGTCGGCGGTGCTCTCTGGTCGGGTCACGGCATGAGCCTATGCGCGGCGGCCGTGCACTGACCCATGACACGGGTCATGGGTGTCGGTGACGAGCGGCACTGAAGCCCCAGGGGCACCGATTCCTAGCGTGGAGGTCATGACATCTCAGCCTCCCTCCCCCACCGTTCAGCCCCGCCTTCCGATGTGGGTGCGCATCCTGCTGACCCTTGCCGTGTTCACTGCGGCGCCAGCCGCGCCGATGCTGGTGCTCGCGCTCCTGCCCGATGCCCATGCCGACTTCGTCGGCGCCGACGACGCCGCGCATATGCGCATCGCACTTCTGGTGTGGCCGCTGGCGCTGGTGGTGTTCGTCGGCGGCTCCATGGCGCTGGTGCGCTGGGCTGACCGTCGCCCGGTCGGCGACCTGGGGCTGCGACCGGGGCCGCGTGCTCTCATCGCCCTGGTCGTCGGCACCGCCGTCTCCGTGGCGATCGCCGCTGCCGCCACCGCGGGCTGGCTGCTGGTGGAGCCGGTGCTGGCGTCCCCGGCGGGGCCCGCCACGGCGGAGGAGGCCGCGCTCGGCGCCCCCGCCGCTCTGGCGCAGATCCCCGCCTGGCTGCTGCTCGCCTACATCCTGGTTCGGTCCTTCGTTCTGCAGGGCATCGGCGAGGAGGTGCTGATGCGCGGCTATCTGCTTCAGTCGCTGCGGTCACGGCCCCGTCGGGCAGTGTTCATCGCCGCGGTGGTGTTCACCCTGCCGCATCTGGGGAGCTCGGGCGGCCAGCAGGGTCTGATCGGGCACCTGTCGTATCTGACGATCCCGTTCGGGTTCTCCCTCACCGCCGCCGCCCTCGGGATCCTGCTGCGCAGCGTCTGGGCCGCGGCCGGCATCCACGGCGGCTTCCATCTCGGCATGGCGGTGCTCGGCGTGGGCGGGGCTCCGCTCACCTCCCCCTGGATGTTCCTCATCCTGGGAGCGGCGCACGTCCTGGTGGGCCTCGTCCTGCTCAGCCGCGTCAGCCCGGCGCGCTGGGCTGAGGTCGCCGTGCGCGGCCCGTACGCCCATCCGGTGCACGGCTCGATCTGAGAGCATGACGGTTCACCGTGACTGCTGTGTGGAGGAGATCGGATCGTGCACCTGTACTTCGTCTGCTGGGGGAACATCTGCCGCAGCCCGATGGCTGAGCGCATCGCGCAGGAGTGCGCCCGCGAGCATCTGACCGCCTCCGAGCTGGAGGAGCTGAGCATCGAATCCTTCGGCGTGTCCAGCGAGGAGCTCGGCAATCCCATCGACCACCGCGCCCGGGTGGAGCTGCGCCGCCACGGCATCGATGCGGACAACCACCGGGCCCGTCAGATCACCGAGCACGATGTGCGGGAGGCGGACCTCATCATCGCGGCGGAGGACTTCCACCTGGAGCGTCTGCGCGCCCTCGGCGCCCGCGAAAACCAGATCGCTCTGGTCACCGACTTCGTCCCCGGTGCGGATGCGGGCGACCCGCTGCCGGACCCGTGGTACGGCGGGGCGGAGAACTTCACCTCCACCATGAACGTGCTGAACGAGGCGATGCCGCACATCTTCGCGGCCGTGAAGGAGCGCCTGCAGGCGTGAGGTGATCCGCGCTGGACCGATCCGGTGTCCAGCGGGCGGCTTCGGTAGTCTGGGAGCACCGCCAACGCCGGCTGCTCCCCCACCCCACCGGGATGCTCACCCATCCAGCTGGGCCCCTGTGCGCGGGAGCATCCGTCGGCCGACCCGCTCAGACGCACAAGGATTGGGATGACTGACGCACCGCATCGCTACAACGCCGATCTCGCCGGCTCCATTGAGGAGCGCTGGCAGGCCTTCTGGAAGGACAACGGCAGCTTCCACGCCGTGGACCCCGAGGGCGAGTTCGCCGGCGACGGCTCCCCGCTCCCGGAGAAGTCCTTCATCATGGACATGTTCCCCTACCCCTCCGGCAAGGGTCTGCACGTGGGGCACCCCCTGGGCTACATCGCCACCGACGTGCTGGCCCGCTACGAGCGGATGAAGGGCAAGAACGTCCTGTACACGATGGGCTACGACGCGTTCGGCCTGCCCGCTGAGCAGTACGCCATCGAGACCGGCACCCACCCGCGCACCACCACTGACGAGAACGTGGCGAACATGTCCCGCCAGCTGTTCCGCCTCGGCCTCTCGCATGACCTGCGCCGCGCCCTGCGCACCACCGACGCCGACTTCGTGAAGTGGACGCAGTGGATCTTCCTGCAGCTGTTCGAGTCCTGGTACGACCCGACGGCCGAGAACGTCGACGGCGTCACCGGCCGCGCCCGCCCCATCAGCGAACTGAAGGGCGCGATCCAGAACCGCGAGGTGGATCCGTGGGCGATGGCGGAGAGGCTCGGCATCGAGCTGCCGCAGCACTGGATCGAGCGCAAGCCCTCCCCGAAGCACTGGATCGAGGGCGACTCCACCCCGTTCGACTTCCTGGTGCAGTACACCCCCGAGCAGATGCAGGAGCTGGTGGACTCCTTCCGCCTCGCCTACATCTCCGACACCCCGGTCAACTGGTGCCCGGGACTCGGCACCGTGCTGGCGAACGAGGAGGTCACCGCCGACGGGCGCTCCGAGCGCGGCAACTACCCGGTCTTCAAGCGCCGCCTGCGTCAGTGGAACATGCGCATCACCGCCTACGCGGACCGCCTCGTGGACGATCTGGACCGCGTGGACTGGCCGGAGTCGATCAAGCTGATGCAGCGCAACTGGATCGGCCGCAGCCACGGCGCCCAGGTGCGCTTCCGCTTCGCCGACGCCCCGTCCGCCCTCGCCGGCGGCGAGTTCGACGTGTTCACCACCCGCGCCGACACCCTCTTCGGCGCCACCTTCTGTGCGCTCTCCCCCGAACACGCTCTGATGGCGGACCCGTCGGCCCTACCCGACTCCTGGCCGGACGGCACGAAGGACGCCTGGACCGGCGGCGCCGCCACACCCGCCGAGGCGGTCCGCGCCTACCAGCAGCGCGCCGCCTCCCTCACCGACGACGACCGCACCGACGAGGACCGCCCCAAGACCGGCGTGTTCACCGGCCTGTTCGCCGTCAACCCGATGGACGGGCGGAAGATCCCCGTGTTCGTCGCCGACTACGTGCTCATCGGCTACGGCACCGGCGCCGTCATGGCGGTGCCGGCCGAGGACGAGCGCGACTACGCGTTCGCTTCGGCGTACGACCTCGACATCATCCGCACCGTCCAGGTCCCGGACGACTTCGAGGAGGGCCGGGCCTACACCGGTGACGGCGAGAAGATCAACTCCCGCAGCGACGAGCTGGACCTCAACGGCCTCGGCATCGACGACGCGAAGCAGAAGGCCCTCGAGTACGCGATCGAGAAGGGCTTCGGCCGCGCCCGCACCACGTACCGTCTGCGCGACTGGCTGTTCTCCCGCCAGCGCTACTGGGGTGAGCCGTTCCCCATCGTGTACGCCAAGGACGACCCCACCACCCCGATCCCGCTGCCGATGGAGCACCTGCCCGTGCCGCTGCCGGAGCTGGACGACTTCTCCCCCACCGCGCTGGATCCGAACGACACCGACACGGAGCCGCAGACCCCGCTGAGCCGCAACCAGGACTGGGTGAACGTGCGTCTGGACCTCGGCGACGGCGAGAAGGACTACATCCGCGAAACGAACACGATGCCGAACTGGGCCGGCTCCTCCTGGTACGAGCTGCGCTACACCGACCCCACGAACGAGGATGAGCTCACCTCCCGCGCGAACGAGGAGTACTGGATGGGGCCGCGCAGTGAGGGCTCCGTGGGCGGTGTGGACCTGTACGTGGGCGGTGTGGAGCACGCCGTGCTGCACCTGCTGTACGCCCGCTTCTGGCACAAGGTCCTGTTCGACCTCGGCCACCTGTCCAGCCAGGAGCCGTTCCATCGCCTGTTCAACCAGGGCTACGTGCAGGCCTACGCCTACACCGACGCCCGCGGCGTGTACGTCCCCGCTGAGGAGGTCGTAGAGGAGGCCGACGGCACCTTCACCTACAACGGCGAGAGGGTCTCCCAGGAGTACGGCAAGATGGGCAAGTCGCTGAAGAACTCGGTGACCCCGGACGACATGTACGCCCAGTTCGGCGCGGACACCTTCCGCGTGTACGAGATGTCGATGGGCCCTCTTGACCAGTCCCGTCCGTGGGAGACCCGCGCCGTGGTCGGCGCTCAGCGCTTCCTGCAGCGCCTGTGGCGCCTCGTCATCGACGAGGAGACCGGTGAGGTCATCGCCGGTGACGGCGAGGCCGACGCTGCCACCCTCAAGGCCCTGCACACCACGATCGATGCGGTCACCGTGGAGATGGACAACATGCGGTTCAACACCGCGATCTCCAAGATGATCGAACTGGTCAACCAGCTCACGAAGCTGATGACCGCCGGCACCGCGGTTCCGCGCAGCGTGGTGGAGCCGCTGATCCTGATGGCGGCGCCGCTGGCGCCGCACATCGCGGAGGAGATGTGGCACCGCCTGGGCCACGAGGAGCCCCTGGTGCGGGCGCCGTACCCGTCGGCCGATGAGGCCTACCTCGGCGCGGACGAGATCACCGCGGTGGTCCAGGTGAAGGGCAAGGTCCGCCACCGCCTGCAGGTGCCGGCGGACATCACCGCCGAGGACCTCGAGGCCCGCGTGATGGCCGAGGACCGTGTGAAGGAGCTGCTGGAGGGCCAGGAGCTGCGCAAGGTGATCGTGCGCGCCCCGAAGCTCGTCAACCTGGTGATCTGAGGCGGCGCCGGGGCCGTGCGACACCGATATCACCCCCTGCCTCAATAATTCAGCCCCAAATCTCCCGACAACCAGACTGACGAGAATATAGGCCGGGCCATCGCTCACGTGATGGCCCGGCCTACTCGTACAGAGGGGAGTCAGAGGCGTCGTCCGCTCCCAACACCCCGAATCACGGGAACAGTGAAGACCCCGGCCACGACTGCGGCGACACCCCAAATGACAATATTATTCGGTAGCAATGCACCGCCGGTCGCGAACGAGAATATCGCTGCCAAGAGGAGCGTAGTCGTCGCGAACATTCCGATGCCGATCAGCCACGCTGTCGTGCGCATACTCCATCCTTTCCGCGAGCAACGTTCAAGATCCAGCACAGACGATTGCGCTACCTGCAAGGGCCGCTGCGATCGCCGCTGGACCACCGACAGCTCTCAAAACGCCCTTGAGCGCGGCGGGCCCCAATCCTCGGACGATGGTTTTCGCTGCGAGCCCCCAGCGATACATCTTTATAGCATCAGCGATGGCAGTCCATGTGCCCGCACTCAATGCGCCTGCTGGGATTCCGAGCGCGCTTAGGACGACGCACTGGGCGTACGACTTTGCACTGGATGCTGACGCCGTTCGATCGCCCGCGATGGCAACCCGACCGTCGGCCATTGCATTGAGCTCGCTTGCCATTTTCTCAAATTTCGGCAACGCGTCACCGTATCCATCGGCAATCACAGCAGAGTCGTGGACTACAAATTTTCCACTCTTGACCGGCATATACCTGGTAAAGAAGTCTTCGAGGCCCTTGGAAATAACCTCGGCGTCCTCTTGCTGATCGCGAGAAAGAGTCAGGCCCTTTTCAGCTGCGGCAGGATCGACACCTGCCCCTTCTGCCCGCGGGGACACCCCAAGCGCAACACTCAACCCCGTTACCTTGTGAGCACCCCGATGGACGGGGTCTGGTCGCTCGGCCGGGTATGGCTTTGTTGCCCTGCCATTGATGGTCCGGGGGGTGTTGCCGCCCGGTCGAGAGACACGCGTTGACCGCTGATAGGGACACGGCCCAGCTCTGTCTGAGGTCTCTTCGTAACGTGGGTGCCGGCATCGGGTGTCGAGACTGCGGCCAGCAGTGATGAGGAGGACAGCGTCATGAACACAGGGTTCGCGGTCGTGATCGGCCTGGACGTCGGGAAGACAGCTCACCACGCGTGCGCACTCGACCCGGAGGGGAACAAGCTGTTCGACAAGCCCCTCCCGCAGGACGAGACCAAACTTCGCGAGCTGTTCACCCAGCTGCAGAACCACGGCGAAGTGCTGCTGGTCGTCGATCAGCCGAACACCATCGGAGCGTTGCCGATCGCGGTGGCCCGGGATACCGGCTGCACAGTCGCCTACCTTCCCGGATTGGCGATGCGGAAGGCCGCGGACCTCTATCCGGGCAGGTCAAAGACCGATGCGCGCGACGCGTTCATCATCGCCGACACGGCCCGCACCATGCCTCACACCCTCCGGCAGGTCGATCGCGACAGCGAGGTCCTCTCCGCACTGAAGGTCCTTGCCGGCTTCGACGAGGACCTCGCCCACGAGACCACAAGGGCGCTGAACCGGATCCGGTCCCTGCTCACCCAGATCCACCCCGCGCTCGAGCGCGTCTTCGCAGGCGGGACCCTCTCGACCGGACTCGTGCTGGACCTGCTGGAGAAGTTCGGCGGACCCACCGGCCTCCGAAGTGCCGGCCGAAGGAAGGTGCTGCGGTTCGCCCGCGCGCATTCACGCCGCGACCCCGAGACGCTGGTCGAGCAGATCTTCACAGCCCTTAGCGAGCAGACCGTCATCGTGCCCGCCACCGCAGCGGTTGAGCTGGTGATCCCCCGAGTCGCTGGCCAGGTTAAAGAGCTGAAAGAACAGCGCGCGACCGTGGCCCACGAAGTGGAGGGCATGCTGGAGGACTTCCCTCTCGCCTCGGTCTTGATGAGCATGCCGGGGATCGGCATCAAGACCGCCGCCCAGATCCTCCTCGCGATCGGTGATGGCTCCGCGTTTGAGTCCGCCAGCCACCTCGCGGCCTATGCCGGGATCGCGCCGGTCACCCGCAGATCAGGCACCTCGATCCGCGGAGAGTTCCCCGCCCGGTCAGGGAACAAACGCCTGAAGAACGCCCTGTTCTACTCCGCCTGGGTCGCCTCCAACCACGACCCCATCTCCAAGGCCTACTACGATCGCAAACGCGCCGAAGGCAAACGGCACAACGCCGCCGTGATCTGCCTAGCCCGCCGCCGCTGCAACGTCATCTACGCCATGCTCCGCGACGGCACCTACTACCAGCCACCGACAACCGCCCCTACCCCCGAGCCGACCGCTCTCGCGGCTTGACTCGAAACATAGGGACACCCCCCACTAAGGCGGATGTGGCAAATGCTCGGCGGTCAACTGTCATCCTTGAAGTAGTCACAAAAGATCCTCCTTCGGTGAGAGTGTCTGCCATGCAACGTCGCAGCATTCTCAACTCCGACCCCTCCAGCTAAACACGATCAGGCATTTGGGTCAAGAGATCACCAAGACTGCACAAACAAGGGGTGCATCGGGGGTAAACGAGCTTCTGCCCTGCTCTCAGGGGTGACGGCTCCGAGGCGTGTCATGCGCCAGGTCCTTGCCCTTGGTCTCCGGCATGAACGCCATCACTGCGCAGGAGATGACCAGCAGCGCCACCACGTAGACGCCGAACTGGATCTGGTCGCCCACCCACGTGTTGAGGTACGGGGCGGTGCCGCCGAACAGGGCGATCGCGATCGCGTACGGGATGCCGAAGCCGCTGGCGCGGTTGCCGGTGGAGAACATCTCCGCATACATCGCGGGAGCGTGGGACAGCATGCCGGCCAGCAGCACGAGCTGCACGACGATCGCCACGACCAGCTGCCAGAACTCACCCTGGATCAGCAGAATCAGCGGAATGTACAGCACGGCGGTGCCCAGCAGGCCGCCGATGGCGCAGGGCCTGCGGCCGATGCGATCGGAGAGCGCGCCCCACACCGGCAGGGCGAGGATGAGCGCAATGTTGCCGATCATGGAGGCGAGGAACGCCTCCTGGTCGGTGTAGCCGAGGTTCTGCTTCGCCAGCGCAGCGATGGACACCGACCAGATGTAGTAGGCGACGGTCAGGCCCGCCGTCATGAAGATGACGCGCAGGGCGCGCGAACGGTCCTGCCAGAGGGCCACGAGGACGTTGACCTTCGCCTCCTCCTGCTGCTGGCGCTGCTGCTCCTCTTCGAACACGTCGGACTCCTCCATCGAGGAGCGGATCCACAGCGCCATGAGGCCGAGGACCGCGCCGATCGCGAACGGGATGCGCCAGCCCCAGGCGTTCATCTGCGACTCGGTCAGGATGCTGGAGAGGATGAGGCCGAGCAGCAGGCCGGCGAGCAGGCCGATGGTGCCGGTGACGTAGATGGAGGACGCCCACAGGCCGCGGTGCTCCCGCGGCGAATGCTCCGCGAGGTAGGTCTGGGCGCTGGGAAGCTCGCCGCCGTGGGCGAGGCCCTGCACAAGGCGCGCCACCAGGAGGATCACGGAGGACCACACGCCGACCTGGTCGTAGGTGGGCAGAGCGGCGATCAGCAGGGAGCCGAAGGAGGCGGCGAGGACGGCGACGGTCAGGGCGTGCTTGCGGCCGATGCGGTCACCGATCCAGCCGAAGACGAAGCCGCCGAAGGGGCGGGCCACGAACCCGACGGCGAAGATCGCCATGGTCTGCAGGAACGCCGAGGTCGGGTCGTCGTCGTTGAACGCCTGGGCGGAGAAGTAGACGGCGAAGCTGGCATAGATGTTCCAGTCGAACCATTCGAGGCCGTTGCCGACCCCGGTGCCGAGGATGGTCTTCATCGAGGACTGCTTGGCGGCCGGCTCGGCGGCGCCGACGGATGCTGCTGTATGGGAGCCGTTCGGGGGTGTGCTCTGTTCTCGCATACGCACACTGTAGGTGCCCGGCATCTCATCCGCGTGCTCATCCTTCAGCGTGGACACACGCCCGACACACGAAGCGGCGCCGCACAGATCAGGTCCGTGCGGCGCCGCTGTGTCAGTCGCGAGCGGGATCAGTCCGCTTCCTGCTCCCCGGTGACGGTCAGCGCCAGCGCATCGTCCGCGGCGTCGACGGCCACGGCGATCGTGTCGCCGTCGCGCACCGCGCCCTGCAGGATCAGGCGGGCGAGCTGGTCGCCGATCTCCTTCTGCACCAGACGCTTCAGCGGACGAGCACCGTAGGCGGGGTCGTAGCCCTTCTCGGCGAGCCAGCGCTCCGCCTGCTCGTCGACGTCCAGGCTGATGCGGCGGTCCTCGAGTCGCTGCGCGACCGAGGCGATCTGCAGGCCCACGATGTGGGTGAGTTCGTCGCGGCCGAGCGGATCGAACATGACGATGTCGTCCAGGCGGTTGAGGAACTCCGGTTTGAAGGCGGCGCGCACGGTCGCCATCACGGCGTCCTCGCGGGCCGACGGCTCCATCTCCTGATTCTGCAGGAACTGCGAACCGAGGTTCGAGGTGAGGATCAGGATGGTGCTGCGGAAGTCCACCGTGCGCCCCTGGCCGTCGGTCAGACGGCCGTCGTCCAGGACCTGCAGCAGGATGTCGAAGATGTCCGCGTGGGCCTTCTCCACCTCGTCCAGCAGGACCACCGAGTACGGGCGGCGGCGCACCGCCTCGGTCAGCTGACCGCCCTCGTCATAGCCCACATACCCCGGAGGGGCGCCGACGAGACGGGACACCGAGTGCTTCTCGGCGTACTCCGACATGTCGATGCGGATCATGGCGTGCTCGTCGTCGAAGAGGAACTCGGCGAGGGACTTCGCCAGCTCCGTCTTGCCCACACCCGTGGGACCGAGGAACAGGAAGGATCCCGTCGGCCGGTTCGGGTCGGCGATGCCGGCGCGGGAGCGCCTCACCGCATCCGCCACCTCGGCGACGGCGCGCTTCTGCCCGATGAGGCGCTGCCCGATGATGGACTCCATGTCCAGCAGCTTCTGCGTTTCGCTCTTCAGCAGGCGGCCGGCGGGGATGCCGGTCCAGGCGGAGACGACGTCGGCGATGTCGTCCGGTCCAACCTTGTCCGCCACCAGCGGTGCGCGGTCGTCGACGGTCTCGGCCTGACCGGACTCCTCGGCCTCCTCGGCCTCGGCGAGCTCCTGCTTGAGAGCGGGGATGTCGCCGTAGAGGATCTTGGAGGCGCTCGTCAGGTCGCCGTCGCGCTGGGCGCGGTCGGCCTGCATGCGCAGGTCCTCCAGCTTCGCCTTCAGCTCACCGACCCTGTTCAGGCCGGCCTTCTCGCTCTCCCACCGGGCGGAGAGGGCGTTCATCTCCTCGGTCTTCTCCGCGAGCTGCGACTGGACGTGCTCGAGCTGGGCGCGGGACCCGTCGTCGTCGGAGCCCTGCAGGGCCATCTCCTCCATCTTCAGGCGGTCCACCTGGCGGCGCAGGATGTCCAGCTCCACCGGGGAGGAGTCCAGTTCCATGCGCAGGCGGCTGGCGGCCTCGTCGACCAGGTCGATGGCCTTGTCCGGCAGCTGGCGGGAGGCGATGTAGCGGTCGCTCATCGCGGCTGCCGCGACCAGGGCGGAGTCGGCGATGGTGACCTTGTGGTGCGCCTCGTACTTGTCCTTGAGTCCGCGCAGGATCGTGACGGTGTCCTCCACGGACGGCTCGCCGACGAACACCTGCTGGAAGCGGCGCTCCAGCGCCGGGTCCTTCTCGATGTTCTCGCGGTACTCATCCAGGGTGGTGGCGCCCACCATGCGCAGTTCGCCGCGGGCGAGCATCGGCTTGAGCATGTTGCCGGCGTCCATGGATGAGTCGCCGGTGGAGCCGGCGCCGACCACGGTGTGCAGCTCGTCGATGAAGGTGACGATCTGGCCGTTGGACTGGCGGATCTCGTCGAGGACGGCCTTCATCCGCTCCTCGAACTCGCCGCGGTACTTCGACCCGGCGACCATCGAGGACAGGTCCAGGGCGATGAGGGTCTTGCCCTGCAGGGACTGCGGGACGTCACCGGCGACCATGCGCTGGGCGAGGCCCTCGGCGACAGCGGTTTTGCCGACTCCCGGTTCGCCGATGAGCACGGGGTTGTTCTTGGTGCGGCGGGACAGGACCTGGACCACGCGGCGGATCTCGGCGTCGCGGCCGATCACCGGATCGAGCTTGCCCTCGCGGGCTCGGGCGGTGAGGTCGAGTCCGTACTTCTCGAGGCTCTTGAAGGTGCCTTCGGGGTTGGAGCTGTTCACGGGGGTGCCTCCGGTAAGGGTGGTGATGGCGGCGCGCAGGGCCTCTGCGGTGGCGCCGGAGTCGGTCAGGATGTCGCGGGCGGGGCTGGCGGCGGTGGCGATGCCCAGCAGCAGGTGCTCGGTGGAGATGTAGGGCCGGTCGTCCTCGCCGCGGGCGGCGGCGTCGGTGCGCGCGAGTCCGGCTGCTTCACCGGCTGCTTCGAGGGCGTCGTAGCCGTCGCCCTGCACGGTGGGCTTGACCACGGAAGTGCCGCTGACGCGTGGCAGGCCCTCGAGCTCGCGCTCCACGCCCCTGGTGAGGGACGGGATGTCGACGCCGACCTCCCGGAGGGCGGCGGTCGCGATGGAGTCCTCCTGGCCGAGCAGGGCCTTGAGGATGTGCGCCGCAGTGACGGCGGGGTTGCGGCGGGAGGAGGCGGAGTGCGCTGCCTGCTGCACAGCCTCTTCTGAACGGGTGGTGAAGCGGAAGTCCATTCCACGCACTCCTTTCGCTGGTGTCGTTGACAGTGGATCACAGGCCGGTGGGAGTTCCCACGACCATCACTGAGAACAACGACAGCGAAGTTGAGTCTATTCCGCTCAACCCTGCTGACGGGGCGTTTGCGGCCCAGGTCACAGGCTGAACGGGCCGCTCCCGCGCCGCTGGGTGTTGCTCGCGCGGCCGCGCAGTCGATCCAGCGCCCTGCGCTCCTTCTTCGTGGGCCGGCCGCTCCCCCGTTCCCGTCTCGGCGGCGCCGCGAACAGCTGCGGGGGCGGCGGCGGGGACACGTCCTCGTACGCGCTCTGCGCGATCGGAGCGCCCACCCTCTTCGCCAGGAGGCGCCGCACCACGAAGATCCGCTCATGCCCGGGCCGACGGATCCTCACCTCATCGCCCACCGCCACCTTCGCCGACGCCTTCGGCACCTCGGAGTTCAGCCGCACATGACCGGCGGTGATCAGGCTCTTCGCCGCCGAACGGGTCTTCGCCAGCCGCACCGCATGCAGCCACACGTCCAGGCGTGCGGAGCTCGGATCGGAGGCGGCGGCGGGGCGGTTCATGCGGCCCACCCTACCGAGCAGGTGAGCGTCCACGGCGCCGTTCGCGCGTGCCGGGCGGACCCCCGGCACTGTTCAGGAAGCATCCCTAGACTCACGGGGACGGAACCCACAGAAGGAGCGGATGCGAGCGTGCCCCAGAGATTCGCGAAGTACTACGCTCCCGGCACAGCGCGCACGGTCACCCCGGAGTTCACCAACGTCCCCGCCGCCATCACCGCGGCCGCCGAGCGGTTCGCGTCGTCGGTCGCCCTCGACTTCCAGGGCCGGACCCTCACCTATCGGCAGCTCGGACAGCAGATCGACATCGCCGCGCAGGGGCTGCTGGACCGCGGCATCCGCAAGGGCGACCGCGTCAGCCTCCTGCTGCCGATGAGCCTGGACGCCGTCATCGCCTTCCATGCCGTTCTGCGGATCGGCGCCGTGGTCGTGCAGCACTCCCCGCACACCCCCGCCGCTCAGCTGTCCCGCTACTTCGACGACTACGAACCGGTGTGCGCCATCGTCTCCGAGGAGCGCCTCGGTGTGCTGACGCGGATCCCGTCGGCCGCGCTGCCGCTGTCCGTGATCGCGGTGCCGCGCCCGCCCTCTCAGCTCGACGTCACGAAGATCTCCCTGACCGGCACCATCTCCACGCTGAAGAGGACCGCCGCCGTCTCCACCGGGAAGCTCGCGCGGCCCTTCATGAAGCGGGAGAAGCCGGCCGAGAAGGGCGGGGCCGACGGGTTCTACGTCGGCAAGTGGCGGAGCGTGCTCACCTCCGCCCGGATCGACGCCGACCACCCCATGCCCAGCGGCGACGACATCGCCCTGATCATGTACGGAGATGAGGGCGGCCGGCACCCCCTCGGGTCGATCATCACCCATGGGAACCTCTGCGCCATGGCCGCCCAGTCGCTGTCGTGGCTGGCGGACACCCAGCCCGGGCAGGAGGCGAGCCTGGCGATGTGGCCGCTGCACTCCGTGGTGGGCGTGGCCGATGCGCTCACCACGAGCCTGTTCCACGGTCGCCGCGTCATCCTCATCCCCGCCTTCGACCGTGCCGCGGTCGCCAAAGCGGTGAAGAAGCATCGGCCGGTGGTCCTCGCCGCCGATACCGAAGTGGTCGACCACCTCGCCGCCCTCGCCCACGACGGCAAGCTCGACATCGCCAGCATCCGCGTGGCCTTCACACCGACGTCGCGCATCACCGAGGAGACCGCCACGAGCTGGCTGGAGGCCACCCACCAGATGCCGACGATCATCGGCTACGGCCTGGAGGAGTCGTGCGTGGTCGCGGCGATCCCCGGCATCAGCCCCCACCCGGAGGCGATCCGCGCCCTCGCCGCGTTCAGCGACTCGCCCGGCATCGTCGGCATCCCCTTCCCCGCCACCCAGATGCGGGTGGTGGATCCCAGCCACCGCGGCCGCGTCCTGCCCACCGGCGACGCCGGCGAACTGATGGTGAAGGGTCCACAGGTGTTCCACGGCTACTGGGGCCGCCCCGACAAGACCTCTGAGGTGCTCACCGGGGACGGCTGGGTCCTCACCGGCGACATGGCCGTGATGGACGCCGACGGGTTCGTGGAGATCCTCGGTCGGGTCAGCTCCGGCAGGAAGCGCGACTGCCCCACCGGCCAGTAGGCGCGGCGCGCTAGGCTGGGCGCATGTCGACACACATCGGAGCCGAACCCGGCCAGATCGCACCCCATGTCCTGATGCCCGGCGACCCCTACCGGGCCCGCTGGATCGCCGAGGACTTCCTCGAGGACGCCGAGCTCGTCACGGAGGTCCGCGGCATGCTCGGCTACACCGGCACCCACAACGGCCGCCGCGTTACTGCCATGGGCTCCGGCATGGGACAGCCGTCCATCGGCATCTACGCGCAGGAGCTGTTCGCCGAGTACGGCGTCGAGGCCATCATCCGCGTCGGCAGCTGCGGCGGCCTGTCCGAGAAGGTCGCTGTGCGCGACGTCGTCATCGGCTCCGCCGCCTCCACGGACTCCGCGATGAACCGCGCCCGCTTCGGCGACGTCACCTTCGCGCCCACCGCGGACTTCGACCTGATGCGCGCCGCGGTCGACTCCGCGAATGAGCGCGGCCTGCCCGCGGTGGTGGGCGGCCTGTTCTCCTCCGACCAGTTCTACAACCCGCGCACCGACATCACCGCGACCCTCGCCGGCTACGGCGTGCTCGGCGTCGAGATGGAGGCATCGGCCCTGTACACCCTCGCCGCGCAGTTCGACCGCCGCGCCCTCTCCATCTGCACCGTGTCCGATCACCTCATCACCGGTGAGGAGACCAGTGCGCAGGAGCGGCAGGAGACCTTCTCCGACATGGTCGTCATGGCGCTGGATGCGCTGCACACCCTGGACGTCAGCACCCACTGAGCCGGTCGGGCACACGAAAGGGGCGGAGCCTCTTGGCTCCGCCCCTTCCGTCATCGAGGACTCAGCGCGGCGGCTGAGACAGCGCGCGACGCGTGGTCAGTCGAGCAGTTCCTCGGAATCGTTCTTGTGGCGCGGGATCACCGCGAAGGTGATGTACAGCGCGACCAGGCACATGGCCAGGCCGATGATGAAGTACCAGTTCCACACGGTGTAGAGGCTCAGCACCCACAGGCCGGCGGTGAAAAGCAGGAACAGCGGGATGAACATCGCGAGCGACGAACCGAGGCTGTTGCCCTCACCGGTCTGGTTGGCTTCGCGCCTCTCGTCCACGGTGTGCGAGCCCTCGGCTCCCCGAACGTCCGAAGCGGCGTATGCGTTCATCGATCCTCCAAAATCACGGCTGTACCGTTGCCATCTTAGGCGATGGAGCCACCGCGCGCGAACCTGACGTGATGCCCACGAAGCGGGCGAACAGTTCGGCGGCGTCCGCGCGCGTCTCCGGATGGAACTGGACGGCGAGGACCGGCGCACCGGAGGTCGACTGCACCGCATGCACAACCCCCGAGGCGTGGCGCGCCACCACGCGCAGCCCCCGCCCCAGGGCGTCGATCGCCTGGTGGTGGAACGCGCTGACGGTCGGTGCGGTGCCGAGCGCCAGCGCCACGTCGCTGTCCGCGTCGACCTCGATCGGCACCTCGGTGAGCTGCTGGTCACTGCGCGGGTACGCGAGATCCTCATCCGCGAGGTGCTGGATGAGGGTGCCGCCGCGCGCCACGTTGATGATCTGCAGGCCGCGGCAGATGCCGAGCACGGGGATGCCGTTCTCCTCGGCGGCCTGAGCGAGCTCGATCTCGAACGCGTCGCGCGCCTCGTCGGCGGCGAAGTCCGTCGGCAGAGCATCCGCGCCGTAGCGCGCGGGGTCGATGTCGGTGCCGCCGGTGATGACGATGCCGTCGAGGTCGGCGAGCTCGTCGGCGCTCCACACCTCACCGGGCGTCAGGATGACGGGCCGTCCGCCGGCTTCGCGGATGGCGGTGGTGTAGTTGGTGGTCACGGCGGTGGCCTCGTACCCGGCCCAGGCGCCGTCGGTGAGCGTGCGCGTGCCGGCGGTGATGCCGATGAGGGGCCGACGGGTGCGGCCGGTGGCGGTGTCCGCGCTGGGGGCGGCGGTGCTGCCGATGAAGGCGGACATGCGGATGGCGTCCTTGTGAGAAGCAGTGTCATGTGCAGCGATGTTGCTCATTGCGCCATCCTTTCCGTGTCATTCGGCGGTGCTCGGCGGCCCCGCAGTGGTGCTGTGCTCCCCCGCTGCCGCGAGGGTTCCCCCAGTTCACTGCACGGGAAGGCCCCATCACAATCTGCATGGCCGAATGTGAACACGCCGCGATCCGAGCCCGGGCGCGCCGTCAGCCGCACCCGGGCCGGGCTCGGTCGGCTCAGCCGCGGGAGGCGATCGCTGCGCCCTCGGTCAGTGACTCGAGCTTCGCCCAGGCGATGTCCGGGTGGATGCGGCCGCCGAACCCGCAGTCGGAGGATCCGATGACGCGCTCCGGTCCCACGATGTCGGCGAAGCGGCGCAGGCGCTGCGCCACGAGTTCCGGATGCTCCACCACGTTGGTGGCGTGCGAGACCACGCCGGGCATGATAACGCGGTCCGCGGGCAGCTCGATGTCCTTCCACACCACCCATTCGTGCTCATGGCGCACATTGCCGGCCTCGAAGCTGAAGTACTTCGCGTTGATCTGCAGCATCAGCTCCGCGATGTGGCGGAACTCGATGTCGGTGGTGTGGGGGCCGTGCCAGGAGCCCCAGCAGAGGTGGAAGCGCACCTGCTCCTGCGGGATCCCCTCCAGTGCCCGGTTGATCGCATCGACCCGCTTCTGGGTGAACGCGAGGTAGTCCTCGATGGTGGGTTCGGGGTTGATCTGGTCCCAGTTCTCCGCGATCGACGGATCGTCGATCTGCAGCAGAAGTCCGGAGTCCGCGATCGCGCGGTACTCCTCGCGCATGACCTGCACCCACGCCTCGATGAACGCGTCCTCATCGCCGTAGTGGTCATCGGCGATGCGGGCACCGGAGCCCGGTGAGAGGGAGGAGAGGAAGCCCTGGTCGTACCCTGCGGCGTCGAGCGCGGAGCGGAAGTTGCGGGTGTCCGTCGCGGCGAACTCCCGGCCGAGGTCGGTGTAGCCGATGGCGGAGGTGGCGGCCGGGAACACCTTCTGTCCACCGACCGTGATGCCGGACTCCGGGTCGTTGTAGGCGTCGGCGAAGCGGACCCAGTCGCGGCGATCGGGGAACGAGGTGAGGCGGATGCGGCCCGGTTCGGAGCGCTTGGGCTCACTGTGGCGGTGGTCCTCGCCCGTGATCTCCAGGCCGGCGGTGCGGCCGAAGATGTACGACCACCAGGAGCCGTAGTTGACGCCGGTGGACATGTCCTTGCCGTATTCGCCGTCTCCGGGAATGGAGATGCCGATGTCCTTCTGGCGCTGCACCACCGAGGCGACGGCGTCGCGCAGCGTCTCGGCGAACTCGTCCGTGGTGACGGGGGTGATCCCGTCGGCCTCGAGGGGCCGTTCAGCGTTGGCGGTGATCAGCTCGGGAGTGCGGGGAAGGGAGCCCGCATGCGTTGTCTCAATGGTCATGTCGCCACAGTAGCGGGACGGCATGACGCCCCGTGAACCGGAGTTCACGGGGCGTCATGATCAGTCACATCTCAGCGGCTGAGCCGCGGCGATCACTCGCCGTCGACGATGCCGGAGAAGTCACCCCAGGTGGGGACGAGGTTGCGGTCGCCGAAGGCCTGCTCGATGCGGCGCACAACCGGCCAGTACTTGGCCTGGATGCGCATGGCGCGGTTCGAGTGGTAGCCCTTGACGTCCTCGCTGTTGTCCACGCCCGGGTAGACGGCGACCTCGCGGGAGTACGGGTGCTCCCACTCGGATGCCGATGCGCACTCAGCGGTGTGCGGAGCGTTGACCAGCGGGTTGTCGTCCTTCGGCCACTCGCCGGAGAGGACCTTCTCAGCCTCGTCGTACATGGCGAGCATAGCGTCGGCGAAGCGATCGAGCTCCTGCAGGTCCTCGGACTCCGTCGGCTCCACCATGAACGTGCCCGCAACCGGGAAGCTCATGGTCGGAGCGTGGAAGCCGTAGTCGATGAGGCGCTTGGCCATATCGTCCACGGTGATGCCCGTGCGGGCGGTGAACGGACGCAGGTCCACGATGCACTCGTGGGCCACGAGGCCGTTCTCACCCGTGTACAGGATCTCGAACTTCTCGCTGAGGCGCTTCGCCAGGTAGTTCGCGCCGAGCACGGCGGAGCTGGTGGCGTGGCGGATGCCCTCGGCGCCCATCATGCGGATGTACGCCCAGGAGATCGGCAGGATCGACGCGGAGCCGTACGGTGCCTGCGACACCGGAGCGCCGCCGTGCACCTGCTCGCCTTCGCCCACCACCGGATGCTCCGGCTTCTGGATCTGCGGGTGACCCGGCAGGAACGGAGCGAGGTGCGCCTTGGCTGCGACCGGACCGACGCCCGGGCCGCCGCCGCCGTGCGGGATGCAGAAGGTCTTGTGCAGGTTCAGGTGCGAGACGTCGCCGCCGAACTCGCCCGGGCGGGCGACCTGCAGCAGCGCGGTTGCGTTCGCACCGTCGACGTACACCTGACCGCCGGCATCGTGCACCAGCTGGCAGATGGTGCGGACCTCGGACTCGTACACGCCGTGCGTGGACGGGTAGGTGATCATGATCGCGGCGAGCTCATCGCCGTGGTCCTTGATCTTCTGCTTGAGGTCGTCGACGTCGATGTTGCCGTTGGCGTCCGAGGCGACGACCACCACGCGCATGCCGACGATCGCAGCCGAAGCGGCGTTCGTGCCGTGCGCGGAGGACGGCACGACGCAGACGTCGCGCTGCGATTCGCCGCGCGAGTTGTGGTACGCCTTGATCGCCAGCAGACCGGCGACCTCACCCTGGGAGCCGGCGTTCGGCTGCAGGGAGACGGTGTCGTAGCCGGTGAGGTCGGCGAGCCACTCCTCCAGCTGAGTGATCATCTCGAGGTAGCCCTCCACGTCCTCGACGGGCGCGAACGGGTGGACGGAGTTGAACTCCGGCCAGGTGATCGCAGCCATCTCGGTGGCGGAGTTGAGCTTCATCGTGCAGGAGCCCAGCGGGATCATGCCGCGGTCCAGGCCGTAGTCGCGGTCCGAGAGACGACGCAGGTAGCGCATCATCGCGGTCTCGGAGTGGAACGACTGGAAGACCGGGTGCTGCAGGAAGGAGGTCTCGCGCACGAGGCCGCCCCATGCGTCGCCGCTCTTCACGGCGCCGTCCTCGATCTCGCCCTTGGCGGAGCCGAACTCGCCGAACACGCCGGCGATGGCCTTCAGGTCCTCGGCGGTGACGGTCTCGTCCAGCGACAGCTGCACGGTGTCATCGTCGACGACGTGGATGAGCATCTCGGCCTTCTTGAAGGCCTCGTAGATGTCCTTGGCCCTGCCCGGTGCCTCGATGCGCAGGGTGTCGAAGAACGCTTCGTGCTTCAGGGTGAAGCCGGCGTCCTTCAGCCATGCGGCGAGGGTCGCGGTGCGGTCGGCGGTCTGACGCGCCAGGGCGGTCAGGCCGTCCGGGCCGTGGTAGACGGCGTACATCGATGCCATCACCGCGAGGAGTACCTGCGCGGTGGTGATGTTCGAGGTCGCCTTCTCACGACGGATGTGCTGCTCGCGGGTCTGCAGGGACAGACGGTACGCGGGGTTGCCGTCGGCGTCCTTGGAGATGCCCACCAGGCGGCCCGGCAGCTGGCGCTTGAGGTCGTCGTTGACGGCCACGAACGCGGCGTGCGGACCACCGAAGCCGAGCGGAACACCGAAGCGCTGGGAGGTGCCCATGACGACATCGGCGCCCATCTCGCCCGGGGACTTCAGCAGCGTCAGAGCGAGCAGGTCCGCTGCCACGATGACAACGGCCTTGGACTTCTTGAGCTCGGCGATGACCTCGGTGGCGTCCCAGACCCGGCCGGAAGCGCCCGGGTACTGGATCAGGGCACCGAAGAAGTCGCCCTCGGGTGCACCGTCGTTCGCGAAGTCCACGTACTTGAGCTCGAAGCCGAGGATGTCGGCACGGCCCTCGAGGACGTAGCGGGTGGTCGGCAGGACGTCCGCGTCCACGAGGAACACGTTGGACTTCTGGCGACGGTTCTGACGACGGGCGAGCATCATGCTCTCAGCGGCCGCGGAGGCCTCGTCGAGCATCGATGCGTTGGACAGATCCATGCCGGTGAGGTCGGCGATCATCGTCTGGAAGTTCATCAGCGACTCCAGACGACCCTGGGAGATCTCCGGCTGGTACGGCGTGTAGGCCGTGTACCAGCCCGGGTTCTCCAGGATGTTGCGCTGGATGACCGACGGCGTGTGTGTGCCGTAGTAGCCCAGGCCGATCAGCGAGCGCTTCGCGTTGTTCTTCTTCGCGAAGCCGCGCAGCTCCTCGAGGGTCGCGGACTCGGTCGCTGCCTCCGGCAGGATCGAGTCGGGCTCCTCACCGAGGTAGATCGTGCTGGGCACGGCCTTCTCCATGAGCTCCGAGAGCGACGAGACGCCGAGCGCCTTGAGCATGTGCTCCTGGTCGTTCGCGGTGGTGCCCACGTGGCGGCGGACAAACGAATGCTGGCCGTAGATGGCCTCGTTCATATCAGACATCAGTTGAGAGTGGCCCCTATCAGGACTGGGTGAGCTTGTCGTACTCGTCCTTGGACATGAGGTCATCGGGAAGGGATTCGACCTTCACCTTGATGAGCCATGCCGCACCGAACGGATCTTCGTTGACCTTCTCGGGTTCGTCGACGACGTCCTCGTTGATCTCGATGACCTCACCGGTGACCGGGGAGAAGAGGTCGGAGACGCTCTTGGTGGACTCGATCTCGCCCATCTCGGTGTGCGCCTCGACGCTGTCGCCCACCTCGGGCAGGTCAACGTAGACGACGTCGCCCAGCTGGTCAGCGGCGAAATCGGTCACGCCGACGACGACGGTGTCGCCCTCTTCGCGAACCCATTCGTGGTCCTTGGAAAACTTGAGATCAGACATGGTCATTTCCTTTCGATTGTGGAAAAGAGTGGAAAGCTCTGGAGGGATTACTTCTCGCGGGAGTAGAACGGGAGGTTGACCACCGTGGCGGGCAGGGTCTTGCCGCGGACGTCGATCTCCAGCTTGGTGCCCGGCTCGGCGAACTTCGGATCCACGTAGCCCAGGGCGATCGGGTAGCCGAGGGTCGGCGAGAGTGCGCCGGAGCTCACGTGGCCGATCTCGGTGCCGGACTCGTCCTTGATGCTGTAGCCGGCGCGCGCTGCGCGACGGCCCTCAGCGGTCATGCCCACGAGGACGGGCATGTCGCTGAAGTCCTTGCCTTCGAGGGCCTCGCGGCCGACGAAGTCGTCCTTCGACTTGAACGCAACCACGCGACCGAGACCGGCCTGCGCGGGGAAGAGGTCCTCGGACAGCTCGTTGCCGTACAGCGGCATACCGGCCTCGAGGCGGAGGGAGTCGCGGCAGGCGAGACCGCACGGGAGGATGCCCTCGCCGCCGATGGTCTCCATGGCCTTCCACAGGTCCACGGCGCTTTCGTTCGGGACGTACAGCTCGAAGCCGTCCTCACCGGTGTAGCCGGTGCGGGCGATCAGCAGGCGCTTGCCCTGGTAGGTGCCCTCGAGGATGCGGTAGTACTTGAGCTCGGCGAGCTCGTCGAGGTCGACCTCGACCTCGTCGGACTTCGCGAACTCCTCGACGATGTCGGCGGACTTCGGGCCCTGCACGGCGACCAGTGCGGTCTGCTCGGACTGGTCCTCGACCTTGACGTCGAAGCCTTCTGCGCGCTTGACGAGCTGCTCGGCGTCCACGAGGCGGTTGCCGGCGTTGGGGACGGTCATGAACTCGTCCTCGCTGAGGCGGTAGACGATGAGGTCGTCGATGATGCCGCCCTGGTCATTGAGCAGCAGGGTGTACTTCGCGCGGCCGATCTGCATGCTGGAGAGCTTGCCGGCGAGGGCGTAGTCGAGGGCCTCCCCGGCCTGCGGGCCGGTGAAGAACACTTCGCCCATGTGGGAGAGGTCGAACTGACCGGCCGAGTCGCGGACCGCAGCGTGCTCCGCCTTGTCGGAGGTGTAGCGCACGGGCATGTTCCAGCCGGCGAAGTCGGTGAACGACGCTCCCAGCTCCTGGTGGACTTCCTGGAGGGGTGTGCGAAGAAGCTCATCAGCGGACATTAAGACTCCTAGATCTGCGCAATGCGCGTACAACACATTGTTCCATCGATCCCGGTCCCGAGAATTCGCACAACCTGCGACCAGCGCTGGACCGGGCTGCTGGCGCCACTCTACTAGGGATTCCTGGACCGGCCGTCCTGCCGCCTGGCCTAGGCTGACGGCGTGAACACTGAGGGTACGAACGTATGGCCCGTCCGCTTGACAACGGACCGGCTGTCGATCAGGGAGCCGTCGGAGCGCGACCGCCCCGCCCTCATCGAGCTGATCACCGCTGATCGCGCCCGCGACTACCTCGGCGGCGCCGTCGGCTTCGCCTCCCGGCAGGCCCTGGAGCTCTCGCCTCTCGGCCTGACCTGGGGCCGATGGGTGATCGCGGCAACATCTGCCGACGGAGTCGAGGATCACACTGACGATGCACCGGCGGACCGCATGCTGGGCATCGTCACCCTCAGCTACGACCGCGAAGAGCTGGAGCTGACGTACGCGCTGCTGCCGAACTGCGTCGGCTTCGGATACGCCGCGGAGGCGTGCCATGCTGTTCTCGACTGGGCGGCGGAGAACCTGCCGGATGAGCATGTGATCGCGGTGACCGCCTCGCGCAACAAACGCAGCGTGGCGCTGCTGAAGCGCCTCGGCTTCACGACCCGGAAGGGCCTGACGGAGTTCGGCGAGCAGTGCCTGCTGATGGAGCGGCCCCTGGCGCTGGACTGACCGGAATCAGAACGGCTCGAGGAAGGGGTTGCGCCGCTCCTTGTCGCGCAGCTGCGCCCAGCGCGGCAGCACCGTGTGGGCGTCCTCGGCGATGACGTGATCGAACACGGCGCTGACGCTGGAGGTCGTGGCGCGCGGGTCGATGCACACGGTGACGGCGCCGCAGGAGCGGGCCAGCGGAGCCAGCAGCGCGGCCGGCGCGACCGTGTTGGAGGTGCCGACGGCGAGGAACACATCGCAGCTGCGCGCGGCGCGCTCGGCCGCCTCGATGACGGCGACGTCCAGCATTTCGCCGAACAGCACCACGTCCGGTCGGGTGCGCTCTCCGCAGAGGGGGCAGGCCGACGGGGCACCGTACCGCTCGGGCAGATCCCGCGGGACGGCGCCCGCTTGCCCGGCGACGAGGTCGGCGCGCCACGGGCAGTCGTCGTTCAGGCAGCGGGCATGGGCGGCGCTGCCGTGGAGTTCGGCGACATCGCGGCTGCCGGCGACCTGATGGAGGCCGTCCACGTTCTGGGTGAGGACCTGCGCGCCGATCCGGGCGAGAGCCCGGTGGCCGGGCGTGGGGCCGTTGACCGCGGCGGTCTCGAACACGCCGCCCCACACTTGCCACAGATGATCGAGGCTGTCCGGCAGGGCGGCGACGTCCATGGACGCCTCCAGCAGCGGGTCCTCCTCCCAGAGGCCGCCCGGGCCGCGGAATGTGCGCAGGCCGGCCGCCGCGCTGAGGCCCGCCCCGGTGAGGGCGACCACGCGGCGGTGATGGGGGCGGAGTTCGAAGGCACGCGTCTGCACGCCTCCCATGCTAGCGCCCGCTCAGATGAGGATCGCGGGATCGGTTCCGGCGGACTCCTCGCGGTGAACGGTCGGATCCAGCGGGCGTGAGCGGGCTGGGATTCCGACAGCGGAGGACTCCGTCGGCACGTCGCTGACCACCACGGCGTTCGCGCCGATCCGTGACCGCGCGCCGATCTCGACGGGGCCGAGGATGCGCGCACCGGCGCCGACGATCACGCCGTCACCGACGGTGGGGTGGCGCTTGGTCTGCTCGAGGGAGCGCCCGCCGAGCGTGACCTGGTGGTAGAGCATGACGTCGTCGCCGACCTCGGCGGTCTCGCCGATGACGACCCCCATGCCGTGGTCGATGAAGAAGCGCCGCCCGATCCGCGCACCCGGGTGGATCTCCACACCGGTTGCGGCGCGGCTCACCTGCGACAGGGCGCGGGCGGCGAAGCGCAGGCGGGGCCGCTGCCAGAGCCGGTGGGAGATGCGGTGGGTCCAGACCGCGTGCAGCCCGGGGTACAGCAGGGCGATCTCGAGGTCGCTGCGTGCGGCGGGGTCGCGCTCGCGCGCGCCCTGCAGGTCCTCGCGGAGCTGCTCGCGCACGGCGGTCAGGGAGCGGGCGGCGCGGCGGATCATCAGTCGAGGTACTCCGAGAACAGCGGGGTGGACAGGTACCGCTCGCCGAAGCTGGGGATCATCACGACGATGAGCTTGCCGGCCATGTCATCGCGGGAGCCGAGCTCGATGGCCGCTTCGACGGCGGCGCCGGAGGAGATGCCGACGAGCAGGCCTTCGGAGCGGGCGACGCTGCGGGCGCGCTCCATCGCCTTCTCGCCTTCGACGGCGATGACCTCGTCGTACACCTCGGTGTCGAGCACCTCGGGCACGAAGTTCGCGCCGAGACCCTGGATCTTGTGGGGGCCGGCGCTGCCGCCGGACAGCAGCGGCGACTCGGCGGGCTCCACAGCGACGATGCGGACGTCCGGCTTGCGCTCCTTGAGCACCTGGCCGACGCCGGTGATGGTGCCGCCGGTGCCGACGCCGGCGACGAGCGCGTCCACGGTTCCGTCGGTGTCGCGCCAGATCTCCTCCGCCGTCGTGGCGCGATGGATCTCGCGGTTGGCCTGGTTGGCGAACTGGCGCACGAGGACGCCGCCGGTCTCCTCGGCGAGCTCTTCGGCCCTCTGAACGGCGCCCTTCATGCCGCCGGCGGGCTCGGTGAGTTCGATCTGGGCACCGAATGCGCGCAGCAGCGCCCGGCGCTCCTTGGACATCGAGGCGGGCATGGTGAGGATGACGCGGTAGCCGCGGGAGGAGCCGATCATGGCCAGGGCGATGCCGGTGTTGCCGGAGGTGGCTTCGATGATGGTGCCGCCGGGCGTGAGCTGCCCGGACTCCTCCGCAGCGTTGATCATCGCCGCGCCGATGCGGTCCTTGACGGATGCGCCGGGGTTGGAGAACTCGATCTTGGCGACCACGGTGGCCCGGACGGCATCGGGCAGGTGGTTGAGGCGGACGAGCGGGGTGTTGCCGACGAGGTCGGAGACGCTGGAATGGATGCGCACGCGGATCAGCTCCTGTTCTGGGTGGGTGGGTGGATGAGTGCCGACGGATGCACCGCCTTCACTTTTGGTCACCCTAAGTTGCTCTTATGGCTCCATCCTATGCCGCCGTCCCTGAGCGACCAGCGCTGCACCCTCGGAAACGACGGCGGGGCGCCGCAGCGTCGATGCTGCAGCGCCCCACCACGGAGTTCGTCCTGGCTCGGTCAGTAGGCCATGCCCATGAAGTCCCGCACCTGATCCAGCGTGCGAACCGCCTGATCACGCGCCTTTTCATTACCGGCGCGCAGCACCTCGAGGAGGTAGTCGGGGCTCTGCTCGAGCTCTTCGCGGCGTGCCCGCAGCGGCGCCAGATGTTCGTTGAGAGCTTCGGCACACATGACCTTCAGCGTGCCGGCCCCCTTGTCGCCGATCTCGTCAGCGATCTCCTGGGGACTGCGACCGGTGCACTCGCTGGTGATGGTCAGCAGGTTCGCCACCTCGGGGCGGGCGTCGGGGTCGTAGGTGATGGTGCGGTCCGAGTCGGTCTTGGCGCGCTTGATCTGCTTCTCGGTCTCCTTGGCGGTCATCGAGAGCATGACGGTGTTGCCGCGGGACTTCGACATCTTGTCGCCGTCGAGGCCGAGGATGATCGGCGCCTTGGAGAGCAGCGCGTCCGGTTCGGTGAAGAACTTCTCGCCGCCGGCGAAGCGCTCGTTGAAGCGACGGGCGATGACCCGGGTCTGTTCGATGTGGGGCAGCTGATCCTTGCCCACGGGTACGAGGTTGCCGTGGCAGAAGAGGATGTCGGCGGCCTGATGGACCGGATAGGTGAGCAGCAGTCCGCCCATATGGCTCTTGCCGGCAGCGGCGAGCTCGGACTTCACGGTGGGGTTGCGCTCGAGCTCCGGCTGGGTGACCAGGGCGAGGAACGGCAGCACGAGCTGGTTGAGCTCGGGGATCGCGGAGTGGGCGAAGATCGTGGACTTCTCGGGGTCGATGCCGGCTGCGAGGTAGTCGGTCAGCAGCTGGGTGACGCTGCCGCGGATGTCGCCGACGAGGTCGCGATCGGTGATGACCTGCAGGTCCGCCACCAGGATCCAGGACTCCACACCGGCGTTCTGGAGCCGGACGCGGTTGCGCAGCGTGCCGAAGTAGTGCCCGATGTGCAGAGCACCGGTGGGGCGGTCACCGGTCAGCATGCGGAAGACCGACGGGTCCTTCTCCAGCTGCTGCTCGATCTGCTCATTGCGGCGCAGCGCGGCGGCGTAGGTGCCGCTGGGGATCTCGGCGATGGTCGGGGACGTAGAAGCGGTGTTCGTGTTCACCCCTCTACCGTACCGAATGCGCGCGCCGGATCCGCCGCCCGCTCCCCCGCAGCGAGGCTGGCGGCGCACCGCTGAAGGATCGGCCGTCAGCGGGGCGCAGCGGTGGAGGCGCGGACCACGAGTTCGGGGCGGGCGGCGAAGGCGGAGGAAGGGGCCCGACGGGTGCGCCCCTCAGAGGCGAGGACGTGCCGCAGCGCAGTGCGGGCCATCAGCGCGACCGGCTGGCGGATCGTCGTGATCGCCGGCGAGTGGGTGCGGGCGGTGGGGATGTCGTCGTAGCCGACGACTGAGAGGTCCCGCGGGACGCTGAGGCCGCGGTCGGCGGCGGCGGCGACGGCACCGACGGCCATGACGTCCGAGCCGCAGATGATGGCCGTGCAGTCCTTGTCCAGCAGTTCGCTCGCGGACTGGTAGCCGCCGGCGTAGGAGAAGTCGGTGTAGGAGATGGGGCTGCGGCCGGAGCAGTCGGCCGTCTGCGCGCTGAAGGCGGCGGTCTTGCGGCGCACCGGCCAGGTGTGCTCATCGCCGACGGCGAGGCCGATGCGCTCATGGCCGAGCTCGCGCAGGTGGGTGAGCGCGAGGCTGATCGCGAATTCGTCATCCGCGGTGATGAAGGCGGCCTGCAGGTCCGGCAGTTCGCCGTTGACGAGGCTGAACGCGACGCCGCGCTCCATCGCCGCCCGGTAGTGGTCGTGGCTGTGCGCGGAGTCGGCATGCAGACCCGAGACCACGATGATGCCGCGGGAGCCGGCGCGCACGAGGCGATCGAAGATCCGCTCCTCGTCCTCTGGGCTGCGGGCACCGGCGCCGATGAGGACGTCTGCGTCGGCGCGGGCGGCTTCCTGCTCGACTGCGTCGGCGAACATCGGGAAGATCGGATTGTCCAGCACGGGCAGCACCACGCCGATGAGCGGACGGGAGTCCTGCAGGGCCGCATCGCTGTATCGGCCGAGCTCGCGGGCGATCTGCAGCACCTTCTCGCGCGTGGCCGAGTTGACGCCGGGCTTTCCTGCAAGAACACGGGACACGGTTGCTTCACTGACGTGCGCTTGCGCTGCGATGTCGATCAGTCGCGCTTTCATTGCTGCTGCTTTCTTCGCCACCCGCGGCCCGATTCCCGTGCAGGAGCACGAGTGGGAACGGCCCAGAGGGGTGGACGAACGTCCTTGTTCGGGAGTCGGCGACTCCTCATTCAATGCAACTTTCTTGCATCTTGCAGTCTCATTCTTGCATACGCGGACCCCTCGGCCTACCGTGAAGCAACGGGAGTGGCCCGCCACCCCCGCGACCGATGCCCGCCACCACGGTTCCCCATCGGACCGCACAGCGAGCAGCCACCATTCGAAGGAGAACACGGTGCTGATCCGTCGTCATACATTCCTGGCCATGGGCGCCGCCACCCTCGCCGCCTGCGGCGGAGGCTCCACCGAGAAGAAGGGCGCCGATTCCGGCGCGTCCGACGCCGGTGGCGCGGAGGGCGCAGCCCCGGCCGTCCCCAAGAACGCCGACCTCGTCATCTGGGCGGACGAGAAGAAGGCCGCCGCCCTGCAGGAGCCCGCGAAGGCATGGGGCGAGTCCCAGGGCCTCACGGTCGCCGTGCAGACCGTCGCCGACGAGCTGCAGAGCTCTTTCATCACCGCCAACCAGGCCGGCAACGGCCCGGACCTGCTGCTCGGCGCCCACGACTGGATCGGCAACCTCGTGCAGAACGGCGCGGTCTCCCCCGTTCAGCTGCCGGCAGAAGCCAAGAAGGCCCTGGCACCCGTCGGCCTCGACGCCGTCACCTACGACGGCCAGACCTACGGCATGCCGTACGCCGTGGAGTGCATTGCGCTGTTCGCCAACAAGAAGCTCACCGACAAGCCGAGCCCGGCCACGATTGAGGAGCTCGTCGAGGCCGGCAAGGCCGGCGGCGCCGAGACCCCGCTCTCCCTGCCCGTCGGCGAAGAGGGCGATCCCTACGCCATGCACCCGCTGTACACCTCCGCGGGCGGCTACCTGTTCGGAGAGAAGGCCGACGGCGGCCTCAACCCCGAGGACGTCGGCGTCGGCAAGGACGGCTCCGTCTCCGCCGGTGAGAAGATGCAGCAGCTCGGCAAGGAGGGCGTGCTGAAGACCTCCATCACCAACGACAACGCCATCTCGCTGTTCACCGACGGCAAGGCCGCCTACCTGATCTCCGGCCCGTGGGCGCTCGCGGACATCAAGAAGGCGAAGATCGACTTCGAGCTCTCCCCCATTCCCGGCTTCGAAGGCCTGGAGGAGGCCCGCCCGTTCGCCGGCGTGAACGCGTTCTACGTCGCCTCCAAGGGCAAGAACGCCGCGTTCGCCAACCAGTTCGTCAACGCCGTCGCCGCCTCCCCGGACCTGGTGGAGCAGATGTTCGCGAAGAACGAGCTGCCGCCGGTGAACCTCGAGCTGCAGAAAAAGCTCGCTGATAAGCACCCGGAGGTCGTGAAGTTCGCGCAGTTCGCCGAGAAGGCCGAGCCGATGCCGTCGATCCCGCAGATGGCGGCCGTGTGGAAGCCGCTCGGGATCGCCGAGGCCAACATCATCGGCGGCGCCGACCCGAAGTCCTCCATGGAGGGCGCGGGCAAGGCCATCACCGACTCCATCGCGGGCTGATCCCGCCAGGCGGCTGGGGCCCCGCTCGCCTCTGCGCCGGCGGGGCCCCAGCCGCCACCCCTCCCCAACTCCGTCGTCCGAAGCATCGAGGAAGATCCGCGAGATGACCGACACCTCCGCCCCTGCCCACCGGCAGCGCACCACCTCCACCACCGCCCTGGTGGTGAAGATCCTGTTCCTGGGCTCCGTCGCCGCCGCTGCCGTGTGGCTGATCCCGCTGCTGATCGGTCTGAAGGCCTGGCTGTGGCTGACCTTCACCGTGCTGACCGTGGCGGCGATCTTCGCGCTCTACACCACCAAGCGCTTCATCCCCGGCAAGTACATCTTCCCCGGCACGTTCTTCCTGGTGGTCTTCCTGATCACGCCGATCATCCTGACGGTCGGGTACTCGTTCACGAACTACGGGGACGGCTCCCGCGGCACGAAGCAGGAGGCGATCAACTCGATCACCGGCAACTCCGTGCAGCAGGTCGACGGCGCATCCCGCTACACCCTCACCGTCGGCACCAAGGGCGCCGTGGAGGGCCCGTACACGTTCTTCCTCGTGGACCAGAGCACCGGTGAGGCCTTCACCGGCAGCGCCGAGCAGCCGCTCGAACCGGTCGAGGAGGACGCGGTCTCGATCTCCTCGGGCCGCGTCACGGAGGCCGACGGATTCACCCTCCTCAAGCCCCGCGAGGTCAACGACCACTTCCGTGAGATCAGCGACGTCGCAGTCACCGTGGACGACACAACCGCGGTGCGCATCCTCGACGCCGGCACGGCGTTCCAGGGAACGAAGGTGCTCCAGTACGACGAAGCGAAGGACCAGATCGTCAACACCGCCACCGGTGAGGTCTTCACCGTCGGAGAGGTGGGCGGCGAGCAGGCGTTCGTGGATGCCGACGGCAAGCGCGCCTTCTCCCAGTCCTGGCTGCAGGGCGTCGGGTTCGACAACTACTCCCGCCTGTTCACCAACGGCAGCGTGGGCGCCCAGTTCCTCAAGGCGTTCGCATGGACCCTCGTGTTCGCCGCCGGCTCGGTCATCACCACGTTCGCGCTCGGTCTGGCCCTCGCACTCGCCCTCAACGACGAACGGATCCGGGGGCGCCGCCTGTACCGGTCGTTCCTGCTGCTGCCGTACGCGGTGCCGGCCTTCATCGCTCTGCTGATCTGGTCGAACTTCTACAACCAGGACTACGGGCTGATCAACCAGCTCACCGGCCTGCACATCAACTGGCTGGGCGACCCCACCTGGGCGAAGGTCGCGATCCTGCTGACCAACCTGTGGATGGGCTTCCCGTACATGTTCATCGTCTGCACCGGCGCGCTGCAGTCGATCCCGTCGGACGTGAAGGAGGCCGCCCGCATCGACGGCGCCTCCTCGCTGCAGACCACCGTCAAGGTGATCACCCCGCTGCTGCTGGTGTCGATCGCGCCGCTGCTGGTGGCCTCGTTCGCCTTCAACTTCAACAACTTCAACGCCATTGAGCTGCTCACCGGCGGCGGCCCGTTCCCCGACAACGAGTTCACCCGAGGCGGCACCGACATCCTGATCTCGATGGTGTACCGCATCGCCTTCGGCGGTTCCGGAGCGGACTTCGGCTTCGCCTCCGCCGTGTCCGTGGTCCTCTTCGCGATCACCGGTCTGCTGGCGGCGTTCCAGTTCCGGTTCACGAAGTTCCTCGAAGACGTCAACTGACCGGCCGCAGCACAAGGACTGACACCGATGAGCACCTCCATCACCACCCCCACCGACGACCCGGCTCCGCGCAACCGCATGAGCGCGGGCCGCTGGTTCCGCGAGGTCGGCTGGCGCCACCTGGTCGGCATCGCCGCCCTGGTCTTCGCCGCCATCCCGATCCTGTACGTCATCTCCGCATCCCTGAATCCGCTGGGCACCGTGTCCTCCACGAACCTGATTCCGCGGGCGTTCAGCCTCGACCACTTCCGCGAGCTGCTGTCCGGTTCCCGCGGCCCGTTCCTGCGCTGGTACCTCAACACCGCAATCGTGTGCGGCGTGGTGGCCCTCACCCAGGTGAGCCTGTCGGTGCTGGCGAGCTATGCATTCTCCCGCCTGCGCTTCGCGGGCCGGCGCGGCGGCATGCTGGCGCTGCTGCTGATCATGATGTTCCCGGCGATCCTGTCGATGATCGCGATCTACACGATGATCTCCGACCTCGGCGAGGCGATCCCGTTCCTCGGCCTGGACTCCCTGCCCGGCTACATCGTGGTGCTGCTGGGCGGCTCCCTCGGGCAGGTGTGGCTGATCAAGGGCTTCTTCGACACCATCCCCCGGGAACTGGATGAGGCGGCGATCATCGACGGCGCCACCCACTGGCAGACCTTCACCCGCATCCTGCTGCCCACGCTGACCCCGATCCTGGCGACCACGTTCCTGCTGTCGCTGGTCGGCGTGATGAGCGACTTCCTCCTCGGGTCGATCTTCCTCACCAGTGACGAGAACAAGACCCTCGCCGTGGGTCTCTACGGCATGCTCGCCGGTGACCGCTCCAACAACCTGGGCGTGTTCGCCGCCGGCGCGGTGCTGACGATGATCCCGGTGATCGTCCTCTACCAGTTCCTGCAGAAGTACATCGTGGGCGGCTCCACCTCCGGCGCCGTCAAGGGCTGAGCGCACATTGACCGCACCGTTCACCCCCACGGCACCCGGCCTCGACCTGTTCGCCGCTGAGCCGTTCCACGACTCCGGTCCGCTGTGCACCTCCGCGTCCGCCCCGGCGCTCGGCGACACCGTCGAGGTCCGTCTGTGGGTGCCGGACCTGTGGCATGCGAGCGCGGTCGCCCTGCGGCAGGTCCGCGACGGCGAACCCGTCGCCACCGCGCTCGAGCGGGGCCCCGCTGACGGCGCCGGGCACTGGTTCACCGGCGAGGTGCTCGTCCACAACCCGGTCACCCGCTACCGGTTCTGCGTGGTCGGCTCCCAGGACCCGTCGGCCCCCTCCCCGCTGCCGTACGCGTGGGTGACCGCCGCCGGGGTGCGCGACCACGACGTCACCGACGCCGAGGACTTCACCCTCATCGCCCACACCCCCGCTCCCGACTGGGTCGCCGACGCGATCGTCTACCAGATCTTCCCGGACCGCTTCGCCCGCGCCGCCCACTCCCCCACCACAGCCGACGGCCTCCCCGATCTCGACCTGCCCGACTGGGCGGAGCCGATGCGCTGGTCCGATCCCGCCTCGGAGGACGGCCACCGCAACGGCGTCCAGCTGTTCGGCGGTGACCTCGACGGCATCATCGAGCACCTCGACCACATCCAGGGCCTCGGCGCGGACACGGTCTACCTGACGCCGATCTTCCCCGCCGGCTCCGTGCACCGCTACGACGCCTCCGCGTTCGAGCGCGTCGACCCGCTGCTCGGCGGCGACGACGCCCTCGCACGGCTCAGCGCCGCCCTGCACGAGCGCGGCATGCGCCTCATCCTCGACCTCACCACGAACCACACGGGCGATCGGCACGCCTGGTTCCAGGCGGCGCTCGCCGACCCCACCGCCCCGGAGCGGGACTTCTATCTGTTCTCCGGCGACGGCGACGACTACGTCGGCTGGCTCGGCGTCCCCAGCCTGCCGAAGCTCGACCACCGCGCACCCGCGATGCGCCGCGCACTCTATGAGGGCGCCGACTCCGTCACCGCGCACTGGCTCGCCGAGCCGTTCAGCGCCGACGGGTGGCGCATCGACGTGGCGAACATGACCGGCCGCCACGGCGCCCAGGACCTCGCGCACGAGGTGGCCCGCACCATGCGCCGCACCCTCGGCCGGCAGCACTGGCTGATCGCCGAGCACGGCCACGACGCCACGCGCGACCTCGACGGCGACGGCTGGCACGGAACCATGAACTACGCCGGCTTCACCCGCCCCCTCTGGGCGTGGCTCGCCGACCCCGACTCGGACCTCAACTGGCTCGGTCTGCCGATGAGCATCCCCCGCCTGCCAGGCGGCGCAGCCACCCGCACGCTGCGCGGTGTGAACGCCCAGATGCCGTATCCGTCACGGCTGCATTCGCAGAACCTGCTGTCCAGCCACGACACGCCCCGCATCCGCACGGTCACCGGTGACGCCGGCCGCACCCGGGTGGCGCTCGGACTGCTCGCCTGCCTGCCCGGCGTCCCCACCCTGTTCGCCGGCGACGAGCTGGGCCTGCACGGGCTGAACGGCGAGCACTCCCGCACTCCGATGCCGTGGGACCTGATCGACGGCTCCGGGCCCGCGAGCGCCGTCACCGCGATCGACCACGACGCCCTCACCACCGTCCAGCGCTCCTTTGCGGCCCGCGCCGCCTCGCCCGCCCTGCGCCGCGGCGGCATCCGCTGGATCGCGGCCACCGCCGACGCGCTCGTGTTCGTCCGCACTCACCCGGAGGGCAGCGTGCTGATCCATGCGGCCCGCACCGCCCATGACGCGATCGAGGTCCCCACCGATCTGCTGCTGGGGACGGTGCGCGCCCAGAATCCGTCGGCCGCCCTCCTGCACGTGGGCGGAGCCGCCTGGGCCGACGGGGCCGGTGTCCTCCGCCTGAGCGCCGAGGGGCCCGGGCTGAGCGCGCTCCCCCTCACCGACCTGACCTGAACCGACGACCATCCACCCCCCAGAGAAGGAGGACTGCAATGTCGAACAAATGGTGGCGCAGCGCCGTGGTGTACCAGGTGTACCCGCGGTCGTTCGCCGACGGCAACGGCGACGGCATGGGCGACCTGCCCGGCATCACCGCGCGTCTGGAGCACATCCGGGACCTGGGCGCGGACGCGATCTGGCTGTCCCCGTTCTACACCTCGCCGCAGCACGACGCCGGCTATGACGTCGCGGACTTCACCGACGTCGACCCCCGCTTCGGCACCCTCGAGGACGCCGATGCCCTGATCGCCCGGGCCCATGAGCTCGGCATCCGGGTGATCGTGGACATCGTCCCCAACCACTCGTCCTCCGAGCACCCCCTGTTCAGGGCCGCGCTGGACGCGGAGCCCGGCTCCCCGGAGCGCGAGATGTACATCTTCCGCGACGGCAGGGGCGAGCATGGCGAGGAGCCGCCGAACAACTGGCAGTCGATCTTCCACGGCAGCGCCTGGACCCGCGAGGAGAAGCACGGCCAGTGGTACCTGCACCTGTTCGACACCTCCCAGCCGGACTTCAACTGGACCAACCGCGCCGTGCGCGACATGTTCGAAGGCGTTCTGCGGTTCTGGCTGGACCGCGGTGTGGACGGCTTCCGCGTGGACGTCGCCCACGGCATGATCAAGCCGGACGGCCTGCCGGATGAGTCCGAGGAGCACCGTCAGCTCATGGCCGGCGACCCCGACGTGGTCCCCGTCTACTTCGACCAGGACGGGGTCCACGAGATCTACCGCGAGTGGCGCCGTGTGCTCGACGAGTACGAGGGCGACCGCATGATGGTGGCGGAGGCGTGGGTGCCGAAGAACCGTCAGCACCTGTACATCAGGCCCGACGAGATGCACCAGATCTTCAACTTCGGCTTCCTCGGCGCTGGCTGGAGCGTGGACACCATCACCGACGCCATCATGACGCCGCTGACCTTCGCGAAGGAGGTCGGCTCCCCCAGCACCTGGGTGCTGTCCAACCATGACGTGATCCGTCACGCCACCCGGTACGGCTTCGACCACGGCTACCGCTTCGGTGAGGGTCTGTCCCGCGAGGAGAAGCCGGACCTGGAGCTGGGTCTGCGTCGCGCCCGCGGCGCCACCGCCCTTATGCTGGCTCTGCCCGGCTCCGCCTACCTGTACCAGGGCGAGGAGATGGGGCTGCCGGAGGTCGCGGAGATCCCCGACGAGCTGCGCGAGGACCCTGCGCACAAGCGGGCCGGCGTGCCGGGCCGCGACGGCTGCCGTGTGCCGCTGGCGTGGGAGAAGGACTCCCCCGCCTACGGCTTCTCCTCGACGGGGAAGGCGTGGCTGCCGCAGCCGGACGTCTACGGTGAGCGCGCCGCGGATCAGCAGGACGGCGTGGCCGGCTCCACCCTGGAGTTCTACCGCGCCGCGATCGCGCAGCGCCGCGCCCTGGGTCTGGCGACCGGTGACCTGGTGATGAACGAGAGCCCGCATGAGGGCGTGCTCTCGCTCACCAACGCCGGGGTCACGGTCCTGGTGAACACCACGGATCAGGACCATGACCTGCCGGCGGGCGCTGAGGTGCTGCTCGCCTCCCACCCGGACGCGCAGGAGCGTCTGGCGGCGAACAGCACCGTCTGGTTGCGCTGACCACCGCTTGGTAGTCTGCAGTTCATGCGCTCTCACACACCGGCGGAGCCGCGTGATGACTTCGATGTGGTCATCCTCGGCGCGGGCCTGAACTCCCTGAACCTTGCGATCGCCTTCCACGCCCAGTACGGGATGCGCTCCACCTTCGTGATGCGCTCCTCGGTGGCCATGAACGAGAAGACGGTCACAGCGGATGCGGTGACGCTGCCGTTGGGGACCTCCGATGAGGAGTTCGCTGAGGCGCTCGTCGAGCTGGCCCGCAGGCGTCCTGCGGGCCGGCCGGCCCTGCTGCTGACCAACGATGACACGCTGATCGCGTTCATCGACCGCTTCCGGGACCAGCTGGAGCCGCACTACCTGCTTACGCAGATCCCGCGGAGCCTGCTCGATCAGCTGGCGGACAAGGCAGAGTTCGCGGAGATCTGCGCGAGGCTGGACATTCCCACCCCGCCGACTGTGACCGTGGACTTCTCCCGCGCCGGTCAGGAGGGGTGGAACGGGCACGAGGAGCTGCCGTGGCAGTTCCCCGTGGTGGCGAAGCCCGCCCGCACCAGCGACTACGCCCATCTCACCTTCCCCGGGAAGCGCAAGGTGTTCATGCTGGAGTCCGAGCGGGAGCGCCGCGATCTCGTCGAGTCGCTGACGAACGCCGGATTCCGCGGCCGGTTCCTGTTCCAGGAGCTGATCGAGGGCGACGACACTACGCTGCGGTCGATCACGGCCTACCGGTCCACACGCGGCCGCGTCACGCTGCTGTGCGCCGCGCAGGTGCTGTTGGGGGAGCACACGCCGGAGGCGCTGGGCCGTCCTGCGGCGATGATCACCGGGTCGTTCCCGGAGCTGACGGCGCAGGCGGAGCGGTTCCTGGACCATGTGGACTACGTCGGGTTCGCGAACTTCGATCTGAAGGTGGATCCGCGCACCGGCGAGGCGTACTTCCTGGAGATCAACCCGCGCATCGGCCGCAACAACTACTACGTGACCGGAGCGGGCGAGCCCGTGTCGCGCCACATCGTGGCGGACCGCATCGACGGGGTCGACCTCGATCAGGTCGTCGTTGACCGCGAGGTGCTCTATTCGATCGTGCCGCGCCTGTGGGTGCGGCGCTACATCCGTGACCGCCACCTGCGGCGCCGCTTCGACCGCATTGCGCGGCGCGCTCTGCGCAACCCGTTCCGCTACGGCCCGGAGCGCCTGTGGATCAAGGCGTACTCAGTGGTGTCCGGGGCGAACTTCGTGCGCAAGTACCTGCGCGTGTATCCGCGGCCGACGGATTCCGGTTTCTGATCCCGCGCCGCCCTGTGCCACGCTTCTTCTCTCCGATCGAAAGCTTCGTCTGCCATGACCCGTTCCTCCGCCCTTCCGGCTTCGCCTTCGCCGGCTGACCACTCCGACACCGAGCATGTGCAGCTGGTGCTGCTGGGCGGTGACATCGGCGTCTACGCGATCGCGCGCGCGTTCCACGAAGCCTTCGGCACTCACGCCACGGTGATCACACGCAGCGTGGCGGGACCCGTCGCGGACTCCTCGATCCTGCAGGCCCGCGGTCTGGGTGCCGAGGCCGGAGAGGCGGAGCTGCTCGAAGCCGCTCTGGAGACCGGGCGCCTGGCCACCGCGCAGCGGGCGCGGACGGGAGGTCCGAAGCCGTTCCTGCTGGCGAACGCGGACTGGCTGATTGCGCTGATCGTCCGCAACCGGGAAGCGCTGAGTGAGCACTATCTGCTGCCGGTGCTGCCGGAGGACCTGCTGGAGCAGGTGGCGGACAAGGCTGAGTTCGCGAGGCTGTGCGCCGAGGTGGAGATGACCACTCCGACTACGGTGATCGTGGACTTCACCGACGGTGCCCTGCCGGCGGTGCCGGAAGTGGAGCATCTGGGCTGGCCGCTGGTGGCCAAGCCGTCCCGCTCCTCGGCGTACGCGCATGTGAAGTTCCCCGGGAAGCGGAAGGTGTTCGAGATCGCTGACCGCGCGCAGCTGGAGGATCTGGTCCGTCGCCTGCATGAGGCGGGGTTCCGGGACCGCTTCGTGCTGCAGGAGATGATCCCGGGCGATGACACGGCGATGCGGTCGGTGACGGCGTATGTGGATCAGCGCGGGGCGGTCACGCTGATGGGCGGAGCGCATGTGCTGCTGGAGGAGCACACGCCGGGCGCCCTGGGGAATCCGGCGGCGATGATCACGCAGGACATGCCCGAGCTGTTCGCTCAGGCGGAGCGGTTCCTGACGCATGTGGGCTACCGCGGGTACGCGAACTTCGATGTGAAGGTGGATCCGCGCGATGGGCAGCCGAAGTTCTTCGAGGTGAACCCGCGGGTGGGCCGCAACAACGTCTACATGACGGCGGCGGGCGCCAATATTGCGCTGCCGGCTGTGGCGGACCATCTGCAGCAGCGCAGCATCGAGCAGATCCGCCCCACCCGGGAGATCCTCTACTCGATCATCCCGAGAACCCTGCTGTGGCGCTACGTCACGGACCCGTCTCTGCGGTCACGCGCGAAGGCGATCGCGAAGCGTGCCACGGTCCACCCGCTGCTGTACCGTCCCGAGGGCCTGAAGCGCCGCGCCTACGTCGCGGCGGCGATGGCGAACCAGGTGAAGAAGTTCGCCCAGCACTACCGGTCGCCGTCGGCCGACGGCTTCTGACCCCGTCCGGGCCACTCCGGGGAATCTCCGGGGCGTCGCACCGGCGCGCCGCCGACTGCTGCCCGTAGCCTGGCAGGGATGGAACCGAGCCGTGCTGCCGCCGTCCTCAAGTCGGATCAGCTCGCGACTTTCCGACGATGGTCGCGGCCGCGCGGATCAGTGACGATGGGGGCATGAGGATGGAACGACCGCTGAAGGTGCTGATCACCACCGACTGGTACGAGCCCGTGGTGAACGGAGTGGTGGCCAGTGTGCTCACCCTGAAGAAGCAGCTGGAGCTGCTGGGCTGCGATGTCCGCGTCCTCACGCTGTCCGGGTCCGTCCGCTCCACCATCGAGAACGGGGTGTACCGTCTCGGGTCCGTGTCCGCGTCCCTGTTCTACGACCATGCACGCCTGGCGGTCCGCTCGAACCGCAGGATTCGCCGCGAGCTCGAGCAGTGGCGTCCCGATGTCATCCATTCCCAGTGCGAGTTCTCCACGCACCTGTGGGCGAAGCGCCTGGCGAAGAGCCTCCGCATCCCCGTGGTGCACACCTACCACACGATCTACGAGGACTACACGCACTACTATTCGCCCTCGCGCACCATGGGCAAGAAGATGGTGTCCTCCTTCAGCCGCAAGGTGTGCACGGCGATGGACGCCGTCATCGTCCCGACCGGCAAGGTCGCCGATCTGCTGCAGGGCTACGGCATCACCACCCCGATCTCCGTGATCCCCACGGGCCTGGACCTCACGCACTTCCGTCCCGCCGCCACGATTGCGGAGCGGGAGCAGAGCGTGCGCCTGCGCGCTGAGCTCGGCGTCCCCGCCCACCACCGCGTCCTCATCTCCGTGTGCCGCCTGGCGAAGGAGAAGAACGTGGACGAGGTCATCGCGTCCTTCGCCGCGTCCGGTGCAGAGAACACCACTCTCGTGCTCGTGGGCGATGGCCCGTACCGGCCGGAGCTCGAACGCCTTGTGGAGCGCCTGGATGTGCAGGAGTCGGTGCGATTCGCCGGCTTCGTGGCCCCGTCGGCCGTCCCCGAGTACTACCGGATGGCGGACGTCTTCGTCTCCGCCTCCCTCAGTGAGACGCAGGGGCTCACCTACATCGAGGCGCAGGCGTGCGGGCTGCCGCTGCTGTGCCGCGAGGATCCATCCCTGGAGCAGGTCGTCGTCCCCGGCCGGACAGGGTGGACGTTCACCTCGGCCGACGGGTTCCGCCGCGGGCTCGATGCCATCACCTCCAGCTCCGCCGTCATGCGGGCGATGGGTGATGAGGGCGCGTCCCATGCGGCTGCCGTGTTCAGTGCCCGGGCGTTCGGCCTCGCCGTGCTCGGCGTGTACCGCCGGGTGCTGGGCCTGCCGTCGGTGGAGCAGATCGCCGAGGAGATGCTTCTCACCGATCTCATGACCGGGCGCGAGCTCGAGCTGCAGGCCGCCTGACGTGTCGCACGCAGCCGAGACCGCAGCCGGTGGTCCCGCTGAACTGACGCGCGCTCAGCAGAGCGTGAAGGAGCACTCCGCTGCGATCCGGTGGGCCTCGCGCATCCTTCCGCTCATCGGCCTGGCGGTCTGCGCCGGCTTCGTCATCGCCGGGCTGAAGAGCGGGGTGCTGTCCTCGCAGGACGACCTGCGCGCCTTCATCGACTCCCTCGGATTCTGGGGCCCGCTGGTGTTCGGCTTCGCGTCCTTCGCCTCCGTGGTGTTCCCCATCGTGCCCGGCGGCCTCCTCGTGCTCGCAGCCCCCGTGCTGTTCGGGCCGGTCACGGGCACCATCATCAACTGGGTCGCGGTGTGCGCCGGGTCGCTGCTGAACTTCATCATCGCCCGTCACATCGGCCTGGCCCTGATCGAGACGCTGTTCAGCGAGAAGCTGGTGGAGAAGTACCTCGGGTGGACCCGGCACCGGAACTTCGCTCGGGCCTTCGCGATCGCCATCGTGCTCCCCGTCGCCCCCGACGACCTGCTGTGCTATCTCGCCGGCACCACGAAGATGCGGTTCTCCGCGTACGCGATCATCATCCTGTTGGGCAAGATCCCCACCCTGCTCGCCTACGGCCTCGGCATCAGCGCGCTGCTCGCCACGGTCGTCCCCTGGTGACCCGCCCCTGACCGAAGGACCCTCAGTGAAGCCCACAATCCACGCCTTCTCCAAAGCCGATTCCGTTGCCGGCCAGGGAGTGGGCTCCGCCTACCTGGAGCAGGTGCAGCTGATCGAGCGGGAGCTGTCCGACCAGTTCGACATCCTCGGCCGGGCCCGGCTGCGCGGCGGCTTCGGCGACATCAACCACTTCCACTCCATCAACCCGGAGTACTTCGCGGCGATGATCCCGGCGGCGCGGCGCGGCGCAACGGTCGCGCACGTCCACTTCATCCCGGAGACCGTGAACGATTCGATCCGGATGCCGCGGCCTGCCCGCGCCGTGTTCGACCGGTACATGCTCGCGTTCTACCGGCGCGCCCAGCACCTGGTGACCGTGAACCCCTGGTTCATCACGAAGCTCGCCGACGACTACGGCATGGACCCGCAGCGGATCACGTTCATCCCGAACTTCGTCTCCGCGGATGACTTCCACCCCCTCGCGGCGGACGATCCCCGCATTGCCGCGATGCGCACGCGCTTCGGGGTGCCGACGGGCCGGCCCGTGGTGCTGTGCGCGGGCCAGCTGCAGGTCCGCAAGGGCTTCTTCGACTTCCTCGCCGTGGCGCGCGCCCTGCCGCACGTGCAGTTCCTGTGGGCCGGTGATTTCTCCTTCGGCCGCATCACCGCCGGGCACTCGGAGATCACCCGGGCGATGCGCGAGCTGCCAGCGAACGTGAACCTGGTGGGGCTGGTGCCGCGGGGCGAGATGAACGTCCTGTTCAACCTGGCCGACGCCTTCTTCCTGCCGTCCTTCGAGGAACTGTTCCCGATGACGATCCTGGAGGCGATGGCGGCGCACACGCCCGTGGTGGTGCGCGACCTCGTCTACTACGACGGCGTCCTGCACGACTATGCGGCGCGGATCGACGCCGCGCCCGGTGAGATCGACCGGTTCGTTCAGCAGCTGCAGCGCATCCTCGAACCAGGCGCGGTTCGCGATGCCGCCGTGGCGGATGCGCGCCGCGGCGCCGAGTTCTACAACCGCGACTCCGTGGCCCGCCAGTGGCGGGACTTCTACACGGCGCTGCTGCCCGCCTGAGGCGCGGTCCCCGTCGGCCCCGGTGTCATACCCGCGGGCCGCGCTGGCCGCGGTAGAGCACGAGCGCTCCCCCGCGTCGACGCTCCGGCGGACGCTCACCACGGCGGATCGGCGTCACCTCACCGTCGGCGGAGCCGGTGAACACGCGCGACTTCTGCCCCTGCAGGCGCATGATCGCCTCCGCGGCGCGCTCCAACTGGCCCTGCAGCTCCTCCACCTGGCTCTCCAGCTCCATGATCCGCTTGATGCCGGCGAGGTTGATGCCCTCCTCCTGGCTGAGCCGCTGCACTTCGCGCAGCTGGGCGATGTTCCAGGCGGAGTAGCGGCGGCCCCGGCCCCGCGTCCGCTGCGGGGACACGATGCCGAGGCGATCGTAGGTCCGCAGCGTCTGCGGGTGCATGCCGGACAGTTCAGCGGCCACGGAGATGACGAACACTCCCTTGTGCTGATCCAGTCCCTGCGGCATGGTCCGTCACCTCATTCCGCGGCGGCGTCGAACAGGCCGGCGCGGGGGTTCTGCTCCTCCGTCGCCTTCCCGAACAGACGCAGCGCCTTCTCGGCGTCGTCGCTGAGCTCGGTGGGCACGGCGATGCTGAGGGTGACGAGCAGGTCGCCGGTGCCGGACTTCGTGGTGATGCCCTTGCCCTTGGCGCGCAGCACGCGTCCGCTCGGGGTGTTCTGCGGGACGCGCAGCTTCACCGAGCCGCCCTCGAGCAGCGGCACCTCGATGGTGGTGCCGAACACCGCCTCCGGCAGCGTCACCGGCACGGTGACGCGCAGGTTCGAGCCGTCCATCGTGAACAGAGGATGGGCGGCGACGTCCGCGATGATGATGAGGTCACCGCTCTCACCGCCGTAGGGGCTGGGGTGGCCCTTGCCGCGCAGGCGGATCTTCTGGCCGTCCCGCACCCCCGCGGGGATGCGGGTCTTCACGGTGCGGCCGCCGACGGGGATCGAGATCTGCGTGCCGAGCGCGGCATCGCGGAACGACAGGCGCGCCCGCGCCTGCTGGTCCTCGCCCTTCGGCGCCTGCTGACCGTGGCCTCCACCGAATCCGCCGCTGAAGCCTCCGCCGCCGAAGGGGCTGAAGCCTCCCTGCCCGCCGGCCTGGGCGCCACCGAACGCACCGAGGATGTCCTCGATGTTGATGCCGCCGGCCTGCCCACCGCCGGGTCGGCCGCCGCCGGCGAAGGCGGAGAAGATGTCTTCGAAGCCGCCCGCTCCGCCGGCGCCGCCGGGCCCGGATGCGAAGCGGGCTCCGCCGGCTCCCATGGCGCGGATGGCGTCGTACTGCTTGCGCTGTTCAGGATCGTTGAGGATCGAATAGGCCTCGCCGATCTCCTTGAACTTCGCCTCGGTCTGCTTGTCGCCCGGGTTGCGGTCCGGGTGGTACTTCTTGGCGAGCTTGCGGTAGGCCTTCTTGATGTCGGACGCACTGGCGTCCTGCGACACACCGAGGACCTTGTAGAAGTCCTTGCTCAGCCAGTCCTGCTGGGACACTGTGCCTCCTGAAGAGTGGAAAGTCGTGGAATGGGAAGCGGGCGGCGGGAATCCGGTGGGACTCCCGCCGCCCGCTCCTGTGGGGACTCGGGGCTCAGCCCTGAGTTCCGACGCGTGCGGGTCGCAGCACGCGCTCGTTCATCCGGTAGCCCGGCTGCATGACGACCTTCAGCGTGGTGCTCTCAGCACCCTCCTGATCCTCATGCATGAGTGCCTCGTGCATCTGCGGGTCGAACTCCTCGCCCTCCTTGCCGAACCGCTGCAGACCGTGCTGGGCCAGTGCGGACTCGAGCTTGGCGGCGATGGAGGCGAACGGCGTGCCCTCCGGGAGATCACCGTGCTGGCGGGCCAGCTCGATGTCGTCCATGACGCCGAGGACGGAGTTCAGCACGTTCGCCACGGCGTTCTGCTTGGACACCTCGGCGTTCTGCTGGATGCGGCGGCGCGAGTTGACGTACTCGGCCTGTTCGCGCTTCAGCTCCTCCTCCAGTTCGGCGACGCGTTCGCGCAGCTGGTCCGCTTCTGCGACGGACGACTCGTAGAGCCGCCCCGCCTCGGCGGAGAGGTCGTCGACCTCGCCGTCGCCGGCAGCGCCCTGCTCGTCGGCGGCGTCCGGCTGGGCGGTGGGGGCCTCGGCGGCACCGTCCTGCGGGGCAGTGGAGGTGCCGTCCGAGGTCACCTTGCGCTTGTCAGTGAAGCTGAAGGGCGCGTCCTGGCGCTCGGGCTCGTCGCCTGCGCGCTGGTCGTCCTGCTGGCTCACTTGTTCTCCTCGTCCTCATCGTCGACGATCTCGGCGTCCACGACGTCCTCATCGGAGGACTCGCCTGCGGCATCGGCACCGGCAGCGCCCTCGGCGCCGTCGGCCGCCTGGGCCTGGCTGTAGATCGCGGTGCCCACGGCCTGCAGAGCCTCGTTCAGCTTCGTCTGCGCGGCCTCGAGCTCGTCAGCCTTGGCGTCCTCCTTGGCGAGGACCTCCTTGGCCTCCTTGATCGCGTCCTCAGCGGCGGTCTTGTCCGCATCGGAGACCTTGTCGCCGTTGTCCTTGAGCAGCTTCTCGCCCTGGTAGGCGGTCTGCTCGAGGCCGTTGCGGGCGTCGGCGGTCTTGCGGCGCTCGGCGTCCTCCGCGGCGTGTGCCTCGGCGTCCTTCACCATGCGGTCGATCTCCTCATCGGAGAGGCCGGAGCCGCCGGTGATCTGGATGGACTGCTCGTTGCCCGTGCCGCGGTCCTTGGCGGTCACGTGGACGATGCCGTTGGAGTCGATGTCGAAGGTGACTTCGATCTGCGGCATGCCGCGCGGCGCCGGTGCGATGCCGGTCAGCTCGAAGGTGCCGAGCAGCTTGTTGTCGCGGGTGAACTGGCGCTCGCCCTGGAACACCTGGATGGCCACGGACGGCTGGTTGTCCTCAGCGGTGGAGAACACCTCGGAGGTCTTCGTCGGGATCGCGGAGTTGCGCTCGATGAGCTTGGTCATCACACCGCCCTTGGTCTCGATGCCGAGGGACAGCGGGGTGACGTCCATGAGCAGGACGTCCTTGCGGTCGCCCTTGATGACGCCGGCCTGCAGGGCTGCGCCCATCGCCACGACCTCATCGGGGTTGACGCCCTTGTTCGGCTCCTTGCCGCCGGTGAGCTCCTTGACGACCTCGGTCACGGCCGGCATGCGGGTGGAGCCGCCGACCAGGACCACGTGGTCGATATCGGAGACGGACACGCCGGCGTCCTTGATGACCTGGTGGAACGGTGCCTTGGTGCGGTCGAGCAGGTCCGAGGTCATGTCCTCGAACTGTGCGCGGGAGAGGGTCTCGTCCAGGTGGACGGGGCCGTTCTCACTCATCGACACGTACTGCAGGGAGATGTTGGTCGAGGAGGAGGAGCTCAGCTCCTTCTTCGCCTGCTCCGCTGCTTCCTTCAGGCGCTGCAGGGCGATGCGGTCCTTGGAGAGGTCCACACCCTCCTTGTTCTTCACCTGCTGGGTCAGCCAGTCGACGATCTTCTGGTCCCAGTCGTCGCCGCCGAGGCGGTTGTCACCGGCGGTGGCGACCACCTGGATGGCGGAGCCGTCCTCGTCCTTGGAGATCTCGAGGAGGGAGACGTCGAAGGTGCCGCCGCCGAGGTCGAACACGAGGATGCGCTCGTCGTCCTTGCCCTTCTCGAGGCCGTAGGTGAGGGCCGCGGCCGTGGGCTCGTTGATGATGCGCAGAACGTTCAGGCCGGCGATCTGACCGGCGTCCTTCGTGGCCTGGCGCTCGGAGTCGTTGAAGTACGCGGGGACGGTGATGACCGCGTCGGTCACCTGGTCACCGAGGTAGGACTCGGCGTCGCGCTTGAGCTTGCCGAGGATGCGCGCGGAGATCTCCTGCGCGGTGTACTTCTTGTCGTCGACCTCCGTGCTCCAGTCGGTGCCCATGTGGCGCTTCACAGAGGCGATGGTGCGGTCCACGTTGGTGACCGCCTGGCGCTTGGCCAGCTCGCCGACGAGGACTTCGCCCTGCTTGGAGAACGCGACCACCGACGGGGTGGTGCGGGCGCCTTCGGCGTTCGCGATGACCTGGGGCTCGCCGCCCTCGAGGACTGCGACGCAGGAGTTCGTGGTTCCGAGGTCGATACCAACAACACGTGACATAAGTTCTGATCCTTCTTCCTGCCGGACCTGCCGGCCATTGAGTCACTGCGGCTCAAGAACAGTCCCAGTCAAACGACCCGCTTCTCGGGTTGTCAATCAGCGTGGCACTGAAGTTGAGTTCACTAGGCTCAACCTTCGCCGATCGGCTTTCATTCCCGGCCCGATCCGACTGTGTCAGCGATCACAGGGCCGGCGCTTCCGAGCGCCGATCGCGAACACGACCACCCCGACCGCGATCAGCAGCAGCGCCGCGATGATCGAGGTCAGCGGCAGGAACACGACCAGCAGAACGCACCCCACCAGCCCGATCGCCGGAATCGCCTTCGTGCCCGCCGCCTCCCGCTTCGTCAGCGTCAGCGCTGACGCATTCGCCACCGCGTAGTACAGCAGCACTCCGAATGAGGAGAACCCGATCGCGTGGCGCAGATCCGCCACCAGCAGCGCTGCGCACACCACGACGCCCACCGCGATCTCCGCGCGGTGGGGCACCCCGAAGCGCGGATGCACCGCCGCCAGCGCGCCCGGCAGGCGGCCGTCGCGGGCCATGGCGAACGCGGTGCGGGAGATCCCGAGGATCAGGCCCAGCAGGGAGCCGACGGATCCCACCACCATCGCCGCCGCCATCACCCACACCAGCCAGGTGCCTCCGAGTGCCCGCGCCGCATCGACCAGCGGCGCCGGCGACTGCGCGAGGGGCTCCGCCCCCAGCGCCCGCAGCACCGTCACCGCAACCAGGGCGTACACGAGAAGTGCGATCCCCAGCGCCGTGATGATGGCCCGCGGGATCGTCGACTCCGGTTCGCGGACCTCCTCGCCGAGCGTCGCAATGCGCGCGTACCCGGCGAACGCGAAGAACAGCAGACCGGCCGCACCGAGGATCCCGACGACGCCGCCTGCGCCCTCAGGAGCGTCGGAGCCGAGGGACAGCAGGGCCCCGTCGGCCCCGCCCCCGCCGAGCGCCGCCAGCAGCCCGGCGGCGACCAGCGCCGCAAGCGCCGCCAGCACGCCGGCCACGATGGCACGGGTCAGCAGGGCGGACTTCTGCACGCCCCGCGTGTTCAGAACCGTCAGCGCGATGACCGCCGCGGCCGCGATGGGCCGGGCGGCATCGGGAGCGATGGCCGAGCCGATGGTGAGGGCCATCGCGGCGGCCGAGGCGCTCTTGCCGATGAGGAAGCACCAGCCGGCGAGGAAGCCGGGCAGTGCTCCGAGCCGCTCAGTGCCGTACACGTAGGCGCCGCCCGCACGCGGGTGGAGCGCGGCGAGGCGCGCTGTTGAGGTGGCATTGGCGTAGGCGATGACGGCCGCGATCGCCAGCGCGATCAGCAGGCCGCTCCCGGCGCTGGCGGCGGCCGGAGCGAGCGCGGCGAAGATCCCCGCACCGATCATGGAGCCGAGGCCGATGGTGACGGCGTCGACCATGCCGAGGCGCCGCCGAAGATCAGAGGATTCCACGGCCGCCATCACGGCACCGCCGGGTGGGCGCTCGGCTTCTCCAGGATCAGCTGCTGCTCTCCCTCCGCCGCGGTCCTCCTGCCCGTGTCCACGTATCCGCAGCGCTGGTACAGCGCGGCGGCGCTCAGGTTGTCCGCGGCGACCTGCAGGCGGATCGCACCGGCGGCGGCGAGCTCGGCCTCCGCAGCGATCGCGGCCTCCGCAGCGGCGAGCAGCTGCGTGCCGATGCCGCGGCCCTGGTGCGCCGCCAGCACCTCCAGGTGGCGGAGGAGCGGCACCGCCCCCGCGGTCACGATCTCCACCATGCCGACGGGTCCCGGGTCGTGCGCCACGAGGACGCGGGAGCGCCCGGCGTCCTGCAGCAGAATCCAGTACGGGGCCGCCTCGGCCCAGTCGGGGTGCGCGGCGGCGAACGGGAGGAGGGTGTCGATGCTCAGCGGAGCGATGGTGACGGGGCTGATCAGCACAGTGTGATCCTACGTGGACGGGGATGGCTGAGTCGCACGGTTCCGTGGGAGCGTGGCGGGATGTTCACCCCCTCGCCGTCTCTGGCCCGCCTGGGCATCTCCGCTCAGTTCCTCACCAACGGGGCGCTGCTCGCCTCGCTGATGCCGCGCCTGCCGGAGGTGAAGGACCGCTTCGCGCTGGATGACCACGCGTTCGGGTTCGTCGTCATCGCCACCGCGATCGGTGCGCTGATCGCCGCGCCGGCGGCTGGAGCGGTGATCCGCCGGGCCGGCGCGCTGCCCACGATGGTCGCCGGCTCGATCCTGGTGGGCGGCCTGGTCACTGCTGCGGCGGGCGCGCCGACGGCCGCGCTGTTCGTCCTCGCCATGATGGCCGCTGGCGCCGCCGACGCCGTCGTCGACACGGCGCAGAACCTGCAGGGCCTCGCCGTGCAGCGCTGGAAGGGGTCCACCATTCTCGGCTCCCTGCACGCCGCCTGGTCCATCGGCGCCGCTGCGGGCGGCGCGATCGGCACCTGGGCGGCCGCCGCCTCCGTCCCCCTGCTGGTGCACATGGGCATCAACTCGTGCATCTGGGTGCTCGTGGTGGTGGCGGCCGCGGCCGCAGCCCGCACCCCTGAGCGCTTCGTGCGCGACGCCGACGCCGAGGACGCGCCGGCCGGTGCCGCATCGACGCGCCGTCCTGCGGGGCCCGCGGTGATCACCCTGCTGGCCCTGTCGCTGCTGGCGATCGCCGGGACGATGGTGGAGGACGTCGCGAACAACTGGTCCGCACTGTTCACCGGCCGCGAACTCGGCGCCTCCCCCGGCGTCGCCGGACTCGCCTTCACCCTGACGCTCACCGCGCAGGTGGTGGGGCGCTTCGCGACCGATCCGATCAGCAGCCGATTCGGCATGCATGCGGCTGCCGTCGGTGGCGGCGTGCTGATCGCCGCGGGCGGTGCGACCGCTGCGCTCGCCTCGGCCCCGGTCGTCGGCATCGCCGGATTCATGCTGATGGGGCTGGGATGCGGCCCGCTCGTGCCGGCTGCGCTCGCCGGCGCCGACGCGATCCCCGGCCTCCGGCACGGCACCGGTGTCGCGGTGCTGTCGTGGTCGATGCGGATCGGGATGCTCGCGACGTCGCCGATCATCGGCCTGGTGTCGGTGTCGGCGGGTCTGAGGATCGGTCTGCTGGTCACCGTCGTGGGCGGCCTCGTGGGTGCGGCGGTCGCGTTCCACCAGGGCCGACGGGTGCGCCTCAGCTGAGCGGCTCCTCCTCCCGGCGGGCGGCCGGTCCGGCGAGCGCGGCGGCCGCCACCAGCAGTCCGGCCGCGCCGAGCACGACGGCCGGCGCCACCAGTGGCCCCAGAGCGCGGTCGAGCAGCGGCATGTACAGCATCGTCAGGGATGGCAGCACGATCGACGCCGAATAGGCGGTGCCGTAGCCGCGGGAGCGGACCGCTGCGGAGAACGATTCGGAGATGTAGGCGCCCATCGGGCCGTACACCGGGACCGTCACCATCTGCAGCAGGACCACCGGCGCCAGCGCCGCGCCCAGCGTGCCCGTGCCCATTGCCCACATCCACACGGCCGGTGCCAGCACCGCCGAACCGACGCCCCACAGCGTCAGGAAGCGGCGGCGCCCCAGCAGTGTGGACGCATGACCCGCGACCGCCATCACCGCAGCTTGCGCGATGGAAGCGGCGAGCATGATCAGTGCGGTGTCATCCGCGTCGAGTCCGGGCCCGTCCGATGCACTGAGCCGGCCGACGATGACGATGACGGTCATCTGGGTCATCAGCCACAGTCCGGTCATGAGGGCGAAGAGCTGCCAGAAGGGCTTCGCCCACCGGCCCGCCACGACGTCCCACAGCCGCGTCCGCGCCGCTGCCTCAGCCGATGTCGACGCCGCGGCGTCCACCACATGGCGCCGGTAGAAGATCAGCATGCCGACGCTGAGCGCGGAGGCGATCAGGAAGATGATCCGCCACCCCCACTGGGCGTAGGCATCCGGTCCCAGGCCCTGCAGGGCGAGGGCGGTGAACGCCGCGATCCCGGCCTGGGCCAGCGGCGCCATCGCCATGATGAGGCCCGAGTTCAGGCCGCGTCGGCGCGGCGCGGACCATTCCATCGCCAGTGGGATCGCGGCGCTGTACTCGCCGGCGATGGCGATGCCGAGCAGGAAGCGCAGCGCGATCAGCGCGACCAGTGTCCCCACCCCGAGGGTGGCGTGTCCGGGCACGAGGGCGATCAGCAGCGAGCAGAGCGCGGTGCCGCCGATCGCGATCTGGGTGGTGGCGGTGCGGGAGACGCGGTCGGCGATGCTGCCGAACACGGCGGCGCCGACGGGGCGGCCGATCAGTGTGGCGGCCATGACGAGCGCGGCGGCGAGCTCGATGCGGTCCGACCCAATCAGGGTGGGCAGCGCCGGGGCGAGCGCCACCACCGGCACGAAGATGTGCAGCTGGTCGATGAGGTTGCCGACGATGCCGCCGGCGACGGCCCGCCTCGCCCGACCGGATGCGCCCACCGGTGCTGTCCCCACCGGGGCGGTTGCCGCGCTCACGCGCCGAAGGCGGTGCGCACCTGAGCGGTGATGCGCTCGCGCACCTCATCGTTCACCTCGAGGACGGCGAAGGAAGTGGGCCACATCGCGCCGTCGTCGAGCTGGGCGCCGTCGTTGAAGCCGAGCGTGCAGTAGCGGGTGCCGAACTTCGAGGCGGGCTGCACGAACGCGATCACGGGCCCGTCGAGGTGGTAGGCGGGGAACCCGTACCAGGTCTTGGCGCGCACGTCCTCGACCTCGGCGAACACGATCTCGTGGACGGCTTCGGCGATGGCGCGGTCGCTCTCCGGCAGGGCGGCGATCGCGTCGGTGCAGGCGGTCAGCTCCGCGGCGCGCTTCGCCGCGGCCCTCCCCGCGCGGGTCCCGCCCTTCTTCGCGGCGGCCGCAAAAGCCTTCCGCTCGGCGGCTGCTTGCGTCATGGCTGCGCGCTCGGCGGCGCTGAACGTTTCGTCCGTCATGCTCCCAGCGTACTGACAGCTACAACCATCGGATGACCGGGCATCTTCGGGTCGCTCCCAGCGATTGATGCCGCAGGGAACCGCCGCGGCGGATGATCGTGGTGAACCGATTCCCCGAGCGAAGGAAACGCCATGTCCTCGACTGCACCAGTGAACGCGCCGGACCCGTCGGCCGATGCCTCCCCCACCGCTCAGGTGACCGCCACCGGACTGCGGAAGTCCTACGGCGAGGGCGATGCCGAGGTCCGCGCCCTCGACGACGTCACCCTCCGGATCGAGCGGGGGTGCTTCACCGCCATCATGGGCGCGTCCGGCTCCGGCAAGTCGACCCTGCTGCACATGCTCGCCGGACTCGACCGCCTCGACACCGGCAGCGTCGTCATCGACGGCATCGACATCACCGGCCTCAGCGACTCGCAGCTCACGAAGCTGCGCCGCGAGCGCGTCGGCTTCGTGTTCCAGTCGTTCAACCTGCTGCCGATGCTGACCTGTGAGCAGAACATCCTGCTGCCGCTGGAGCTGGCGGGGCAGAAGCCGGACCGCGCCTGGATGGACACCGTGGTGGACCGGTTCGGTCTGCGCGAGCGCCTCACCCACCTGCCGAGCCAGATGTCCGGCGGTCAGGTGCAGCGCACCGCGATCGCCCGCGCACTGGTGACCCGCCCGTCGGTGCTGTTCGCCGATGAGCCCACCGGCAACCTCGACTCCGCCACCACCGATGAGGTGCTGGACTTCCTGCGCACCAGCGTGGAGGAGTTCGGCCAGACCGTCGTCATGGTCACGCATGAGCGCGACGCCGCTGAGCGCGCCGACCGCATCATCACCCTGGCCGACGGCCGCATCATCGCCGACGAGGCCGTGCCGCACGCATCGGCCGCGACGAAGTGAGAGGAGCCGCCGTCATGAAGCGCAGTCGTCTGCGTCTGCAGCCCGCGCACCGGCAGGCCGCAGCAGTCGTCACCGTCACCCTCGCCACCGCGTTCGTGTCCCTTGTGATCCTCGCGATCACGTTCGTGTCCGGCATCATCACCGCTCAGGTGGAGGGCCAGTACGCCGGCACCGACGTGATCGTCCAGCCCACGGTCGACGACGAGACCGGCGTGGCCGGCCAGATCGCGCCCGCCGATGTCGAGAAGACCGATGGGGTCAGGGCCGCCTGGCCGGTGCCGGAGAACCTGCTGGGCAAGCTCGTCGCCGATGAGTCGAAGATCGACGATCAGAACCCGTTCGCCACTCCCGGGGCGTTCGTCGATGTGCAGGTCGCGCCTCCCGGCGCCGACAGCGACACGCGCCTGAACTCCGGGTCGATGCCGTCCTCGCCGTCCGAGGTCCTCATCGACACCGCCATCGCCGAGGACAACGACCTCGCGGTGGGCGATGAGCTGGTGCTGCAGAAGGTGACCGACGGCAAGCCGGTCCGCCTCACGGTCGCCGGTATCCAGGACACCCCCAAGAGCGCCCTGCTCGGCGCCTCCCCGCTGGTGATGACCAGCGAGGGCGCAGCGACCCTCGCCGGGGACCCCGTGGAGTTCGGCGGCCCCGCGATCTACGCCCAGGTCGAGGACGGCACCGACCCGGCCCAGGTGGTGAAGCAGCTGCAGGCCGACGGGTTCGACGCCACCACCACCGAGCAGGTCATCAAGGACATGAACTCCGCCGTGCTCGTCATGGTCGCGTCCCTGACCGTGGCGCTCGGCTCGTTCGTCGCGATCGCCGTGGTGACCGCCGCTCTGGTGGTGGCGAATACGTTCGCCGTGACCGTTGCGCAGCGCCGCCGTTCCTTCGCGCTGCTGCGCGCACTCGGCGCCACCCGCGGCCAGGTGGTGCGGCTCGTGCTGAAGGACTCCGCCCTCGTCGGCCTCGTCGGCGCCGTCATCGGCGTGGTGCTCGCGTACCTGGCCGGCACCGGTGCGCTGAACCTGCTGCGCATCACCTCCTCCACCGCGTTCCCGCCGCTGCCGCCCCTGTCCATCCTCGCGATCATCGTCCCGATCGTGCTGGGCGTTCTGCTGACGGTGGCCGCGGGGCTCGTCCCGGCGATCTCCGCCACGAAGGTGCGACCCGTGGAGGCGCTGCGCCCGATCGAAGCGGCGGCCGGCAAGGGCGCGGGGGTGATCCGCACGTTCGTCGCCGCGCTGCTCGTCGCAGCGGGCGCGGCCCTGCTCGCCGCCGGCTGGTTCCTGGCCCTGCGCAACGATTCGCCCGATGCGGCTGTCACCGCGGTGCCGATGCTCGTGGCGATCCTCGGCACCATCGTCATGATGATCGGCGTCATCGCCGGTGTGCTGGTCGTGGTGCCCGCCATCATGCGCCTGTTCCGCGCAGTGCTCGGTCGCATCGGCGGCGTTCCCGGACGGTTCGCCGCTCTGAACGCCGGCAGGCACCCGCGCCGCAGCGCCGCCACCATCACCGCCCTGGTCATCGGCACCACGCTGATGGCGACGATGAGCGTGGGCGCGAACACCGCGGAGCGCACCCTGATCACCGAGCTGAACTCCTCCTCCCCGTTCGACGTGATCGCCTCCTCGGCCGCCTTCACGGACTCCAGTGCGAAGCGGACCCAGGCGGTCGACGGAGTCGAGACCGCGGTGCAGGGCGTCAGCGTCGATGTGAAGGCGCCGAACGGCGAGATGATGACCATCCTCGGCTTCGACCGGGATGAGATCGAGCGCGTCAGCGTCCTCGACGGCCTCGCCGACGACGTCCGCGACAACGAGGTCCTCGTCGGCAAGGACCGCGCGGAGAGCTTCGGTCTGAAGGACGGCGACACCCTCACCGCACCCGACGGCACGAAGGTCAGGGTCCGCGTGAACGAGTCGCTCAGCCTCACGCTCACCACCGAGGAGACCGTCCAGCACTTCTCGACCTCGCCCGAAACGGCGGTGGCTGCGCGGCTCGCGGAGCGCTCGGATCCGCAGCGGAAGCAGACGGATGCGCCCACCATACTGACGGAGGTCGGCTCCGTCCTCGGCCCGCAGGCCCAGGACGGTGACGACGGCGCCGATGAGGAGAACCCCGCGGGTCTGGGACTGGACATGCCGGGTGTTCAGCGCGACATGTTCACCACCGCCGTCAACGGACTGCTGATGTTCGCCACCGGCATGCTGGCTGTTGCGGTCCTCGTGGCTCTGGTCGGGGTGATGAACACGCTCTCGCTCAGCGTGGTGGAGCGACGCGGCGAGAACGCCCTGCTGCGCGCTCTCGGCACCTCGAAGGGACAGATCCGGGCGATGCTCGCCTGGGAGGGCGTCATCATGGCCCTGGTCGGCGCCGCGATCGGCCTCCTGCTCGGAACCGTGTTCGGAGTGGTCGGCGCCCGCACCGTGGTGCCGGCGAGCGTCCCGTTCGTCATCGGCATCCCGTGGGTGACCCTGCTGGCCGTTGTCGTGCTGGCGATCCTCGCGGGTCTGCTCGCCTCGGTGATCCCGGCGCGGTCCGCCGCGAAGGTCTCCCCCGCTGAGGCCCTCGCCGCCGCGGACTGACCTGCCGCCGGATCGGCCCCGCACGCAGAAGGCCCCCGCATCAGCGGGGGCCTTCTGGTGTCAGGTCGTGGTCTGCAGGGCGAGGATGTGGTCCATCAGCTCCTCGAGGTCCCGCGCCGTGTACTCGGGCCAGCCGTGCACGCGCCGCAGCCACATCGGGTCGACCGCCCGTGAGCCGAGCACTGCTCCCACGAGGGAACCGGCGATGCAGGCGACGGTGTCGGTGTCGAAGCCGGCGCGGACCGCGTTGTCGAGCACAGTCGAGACGTAGGCGCGCTGCTCATACTTGTCCTCCGGCACGTCCCCGGCGGCGAAGATCGCGGAGCACGCGGCCTGCAGCGCATGCACCACCCAGCCGTTGCGGTTGAAGAAGGTGCTGGGGGCGCTCGCGGCGTCGTCGATCCGCTTCAGCCACAGAGTGCGCCGCTCCTCGGGGATCTGGTCGATCCCCGCGTGCAGGTTGAGCTCCCCGGTGAGGATGCCGTGGCGGATGGCGTGCGCCCAGATGACGCCCGCGTCGTCGGTCTCCGGGTCCACGTGGGTCAGCGAGCTCACGGCCAGAACGGAGCGCGTCAGGTGCTCCTTCGGCGTGAACAGGCAGGTGGTGACCACGGCGTAGGTGCGCATGAGGGCGCCGTTGCCGGCTCCCTGCCCGTCGGTGTCGTAGATCGACTGGGCGGAGCAGCGGAAGTCGTGGGCGCTCGGGACGGCGCGGCCGTCGGAGGAGGCGTTCTCCACAGCGCGGGTGATGACCTTCGACGTGAGCACCCCGATGTCGGGGGTGTTCAGCGACCAGCGGTACCAGCCGGCGGCGATCTGGTCGAGGGCCTCCGTGCTGGTGAGGTCCGGGCCGATCTTCGGATCGGCAGCCACTCCGAGGATCACCACGCTCATGGAGGTGTCGTCGGTCCATTCCCCCGGTTCCCAGTTCAGCATGCCGCCGCCGATCATGTCGACGTCCTCGGAGGAGGAGATGGGCGGCTGGAACTCGTAGGGAGCTCCGAGAGCGTCGCCGGTGGCGGCGGTCAGGATGGAGCCGAGGGTGCGTTCCCGCAGCTCCTCGGTGAGCTCACTGGGCGTCACGGCGCTCCTTCCTGGTGTCGACCTGCGAGGGCATCAGCGGCGAGACGGCCGCGGCTCCGTCGCCGTCGGCACCCCTGCTGATCAGGGCAATCGTCCCACAGAAGGCTCCGCGGCCGCAGGGAATTCGATCCGAAAAGACATGGAGTTCACGTCGACCGCTGACGAAAGCCTCACAGCCCCGTCGGCACCTCTCGAGAGCCACCGCATCCCGACGGTATCCTGAACGCCGACCTGCAAGAAGGAGAATCCGTGTCAGCCAACACCGCCGCCGACCACACCGTGGACCCCGCGACGAACGCCTGCTCCTGCGGCAGCGACCACGACCACGGGCCGACCGGTTCGGACGTGGTGCAGGGCCTCGGCAAGGGCTTCGCGGTCCTCTCCCTCGCAGTGCCCGCCCTCGCGATCGTGCTGATCGCCGGCTCCCTCATCCTCACCCCGTCCAGCCCGCTCGTGCTCCTGCTCGGCATCGGCATGGGCCTGGGCCACCTCGCCTCCCTCATCGCGCTCAGCGCCGTGGCGAGCCGAGTCGCGGGCGACCTCGCGAACTCCCCCGTGCTGCTGGTGGCGCGCGTCGGCTTCGAGGAGGCGCTGCGCCTCGCGGTGGTGCTGCTCGGCCTCGTCCTGTTCGTCGGCGAGGGCCCCGGCCCGCTCGGCCTGTGGATCGGCGTGGGCGCGATGACCGTGTGGGCGGTGCTGACCACCGCCCAGCTGGTGATGAGCCGCCGACGGATCCTCCGCCCCGGCGACTGGTCGAAGAACACGGTGCTGTCCGTCCTCAACGACAAGCTGTCGGTGCGCCGCGCCATGACCATGCGCTTCGTGGACATCGCCGCCGTGCTGATCTTCCAGCTCGCCGCCACCGTCCTCGTGGCCGCCGCCCCGATCATGGCCGGCGCGGCGTTCATCCTGTCGGTCGCCTCCGGGTTCTCCACCCTGGTGGTGCAGCGCTACAGCGCTGAGAGGCGCGCCCGCTCACCGTGGCTGTACGCCCCGATCGTCATCTCCGTGCTCACCCTCCTGCTGGCGATCGCACTCGTGCTCGTGCCCGCGACGATCGGCGTGTGATCTCGGCCTCTCACCGCTGGTAGCGTGGGTCACTGCATCCCACCCCACGAAGGAGAGAGTGCATGAGCACGCCCACGTCCGGTCTCGACCTGTCCCAGCGGGACCCCTCCATCCGCATCCAGGACGACCTGTTCGGCCACGTCAACGGCGCCTGGCTCGCCGCCCACGAGATCGCAGAGGACAAGTCCGGCGACAGCGAATTCACCCGCCTCCGGGACCTCTCCGAGGAGCGCGTCCACGCCCTCGCCCAGCGGCTCGCCGCCGACCAGGCCGACCGCGGAACCATCGAGTCCGATGCCGACAAGGTGGGCGCCCTGTTCACCCAGTTCATGGATGAGGACGCGGCCAACCGCGCCGGCGCCGAGCCGCTGGAGGAGTTCGTCGGCCGCATCCTCGCTGCTGACTCCCGCTCGGCCCTCACCGAGGTCGCCGCCCGCCCCGAGTCCGCCACCGCCGTCATCGCGGTCGGAGTGTGGCACGACGCCGACGACTCCTCCCGCAACCAGGCGCAGGTGTTCCAGTCCGGCCTCGGCCTGCCCGACGAGTCCTTCTACCGCCAGGAGCAGTACGCCCCGATCGTCGAGGCGTACACCGATGTCCTCGCCCGCTTCGCCGACCTCTCATCCCTGCCGGGCCGCGCCGGCCTGCCCGACGGTGACGCCCGTGCCCTCGCCGAGACCGTGGTCGACCTGGAGAAGCGGATCGCCGCTCACCACGTCGACGTGGTGCGCCTGCGGGACCGCGAGAAGTCCACGAACCGGATGGACGCCGATCAGCGCGCCGCCGCATTCCCCGCCTTCGACTGGGATGCCCACTTCAGCGGTCTCGGCGTCGACCTCGCCGAGCTGTCCGACGTCAACGTCGGCCAGCCGGAGTACCTGCAGGGCGTCAGCACACTGTGGGCGGACGAACCGCTGGAGAACCTGCGCGCGTGGCTGGCGCTGCACTTCGTCGTCGCATCCGCGCCGTATCTGTCGGATGAGTTCGTCGCCGCGCACCACGAGTTCTTCGGCACCACCCTGACCGGTGTCCCGCAGCTGAAGGAGCGGTGGAAGCGCGGCGTCGCATTCGTGGAGGACGCTCTCGGTGAGGCGATCGGTGAGATGTACGTGGCCGAGCACTTCCCGCCGGAGGCGAAGCAGCGGATGGAGGAACTGGTGGACGCCCTCATCGACGCCTACCGCCGCTCCATCACCGATCTGGAGTGGATGACCCCCGCAACCCGCGAGAAGGCCCTGGAGAAGCTCACGCAGTTCACGCCGAAGATCGGCTACCCGGCGACGTGGCGCCGCTACGACGAGCTGGAGATCGACGACCGTTCCCTGCTGCATCAGCGCCTTGCCGTCGCCCGCCATGAGCACGCCCACCAGATGGCGAAGCTCGCCCAGCCGGTGGACCCGGACGAGTGGCACATGACCCCGCAGACGGTCAACGCCTACTACAACCCGGGTGCGAACGAGATCGTGTTCCCCGCCGCCATCCTCCAGGCCCCGTACTTCGACATGGACGCCGACGACGCCGTCAACTTCGGCGGAATCGGTGCCGTCATCGGCCACGAGATCGGCCACGGATTCGACGACCAGGGATCCAAGTACGACGGACGAGGCAACCTCCGCTCCTGGTGGACGGAGGAGGACCGCACGGAGTTCGAGAACCGCACCCGCGCCCTCATCGACGACTACTCCGCGATGTCCCCGCGCGACCTCGACGACGAGCACACCGTCAACGGCGCCTTCACCATCGGTGAGAACATCGGCGACCTCGGCGGACTCTCGATCGCCCTGGACGCCTACCGCCACCTCGCCGGCGACACCGCCGACGAGACGGGGGCCGACGGATTCACAGGCATCCAGCGGGTCTTCCTCGCCTGGGCGGTCATCTGGCGCGCCAAGTACCGCGAAGCCGAGGCGATCCGTCGTCTCGCGATCGACCCGCACTCGCCCGCCGAGTTCCGCACCAACGGCGTGGTGCGGCACATGGACGAGTTCCATGACGCGTTCGGCGTCACGGAGTCCGATTCCTTGTTCCTCGCTCCTGAGAAGCGCGTGTCGATCTGGTGAGCAAGAACCTGTTCCACAAGGGCCGGATCACCCCCGGCCCCGTCGGCTGGACCCGCATCGCAGCACCGCTGGTGATCGCCCTGGTCGCGGTCCCCCTGGTGCTGTGGATGCGGGGCGCCGAGGCGCTCCTCGTCGCGGCCGCGTTCATCGTGCTGTTCACGGCGCTGGCGGTGCGGGAATGGATGAACCAGTCCCTCACCTTCATCGTGGACCCCGAGGGGATCACCGTGTCGCGCGGCGGCTTCTGGCCCGCCCGCACCTGGCCCGCAGAGGAGTTCCGCACCGTACAGATCCGCCGCATCCCCGGCGACCAGGTCGGCACCCAGGTGGGCGGCTTCGGTCTGCGGCGCGGCCGCGTGCTGCGCGCCCAGATGTCCGCCATCGAGGAGGTCGACGGCCTGCGCCGTTTGACAGCGGTCGACGAGCGGCAGGACGCCGAATGCGCCGTCACCAAGGGCGGGCGGATCGTCGAAGTGGTCGGGCATCGGGGCCGCAGCTTCCTGCTGTCCCCCGTCGACCCGGACGCGGCGGCGCACACGCTCGCGCAGGTGATCCGGGCGAAGCGCTGAACCCGTCGGCCCCGCCGATTGGCCCCCTCCCGCCGGGAGCGCCTACACTCGTGGCCGTCATTGTCAGACAGGGGAGCACCGAGCGGTGCTGAGAGTGCGCAGGCGCGCAGACCCTCGAACCTGATCCGGTTAGCACCGGCGAAGGAAGTCGGGACGATCTCCCGGTGGCGGCGAACAGCGCACCCACCGGCCCTTTCCGCTGGGAAAGGAGACCACGATGACCACCACCCCCACCGCCCCCGAGCGCGGCTGGCGCACCATCGACATCCTCGTCACGGTGCTGATCGGCGTCGCCTTCGGTGTGGCCTTCATGGGATATTCCCTGTTCTACACCGCGATCGGTCCGGTCACGGCGCTGTTCCGCCCCGCCGAAGGCATCCTGACGGGCATCTGGTGCCTGCCGGCGATCCTCGCGCTGCTGATCGTCCGCAAACCGGGCGCCGCGCTCGGCGCGGAGATGATCGCCGCGATCCTGGAGGCCCTGCTCGGCTCCCACTTCGGCATCGGCGCCGTCATCTCCGGCGCTGCTCAGGGCCTCGGCATGGAGATCGGGTTCGCCGTGTTCGGCTACCGCCGCTTCGGCTGGGCACCCGCCGCCCTCGGCGCATGCCTGTCGGTGTTCTTCGAATGGATCTACGAGATCATCGCGTACTTCCCCGAGTGGGACGTGTTCTTCAAGGGCATGTACCTGGTGTTCTTCCTGATCTCCGGGCTGGTCCTGACCGCTGGGCTGGGCCTTCTGCTGACCCGTCTGCTGGCATCCACCGGTGCGATCAACCGCTTCGCTCCCGGACGGGAGCACGCCGAGCGCACCGCGGTCTGACATGCCCGCCGCCGTGACCCCGACCGATTCCGCCCTCGCACTGCGCGGCCTCACCTTCACCCCGGTGGGCCGCCGCTCCCCCACGCTCACCGATGTCACGCTCAGCATCCCCGCTGGGCAGCGTGTGCTGCTGGCGGGCGCGTCGGGGTCCGGCAAATCGACCCTGCTGCGGGCCCTCGCGGGCCTCCTGGCCGACGGGGACACCACCGGTGAGGTGCCGCCCGAGCCTGCGGACGCGTCCCGCCGCGCCCTCATGGTGCAGAACCCGGCGCACGCGATCGTCGCCGCGAACGCCGGGCTCGACATCGCCTTCGCACCGGAGAACGAACAGGTGCCGCCCGCGGACATGCCGGAGACGGTGGAGCGGGCGCGCGCCCTCGCGCAGTTCGATGCGCCGTTGCACACCGACCCGTTCGCCCTGTCCGGCGGCCAGCAGCAGCGCCTGTCGCTCGCGGGTACTCTCGCGGTGACCAGTGCGGTGATGCTGATGGATGAGCCGCTGTCGATGGTGGATGAGGCGACGGCCCGCGAAATCCGCGCCTCCATCCTCTCCGCCGCCGACGCCACCGGGCGCACCCTCGTCATCGCGGATCACCGCCTGGACGCCTGGTGGGATGAGATGGACCGCGTGATCGTCCTCGGTCCGGGCGGCCGCATCCTCGCGGACGACACACCGGAGCGGATCGACCTGCACCAGCCGGAGCTGCTGTGCGAGCTCGGTCTCGCGATCGAGCCGTGCAGTGCTCCTCCCGCCCCAGCCTCGCCTGCCTCTCCTCCGGCGGCATCTGCTCTTCACGACCGGCCCGCCGCGCACTCATCGGCCCCTGTCCTGGACGTCAACGGCGCCCTCGCTGAATCCGATCTTCTCGCTGAGACCGTCCACGTCACTGCTCATCCCGGCGACCTGGTGGTGCTGACCGGCCCGAGCGGCGTTGGGAAGTCCACCCTGCTGCGCCGCCTCATCGACGAGGGGCCGTGCTCCTTCCTACCGCAGAATCCGGAGATCTCGTTCTGCGCGTCGACAGTTCTCGGCGAGGCGATGGCGACGCCCGGCGTCACCGAGGAGGCGGCACGTGCTGCCCTGGAGCAGGTGCGGATCGGCCACCTGGCGCAGGCGAATCCGTTCACCCTGTCGGGCGGGGAGCAGCGACGCCTCGCGTTCGCCGCCGCCACGGCATCGAACCGACCCGTTCTCCTGCTCGATGAGCCGACGGTGGGGCTCGACCCCCTCGCCCGCCGTGACGTGCTGGACATGATCCGCGCCCAGCGCGACGCCGGGGTCGCCGTCATCGCGGCCACGCACGATCCGGGTCTGGTCGCGGAGGCGGAGCGGGAGGTGCCGCTGGTCCCGTCGGCCTCCCGCTCCGATATGCATCGCCGGCCGGCCGACGGGGCTGCCTCCGCGCCGATTCCGCGGGTGCGCCGCTCGCCGGTGGTACCCGCCGACGGCATGAATCCCCTGGTCATCATCGCCGTGGCGCTGGCTGCGGCGATCGGGTCCTTCGCTGTGGATTCACTGCTGGTGGGTGCGGTGGCGGCATCGTTGACGCTGCTGGTGGTGCCGCTCGCGGCGCGGACGCCGAAACGGCTGGGGCTGCGCCTGCTGCCGGTGTCGTTGGCGGCGCTGTCCCTCGCCTGGTCGACGTTGCTTCTGTCCGGCCGGCCCTGGGGTGAGGCGGCGACGTGGGCGCTCGCCGCCTCGGAGGCGCTGCGCCTGTTCGCGTTCGTGGCCCCGGGTGCTGTGCTGGCGGAGGCTGTGGATCCGACGCGGCTCGGGCAGGCGCTCGCCCAGCATCTGCGGATGCCTGCGCGGGCGATGGCGGCGATGACCGCGGGGCTGGTCCGGGTGGGGCACATCCGGGCCCAATGGTCGGAGATCCTGCTGATCCGACGGGTGCGCGGCATTCACCGGCGCAACCCGGTGAAGCTGTATGCGGGGGCGACCCTCACCCTGCTGGTGTGGACACTGCGGGGTGCGGAGACTCAGGCTGTGGCGATGGATGCACGTGGCTTCGCGGAGGCGAAGGACCGCACCTGGGCACACCGCTCGCGGTTCCATCGGATCGACGCGGTGGGGCTGGTGCTGGTGCTGGTCTTCGCTTTCGTTCCGCTCGCTGTGCGCCTCCTGCTCGGCTGATCCGGTGGAGCCGCCGCCGGCTCATCTGCGCCGGGCACCGCGTTCGCGGATTCGGTCGAGGCGCTTCTTCTCGGCACGGTCGTTCATGGCCTCGGTCAGGTCGCGATGCTCAGCGGCCGGATCCTTCCGGCCGAGGTTCTCAGCGGTGCGCGGCGGCACCTCGATCGGCTTCGCCTCATAGTTCTCACCCGTCAGACGGGCCCGCAGCGACTTCGAATAGAACCAGCCAGGGTCGGAATCGAGCGTGACCGTGCCGTCGATCGGGATCTCCTCACCGCCGTCGATGGAATAGCTGCCGGAGTAGGTGGTGCGGATCGTGACCTGGTACCAGCCCTGGAACCGGTAGTAATGGAAGATCGCGCCCGGCCCCTTCTTCGTCGGCGCCCCACCCGGGAACGTGGTGGTGAGGGTGTTGCCGTCGCCGAGGTCCCATTCATAGGACTCAGCGCGCGCAGTGATCGTCACTTCGTGGCCGAGGATGGTCTGGGTGTGCGTCTGCACCTCGTCGCCCTTAGCCCAGTACGTGATCGGGATCCGCACCGGAACGTAGTCGAAACCGGGCGCCCGCATGCCTGTGGGCGGCGTGATGACCAGTTCACCGAACCCGGTCGCGTTCGCCTGCACCGTCGGCATTGCCTCGGCTTCCTGTGCAGCGGGTTTCGCCGGCTCAGCCGGTTTCGCGGTGCACGGGCGCATCCCTTCGGGTACTGGTGATCCGCGCCGGCGGTAGGCGACGGACTGTGCACCGGTCGCCGAATCCTCGAGACAGGTCAGTTCCCCAACACCGCACGACGCGACTGCGCCGGGGATGCACCCTTCACCTTCGATCGAGCTCTGCAACGAGATGAACCGCGGAGGCTTCCGGACCGTTTGCTTCGCGGGGCGTTTCACAGACGGCCCGCCAGGAGTGCGTGATCGCGGTTTGCTGCCATGCTTAGGTCGCGAGACTGCGAATGGTGCCCCCGCATCTGTCCGGCCCGACGGAACTGACTCTGCTTCAACGAGAAAGCTCTGGTCACCGTCTGTAGCACCCCAATAGTTGTCATCGGAGTTACCTGCATAGGCGACGGTCGCGGTACTGCACATCCAGTATGCGGCCATGAGTCCAGCAATCATTCGAGTTCTCATGCTTAGCCTTTTTCGTTCTCGGCGTTGAGTCCGAGGATGACCCAATGTTCCCCGTTCCATTCAACAAGGGCGGCAAGTTTAACGGTCAGCGCAGGCCGATTCTCCCCGGCTTTTGCGCCCGAAAGAAATTTCCGGGACGGGACTCCATATTCCACGTAAGCCAGCACGCGGTCCTTATTGTGCTTGACATAGTGCTCCTGGATCTGCGCTTCGGTCGGCGCAGAGTAGGTTCCGTCCACAATCGCTTCTGCCACATGTTTGGTGACCTGCCTGCATCCTGTGCACTGCTCAGCGTCGTATACGTCGGCGAGAGGAGAGTCGTCCCCTGTCGATTCGTAGTAATGCATGGCATCAACGAAATAGAGAAGAACAGCACCTGCCCCCTCATCCGTCTTCTCGTAGAACCCGGGGTAGTCCTTGGGATCGGGAGCCTTGAGGTCGCGGTTCTCCGGCGGGAGCTGGCTCTTGTCGATGGCGGCATCCGTCGGCTTCGCAGCGGCGCCACCGCCGCCATCGGATGCGACTGAGCCATCATCGCCTGCGTCCGATGCCGGCGAACCTGCACTGGGCTCCGGCTTCGGTGTGATCACCGGCGGCTCGTCCTTCGACGCGCACCCGGCGGCGCTGAATGCGAGCATAAGCGCCGCAGCGGCGGTGCTGAAGGAACGGCGCAGGACACGAGGGGACATCGGTGTCTCCTTCGGGAAGGGGAACAGTCATGCCCACGACCCAACCAGCTCACCAGCACCCGCGGGCATGAATCACAGAAATTGTGGACAGACCGTGACCTCTAGCAGTCCTCGTCGACCTCACGCCGTCACTGGGGACGATCACTTCTCCACAGCGAGAATTCGCCAGAAACCAGCCCTGACCAGCAGGAACAGACCCCCCGACTTTAAATGTCGCACCCCTCTCCTACGCTGACGGCACGACCGGAACCCCAAGGAACAGACGTCCACACAGCACAGACCGGCGGTTCCCTCGCCGGAGGACCACTCGACTATCAGCGAAAGGAGGCGACTCAGCGATGGCGATCGATCTCGGTCCCCTGCACGAGCTCCCGCGCTCAACCAACCCCACACTGGACCGCATACATTCCGCTGCGCTCGCTCTCGCTGAGGAGATCTCCACTCTGCACGACGAGCTCATGGCCGAGCCGCTGACCCACGCCGAAGAATACGGACCCGCCACCACCGTGGTCGCTGCTGCGCGTGATCAGATCACCCTTCTCATGGGTTCTCTGGCTGCTCAGGCCACAGCGGCCACCGTCGCAGAGAACCCGCCCCACCCCAGCGACTCCGCCGCGGCTGCCCTGGCGAAACGCCAGATCGCGACTCGGGCCGCCGCCCATGAGATCGGCACATGGATGCGCCAGTCCCACCACAGGGCCCGCCGTCTCATCGCCGCTCACGCTCTGATGAACTCCTCCATGCCGAAGCTGCGTGACGCCGTTGCCGCCGGCAGGATCGACCACGAATCCGCCCTCGCCATCACGGGCGAAGCCGCGCTCGCGCCCACGCTTCAGCACCAACAGCGCCTCGATGACGTTCTCGCTGAGGACGCCGCACAGCTGTCAGCGGCCGGAACTCGTGCGTGGCGCAATCAGGCGCGGCGCCGCATAGCCGAACTGGATCCGCAGGTCCTCCGCGACCGGACCCGACGCGCCCACCACAATCGGCGCGTCACCATCCACGACGCCGACGACGGCACCAGCATCATCCGCGCCGTCCTCCCCCGCCTGAACGCCCACCGTGCCTTCACCGCACTCGAAGCCGCCGCGAACACGCTCATCCGCGAACGGAACAATGAGCCGTGCCCTGACGTCGGGGGCATCGGGGGCGCCGACGGGGACCCGATCAGCAGAACCAGCGCATCACAGCAGGCTGCGGGCACGACAGGAATGAAACGTTTCCAATTGACACGTCATCAGGCGATGGCGGATGCCTTCGCCCAGATCATCACCGGGGACCGGCCCGCATCGCCTTCCAGTCTCACCCTCAACATCGTTATGACGGACCGGCAGCTGCTCGAGCCGGACAAGGGCGGGCCCGCACTGATCGACGGCTACAACCCCGTCCCGCTCGAGGAACTCGTCAGCGCGATCCGAAGGAACCCGGACACCGCCTGGATCCGCCGGCTGTTCACCCACCCCACAAGCGGGCAGCTCATCCACATGGAACAGAAGAAGCGCCGATTCACCGGCGCCATGGCCGAATTCATCCGCATGCGCGCCGGGGGGATCTGCGAAGCGCCCTATTGCAACGGCACCGCCACCCACACTGACCACATTCACCCCGCCACCTGCGGAGGACCGACCAGCATCCGCAACGGCGCCGCGCTCGACGCCTCCGACAACCTCACCAAGGCGGACCACATCCACAAGGCCCGTCCCACACCGAGGGGTGACGGTCTGACGTGGGCGAGCACCGTCGGCATCATCACCACCCACTACCCGAGCTACAGCCCAGCAGCACCAATCCACCGAAGTCCGGCCGGAGCCACCAGCACTCCGGCGACGGAACACGAGCGGACCCGCAGCACCCCGCTGCGCCGAAGATTCATGACGGCGTGCGACTATCTCCCACCGCCGCGCACCATGCGGATGATCCAGTGACCCTTCGCAGTGGATTCACCGCGTCCCCGCGTGCAGACAGCGGGGACACTCGGGATTACGCGGGCGCCCATGAATGGGCCCCGATAGGCTGGGATGCGTGAACACCGACTTCTCTGAGAACTCCATGCCAGATGCCGACGCCATCGAACTCGCCAACGCCATCATGGACGCTGCCCGCGCCGGCGAATTGGAACTGCTGCGCCCCGCGCTCGACGCCGGCGCTCCCCTCGATATGCAGAACGCCAACGGCGACACCATGATCATGCTCGCCGCCTACCACGGCCACACCGACCTCGTGCGCGAACTCATCGAACGCGGGGCCGACGTGGACCGCCAGAACGATCGCGGTCAGACCCCCATCGCCGGCGCCGTGTTCAAGAACGACATCGACACCGTGAGAGCACTCAAAGACGGCGGCGCCGACCTCGACGCCGGGAACCCGTCGGCCCGCGCCACCGCCGAATTCTTCCAGCGCACCGACATGACGGAGCTGTTCAACTCCTGACCCCCGCGGCGGCGACGCGGCCTCAGCGGTGCCGGAACTCCATCGGCACGTGGTCGATGCCGGCTTCCATGAAGTGATCGCCCGTGGTCACGTAGCCCATGTCGAGGTACCACTGCTCCAGGTAGGACTGCGCGTCGATCTTCACCACGCGGTCTGCGTCGATCTGCTCCGTCAGATCGAGGCCCGCCCGCATCACGCGGCCGCCCAGGCCCAGCCTCCGCGCGTCCTTGCTGACCGCGAGACGCCCGATGCGAAGATTCGCGCCATCATCCAGGACACGAAGATGCGCCAGCGGAATACCGACGCGCTCGCACCACACGAGGCGGGTGCCGTCCTCAGTCTCGCGACCATCCAGATCCGCGTCCGTGGCGCCCTGCTCCATCGTGAACACGTCCTGCCTCAGCTTCGCCAGCAGGTACACCATGACCGGGTCGATGTCCCGGATGTGAGCGGCATGCATCGTGATGCCCTCCGGAAGGTCAGCATCCAGGGTGATCAGGGTCGACATCAAACAGCTCCTTCGGGGTCGGCCCACGGGCCGGCGGGATGGTCAAGGATCCAACGGGCGGCGTTGACGCGCCGGCGCTGGCAGCGGGGACACCAGAACACGGTGCGGCCCTGCACCATCGCGGTGCGGATCGTCGCATCGCAGATGCGGCACGGCAGGTTCTGCCGGTGGTACACGTAGAACGACTCCTCCCGCGGCACCGCATCCGGGTGGTCGTCATCGTTCTGGTAGGTCGGCACGGACCGCTCCTGGATCGCGGCGTGGATCGCCCGATGCTCCGGCTGCGTGGTGACGATGCGGCCGGTGCGCCGCCCGTAGCGGATCAGCGGCACCAGGTCGTCCCAGATCGCGCGAATCGCGGGTCGCGACAGGTCTCGGCCTGGCACGGTCGGATCAAGACGAGCCCTGAACAGCAGCTCGGCGCGGTAGATGTTGCCGATGCCGGCGACGACCTGCTGGTTCATCAGCAGCGCACCGATCGTGGTCCGCGAGCGCTTCACCACGTCCACGAACACGTCGGGATCGGCATCAGCGCGCAGCGGGTCCGGGCCGAGCCGGGCCGTGACCTCAGCGCGGCCGGCGGAGTCGATGATGCGGCACTGGTTCGGGCCGGTGAGATCGGCGAGGCCGTGGTGGCCGGTGATGCGCAGGCGCACGTTCTGTCCCGGCTGGATCAGCCGCCAGTCCGTGCCCTCCTCATGGATGCGGTTGCGGGGTGCGCCGATGGCGTGCGCGGTCGCGAAGTCCTCGTCGCCGGCGAACGTCCACGACCCGTACAGTCCCAGGTGGATGTGGACGAACAGGGTGGGGTCGGTGTCCGCGTCGGGCGAGAACGGCAGGAAGAGGTGCTTGCCGAACGCGTCGGCCGGGTGGAGGTGCCAGCCGTCCAGCTGGGCCGCCTCCTCCGCGAACCGGCCCTGCGGCGACGACAGCCGCACCCGGGTGTCCCCGAATGCGGCTGTGATCGCGCGGGCCAGTCGATGGATCGAATGGCCTTCGGGCATGTCAGTAGGCGCCGGTGGTTTCGAACGTCGCGATCTTCTCGATGCGGCGCACATGGCGCTCGTCGCCGCTGAACGGCTCGGCGAGGAAGAGGTCGATCAGGTGCTCCAGTTCGTCCTCCGTGTGCTGACGAGCCCCGACGGAGATGACGTTCGCATCATTGTGCTGGCGGGCGAGCTTGGCGGTGTCCTCGTTCCAGACGAGGGCGGCGCGCACGCCCTTCACCTTGTTCGCGGCGATCTGCTCACCATTGCCGGAGCCGCCGATGACGATGCCGAAGCTGCCGGGCGCGGCGACCACGGCTTCGCCGACTGCGGTGCAGAACGGCGGGTAGTCGTCGAGGGCGTCGTAGGTGTGGGCGCCGTGGTCGGTGACCTCGTGGCCCTTCGCCTTCAGTGCCTCGACCAGGCGGTTCTTGAGTTCGAAGCCGGCGTGGTCGGTGCCGATGTGGACCTGCATGGACGGTGCTCCTTGGGTGTGGTGGGGGTGGGGGCCGACGGGGTCAGGAGAAGTCGAGGGGGTCGCGCTTGCGCTTGAGCTCCGCGAAGCCGCTGATCTCCGCCATCGTGGCCATGGCGTCGAGCAGCCGGCCGGCTTCTTCGCCGCGCGGGGCGCGGGAGAGGACGGGACCGAAGTAGGCGGTACCGGAGCCGAAGGAGATGACGGGGGTGCCGACGTCATCGCCCACGAGGTCCTGTGCCCGCTTCTGGGCGGCGCGCAGCGCGTCGTCGTTCGTGTCGGTGTCCATCGCATCGGCGAGGTCCGTCGGCAGGCCGGCCTCCTCGAGCGCCTCGACGGCGACGCGGCGGTAGTCGTCCTTCTGGTCCTGGACGTGGAAGCGGGTGCCCCAGGCGGTGTACCAGGTGGAGAAGGCGTCCTGACCGTGCTGCTCGTCGATGGCGAGCTGCAGTCGGGCAGGGCCCCACGCCTTCCGCATCGCCTCCATGTAGTCGGGGTCGAGGTCGCGTCCTTCGTTGAGGACGGACAGGCTCATCGGCTGGAAGCGGATCCGGACGTCCCGCACCTCAGCGGCGTTGAGCGCCCAGCGGCTGGTCAGCCAGGCGAACGGGCAGGTCGGGTCAACGAAGACGTCGACGATCTGGGCCATGGACTGGTTCCTCCTCGAATCGTGCAGTCAGCCCCTCCATTGTGTCAGAGCCCGGCCGCTGGGAAATCCACTTGCCACCAGGCGACCGGGGCGGTTGGATCGAGGTCATGACTTCTCCGACTGCGGCGCACGTGCGCACTCTGCGCACCATCATCGCTCGACACCCCGCGAAGGTGACCGCCGCAGTCGCCGCCTCCATCGTCACGGAAACCCTCGAGATGAGCGTTCCGATCATCTTCGGCTTCGCCGTGGACCGCGGCATCCTCGGCGGCGACCTCACCCTCCTGCTGCAGCTCGCGGCGCTGGCGGTGCTGGTGCGCCTCGTGGCGATGGCGGCATGGTCGTTCAGCTTCCACTGGGCGATGCAGCTGCGGATGGCGGAGCAGCACAACCTGCGGGTCGCGCTGACCGCCGCGGCGCTGCACCCCGGTTCGCGGCCGGTGGACCGGCCCGCCGGTGAGGTGCTGTCGATCGCGACAAGCGACGCCGACAATGCGCCCGACTTCTTCGACATGATCGGGTGGGCGCTGCCCGCCGCGATCGCCGTGCTCGGCGCCGGCGCGTGGATGGCGTTCGTGTCACCGTGGCTGGGGCTGGCGGTGCTGATCGGGATCCTGCTGGAGATCGTCGGCCTGAGGGTGGTGACGCCGGTGCTGTCCCGCAAGTACGACGACCAGCAGTCCCGCGCCGCCGACGCCGCCTCCACCGCAACCGACCTCGTGCACGGCCTGCGGGTGCTGCAGGGCCTCGGTGTGCAGCACCGGGCCCGGCTCAACTACCGGGCGTCGTCCCGGGTCGCGCTGCGGGCGGCGCTGACGAACGCTCGGTTCTCCGGTGTCGCCAACGGGATGATGATCCTGGTGTCCACGCTGATGATCGCGTCGGTGGTGGTGCTCGCGGCGTCTCTGACGCTCAGCGGCGCTATCACCGTCGGCGCCCTGATCGCGGTGGTGTCGCTGATCCGCACCATGTCGGGAATGATGCACGGCCTGTCCGGTGTGCCCGTGTGGTGGGCGTCGATCTCCACATCCGCGAAGCGCATCGACCGCCTGATGGCGGACTTCGGCCGCACCCACGAGGACCCCGTGATCCGCGAGGCGATCGCCGCGTCGCCGGCCGTTGGCGAAGCGGCGCCGGTGACGCGCGGCAACGGGCCGCGTCGGGACGGCGTCGGCCCCCTCGCCCTGGAGCTGCCGGACGGCTGCATCGAGGTGGCCGACGGGGAGGTCGTCGGTGTTGTTGCACCGACTGCGCGGGACGCCCACACCGTCCTGACGGCGCTCGCCGGAACGGCTGGGGACGCGTCGGCGTCGCTCGGTGGGGAGGCGATCACGCCGGGCACGCTGCAGGAGCGCCGACGGGACCTGCTGATCGAACCGCACACCGTGGACCTCTTCGACGGCACGCTGCGCGAACAGCTCGCGACCCGCGCCCCCGAGAAGAGCGTCGACCACCTCGACGACGGGGACGCGTGGGCGCGCAGCGCACTGGAGGCGGCGGGGGCCCTCGATCTGCTGGGGATCCTGTCCGACGGGTTCGACACCCGCATCCAGGACCGCGGCTCGAACCTGTCGGGCGGGCAGCGGCAGCGCCTTGCGCTCGCCCGCGCCGTCGCCGCTGATCCGCCGGCGCTGGTGCTGCACGACCCCACGACCGCGGTCGACGCGGTGACCGAGCAGAACATCGGGGAAGCGCTCGCCGCCGCGCGGCGCGTCCCGGACCGGCTGACCCTGATCCTCACGCGCGCCCCGTCCCTGCTGGTGCAGGCGGACAGGGTGGTGTTCCTCGCGCCGACGGGTGCGGTCAGCGGCACGCACTTCGACCTGATGGAACGGGACGACTATGCGGAGGTGGTGAAGCGATGACCATGCCGACCAACGAGGCCAGCGAACGGGAGCTCGACCTCATCACCTCGATGCGGGAGGAGGACGATGTCGCCCGGCAGCTGTCCCGCCATGCCGAACTGCTGCCGATCGCGACCGGCCGGCAGACCCTTCGCTTCCTGCTGACGCGCCTGGGGTCGATGCGCCTCGCGTTCGTGCTGATGGTACTGACGGTGCTCGCCGCCGCGATCGCCGGGGCCGCGGTGCCTCGCCTCATCGGCACCGTCGTCGATGTGGTGACCGCGCCCGAGGGCGGCCACATGGAGGGCGTGTGGGTGCTCGCCGCGGTGATGGTCGGCGTCGGGGTGCTGCAGGCGGTGTGCTCTGCACTCGGGCAGGCGCAGGTGTCCGCGCTCGGGCAGCGTCTCCTGGCGGGGATGCGCGAGGACGTCATCGACCGCGCCCTCGACCTGCCGGCGCAGACGATGGAGCGGGCCGGGATCGGCGATGCCCTCTCCCGTGTCGCCGACGACGTCGCCGTCACCGCGAAGGCCGTCACGAACATCGTCCCGTGGATCATCACCGTCACCTTCCAGATCACGATCACGCTGGTGGCGCTGGCGATGCTGTCGCCGTACCTGCTGCTGGTCGTGGTGGCGATCCTGCCGTTCTACATCGCGGCGCTGCGCTGGTTCCTTCCGCGCACGAACCGCATCTACCGGGTGGAGCGGATCGCGCTGGGGGCGCGAGCGCAGGGCCTGCTGTCCGCCATCAACGGTGTGCCGACGGTCCACGCCTACGAGATCGAGCAGCGCGAGACGCGGCATGTCGCGGCGCTGTCGCGCTCCGCCTATTCGCTGAAGATGCGGATCATGAACCTGGTGATCTCGGTGGCCTGGATCATGACAGTGCCGGAGCTGCTGGCGATCACCCTGGTGCTGGTCCTGGGCTTCTTCCTGGTGAACTCCGTCGGGGTGCCGGTCGGGGTGGTGGCGTCGGCCGGAATCTACATTCTGACCCTGCTGTGGCCGCTGCAGTCGCTGATCTTCTCCCTGGATGATGCGCAGTCGGCGGCGGCGTCGCTGATGCGGATGGTGGGCGTGATCGTCTCCATCGACCCCGCGGTCTCCCCCGGGCCGGAAGAGCCGGCCGACGGGTCCGTGGAGCTGACGGGGATCGCGCACTCCTACGGGCAGCAGCGCGTGCTGGAGCCGATCGACCTCACGATCGAGGAGGGCGAGACGATCGCACTGGTGGGCGCCTCCGGTGCGGGGAAGTCCACCCTCGCGTCGATCATCGCGGGCACGCTGCGGCCCAGTGAGGGGACGGTGCGCCACGGCGGCGCCGATCTCTCGCGGGCGCAGCTGGACGCAGTGCGGGCGCATGCAGTGATCGTCAGCCAGGACGTGCACGTCTTCCACGGCACCCTCGCCGACGACCTGCGCCTCGCAGCTCCCGACGCGAGCGAGGAGGACCTGTGGGCGGCGCTGGGAACCGTCGGCGCGGACTCCTGGGCGGAGCTCCTCCCCCACCGGCTCGACACCGCGGTCGGGGAGAAGGGCGAGCGGCTGAGCGCGGAGCAGGCGCAGCAGCTGGCGCTCGCGCGCGTCGCGCTGAAGGACCCGGCGATCCTGGTGATGGACGAGGCGACCGCCGATGAGGGATCCTCCGGTGCGCGGGTGCTGGAGCGCGCAGCGCTCGCTGTGGCCGAGGGCCGCACCACCGTCATCGTGGCGCACCGCCTCTCGCAGGCGATGCACGCCGACCGGATCCTCGTGATGGCGGACGGGCACGTGATCGAGTCCGGGTCGCATGCGGATCTGCTCGCGGCGGATGGTCAGTACGCGCGGCTGTGGGCGGCCTGGAGCCGGTGAGCGTTCAGGCGCCCCCGCGTGTGATCCGCTAGGCTCGACCCATACTCGATTCCCCCTCACGAGCGGAATCCACACCCGCGCCTCGGCCGGTCGCGCGTGTGCTCGTGGGGCTGACCAGGCCAGGAAAACGTGATGTCCCAGAAGCGATGGTCCCCCGGGGACCACGTGACCTGGACGTACTACACGCACGCGCACGACACCATCACCGTTCGGCCCGGCACGGTCGTCCTGGATGATGATCGCGGCATCGTGGTGTGGATCGCTCCGGGCACCGAAGTCCTCCTCCCCGTCCTGGAGTCCGGCGCGCCGCTGCGCCGAGCCGGCGACGAGGGCATGTTCACCGAGCAGCGCCACCAGTCCAAGCAGCTGTGGACCGGCAACGGCATCCTCATGATCGGCCTGCCCGACAAGCCGTACTCCGTGTGGCTGTTCTACCGAGACGACGGCACCCTCGGGTGCTACTACGTCAACCTCGAATCCCCCCTGGAGCGCACCGACGAAGGCGTCCGCTCCCGCGACATGGTCCTCGACCTCGTGGTGCTGCCGCGCCGCGACTACCACTACAAGGACGAGGACGAACTCGAAGGGGCGGAGCGCGTCGGCTACTTCTCCCCCCAGGAGGCCGACCAGATCCGCGCGTGGGGCCGCGAAGCCGAACGCGACATCCGCGCCTGGTGCTACCCCTTCAACGCCGGGTACGAGTACTTCTTCCCCAACCCCAGCTGGGGGACTCCGGCGCTGCCCGACCACTACACGTGGGAGAAGGACCTGACGGACCGGGAGACGCACCGCAAACGCTGATGCCTCCCCTCGGTGAGATCGGTGACACAATGGCACGGATCCATCTGCACCGACCGAAAGGGATGCCCGCGTGAGCGCCACCGAGAACCTGAAGCGCAGCGAAGCCCAGGAACGCGCCTCGTTCCTGTCCACCTCGACCTATGACGTCACCCTGGATCTGACGCAGGGGCCCACCACCTTCCTCACCGAGTCGACCATCCGCGTCACCTCCACCGAGGAGCGGGAGACGTTCGTGGACCTCATCGCCCCCGAGGTGCTGGAGATCGAGCTCAACGGCGAGCTGCTGGAGGACCCAGCGTCCCGCTTCGACGGCGCCCGCGTGCAGCTGCCCGCGCTGCAGAAGGGTGAGAACACCATCCGCATCCGGGCGAATGCCGCCTACATGAACACCGGTGAGGGCCTGCATCGCTTCGTCGACCCCGTAGACGACGAGGTGTACCTCTACTCCCAGTTCGAAGTGTCGGACGCGCGCCGCATGTTCGCCTGCTTCGAACAGCCCGACCTCAAGGCCGAGTTCACGTTCACGGTGACCGCACCCGCGCACTGGCGCGTCATCTCCATCGCCCCCACCCCGGAGCCGACGGATGCCGGCACCGACCAGAACGGGCAGCGGATCGCCACCTGGGCGTTCGAAGCGACCGAGCGGATCTCCACCTACCTGACGGCGCTGATCGCCGGCAAGTACGAGGGCGTGGAGGGCACGATCCGGTCGCGCGACGGCCGCGAGCTGAAGGCCGGCGTGTACGCCCGCGCCTCCCTCGCCGAGCACCTCGACGGGCAGAACATCATCGACGTCACCCAGCAGGGATTCGACTTCTACGAGGAGAAGTTCGACTGCCCCTACCCGTTCCGCAAGTACGACCAGGTGTTCGTGCCCGAGTACAACATGGGTGCGATGGAGCACCCCGGTGCCGTCACCTACGTGGAGGCGTACGTGTTCCGCTCCGACGTCTCCGACGCCATCCGCGAGCGCCGCGACCTCACCATCCTCCACGAGCTCGCCCACATGTGGTTCGGCGACCTCGTCACCATGAAGTGGTGGGACGACCTCTGGCTGAACGAATCCTTCGCCGAATACGCCTCCACCCTCGCCTCCGCCGAAGCGACGAAGTGGACCACCGCATGGACCACCTTTGCCGGCTCCGAGAAGGCATGGGCGTACAACCAGGACCAGCTGCCGTCCACGCACCCGATCGTGGCGGACATGGTGGACTTCGACGCGGTCGAGACCAACTTCGACGGCATCACCTACGCGAAGGGCGCCTCCGTGCTGCGCCAGCTCGTCGCCTATGTGGGCGAGGACGCCTTCTTCGAAGGCCTGCGCGCCTACTTCCGCAAGCACGCCTGGGGGAACACGCAGCTGAAGGACCTGCTGGTGGAGCTGGAGGCGACCAGCGGACGCGACCTCACCTCCTGGTCAGCACTGTGGCTGGAGAAGGCGGGAGTGACGCTGCTGCGCCCGCAGATCGAGCGGGACCAGGACGGCGCCGTGGTGTCGTTCGCGGTTCTGCAGGAGGCCCCGTCGGACTACCCGACGCTGCGGCCGCACCGCCTGCGCATCGCCGGCTTCACCGAGCAGGACGGCGCGCTGGTGCGCACCGAGACAGTGGAGGTCGATGTCGACGGTGAGCGCACCGAGATCCCCGAGCTGACGGGCAAGCAGGCCGACCTGTGGCTCGTCAACGACGGCGACCTCGCCTACGCGAAGCTCCGCCTGGACGATGAGTCCCTCGCCACCGCGATGCAGAAGCTGTCCACCCTGGAGGACTCACTGGCCCGCACCCTCATCTGGTCGGCCGCCTGGGACATGGTGCGCGATGCTGAACTGCCCAGCCGCCGCTACCAGGAGCTGCTGGTGAACAACATCGCCGGTGAGACGGAGTCCTCCGTGATCCGCACCCTGCTCACCCGCCTCGATGCGGTGGCCGGCCACTACGCTGCGCCGGAGCAGCGCGCCGAGCGCGAAGCCGCCGCCGGCGACGCGCTGTGGCGCCTGACCCAGCAGGCGGAGGCCGGCAGCGACGCGCAGCTGCAGTACCTGGAGGGCTTCCTCCGCAATGCTGTGACCGACGAGCAGGTGGAGCTCGCGCGCGCCCTGTTCGACGGCTCCCAGCAGCTGCCGGGCCGCGACATCGACACCGACCTGCGATGGAAGATCGTCATCGCCCTCGCCGCCGCCGGTGCCCTCGACGACGCCCAGATCGACGAGGTGCTCGCGTCCGACGACACGCAGAGCGGCCGCAAGTCCGCGCTCACCGCGCACGCCGCCCTACCGACGGAGGCTGCGAAGGCGAAGGCCTGGGAGGACACCGTGGAGAAGGACGAACTCGCCAACGAGTCCGTCACCTCCGTGGTGATCGGCTTCAACCAGGGGTCCAAGGAACTGCTCGACCCGTACACGGAGCGGTTCTTCGGCATGCTGAACACGGCGTGGGCGACCCGCTCCAGTGAGATCGCGAACCGCCTCGTGCAGGGGTACTTCCCGGCGAAGTTCCCCAGCCAGAAGGTCGTGGACCTGTCCACGCAGTGGCTGGAGGAGAACGCCGACAAGCCGATGGGTCAGCGGCGCCCCATCCTCGAGGGTCGGGACACGGTGCAGCGCGCCCTGCGGGTGCAGCGCGCCGACGCCCACTGATCCAGGTCAGAGCCGCACAGTCAGTGGAGCGGAGGCTCCGCTGACTGTGCTCCCATCCGCGGGGGCTAGCCTGTTGCCCTATGCTGATCTCTGCTCCCACTTCAGACGACGCCCTCAGTTGGCTGGACCACGCCGGCGCCTGGCTGCTCGATCACGGCGTGAAGATCCTGCTGATCATCATTCTCGCCTTGGCCGCGCGGTACGTCGCCGCGATACTGATCCGGCGGGTGGTGCGCACTATGCTGGACTCCGGCACCCGCATCTCCGCGATGACGAACGCCGCAATCCGCCGCACCGAGCACGCGGGTGAGCAGGAACGCGCCCAGCAGCGCCGGCAGCAGCGCGCCCAGACCCTCTCCCAGGTCGCCGGGAACGTAGCCGCGCTGATCATCGGCGCGCTCGCCAGCGTGATGGTGCTGTCCGAACTCGGCATCGACATCGCCCCCGTCATCGCCGGTCTCGGCGTGGTGGGCCTCGCCGCCGGCATCGGTGCGCAGACCATCATCAAGGACATCGTGGCAGGTGTGGTGATGCTGTTCGAGGACATCGTCGCCGTCGGCGACTTCGTGGACCTCGAGTACGCCACCGGCACGGTGGAGAGCATCAATCTGCGCGCCACGCAGCTGCGCTCCATCGACGGCGTGCTGTGGACCGTCCGCAACGGCGAGATCATCCGCATCGGCAACATGTCCCGCGGCTTCGCCACCGCCCTGGTGAAGCTCGACCTCGACCTGTCCAACGACGACGTCCACGTCACCGAGGTGCTGCAGCGCGTCACCGACGCCCTGTGGCGCGACACCACGTGGGAGAAGGTGCTGCTGGACAAGCCGCAGATCAGCGGCATCCTGTCCATCGACGGCGCCCGCTACCAGCGCCGCGTCACCCTGAAGTCGGCGCCCGGCCGCCAGTGGGAGGTGGAGCAGGAGCTGCGCCGCCGCATCCGTCGGGCGTTCCAGGATGAGAAGATCAGCTTCGCACTCCCCCGATTCCAGGAAGCAGGTCAGTGACCGTGACCATCCCCCTCCAGCCGACCCGCGGCCGCGACGACGACCAGCAGAGCGTGTACGACGCCGTCGGCGGGATGCCCACCTTCACCGCCATCGTCGACCGCTTCTACGAGGGTGTCGCCGAGGATCCGCTGCTGCGCCCCATGTACCCCGAGGACGAGCTCGACGGCGCGAAGGACCGCCTGCGGATGTTCCTCGTCCAGTACTGGGGCGGGCCGAAGGACTACGGGGCGCAGCGCGGCCACCCGCGCCTGCGGATGCGCCACGCAGTCTTCCCCGTCTCCCCCGACGCCGCCGACGCCTGGCTGCGCCACATGACCACGGCCGTGACCGAGCAGCAGCTGCCGCCGCTGTACGAAGGCCTCATGCTCGACTACATGGACCGGGCGGCCCGCTCCCTGATCAACACCGTCAACGGCGGTGAAGCGCCGATGGCGGGCCGCACGATGCCCGACCACATGCAGTGACCGCGCAGGCCCGCTGAGGTCAGTCGCGGAAGGTGAGCGGCTCCCCCATCCACGGGGCGAGCCGCTCACGCATATCGTCGTCGATGCGCGTCGGGCGGCCCGAGGAGTCCACCAGCACCACCACGGTGCGCGCCCGGATCAGCGCCTCATCCATCCGCCCCGGCGTGTGGAGCGTGTAGTCCACCGTCAGGGACGCGCCGCCGAGGCGGGAGATCCAGAGGCGGACCACGGCGCCGTCGCGTCGGTACTCCACCGGCTTCAGGTACTCGATCCGGTTCGAGGCGACGAAGGTCAGCAGGTCGCGGCCGTCAGCAGAGACCGGCAGCACGATCGGCGACTGCTCGGTGCCGCCGCCGAGCTGTTCCTGCGGCACCTCCCAGAACGCGTGGATGCGCGCCTCCTCCAGCAGGGTGAGGAGGGCTGCGTTGTTGACGTGCCCGTAGGCGTCGAGGTCGGACCAGCGCAGCGGAACGGGAATGTCGATATGGGCCATGGGGGTCGGGGATCCTTTCGAAGGGTCAGGGCTGGGCATGCCAGTGCCCGCGGTTCAGCCGCAGTGCGAACGCATAGATCGCGAGGGCGGCCGCCGTCAGGCCGATGGCGAGGGGCCAGGCGAATCCGGCGAGCACCAGGGCCGGCAGGAACGCCATCAGCACGATGTCGCCCAGGTTGATCGGAATGTACGCCAGGCCGTAGTAGTCGAGGGTCTTGGAGCGCATCTGCGGGTCCACGATCCGCAGCAGAGCGATGCCCATCGGGACGGTGCCGGTCTGCCAGCCGAAGCTGAACACGGACTGCTCGACCTTGTGGTCCCGGAACGACGGCTTCCACACGAACACGTAGGAGAAGAGCAGCAGGATCAGGCCGCCGACCAGCAGCAGCGCGAGCGGCTGCCAGTAGCGCGCCACCACCGCCGGGCTGATCGCCGCGATGCCGAAGGCGACGAGCAGGTCGGTGGCGGACCCGGAGACGCGGTTCATCGTCTCCGAATCGAGGACGCGGTCGGCGCCGGTGGTGCGCATCGCCAGCAGGACGAGGCCGCCCACGATGAACGCGACGGCGAACGCAGGGAAGGAGAGGCCGCCGGTGACCTCGCTGAACCATTCGGAGATCAGGTACGCGGCGCCGGCGATCGCCGCGAGGATCGACGCATGCAGCATCAGCGGGTCGATGCTCATCGTGGAGACGGTGGCCCGGCCGATCGGGGCGCGGCTCTTCTGCTCCAGCACCCCGGTGCGCAGTTCGCGCGGCAGGTCCGCGAAGTCCTGCAGGTAGGCGGTGCCGCCCCGGCGCGATTCCAGTTTGATGATGGTGATGCCTCCGATGATCGCAACGAAGATGCCGATGGTGGCGGAGGTGAAGCCGAGCGAGGCCGCATCGGGCCACCGATCACCGAAGCCCTCCGCGACCGCTGCCGCGGTGCCGTGCCCGCCCATGAAGCCGGCGGCGAGCATGAGGCCGAATCCGTCGGGCAGGCCGCCGAAGATCAGTGACAGAAGCATCAGCGACATCAGCAGGCCGAAGCCCCACTGCATGAGGGTAGAGCCCTGCGTGACGGCCCACATGCTCCCCACGGAGCGGATCACGGACTTCACCGACACGATGCGCATCGTGAACGGCAGCGCCCCGAACACCACCGCGATCAGCAGGCCGGAGTACTGGCTGATCAGCTCGGAGAACGGGATCACTCCGAACACAGCTGGCCCGAGGATCAGTCCGAGGACACCGGCGATCAGAGAGGCGGGCAGGAACAGGGCCTGCACCGGTGGAACGGTGGCGCGGATCAGCGCCCCGACGGCCAGCAGCAGGCCCATCCATGCGAGGTCGAGGAAGACGTCCCAGGCGCTCACTGGGCGTCAGTCGACCTTCAGCTCACCCATGCGGTCCCAGCCCTCACCGTCGACGGTGCGGGAGATGATCTGCGGTGTGGCGGTGAGGAACGGCTTCATCGCCTCCAGGCCGGCGGCGAAATGGTCGGAGCTGACGTGCGCTTCGCCGGCGTCGTCCTTGAACGCCTCAACGAGCAGCACCTCGTTCTCGTTCTCGGTGGAGCGGTACCAGTCGAACCAGAGGTTGCCCTCTTCAGCGCGGGTGGCGGCGGTGAACTCGCCGACGGCCTCCAGGAACTCCTCGGCCTGGCCGTCCTTGACGGTGTACTTGACGTTGATGAGGATCATGGTCTCGCTCCTTCTCGACAGGGGTCAGATGCGTTGACTGTCCCACACCGCCCTGGGAGGCGACGGACGGCACGGGCACCGTCCGTCGCGCCCGGGTGCGTCCCCGCCTACGATGAGTCCATGAGCTTTCCTGATGACCGCGCCGTCACCGACGGCCTGCTGACCGTCCTGGACCTCCGCTCCGTCCCGTCCGGGGTCGACGACAGTCCCGTCCCCCACTCCCCCGCCGCCGACGCGTTCCGCTGCTTCGAAGGCGACTCCCACCCGCACCCGGGCGGTCACGTGTTCGGCGGCCAGGTGATGGGCCAGGCGGTGATGGCGGTGGGTCGGACCGTGCCGGAAGGGCGGCACATCCATTCGATGTTCTCGTACTTCCTGCGGCCCGGGGACCCGTCGGTCCCGATCCGGTTCGAAGTGGACTCCCTGCGGGACGGCCGCTCGTTCTCGGTGCGGCGCGTGCTGGCGATCCAGCATGAGAAGACGATCCTGGCGATGACGGCGTCCTTCCAGGAGGAGCAGGACGGCCTGGAGCACGCCGAGCCGATGCCGGAGGCGCCGGACCCGGAGACGCTGCCGACCACAGCGGACCACCTGCGCGACATCGACCACCCGGTGGCTCAGTACTGGGCGACGCAGCGGCCGATCGACATCCGCCACGTGGAACGGCCGATCTACCTAGCGCCGGACGAGTCAGGGCGCTCCCAGCAGATGGTGTGGATGAAGGTGCTGGCGCCGGTGGAGGCGGACCAGCTGACCCACGACGCGATCCTGTCGTTCGCATCCGACTACACGCCGTTCGAACCGATCCTGCGGCGCCAGGGCCTCGCGTGGACCACCCCCGGGATCCGCGCCGCCACCATCAACCACGCGATCTGGTGGCACTCGCGGCCCGATGTCAACGAGTGGATGCTGTTCGTGCAGCGGTCCCCGTCGGCCGCCGGTGGCCGCGGCCTCACCGAGGGCCTGCTGTACCGCCGCAGCGGTGAGCTGATCGCGACCGTCACCCAGGAGGGGATGATCCGCATCAAGGAGTGACGGCCGCGACCCGACAGGAGGTCACGCCATCGCGGCGTTGCCCTCCTTGACGGCCTGCGGCACGCCCTCCTCCGCCGGAACCTCACCGGCGAAGATCTGCTGGAACACCGGCATCACAGCCTCAAGGCCGGCGAGCGCCTTCGCGCCCGTGTCCGCCATCGCGGGGTCCTTCGCCGCCTCGATGAACTGCTGGACGTCATGGCCCTTGCCCTTCCAGAACTCCACGAACGCGGACTGCACATCCGTGTGGCCGGGGAAGCCGACGCCCTTGGTGCCGATCGGCTTCTGCCCCTCGGCGGAGCCCAGCCACTCCAGCAGCTTCTTCACCCCGTCCTGGTTCTCGCTCTTCGCGTTGCCGGCGGCGACCACGCCGTGCACCAGCGACTTCTGCCCCTTCGGGCCGCCCACCATCGGCGCGATCCCCCACTCGAAGGAGTCGCCCACGCCCTCCAGAATGTTCATCAGGTGGTAGGGACCGGACTGGAACAGGCCGAGCTTGCCCTGGATGAACTGGTCGCGCGCGAAGTCGCCGTTGGGGTTGGTGTCCGCGGCCGACGGGGCCACCTGCCAGGTGTTGACGAGGTCGGCCATGTACTTGAACGCGGCGACGCCCTCAGGCGTGTCGAACGCGTACGTGTCGTCCTTCTGCCACTCGGCGCCGTTGGAGGCGAGGAACGGGCCGATGATGGCCTGGCGGTCCGCCGCGGAGTTGAAGCCGAACTGCTGACGCGCGTTCGGGTCGAAGCCGGACTCGCCGGGCTTCTTTCCCGCCTTGTCCTTCGTGAGCTTCAGCGCGGCATCGCGCAGCGGATCGCTCTTCGCGGCGGGGTCGAAGCTCAGCTTCGTCGGGTCGACGTTCGCCTCATCCGTCAGCTTCTTGTTGAAGAACAGGGCGATGGAGTCCCACAGCTGCGGCACGCCCCACAGGGATCCGTCGCGGGTGTACAGCTCCACCACGGCCTTCTCCCAGGACGCGGCGGCGTCCTCCCCCAGGGTCTCGGTGATGTCCACAAGGTTGCCCGCCTGCTGGTACTGGGTGAAGGACGCGCTGTTCAGCCAGAACACGTCGGCGGCGTCACCGGAGGCGATGTCCAGCGGCAGGGTCTTCCAGTAGTCCGCCCACGGCACCACCTCGACCGCCGCCTCGATGCCGGTCTTCTCCGTGAACGCGTTCAGCGACTCCTCATAGGCGGGTTTGGCGACATCGTCCCAGATGCGCAGAGTCAGCTTCTTCGAGTCGGAGCCCGAGGACTTCGAGGACCCGTCGGAGGAGCTCTTCGACGGGGAGCAGGCGGCGAGCGCTCCAGCGGCGCCGGCGATGCCGGCGGAAGTGACGAAGGTGCGGCGAGTGACCATGGTGTTTCCTTTCTAGGGTCGGCGCGGCTGCGTCAGCGCAGCTCGGTGCCGGAGATCGAGTTCGCGACCTGTTTCTGGAACGCGAAGTACAGCAGGATCAGGGGGATGAGGGCGAGCGTGGTCGCCGCCATCACGAGCGTCCAGTTGGCGTTGTACTGGGTGGACAGAGCGGAGGTCGCAACCGTGAGGGTGCGCCAGTCGGGTCCCTTGGTGATGATCAGCGGCCACAGGAACGAGTTCCAGTGCGTCACCACGGTGATGATGACGAGGGTGACGATGATCGGGCGGTTCAGCGGCACCACCAGGTTCCACAGGATCCGCAGGTGCCCGGCGCCGTCCACGCGCATCGCATCGATCAGCTCTTGGGGGACGGACCGGAAGTTCTGCCGCAGCAGGAACACCGCATACGGTGAGCCGAACACGAACGGGATGACCAGAGCGAAGAACGTGTTGCGCAGCCCCAGCTCCGACAGGGCCAGGAACAGCGGGATGATCACCACGACCTGCGGCACCATCAGCGTGGAGATGAACAGCCAGAACAGGGCGTCGCGGCCCCGGAAGCGCAGGAACGCGAACGCGTACGCCGCCATGACGGAGAACACGATCTGCCCGGCGAGGATCACCGCCACCATCTGCGCCGTCACAGCGAACGGCGTGATGAACGAATCCTCGCGGGTGAACAGCTGGGTGACGTTCTCCAGCGTGGGCGGGTTCGGCAGGTGCAGCGGCCCCTGGGAGAGGAAGTCGGTGGGGGCGCGCAGCGCGGTCATGGTGCTCAGCGCGATCGGTGCGAGGGTGAGCAGCGCGGCCGCAGTCATGACCACGTAGGCGAACAGGGCGCCAGCAGCGCCGGGCCGGTTGCGGTGGGAGGGTCTCACAGTCATCGCCTCAGCTCATGTCGTAGGTGATGCGGGAGGAGAAGTAGCGCTGCTGGACGATCGCCACGAGCGCGAGGATCACGAACAGGATCACCGCGATCGCGCTGGCCCGCCCCATGCGGTACGAGGTGAACGCCTCGGAGTAGATGAGGGAGGCGATCACTTCGGTGCGGCGCCCGGGCCCGCCGCCGGTGAGGGCGTACACGGTGTCGAACACCTGGAAGCTCGCCACGATCTGCGTGAGCGCCACGAAGAACGTGGTGGGGCGCAGCAGCGGCAGGGTGATCGACCACAGGCGGCGCAGCGGGCCGGCCCCGTCGAGTTCGGCGGCCTCATAGATGGAGGAGGGGATCTTCTGCAGACCCGCCTGGTAGAAGAGCGCGATGTATCCGGCCGCCTGCCAGATCGCCACGAACGCCACCGACGGCAGCGCGAGGGACGGGTCTGTCAGCCATTCGACGCGGCGGCCGAGGATGGCGTTCAGGGCGCCGTAGCTCGGCTGGTAGATCCAGGAGAACACCACGCCGATCGCCAACGGTGCGCACACCCACGGGATCACCACGATGACGCGGAAGACGCCGGCGCCGGGCAGGGCGCGGTTGAGCTGCATCGCCAGCAGCAGACCGAGCGCCATCGCGACCGGGACGCTCATGAGGGTGAACAGGGCGGTGACGACCAGGGAGTTGAGGAGGGCGCCGCCGGTCAGCAGCGCCCGGTAGTTCTCCAGGCCGACGAATCCGCCGCCGCCGACGAGCTGCCAGTTCGTCAGCGACAGACCGAACGCCACGAGGACGGGCAGCAGGATGAAGGCGACCACGCCGATGGTGGCGGGTGCCACCAGGAGCCACGCCGTCCAGGGGCTGCGGCTTCGCATCATGGAGTCACCTCTGGGGGCTCGTCGGGCAGTGCTGTCAGTTCAACGGCGATGACCTCCTCAGTATTCCAGGGCGGTGGGCCGAGGTGACGGTCAGCGCCGCGGCGAGTCGGGAATGATGCCCGTCGGCTGCTGATGACCGGTCAGTCATTACGATTCTGCATCAAGGGACTTCTGAGCATCTGGGGGTGCGCTGGTCGAACGTAGACTCGGGACAGGCCACCATCAGTTCAATATTCAATCAGGAGACCGCATGGAGACACTCGTGCTCGCTGGTCTTGCGCTGGGCGGAATCCTCATCGCCTGTCTGATCGTCCTCGTCATCGCGCTGGCCGTGCACCTGCTGCTGGTCCGGCAGCGCGGTGCCACCGACGAGTCCCCGAAGGCGCCCGGGGGCGCGCTGGGCACAGCTGTGAGCACCGGTCAGCAGACCACCGGCGGTGAGTAGAGAGGCGCAGGAGTCACGGTTGAACGACGAAGGGCCGGTTCCCCCGAGGGGAACCGGCCCTTCCGCTGCAGTGATGATCAGTCGCGGGTGAGGCGACGGTGCGTGACGCGGTGCGGACGCGCCGCCTCCTCGCCGAGTCGCTCGACCTTGTTGCGCTCGTACGCTTCGAAGTTGCCCTCGAACCAGTGCCAGTTCGACGGATTCTCCTCGGTGCCCTCGTAGGCGATGATGTGGGTCGCGATGCGGTCCAGGAACCAGCGGTCGTGGGTGACGACCACGGCGCAGCCTGGGAAGTTCAGCAGTGCATTCTCCAGGGAGCCGAGCGTCTGGACGTCGAGGTCGTTCGTCGGCTCATCGAGCAGGAGCAGGTTGCCGCCCTGCTTGAGGGTCAGCGCCAGGTTCAGGCGGTTGCGCTCACCACCGGAGAGCACACCGGCCTTCTTCTGCTGGTCCGGGCCCTTGAAGCCGAACTGGGAGACGTAGGCGCGCGAGGGGATCTCCACCTTGCCCACCTGGATGAAGTCGTTGCCCTCGGACACGACCTCCCACAGAGTCTTCTCCGGATCGATGTTCGACCGGTTCTGGTCGACGTAGCTGATCTTCACGGTCTCGCCGATCTTCAGCTCACCACCGTCCAGCGGTTCCAGACCCACGATGGTCTTGAACAGCGTGGTCTTGCCGACACCGTTGGGGCCGATGACGCCGACGATGCCGTTCGGCGGCAGCGAGAAGGAGAGGCCGTCGATGAGGACGCGGTCTCCGAAGCCCTTCTTGAGGTCCTTGGCGTCGATGACCACATTGCCCAGCCGCGGGCCGGGCGGGATGACGATCTCGTCGAAGTCGAGCTTGCGGGTGCGCTCGGCCTCCGCCGCCATCTCCTCGTAACGGGCGAGTCGGGCCTTCGACTTGGTCTGGCGGCCCTTCGCGTTGGAGCGCACCCACTCGAGCTCCTCCTTGAGGCGCTTGGCGAGCTTCGCATCCTTCTTGCCCTGCACCTGCAGGCGCGCCTCCTTCTTCTCCAGGTAGGTGGAGTAGTTGCCCTCGTACGGGTAGAGGTGGCCGCGGTCGACTTCGGCGATCCACTCGGCGACGTGGTCGAGGAAGTAGCGGTCGTGGGTGATGGCGATGACAGCGCCCTCGTACGCCTGGAGATGCTTCTCCAGCCAGAGGACCGACTCGGCATCGAGGTGGTTGGTGGGCTCGTCCAGCAGCAGCAGGTCCGGCTTCTCCAGCAGGAGCTTGCACAGTGCCACGCGGCGGCGCTCACCACCGGAGAGGTGGGTGACCTTCTCATCGCCCGGCGGGAGGCGGAGGGCGTCCATCGCCTGGTTGAGCTGGGAGTCGAGGTCCCAGCCGTTGGCGGCGTCGATGTCGGTCTGGAGCTTGCCCATCTCCTCCATGAGGGCGTCGAAGTCAGCGTCCGGCTGCGCCATCTCCTCGCCGATCTCGTTGAAGCGCTGGACCTTCGCGTAGAGGTCGCCCATGCCCTCCTGGACGTTCTCGAGGACGGTCTTCTCCTCGTTCAGCGGCGGCTCCTGCAGCAGGATGCCCACGGTGTAGCCGGGGCTGAGGCGCGCCTCGCCGTTGCTGGGCTCATCGAGCCCCGCCATGATCTTGAGGATCGTGGACTTGCCGGCGCCATTGGGACCGACCATGCCGATCTTCGCGCCCGGGTAGAAGCTCATGGTCACGTCGTCGAGGATGAGCTTGTCGCCCACCGACTTCCGTGCCTTGTACATCGTGTAAATGAATTCAGCCAAGCGATTTCCCCTGGTCAGGACACTGTCGGAGTGTCGCCGTGCAGCATGTGTGCAAAAAGAAGACTGATGGACCGCTCGTCGGCTCAGGCGGCCGGGAGCGCACTGGGCCAGCCTACCAATGGCTCCCGGTCGCTCAGTCCAGCGGGATGCCGCGCCCGGCGAGGTGTGCGCGGGCGATCTCCCAGCCGTTGTCGGCGGCGCCGTCGCCGTTGCGCGGCCACCGGTGGGCGTCGATGCCGAGGCGGCGGGCCGCCTCCACGTTCTCCTCGACGTCGTCGAAGAAGATCGTGGACGCGGGGCGCTCCACTCCCCCGGTCTCGTGGGAGAGGGTCTCCAGCAGGACCTCGAAGATCCGCAGGTCCGGCTTCACCACGCCCTCCTCACCGGAGATGATGGCGAAGCTGAACGCCTCGAACCATTCGGCGCGGCGCACGGCCTCACCGAACGCGACCGATGCATTGGACAGCAGCACCAGACGGACGCCGTTGCGGGAGAGGTCGTGGATGAGGCTGCGGGACTCCGGGTGGATCTCCAGCCAGTAGCGGTTGTCGACGTCCTGCAGGTGGGCGAGCTCATCGGCGGAGGGGTCCTCGATGCCCGCCGCCGCGCAGACGCGGCCCCAGTACTCCTCGAGGGTGAGGTCGCCGGTGTCGTAGGCGAGGCGTTCGCCCCAGAACGCGGCGCGGACCTCCTCGAGGTCGCCGCCGGTCTCGGCGTGGATCGCGGGGACGGGGTCGTGGGCGGCGGATATGACGCCGCCGAAGTCGAACACGACGGTCTTCTGGGACAGGGCGTCGGTGGAGCGGGTGCGGCGCTGGCGGGCCATGGATCAGGTCCTTTCGGAGGCGGTGCAGGTGGGCAGACCGGCGGTGCTGCCGGAGTCGGCGATGGTCTCGACAGCGTGCTTGGCGTCCTCGAACGTGGAGACCCGGACCACGCTCAGCCCGTCGGGCACGTGACCGACCACCTCGGCGCAGTTGTCGGCGGGAGCGAGGAAGAACTCGGCGCCGTCCTCCTTCGCGCCGACCAGCTTCTGCCGAATCCCGCCGATGGGGCCGACGGCGCCGCTCTGGTCGATGGTGCCGGTGCCGGCGATCCGCTTCCCACCGGTGAGGCTGCCGGGGGTCATCTCGTCGTAGATGCCGAGGGCGAAGATGAGGCCGGCGCTGGGCCCACCGATGCCGTCCAGGGCGATCCTGACGTCCACGGGGAAGTCGAACCCGGGGGTCAGCACGATGCCGACGACGCTGCGCCCGTCCTTCTGCTCCACCGGCACGGACACGGTCGTCCTCTTCCCGTCGCGTTCCACCACGAAGTCGGCGGTGCCGCCGGCGGGGGTGTCGGCGGTGGCCTTCTGCAGGGCGGGAACCTCGTCGGACTCGGTGCCGTTGACGGACACGACGCGGTCGCCCGGCTTCAGCAGCTGAGCGGCGGGACCGTCGGAGCGCACCCCGGAGATGCGGACCACCGGCGTGGACTCCATGCCCTGGGCGGCGAGGGCGACGGCGATCGCCTCCTGCTGGGAGGAGCTCATCTGCGCGGACGTCATGAGCTTGCTGCCCTCTTCGTCCTGCGTGTCGGGGTAGACCGCTTCGCGCGGCAGGATCGACTTCGTGGGGTCGAACCAGGCGGCGAACACCGCGGTGGTCGGGGCGGGCTGACCGGGTGCGCCGAGCACGGCGACAGTGGTCATGCGCAGCTGGCCGTCGGGCTTCTCCGGCTCGCTGCCCTTCACCTCGATCACCTGGGTGCCGTCGACCTCGCCGAGGACGTCCACCGTCGGCCCCGCCGACTCGATGACGTACGGCGAGGGGGTGAGCGTGGCGATGAGGGTGAGCACGCACAGAGCGATCAGGGCGATGCTGCCGATCAGTGAACGCCGCGCGGAGATGCGGCGCGACTGCTGGGGCACTGGGGCGGGGGACGACACGGCCCTATTGTGGCACGGGGACGCTCCTGCGGAGTCTGCTCCAAGCGCAGGCGGATACTCTGAGCGCTATGACGTCTTCATCCGGATCTGACGAAGAGAACCTCCGCAAGTTCCTCGAAGAGGTGTTCGGCGGCCAGCTGCCACCCGGCGCGCTCGAGGGCATGGACCTGACGGAACTGGCGAAGGGAGCCGGACTGCCGTCCGACCCCGCGATGCTGCAGGCCGCGGCCGCGCAGATGCAGTCGCTGTTCGCCTCCGGCGGTGATGAGCCCGTGAACTGGAAGCTCGCCCAGGACCTCGCCCGGCAGGTCGCCTCCGGCTCCGTCACGATGGTGCCGGGGCACGCTCTGCCGCCCACCGGCGGCTCGCAGATCGGCACGGACGGGGACCCGTCGGTCACTCCCGAAGCGCAGCACGCCCTCGACGAAGCCGCCACCATCGCCCGGCTGTGGCTGCAGCAGGTGGTGGATGTGGACGTCCCCGCCGCGCCGCTGCAAGCATGGACCCGTGGCACCTGGGTGAACCGCACCATTCCCCGCTGGCAGAAGGTGGTGGAGCCGGTCGCCGAGTACATGGCCGGCGCCATCGGCGACGCCCTCGGCAAGCAGATGGAGCAGATGCAGTCCATGCCCGGCATGGAGGGCCTCGGCGCCATGGGCATGGGCGATCCGCGCGCCATGATGCGGATGATGGGCGGCACCATGTTCGGCATGCAGTTCGGGCACGCCATCGGCTCCCTCGCCCGCGAGCAGCTCGGCACCACCGACCTCTCGCTGCCGCTCTGGGACTCCTCCGCCCCGGTGCTCATCCCCGCCAACCTCGACGACCTCCTGGCGGACTCCGACCTCGACCCGAGCGCCGCCCGGATCTTCTTCGCGGCCCGCGAGATCGCCCACGTCACCCTGTTCCGCAGCGCACCGTGGCTGCCGGAGCACCTCTTCACCGCGATCGAGGGCTACGCCCGCGGCATCGAACTGGACCTCTCCTCCCTGGAGGAGAAGATGCGGGACGTGGACGTGTCCGACCCCATCGCGATGAGCGCGCTCAACCCGGAGGACATGTTCACCTTCACCCGGTCGGAGCGTCAGGAGCGCGCCCTCACCGAGCTCACCACCACGCTCGCGCTGATCGAGTCATGGGTGGACCACGTGGTCACGCACGCGCTGGAGGGGAAGCTGCCGCGCCTGGATGCGATGCGGGAACTGGTGCGGCGCCGCCGCGCCACCGGCGGTCAGGCCGAGCAGATGCTCGCGAACCTGGTCGGCATCGAACTGCGACCCCGCTCCATTTCGGAGGCGTACGACTGGTGGCAGTCCGTGCTCGACACCGAGGGCGCGGCCGGCCGCGAGAAGGTGTGGGCGCACCCGGACCTGCTTCCCTCCCCCGAGGTGCTGTCCGGGCAGCCGCAGGCGCCGAAGGCCGACGCCGCTGAGCAGCCCGCGGAGGCCGCCGCCGACTTCGATGCGGACTTCGATGAGGAGCTGCGTCGCCTGCTGGACGGCGAACTCCCAGAAGCGCCGAAGGAGGACGGCGATGGCGACGGGGATGACGATGGCGACGGGGACGGCGATGAGCCCGGCCCGGCACCGGCCGCATGAGCAGTCGATTCATCGCTGAGCTGGAGCGCGCAGCGGGCCCGGCTGCACAGCGGGAGCAGTTCCTGCAGCTCGCGCGCTCGGGCACGCAGGTGCACCGGAAGTCGAGCGGGCCCCTTCACTTCACCGCCTCCGCGATCGTGATCGACGCCTCCGGTGAGCACATCGCTCTGCACCTGCACCGAAAGGTGGGGGCCTGGCTGCAGTTCGGCGGCCACATCGATGACGGCGAGACATCCTTCGAACATGCCGCGCGGCGCGAAGCCGCCGAGGAGTCCGGACTGAGGGACCTGCAGGTGGTGGGCGACGGCCCGGCCATGCTGCACGCCCACGCTCTGAACCAGAACTTCGCGCACTGCCGCGAGCACTGGGATGTGCAGTACCTGCTGCGTGCCCCGTTCACCCCGGCCAGCGCCGAGGACGGACTCGCGATCAGCGAGCGCGAGAGCGCGGGGCTGGCCTGGTTCGCACTCGATGACCTGCCGGCGGGTCTGGTTCGGGACCTGCACGCCACGCTCGCCGCGCTGGGACTGGATCGTCCTCAGAAGTCCGACGGGGGCAGCGACTGCGCGTAGGCCACGCCCTCGAGGAATCCCTTCGCCTTCTCGGCGTGCTCGAACGAATCGGCGATCGCCCAGAACGCGGGTGAATGGTTCGCCTCCACCAGATGCGCGAGCTCATGGACGAGGACCGCGTCCTGCACGAAACGGGGCATTCCCTGCAGCTGGTCGGACAGGCGGATGGTGCGCTCCAGCGTGCTGCACGAGCCCCAGCGGCTGCCCTGGTTGCTGACCCAGCGGACGCTGACGGGCCCGTCGGTCCCCGGTGGGAGATAGCGGCGAGCGAGCTCGCGGGCGCGAGCGAGCAGGTCGTCATCGCTGCTGGGCGCGACCCGGTGGCGGGACTGCTCGGCGCGCTCGAGCATGTGCAGCGCCCACCGGTGCTCCTCGGCGGCGGAGAGGCCCCAAGGGATCTGCAGCTCCATCCGGCCGCCGACTCTCCGGGCGCCGATGGTGCGGCGCCGGCGCTTCGAGCGGGTGACGAGGATCGGCTCGTCGATGTCCGCGAACTGCACCAGCTCGGTGCGGCGGGTCGCGGAGGACCTCACCAGGTCGCGGGAAAGGACTCGTCGGCTGCGCGGCATGGGGCGAGTCTAGCGACGATCCGCCCGTCCCTGTGCAGGTCAGCGATATCGGCGGGGAGTCTGTGGACAACTTGTGCGGAGGCACCGCTGCGCAGCGGGAATGTGAGGGGCGCCCGGCCCTGCCAGAAAGATTTTACCTGCGGTCCCCGGGTATGGCGTTTGCGCTGGTCACAGTTGTGTGACGGTGTGTCGTCGGCGTGTCGCACACACGATGTCCACACAGGTTCGCGTGGTTTCCACAGCTGGCCCTGACTTGTCCACAGTGGGCGCACAACGACGCGTTGACCGAGGCGGAGAAGGCCATTAGATTCGATCGGACAAGGGCTTCGGGATAACTAGCAGAACGCACACGGGGAAGGTGCGCGTGGTGCTGAGAGCCCCCGGAGTCCTCCGTCTGTGAAGGCGGCGAAACGGCGACCCGGAGCACTTCTCCTTCTGCGGTGGAACACCCGCTGATCATCCCGAAGCTCCAGGGTCGCCGTTCTCTTTGAAGAACAGCGGGTTACGCTGGTGCCAAATCCCCGCGGGCCGGTCACAGCCGATCCGTGCGCTGGGGTGACAGCGACGAGGACACCCTCGTCTCCATCCATGAGAAGGAGCACCAACATGGCTGACGAAACGTGGACCGGTGAGTTCTACTGCGTGAAGTGCCGCGAGAAGCGCGAAGCCACCGGCAACGTCGTGGAGCAGAACGGTCGCCGCTACGCCAAGGGCACCTGCCCGGAATGCAGCACCAAGCTCAACCGCATCCTCGGCAAGGCGTCCTGACGCCACCAGCAGACAGCGAGCGGGACTTCCCATGACGGGGAGTCCCGCTTCTGCGTTCCCAGCGTTCTCCGGGCCCCGTGACAGTGGATCTCCGGCATCCGACGCTGGGGTCGACCCATAACGACGATCGTTCTCCTCCGCCATGTCCTCGGCCTCACCGGCGGCGTTCGCCGCATCGCCGACGCCCTGCGGGCGACCGGTGCCGACGTCCGCACGTTCGACTCCCTGCAGGACGGCCTCGCACACGTCGGGGAGATCGGAGATGAGGAGCTGGCGCGCCGGCCCACTGCACGAGGGGCGCTGCTGGTCCACGCCTTCATCGACCCCTCATCCGTCGACGGGGGACTGCCGACGGGGCCCGATGTGCATGTGTTCGGTACGGAGGAGGACCCGTTCTTCGCCGGCGATGGGGACCTCGATGCCGTGCTCCGTCACCCCCCTACGCCGCCTGCTCAGCAGCGGTCTCGGACTTGCGGGGCCGGCCGCGGCCGCGCTTGGCGGCGATGACGCGACCGTTGTCGAGGATCTCGCCGCCCCACACGCCCCAGGGTTCGGCGCGGCGCAGGGCGCCGTCCAGGCATTCCGTGCGCAGCGGGCAGTGGGCGCACAGCTGCTTCGCCTCGTTCAGCTCGGCGGGGGAGGCGGAGAAGAAGAGGTCGGCGGCATCACCCGCGCAGGGCAGGTCGCTCGGGATGGACGGTGAGCCGACGGGACCCGGCATCTGTCGGGTGGGGGCGGCGGTGGAGGACAGCAGGGCTGCAGAAGCGAACGTCATCGTGGTGCTTTCTGGACGCAGACGGAGAGGATCACAAAGGGTGCGGGGGCTCACTGCCGGACGCGGGCAGGCCCGTGGAGCGGACTGGCAGGGCGGTCACGCCCTGGATGTCAGGAGTCCACTCCCCCGATGCGCGGGCGCACGGGTGCCTGAGCGGTCAGCATGAGCTGTGTCCAGTTGTTGTTCATCAGGCACCTCCTTCGGTTCTCGCGCGAGCGATCCTCTCGCTCACGATGCGGTCAATCGTCGCGTCACAGCCTACAGCGCACCGCGCCGGAGGGCCAACGATTTTCTGACCTGGGATTTCACTGCTTCTCAGAGCCGAGGACACGGTTCACGATCGCCAGCACAGCCTCGCCGTACTGCTCCCGCTTCACCGGCCCCATGCCGGGGATCGCCAGCAGCTGCGCCTCGTCCCGCGGGGCGCGGTCCGCGATCGCCAGCAGCGTGTCATTGGTGAACACGGCGAACGCGGGTCGCTTCAGCTCCCGCGACACGTCCAGACGCCACTCGCGCAGAGCGTTGAACAGCTCAGCGGACTGCTCACCGCCGCAGTCGCGGTGCCGCCCGATCTTCTGCTCCGCCGCTGTTTCCAGCGCCCCCGAGCACTGCGAGCAGTGCAGGAAGATCGTGGCGCCGCGCCGGCCGGTGGAGCGGGACACAGCCGAGCGGTCCGTGCGGTCGCGGGACCGATCGAACGCGCCTTGGATGAACGGGGATGCCTTGCGGGAGGCGCGCGCCCCTTCGCTGCGAGCCGCGGACCAGGTGACGGTGAGGATGTCCCGGGCGCGGGTCAGCGCCACATAGAACAGGCGCCGCTCCTCCTCGATCGCCTCATCGGTCTTCGCCATCGAGATCGGGATCAGGCCGCGCGAGGCTCCCACGACGTACACCACCGGCCACTCCAGGCCCTTCGCGGTGTGGATGGAGGCAAGGGTGACGCCCTCCACCGTCGGCGCCGACTGCGCCTCCGCCCGCTCCTGGAGCTCCGCCACCACGTCCTGAATGGTGGAGCCCTCGCGCTCGCCGATGTTCTTCGCGACGTTCACGATGGCGTTCAGCGCATCCCAGCGCTCACGGATCGCACCGGTGCCCTCCGGCGGGGTGGTGGTCCATCCCTGCCCGGACAGCACATCCATCGCCACCTGCGCCGGGTCGTGACCGGGCGGGGCCGCCGCCACGGCGGCGCGCAGCGTCACCATCGCCGAGCGCACGTCCTGGCGTTCGAAGAACTTCTCCCCGCCCTTCACGAGGTAGGGAATGTTCTTCACGCCGAGCGCCTGCTCGAAGTTCTCCGACTGCGCGTTCGTGCGGAACAGGATCGCGATGTCGCTGGCGGGCGTGCCGGCGTTGATGAGCTGCCCGATGGAGTCGGCGACCCCGTCGGCCTCCTTCACATCGTCGTCGTAGCCGATGACGAGGGGCTGCGGGCCGGAGTCGCGCTGGGCACGCAGGGTGAGGCGGGTGTCATCGCGGCGCGAAGCAGCGGCATCGAGCACCCCGTTGGCGGCCTTCACGATCTCGGGGGTGGAGCGGTAGTTGCGCTCCAGCTTCACCACGGACGCCCGGGGGAACTCCTTGGTGAACTCCGTCAGATAGGTCGACTGCGCGCCGGCGAAGGTGTAGATCGTCTGGGCGGCGTCGCCCACCACGCACACGTCCTGGGAGTGGCCGAGCCAGGCGCGCAGCAGTCGGTGCTGCAGCGCGGAGACGTCCTGGAACTCGTCCACCACGAAGTGGCGGTACTGGCCGCGCACCTCCCGCGCCATCTGCGGGTAGTCGTCCAGCAGGGACGCGGTCAGCAGCAGCACGTCATCGAAGTCGATGACGTTGTTGTCGCTCTTGACGTCCTCGTACCGGGCCATGATGCGGGCGATGGAGCGGGCATCGAACCCGGAGACCCCTTCGCGGCCGAGGCGTGCCGCCGCCACCGGGTACTGCTCCGGCAGGATCAGCGACACCTTCGCCCACTCCAGCTCACTGGTGATGTCCCGCAGCGCCGCGCGGTCCACCTTCATGTTCAGCTGGTGGCAGGCGCTGGCGACCATGCCGATCTTGTTCGGCACCAGTTCCGGCATGGGGCCGCCGATCGTGCGGGGCCAGAAGTACCGCAGCTGGCGCAGCGCCGCCGAGTGAAAGGTGCGGGCCTGCACCGCCGGGGTGCCGAGGTCCCGCAGCCGCGACCGCATCTCCGCCGCCGCCTTCGAGGTGAACGTCACCGCGAGCACATGGCGGGGGTTGTACTTGCCGGTGGCGACCGCGTATGCGATGCGGTGGGTGATGGCGCGGGTCTTGCCGGTGCCGGCACCGGCGAGGACGCAGAGCGGCCCGCCGATCGATTCGGCGACCTGCCGCTGCTCCGGGTCCAGCTGCTCGAGGATCTGCTCGGGCCTCACTCGCCGGCCTCCCAGAGGTCGATCAGAGCGCGGCCCAGGGAGCCGTGCTCGGGGATGCGGAGGGTCCCGTCGGCGAGGGCGGCGCGCATCTCCTCGCGGGTGAGGAAGCGCGCCTGCTCGATCTCCCCGTCCAGCAGGGCGATGTCCCCCTCGCCGAGGCCGGTGACGACCCGGGCGGTGAAGGCGATCATCAGCGACCGGGGGTACGGCCACGGCTGACTGAACCGGTACCGGACATCCGTCACCTCCAGTCCCACCTCTTCGTGCACTTCGCGGCGCACCGTGGTCTCGAGGTCCTCCCCCGGGTCCACGAACCCGGCGAGCACGCTGGAGGTACCGGTCGTGGAGCGGTGGTTGCGAGCGATCAGAAGGCGGTCATGCTCATCGGTGACGGCGACGATCATCGCCGGGTCGGTGCGGGGGAACGTCAGGTGGTCCGCGTCGCAGCGCCTCATCCAGCCGTTCTTCGCCGGTCGCATCGTGCCGCCGCAGTCGGAGCAGAAGCGGACCGTGCGGTCCCATGTGCTCATCGCCACAGCCGTCAGCGCCAGGTTCGCCTCCCGCCGATCCAGGTGGGGCCCCACCTGCCGCAGCGGGGCGAAGCGGGCGCCCGGCGGCAGGCCGACGGACTCCGGGGCGTCGGTGAGGTCGGCGGTGAGGGTGTCGAGCCCGTGATCGGTGCCCAGCAGGATGCCGCCGCGGACCCCGTCGGCCCCCAGATCGGCGGGGGTCAGCGGGTCGAGGGAGAGGCGGATCGAGCCGGGCTGCTCACCGGTGACGGCGACGCCGCTGCCGCGGACCCGGACTCGGTTGGCGGCGTCGGCGGCGGTGCCGACGGGTGCCAGCCGTGCATCCTCACCCGCCCGATAGGAGGATGTGAGGAAGCGTGTGGGAAAGTTCGCGGGATTCGGCATGCGTCCCACCCTAGCTGTCAGCTCTGAGCCCCTAGGGTGGTGCTGTGGAAAGAAATCCTTACGCTCTCGCTGCCCTCGCCTCCGCGGGCATCCCCGGGGTGATCCCGGTGCGCTGCCGCCGAACCGACAGCGCCCCGGACATCGACACCGCCGTGGTGCTCGACGACCAGGACCGCTTCTGGGTGGTCGCCGCCGGCACCGACCCCGCATCCGGTGCGCGGCTCGAGCAGGAGACCGTGGTGCTGGAGGCCCTGAGCGGCACCGAACTGGCCCCTCTGGTGCAGTCCCCGCAGGGGTTCGCGCGCCTGCCCGAAGGCGGCCGCGCCATGATCGCGCTCGCCCTCGACGGCGAGGCGCTCGACGTCGACCACCTCGCGAGCAACGAGCGGCTCATTGCCTCCCTCGGCACCGCCGTCGCCACCCTCCACAACACGCCCACGTACGCGATCGAAGCATCCGGCGCGGAGCAGTTCACCGTCACCGCGATCCGGGACCACCACCGGGCCGGGATCCGTCGGGCCCGTGAGCACCGCGAACTGCCGACCGCCGTGGTGCAGCGCTGGACCCGCCTGTTGGACGACGACTCCCTGTGGGACTTCACCCCGCGGTTCATCCACGGCTCCATGACGGAGGACAAGGTCCTCGCCGACTCCACCTCCGTCTCCGGCTTCCTCGACTTCTCGCAGGCGAGGGTCGCCGACCCCGCCTCGGACCTCGCGTGGATCCTGTCGGCACTGGATCCGCGAGCGTTCGACGAGTTCTTCACCGCCTACACCGCGAACCTCGACCGCCGCCCCGATGCGCGCCTGGTGGAGCGCACGCAGCTCGCCGGCGAGTTCGCCGTGCTCGACTGGATGCTGACCGGGCTGGACAGCGGCGACGACCAGATCGTCGACGACGGCCTCGCCATGCTGCAGGACATCGAAGAGGACCTCGCGCAGATGGCGCGGGAGGACGCTGAGCGCACCTACTCCGAGCTCGACGGCTCCCACGCCGCCGACTGACCGGCGATCATCGCCTCCAGGTCCCCCGGCCCAAGATGGTCGGTGACCTCCACCGTCTCCTCCGCCGCCACATAGTGGAACGCGGTGCGGATCCGCTCCAGCGGCAGGCCCGTCGCCTGATGCCAGGCGAGGCGGTAGATCGACAGCTGCACGGACTTCGCCCGCAGTTCGCGCCGCGAGGGGACGCGCCCCGTCTTCCAGTCCACGATCAGCACCCCCTCCCCGTCCGGGTTCGGGAACACGGCGTCGATGACGCCCGCGGCGAACGCGCTGCCCAGCACCGCTGAGACCGGCTGCTCCACCGCGATCGGGGTCATCGCCGCGAAGCGGGAGCGGTCGAACTTCTCCCGCAGCTCCGCGAGCGCGGCCGCGTCCGTGGCGGAGAGCGAGTCGTCATCGGCGTCGGTGAGGTCGTCGAGATCCACGAGGGCGGCGGCGCCGGCGGCGCGCTCCGCCCACGCATGGAACTGGGTGCCGAGCGACGCCTGCGGGGACGGGCGGCGCGGCAGCGGCCGCAGCAGGTCGAGGGTGCGCTGGTCGTCGCCGTCGGCGGAGGCGAGAGCGACGATGTCGGAGGCGCTGAGGCGCAGCGGCAGGTGGACGTCGCCGTACCGGGCGCGGTCCTCGTGGTCGGCGATGACGTGGTCCACGGCGAGGGACAGCTGATCCGTCGGCGCCTCGGCGGGCGGCTGGTCGTTCGTTTCGCGCAGCTGTTGGAGGCGAGTGAGCGCTGCCGTGACGGAGGCCTCGCGGGGGCTCGGCGGCTGCGGCCACGCCACCAGCGCCGGTGCGGACGCGAGGGGGTTCTCCTCCGGCAGGTCGGGGTCGGGCGCGGCATCGACCCCGTCCACGGTGAGCGTCTCGGTGAGGAACCGGGAGGCGGGCGCGGGAGCCTTGACGTCGGGCTTGTAGGCGGCGGAGGTGAGCAGCAGGGCGTGCTTGGCGCGGGTGAGCGCCACGTACATGAGGCGGCGCTCTTCGCGGAGGGACTCGGCGCCGGAGGCGAGGCGGAACTCCTCGATCGCGCCCTCCAGGTCCACCTGGGTGGCGGCCTCGCCCCAGGCGAGCTCCTCGAGCAGGTCGGCGTCGCCGCGCAGATCGTTGGGGATGCCGGCGTCCTTCAGTGCGCCGAGCCAGCCGGAGTCGCGCGGGGCGATCAGTCCGGTGGCGGGGTCCACGGCCTTCGCGCCGCGGGTGGTGAACGAGGGGAAGCCGCCGTCGGTGAGGCCGGCGATCGCGACCATGTCCCATTCCAGGCCCTTGGAGGCGTGCATGGTGGAGATGGTGACGGCGTCCTCGGGGATGACGGCGGCGTCGACGGGGGCGGCGAGTCCCGCCTCCTGGTCCTCGGAGACGTCGAGGAAGGCGAGGAAGCCGGCGAGGGTGGGGGCGGAGGCGGAGGTGGCGGCGGAGGCGTCGTACCCGGCGGCGTAGGCGCGGAACTGGCCGAGGTTCGCGAGGGCGGTGATGGGGTCTCGGTCCGGGTCGGCGAGGAGGGCGAGGTCGGTGCCGAGTTCGCGGATGGCGAGGGACACCTGGTCGGCGAGCGGGAGGCTGGAGTGGCGGCGCATGCGGCGCAGAACGTCCCGCAGGTCGCGCACGCGGCGCTGTGCGGTGCGGGAGAGCCGGCGGCCGGTCCGATCCTCCCAGTCGTACGGCGGGGGTGAGTCGATCGCGTCGATGAGGGTGAACGCGGTCGCGTCGTCGCCGGGCGCGGCGCGGCGGCTGGTGCGGCCGAGGCTGCGGCGCCATTCGATGAGGACCTGCAGGTCACGCGGGGCGAGCGCGAAGCGGGGCCCTTCGAGCAGGCGCAGGGCGGCGTCGGGCCGCTGAGCGGAGTCCGCGCACTCCAACAGGGCGCGCACATCCGCCACCTCGGGTTCGTGCAGCAGCCCTCCCCCGCCGACGACGTGGAACGGGATGCCGCGCCGCTGGAGGGCACGGCCGATCGCGGGGATGGCGCCGCGGCTGCGGACGAGGACGGCGGCGCTGGGCGGCACGGGGGCCGACGGGTCCTCGGCGGCCTCGGTCCGGGCCGCTCCGATCCAGTCGGCGATGCCGTCGGCCTCCTCCTCCACCGTGACGAACCGCTGGGTGCGCACGGTGCCGCAACCCGCGATGGGGCTGGCGGCCAGGCGCGGCACCTGCACCGGGTCGCTGGCGCTGGTCAGGGGCGCGCTGACGGCGTTCGCGGCGTCGAGGATGAGGTGGTCGTTGCGCCAGGAGGTGGAGAGGCTGCGCTGGAGGACGGGGGCGTCCTCGCCGGCGAAGTCCTGGACGAAGGTGGTGAGGGAGGCGGCGGAGGCGCCGCGCCAGCCGTAGATCGCCTGGTTCGGGTCCCCCACCGCGGTGGTGGGGTGGCCGTCGCCGAACAGGGCGGCGAGCAGCCGCAGCTGCGCCACGGAGGTGTCCTGGAATTCGTCCAGCAGCACGGCGCGGTGCATGCGCCGCATCAGCTGCGGCACTTCGGGTGCGGTGTCGGCGATGCGGGCGGCGAGGGAGACCTGGTCGGAGAAGTCGATGGCGCCGCGTTCGCGTTTGATCTCCTCGAAGCGCCGCAGCAGCGGGATCAGTGCGAGGCGCTGGTCGATGCTGGACCACAGGTCGCGGACGGCGGCGGGGCTCGTGCGCCGCCGGCCTTCGTCCTGCAGCGGCAGGTTCTGCGTGGTGCGGATGATGTCGGTGAGGTAGCCGTCGAGGTCATCGGGGCCGGCGAGGTGGTCGGCGAGCGAACCGGACAGGGCCACCACGGCGGAGGCGATGGTCGCTGAGCTCTGCTCGAACGGGAGGCGGGCGGGCCAGGAGTCCACGATCTCGTACGCGATCTGCCACGCGGCCGCGGGCGTCAGCACGGTGAAGTCGGGGTCGATGCCGATGCGCAGGGCATGCTCGGTGACGAGGTCGAGGGAGAACCCGTTGTAGGTCTGCACCGTCGGCCGCTGCCCGATGAGGGAGTCGCGGGAGCGCTCGAGCGCGGGCGGCAGCTGCTCCCCCGCTGCCTGCAGGGCGCTGGTGAGGGCGGCGAGGCGCGCGCTGATGCGCTCCTCGAGTTCGAGGGCGGCTTTGCGGGTGAAGGTGAGGCCGAGGATGTGCCGCGGCTCCATCAGGCCGTTGGCAATAAGGAACAGGACGCGGCCGGACATCGTTTCGGTCTTGCCGCTGCCGGCGCCGGCGACCACCAGCAGGGGCTGCAGGGGCGCCTGGATCACGTCGGCCTGTTCGGCGGTGGGCGGGTGCTGTCCGAGCAGCTGGTTGAGGCGTTCGGCGGTGAAGCGGATGTCGGTGGTCATCGCAGCTGCTGCCCGTCGTCCTGGAGGGGGCAGGAGGAGCGCACGGCGCACAGTCGGCAGTGGTCGTTGCGGTGCAGCATCTGGGGCAGGGTCCGCACCGCTGCGTCGATGTCGGCAACGAGGGTGCGGAACCAGTCGGGGTCGCCGTGGTCGCGCAGCGGCGCCTGGTGGCGGATGGCGGCGGACTTCGTGGCGGTGCCGATGTGCACGAGGCTGGCGCCGGCGACGGGCGCAGAGCCGGGCTGGTCGGCGAGGGCGGTCTGGTAGGCGGCGAGCTGCAGGTCCTGCATGGCGGCGTCCGCGGACTTCGCGGCGGTGCCGGTCTTGTAGTCCACCACGCGCAGCTGCCCGTCCTCCCGTTCGATCCGGTCGATCGTGCCGACGAGGTCCACCCGACCGAGGGTGATGTCGAACCGCTGCTCCACGGCGGCCACGTCGGGGTGGGCGAGCTGGTACTGGCCGAGCTTGTCGGCCATCGTGACGGCCCGCTCGTAGTCGGCGTGCTCGCGCCACGGGGCGTCGGACGCTGGGCTCGGCAGGTGGTCGGGGAGGCGGCGGACGAGCTCGTCGGGCCCGGCGGTGGGGTGGGCTTCGGCGAGGGCGTGCAGGGCGGTTCCGATGAGCTGGGCGGGGCCGGCGGTGCCGGGGTCGGCGGCGGCTTCGAGGAGGTGGGCGCGGATGCAGGCGGCGGCGGTCTCCAGGGCCGACGGGGACAGGCGCAGCCGGTCGTCGTCGTCGATGACGGGCCGACGGGTGCTGGGGGCCTGGTGGTACCAGGTGTGCGGGTCGGCGCCGGGGATTCCAGCGGTGATGAGGCGTTCCAGCTGGCGCAGCCGCAGGTCGCGCTCATCATCATCGTCGGCGGTGGCGATGCGGCGCTGCAGGGAGGCGATGAGGCGGCGCGGGTCCGGGTACGGGCCGGGGTCCTCTCCGGTGAGGATCGGTTGGGTCCAGGCAGCGCCGCCGTGCTGGGCTGTGACCTCCTGGGCGAGGCGCAGCAGCACCGACGGGGCGGAGGAGTCCGAGTCGACCGCGGTGAGCAGGAGCCTGCGACGGGCGCGGCTGGCGGCGGAGACCATCATCCGCAGTTCGTCCATCAGCACGCTCTCCCGCTGGATGGAGCGGATCAGGTCGAGGTCGGCGTGCTCGAGGTCGGGCCGGTCGGCGATGAGAGCGAGGTCGGCGGCGCCGAGGATGGAGGAGCGGATGCGGACGTTCGGCCAGGCACCCTCCTGCAGCCCGGCGATGATGACGGTGTCGGCGCTGTGGTCGGCGGCGCCGGCGGGGGTGGTGATGTGCAGGCGGCCCGGGAGGGCGCTGCGGGCGGACAGGGAGTCCTCGGGGACCTCCTGGTCGTCGATGTGTGCGAGGAACACGGCGATGTCGGCATCGGCCTGCCGCTCCTGATAGCGGTCCCCCGCGGTGAACAGGGCGGTCATCGCGTCGAGTCGGCGGTTCATCACCGCGGCGCGCATCCGCGCTCCTTCGTCGCCGTCCTCGAGGGCTGCGCGCTGCCAGACACCGGCGCGGCCGGACGCCTGCCAGGCGGCCCAGAGCACGTCGAGGATGCGCCGGGAGTCGAGGTCGCGGACGGCGTCGATCATGGTGCGCACCCGCAGCAGCGGCGCGAGGGCGCCCCGCGCCCAGGCTCGGCGCCGCTTCGGCTGGGCGGCGAGCACCTCGTCCCGCACAGCGAGGCCGGGTTCGGTGAGGGAGCGGACCAGCAGCTGGTCGGAGTGCGCGTCCTCGGTGTCGGCGGCAGCGAGCAGGAGGCGCCGGAGGGTGGTGAGCTGGAGGTCGTCGGCGTCGCCGAACGCGCCGCGCAGCAGGGCGGCCGCGGCGTCGGGGGTGAGGGCCGACGGGTTCAGGGCCGTCCGGATGACCGCGCTGAGGGACTGCACGGCGTGCTCGTCCCTCAGGGCGGTGGCGCGTCGGTCGGTGCGGACCGGGACGCCGTGACGGATGAGGGACGCGGCGAGGTCGTCGGCGGCGCCGCCGGATCGGCAGATCAGGAGCATGTCGTCGAGGCTGACGCCGTCCTCGCCGCGCAGAGCGCGGATGACGGTGGCGATGCGGCGGGCCTCGTCATCGGCGTCGGGGGCGGTGACGGCGGCGACGGCGCACGGCGGCAGCGGCTCGGTGGGCTCATCGGGTTCCGGGGCGGGGAGGGCGGCGCGGGGCCGACGGGTGGCGGCCGGTGCCCCGTGCAGCGGCAGGCGGGAGCGGATCCGGTCGGTGAACACCGTGATAGCCCCGTCCTGGTCGAACGCCTCGGTGAGGGTCACCGAGTGCAGGGGGCGCGGGGCTGATTCCAGCAGGAGGCCGGCCGCTTCCGGCATGCCGCCGCGGAACGTCTCGGTGGCCTGGTCGGCGCTGGTGGTGATGAGGGCGCGGGCACCGGCGCGCAGGTGCGCCTGGATGAGCCGCACACCGGCGCGGGTGAAGTCGTGCAGGTCATCGACGAGCAGCACATCCGGCGACGGTGCGCGGCCCGCCTCGATCTCCTGGACCGCGGCGTCCACTAGGCCGGCACCGTCCAGGCGGGGGCCCGCGTCGACAGCGGTGGCGGCCTGCAGGGCGAGGACGTCCCGGTACGCCTCGAACACACCGGCGGTGGTCGACCACACGGGCCGGTGCGCTCGTCGGCCCAGCTCGGCCAGATCCTCGGGGCCCAGGCCACGTTCGGCGGCGCGGGCGATGACATCGCGCACCTCCGTGCGGAAGCCCGGCAGTTCGTGGACCGCGCCCTGCAGGGAGGTGGGCCAGTCGAGCGCTGGATCGCGGAGGATCTCCTCCAGCAGGGCGTCCTGGTCAGCGCCGGTGACGAGGGTCGGGTCACCACGGCCAGTGCGGGCGCTGCGGTCGGCGACCACGGCGAACGCCGCCGCCGTCGGCGTTGCGCAGGCCGGCAGCGGCGGCACCGGCGGGGTGGGACCCGCCGCCACTTGAACCGCCATCAGGGCGGTGCGGATCGCGGCGGAGCGGGCACGAGTGGGAGCGAGCACGAGGATGTCGTCGGCCCCCATGGCGCGGGCCGCAGCGGTGACGATGAGGGAGGTGGCGCCGGACCGGGGTGCGGCGACGACGAGGGCGTCACCGTCGTCCTCGAGGACGGCGAGTGCCTCGCGCTGTCCGTCGCTGAGCGCGTCCGCATCGAGCAGTTCGGCGGGGCGATCGGCCCGCGGCGGAAGCATCCGCACCCTCTCCTCCGATCACTCGGCTCGGGCCCGTCGGTAACTTATCGCCGGGCCATTCGGTAACATGCACCACAGATCTGGCGCACAGGCGTCTTCACGGCCAAAAACACCCTACGATGAGGGCAGCAGCCGGAGTCACCGGCCGCTGCCGCCCCGCCCGCCCGACAGCGGCTCCTGATTCTACGCATCCGGACGGTCCTGGCAGCACAGTGAGAGGGGAGTCCCTTGACCAAACGCATGCCGCGCGCTCAGCGCCGCGCCCAGCTGATCGACATCGCCACGCAGAAGTTCGGCGAGAAGGGCTTCCATCCCACGTCGATGGAGAACATCGCCAGCGCCGCGGGCATCACCAAGCCGGTGCTGTATCAGCACTTCGCCTCCAAGGAGGACATGTACGTCGCGGTGATCGCCAGCATCGGCGAGTACCTGCGCGAGCAGATCGCCTCCTACTCCGATTTCGGCGGCACCACCGAGGATCGGGTCCGCGCCGGCGTCACCATGTACTTCAACCTCATGGCCACGCATCGGCAGACGATGCAGATGTTCTTCGGCAAGGAGTACATCTCCGACGACGTCCACACCGAGATCCGCCGCATCCAGGACGAGGGCGCGCTCGCGATCGCGGAGGTTTTCACCGCCACCCGCAACGTGGAGCGCCGCACAGCCCTCACCCTCGGCCGCATCTTCGCCGGCTCCATCCAGTCCTCCGCGCACCAGCTGGCGGACTCCGGCCCCGATGAGCTGCACCCGGATGCTCTGCAGGCCGCGATCGACGAGACCGTGCAGCTGCTCACCTACGGTGTGATGTCGTTCCAGGGCGCACCCGAGTTCGATGACGAGTGAGCTGTAGACTGGCCACTGGTACGAAAATCGTGCGCACACCTGCGCACGGCCAGCGCCCCTCCCGCCGCCGCCCGGGCTCATCGTCCGCGGCGCCGCGGTTGAGCGGGCGCACGATTGTGAATTGAAGGAAGATCCATGGAACTTCGCATCGGTGTGCAGCACAGCCCTCGTGAGATCACAGTGGAGAGCGAGAAGTCCGCTGAGGACCTGACGGCGCTGATCGAGACCGCCGTCGCCGAATCCTCGCTGCTGCGCCTCGAGGACCCGAAGGGCCGCGTCGTGCTGGTTCCCGGGGCGAAGATCGCCTACGTCGACCTGTCGACGGAGGAGCCTCGACGCGTGGGCTTCCTCTCCTGATGAAGAGAGCTTGAACCTGTGACAGCAACCGAGACCTTTGCGGACTTCGGTGTCCGCAACGACATCGTGACCGCCCTGGAAGCCAAGGGCATCACCACCCCCTTCCCCATCCAGGCCATGACCCTGCCGGTCGCCCTCCGCGGCCGCGACATCATCGGCCAGGCCAAGACCGGCACCGGCAAGACCCTCGGCTTCGGCATTCCCGCGCTCGAAGCCGTCGTCGGCCCCGGTGAGGACGGCCCCACCACCGACGGCGCCCCACAGGCGCTGATCGTTGTCCCCACCCGCGAGCTCGCCGTGCAGGTCTCCTCCGACCTCTCGATCGCATCCGCGAACCGCTCCGTGCGCGTCCTCACCGTCTACGGCGGCCGCGCCTACGAACCGCAGGTCGAGGCCCTGAACAAGGGCGTCGAGGTCGTGGTGGGCACCCCCGGCCGCCTCATCGACCTCATGCGCCAGAAGCATCTGGACCTGTCCAAGGTGAAGGTCGCGGTGCTCGACGAGGCCGATGAGATGCTCGACCTCGGCTTCCTCGAGGACGTGGAGAAGATCCTGCGCGCCGTGCCGGAGAAGCGGCAGACCATGCTGTTCTCCGCCACCATGCCGGCCGCGATCATGTCGCTGGCGCGCCGCTTCATGTCCCAGCCCACCCACATCCGCGCCGCGGACCCCGGTGACACCGCCCGCACGAAGGCGGACATCAAGCAGGTCATCTACCAGGCGCACAAGCTGGACAAGAACGAGGTCCTCGCCCGCATCCTGCAGGCGGAGGGCCGCGGCCTGACCATCGTGTTCACCCGCACGAAGCGGGACGCGGACCGCACGGCCGGCGATCTGCAGGACCGCGGCTTCGCCGCCGCTCCCCTGCACGGCGACCTCGGCCAGGGCGCCCGTGAGCAGGCACTGCGGGCATTCCGCAACGGCAAGATCGACGTGCTCGTCGCCACCGATGTCGCCGCCCGCGGCATCGACGTGGAGGACGTCACCCACGTCATCAACTACACCTGCCCCGAGGACGACAAGACCTACCTGCACCGCACCGGCCGCACCGGCCGTGCGGGCAAGCGCGGCACCGCCGTCACGTTCGTGGACTGGGAGGACCTGGCGCGCTGGGGCCTGATCGCCAAGCAGCTCGGCCTGCCGCTGGAGGTCCCGGAGACCTACTCCACCTCCCCGCACCTGTTCACCGACCTCGACATCCCCGAGGGCGCGAAGGGCAAGCTGCCGAAGGAGAAGCGCACCCGCGAGGGCCTGGACGCGGAGGTCCTGGAGGACCTCGGCGGTCCCGACTCCCGCAGCCGTGCCGGGGGTCGCGGAGGCCGCGGTGGACGCACCGGCTCCCGTGGCGGCCGCGATGCCGGTCGTGGTGGCCGGCGCGGTCGCACCCGTGGTGGCCGGGGCGGCGATTGTGCTGAGCGCACCGAGCAGGCGGGCACCGGCGAGGAGGCGCCTGCGCGTCGTCGCCGCCGTCGGCGCCGCACCCGCACCCGCCGCGTCAACGGCGAAGTGGTGGCGCAGAAGCGCACAGGCGGCGAGTCCGCCGACAGCTGACTCCCCGTGACCGAGCACAGCATTCGGCCGCACCGCGTTCTCGCCCTGGAGGGCGCGCGGTGCGGCCGTTGTTTCGATGGTGATCGCGCACACCGCCCCGAGCGACGGGCCGGCGCGCATCCTCATCACCAGTGAGTTCCTCACCGCTCCCCTGTTCGCGCTGCTCGTCGGCGCCGGGACGGGCCGCACTGAGCCTGTACGCGCTGCAGTGCGTATTGCTGACGCTATGGGCGCACCCGTCGGCCCCCGCGAAGCGGTCTCCGCCGGTGCGGCGAGTGCGGGACGCGCAGCGTTCCCGGTCAGGCCTCGGGGATGAGACCCCAGGTGGTGAGGAACGCCTGAGCGCCGTCGGCGATCATCTGGACCGAGATCGCGGCGAGCAGAACGCCCGCCACGCGCGTCACGAGGGTGACGCCGCCCTTGCCGAGGATGCGGGAGATGACCCCGCTGAACCGCATGAACAGGAACATCATCGCGGCGATCGTCAGCAGCGCCACCACCAGGCCGATGGTGCGCGGCATCGACCCCTGCGCCTGCTGCGCGAACAGCATGACCGCCACGATCGCGCCGGGGCCGCCCAGCAGCGGAGTGCCCAGCGGCACCAGCGCCACGTTCACACCATCGGACGCCGCCATCTCGTCCTCTTTGCCCGTCAGCAGCTGCAGCGAGATGATCAGCAGCAGCAGACCACCGGACACCTGCAGCGCCGACAGTGAGATGTGCATGTAGCCGAGGATGAACTGGCCGAACACCGCGAAGATGACGATGATCAGCATGCCGACGCCGGTCGCGGTCCACGCCGCCTTCGACCGCTGCTTCGCGGTCATCGACCCCGTCAGCGCCATGAAGATCGGGATCGTGCCCGGCGGATCGACGATCACGAAGAGCGTCACGAAGACGCTGGTCAGGAAGGCGACGTCGATGAAGGTCACGGGTGCAGGACTCCGGTGGTGCTCGTGGCGCGTTCGCTGATCGCTGCCAGCGACGCGGCAGTGGTGAGGTTCTCGCCCAGCTGATTGGGCTTGCCGGAGCCATGATAATCGCTCCCGCCGGTTCCGATCAGTCCGCGGGAGGACACGATCTCGCGCAGCAGGGCCCGCTCGGCGTCGTCGTGCTCGCGATGGTCGACCTCGAAACCGTCGACCCCCGCGGCGATCAGGGACTCCAGCCGGTCGCCCACCTCCCGCTTCGGCCCCCGCACCCGCGCCCCCGACAGCACGTGCGCCGCGATCGCCACTCCCCCAGCGGCGTGGATGTCGGCGATGGCCTCCTGGGCCGGGTACTCCTCGTTGTCCACGCGGTACTCACTGCGGGTGAGGATGTCGGCGAACGCGGCGGATCGGTCGGGCACGACCCCGCCGGCGACGAGTGCATCCGCGATGTGGGGGCGGCCGAGCGTGCGGGGAGAAACGCCGTCGCGCGTGGAGGCGGCCAGCACCTCCTCCCAGGTCAGGGGGTAGTCCGCGGCGATCAGCTCCACCATCCGCTGCGCGCGCGTCACGCGGGAGGCGCGCAGGCTCGCCAGGCGCTGCGCGAGGGCGGTGCCCTCCGACGGGTCCACCAGCAGCGCCAGCAGGTGCAGAGACCGCTCCTGGTGGCGGCAGGTCACCTCGATGCCGCGCACCAGAGCGATGGCGTGCTCCGCGGCGGCGGAGGCCGCCTCGTCCCAGCCGTCGACGGTGTCGTGGTCGGTGATCGCCACCGCGTCCAGGCCGGCTGCCGCGGCGGCCGCGATGAGCTCGGCGGGGGTGTCCATGCCGTCGGAGACGCAGGAATGGGCGTGCAGATCGATCCGGTCCATACCCCGATTCTGCCTCACTCAGCACCCCATGGGATCATCGAGGCGTGAGTACCAACGAGAAGACCCGTTCTGACGACCTGTCCAAGCGCGGAGACACCCGTTCTCAGCGACCCGCCAACGAGGCGTTCCGCGCATTCATCGCCAAGGGCTGGGATGAGTCCGTCCCGCCCGCTGAGCGCCGCGAGGTCGCCGCGTTCACTCCGGCGCGCCGCGACGCCCTCGTGAAGGCACTGCCGAACACGCGGATCGTCATGCCTGCCGGCAACTTCAAGGTCCGCTCCAACGACACGGACTACCCGTTCCGACCCGACACCGGCTTCGCCTACTACTCCGGTCTCGGCACCGATGAGGAGCCGGACTCGGTGTTCGTCGTGGAGCCGTCGGCCGAGGACCCTGAGCGCGCTGAGGCGACCTACTTCTTCCGGCCCCGCTCCGGCCGCGACACCGACGAGTTCTACGCCGACTCCCGCTACGGCGAACTGTGGGTGGGCCGCCGCCCGACCCTCGAGGAGGTCGAGCAGCAGATCGGTGTGCCGTGCCGCCACATCGACGACCTCCGCGACGCCATCGCCAAGGACGTGGGCGGCTCGCTCAACCTGACCGTGGTGCCGAACGTGGACCAGTCCGTCCAGTCGATGGTCTCCGAGATCCGCTCCCAGAACGGCCTGCCCACCGGCGAGGAGGAAGCGGACCTGCACGCCCACACGCAGCAGACCCTGTCCGAGGCGCGCCTGGTGAAGGACCAGTTCGAGATCGACCAGATGCAGCTCGCCGTGGACCTCACCATCCGCGGCTTCGAGCAGGTCGTGCAGATCCTGCCCGAGGCGAAGAAGCACCACCGCGGTGAGCGCCTGGTGGAGACCACCTTCGCCCGCACCGCCCGCGCCGACGGCAACGGGGTCGGCTACGACACCATCGCCGCCGCCGGCAACCACGCCTGCACCCTCCACTGGATCCGCAACAACGGCCAGGTGAAGGACGGCGACCTCATCCTCGTGGACGCCGGTGTCGAAGTGGACTCCCTGTACACCGCCGACATCACCCGCACCCTGCCGATCTCCGGCACCTTCACCCCCGTGCAGCGCAAGGTCTACGAGACCGTGCTGGAGGCCGCGGACGCCGCCTTCGCCATCGCAAAGCCGGGTCTGAAGTTCCGCGACCTCCACAACGAGGCGATGAAGGTGATCGCAGCCGCGCTCGAGGAATGGGGCCTGCTGCCGGGCACCGCGGAGGAGTCCCTCAGCCCCGAGGGCCAGTTCCACCGCCGCTGGATGGTGCACGGCACCAGCCACCACCTCGGCATGGACGTTCACGACTGCGCGCAGGCGCGCCGCGAGATGTACCTGGATGCCGAGCTCGAAGAGGGCATGGTCTTCACGATCGAGCCGGGCCTGTACTTCATGGACAACGACCTGCTCGTGCCGGAGGAGATGCGCGGCATCGGTGTGCGCATCGAGGACGACATCCTCGTCACCGCCGACGGCGCCGTCAACATGTCCGCCGCCCTCGCCCGCACGCCCGACGAGGTGGAGGCCTGGATGGCGGACCTGCTGTGAGCAGCCCGGCGGCCTCCTCGCGGTTCTATGCGGCGCGCCTCGCCGGCACCGGGGTGTTCGACCCGATCGGTGACCAGGTGGGCCGCATCCGCGATGTCGTCCTGGTGCCGCAGGACCGGCGCCCCGCCCGCGCCGTCGGCTTCGTGGTGGAGATCCCGGGCCGCAGGCGGATCTTCCTCGGCGCCACCCGCGTGATGTCGATCAGCACCGGACAGGTCATCATGCGCGGCGAGCTGAACCCGCGCCGCTTCGAGATGCGCCGCAGCGAGGTGCTCGTCATCGGCGACCTGCTGGACCGCGTGGTCACCCTGACCGACGGGTCCGGCGAGGCGACTGTGCAGGACGTCGCCCTGGAGCAGAAGCGCCCCGGCGAATGGGAGGTGTCGCGCCTGTTCGTGCGGCGCCGCCGCCACGGCGGGGCCCTGTCCAAGCTCGTGGGCCGGGGCGAGACCATGACCGTCGACTGGGACGAGGCCACGGGCCTGCTGGGCTCCGCCGCTGAGCAGTCCGCGCAGCTGCTGCTCGCCTCCTACTCGGACCTGAAGATCCCCGACCTCGCGGACCTCGTCCACGAGATGGATCCGAAGCGTCGGCGGGAGGTCGCCGAGGAGCTCTCCGATGAGCGTCTGGCGAACATGCTGGAGGAGCTGCCGGAGGACACCCGCGTGGAGATCGTGTCCGGGCTGGACACGAAGCGCGTCGCGGACGTGCTGGACGTGATGGACCCCGACGACGCCGCCGACCTCCTGCAGGAGGTCCCCGAGCGGCTCGGCGAAGCCCTCCTGCAGCTGATGGAGCCGGAGGAGGCCGCTGATGTGCGGCGTCTGCTGGAGTACGACGAGTACACCGCCGGCGGCATGATGACCACCGAGCCGATCATGGTGTCGCCCGAGGCGCCGGTTGCGCAGTGCCTGGCGATGATCTCCCGCCAGGAGATCTCCCCCGCCCTCGCCGCCATGGTGTACGTGTGCCGGCAGCCGCTGGAGACCCCGACGGGCCGGTTCCTCGGCGCCGTCCACTTCCAGCACCTGCTGCGGGAGCGCCCGGAGCGGCCCGTCGGTGAGATCCTCGACTCCGACTACCCGGAGCTCTCCGCGGACTCCTCGCTCAGCGAAGTGACCCGCGAAATGGCCGCGTACAACCTCGTGTCCCTGCCGGTGGTGGATGAGCACAACCACCTGCTCGGCGCCGTCACCGTGGATGACGTCCTCGACCATGTCCTCCCGGAGGACTGGCGCGAACAGGACGATGTGGACGCCGCCGTCACCGGCCAGATGGACCTGCGGGAGATCGCAGCCGAAGTCAACCGATCCAACAGCGAAGGGCGGTGAGCCCGATGGCGAAGAAGCGTCAGATCCCGCAGGTGGACGACCCCGTGGTGCAGCGCCGCGCGTTCAGTCTGCACCGCGCCCCGAAGGGCGGGCAGAGCGACGGCGACGCGTTCGGCCGCGCCGCCGAGTGGATCGCCCGCATCATGGGCACCCCCGGGTTCCTCATCGGCATGACGATCTTCTGCGGTGTCTGGCTCGGCTGGAACACGCTGCTGCCCGAGACTCTGCAGTTCGATCCGCGCGCCCTCAACTTCACCCTGCTGACCCTGATGCTGTCGCTGCAGGCGTCCTACGCCGCTCCCCTGCTGCTGCTCGCGCAGAACCGGCAGGACGACCGCGACCGCGTGCAGGCCGAAGCGGACCGCCACAGTGCGGAGAGCGCGCACGCCACCACCGACTTCATCACCAGGGAGATCGCCTCGCTGCGCCTCGCGGTGAACGACGTCGCCACCCGCGACTACGTCCGCGGTGAGCTGCGCGACCTGCTGGAGGAGCTGACCGACGCCCAGCAGGGCGACCCGCGCGTGCCGGCCCCCGCAGCAGCGTCGGCGAACCGCACGCCGGCACCCGTCGGCCCCGACGCCGACGCGATCCGCCGCATCGTCCGCGAAGAGCTCCGCAGCGCTCTGAGCGACATGCCCCGACCCGACGCCCCGAAGGAGGACGCACCCCGTGACCGCTGAGCTCGTTCAGCAGATCAGCACAGCCCTGAACTCCGTCATCGACCCGGAGATCGGCCGGCCGATCACCGAACTGGACATGGTGGAGTCGGTGACGGTGGACGAGCGCGGCGCGGCGGAGATCCGGGTGCTGATGACCATCGAGGGCTGCCCGATGCGCTCGAACATCGAACGGATGGCCGCCGAAGCGGCCGCGACGGTGCCCGGCCTCACCGAGGTGCGGGTGGAGTCCGGCACGATGAGCGAGGAGCAGCGCAAGCGCCTCGTGGATTCGCTGCGCCAGGGCCGACGGGAGATCCCGTTCAATCGGCCCGATTCCCTCACCCGGGTGCTCGGCATCTCGTCCGGCAAGGGTGGGGTCGGCAAGTCCACCGTCACCGCGAACCTCGCCGCCGCTCTCGCCTCCCTCGGCCATCGGGTGGGGGTGCTGGATGCCGATATCCACGGCTTCTCCATCCCCGGCATGTTCGGCGTCACCGACCAGCCGACGAAGGTGAACGACCTGCTGATGCCCCCGGAGGCGCACGGTGTGAAGGTGATGAGCATCGGCGTGTTCGTGCCGCCGGGGCAGGCCGTGGTGTGGCGCGGCCCCAAGATGCACCGCGCGATCGAACAGTTCGCCTCCGACGTCTTCTGGGGCGACCTCGACTTCCTGCTGCTGGACCTGCCGCCCGGGACGGGCGATGTGGCGATTTCGGTGGCACAGCTGCTGCCGTCGGCGGAGCTGATGGTGGTGACCACCCCGAACTCGATGGCCTCGGATGTGGCGCTGCGGATCGGGTCGCTCGCCTCCTCTACGCAGCAGTCGGTGATCGGCGTGGTGGAGAACATGAGCTGGATGGACTTGCCGGACGGCACCCGCATGGAGGTGTTCGGTGCCGGCGGCGGTGAGCGCGTCGCCGATGAGCTGTCGTCCGCTCAGGGCCGACGGGTGCCGCTGCTCGGCCAGGTCCCCCTCGAACAGCCCGTGCGGGAGGGCTCCGATGCGGGCACCCCGATCGTGGTGTCCGATCCGACGTCGCCGGCGGCGCAGGAGTTCCTGCGGATCGCCTCCGCGGTGGCGAAGCCGCGGGGCCTTGCGGGCAGGAAGCTGAAGCTCACCGTCATGTGAGCCCGCGGCCTCGCCGCAGATCGGCGGGGCCCTCAGGTCGCTTCGGGATCGTACGGGGTGCCCTCGATGACGGGCGCCTCCGCAGCGCCGCGACTCGCGGTGGCGGCAGCGGCCCCAGCGGCCGCCCCGGAGGCGTCCACCGCGGTGGAGCCGGACAGGGTGGTGGCGCGCTTCGCGGCGTCCCCGACGGAGCGGAAGTCGTCCTCGATGCCGGTGGAGTCCCACGCTTCGCGGACGATGCGGCGCGGGTCGTACTGGCGGGGGTCGTACTTCTTCAGGTCGTCGACCGCGATGCCCATCTCGTCCTCGAGACTGGCCTTCGACTCATCCGCCCAGCGGCGCAGCTTCCTGATGCCCTGCACGGCCTTCTGGGTGTACTCGGGGAGGCGCTGCGGCCCGATGACCACGAGGAACACCAGGATGAGAACCACCGGCTCCCAGCCGTTCAGCCCGAAGATCTGCACGCTTGTCCCACCATTCGTCGAGAAGAGTCCTCGCCATTATGCCAGGGACATCACCGTGCTCGCTGACCAGACGGGCACGTGCGCCGGATCGTGACCCACGGGTGCACTACCCTGGGGACATATCGATCCCGACAGGAAGGCGGTGCGCTCGTGGCGTCCGGAAAGATCGCATCGTGGGCCTTTGGCGAAGAGTTCATCGACGAGGACGAACTGTTCCCCGTCCCCGGGCTGCTGGCCCGTGCCCGCGAGCGCGGCAACGAGCTGGGGGTCGCTCCCCTGCTGCGGGGCGCCGCCGCCCAGCTGCGCACCTCCGCGGCGATGGTGCGCGCCCAGTCGGTGGTGGAGATCGGCACCGGCAGCGGCGTGGGGTCGCTGTACCTGCTCTCCGGGATGACGGCCGACGGGGTCCTCACCACCATCGACTACGAGCGCGAGAACCAGCGGGCCGCCCGGGCGGCGTTCGACGAGGCGGGGATCCGCACGAACCGGGTGCGGACCATCGCCGGCCAGGCCCTGGATGTGGTGTCGCGGCTGTCGGACCGCGCCTATGACATGGTCGTGTTCTCCGCGGACCACCCGCAGGCCGCGCAACTGTTCGCGCAGTCGGCGCGGGTGCTGCGCTCCGGTGGGGTCACGGTGGTGACCAATGTGCTGTTCCATGACCGGGTGGCGGACCCGGTGGCGCGAGATGCGACCACGCAGGCGATCCGGTCACTGCTGCGGGCGGTGCATGACGATGACCAGTTCCTGTCCTCGCTCAGCTCCTCCGGCGACGGTGTGCTGACCGCGGTGCGCCGCTGAACGCAACGGATCCCCCTGGCGGCGAGCCCGGTGCGCGGGCTCAGCGGTCAGGGGGATCCGTTCGTGCGTCAGCGCACGGGAAGTCGAAGGTGAGGCTCAGGCCTTGATGACGCCGTTGAGGGCGTCGCGCAGTTCGGTGGCCTCGTCCTGGTTGATCTCCACGACGAGACGGCCGCCGCCTTCGAGCGGCATGCGCATGACGAGGCTGCGCCCTTCTTCCGTGACTTCCATCGGACCGTCGCCGGTGCGGGGTTTCATAGCGGCCATGTGGGCCCCCTTCATGCTCAGAATCTGCGGACTCGTCCATTATCCGTCATCTTCCTGTGCCTGCCTGTCAGGCATCACAGTGTGATCCGAGCCGCTGTGGGGCCCCGTCGGGCCGCCCCGCACCCGCTCCACCATCGCCTGGTGGTGGGGACGGGGACGCTGCATCCCGTCGGGCAGAACACCCAGGGCGAGAGCGGCGAAGAGGACCGCGGCGAGGACGGCGCAGCCGATGAGCACCCACACCATGGCGGCGCTCCTCAGGCCTTCCGCTGGCCGTCGCGGTACTGGGCGCAGTGCTCCTGCAGCGCCGCATCCACCTCATCGACCGTGTCGCACACGTGGATGAGGTCGAGGTCGCCCGGGGAGATCGCGCCGTAGTCGCACACGGGCCCCCGGATCCAGTCGAGCAGACCCGACCAGTACTCGCTGCCCACAAGGATGAGGGGGAACTTCTGGATCTTGTGGGTCTGGATGAGGCAGAGCGCCTCGAACAGCTCATCGAAGGTGCCGAAGCCGCCGGGCATCACCACGAAGGCGTGGGAGTACTTGATGAAGACCGTTTTGCGGGCGAAGAAGTAACGGAAGTTGACGCCGAGCTCCACGTACTGGTTCATTCCCTGCTCGTAGGGCAGTTCGATGCCGAGGCCTACGCTGACGGCGCCGGAGTCGCGAGCACCCTTGTTGCCGGCTTCCATCACGCCCGGGCCGCCGCCGGTGATGACGGCGAGGCCGCGGTCGCCGATGCGCTTCGCGATCTCGTAGGTCTTCGTGTAGTCCTCATGCTCGGACCGGATGCGGGCGGAGCCGAAGATGGAGACGGCGGGGCCGAGTTCGGCGAGGGCGCCGAAGCCCTCCACGAACTCCGATTGGATGCGCAGCACGCGCCACGGGTCGGAGTGCACCCAGCTGCCGGGTGCGGTCTCTTCGAGGAGGTTCTGGTCGGTGGTGCGGTCGGGTCGCTGGGACCCCCGCAGGACCACCGGGCCCTTGCGGTAGTCGCCGTTCTGCTTGGTCTCTGACATGGCCCCCAGCCTAACGGTCCCGCTCAGCGGCCTGTCAGGAACGATTCGAGCGCCCGGTAGCAGGGATCCAGCTGGTCGGTGCGGATGTGCTCGTCGTCGGTGTGGCACTGCAGCGGGTCGCCGGGCGCGAAGTTGATCGCCGGCACCCCCAGCTGGGTGAAGCGGGCGACATCGGTCCACCCCTGCTTCGCCTCCACGACGGGGTCGCCGCCGCTGGTGCGGCGCAGGGCGTCGGTGAAGGAGCGCACCATCGGGTGGGTGAGGCCGGGCAGGGCACCGGCGGCGGCATCATCCACATCGATGTCGAGGTCGAGGCCGGCGAGGACTTCGCGGACGTGCTCTTCGGCCTGCTCCGGGCTGGTGTCGGGGGCGAAGCGGTAGTTGATGGTGAGGTGGGCGGAGTCGGGGATGACGTTGGTGGCGATGCCGCCGCCGATGCCCACGGCGTTGAGCGCTTCTCGGTACTCCAGGCCGTCGATGACGGCGCGGCGGGCCTCGTAGTCGGCGAGGCGCTGCAGGGCGGGCGCGAGGTCGTGGACGGCGTTGTGGCCCACCCAGTCGCGCGCGGAGTGCGCGGCGGTGCCGGTGGCCCGGGCGATGACGCGCAGCGTGCCCTTGCATCCCGCTTCGATGCCGCCGTTGGTGGGTTCGCCGAGGATCGCGAAGTCCGCCTGCAGCCATTCGGGGCGGGTGGCGGCGATGCGGGTGAGGGAGTTGAGCTCGCTGGCGACCTCTTCGTGGTCGTAGCAGATCAGGGTGATGTCGGCCGACGGGTCCTGCAGCAGCACCGCCGCCTGCAGCATCATCGCGAGCCCGGCCTTCATGTCGGCGGCGCCGCGGCCGGCGAGCTCCTCCACGCCGTTGAGCACCCGCAGGGTCGCCGGGAGGTTGCCCGCGACGGGGACGGTGTCCAGGTGTCCGGCGAGCAGCACCCGGGTGGGTCGGCCGAGGCTGGTGCGGGCGCAGAGGGTGTCGCCGTCGCGCTCCACCGTGAGGTGGTCGCAGCGCTGCAGGACGTCCTCGACGGCGTCGGCGAGAGCGGTCTCATTGCCGGAGACGGATTCGATGTCGATCAGTTGACGAGTGAGGGAGGTGAGGTCGCCGTCGACGGTGAGGAACCGGCCCCTCACGCCGCGGGCCGGAGGTGCTGACTCCGGGTCGGCGACGGCAGGGGCGGGCTCGGTGGGGCGCAGGTCGAGCTCTTCGCCGTCGGCCAGCGGCACGCCTTCGGGTTCGGGTCGCAGCGTCGCGAACGCGGACAGCGTCTCCTCGCGTGCGTCGATGTGCCCCTCGGCGACCAGCAGGCGCTCCACCGCCTGCTCCGCGAGACGCAGCAGGGGCGCGCCGGTGCCGGGCGCCGCCGTGATCGCGCTGCCCGGCTGCGCCGCCGTCACGGGCACGCCGAGGAAGAAGCGGTCCGCCACCGCGTCACCGGCAGCGGTGACCGGGAAGAGGCGCTCGGCCACTTCGATGGATCCGGTGGCGGGTGCATCGTCGGGCTGCGGGGTAGCCAGGCGGGCGTTGACCACATCGCCCCGGCGCACCATCGAGCGGATGAGGGGCGAGGTGTAGGCGTCAAGGTCCACGGCCGGCAGGTGCGCCATGAGCAGGCCGTCGCACAGGTGCGCGGACGTGCCGCCGGCGTGGACGAGGAACCGCCCGGAATGGACGTCCTTGCCGATGTACATGCCGGGGCCGGTGAACTCCACCAGGCCCGCATCCACGAGGGCCAGCAGCTGCTGGCCGCGGATCACCGGCGGCCCGGACGTCCACGAGGCGAGGGCATTGCGCAGGAACCCCTGGATGTCCCGGAGGTAGGAGCCGGTGCTGAAGGCGCCGCGCTCGGCGAGCTTGTTGACCTGGTCCTTCACCGCGGTCAGGGCGCGGAACAGGGCGAGCCAGCGCCCGTCGGGCTCCCGCATGGAGCGCACGGTCGCGGCCCGCAGCACCTCCACGGTGCGGGCGTGGGCGTCCTCCGCGGAGACGGCGCGGCGGCCCAGCGGGAACAGTTCTGCTTCGACGTCGTCGAACTCCGGCGGGGTGAAGCCGCGGGAGGCGAGTGCGTCGGTGAGCTCGCGGAAGATCAGCGGCAGGACGTCGTCCTCGTAGTCGATGCCGTGGACGCGGCCGGACAGCTCGTCGATCACCTCGTCGGTGAGGACGGTGGGGCGGTGCCGCTTCGGCAGGTTCGGGCCCGTGTCCGGCTTCGGCCGGTACACCATGCCGGTGCGCGACCCCACCACCAGCACGGGCTCCCGGCCGCCGGGGACGTAGCGCAGGCCGTGGGGGACGGTGTCGTCGGCTTCGAAGCGGCCGCCGGCGGCCTCCACGATCATGCCGAGGGCGTCGTAGAAGTTCAGGCCCATGCCCTGCACCGCGACCTTCTCCCGGCCGAGGAACTGCTTATAGTCCACATCCAGGGGGTTCGCGGGGGCGGCGAACGCGAGGTCGTGCACGGCGGCGTAGTCCTGGAACGCGCGGGCCCGGATCCCGACCTCCGTGGGGAGGTGCCCGAGCGCGAAGATGACGGAGTCCACCGCGATGCCGATGTGGGACGCGGACGGGTCGCGCGGTTCGATCCGCAGCAGCTGCTCGTCCTCGTCACCGCGCTCGATGTCGCGGACACTCCCCTCGTACTCGCGGATCTCGATGGCGGGCAGGGCTGCGGCGTCCGCGAGCGCCTGTTCGCGGACCGCGGTGATGTAGCGCCCGTGCTGGCGGCGCGGCGCGAAGTCGTCGATCTCGAACCCGTCGGCCTCGCAGAACTGCGCGAACGTCTGCGCGGACGCGGGGATGGGGAACCGCGGCGCGGTGGACTCGTCCGGGTACATTGTGGTGTCGCAGGTGCGGGTGTTCATCAGCAGCGTCTCGGTCTGGTCGCTGCGCCATACCGACCCGCCCGAGTGGACGTACGGGTCGATCAGGTGGACCGTGAGGCTGCCCCGGAATCCGGGCTCCTGCACCGCAGCGACCAGGCGCTCCAGCGCCACCACTCCGCGCGGTCCCGCACCGATGATCGCGATGCTCGTGTGCGTCCCCTCCGGGGCGCGGGGGTCGGCTGCGGGCGAAGCGGTGAGGGGTGCGGAAGTCATACGAATCATCATAGGAAACCGCGATTACACTCAACGCATGACTTCGCGAAACAGCACCCCCAGCACCGCGACCACCGCCCACGGCATCGGACTGGCCACGATGCGCAGCGGCACCGTCCTCGACGTCTGGTTCCCCTCCCCCGTCCTCGCTGCGGAGACTCCCGCCGAGCAGGCCGACGAGATCTGTACGAGCCTTCGGGCCGCCGCCCGCACCGACGAGGCCCGCGGCACCAGCCAGGAGGTCGTGGAGCTGACCATCGACACCGGCGCCGCCCCCGCCTCCACGGCCGACGCCTATCTGCGCCTGCACCTGCTCTCGCACCGCCTGGTGCAGCCCACCACCATCAACCTCGACGGCATCTTCCCTCTGCTGCCGAACAACGTCTGGACCGACCAGGGCCCCTGCGCCGTCGACGGCTTCGAACTGACCCGCGCCCGGCTGCGCGCTGACGGCCGCCCACCGGTCGTGTTCGGCATCGACAAGTTCCCCCGCATGGTCGACTACGTGGTCCCCACGGGTGTCCGCATCGCCGACGCCGACCGGGTCCGCCTCGGCGCCCACCTCGCCGACGGCACCACCGTCATGCACGAGGGCTTCGTCAACTTCAACGCCGGCACCCTCGGCACCGCCATGATCGAGGGCCGCATCTCGCAGGGCGTGGTGATCGGCAACGACTCCGACCTCGGCGGCGGCTCCTCCACCATGGGCACCCTGTCCGGCGGCGGCAGCCAGCGCGTCGCCGTTGGTGAGCGCTGCCTGATCGGTGCGGAGGCCGGCATCGGCATCGCCCTCGGCGACGACTGCACCGTGGAGGCGGGCCTGTACATCACGGCCGGCACGAAGGTGACCCTGAAGGGGGACGACGGGGCGGGCGACACCGTGGTCAAGGCCCGGGACCTGTCCGGCCGCAGCGGTCTGCTGTTCCGCCGCAACTCCGTCACCGGCGCCGTCGAAGCGGTCGCGGATCAGCGGAAGGCGCTGCAGCTCAACGCTGACCTCCACGCGAACTGACCGCGTGACCGGTCGCTGACAGGTCGAGGGTCTCCGGGGCGCTCAGCCACGGGATGAGGGCGAGGCCGCACAGGCCGCCGGTGAGGGCGAACGCCCAGCCCCAACCGGCGGCATCGGCGACCAGGCCGATCAGCACCGGCCCCACGACGGCACCGAGGTCCTGCGCCATCTGGAAGACGGCGAGGACCCGGCTGCCGGACCTGTCCGAGCCGACGACGTCCGCCACTGCGGCCTGCTGACCGGGATTCACCAGCCCCGCCCCCATGCCGGAGACCAGGCAGCAGGCGAGCAGGAACCAGATCCCCAGCTGTTCGGTGAGGGCGAGCGCCGCCATCCCCGCGCCCATCACCGCCAGGCCCGTGATGACGACGGGCCTGCGGCCGTGTCGGTCCACCACCCGGCCAGCGCCCTGCAGCGCCGCCGCGGTGCCGACTGCGGAGACGGCGAGGGCCGCGCCCGCGGCCCAGGCGTCTCCGCGCAGTGAGAACGCCAGCTGCGGCACCACCGCCACCCGCACGCCGAAGTTCGTCCACCCGTTGGCGAGGCCGGAGATCAGTGCGGCGCGGTAGGTGGGGTGCGCGACCGCTTCCTTCGGGGTCATCACCGCCCGGGCGGGCTGACCGGGCTTCGGCCGCAGCGCCTCCGGGCGGATGCCGACGGCCACCACGGCCACGGCGGCGGCGAGCGCGGCGGCGTACACCACGAACGGGGTGCGCAGACCGTAGGAGGCGAGCATGCCGCCGAGGACCGGGCCCACCATGCCGCCGATGAGGAACGCGGATCCGTACGCTGAGCTGACCCGGCCGCGCATTCTCGGTGGGGCGAGCCGCACCAGCAGCGACATCGCGGACACGGTGAACATGGTGGAGCCGATGCCGCCGAGGCCGCGGAACACCAGCAGCTGCACGTAGCTGCCGGCGAACGCCGTGGCGAGTGAGGACAGCGCCACCACGGTCAGGCCGGTGAGGTAGATCCGTCTCTCCCCGAGCCGGGCGGCGAGGGCGCCGCCGGCGGGTGCGAACAGCAGCCGGAACGCCGCGAAGGCGGACACGATGACGGAGGCGCCGGCGACGCCGACGTCGAAGGTGCGGGCGTAGGCCGGAAGCACGGGCGAGACGAGCCCGAAGCCGATGGCGATGACGAAGGCCGCACCGACGAGGACGAGGATCTCCTGGGGGAGCCTTTCGCGGCGCGGCCCGTCACCGGCGCCCCGCCCCGCGGGGCGGACGCTGTGGGTGGGTGTCACTCGGACGGGTTCGCGGCCTCGTGCTTCTTCAGCTCTTCGTGCAGCTCCGCCAGGCGCAGCTCCGAGGTGCCGGTCCGCTCCGACAGCTGGCGGTAGTCGCGCTTGGTCTCACCGGTGTAGATCTGGCGGGGACGGCCGATCTTCGTCTCCGGGTCGGCGACCATTTCGCGCCACTGGGCGATCCAGCCGGGCAGGCGGCCCAGCGCGAACAGCACGGTGAACATCTCGGTGGGGAAGCCGATGGCGCGGTAGATGATGCCGGTGTAGAAGTCGACGTTCGGGTAGAGCTTGCGCTCCACGAAGTAGTCGTCGTTGAGGGCGATCTCCTCGAGCTTCATCGCGAGGTCGAGGCGCTCGTCGTCCACGCCGAGGCGCTCGAGGACCTCGTCGGCGAGGCCCTTCACGATGCGGGCGCGCGGGTCGTAGTTCTTGTAGACCCGGTGCCCGAAGCCCATGAGGCGGATGCCGTCCTCCTTGTTCTTCACCTTCTCCATGAAGGCGCGCGGGGAGATGTCGTTCTCGCGCATCTCATCGAGCATCTTCATCACGGCGGCGTTCGCGCCGCCGTGGGCGGGGCCGGACAGTGCGCCCACACCGGCGGAGATGGAGGTGAAGAGGTTCGCCTGGGCGGAGCCGACGAGCCGCACAGCGGACGTGGAGCAGTTCTGCTCGTGGTCGGCGTGCAGGATCAGCAGCTGCTCCATGGCGCGTTCGATCAGCGGGTCGGCGAGGTAGTCCTCCACTGGGAACGCGAACATCAGGCGCAGGAAGTTCTGGATCAGGCTGCGGTTGTTGTCCGGGTACATCAGCGGCTGGCCGTGCGCCACGCGGTGCGCATAGGCGGCCATGGTCGGCATCTTCGCGATGAGACGGGCGGTGGAGATGCGGACCGCTTCGGTGTCGAACGGGTCGAGGGAGTCCTGGTAGAACGTGGACAGGGCGGACACGCCGGCCTGCAGCACCGCCATCGGGTGGGCGTCGCGCGGGAACGCCTCGAACACGCGCTTGAACGACTCATCGAGCAGGGTGCGCTCCTGGATGGAGACCTCGAAGTTCTCCAGCTGGCTCTTGGTGGGCAGGTCGCCGGTGATGAGCAGGTAGGCGGTCTCCAGGTAGGTGGAGTGCTCGGCGAGCTGCTCGATGGGGATGCCGCGGTAGCGCAGGATGCCCTCGTCGCCGTCGATGAAGGTGATCGCGGACTTCGTGTTCGCGGTGTTCATGAAACCGGGGTCATAGGTGACGGCACCGGTCTCGGTGCGCAGCGGGCCGATGCCGATGCCGGGGTTGCCCTCCACCGCCTCGACGACCGGCAGCTCCATCGAGCCCCCGTTGTACTGAAGCTGTGCCGAGGTCGTCTCTGCCATTTCCGTATCTCCCCTATGTGAACGTGATCGGCCCCCGCACCGGATGGCGCTCTACGGTCGCAGCTGTGACGTGCTGAGTCGGTCAGCCGCGGCACGGATCCGCTCGTCCGATTCGGTGAGGGCAATGCGAACGAAGCTGTTGCCTGCCTCACCATAGAATCTACCGGGCGCGCACAGAATCCCCAAGTCCGCGAGGCGCTCCACGGCGTCGTCACCGCTCATCCCGAAGGACGTCCACAGGTACAACCCGGCCTGGGAGCCGCTCACCTCACCGCCGGCCGCTTCGATGGCGGGCTTGAGCACGTCGCGGCGTGCGCGGTAGACCGCGTGCTGCCGGCCGACGGAGTCCAGGTCAGCCAGGGCGGTCACCATCGCATCCTGGATCGGACCGGGCATCATCATTCCGGCCTGCTTGCGGATCGCGGTGATCTCCGCGATCAGTGCCGGGTCACCGGCGATGAACGCGGCGCGGTACCCGGCGAGGTTCGACTGCTTCGACAGCGAATAGGTGCACAGAAGACCGGTCAGGTCGCCGCCGTTGACGCGGGGATCCAGCACGCTGGGCACCTCGTCCACCGTCCACGGCAGCAGGGCGTAGCACTCATCGCTGGCGATGATGATGCCGCGCTCGCGCGCCCACTCAACGAGGGAGCGCAGCTGCTGGACGTCGAGGACCTCACCGGTCGGGTTGGACGGAGAGTTCAGCCACAGCAGAGCGATCGAGGAGATCTGCTCCTCGGTCAGCGGTGCGGATCCGTCGGCCCCGGAACGGGCCTCGCCGGTGGCGGCGAGGTGCGCGATGTCCACCGGCAGCGGCTGCGCACCGACGAAGCGCGCCCCCATGTCATAGGTCGGGTAGGCGATGTGCGGGAATGCCACGGCGTGCTCGGCTCCGAGGCCGAGCTGGAACGGCAGGTGCGCCACCAGCTCCTTGGAGCCGATGGTGGGCAGGACTCCGTCGGCCCCGAGGCCCGCTGGCGCGCCGCGGTGCTCGCGGGCGAACGCGACCAGGGCGTCCTGCAGCGCGGGAGTGCCGATGGTCTGCGGGTAGCCGTGGGAGTCCGCAGCGGCGGCGAGCGCCTCCTGGATGCCCGACGGGGTCGCATCCACGGGGGTGCCGACCGACAGGTTGACGATGCCGTCGCTGTGGGCGGCGGCCCGGGCCTTCGCCGCCTCCAGGGAGTCCCACGGGAAGTCCGGCAGGCGGCTGGCGAGAGGGCGGCGCACAGTCATGGGCGGATCAGCCCTCGGTGCTCTGCGGCGGCAGGGCCTCGATCAGCGGGTGATCGGCATCGATCACGCCCATCTTCGCGGCACCGCCGGGGGCGCCGATCTCGTCGAAGAACTCGACGTTGGCGTCGTAGTAGGCGGCCCACTCGTCGGGGACGTCGTCCTCGTAGTAGATGGCCTCGACCGGGCAGACCGGTTCGCAGGCACCGCAGTCCACGCACTCGTCGGGCTGGATGTACAGCATCCGGTTGCCCTCGTAGATGCAGTCGACGGGGCATTCGTCAACGCAGGCGCGGTCCTTGAGGTCCACACACGGCTGGGCGATGACGTAGGTCATGGTTGATCCTCTCGAAACAGCGGCGGTCGAGGGCTCGCATCAGGCGGGGCCCTCGGACCATTGTCCCACCGAAACGGTCCTTTTCCAGCGCCGGAGGCGCCGCGCCGGTGTGATGTGCGACCGTCAGTCGGCGGTCGTGGGCCGGGCGGAATGCTCGTGGGCGCGGCGCAGCGCCGCGATCTGCACGGCCCACAGGCCCGCAGCGGCGATCAGCGGGATCAGCACGCCGATCAGCTGGATCAGCCACCCGGAGTACTGCGCCTCGCCGTTGACCTCAGCGGGCATGAGGATGCCGCCGCCGGGGCTCGGCCCGGAGAACATGAGCGCCAGCAGCGCGAACACCGCCGCCAGGATGATCAGCGGGAGCTTGGCATCGAACCAGGCGACCACCAGAACGCATGCGACGACCTGGAACAGGGCGCCGAACGCGAGTCCCCAGGGCACCGTGACGCCGCCGATCTCGGCGCTGACGCGGTGCATCCCGATCAGCACGAAGGCGGAGAGCACGCCGAGCACGGCCCCGGTGGCGAACTGGGCGATGCGCTCCAGTGGTCGACGGGGCGCGCTCGGCGGCTGCGCGGTCACGAGTTCTTGGCGCGCGAGCGGGCGCGGGCGCGCTCGGTCGGATCCAGGTTCACCTTGCGGATGCGGACGATCTCCGGGGTGACCTCCACGCACTCGTCCTCGCTGGCGAATTCGAGGGACTCCTCCAGGGTCAGCTTGCGCGGCGGCACCAGGTTCTCGAAGCTGTCCGACGATGCGGCGCGCATGTTCGTCAGCTTCTTCTCCTTCGTGATGTTGACGTCCATGTCCTCGTTGCGGGAGTTCTCCCCCACGACCTGCCCCATGTACACCTCGGAGGTGGGCTCCACGAAGAACGAGCCGCGCTCCTGCAGGTTGATCATGGCGTACGGGGTGACCGTGCCGGCACGGTCCGCGACCAGGGAGCCGGTGGAGCGGAACTCGATGGGGCCCATCCACGGAGCGAAGCCGTCGCTGATGGAGGCGGCGATGCCGGTGCCGCGGGTCTCGGTGAGGAACCGGGTGCGGAAGCCGATGAGACCGCGGGCGGGCACCACGAACTCCATGCGGACCCAACCGGAGCCGTGGTTGTTCATCGTCTCCATGCGGCCCTTGCGGCTGGCGAGCAGCTGCGTGATGGTGCCGAGGTACTCCTCGGGCGCGTCGATGGTGAGGCGCTCCACCGGTTCGCAGGTGACTCCGTCGATCTCGCGGGTCAGCACCTGCGGCTTGCCGACGGTCAGCTCGAAGCCCTCACGGCGCATCTGCTCCACCAGGATCGCCAGCGCCAGCTCGCCGCGGCCCTGCACTTCCCAGGCGTCGGGGCGCTCGGTCGGCAGCACCCGCAGGGACACGTTGCCGATCAGCTCCTGGTCCAGGCGGTCCTTCACCTGGCGGGCGGTCAGCTTGTGGCCCTTCGCGTTCTTCCCGGCCAGCGGGGAGGTGTTGATGCCGATGGTCATGGAGATCGACGGGTCGTCCACCTCGATCATCGGCAGCGGCTTCGGGTCGTTGATGTCGGTGAGGGTCTCACCGATCATGATCTCCGGGATGCCGGCGACGGCGACGATGTCCCCGGGGCGGGCGGGGCGGGTCATCGGCTCGCGCTTGAGGCCCTTGGTCTCCAGCAGTTCGGTGATCTTCACGGTCTTCATCTCGCCGTGCTGGGTGGCCCAGGCGACCTGCTGGCCCTTGGTGAGCTCACCGTTGAAGATGCGCAGCAGCGCGAGACGGCCGAGGAAGGGGGAGGCGTCCAGGTTCGTGACGTGCGCCTGCAGCGGCATGTCGGTGTCGTAGGACGGCGCCGGGATCGTCTCGATGATGGTCTTGAACAGCGGCTCCACCGTCTCCTCATCCGGCAGTTCGCCGTCGGCGGGCTGGTTGAGGGAGGCGCGGCCGGACTTGCCGGAGGCGTACACGACGGGCACGTCGAGGACGGCGTCGAGGTCGAGGTCGGGGACCTCATCGGCGAGGTCGGAAGCGAGGCCGAGCAGGAGGTCGGTCGCTTCGCCCACGACGTGGTCGATGCGGGCGTCGGGCCGGTCCACCTTGTTGACCACGAGGATCACCGGCAGCTTCGCGGCGAGCGCCTTGCGCAGCACGAAGCGGGTCTGCGGCAGCGGGCCCTCGGAGGAGTCCACCAGCAGCACCACGCCGTCCACCATGGACAGGGCGCGCTCCACCTCGCCGCCGAAGTCGGCGTGCCCCGGAGTGTCGATCACGTTGATGGTGATCCCATCGGGCTCGCCGACGGCGGCCGCGGTGGGGCCGGTGTACCGGATCGCGGTGTTCTTCGCGAGGATGGTGATGCCCTTCTCGCGCTCGAGGTCTCCGGAGTCCATCGCACGCTCGTCGTGCTTCTCGTGGTCGCCGAACGCACCGCCCTGGGTGAGCATGGCGTCCACCATGGTGGTCTTGCCGTGGTCGACATGGGCGACGATCGCGACGTTGCGGAGATCAGTGCGCAGAGTCTGAGTCATGAAGGGCCTAACTGTGGCGTGTGCGAGGGCGCGAGAAGCGCGCCGCGTGGAAGTCTATCGCGGCGCGCTTCTCGTCATCAGAGGCGGGGCGTGTGAAAGAGGCGACTGTCCTCCCCCGCCGGGGCGTCAGCCGTCAGCGCGGTGGGCGGGGGCGCGGTGGGAACCCGTCGGCCGGCCGACGGGGGCCGCCTCCTGGGAGCCGTCCTCGCTGATCGTCTCGGAGCCGGCCAGCGGGATCGAGCCGCCGGGGATGGCGCCGAGCAGACGCTGCGTGTACTCCTGCTGCGGGCTGTGGAACACCTCGTCCGTGGTGCCCTGCTCGACCACGCGGCCCTTCTCCATCACCAGGGTCGCGTCCGCGATCTGGCGCACCACCGCGAGGTCATGCGTGATGAAGATGTAGGACAGGCCGAGCTCCGCCTGCAGGTCGTTGAGCAGCTCGAGGACCTGCGCCTGCACGAGCACGTCCAGAGCGGACACGGCCTCATCGCAGACCACGACCTCCGGGTCCAGCGCCAGAGCACGAGCGATCGCGATGCGCTGCCGCTGACCGCCGGACAGCTCGTTCGGGTAGCGACGCAGCATGGCGGCGGGCAGGCGGACATGGTCCAGCAGCTCGCGCACCTTCTGATCGCGGCTCTTCTTCGATCCGATGCCGTGGATGCGCAGCGGCTCCTCGATCGTGGTGAAGATCGAGTACATCGGGTCCAGAGTCCCGTAGGGGTTCTGGAAGATCGGCTGCATGCGGCGGCGCAGGCCCAGGATGTCCTTGGCCGACTTGATGGATGCGATGTCCCGACCGTCGAATCGGATCTCACCGGAGGTGGGCTCGAGCAGCTTCAGCACCATCTGCGCCACGGTGGACTTGCCCGACCCGGACTCGCCCACGATGGCGGTGGTGGTGCCGCGCTTCAGGTCGAAGGAGACGTCGTCCACCGCGGTGAACGGAGTCGTGCTGAACGGCGAGGCGCCGCGCAGCTGGAACACCTTGGAGAGGTTGCGCACCTCGATGATGTTCTCGCTGACCGCGGGGCTGCCGTCCGTGTCCTCCGCTGCGTGCTCCTGCGCCTGCTCGGCGACCTCCTCGCGCTGGTGGATGGAGGAGAGCCGGCGCGAGGCCAGGGACGGTGCCGCCGCGATCAGTCGCTTGGTGTACGGGTGCTGCGGCTTCTGCAGGATCTCCAGCGCCGGGCCGGACTCCACGATCTGGCCCTTGTACATCACCACGAGGTGCTGGGCGCGCTCGGCGGCGAGACCGAGGTCGTGGGTGATCAGCAGCACCGCCACTCCGAGGTCACCGGTGAGGGTGTCGAGGTGGTCGAGGATCTGCTGCTGCACGGTCACGTCCAGCGCGGAGGTCGGCTCATCGGCGATGAGCAGCGACGGACGCGCCGCCAGGCCCATCGCGATGAGGGCACGCTGGCGCATACCGCCGGAGAACTCGTGCGGGTACTGCCGAGCCCGGCGCTCCGCATCGGGCAGGCCAGCTTCCTCCAGCAGCTGCACGGTGCGCTGACGGATCTCCTGCTTGGAGCCCTTCACGCCGTTGGCGCGCAGCGCCTCGTCGATCTGGTAGCCGACCTTCCACAGCGGGTTGAGGTTCGACATCGGGTCCTGTGGGACCAGTCCGATCTCGCTTCCGCGCAGCGCCATGATCTGGCGTTCGCGCTGGTGCGTGATGTCCTCTCCCTGGAAGCGGACGGTGCCGCCGGTGATCCTGCCGTTCTTCGGCAGAAGGTGGGCGATCGACATCGCGGTGGTGGACTTGCCGGAGCCGGACTCGCCGACGATGGCGACGGTCTGGCCGGGGTACACGGTCAGGGATGCGCCGCGGACGGCGTTGACGTCACCGCTGGAGGTGGAGAACGTGATGTCCAGATCGGAGATCTCCAGCAGCGGTGCAGTGGTGGTGGTCGTGCTCATCTGCTTCTCGTCCTCGCGGCTCATCGCTTCTTCGCCTTCGGGTCCAGGGCATCGCGGACGGCGTCGCCGAGCATGATGAAGCTCAGCACCGTCACCGCCAGGCCGATCGACGGGTACATCAGCTGCATCGGGTGGGTGGTCAGGGACGTCCTCGCAGTGGAGATGTCACCGCCCCAGCTCACGACGGTGGGCGGCAGGCCCACACCGAGGAACGACAGGGTCGCCTCCGCCACGATGAACACGCCGAGGTTCACGGTCGCGGTCACGATGATCGGCGCGAGCGCGTTCGGCAGCACGTGCCGCATCAGGTTGGAGAACCTCCCGGCGCCCAGCGCTGTGGACGCCATGACGAACTCCTGGCTCTTCACCCCGATGACCGCGCCGCGGGTGATGCGGGCGATGTTCGTCCAGCCGAACACGGACAGCACGAGGATCACCACCCAGATCGAGTCGATGCCCTGGAAGCGGGCGCCGATGACGATCGCACCGAGGATCAGCGGGATGGCGAAGAAGACGTCGACCACGCGGGAGACGATCTCATCGACCCAGCCGCCGACGTACCCGGCGAGAGCACCGATCGCGGCGCCGATGAGGGTGGAGCCGATCATGGTGAAGAAGCCGACGATCACCGAGGTGCGGGTGCCGTGGATGACGCGGGAGAAGATGTCGTAGCCCTGACGGCTGGTGCCGAAGGGGTGCTCGCCGCTCGGGTCCTGGTTGGCGTTGGCGAGGGAGCCCGCCGTCGGGTCCTGCGAGGTGAACACCCCGGGGAACGCGACCACGAACAGGATGAAGGCGATGAGGATCGCCGAGACGATGAACACCGGGTCGCGCAGCAGCGAGTGCGCGGCCTGGCGCCACATGGAGCGCGGGGTGCTGGTGTCGTCGAACGCGTCGACGTCCTTCAGCGGCGTCTCCGACAGCGGCGCGGTGTAGTGCTCCTGACCCGGGTGGGGGGCGGCGGTGCGGCGCTCGGGGGACATGGACTGGCTCTGGTCACTTCTTGGCATAGCGGATCCTCGGGTCGAGAACGGCGTACAGCACGTCGACGATCAGGTTGGAGATCAGGAAGATGATCACCATGAGCGTGACGACGCTGACGGTGGTCGGGCTGTCGCTGCGCTGCAGGGCGCGGAACAGCAGCGAGCCGACTCCGTTGATGTTGAAGATGCCCTCGGTGACGATCGCGCCGCCCATGAGGGCGCCGAGGTCGGCACCGATGAAGGTGACCACGGGGATCAGGGAGTTGCGCAGGATGTGCTTGGACACCAGGGCGCCGGAGGACAGGCCCTTCGCCTTCGCCGTGCGGACGTGGTCGGCCGGCACGTTCTCGGCGACGCTGGTGCGGGTCAGGCGCAGCACGTACGCGAACGACACCGCACCGAGCACGGTCGCCGGCAGCAGCAGGTTCATGAACGACGGGTCGTTGCCGACGTTCACCGGCACCAGCTTCAGCTGGACGCCGAGGATCACCTGCGCCACGAAGCCGATGACGAAGGTCGGGACTGCGATGACCAGAAGCGAGAGCATCAGGAAGGTGGTGTCGATCCACGTGCCCTTCTTCAGGCCGGCGATGACACCGGCGACGATGCCGAAGATCGCTTCGATGATGACAGCCATGATCGCGAGCTTCGCGGTGACCGGGAACGCGCGTCGGATGTCGTCGATGATGGGACGTCCGGAGAGGTTGAGGCCGAAGTCGCCCTGGATGACTCCCACGATGTAGAGGAACCATTGGACGAGGATGGGCTTGTCGAGGTTGTACTGGGCGCGCAGCTGCGCCTCCACCGACGGCGGCAGTGCCTTCTCGCCCGCGATCGCCTGGATCGGGTCCGAGCCGGTGGAGAACATCATCAGGTAGATGAGCAGAGTGGCACCCAGGAACACCGGAATGATCTGCAGCAGTCGCCGCCCGATATACCAGAGCACAGGGATGGGCCTTCTCTTGGGGAACAGGGACAGTCGCCCGCGGCAGGGTCTCCGCTTTGAGCAACTGCCATATGATGCCGGACACGTCGCCCCTTTGACCAATCCGCCTGGTCAGACCACCGATCTCCCCGGGCCGGCGTCGCCTCAGTATCCTCCAGGAGGCATCCGGATCCGGAGGCGACAATGGCGCCATGACTGAGAACACCGCTCCTGCCTCCCCTGTGGACCCCACCACCACCGATGCCTGGCGCGCGCTCGAGCAGCACGACGCCGAGCTCTACGGCTCCCTGCGCGAATGGTTCGAGTCCGATCCCGAGCGCACCCGGAAGCACTCCCACAGCGCCGGCGATCTGTTCGTCGATCTCTCCAAGAACCTGGTCACGGATGAGACCGTCGGCCTCCTGCTCCGCCTCGCCGAGGAGACCGGCGTGCTGCAGCGTCGCGACGCCATGGTCCGCGGCGAGCACATCAACACCACCGAGGACCGCGCTGTCCTCCACACCGCGCTGCGCCGCCCCGCCGGCGCCTCCCCCGCCCTCGAGGTCGACGGCCAGAACATCGACGAGGACGTCCATTCAACGCTGGATCGGATCGCCGAGTTCGCGCGCGCAGTCCGCTCCGGCGAATGGACCGGCGTCACCGGCAAGCGGATCGAGACAGTGGTGAACATCGGCATCGGCGGCTCCGACCTCGGCCCCGTCATGGTGTACGAAGCGCTGCGCCCCCTCGCCGACGCCGGCATCAGCGCCCGCTTCATCTCCAACATCGACCCGACGGACGTCGCCCAGACCACCGAGGACCTCGATCCGGAGACCACCCTCGTCATCGTCGCCTCCAAGACCTTCACCACGCTGGAGACCATCACCAACGCCCGCCTGGTGCGGACCTGGCTGTTGGACGGCCTCGCGGCGAAGGGCGTCGGCGAGGACCGGCGGGACGATGCGGTCGCGAAGCACTTCGCCGCGGTCTCCACCGCCCTGGACAAGGTCGAGGAGTTCGGCATCGACCCGAAGAACGCCTTCGGCTTCTGGGACTGGGTGGGCGGGCGCTACTCGGTGGACTCCGCGATCGGAACCTCGCTGGCCATCGCACTCGGCCCCGAGGTGTTCGCCGAGCTGCTCGCCGGCTTCCACACCATGGACGAGCACTTCCTCACCGCCGCCCCCGAAGAGAACGTGCCCCTGCTGATGGGCATGCTGAACATCTGGAACGTCAACTTCCTCGAGGCGGAGACCCACGCGGTGCTGCCGTACTCGCAGCTTCTGCACCGCTTCCCCGCCTACCTGCAGCAGCTCACCATGGAGTCCAACGGCAAGTCCGTGCGCTGGGACGGCACCGCCGTCACCTGCGAGACCGGCGAGATCTTCTGGGGCGAGCCCGGCACCAACGGCCAGCACGCGTTCTACCAGCTGATCCACCAGGGCACCCGGATCATCCCCGCCGACTTCATCGCCTTCGCCGAGCCGAACCACCCGCTGAAGGACGGCGAGACGGACGTCCACGAACTGTTCCTCGCGAACTTCTTCGCCCAGACCAAGGCACTCGCATTCGGCAGGACCGCTGAGGAGGTCGAGGCGGGCGGCACCGAAGGGGCGCTGGTGCCGGCGCGGATGTTCTCCGGTGACCGTCCCACCACCTCGATCATGGCGCCGAAGCTGACGCCGAGCACGCTCGGTCAGCTGATCGCGCTGTACGAGCACATCACGTTCGTGCAGGGCGCGGTGTGGGGCATCAACAGCTTCGACCAGTGGGGCGTGGAGCTCGGCAAGCAGCTCGCGAAGGACCTCGCGCCGGCGGTCAGCGGTGACCAGGCGGCAATGGAGGCCGAGGACCAGTCCACGCGCGCTCTGATCGAGTTCTACCGCGGCTCCCGCCGCTGACTGGGGCGCCATGAAGATCGGCATCCTCACCTCCGGCGGCGACTGCCCCGGCCTCAACGCAGTGATCCGCGGAGCGGTCCTCACCGGCGACACCGTGTACGAATCGGAGTTCGTGGGCTTCGTGGACGGCTGGCGCGGCGTGGAAAGCGGGGAGGTGATCCCGCTTCCGCGCCGAAAGGTCCGCGGCATCGGCCGCACCGGCGGCACGATCCTCGGCACGTCCCGCTGGAACCCGTTCCACGGCGGGGCCGACGGAGCCGCTGCAGTCGCCCGGTCCATGGAGGAGACCGAGGTCGACGCCCTCATCGCCATCGGCGGCGACGGCACCCTGTTCACGGCCCACCGGTTGGCGCAGCGGGGAATCCCGATCGTCGGGGTGCCGAAGACCGTCGACAACGACCTCGATGCCACGGACTACACGTTCGGGTTCAACACGGCGGTGGAGATCGCAACGGAGAGCCTCGACCGACTGCGCACCACGGGCGACTCCCACCACCGCTGCATGGTGGCGGAGGTGATGGGCCGATCCGCCGGCTGGATCGCGCTGCACTCCGGGATGGCGAGCGGCGCGCACGTCATCTGCATCCCGGAGTTCCCGCTGTCGATCCAGGAGATCTGCGACTTCGTCACCGCCCGGATGCGGCGCCAGCCGCGCCGCTCCCCTCTGGTGGTGGTGGCGGAGGGGTTCACACCGTCGGACGCGTCCGAGTCGTTCAGCGACTACGAACTGGACGAGTTCGGGCGGCCCGTCCTGGGCGGGGTGGCGCAGAAGCTCGCGCCGATCATCGAGGAGCGCACCGGGATCGAATCCCGAGCCACGGTGCTCGGCCACATTCAGCGCGGCGGTGCGCCCACCGCATACGACCGCATCCTGGCGACCCGCTTCGGCATGGCCGCGGTGCAGCTGGTGCACGCGGGAGCGTTCGGCCGGATGGTGTCGCTGCGGGGGACGTCCGTGGTGGACGTTCCGCTCAGCGACGCGATCGATTCGGTGAAGACGGTGCCGCGGGAACGGTGGGATGAGGTGCGGCGGCTCTTCGGCTGACCGCACCGAACGAACCTGATATCTTGACCTCAAGACATTTCCGAGTTGGCAGGGACCTGCCAGAACCAGGAGTTGCGATGTCCCGCATCATCTACACCCGTACAGACGAAGCCCCGATGCTCGCCACCGCATCGCTCCTGCCGATCATCGACGGCTTCACCGACCAGGCCGGGGTGGAGGTGCAGACCCGCGACATCTCCCTCGCCTCCCGCATCCTCGCCGCTTTCGCCGATGTCCTCCCCGAGGACCAGAAGGTGCATGACGCCCTCGGTGAGCTCGGCCAGCTGGTGAAGGACCCGTCGGCCATCATCATCAAGCTGCCGAACATCTCGGCCTCCGTCCCGCAGCTCACCGCCGCCATCCGGGAGCTGCAGGCCGACGGGTACGACCTCCCGGACTACCCCTCCTCCCCTACCACGGACGAGGAGAAGGACGCCCGCGCCCGCTACGACGCCGTCAAGGGCTCCGCCGTCAACCCGGTGCTGCGCGAGGGCAACTCGGACCGCCGCGCGCCGCAGGCGGTGAAGAACTTCGCGAAGGCCCACCCGCATTCGATGGGCGAGTGGTCGGCCGAGTCCCGCACCAGCGTCGCCACCATGGACGGCAGCGACTTCCGCTCCAACGAGACCTCCCACGTCCTGGAGAAGGACGACACCCTCACCATCGTGCACGTCGCCGCCGACGGCACCGAAACCGTGCTGAAGGAGAGCCTGCCGGTGCTGGTGGGCGAGATCATCGACTCCACCGTCATGGACGCCGCCGCGCTCGATCAGTTCCTCACCGAACAGATCGCTGAGGCGAAGAAGCGGGGCGTGCTGTTCTCCCTGCACCTGAAGGCCACGATGATGAAGGTCAGCGACCCGATCCTGTTCGGCCACACGGTGCGCGCCTTCTTCCCCGCCCTGTTCGAGGAGTGCGGGGACGCGCTGCAGAAGGCGGGCCTGTCCGCCAACAACGGCCTCGGCGGCATCCTCGGCGGCCTCGACCAGCTCGATGACGCCACCGCTCAGCGCGTCTGCGACCTCGTCCAGCAGGGCCTCGAGGAGGGCCCCGAGCTCGCGATGGTCGACTCCGACAAGGGCATCACGAACCTGCACGTCCCCTCCGATGTCATCGTGGACGCGTCCATGCCGGCGATGATCCGCGCCGGCGGCACCATGTGGGGCCCGGACGGCACCGAGAAGGACACCCTCGCGGTCCTGCCGGACTCCTCCTACGCCGGCGTCTACCAGGCCACCGTGGAGGACTGCCGGACGCACGGCGCGTTCGACCCCGCCACCATGGGCACCGTCCCGAACGTCGGCCTGATGGCGCAGAAGGCGGAGGAGTACGGCAGCCACGACAAGACCTTCGAGATCGCCTCCGACGGCGCCGTCGAGATCCGCACCGCCGCCGGGGACGTCCTGCTCCGCCAGGAGGTGAGGACCGGAGACGTCTTCCGCTCCTGCCAGACGAAGGACGCCCCGATCCGCGACTGGGTGCAGCTCGCCGTGCGCCGCTCCCGCGAGTCCGGCATGCCCGCCGTGTTCTGGCTGGACGACTCCCGCGCGCACGACCGCGCCCTCATCGAAAAGGTGACCGCCTACCTCGCCGAGGAGGACACCGACGGCCTCGACATCCGCATCCTCGACCCGGTCTCCGCCACCCAGCACACGCTGGATCGGGTGCGCCGCGGCGAGGACACCATTTCCGTGACCGGCAACGTGCTTCGCGACTATCTGACGGACCTGTTCCCGATCATGGAGCTCGGCACCAGCGCGAAGATGCTGAGCGTGGTGCCGCTGATGAACGGCGGCGGCCTGTTCGAGACCGGGGCCGGCGGCTCCGCCCCGAAGCATGTGCAGCAGCTGGTGGAGGAGAACCACCTGCGGTGGGACTCCCTCGGTGAGTTCCTCGCCCTCGCGGAGGCGCTGCGGCACCTCGCCCGCACCACGGACAATGAGCGTGCGCGCATCCTCGCGGACGCCCTGGACCGCGCCACGGAGACCCTGCTGAACGAGGGCCGCAGCCCGAGTCGCACCACCGGGGAGGACGACAACCGCGCCTCCCACTTCTACCTGGCGATGTTCTGGGCCGAGGAGCTCGGCCGGCAGGACGATGCGGAGGTCGCGGCCCTGTTCCAGCCGATCGCCGAGAAGCTGCGCGCCGGCGAGGAGATGATCCTCAACGAGCTGAACAGCGTGCAGGACTCGGCCGTGGACATCAAGGGCTACTACTTCCCGGACCAGGACGCCGTCTCCGCCGTGATGCGCCCGTCCACCACGCTGAACACCATCATCGACGCTCTGCGCACCCGCTGATCACGCAACCAGCGCCGTGAGCAGAACCAGGCGCCGCCGCACTGGCCGATGGGCCGGGACGGCGGCGCCTGCGCTTTCTCACATGACCTGACGAGCCAGGGCGACGAGCGCGACCACGATGATGACGCCGCGCATCAGCCATTCGGGGATGCGCTTCGCCAGGTGCGCCCCGAAGGAGGAGCCGATCAGGGAACCGACCCCGACGACGAGCACCCCGAGCCACACGACGGGGGCGTCGAACACCACGAACGCGACGAGGTACACCAGGGCCGCGCACACGTTCACGATCAGGGACAGCAGGTTCTTGATGCCGTTGACCGACCGCATCTGTCTCCCCGTGAACGACCCGAGGAACGCCAGGTACAGGACGCCCTGCGCGGCCGTGAAGAACCCCCCGTACAGGCTGGCGCCGCTCATCGCGGCGATCAGTCCCGGGCTGCGGAGGCGGCGGGCGGCGAGCTCGTCCCTGTCGGCCTCCCCTCCCCCACCGGAAGCGGAGCGGGCGCGCACGCGCCGGGCGATCAGCGGCTGGCAGACCACGAGCACCAGCGCCACCACGATGAGGACCGGCACCACCCAATCGAGGACGTCGGAGCCGGTGACGAGCAGCAGACCGGCACCGGCGAGCGCCGCGATCGTGGTGGTGACCATCAGCGGCTTCAGGTGCGGCAGATCCTCGCGGATCTCGCGGCGGTAGCCGGCGACGGCGCCGATGGTGGAGAACACCATGCCGATGGTGTTGGTGCGCACGGCGGCGCCGGGCGGGACCTCCATCGCCAGCAGGACGGGGAGGGTGAGGAGGGACCCGGAGCCGACGGCGGCGTTGATGGCACCGGCGACGACTGCGGCGACGGCCAGGAGCACGAGGGAGAGCGGATCCATCGCTTCACCATAAGCCGCGGAGACAGGGAACGGCCCGGCGGTCGATCAGTGAGATCGCATCCGCCGGGCCGCATCACCGGGTCCGGTGCGGGTGGGCGTCGGTGTCAGAGGCCGGCGCTGCCGGGGGTCTCGCCGGTGAGGGCGCTCCAGGCGGCGTCGTAGTCGGGCTCCTGGCCGATCTCCGGCACCTGCTCGGTGTACAGGATCGTGGCGTCCTCGTCGGCGACGACGACGGAGCGGGACAGCAGACCCTTCAGACCGCCGGACGTCATGGTGACGCCGTAGTCCTCACCGAAGTCGGAGCGGAATGCGGACGCTGAGACGACCGAGTCGATGCCTTCGGCCCCGCAGAAGCGGTCGAAGGCGAACGGCAGATCCTTGGAGACTGCAAGGACCACCACGTCGCCCTCGCCGTCGGCCTTCTTATTGAACTCGCGGACGCTGGCCTGGCAGACGCCCGTGTCGATCGACGGGAAGATGTTCAGAACGAGTCGCTTGCCGGCGAAGTCGTTCTTGGTGATCTCGCTGAGGTCGGTGCCGACGAGAGTGAAGTCGGGGAGCTTTTCGCCCACCTTCGGCAGGTCGCCGACGGTCTCGACCTGCTCGCCGCGCAGACTGATCTGTGCCATGGTCATCCTCCTGGAGTGCTGGTGGTTGCTGTGCCGGTGCCACTGTCAGCCATGAAGCTGACAAAGCCCTGACGTGTCACTTCTCGGTGGCGCCGGTGGCATCGTCCACGAGCGGGTGGCCGGGCTCGTCCAGCATGCGCTGCTTCGCCTTCTCCACATCGAACCGGGCCTTCGGCCACTGCGGGTCGATGTCCTCCAGCGCCTGGATCAGCAGGTTCTGCACCGCGAGACGGGCGTACCACTTGCGGTCCGCGGGGATGATGTGCCAGGGGGCGGTGCGGGTGCTGGTGGCGGCGATGGCGGCGTCGTAGGCGTCCATATAGTCGTCCCAGCGCTTGCGCTCGGTGAGGTCGGAGACGGCGAACTTCCAGTGCTTGTCCTCCCGCTGCAGGCGTTCGAAGAGGCGCTCCCACTGCTTGTCCTTCGAGATGTGGAGCATGACCTTGAGGACGATGACGCCGTCGTCGGCCATCTCCTTCTCGAAGGTCTTGATGGAGCGGTACCGCTTCGCGATCTCCTCGTCATCGGCCCAGCCGTGGACGCGGTGGATGAGCACGTCCTCATAGTGGGAGCGGTCGAACACGCCGATCATGCCGGGCTCCGGCTGGTGCGGGCGGACGCGCCACAGGAAGTGGTGGGACTTCTCCTCCTCGGTGGGCGCCTTGAACGCGGTGATGTCCACGCCCTGCGGGTCGACCGCCCCCACGACGTGGCGCATGATGCCGCCCTTGCCGGAGGTGTCCATGCCCTGGACCACCAGGAGCACGCTGCGACCGGCGCGGCGCCCCGGAACGCGACCGGAGTGGGCGGCCCATAGCCGCTCCTGCAGTTCGGACAGGCGCTCGGACTGCAGGGCGAGGAGCTCCTGACCGGCGGCCTTGTCACCGTCGAAGCCGGGCGTGGAGCGCGGGTCGATGTCGCGGACGCTGACCTTCGCGCGCTGGGACGGCTGGACGCAGAAGCCGGCAGCGGTGAGCTTCTCCGCCTTCTTCTCGACCTTCTTCTGCTCGGCCTTCTTCTTCTCGGCTTTCTTTGCGGCCTTCTTCGCAGCCTTCTTGTCGAGCTTCTTCAGCTCCTCGACACGGGTGGCGGACTTCTTCGCGGCCTTCTTCTCGGCCTTCTTCTTCGATGGTGACATGGGGCACAGCGTACTGGTTGTGGCTGTCAGGCCCGCTCATGCTCCCCGTCGCGGTCGAATCGGAGGTGGAAGACGAGCACCACGGCCACGGCCATGACCGTCAGCACGAGCGAAGCGATCATGGGGGCGTGCAGGCCGAAGGAGTCCACGAGCACACCGCCGATGAGCGCCCCCACCGCGATGGCGCTGGTGGCGGCGGCGGTGTTGAGCGCGGTGGCGTCATCCACGCGGTCACCGGCGCGGAACTGCGCCATCGCCTGCGAGGACACGCTGATCATGCCGGAGAAGAAGCCCCATGCGGCGAGCACGATGCCCGCAGCGACCGGACCGTGCATCAGCCACATGAGGGCGGCGACGGACAGTCCCGAGCCGATCGCGAGCACCAGGATCGCCAGCACCGGGGTGCGAGACACCAGGGCCCCGGCGGCGAAGTTGCCGACGAGCCCGAGCGTGCCGAACACCATCAGGTACACCGACGTGGAGGAGCCGGGAACCCCGGCCACGTCGATCAGGATGGGACGGATGTAGCTGTAGGTGATGAACTCCGCGGTCAGCAGCAGTGCGGTCAGCAGCACTGCAGTGCCGATGGCGGGGTGCGTGATCGCCCCGAGGGTTCGGCGCACAGTGCTCGCGGCGGTGGAGACCGACGGGGTCACGATCGCCAGCACGATCACGCCGACCACCAGGGACATCGCGCCCACCAGCACGAACGCCATCCGCCAGCCGAAGGAGTCGCCGAGCCAGGTCGCCAGCGGCAGGCCGAAGATCAGTGCCGCCCCCACCCCGGAGAAGACGATCGTCAGGGCGCGGGGGATCTGCTCACTGCGCACCTGCCCCATCGCCACCAGCGGCATCACCGCCCAGTAGAGGCCGATGCCGAACCCGGCGAACACGCGGGAGAACAGCAGGCTCACCAGGTCCCAGCTGACGGCGGTGAGGACGCAGGACACGATCACCATGGCGAGCGCGACGAGGATGATGATGCGTCGATCGCGGCCGCGGGACAGGCGCGGGGTGACCAGGGTGATGGCGGCGGCGAGGACGCCGGGGAGCGTGACGGCGAGGCCGACGGATCCGCGGCTGATCCCGAGGTCGTCGCTGATGAGGGTGAGCACTCCGATGGGGAGCTCTTCGATGGTGACGAGCACGAAGATGCCGATGGCGAGGGTGGCCACGGCGAGCCAGTTCGATCGCGCCGGCTCAGCGGTGTCTTCGGGGTGCTCGGGCACCACGGGGATCGCGCCGGTGGACACGGGGATGGCGCCGGTGGTGGTGGAGGGCTCGTTCTCGTCCCAGTCGCGGGCGCGGGTGTCGCCGGCGTCGGTGGGGTCGTCGATCATGCGGTGCCTCCTTCGGGTGCTGTGGTGGGACTGGGGGCTCCGTCGGCCCCCTCTCGGGTGGGCTGGCGCAGCCGGAACGCGGCCAGGATGCCAGCGCTGACGGCGAGCAGCGCGAGACTGGCGGTGAGCGCGGCGATGATGCCGGAGCGGTCCACGAGGATGCCGCCGATGAGGGCGCCCATGGCGATCGCGCCGTTGAAGGCGGAGGAGTTGATGGCGACTGCGGCGTCCTCCCGCTTCCCGGCACCGGACAGGACGAAGCCCTGCACGGTGACGGACAGCATCCCGGCGAACGCTCCCCACACAATGGTGGCGATGAGCGCGGTGACGGGGTCGTGGACGATCGTGACCATGAGGGTGAGCGCTGCGATCATGCCGCCCACGAGCAGGCACACTGACCCCCATGGGCTGCGGTGGAGCGCGGCGCCGCCGGCGAAGTTGCCGAGCAGGCCGACCACGCCGTAGGCGAGCAGGAACGCGGAGATGTGCTCGATCCGCACGCCGCCGAGCTGCTCGAGGATGCGGGTGACGTAGGAGTAGGAGATGAACTGCGCGGTCACGGCGGTGCAGGCCAGCAGGAATCCGTACTTCACGGTGGGGATGGACAGGGCCCGCAGCGTGGAGCGGACGGTCTCCGCAGCCTGAGAGTGGACGGGTCGCAGCACGAGCAGCTGCAGCACCCCGACGACGGCGGCGATGCCGCCGACCAGCAGGAACGATTCGCGCCATCCGACGGTGGTGCCGAGCCATGTGGACAGCGGAATGCCGAGCAGCACCGCGGAGCCGACGCCGGCGAACGCGATGGACAGGGCGGCGGCGCTGTGGCGGCGCGGCACGTGCGCGAGAGCCACCTGCGGCATCACCGGCCAGTACATGCCGATGGCGAAGCCGGTGAGGATGCGCGAGGCCATCAGCACGCCGGTGCTGGGGGCGAGCGCCGATCCGACCGTGGACAGCACCACGGCGGCGAGCGACGCCACGAGGATGAGCCGGCGGTCGATGCCGCGGGTGATGCCGGGCAGGATCAGGGCGATGACGGCGGCGAGGATGCCCGGCAGGGTGACGGCGAGGCCGATGGCGCCGTCGGTGGCGTGGAGATCGGAGGTCATCAGCGGCAGGAGGCCGATCGGCAGCTGTTCGAGGGTGACGAGGGTGAAGATGCCGAAGCCGAGGAGGACCACGCGTCCCCACAGCGGGGCCGACGGGTGCTGGGTGCCGTGCTCGTTCGCCTGCTCGCTGTGCACGTCTCCTCCCTCCCGCATCGCTTCTGCCGGTCCGCGGCGCGGGCCCCGATCGAGGGTATCGGCGCGGTGGGGACAGCGCCAAGCACGGTGGCGGGCATCACCAGCGCGGTCCAGGCTGCTTGCGGGCTGGTGGGGCCGGCGGTCGCTACCATTGGCGACGATTCGATCACGACTGTTCCCTCTGGAAGGGGTTGCTCATGGCTGGTGGACTCGCCGCCCTGCTGGATGATGTCGCCGCACTCGCGCGCATGGCCGCCGCGAACGCCGATGACATCGCCGCCGCGTCCGGGCGCGCCAGCGCGAAGGCCGCCGGCGTCGTCGTGGATGACACGGCCGTCACCCCGCAGTTCGTCAAGGGCGTGGACCCCAAGCGGGAGCTGCCGATCATTGCGAAGATCGCGCGCGGCTCCCTCATCAACAAGGCGATCATCATCGTGCTGGCGATGCTGCTCAGCCAGTTCATCCCGTGGCTGCTGACCCCGCTGCTGATGGTGGGCGGCACCTACCTCTGCTACGAGGGGGCGCACAAGATCCTGCAGCTCATCGGCCTCCTCGAGCATCACACAGCCGGTGATGAACCCGCTGTGCAGCGCGGCGCGGACGCGGAGAAGTCAGTGGTCAGCGGCGCTGTCCGCACCGACTTCATCCTGTCCGCGGAGATCATGGTCATCTCCCTGAAGGAGGTCGCCGACGAAGCCTTCTGGTCACGCCTGATCACCCTCATCGTGGTGGCCGTGGTCATCACCGTCGCCGTGTACGGCGTGGTGGCGCTGCTGGTGAAGCTGGACGACATCGGCCTGGCGATGATGACGAAGGACTCCGCCGGTGCGGCGAAGTTCGGCGAAGCGCTCGTCAGGGCGATGCCGGTGGTGCTGCGCATCATCGAGTACGTCGGCATGCTCGCCATGCTGTGGGTGGGCGGCCACATCATCCTCGTGGGCCTCGACAAACTGGGCTGGCACGCCCCGGAGAACCTCGTGCACGCCCTGCAGGGCCCGGTCGCGGGCCTCGCCGGTATCGGGGGCTTCCTCTCCTGGCTGGTGGAGACGGTCTGCTCGCTGATCCTCGGCATCATCTGGGGATCGGTGGTGGTCGGCGTCGTCGCCCTGATCCAGAGGCTGCGCGGAAAGGGCCACGAGGACGGCGCTCCCACCGTCCAGGCGGGCCGTGAGCGCACGGGAGGCGCCGCCGCCGGCACCGGCACCGGCAGCCATGCCTATCGGCCGGAGGGCTCCTCCGAGTCCTGAGGTTCGCCCGCGGAATCGGCAGAAGCATCCTCGGCCTCGGGATCGACGGCCTCGAGGTCGGCAGTGTCGGGGTCGGCGGCGGAACCGGAGGCGTCGAACAGCGACGGCTGATCCCACGGGCTCACCTCGGCCGCCCCCGCCTTCCCCGATCCTCCGCGCGGCATCAGCTGCGGATGGTCCCCCTGATGGGGAACAGCCCGCAGCTGCTCCCCCAGCAGGCGCCTGCCCGCGAGCGCTTCGATGTGCTTGACCGCGGTGAAGATCGCTTCGGGGCTCACCGCCGCGACCAGACCGGCATCGTCGCCGTCGGCCTTCGGGATAGCGGCCGACGGGTGCTCCACTGACGCTCGCCGCAGCACCAGCGCCACCACGGCGTCCGCTTCGAAGTCCTGTGCCCGCGGCCCCAGTTCACGGCGTCCCTGCGGTGTGACGGTGCGCAGGACCTGGACGGGCGGCTCCGTCGACGGGGTGAGGTGGCCCAGCAGCGCATGCGCCAGGGCGCGCAGAACCGCGGCGATCAGATCGGCGGGGTCCGTCGGCCCCTGTGTCCCTTCCGCCTCCTCCGCCTGGGCGCAGACGGCGGCAATATGCTCGCGGCCGCCCGCCTGCTCGATGAGGCGCACCAGCTGCGCCGCACCGGCCGCTGTGACGGGGCCGAGGCTGCGCAGGGGGTGCAGGACGCTCTGCGGCACCGGGTGGGGGCCGTCGGTGTCGGCGATGTCGTACATCAGGTCGATGGGGCCGAACGGGCGCAGCACGATCAGGGGGATCGCCCCGGGGCGGATCGTGCGGTGCAGGTCCCTCGTCCAGGTGCGGCGGGTCGCCACGAACTGGGCTCGGGGCCGCTGCAGGTGCACCAGCGACGCGTTGTAGCAGGACAGGGTGGGGAAGCGACCGGCGAACTCCATCGCGTCCAGCAGCGAGTCGCGGCCGCCGGCGTGGGAGGAGGCGTGGGCGAACAGCTCGTCCAGAACGGGCTGCTGTGCCTCCAGGTGGGCGAGGCCGTCGCTGGGCGGGGCGGAGTCGGGGAAGGGCAGGGTCATGGCTCCATCGTCTCCGATCGGGGGCCGGTTTTCACGCACCGGCGTGCAGGCGGCGCACGCGTCGCAGCTCCCGCAGCCCGATCACGGTCATGATGGGCCGCAGCGGCCCCCATTCGAGGATGCGCACGTCATCGGCGCGGCGGATCCGCCTCAGCAGCTCCGGTCGCAGGTGGCGCAGGTAGCGGCGCGCCAGGAGGGAATGCAGCGGGTGGGAGATGTAGGCGGCGTCGCGGGATGATTCGACCGCCGCCAGCGTGTTGAGGACGTTCTCCTCGGTGCTGCGCGCCAGCGCATCGAGCTGGATCTCACCGGTGAAGCCGCAGCGCATGGCCTCATCACGCAGCAGGTGCGCCTCGGGGATGTGACCGCGCACGGCGCCGCCGGACATCAGCAGGGTGCACGGCCCGGTGCCGTCGGCCTCCCACACGTAGGCAGTGCGCAGCGCCTGGCGGACCCGGAACCGGTTGATCAGCCCGGCGCGAGTGCCGGACTGGCCGTAGCCGAGGACGATGAGGGTGCGGGACCCGTCGGCTGCTCCCCCGCCGGACGCTTCGCTGGACGTGGGGGTGACGAGGCTGCGGGAGGCGAGCTGGTCGATCACCTCACTGGCCGCGATGACGGCGGCACCGATCCCGACCGCACCGGCCACGGCCCATCGGGGGCGGCGGCGCGATCCGCGCCCGGCGCGGGTCACTTCGAGCGGGTGACCGGAGGCTCAGCGGACCACGGGAACACGATCCAGTCGTCGGTGCGCTTCCACACGTAGGTGGGCTCCACCACGGATGCGGACTTGGCGTAGAGAACGGCGGAGCGGGCCTCGGCGCCCTGCGCCTCCAGCAGCTCCAGCACGAGCGCGAGAGTGCGCCCGGAGTCAGCGACGTCGTCCACCACCAGCAGGCGCTTGCCCGTGATGGCGTTGGTGTCCAGCATCGGCTCCAGCAGCACCGGATCCGGCAGCGTCTCGTGGACGTCCGTGTAGAACTCGACGTTGATGGCGTCGGCCAGCTTCAGACCGAGGGCGTACGCGAGCGAACCAGCGGGCAGCAGTCCGCCGCGGGCCACCGCGATGACGATCTCCGGTTCGAAGTCGGAATCGGCGATCGTCTGCGCCAGCTCGCGCGACGCGGTGCCGAACAGGTCCCAGGTGAGGACCTCCTTGGTCTCGAGGTCACTGGAATCTGCGTGGTACGCCTGGGTCACGGGGTCTCCTCCGGTGAGAATGGTCGGGTCACCATCGTATCCGCGGCCGCGGCGCCGGTCACCAGCAGATCTGCAGAGGTTCACGAACCTCACGCCCACCGGTCCAGGCCCGGCCACTACTATCGGGCCATGACCTCCCCCACTGACCTGCACCGCACCGTGGCTCTGCGGCCGCGGCGGCCGTCGCCGCTGGGCGGTGCGAAGCCCACCCGGGCTGACCTCGCCGCCGTCGACACCGCCGACCCGAACGGTGTGGACGATGTGCTGCCCGCTGGCGCCTCCCACCGCCTGGACCTGCTGATCGTCGGCATCAACCCAGGGCTGTGGACCGCCGCCGTGAACGCCCCGTTCGCACGGCCCGGCAACCGCTTCTGGCCCGCTCTCAACCGCGCGGGCATGACCGACGCCGTCGTGGACTGCTCCCTCGGTCTCACCGATGAGGACGCACTCGCACTTCTGCGCCGCGGCATCGGCCTGACGAACCTCATCGGCCGCGCCACCGCCCGCGCCGACCAGCTCAGCCGAGAGGAACTGCGCGCGGCAGGGGTGCGACTGGTCCACCGCGTGCAGGAGCTGCGGCCGCGCGCGGTCGCCATCGCCGGCATCACCGCGTACCGCACCGCGTTCCGACTGCCGAAGGCGCAGCTGGGGCGGCAGGACCCGTCGGCCCTGCCGGAGGACCTCCCACGCTGGCCGACGGGGACCGCGCTCTGGGTGGTGCCGCAGCCGTCCGGCCTGAACGCGCACGAGAACATCGATTCGCTCGCCGAGAAATGGCTCGAAGTCCTCGCGGACATCGGGCGCACCTGAACCCTCCACGCAGGGCACCGGACCGCGGGTCAGCGCAGGTCCCGGCCCGCAGTCTCCGGTGCCAGCAGCAGCATCGCCATCACCGCCGCCGCCACCAGTGCGAGCGCCACAGCGAACGATGCCCCCAGCCCCATCACGGGCCACGCCACGGCGAACAGCAGCGGTCCCACACCGGCGCTGACGCGACTCATCGTCGATGCCCAGCCGAAGCCGGATGCCCGCAGATGAGTCGGATACAGCTCGGAGACGTAGGTGTAGAGCACGGGCACGGAGATCTGGATGATGACGCCGAACACCAGCAGCCACACGACAGCGCCGCGCGGATCATCCAGCGTCACCGCCACCAGCACCAGCAGCAGGCCAGCGGCCGGAGCCGATGCCGCCAGCAGCACCCGTCGGCCCACTCTCTCCACCAGCACAGCCGCGACCACCACCCCGATGAGGCCCGCCAGCGCCATCCCCGCACCGGAGACCAGAGCGGCGATGCGGCCGAGTCCGGCATCCTGCAGGATCGACGGCATCCAGTTCAGCGCCAGGTAGTACACCAGCAGGATCGTGCCGAACAGTCCCCAGGACACCGCGGTGATGCGCGGAGCTTCCCTCCACAGCGCCGCCAGCTGGTCGAACGCTGCGGTGATGGGGTTGCCGGTGCGCCGACGCGTGTCCAGCTCAGCAGCCGCGACGACATACTCGCGCCTCGGGGCGCCGGTGGCCTCCACGAGCCTGTCCACGACAGCTCGGGCCTCCGCCTCCCGACCCTGCCGGGCGAGGAACAGGGGCGATTCGGGAATATCGCGCCGCACCCAGAACACCAGCAGCGCCGGCAGGATCATGATCGCGAGCGACAGCCGCCACGTGCCGGTCGCGGCGAGCAGACCCGCGGAGACGAAGAACGCGGCGGCGGCACCGACGGGCCACCAGCCGTCCATCGCGGTCAGGACACGACCACGGACCCTCCTCGGAGTGAACTCGCCGATGAGTGCGTAGTCCACGGGGATGCAGCCGCCGAGGCCGATGCCGGCGAGGAAGCGGGACGCCGCCAGCACCGCGAACGACGGCGCGAGGGCGCCGGCTGCGGTGAAGACCGTGAAGATGAGCAGTGTCAGGGAGAAGGCGCGGCGCCGACCCACCCGGTCCGCGATCGTGCCCCAGACGATGGCGCCGAGCGCCATCCCGAGCAGGTTCGCGGTGGACAGCAGGGCGGCTTCGGGGCGGCTGATGCCCCATTCCTGCACGGCGGCGGGGATCAGCGCTCCGTTGAGGGCGACGTCCCAGGCGTCGAACATGAAGCCGAGGCCGCCGATGATGAAGATGCGGCCCTGAACGGGCCAGCGGAACGGGAGGGACTGGACGACCTCGTCGGAGGTCAGGCGGGGTGGGGCTGCGGTGCTCATGGCTCCAAGAAGGGCAGGGATTCGGAGCGGTCAGAATACAGCCGCAGGGCGCGCCGGGGCAGGTTCGGCCGGGTCACGGGTCCGGCCGAGGCGGGAGCTGGGGGCGGAGCCGGAAGAGCCGAAAAGGGCCGGGGCTGAGCACAATCCGACCGGAATCTGGGGATTTTGTGAGTTCATCACGCCGGGGGCCCGGGTTTTGGTCGCTTTTTGCACGCCCCGGTTCGGCGCTTCAAACCTCCCCAAAGTTCTGCCCGGGGTCCTTGCAGAGGTGGGTGGGGCGGGTCGTAGCGTCGAGGCGTCATCACGAACCCGATTCGACGAAGGATCCGTCCTCCATGAGCACCTCCATCATTTCGAACTTCAGCCGTCGCATCGTCCTCGCGCTGGGCGGCGGCGCCGTCCTCGCCACCGGCGTCATCGCCACCACCGGTCAGGAAGCCCACGCTGCGTCCGGCTGGGACGGCGTGGCCGAGTGCGAGTCCGGCGGCGACTGGTCCATCAACACCGGCAACGGCTACTACGGCGGCCTCCAGTTCTCTGCCGAGACCTGGGCAGGCCACGGCGGCACCGAGTACGCCCCCACCGCCGATCAGGCATCCAAGTCGCAGCAGATCGCCGTTGCTGAGCGCGTGCTCGACAACCAGGGCGCGGGTGCATGGCCGAACTGCGGCAAGTTCCTGAGCGGCGGCGCTGATACGTCGTCCAAGCCGGCCAAGGAGACGCAGGAGAAGGCGCCCAAGAAGGAGAAGAAGCAGGACGCCCCCAAGCAGGAGAAGCGTCAGGACACCTCTGAGCGCAAGCAGGACGCCCCGAAGCAGAAGGACACCCCGAAGAAGGAGAAGCGTCAGGCTCAGCCCGAGCGCAAGCAGGAGGCTCCGAAGCAGGAGCGGAAGCAGGAGGCTCCGAAGCAGGAGGCACAGCCGAAGCAGAAGAAGTCTGACGCGCCGAAGCGAGCATCGAAGGGCACCGTCGGCGCTCCTGACCTGTCCGTCGCCGGCACCCTCGAGGTGGACGGCAAGATGGGCCCCAAGACCATCACCGCCCTGCAGGACTGGCTGGGTGTTGAGCAGACCGGCGAGATGAACGAGGAGACCATCATCGCCCTGCAGAAGTGGTCCAAGGCTGAGCAGGACGGCGTCGTCGGCCCCGAGACCATGAAGGGGCTTCAGCACGAGGTGGGCGCCACCCACAACGGCGCGAAGGACCTGAACGACGAGCAGACCGTGCGCGTCCTCCAGCTGTTCCTGAACCTCTACTGATCAGCGCTCGCGGTCCCCTGACCCGCGGCACTGACAGCAGCACCCCCGTGATCCGCTGCGGATCACGGGGGTGCTGCCATGCTGGAGCGGACTGCCGATATCAGTGGGACTGGCCGGGGCCGCCGTTCGGGAACTGGTCGCGCTGACCGGGCTGGGTTGCCTGACCGGGGTGCTGTACGGTCTGCTGCACCGGCTGGACATAGTCCGTCTGCTTCCTGCGGCGACCCAGCAGCCAGAGCAGCAGGCCGAGACCCAGCAGGAACAGGCCCAGCAGGGAGCCGCCGATCAGCAGAAGGACGCCGCCGACCGCGCCGAAGATGCCGCTCACGCTCAGCGGCGGGGAGACTGCTGCTTCGGCGTCACAGGTGATGGAGTGGTCACCGGAGATCGAGGGCGTGAACGCCGCGAAGCTCTTCCACTCGTTGATGGTGGTGGAGGTGGTCGGGGTCTCCAACGGGACGTCCTGGCCGTCCGGGCCGGTCACCTGGCAGCTGGGGGCGGTCGCTGCGCTCTCGCGCTTCAGCAGTATGAGCATATCGCCCTCCTCAGCCGAGACCGTGGCCTGACCGTTGTTGATGGTCTGGAGGTCATCCATGGTCTCGACCACTCCGGAGCCGCCGCGGTAGGCGAGGATTCCGCCCACGATGAGGCTGAGCAGCAGGATGACGGCGCCGAGGATCATCAGGACCTTGCCGGCTTTCGCCATGCCGGGCGAGCGGCGGTTGTCGACGGTTGTGGTGGCCATGGGCCCTCCTGGGGTCAGTGGATGACACGATCCCTTCCAGGGTAACGGCAGTCACACCACGCGCCGGGGCGGAGCCATGGGGTGCGGTCCCCGTCGGGCGCCACGCGATCAGCCTGCGAGCGCAGCGCGGAACGCAGCCTCCGCCTGCGGACCGAACGGCACCACGTGCACTTCCTGCACCCCCGCGACCATCTCATCCCCCTCGAGGGAGCGGATGGTGCCCACAGCGATCCGCGCGGCATCGTCCATCGGCCAGCCGTAGATGCCGGCCGAGATCGCGGGGAAGGCGATCGAGCGCGCGCCGAGCCGGCCGGCGAGCAGAAGGGACTGCCGGTAGCAGGAGGCCAGGGTGGCGGAGCGGTCCTCACTCTTCGCGAAGACGGGACCGACGGTGTGGATCACCCACCGGGCATCGAGACGCCCGGCGGTGGTGGCAACGGCCTGGCCTGCGGGGAGGCCCTCGGGCAGCTGCTCCTCGCGGATCCGTCGGCATTCGGCGAGGATCTCGGGGCCGCCGGCACGGTGGATGGCGCCGTCCACTCCCCCGCCTCCGAGCAGGCCGGAGTTCGCGGCGTTGACGATCGCGTCCACGCTCAGGGCGGTGATGTCACCGGGGGTGATGATCAGGTCCATGGGCACGGCTCAGCCGAGGTCCTGCACCCGGATCATGAGGCCATGCGGCTCCACCATCGAGCGGATGAACGGCTCCGGCTTCGGGTGGTTCGGCAGCGCCTCGAAGTACGCCTCGTGCGCGGCGAGGGACGTGATGCCGGCCTGCACGTCCTCCTCCTCCAGCTCGATCCGGTGGGTGGGAGCCGCCGCACCGTGGATGAGGATGCGACTGACCTTGTGGGGTTTGAGCTCGAGATCGGTGAACACCCACGGGTTGTCGGCGGCGGAGACGGCGTCGACCGCGGCGAGACCGGTGACGCGGTGGTCGGCCTGGTTGAATCCGCCGTACGCCTCAACATCGAAGTTGGCAGTCACCACGGTGTCCGGCTGGACGATGCGGATCCGCTCCGCGATGTCACGGCGCAGCTGCATCGACGGCTCCATCATGCCGTCGGGGTGGTCGAGGATGGCAAGGTCGCTGACACCGACGGCCGCACAGGCGCGGCGCTGCTCCTCTGCCCGCACCGGTCCGGCTTCCGACGGGTGCATGGTACGGATCCCCGCCTCACCGTGGGTGAGCAGCAGATACGACACCTCGATGCCGGAGCGAGTCCACCGGTTGACGGCGCAGGACAGGCCGTACTCGGCGTCATCCGGGTGGGCGACCACCACGAGCACGCGGGACATGCCGCTCGAGTCGAAGACGGGCAGGTTCTCGGGAGTGCGGTCATCAGGGCTCATCATGCTGAGAGCGTAAGCACTTACCCTGGACAACCCCGGGGCGCGTCGGCGCACCAGCAGATTCAGAACAGGAGGACCCATGATCCGCAAACGCTTCGTCATCACCGGCCGGGTCCAAGGGGTCGGGTACCGCTTCTGGACCCAGCGCACCGCCGAACAGCTCGGCCTGTCCGGCTGGGTGCGCAACCTCCCCGATGGCAGCGTGGAGGCAGAGGTCAGCGGGCCGACGGAGGCCGTCGATGAGCTGGAGCGGGCCTGCCATGACGGACCGCCCGCCGCCGGTGTCGATGCTGTTCACTCCGAAGAGATCGAGCACCGCGCCGGCGACGGGCGGTTCGAAATCCGCTGAGCCAGCGGGCCACGGGCGTCACTTCACCAGGTCGCCGTCCTCGAAGTGGGCGTCGATGGATTTGTCGGTGAGGTTCCAGCAGGTCATGCCGCCGGCCTCGGTGCCGGTGCAGGCGAAGTCGCCGTAGGTGACCGTCTGGCCGGGCTCGACCACCTGAATGTCGCCACCGGCCGCGCCCCACGGGGTGTCGTCGCCCGCGGCGTCGTAGGAGTAGAACTCCATGGGGTTGTTGCCGGTCATGCTGAGCATCCACTTGGGCTGACCATTCTCATCCGCACCGTGGCGCCCGTCCTGGGCGGCCAGCGCTCCGCACTGCCCTTCACCGTGCTCCCAGAAGGCGCAGGACACCGAGCCGTCTTTGCTGACCATCACGGCCACCGCCGCTTCATCGATGACGCCAGCCGGGACCACCGAGGAGGCCTGGACAGCATCGGCAGGAAGGGGGCGACCCCCGTCGGAGGCGGCCGGGGCGGCGGCCTGAGCAGGCGCACCGGCAGCGGCGGCGGCCTGAGCTGCCGTCACGAGGCCGGAACCGAGGTGAGAGACGGTGGCGCCGAGGGACACGGACTGCGAGGAGCTGGCGGTCGATGCGCCATCCGCGAGAGCGGGGACCTGGAGGCCGCCGATCGCCAGAGCGGCGAACAGGGAGCTGGCGGCGACAGCAGCGGAACGGCGGGTGATGCGCATGGCGGGAACCTCATCTCGGTCTCGGAGGGAGGAGCGTCGGCGACGCCCCACCTGGACACGGACCACTCTAAACCATGTCTTTACCCTTGCTTGACCATTTTCGGGGAAACTTTTGGTGAACCGAGTGAGGGCCCGCCCCAGTGCCTGTTCAGGCGGTGCTGGCCGCGGTGGGCGCAGTGGCATCGGTGCGGCGGCGCATCAGCTGCAGGACCACACCGACGGCCGCAACAGCGAACCCCGCCCTGCCCGAGTGCCGCTGAAGCGGCCTGCGCATCTTCGCCGGAACGCCTCCGCCGCGTTCCGCGACGAACGCCGGTTCCGCCCCGAGCTGCACGGGGCTCGCGGGCTGGCGATCCTCCTGGTGGTCCTCTTCCACATCGTCGCCGACGGGCGCGTCTCCGGCGGCATCGACGTGTTCCTCGCCGTGACCGGCTTCCTCGCCCTGCCGTCTCTGCTGCGCCGGACCGGCGACGGCTGGCGGATGGACGTGGCCGCCCGCCTGTCCGCACTGATCCGACGCCTGGCCGTGCCGATCCTTCCGATGCTGCTGGTGACCGCCGCGGTCGGCTGGCTGCTGATGCCCACGGCGCACCTGCCGCAGCTGATGCGGGAGCTGCGCGTCTCCCTGCTGTTCCACGAGAACATCGAACTGGTGCGGGCGGAGTCCGCCTACAACGCGGCCGGCGCGGACACCTCCGCTCTGCAGCACCTGTGGTCCACTGGGATCCAGGGGCAGTTCCACCTCGGCATGATCGTGCTGGTGATGGCCGTGTGCTTCGGGGCCCTGCGCCTGCGGATCCGCCCGAAGCTGGTCCTGCTGGTGGTGCTGGGAGCTCTGACCATCGCCTCCCTCGCGTGGGCGACCCACTATCAGGCCCGCTCCCCCGAAACCGCCTACTTCTCCACCTCGGCGCGGATCTGGGAGCTGACCCTGCCCGGCATGGTCGGGCTGAGCATCACTTCCTTCCGCCTGAGCCCGCACACTCGCGGCGTCCTCTCCTGGGTCGGGACCGGACTGATCGTCAGCTGCGGCTTCGTGCTGGACGGCGGTGCACTGTTCCCGGGACCGGCCGCCCTGTGGCCCGTGCTCGGCATCGTCCTGGTGCTGATCGGCGGGCAGAGCCGCACGAAGTGGGGTGCGGACCGGCTTCTGACGACGACGCCGCTGCAGCGCATCGGCGACATCTCCTTCTCCCTGTACATCTGGCACTGGCCGATCCTGATCCTCACGATGACGGCGCTCGACAGTGACAACCTCGCCTTCTGGCAGCAGGTGGCGGTGCTCGCCGCTTCCCTGGCCATGGGCGCACTTGGCAAGGCCCTGTTCGAGGACCGCCTGGCACAGGCCCGCATCGTGTTCCCCGGCCCGCGCCGCTCCATCGCCGTCGGTGCGGCCGGCCTGGCCTCCATCGCACTGCTGTTCACCGCCGGTCTGAATACCGCCACGGCGCAGGCGGAGGCTGAGCGGGAGGAGCAGACTCGCGGCGCGATCGACGAGGAGCACCCGGGTGCGGTCGCGCTGATCACGGGCGAGGAGGTCCCGCCCGCCTCGGTGCTGCCGGATCTGCCCACCGCGGCGCAGGATGTGCCGTGGCCCGAGCAGAAGGAGAACCTCGGGGAGTGCGTGCAGAACCGAGGCGGGGTGGAGGTGAAGAGCTGCCGCTTCGCCGGCGGGGACCCCGACGGACCGCTGGTGGTGATCGCGGGCGGCTCCCACACCTTGCAGTGGTCGGGGCCGATCGAGATGCTCGCCGAGGAGTACGGGTGGAACCTGGTCTACTACGCGAAGAGCTATTGCGTGCTGAACGTGGGCGGTGATGCCGCCTCGGAGGATGTGGTGGACCCGTCCTGTGTGGAGTGGTCGGACTCGGTCATCGAGGAGCTGGAGAGCTCCCAGCCCGCCCTGGTCATCGCGCAGGCCACCACGTGGCGCGGGGACGGTCCGGAGAACGCGCATGCGGGTATGGCCGATGCGGTCGCCCGGCTGAACGACGCCGGTGTTCCCGCTTACCTGGTGCGCCAGACCCCCATGCCCGACGAAGCGGCCCTGGAGTGCGTCGAGACGCAGCGCCCCGAGGACCCGTCAGCCTGTTCCTTCCCGAAGCAGGAACGAACGGATCCTGCCTTCGATGTGCCGATGGAGGGGGACCCGGCGAGCCCCAGTGCCGTCCCCTCCCCCGAACTGCCGTACGATCCGCAGATGACCCGCGTGCTGTCCTCCCCGCAGTACCTGTGCACCGAGGATGCGTGCCCCGCCGCGATCGGCAACGTGCGCACCCTGCGGGACGGCAGTCACATCACGCGGGCCATGGCGCGCTCGCTGCCCCCGTTCATCGAGGCGGACCTGCGGGAGTTCCGACCGGAGCTGTTCGAGCACTAGACCCACCGCGGACAGCAGAGAGTCAGGGTGCCCAGTCGAGCCGCACAGATAGACGGACGCGTCGGTCGGCAGGTTCAGCGCCCCGATCGGTCGCTTGGAGCCGGCCGCGCGCAGCGCCTCCAGCATGCCCTCCTCGGCACCGTTCACCAGCGAGTACTGGCGAGGCTGGCGGGCACCGTCGGGCAGGGTCACCCCGACGGAGATGTACTGGCCGGGCAGGAATCCGGGCAGGGCCTCGCCGTCCTCCCGGGCCACGGTGAAGCGGATGACTCCGTGACCGAGCTCCTCGCGCCAGCGGACCACGGCCCCGTGGAACACGTCGCCGGGCTGGACGCCCTGGTGCCGGCAGAGGTCCTTCTCGAAGTCGATGAGGACCTTCGCCATCATCCAGTAGACGCTGTCCCACGCCTCGGCGACATCAGCGGTGACGACATCGGCGCCCAGCACCCCGACGATCGCAGCGAACAGGTTGTCGTGGACGATCTCAGTGATCCCGAGGGAGGCGTGCTTGTGGCCGATGCGCGCGAGGAGATCGCGCGGGTCCGGCTGGGAGGGAGGATGATGCGGCTGAGGACATGGTGAAGCTGTCCTTTCCGACGGATTCCTCAGATCCGCTGAGTCCTCAGGCCTTCGCCTCGTAGCGGCGGTGGCGGATCGGGATGCGGATGACCGGAAGGATCCGTCGGACCACGAAGGCGACCAGGGTGACGCCCACCAGCGTGACCACCAGGCCCACGATGCCGTTCTCGGTCAGCGCGAACACGACGTAGCCGGCCAGGGCGGCGATCGCACCGGTGATCGCGTACGGCAGTTGTGTGCGCACGTGCGTGGGCACCGAGCAGGCCGCGCCCGTGGAGGACAGGATCGTGGTGTCCGAGATCGGCGAGCAGTGGTCGCCCAAGACGGCGCCGGCGAGGACCGCACCGAAGGCGGCGAGCAGGACGTCGTCCCCGCCCTGGACGGCGTTCATCATCTCGCCGGCCAGCGGCAGGAGGATTCCGAAGGACCCCCAGGATGTGCCGGTGGCGAAGGCCATCAGACCGGCCACCACGAACAGGATCGGCACCAGCCAGACAGCGGGCACGGACAGCTGATGGACGACATCAGCGAGGAAGGCCCCGGTGCCGAGATCCTCGATCATGGCGGCCAGCACCCAGGCGAACATCAGGATGAGGATCGCCGGCATCATCGACTTCGCGCCCTCCCAGGCACCGCCGCGACGCGTGCCCGGCGTGAACTCGGGGTTCGGGGAGGTGTAGCGCAGGCAGTAGTAGAGCGCCACGCCGAGGGCGATCAGACCGCCGATGTTCAGCGCGAGCGTGACGTCCGCTTCGGCGAGGGTCTCCACCGGGCCCCACCCACCCGCGGCGAGACCACCGGTGATGTACATGCCGCCGATGACTCCGGCGACCAGCACCACGAACGGCACCACCAGCGCCCGCATCGCGCCCGGATCGTGGGAGGGGAGGTCATCCGACAGCTGGCCAGGCGCTTCATCGTCCTCGGCCATGACGCCGTCACCGTCGGCGGCTCGGCGCTCCTCGGCGCGCATCGCCCCGAAGTCGATCTCCAGCAGAATCGTCAGCCACAGCAGCAGGAGGGCGCCGATGGCGTAGTAGTTCATCGACGCGGCCAGGAGGAACCCCTCCACCTGGCTGAGCGTCAACGCAGACGCCGCCAGCAGCGGGGCCATGATGCCGATGATGGATGCACCCCAAGAGGAGAACGGCGCCAGCACCACCACGGGAGCGGAGCTGGAGTCGATGAGGTAGGCCAGCTTCGCACGGGACACCCGCTGACGGTCCGTGATGGGGCGCGCCACCTGCCCGACGGCGAGGGCGTTGAAGTAGTCATCGATGAAGATGACCATGCCGAGGATGCCGCCGAGTGCCTGGGCGCCGCGACGCGAGCGGATGCGCTTCGCGGCCCACTCGGAGAATGCGGATGTTCCGCCCGCCATCAGCACGAAGGACGCGATGACGCCGAGCTCCAGCAGGAAGGTGATGATCAGGACCGTGTCCCAGGCGATGCCTCCGTCGGCCCAGACGAGGCCCACGATGCCGTCCCAGATGAGGGATGCGGCCTTCAGGGGGTTGACGTTCGCGACCAGCAGCGCTGAGACGATGATGCCGGCGCCGAGTGAGGGGAGCACCTTCTTGGTGAGGATCACCAGTGCGATCGCGATCAGCGGCGGCAGCAGGGAGAGGACGGGGTAGGCGGTGAGCACAGCGCTCCTCGAGAAAGAGCAGGTGGATTGAGTGGGCCGAGTTTAGCAAGTGCGCTCACCCGGCCGGCGGCCCGCTCAGCCCGTGGGCGCCCCTGCGCCCGGGCCGGTCAGGCTCGCTCGGCTTCGGGGAACAGCTCGGTGAACTGGTCGACGGTGCCGGGCAGCACCCACGCGTACACGCCGCCCTGGCCGTTGTCGATGAACAGTCGAGTGCGACCCTCCACACTGCCGAGCTGGTCGATGATGGCGTCGGCCGCATCGGGATGGATCCAATCGCCCTCCTGCTCGAAGTCGACACGGGTCCGCGTCCCGTTGAGGCTCCACTGGACGAAGGACGCGCCGCCGTCGAAGTCGACGTGGGACTGCACGTCACCGATGGCGTCGGACCTGTCGGTGGCGCGGGCCCATTCATGGATCCAGTCCGTGTACGCGGTCTTATCGTCGATCATTTCGGCGTCGTAGGCGAGCACGTACCGGAGGGAGCCGACCCCGTCGTCGTCGACGTCGGTGAGGATGAAGAACGGGTCATCGTCCTCAGGGGCGAACGAGGTCGGATCGACAGGGGTGATGCCGCAGGCGGCGAGGCGGGCGAGAATCTGATCGGTGGTCATACCACCACAATACTGGCAGCGTGCTCAGCTGATCCGACCGCTGTCCAGATGCAGCTGCCGGTGGGCGACTGCCTGGGCCCAGTGCTGGTCGTGGGTGGTGGCGAGGACTCCCCCACCCCGCTGCAGCTGCATGTCGATCAGTCCCACGAGCCGGCTCATCGAAGCGGCGTCGCGCCCGAGCGTCGGCTCATCCAGCAGCAGCACCGGTGGGCGCCGCAGCAGCGCCGCGGCGATCACCACGTCCTTGCGCTGCGCCGCATCCAGATCGAACGGGTGCTCATCCGCCGCCTCCACTAGGCCGGCCGCGCGCATCAGCTGCTGCACCTGCTTCTCCCGCTCGCGGATCGCCTCGTCGCGGACGTGGCGGGGGCGGCGCGGCAGGGGCGCGGCCCGCATCAGTTCGTCCCGCACGGTGGGGGCACTGAGCTGCGCGCCCGGGTCCTGCCCCACCCAGCCGAGGTGGGCGGAGCGCTCATGCGTGGGCAGGCGGGCGAGGTCGACCCCGTCGGCCGTGATCGTCCCGCTGACTTGGTCGCGGCGGTCGAGTGTGCCGAGCAGGCTGCGCAGCAGGGTGGACTTCCCGGCCCCGTTCGGCCCCATCAGCGCCACCACTTCCCCGGCGTGGACGTCGAGGTCGGCGCCGCGGAGGACGGGACGGTCGCCGCGCGCGGCGTGGAGGCCCCGGACGGCCAGCAGAGGGGCCCCGCGGCGGCCGGCTGTGGGGGTGGGCCCCGGGGCGGGGGCCGACGCAGCCCGCGCATCCCATACCCCCGCAGCCCGCACAGCATCGGCGGTGAGCGGCAGGGACGCGAGGCCGGAGGGGCCGAGGGCGAGGACCTGATCGGCGGCGGTGGCGAACTCGTCCACCTGGTGCCCGGTCACGAGCACCGCGCCGCCCGCGTCGCAGTAGTCGCGCAGCATCGCAGAGAGGCGGCCTCGCATCGTCGGGTCGAGGGACAGGCCCGGCTGGTCGAGCACCAGCAGATCCGGCTGCAGCCCGAGCAGCGCCGCGAGCGCCACCAGCTGCCGCTGCCCGCCGGACAGTTCGGTGACCCGCCGGTCCCACAGGTCAGTGATCCCGAGGTCGTTCGCGGCCGCTTCCGCACGGGAGCGGGCGGTGGCGGCGCTCACGCCGTGCAGGCGCGCAGGCAGCTGCAGTTCGTCGGCGACCCGGGTGGTCATGCCGGTGAGCTGCGCTTCCGGGTCGTCCCCGAGCATGACCGCGGTTCCGGCATCGCCCCTCGGGGCGGTGACGCGGATGGTGCCGCTGGTCTCGCCGCGGTCGTGGAGGAGACCGGTGACGAGGCGGCACAGCGTGGAGGTGCCGGCGCCGACGGGGCCCAGCACCGTGTGCATCTGCCCAGCGGGCACCCGGTGGCGGAGGTCGGCGAGGACGGGCGGGAGGAGTCCGTCGGCGGTGCGGTAGGCGAAACCGGCGCCCTCCACCAGCAGCACGGGCGCCGCCTGAGCGGGATCCGCCGGGCTCATCGGGTGATCACCTCCAGCAGCTGCGGTGCGCTCGGCAGCGGGATCAGCCCCGTCATCACCGCCGCGGTGAACGCGACGGCGCCCAGGGGCAGGATCCAGCGCACCGCCCTGGATGCGGCGGAGTCGGGATGGTCCTGCAGTTCCGTGGGCCGGCCGCCGCCGACGCCGCGCTGCCCGGGCGCGCCGAAGCCGCGCTGGGTGAGGGTGTCGAACCGCTGCTCGACCCCCATCAGCACCGCCGTGAACAGGCCCGGCACGAGCGTGCGGATCAGGCGGATGCGCACCGCCCAGGAGCGGGTGTCCCAGCCGCGGCAGGCCCGCGCCTCCAGCATCTGCACGGTCCGGGTCCGCACCAGCGGAATCAGTCCGAGCGCGGCGGCGCACACGTACGCGATGGGCTGCGGCACGCGCAGGCGGGTCAGGCCGTCGAACAGGCGCGCGGAGTCGTTGCCGAGACCGAACGCGGCGCACAGACCCACCATGGCGGTCAGGCGCAGCCACAGCTGCACCGCGATCGCCGCGCCCTGCAGCGTGAACTGCGCGATCGCTGCATCCCACAGGATGATCGGGTCGGCGCCGCGGTAGAAGAACCCCTGCACCACCATGGCGAACAGCAGGGTGGGCAGGCAGATCAGCGCCACGGCCACCAGCCAGGATCGGAAGCGGATCGCGGGGGCGGCGGCGACCGCCAGGACGGTCACGAGGATCAGTGCGGCGGGCACCAGCGGGGAGGCGAGACCGAACACCAGCAGCAGGGCGCAGCCCAGCGCAACGATCTCCGTGGCGGGGTGCCAGCGCGTCATTCGGTGCGGCGGGGCCGACGGGTGAAGCGCGTGAACGGGTACCGGTCGGTGATGCGCCGCGGCAGGCCGTGCACCACCGCGAACGCGAGCGCGAAGATCAGGGCTTTGTCGGCGATGTCGGAGACCAGGGACTGCGCGAGGGTGGCGTGCAGCATCTCCATGCCGGCGGCCTGCAGGATCGCGACGACGCCGGCGGTGGAGGAGCCGACTCCGCCGCCGTAGATGTAGGCGGCGACCGGGGCGCCGAGGGCAGCGGCGGGGACGCCGGCGACGGCGCCGGCAAGGACGGCGGTCCAGATGCGGCGGAACAGGCCGAGGCGGGCGGCCCAGCCGGCGGCGGCGCCGATGAACGCGGCGCCGGTGGAGAACGCGATCACGCCCGGGTTGATGGTGACGCCCCACAGGATGTTCGTGAGGATGCCGGTGAGGGCGCCGGCGGCTGGGCCGGCGAGGACGCCGATCATGACGGTGCCGATGGAGTCCAGGTAGAGCGGGATCGGGGTGTAGACGCCGACGATCTGGCCGACCGCGATGTTCAGGGCGATTGCGACGGGCATCAGGCCGATGATGCCGCGGGGGATGTAGGAGAGGCTGCCGGCGGCGATCAGGATGCCGCCGAGGAGGTAGCCCGCCATGGTCCAGAGGGCGGCGGGCCCGAGCTCAACATCGAGGTTGGCGGGCTGAGTGAGGATCACCGCGATGTAGGTCGCGGCGATGACGAGGGTCCCGGCGGTGATGAGGATGAGCGGAAGCGGGCTGCGGGTGGGGTGCTCGGGGGTTTGTGCGGGACCCGTCCGGCGGACGGACCCCTGCCCAGATGCGGGGAGGGTCATGATCGGGGGCCTTTCATCAGCGCTGCGCTGAAGATCTGTAGGAAGGCATCGGCATCGATGGTACGGATGAGCTCGGCGTTCGGCTCCCGGCCCCATCGTCCGAGCCAGTCGGCGACGGTTTCGCCGCGTGTCAGTGTACCGGTGCACTCCACGTCCACCGGAGCCATGGCCGTCTGCGCCCAGGGGAGGCCGGCCGACGGGTTCCGGGCCCAGTCGACGGCGCAGGCGAGGACGAACGGGTCATGGGTGTGGGCGAGGCAGCCGAGGCCGTCCCATTCATGGAACTCGAAGTAGAACCGGAGGGCCTCACCGAGCTGGTTCAGGACGGCTCCCCACCCGGTTGCGAGATCGTGGCCGTAGGCGGCGGCGCCGTCGAGGATCGCCTGCAGGCGCTCGGGGGTCATGACGACGGCTTCGGTCGCTTCGATGGGTGCGATCACCGGGGCGTGCGGGGTGTGACCGGAGAGATGAGCGCCGCCGAAGGCGCGGATCACCGCGGCGGTCGCCTCCGGGTCGAAGGTGACGTTCCATTCGGTGGTGGGGTGGGTGTTGCCGCGATAGTTGAACGCTCCGCCCATGATGAACAGCCGCTTGAGAAGCCGCGGCAGCTCCGGCTCGAGCTCGAGGGCGAGCGCGAGGTTCGTGGCGGGCCCGAGCAGCACGCCGATCAGCTCACCGGGGTGGGCGCGAGCGGCCTCGACCCAGGCGCGGGCGGCGTCCCGCCCGTCGGCAGCGGGCTCACCGTCGCCGGTGGACGGGCCGACGGGGACGTCGGGCAGCTGGGCGTAGCCGGCGCCCGTCGGCCCGTGTGTGAGGTCCGCGTACTCCGGTTCGTCCCGCCCGGCTGCGAACGCCGGCGGTCCGTGGTGCCAGGCGAGCGGGAGCGCGTGGCCCGTGTGGACGGGGACGTCGGTGCGGCCCGCGAGGGCGAGCCAGCCGCGGGTGTTCGCGGCGACCTGCACGGTGGAGACGTTGCCGCCGCTGGCGGCGATGCCGGTGATGGTGACGTCGTCCTGGCAGAGGAGGTGGGCGAGTGCGAGGGCGTCATCGATGCCCGGGTCGCAGTCGACGAACACGGGGATCGGGGTGGTCCGGTCGGTCATGCCTCTATTGTGGCGCGGCCCGACGGAGTCGAGTCGCGGCGGTGCGCATCGCGTGCGCCACGAGCAAGCGGCGACGGCCACCAGATCGCATCCCCGATCCACAGGGCGAGCGCCGGCACCAGCAGGGCGCGCACCACCAGCGCGTCGATCAGCACACCGAGCGCCACGATGATCGCCAGCTGCAGCAGGAACTGGATCGGCAGCACCAGCAGCGCCGCGAACGTCGCAGCCAGCACAATGCCGGCGTTGGTGATGACACCGCCGGTGACGGCGAGGGCGCGCAGGGTGCCCACGTGGGTGCCGTGGCCGACGGATTCCTCCCGCACCCGGGTCATGAGGAAGATGTTGTAGTCGATTCCGAGCGCCACCAGGAAGACGAACGCGTACAGCGGCACGGAGGGGTCCGACTTCCCCTGCCCGATCAGGTGGAAGATGACGGCGCTGATGCCGAGAGCGGTGCCGAAGCTCAGCACCGTGGTCGCCAGCAGCACCAACGGCGCCACGATCGCCCGCAGCAGCAGACCCAGCATCACCGTGATCACGACGAGCACGATCGGGATGATGACGGAGCGGTCGTGGGCGGAGGTGTCGTTCGTGTCGAGGTCCACGGCGGTGGTGCCGCCGACGGCCGCGTCCGTCCCGTTGAGGCCGTCGCGCATCGCGATGATGGTCTGCTCCGCCTCCAGGGAGTCGGCGGCGCTATCGAGGGTCACGGAGAACATGACACGGTCCTCCAACACCGTCGGCTCCGCCTCCACGGCCCCGGGCGGGCCGGCACCCGGCGGCGGGGTCTGCACAGTGCCGTCGTCCCCGATGGGGAGGGTGCCCGACGGGGAGTCCTGGGAGATGATCGCGACGCTGTCCACCCCGTCGGTCTCCGCAATCGCCTGGGCGACCTCCTCCTGCCGGTCTGCGGGGGCGAGAACATAGGTGGGGGAACCGGAGCCGCCGGCGAAGTGCTCATCGATGACGGCCTGGCCGTCACGGGCGGAGGAGTCGCCGAGCACCAGGCTGGACTGCGGGACCCCGTCGGCGTCCAGGAGCACGAGGCCGGCGCAGCCAGCGGCGAGCAGCAGCGCCACCCCGGCCGCGACGCGCTTCGGGCCCCGCTCCACCCAGGCGCCGAGCCGCGCCCAGAAGCCGCGGGCACCCTCGCCGTGCAGGACAGGATGCGCACTGCCGTTCTCTGGGGCGCGCGGCCACAGGGCGACACGGCCGAACAGGGCGAGCAGAGCGGGCAGGAACGTGAGGGTGGCGAGCACCGAGCAGGCGATGCCGATGGATGCGACCGGGCCGAGCGCGGCGTTGGATCGGAGGTCGGACAGCATCAGACACAGCAGGCCCGCGATCACGGTGCCGGCCGACGCGATGATGGGGGCGGCGACCTCACGGATCGTGGCGAGCGCCGCCGACGCCGCCGAGGCATGGTCCCGCAGCATTTCGCGGTAGCGGGCCACGAACAGCAGGGAGTAGTCGGTGGCGGCACCGATCACGAGGATGAACAGGATGCCCTGCACCTGCCCGGTGATGGTGAGGACATCGGCGCGGGCGAGAGCCACGTTGATGAGGACCGCAGCGCACAGCGCGGTCAGCGAGCTCAGCAGCACGATCAGCGGCAGCAGCGGCGAACGGTACACCGCCACCAGGATGATCAGCACCACCGCGAGCGCCACGATCAGCAGCAGCCCGTCGATCCCGGCGAACGCCTCGGTGAGCTCCGCGGTGAACGCGGCGGGGCCGCTCACCCACGAATTCAGGCCCGACGGAGCCCTCTCCTGCACCGCTGCGCGGATCGTCTCCACCGCGCTCGCGGTGTCCTGATCCGACGGGACCGTCACCACCAGTTGAGCGGCCTCGCCGTCTTCGGAGGGGATCACGGGTGAGGATTCGGCACCGGGAACAGCGGCGAGAGCGTTCTCCCGGGCCGCGGTGAGGGCCGCGGTGTCGTCCTTCGTGATGCCGCCGGGCCGTTCGGCGATGACGATCGCGGGGATCGCGTCAGACCCGGTGAAGCGGGTGATCTCCTCCTGCACGCGGGTGGATTCGGCGCTCTCGGGCAGGAAGGTGGAGCGGTCATTGGTGGAGACGTCGCTGATGGAGCCGAAGCTCATGCCGCCGAACGCGAACACGATCAGCCAAGCGAGGGTCAGCAGCGCCGGAATCAGAAGACGACGGAGGCTCGGGGGGCGGCGGCTGGCTCGGTGAGGGCTCATAGGCTGAGTGTCCCGCATCCTCGGCCCGCGACCAAGCGCGCCGGCCCCGTCGCGCCCCGGGAGGTGGGGCCGCGCGGTGGTGATCACCCGGTAGTCTGACCGCATGATCACCCGATTGATCGCCCGCCTGTTCTGGGCAGCGTCCTCGTTCACCCTCACCACCGAACACGACCGCTCGCGTCCCTCGATCCTGCTGGGCGCGCCCCACACCTCGAACTGGGACTTCGTGTACATGATGGCGATCAACTGGCAGGAGCAGCTGCATGTGCGCTGGCTCGGCAAGCACACCCTGTTCCGCTCCTGGTACGGGCCGCTGTTCCGCGCTGCCGGCGGCATCCCCGTGGACCGAGGGAATCCCCGCGCCGCGGTCGCCGATCTGCTCGCAGAGATGGAGCGCGGCACCCCGTTCAACCTGGTGATCACCCCGGACGGCACCCGCACGAACAGAACCGACTACTGGAAGTCCGGGTTCTACCGCATCGCCCGCGCGACCGGCATGCCGGTCACCCTCGGCTTCATCGACCGACCGAACAAACGGGTGGGACTCGGTCCGACGATCGACATGACCGGGGACGTGAAGGCCGATATGGACCGGATCCGCGCGTTCTACGCCGACAAGCTCGGCTGGCATCCCCAGCGCCGGGTGGAGCCGCGTCTGCGGGACGAAGAGGACCGCTGAGCGCTCAGCCGACGAGCACCTCACCGGCGTCCACCACGACGGCACCTCCGGCGATCGCGAGCTCACGGCGCGGCGCGCGCATCAGCGCATCCAGAGGACCGGTCGCCTCCATCAGCACGATGTCCGCGCGCGAGCCGACCTCGAGGTCATGGGTCTGCCCGCCCACGAACGGGTGAGTGTGACCCGTGGCGATGTCCAGGACGTTCTGCAGTTCGTGGTCGTACCGCGCCCAGTGCGGCGGGCGAACGTGGTGGCGATCCGAAGCATGTCGCCGTCACCGTACGGAGCCCACGGGTCCCGGATCCCGCCGGTCCCCAGGCCCAGAGGCAGACCATGCTCCCGCATCTCAGGCAGCGTTAGCGGCGCGGAGCCGACGGGTGCCGGAGTCGTGCAGGTAGATGTCGAGCCCGCATCCGTGCCGCTGAGCGATGCCGAACAGCAGGTCGAGCTGGCCGACGGGGTCACGGTCGATCAGACACGGATCCAGACCGCCGATGTGGGCGACTCCGGCGGAAGCGGCTTCGTCGAGCAGCCGATCCACACCGGGACGACGCAGCACACCGTCCTGCGGGAAGGCGACCATTCGAGGTCGATCGCGTCGCCGAGCGCCGCGTTGGCTTCGCGCACCACTTCGAGTCCGCGCAGCCCGATGCCGAGGTCGACGTCCACGTGGCTGCGGACCCGGGTGGTGCCGTGGCGCAGGAACTCCCGCAGAACATTCACGGTCACTTCGACGCCGGGGATGCCGAGGTCGTCCCGCATCTTGCGCTCATGAGCAATGCGGCCGTCGGTGCCGCCCTCCCCGCCGTAGGACACCCAGTCGCGTCCCCACCAGGACTTGTCGGCGTGGGCGTGGGCGTTGACGAACCGGGCAGGGGGACCCATCGGCGGGCATCGCACCCGTCGGCCCGCTCCCCTACTCTCGGAGCATGACCACTCCGGGTCCACTGATCCTTCCGCTGCTGGATCCGATATCCAATGCCGCGAACAGTCCCGTTCCGTCCCGTTCTCACCTTAGGCTGGTGCCATGAGCTCCGTTCCCCCGCCCTCTCCCCGTCCCGGTGCACAGCCGGTGGGCCGCCAGGTCCCCGTGGTGCCGGAGAAGTCCGCGTCCCGCCTCTGGATCCTCGGCGCCTGCGGCTGCCTCGGTCTGATCGTCGCGATCTCCATGGTGATCGGCGCCTGGTTCCTCTGGGGGCAGCTCGAGGCCGGCACCCTGAAGCAGGGCGGCGAGTCCAGCCCCACCTCGGTGGATCTGAGCTCACCGGAGGAGACGCTGAAGTCGAACCTGCAGGCCACGGTGAACGGCGACTGCGAGACGGTGAAGGAGACGTTCACCCCGGATGCCGCCGCGAGCATCGACTGCGCCAAATGGTCGAAGGGCTGGCAGGGGCTGACCAAGGTCGACTACACGATCACACAGGGGCAGAAGAGCTCGGACGGCTCCCGAGTCAAACTGACGGTGGACACCCGGTTCACGTGGGAGGACGGCAGCACAGAGCCGGCCACCATCGAGGTGGAAACGGAGAATGTCAACGGACAGTGGCGGATCTTCCGCTTCGAGAAGGTCACCTGAATCCGCACGCCCGGCTCAGGCACCGATTTCGACGATGACCTTGCCCTTGGAGCGCCGGGATTCGAGCCGTTCGAACGCGGCGGCGTAGTCGTCCAGCGGGAACCGACCGTCGATCGGGAGGGTGAGGGCGCCGGAGTCCACCAGTGCCACCAGCTCCTGCAGCTCCCGGCCGTTCGGCTCCATCAGGAAGAACTCGAAGCCCAGCCCCGCGCGGGCTGCCGCGCGGCGCATCCGCCGGCTGCCCAGGCGTTCGGCGAGCAGGGCGAGGGGGATCCTCCGCTTCTGCGCTACGGGGGTAAGGCTGCCGGGCGTGGGCGGCGACCTGCACGGCGATCTGACCTACACCGCCTGCTGCACCGGTGATCAGCAGGTGCTGCCCGGCGGCCGCGTTCAGATGCCGGGGGCCGAGCCCCTGCTGACCGCCTGAGACCGGCGCGGCGCTGCTGGCCCGGCAGCAGCCCGGGGCGGCACCCGTCGGCCTACAGCCAATCCTTCTTCTTGAACAGTGCGAACAGGCCGAGCGACAGGCCGAGGATCAGGGCGACGCTCAGCCAGAAGCCGAACGCGTTGTTGAAACCGGGGTAGGGGACGTTCTGACCGAACCAGCCGGTGATCGCCGTGGGGATCGCAATCAGCGCAGCCCACGCTGCCAGCTGCTTCATGATCGTGTTCAGCCGCGCGTTCTGCAGCGACAGGTTCGTTTCGAACACGCTGGAGACCATGTCGCGCAGCGATTCCGTCCACTCGGACGCGCGCAGAACGTGATCGTAGAGGTCGTCGTACCAGGAGTCGAGCGACCCACCGGTCCGGCCACGATGTCGAATCAGCGTGTTGACCACTTCCCGCATCGGCAGCACCACTCGGCGCAGCTGGACGAGGCTCTTTCGGTACCCGTACACCTTCTGCTCGAAGTCGCTGTCCGTGCCGCCCTCTTCGAAGAGGACGTCCTCCAAGTGCTCAATCGCGTCGTCCAAGTCCTGGATCACCGCGAAATGCCCGTCCACCACGGAGTCCAGCAGACCATAGACCAGTGCCGCGGCGCCCTCCGAGATCAGATCGGGGGCGGCGTCCCAGCGGCGGACGACATCCTCGAGGTCGAAAACGCGGCCGTTGTGCGTGGTCCGGATCGTCAGCAGCCCCCGCGGGAGCACGAAGCCGCTGATGCGCGCCGGGGACAGTTCGGTGCGGACCTCCCCCTCCCCTGCCATGGAGCGCACGTCCACCCCATACACGGTGAAGAAGATGTGGTCGGAAGATCGGCTCGCCTTCGTCCGCTCATGCGGCGCGAGGGCGTCCTCCACCGCAGCGGGCGAAATGCCGAGCTGCTCCGCCAGCGCCAGCAGCTGCTCTGCGGTCGGGTCCAGCAGGTCCGCCCACACCACTGTGCGGTCGTCGAGGAGCTCCTCCGCAAGCCGGGCGGGCGAGACGTGCGCCGCGATGCATTCGCCGCCGCGCCACACGCGGGCATCGGTCAGGGCGAGGTTGTCTGCAGCGGCATCGGCAACTGCGCGCGGGGCGCGGGATCGGTCAGTCGGTTCGTCAGGGGTGTGCACGCCGCGATTCTGGCACAGGTGACTGCGGGCCCCGTCGACCCCGAACGCTGTGCAGGTGGTGACCGACAGTGGGTCGGAAAAGAAGGACCGCCGCCCGGGTGTGTCGGCGGTCCTGTCACACGCTGGGGTCGATCAGCCGATCACGGTGAGGTTCGACGCCTGCAGGCCCTTCTGGCCGCGCTCGACGTCGTACTCGACCTTCTGACCCTCGTCGAGGGTGCGGAAGCCGTCGGCCTGGATGGCGCTGAAGTGGACGAAGACGTCCGCGGAGTCGTCGTCTGCTGCGATGAAGCCGAAGCCCTTGTCGCCGTTGAACCACTTGACGGTACCGGTAGCCATGATGAAATCCCTTCTGGCGTGGGCGCCCGCATCTCGGACGTCCCGGGGCGCTTGCTCGATGCACGATTCAGAAGGAACTGGGCCTTGCAATGCCGACCGCCGGGGCTGTCAGCACGAACTTCACTTCCGAGCAACGATTCACACACTACCCCGGGGCGGGTGGGAGCCAGCGGGATGTGTGCCGCAGCGCTCCTTTTCACCGGGCCGTCCCGCCGTGCAGAGCTGCCCCGAGGCTCGCGGGGCGGGCCGGGCGCGAGCGTGGCGAGCGGGGCCGGTCGCGGGGCGGGGCGTGCAAAAGTTGGAGCAGAACTCACCTGCGGCGGGATTCGGCCTTCCGATCCGGCGGAAATCTCCAGTTTGTGCACACCTGGACCTGTGCGCACCGGGGTCAGCCCTGTCGATCGCCGGGTTCGGGGCAGTGGATCGCCGTCACCAGGCTGAAGGCCCCGCGGTGGCCCCGAAAAGCGGCATAGGCTCGAGGTATGAGCAGCGCAGCGCAGTCCCCCGTCCCTCCGCCGGCGGGCCCTCCCCTCACCCCTCCCCCGGCGGACCCCCATGCGTCATCGGCTTCCGACATCCTCACCGCGCTCGACGCACAGGTCGCGACCGGGCTGAGCGCCGCTGACGCGACGCAGCGCCGCGAGCACTTCGGCAGCAACGAACTCGCCTCCGCGCCCCCGGTGCCGATCTGGCGCCGCGCCCTGGCGCTGGTCGCCGAGCCGCTCACCTACCTGCTGCTCGCAGCGATCGTGGTGTCGGTGATCGCGTGGGCGGCGGAGGGCATGCACGGCCTGCCGGTGGATGCGATTGTGATCGCCGCGGTGATCGTGCTGAACACCGTGATCGGTCTCGTGCAGGAGCTGAAGGCCGCTGACGCGGTCGCAGCGCTGTCGCAGATGACGAGCCCGCACGCCACCGTCACCCGGGACGGGCGGCAGATGGAGATCAAGGCAGCGGACCTCGTCCCCGGGGACATCCTCCACCTCGGTGAGGGCGATGCCGTCCCGGCGGATGCGCGCCTGGTCCGGGTGGGCCACCTGATGGTGGCGGAGGCGGCGCTCACGGGCGAGTCAGTGCCGGTGGAGAAGTCCGCGGATGAGGTCGCTCGCAATGCGGCACTGGGCGACCGGACGTGCATGGTGTTCTCCGGGACGGCCGTCACGCAGGGCAGCGCGACCGCCGTGGTGACGGGGACGGGCGCCGCCACGGAGATCGGGAAGATCGCTGACATGATCTCGGACGCCGGCGAAGTGGAGACGCCCCTGCAGAAGGAGATGGCATCCGTCGGCCGCATGCTCACCATCGCGGTCATCGCCATCGCCCTGATCGTCATGGTCGCGGCGTACCTCGCGACCGATGACCATTCGCTGTCCTCCATCGTGACGGTGCTGCTGCTGGGGGTGTCGCTGGCGGTGGCGGCGGTGCCGGAGGGGCTGACGGCGATCGTGTCGATGGTGCTGGCTCTCGGTGTGTGGGAGATGGCCCGCTCCAACGCGATCGTGAAGAAGCTGGATGCGGTGGAGTCGCTGGGCTCAGCGGGCGTGGTGTGCACGGACAAGACGGGCACGCTGACGCAGAACCGGATGACGATCGAACGGGTGGTGACCGCTGACGGTGACCAAGCTGCGTCGGACAGTGCCGCCGCTGCGACGCTGCAGCTGGGGGCGCTTGCCTCGAACGCGCGGCTCACACCGGAGGGGCCGCTGGGGGATCCGACGGAGGCGGCGTTCCTGCTGGCCTGCGCTGACGGCCCGCACACGATCCCCGGGTGGGAGCGCATGGATGAGCTGCCGTTCACCTCGGAGCGCAAGCGCATGTCGGTCGCGGTGACGGGTGAGGCCGGGGAGCCGCTGCTGATCATGAAGGGCGCGCCGGATGTGGTGCTGGCGCGATGCTCCCGCATCCGCACCGCGGGCGGCGATGCGCCGCTGGATGAGGCGGGTCGCACCGGCATCGAGGGCGAGATCGCGCGGCTCGCGGGGGACGCGTACCGCACGCTTGCGGTCGCGATCCGGGAGGCCGACGGAGGCCGCGCCTGGACGACTTCCGGCGACCTGACGGAGGACGCCGAGCAGGACCTGACGTTTGTGGGGCTTGCGGCGATGATCGACCCGCCGCGCCCCGAAGCGGCCGATGCGATCGCCGAAGCGCAGCACGCAGGGATCCGGGTCATCATGATCACCGGTGACCACCCGCTGACTGCGGGCCGCATCGCTGAGGACCTCGGCATCAACCAGCCGCAGGTGATGACGGGCGCTCAGGTCGATGCCCTGGACGATGCCGAATTCGCCGACGCGGTCAGCGGCACGTCCGTGTTCGCCCGGGTGAACCCGAGCCACAAGCTGCGGATCGTGCGCCACCTGCAGGAGAGCGGCACGGTCGTCGCGATGACCGGTGACGGCGTGAACGACGCCCCTGCGCTGAAGCGCGCCGACATCGGCGTGGCGATGGGCATCACCGGCACGCAGGTGTCCCACGACGCCGCCGCCATGATCCTCACCGACGACAACTTCGCCTCCATCATCACCGCGGTGGAGAAGGGCCGCGGCATCTACCGGAACCTCACGAAGGTTCTGCGGTACCTGCTGTCCTCGAACATGGGCGAAGTGCTCACGGTGATGGGCGGTGTGTTCCTCGCGGGGCTGCTCGGGCTGACTCAGGCCGACGGGTCCGTGCTCCTGCCGCTGCTGGCCACGCAGATCCTGTGGGTGAACCTGGTGACGGATTCCCTGCCGGCTCTGGCGCTGGGTCTGGATCCGGTGGATGACTCGGTGATGCAGGATCCGCCGCGCCGCCCGGGTGATCGGGCTCTGAACGGCCCGGAGTGGGCTCGGATCCTGTGGACGGGTTTCGTCATGGGCGCGCTGACGCTGCTGACTTTGGATGCTGGACTGCCCGGCGGCCTGATCGACGGTTCCGATGATGCGACGACGGCGCGGACCGTCGCGTTCACGGTGCTGGTGGCGCTGCAGATCGCGAACGCCCTGTCGGTGCGGCACGCGCACCGCAGCATGGCGGTGGGCCTGTTCACGAACGGGAAGCTGTGGGCGGCGCTGGGGATCACGCTCGGCCTGCAGCTGCTGGTGCTGTACGTCCCGCTGCTGAACACGGCGTTCTCGACCGTGCCGCTGGACGGCGCGCACTGGCTGGTGGTGCTGGGCGCCGCGGTGGTGTTCCTGCTGATCGAGGAGGTGCGCCGCCTGATCGTGCGGATGCTGCGGCGCCGCTGACGGGCGTGTGCCAGGACGGCGCCGGGCGCGGTCCTCTCAGCCCTTCAGGACGTACTGGAGGGTCTGGACGACCTGATCAGTGGTGCGGCACCAGGCCTGGGCGTCGGCGTCGACTTCCTTGAGCGGGTGGACGATGTCCTCGTCGTGGAGGGTGATGTAGGGGGTGCCGAGGGCGGAGCAGTAGCCGGCGTCGAACGCCGCGTTCCACTGCTTGTACTTGTCGCCGAAGCGCACCACCACGAGATCGGCCTGCTGGATGAGTGTGCGGGTGCGGATCGCGTTGACCTTGGAGGACTGGTTGTCGCGCCACCAGCCCTCGGGGGCGTCGCCGAGGTGGTCACCGGCGGCGTCGCTGGCGGGGTGGTCGGTGACCGGCGCGGTGAAGGTGATGTCGAGGCCGGCGGCTTCAGCACCGCGCTGGACCTCCTCGCGCCAGTCGGAGTGGATCTCGCCGGAGAGGTACACGGTGAAGGTCATGGTGCGGCTCCTCTGTCGCGTCTGGTGTGCGGGTGGGCTGCCGCCATCGTAGCCGCCTGGTCGGGGCGGCCGACGGGTGCTGGCCGTTCGTCATCCCAATCCTGGCGGCATGGATGAGGATGCGCTGCGGATCACCGGAAGGAGTCTGGCGAACACCTCCGCGCTCACGCGGGCATCCGCGGACCGGTAGTGCCGGACGACGGGGTCTCGGGTCACCACCTCTGCACAGTACCGATCAGCCCAGCGCCACGAGGTCGGAGCCCCGTGGCGCCGGGGCGGTCCTCACGCAGCCGCGTTCACTGCCCCGCAGGCAGCGTCAGGCTGTACTCGAGCTCGAACCCGTCGGCGGTTTCCCTGGTCTGCTGCCGGACGCAGAAGGGGTCCGCTCCGGCCTGCTCCGCCACCAGGGACAGCGCGATCCCCGCGCGCTGCGGAAGCGGGCCACCGGCGAGCCGGTCCTCCGGGCGCTGGCGTTCGCTGTCGGCGCTGTCAGCGGCCGCGACGCTCTCGGCGACGAAGGCCTCGACACGGTCAGGCAGCTCCCCGGTCATCACCGGGTGCCCATCGATCGTGAAGTCCGCCCGAATCCTGTCATCAACGGGAATGCAGCACGCCGTCTGGATAACGCTCGGGCGTGCAGATTCAGTGCGCAGCTCCATCCACGAGTGGTGCTCCCCCGCGTCCTGAGCGTCGACCAGCCCCCGTGACGCGAGTTCAGCGAACAGGCCGGAGGACAGCTCCGCCACGCGCCCGAAGCACTCCTCAGCTGCCTGCCCATCAGCATCGTCGACCAGATCACGCAGATCCAGAGGAACAGCGACGCCGACCCAGGGCTGTGCTGCGCAGCTGCGTGTCTTCACCGCACTCAGATCGATGTCCTGCCAGTGCGGGGCCTCCTCCAGTGCCCAGTCCTCGAGTTCTCGCTGCGCAGCGAGTTCGGCTCGGCGCTGGGCGAGCAGCTCATCGATCTCGGCCGGATGGGTGAGCGCCCGCTTCATCTGGGAGATTCCCATACCGGACGTGCGCAGCACCCGCAGCAGTGCCGCGTCGCGCAGCTGTGAGGCCCGATAGGAGCGGTAGCCGTTGAATTCGTCCACTTCGGCTGCGGGGAGCAGACCGATCTCGTCGTAGTACCTGAGCGTCTTCACGCTCAGTCCTGTGCTGTACGCGAACTGTCCGATGTTCATCATCGCAAATCCCTTCTGCTGTGTCGTCAGCACGTGCTGACACCACAACCGTGCGGCATCCAGCAACTGGAGGGTCAAGACTCCGGGCCGGCTGGAAGGCACGAGGATCCATGGCGGGTCCCGCTGCTAGTGGTCGATCATCGGGATGGGGTCGAAGGACGGCGAAGGATCAGACCTGAGCCGCCCATAGGTGTCAACGTCGATCCGCTGGCCGTCCACGAGGAACTTCGCCCGCTCAGTCCCCTCCTTCACGAACCCGGCATGTCTCGCCACTGCTCCGGATGCAGGGTTGTTCACGCGGTGCCCCAGCTCGAGACGCTCCAGCCCGCCCTCGCTCAGAGCCCACGTCGCGACGGTGGCGGCCGCCGCGGACATCCACCCGCGTCCGCGGGCCGCGTCCGTCATCCAGTACCAGAACCACCCGTTGAGGTTCATGCCATCGACGCTCACGCACACGAGGCCGACCAGCTCGTCCTCGGCGACAATGGCCCAGGCCTCGTGCGGCGCACCCGCCTCCGTCAACCTGTTCACATAGCACTCTGCATCGGCAGGAGTCGACACATCGCCCTGGCGCGCCATGTCGGGGTTCGATCGGAAGGCCGACAGCACCGCTGGAGCATCGCCGGGCCGAAGCCGGCGCAGAACAGGGGACGCGCCGCTCATGCGACCTGCCTGGGTGCTCTCACTGCGATCTGCTCGTCCACGATCTCGATCTCCTCCTGCCAGCTGTCCGCACAGTCTTCGTCCGCACCGGACGGTTCCGTGACTTGTCGAAGAATACCCGCTGTCCTACCGGCACTGGCCCCAATACGTCACTTCTCATTCACCTGGCCGCCACGCGCGCACCGTAGAGGTATAGGTCCCTATCCCCCGATGAAAGAGACGCACGTGTCCCCTCTTTGGCATGCTCAGGCACGCAGAACCCCCGCTTTCTCCTCCCGCACACTCGCAGCAGCCGCACTCAGCTGCTCGATCGTCATCGCCCCCGCAGTCCTTCCTGCCGGTGTGGCTCCTTCGGTCATCCAGAGCGCGTCGGCCGCTGCTCCTGAAACGTGGCCGCTCATCGTCACCGAAATCGCCCCCGACAACAGCGGTGTGGACAACTTCGAATTCATCGAAGTCACCAACCCCGGGACCGAACCGGCAACCATCGGTGACGGCGGCCTCGCGCTCAGCTACATCTATGCCGACTCCGCCGACACGGCGAAGGACGTCCCGCTCACGGTCGAATCCCCCATCACCGTGGAACCCGGTGAAACCGTGGTGCTGTGGCTGAACTACACGAGCACCACGGTCGACACATCGGCATACACCGCGGATGACTTCAGAGCAGCATGGGGCATCGATGCCGACACGCGCGTGGAGAAGATCGAAGGCCAGCCCGGCATGGCGAACGGCGGCGAACGCGGCATCCGCATCTCCGACGCCTCCGGCAGCGAAGTGGTCCGCGCCTTCTACCCCGCAGGAAGCGTCGGGGCCGGAAAGACCATCCACTTCCGCACGCCAGCCGATGCCGCGGCACGGTCCCTCGACGTCTTCGCCTCACTGTCAGCCCCCACCGCCGGCACGGTGGACCCCCAGCAGCTCGACGACCGGCCAGCCCCGGACAAGCCCGAGAAGCCGTCGGACCCTGACCCCGGCGCACCGGATCCGACAGATCCCGGAGACCCCGCGCCCACCGTTCCGGGCCCAGGCCCCGACACCACCGTGGGTCACCTCATGATCACGGAGCTGGTCCCCGACTCCACGAACGTCGGCGGTTCTGACGGCTACGAATTCATCGAGATCTACAACCCGACCACCGAACCGATCAGCCTCGCCGACTACCAGCTCCGCTACCTCTACCCCACTGATGACCTCACCATCACCAACGCCGCCGTGTGGCCCATGAGCCCGGGCAATGCCGTGGTTGAGCCTGGAAAGACCGTGGTGGCATGGGTGAAGAACGGTCCCAATGCGGATCTCACCAAGGAAGACTTCGCAAAGAACTACAACGTCGACCCGAACTCGTTCGAGCTCGTCGAAATCGAATCAGCAGGCATGGCGAACGGGTCGATCCGCGGTATGGAGATCCAGACCCGCGCGGGCGATCCGGTGCACCGCGTGTTCTACAACGTGGGCGGTGCCCACGACACCGGCCCAGACGCCGGCATCTACTACACCGTGGATCCCAAGGACTTCGCCACCGGCACGATCATGGAGAAGTCTGCGGCCACACCGGGCTCAGCTCAGCCGGGCCAAGTGCCGAGCGAACCGGTCGCTCTCAACCCCGACACCGCCGCCCCCGAGATCGAGGACCGTTCGCCCGCCTCCATCGACCCCTCGAAGGACGCCCAGCTCACGTTCGCCATCAGCGACGATGTGCAGGTGCGCCGAGTGGAGGTGTCGCTCTCATCAAGCTCCGACGCCACGCCGCAGGTGCACAACCTGACGAGGAACGCCGACGGCACGTTCACGCTCACGATCCCGCAGGCGGACCTCACCGGCAAGAAGCACTTCGAATACTCGGTGGTGGCCTCGGACGGCACGCACGAGTCGACCCTGGACGCTGTCCGCGTCCCAGTGGACGGCGCAGACACTGATCCGCTGCGCCTCAATCTGACAGACGGCCAGTTCGTCAACGGCACAGTGCCCGTTTCCGCAGCAACCGACAGCCCCTCCGACGAGCCGGAGGTGTGCGTGGACGGCACCACACTCACCGGGGCGAAGCCATCCCTCGAGACCTCACCGGTCTTTGCGTTCGAGGCGTCGCAGACCGACACCTACTTCCGCAACGGTGTGCTCGTAGGCGACGACGTGCTGCACGTATTCGACGAGGGGCTCTACGACAAGTGGGACACGATCTCCACCGACGTGCCCCTGACATATGTGACTCAGGGGAAGAACCTGCAGCTCGATATCGCCGCGGGAACGAAGGCGAAGCCCGGCATCGACGAGAACGAGAACAACGACGACTTCACCGTCCGGAATGTGCGCCTCATTCTCCCCGACGGCCGCACGCTGCGCGCCCCAGGATGGGACAACCCCGACACCATCATCCAGGTTGGGGATTCCGCGGGCAAGGTTGAGATCCTCAACGCGAAGTTCGACATTCCATCCGATGCCTTCACTGCTCGTTCTGCCGATTGGGACACCACGACGGTGGCCGACGGCGAGCACACCGTCTGCGGAATCGGACCTGATGGATCGCGCGTGGAACGAACCGTCATCGTGGACAACACCGGGCCGGAGATCACGTCACCGATCGCCGACGGTGCGGAACTGCGAGGAGAGTTCCCCGTGGACTTCTCCGCCACGGACACGGGCTCGGGTCTCGAATCGGTGACTGCAGCACTCGACGGTGAACCGGTGGAGTCCGGTACGGTCTTCTCGAGCCTCACCATGAAGCCGGGAACCCACACACTGGTCATCACGGCGAAGGACACGGTGGGGAACACCTCGAAGAAGACGATCACCTTCACCACGCCGCTGGAGCAGCCGTCGGGCGAGATCGTCACCGAACCCGGAGCGGAGCTGAGCGTCTGCACCGATTCGTCCCTGACGGCGCAGGTGTCTGACCCGAGTGGGGATGCGCTGGGCGTGTCGTTCCGGGAGGGACACAGCGCGTCACTGTCCAACGGCGCTCTCACCGGTACAGGCGGTGCAGTGCAGGATGCGGACCAGAGCGAACGCACGGGCGCGGAGGTGAGCGCTGGCAGGGCAACGACCTCGGATGATGCGCTGCCCTTCCATGCCTTCACCACGCCGGTCCCTGAAGGCTCACCCGAGGATTCGCTCATCCGTGTGGCTTGGAGCGGCACAACCGACCCCGGTGCGCGTGTGCGCCTCCTGGTGTGGAACACCGAGAAGAGCGCCTACGAGGAAGTTGACGTCACGCTCACCGACTCGAAGTCCGGTGCCGGCACGCTCGAAGCGATGGTGCCCCTCGCGGGACACACCGTGGATGGTGAGATCCGCGCTGTGGTGCAGCATTCGGAAGGATGGGCGGGCAAGAACCTGTCCGACCGTTCGACCGCGGTCACACCTCACCACCCGGACGACACTCCGCGCAGCGACTACGACTTCACCTTCGGGTGGGAATCGGACACGCAGTACTACAACGAATCGTACTTCGAGAGCCAGCTGGCGA
>NZ_JACHWP010000002.1 GCF_014191425.1 Helcobacillus massiliensis
CTGGGCGCAGTCAAGGGCGCAGCGTCACCGTCGGAGGTGTCGGTCGACGTGAAGGAGCTCGCTGACGGCACGCATTCCTTCTACGTTCTCACCACGGATCCGTACGGTGCGAAGCACTATTCGCCTGTTCAGGACGTCACCGTGAAGGGCGAGGACTGTGACGTGGAGGAGCTGCCGGAGACGCCGGAGAACCCGTCGGACCCCAAGGGCCCGGGAACGTCACCCGCCCCTGGGAAGCCCTCGAAGCCGCAGTCCCCCACCGTGCCTGGGCAGCCCGTGGCCAATGACCCGCGTGACCCCGAAGAGCCGGGGAAGCCGGCAGGACCAGGGGTGAGTGACGAGGCTGGTCACGGATCGGCGCCAGGGGATGCACAGGAGCCGGAGGCGGGGACGGCTGGCGCATCGGGCCAGGACGCGGCCGCGGGTTCCGGCCGGGACTCTCGTCCGCAGTCGGATTCCGCTCAGTCCGCCCGTGAGGGCTTCCTGCCGCGGACCGGTACCGAAGCCGCTGGGCTGATCGCGGCGGCGGTCGTGCTCATCGCAGCCGGGGCGGCGGTGATTCGCCTGCGCCGCAGTCGCCGCTAGCATTCACCCGCACGACGGGGTCGCGCTCCTGCATGGGGCGCGGCCCCGCCTGCTCCACGGCGCCGACGGCGCTGACGTCGGCGGGCGCCGTCAGCACTTCCAGTAGCCGCAGAAGGTGACCTCGCCTCGCGCCCAGCCGCGCTGACGGACAAGATGCCGCCTCACTCCCGTGGCCAGCGCGGACTCCCCCACAGCGAACGCGTGGCGGTCGGCCGTCGGAAGGTCGAGCTGCGGCAGCTCGCCGAGGATCATGGCTCCCGGGGCGACATCAGCGGAGCGCACCAACCAGCGCAGCTCCATCCCGCTGGGGAGCTCGACCGACTGTGCGTCGGAGGAGTCAGGGATCTCCACCAGCGCACAACCGCGCGCCGTGCGCGGGAGGTCCCGCAGAACACCCACGACGGCGGGAAGTCCGGTCTCATCGGCAGCCAGGAGGAGGTTCTGCGCTGAGGGCACGGGCCACCCGCACCCCTGGTCGAGGAGCGCTGCGCGGTCACCGGGCCGCGCGCTCGCGGCCCAAGGGCCGGCGACTCCCTTGTCGCCGTGGAGAACGAAATCGATGTCCAGTTCGCCGGCGTCCGGGCGCCAAGCACGCAGGGTGTACGAGCGCACCGATGGGCGGCGCTTGGCCGGCACGGTGAGCAGACGCGCGTACGTCCCCCTGGTGATGCGATCAGGCACGTGATCCAGGCTCGCAGGATCGCTCGTCGGGAGGAACAGGCGCACCCACTGGTCGAAACCACGCCAGCGAAGGCGTGCGAGGTCATCGCCGCAGAACGTGACCCGCTGGATGCACGACGAGATGCGCTCCGAGCGCGCCACCTGCACGCGCATCGGGCCGTCGCCCTGTGAGACGGAGATGTTGCTCATGCGGTGCTCGCCTCGATTCGACGGGTGTGCGCGACCCCCGCTGCTGTGCCGAGGAACGCGAGTGCGGCGCACGCCAGGAAGACCGGGCCGTAGCCGACGGTTCCCGCGGCGTACATGAGTGCGGCGCCGAGGACGTAGCTCGCGGTCATCGCGACAGCGGCGAGCACTGTGAAGTCGGTGGCTTCGGTACCGGGACGAGCCAACGACATGTTGACGGTGTAGACGATAGTGCTCGCCGCCGCCATCGCCGCCACGAACACACTGAGGACCACCACGGTCAGCAGGAAGGGCGCCCACCCGGAGGCCAGCGGGAGCAGCGCGATCACGGCGAACGCATCCACGAGCCCGACGGTGAGCAGGCAGCGCGAGACCCCGAACCGCCGAACGCACGGCCCGACGATCAGGGAGGCCGCCGCCGCGGGAACGGCGAGGAACATCCCCAGCACCCAGCCGAGACGGTCCAGCCCCCAGCCGGCATCGGTGAGCGCAGGCGAAAGGAATCCGTACGCGGCGGTGGTGCCGGCCAGGAACAGGGGCATCACCGCGAGTCCCCACATGCGCCCGCCGGGCTGACGGAACACCTCCAGGAGTGCGGCATACGCAGGGCCGAGCCGCGTCTCGGGAGCTGCGGGGAGGCGCTCGCGATGACGGAGGGTGAGCGGCAGCGGAATGAGGCAGAGTCCAGCAAGCGCGATCATCGCCGGGACCCAGCCGAAGGCGTCGAAGATCAGCACGATGACGCCGCCGCCCAGGATGTTTCCGACCCACTGCGCTGCGTTGGCGATGCCGTTGGCGAGTGGTCGCGTCGCGTCGTTGACGGCGCGGGCGGTCAGGCCGTCGGCGGCGATGTCCTGCGTGGCGCTGATGAAGGTGTAGAGCGCGATGAGGGCACCGAGGACGCCGAGATGCTGGGCGGGCTCAGGAATCGCGACCAGGGCGAGGCTGGCGAGCGCCAGGAGTGGCTGCAGCATGAGGAGCCACGTGCGGTAGTGGCCCGTCTTGGTCCGGCCGAATCGGTCGACGAGCGGCGCCCACAGGGGTTTGAGCGCCCACATTGCGCCCGCCAGGGAGACGGCCGCGAGGCTTTCGAGGGAGACTCCTTCGCGCCGCAGGATGGCGGTCAGCCCGACGTAGATGAAGCCGACACCCAGATACTGCGTGACGTAGAGGGACGCGACGAGCGGCAGCACGCCGTGGGTCGTCGTGTGGTCCTGATCATCGTGCGGGGCCGTAGCCGTCACCGGGACGGCGGGGGCGGTAGGCTCATGGAGATCCTTCCGTTAGGCAAGGGTAACCTTACGGAATTATGAAACTCGCGTCTAGCGCTAATGCAGGCCCAGTTGCGCAGGCGACGTCGCACCCATCAGGGAGCCGTGTTCGACGGTCTGCCGGACAGGTGGTCACACGTTGAAGCGGAACTCCACCGCGTTCCGGCACGTAGAACCATCTGTGGTTAGCTGAAGTCAGTAAGAGGCCCTGTCAGAACGCTGGGTGCGACAGGGTCGACCACGGGCCCAACACGGACACACCGGCACCCATGAAGTCACGAGGCCCTTGCGCTTCCTCGACAGGTTCAACACATCTAGAGAAGCTCAGGCGGAACGACTACTGCTGCGGATGAATGTGAATCCAGTAAGTTCCCTCAGCGAGCACATCCTTCACGAGTCGAACCCGGGGGCCCTCAGCCAATCACGTGAGGTTTGAGCTGTCGCCCGTAGTTGCGGGTTTTCCTGCACAATCATCCGCTGCCGCTCGGGCGTCAGGCCGAGCTCGTACAGTAAGTTGAGAATCACGATGGCCGTTGTCACTTCGACAATAGCGATCAGTTCCTCGAAGGAGTGGCTCTGTGCCCGGCCTTCATGCGCGAGGTCATTGCGCGCCCGCGCGGTCCTTTTGGCCCAGTGAGCAACGTCCGGCACCAGCAGTGCGATCGCTTTTTCATCGGGTCGCTTTGCAAGGTCATGGAGACGCTCCCGGAGCGTTGGATCATTGCGGATCGCAGCTTTGAACCTGCTCCGGTGTTCCTCGGGAATCTGCCCGAGCATCGCGTCGCGCATCGCTGAGAATTCTTCCTTGGGAAACGGCTTCTCGTCGACACCGAGACCGCGGTGAAGCGCCTCGGCAGCACCCACCGCCGTGAGAAGATTATTCTCGATGAACCGAGCCGGTGCGTACCGCAGGCCCAAGATCATATTGGTCGCTGCCTGCAGGCGGTTATGAGCCTCGCACCAGCGGGGCACAACTTCCTCGAACGGGAGCAATTCACAGGTGAACAAAACCTGGTGATGGTCGATGGCTTTCGCGTCATGTTTGCCGAGAGCGGCAAACGGGTAGAGCACGTCGGCTCGCCGACACGGCATGAGTCGGCCATCCGGCAAGACCGACTCCGTCCCAGCCACCTCCAGCTGGAGCCAGATCACCCCTGCAGCTCGGTGCATTGCGAGAGCGATCAAATCTTGCACCATGCTCGCTGCCTCCAGCGCCGCGCTGAAGGAAAACGGTTCGGCCGGAGTAACTCGAACGGAGACCGTTTCCCGCATTCGCGCGGTGGCTCCGCCCTTGCGCTGGTCGAAAAACGGCAGCGTATGCGTGTGCGAGAGGCGATACTCAGTACCCTCGACCACCACCGTCTGCGCCTCGACCGGCTTCACCGTGATGCTCCCGGTTCCGTCGAGCTTGCCCTCAGGAGCTCCATAGGAGGCCTCAAACACGGACGACGCGGCCCATCGCCCCAAGTCCTCGACCGAGAGCTCCGCCGCGGAGAACACCGTGTCTTCCTCGCCGCCTACATGCGCGCCGATGATTGCGGTGGTCGCCCTCACTGTCTGTCTGTCGGGGCTCATCACCCGCGCGGACCTAGCCCGCATCCCGCTGGTGGGTACACAGCCGAGGAGGGTAATCTCCCGCTGCTGTGCTGCGCCATAGATGACATCCCACGTCCTGATTCCCTCGTGGCACACCGTCTTCCCGGGCGCAGGGTTCGAAGTGATCCGATCCTCGAAAGCACCGACCAGCTCGAGCGCAAGGCCATCCTCGGGGTCGTACCGGAGGATCCCTGAGATCCTCTCGCCGTGGCCGTCCGGTAGCCACCATAGGCCAGCCCACTCTGCGGCCTCATCGAGATTCAAAGGATTGTTGGACATTGTGCTCCCACCAAGATCCCTTCTTGTCGACGCCAGGCGTCCGTTCGAAAGCTCCAGACTAGGCCGCGTTCCTGCTCGAACCGACGCCGAATAATCATCCGACGACGCTCGGACAATCCGCCGGCTGCGTCGCGGCCGAGAACACGCGCCTATCACGCACCAACCCAGCCACGCTCGAAGAGCGCTCAGTCCGGACTAGTGCAGACCCCCGGCGCGGCCAGACCGGAGCATGGACCACCGGCGCGCCGACGGGCCTACACCTGGCCGCGACATCAGCATCACGGGAGCTATCGACGCCCCCATCTGAACAACGGTCGCTGCGAGCCGCTCGTCGCGGACGTCAGCCCGAGCTCACTCGATGTCATCGAGAGCTCCAGCGCGATCGCTGCGCCCACCACCCGAAACTCATCGTTGAACTGGGACTATGTCGAACACGGTGGGCAGCCAAGCCTCGTTGGTGGGCAAGCGGATCTACCTGCCCACCGTTCTGCCCACCACCAAAAACCTTCGTTGACCTGGTGGTTTGCCAACATTGGTGGGCTTGGTGGGCAGAATCTCCACATCCTCGCGCGCAAAGAAAACCGCCTACGCACACAGAAACGCCAGCGCGCGCATGCGCGCATGCGCGTAAGAGATGGACAGCTTTCTGCCCACCATGCCCACCACTTAGGAGAAAAGCGCAGGCCAGCGACAGTTTTCGCCGGTGGGCACGTCGGTGGTCAGGTGGTGGGCAACGTCTCCTGAACCCGAATTCCGCCAATCCTGCCCACCATGAGCATGACGGGATCAACCCCTTTACCACCGTTCTCCCCCGCTTGCACCCGCTCCCATCCGCAGTTATCCTGAAGGGTGAAAGGTCGACTCCGATGGTCGCCAACCCAGCTCCTCCGAGAGGAGCAGACGCTTTAAAGCCAGGCGTGTATTCCCTAAGGCCGAGGTCAGAGAGAAAAGGACAGTAGTGACTGCGCGGTGGGCCGGACGGTGGCCCAGCTGCCTGATCGGTCTCACCCGCAGGGTGGGTGAGTCTCGGATGTGTCAGGCATGGTTCCAGCTTTGTTGGAGTTCCTGTGCCTACCGCACCTACTTTCACCACGCTCGAGCGCGTGTACACCATGCGCGAACTTTCCGAGAACGGCCTCGGCTGCACTGACCACCTGCGCGATCTGATTCGAGCCCGCGGCATCCCGATGTACCGCATCGGGCGTCGCCTGGCGATTCGCGAGCGGGATCTCTGCCTGCTCGTCGAGGCCCTGCCCAGCACCCCGTCCGGGGGTGCAGCATGAGCGCACCTGCTGTTTCCCGCATCTCGAAGGCCGACGCTTCGTCGGCGGAGCTCGACGAGATCGTCGAGCGCATCGTCGATGCCTTCCCTCCGCTCACCTCCGACGGGATTCATTCCCTCGGTGACTTGCTCTCGCGCGCCCAGTCGCGAAAGAGCGCCGACGAGTAGTCGGCGCTCTCTCTAATCGTATTTAAGAATTTCCTCGGACGAGTTCCCGCTCGTCCCGATCTAAGGACTTTGCGATATGAGCGTAGCAGATATTGTGCGCGCAGAAAAGGGGGCGGACCGCCCCGATGATCGGTCCATGCCCATGATCTCGGCAGCCCATTCGGCAGAACTCGCTGCCAGTGCGATTTCGAAGGAGATCGCTCTCGAGCACGGGGTCTACACCGCTTATACCGAGGACCAGCTGCCGCAGCTCATGCGGTCGACGATCACCAGGCATCCGAACAGCCTTCCCGCGCTGGTGTTCCCGATGCGTCTGCCCGACGGATCGCTAACCCACCAGGTCAAGCCGCAGCCCGGGAGCGTCCGGAACGCGGACGGTGAGATCACGAAGTACGTCTCCCCGCGCCGCCATGAGAACCCGCCGAAGCTGACTGTGCTTCGGGTGGTCACTAACCCCTCGGTTGTGCTGATCGTGGAGGGCGTCAAGCAGGCGCTGGCCGCGGTCGCGTACGCTCCGGACGACTGGTCGATCTACCGCATTCCTGGGATCTGGGGGTGGCGTGAGGGCGACGGTTCGGGTCGCCCCACCCCGCACCTCCAGGTTGTGGCCCAGCAGGACGTTGTGGTGATTCCTGACGCTGACGCTCGGACGAAGATCGGAGTGTACAGCGGCGCTCGAGCGCTGGGTGCGGCCTGCAAGGACTTCGGTGCGTCGTCTGTCCGCTTCGTGAGGCTTCCTGGTGACGGCAATCAGGGGCTCGACGATCTACTGGCGGCCGCTCAGGACGACGCCGAGCGCCGCAACCTCCTGCAGGAGCTGACCAGTCAGGCTGCTTCTGAGCCTGCGGATCAGGCTCCTGCTGCGAAGCCGCCGAACACGTTGCCCGAGTGCGCCCCTGAGCGGCCGGCGATCGAGGTCGGCGGTGATCTGCACGCGGCTTCGCTCGAGCTGGTTGAGCGGCTCATCGACCAGCGCGGCGGTGACCGTCTGTTTCTTCATGGGAGGACCTTGGTGCGGGTCTCGGAGACCCACGCCGATCCCGGCGCACCGCCTGTGCAGCAGATTGAAGCGCTGCAGCGTTCCCAGCTGCGTAGGGAGATCCTCGATGTGTGCACGCCGTTCACGACGTCGTCCAGGGGGACCGCTAGGCCTGTTCACCTGCAGGATCCTCTGGTCGATCTCGTGAGGGATCGTCTGGTGAGTCCGGGTCCAGGCCGGCCTCAACGTCTGGCCCATCTGCGGGCGATCACGCGGTCGCCCCTTGTACTGGCCGATGGGGAGATCCTGGCTCGCAACGGGTACCACGCCCAGAGCCAGATGTTCCTCGACCTGAGCTCTGAGCTGTGCGACCTGGAAGTGCCTGATCATCCCTCAGACGAGGAGATCCAGTCGGCCGCCCGGCTGATTCGCGATGACCTGTTCGCGATGGACGGCGCGGATGGTTACGACGGTTGGGTGTTCGCCACTGAGGCTGACCGCACCCATGCCGTCGCTGGTCTGATCACTCCGATGATCCGGGCGAACGTTGACAAGGTCCCGATGCTCCTGTTCGACGGCATCCATCGAGGGGTCGGCAAGGGCGGGTGCATGGAAGTTATCCACCAGATCGCCTTCGGCAGCTCCGCGCGGATCATGACTGCGCGCGAGAGCGACGACGAGATGGAGAAGCGCATCGCGGCTGTGTTGAGCACTGGGGCGGACTGCGTCGTCCTGGACGAGGTCCAGAACGAGGATGGGCGCTCCCGGCTGAAGTCGACGGCGCTCTCGGCCGTGCTTACAGCGAGCACCTATGAAAGCCGGAAGCTGGGCAACAGTGAAATGCTCACCCTCGCCAACAGGGCGAGCTGGTACGGCATGGGCAACAACATTCAGATCCCCGGAGACATGATCCGGAGGGTGTATACGTGCCGCTTGGCCTCAGATCGTGACGATCTGGAGACCCGGGACAACTTCCGGCATCACCTGGAGACCTGGGTGCCCGAGCATCGCGCTGAACTGCTGCGCGCTGTGCTCGTCTTGGTGCATGCCTGGTACGACCGCGGAGAGCCGGCCGCACCGAAGCTCTTCGACTTCAAGTCGTTCACGGAGTGGCAGCGGATCGTCGGCGGCATCCTGCATCTGGCGGGGTTCCAGGACTTCTTGGCGACGGTTCCCGAACTTCGTGAGTCAGCTGATGTTGAGGCCGTCGAGACTGCGGCACATCTCCAGTGGTTGCACGAGCTCAAGGGCTCGTCCGTCCCGTTCACTGCCCGTGAGGTGATTGACCTGGCCGCAGCTGATCCGGATGCGCCTGCGCCCTACAACCTTGACTGGGTCAGTCTCACCGCGAAGAAGCTGTCGACCTACTACGGCCAGCACACGCGGTGGTACGACGGATTGCGCATCCGTGCCGATGGGCTTGCGCACAGGGGCGTCCGCAAGTTCGTCGTTGACGAGCAGCCCGCCCGCTCCGGTGGTGTTGCGGCCGGCGGTCCCCCGGCATCTGGGCCGCAGGCTGCCTCTGTAACTGCACCCGCTGCAGGTGCGGCTAGTGGCGAGACGATTCCTGCGCCTAACGGGGACAGTGCTACTGATCGGGTGCCGCGGGCGATGCCTCCGGTCCCCGGCGGGGTGCGCATCTGCGATCTGGAGGACGGTACCGCATGAGCATTTTGTATCTCGACCTGGAGACGGCCGACGCGGATGAGCTGTGGACCTACGGTCCCGGCTTCGTCCGCCTGGCCGGGTATGCGATCGATGAGGCCCCAGTGAAGACCACCGACGACTTCAGTCTGATCGTTCGCCTCGTCGAGGAAGCGAACTACGTGGTTGGTCACAACATTCTGGCATTCGATCTCCAGGCGCTCGAGCGCTACCACGGTCTCGATCTGGCTCGTCTCGTCCGCGAAGGTCGAGTCATCGACACGCTCCTTGTCGCGCGGCAGAACGATCCACCGCTCTCGGGCAAGGCAGACGCGAAGCGCTACGGGCTCGACTCGCTCTGCAGGCGTCTGCGTATCGGCGGCAAGCAGCAGCAGGGAGGAGAGTCCGCGCTCAAGAATCTTGCCGACCAGTTCGGCGGGTACGACCAGATCCCCACGGATAACCCGGTGTACGTCTCCTACCTGATCCGCGATGTGGAGATGGTCCGCGGACTGGCCCGGCACCTGGTTGTGGACTCCTATGTGATGCGCGAGCACAAGGTCATGTGGCGACTGCTTCACATCATGAAGAACGGCTTCAGGGTCAACAGTTCCGTTGCGAACCACTTGGTCTCCTCTCGCGAGGCACGGATCGATCGGACGAAGCACCATCTGCACACGACGTACGGTCTGCCGCTGAGTGGCAAGCGTCCCCACACGACAACCGTGGCTCAGGAGCCCCTGAAGAAGGCCTTCCGCGCGTGCGGCGTTGAACCACCACTGACCCACAACGGGAAGATCGCGACGAGCAGAGCGGTCCTAGAGGCTCTGGAGTTAAGGTGGCACGGAAACGACCAGCTCTCCGAACTGTGCGCAGCGCTCCGCTCCTTCAATGGGGAGACGAGCAATGCCCAGGGGATCCTCGAGCACACCGGACCGGACGATCGAGTGCGCCCGTCGATCTCCGCTTCGCAGGCCACCGGCCGGATCAGCATCACTCACCCCGCACTGACGGGCCTCGGCAAGAGGAGCCGCAAGGATGTGTGCGACCGCGCCATGCTCGTTGCTGACCACGGCGATGTCTTAATCAGTGCTGATCTCTCACAGATCGACGCGCGGGCTATGGCGATTCATTCTCAGGACGAGAGGTATATCGATGCGTTGCGTCCTGGGAAGGACCTCCATAACGAGATGGCGATGGCATTGTTCGGTGACGCAGGCTGGGACCGGACCTCCGACCAGCACCACCCGCGCCGAGGCGAAGCCAAGGCCATCACTCATGGGACGTCCTACGGGATGGGAGCACAGAGCCTGGCGCAGTCCGCGGGGATCTCGGTCGTAGATGCGGTTCAGCATCTGCGGCAGCTGCAGGAAGCATTCCCCGACCTCGACCGGTTCAAGACGAGAATCCGTGCAGAGGCCAGGAGTCAGGTGCTCACGAATCTCTTTGGGCGCAGGGTTCGAGTGACCCCGGGGAGCGAGCATACCCAGGCCCCTGCGTACATCGGTCAGAGCACCGCTCGGGACCTCATGATGGAGGGTGTCCTGCGGTTGCCCGATTGGCTCTTGCCGTGCCTCCGGGCGATCGTCCACGACGAGCTTGTGCTCTCTGTGCCGGCGGACCGAGTCGACGAGGCGGAAGCTGCTCTGCTCAGTGCGCTGCAGTTCGAGGTGCATCTCGATTCCGGTTCGGGGACGGTCCCGATCCTCGCAGAAGCGTCGACACCAGGCCTCGACTGGGCTGATTGTTACCGCGACGACCTGAAGGACTGGCCGGAGGTCTCACACGCGCACCGGACTCTGTCGAACTGCGATGACCGAGAATGCGCCTGGCATGCCGGTTGATGCCGGCGCAATCATCTTCAGCGGACACAATACGCGGATTCGTTTTAGCTAACTGGCTCCCGCGAGCCCGCTCTTCCTGAGCACCGACGCCCGGAGCCCGTCGACTGCACAGAGGGCAGAAATCCACTCACCTGCGCAATTGAGCAACTTAAAAGACTGAGGGATTCTTCCAGGCTCATGCCCCAAGGAAGCCAGCGAGCAACGCTAGCCGCTGCGCGGGATCGGAGAGACGGGCCGACCCACACCGGCGGCGCACCCTTCTGCGACCACAGCCTTCCGTATCCGCTTCCATCGATCACCTCCGTCCAGGTGAGGCACTCGGTGTCCAAACAGCCCGACTCACTGTCCAGGCGGGTGCTCAACAGAACACGCTCGTACAGGCTCTTGCCGACGAAGCGCGGATCGAACTGACCAGGACGGCCAGCAGCCGAGGGACCCTTCTTCTTCGATGCCATCGATGCACTCCTTTGCTCGCAGATGGACTCGACTCTCGGCCGCCGTCCGAGGCGGCTTCGCCGCCCCTCACTCAGGTGCGCAGCACCTGGCTCGCACCTCGCCGCTTGCGGCGACCCCGCGAGCTCATCCAGTGGATGAGCGAGACCGGGGCTCGGGTGCGGAAACCTCTGCTCGAGGTCAGCGGCCCAGTGGGCCGATGACAGAGGGCAGAGCCGGTCCAGCTGGAAGCTGGGAGCATGCCGCTAGGGAGCCCCAGTGGGGCTCACGACGCGGGACAAACTTTTCGGTGTCAGCTATGCTGACCGACGCCGGCCGACAGGCCGGTGTCGCACCGAAACTTATGCTCTGTGGCCCGATTCTTCGGGCCGTCACAATTCGAGTGCTGGAGCCTTAGCGGAAGCCTCGAATCTCAGGGGAAACGTGGCGTACGGTTCATAGGCGTACGCCCTGCAGCGAGGAGCAAAGGGCCGTACGGCTGAAAACGTTTCCCCTGGTCAGGACACACTTTCACCGTACGCCTTCGGCGGCGGTGGTGCGACAGGCGTACGGTCACCTGCTGCAGCGACGGATCGAGGAGATTCGCTCGCTGCGACGCCGTACTGACGGGTCGATGCAGCGCATCGATTCACCCATGCAGCACGCAGTGCTGCTCCCCTGTCGCAGGCCGGAGCGCGCAGCGCTGCGACACTTCCTGGCCTGCGATGAACAACACCTCACAGCACTGTGCTGCAGGGCTCTGCAGCGATGTCCTGCACCTGTTCGCGGTGCTGCGGGCAGCAGCAGCGCGGGTGTGGGGCGAGGTGCTCGCGATGGGGCCATCGCGAGTGCTGGAACATCCTCGAGCCCCGGATCACTGCCCCGCCTCGGCGGGGTGTGAGGGCAGCGCTGCCTGCCCTCGTACAGCACTCCTGGAGCACACTGTGCCGGCGCGTGCGACGGCGATCTGACGGGTGATCTGCGACAGTCTGCGCAGCCTCCGTGAGGAGGTCTGCGGGGCATCTAAGAGGGGCGTCTGCGGAGCAGGAGAAGCACGCTCCCCTCCCCCGGCGCGGGGCTGGCATCATGGCGGGGAACCCCGCCGGCAGAGACGCTTCCAGCACCCGGCTGCGCGCCCGCATGAGGGCCTGCATCAGGGCGCGTCAGCGCCGTGCGCAGCCGAAAAGAAAGAGAGCACCCGCAGCAGTGCTGACGGGTGCTCCAACGAGAAGTAAGGCTTGCCTGGGTAACTTATTTCTCGAGCGCAGCGACGACGCTGCGGAGATGATCGCAGCGTGCGCAGCAGGACGTGCAGCACGTCTCGCGACGAGCAGGAGAACACTCTTCGACGATGGTCGCCGCGCTCTCGCTGCGCCAGCACTGCGCACTGTGCAGCCGCTCCTCGAAGCATGTGCGCTGCGGCGGTGCAGCAGAGTGTGCAGCGGGTCTGCGCTAAGTTACCGAGGCCCGTTCCGGGGCGAGAAACTCTGCTCCTGGGCCACTCCCCTGGGCCGAGACTGGTCACTGTGTGGCCCGAATGAGGCCGCGAAGCGGGATCAGTTGGGACCAAGAAAGGGCGTCGAGAGGGCTGTGCCTGGGCGCACCGTGGCCGCGAACTGGTCAGCGGATGCACTGCCGCAGTGTCAGCACAGCCTGCGCAGCGCCGGTTGAGTCGCTTCATGGGCGCGTTCTGGCCCTTCAGTGGCCAGAAGATGGTCACTTCGCGCCCGATTAGGTGGCACTGTTCTCGGCGCGGCGGCGCGGCGGATCGCTGGCCCGTGCGTGGCCCGATCGTGGGCGCAATGTGGGCCGCCAGTGGGCTGATGCTGACCATGGGCAGAGAATGGGCGCGCCGTGGGCGGCGTGGGGCAACAGAATGACCCGTCTGTGGCCGGAATGTGGCCACAGACGGGTCAGGTGTGGGAGTGGGTGTAGAGCCGGGGTCACAGGCCCTGTGAGCTGTCGTCGTCGAGCCCGTACTCATTCAGCCGTTGTAGTGCCTCGAACTGGTGCCAATGGACTTCGTTGAGCCGGCGCTCAAGCCTGGATATGCGCTCTTCCAGAGCCTGAACAGGCGGCGAATCGGCTTCCTGCAGCGCCAGGTAACCGATGCTGTACAGCTCTTGTCTGGCTGCCATGAGCTGATCGACAAGGTGAGCCTCAAGGACTTGTGCCCGCTCCAACTGATCCTGCCAACGCCGCATGCACCATCACCGATCCCTCGAGGGAGTTCTACACGGTCAAGTTAGCCGGTGACAGCGGAATCCGCTGAGAAATCAGCACTGTGCGCGTCGGACGGGGTACGGCTGTGGGGAGGTTTCGATTCACCGATCGTCGGCGGCTGTGCTGCGTGCGCTCACCGCCTGGATCAGACGGTTGAGCCGGGCGATCTCCGACTTCGCGTCAGCCCACGTCTTCTGCGCTTCGGCAAGCTGGTCCATGAGGTCACTGACCTCCTCATCTTTGGCCCGCTGGAAATCCTTGGAGGCCATCGACAGGAGCGGCTGCTTCAACGCCTCGGCGATGTAGAACGCCTCATCGAACCGTAGGGCGCGGGTCCCCTGCTCGATCCTCGTGATTGCTGTAGCGTCCAGCATCGCCCCCATCTTGAACCCGACGTACTGCGCGACCTGCGCCTGACTGATCTTCTGGCGGGTCCGCTCCTCACGCAGCCGCCGACTGAAGATGTCTGAAGGCATCTCATTCATCGCGATCCTCCCCGGGGCATCTCGGTTTCGAGGCAACTGCATAGACATCGCCAGTGCGACCGAAAACCAAGTATTCCACCGTCCGCTTACCCATCATGTCCAATAGACGACCGTTTTACGGACAGGTCATCCAGAATGACCATTATGCCGCTCAAGATGTCCAGAAGTACTGTCCAATAGAATTCTCAATGGAGGCAGTAATTATGAACACGATGATCGGATACGCCCGAGTCAGCACGGACAGTCAGGATCTGCGGTCACAGCGGCAGCAGCTCCAGACTCTCGGGGTTATGCCGGAACACATCTACTTCGATGAAGGCCTGACCGGGACCACCCGCGTCCGACCAGGCCTTGTTGCGGCGCTCAAGGCGCTGCGCTCCGGTGATGTCTTCGTTGTCACGAAGCTGGATCGATTGGGACGCTCGGCACGCGATCTAGGCGGCATCGCCGACGAGCTGACGACCAGAGGGATCACTCTCAGTCTCGGCGGGAAGCCATACGACCCTTCAGATCCCATGGACAAGATGTTCTTCGGCATGCTGGGGCTGTTCGCGGAGTTCGAACGGGACTTGATCTCGGCCCGTACGCGCGAGGCGCTGGCCTCTCCCGAGCGTCGCGTGAAGATGACCGGACGCAAGCCCAAGCTGACCCCGGCTCAGCGCCGGCAGGTCATCCGGCTGCACACCGAAGGGGAGCATTCTGCTCGTGAGATCGGTGAGCTGTTCGGTGTGAGCCGCCAGACCATCTATCGGGTCATCGCCGACGAAGCCGCTCTCGAAGCACCGACCCAGACTGACTGACCCTCCTGGCTCACACAGTCGCGCTCTGGGGTTCGTACCGGCACCAGGCCCTCAAGAACCTTCTGGTGGGCCGACCATGCTCCTCATCTTCGCGCTTGCAGACCTCAGCGGAGATGAAGCCCCGGTGGACGCGCATTCCGTGGACAGACTCGTTTTCAGCACGGGCTTCTTCATCTGCGATGTACCGCAGTACGTCTTCCGGGTGAACCTCGGCGAAGCGCGCGCCAACGGCGATAGTCGCCGGCCACGGCACGATCGTGTCTCCCCCTTCGGCGAACGCGTGTGCGTAATGCGTGAAGAACCCGCGGGAGATTCGGAGCAGCCCCATCAAGTACCCGAAGTTCTTGATGCGGAGGGCCGACCCGCTGTTGTACTCGATCTCGACCATCTCCTTGTCCATGAACAGCTCGATGATCTGCTCCGCAGCGTTGAGCTCCGGGTCGAACGGACCTCGATACCCCTCTTCGAGGCGGGCCCAGCGCTGCTCACGTTCGGAGAAGGCTGCGGCGTTGTTCCACGGCGTCTTGAGGCGAGACGGCGGAACCCATTCCTCCTTCTTCCTCTCGTCAGCGAACTGGATGAGGACGCGTGGCGGCTTCTCGGTGCCGAAGCGCATCACCTTCACTTCGACGAGCGGATCCTTACCGCGGGCGCGGTACGCCCATGATTCTCCAGGTGCCGGTTTCTCCGTCATGCCGGGGATTCTGCCACATAGAAAGCAACCGGCGTCAGCTCCTCACAACCCCTTGGGCACGATACGGACCGTCTCCGGGTTGAATGTCTTCTTCCCCCGCTGATGCCGGTACAGAAACACTGTGCAGAAGAGATCGATGATTCGCCGCTTGATCATGAGATCGGCTTCATCGAAAGCAGCAACTGGGTCAACTGCGTCAACGACGCCTCCGAGGTCTCGCATCATCATGAGAGAGAGGCGCTCCTTCGTCAGCTCATCAATCTCGGCACGTTCCCTGTCTCGGATCCTCTTCAGGTCGAACCCTTCGATGACGGCTTGGTCATAGTCCCGCTGTGCCCGGATGATGCGGGCCTCGTGGGCAGCGATCTGCGCAGCAATCTCCGTGATGCGCGGCTGATCAATCGGCTCCAATGCGTCAACTAGGTCCGGGCGACCGAGTCGCGCACGGATGATGCGCAGGACCCAGTCATCGATCTGGGCCCGTGACCGCGCCAAATGGCACTCAGGGCACCGATACCTCTGCCCATGGGCCCTCACGGGCACGTGGCACTCCCCGCACTGGTAGAGCCCCGAGCCGAGATGAAGGCGAGCAGTCGATCCCTTCCGGTTCGTGATCCGCTCGGGAGCATCAAGCCGTTGCTGCACGCGCCACCACGTTGCGTCATCGACGATCGGGTCCCAGAGACCACGCACCGGCTCTCCGTCGCTCCCTCGAACGATCTGAGCGTGCCAGCTGCGCCGCTTGTTGTCTTCTCGGGCCCGTCGGTCCGTGTAGACCGAGTAGCCCGCGTATCGAGGATTGCGCAGAATGCCGAGGACGGTCGAGGAGGACCAAGGGCCATCGTCCGGCACGGGCTTGGGGTCCAGTCCTTCGGCGGCGCGGCGTTCATTACGCTCAATGGCCAGGGTCCGCGAATGCTTGGGCAGGTGTGGAAGTGAGCGAGGAATATGAGGTCCGGTCTTGCCCGAAAGGCCGGCCGCGATCGCTGCGATCGACGGCCCGTCATGGATGGCGAACAATCGAAAGATCTCCCTGGCCGCCTCTGCCTCTGCCGGGACCAGACTCCCGTCGATGTTGTAGCCCAGGGGGCGAACCCCCTTAGGCGGACGCCCCTGCTTGGCCCTCTGCAGGTGTGCGCGGGACTGGCGCTCGGACTTCCTCTCCACTTCGCCGCGCGCAGCTGCAGCCTTCACCCGAACGAAGAACCGCCCGGAGTCCGATGCGAGGTCGGCTTCCCCGCTGACGGTCACAAGACTCAGTCGCTGTTCTTCGGCCGCATCGATCCAATCCTCGAGCTGACGGGGCTGGCGCGTCAGGCGGTCGAGGTCATAGCAGACGATCGCACTGAACCGACCCGCCTCGTAGTCCGCCACCATCCGGTCGTATGCGGGCCGCTTCTTCGTCTTGTCGGTCGCTGACTTGGACTGGTCCACGTACTCCCCGGCCAGCTGCCAGCCGTTGCGTTCGACGATCTCGAGGCAGTCCTCGCGCTGACGCTCGATCGCCAGGCCGTCCATTTCTCTGTCCTGGGAGATGCGCAGGTAGACGGCGGCTCGAACCGGGTTCGTGGACATGCGATCAGTCTACCGGCAGACGTTGATTCGTACCGGAACTCACGAGCCGGATCCATGCCCGTGGGATCGATGCCCGCAGCATCGATCAGGCTGGTTTCTCAGAGTTATCGATGGAGGGCCCGATGATGAGCTAAGAGGGCGGGGCCACTGCAGAACTTCACCATTAGCCCCGCAATATCAGACAGCTCCAATCACCGCACTTCTACAACATGGGGCGCGGTTGGCCAGATCGTCTCCATTGAATACCTACGGAGCTGACGAAGCCGCTCGAGCTACCCAGCTCATACCGGCTAGAAGGCTTCCGGCCTACACTTCCGTCTGGTCGTCAGGTATCTCAAGAGAACTAGCCTGGTCAAGCATCTGCAGCAACTCCTCTGTCGGTGTGCCAGCAGGCCCCGAAGCCATCGCAGTGATCTTTTTCGAGATCTGATTGCGCGCCAGGACCTCCTCGGTGAAGCTTGACTTATCCAGGGATACCGCACCGGCTGACCACGCGCGGTGTACCAGATTCAGGGTTGACACTTCGCACACGGCAACATTGGACACCAGCAGCACCGCCGCCTGATATCGGTCATCGATTCCATGGTCGCCGACGCGCGAGGCTACATTGGTGTCTCCATGCCCGAAGTCGCAGTAGAGCCAGGCGTCCGCCAAGGTCGTGTCGGCAACCGGTGCGCCCAACGGCCCTGTGCCACACCCGACTTGCATCGCGTATCCGAGGGTCTGCCGGCTCTTCGGATTGAACCGCGCCCACTGTTGCCGGAGCTCCTCGAGAGCCCTCACGAGCTCGTCGTCGTGCTCCACGTGGCCCAGCAAAGCATCGAGCACCTTCTCGTAGTGCAGGTCATCTTTCTCCATGAGGAACGGCCGCACTCGACCAGCCAGAGACTCGAACGCCTCCTCGTCGGGAAGACTGATGTTGAGCGACTCCGGTACCCTGTGTCTCCGTCACCTATCAGGGATGCTGGCTGCGCCATCCAACGATGCCGCGACTGGAACTCAACTGCGGGAGAATCCTCTTTTGGAGTTGCATCCGAACGCTGCGCGAACTCTCTGGAAGGCGCTCATGGACAACGCCTCCGGGCTCATCGCCGACGCCCTTGCCCTACCTGAGCGCGGCTCGTTCGGCCGTACCCGCTCGCTCACGGTCCTCGCACAGGAGCAGCGGGGCAAGGCGCTGTGGATCTACGAGACCTTCGGGCAGTCATGGGGTTCTGGCGCGGACGACGTCCGAGAAGTCCCGTGGCTCTGTCGGACGGTCGCCGCCACGCTGTGAAGTACATGGAGGCCTCCGTCTTCGGTGAGTAGCTCGCGCCGTTCTGGGGCGACTACGAGCCCTATGACCTCCCGGAGGACCAGTCACAGGAGGGCTGGACGGCTCGCTTCGCGAAGAAGAGGAGTGAAGCCGAGGCCGCAGGCAAAAGAGCCAACGGGGAGAAGATGGCCGGCTACGTCGACCTGGACTCCTCGGGCGAGGCCGTGCTCCCCCCGGCGACGTCTCTGCAGGGACGATCGCCGACGACCTGCAGACCGCGGCGCAGGTCGTCGAAATGCTGCTGATCAAGGACCACAGCCGGATGAAGCTGGAAGCAACGACACCGTACGACAGCACGCACGAGCAAGAGCACAGGATCCTGCCGATCTCGCACCCCGAGGACTGGGCGGCGGCGCAGGATTTCAGACACGGCGGCCATATCATCAAGGGCAGCGGGGACTGAACAACGCCGTCATCGCTGCCGCAGGCCCGTGCGAAACTAGCCGGATTCACGCGCCACCCGGTCCGCGTAGCCGATGAGGCTCGTGACGAGCATGAGCACTTGGATGCAGTTCCGCTTGTTGAACTGGCGCGAGGAAACACCGTGGACGCTCGCGTGGCGCGAGTAGTAGTGCGGCACCTTGTCGCCTTTGTCCTTCCAAAACTGCTCGTGCGCGTTCCAAATCGGGAGCCACACAAGTGCTTCTCGGACGCCCATCTCGTCGATGGCCTCGGGGACACCGGCGTCCCTCTTGCGATTCGTGATGACCTCACGGGCCTTCCGATCAGGATAGAAGCGATAGATCAGCGTATCCAGCGTGACGGTGAACATGGCCTGGGCTGAACGAGCGTGGCCGGCGCGCATCGCGCCGAGGCCGTCGAGGGCGAAGCCCAGCTCATTGCTGACCGCCTCGTGGTCCGCCCGTTCCAGTACGTCGGCGCAGTCCTCCATGAGCGACTCGTAGCAGTCGCTGAGCACTCGTCGCCGTCCTGCGCGATCCTTCGCCCGCAACAGCCGCAACGCCGTCCGCCCCCGGGGCACGAGATAGAGCGGGATGCCCTCCTGCTCGACGAACTCGTGGACGTCGCTCGCCCTGATCTCGCCCGCGTACTCCTTGAGGTTGGATGGCAGTAGGGCGCGATTGAGGCCGCGGAAAGCCGCTGGATCAAAGAGCGGCTCGAGGGACCCCCACAGACCCTCCATGGTCCTCGCGTGCTGTTCGGAGATCCCCTTGAGCATCTCCAGAGTCGCTGGACCGAGAACCGGAGCCTGCAGCGCAGGCAGGTCGAGCGCTGGCACCGAGAAGGTGGGGACGCTGGCGACGATCGAAGCCATCTGCTCCTGGAGCCGCTCATTAATCGGCGCAACGGCCTCGCGTGCGAGGGCGCTGTAGTCGGGCATCACCGAACTCATCCGCTCCTGAAAGGGCGCGACGATGCTGGCCAGGAAATTGTCCATATTGGGGAGCAGCGAACTGGCGAACCCTGACGGCATGCGGAACCCGCCATTTCGGTCGACCACCTCTTCCTCGCTCGACTCGTCGGGCTCTGGCTCTTCGGCCTGCGGGGTGTACTCGTCGTCGGGGTCGACCCCGTGGTCGTCGTCCTCGTCCTGGATCACGACGAGCTTCCATCGGCGATCCGCGCGCCATCCAGTCTCCGATGGACCATCGAGACCATCGTCAGCGCCTCGAGCAGCTCGTCGTCGCTCACGGACCGGTTCAGCCTCCAGTCGTGCGCCGTCGGGCTGCGATAGAGGCCGCCGAGTCCTTTGATCAAGTTCGCGAGCCCCGTCTGCTCGTCGCGCTCAGTCTGCGTACCCAGCTCGTTGATCGCGAGTGCTGGTACGCCAGTCTTGCCAAGGGCGAGCGCCGCGTCGACAAGAGCCGCGCCGTCGCCCTGAAGTCCCACGGCCCTCCGCAACCGCTCGAAGATGATCTTGGTCGCCTCCAGGCAGGCGCGGAAGTGCACCTTCTTCAGCACCTCGACAGAGCAGTAGCGCAGCACCTCGGGATGGACCTTCCGGCGCTGCAGCTCGTTGTGGATGGACGTGGCGATACGAGTCGCCTCGTCGAGCGTCTGCGCCTTCGCCTCGCGGGCGACCTCGCCCTTGTCGTTGACGCGCAGACCGACGAAGGCAAGATGCTCATTGAGCCGATCCTCGCGCAGTGTGGACAGCTCGAGGTCGTTCCGATACCGCACTGGCTCCATCGCCGTCACGATGAACGTGATGATCCGCCTCGGATTGGCGAATCGACTCTGCGCTACGACGAATGCCTCGGCGAGGCGGACTCGCTTGGTCGCGCCACGGAGCGGGTCCTGCATGTCCAGGCGCGACAGAAGTTCCCCGATCTCGCCGCCGGTCAGCCCATCCGAAGTGTCGGCGAGCACCGCCGCCACCGACTGCAGGACCGAGTAGGACCACGGCGGCTGCGGCGGCTTCGAAGTGGTCACTCCTGAGCCTGACCTTCTCCGTCGCTCAGGAGCTGCTTGATCATCACCGCGATCTCGTCGCGCTTCACCTGAGGCCGGAAGGTGACGTCGAAGGACTCTGAGCTCAAGGACTCGAAGAACTGCCTCGCCGCCTTCATGCGAAGCTTCTCGCTCTCTCGGAGGTCAGAGCGCTTCTTGACGTCCTTCGTCTCGATGATGAAGTTCAGGGACAATCCGCCGTCCTCGCGCTTGAGCACGTACATGAAGTCCGGGCTCGTGGTGCCGCCGAAGTACAGAGGCACCTTGATCGACCGGCGCGGGATCTTCCCGAAGACGATGACCTCGTCGAGCTTCGAGTCGCGGATCGTGTCGTACTCCTTCGGCGAGTCGTACACGAACGCGTCGTACAGGAACTTGTCCGGCACGATGGCCTTGTCATCGCGGAAGACGCCGATGTTGCCCTGCGTGATGCTCTCGAGCGGGGCACCGTCTGCATCGGTGAGTTCAGTGCCGAGCACGAGTCCCTCGATCTTCGAGTACGTGAACCGCTCGAGGTAGTTGCGTTCCATCCACTCCGTGAACTCAGCGACGAACTCATGCAGGGTCGCCTTGTTGAAGAAGTCGGCGGGGAGGCTCTTCTTCGCGTCGAGGCGGACGAGCCCCGCGTGGACACGATCGATTGGCAGGCCCGTCTGGGCACGGACACGCTTCAGCCAGTCGCCGTACGGCATCGTCTCGGTCGCGTTGAAGACCTTCTTCGTCTCCGTTCGGACCTCCAGGGACGAGCCCTCGTCAGCCTGCACGACGACGTCCTGCGTGAATCGACCAGCCTCCCGCCGGTAGATATCAGCTCCCAGCACCTCGTCGATGCACTCATCGATCTCGTCGGCCGTGAGCTCATCGAGACGGAGGTAGTACTTGGCGTTCAGCGTCTCCCAGAGGTCCTTGAGCTCGGAGTACCGCTCGGAGCGAATGCCGACCTTGACCTTCTGATTGCCCTTCACGATCTTGTCAGGCTTCAGGCCCGTCTTGTTGAACGCGGGGTAGGCAGCAAACAGGTCCTCTTCGCGCCCCGGTACGACGTTCTTGTCCGAATCGACGAACCCCTGCTGCAGGAGTTCGATGAACAGTTCCGTCTCAGTCTTGCCGAGTTCGTCGGCGACCTTGGGAAGCAGCTCCTTCACCTTGGCCGGGCCTACGGCAACGTCGGAGTTGATCTCGTCGACGAGTGAATCGGCGAACTTCTTCTCCGTGTAGTCGATGAGGTAGGTGAGATAGAACTGCTCGCCCGCGAGACGAGTTCCCTTCGCATCCACGGGCAACCGGAGGCCTCGGCCCACCTCCTGGAGCTTCGAGATCTCCGACCCGGACGACCGGAGCTTGACGATCTGGAACACGTTCGGGTTGTCCCAGCCCTCACGTAGCGTCCACTTCGAGAACAGGAATCGACGAGTGTTCGGCGCACCGTTCGCCGTCTCGAAGGACAGCATCGCCTCCTTGTTGCGGAGGATGTCGTCGACCTCGCGCTGGATGGCCTCGTCGGTAGTGGCGTTGTCCGCGGAGAAGTATCCACCGTTCGTCGCCTCGACGTCAGCGAGCGACGCCCGCAGGTAGGCGACATACTCCTTCGCGACGGGCGAGGAGTCGCCCTCGCGCTTCTCGATCTCCGCGGTGAGCCGTGCAGCGAGGAGCTCCTCGAAGCGCTGCCTGAGGTGCCCTTTCGAACCGTCGCTGCCGCGATAGGACTCGATCGAGTCGATGAAGAACAGGGTTAGCGTCTTGACCCTGGACGAGCGGCGGAAGTTCTCCCACTCGGTCTCGAAGTGGTTGTCGAGTGCCTGCCGCATCATCAGGCTCTGATAGGTGTCGGAGTAGACCCGGGCCGAGAGGATGTCCCCTGTCCCCAGCGTCTGACCGTTGGACAGCGTGACGCCGGACTTGATCGTCGGGTTGTCGGTCTTACCGATCCCCTCGATTGTGATGCCCGCGAATGCGCCGTCCGCAATGCCGAGGGACTCCCCCATATCGAAGGTGAGGGACTTCCCCGTGCCGATGTTCTGGAACGTCGCCTGCTTCGGCTTGCGCGCAGAGACGCTCGTGAGTTTCAGGCGCGTCGTATCGCTGCTGCTGTCCTGTGGGTACTGGACCTGGACGCCCTTGACCAGCTGCTCGTTGAACGACTCGACGGCACCGAGGTTGAACACGAGGTTGTTGTAATCGGTCTTCCCCGTCTTGCCGAGCTCCGGGAACGTCGCGCCGAAGCGGAAGACCGCCAAGGGCTGGATCTCGTCGATGAGCGTCTGATACGCCTTGTTGTCGCGTCGGAAGCGATGCGGCTCATCCATGATGACGATGGGGCGAGTCCCACGAAGCGCCTCGTAAGGGACACTGGTCGTGCCGAGCACCGTCTGGTCGTAGTCGAACGCCATCGTCTTCTTCGACTGCAGCATGCCGTCGGTCATGAGGAGAGCGGAGATCCGACCAGGCGAGAGCCGCGAACCGTGCACGAAGTTAACGACCGAGTTCGGCATCATCTTCCGCCCCTTCGATCGCTTCTGCGGATCGAGGACATCGAGGCGCAGCTCCATCTGCGGGCCGTACGCATCAGCGAAGTACTGGCGTGCGTAGTCCGACCGGATGAACGCCTTCGCGCCTTCCTTGATCGGTGTCGAAGGCACGAGAAGGATGAACTTCGTGAAGCCGTAGAGCCGGTTCAGCTCGTACATGAGCTGCGTGTAGACCAACGTCTTGCCGGTGCCGGTCTCCATCTTGGCGTCGACCCCGAGAACACCGTCATCTACGTGTCCCCGCCATGGACGAGGGATCGCAGCGATCCCGTCTACGACACCGGACTGGATCGCATTGATGTTCTCGCGAATCTGAGGATCGGCCGGGTCGAATGCGATGTTCGCCTCGGGTGGGGTACTAGTGTCGAACTCCACGTCCTTGAAGACGCGGGTCAGCGCATTCAGCGCACGCTGCTGATGCTCCAGAGTCTGAAGTCGGATCTGCATGGATCAGTACCGCTCGATCACCGAGACGGTCTGCCCCGACCGAAGCGACGTGAGATTCTGCTTCAGCTCGTGCATGACCGAGAACGGCACCGAGTACCCGAAGACGACGAGACGCTTCAGATCGAGTTCACCGGCCTCGAGCTTGGCCACGAGCGCCATCACGTCTTCACTATCGAGTCCTGGCTCGACGACGTATCCAGAGTCCCCGCAGACGCTGAGCGTGTACTCGTCAAGTTCCACGCCGTTCACCTCTGCCGCCAAGCCGAAACCGTCCTGGACGAGCCAGGTCGAAAGCGCGACCTGCTCTCCCGGCGTCCCGTTTGAAGCGAACTTGGACACGAAATCGCCAGCAAACATCACGCCGTCCTCGTTCGGATCGAAGGACTGAAGCTGATCAAGCGTGCGCTCGCTCGGCTCCTCAAGCCGAAAGTGACGGAAACCGTAATCGATGTCGGCTCCGGACTCAGATCTAATAGCGGAACCTGCTTTAATTATGCGATCACGACCAATTTCGTCGATCGAACGGTAGCCAGCACCATAAGCAACACCACCAGAAGACAACTGATCGGGAATCTGAACCAGAATAAACCGCCTCGACCCGCCGTCTTTAGCGTTCAAGCGCATGACCGCATCCGCCGTTGTGGCCGAACCGGAAAAGAAGTCAAGAACAATCGAGTCATCGGCGGTGCCGACTTCCAGGCATCGCTCGACGAGCGCCAACGGCTTCGGATGATCGAAATATGTTCCACCGAAAAGCGAACGAACCTGGCGAGTTCCGTCCTCAGTGCGCATTCCGGTGTCTGCCCAAACAGATTTCACCTTGGTGGTCGATCGGCGATTTTTCTCGTATACGTTCCAGCCCCCGTCACGCTTCTGCCTTGCGACGACCTGAGAATCAATGGGGTTGCTGTCGACTAGATTGGCCGCGACCTTCTCAGTGCCCCACCTCCAGCAACTGTCCCGACCCTCACTATTGCGAGGATAAATCTCAACATGATGAGTTGAGGTCCGAGTCAGGCTGACCGATACATACCCCTCCGGAGTTATGGAATCAGGGTCCGCATAGAACGGAAAGTACAGGTTCGGTCGATTACCTCGATGAAATTTCGGGTTCCTGTTCCTCAACTCGCGAAGCTCATACCCGCCGATGCCGTCGTGAAAAGGGAACGAGGCTTCTTTCGCAATTTCTCTAACAAGTACGGAATCTGTAACCCCGTACATGAGGACATATTCGTGCTGGACAGCGACTTGCTTGTAGTCCCTGCCACCAGGGTTAGAGACTACGCTAATCATTGCTTGGAAGTTCTGTTCGCCAAAAACTTCGTCACACAGCGCCCTGAGGTTAGCCTGCTCGTTGTCATCAATGCTGATGAAGATAACACCGTCGTCTGCGAGTAGTTCCTTCGCGAGTTCCAGCCGCGGGTACATGAACGTAAGCCACGCGGAGTGCGACGACTTGCCTTGGAGCGCCATCACCCGCTCGGCCTCGTCCTCGTCAAGACCCACCTTTTCGACCAGGTCCTTCGCCGTGAAGCCGAAGTCGTCGACGTAGACGAACCCATCGGAACCAGTGTTGTACGGCGGATCGATGTAGATGCATTTGACCTGGCCTGCGTATGACCCCAGCAAGTGCTTGAGCGCATCGAGATTGTCCCCAACGATGTACAGATTTTCCGACTCAGCGTTCGCCGCCTCAGCGTTGTGCTCGAGGTCAGGGACCATGACCGTCTCGGTCCGCGTCGAGGTCAGGTACTTAGCGTAGGACTTTCCCAAGAACTTGAGCTCGTAGCCCTCGCGGGTCATCGAGACGTCAGCCGAGCTCAGCGCCTCCTGAAGGCGGTCGAGCCTGAAGTCGCCGTTCTTGTCGAAGTACTCGGGCACGGCAGCGCGGAGCCGCGCAAGCTCGAAGTCGGCGGGCTTGACCGTTGCGTTGGCCTCGTGAGCGTCTCTGATCATGATCGTCTTTCGTTCAGGCAGCGGGGGCGGACTGGTCGTGCTGCAGGCTTACTTCTTACCGCCCGTTCCAGATGTTCCTCCGTGCCGGAACTCCACCACGTCGCCGTCGGCCATGACGTAGTCCTTGCCCTCCATGCGGACCCAGCCCTTGGCCTTGGCCTCGTTCATCGAGCCGGCCTCATCGAGCTGGTCGAAGGAGACGATCTCGGCCTTGATGAACCCGCGTTCGAAGTCGGTGTGGATGACACCGGCTGCCTGCGGAGCGGTCCAGCCCTTGCGAATGGTCCACGCGCGCGCTTCCTTCGGGCCGGCGGTGAGGTAGGACTGCAGGTTGAGGGTGTCGTAGCCGACGCGCGCCAGCTGATCCAGCCCGGACTCCTCCTGGCCGGTGGACTCCAGCATCTCCTTCGCCTCCGCCTCGTCCAGCTCGATGAGCTCGGATTCGAACTTCGCGTCCAGGAAGATCGCTTCGGCCGGCGCCACGAGCTCCCGCAGCTCCTGCTGCATGGCGGCGTCAGCGAGGCCCTCTTCGTCGGTGTTGAACACGTAGATGAACGGCTTGGTGGTCATCAGCTGCAGGTCGCGCAGCAGCGAGATGTCGATTCCGGCCTTCTTCGCGCCCTGAAACAGGGTCACGCCGGTCTCCAGCAGCTCCTTCGCCTTCATCACCTCGGGCAGGACCTCGGGTTCGATGACCTTGCGCTTGGTGTCCTTCTCCAGGCGCGGCAGGGCGTTCTCGATGGACTGCAGGTCGGCGAGGATCAGCTCAGCGGAGATGGTCTCCAGGTCGCCCTGCGGGTCCTTCGATCCGTCCACGCGGGTCACGTTCGGGTCGGAGAAGGCGCGGGTGACCTGGCAGATCGCGTCGGCCTCGCGGATGTTGGCGAGGAACTTGTTGCCCAGGCCTTCGCCTTCGCTGGCGCCCTTGACGATGCCGGCGATGTCCACGAAGGACACGGTCGCAGGCAGGATCTTCTGCGAACCGAAGATCTCGGCGAGGCGTCCGAGGCGCGCATCCGGCAGGGGCACCACGCCGACGTTCGGGTCGATGGTCGCGAACGGGTAGTTCGCGGCCAGCACCTCGGCGCGGGTCAGTGCGTTGAACAGGGTCGATTTGCCGACGTTGGGCAGGCCAACGATTCCAATAGTAAGAGCCACGCGCGCCAGTCTATCCGCCGCCTGCTCAGCCCGCCGCCGGCCGCTGGGGAACGGGGCCGATCTCACGGGCGGGGTGTCGCAGACTTTAAATGTCGCACCCCCGTGGTGGTCTAGTCCCATGGACATGTGGATCGTCATCGTCATCGGCATTGCGGCCTTCCTGCTCGGCATCATCGCGGGCTCCCTCTGGTCCGCGCGCACCCGCTCACGCGCCGGCGAAGAACAGGTGGATGTTGCCGCGATCGCTGCGAAGGCCGCCCAGGAGTCCTCGCAGCAGCTGCTGGCGCTGACCGACGAGCGCTACTCCCGCGACCACGCCCGCACATCGGCTGCGCTCGCTCCGATCGGGCAGTCCCTCGAGCAGCTGCAGCAGTCGGTGGCGCGCACCGAGGCGGCCCGGTCGCGCTCCGAGGGTGACCTCACCGCGCAGCTCCGCCGCCTGTCGCAGACCACCGCGGACCTCACCCACGGCACGGCGGCCCTCACCTCAGCGCTCAAGGCCCCCTCCTCCCGCGGCCAATGGGGTGAGGTGCAGCTGCAGCGCATCGTGGAAGCGGCCGGGATGCTGGAGCACACGGACTTCTCCACCCAGGCGAGGGGGAGGTCGGCCGACGGGGACCGCGAGCAGCGCCCGGACCTCGTCGTGCATCTCTCGCAGGGCCGCTCCATCGTGGTGGATGCGAAGGCGCCGATGGATTCGTTCCTGCGCGCGGTTGACGCGCAGGACCCGTCGGAGCGCGCCGCCCAGCTGCAGGCACACGCCCGCGCACTGCGCATGCACGTCAGCTCCCTGAGTGCGAAGTCGTACTGGGCGGGGCTCGGGGACGCACCGGAGTTCGTGGTGCTGTTCGTTCCCTCCGATGGGGTGCTCGCCGCTGCTCTCGAAGCAGACCCGGGCCTGCTGGACGGCGCGTTCACCCTCGATGTGGTGATCGCCTCCCCCGCCACGCTGATGGCGCTGCTGCGGACCGTGGCGCACACATGGCGCACTGATGCGCTGAACCGGGACGCCCTCGAGGTGCTGTCCCGCTCGAGGGAACTCCACAAACGGCTCACCACCATGGGGCGGCACTTCACGAAGCTGGGGCGGTCGCTCGATGGGACGGTGAAGACCTTCAACGACGTGGTCGGCTCCTACCAGTCGAGGGTCATGCCGACCGCGCGTTCGATTGAGGAGCTCGCCGCCATGGGCAAGCCCCTCGCCGAGCCGGGGCCCGTCACTTCACGCGCCCGGGAACTGCCTCGCGACACCGGCGATTCCGGCGACTCCGGCAAGCACGATCCGAGCACAGACTGACCGCCCCCGAGACTGGCATTTCCCACCAGGCGGACAGATTCTCCGAACCCACTTCGACGCACGTCACGACTGACTTACCATTCACTCAGCGTCATGGAAGCCACTGACCCGAAGGAGAATCCCGTGACCCGCTCATCCCTCCTGACCACCATCACCTCCCGAACCGCCGCAGTCCTCGCCGCCGGCGCCCTCGCGTTCTCCGGGGCCGCCCTCACCCCCACCGCTGCGAACGCGGCCGAACACGGCGACGCCCCCACCCAGGAATCCATCACCAAGGACGGCCCGTACGAGGTCACCTCCACCAAGCTCAAGGCGGGTGAGTTCTCCGGCTTCGGCGGCGGCACCCTCTTCTACCCCGCGAACCCGAAGGACGGTGAGAAGTACGGCCTGGTCGTCGCCATGCCCGGATTCCTCGAGCCGGGCTCGGTGAACGAAGTCACCGCCAAGCGCCTCGCCTCCCACGGCTTCATCGTGCTGCAGGCCAACACCTACACCGGCTTCGAACAGCCGCAGCAGCGGGCCACCATGGCCGTGCGCGCCATGGAGTCGGGTCTCAAGCATCCCGCGATCCAGAAGATCGTCGATAAGGACCGCACCGCGCTCATCGGCCACTCCATGGGAGGCGGCGGTGTCCTCTACGCCGCGCAGGCCCGCGAGTTCGATGCCGTCATCGCCGTGCACCCGTGGGCGCAGACCGGCTTCCCCCGCGTCAACGAACCCACCCTCGTGGTGGGCGGCATGCTCGACAACGTCGCCCCCTACGCGCAGTACACCCTGCCGATCTACGGCTCCCTCACCGGCGCGAAGGACCGCTACCTCATCAACCACCTCACCGGCACCCACTGGGCCGGCAATGTGGACGACCCCGCCCTGCAGGGCCGCATGCTGTCCTTCATGAAGGTGCATGTGGACGGCGACGAGCGCTACGCCGAACTGCTCTGCCAGGACGCCCTGCCGTCCACCACGTTCCGCTCCCCCAGCTGCTGATCCGCTGTCGGGCGCGGCAGCCCGCACACGACGAAGGGCCCCGCAGGTCCGTTACCTGCGGGGCCCTTCGCGTTCGGTCCATCAGGCGGACGTGTACACCACCGTTCCCCAGGGCGATATCACCGTGGTCCGGTACTGGGCGTAGGTTCGTTTGGGGAATGACCCCTCAGGGCGGTGCTCCGGATAGCGGATGTCGAAGGTGACCGCATCCGACCCGTCGTGTTCGTTGTCCACGGGATTGGTCAGTTCGATGACCCATTTCCAGCCGTGGCGACCATCCGCCGTGGTGTAAGGGACACCCGTGAACGACTCTTTGCCGGTGTTGACGCCTGCACCACTGAATTCGTTGGCCTTGAGGAAGTCGTAGTAGGAATCCGGATTGTTCGGCCGGTAGTCGCGCAGCAGAACATCCGGCCAAGCTGCACCGTAGGTGTCAGGACCGTAGCGCGTGCCGTCATGAGTGAAGGTGGTGTGCTCCTGACCAGCGACGCGCGGCTGGGGCGCGTAGGAGTCCTTCCCGCCGATGTTCTCGATGAAGATCTCGATGACATCGCCCTTGCCCACGGCACCGGGCGCCTCGGCCTTGTTGCCGTTGTAGTTGCCCGTGCTCTGATCCGGATAGATCGGATCCCATGCGCTGGCCTTCCTGGTCAGCGGGTTGGCGGTCTGTGACGCAGGAGTCTCGTTGGTGACAGCCACCGTGCCGGACGGCCGTGTCGTGGGGTAGATGACCCAGGGCTGCAGGATGGTAGCAGCTCCTTTGTACTGGTTACTTGCACGCCAGGTGTTCGACCAGGGGGCTGCCACAAGCGTCCCAGTACCGGGAACAGGGCTGCCAGCGTAGGCAGGAGCCATCGTGGAGACAGCGATGACAGGGGCCGCCCAGGTCGCGCCCTTCAACAGATTCCGTCGGCCGGTAGTGGTCACGGTGAACCCTTTCTGTGTCTTCAGCGCACCTCGATCGAGCCCGATTCAGGAGCGGCGCGCTCCTCCTGACCGCGTAGTAGGTCCTTGACCAAACCGAAGGTAGATTACAGAGGCGTGACGCGGTCGTCAACGCTCTGCTCGGCGCCCGGCGGAGGCGTCTCTGCGCCACTCGCGCCACCGACTCGATATGTGAGACCGCCCCGGCGGGAACACTTCCGCATCCAGAGCCCTTCTCCGCACGAAACCCCAGGCCAGGACTGCTTTCACCTCTCTTGGGTTCATTGGGACGATCGTCCGAACAGAGCCGTACAATCGAATGAGGAAACTATTCAGTTAGCACCGATCCTGACGTCACCGGCCGCCGCGTAGCCCTGCCCGCTGCTGACCACTCGTCTCAGCGCCCGCGCCGAGCTCAGCAGACAACAACGAAGGACCCCACCGATCGGTGGGGTCCTTCTCTCGTCTGCGTCCCGTTCAACCGCGGTCAGCGTGCACGACGGGCGGGGTCAGCTCACTGTGCGTCGGCACCCGTCGGCGCAGCTCCCCGGCCGGACAGCGGCGACTGGTCCGCCGCATCCCGCATGTCCCGCTGCGGGCGCTCACGACGGTCATCGGCTCCCTGCGCCTTCATCTCCTGGCGCAGCTCGCGCGGCAGGGAGAACATCAGGTCCTCCTGCGCGGTGCGGACACGCTCCACCGTGCCGTAGCCGCGTTCGGCGAGCTCCTTCAGCAGCGCCTGCACCAGCACCTCCGGCACGGACGCCCCCGAGGTGACTCCCACAGTGGTGACGCCCTCGAACCATTCGTCCTTCAGTTCGCTGATGAAGTCGATGCGGTGCGCGTCCTTCGCACCGTTCTCCTTCGCGACCTCCATCAGGCGTACGGAGTTGGAGGAGTTCGCGGAGCCGACCACGAGCACGAGGTCGGAGTCGGGCGCGATCTTCTTCACCGCGACCTGGCGGTTCTGGGTGGCGTAGCAGATGTCGTCCGACGGCGGGGACTGGAGGTTCGGGAAGCGCTCACGCAGCCGCTCCACCGTCTCCATCGTCTCGTCCACGCTGAGGGTGGTCTGGCTCAGCCACACCACCTTGTCCGGGTCGCGCACCTGAATCGCGTCGAGGTCGTCACGCGAATCCACGATCTGCACGTGATCAGGGGCCTCACCAGCGGTTCCCTCGACCTCTTCGTGACCGGCGTGGCCCACAAGGAGGATGTCGTAGCCGGCCTTCGCGAAGCGGACAGCTTCCTTGTGCACCTTCGTCACCAGTGGGCAGGTCGCGTCGATCGTGCGCAGGCCCCGCTCCTCGGCGGCTTCGCGCACAGCCGGGGAGATGCCGTGGGCGGAGAAGATGACGAGGGACCCCTCCGGGATCTCGTCGACCTCCTCGACGAACACGGCGCCGCGCTCACGCAGGGAGTCCACCACGAACTTGTTGTGGACGATCTCGTGGCGCACGTACACGGTTTCGTCGAAATGCTCGAGCGCCCGCTCGACGGCCACAACGGCCCGGTCAACGCCCGCGCAATACCCGCGGGGCTCTGCAAGAAGAACACGCTGATCAGTCACGCCCACCATCCTACGGACCACGAGGTGGGAACCCCAGCCGAAGCGAGCTGGCCCACCAGCGCGGACACACCGGGCCGGATCCCAGCCCCCTCCCGACCGTCTACAATCGACTTCGTCCCCTCGGCCCGCTTCGGAGACTCCGTGACATCATCGCCTCCTCCTCGAGCATCCCACCGCTCCTACGACTCCGTTCTGCGCGCCCGCGTGGGCCTGCCGCCCGGCCCCGTGTTCGCCGCCCTCGGCGCACTCAGCGCCGCCTACTTCGCGATCACCGGAACCGTCTGGGCCGTGACCGGTGAGTTCACCCGCCTGGGCGGACATGCCGTTGAGCTCCTCGGCGCCGACCCCGGTTCGTGGACCTACTACCAGGAGGTCACCGCGTTGGAGGGCGGCCCCCTGGACCGCACCGACGGCTGGATCGTCATCGCCATGCTCGCGGGGTCCCTCCTCGCAGCACTCTGGGCAGACGACTTCCGCGTCCGGACCCCGCCGCTGCGCCGCCGGTTCCCCCAGGCACTCGCCGGCGGCATCGTCGCCGGGTTCGGAGCCCGCCTCGCCTTCGGCTGCAACCTCGCCGCCATGTTCACCGGCATTCCGCAGTTCTCCCTGCACGCCTGGCTGTTCACCCTCACCACCGCGATCGGCACCTGGTTGGGTGTTCAGCTGATCCGACAGCGCTGGTGGCGCGGCCCCACTCGCCCTGTCCCCGCGTCCGCGCGCCAGCACCTCACCGCTGAGCAGAACCGGCGCCGACGGGTCCGCCACCTGTCCGCGTTCACGGTCATCGTGGCGGCTCTGGCCGCAGCGTGCCTGCTGTACCTGCTCACCGAGCGGCCCCTGCTGGCCGTCGCCGTGGTGTTCGGCACCGTGTTCGGCGCGCTCATTCAGCGGGGTCAGATCTGCTTCACCGCGGCGTTCCGCGACCTTTGGGTCACGCGGAAGACCAAGCTCTCCGACGCGCTCGTGATCGGCCTGGCGACCGCCGTCATCACCACCTTCGTGGTTCTGCTGGTGACCGGAATGGACCCGCTGACCAAGCCCGCCGGGTGGGGCACCGTCATCGGCGGCACCCTGTTCGGCCTCGGCATCGTCATGGCCGGAGCGTGCGAAACCGGCATGATGTACCGCGCGATGGAAGGGCAGACAGTGGCGTGGGTGGCGTTCGGCGGCAATGTCATCGGCGCCACCGTCCTCGCCTACGGCTGGGACCACTGGGGCATCCACCGCCATCTGGTCGCCTCCGCTCCCCCGGTCAGTCTGACGAGCTTCGGCGGCCTGTGGGGAGCCCTTGTGATCTCACTGGTTCTGCTGGCGCTGTGGTGGCTGGCGATGTCGCCGCGCCGCACCAGTCGCCTCAGCCGTCTCAACGCTGAGGGATCCGCCCCGGCAGAGAGAGAGGAGGTCGCCGCATGAGTTCCTCGTTCCGCACCGCGGACTACTCGCTGGACCTGCGCGGCGAGTCCTGCCCCTACCCTGTGATCCACACCCTCGAAGCACTGCACGGCCTGCGGCCCGGGGAGACGATCGAAATCTCCACCGACTGCCCGCAGGCGTACCGCAACGTGCCCGACGACGCACGCGCCGCGGGCCACGAGCTGCTCGGGGAACCCGTGAAGGAGGGCGCCACGATGCTGTTCGTGTTCCGCCGCGGTGACGCCGTGCTCGGCCGCCACCTCACCGAGGAGAAGCCGCGCCGCCGCTTCGGCTTCCTGCGGGGCCGACGGCATCAACACGAGCAGTGATCCACGCTCCTTCGAGGAGCACCGCGCAGCACGGGGCGGCGTGGCAGAGTAGAGGCCATGACTGAGCCCCCGCAGCAGTTGGCCGCGACCGCCGCCGAAACCACCCCGGAGAATCCGTGGCCGGTGCGGCTGCTCAGTGTCAACGTGCGCGACTACATCAACCGCATGTCGCCCCTGTGGGTGATCGGCGAACTCGTGCAGGTGAACATGCGCCGCGGAGCCGGCCTGCACTTCCTGACCCTGCGCGACACCGACACCGACGCCTCCTTCACCGTCCCCGTTCGGGAGAACGTCCTCCAGCAGTCCGGGATGGAGCCGACCCAGGGCGCGACCGTTGTGGTGCGGTGCAAGCCCACCTTCTGGAGCAAGCGCGGCACCCTGCAGTTGGAAGCGTCCGATATCCGCCCCGTCGGGCTCGGTGAGCTGCTCGCCCGCCTGGAGAAGCTGAAGCGCACCCTTGCGGCGGAGGGCCTGTTCGACCGGGGCCGGAAGAAGCCGTTGCCGTTCCTGCCGCACACCATCGGCCTGATCTGCGGGCGCGCCTCCGCCGCCGAACGGGACGTGGTGGTCAACGCGGAGAAGCGGTGGCCCGCCGTTCGATTCGAGATCCGCGAAGTCGCCGTCCAGGGCACCAAAGCGGTCAGCGAGGTGAGCGCGGCACTGCGCGAACTCGAAGCGCGCCCCGAGGTGGAGGTCATCATCATCTCCCGCGGCGGCGGCTCCATGGAGGATCTGCTGCCATTCTCCGACGAGTCCCTCGTGCGCCTCGCCGCCGGCGCCGCCACGCCGATCATCTCCGCCATCGGCCACGAAGTGGACACTCCCCTGCTGGACCTCGTGGCGGATGTGCGCGCGTCCACGCCGACGGATGCCGCGAAGATCGCGGTGCCGGACATGATGGCCGAACGCGAGCACGTGGAGCTGGCCCGCACCCGCCTCAGGTCCGCTCTGCGCGCCCGCATCGACCGGGACGCACAGAACCTGCAGGCGCTGCGTTCCCGGCCCGTGTTCGCCCAGCCGCACACCATGCTCGGTGCGCGATCCGATGAGCTGCGCTCCCAGATGTCGATGGTGCGCACCATCATCCATGCGCGCCTGCAGCGCGCCGGTGACGAGATCACGCACCTGCGGCGGCAGGCGCGGAGCCTGTCACCGCTGGAGACGATGCGGCGCGGCTACGCGGCCGTGCAGCTGAGCGATGGCACCGTCATCACCGACCCCGTCAGCGCCCCCGACGGCACCCGCCTGTCCATCCGCATGGCCGAGGGCCGCATCGGTGCGGTCAGCACCGGCTCTGATGACCGCACGGCACCCGTCGGCCCCACTGATTCACCCGAGGAGGACCCCGCATGAGCACCAGCACCCCCGACGACCCCCAGTCCCCCGAGCTGCCGGAGGATATCCGCGCGCTCGGCTACGAGCAGGCGCGCGACGAACTCGTCGGCATCGTCCAGCGCCTCGAATCCGGGCAGGGCGGGCTGGAGGAGTCCATCGCACTGTGGGAGCGCGGCGAACTGCTGTCCACGCGCTGCCAGCAGTGGCTCGACGGCGCCCGCGAGCGCCTCGACGCCGCCGTGCAGCGCCAGCAGGCGCAGAGCACCGACCAGCAGAACTGACCCGCAGCAGTGCCGACCGGCAGCCGTGTCCGGCCGGCGTCGCCGCTGCGGCAGGGCGCGGCCCGCTCAACGGTGCGCGTCTCACTCCCACCGGGCGCCTTTGGCGAGCGAGTACGGCTGGGGCATAGGGTCGTGCCATGACTGAAACGAAGCGGATCCGCGCCGCCATCGCGGGCTACGGCAACCTCGGACGCAGCGCGGAGAAGCTCATCCGCGCCCAGGACGACATGGACCTGGTGGGCATCTTCTCCCGCCGCAGCTCCCTGGACACCGACGCTCCCGTGTTCCCCGCCGATTCCGCGGCCCAGCACGCCGACGACATCGACGTGGTGCTGCTCTGCCTCGGCTCCGCCACCGACATCCCCGAGCAGGCCACCGGCTGGGCGGAGCTGTTCACCACCGTGGACACCTACGACAACCACGCCGACATCCCCGGCCACCGCGCCCGCATGGACGCCGCGGCCCGTGCGAACGGCCACACGGCGATGGTCGGAACCGGATGGGACCCGGGCCTGTTCTCCGTGAACCGCACCATGGCCGAAGCCCTGTTCCCCAGCGCGCAGCAGAACACCTTCTGGGGCCTCGGCGCCTCCCAGGGCCACTCGGATGCGGTCCGACGGGTGCCGGGTGTGCAGCGCGCCGTGCAGTACACGATCCCGTCGGACGACGCCCTGCAGGCCGCCCGCCGCGGTGACGGCGCCGACATCACCGCGCACACCGCTCACCGCCGCGAAGTGGTTGCGGTGGCGGAGGAGTCCGAGCAGGAGCGGATCCGCGAGCAGATCGTGACGATGCCGAACTACTTCGAGCCGTACGAGACCACGGTCGAGTTCGTCAGCGTCGAGGAGTTCGAGAAGAACCATCAGGGGCTGCCGCACGGCGGCCGCGTCATCACCACCGGTGACCTCGGCGGTTCGCTGTCCACGGTGGAGTTCTCCCTGGAGCTGGAGCGCAACCCGGACTTCACCGCGGCCGCGCAGGTCGCCTACGCCCGCGCCGCCGCCCGTATGAACCGCTCGGGCCAGGTCGGTGCGTTCACCGTGCTGGAGGTGGCGCCGTACCTGCTGTCGCCGATTCCGCTGGATGAGCTGATCGCCCGCGACGTCTGAGAGTGCGCCCTCGGCGCGTCACTGCGCGGTTCTCGCCGCCTTCTCGGCGAAGGCGGCCGTGTCCTCCCGGTTCGTTCCCCCGTAGACCACGAAACCGGAGTCGCCGGTGTCGCAGCCGAGGGCGATGCGCTTGTCGTCGCCGTCGAACCATTCGCAGTCGGCGCCGCCGATCTGCTGCTCCTCACCACTGGCTCGGTATTCCCCGCCCATCAGCTGGGTGATCGCGGGCCCGTATTCGGATCCCTGCACGAAGGTCAGCAGTTCGCCGCTCGCTGAGCGCTGCTGCACGGTCCACGTGCCGGACTCACCGGAGCCGCCCTGCCGCGCTTTGATGGGCCGCCACCCCTCCCCCATCTCGGGCTTCGCCACGGGGAACGGGAGTGTCTCCTGGGCGCGGCCGGCGGACTCGGCGATGTTCACGGTGGTGACGGACCCGGCCGACGGCTTCTGCTCATTGTCACGGCCCAGCCCCACCACGGCCACGGCGATGATCGCCACCAGGATGAGGTTCAGGCCCATGGCCCACGCCATGTTCTTGACGGAGGTGTTCTTCTTCGTGGGCAGTTCCCGCTTCTTCGGCGGCGCCTGATCAAGCGATGGGTCGGACATGGCTGACATTGTGACAGCACCACCGGGCGGTGGGCGACTCCGTGCGACCCGCTCCACGAACCGCCGAGCCGGTGAGACAATCACCGGTGTGATGACTGATTCCTCTTCCGACCAGCACCCCGTGCAGATCCTGACCATCGGCGAGGCCCTCACCGACATCGTCCACCGCCCCGGCCAACCCCCCGAGGAGCACCCCGGCGGCTCTCCGATGAACGTGGCGGTCGCGCTGGGGCGCCTCGGCCACGACTCGCACCTGCTCACCCACCTCGGCACCGATGAGCGCGGCAGGCGGATCCGCACCCACCTCGCCGACTCGCGCGTCACGCTCACAGCCGGATCCGTGCAGGAGGGCGCCACCTCCACCGCCCGCGCCGACATCGCAGAGGACGGCGCCGCCGAATACGAGTTCGACCTCGACTGGTCCCCGAACCCCGTCGGCCTCCCCGACTCCCCCGCAGCGGTGCACACCTCCTCCATCGCCGCCACCCGCTCCCCGGGCGCTTCCGTGGTGCGCGAGCAGATCCAGCGCCTCCGCCCCCACGCGCTGATCTCCTACGACCCCAACGCCCGCCCCGCCCTCATGGGCGAAGCAGCCGATGTCCGCGGCGTCATCGAAGCGAACGCCGCTCTCGCCGACGTGGTCAAGGCGTCCGACGAGGATCTCCAGTGGCTGTACGGCGCCGGCGAGGAGGAGCGCGCGTGTGCGGCGTTCCTGCAGCGCGGTGCGCTCCTGGCCGTCCTCACCCGCGGGGCCGACGGAGCCACCGCGTTCACCGCTGCCGGCCGCATCGACGTGCCCGGTGCTCCCACCGACGTCGCGGACACCATCGGGGCGGGCGACACCTTCTCCGCCGGCCTGATCGACGGCCTGGTGCGGCTCGGTGTGCTGACTCCGTCGGCCGGCGGCGCTGCCGACGGGGCGGGCGAGGCCGCCCGTGAGCGCCTCACCGCCCTCGGCGCCGAGCAGGTGACGGCCCTTGTCCGGCATGCCGCTCAACTCGCGTCGGTGACGGTGAGCCGCACCGGCGCGAACCCGCCGTGGCTGCACGAGATCGGGGATAGGCTGGATGGGTCGCTCGCCGGCCCCTCCGGCACCAGCACCAGTAAGAAAGTTGAGCAATGACGCAGGCTGACCAGACTGACTACCGCATCGAGCACGACACGATGGGCGAGGTGCGGGTGCCCGCTTCGGCCCTGTACCGCGCGCAGACCCAGCGCGCCGTGGAGAACTTCCCGATCTCCGGCCAGGGGCTCGAAGCCGCCCACATCCACGCCCTCGCCGAGGTGAAGAAGGCCGCGGCCCGCGCCAACGCCGAGCTCGGCACCGTGGACCAGCAGATCGCCGACGCCATCGTCGCCGCGGCCGATGAGGTCATCAGCGGTGAGCACGACGACCAGTTCCCGATCGACGTCTATCAGACCGGCTCCGGCACGTCCTCGAACATGAACATGAACGAGGTGCTGGCGACCCTCGCCTCGAAGGCGTCCGGCCTGGAGGTCCACCCGAACGACCACGTCAACGCCTCCCAGTCCTCCAACGACGTCTTCCCGACGTCCGTGCACGTCGCCGTCACCGCGTCCGTGGTGCGCAACCTGCTGCCCGCGCTCGACCACCTCGCCACCGCGTTCGAGGACAAGGCCGAGAAGTGGAAGTCCGTGGTGAAGGCCGGCCGCACCCACATGATGGATGCGACCCCGGTGACCCTCGGTCAGGAGTTCGGCGGCTATGCCGCTCAGATGCGCTACGGCATCGAGCGCGTCGAAGCGGCTCTGCCGCGCACCGCTGAGGTGCCGCTGGGCGGCACCGCCGTCGGCACCGGCATCAACACCCCGGTCGGCTTCCCGCAGGCCGTCATCAAGCACCTCGGCGGCCAGACCGACCTGCCGCTGACCGAGGCCCGCAACCACTTCGAAGCGCAGTCCGCCCGCGACGGCCTCGTGGAGATGTCCGGTGCGCTGCGCACCATCGCGGTGTCCCTGACGAAGATCAACACTGACCTGCGCTGGATGGGCTCCGGACCGAACACCGGCCTCGGCGAGATCGCCATCCCGGACCTGCAGCCCGGCTCCTCCATCATGCCCGGCAAGGTGAACCCGGTGGTGCCGGAGGCCATGATGATGGTGTGCGCGAAGGTCGTCGGCAACGACGCCGCCGTCGCCTGGGGCGGCAGCCAGGGCGTGTTCGAGCTCAACGTGCAGATCCCCCTCATGGGCACCTGCGTGCTCGAGTCGATCCGCCTGCTCTCCAACGCGATGCGGGTGCTCGCGGACAAGACCGTGGACGGTCTCGTCGCCAACGAGGAGAAGGCCCGCTTCTACGCGGAGGCCAGCCCGTCGATCGTGACGCCGCTGAACAAGCTGATCGGCTACGAGAGCGCCGCGAAGATCGCAAAGCACGCCGTCGCGGAGCGCATCAGCGTCCGCGAGGCCGCCCTCGACCTCGGCTTCGTGGAGCGCGGCGAGCTGACCGAAGAGCAGCTCGATGATGCTCTGGACGTGCTGTCGATGACCGCGCCGAAGGCCTGATAGCCCAGCGCTGGTCACCCGGCGCCGAATCCACCAGCGGCCGCCTGCAGGGATTCTGACGGCGGCCGCTGCGCTGTTCCCGGCAGCGGAGGAGCCCCGTACGCCGCCGCGAAGGACCCGTGCTGCGAGGCTCCGAACCGTGCACGTTCATAGAATCGTGACCTGGGCGGCAGGGCGCTGCCCACCGCGCTGATCCGCGCGGACCGCGTTGGAAGGACTCATCGCATGGCCACCGCAAGCACTCCGTCCCACACCGCCCACCTCGGCGCCGTCGCCGACCGGCAGCCCACCCAGCCCGGCATCGCCCCCTACACCCCCGTGGAGGAGATGGAGTTCGCCGACGGATCCACCGCCCGCTGGGGCGACGGTGACTTCCTGGTCACCCTCGACGTCCTCATCTCCGCCGGCACCGACTCGCAGGCGCTGAGCGACGCTGCGGACCGCATGGATCAGAGGTTCCGCACCCTCACCCAGAACCCGGAGCACCCGGACACAGGCCGTCACGGCCTCGACGGCGGAGCGTCACTGGAATGGACGGAGCACCCGTCGGGCACCGCCCTGGAGGCGAGGATCACCTCCGGCGGCGAGGACGGCCTGGACTCCGCCGAGGCCGCCTACGAGTGGCTGGTGTCCCACTGCGAGGGCCACACCCTGACCGTCACCTACGGCGAGACCTGGACCCACCGCAAGGGCTGAGCGCCCACCACAGCACCTGGCGAGCCGAGCAGCCGCATCTCATCATCGCGACGAGGTGCGGCTGCTGTGCACGCAGCCGGCGGCTCACCACCGTGATCATGCTCGAGCGCTCCGATCAGGGAGCCGGCTGGTCGAGGACACGGGTGACGAGCTCCGCCACCGGGGAGCGCTCGGAGCGTCGCAGCGTCACGTGTGCGAACAGCTCCTCGCCCTTCAGCGCCTCCACGACCGATGCGATGCCATCGAAGCGGCCCACCCTGAGGTTGTCGCGCTGGGCGACGTCGTGGGTGAGGACCACGCGGGAGTTCTGACCCACACGGCTCATCATCGACAGCAGCACGCCTCGCTCCAGCGACTGCGCTTCGTCCACGATCACGAACGCGTCGTGGAGGGAGCGGCCGCGGATGTGGGTCAGCGGCAGCACTTCGAGCATGCCGCGGGAGATGACCTCATCCACGATCGAGTCGGACACCATCGAGCCGAGGGTGTCGAACACGGCCTGCGCCCACGGCCCCATCTTCTCGTCCTGGTCGCCGGGGAGGTACCCGAGCTCCTGCCCGCCCACCGGGAACAGGGGGCGGAACACCATGATGCGGCGCTGGGTGCGGCGCTCCATCACGGCTTCGAGGCCGGCGCAGAGGGCGAGGGCGCTCTTGCCGGTGCCGGCACGGCCGCCGAGCGACACGATGGAGACGGCGTCATCCAGCAGCAGGTCCACCGCGATGCGCTGCTCCGCGGAGCGGCCGGTGACGCCGAACAGGGTCTGATCCGGGGGGATGACCCGCATCTGGTTCATGTGGACCACCCGGCCGAGGGCGTTGCCGCGACCGGAGTGGATCTTCAGACCGGTGTGCAGCGGCAGGTCCCGCTTGTCCTCCGGCAGGTCGATCGTTTCGCCGGCCCACAGGCCCTGCATGTCGTCGTCGCTGATGTGGACCTCTTCGATGCCGGTGTAGCCGGCGTCGTGGGCGAGCTCCGCGCGGTACTCCTCGGCGCGCAGGCCGGAGGCGCTGGCCTTGATGCGCATCGGGACGTCCTTGGAGACGAGGGTGACCTCGTGCCCTTCGTCGAGGAGGTTCTTGGCGGCGGCGAGGATGCGGGTGTCGTTGTCGGCGAGGCGGAAGCCCGGCGGGAGGCTGGAGGTGTCCTGGTGGTTCAGCTCCACGCGCAGGGTTCCGCCCTCATCGGAGATGGGGACGGCGGTGGCGAGGGACCCGTGCTTCTCGCGGAGGCGGTCCAGCGAGCGCAGCGCCTTGCGGGCGAAGAACCCGAGGTCGGGGTGGTGGCGCTTGGCCTCCAGCTCCGTGATCACAATGATCGGGAGCACGATCTCGTGCTCTGCGAAGCGGTACAGTGCGCCTGGGTCCGAGAGGAGGACTGAGGTGTCCAGAACATAGATCATGCCCTGAGCGTAGGTCGGCGCGAAGGGGCTCCCGGACATGTCCCGGTGGGCGCCGATGAGAGTTCATGGGGGCTTGGGCCCCGGTTAACCGGGGCGGTGGGCCGGGTTCAGGCTCCGTAGCGGCGGTCGCGGCCGGCGAACTCCTCGAGGGCCGCATCCAGGTCCTGCTCGCTGAAGTCCGGCCAGAGCGTCTGGGTGAACACCAGCTCGGTGTGGACGCACTCCCACAGCAGGAACCCGGACAGGCGCTCCTCACCGGAAGTGCGGATGATGAGGTCCGGGTCGGGCTGGCCGGCGGTGTACAGGTGGTCGGCGACGTCCTGTTCGCTCAGGCGCGCGATCGCCTCCATCGGGTCGGCGCCGGCGGCGACGGCATCGCGCAGCGACGTGCGCACGGCGTCGACGATTTCGCGGCGGCCGCCGTACCCGACCGCGAGGTTCACCTGCATGTCCCGGCGGATGTCTGCGCCGTCGATCGCGGCGCCGATCCGCTGGCGGGAGGCGGCGGGGATCAGGCTGAGGTCGCCGATGATGCGGATGCTGAACCCGTCGGCCGCGATGTCCTCCACGGTCGCGGCGATGATCCCGAACAGCGCCTGGAGCTCGTCGGCGGGGCGGTTCGCGTTGTCGGTGGACAGCATCCAGATGGTGCCCAGGGCGATGCCGCGCTCGTCCATCCAGCGCAGCACATCGCTGATGCGGCGGGCGCCCTCCCGGTGGCCATCGGCGGTGGAGAGGCCGCGGCCCTGCGCCCACCGGCGGTTGCCGTCGATGATGACCCCGACGTGCTCGGGCGCGGTGCTCGCAGCCGGCGCTGCCGGCTCCTCGGCGCCGCGGGCGTGCTGCGGTCCAGCCGCTCGGGTGCGGGGCGCGCTGGCGGGTGCTGCCACGGGTCCTCCTGTCGGCGCGTCGGATGGGGTGGGGCCCATTCTTCCCGATCGGGGCGGCCGACGGGTGCCGCTCCCCCATCCGTGCCCCGGGCGTGCACAACATGCTCACAAAAAAAGGGGGGCCGGGGCCGCTGAGCGGACGGGCGTGCACCGCGGACCAGGCGGTGGTCCCCGGCGGCCGGGCGGGGTGCGGTCGGCTAATATGACCACATGGTCACCACACCGCACGAGGGGTCCCACCCCGTTGTTTCGGCGCGCGCCGGAGCGAACCGGGCGCGCGACTTCGCCGCGCAGAAGTTCAGCATCGCCGCGGGTGTGGTGCCGAAGCCGAAGCTGCGCGGCTGGATCCACCTGTTCGCGTTCCCCAGCGCCATGATCGCCGGGCTGATCCTGGTGGCCCTCGGCGGGAGCCTCGCGGCCCGCCTGTCCACTGTGGTGTTCATCGCGACGGCCGGTCTGCTGTTCGGCGTCTCCGCCACGTACCACCGCGGCACCTGGGCGCCGAAGCGGGCCCTGATGCTCAAGCGGTTCGACCACGCGAACATCTTCATGATCATCGCCGGCACGTACACCCCGATCGCGGTGTCACTGCTCAACCGGCATGACGCCACAGTGCTGCTGTCCGTTGCGTGGGCGGGCGCCGCGCTCGGTGTCGCGTTCCGCCTGCTGTGGACCGGTGCGCCGCGCTGGCTGTACGTGCCGGCGTACGTGGCGCTCGGCTGGGTGGCCGTGCTGTACATGCCGCAGCTGCACGCCGGCGGAGGTTGGCCGGTGGTGGGCCTGCTGATCGGCGGCGGCATCGCCTACACGCTCGGTGCGGTGGTCTACGGACTGAAGCGGCCGGACCCGGTGCCGGAGGTGTTCGGCTTCCACGAGATCTTCCACAGCTTCACCGTGATCGGCTTCGTCTGCCACCTCATCGCGGTGTGGATCTCCGTGGTCTGAGCGAAGGCGCTCAGTCGGATCAGGCGCGGTCCTCGGGGCCGTCGGGAAGGTCCACGTCATTCTCCTCGGACCGGAGCTCGGGGCCTTCGCCCTCGTCAGCAGCGCGCGCGGGCTCAGAGCCCTCGGTGGAGCTTGCCTGCGCATCGCGGGCGGCCATGCGCGCCGCCACGTTCTCCCGCGCCGAGGACCGACGGATGCGGCGGCCCATGTCCCACGCCAGCAGCACAAGAGCGCACGCCATGATGAAGAACACGATGAACCCCGGCAGGCCGGGGGTGATGGTGGCGGCGTTCATGTCCTCCGGCGGGACCGTGGAGGACGGCGACGGCGACGGGGTCGAGTCCGCCAGAACGGTGCCGGCGGTGACGAGCAGGCGATCGGCGATCATCATCACGAACGGAGTCCTTCGAACAGGTCGTCTTCCGGAATCGTCACCGGAATGCGGGAGAAGTGCAGGGTGTAGGCCTCCCACGGCCACACGAGGCGGCGCACCTCATTGGAGACCCAGAAGAACATGCCCTCCGGATCCACCTGGGTGGCGTGCGCCAGAAGCGCCCGGTCGCGGTACTCCAGGTAGTCGGAGACGTCCACCTTGGTGGTGATCGGGTTCTGCCGCAGCCCCTTGTACCAGGACAGGCGCTCCTCGTACGGGGAGTCGAGGCCACGCTCCAGGTAGTACTCGTGGAACTCGTTCGCCTCCACCGCCGACATGCTCATGTTGTAGTACAGCTTCGAGATCTCCCACGGCTCGCCGAGCTCCGGCCGATAGGTGGGATCGGCGGCGAGCTCCCACGCCAGGATCGAGATCTTGTGGGTCATGATGTGGTCCGGGTGCGGGTAGTGCCCGTTCTCGTCATACGTGGTGAGCACGTGCGGGCGGCGCTCACGGATCAGCTGCACGAGGGGGCGTGCCGCCTCTTCGGTGCGCAGGAGCGCGAAGCACCCGTCGGGCAGGTCGGGGACGGGGTCCCCTTCGGGCAGGCCGGAGTCCACAAAGCCGAGCCACACGTGGTCGGCGCCGAGGACGTCGCGGGCCGCTTCCATTTCGCGGCGGCGCACGGCCGTGAGGTCCGCGAGCGCGTCGGGGTCATCCGCCATCGCGGGGTTGAGGATGTCTCCGCGTTCGCCGCCGGTGCAGGTGACGATGGTGACGTCCACCCCCTCGTGCACATATTTGGCGACGGCTGCCGCACCCTTGGACGCTTCGTCATCCGGGTGGGCGTGCACGGCCATCATGCGCAGCTTCTCGCGTGCGGGGCGGCTGTCAGCGCTCAATGTCTCTCCTAGCAGCAGAGGTCCTGGTCCCATGACACAATAGCCGCATGCACGCCACCGAGTCCCGTTCCGAACGCCTGGCAGAGCGCTACGGCACGTCTCGCTCCGCTGGCCGCACCCTCGCCGCCCGGATCGGCATCGGGATCCTCGCTCTGGTGTTCCTCGCGACCGTCATCTGGGTGGGTCTGGTGGTCTCCTCCTCATCTCCGGTGAAGGTCACCACCACCGGCTACACCCACGTGTCCGATACGCAGATGCGGGTGAGCTTCGAGCTGAACACGAAGCCCGGCACCGCGGTGCGCTGCAGTGTGGAGGCGCTGAACGGGAACCGCGGCCAGGTGGGCTTCACCTCGGTGGAGGTTCCGCAGCAGAGTGAGCGGGTCTCCCACCATTCGGTGGTGGTGACCACTCAGCAGCCGGCGGTGTCCGGCGTCGTGAAGTCCTGCACTCCCCTCTGATCCGCACCTGCGCGTCCGCGCTGCGCCCGTGCCGGGCCGCGCGCCCGGATCCCTGTCCGCTCGCGGGAGTCCACCCCGTCGGCCGACGGGTTCTGTGACGAGGATCAGGGTCATTCGGACACATGTGCGCTACAATGGTCGTCAACGCGGAAGCGAAACCTCAGGACGCATGCTTCGTCATGTGTCCTTTTTCGTTGGCATGCTGACCGCGATGCCGCGGGCGCACGGCCGCCCTCCCGCCGCACAGATGCGAGGGAGCTGTCGTGGGTGCGCACCGCCACTCAGACTCGACTGTCCATTGAACTGACCCAGGAGAACAACGATGAGCGAGAACCAGCAGGGTGCCTGGCTGACCCAGGACGCCTTCGACCGACTCGAGGCAGAGCTTGCGGAGCTCGAGGGTCCGCGCCGCTCCGAGATCGTGGAGCGCATCTCCGCTGCTCGCGACGAGGGCGACCTCAAGGAGAACGGCGGCTACCACGCCGCCCGTGAGGAGCTCGGCAAGCTGGAGGGCCGCATCGAGGAGCTCACCCACCTGCTGAAGACCGCGGTGGTCGGCGAGACCCCGAAGGATGACGGCGTGGTGGAGCCCGGCATGGTCGTCACCGTGGAGATGGCCGGCAAGGAGCGCACCTTCCTGCTCGGCAACCGCGAGATCGCCGACGATGACGAGACCCTGGAGGTGTTCTCCTCCGAGTCGCCGCTCGGTCAGGCCATCTCCGGCTCCAGCGTCGGCCAGAAGATCGACTACACCGCACCGAACGGCAAGTCGATCCCCGTCACGATCGTGCGCTGCAGCCCGTACGATCCGAAGCGCGCCAAGTGACGCACCGATGAACTGACGAGCAGAAGGGCCGCATCCCCACGGATGCGGCCCTTCTGCTCTGTCGGCGGCTGGTTCGCCGGTGTCAGGACTGGTCAGCGGCGTGCACACCGGTCGCCAGGAACTCCTTGTGGCGCCGCTCCAGTTCCCTGTAGTGCTGCTGCGCGGTCTCGTCCACGCCGAGGTCCGGGGCGGGGTCACGGCCGGTGAAGAAGAGGTACAGCGCGTTGATGAACGCCAGGAACGGGATCGCGAACAGGGCGCCCGTGATGCCGGCGATCATCGCGCCGCCCGCGACGCCGAGGAACACGGCCAGGGGGTGGAGCTCCACAGCGTGTCCCATCAGCAGGGGCTGCAGCACGTTGGATTCGAGCTGCTGCACCAGGATCACCACGCCCACCATGATGAGCGCGATGATCGGGCCCTGCAGCACAAGGGCGATGAGGCAGGCGATCGCACCGGAGGCGACCGCACCGACCAGCGGCACGAAGCTGAACAGGAACACGATCAGCCAGATCGGCACCGCATACGGAGTCAGCGGGGCGGAGCTCGGAGCACCGGTGGCGCTGAGCACCAGGTCGATGATCACGAAGCCGAGTGCGATGCCGGTGGCATCCACAGCCGCCACCAGCACCTGGGTGCGCACGTAGGCGCTCAGCGCCTTCCAGCCGCGGCGGAAGCCCTCGTGCACGGTCGGGCGGGACTGTGCCGGGAACAGGCCCACGATCCAGCGCCACACGCTGTGGCCGGAGCTGAGCAGGAAGAACAGGGTGAACAGGGCGATCAGCAGGCCGGTGCCGACATTGCCGACCATTGCGGCGGTCGCGACCGCACCGTTGACGATGGCGCCGGAGTTGGCCTGCAGCTTGTCCACCAGTTCACGCTGAGCCTCCGACACGGCCCCGCTGTCGATGTTGAGGGTGGTGGTGGCGAAGTCCCACAGCTGGTTGAAGCCCTTGACGGCGGCATCGGAGATGTCCTGCCAGGACGCGACGAGCTGACGGCCCGCCAGCACGAACATGCCGACCACCACGATGATCAGGCTGAGCAGCGCAATGGCGGCCGCGGCGGCGCGCGGAAGGAACGTGTGCTGTGTGAGCATCCGCACCAGGGGGTTCAGCAGGGAGGTGAGGAGGATCGCGACCAGGACGGGGATCACCAGTCCGGACAGCATCCCCATGCCCTTCACGATGAGCCAGAGGCTGGCGACGATGACGATGAACCGCCACGCCCAGGCCCCGGCCCGGCGGATGCCGAGGGGAATCTCACGGGTCTCCTGACCGGCCGCGCCCTGGATCGAGGTGACCGGCTGCGCCAGGCGCTGGACCTGCCGCTGACGCGAACGCTTGGCTGCTTGCATGGAATCATGCTCCTTCATCTGCGGGAGGCCATCCTACCGCTGGGGCCCGTGGTGTCCGGACCCCATCGGCCGCCCACCGCGACGTGCTGACGCGAGGCGGCGCATACGGCGCCACAGGCGATTATGACAGAACGGACACGGCGTCCTCATGAGGGCCGATGATGGACAATGGCACCATGACCATCAACATCGCCCCCTCCCAGCGCTCCACGGTCGGCATCGAATGGGAGATGCTGCTCGTGGATCGGGACTCCGGTGAGTCGCGCCAGTGCGCGCCGTCGCTGCTGCAGTCCGTCCGTGACGTCCACGCGGGCACCTCCGGTGTGGTCGGCGAACTGCTGCAGAACACCGTGGAACTCGTCACCGACGTGTGCAGCACCGTCGCCGAAGCCGGTGAGGACCTCGCCCGCTCCCTGCAGCGCGTCCGCGAAGCGGGCGAACCCCTGCGGGTGGACGTCACCAGCATGGGCGCGCACCCCTACTCGCGGTGGGCCGACCAGATGGTGACCGACGATGCCCGCTACTCCACTCTCGTGGACCGCACCCAGTGGTGGGGCCGGCAGATGACGATCTACGGCGTGCACGTGCACGTCGGCATCGACCACCCGGCGAAGATGCTGCCGATCACCAACGCGCTGCTCACGTACCTCCCCCACCTGCTGTGCCTGTCGGCCTCCTCCCCCTACTGGCAGGGCGAGGAGACCAGCTACGCCTCCAACCGGTCCCTCATGTTCCAGCAGCTGCCGACAGCGGGCCTGCCGCACATGTTCACCGAATGGCCGCAGTACGAGGCGTACATCAACGACATGACCACGATGGGGGTGATCGAGGAGGTCAACGAGATCCGCTGGGACATCCGGCCGGTCGCCGCCTTCGGCACCATCGAAGTGCGGGTCAGCGACGGACTGCCGTCCCTGCAGGAGGTCCTCGCCGTCGCCTCCCTCGTGCAGTGCCTCGTGGACGACTTCAGTGAGCGCCTCGACCGCGGAGAGGAGCTGCCGGTGATGGCGCCGTGGCAGATCGCGGAGAACAAGTGGCGCGCCGCCCGGTACGGGATGGACGCGATCCTCGTGCTCGACCGCAACAACCGCGAAGAGCTGATCACGGACGCCCTGCCGGAGCTGATGGACCGCCTCGCCCCCGTTGCTGAACGCCTGGGGTGCACGCGCGAGTTCGAGGGGCTGAACCGCATCACCGAACTCGGTGCGTCCTATCAGCGACAGCGGGAAGTGGCGCACCAGCGGGGCCTGCCCGCGGTGGTCAAGCACCTCGTGGCCGAGACGGACGCCGGTCATCCGCTCGCACCAGAGCAGACCGCCTGATCTGCGACCTTCGGACGACGGATCGGCCGGTGGCTGCTTCCTAGACTGAGAGCATGACCGATGCTGCTCTTCAGATGCAGGGCCTGCAGAAATCCTTCGCCGGTGTCCCTGTCGTCCACGACCTGTCCCTGTCCATTCCCCGCGGCTCGCTCTACGCGATCGTCGGCCCGAACGGCGCCGGCAAGACCACTGCCCTGTCGATGGCCACGGGTCTGCTGCGGCCCGATGCGGGCACCGCGCTGATCCTCGGCACCGATGTGTGGCAGCAGCCGACGGAGGCGAAGCGCCAGGTGGGCGTCCTCGCGGACGGCCTGCCCGTGTTCGACCGCCTCACCGGCCGCGAACTGCTCACCTACACCGGTCTGATCCGCGGCATCGATCCCGCGACAGTGGAGCAGCGCACCGATTCGCTCCTGGCAACCCTCGGCCTCGCCGATGCCGAGGGCAAACTGATCGTCGACTACTCCGCCGGTATGACGAAGAAGATCCTTCTGGCGAACGCGCTGCTGCACGCGCCGCGTCTGCTGGTGCTGGATGAGCCGCTCGAAGCGGTGGACCCGGTCTCAGCGCAGACGATCCGCTCCGTGCTGTCCAGCTATGTCGCCTCCGGCGGCACCGTGGTGATCTCTTCCCACGTGATGGAACTGGTGGAGGGGCTGTGCAGCCACGTCGCCATCATCACCGACGGCGCTGTCCGCACCGCTGGCACCCTCGATGAGGTCCGCGCCGGCGGCACCCTGCAGGAACGCTTCCTCGAACTCGCCGGCGGTCAGGCCTCCCAGGGGGATCTGTCGTGGCTGAACCAGTGACCCCCGCTCCCGCCGAGGGCGGCTCCTCCGCTGCCGTGCACACCGCCGGGCCCGTTCCGCTGCCCGGCGAGGGCGGCGACGCGCCCGCGAACGGGAAGGCGCCGTCGCTGACACCGCTGCTGATGAAGCTGCGGTGGACGATCACGCTGCGCCGCGCCCGCGCCACGCTCGCCGCCACGATCGGCGGCGCGATCGGTGTGCTGTATGCGCTGGGCGCGCTCGCGTTCGGCGGCCCCGCCCTGATCACGTCCGCGTCGGTGTCGGAGATCGGCGGGGCGTTCGCGCCGACCGCGGTCGGCATCGGCGCGCTGCTCGTGCTCGCCTGGCTGCTCGCACCGGCCGTGGTCTCCGGCGCTGAGGACGCGCTCTCGCCCGCGAAGTTCGCGATCCTGGGCCGACGCGGCCGCGACCTCCAGCTGCCGATGCTGATCGCATCGCTCATCTCCCCCGCGATCATCCTGACCGCGCTGGCGATCGGTGTGCTCGGCGCCGCGCAGACGGTCATGCTGGTGCGGTTCCTCGCGGAGCGGCCCGCCGGTGCGATCAGCGGACTGGTGCTGCTTCTGCCGTCCCTGCTGGCAGGCCTGGCGATCTGCATTCTGCTGCCGCGCGCGATCGACGCGTTCCGCTCCACCCGCCAGTCCAGTCGTCGCAGCCGCGAGCTCGCGACAGGTCTCGGCATCATCGGCCTCCTGGTGGGGATGTACGGGTTCTCCCTCATCTCCAACGCGATCGCGGAGAGCCCGTCGGTCATCGACACGATCGTCCACTACGCCCTGCTGGTCCTGGGCGTCATCGCCTGGACCCCGCTGGGGGCGCCGTTCGCGATCCCGATGGACCTGCTGGAGGGCCGGTACGCGGCCGCTGTGGTGCGGATGCTGATCGCCTCGGTGACGATCGCTGTGCTGTGGCTGTGGTGGCGCCGCTCCCTGGAGCTGGCGCTGACGCAGGCGCTGCAGGGCGACAGCGCCGCGAAGTCGGAGAAGGTGACGGCGCTCGTGCCGCGCTTCCTGCGCTCCACGCCGTTCGGAGCATCCGTCGGCCGGTCGCTGAAGTACATGCGCCGCGACGCCCGCTACTCCATGGGCCTGCTGGTCCAGCCGGTGATGGTGGCGTTCATGGTGGGCATGTCGGTGATGTCGAACAATCCGTCGATGTCGATCTTCGCAACCGTGGTGGTGGCGTGGATGGCGGGTCTGCTGATCTACAACGACATCGGGATGGACGGCCCCGCGAACTGGGTGAACATCGTGGCCGGCATCCGCGGCCGCACCACCCTGGCGGCCCGCGCCGGAGTGTCGCTGATGTGGGCGGTTCCGATGCTGATCATCGTGACGGCCGTGATCGGTGTGCTGCACGACCTCGGCGGATACGCGGGTGTTCTGCTGCTGAGCGCGCTGGGCGTTGCCCTGTCGGGGACCGGCATCGGTGTGGCGACGGCCGCGTTCCTTCCGTTCGCGGCGCCGAAGCCCGGCTCGATGAAGAACTCCTCACCGATGGCGGCGTGGCTGCCCACCCTGGTGTCGATGCTGGTGACGTGGCTGCCGATGCTGCCGGCCATGGCGCTGATCGGTGCGAGCTTCGCGTTCGGCCAGTACCTCGCCTGGATCGGTGCCGTGATCGCCCTGGTGCTCGGTGCTGTCACCCTGTGGGCCGGCATCGTGCTCGGCGGGCGTCAGCTGGACCGTCACTGGCCGGAGGTGGCGCAGAAGGTGAAGACCTTCATCGGCTGAGGGGTGCTCAGGCAGTGCGGGGCAGGTCCGCTGCCATGACGATGGCGTCCATGGCGCCGGCCGCGGTCCGGTAGTAGCCGCGGCGCACCCCGAGCTCCTCGTAGCCGGCTTCCCGGTAGAAGGCGCGGGCGCGCTCATTGTCCTCACGGACCTCCAGCAGCATGCGCTCTGCGCCCTCGGACAGCGCGGTCTCCTCCAGGTTCGCCAGCATCGCCTGCCCGATCCCCTGCCCGGGGCGGGTGGTGCCGATGGTGTGCAGGTCCGCGGTGTCGCCGGCGAGCATGATGCCGGCGTAGCCGATGATCTCCTCGCTCTCCGGGTCCACGGCCGCAATGTAGCGGCGGTCGCGGTGGCCGATCTCTTCGGCGAGCATGAAGACGTCCCACGCTTCGTCCGGGAACAGCGCGAGTTCGAGGAACGCGATCGCTTCGATGTCCTCGGGCTCCACGGGGCGCAGCAGCGCCGGGACGCTCATCGCTTCCCGAGCGTGGATTTGCGGCCCGTGGGCTTCGCCGCGTCCGGCTCGCGCAGGTACAGCGGGTCCGTGGAGCCGAGCTCGTCACCGTCGCGCACCTGCTGGTTCGCGGCGCGGATGAGGAAACCGGCATCAACATGCCGCAGGTCCGCGGTCGGCGGCAGCTGCTCGGCGTACAGGTGGGCGCCGGCGCCGACGAGCGCGTCGCACCCCGTCAGTTCAGCGGCTGCATCGGCGGGTGCGGCGACCGTCGGCCCCAGAGTGCGGTGCACACGCACCTGCTCCCCCGCATGCTCGATGCGGTACGCGGCGGCGTACACCTCGCGCCGGCGGGCGTCCAGGGCCACACCGACGGTCCCCGCGAGGGGATCCTGCTCGGCGGCCTGCAGCGCCAGCGCATCCAGGGAGCACAGGCCCCGCAGGCGCAGCCGCAGGACCGCGGCGATCGACCGGGCCGTCACGAGGCCGACCCGCAGGCCGGTGAACGGGCCGGGCCCGCGGCCCACCACGACCTCGGTGAGGTCGGAGCGGGCGGCTCCGGCATCATCCATCGCCGATTGGATCAGCGGCAGCAGCACTTCGTCATGGTGGCGGGCGCGGTCATCGGTGCGCACAGCGAGGATGCGGTCCTCGTCGGCCACCGCGACCGACACGGCACCGGAGGTGTCGATGCCGAGGATCATGCGCTCGTCTCCTGGTGGTGGTCGCGGACTGTCAGGCCGGCCCCGCGGAACCGGTCGGCGAGGTGCGCGAGGTCGATGTCCTCATAGCGCGGCCCCGTCTGGGTGATGACGATGGTGCGCGGCTCCTCCGGGTCATCGACGTCGCCCGCCGGGTCCGCACCCTCGGCGCGGATCAGCTGCACACTGCGGTAGGAATCGGTCAGATGCTCCACCCGGTCGCGGCCCCACTCCACGAGCATGACGGAGTCCTGCAGGTCGGAGTCGAGGTCGAGGTCCTCGATGTCCCAGTCGTCGTCGAGGCGGTAGGCGTCCACGTGGACGAGGCTCGGCCCGTCCCCGAGCGGCGGGTGCACGCGGGAGATGACGAACGTGGGCGAGGCGATGGTGCCGCGCACGTTCATCTGCGATCCGAAGCCCTGCGTGAACGTGGTCTTGCCGGCGCCGAGGGGGCCGTCCAGCACGATCAGGTCACCGGCCTGCGCCTGCTCAGCGAGGATCTGCGCGACTCGGCGGGTCTCCTCGGCCGTGCTGGTGTCGACCTGGACGCTGGTGGCGGTGATGGGGATCTGCGCGGTGTCATCCGCCGGCGAGCCCGCCGCACCGGACGCGTCAGTGCCGGCCGAGGGGGCGGCCGACGGGTCCGTCAGCGTGGACTGGTCCACGATCGTCCACGTCTTCTGCTCCCGCGGTTCCAGTGCGCCGGGCAGGGCGTCGTCGTGGACCGGTGCGGGGCCGGCCTCGTCTGCGATCGGCTCAAGGTTCTCGGTGGGGGGCTCCTGGCCTGTCCGGACGGGGCGCTCCGCGCTGGCTGCAGAGGGGACGGTGACGCGGGTGCCGCCGGTGACCGGCGTCGGCGGGGACTGCACGTAGTCGGCGTCGCTCGAGGCGCCGCCCGGCATCACCGGGGCGGGTGCGGCGTCGGGCGCTGCGGTGGCCCCCGCAGCCGGAGCGTCTCCGACCGCGGTCGGCGCAGGGTCAGCGGGCTCGGTCGGCGCAGCGCCACCCTCAGCGCCGGCCTCAGCGTCAGGGCCGGCAGTCGCGGCGGGGTCAGCGCCCGAGTCAGAGTCACCGGCCGTGGATGAGTCAACTGCGGCGCCGGTGTCCTCGTCCTCGTCGGTCAGGTCGAGGACCACACGGCTCACCCGCGCATTGATCGAGGTCAGCACCTCGTAGGAGATGGTGCCGGCGGCCCTCGCCCAGTCCTCCGCCGTGGGAACGTCCGGGTTCGCGGCCGGGTCACCGAAGATGATCGCCTCATCACCGGCGTGCGCCGTGGAGGAAGGGCCGAGGTCCACCACCATCTGGTCCATGGAGATCCGCCCCACCTGCGGGACCACCTTCATGCCCTCATCGGTGCGGACCGCGACCCAGCCGCGACCGGACGCCGCCCGGTGCAGGCCGTCGCCGTAGCCGATGCTGAGCAGGCCCAGGTCCGTGCTCTCCGCACAGGTGTAGGTGGCGCCGTACCCGGAGGTCTGGCCCGCCTGGACCGTCTTGATCTCCGCCACGCGCGTGGTCAGCGTCATCGCCGGACGCAGGTCCAGGTCCGTCTCCACCGGCGGGTAGCCGTACAGCGCCACGCCCACCCGCGCCATGTCGCAGTGCGTGTCCGGGCGGGTCAGGGCGGCGGCGGAGTTCGCAATGTGGCGCAGCGGGATCGGGCCGACTTCGTCGGCGAGGGCGTCGCACGCCTCTGTGAACACCCGCATCTGCTCATCGATGGAGGGGTCGCCGGGAACGTCAGCGGAATGGAAGTGGCTCATCGCGCCGATCGCATGCAGGTAGTCGCTGCCGCGGATCATCGTCGTCATCTTCGGCAGGTCCTCCGGGAGCACACCGCCGCGGCCCATCCCGGTGTCGATCTTCAGGTGCACACGGGCGCGGCGGTCTGCGGTGCGTCCCGCGTCCGCGACCAGCTCGAGCAGTTCGTAGGAGCCGACGCCGATGTCGATGCCGGCGCTGATCAGCTCCGGCAGCACGTCCAGAGCGGTCGTCGGGTCGAACAGCCAGGTGAGGATCGGAACATCGAACCCGGCGCGTGCCAGGCCGAGCGCGGATCCGGGATGCGCCACCCCGAGCCAGGTGGCGCCGCCGGCGATGGCGGCCTCGGCCGCAGCCATCATGCCGTGGGAGTACCCGTCGGCCTTCACCACCGCCATCAGCGCGGTCTGCTCATCGAGGGCGGAGCGGATCTGCCGGGCGTTGTGCCGGATCGCGTCCTTGGAGATGCGGGCCTTCGGAGGGGCGATACCGGGCTCCTCGGCGAACGGGGCGGGTGACGCTGCGGTCTCAGTCATCGAGTGATTTCCTTCTTTCCGCTGCGACAGATGCCACAGCAAGACGACCGTCATGGCTCAGCGAGAGGTGCAGGGCGCTCACGCCCTCCCGTACGGCGGTGGCCAGCGCGTTGCCGCGCAGAACCAGGTAGGGGCGGTCCGTCGCGGTCTTGCGGACGATGACGTCCTGCCACGAGAGCTCCCCCGGGTTGCCCAGAGCCTTACCGGTCGCTTCCTTCGCGGCGGCGCGGGCCGCCAACGATGCGAGGGACAGTCCGCGCTCTTCGGGCGCGAACAGCCGTTCCTTCAGTCGTGGAGTCCGGGCGAGCATCGCCTCGAACCTGTCGATGTCGACGATGTCCACACCCACCCCGGCGAGCCGGGACTCGGGTTCGGGTTCGAAGGCGAGCTCCTCGCCATCTCGAACGTCGTGGGCCCGTGACATGCCGCCAGTGTAGCCAGCACGGCGTGGGGACGACAGCGGCGCCGCCGGGCACCCGTCGGCTCCGTGGCCGAGGGCACCTCCAGCGGCGCCGGTCGTGAGCACCCCGCGGGGCGCTCAGAAGGGTCGGATCACTCGACGGTGACGGACTTGGCGAGGTTGCGCGGCTGATCCACGTCCAGGCCCTTCGCGGTGGCGAGCTCGCAGGCGAAGATCTGCAGCGGAATGATGGTCAGCAGCGGCGCGAACAGGGTGCGGGTCTGCGGGTAGCGGATCACCACATCCGAGTACGGCAGCACGTCCTCGTCGCCCTCCTCCGCGATCACGAGGGTGCGGGCGCCGCGGGCGCGCACCTCCTGAATGTTGGAGACGACCTTCGAGTGGAGGGAGTCGCGGCCGCGGGGGCTGGGCACCACCACGAACACCGGCTGACCGTCCTCCACCAGGGCGATCGGGCCGTGCTTGAGCTCACCGGCGGCGAAGCCCTCCGCATGGATGTACGCGATCTCCTTGAGCTTCAGCGCGCCCTCCAGCGCGGTCGGGTAACCGACGTGCCGGCCGAGGAACAGCACGCTGGTGGCATCGACCATGTCGCGGGCGAGCTGCTCCACCTGCTCGGAGCCGTCCAGGACCTGCTGGATCTTCGCGGGGATCTGCTCCAGGTCGTCCAGGACGGCCTGGATCTCGTCGCCGTAGAAGTTGCCGCGCACCTGCGCGAGGTACAGGCCCAGGAGGTAGCAGGCGGAGATCTGCCCCAGGTACGCCTTCGTGGAGGCGACGGCGATCTCCGGGCCCACATGCAGGTAGATCGCAGCATCGGACTCGCGCGGGATGGTGGAGCCGCGGGTGTTGCAGATCGCGACGACCTTCGCGCCCTGCTCCTTCGCGTGCCGCACCGCCATGAGGGTGTCCATGGTTTCGCCGGACTGGGAGATCGCCACCACAAGGGTCTTCGGGCTCACGATCGGGTCGCGGTAGCGGAACTCATGCGCGAGCTCCACCTCCACCGGGATGCGGCACCAGTGCTCGATGGCGTACTTGACGACCTCACCGGCGTTCGCCGCGGTGCCGCAGGCGACCACGATGATCTTGTCGATGCTGCGAAGCGTGGACTCCTCGATGAGCATGTCCTCGAGGGTGAGGCGGCCGTTCTCAAAGCGGCCCACGAGGGTGTCGGCGATGGCCTCGGCCTGCTCGTGGATCTCCTTCGCCATGAAGGAGGCGTAGCCGGACTTCTGGGCTGCTTCGGCGTCCCATTCGATGGTGTAGGTCTTCGGGTCGGCGACGGGCGTGCCGTCGAACTCGATGACGTCGACGCTGTCGGCGGTGACCGTGACGATCTGGTCCTGGCCGATCTCCATCGCCTGCTTCGTGAAGTCCACGAACGCGGCGACATCGGAGCCGAGGAAGTTCTCGCCCTCGCCGAGGCCGATCACCAGCGGGGAGTTGCGGCGGGCGGCGACCACGCGGTCCGGGGCGTCCTCGTGGATCGCCAGGAGGGTGAAGGCGCCTTCGAGGCGGCCGACGGTGTTCTTCATCGCCTCGGTGAGGTCACCGGTGGCGGCGTATTCGCGGGCCACGAGGTGGGCGGCGACCTCGGAGTCGGTCTGGGAGGAGAACTCGTAGCCGTCGGCCAGCAGTTCGTCCTTCAGCGGCGCGAAGTTCTCGATGATGCCGTTGTGCACGAGGGCGAGCTCGCCCTTCTTGCCGCCGCGGTGCGGGTGGGCGTTGGCATCCGTCGGCCCGCCGTGGGTGGCCCAGCGGGTGTGCCCGATGGAGACGTTCGAGGGCGTCTGCTCGGAGCCGGCGACCTCCTCCTTCAGGTTCTTGATCTTGCCGGCCTTCTTGAAGACGTCGACCGCGTCCTCACCGAGGACGGCGACTCCAGCGGAGTCGTATCCGCGGTACTCCAGCCGGGTGAGACCGGCGAGGACGACGTCGATGGGGCGGCTCGAGGCCTCGGGGCCGACGGGCCCTGCGTATCCAACAATTCCACACATGCCAGAAACGATAGCGGTGCCGCACCTGTGCGCAGCCGGATGGAAGCGGGCGCGTCGGAGTGATAGATCACGGATCGCCCCCGGCCTGCTCGAGCCTGCGGAGCGCTTCGCGCGAGCGTGCAGAAGTGAGCATCCGCCGCGTCCGTGGAACAATGGTGGCTGTGACTGTGCACGACCATGCGAGCCCATCCCTCTCCCCCTTCACGGAGATCGCCCGCGACGACTGGGCCTCCCTGTCCGGTGAGACGCCGCTGCCGCTGACCGCGGACGAGATCGAGACGCTGCGCGGCCTCGGCGACCGGCTCGACATGGACGAGGTCAACAAGGTGTACCGGCCCATCTCCCGCCTGCTCAACCTGCAGGTGCAGAACGCGCAGTCCATGCGGGACGTGCGCAACGAGTTCCTCCATCAGAACGCACGGCGCACCCCGTACATCATCGGGGTCGCCGGCTCCGTCGCCGTCGGCAAGTCCACCACAGCGCGCCTGCTGCGGGAGCTGACGGCGCGCTGGCCGGAGACGCCGCGCGTGCAGCTGGTGACGACCGACGGGTTCCTCTATCCCACCGCGGAGCTGAAGCGCCGCGACATCATGCACCGCAAAGGGTTCCCCGAGTCCTACGACCGCCGCGCGCTGCTGCGGTTCGTCGCGGATGTGAAGAGCGGCCAGAGCGAAGTGCTGGCGCCGGTGTACTCCCACATCAGCTACGACATCCTGCCGGACGAGTTCGTCCGCGTGCAGCGGCCGGATGTGCTGATCGTGGAGGGCCTGAACGTGCTGCAGGCGCCGCGGGTGCGCGCCGACGGCCGGGTCGGCATCGCCGTCTCCGACTACTTCGACTTCTCCGTGTACGTGGACGCCCGCGAGGACGACATCCGCCGCTGGTACATCGAACGCTTCCTGTCGCTGCGCGCGACCGCGTTCGCGAAGGAGGACAGCTACTTCCGCCGCTACGCCGACCTCGGTGACGATGAGGCGCGCGCAACCGCCGCGCACATCTGGGACACGATCAACGGCCCGAACCTGCGGGAGAACGTGCAGCCGTCCCGCGGCCGCGCTGACCTGATCCTGCGCAAGAGCTCGGACCACGAGGTCCGCTCGGTGCTGCTGCGCCGCATCTGATCACCGCAGCCGCCTCGGCGTGCGCGGCGCCGTCCGAAGCGGGCCGACGGCTCCCGGCCTCAGTGGTCGCTGGCCAGCGCCAGCACCCAGAACCCGGCGATGCCGAACAGTGCCGCGGACAGCCCGATGATGCGCAGGCGGCGCACCACCTCCGGCGGCAGACCCAGCAGCCGCGCAGCCGCACTGAGGAGGACGCCGAGGACGGCGATGACGAGGAACGCGATGCGCAGCGGCTGCATGGGGTGAACTCCCGAGTGCTCGAACAGAAGGGGCAGGGTGCGGGGACAGATGTGTGGGCGGGCCCGAGCCGGGCCCGCCCCATGGATGATCGGGCGCGCAGGCCCGTTCGGATCAGAGCGCCAGGCGCTCCTTGACCACGGCGGCGAGCTTCTCGCACACCTCGCTGGCCTGCTCATCGGTCGGGGCCTCGACCATGACGCGCACCACCGGTTCGGTGCCGGACGGGCGCAGCAGAACACGGCCGGTGGTGCCGAGCTGCTTCTCCGCGTCCTTGATCGCGTCCATGACCCCGGCGTCGATGTTGGCGCGGGTCTTGTCCACGCCCTTGACGTTGATCAGCGACTGCGGCATCCGCGTCATCACCGTGGCGAGCTCTGCCGCGGACCTGCCGGAGGTGACGAGGCGCTGCAGCAGGTGCAGGGCGGTGAGCTCGCCGTCACCGGTGGTGGCGTACTCGGTCATGACCACATGGCCGGACTGTTCGCCGCCGAGGCGGTAGCCGGCGAAGTTCATCTCTTCGAGCACGTAGCGGTCGCCGACTGCGGTCTGGGCGAGCTGGATGCCGTGCTCCTGCATGGCGAGCTTCAGGCCGAGGTTGCTCATCACGGTGACCACGAGGGTGTTCTGCGGCAGCTTGCCGCGCTCCTGGAAGTCGACGGCGAGGATCGCCATGATCTGGTCGCCGTCGATGACCGTGCCGTCAGCATCGACGGCGAGGCAGCGGTCGGCGTCGCCGTCGAAGGCGACACCGAGGTCGGCGCCCTTCTCCTTCACGGCGGCCTGCAGCTGCTCCAGGTGGGTGGAGCCGATGTCCTCGTTGATCTGCTTGCCGTCGGTGCGGTCACCGATGACATGCACGGTGGCGCCGGCGGCTTCCAGCACCTTCGGGCCGGTCTCGTAGGCGGCGCCGTTGGCGCAGTCCGCCACCACGGTGACGCCGTCCAGGCGCGAGTCCAGCGTGGACAGCAGATGGTTGACGTAGGCGTCCACGGCGCCGTCGAAGCGGGTGATGGAGCCGACCGCGGTGCCCTGCGGACGCTCCCAGTCCTCCCCCATACGCGCTTCGATGGCGTCCTCGACCTCGTCGGGCAGCTTGGTGCCGCCACGGGCGAAGAACTTGATGCCGTTGTCCGGATGCGGGTTGTGGGAGGCGGAGACCATCACGCCGAGGTCGGCGCCGGTGGACTCCACGAGGTACGCGAGGCCCGGGGTGGGCAGCACACCGGCGTCCTCCACGTCCACGCCGGCGGAGGCAAGGCCGGCGGCGATGGCGGCGGAGATGAAGTCGCCCGACGGCCGCGGGTCATGGGCGATGATCGCGCGGGGCTTCGTGCCGTCCTCATGGAATGCGCCGAGCTGGCCGAGCACGTGCGCTGCGGCGACAGCGAGCTCAACCGCGAGCTCCGCGGTGATGTCCTTGTTGGCCAGTCCTCGCACACCGTCGGTGCCGAACAGTCGCGCCATTGTCTCCTCCATCTGGTGGGGCAGTCGTGTGCCGTCGCGGCGCCCCGGTGGGGGTGTCGCGTCAGGTCCGGTCCGGGGTGCGGACTCGGACGCACTCATCGTAATGGGACGGGCCGGGTCCGCCCTGGGGCCGCCGCCGCGATCGACGGGTCGATGTGGGATATGGCGCGCTCGCCGGGGCGATTATGCGCTCGCCGGGGCGATTGAAACGCGGAACACCGCCCGCTGAATGCGGACGGTGTTCGTGCTGCAGTCAGGTGCCGGCGGACCGGCACCAGCGGAAGGGCTGGATCAGCGCTTCGAGAACTGCGGAGCCTTGCGGGCCTTCTTGAGACCGGCCTTCTTGCGCTCCGGGACGCGGGCGTCACGGGTCAGGAAGCCGGCCTTCTTGAGGGCCGGGCGGTTGGACTCGGAGTCGACCTCGTTGAGGGCGCGTGCCACGCCGAGGCGCACGGCACCGGCCTGGCCGGAGGGGCCACCGCCGATGACGCGGACGAAGACGTCGAAGCGGCCCTGCAGGTCGAGCAGGGTGAACGGGTCGTTCACTTCCTGCTGGTGCAGCTTGTTCGGGAAGAACTCCTCGAGGCTGCGACCGTTGACGACCCACTCGCCGGAGCCCGGCTTGACGTGGACGCGCGCGATGGCGCGCTTGCGGCGGCCGGTGCCGTAGCCCGGACCGACAGCGGACTTGCCCTCGCCGACGGCGGCGTTGGAGCTCGACTCGGTGGTGTAGTTCGAGGTCTCGCCCTCGAACTCCTCAACTGGGGTGGTTTCTTCTGCCACTGTAAACCTCAGATTTCTTTCAGCGCGCGGGCCAGGGCCGTTACTGCGCGACCTGGTCGGCGACGTTGAACTGAACCGGCTTCTGGGCCTCGTGCGGGTGCTCGGCACCTGCGTAGACCTTCAGCTTCTTGATCTGCTGAGCAGCGAGCTTGTTGCTCGGGAGCATGCCCTTGATCGCCTTCTGGATGGCGCGCTCGGGGTTCTTCTCCAGCAGCTCGCTGTACTTCACGGAGCGGAGGCCACCCGGGTAACCGGTGTGGCGGTACGCGAGCTTGTCCTCGCGCTTGTTGCCGGTCAGGGTAACCTTGTCCGCATTGATGATGATGACGAAGTCGCCTGCATCCACGTGGGGTGCGAAGACCGGCTTGTGCTTGCCGCGGAGCAGCTGGGCAGCCTGGGAAGCGAGCCGGCCGAGGACGACATCAGTTGCGTCGATGACGTACCAGGAACGCTCGACATCGCCGGGCTTCGGGGTGAACGTACGCACTCGTGCCTTCTTCTCTCGTTGGTTGTGCCGCGACGCGGAGCGCCGCTGACACGGTTCGAATGGACCGTGGACACGCTTCCTTTGGTTCAAAGCATGGCCATAGATTGCAGTGCTTGGCCCTCGCGAGCGGGGGCCGGAATGCGTGTGAGGAGCCTTTCGCGCCAAGCGTGAGATCATCGGCAGCGTTGGGCGCGCATTCATGGCACAACAGCAGTCCACTCTACCGGCGCGCCGTTCAGGCGGTCAATGAGACCCGTTCACTTCCACGACAGGATATGGCTCACATCTCGTCGCTGAGGGCGGCGGCTGCGCGGAACAGCTCGAGCTGCCGCGCCCGGAGCACGTCCCACCGGTGATCGCGGCCGACGGGTGCCGGGATCACGTCGGCGCTCGCCCCGTCGGCCCGCTCCCCCGCAGCGGCGTCGCGGACCGGATCCTCGCGGCGGGCGTCTCCGGCGGCGAGGGCTGCGCCGAGGAGGGCGGCGTCGGCAGCGGTGGCGGGCAGGGCGTCCCGGCCGGTGATCGCGGCGATGAGGCGCATCCAGGGCCGGGAGGCCGCTCCCCCGCCGACGACGGGCAGCAGGGCCGCTTCGGGCGACTGCTCGTCTGCGGCGCCGCTCGGCGGGAGCGCGTTCGCGAGGGCGAGGCCGACTGATTCCAGCACCGCCTGGTACATAGTCACCTGGTCGGTGTCCGGGCGCATGCCGATGATGGCGGCGCCGATGCGGTCGGCGCGCACGGGGAACCGCTCACCGCGCAGGGACGGCAGGGCGAGCAGACCCGACGGCGTGCAGCCGGTGGCATCGAGCCGGGCATCCAGGAGCGCGTCGGCCTCCTGCGGGGAGGAGCCGCCGAGGAGGGTGCGGCGAGCCCAGGCGGCGGTGTCGCCTGCGGACAGGAGCGCGCCGATGCGGAGGACATGCTGATCCAGCGGCGGGTCGAGGAGCAGGGCGTGTTCGGCCTCCGGCCGTGCCGGTGCGGCGCCGAGCGGCTGTATGCTGGCGACCCAGCCGGACGTGCCGAGCGAGATGTACTCGGTGGGCCCGTCGGAGCCGCCGACGATGCCGAGCGTGGCGGCGGCTGCGTCACCGGGCGCGAGGTGGATCCGCAGACCGGCCGGGACGCCGAAGCGCGACTCCCCCTCGGTCGTGACGGTCCCGATGTCGCCGCCGCCCACGGCGGGCAGCACACCCATCGGCAGGTGCGCGGCGCGGGCGATGGCCTCGCTCCACGTGCGGGTGCGGGCATCGAGCAGACCGGTGGCGCTGGCGGTGGTGACATCGCAGTGGGCGTCGCCGCCGAGCATCCAGGCGAGCAGACCCGCCGGGGAGAAGAACACCCGCCGCACCGCGCCCGTGTCGGTGGCGGGCTCACGGGTGCTCTCCAGGCGCAGCCACTGCGCCGGGTTCGCGGTCGGGCCCTGCAGGTTCCCGGTGATCTCGTCCCAGTCGGGCACGGCGCGGCGGATCTCGTCGGCTTCCGCGGCGGCGCGGGTGTCGCTGTAGAGAACGGCGCGCCCCGTGCACGGGGCTCGATGACCGGCTCTGGCCGGATCCGCGCCGGCCGGGCCGGAGCCTGCATCGGTCTCCTCCGCGAGCACCAGGGTCTGCATCTGCCCCGTCAGCGCGATCGCTTCGACATCGGACCACGCCGGGTGCGCCAGCAGGTCCGCCACCACCGCGGTGAGGGCGGCGCACCAGTCGTCCGGGTCCTGTTCGGCGGCGCCCGTCTCAGGCGCGTGGGTCGGATAGGCGCGGCTCGCTGCTGCGAGGACTCGGCCACGATCCACGAGGGCGGCCTTCAGCGCCGTGGTGCCGACGTCGACGGCGAGGATCATGCCGGCCTCACCCACGTGTCGCCGCGCTTGCCGCGGGTCTGCTGGGCCCGCGCGGCGAGCTGGTCATCCTCCGGGTAGCCGACTGACTCCAGCGTCAGTCCGTGCGGCGCGAACATGGGGGCGCTGCCGGCGGCGTCGCGGCGGGGCGTCGCGACGAGGGCCGCCATCCAGGCGGCGTCGGCCCGCCCCTCCCCCACGGCGACGCTCGCACCCACGATGGAGCGGACCATGTGATGACAGAACGCGTCGGCCTCCACCACCGCGACCACCAGTCCCGCATCCGCGAGAGGGTGGCCGGCGCCGTCGGTCAGGGGGACGCGCTCCCACGAGATCGACAGGAGGGTGCGGATGGTGGTGGCGTCCTCGCGGGGGCGGCAGAAGGAGAGGAAGTCGTGTTCACCGATGAGGGCGCGCGCGGCAGCGTCCATCGCCTCCGCGTCCAGGGGGCGCTTGTGGTTCATGACGTCGCGCCGCAGCGGCGAGCGGGTCGCGATCGAATCGGCGATGCGGTACCGGTAGCGGCGGGACAGCGCGGAGAAGCGGGCGTCGAAGTCATCGGAGACGGCGCGGGCGTCCGTCACCACGATGTCGCGGGGCAGCACAGCGGCGAGGCGTTCGCACATGGCGCGGCCGGGGGTGCGGTCGCTGCGGCCCGGCATCCGCGCCCACGCCTCCTCGGGGACGTCGACGTGCAGCACCTGGCCGGTGGCGTGGACGCCGGCGTCGGTGCGGCCGGCGACATGCACCCGCACCTCGTGGCGGAGGATCCGGAACAGTCCCTTCTCCACCTCACCCTGGACGGTGCGCAGGGCCGGTTGGATGCTCCAGCCGCTGAAGTCCGTGCCGTCGTAGGCGAGGTCCAGGCGAATGCGCATCAGCGGGGCGGTCCTTCCGGGCGGAGCAGCGGGCGGGATGGGGCGCGACTGAGACTACCGGAGACCGGTCACAGGCCCCGCCTGCCCGGTGGCCCGACGGGTGCTCCAGCGCGATAGGCTGGCGCCTGTGAAGATTCTGGTTGTTGGTCACGGAGGCCGCGAACACGCGATCGTTCGCCGTCTCTCCCTCGATTCCCCTGCCCCTGAGATCCACGCCGCGCCGGGCAACCCCGGCATCGCCGAGCTCGCCACCGTCCATGACATCGCCGTCACGGACCATCAGGGCATCATCGCCCTTGCCCGCGACCTCGCGATCGACCTCGTGGTCATCGGCCCCGAAGCGCCCCTGGTCAACGGCCTCGCCGATGACCTCACCGCCGCCGGCATCACCGTGTTCGGCCCGTCGCAGGCCGCCGCGCAGCTGGAGGGCTCCAAGGACTTCGCGAAGTCCGTCATGCACCGCGCCGGCGTCCCGACCTCCCGCTCCGTCACCGTCACGAAGCTGCAGGATGTGGAGGCGGCGCTGGATGCGATGAACCCGTCGGGCCGCGTCCCCTACGTGGTGAAGGACGACGGCCTCGCCGCCGGCAAGGGCGTGGTGGTCTCCATCTTCAAGGAGGACGCCCTCGACCATGCCGAGGCGGCCCTGTCCGCACCGGGCGGCCGCGTGGTGATCGAGGAGTTCCTCGACGGCCCCGAACTGTCGGTGTTCTGCATCTCCGACGGCACCACCGTGCGCGCCCTCGCCCCCGCGCAGGACTTCAAGCGCGCCTTCAACTTCGACCAGGGGCCCAACACCGGCGGTATGGGCGCCTACTCCCCGCTGCCGTGGATCGAGACCGAGTCCGTGCTGGACGAGGTGGTCCGCACCGTCGCCCAGCCCACGGTCGATGCGATGCGGGAGGACGGCACGCCGTTCGTCGGCATCCTGTACTGCGGGCTGTCCCGCACGAAGCAGGGCCTGCGCGTCATCGAGTTCAACGCGCGCTTCGGCGACCCGGAGACCCAGGTGGTGCTGGAGCGCCTCGCCTCTCCGTTCGCGCCGCTGCTGCTGGCCGCCGCGAAGGGCGAACTGGATCAGGCGGAGCCGCTGCGCTGGCACGACCACGCCGCCGTCACCGTGGTCCTCGCCTCCGAGGGATACCCGAAGTCCGCCCGCAAGGGCGATGTGATCGGCGGGATCGAGAAGGCGGAGGAGTTCGGCGCCCACATCATCCACGCCGGCACCGCCCGGAACTCCCGCGGCGAGCTCGTGTCCGACGGCGGCCGCGTCCTGTCCGTCGTGGCGGTCGGCGAGTCGCTCGAAGACGCCCGCTCCCGCGCGCAGATGGCGATCAGCCACATCACCCTGCCGGGGTCGCACTTCCGCACCGACATCGCCCAGCGCGCAGCCGCCGGTGAGGTGGAGGCATGAGCGAGGCGCTGCTGGACGCCCCGCGCCTCGACGGCTGGGACCACGCGGTCAGCGGCAAGGTCCGCGAACTGTACGTCCCCGCCGGCGAGTCGCTCAGCACCGCGCGGGAGGTGCTGGTGCTGGCAACGGACCGCATCAGCGCATTCGACTTCTCCCTGCAGCCCGGCATCCCCGACAAGGGCCGCATTCTCACCCGCATGTCCGTGCTGTGGTTCGACCTGCTGAAGGACGTGGTCCCGAACCATGTCATCAGCGCCGAGGACGTCCCGGAGCCGGTGCGCGGCCGGGCCCTGCGCTGCCAGGGGCTCGATATGCTCCCGCTGGAGTGCATCGTGCGCGGCTACCTGACCGGGTCGGGGCTCGCGGACTACCGCGCGTCGGGATCCGTCGGCGGGCATGCGCTCCCGGCGGGGCTCGAGGACGGCTCCCGCCTGCCGGAGCCGATCTACACCCCGTCCACGAAGGCGGAGGTCGGCGGACACGACGAGAACATCACGGTCGCGCAAGCACGCGAGCTGGTGGGCGAGGACCTCGGGGCGCAGGCGGAGGAGGCGTCGCTGGAGGTGTACCGCCGGGCCGCTGACTTCGCCCGCGAGCGCGGCATCATCCTCGCGGATACGAAGCTGGAGTTCGGCACCTCGCGGGCCGACGGCTCGCTCGTCCTCGGCGATGAGGTCCTCACCCCGGACTCCTCCCGCTTCTGGGACGCTGACGGGTACCGGGTCGGCCAGGCGCAGCCGAGCTTCGACAAGCAGTTCGTGCGCGACTTCCTGACGAGCGCCGAGTCCGGCTGGGACCGCGCCTCGGGTGAGGAGCCGCCGGTGCTGCCGGAGAGGATCGTGGAGGCCACGCGCGCGAAGTACATCGACGCGCTGGAGCGGCTCACGGGCGAGCGGTTCTGACCGTCCCACACTGATGCGGCCCGGGCCGCTGGTTCATGGCACAATGTCCGCAGATCGTTACGAGGAGGACTCACCCCAATGATGATGGCGCTGATTGTCAACACGCTCGGCCTGTCCCTGATCGGCATCATTATGGCCGCTGCAGGCATCATGCTGCGCCGCTCTGCTGATTCCCACGCCGAGCACCGCCGCGAGCAGAACCTGGCTCTGTCGCCGATGCTGGTGGTGGGCGGTGTCATCACCCTGCTGATGGGGCTGACCTTCCTGTTCCTCGCCGTGTTCATCCACTGGCCGCACCAGTTCCCGTCGATGGCCGGTGCCGTGCTGGCCACCTTGTTCGCGCCGTACCTGGTGCCGCTGCTCTTCGCCTGGCTCGCCCGCGGCCGCGCCGAGAAGGCCGTGTACCCGTACTGAGCGCCGTCGCACACTGACGCTGAAGGCCCCGCTGGCATCCGCCGCGGGGCCTTCGCTCTGCCCGGTCCCCGGCGCCCCCCGCCCGGCGAGAGACCCTCAGCGCTCCGCGGTCGCGCGGTGGTGCACACTGGAGGCATGACCACTTCGGCCTCCTCCGCCCCGGCGCCGCTGCGCATCACAGACGACCGCGACGCCGATTCCCTCCTCACCGAGAACCCGCTCGCCCTGCTCATCGGCATGCTGCTCGACCAGCAGGTCCCGATGGAGACCGCGTTCGCCGGCCCGCTCAAACTGCAGCAGCGCGTCGGTGCCCTCGACGCCGCCACCATCGCCGACCAGGACCCCGAGCAGTTCCTCGCAGCGTTCCGCGAAACCCCCGCGGTGCACCGATTCCCGAAGTCGATGGCGGAGCGTGTGCAGAAGCTGTGCCGTCAGATCATCGAGGACTACGACGGTGACGCCGCCGCGCTGTGGACCGACGGCGACCCGGACGGCCGCGAGGTCCTCAAACGGTTGAAGGCCCTGCCCGGCTTCGGTGACCAGAAGTCCCGCATCTTCCTCGCCCTGCTCGGCAAGCAGTACGGCTACACCGGTGAGGGGTGGCGGGAGGCAGCCGGTGACTACGGCGCCGACGGCACCACCCTCAGCGTCGCCGACATCACCTCGCCGGAGTCGCTCATCGCCGTGCGGGAGACGAAGCAGGCGATGAAGAGGGCAGCGAAGAAGAAGTGAATCCGCAGGCCCTCGTCACATCACGTGACGGGGGCCGCCCTGCATGCCGTTGGTCCCACCATCCTCTCGATCCGGCCCCATAGCCTGGTGGTGCACCAGAGAGCAGAGGAAGGGAACCGACTGCGATGACTGCCACTGACAACAAGGCCCCCACGCCCGGCACGGCTGCGCCGGAGGGCACCGCGAGGGCATGGGACGGCTTCACCACCGGTGACTGGACCGAGCAGATCGATGTGCGCGACTTCATCCAGCGCAACTACCGCACCTACGAGGGCGACGCCTCGTTCCTCTCCGGCCCGACCGACAAGACCCTGCGCGTGTGGGACACCCTGGAGAAGGAGTACCTCTCCGAGGAGCGCAAGCGCCGCGTCTACGACGTCGACACCCACACCCCCGCCGACATCGATGCCTTCCCCGCCGGCTACATCAGCGAGGACGACGACGTGGTGGTCGGCCTGCAGACCGATGTGCCCCTCAAGCGCGCCATGATGCCCAACGGCGGTTGGCGCATGGTGGAGACCGCCATCAAGGAGGCCGGCAAGGAGGTGGACGAGGACGTCAAGAAGGTCTTCACGAAGTACCGCAAGACCCACAACGACGGCGTCTTCGACATCTACACCCCGCGCATCCGCGCTGCCCGCTCCAGCCACATCATCACCGGCCTGCCCGACGCCTACGGCCGCGGCCGCATCATTGGCGACTACCGCCGGGTCGCCCTCTACGGCGTGGACCGCCTCATCGAGGACAAGATGCGCGCGAAGGACGCCGTGGCGGACCTCGGCTTCTCCGAGCACTGGGCCCGCTACCGTGAGGAGCACTCCGAGCAGATCAAGGCGCTGAAGAAGCTGATCACCCTCGGCGACCTGTACGGCATCGATGTGCGCCGCCCTGCGGAGAACGCCCACGAGGCCGTGCAGTGGACGTACATGGCGTACCTCGGCGCGGTGAAGAGCCAGGACGGCGCCGCCATGTCCATCGGCCGCCTCTCCCCGTTCTTCGACATCTACTTCGAGCGCGACCTCGCCGCCGGCACCCTCACCGAGGAGCAGGCGCAGGAGATCATCGACCAGTTCGTGATCAAGCTGCGCATCGTGCGGTTCCTGCGCACCATCGACTACGACCAGATCTTCTCCGGTGACCCCTACTGGGCGACCTGGTCCGACGGCGGCTTCTCCTCCGACGGGCGCGCCCAGGTCACGAAGACCTCATTCCGCCTGCTGCAGACGCTGAGGAACCTCGGCCCGGCCCCGGAGCCGAACATCACGATCTTCTGGGACCCGGAGCTGCCGGCCGGCTACAAGGAGTTCTGCTCGGCGATCTCGATCGAGACGTCCTCGATCCAGTACGAGTCGGATCAGCAGATCCGGGGCCGCTGGGGCGATGACGCCGCGATCGCGTGCTGCGTGTCCCCGATGAAGGTCGGCAAGCAGATGCAGTTCTTCGGCGCCCGCGTCAACGCCGGCAAGGCGCTGCTGTACGCCATCAACGGCGGCCGCGACGAGGTCACCGGCAAGCAGGTCACCGAACCGGGCCTGCACACCCCGATCGAGGGCGACGGACCGCTGGACTTCGACGAGGTGTGGCAGAAGTACGAGCTCATGCTCGACTGGGTGGTCGGCACCTACGTGGAGGCGCTGAACATCATCCACTACGCGCACGACAAGTACGCGTACGAAGCGATCGAGATGGCGCTGCACGATTCGGAGATCATCCGCACGATGGGCTGCGGTATCGCCGGCCTGTCGATCGTGGCGGACTCCCTGTCCGCGATCAAGTACGCGAAGGTCACCCCGATCCGTGACGAGACCGGTCTGATCGTCGACTACCGCACGGAGGGCGACTTCCCCGCGTACGGCAACGACGATGACCGCGCTGACGACATCGCGGCGACGATCGTGCACACCGTGATGCAGAAGATCAACGCGATTCCGATGTACCGCGACGCGATCCCGACCCAGTCGGTCCTGACGATCACGTCCAACGTGGTGTACGGCAAGGCGACGGGCAACTTCCCGTCGGGCCACCGCGCCGGCACCCCGTTCTCCCCGGGCGCGAACCCCGCGAACGGCATGGACACGCACGGCATGGTCGCCTCCATGCTGAGCGTGGGCAAGCTCGACTACAACGACGCGCTGGACGGCATTTCGCTGACCAACACGATCACCCCGCAGGGCCTCGGACGCACCGAGGAGGAGCGGATCACAAACCTGGTCGGCATCCTGGACGCCGGCTTCATCATGGAGGAGGACTGACATGACCACCACCGAGAACAACCGAGCAGCAGCATCCACGACAGGAGACACCGACATGGTCCCCACGTTCGAGGAGCGTCTGGCTTCGATGAAGGCCAACCGCGCGGAGAACAACATGGATTCCGGCCTGTACCACGCGAACATCAACGTCCTGAACAAGGACACCCTGGAGGACGCGATGGAGAACCCGGAGAACTACCCGAACCTCACGGTTCGCGTGTCCGGCTACGCCGTGAACTTCGTGAAGCTCACGCGCGAGCAGCAGCTGGACGTCCTCAACCGCACGTTCCACCAGAACGCCTGAGGCGGAACCGATGAACCAGCCCCACGCAGTGGATCTGCTCACCGGCGCCGAGCGTCGCCTCGGCGCCGGCATCGAAGGACTCGAGGAGACGGTCCTGGACCGCCCTGACCGCCTCGCCTCGATCCGTGCCGGTGAGCTCGCAAGCATCCACTCGTGGGAGCTGGTCACCGCGGTGGACGGCCCCGGCACCCGCTTGACCGTCTTCTTCTCCGGCTGCCCGCTGCGCTGCCTGTACTGCCACAACCCGGACACGATGGTGATGCGGGACGGACAGGACATCTCCCTGGACGAACTGGTGAAGCGGATCCGCCGGTACCGCTCGGTGTTCCGCGCCTCCGGCGGCGGCATCACCCTGTCCGGCGGAGAGGTGCTGATGCAGCCGGCGTTCGCCGCGAACCTGCTGCACGCTGCCCACGAGATGGGCGTGCACACCGCGATCGACACCTCCGGGTTCCTCGGCCGGCATGTCAGTGACCAGATGCTCGAGGGCATCGACCTCGTCCTGCTGGATGTGAAGAGCGGCGACGAGGACACCTACAAGACGGTGACGGGCCGCGACCTGCAGCCCACCATCGAGTTCGGTGACCGCCTCGCAGAGGCCGGCACCGAGATCTGGGTGCGGTTCGTGCTCGTACCCGGCCTGACCGATGATCCCGCGAACATCGAGAAGGTCGCGGACATCGCGTCCCGCTGGTCCACGGTGTCCCGGGTGGAGGTGCTGCCGTTCCACCAGATGGGGCAGGACAAGTGGGAGAACCTGGGGCTCGCCTACCAGCTGAAGGACACTCCCCCACCCACCAACGAGCAGGTGGAGGCCGCCCGGGAGGTCTTCCGCGCCCGCGGCATCACCACCTACTGATATCAGCACCGCTGAACCGCAGCGGCCCACCGAGCAGATGCTCAGTGGGCCGCTGTTCTGTGAGCGGCAGCGCGGGGCGCCGCCTCAGGCGGCGGTGAACCCGTCGGCTGAGAACGCGGTGGTGCGGTCCTGGAACTGGATCGGGACGCGGAAGTCGTCCTCCTTGCCGTTGTACCGCTTGGCGCTGTCGTGCTCACTCGCGCCGAAGTCGTCCAGCAGCGGCGAGTAGGTGTCCACGCTCATCTCGCCGCGGTCGAGATCGAACTGGAGGAGGCGGAAGTAGCTCGCACCGAAGCGCAGCTGGCGGTTGATCAGGTAGCCGCCCACATCGGTGATGCCGAGCTCATCAGAGCCGACCGTGTAGAACTGGTAGTCGGCGAGCAGCTCCACCACGTGGTTGCCCGGCTGGCCCACGTTCCGGTTCACCGCGATGTTCACGCCGTGCTCGTGGCCGGAGAGGACCAGTGCCACGTTGGGGTTCTTCTCCACGATGCGGCTGCGGATGACTTCACCGTCGTGCGAGTCGTGGTCGCCGCGCCCGTCGGCCTGCTTCGACGGCTTGTCGTTGGCGTGCGTGGTGATGATGGCGTTGCGGGTGGGGTACTGCTGGAGGACACTGTGCGCCCAGTCGGCTTCTTCGTCGGTGACGTCGTAGCCGAGGTTGATGACGATGAAGTCGCGGCCGGAGGCGGTGAACAGGTTGTAGCTGTTCTGGTTGTCGCCCTCCTTCCATGGGTGGTATTCGGCGCTGCGTTCGCGCCAGCCGTCGGTCTGCTCGAGGGCCCTGTAGCGGTCCGGGCCGAAGTGCTCGTTGAACATGGAGTCCGGGCCGGTGTCCTTGCCGCCGCGGTTGTCGTGGTTGCCGGGGATGACGGAGTGGGGAACGCCGGAGTCGTCGGCGATGCGCTCGGCTTCGGAGGCGAAGCGGTACTCGCCTTCGGCGCGGCGGGTGCCGTACGGGCCGGACGGGTCGGTGGGGTGCCAGTTCTCGATGACGTCACCGGTGTGGGCGGCGAAGGCGATCTTGTGCTTGTCCTTGTTCTTCGCGAGCCAGCGGTAGGTGTCCTTGTAGCCGTTCTCCCAGACGCGGCGCTCCTTCGGGCTGGGGCGGCTGGTCGCGCCTTCGGTGATGTACTGCGTGTCGGTGAGGTGCATGATCGAGAAGTCGAAGCCCTCGGTGTTCTCGAACGCGTCGTCGACCGGCTCGTCGAGGTCGTCGGCGAACGGGTCAGTGCCGACGACCATCACGGTGGCGCGGCCGTTCGAGATGGTGCCCGCGGGGGCTGAGGCGGCCAGTTCGGTGTCGCCGTCGGCGCTGCCGCGAGCGGTGTCGAGGACCTCGTAGCGGCCGGTGTCGTGGTTGAGGGCGAGCAGGGTGACGCTGCGGGCGGGGTCAACGGTGCCGCTCCAGGTGAGGGCGTTCCCGTCGGCTGCGGCGAGGTCGGCGCGGATCACCGGCAGGTCGCCGGGCGCGGCGGCGGGGGTGTCGGCGCTGCGGTGATCGCCCGGGGTGAGGGGGTCCTTGACCGCGGTGCGGCCTGCGATCTGCACGTCGGCGGGCAGGCCGCTCTCCTCGTCGAACGCGTCGGCGGGGATGGTGCCGGTGACGGCGTTGGTGACGGGCTTGGTCTTCTTCGAGGCGGCGGCGCCGAGCGTGGGCGCGGTCGGGGCGGCGCCGACGGAGCTGGCCGCAGAGGGCACGGCAGCGGTGCTGGCGGGGACGAGGCCGACGGCGGCGGCCGCTGACAGGGTCAGTGCTGCCGCGCTGATGCGGGTGCGACGGGAGAGCATGGAGGGATGCCTTCTGTGCGGGGTCAGGAACGCCTGCGTGACGCTACAGAAGGGCGTTGACAAGAACCGAACCAGAAGGTTTCCCTCAGGTAACCTCCGGACTGGGGGTCGGGCTCAGTCGTCCGGGTCCCCCGTCCACGGGCGCCACTTGTGGCTGGTCTCGCTCACCTTGCGGCCCAGCACGATCACTCCGTCCACCGGCCAGTCCCGCACCTCCGTGCCCTCGGGTGCGAGGTTCGTGGCCTGCCGCATGAAGATCTCACGCCCCGCCGGGGAGGCGATCGCGTCATGGACCGGCATGCCGATGGCGGGCTTCACCTCGCGCAGGAAGTCGATGGTCTCCTGCATCTTCGACCACGGCGCGCAGACCGGGAAGCTGAGGGCGTCGATGCCGCGCCAGTCATCCAGCGGCTCCAGGCTGTCCCCGGTGTGTCCCACGGTGGGGAACCCGTCGGCCTCGAACACGTACCCGACGTTGCCCACGCTGGGGATATCGGGGTGGATGGTGGCGTGCTCGCCGCCCACGGCGCGGATCGTGACCGTCACCTGGCCGCCGAAGCTGGTGCCGACCTGGAACTGCTTGCCGGGTTCCACGCGCCGCATCGAATCGCCGAGGCTGCCGGGGCCGGCCTGCTGGCGCATCTCCTCGTACGCGCCGGCTTCGAGGAAGAGATCGGCCGACGGGTTCTGGTCGACCAGCACCTGCAGGTTGTCGAGGGTCACATGGTCCGGGTGCTGGTGGGAGACGAGCACAGCGGTGATCCCGGTGGTCTGCAGGAGTGCTGGGTCGGCGAGATTGCCGGGGTCCACGATGATGCGGGTCCCGGGGTAGTCCAGCAGCAGCGCGGAGTGCTTGAAATGTGTGACACGCATGAGTCGAACAACTCCCTTCCTGGCAATAGACTAGGAGAGACCGCAGAGAATGATGCGCGGAAACGCCTGTGAGCCGCGCAGAGCAGGGAGAACTGAATGCCACGCGTGATTGTTGACGTGATGCTCAAGCCGGAGATCCTCGACCCCCAGGGGAAGGCTGTCGCCGGTGCGCTGCCCCGCCTGGGCTTCGACGGCATCTCCTCCGTCCGCCAGGGCAAGCGCTTCGAGCTCGAGGTCGACGGCACCGTCGATGAGGCGAAGCTCGCCGAGGTCCGCAGCGCAGCCGAGACGCTGCTGTCGAACCCGGTGATCGAGGACGTCGTGTCCGTGCGCGTGGCTGAGGAGACCGCCTGATGCCGAAGATCGGTGTTGTCACCTTCCCGGGCACGCTCGACGACCGCGACGCCCTGCGCGCCGTGAAGCTCGCAGGCGCTGAGCCGGTGGCCCTGTGGCACAACGAGGACGACCTCCACGGCGTGGACGCGATCATCCTCCCCGGCGGCTTCTCCTACGGCGACTACCTGCGCGCCGGCGCCATCTCCCGCTTCGCTCCCGTGATGGAGCGCGTGGTCGATGCCGCGAAGGGCGGGATGCCGGTCCTCGGCATCTGCAACGGCTTCCAGATCCTCACCGAGACGCACCTGCTGCCCGGTTCGATGATCAAGAACGCGCACCGTACCTTCATCTGCCGTGACCAGCCGCTGCGCGTGGAGACCTCCCGCACCGCCTGGACCACGGACTACACGGACGGTGAGGTCATCCGCATCCCCCTGAAGAACCAGGACGGCCAGTACGTGGCCGACCAGCGGACCCTGGACATGCTCGAGGCGGAGAACCGCGTGGTGTTCCGCTACGTGGAGGGCGCGACCCACGGCCCCGCCGGGTTCGAGGAGAATCCGAACGGCTCGGTGAACGCGATCGCGGGCATCACCAACGAATGGGGCAACGTGGTGGGCCTCATGCCGCATCCGGAGCACGCGGTGGAGGCGGGCTTCGGCCCGGATATGCCCGGTGAGGGCACCCGCTCCGGCACCGACGGCGCCCGCTTCTTCAGCTCCGTGCTGACCTCGCTCGTCGCCGCGAACTGACGACGGCCCGGCCCGGCCCCCGCTGGCCAGCCCGACCGGCAGAGCCCGGTTCCATGCGTTTCAGCGCTCATTCTCGTCGGAATGGGCGCTGAAACGCATTCAACGGGAGTCCGCTCCGCCCCTACCACCCAGCGACAGTGGAGACCGCCTGATTACGATTCGGTATCGTCCAACACTTCGACGATCCGTCTGAAAGGACGTGACCATGAGCAAGCTCCTTCGCGCCATCGGCAGGGCCGGCCTCGCCTCCATGTTCATCAACAACGGCTACAACACGTTCAAGAACGCCGACGCCATGGCCCCCATGGTCGAGGACAAGCTCAAGGCGTGGATGCCGGAGCAGACCCAGCAGTACGGCGCCGCCACCATGGTCCGCGCCAGCTCCGGCACCATGGTTGCGGGCGGCACCGCCCTCGCTCTCGGCATCGTCCCGCGCCTCGCGTCGCTCGCTGTTCTCGGCGCCCTCGTCCCGACCACTCTCGCGGGCCACGCCTTCTGGGAGTCCACGGACAAGGACGAGAAGACCCAGCAGCGACTGCAGTTCCAGAAGAACCTCGCGATGGCCGGCGGCCTGCTGTTCGTTGCCGCCACCGGCAAGAAGCACCGCTGATACACCAGGCACCGCCGACACTCGAGGCCCGTCTGGCCTCAGCGCTCGCGCAACCGCGCGGCGCACGTGACGAAGCGCCGGCCCGCTCCCCACTCAACGGGGAACAGGCCGGCGCTTCTGTGTTGGCGGCTCGACGGGGTCAGCCCGCCCGATGGGCTCACTTCTGCGCGCGCAGCACCGCGAGCGCGGTCACTTCACGGCGCGCAGCACCGTGAACATGCGGTCGCGATGCAGTTCGTTCACCGACGCGAACCGCGCCTCCAGCGCCGGCCGATACCGCAGGTGGGAGTTGTGCACGAACAGCAGTTCACCACTGTCCACCAGCACACGCTGCGCAGCATCCAGCAGGCCCTGCACGAGCGTCATATCGATGCGGGCGCCCTCATGGAACGGCGGGTTGAGCAGCACCAGGTCCATCGAGGCGTCCTCGACCTGCGAGGCGGCATCATCCCAAGTGACGCGGGCGCGGTCACGGTAGCGGGCGAGCGTGGACTCAGCGGAGCGGACCGCGTCGATCTGGTGATCAGTAGCGGTGACGTCAAGAGCAGCCGCTCCCCCATCTCTCGCCTTGTCGCCGCGCTTCGCTGCACCAGGGCCGTGCTTCGTCGCAGCGGCGTGCAACAGGCGCAGTGACACCAGGCCGTTGCCGCAGCCGAGGTCCAGCACCCGCGCGGGGGCGGCCCCGTCGGCCCCTCCCCCGTTCTCCGCGCCGGCCGCACGCTCGCTCCGGGCCGTGAGCCAGCGGATCGCCTGGTCAGCGAGAGCGGAGCCGCCGCGGTCGGGCTTCGCACCGGAGAACACACCGCCGAAACCGGTCAGCATGCCGACGCCGAGCACCTCCTGCCGCTGCGCCTCATGCGCCGCCGCACCGGCGATGGGGCCGGTCGCGATGAGGCAGCGGTGCTTGCCCTTGCCGAAGCCTCCGCGGACGTTCTCGAACGCGCCGGCGAGGACGTCGTTCATGGAGCGGGCCATGTGCTTCTGGTTGCCGCCGAGAACAAGCCGGGCCCCGTCGGCCGCGATCGCTGCGGTGCCGCGGGCGAGCAGGTCGAGCTCGGCGAGCGATTTCGGGAGCCGCCCGAGGGCGGTGGTGATGCGGGGGCCGACGGATGCCGGCACCAGCTCGGCCCCACCCGGGAGGTCGGTGTCGAGGCCGACCACGACCACGCGGCCCGCGACCTCCGGCCCCGCCTGGTCGGCTGCGACGCGCACACGCTGCGCCGCGTCGACGGCGCCGCAGCGGACGATCACCCGCGCCGCGGCCGCGTGCTGGAGAGTGCCGAGGGTGAGAGCGCCGGTGTCGTCACCGAGCACGAGCACATCCCCCGCTGAGGCATCGCCGCTGCTTGCCGGGGCGGCATCGCCATCCGCGGAGTCAGCGGCGTCGCCGAAGGCGTCGTGCAGGATGAGGCGCTCGAGCGCGTCAGGAGCGGTGGCGGCCAAGGCCGGGGCGTCAGCGGAGTCGGCGATGAACGAGTGCGCGGCGGAGCGGGAAGCGTCGGTCATGCCCCGAGACTACGTGCCTCGGCCCTCGCGACGCTCCTGGGGGCGGCGCCCGCGTAACCGCAGACGCCCACCGGGCAGGCGCGGTGCCGGCAGCGGCCGCGGCGTGTTCGGAGGGAACGTCCCGAACAGCAGGTCCCCCTCAGTCGCCGGCCGCGCTGCGTCCGAGTCGGGGTCGAGTGCCTCGCCGTCGGCGCCTTCGAAGCCCATCTCCTGCTGGTAGCGGGCACGGAACTCGGCGATCTCCTCGTGGGAGCGGCCCACGAAGTTCCACCACATCACGATGTCCTCACCGAGCGGTTCCCCGCCGATCAGCAGCACGCGCGCCCCGGCCTCCCCTGCCGTGAGCCGCACCGACTCGGAGCGTTCGGGGACCAGGACGAGGTCGTACCCGTCGGCCTCCACCACGGGACGCTCCCCCGCCCCGACCGTGACGGGCCCTCGGTCCACCACGACCGCGTACTCGTGCCCCGCATCCAGGTGAGCGGTGACCTCGATGTCGGGGTCGAGCGTGATCTCGAGGAAGTCGAGCGGGACGCCCATCTGCAGGTCGCCGCGGGCCGTGACAACCTGGTCACCCGGGCCGGTCACCGAATGCTCGCCGAACCCGGCGCGCAGCGCGAAGGCGTCGGCTTCGATCCGTTCGGTGGAGGCGAGCGCGAACGCCGGGTCGCCGAAGCGCTGGGCATCGGGCTGCGCGAACCACAGCTGCACTCCGTGCAGGGTGGTGGTGTCGTTCGTGGTGAATTCGGAGTGCGTGATGCCGCGACCGGCGGTCATGACATCGACCGCGCCTGGGGTGACCAGAACATGCGAGCCGATCGAGTCGCGGTGCGTGATCGCCCCTTCGAACAGCCAGGAGACCGTCGCCAATCCCGTGTGGGGATGGCGCGCCACCTGCATGCCGCCCGTTGCGGAGACGTCATCTGGGCCGAACTGGTCCACGAAGCACCACGGCCCCACCAGCGAACAGTCGCGGTGGGGCAGGGTGCGCATGACGGTCATGCCGCGGGGCCCTCCGAGGGGGACCTCGCGGCCGCGCAGCACGTGCAGGCGGGAGGTGAGGTCGTCCATGCCGACAGTGTGACCCACCCGACTGGATTCATCCCTTCTGGACGGTGATCGACCAGGTGGCGGCATCCAGCTGACGGAACTCGGTGACGTCGTGGCCGGCGGATGCGGCCCAGGCGGGGATGGAGTCGGTGGCCTGGGTGCAGTCGAAGTCGATCTGCAGACGGTCACCGCGGTCGATCTGTTCGATGGCGCGCTTGGCCTCCACCAGCGGGAACGGGCACACCTGGCCGATGGTGTCGAGGCGGTAGGTGGCGCCCGAGTCGGTCTGCGGCGCCTGCGCTTCGGCGTCCGCGTGGGCGGCCGACGGGTTCTGCGGAACCTGCCGCTCCACGGTGGGGCGGCGCTTGGGAAGCGTAATGAAACCCATGGTCTCGGTCCTTTCTGTCGTTGGGTCAGCTGATGCGTTCGAGCGTCACAGCGGGCTTGTCCGATGCGGCCCCGTCGGCCTGCAGGCGGACGGGCTCGGCCCCGACGCGGCGGTGCGTGACGATGAACAGGCGGGAGGCTGCGCCGACGCCGAGGAAGGTGAACATGAATGCGATCCAGCCCTGCCAGGAGAACAGCGCGGTCTCCACCAGGGAGTTGCCGATGGTGCAGCCACCGGCGATGGCCGCGCCTGCACCCATCAGCACACCGCCGATGACCGCGCGCACAGCGGTGCGCGCGTCCGGGGCGCGCAGGCGGAACTCACCGGACGCCTTCGCGGCGATGTAGGACCCGGGGATGAGCCCGAGGACGAACAGCACGCCCCAGTCGAGCGTCGAGACGTCACCGGCGGTGAGCATCTGGACGATCTTCGCCGACGGGGTCGTGATCCCCAGGCCGCCGGGACGGCCAGCCGCCTCCGACAGCGGGAACGCGGCGGCGGCGATGAGGCCCACCACAACAGCGGTCGCCAGCGGCGCCCACGGCTTCTCCAGAAGCAGGTGCGCAAGCCCGGTCCGCTTCGCGGGCAGCCCCACGAAGCTCGGGGCCGGGCGGGACAGCTGACGCGCCACGAGCGCGATCGTGACGATGCTGAGCAGGCCCAGCGGCACCCACACCGGCACACCGAGGGTGCCGTGGATGGTGGTGGCCTGGGTGGAGGTGTCGCGCAGGGAGTCGGTGATCTGCTGACCCGCGCCGAACTTCATCACGGACGCGGTGAAGGCGTAGAGGCCGAGCGCGATCCAGGAGCCGATGAGGCCCTCACCGGAGCGGTAGTAGGTGCCGGTGGCGCACCCGCCGGCGAGGACGATGCCGATGCCGAAGAGGAAGGACCCGGCGGCGACGCCGAGCAGCGCGAGCTTCGGGATCTCCGGGTGGATGATGTCCGCGCCGATGAGGACGTTGACGATGACCGCCTGGATGGTGACGGCGACGAGGAAGGCGGTGAGCCAGCGCAGCGAGCGGCTGAGCCACACGTCGCGGAATGCGCCGGTGACGCAGAACCGGCCGCGTTGGAAGACGAAGCCGAGGACGACGCCGACGGCGAGTCCGGTGAGAAGCATGAGGAGGGCTCCTTGGGGTCGGTGATGAGGATGCCCGCGGCGGGTCGCCGCCGCGGGCCGGACGCCGACACACTACACAGATTGCTTATGCCCCCCATAAGCAGATGTCGGCAGATGGCTCCCGATGACGACTCAGCAAGCGCGACGTCACATCCCGGGACCCCGCGGACGGGCTCTCCCCTGCCCGGCTCCTCCCGGCGCACAGAACAGGGCGGGGCCGGCGGCCTTCGCCGCCGACCCCGCCCTCGGGGGAGCTCACGCGATCAGCCCCGGCGCTTCAGACGCCGCGGACTGGTCGCTTCACCGGATCACTTCACCTCGAACTTCGGCGCGCCGATGCCCGGATCGATCGTCGGGACGTCGCCCGCGGTCGGGCGGATGTCGATGTCGAAGATGTCCAGCGGCAGGTACACGGTCGCGCAGGCGTTCGGGATGTCCACCACGCCGGAGAAGCGGCCCTCGATCGGTGCCGCGCCCAGCAGCAGGTACGCCTGCTCCTTCGACCAGCCGAACGTGGACAGGTACTCGATCGCATGCAGGCACGCCCGCTGGTATGCCAGGTGCGAGTCGAGGTAGCGCTGCTCGCCGTCAAGGGTGACGGACGTGCCGGAGAAGCTCAGCCACTGGCTGTGCTGAGGCGGAGTGTTGCCCGGCATGAAGATCGCGTTCTCCTTCACGCCGTACTTCTCCATACCGCCCGGGATCACATCCACGTGCAGGTCGATGAAGCCGCCCATCTCGATGCCGCCGCAGAAGGTGATCTCACCGTCGCCCTGCGAGAAGTGCAGGTCGCCCACGGAGAAGTTCGCGCCGTCCACGAACACGGGGTAGAACACGCGAGTGCCCTTGGTCAGGTTCTTGATGTCCTGGTTGCCGCCGTTCTCACGCGGCGGTGCGGTGCGCGCACCCTCGGAGGCGACACGGTCGAACTCCTCGCCCCCGAGGCTGCCGAGGACGGCACCGTTCGGCTCCGGCGGGAGCGCCAGGGCCGGAACGCGGTTCGGGTCGGTCGCGATGAGGTCGCCCTCGCGCTTGTTCCACTTCTTCAGCAGCTCGGCCGAGGGCGCGGTGCCCATCAGACCCGGGTGCACAATGCCGGTGAACTTCACGCCCGGCACGTGGCGGGAGGTGCAGGTGCCGCCCTGGAAGTCCCACACGGCCTTGTACGCGTCGGGGAACTGGTCGGTGAGGAAGGAGCCGCCGTTCTTCTTCGCGAAGATGCCGGTGTAGCCCCAGCCCTGGCCGGCGAGCGGACCCTCCTCCTGCGGGATCGGGCCCACGTCGACGATATCGACGATGAGGAGGTCACCCGGCTTCGCACCCTCGATCCGGAATGGGCCGGACAGGGTGTGCACAGTGTGCAGCGGCGCGGTGGCGATGTCCTCAGCGGAGTCGTCGTTCTTGATGTGGCCGTCGAACCACTCGCGGCAGTCCACGCGGAAGGTGTCGCCGGGCTTGACGGTGACCTGCGCGGGGATGTCGGGGTGCCAGCGGTTGTGGCCGATCTTCTCCTGCTCGGTGAACTTCTTGGACGAATCGAGGGGGAACAGATTCTTCGGCATGGTGGCCTTCCTTTGGGGAGGGGTTGGAATCCGGAGGGTGGGCCTCAGTGCTGGGGCACGGCCCAGGTCACGGCCGGGGCAGCTTCTGGTGCTGCGGGTTCCGAGTGACCGGGGTGGAGCGCTGAGACGGTCCGCTGGGGACGCTCGAGACCACCTGCGGCTGATGCGCGGTGGCCTGCGTGGAGTCCATCAGCTTCATGCGGGTGGGGTCCGCGGTGGAGACCGCGGGGGCGCTGATGCGCCGAGTCGCCTCCCCATCGCAGGCCGGACACGCAATCGATCGAGTCTCCGAGCTGATCGGCAGCAGCTTCTCGGTGAGGTGGCCGCCGTCGCAGCTGAACTCGTACAGGGGCATCGATACTCCTTTGTGACGCGCCTTACTGGTGTCGCCACTATCTCGAAGATGTCTGGGCCCTTCCTGCCGGTTTGCAGCACTCGGCCGTCGCCCCGCCCGGGGCGTGTCCGGGGGAGCAGATTCAGCGCTGGAAATGGGGCTCGGGGCCGGCTGCCTGGCCTGGTCGCGGGGGCGGGCAGACAGAATTCGACGGATGTTCGCTATTCGCGGCGAATACGGAACATCCGTCGAATTCTGTGGCGGGGTGGGCCGGGGACCTGGCCGACGGGCTCAGCCGAACAGCTCCACGGTTCCGGTGAAGTGCAGCTTCGAGGGGCGGTCCGGCTTCGGTGCGCTGAACCCGGTGAATCGGGTGACCCGTCGGCCGCCCCCGGAAGCGCTCCCGGCCCCGGCGGCGCTCCCGCTCTCGGCCCCACCAGCGTGACCGCGAGCGCCGTACACTCGGCTGCTGTCGTCGTTCTCGAAGCTGAGCCACACGGTGCCGGGGATGAGCACCGGAGCGGCGAACTCCACGTCCCACTTCAGCGGCACCGACAGGTCCGGCCGGGCCTCCGCGAACGCACGCGAGGCCGTGTACATTCCGTGCGCGATCGCCTTCGGGAACCCGAACGCCTTCGCGCTCAGCGCGGACATGTGGATCGGGTTGGCGTCACCGGCGACCGCGGCGTACCGGCGGCCGGTGTCCCCATTGAGCTTCCAGCGGGCCGACGGCTTCGGCGGCTGGAACTCCTCACGCTTCGCAGCACGGTCCTCGGAACGGGACCCGTCGGCCGACGCGCCCTCCTCCTCCTGCAGCGCGGCGATCTTTCGGGCGGTCTCCCCGCGGGCCAGATAGGTGGAGACGTCCGTGGCGACGATCTGCCCGTCAGCGGACAGGGTCGAGACCGCTTCGAACGTGGCGCCGCGGCGGTGCGGCTGGATGTTCCGCACGCTGCACTCCACATCCACCGTCTCCCCTACGCGCACCGGGCGATGCTGCAGGATCGAGTTCTTCACGTGCACGAGCCCCAGCAGCGGGAACGGGAACCGCGGATGTGCCATCAGCGACAGCGACACCGGGAACGCGAGCACATGCAGAAGGCCCGGGTGGACGTAGTCGGACGCCGCGGCGCCCACCAGGTGGTCGAACCGGGCGGACTGCTCCGCCCCGACTTTCACTCCCCGGACCCGGTAGCGGCGCTTCGGCAGACTGGTGGCGCGGGGCACCAGCGGTGGGCGGCCGAGCGCGGCCGCCCAGATCGCGGGGAAGCTGGGGACGCTGGAGAGTTCACGGACGCTCATGGGATCACCGTCCCACAAGGTTCTGGCCGCACACCCGCAGCGTCTCCCCGCGGATGCCACCGGCGGCGGGCGAGAGCAGGAACGCGACCGCCTCGGCCACGTCCTGCGGCAGGCCGCCCTGGTGGAGGGAGTTCAGCAGGCGCGCCACCTCGCGCGTCACCACGGGCATCGTCGCGGTCATCTCCGTTTCGATGAACCCGGGCGCGACCGCGTTCGCCGTGCCGCCGGATTCGGCGAGGTCGCCGGCGAGCGCGTCCACGTACGCCATCACACCGGCCTTGGAGGCGGCGTAGTTGGTCTGGCCGCGGTTGCCGGCGATGCCGGAGGTGGAGGCGATGCCCACGTGGCGGTAGTCGGCGCCGAGCGCATCCTCATCCCGCAGGGCGCGGGTGATCGCCAGCTGCGAGCGGAGGTTCACGGCGATGACGGCCTCCCAGCGGTCCTGCGTCATGTTCGCGAACAGTTTGTCGCGGGTGATGCCGGCGTTGTGGACCACTCCGTCGATCGGGCTCCCGTCGGCCGCGGCGATGAGGGCGGCGGTCGTGCGCTCCTGAGTGACGTCCGCGAGGACGGGGCGACCACCGAGTTCGGTGGCGAGGCGGGAGAGCTCGGTGCCGGCGTTCATCATGTCGACCAGGATGAGGTCGGCGCCGTCGGCGGCGAGGGTGCGGGCGATCGCTTCGCCGATGCCGCGGGCGGCGCCGGTGACCACGATGGTGCGGCCGGCCAGCGGCTGATTCCAGTCGGCGGGGGCGGTGCCGGTGTCGGCATCGATCCGCAGCAGCTGCCCGTCCACGAAAGCGGAGCGGGCCGAGAGGAAGAACCGCAGGGCGTGCTCCACGCTGACGGCGCTGAGCGGGAACTCGGGCGCGACCTGGATGCCGTTGGCGGTGGCGCCGCGGCGCACCTCGTGACCGAGCGAGCGCAGCAGGCCCTCGACGGCGCCCCGGGCGGAGTCGACCACGGGATCGGCGCCGTCGGGGGTGCGGGAGACGGTGATGATGCGGCCGCCGGGCTGCAGCTTCTTCACGGCGGCGCGGGCCTGCTGGATGAGGCCCGCGATGTCCTCGGGGCGGCGCAGGTCGTCGAGGACGAGCAGGAGGGAGCCGACGCTGCCGGTGTCGTCGGCGCGGCGGCGCACATCCGCGCCCCAGTCGAGCAGGCGGGCGGCGATGTCGTCAGCGCCGGTCGAGTCGCCGAGGACGACGGCGGGGCTGAGGACGAGCTCGTCGCGGTCTGCGCGGCGGGGCAGGTGGGCGGGCCTGGGCAGGCCGAGCTGCTTCGCCAGCAGACCGCCGACGGGGCTCTTCACGAACGAGCCGTACAGGTTGGGGGCGGCCATCACTTGTCCTCCTGTCCGACGGGCTCGGCCTGCAGCAGGCACACCACGCCCTGCCCGGAGGCGGCGCACACGCTGATGACGCCGCGCTGGGTGCGGCCGGTGTCGTCCGCTGCGGTGCGGAGCATGGTGGCCAGCGACGCGACGATGCGGCCGCCTGTGGCGGCGAAAGGGTGCCCGGCGGCCAGCGACGAGCCCTTCACGTTGAGCTTCTCGCGCGGGACCGTGCCGAGCACGTCGTCGAAGCCGAGGCGGTCCACCATGTACTCGCGCGACTCCCATGCCTTCAGGGTGGACAGGACGGTGCCGGCGAACGCCTCGTGGATCTCGAAGAAGTCGATGTCGTCGATGGTGAGGCCGTTGTCGGCGAGCAGTCGCGGCATCGCCTCCACCGGGGCCATGAGGAGGCCCTCGTCGCCGTGGACGTAGTCGGTGGCGGCGGCGCGGAAGTCGACGACCTCCGCGAGCGGGGTCAGGCCCCTGGCGGCGGCCCATTCCTCGGTGCCGACGAGGACCGCGGAGGCGCCGTCGGACAGGCCCGTGGAGTTGCCGGCCGTCATGGTGGCCTGCTCCTTGCCGAAGACGGTCTTCAGCCCGGCGAGCTTCTCCACGGTGGTGTCGGGGCGGAGGAATTCGTCCCGGCCGCAGCCGCGGTAGCCGGTCATGAGGGTGTCGAAGAAGCCCTCCTCGTAAGCGGCGGCGAGGTTCCTGTGGCTGGCCGCGGCGAGCTCATCCTGCTCCTCGCGGGTGATGCCCCATTCGCGGGTGGTGATCGCCTGGTGCTCACCCATGGACAGGCCCGTGCGCGGCTCACTATTGCGCGGGGCGAGGGGGGCGAAGTCTGACGGGCGCAGGGAGCCCACGAGGCTGAGGCGCTGGCCTGCCGTCTTCGCGCGGGAGAGGGTGTGGAGCTTGCGGCGCAGGGAGTCGGACACTTCGATGGGGGCATCGGAGGCGGAGTCGACGCCGCCGGCGATGCCGGAGTCGATCTGGCCGAGACGGATCTTCGCGGTGACGAAGTTGAGGGTCTCGAGGCCCGTGGCGCAGGCCTTCTGCATGTCGATCGCCGGGGTGTGGGGGTCCAGTGCGGTGCCGAGGACGCTTTCGCGGGTGAGGTTGAAGTCCGCTGCTCGTTTGAGGACGGCGCCGCCGGCGACTTCGCCGATGCGTTCGTTCTGGAGGGAGTACCGGGCGATGAGGCCGTCGAGGGCGGCGGTCATCATGTCGCGGTTGGAGACGCCGCGGTAGGCGCCACCGATCTTGCCGAAGGGGATGCGGTTGCCGCCGAGGACGTGCACGCGGCGCGGGGCGTTCTGAGGAGCTGTCACAATGACCTCTTTACATAGTACTGCCAGTACTTGATACTCTAGGTTTCGTGAACACGAACGCGCAAGCCCCTCAGCCCGACGGCCGCTCCACCCGGTGGGCCCGCCACCGCGAACAGCGCCGCTCCGAGCTGCTGGCAGTCGCCCGCACCGAGATCCATCGCCAGGGCCCCTCCCTCACCATGGAGGACATCGCCGTCGCCTCTGGAACCTCGAAGTCCATCGTCTACCGCTACTTCAAGGACAAGGCCGAACTGCAGCGCGCCCTCGGCGTGCAGATCCTCAACGAGATGGTCCAGCAGCTCACCCGCGTCCTGCGCGCCACGAACGATGAGCACCCGTCGGCCGAGACCTCCATCCGCGCCATGACCACCTCGTTCGTGCACACCGCCGCCACCTCCCGCAACCTCTACGAGTTCGTGGTGCAGCCCAGTGCCGGGCTCAACCACTTCCTCACCTCTGTGGGCCGCCTCGTAGCCGCCTCCCTTCCCCAGTCGATCGACGCCCAGGCCCGCACCCTGTGGGCCAGCGGCGCCGTCAGCTTCGTCCAGGGCGTCACCAGCCAGTGGATCCGCGCCCGCGAGGGCGATGCCCTGTTCGAGAAGACCCCCGATGACATCGCCGACCACCTCGTGACGTGGCTGCTCGCCGGCCCGCCCACCGAGTGACACACACGCACTGAAAGGACCGCCATGCCGATCACCGACAGCATCAGGGCGCTCACCGCTGAGCAACCCGAGACCACCGCCCCCGTCGCCCCTCCCTACAGCGACGAACCGCTGCAGGTGGACGTCCCCCTGCTCACCGACCTCCTGCTCGGCACCTACGCCGACTCGCGCCGCCTCGCCCGCGAGCGCATGAAGGACGAGCGCCTCCACGACCACCTCGACCAGACCGTCGCCCAGCACCGCGAGCGCGTCCTTGAGCAGCTGCACCTCATGGCGGAGATGGGGGTCGCAGACAACATGGTCCCCACCACCCTCGGCGGCCCCAACAAGCAGGGGGACAACGTCGCCCAGTTCGAGGAGATCGTGGTCGCCTCCCCGTCCCTGCAGATCAAGTCCGGTGTGCAGTTCGGCCTGTTCACCTCCGCCATCGTTCAGCTCGGCAGCGAAGAGCACCATCGCCGCTGGGTGCCGGACGCCATGGCGATGCGCCTGCCCGGCGCGTTCGCCATGACCGAGATCGGCCACGGCTCCAACGTCCAGGCCCTCGCCACCACCGCCACGTTCGATCCCGAGACCGACGAGTTCGTCATCAACACCCCGTTCCGGGCCGCGTGGAAGGACTACCTCGGCAACGCCGCCTGCCACGCCCGCGCCGCCACCGTGTTCGCCCGCCTCATCACCCGCGGCGTGGACCACGGGGTGCACTGCTTCTTCGTGCCCGTGCGGGACGAGAACGGCGAGCTGCTGCCCGGCATCCGGTCCGAGGACGATGGCCCGAAGGGCGGCCTCAACGGCATCGACAACGGCCGATTTGCGTTCGAGAACGTCCGCATCCCCCGCACCAACCTGCTGAACCGCTACGGCGATGTGGACGCCGACGGGGTCTACACCTCCCCCATCGAATCCCCCGGACGCCGATTCTTCACCATGCTCGGCACCCTCGTGCAGGGCCGCGTGTCACTGGACGGCTCCGCTCTGCGCGCCACCCAGCTGGCGCTGGCCATCGCCATCACCTACGCCTCGCAGCGCCGCCAGTTCACCTCCGCGGACCCCAACCGCGAGACGGTGCTGATGGACTACCAGTCCCACCTCAACCGACTGCTGCCGGCGCTGGCGGAGACCTACGCCGGGCAGTTCGCGCACGACGAGCTGCTGCGCGCCTACGACGACGTGTTCTCCGGCGAGGGAGACACTCCCGAGGCCCGCGAGGACCTCGAGACCCTCGCCGCCACGCTGAAGCCGACGTCGACCCGGCTCGCTCTGGACACCATCCAGGAATGCCGCGAAGCGTGCGGCGGTCAGGGGTTCCTGGCGGAGAACCGCCTCGTCGGCCTGCACGCCGACCTCGACGTCTACGCCACCTTCGAAGGCGACAACACGGTGCTGCTGCAGCTGGTCGCGAAGCGTCTGCTCGCTGACTACTCCTCGGAGATGAAGAGCATCGACCGCGCCGGCATCGGCCGGTTCATCGCCGGTCGCGCCGAAGCCCTCTCCAAGCGCCACACCCCGTGGAACCGCCTGGTGCAGACCGCGCTGGACGCCGGCAGTGCGAAGCGCGCCGCCCTGTCGATGCGCGACCCCCAGTTCCAGGAGTCGATGCTGGCGGCCCGCGCGAAGTCCACCGTGGAGGAGGTGGCGCTGGCGCTGCGTCCCGCCGCGAAGATGAGCCCGCAGGAGGCGGCCGCCCTGGTGAACCGCCACCAGGTGGAGATGCTGGAGGCGGCGAAGGCGCACGCGGACCTGGTGCGCTGGACCGCGTTCACCACCGCCATCAACGACATCGAGGACCAGCAGACCCAGCACGTCATGTTCCGCCTGCGGGACTTGTTCGCCCTCACCCGCATCGAAGCGAACCTGTCGTGGTACCTGCTGAACGGGCATATCTCCCTGCAGCGCGGCCGCACCCTGCGCGGGTACATCAACCGCCTGCTGTGGAAGCTGCGCCCGGTGGCGCTGGACCTCGTGGCGGCGTTCGATCTGGCGCCCGAGCATGTGCGCGCCCCGATCGCGCTCGGCGCGGAGCGGGAGCGCCAGGATGAGGCGGAGGAGCACTACCGACAGCAGCGCGCCAGCCGGAACGCACCGGTGAGCGAGAAGTCCCTGCACCAGGCGCGCTGAAGCGCCCCGCACCCGAGGGCTCGGCGGGGCTGCGCCCATGGGTAGGATGGGGCTGGGTCGGCTGCGGGCCGCACCCAGCCCCGTTTTCTATGCGCTCGAGCCAAAGGACACTTCCGTCAATGCCTGACATCGACACCGTCGAGAACGCTGCCGCCACCCCTGATGAGCAGCAGCCCTGGGCCGACCTCGGTCTGAAGGGGGATGAGTACCAGAAGATCCGCGAGATCCTGGGCCGCCGCCCCACGAACGCCGAGCTCGCCATGTACTCGGTCATGTGGTCGGAGCACTGCTCGTACAAGTCCTCCCGCAGACACCTCTCCCAGTTCGGCGAGAAGTCCACGGAGGCGATGAAGAAGAACCTCCTGGTCGGGATCGGTCAGAACGCCGGCGTGGTCGACATCGGCGACGGCTGGGCCGTCACCTTCAAGGTCGAGTCCCACAACCACCCGAGCTTCGTGGAGCCGTACCAGGGCGCCGCAACGGGTGTGGGCGGCATCGTCCGCGACATCATCTCCATGGGTGCGCGCCCCGTCGCGGTGATGGACCAGCTGCGCTTCGGCGCCATCGACCACCCGGACACCGCCCGCGTGGTGGAGGGCGTGGTGGCCGGTGTGGGCGGCTACGGCAACTCCCTCGGCCTGCCGAACATCGGCGGCGAGACCGTGTTCGATCCCTGCTACCAGGACAATCCGCTCGTCAATGCGCTCGCGATCGGCGTGATGCGCCACGAGGACATCCACCTCGCCAACGCAGAGGGCGTGGGCAACAAGGTGGTCCTGTTCGGTGCCCGCACCGGCGGTGACGGCATCGGCGGCGCCTCCATCCTCGCCTCCGAGTCCTTCGATGACGAGGGTCCCGCGAAGCGCCCCTCTGTGCAGGTGGGCGACCCCTTCATGGAGAAGCTGCTGATCGAAGCATGCCTGGAGATGTACCGCGAGGAGGTCGTGGAGGGCATCCAGGACCTCGGCGCCGCCGGCATCTCCTGCGCCACCAGCGAACTCGCCTCCAACGGCGACTCCGGCATGCACGTGGACCTCGACACGGTCCTGCTGCGCGATCCGTCCCTCACCGCCGGCGAGATCCTCATGAGCGAATCGCAGGAGCGGATGATGGCGGTGGTCTCCCCCGAGAAGCTCGACCGCTTCCTGGAGATCGCCGACAAGTGGGGTGTGGAGTCCGCTGTCATCGGTGAGGTCACCGGCGATGGCCGCCTCACCATCGACCACGGCGGCCAGCGCATCGTCGATGTGGACCCGAAGACGGTCGCGCACGACTCCCCCGTCTACGACCGCCCGTACGCCCGTCCCTCCTGGCAGGACGCGCTGGAGGCCGACGCCGCTGAGAAGCTGCCGCGTCCGGCGGATGCCGCCGCTCTGGTGGAGCAGCTGTGGACCGTGACCACGTCCCCGAATCTGGCCTCGACCCACTGGGTCACCGATCAGTACGACCGCTACGTGGGCGGCAACACCGCCCTGGCGATGCCGGACGACGCCGGCGTGCTGCGCGTGGATGAGGAGACGGGCCGCGGCATCGCGCTCTCGACCGACGCGAACGGCCGCTACGCCATGCTGAACCCGTACACCGGTGCGCAGCTGTCGCTGGTGGAGGCGTACCGCAACGTCGCCACCACCGGTGCGCAGCCGATGGCGGTCACGGACTGCCTGAACTTCGGCTCCCCGGAGGACCCGGACCGCATGTGGCAGCTGGTGGAGGCCATCACGGGCCTGGCCGACGGGTGCCGGACCCTGGAGGTCCCCGTCACCGGCGGCAACGTGTCCCTCTACAACTCCACCGGTGAGCCCGGCACCATCGACTCCGCGATCCACCCGACCCCGGTGGTCGGCATCCTCGGCGTGTTCGATGATGTTGCGCGCCGCACGCCGTCGGGCTGGAAGGACGAGGGCCTGGCGATCTACCTGCTCGGCTCCACCGCTGAGGAGCTGTCCGGGTCGGCCTGGGCCGGCGCCGTGCACGACCACCTGGGCGGCCAGCCGCCGAAGGTCGACTTCGACGCGGAGCGCGAGCTCGCCGAGATCCTCGTGTCCTGCTCCCGCGACGGCCTCATCGACGCCGCGCACGACCTCTCCCAGGGCGGCCTGTTCCAGGCGCTGGTGGAGTCCTGCTCCCGCTTCGGCACCGGTGCCCGCATCGTGCTGGACGAGCTGAAGGAGCGCTACGGCCTCGACGATCTGACCGCGCTGCTGTCGGAGTCGCAGGCCCGCGCGATCGTGGCGCTGCCGCGCAGCGAAGAGGTCCGCTTCACCGACATGGTGACGGCGCGGAAGTTCCCGGCCGTGCGCATCGGTGTGACCGATGGCGATGCCCTCGACATCCAGGGTGTGGGGTCCTTCCCGATCGCTGAGCTGCGCGAGAAGCGTGAGGCGGTGCTGCCGAAGCACTTCGGCTGATCCCATCGGCCACCACCCCGAGGGGTTCGACGATCAACTACCGCAGGGGCGGCAGCCGGGCGACCGGTCTGCCGCCCCTGATGTGCAGTACGGGCTTTCTCTCACACCGCGTGGAACCCCAAGTTACCGGCCTAGCACTTTCGATGGATCCGATATACGTTCGTAATGTTCGCGTTTCCCACCCGAGGACCATCATGTCTCTCCTTCCCCGCCGCTCCCTGATCCGCACCGGTGCCGCTCTCCCCTTCGGAGCAGCCGCCGTCCCCGCTGCGTCCGCCGCCCTCCCCGCAGCCGATGGCACCCAGGGCGACTCGGGCACCACCATCACCGATGAGGACCTGGCGACACCGGAGTCCGCGAAGAACGCGTCCTCCGCCGCTGACGACGACGCTCCCGGACGCTCCGTCGCCGGCACCGCGACGATGGCCGCCGCCACCTGGACCGGGGAGGACCCGGACACGGTGGAGGTGTCCGCTCGGGCCGCCGACGGCACCTGGTGCCCGTGGCGCCGCCTCGAACTGCTCACCGACATGGGGGCGAAGGCCACCGACCCGTCCTGGTTCGGTCCCTCCACAGCGGTGCGCTTCCGCGCCGCGCGCGACGGTCAGGACGTCACCGCTGAGCTGACGGCGCACCTGATCGAGACCTCGGAGGACCCGTCGGACCACGAACGCGTGGGCAATGGGCCCAGCGGCGGCGGCACCGGCCTCACCGGCACCGTCCCGGCAACCAAGGTGCTCGCCACCGCGGCGCCCGCGATGTTCACCCGCGCCGAATGGGGCGCGAACGAGTCCTGGGCGCGCAACTCGAGCGCCGACAGCGAACTGAAGTCCGTGGTGGTGCACCACACCGCCGGCTCCAACAGCTATTCGCGCGCTGATTCGATGCAGATCATGCGCGGCATCTACAGCTACCACACGCGCACGCTCGGTTGGGCGGACGTCGGCTACAACGTGCTGGTCGACAAGTACGGCCAGATCTTCGAGGGCCGCCGCGGCGGGATCCACCGCAACATCCGCGGCGCCCACGCGCTCGGTTTCAACCACAGCACGTTCGGCATCTCGATCATGGGCGACTACGAGGTCGCGTCGGCTCCGTCGGCCGGCATCGACGCCCTCGCGCGGGTGGCGGGCTGGAAGCTCGGCTCCGCGTTCATCGCCGACGTGCGCGGCACCTCGGTGCACCAGCCCCGCAACACCGATTCGTCTGCCGTGCGGTACAAGAGCCCCGTGTCGCTGCCGCGCATCTTCGGCCACCGCGACGTCAACTACACCTCCTGCCCCGGCAAGAACGTGTACTCGAAGTTCGAGAACCTGCGCACCCTCGCCCAGCGCTACCGCGACGCCCACCCGACCGGGCACTACCTCGCGTTCCACCGGAACGGAGGCTTCACGCGCTTCGGAACCGTCACCCACGCCCAGCGGCTGGAGGGCTCCTACCACGTCACCCGCGCCACTCGCGGCCTCGTGGTCACCGCCGGACAGTCCACCGTGGCGCACCAGAGCCCGTACGCCGCTTCCTGGACCTCCGCGTGGGGCCAACCGCTGGAGTCGACGACCAGCGGGCCGCAGCGCTTCGCGAACGGTATCGCCGACAAGGTGAACGGCAAGGTCGTGTTCACCGCCGGCGGCCCCGGGCAGACCTTCAAGGACGTGCCGCGCTCGCACATGTTCTCCACCGAGATCGAAGCGCTGGCGAACAAGGGCATTCTGCGGGGCTGGCCGGACGGCACGTACCGCCCGTCCGTCGCGGTCAACCGCGACGCCATCATCGCGTTCATGTACCGCGTCGCCGGCTCCCCCGCCTACACCCCGCCGGCCCGCTCCCCGTTCGTGGACGTCCCGACGAACTCGCAGTTCTACCGTGAGATCTCCTGGGCGTACGCGACAGGCCTCTCCACCGGCTGGACCACCCGCCGGGGCCGCGAGTTCCGTCCCCTGCAGCCGGTGAACCGCGATGCGATCGCCGCGTTCCTGTTCCGTTCCAGCGGCGATCCGCTGCCCGTGGCGAAGACCGCCCCGTTCCGGGACGTGCCCCGCACCTCGCAGTTCGCCCGTGAGATCACGTGGATGAAGAGCGCGGGCATCTCCACCGGCTGGCCGGACGGTACGTTCCGCCCGCTCGTCGCGACGAACCGAGCAGACATGGCCGCGTTCATCTATCGTCTGATGAAGAGGCAGGGCAAGCTCTGATCCCGTCGACCGCCGCGGTCAGGACGGTGCCCTGCCGACGCCGTCGACGCTGAAGAGAGTGTGAAGCATGAGAGTCGCCCTGCTGTGCGATGTGGACCAGACCGTCTACCACGTGGGCGATGAAGCGATCGCGTCCGCTGAACGGGAGCAGCTGGAGCGCCGAGGCTTCACTGTGGTCCCGGTGTCGCGGCACGAGAAGTACGGCCCCGGCGGCACCGCCCCCGCGGACGCGATCGACGCACTCACCTTCCCGCACGATCCGCAGGACCGTGAACGGTACGCCGAGGAGATCCAGCAGGTCCTCGGCGGCAGCGATGCCGCCCTGCCCGCCGAGGACAAGCTGTTCCGCATCCGCGAGCAGCTGCGCGGCGTGGACGCCCTCGTCATCGGCGGCGGAGGAAACCTGAACTCCCGATTCGGGTGGCTGCTGCTGGAGCGGTGGGCGATGGGTCTGCTGGCGCACAGCCTCGGCCTGCCGGTCGTGGTCGCGGGCCAGACCCTCGGCCCTGACCTCACGGCGGCCGACCGTGCCCGCCTGCGCGATCTCTTCGCCATCGCGCGAGTGGTGGCGGTCCGCGATGAGGCGAGCGCCGCGCTCGCCCGCTGCGTGGGGCCGACGGGTTCCGCCGCGTCAGCAGTGCTGTGCAGCAGCGACGATGCGGCCGCGCCGATCCTCGACCAGCGCATCACCGGCCCCGCTGACGACGCGCACGGGGCCGGCACCGAGGCCCGGGCGGGCACTGACGACCGGGCAGACACTGACGGCCGGGCGGGCGCTGTCCGCGGCCGCACCCTCTCGGTGACCCTCGGGTCGGCGGCTCCGTTCGATGAGGACGAGTACGTCACCGCCCTCGCCGGCATCATCGACCGGGCCGCGACGGCACTGGACGCGACAGTCGAATTCGTGCCGCACATGGCGGATCAGGACGACCCCGATTCCGGCGACTGCCGACTCAATGCGCTGGTTGCGGCGCGTTTGGATGCCCCGCACCGGCTCGCCCCGATCGAACTGGCGGCGGCGTCCGCTGCCCGCACCTGCGCGGCCGACGCAGTCCTCACCACCCGGTTCCATCCCCTGGTCTTCGCGCTGGCCTCGGCCACACCCGTGCTGCCGATCCACCTGGACCGGTACGGCCGCGTCCGCATGGACGGCGCCCTCGCCAATGCCGGGGCCGACCAGCGCAGCCTGAGCCTGGAGCACCTGCTCGCCGATCCGGCGGCTGTCGACGCCGCGATCGCCGATCTCGCCCACTGCGCCGACGCGCCCGACGCCAGCGGCCCGTCGCACGGCGCAGCCGCGCTTGAGGCGATCACCGGCACCTGGGACGCCATCGCGGACGCCCTGCAGGGCCGGGACCCGTCGGCCCCCTCCCCCAGCGGCGACGCCCCTGCAGCAACAGACACCGGCGACCGTTCCGCCACCGCGGCCGCAGCCGGTACCCGCGCCCACTCCCCTGCCACCGCCGCGTCCGGTGAATCAGCTGGGACCACCGGCGAACCGGCACAGACCGCGATCATTCTGCGCACCAAGGACCGGCCCCTGCTCCTGGACCGCGGCATCCAGGACATCCTCGGGCAGACCGTCACCGACTGGCACCTCGTCATCGTCAACGACGGCGGCGACACCGACGACCTGACCGCCGTGGTCGACCGCTACCGGGACGAACTGGGCGAGCGCATCACCGTTCTCCACAATGAGCAGTCGCGCGGCATGGAAGCCGCCACGAACCAGGGCCTGGCCGCCACCCGCAGCGAATTCGTCGCCGTCCACGACGATGACGACGTCTGGCACCCGCGCTTCCTCGCCCGCACCACACGCTTCCTCGCCGACACCGACGCCGCCGCTGTCTCCGTGCGCACGCACATCGTGCTGGAGCGCCTCGCCGGTGAGGAGCCCGGCGTGTACGTCCCCTACGAGACGTTCCCGGTCTGGCCGGAGATGCACAGCATCACCCTCGCGCACTTCATCCGCATCAATCGGATGGTACCGATCTCCCTGCTGTACCGCCGCAGCGTCCACGACACCATCGGGCTGTTCAACGAATCGCTCCCGGTGATCGGCGACTACGAGTTCCATCTGCGGCTCCTGCAGTCGATGACGGTCGGATTCCTGGACGAACCGCTCGCGTTCTGGCATCAGCGGCCCGGCTCCACCGGCGCCTCCAGCAACTCTATGGTGGCGGGCCTGCGCGACCACCACCGCTTCGACGCACTGCTGCGAGACCAGTACTTCACCACCTGGGTGGAGAAGAACGGGCTCGGACTGCCGATGTTCATCACCGCGGCGCTGCGGGAGGAGGCCGACGGGCTCCACCGCGAACTCGCCGACACCCGCCGTGAGCTGGCCGACATGCGCCACCAGGTCGATGCGATGGCCCACCAGCTCGAGGTCATCGAGCACGGGGTGCTCAACGGCGGCACCATCAACTTCGTGAAGCGCACCGGCCGGCGTGTTCTGCGGCGCCTGCCCGGCCGGGGGCGCTGACGCAACCGCAACCGCCACGGCCGCCGCTGTCGCTGTGGCGGGCGCGGGCCGCGCCGTGAACGCTGCCGCCGCCCCTGCGTGCGGGCATGACGAAGGGCCGCTGGGAATCAACCCAGCGGCCCTTTCCTTCGTGATCCGAAGCGGATCAGACCTCAGTCGCGATCCAGAGGATCAGTCCTCGGTCTTCTCCTCGGCGGCTGCCTCGGTGGTCTCCGGGGCCTCGTCGGCCTTCGCAGCGTCGTCAGCCTTCGCGGACTGCTTGGCAGCGCCCTCAGCCTCCTTCACCACGGACTCCTTGGCGGAGTACGGCTCGTCGACCAGCTCGATCAGCGCCATCGGGGCGTTGTCGCCCTTGCGCGGACCGATCTTGGTGATGCGGGTGTAGCCGCCCGGACGCTCAGCGAACTTCGGGGCGATCTCGGTGAAGAGCTCGTGGACGACCGACTTGTCGAGCACGGAGCGCATGACGCGGCGGCGTGCAGCAAGGTCATCCTTCTTCGCGATGGTGATGAGGCGCTCGGCCACCGGCTGCAGGCGCTTCGCCTTGGTCTCGGTGGTCTTGATGGCGCCGTGCTCGAACAGAGCGGTGGCCAGGCCGGCCAGCATCGCCTTCTCGTGAGCGGCGGAACCGCCGAGACGAGCTCCCTTCGTGGGTGCAGGCATTGTTGTTCTCCTTGGAAGTGTGAAGTGTCAGAACTGGTCGCCGAAGTCGCCGTCGCCGTAGGACTCGAGCACAGTCGACGGGTCGAAGCCCGCCGGCGAATCCTTCAGGCTCAGGCCGAGCTCAGCGAGCTTCGCCTTCACCTCGTCGATGGACTTCTGACCGAAGTTGCGGATGTCCAGCAGGTCCGCCTCGCTGCGGGAGGTGAGCTCACCGACGGTGTGCACGCCCTCGCGCATAAGGCAGTTGTAGGAGCGGACCGTGAGGTTGAGGTCGTTGATCGGCAGAGCCAGATCAGCTTCCATCGCCTGGTCGGTCGGGGACGGACCGATCTCGATGCCCTCAGCCTCCTCGTTCAGCTCCTGGGCGAGGCCGAAGAGCTCCACGAGGGTCTTGCCGGCCGAAGCGATGGCATCGCGCGGGGCGATGGCCGGCTTCGTCTCGACATCGATGATCAGACGGTCGAAGTCCGTGCGCTGCTCGACACGGGTCGCCTCGACCTTGTAGGTCACCTTGAGGACCGGCGAGTAGATCGAGTCGACCGGGATGCGGCCGATCTCGCCCTCGACGCCCTTGTTCTGCTGGGCGGACACGTAGCCGCGCCCGCGCTCGACGATCAGTTCGATCTCGAGACGACCCTTGTCGTTGAGAGTTGCGATGTGCAGATCCGGGTTGTGGATCTCCACGCCGGCCGGCGGGGTGATGTCACCAGCGGTGACGGTGCCCTCGCCCTCCTTGCGCAGGTACATCACAACAGGCTCGTCGTTCTCGGAGGAGACGACCAGGTTCTTGATGTTGAGGATGAGCTCGGTGACATCCTCCTTCACACCCGGAACCGTGGAGAACTCGTGGAGAACGCCGTCGATGCGGATCGACGTCACCGCTGCGCCCGGGATGGACGACAGCAGCGTGCGACGCAGCGAGTTGCCGAGGGTGTAGCCGAAACCCGGCTCCAGCGGCTCGATGACGAACCGGGAGCGATTGTCCGAGACTGTCTCCTCGGTCAGCGTGGGGCGCTGTGCAATGAGCACGTTGTGTCCTTTCTGCGAACGTCCGCTATATGACGTTCAGGTGGCGGTATGACACGGAGATGGACGGGGGACAGATCAGTTGCGGCGACGCTTCGGCGGACGAACGCCGTTGTGCGCCTGCGGGGTGACGTCCTGGATCGAGCCGACCTCGAGGCCGACAGCGGTCAGGGAGCGGATCGCGGTCTCACGACCGGAGCCGGGGCCCTTGACGAAGACGTCGACCTTCTTCAGGCCGTGCTCCTGGGCGCGGCGGGCAGCGGCCTCAGCAGCCATCTGCGCGGCGTACGGGGTGGACTTGCGCGAGCCCTTGAAGCCGACCTGGCCGGCGGAGGCCCACGAGATCACGGAGCCGGCGGGGTCCGTGATCGACACGATGGTGTTGTTGAAGGTGCTCTTGATGTGCGCCTGGCCGGCGACGACGTTCTTGTTCGCCTTGCGACGCGGCTTGCGGGCCGCGGCAGTGGCGCGGGACTTGGTAGCCATGTGGCTGAACTCCTTGGGATTCGTGAAGGTGATCGGAGCGACCGGACCTGACGGTCGATCGCGGCGCAGCTTCGGCTAGTGCCTCAGCGCGCCTTCTTCTTGCCGGCGACGGTGCGCTTCGGGCCCTTGCGGGTGCGAGCGTTCGTCTTGGTCTTCTGGCCGTGGACGGGCAGGCCACGACGGTGACGAAGGCCCTGGTAGGAGCCGATCTCCACCTTGCGGCGGATGTCCGCTGCGACCTCACGGCGGAGGTCACCTTCGATCTGGAAGTTCTCTTCGATGTAGTCGCGCAGCTTCACGAGGTCCTCATCGGACACCTCGCGCACGCGCTGGTCGCCGTCCACACCGGTGGCGGCGAGGGCTTCGACGGCACGGGAACGACCCACGCCGAAAATGTACGTCAAGGCGACTTCCAGGCGCTTTTCGCGCGGGAGGTCAACGCCAACGAGACGTGCCATTGTGCAGTTCTCCTATTTTTCTCGGAGGCCTGAGTCATCATCTCGCCCATACTCGTTCGAGCGCCGCAGCCTCCGCACCGCGGGTCACCGCCTGATCGGCGGTCGATGATGCCTCTTCAATTGTTGGTGCGGGGATGATCCCGCGGGGTGTCGCGGCAGGCCGCGGGCCGGATCAGCCCTGGCGCTGCTTGTGACGGGGGTTCTTGCAGATCACCATGACGACGGAGTGGCGACGAATCACCTTGCAGTCGTCACAGATCGGCTTGACACTCGGGTGAACCTTCATGCTGTCCTCACTGGCTTACTTGTAGCGGTAGACGATGCGACCCTTCTCAAGGTCGTACGGGCTCAGCTCCACCACGACCCGATCCTCGGGAAGGATGCGGATGTAGTGCTGGCGCATCTTGCCGGAGATGTGGGCGAGGACCTTGTGGCCGTTGTCCAGCTCGACACGGAAACGCGCGTTCGCGAGTGCCTCCGTGACAACACCTTCGACCTCGATCACTCCGTCTTTCTTCGCCATAACCTCACGTACTCTCTACCCGTTCACGGGCATCGATTGCAGGCGCGTCGTCTACGCCGGTTGTTCAAGGGTGCAGAACACACCCAATCGTCTACCTTACACGGGCTGGAGAAGGCTGATAAGAGCGGGATCGCGTGTGGTCGCTCACCTCACGCACCCGTCGGCCGACGGGTTCCGCCGCCCTGGATGCCGGCCCCTCCCCCGCCGGTCCCGGCGCATCGGCGGGGCGGGCGTCAGAGAACGGGTTCGGCGGCGATCTCCACGCCGCGGGCGCCGAGCTGCTCGCGGCCCCCGTCGGCGGCGGTGAGTACGAAGATGCCGTCCTCGAGGATGGCGAACGCGTGCTCCACGTGCGCGGCGACCGCGCCGGAGAGGGTGACCACGGTCCAGTCGTCGTCGAGGATCTCGCAGTCAGCGCTGCCGATGGTGAGCATCGGCTCCACGCACATCGCCATGCCTGGCTTCAGCTTCGGGTGGCGGCCGCGGGTGCGGAAGTTCATGACGTCCGGCGGCTGGTGCATCGCGGACCCGATGCCGTGCCCGCCGAAGTCCTCCAGGTGCTGGAACCTCTCCCCCACTGCGGCGAGCACGGAGTCCTCCACGGCTGCGCCGATGTCGTCGACCGTGCGGCCAGTGGCGGCGGCGGCGATGCCGTCCCACATGGCCGCTTCGGCGACGTCGATCAGCCGGCGGTGCTCCGGGTCCTTCGCGGTACCCGCGATGTGGGTGCGGGCGGCATCGGAGTGCCAGCCGTTGATGATGCAGCCGGCGTCCACGGACACGAGGTCGCCGTCGTTGATGACGCGGTCACCGGGGATGCCGTGCACGATCTCCTCGTTGACGCTGACGCAGATGGTGGCGGGGAAGCCCTGGTAGCCGAGGAAGTTGGGGGTCCCGCCGCCGTCGGCGATGACCTCGGCGGCGATGCGGTCGAGGTCGCCGGTGGTCATCCCGGGCTGCAGCGACCGCTGGATCTCGTCATGGAGGCGGTCGACAAGAAGCCCGGCAGCTCGCATGTGCGCGAACTGCTCGGGCGTCTTGTATTCGATGCGGCTGCGGGCCATACCCGTCAGCGGTTCACACCGAGGGTCCGGAGGATGTCCGCCGAGACCTCGTCGATCTGCTGCATGCCGTCGATGCGGCGCACGAGGCCGCGCTCGTCGTACACGGAGATCAGCGGGGCGGTCTGCTCGCCGTACACGTCGATGCGGCGGCGGATGGTCTCCTCGTTGTCGTCGGAGCGGCCCTGCTCCTTGCCGCGCTGCACCAGGCGGTCCACGACGGCGTCGGTGTCGACCTCGAGCAGGATGACGGCGTCGAGCTCCCGACCGGAGTCCTTCAGCATGCCGTCCAGGGCGGTGACCTGGTCGGCGGTGCGGGGGTAACCGTCGAGCAGGAAGCCAGTGGCGGTGTCGTCCTGGGCGAGGCGGTCCTTGACCATGCTGTTGGTGACCTCGTCGGGCACGTATTCGCCCTTGTCCATGTAGGACTTGGCGAGGACGCCGAGCTCGGTCTCCTGCGAGACGTTGGCGCGGAAGATGTCACCGGTGGAGATCGCCGGGATGTTCAGCGCCTCGGCGATGCGGGCGGCCTGCGTGCCCTTGCCGGCGCCGGGGGCGCCGATGATGAGCAGGCGGGTGGCGGTGGGGGTCTGAGTCATGTCAGAGGATCCCTTCGTAATGGTGCTGATGGAGCTTGGCGGAGATCTGCTTCACCGTGTCGAGGCCGACGCCGATGATGATCAGCAGGGAGACGCCGCCGAACGGGAAGTTCTGATCCGCGCCGAGGAACGCGAGGGCGAGGATCGGGATGAGCGCGAGCACGCCCAGGTAGACGGCACCCACGGAGAGCACGCGGTTGATGACGTACTGCAGGTAGCGTTCGGTCGGCTTGCCGGCGCGGATGCCGGGAATGAAGCCGCCGTACTTCTTCATGTTGTCGGCGATCTCCTCCGGGTTGAAGGTGATGGACACGTAGAAGAACGCGAAGAACACCACCATCAGGAAGAACGTCACGGAGTACACCCAGCTGAAGCCGTTGCCCTGGGTGAGGTTCGTCTGAATCCACTGCACCCAGCCGTCGTTGGGGTTGCCGAACGTGGTGGCCAGCTGCGGCAGCGCCAGCAGCGACGACGCGAAGATCACGGGGATCACGCCGGCCTGGTTCACCTTGATCGGAATGTAGGTGGAGCTGCCGCCGATGAGACGACGACCCACCTGGCGCTTCGCGTACTGCACGGGGATGCGGCGCTGGGACTGCTCCACATAGATGATCAGAACGCACAGCACCAGGCCCACCAGGAACACGAGACCGAAGATCAGCCAGCCCTGGAGCTTGAGGATCTGGCCCAGCGAGCCGGGGAAGCCGGCGGCGATGGAGGTGAAGATGAGCAGGGACATGCCGTTGCCGACGCCCTTCTCCGTCATCAGCTCACCGAACCACATGATGACGATGGTGCCGGCGGTCATGGTGAGGATCATCAGCGACAGCATCAGGGCGGACTGGTCCGGCACGAGCGGCAGGGTGCAGCCCTGGAAGAACTGGCCGGAGCGCACGAGCGTGATGATGGTGGTGGACTGCAGCACGGCGAGGCCCACGGTGAGGTAGCGGGTGTACTGCGTCAGCTGCGCCTGACCGGACTGGCCCTCTTTGTGCAGCTCCTCGAACCGGGGGATCACCACGCGCAGCAGCTGCACGATGATCGAGGCGGTGATGTAGGGCATGACGCCGAGCGCGAAGATCGACATCTGCAGCAGTGCGCCGCCGGAGAACATGTTGACGATGCCGAGCACGCCCCCGCCGCCGGCCATCGACTGGTCGATGCAGGCGTTCACGTTGCGGTAGTCGAAACCGGGGGTCGGGATGAAGACGCCGAGCCGGTAGATCGCGATCAGTGCGAGGACGAAAAGGATCTTGTTGCGCAGCTCAGGCGTGCGCATGGCACGAATGACGGGGTTGGACACCCGGTTCCTCCTTCTGGTGCCAGATGAAAAGAGGCATCGCGGCTCAGAATAGGTGAGCCGCGATGCCTCGTCAAAATGCTTGACCGGCGATGCCGGGATCAGGCAACGGTCGCGCTGCCGCCGGCGGCGACGAGCTTCTCCTCGGCGGATGCCGAGAACTTCTGCGCGGTGACGTCCAGCTTGACGCTGATGTCGCCGGTGCCGAGGACCTTGACGGGCTGGTTCTTGCGAACAGCCTTCTTCGCCACGAGGTCATCGACCGTCACGGTGCCGCCCTCAGGGAACAGAGCCTGGAGGGTGTCCAGGTTCACGACCTGGTAGGTCACCTTGAACGGGTTCTTGAAGCCGCGAAGCTTCGGCAGACGACGGTGCATCGGGGTCTGACCGCCCTCGAAGCCTGCGGGCACCTGGTAGCGGGCCTTGGTGCCCTTGGTGCCGCGGCCGGCGGTCTTGCCCTTGGATGCCTCACCGCGACCCACACGGGTCTTTGCGGTCTTCGACCCGGGTGCCGGGCGAAGGTCGTGCAGCTTGAGCGGGTTGTTGTCAGGCATAAATCAGTCCACCTCTTCAACCGTCACGAGGTGACGGACGGCATTGACCATGCCGCGGATCTCGGGGCGGTCTTCCTTCACCACAACGTCGCCGATGCGCTTGAGGCCGAGGCCGCGCACGGTTTCACGCTGAGCGCGGTTGCCGCCGATTGTCGACTTGATCTGAGTCACTTTGAGCTGCATCAGGCACCGACCTTCTCTTCACGTGCGGCACGAGCCTCGGCACGGCCTTCGGCCTGTGCGCGGAGCAGGTAGCCGGGAGCGACGTCCTCGAGGGGCAGGCCGCGGCGTGCTGCCACTGCCTCGGGCTCCTCGAGCTGCTGGAGAGCCGCGATGGTGGCGCGAACGATGTTCAGGGCGTTCGCGGAACCGAGCGACTTGCTCAGCACGTCGTGCACGCCAGCGCACTCGAGGACTGCACGCACCGGACCGCCGGCGATCACACCGGTACCCGGGGCTGCCGGGCGCAGGAAGACCACGCCGGCCGCGTCCTCACCCTGCACGGGGTGAACGATGGTGCCCTTGATGCGCGGGACGCGGAAGAAGTTCTTCTTCGCCTCCTCAACGCCCTTGGAGATGGCCGCGGGAACTTCCTTGGCCTTACCGTAGCCGACGCCGACGGTGCCGTCGCCATCGCCCACCACAACGAGTGCGGTGAAGGCGAAGCGGCGGCCGCCCTTGACGACCTTCGAGACGCGGTTGATGCTCACCACGCGCTCGAGGAATGCGGACTTCTCCTCCTGGCGGCCGCCGCGGTTGTCGCGACGCCCGCCCTGACGGTCGTTGCGACCGCCCTTCTGCTTGTCGTCCCTCCGGCCGGAGGCGGCGGGACCGTTGTTCTGCTGCTCAGCAGTCATGTGAATCCTCTTCTCGTCCTGGTTCCGGGGGTTGGTCACAGAGTCAGTCCGGCTTCGCGGGCGCCGTCGGCGACGGCGGCCACTCGGCCGTGGTACTTGTTGCCGCCGCGGTCGAAGACCACGGACTCAACGCCGGCTGCCTTGGCGCGCTCGCCGACCAGCAGGCCGACCTTCTTCGCCTTCTCCGTCTTGGTGACGGAGTCGCCGCGCAGGTCAGCTTCCATGGTGGAGGCGGACGCGAGAGTGTGGCCCTTGGCGTCGTCGATGACCTGAACGAACACGTGACGCGCGGAGCGGGTCACGACGAGGCGGGGACGCTCGGCGCTGCCGATGATGCGGCGGCGCAGGCGCAGGTGACGGCGGCCGCGTGCGCGGACCCGGCTCTTGCGGTCACCACGAGTGTGCTTCTCAGCGAAACCCATAATCACTTACCAGCCTTTCCGGCCTTGCGGATGACGGTCTCATCCGCGTAGCGGATGCCCTTGCCCTTGTACGGCTCGGGGGCCCGGAGCTTGCGGATCTTAGCCGCCTGCTCGCCGACCATCTGCTTGTCGTAGCCCGACACGGAGAACTTGTTCGGGCTCTCCACAGCGAAGGTGATGCCCTTGGGCGGCTTCACCAGGATCGTGTGGGAGTAGCCGAGGCTGAACTCGAGGTCGGAGCCCTTGGCGATGACGCGGTAACCGGTGCCGACGATCTCGAGCTTCTTCTCGTAGCCGTCGGTCACACCGACCACCATGTTGTTGATGAGCGTGCGTGCCAGGCCGTGCAGAGCGCGGGTCTCGCGCTCCTCATCGGGACGGCTCACCATGATGGCGCCGTCCTCGTCGCGACGCTCAACGGTCAGCGGTGCGGGAACCGTGTACTCGAGCTCGCCCTTCGGGCCGGCGATCTGAACGCGCTGGCCGTCGATGGTCACACCGGTGACAGCAGCGGGCACGGGAATGGGACGAAGTCCAATACGGGACATGTTCCGGTCTCCTTTCCGATTACCAGACGTAGGCGAGGACTTCCCCACCCACGCCCTTCTGTGCTGCCTGCTTGTCGGTGAGGAGGCCGGAGGACGTGGACAGGATGGCCACGCCCAGGCCGCCGAGGACCTTGGGCAGGTTGGTGGACTTCGCGTAGACCCGCAGGCCCGGCTTGGAGATGCGGCGCACACCGGAGATCGCACGCTCGCGTGCGACGTGGTTGTACTTGAGGGTGATGACGAGGTTCTTGCCGACCTTCGCCTCCTCCTCGCGCCAGTCGTTGATGTAGCCCTCGGTCTTGAGGATCTCCGCGATGCGGGCCTTCAAGTTCGAGTACGGCATGGTGACGTCGTCGTGGAACGCGCCGGAGGCGTTCCGCACACGAGTCAGCATGTCCGCAATGGGATCAGTCATTGTCATGTCGAATGCTTCTTTCTCACCGTGGTTTCCCTCTTCAGGGACCTGTGGCGATAGTCCTTACCAGCTGCTCTTCGTCACGCCGGGGAGCTCACCGCGGTGGGCGAGCTCGCGCAGGCAGACTCGGCAGATTCCGAACTTGCGGTACACGGAGCGCGGACGTCCGCAGCGACGGCACCGGGTGTAAGCGCGAACCTGGAACTTCGGCTTGCGCTGCTGCTTGTTCTTGAGCGCTGTCTTCGCCATCTCACTTCTCCTTGAACGGGAAGCCGAGCGCCTTGAGCAGCGCGCGTCCCTCTTCGTCGGTCTTCGCGGTGGTCACAATCGTGATGTCCATGCCGCGAACGCGGTCGATCTGGTCCTGATCGATCTCGTGGAACATGACCTGCTCCGAGAGACCGAAGGTGTAGTTGCCGGCACCGTCGAACTGCTTCGGCGACATGCCACGGAAGTCGCGGATGCGGGGCAGGGCAGTGGAGATGAGGCGGTCGAGGAACTCCCACATGCGGTTGCCGCGCAGAGTCACATGAGCGCCGATCGGCATGCCCTCGCGCAGCTTGAACTGTGCGATGGACTTGCGTGCGCGGGTGACCTGCGGCTTCTGGCCGGTGATGAGGGTGAGGTCCTTGATGGCGCCGTCGATGACCTTGGAGTCACGAGCGGCGTCGCCCACGCCCATGTTCACGACGACCTTGGTCAGGCCGGGGATGAGCATGGGGTTGGCGTACTCGAACTGCTCCTGCATCGAGGACTTGACCTCGTTGCGGTACTGGTCCTTCAGGCGCGGGCTGGGGACGGTCTGGGTCGTCTCAGTCATCAGATGTCCTTCCCGGTGCGCTTCGAGATGCGGACGCGCATCGTCTTGGTGCGGCCGTTCTCGAGCTCAACCGTCTCTTCGCGGAAGCCCACGCGAGTCGGCTTGTTGTCCTCGGGATCCACGATGGCCACGTTGGACACGTGGATCGGGGCCTCGACCTGCTCGATGCCACCGGCCTGGCCGTTCATGCCGGGCTTGTTGTGGCGGGTGATGCGGTTGACGCCCTCCACGATCACGCGCTGCGTGTCGGGGAAGACTTCGAGGACGCGGCCCTGCTTGCCCTTGTCACCCGGGGTGAGTTCGGACTTGCCCTTGTCGGCGCGGGTCTTGTTGCGGGCTGCGATGCGGTCTGCGTCGCTGGTGCGCCCGGAGATGACCTGCACGAGGTCACCCTTCTTGATCTTCATACTTGCCATGTCACAGCACCTCCGGTGCCAGCGAGATGATCTTCATGAACCGCTTGTCACGCAGCTCGCGGCCCACGGGGCCGAAGATGCGGGTGCCGCGCGGCTCGCCGTCGGTCTTGAGGATGACGGCTGCATTCTCGTCGAAGCGGATGTACGAACCGTCGGCACGGCGGGTCTCCTTCGTGGTGCGAACCACGACGGCCTTCACAACATCGCCCTTCTTGACGTTGCCGCCCGGGATGGCGTCCTTGACGGTCGCCACGATCTTGTCGCCAATGCCGGCGTAACGGCGACCGGAGCCACCGAGAACACGGATGCAGAGGATCTCCTTCGCACCAGTGTTGTCGGCGATCTTCAGTCGCGACTCCTGCTGAATCACTAACGTTCTCCTTGCGTCTCGCCGGTTCTCTTGCCGTCTGCCCCCGTGGGGGCCGGCAGCTGTCGAGCCTTGCGGAACGGATATCGGACAATTGCCTCCGCGCGGGCATAAAAAACCCCTCTGTCGGACTCAGGGGCTCTCCCAATGAGGGGAACCCAAGGTCTCCGACGAGGTTCGCGTACCGCGAGCGGAGCGTGGGCCGAGGCCCACAGCAACTGCTCTAGTCTACGCGGACCCGCCGCGGATGGGAACAGCTCGGGCTCGCCTGAGCGTGTGTGGTTGGTTACGCGCAGCACTTTTCCAGGGGGCCTCGAGTGGACGCTCCCCCGTCGGCTGGACGGTCCTCTTCGGGCGGGCGCCTACGCTGGGCTCATCCGGCCGTCAGCACCCGTCGGCCGACGGATCCCCACCTGCCAGGAGGCTCACCCGATGACCGTCGTCAAGATCAATCAGCTGTCCGTTCCCGCCGACCGCGGCGCCGACCTCGAAGCGAAGTTCGCCGCACGCCGGAAGTCCGTGGACTCCGAGCCCGGCTTCGAAGGCTTTGAGCTGCTACGGCCCGCTGAGGAGGGCCAGCCGTACTTCGTCGTCACCCGCTGGGCCGACGACGCCTCCTTCGACGCGTGGGCCGCGAAGAGGCAGCCGCGCGCGGAGGGCACGACGATGTCGAAGGCGGAGGGTCTCCTCAGCTTCGAAGTGGTCGACCTCGACGGCTGACGCTGCCGAGCTCGACCGCACGGCGCCGCCTCTCCCCCACCGAACGACGAAACGGCCGGCATCCCCCGAAGGGAATGCCGGCCGTTTCCGTGAGAGATCAGCGCATCACTTGGCGCGCTCGATGATCTCCACCAGACGCCAGCGCTTGGAGGCGCTCAGCGGGCGGGTCTCCATGATGCGGACACGGTCGCCGATGCCGGCGGTGTTCTCCTCATCGTGGGCCTTGAACTTCTTGTGCTTCTTCATGACCTTGCCGTAGAGGGAGTGCTTCACGCGCTCCTCCACCTCGACAACGATGGTCTTGTCCATCTTGTCGGAGACAACGAGGCCACGGAGCTGCTTGCGGTCGTTCCGCTCGTCAGCAGCCTGTGCGTTTTCGTTCATCGTCTTTCCTCGTTCTTCGATCACTCGGCCGAGCCCGGAGCCTGGCGGATGCCAAGCTCGCGCTCGCGCAGGATCGTGTAGATCCGTGCGATGTCTTTCTTGACCGAACGCAGGCGGGAGTGGGACTCCAGCTGCTGCGTGACGGACTGGAACCGAAGCTTGAACAGTTCATCCTTGGCCTTCGCGAGCTCCTCCAGGAGCTTCGCATCGTCCATCTTGTTCAGTTCGTCGGCAGTGAGCTTTGCGGCAGCCATCAGATGTCGTCACCCTCTCGACTGAGAACTCGGCACTTCATGGGGAGCTTGTGCATCGCCAGGCGCAGTGCCTCACGAGCAACCTCGTCGGAGACGCCGGCGACCTCGAACATGATGCGGCCGGGCTTGACGTTGGCGACCCAGAACTCCACCGAACCCTTACCGGAGCCCATGCGGACTTCGGCAGGCTTCTTGGTCAGCGGACGGTCCGGGAAGATGGTGATGTACACCTTGCCGCCACGCTTCATGTAGCGGGTCATTGCGATACGAGCAGCCTCGATCTGACGGTTGGTGATGTAGGCCGGCTCGAGAGCCTGAAGGCCGTAATCACCGAACGCGAGGTCGTAGCCGCCCTTGGCGAGACCACGACGGCTCGGGTGATGCTGCTTGCGGTGCTTGGTCCTACGCGGAATCAGCATTGGACTCAGGCCTCCGTTCCATTGTCACTGGGAGCGCTCGCTGCAGCGTTCTCGGCCTGGGGGGCCCGATCCTGCTGCTGACCGCGCTCACGGCGAGCGGCGTTGCGCTCGTTGCGACGACCACGCGAACGGTCGGCACGGCCGCCGCGACCCGCACGAGGCGCCTGAGCGGCCTGCTGCGCGAGCTCCTTGTCGGTGAGGTCGCCCTTGTAGATCCAGACCTTCACGCCGATGCGGCCGAAGGCGGTGCGCGCCTCGAAGAAGCCGTAGTCGATGTTCGCACGGAGGGTGTGCAGGGGCACACGGCCTTCGCGGTAGAACTCGCTGCGGCTCATCTCGGCGCCGCCGAGGCGGCCGGAGACGGCGACGCGGATGCCCTTGGCGCCGGCGCGCTGCGCGGACTGGATGCCCTTGCGCATTGCGCGGCGGAAGGACACGCGGCTCGCGAGCTGCTCAGCGATGTTCTGAGCGACGAGCTGTGCGTCGGCCTCGGGGTTCTTGACCTCGAGGATGTTGAGCTGGATCTGCTTGCCGGTCAGCTTCTCGAGCTTTCCGCGCAGACGCTCGGCCTCTGCACCACGGCGACCGATGACGATGCCGGGACGTGCGGTGTGGAGGTCGATGCGGACACGATCTCGGGTGCGCTCGATCTCGACCTTGGAGACGCCTGCTCGCTCGAGATCCTCGGTGAGCATCTCGCGAATACGGACGTCCTCCATCACGTAGTCGCTGTAGCGCTGACCTTCCTTGGTGGAGTCAGCGAACCAGCGGCTGGTGTGATCGGTCGTGATGCCGAGGCGGAACCCGTTCGGATTGACCTTCTGGCCCACTAGCGGGTCTCCTTCTTCTTCGCGGGAGCGACCGCCACGGTGATGTGGCTGGTGCGCTTCTTGATCTGGAATGCACGACCCTGAGCGCGGGGCTGGAACCGCTTCATGGTCGGGCCTTCGTCGACGTATGCAGCGGAGACGACGAGCTCGCGCTCATCGAAGCGCTCCCCTGCCTGGTCGGCCTTCACGCGGGCGTTGGCAATCGCGGACTGCAGGAGCTTCAGTACGGGCTTGGATGCTGCCTGCGGCGCGAACCGCAGGATCTCCAGTGCCTCGACGGTGCTCTTGCCACGGATGAGGTCAACGACGCGCCGGGCCTTCATGGGCGAAATACGGATGAACCGCACCTGCGCCTTGGCTTCCATTGCTGTCCTGCTTTCTTTCGAAACTGTGGGTGTCATCGATTCTGAACATCACTGAGGAGCTCAGCGACGACCCTTCCTGTCATCCTTGTCGTGGCTGCGGAACGTGCGCGTGGGAGCGAACTCTCCGAGCTTGTGGCCGACCATCGACTCCGTGACGAAGACCGTCACGTGCTTGCGACCGTCGTGCACAGCGAAGGTGTGGCCGAGGAAGTCCGGCGTGATGACCGAACGACGCGACCAGGTCTTGATGACGTTCTTGGTGCCCTTCTCGTTCTGAGCGTCCACCTTCTTCTGAAGGTGGTCGTCGATGAAAGGACCCTTGGCGATACTGCGTGGCATATCTGGATCTCCCTATCAGCGCTTCTTGCCGGTGCGGCGGCGGCGCACGATGAGCTTGTCGCTCGGCTTGTTCGGACGGCGGGTGCGGCCCTCGGGCTTGCCCCAGGGCGAGACCGGGTGACGACCACCGGAGGTCTTGCCCTCACCGCCGCCGTGGGGGTGATCCACCGGGTTCATGACGACACCGCGCACGTGGGGACGACGTCCCTTCCAGCGCATACGGCCTGCCTTGCCCCAGTTGATGTTGACCTGCTCGGCGTTGCCGACCTCGCCGATGGTGGCGCGGCAGTCAGCGAGAACGTTGCGGATCTCGCCGGACGGCATGCGCAGCTGAGCGAAGCGGCCCTCCTTCGCCACGAGCTGCACGGACGAGCCGGCGGAGCGGGCGATCTTCGCACCGCCGCCGGGGCGCAGTTCGATGGCGTGCACAACGGTGCCCACGGGGATGTTGCGCAGCGGGAGGTTGTTGCCGGGCTTGATGTCGGCCTTCGGGCCGTTCTCCACCCAGTCGCCCTGGCGCAGCTTCGCCGGAGCGAGGATGTAGCGCTTCTCGCCGTCTGCGTAGTGCAGCAGGGCGATGCGGGCGGTGCGGTTCGGGTCGTACTCGATGTGCGCGACCTTCGCGTTCACGCCGTCCTTGTCGGCGCGACGGAAGTCGATCACACGGTACGCACGCTTGTGGCCGCCGCCGCGGAAGCGCGACGTGATGCGACCGTTGCTGTTGCGACCACCGGTCTTGTGCAGCGGACGAACCAGCGACTTCTCCGGGACACTACGAGTGATCTCGACGAAGTCGGCGACGCTCGAGCCGCGACGGCCCGGCGTGGTCGGCTTGTGCTTACGAATTCCCATGATGGGGTTTCCTCAGATTCTCTCGTGAATCTTCGTCGTCTCGATCGCCTCAGGCGACCGAGCCTCCGAAGATGTCGATGGATCCGTCCTTCAGCGTGACGATGGCGCGCTTGGTGTCGTTGCGCTTGCCCATGCCGTAGCGCGTGCGACGCGCCTTGCCTTCACGGTTGATGGTGTTGACCGAGGCGACCTTGACGTCGAAGATCTCCTCGACGGCGATCTTGATCTCGGTCTTGTTGGCGTTGCGGTCGACGAGGAAGGTGTACTTGCCTTCGGCCATCTGACCGTAGCTCTTCTCGGAGACGACGGGCGCGAGCAGAATGTCGCGCGGGTCCTTGTTGATCGCGGTCACTTCGCGTCCTCCTCAGCGGACCGAACGGCGTTCACGAAGCCGGCAGCCTGAGCGGCTTCCTCGCTTGCGAACCACACTTCGGCCTTGGTGCGGCCGTACCACGGCGACTTCTCGGTGTGGTACTTCATCGAGTCCTTGTTGCCCTTGATGGTGTAGCCCTCGGGTGCGGAGCCGTCGGCCAGCGCAGCAGCGGAGCCCTCACCGAACGGCGCCTCAGCAACCTCGGCGGACTCAGCAGCAGGCGCAGCCTGAGCGGAGACCGACGCGGCGGCCTTGGACTTCGAGGCGGTCAGCATGGCAGCGGCCACGAAGTCCTCGAGAGCACCGGAGGTGAAGACGACGTCGTCGGAGAGCATGACATCGTAGGTGTTGAGCTGGTCCGCGAACAGGACGTGGGAGTCCTTCAGGTTGCGGCTGCTCAGAGCGCCGATCGTGTCGCCGCGGCGCACCACCAGCAGGAGGTGCTTGCGGTCGGAGATGGCGGACAGGGTCTTCACAACTGCCTTGGTCGACGGGGTGTCGCCCTCGAGCAGTGCGGTGACCACGTGGACGCGGCCGCAGCGTGCGCGATCCGAGAGGGCACCGCGCAGTGCGGCGGCCTTCATCTTCTTCGGGGTGCGCTGGCTGTAGTCGCGCGGGGTCGGGCCGTGGACGATGCCACCGCCGGTCCACTGAGGAGCGCGGATCGAGCCCTGACGAGCGCGACCGGTGCCCTTCTGCTTCCACGGCTTGCGGCCGCCGCCGGCGACCTCGCCGCGGGTCTTGGCCTTGTGGGTGCCCTGGCGTGCAGCGTTGCGCTGCGCCGTGACGACCTGGTGGATCAGTGCGACGTTCGTCTGAACGTCGAAGATCGCGGCGGGCAGCTCAGCGGTGCCAGCCTTCTTGCCTGCGGGGTCGAGAACATCGACAGTCAGGTTCGCCATGGTTCTCAGGCCTCCTTCTTCGCCGAAGTCTTCGATGCGGAGCGGACCAGGACGATGCCGCCCTTGGGGCCGGGGATGGCGCCCTTGACGAGCACGAGGCCCTTCTCTGCATCCACCGCGTGAACGGTGAGGTTCTGCACGCTGGTGCGGTCGCCGCCCATGCGTCCGGCCATCTTCTGGCCCTTGAAAACACGACCCGGGGTCGATGCGCCGCCGATGGAGCCCGGCTTGCGGTGGTTGCGGTGCTGGCCGTGGGTGGCCGACACGCCTGCGAAGCCGTGGCGCTTCATGACGCCAGCGGTGCCCTTGCCCTTGGAGGTGCCGACGACGTCGACCTTCTGGCCGGCTTCGAAGACCGAGGCGTCGATCTCCTGGCCGAGCGAGAAGTCAGCGGCGTCGGAAGTGCGCAGCTCGACGAGGTGACGGCGCGGGGTGACGCCGGCCTTCTCGAAGTGGCCCTTCAGTGGCTTGGTGACCTTGCGGGGGTCGATCGCGCCGTAGGCGATCTGAACAGCGTCGTAGCCGTCGGTCTCGACGGAGCGCACCTGCGTGACAACGCACGGACCAGCCTGCACGACGGTCACGGGAACGAGAACGCCGTTCTCATCCCAGACCTGGGTCATGCCGAGCTTGGTGCCGAGCACGCCGGAGACGTTGGCTGCGCGCTGCCCTGTCAGTTCGTTACTCATGTTCCGATACCTCAGAGCTTGATCTCGATGTTGACGTCCGCCGGCAGGTCGAGGCGCATCAGCGAGTCCACAGCCTTCGGCGTGGGATCGACGATGTCGATGAGGCGCTTGTGCGTGCGCATCTCGAACTGCTCACGGGAGTCCTTGTACTTGTGCGGCGACCGAACAACAACAAAGACGTTCTTCTCGGTCGGCAGCGGCACCGGGCCCACAACCGTTGCACCAGCGCGGGTGACAGTATCGACAATCTTGCGTGCCGAGCTGTCAATCACCTCGTGGTCATACGACTTGAGCCGGATGCGGATCTTCTGTCCCGCCATAGCTTTGGTCTGACTCTCTCTCTTCATAACCGCGTTGACATGGTCAGGGACCCACCCGACACCCGCGGTCGGGTGTGTCGAGTGTGCCGCGGGCATCGAAACGCCGTGGGCAGATCCCATTGCACCTACGACTGGTCCCTCGACCGATGCGCACTCAGGGTCAAGACCGCACTGTTCGCATCCTCGGGCTGAGCCTCATCCGGTGATCATTCCCCAGAGACGGGAATGGAACCGGGCATGTCGACTCGCGCAGGCAACTCATCCATTCAACCATCATGCGGACGGCCCGCCAAGGGGTTCACCCTAAGGAGCAGGTCACATCACACCGCGGGCGCCGTCGGCTCGCCCTGCGCCCTGAGCGGACACCCAAGGCCCCGACGGGTGCTCCCTATACCCTGGGGCCATGACTCAGCATCCCAGCAGCCAGGGCCAGATGGCCGCATCCAGCCGACTCATGCAGAGCGCCTTCCGCCTCGAGTTCCCGCAGTCCCTCGGGATGGTGCGGGACTATGTGGAGGTGCAGCGGATGGTGGATGCCCTCGCCGATGAGGACTTCCCCGTACAGCACACCCTGATCGTCGGCACGGACCTGAAGCTCGTGGAGCGCGTGACCGGCCGCCAGACATGGGGCAGGGTCATCATGGGAGGCATTCTCTCGGGCCTGTGGATGGGTACGTTCATCGGCCTGCTGTTCGGCCTGTTCACCAGCAACTGGCTGTCCATGCTCGGCACTTCGGTGCTGATGGGCATCGTGTTCTTCACGGTGTGGGCGATCATCCGGCATGCCTCGAACCGGGGCCAGCGCGATTTCACCTCGATGGTGTCGACGATTCCCATGCAGTACGAACTGCTGGTGGAGCATCGCCACTTCGCTGACGCCCGACGCATCCTCATGGAAAAGGGCATCGCGCTCGGCTATGGCGCATTCGGCACCGGCGACTCGGCGCCGATCAGCCCGGAGATGCACAACCGGTACGGCCAGCCCTCCTCCGGTCGCTCGCGTCAGTCAGGAGACCCGGCGCAGTCCTCACACTCCCCTCACTCGGCGCACTCGCCGTCCGGTGCAGCGCACCAGCCGCGCCACCGCGCCCCGCACCCGGACGATTCCGCGCCGGTCTCAGCCGGCGGTTCAACCGCAGCCGCGCCGAACGGGCAGACCCACGATCCGCGCTTCGGCACCGACGATGCCGCGCCGCGCCGCCCCAGCTTCGGACTGCCCGCGCAGCCCGGACGGCACGCCGCATCAGGCAACGCAGCAGACGGCGCTGCGCCCGCACCCGGAGACTCGAATCGCGGCGCAGCCTCCGCATCCGGCGCCGACGGGTCCCCGTCGGGTGAGGATCCCCGCTCGCGCTGACCTCCCCCCCCCTCCTGACTCCCCGAGCCGGCATCTGCTCTGCTCGGCTCAGCACCATGAGGCCCCCACCACCCGGTGGGGGCCTCATCGTCATCCAGGACCCGAGCGTGCTCCCGTCGGCTACCGGAATGGGTACGAGTGCGCTGCTCCGAGCTCGCATGCGACGGCCGCAGCGCAGACAACAAGCGGTCAGCAGGGCGCCGCTCGTACGCCGCCCTCAGCGCGCCGCCGGCCGCCGCACTCACTCGGCGGAGGCCGCACGCACGACTCGGCGGGTGCGGCACCGATCCGTTGACGTATGCGCGCATCAAACGCCTTCATCCCCCCTCCGATTACGACGACGAATCGTCCCGGCGAGGTGAGGCAGGCGCACGGGGCTGCCAGCCCCTTAGTCCCGGGGCTGCCGGCACCGCGGTCGCGGGGACCCGGCACCGGCGCCACAGCGCCGACGGTACAGAGCTCCGGCCGCGAATCGGGCATGAAGAAGCGGCCCCGGGAACGAATCCCGGGGCCGCCGCTATGCGTCAATCAGACGCTGAGTCTCTCAGGAGAATCAGGCGTTGATCTTGGTGACACGGCCGGAGCCCACGGTGCGGCCACCCTCACGGATAGCGAAGCCGAGGCCCTCTTCCATGGCGATCGGCTGGATGAGCTCGACCGACATCTCGGTGTTGTCGCCCGGCATGACCATCTCGGTGCCCTCGGGCAGCTCGATGACGCCGGTGACGTCCGTGGTACGGAAGTAGAACTGCGGACGGTAGTTCGAGTAGAACGGGTTGTGACGGCCGCCCTCGTCCTTGGACAGGATGTAGACCTGAGCCTCGAACTTGGTGTGCGGGGTGATGGAGCCCGGCACGCAGACGACCTGGCCGCGCTCGACGTCCTCACGCTTGGTGCCGCGCAGGAGCAGACCACAGTTCTCGCCGGCCCATGCCTCGTCCATCTGCTTGTGGAACATCTCGATACCGGTGACGGTGGTCTTCTGCGGCTCGCGAATGCCGAGGATCTCGACCTCGGAGTTGATGGCGAGCTTGCCGCGGTCGACCTTACCGGTCACCACGGTGCCACGACCGGTGATGGTGAAGACGTCCTCGATCGGCATGAGGAACGGCTTGTCCATGTCGCGCTCCGGCTCCGGGATGTACTCATCGACGGAAGCCATGAGGTCCTGCACGGACTTGACCCACTTCTCATCGCCCTCGATGGCCTTGAGAGCGGAGACCTGGTGGACCGGTGCGTCCTCATCGAAGCCCTGCGAACCGAGCAGCTCGCGGACCTCCATCTCGACGAGCTCCAGGATCTCCTCGTCGTCGACCATGTCGCACTTGTTCAGCGCAACGATCAGAGCCGGCACGCCCACCTGGCGGGCGAGGAGCACGTGCTCACGGGTCTGAGCCATCGGGCCGTCGGTGCCGGCGACCACAAGGATGGCGCCGTCCATCTGAGCAGCACCGGTGATCATGTTCTTCACGTAGTCGGCGTGTCCGGGGGCGTCGACGTGAGCGTAGTGGCGCTTCTCGGTCTCGTACTCGATGTGCGAGACGTTGATGGTGATGCCGCGCTGCTTCTCTTCGGGAGCGTTGTCGATCTGGTCGTAGTCACGGCTCTCGTTGAGGTCCGGGTACTGGTCGTGCAGCACCTTGGAGATGGCAGCGGTGAGCGTGGTCTTGCCGTGGTCGACGTGACCGATGGTGCCGATGTTGACGTGCGGCTTCTTGCGCTCGAACTTGGCCTTAGCCATAGTGATGTCCTCCTAGGACGTTGTTGGTTGTTCTGTTGAACGGTGGGTGGGGCCCGCCGCAGCGGGCCCCGACCGAATGTGATCCGGACACCGACATGCAGACAGAAGTCTACGTGTCAGAGATGGAAGCTCATTCGCCCCTGGTCTTCGCGATGATCTCCTCGGCGATGCTGCCGGGGACCTCCGCGTAGTTGTCGAACTGCATGGTGTACATTGCGCGACCCTGCGTGAAGGAACGCAGGTCACCGATGTAACCGAACATCTCCGACAGCGGAACGAGAGCACGGACGATCTTGACCCCGCTCGCGTCCTCCATCGACGAAACCTGACCACGACGCTTGTTCAGGTCGCCGATGACGTCGCCCATGTACTCCTCAGGAGTACGGACCTCGACGTCCATGATCGGCTCGAGCAGAATCGGCTGGGCCTTCTTGAGGGCCTCGCGCGTTGCCATGGAGCCTGCGATCTTGAACGCCATCTCCGAGGAGTCCACGTCATGGTAGGCACCGTCGATGAGGGTTGCCTTGACGTTGACCACCGGGTAGCCGGCGAGGACGCCGGACTCGAGGGCGCTCTGGATGCCCGCGTCCACGCTCGGGATGTATTCGCGCGGGATGCGGCCACCGGTCACCTGGTTGTCGAACTCGTAGAACACGCCGTCCTCGGCGTCCACGAGCGGCTCGAAGGTGATCTGGACCTTACCGAACTGGCCGGAGCCGCCGGTCTGCTTCTTGTGCGTGTAGTCGAACTTCTCGACAGTGCGCTTGATGGACTCGCGGTACGCGACCTGCGGGGAGCCCACGTTGGCCTCGACCTTGAACTCGCGGCGCATACGGTCCACGAGCACGTCGAGCTGCAGCTCGCCCATGCCGCGGATGACCGTCTGGCCGGTCTCCTCGTCCAGCTCGACCTGGAAGGTCGGGTCCTCCTTGGCGAGGCGCTGAATAGCAACGCCCAGCTTCTCCTGGTCGCCCTTGGTCTTCGGCTCGATGGCCATCGAGATCACGGGCTCCGGGAAGGACATGGACTCCAGCACGATCGGGTTCGACGGATCGCACAGGGTGTCACCGGTGGTGGTGTCCTTCAGGCCGATGAACGCGTAGATGTGGCCGGCGAAGGCCTCCTCGACCGGGTTCTCCTGGTTCGAGTGCATCTGGAAGAGCTTGCCCACGCGCTCCTTCTTGCCGGTGGTGGCGTTCAGGACCTGATCGCCCTGCTTCACCTGGCCGGAGTAGACGCGCACATAGGTGAGCGAGCCGAAGAACGGGTGCGCAGCGACCTTGAAGGACAGCGCTGCGAACGGCTCGTTCCAGTCGGCCTTGCGCTCGATCTCCTTGGACTCGTCCTTCGGGTCGTGACCGATCATCGCGGGGACGTCCAGCGGGGACGGAAGGTAGTCGACCACAGCATTCAGAACCGGCTGCACGCCCTTGTTCTTGAATGCGGAGCCGCAGAAGACCGGGTACGCCTCGGAGTTGATCGTCAGCTGGCGGATGCCGGCCTTGATCTCCTCGATGGTGAGGTCGCCCTCTTCGAGGTACTTCTCCATGAGCTCCTCGGAGCTCTCGGCGACGTCCTCGACGAGCTTGGCACGGTACTCATCGACCGTGTCCTTCAGCTCAGCGGGGATCTCGATCTCCTTCTGGTACTGACCGAAGGCGTCGTCCCCCTTCTTCTTGCCGAGCTCCGGTGCGTCCTCTTCGAAGACGTCCGGCCACTCGTAGGCCTTCATCTCGACGAGGTCGATGACGCCGCGGAAGTCCGCCTCGGCACCGATCGGAACCTGCATGATGATGGGCTTCGCCTTCAGACGGTCGACGATCGTCTTCACGGTGAAGAAGAAGTCGGCCCCCATCTTGTCCATCTTGTTGACGAAGCAGATGCGCGGGACATCGTACTTGTCAGCCTGACGCCACACGGTCTCCGACTGGGGCTCCACGCCCTCCTTGCCGTCGAAGACAGCGACGGCACCGTCGAGGACGCGGAGCGAACGCTCCACCTCAACGGTGAAGTCGACGTGCCCGGGGGTGTCGATGATGTTGATCTGGCTGTCGTGCCAGTAGCAGGTCGTCGCGGCTGACGTGATCGTGATGCCGCGCTCCTTCTCCTGCTCCATCCAGTCCATGGTGCCGGCGCCGTCGTGGGTCTCGCCCATCTTGTAGTTGACGCCGGTGTAGTAAAGGATGCGCTCGGTCGTGGTGGTCTTACCGGCATCGATGTGGGCCATGATGCCGATGTTGCGGACCTTGCTGAGGTCACTGAGCACTGCAAGTGCCACGGGCTGCTGCCTTTCTGGCTAGGGGGCGACTTCTTCTCGTCCCCGCTGCCAATTCTTCGGTGTGAATTACCAGCGGTAGTGAGCGAACGCCTTGTTGGCCTCCGCCATCTTGTGAGTGTCCTCGCGGCGCTTCACAGCGGCACCCAGGCCGTTGTTGGCATCGAGGATCTCGTTCATGAGGCGCTCGGTCATGGTGTTCTCGCGGCGGGCGCGGGAGTAGCCCACGAGCCAGCGCAGAGCCAGGGTGGTCGAGCGGCCAGCGCGGACCTCGACGGGCACCTGGTAGGTGGCACCGCCGACGCGACGGGAGCGGACCTCGAGCGACGGGCGGATGTTGTCGAGAGCCTTCTTCAGGGTCACGACGGGATCCTGGCCGTTCTTCTCGCGGCAGCCTTCGAGAGCGTCGTAGACGATCTTCTCGGCGACGGTCTTCTTGCCGTCGAGGAGGACCTTGTTGATCAGCTGAGTGACCAGCGGGGAGCCATAGACGGGGTCAACGGCGAGCTGGCGCTTGGGAGCTGCACCTTTGCGTGGCATTACTTCTTCTCCTTCTTCGCACCGTAGCGGGAGCGCGCCTGCTGGCGGCCCTTCACTGCCTGGGTGTCCAGGGCACCGCGGACGATCTTGTAGCGAACGCCCGGGAGGTCCTTCACACGGCCGCCGCGGACGAGCACGATGGAGTGCTCCTGCAGGTTGTGGCCGACGCCCGGAATGTAGGCGGTGACTTCGATGCCGGAGGAGAGGCGGACACGCGCAATCTTGCGCAGCGCCGAGTTCGGCTTCTTCGGGGTGGTGGTGTACACACGGGTGCAGACGCCGCGGCGCTGGGGCGAGCCCTTGAGCGCGGGAGTCGACGATGCCGCCGACTTGTCCTGGCGACCCTTGCGCACCAACTGCTGAATGGTAGGCACTGGTTCTCTTTCCTATCGCTTCCCGCCCTGTTCGGGCGGTCAGATCAACTTCTTTCGGATGCTCGCACGTGCGTGCGCCACCCGGGCGACCCGGATCTCTCCGGCCCGCACAGCGGACGGATCCGCTGGTGTCCCGGCTACCGTGACGCCCGATTCGGCTCTGCGAACAGGCCCGGAAGGCGGCGCACAGAGGGCAACCATGACACAGTTTGTCAGTTTACCGACGGCCATCACGGCCGGTCAAAGGTCTTCCCTCGTTCTGTTGCACATCACATTGCACCCCGAACGGGACCGCGGACGGCCGGCACCCGTCGGGCGCATTCCGGCTGCCCCCTCAGCCGCAGGACCCCGCGGGGTGCACGAAGCCCCGCCGCCCTCCGAAGAGGAGCCGACGGGGCCGTGCGTTCACTGATATGGAGGATGTGCCGCGGCCCCGAATTCAGGGCGTGCGGGGTGCTGCCGCAGCAGCGGACCGAATGCTCAGCGCAGGCCGAGCTTCGCGGTGCAGGCCGGCCATGCGCCCCATCCCTGCCTGGCCTGGACCTTCTTGGCGATGTCGATCTGCTGCTCGCGGGTGGCGAGATTGGCGGTCGGGGCGTACTTGTCGCCGCCGTAGGCCAGCCACGTGCCGCGGTTGAACTGCAGGCCGCCGTAGTAGCCGTTGCCGGTGCTGATGGACCAGTTGCCGCCGGACTCGCACTGGGCGAGCTTGTCCCAGGTGGAGCCGTTGGAGACCGACGGAGCCTTCGGAGACTTCTTCGGCGCCTTCGACTTCTTCGGGGCCGCCGATTTCTTCGGCGCCTCCGACTTCTTCGGCGCCTCCGACTTCTTCGGCGCCTTCGACTTCTTCGGTGCCGGCTCGGAGGAGCGCGACGGGCTCGGGGACGCCTTCTTCTCCGCCTTCTGGGTCGGCTTCGGAGCCTGAGTCGGCTGCGGCGCCGGGGCCTTCTTGGTGCCGACGACGACGACCTCGTCCACCGGCTCCTTGGTCACCGTCGAGGAGACCTCCTTGGTCTCGGTGACCTTGCCGTCCACGGTGACCTCCTGGATCACGGTGGTGCGCGCACCCTTCTCACCCTTGGTGACGACCTTCTTCTGGCCCTCGGGCAGCGAATCGTCCTTGCGGGTGATGGTCTTGAAGTCGATGGCTTCGACCTTCTCGGTCGTGCCGGAGCGGTGGCGCTCGATGGTGATGACCATGCCGTCGGTCAGGGGGGTGTCGCGGCCCGGCGTGATGGTGTCGGCGTCGGTGACGGAGTCGGAGAAGTACTTCTTCAGAGCGGCGTCGACGGTCGGCTCCGTGGTGCCCTCAGCGGTCCACGAGCCGTTCTGGCCCACGAATGTGACGTCCTTCGGGGTGGTGACGGTGATCTCCATGCCATCGGTGAGCTTCTCGGAGGGCGCCGGGCTGATGACGGCTCCGTCGGCCTTGACCTCGGCGGTGTTCAGAGCAGCCTCCACGGTCTCACCCTCGGTGAGCACGGTGCGGGGCTTGCCGTCGACCACCACAGTCGCCTCGGTGCGGTCGACCACGGTGATGGTGTCGCCGGAGCTGACGCTGGAGTCCAGAGCCGGGCTGACACGGTCCGTGTCCTTCACGTCGAGGCCCTGCTTCTCCAGGATCTTGTCGACATCCGTCTCGTAGGTGCGGATGGTGGTCTGCTGACCGTAGTGGTCCACAGTGACTTCGTTGGAGAGGGCGAATGCGGCGGTGCCGCCACCGCCGGCGAGCAGAACGCCCGCGACGGCGGAGATGATGATGGGGGACTTCTTCTTCACGACACATCCTCAGGTCTGATCGGTGAACATCCCCTATCCTCTGCACCCCTGCCGCGGAGCACGAGGGACATGGTCGCTTCTTAGATGCGGCCAGGCGGACTCTTTACCCAAGGTTGACGGTTCGTGTAACTGCGGCCATAGGGGCCATGTGGCCCAGGCGACCGTGCCGCGGCCAGCACCCAGCGGCGGCGTCCAGCGGCGGCCCGCTGCCGGACGGTGGTGCGCCAGGATGAACGAGAGCGGCCACTCCCCCACCATGGTGGTTGAGCGGCCGCTCTCGTCCCGACCCCGCCGGCTCAGAGGGCCGACGGGTGCGAGGATCGCATCGGATCAGATCGTGTTCGTGCGGAACGGATCACCGAAGTCGAGGTCGTCCAGGTTCAGCGAGGAGCCGGAGCCGTTGTAGTCGCCGAAGCCGAAGTCGTCCAGGCCGGGGACCTGGTACATCGAGGCCTTCGCCTCCTCGGTCGGCTCAACATCGAAGCTGCGGAACCGCGGCAGGCCGGTGCCGGCCGGGATGAGCTTACCGATGATGACGTTCTCCTTGAGGCCCATCAGCTGGTCGCTCTTCTGGTTGAGAGCAGCCTCGGTGAGCACGCGGGTCGTCTCCTGGAACGATGCCGCGGACAGCCATGACTCGGTCGCCAGCGACGCCTTGGTGATGCCCATGAGCTCCGGACGTCCGGCTGCGGGCTCGCCGCCCTCAGCCACCACGCGACGGTTCTCGGCGACGAACGCAGCGGACTCCACGAGGTCGCCCGGCAGCAGGTTCGTGTCACCGGAGGAGACGATCGTGTTGCGACGCAGCATCTGGCGCACGATGACCTCGATGTGCTTGGCGTGGATGTCCACACCCTGCGACACGTACACCTTCTGAACCTCGTCCACGAGGTGCTTCTGCACGGCGCGGGGACCGAGGATGCGCAGCACCTGCTTCGGGTCGACCGAGCCCTGGGAGAGCTGCTGGCCGGCCTCGATGTGGTCGCCGTCGAAGACGAGCATCGACACGCGCTTGGACAGGGTGTAGCTGACGGGCTCGGAACCGTCGTCCGGGGTGACAGTGAGCTTGCGCTGCTTGTCCGTCTCCTCGATGCTGACGCGGCCGGCGACCTCGGTGATCGGCGCGAAGCCGGCCGGGGTGCGTGCCTCGAACAGCTCCTGCACACGGGGAAGACCGTGCGTGATGTCGCCGCCGGAGGACGCGACACCACCGGAGTGGAAGGTCCGCATGGTCAGCTGCGTGCCGGGCTCACCGATCGACTGTGCGGCGATGATGCCGACGGCCTCGCCGATGTCGACGATCTGGCCGGTGGCCAGGGAGCGGCCGTAGCACATGGCGCAGGTGCCGACAGCGGAGTCACAGGTGAGCACGGAGCGGACCTTGACCTCGGTGACACCGGCGGCGACCAGCTTCTCGATGAGGACGTCGCCCACATCGGCGCCGGCTGCGGCGAGCTCGGTGCCGTCCTCCGCGAGGACCGGCTGCGCGAGGGAGCGGCCGTAGGCGGTGATCTCCACGTTCTCGGCCGGGACGACGACGCCGCCCTCCTCCACACCGATCGGCATGGTGAAGCCCTTGGTGGAGCCGCAGTCGTGCTCGCGGACGATGACGTCCTGCGAGACGTCGACCAGACGACGGGTCAGGTAGCCGGACTGGGCGGTCTTCAGAGCCGTATCCGCCAGGCCCTTACGGGAGCCGTGCGAGGCGATGAAGTACTCCAGCACCGACAGGCCCTCTCGGTAGTTCGAGAGGATCGGACGCGGGATGATCTCGCCCTTCGGGTTGTTCACCAGGCCGCGCATACCGGCGATCTGACGGATCTGCATCCAGTTGCCTCGTGCGCCCGAGTCCACCATGCGGTAGATCGAGTTGTCGCGCTCGAAGTTGGCGCGCATCGCGGCGTCCACCTCGTTGGTGGCTTCGGTCCAGATGTCGATCAGTTCGGAGTTGCGCTCCGCCTCGGACACGAGGCCGAGGTCGCGGTTCTCATCGACCTGGGCGGCCTTCGCCTCGTACTTGGCGATGATCTCCGCCTTGTTCGGCGGGGCGACCACGTCGGCCAGACCGAACGACACACCGGAGAAGGTCGACCAGTGGAAGCCGTAGGACTTCAGCGCATCCAGCGATGCGGAGACCTGCACCTTCTCGTAGCGCTCGGCCAGGGCGTTGACGATCGTGCCGAGGCGCTTCTTGCCCACCTGGCCCTGCACGAACGGGAAGTCCAGAGGCAGGGTCTCGTTGAAGTACACGGTGCCGAGGGTGGTGGTCAGGCGGATCGGGTCGCCCTCGCTCCAGCCCTCCGGCGCCTCCCAATCGGTCGGCGCGACGATGTCCTCGAAGCGGATGGTGATCGGGGCGTTGATGTGCAGCTCACCGGCGTCGAACGCCATGATCGCTTCGGCGACGGAGCCGAAGGTGCGACCGGCGCCGAGCGCGTCCTCGTTGACCGTGGTCAGGTGGTACAGACCGATGATCATGTCCTGCGCCGGCATGGTGACCGGGCGGCCGTCCGACGGCTTGAGGATGTTGTTCGAGGACAGCATGAGGATGCGGGCCTCGGCCTGCGCCTCCGCGGAGAGCGGCAGGTGCACAGCCATCTGGTCACCGTCGAAGTCAGCGTTGAACGCTGCACAGACCAGCGGGTGCAGGTGGATGGCCTTGCCCTCCACGAGCACCGGCTCGAACGCCTGGATGCCGAGGCGGTGCAGGGTGGGTGCACGGTTCAGCAGCACCGGGTGCTCGGTGATGACCTCTTCGAGGACATCCCACACCTCGGGGCGTGCGCGCTCCACCATGCGCTTGGCGGCCTTGACGTTCTGAGCGTGGCCGAGGTCGACCAGGCGCTTCATCACGAACGGCTTGAACAGCTCCAGCGCCATGCCCTTCGGCAGGCCGCACTGGTGCAGGTTCAGCTCCGGACCGTTCACAATGACGGAACGACCGGAGTAGTCCACGCGCTTGCCCAGCAGGTTCGCACGGAAGCGGCCCTGCTTGCCCTTGAGCATGTCGGACAGCGACTTCAGCGGACGGTTGCCCGGACCGGTGACCGGGCGGCCGCGGCGTCCGTTGTCGAACAGGGAGTCCACGGACTCCTGCAGCATCCGCTTCTCGTTGTTCACGATGATCTCGGGCGCACCAAGGTCCATCAGGCGCTTGAGGCGGTTGTTGCGGTTGATGACGCGACGGTACAGGTCGTTGAGGTCGGAGGTCGCGAAGCGGCCGCCGTCCAGCTGCACCATCGGGCGCAGGTCCGGCGGGATCACCGGGATCGCCTCGAGGACCATGCCTGCGGGCTGGTTGGAGGTCGACAGGAAGGAGGAGACGACCTTCAGGCGCTTCAGGGCGCGCGCCTTGCGTTGGCCCTTGCCGTTGGCGATGGTGTCGCGCAGCGTCGCGGCTTCGGCCTCGAGGTCGAAGTCCTGCAGACGCTTCTGGAGCGCACCGGCGCCCATGCCGCCCTCGAAGTACGTGCCGTAGCGCAGCTTCATGGCGCGGTACAGCTGCTCATCGCCCTCGAGGTCGGCGACCTTGAGGTTCTTGAAGCGGTCCCAGATCGCCTCGATGCGGGCGATCTCGGTGTCGTACTTCTTGCGGATCTGCGCCTGCTCGCGCTCGGAGGAGTCGCGGACCTTGCGCTTGGCGTCGGCCTTGGCACCCTCCTCCTCGAGCTGGGCGAGGTCCTTCTCGGCGGCGAGGGCGCGGTCGTTGATCGCGGCGTCGCGCTCGGAGGCGAGCTCCTTGATCTCGAGGTCATGGCGCTGCTGCAGCTCCGGCATGTCCTCGTTGCGAGCGTCCTCGTCCACCTCGGTGATCATGTACGCCGCGAAGTAGATGACCTTCTCGAGGTCCTTCGGGGCGAGGTCCAGCAGGTAGCCGAGGCGGCTCGGGACGCCCTTGAAGTACCAGATGTGGGTGACCGGGGCGGCGAGTTCGATGTGGCCCATGCGCTCACGGCGCACGGCCGACTTCGTCACCTCGACGCCGCAGCGTTCGCAGACGATCCCCTTGAAGCGGACGCGCTTGTACTTGCCGCAGTAGCACTCCCAGTCCCGGGTGGGACCGAAGATGCGCTCGCAGAAGAGGCCGTCCATCTCGGGCTTGAGGGTTCGGTAGTTGATGGTCTCTGGCTTCTTGACTTCGCCATGGGACCACGAACGGATCTCATCGGCCGTTGCGAGGCCGATTCGCAGCTCGTCAAAGTGGTTGACGTCGAGCACGTGTGTCCTTCTCTCGTTCGAAAAAAGCAGGTGAAAGTTGGATGGGTCGGGGTGTCTGAGCGGGCTCAGAGTTCCTCGACGGTGCCGACGCCCTCATGGGGACGGCGGGACAGGTCGATGCCGAGCTCCTCCGCGGCGCGGAAGACCTCCTCGTCATCCTCCGGGACCTCGACGCTGTTGCCGTCCGAGGACAGCACTTCGACGTTGAGGCAGAGCGACTGCATCTCCTTGAGGAGCACGCGGAAGGACTCCGGGATGCCCGGCTCGGGGATGTTGTCACCCTTGACGATGGCCTCGTAGACCTTCACACGTCCGTTGATGTCATCCGACTTGATGGTCAGCAGCTCCTGCAGGGCGTGAGCGGCGCCGTAGGCCTCCAGGGCCCACACCTCCATCTCACCGAAGCGCTGGCCGCCGAACTGCGCCTTACCGCCCAGCGGCTGCTGGGTGATCATCGAGTACGGGCCGGTCGAGCGTGCGTGGAGCTTGTCGTCCACTAGGTGGTGCAGCTTCAGGATGTACATGTAGCCGACCGAGACGGGGTCCGGGAACGGCTCACCGGAGCGGCCGTCGAACAGGCGGGCCTTGCCGTCGTTGCCGACGACATGGTCGCCGTCGCGGTTCGGCGAGTGCGCCTCGATCAGGCTGTTGACCTCGGGAGCGGTGAGTCCGTCGAACACGGGCACGGCCACCGGGGTGCCGGGCTCGCCCTTGTGGGACGCGACCGGCAGCTCCTTGGCGTGCTCGGACTCGGGGTCGAGCTCCCAACCGGACTTGGCGACCCAGCCGAGGTGGGTCTCCATCACCTGGCCGATGTTCATACGGCCGGGCACGCCCATCGGGTTGAGGATGATGTCCACAGGGGTGCCGTCCTCGAGGAACGGCATGTCCTCCACGGGCAGGATCTTCGCGATGACGCCCTTGTTGCCGTGACGGCCGGCGAGCTTGTCGCCGTCGGTGATCTTGCGCTTCTGCGCAATGTACACGCGGACCATCTCGTTGACGCCGGTGGGCAGGATGTCGGAGTCCTCGTCCTCATTGAACACGCGGACGCCGATGACCGTGCCGGACTCGCCGTGCGGGACGCGCAGGGAGGTGTCGCGGACCTCGCGGGCCTTCTCACCGAAGATGGCGCGCAGCAGGCGCTCCTCCGGGGTCAGCTCGGTCTCACCCTTCGGGGTCACCTTGCCGACGAGGATGTCGCCCGGCTGCACTTCTGCGCCGATGCGGATGATGCCGCGCTCGTCGAGGTCGGCGAGGACGTCCTCACCGACGTTCGGGATGTCGCGGGTGATCTCTTCCTTGCCGAGCTTGGTGTCGCGGGCGTCGACCTCGTGCTCCTCGATGTGGATCGAGGTGAGGACGTCGTCCTGGACCAGGCGCGAGGACAGGATGATGCCGTCCTCGTAGTTGTGGCCCTGCCAGGACATGAACGCCACGAGCAGGTTCTTGCCGAGCGCGAGCTCACCGGAGTCGGTGGAGGGGCCGTCGGCCAGGATGGAGCCGGCTTCGACACGGTCGCCCTCGTCGAACAGCACGCGCTGGTTGTAGCAGTTGCCGGCGTTGGAGCGCTCGAACTTGTTCACGCGGTAGGACTGCGAGGTGCCGTCGTCCGCGAGGACCTTGATGAAGTCGGCGGACAGTTCGTCGATGACACCGGCCTTCTCAGCGACGATGACGTCACCGGCGTCGACAGCGGCGCGGCGCTCCATGCCGGTGCCGACCAGCGGCATCTCGGTGCGCAGCAGCGGCACGGCCTGACGCTGCATGTTCGAGCCCATGAGGGCGCGGTTGGCGTCGTCGTGCTCAAGGAACGGAATCATGGCGGTCGCGACCGACACCATCTGACGTGCGGACACGTCCATGTAGTCGACGTCCGACGGGGCCACGAGGTCCGGCTCGCCGCCGGCGAGGCGCACCAGCACGGCTTCCTCGAGGAAGCGGCCGTCCTCATCGATCTTGGCGTTGGCCTGCGCGATGATGTGGCGGTCCTCGTCATCGGCGGTCAGGTAGACGACGTCGTCGGTGACGACACCGTCGACGACCTTGCGGTACGGGGTCTCCACGAAGCCGAACGGGTTGATGCGCGCGAAGGTGGCGAGCGAGCCGATCAGGCCGATGTTGGGGCCTTCCGGGGTCTCGATCGGGCACATGCGGCCGTAGTGGGACGGGTGGACGTCGCGCACTTCCATGCCTGCGCGGTCACGGGACAGACCGCCCGGGCCCAGCGCCGAGAGGCGGCGCTTGTGGGTGAGGCCCGACAGCGGGTTGTTCTGGTCCATGAACTGCGACAGCTGGGAGGTTCCGAAGAACTCCTTGATCGCAGCGGTGACCGGGCGGATGTTGATCAGGGTCAGCGGCGTGATCGCCTCGACGTCCTGCGTGGTCATGCGCTCACGGACGACGCGCTCCATGCGGGACAGGCCGGTGCGGACCTGGTTCTGGATCAGTTCGCCGACCGCGCGGATGCGGCGGTTGCCGAAGTGGTCGATGTCGTCGGTCTCCACGCGCACCGTGCGGCCGCCTTCGGCGGTGAACTCGGTGAGGCCCGCGTGCAGGGCGACGATGTACTTGATGGTGGTGACGATGTCCTCAACGTTGAGAACGCTCTCGGAGAGGCTGACCTCCAGGCCGAGCTTCTTGCCGATCTTGTAGCGGCCGACCTTCGCGAGGTCGTAGCGCTTCTCGTTGAAGAACATGTTGTTGAGCATCGTCTCGCCCGCATCGCGGCTGGGCGGCTCGCCCGGGCGCTGCTTGCGGTAGATGTCCATGAGCGCTTCGTCCTGCGAGGAGATCCTGTCCTTCTCCAGGGTGGAGCGGATCGACTCGAACTCGCCGAACTCCTCGAGGATCTCAGCCTTGGACATGCCGAGGGCCTGCAGGAGGGTGGTGACGGACTGCTTGCGCTTGCGGTCGATGCGGACGCCGACCTGGTCGCGCTTGTCGACCTCGAACTCGAGCCATGCGCCGCGGCTCGGGATGATCTTCGCGTTGAAGATGTGCTTGTCGCTGGTCTTGTCGATGGACTCCTCGAAGTACACGCCCGGGGAGCGGACCAGCTGGGAGACGACGACGCGCTCGGTGCCGTTGATGATGAACGTACCCTTGTCGGTCATGAGCGGGAAGTCGCCCATGAAGACCGTCTGGGTCTTGATCTCATCGGTCTCGTGGTTCATGAACTCCGCAGTGACGTACAGCGGTGCGGAGTAGGTGAGGTCCTTGTCCTTGCACTCCTCGACCGTGTAGGTCGGGGCCTCGAAGGAGTGGTTGCGGAAGGACAGCGACATGTTGCCGGCGATGTCCTCGATGGGGGAGATCTCTTCGAAGATGTCCGCGAGACCGGAGGTCTGGGGGACGTCTTCGCGACCGGCGGCGGCCGCTGCGGCGGCGCGCTCCTCCCAGTTCTCGTTGCCGAGAAGCCAGTCGAACGAGCTGGTCTGCAGGCTCAGAAGGTCAGGTACTTCAATGGGGTCGCCGAGCTTTGCGAACGTCACGCGAGGCGACTGCGTCAGCTGGGCTGTGGTCTTCTTCAGATCGGTGCTCGAGGCAGCCAAGGGTGATCCTTCCACGGGCCGAGGATGAATGGGCGCCGCTGCTGTGACCGCACCCACCTTCTCGACCAACCCCGCTATATGAGTCGAATTCTGAAAATGGGCGCGCTGATCACTGGGCGCAAAGAACCAGCATAAGCCGCGCCCGATACCCCGTAAAGGGGTCCCGCGGAAAATGTGACGGCCGTTATCCCTGACACACTCGCTCCTGCGCGCCCCGCAGCCGGTGCGGCTGGCGCCCGGGGCGCCGCTGGGAGGCCGACGGCTTCCGCGGCTCGGCAGAGCGAAGCGGCGGGCCCCGTGGGCGCCGCCGCTTCCGGAACGGGAGGTCAGCCGTTCATATGCTCCTCGAGCGCACTCGCGTACTTCAGCGCAGAGGCCTCATCGAGGTTGATGGCGAGGATGTAGCCGTGCTCGGTGCCCTTGTCCACGCCGGACATGAGCATGGTGAGCTTCTGCTCGCCGAGGGTCATGGTGGTGAAGGACGTGTTGGGGTTGTTCCCGAGCTGTTTGACGGTGGCCTTCGCCGCGCCGCCCTGGCCGGACATCTCCTCCGTGCATGCGGCGGCGACTTCCTTCAGGGGGTCGAACAGTGTGGTGTCCTCGTTGGTGGTGGCGAGTGCGGAGACCACGGTCGGCTCATCGGTTGCGCCGTCGACGGCCTCAGCACTGAAGTCACCGTCGTAGTTGACGACGACGAGGCCCGTGGCGTCCTGCTTGGAGTTGTTGACTCCGTCGATCGCCGCCTGGCATGCGGGCGGGATGTCGACGCCGTCGAGGGTGTAGGTCATGGTGAAGTCGAGAGGCTGGTCTGGGCCGGGGGAGCTCTGCTCCTGGACTGAGGCCTTCACGTTCGTGCCGATGCCGATGTCCTCGGCCATCATCGCGCCATCGGGGCCGCCGGAGGAGTCGTCGGACGGGCTCGCATCATCGGACGGGCTCGCATCATCGGACGGTGTCGCGTCGTCGCTCGGGGCGGCGTCATCCGACGGGCTCTGGTCGCCCGCGGGGGTGGATCCGTCAACCTCGTCGCTCGCTGTCTCACTGGGCTTCGCGGTGGGGTCCGCCTCGCTGCCGAAGCCGCTGATCGCACCGCAGCCGGTGAACAGCAGCGCGGAGGCGGCGAGCGCGGTGGCGGCGGTGACGCTGCGGCGCACCGTACGGGTGCGGCCAGCGCGGGTGCGTCCGGGACGGGTGAGGGCTGAGCGGGTCATGGGATCTCCTGGTGGTCGGGCCCGTCGGCGACACTGCAGACAGCGGCCCGGGGCTGAGCGATTGAGCCCATCATCTCCCAGCGCATCCCTCGCCGCCACCGGAACGAGCGGGTACCCGTGCCCCTGGAGACCTCTCCCCCGCCGGCCGCACACGCTGCGGCCCGACGGATGCCTGCGCGCTCCGATGCCGCCCATACAGGAACCGCCCGCCTCCTCATGGGAGACGGGCGGTTCCGTCACGAGCATCGGGCGCTGTTCGTGCCCGGTCGGCTCGGGGTCAGGCTGCGCTTCTCAGCGCGGAGGTCACTTGACCTCGACAGCGGCGCCTGCGCCCTCGAGCTGCTCCTTGGCCTTGTCGGCGGCGTCCTGGTCGACACCCTCGAGGACCGGCTTCGGTGCGCCGTCGACGAGCTCCTTGGCCTCCTTGAGGCCGAGGCCGGTGAGGGCACGGACTTCCTTGATCACGGCGATCTTGGCGGAGCCGGCGGAGCTGAGGATGACGTCGAACTCGGTCTTCTCCTCAGCGGCGCCACCGGCGTCGCCGCCTGCAGCGCCACCGGCTGCAGCGACGGCCACGGGAGCGGCGGCCTCAACGTCGAAGACCTCCTCGAACTCCTTGACGAACTCGGAGAGCTCGATGAGGGTCATTTCCTTGAAAGCTTCGATGAGCTCGTCCTTGGTGAGCTTAGCCATGGGGCTTAGTCCTTCCTAAGTTGGGGTGGTGCACGCAGCACCGTTTCGTCAGAGTGTCAGGCGTCTTCGTTCTTGGCACGCAGAGCGTCGACGGTGCGGGCGGTCTTCGTGAGCGGCGCGTTGAAGACTGCCGCGGCCTTGGACATGGATGCCTTGAGGGCACCGGCCGCCTTGGCCAGAAGAACCTCGCGGGACTCCAGGTCTGCGAGCTTCTTGACATCGTCAGCCGTGAGAGCGGAGCCCTCGAAGTAGCCGGACTTGACGATCAGCTGTGGGTTTTCCTTGGCAAAGTCACGCATGGCCTTTGCCGGTTCGACCGGCTCGCCCTTGATGAAGGCGATAGCGGTCGGGCCATTGAGCTCGCCGTGGAAAGCATCGACTCCTGCTTCCTTGGCGGCGATCTCAGCCAGCGTGTTCTTCACCACGGCGTAGGTGGTATCAGCACCGAGCGAACGGCGCAGCGTCTGCAGCTGCCCCACGCTCAGGCCGCGGTACTCGGTCAGGATCGCTGCGCTGGACTCGCGGAACAGATCCGCGACCTCAGCAACAGCTGCTGCCTTGTCAGGCCTCGCCATGGCCCTCCTTCCAGAGGTTGTGCTGCCGGCCTTGAAGGATTCGTGTCCCGCAGCATAAGAAAAGCCCCGACGCAGGCGTCGAGGCTCATCGCCCACTGGAGTCCAGCCCCGGTGTGCGGAAGAATCGTCACCTGCGCAGGCCGTTCCTCAGTGCGACTGGGAAACCTTCGGTCGATCCTGATGGCAGGACCGACGACCGGCGGTCTTCGGTAGCTGTCACACTACCCGATCCCGTCGCCTTCTCCCACCCCGATGTGGCGCGGATCAAATGCGACCCGGCAGCCCGCGGGGACGACCCGGGGAGGCGACGGCCCGTGGGCACCGCTTGAGCGGATTGTTCAACAACTGCTAGTGTCGTGCGACTACGCGACCCAGTGTGACCCCTCTCACCCCTCCAATGGAACGGACGGTCAATGTCCAGCACTCCCTCCCAGACCGACGCAGCCGCCCACAGCAGCGACGACCGCACAGCCCGCCGCGGCCGCCGGACAGCGCTCCTCGGCGCCATGTTCCTCATGGCCACCAGCGCCATCGGTCCCGGCTTCATCACCCAGACCACCGTGTTCACGGCGCAGCTCGGCGCCGCGTTCGCCTTCGCGATCCTCGTCTCGATCCTGATCGACATCGCCGTCCAGCTGAACGTGTGGAAGATCCTCGGCATCTCCGGCCTGCGCGCCCAGGAGCTCTGCAACCGGGTCCTGCCCGGCGCCGGCTGGGTGCTCGCCGCCCTCGTCTTCATCGGCGGCGCGGTGTTCAACATCGGCAACATCGCCGGCACCGGCCTCGGCCTCAACGCCATGCTGGGCCTCGACCCGACCATCGGCGGCGGCGTCTCCGCCGTCCTCGCCATCCTCATCTTCCTGTCCAAGCGGGCCGGGCTCGCCCTGGACCGCATCGTGGTCATCCTCGGCGCCGTGATGATCCTGCTGATGATCTACGTGGCAGTCGTGTCCGCTCCCCCGGTCGGTGAGGCGCTGAAGAACACCGTACTGCCGGAGCAGGTCGACTTCCTCATCATCTCCACTCTCATCGGCGGCACCGTCGGCGGCTACATCACCTACTCCGGTGCCCACCGCATGATCGACTCCGGCGTCACCGGCCCCGAATCGGATCGGGAGATCACCCGCAGCTCGGTGGTCGGCATCCTCGTCACCTGCGTGATGCGCGTGCTGCTGTTCCTTGCGATCTTCGGCGTGGTCGCCGGTGGTGTCGCGCTCGCCGGTGACAACATGGCCGCCGACGCGTTCCAGGCCGCGGCCGGGCAGATCGGCCTGCGCCTGTTCGGCGTGGTGCTGTGGAGCGCCGCCCTCACGTCCGTGATCGGCGCGTCCTTCACCTCCATCTCCTTCATCACCACCCAGGCCACCGCGGCGCGCACCCGCAACCTGATGACGGTCGCGTTCATCGCGGTGTGCGGCATCCTGTTCGTGGTGCTCGGCCAGGCCCCGCAGGCACTGCTGATCTTCGCGGGTGCGTTCAACGCCCTGATCCTGCCGTTCGGCCTCGCGATCCTGCTGTACGCCGGGTGGCGCCGCCGCGACCTGCTGCACGGCTACCGCTACCCCGCCTGGCTGCTGCTGCTCGGTGTCCTCGCCTGGCTGGTGTCCCTCGGCCTCGCCTGGACCTCGCTCGCGAAGATCCCCGGCATCTTCGCCTGAGAAGGAGGCCAGCCATGCGCGCAGAATCCGTCGGCCCCGCGGACCGCGACGCGCAGCCCGCCGCCGCGCCGGATGCGTCGGCCCCCGCGCAAGCGGCCGGACCTGCTTCCGACTCCCCCGGCGGCGACTGGGCGGACCTGTCACCGGCCGATGCGCGTTCGCGCTTCCGCGCCGGCGAGGTGCGCCCCACCTCCGGGATCGCCGACGCCTTCGCGCAGGCCAACCTGATCGCGGTCCCACAGGAGCTCGCCTTCGACGTCCTTTTGTTCGCGCAGCGCAACCCCAAGCCCTGCCCCGTTCTCGGCGTGCTGGAGCCCGGGCAGGTCACCAGCGATCTGCTCGCCGGCGGGGACATCCGCACCGACATCCCGCGCTACCGCGTCTTCGAGAACGGGGTGGAGGTCGCGCGGCCGACGGATGCCACCGACTATTGGCGCGAGGACCTGGTGGCGTTCCTCGTGGGCTGCTCGTTCACGTTCGAACGGGCCCTGCTGGAGGGCGGGATCGCGCTCGCGCACCAGGACCAGGGCGTAAACGTGCCGATGTTCCGCACCACGCGCCGCTGCGCATCAGGGGGCCGGATCGGCGGGCCGCTGGTGGTGTCCATGCGGCCCATCCCCGCCTCCCAGGTGGCCGACGCGGTCCGCATCACCTCCCGCTACCCCGCCGTGCACGGCGCCCCGGTGCATGTGGGCTCCCCGTCGGAGCTGGGGATCGCCGACCTGTCCCGACCCGATTTCGGTGACCCGGTGGACATCCCCGCCGGGCACATCCCCGTGTTCTGGGCCTGCGGGGTCACGCCGCAGGCAGCGGTGATGGAATCGCGGCCGTCGTTCGCGATCGCGCACGACCCGGGGCACATGCTGATCACGGACGCCCGCGACAGCGACTACCTCGTGCCCTGACCGCGGCTGCTGGGCGCCGCACGGGCGCGTGGCCCGCGCGCCCTAGCGGCGGGGTGCCTGAGCGCCGTAGCCGAGGAAGTCGAGGACCTCGGTGCGCGCATCCACGAGGTAGCGGCGCAGCTCCTCCGCGGCGTCTCGGCGGCGTCCCTGCATCACCATCGCCCACAGCTCGGCGTTGCGGTGCACATAGTTCGCGTGGAACGTGGGGCTGTAATCCTTGCACAGGAACATCAGCCGCATCCGCGCCAGCAGCTGATCCATCGCCCCCATCACGATGGTGGACCCGGTCATCTGCACCAGACCGTCGTGGAACAGCTGGTTCTGGTCGCCCACATCGTGCATGCGCCCCTCGCCCAGCGCCTCCTGTGCGGCGGCGAGGACGCTCTCCTGCCGGGCGGCCAGCTGATCCGTGACCTCACCCCACAGGACGGCGCTGGGCTCCACCGCGAGCCGCGCTTCGTAGATCTCCCGCACGTCCGCTTGGTCCGGCCGGGCGACGCACACGCCCCGGTGCGGCCGCCGATCGATCAGGTTCTCCTGCGCGAGAGTCGCGAACGCCTCCCGCAGCGTATTGCGGGAGATGCCGAGCTCCGCCGCCACCGCCACCTCGGACAGCTTCGACCCGGGCAGGAGCCGGCCCGCGGAGATCTGGGCGCGCAGCGACGCGGCCGCCCGGCTCGAGGCCGAGCGGGTGTCACGGTGGGGCGGGCGAGCGGTCATGCGATCCTCGCGATCTCCTGACCGCGCGTCAGCGCTTCCCCGTCGCTGATGTCGGCGCGGGTGAGGCGTCCGGCGCGGTGCGCGCGCACCGTCGTCTCCATCTTCATCGCCTCCATCACGAGCACGGCGTCGCCGTCCTCGACCTCGGCGCCGTCCTCCACGGACCAGGACACGACGGTGCCGGACATCGGTGCGGTCAGCTGCGACTCATCGCGCTCCTGGGACCCGTCTGCCCCCTCGCCGCCGGCGGCGCCGCCATCGGCACCACCAGCGCCGCCCTGACCGCCCCCGCCGCTGAGCAGGGCGCGGTGCAGATACGCGGGCAGACCGAGCTGCACGGCCCGGCCGTCGATGTCGATCATCACGGTGGTGCGGGTGCGCTCCGGCGCGGCCGCGTACGGCGAGGTCTCCAAGTCCGGCGCGAACTCCGACTCGATCCAGGTGGTGAACACGCCGAAGCGATCAGCGGCGGTGTAGGCGGGGTGGTCCATGACCGCGCGGTGGAACGGCACCACGGTGGGCAGGCCCTCGATCCGCAGTTCCGCAAGAGCGGTGCGGGCTCGCCGGATCGCCTGCTGCCGGTCCTCACCCCACACGATCAGCTTCGCCAGCAGGGAGTCGTACTCCGCGGGGACGGTGAAGCCACTGCGCACACCGGTGTCCACGCGGACCCCGAGACCCGTCGGCGCCTCGAACACCTCCACCAGGCCGGGGGTGGGCACGAAGCCGAGTGCAGGATCCTCCGCGTTCAGCCGGAACTCGAACGCGTGGCCCGACGGCTGCGGGTCCTCACTGACGCTGAGCCGCTCGCCCGCCGCGATGCGCAGCTGCTCGCGCACCAGGTCCACCCCGCTGGTCGCCTCGGTGACGGGATGCTCCACCTGCAGGCGGGTGTTCACTTCGAGGAAGGAGATGACACCGTCCTCGGAGACGAGGTACTCCACCGTGCCGGCGCCGACGTACCCGGCCTCACGGGCGATCGCGCGGGCCGAATCGTGGATGCGCATCCGCTGCTCATCGGTGAGGAACGGCGCCGGGGCCTCCTCCACGAGCTTCTGGTGGCGGCGCTGCAGGGAGCAGTCGCGGGTGCCGATGACGGCGACGCTGCCGTGGGTGTCGGCGAGCAGCTGCGCCTCCACATGGCGGGGCCGGTCGAGGAACCGCTCCACGAAGCATTCGCCGCGGCCGAACGCGGCGGTCGCCTCGCGGGTCGCGGAGAGGAAAGCATCCTCCACCTCATCCATGGTGCGGGCGATGCGCATGCCGCGGCCGCCGCCGCCGAACGCCGCCTTGATCGCGATCGGCAGGCCGTGCTCCTCGGCGAATTCGCGCACCTGAGCGGCGTCCTTCGCGGGCCCGTCGGTGCCGGGCACGAGGGGCGCACCGACGCGCACGGCGACCTCGCGGGCGGCGACCTTGTCACCGAGCGTGGCGATGACGTCGGCGCTGGGCCCGATCCAGGTGAGGCCGGCGTCGACCACGGCGCGGGCGAAGTCGGCGTTCTCCGACAGGAACCCGTAGCCGGGGTGGACCGCGTCGGCGCCGGAGCGGCGGGCGATCTCGAGGATCTTCTCCTGGTCGAGGTAGGTCTCGGCGGGGGCGGAGCCGTTCAGCGCGTAGGCCTCGTCGGCGAGGGTCGTGTGCATCGCGTCGGCGTCCGGGTCCGAGAACACGGCGATTGAGGTGAGGCCTGAGTCGGAGCAGGCGCGGATGATGCGGACCGCGATCTCGCCTCGGTTGGCGATCAGGACCTTCTTCATGCGTTCTCTCCTACGCGTCGGGGGATTCGGTGAGCTCGAAGCGCACGTGCGCTCCGGGCGGGAGCTGTCCGGCCAGCGGCAGGTCCTCCGGCACTACGACGGCGATCACGGGGTAGCCGCCGGTCACGGGATGGTCGGAGAGGAACAGCACGGGCACGCCCGAGTGCGGCACCTGGAGGGAACCGGTGACAGCGCCTTCGCTGGCGAGTTCGCCGTCGCGGGCGCGAGTGAGGCCGCCGCCGGCGGGTTCGTCGAAGCGGACGCCGACGCGGTTCGACTGGTTCGACACCACCCAGGTGCGGGAGGTCAGCTCCTGCATCGCCTCGGGGGTGAACCAGTCGTCGCGCGGGCCGGGCAGGATCCGCAGCACCGCCGTGTCGTCCCGCGGGGGCAGCGACACCGCCGGCTCGGCCCGGTCCTCCGGGTCGGGCAGGACCGGCAGCGACCCGGTGGTGGGGGCGCTGACGGCGGGGACTTCGGGGGCGCCGACGTGTCCGCCGCGGCGGTGCACGGCGAGGACGTCCCCGGCGGCGAGGGGCTCGGGGCCGATGCCGGAGATGATGTCGCGGGAGGCGGAGCCGAGCACCACGGGCACGTCGAAGCCGCCGCGGACCGCGACGTAGGTGCGCAGTCCCGTGGTCGGCATGTCGATGCGGAGGGTCTCCCCGTCGTACAGGGGGATCGCGGACCAGCGCACTGCGGTGCGCGTCCCGTTCGGCCCGTCGATGCGGAGGGGGCCGGCGGCGCCGGTGACGGAGACGACGTGGTGGCCGCGGGCGGTCAGCGCGAAGCCGTCCAGGAGCGCTTCGACGACGGCGCAGCGGGCGTCGTTCCCGACGAGGCGGTTCGCCTGGCGGGCGGACGCGCGGTCCACCGCACCGGAGGCGACGACGCCGAGGTCGCCGTGCCCGGGCCGCCCCATGTCCTGCATGAGTGCCTGCATCCCCGGGTCGGTGACTTCCAGGGCGTAGTCGGCGTCGGGCCGGCTGGCGGTGACGGGGCGCTGCGGGACCGCCGGGAGCTGCGAGGGGTCCGCGGCGGGCTCGTCCTGGTGGGCTGCCGACGGGTCCTGCACACGGATCTGTTCGGTGACGGCGCGGTAGCGGACCGTGTCACCAGGACGGATCAGCGACGGCTCCTCCCGGCCGAGGTCCCACAGGACCGCGTCGGTGTGTCCGATCAGCTGCCAGCCGCCCGGCGACTTCTGTGGGTACACCGCGGAGAACGCCCCGGCGAGGGCCACCGACCCTGCGGGCACGGCGGGGCGCGGGGAGGTGCGGCGCGGCACCTGCAGGGGGTCACCGTCGGCCGCCAGGTAGACGAAACCGGGGGCGAAGCCGCCGAACGCGGCGGTCCACTCGGCACCCGTGTGGGCGGCGATGACCCCGTCGGCTCCGAGGCCGGTGAGCTCCCCGACCTCCCGGAGGTCCTCCCCGCTGTAGACCACGTCGATGTCGATGATCCGGCCCGCGACGGCCGCCCGTTCATCGAGCTGCAGCTGCTGGAGCGCGTCGGCCCCCCCTGCGGCGCGGGGCCCGGACTCGAACTCCACCAGCACGGTCTCGGCGGCAGCGAGCACCTGCACCTGGCCCGGCAGCGGATGCTGGGACAGGTGGGCGTGCAGGCGCATCACCTCGGGCAGGTCCGTGCACTCCACGAGGAACGCACGGGCACCGGCCCAGCGCAGCGGGCGGCTCATGCGAACGCCTCGATCCGGATGCCGGCGGCTTCCAGCCCGGCGCGGACCTGCCCGGCCATGGCGGCGGCGCCGGGGGTGTCGCCGTGCAGACAGATGCTGTCGGCAGCGATGCGGATGTCGGTGCCGTCGATGGCAGTGAGGGTGCCGGTCCGCACGAGCCGCACCATGCGCTCGGTGACGGCGTCGCCGTCATGCAGAACCGCACCCGCTTCCCGGCGGGACACCAGGGTCCCCTCCGGGGTGTAGGCGCGGTCGGCGAACGCTTCGGCGACGCCGCGCAGCCCAGCGGCCTCCGCCTTCTGCAGGGCGATCGAGCCCGGCAGGAGCAGCAGAGCGAGATCGGGGCTGAACGCGCGGACGGCGTCCACCACCGCCTGCGCGTGCTGCTCATGGTGGACGATCGTGTTGTAGAGGGCGCCGTGCGGCTTCACGTAGCGGACTTCGCCGCCTTCGCGGCGGGCCACGGCGTCGAGGGCGCCGAGCTGGTAGAGGACGTCGTCGGCCAGTTCGGTGGGTGAGCAGTCCAGGAAGCGGCGCCCGAAGCCGACGAGGTCGCGGTAGGCGACATGCGCGCCGATGGTCGCACCGGCTGCGACCGCGCTGCGGCAGGTGGCGGCCATGACGCTGGGGTCGCCGGCGTGGAAGCCGCAGGCGATGTTGGCGCTGGAGACGGCGGCGAGCACGGCGGCGTCATCGCCCATTGTCCAGCTGCCGAAGGATTCACCGACGTCACTGTTGAGATCGATGACGCTCACGGGGGGACCTCCGAGGGATCGTGCGTTCGCAGAGCGGGGGCATCCGCGAATTGTTCAACGATCCTACGGCATCACGGTCCTCCCCGTGAGGCGGACCACGTGGCGGTCAGGCGACGTCGGCGGGCTCGCTGCCCTGCTCAGCCCTCTCCATGGAGGCCTTGCCTTCGCGCTCACGCTGGTCGATGTCGTCCATCTTCGACTGCACCCACGGTGCGATCACGAACATGCCGACGCTCACCACGAGCGTCACCACACCGAGCATCGTGTAGAAGACGCCGTCGCCCACGCCGCTGGCCATCTGGATGACCACCGAGGTCAGGCCCATGCCCACCGCCGGGGCCAGCAGCCACAGCGTCATCGTCTGCGACGCGAAGTAGCGCGGCGCCAGCTTCGTCGTGACGGACAGACCCACCGGGTTCATGAACAGCTCCGCGACGGTCTGCACGAAGAACACGGCGGCGAGGAACCAGAACGGCGCGAGCGCGGCGCCTCCCGGCCAGGTGCTGAAGCCGTAGCCCATCATCAGCGCGGACACACCGATGATGACCAGGGATATCGCGAACTTGGCGGCCGTGTTCGGGAAGCGTCCGGCACGGCGGGTGAACAGCCAGCCGAGGACCGGTGCGAGCAGCAGCACGAACAGCGGGTTGAACGACTGGTACATCGCCGGCGCCAGCTCGAACAGGCCGAACACGCTGCGGTCCGTGTTGTCCAGCGCGAAGGTGGCCATCTTGCCGGCCGCCTGCTCGAAGATCACCACGAACAGCACGTTGCCCACCCACAGGGGCGTGAACGCGCTGAGGTGCGACCGCTCCTGCGCCGTGACGCGGGGGCTGCGGAACATGGTGAGGAAGTAGCCGAGCGCGGTCACGAAGGCGAAGATGAACAGGGACCAGGAGATCGCACCGACCAGCGGGTCCTCGGAGTCGGCGAACACCACGAGGGAGAAGAACGCGACGAGGCCACCGGCGAGGGCCACGATTCCGAGTCCCAGCAGGGCCATCTTCTTTCCCTCGCCCGGCTGCAGCGGGTTCGGGATGGTGAACGCGAATTCGCCGAGGCGGCGGCGGCCGTAGAAGAACGCGATGAGGGCGAACGCCATTCCGACCGCGGCGGCCATGAAGGCGATGTGGTAGCCGAACATGCCGCGGAGGAAGGAGATCAGCAGCGGCGCTACGAGGGAGCCCACGTTGATCGACATGTAGAAGTACTGGAACCCCTGGTCGCGGCGCGGGTCGTTCTTGTCATACAGGCCTCCCACCACGGTCGACAGGTTCGGCTTGATGAAGCCGGTGCCGATGGCGATGAGGATCAGACCCACCCACGAGGTGGGGACGCTGGGGATGGCGAGGACCACGTGGCCCGCCATGATGACGGAGCCGCCCACGAGGGTGGACATCCAGGGGCCGAGGACACGGTCGGCGACGATGCCGCCGGGGATCGTCATGAGCAGCACCGCGGCGCCGTAGGCGGAGACGACCACCTGGCCGGCGGTGGTGGACAGTCCCAGGCCCTGGTTGGCGAGGGTGTCGGTGAGGAAGTACAGGAGGATGGCGCGCATCCCGAACCAGGAGAAGCGCTCCCACATCTCGACCTGCAGCATCCACGGCAGGCCGCCGGGGTGGCCGATGAACGAGCGGTCGTTCACGGACGGACCGGTGCGCAGTCCCTCGGGGACGTACGCGGCGCGGCGGGAGATGGTCTCCTCGCCGATTGCCGTGCCTGCTTCGTTGCGGGCAGTGGACATGGAGGGTGTCCTTTCCGAGCGGACCGACGCGGGGTGTGCGTCGGTTCTGAGTGGAGGGTCGTCGCGGCCGGGTGGGCCGCGCTTCGAGTGAATCATGCGCCGCCACCGGCCGACGGGGTCAGGAGTCCCGATGGCGCGGACTGTGCCCGCCCTCACAGCGGGGCGGCTGCGATACGGACGAGCCCCGCTCTGCAGATGCAGAGCGGGGCTCGTGTGAGGGGACGACGGGGGCTCAGGCCTCCGGGGTCTCCTCGGTGAGGTTGCGGGTGCGGTTGACGTCGATCGCGATGCCCGGGCCCATGGTGGTGGACATGGTGATCTTCGAGATGTAGCGACCCTTGGCGCTGGCCGGCTTGAGTCGCAGGATCTCCTCGAGCGCTGCCACGTAGTTCTCGATCAGCTGGGTGTCGGTGAAGGACGCCTTGCCGATGATGAAGTGCAGGTTCGAGGCGCGGTCCACGCGGAACTCGATCTTGCCGCCCTTGATGTCCTCCACAGCCTTGGCGGTGTCCATCGTGACCGTGCCGGTCTTCGGGTTCGGCATGAGGCCGCGGGGGCCGAGCACGCGGCCGAGTCGGCCGACCTTGCCCATGAGGTTCGGGGTGGCCACAGCGGCGTCGAAGTCGGTCCAGCCGCCGGCGACCTTCTCGATGAGCTCGTCGTCGCCGACCTCATCGGCGCCTGCTGCGCGTGCAGCCTCGGCCTGGGGGCCGGTGGCGAACACGATCACGCGGGCGGTCTTGCCGGTGCCGTGGGGCAGGTTGACGGTGCCGCGCACCATCTGGTCCGCCTTGCGGGGGTCGACGCCGAGGCGCATGGCGACCTCGACGGCGGCGTCGAACTTGGTGACGGAGGTCTTCTGGGCGAGGCGCACAGCGTCGAGCGGAGCGTAGAACTGCTCGCGGTCGATCTTGGCGACTGCGTCCTGGTAAGCCTTGGAACGGTTAGCCATCGTGTATCAGCCCTCCACCGTGATGCCCATGGAACGCGCGGTTCCGGCCACGATCTTCGCGGCTGCATCGATATCGTTTGCGGTGAGATCCGGCATCTTCGTCTCCGCGATCTCCTTGACCTGCGCCATGGTCAGCTTGCCGACCTTGTCGGTGTGCGGCACAGCCGAGCCCTTGTCGAGGCCAGCGGCCTTCAGGATCAGCTTCGCTGCCGGCGGGGTCTTGGTGATGAACGTGAACGAGCGGTCCTCGTACACGGTGATCTCAACGGGGATGACGTTGCCGCGCTGGGACTCGGTGGCAGCGTTGTACGCCTTGGTGAACTCAACGATGTTCACACCGGCGGCACCGAGGGCGGGGCCGATCGGCGGCGCAGGCGTGGCCTGGCCGGCCTGGATCTGGAGCTTGATGACGCTCGAGACCTTCTTCTTGGGAGCCATTGCTCTTCCTTACTGTGTTGTGGTTCGGGCGGAGTCCGCCAGGACCCCTCCCACGTACGACTCGCGGTGGATCAGATCTTGGCGACCTGGTCGAACGCGAGCTCGACCGGGGTTTCGCGTCCGAAGATGGACACGAAGACCCGGAGCTTCTGGTTGGTCGAATCGATCTCCGAGATGGTGGCGGGCATCGTCTCGAACGGACCGTCCATGACGGTCACCGACTCACCGACGCTGAACGCCGGAACAGCGGCGCTCTTGGACGCCTTCGCACTCGAGGACTTCTTCTTCTCCGGCAGGTTCACCGACGGAGCCAGCATCGAGTAGATCTCATCGAACGACAGCGGAACAGGATCCGTGGCGTTTCCCACGAATCCGGTGACGCCGGGAGTGTCGCGGACCACGCGCCAGGACGCTTCGGTGAAGTCCATGCGCACCAGGACGTATCCGGGCATGCGCACGCGGCGGACGATCTTCTTCTGACCGTTCTTGACCTCCGCGGCGTCCTCCATCGGGACCTCGATCTGGAAGATGAACTCCTCCATGTCCTGGGTCTCGATACGAGTGGTCAGCTGCGTCTTCACGCGGTTCTCGTGACCGGAGTAGGAGTGCACGACGTACCACTCACCCGGGGCACTGCGCAGATGGCGCTTGAGCGCCACGGTGGGGTCCTCGACAGTGGGCTCGGAGTCGGCATCGAGAACAGCCGGGGCATCGTCCTCGTCGGCAGCGACCCCGTCAGAGACGTCTGCGGAGACCTCGTCGACGGAGGCCTCGTCGACTGCGGGCGCGTCAGCAGCCTCGTCGACTGCGGGCTGCTCGGCGGCGGTGTCCTCAGCGGCGGCCTGCTCCAGAGCGCTCTCGTCGGCGCCGGTGAGGGCGTCGTCGGTGGTCATGTCATCGGACACGGATGAACCAACTTCCTTTGCTATCGGTGAGTTCGCGGCTGCGTCAGCCCACGAAGACAAGACGGCTGAGCGCGGCGAACGCGAAGTCCAGGCCGAAGATCAGCGCGATCATGACGACCACGAAGAGGACCACGATCACTGAGTAGGAAGCGAGTTCGCGACCCGTGGGGGTGACCACCTTGCGCATCTCCGCGAAGACTTCGCGGATGAAGGTCAGCAGCGCCGTGATCGGGTTCCTGCTGCGAACGGGTTCGTTCTCGAAGTCGCCCCGCGTGCGGTCCGTCTCCAGTTGTGACATAGAAACCTCGGTCCGTCGTGGGTCTGTGTGCATCGTGAGGCGGATAGTAGCAGGGCAGACAGGATTCGAACCTGCAACCGACGGTTTTGGAGACCGTTGCGCTACCAATTGCGCCACTGCCCTGTGTCCGGACGTATCCGAACGCGGCCACCGCGTGAGTGACCGCCATCGATCATACGCACATCCGGGGCCCCGGGGCGAATCCTTCGGCCGAGTGTGAGCAAGCATGCAGGATTCCCCAGCTGCATGCGGGGTGCTCTGGAACAATGACAGAGCCCTCATCTGTGCCCCGTGACCACCGGAAAGGTGCTGACCTCCATGACTGCTCCCTCTCGCCGTCTCTCCCAGCGCATCGGCTCCATCGCCGAGTCCGCCACCCTCGCCGTGGATGCGAAGGCCAAGGCGCTGAAGGCCGCCGGCCATCCCGTCATCGGGTTCGGCGCCGGGGAGCCCGACTTCCCCACCCCGCCGCACATCGTGGAGGCGGCGAAGGAAGCCGTTATGGACCCGAGGAACCACCGCTACTCCCCCGCCGCCGGTCTGCCGGAGCTGCGCGAGGCCGTCGCCGAGGCCGCGAAGACGTACAGCGGCGTGGAGGCGGACGCCTCCCAGGTGCTCATCACCAACGGCGGCAAGCAGGCCGTCTACCAGGCGTTCGCCGCACTGATCGACCCGGGCGACGAAGTCATCGTCCCCGCCCCGTTCTGGACCTCCTACCCGGAGGGCATCCGCCTCGCCGGCGGCACCCCCGTCAGCGTCTTCTCCGGCGCCGACCAGGACTACCTACCGACGGCTGCGCAGCTGGAGTCGGTCCGCACCGACCGCACGAAGGCCGTGCTGATCTGCTCGCCGTCGAACCCGACGGGGTCCGTGCTGAGCCGCGCCCAGATGGAGGAGATCGGCCGCTGGGCGCTGGAGAACGGCCTGTGGGTCATCACCGATGAGATCTACCAGCACCTCACCTACGAGGGCACCGAGTTCACCTCCGTGCTGCAGGCCGTGCCGGAGCTCGCGGATCAGACCGTTGTCCTCAACGGCGTCGCCAAGACGTTCGCGATGACGGGCTGGCGGGTGGGCTGGATGATCGCCCCGAAGGACATCCTGACCGGCGCCGCCAACATGCAGAGCCACCTCACCTCGAACGTCAACAACATTGCGCAGCGCGCTGCGCTGGCTGCTCTGACGGGCCCGATGGACAGCGTGGAGGACATGAAGACGGCCTTCGCCCGTCGGCGCACCACCATCCTCGACATGCTCAGTGAGATCGACGGATTCTCCGTGCCCCGTCCCACCGGCGCGTTCTACGCGTTCCCCGAGGTCAGCGGGGTGCTGGGACGCACCATCGGCGGGCAGAAGGTGGAGACCTCCACCGACCTCGCCACGGTGATCCTCGACCAGGCGAAGGTCGCCGCCGTTCCCGGTGAGGCGTTCGATGCGCCCGGGCACCTGCGCTTCAGCTACGCCCTCAGCGATGCCGATCTCACCGAAGGCATCGAGCGCGTGCAGAAGCTCCTCGCCTGAAGGGCGGACCCGTGGAGGCGGTCCGGGACCTGAGGGCGCTGCCGAAGGCGCATCTGCACCTGCACTTCACCGGGTCGATGCGGCAGGACACCCTGCTGGAGCTCGCCGAGGAGCAGCGTCTGCGTCTGCCGTCGCAGCTGCAGACGGGCCAGGCGCTGCGGGTGGAGCCGAGCGCCCGGGGCTGGTTCCGCTTCCAGCGGTTCTACGACACGGCGCGGCGCGTGGTGAACTCCGAGGAGATCATGCGCCGCCTGCTGCGCGAAGCGGCGATCGATGACCGCGCGGAGGGGTCGGTCCGCCTCGAACTGCAGATCGACCCCACCAGCTACGCCCCGTTCGCGGGCGGTCTCACACCCGCGCTCGAGCTGATCCTCGACGAAGCGGAGGCGATCGAGCAGGAGGAGGGCATCTCGCTGGGCATCGTGGTGGCGGCCTCCCGCATGCGGCACCCGTTGGAGGCGCGCACCCTCGCCCGCCTCGCCGCCCGGAACGCGGGTCGGGTGATCGGGTTCGGCCTGTCGAATGATGAGCGCCGCGGTGACACGCGCGAGTTCGCGCCCGCGTTCCGCATCGCCCGGGATGCCGGTCTCGCCGCGGTTCCGCACGGCGGCGAACTGCTCGGCCCCGGCCACATCACCGAGGTGCTCGACTCCCTGCGGCCCACCCGGTTGGGCCACGGGGTGCGGGCTGCGGAGGACCCGCGCCTGGTGGAGCGCCTGGTGGCCGACGGGATCGCCTTCGAGATCTGCCCCGCCTCGAATGTGGCTCTCGGGGTCTACTCCGAATCCGGGGACGTGCCCGTGCGCACCCTTCTGGAGGCTGGTGCCACGATCGCGCTCGGCGCTGATGACCCGCTGCTGTTCGGCTCCCGCCTGCTGGAGCAGTACGAGAAGGCGCGCGAGCACGGCTTCAGCGATGCTGAACTCGCGCACCTCGCCGAGGGCTCCATCATGGCCTCAACGATGAGCGATGAGGCGAAGCAGCAGCACCTCGCCGGCGTTCAGCGCTGGCTGGAGACCGAGCCGTCCTGATCCAGCCCGGCTCTCCAGCCCGGCTGACCGGGACCGCGCCTCGGGGCCCGGTCCTCTCAGATGTCTCGGCCGGCCCCGGTCGACGGCTGCGCCGCGAACGCCACCGGTGCGGTGAAGCCGTGCTCCGCAAACGCCGTCGCCACCGCCGCAGCGGTCGCCTCCATCTGATCCGCATCCACGAGCGCGATGATGCTGCCGCCGAAGCCGCCGCCGGTCATGCGGGCACCATGCGCGCCAGCATCGCGCGCCGCTCCCACCGCGACATCCAGTTCCGGGACCGTCACCTCGAAGTCGTCCCGCAGCGAGTCGTGCGAGGCGTTCATCAGTTCACCGAGGCGGCGCAGGTTCTCCCCCACTCCCCCGTCGGCGAGCAGGTCGGCGAACTCCCGCACCCGGCAGATCTCCGTCACGACATGGCGGGCGCGCCGACGGATCACGTCATCCTCCAGCGCATCCAGCTGATCGCGGACGCCGTCGGCCCCCGCATCGGCGACCTCGCGCAGCGTCGCCGCGCCGAGCGCCTCGGCCGCCGACTCAGTCTGGCCGCGCCGCTCCGCGTACTCCCCTCCGATCAGCGAATGCTCCGCGCGGGTGTCGACGATCAGCAGACCGAGCCCGTGCTCCGACAGGTCCCACGGCTCCAGCTCCACGGCGCCGTCCGCGCAGTCCAGCAGCAGGGCGTGGCCCTGCGCCGCTCGCACAGACGCCGACTGGTCCAGCCCGCCCGTTGCTGCGCCGACGAACTCGTTCTCCGCGCGGATGCACGCAGCGATCCGTTCCTGCTGCGTGGTGCCCAGGCCGAGCAGCTCCTCCAGCGCCTGCGCCACGGAGCATTCGAGCGCGGCCGACGAACTGAGCCCCGCCCCCAACGGCACCTGGCCGTCCACCAGGATCGCCAGGCCCAGCTCTCCGCTGCGCAGCTGCGGATGGGCGTCGGCGAGCGCCCAGATCACGCCGGCGGCATAGCCAGCCCACACGGGCACGGCACCCGGCGCCAGGTCCGCGAGCGCAACGTCCACGGCATCGTCCGGCATCTGCCGGGACCGCAGCTGCAGACGGCCCGTTTCGGTGACGCGGACGGCGGCGAAGCAGCGGTGGCCGATCGCCATCGGCAGGCAGAGCCCGTCCTGGTAGTCGACGTGCTCACCGATGATGGTGACGCGCCCCGGGGCGGAGAAGACTCCGTCGGCCTCGGTGCCGAACGCGTCGGCGAAGGCCCGGCCAGCGGCGCGGGCCGCCTCGGCTCGGTCGGGGGCGCGGTGCAGGCGGGTCGTCGACGTCTCGGTCACGGATTCTCCTCATCGGTGCTGCCGAGCACGAGACGGCTGAGCACGCTCTGGCTCTCCGTGGTCGCTTCCGGCTCGGTGGGGTCGGCTTCGCCCGGTTCCAGACGGACCACGGGAATCGCCAGAGTGTAGTTCGTGGCCTTCGCGGCGGCGGTGCGGGAGTTCAGGACCCGTCGGCGCCTCGCCGTGCTGAACGGTGCGGACATCACCGGGATCCAGGTGGTGGACGCCGCCTGCAGGCCCAGCAGCAGGCGCGCCATCAGCAGCTGCCCGAACACCACGCCCGCGCTGATCGCGACCGCGACCGACACCGCGGTGAACAGGGACAGCGCGCCCGCCTGCGGGTCGTCGCCGAGCGCGAGGAGGCCGCGGTAGATGATGGAGCCCGGCACCAGCGGCAGCACCCCGACGATCACCATCGACACGGCGGGAGTGCGCAGACGCTGAGCCCCTATCACGGCGAAGCAGCCGACCAGCAGTGCCGTCACCCCGACGTTCCAGGGCTGCTCCAGGCCGACGGTGCGCAGCGCGAAGCTCACCACCGACGACATCGTCGCCAGCAGGGTCGACACCGCGATCACGCGCCGCGGCGACTGCACACCGATCGAACTTCCCAGGCCCATCACCGCACCGGCGACAAGCACCACTATCACGGACGCGAGCGTGCTCGGCAGGGACGAACTGACGGAGATGTCCACCCCCACCCAGGTGGAGAACATCAGACCGGCGCGCACGCCGATCACCACGCCGATCGTCAGCATGATGGTCTGCAGGATCCGCGCCGAGGCCGTGATGTACCAGCCGGTGATCGCGTCCTGCATCGCGCCGATGGAGGTCAGGCCCGCCAGCAGCAGGATGATGCAGGCGATCACCACGATGGAGGCGTTCACGCTCGGGTCGATGACGTACGCGAGGATCGCCGCCATCACCGACAGGAAACCGCCGATGACCTGCGCGAAGAACATGGGGATGCCGCGGCGGGCGAGTGCGCCGAGCAGGTTGTAGATGATGCCGGCGGTGATCGCCGCGAACAGCATCACCATGGTGCCGGCACCGAAGCCGACCGCGGCGGCGCCGCTCATGATCGCCCAGCCCGCGGTCGTCAGCGCGTTGGAGTAGCGCTTCGGGGCGGAGCGGGTGCGCTCAGCCGCGGTGATCGCTTCGGCGAGGGCGAGTTCGCCGTGGATGTAGTCGGAGGTGATCTTCTCCGCCTCGTCCAGCTTGGAGAAGTCCATGTCCGCGTCTGCGACTGCGCGGATGCGGGTGAACGGGGTAGATTCCTCGTCGGGCAGGTAGCTGACGCTCAGTTCGTTGAACGTGACCTGCACAGAGACGTTCCGGATGCCGGAGGACGCAGTGATGCGCAGCATCGTGGCGGTGACTTCGGATGCGGCCGCGCCACTGGCCAGCATGATCTCGCCGATCCTCATAGCGAGGTCGAAGACATCATGCAGTCTCGACAGGGAAGTGCTCACCGACCGATGATCCCACACCACAAGGAGACTTTTCATGCCCGCTCCCGCGCGCACCCCGGCCGACGCCCTGGACAAGCTTCTGCGCGGCAATCGCCGCTTCGCGGACAACGCCGCCCTGCACCCGCGGCAGCACGCCGACCACCGCTCCATCCTCACGGAATCGCAGGAGCCGTTCGCGTGCGTAGTGGGCTGCTCGGACTCCCGCGCCAGTGTGGAGCTGCTGTTCGACCAGGGCTTCGGCGACCTGTTCGTGATCCGCAACGCCGGGCATGTGGCGGGCCGTTCCGTCCGCGCCTCCATCGAGTTCGCGGTGGACGTCCTGGGCGTCCAGATCGTATTCGTGCTCGGCCACGAGAACTGCGGCGCCGTCAAGGCCACCATCGCCGCGATCCGCGACGGTGAGCAGCTGCCCGGCTCCATGCCGGTCCTGGTGGAGCGCCTGCGCACGCACATCAGCGACCCGGACGACCCGCGCCCCATCCGCCACCACGTGGCCGGCACCCTCGCGGACCTGCCGCAGGAGTCGGAGATCGTGCGCCGCGCTGTGGAGGAGGGCCGCATCGCCCTGGCCGGCGGCGTGTACCAGTTGGACTCCGGTCTGGTGGAGCTGGTGGAGGCGCCCGACGGAGTCTGACCCCGTCGGCCGGGCGAGCATTCCTCCGCCCTCGCCGCGCAGGCGGGCCGTCAGAGGTTCGGGCTGGACGACAGCAGCAGCAGACCGCCGGCGAGGACGAGGAGGATCACGGCGTCGATCACGCGCCGACGGATTACGAGCCCGCCGAGGCGCCGCGCCGGCACCACCAGCCGCACCACCGCGAGGCAGAGCAGCAGGCCCGCGAGCGCGAAGCCACCGGTGGAGACGTCCACCAGCAGGGCGATCAGCACCGTGGCCAGCAGGCCGATGAGAGCGAGGATCAGTGCCCGCTGGCGCACCATGGCGGCCCTCAGGGTGTACGGCGACTGATTCACGCTCCCATGGTAGACGGACGCGCTACCCTGGTGGATGTCAGCGTTGACACCACCTGAAAAGGACAATCGAAGAATATGACTGAGGTTCGCACCGAACACGATCTGCTCGGTGATCGCGACGTCCCCGCCTCCGCCTACTACGGGGTGCAGACCCTGCGGGCGCAGGAGAACTTCCACATCACGGACGTGCCCCTGAAGCACTTCCCCCCACTGGTCGAAGCCCTCGCGTACGTGAAGCATGCGGCGGCCCGCGCCAACCAGGAGCTCGGCATCCTCGACGATGAGAAGGCCGACGCCATCGGCGCCGCCTGCGAGGAGATCGTGAACGGCCAGCTCCACGACCATTTCGTGGTGGACATGATCCAGGGCGGGGCCGGCACCTCCACCAATATGAACGCGAACGAGGTCATCGCCAACCGGGCCCTGGAGATCCTCGGCCACGAGAAGGGCCAGTACGAGCACCTCCACCCCAACAACGACGTCAACCTCGGGCAGTCCACCAACGACGTCTACCCGACCGCCCTGCGCCTGGCGATCCTGCTGTCCTTCCCGCAGCTCACGGCCGCAATGGAGAACCTCATCGAGTCGCTGAAGGCGAAGGGCGAGGAGTACAAGGACATCCTCAAGATGGGCCGCACCCAGATGCAGGACGCCGTCCCGATGACCGTGGGGCAGGAGTTCACCGCCTGGGCCACCACCATCGCCGAGGACGTCCAGCGCCTCACCCGCACCGCGCGCCTCTTCCACGAGATGAACATGGGCGCCACCGCCATCGGCACGGGCATCACCACCGACCCGCGCTACGCGAACCTGGTGGCGAAGAAGCTCACCGAACTGACCGGCATCGAGTTCGTCACCGCGGTCGACCTCGTGGAGGCGACCTCCGACACCGGCGCGTTCGTCACGTTCTCCGGCATCCTCAAGCGCGTCGCCGTGAAGACCTCGAAGATCTGCAACGATCTGCGCCTGCTGTCCTCCGGTCCCCGCGCCGGCTTCAACGAGATCAACCTGCCCGCTGTGCAGCCCGGCTCCTCCGTCATGCCCGGCAAGGTCAACCCGGTGATCCCGGAGGTCGTCAACCAGGTCGCGTACCAGGTCATCGGCAACGACATGACGGTGACGATGGCGGCGGAGGGCGGCCAGCTGCAGCTCAACGCGTTCGAGCCGGTCATCGCGTACAACATCCTCAACTCCACCCGCATGATGACCCGCGCGATGGACACCCTGTCCGAGCGCTGCATCAAGGGCATCACGGTGAACGAGGACGTGCTGGGCGACCATATCCGCCGCTCCATCGGCGTCATCACGGCCCTCGTGCCAGTGATCGGCTACGCCGCGTCCACGGAGATTGCGGCGGAGGCGCTGAAGAGCGGCCGCGGCGTGGCCGAGCTCGTCATCGAGCGGGGCCTGCTGGACGAGGCGCACCTGCGCCACATCCTCGCGCCCGAGCGCATGACGAAGCCGTACCGCGCCACCGGCAAGACCGACATCATGCCGGTCATCACCGACGCTGACCTCTAGCTCTGAGCCTCAGCGCCTGCTGAGCGCAGCACCGGCTGCCGGCTGAGCGCGATGGGCGAGAACAGTGAAGCGGCGCGGATGCCCCATCGGGGTGTCCGCGCCGCTTCTGTCTGCGATCGGCGATCCGTCTGCGCATTCGGGGATCTTCGCGCCGCTTTCCCCGCATACGTCGACCGATCGTCGCTGGCGGCGGGGGCTGCGGGGCGCGAGGCGGGCCGACGGGTCAGCGCGGCGCGCTCAGCGCACCGTCACTCGTCGGCGACTTCGTGCTTGCCGCGCATCACCAGCAGCGGGTCCGGAGTGCCGACCACGGCATGGTCCTTGCCCTCGTATTCGAACTGCGAGAGGAAATAGCGCATCGCGTTGAGGCGGGCGCGCTTCTTGTCGTTGGAGCGGATGATGATCCACGGCGCGTACTTCTTGTCCGTGCGGCGGAACATCTCCTCCTTCGCTTCGCCGTACTGCTCCCAGCGGTCCAGGGACTCCAGGTCCATCGGCGACAGCTTCCACTGGCGCACCGGGTCCAGCTGACGGATCGCGAAGCGGGTCCGCTGCTCCTTCTGCGACACCGAGAACCAGAACTTCGTGACATGGATGCCGGCATCCACCAGCATCCGCTCGAACTGCGGAGCCTGGTCCATGAAGCGGTGGTACTCGTCATCGGTGCAGAAGCCCATCACGCGCTCCACACCGGCGCGGTTGTACCAGGAGCGGTCGAACATGACGAGCTCACCATCGGTGGGCAGGTGCTGCACGTAGCGCTGGAAGTACCACTGGCCGCGTTCGCGGTCGCTGGGCTTGTTGAGCGCCACCACGCGCGCCATGCGCGGGTTGAGGTGCTCGGTGAACCGCTTGATGGTGCCGCCCTTGCCGGCGGCGTCGCGGCCCTCGAAGATGATGATGGCCTTCTGGCCCTCATCCTCCATCCAGTACTGCAGCTTGAGCAGCTCCACCTGCAGGCGGTACTTCTCCAGCTCATAGGCGTCGCGCTCCATGCGCTCGTCGTACGGGTAGCCCTCCTGCCACGTGTAGACGGGGTTGCCCTGCGGGTCGATCAGGTCCGGGTCCGGGGACTCTCCGCCCTGGACGGAGTACCCCTCTTCACGGAGGTGCTCGATGAATTCGCGGAGGTTCTGGTTCGTGGGGACGTCCTTCATTGACTGGCTCCTTCGTTGGGCGGCGGGGCGGGCACCGGGCGGTGCCCGGGTGGGTCAGTGGGCGAAGTGGCGGGTGCCGGTCACGTACATGGTGACGCCGGCCTTCGTGCAGGCGTCGATGACCTCCTGGTCGCGCACGGACCCACCGGGCTGCACGATGGCGGTGATGCCGGCATCGATGAGCTGCTGGGGCCCGTCGGCGAACGGGAAGAACGCGTCGGATGCGCAGACGGATCCGCGGGCGCGCTCCTCCCCGTCGGCGAGCGTGTTGGCGCGCTCCACAGCGAGGCGGCAGGAGTCCACACGGTTCACCTGGCCCATGCCGATGCCGACAGCGCCGCCGTCCTTCGCCAGCAGGATGGCGTTGGACTTCGGGGCGCGCACGGCCCGCCACGCGAAGGCGAGGTCGGCGAGGGTGGCGTCATCGGCGGCGTCGCCGGCGACGAGCTGCCAGGACGCCGGATCGTCGCCGTCGGCCTGGAAGCGGTCCTTCTCCTGGATGAGGGTGCCGCCCCAGATGTCGCGGGTCTCCCCCAGTTCGCTGTTCTGGCCGTCGATCTCCAGCAGGCGGATGTTCTTCTTGCGCGTCAGGATCTCGAGCGCACCGTCCTCGTAGCCGGGTGCGACCAGCACTTCGGTGAACACCTCGGCGACCTGGTTCGCCATCGCCACCGTGACGGGGCGGTTCGCGGCGATGACGCCGCCGAACGCGGACACGGGGTCGGTGGCGTGCGCCTTCCGGTGGGCGATCGCGATGTCCTCACCGTCGTCGGCGACGGCCACTCCGCACGGGTTGTTGTGCTTGATGACGGCGACGGCGGGCTGGTCGAAGTCGAAGGCGGCGCGGATGGCGGCATCGGCGTCGACGTAGTTGTTGTAGCTCATCTCCTTGCCGTGCAGCACCTCGGCGGAGGCGAGGCTGCCGTCCTCACCGGCGGTGTCGAGCAGGGCGCGCTGGTGCGGGTTCTCGCCGTAGCGCAGCGCCCGCATGCCGATCTCCTCCATCTGCTCGGCGGGCATGTCGAAGATGCTGACCTCCTCGACCTCCCCGTCGAGGGCGTCGTCGTGGCCGTCGGCGCAGCAGTCGCAGTCCTCACCGTCGGAGTCCGGGGCGTAGCGCTCGGAGATGGTGGCGAGGTCGAGTTCGGTGCCGGCGAGTTCGTCGCCGAGGTCGGCGAGCTGCTGCTGGGTCCAGTCGTCGATGGCGGCGTCGTACATCGCGATGCGGGCGAAGGCGACGGCGCTGAGGGCGTACCGTTCGGCGCGGGTGAAGCCGCCGCGGCCGGCGGCATCGGCGGCGAGGGCGTAGTCCTTCTGCTCCACGACCACGGCGCAGGTGGAGAAGTTCTTCGCGGCGGAGCGGACCATGGCGGGGCCGCCGATGTCGATCTTCTCGATGATCTCCTCGAAGGCGCCGCCGTCGGCGACGGTCTGCTCGAACGGGTACAGGTTGACCACGACGAGGTCGAACGGGGCGATGCCGTGCTCCTGCAGCGCCGCCTCGTGGGATTCCTTGGTGCGGTCGGCGAGGAGGCCGCCGTGTACGACGGGGTGCAGGGTCTTGACGCGGCCGTCGAGGATTTCGGGGAACCCGGTGACGTCGGCGACGTCGGTGACGGGGAGGCCGGCGTCCCGGATGGCCTGGGCGGTGGATCCGGTGGAGACGATCTCGGTGCCGGCTCCGTGGAGGGCTCGGGCGAGGTCCTCCAGGCCGGTCTTGTCGAAGACGGAGATGAGGGCGCGCTTGATCGCTCGCTGGGTGGTCACTTCTGCTGTGTTCCTGTCTGCTTCGAGGGTGGTGGTCGGTGGGCCGACGGGTGCTGCCTGCAGGAGGTCGCGGATGACATCGACGATCATCACGCGCTCCACCTCCTTGATCCTTTCATGGAGGGTGTCCTCGGTGTCGCCCGGTTCGATGAGCACGGGCCGCTGGTCGAGGATGCGGCCGGTGTCGATGCCGGCGTCGACCTCGATGACGGTGGCGCCGGTGACCTTGACGCCGTAGGCGAGGGCGTCGCGGACGCCGTGGGCGCCGGGGAACGACGGCAGCAGCGCGGGGTGGGTGTTGATGATGCGGCCGCCGAAGCGCTCCAGCATGGGGGCGCCGAGCAGGCGCATGAACCCAGCGAGGACGATGAGGTCCGGTGCGTGGCTCGCGACCTCGTCGGCGAGGGCGCGGTCCCAGGCGGCGCGGTCCTCATGGTCGGCGAGGCGCACGACCGCGGTGGGGATGGAGCAGCTGCGGGCGTGGTCGAGACCGGCGGCGTCGACGTCGGCGATGACGGCGACGACCTGGGCACCGGTGAGGGTCCCCTGCTCGATCGCGGCGAGCACCGCGGCGAGGTTGGATCCGGTGCCGGAGATCAGCACAACGAGGCGAGCGGGACCGGCGGGACTGGCGGAGGCGGTGTTCTCGTGGGGCACACCCCCAGCGTAGTCGACCCGTGCGGGGTGGTTGGGGGTCCTCCGTCTCGGGCACAATGGGGTGCGTGATGGATGAGAAGAACCTGCGTGACTACACCCGATGGACCACTCGAGCACTGCTCTGCTTCGCGGTGGCGTGGGCGCTGTCCCTGGTCCCGCTGCCGTTCTCGCTCCTCTCGGGCGTGGTGGCGATTGCGGCGATCGTGATGCTGGTGCGGTCGATCATGGCGGGGCTGCGCACTGAGCGCCGTGCCCGGGCCGTCATCATGGGTGCGCTCGGCATCCTCGCGTCACTGCTGCTGGTGGCGATGGCGGGTCTGTCTGCGATCTTCTACCAGCCGATGCACGCGATCCAGCAGTGTCAGGAGAACGCGATCACGGAGCAGGCGCGCGCCGCCTGCAAGGACTCCGCGCAGGACGAGGTCATCGACTGGCTGCGCGGCGGTCGCTGAGCTGCGCTCTGCTGCGCGTCAGTCCTCGTCGGTGCGCTCAGACGCATCCACGCGGTCCCGCAGACGCTGCGTCGCATCCGCGGTGCGCTGCCCCAGCCCCGTCAGCTCCCACACGGCGACCGAGCCGGCGCCGAGGACGATGATCCCCAGCAGCGGCAGCGCAAGCGAGCTGAGCTTCGGGCCGAGCTCACTGAGCTGATCCGCGCCGATCGCACCGCCGGAGAACGCCGCCAGCAGCATCAGCACGCAGAACAGTCCGCCGACGAACCCGCCCCAGATCACGGCGATCTCGCGGCCGTCCAGGGGCGGCTCATCAGCAAGCGGCCGGGTCTCGCGCGCCAGCAGAACAGCACCCATCCCCACCGCGATCACCGGCAGGATCATCAGCGCGAGCATCCAGCGGGGGAACACACCGGGCTGCGGCAGCGCCGCCAGCACCGGCAGCACCGGCAGCACACCGACGGTCGCGCCGCCGAGGGAGATGCCGGTGCCGATGCCGGTCAGGACGGTGCCGCCGAGCAGCACCACCATCGCCCACACGATCAGGCTCGGCAGCACAAGCAGCTGCGCGAGGATCAGGACTGCCCCGCCGAACGGTCCGGGCTTGAGGCCGGTGAACATCTCCATCACGGACGGGGAGGCGACAGCGAGCATGACCGTGGTGAGCAGGGCGCCGAGGCCGAGCAGCAGCAGGACGGTCGCGCCGATGGCACGGATGATGGCGTCGAACGGGTGTGGGATGAGGGCGAGCATCCCGACGGCGGGAATGCCTCCGTCGGCCGGCCGCTTCAGGCTCGCCATCGTGCCCACCGCGCCCGCGACCAGGGACAGCACCAGGGCGGCGAGGGTGGTGGGGATGGTGGTGACGCGGACGTCTGCGCTGGTGATGAGCATCATCGTCACCATGGTCGCGACGGTGTACGCGGCGGCGAACGCGCCGATGATCACGCCGAGGCCGGCGATGGCGCCCGGGTGGAGGCCGCCGTCGGCCCGCGTGAACTCGATGAGGCGGGCGCGGCTGCGCATCGTGAACGCGAGCACTGCGAAGAACACCACGGTGAGGCCGACGGGTGAGATCGTGACCGGCCCCGTCATCCCCGTCACGATCAGGTGGATCGCGCCGCCGTTGCCGAGGGCGAAGAACGACAGCGCCACCATGATCGCGTCCAGCAGACTCAGCGAGGTGCGGGAGTCGGCGGTGTGGGCGGCGATGGCGGGCACGATCACGGTCGCGGCGTTGACCGCGAACGCGATGAGACCGGCGATGATCCCGGCTGCGGCCGGGGATGACGGTCTGCGAATCACTGGCTTACCTCTTCCGGCCTGCTCGACGGCATAATGGTGATCATCATGGCCACCCTAGTGAACCGCCCGGGGACCGCTGGCTCAGATGCATCCGCGTCCCGGCTCAGTGTGACGACTCTCCGCCTCGACGGCCCTGTGGACCTCGCCCAGCATATTCCAGCGGACCCCTCCGGCCTGTTCTTCCACCGCGGCGACGGCCTGCTCGCCCGCGGCGAGGCCCTCGTCCTCACCGCCACCGGCGAGGACCGCTTCACGGACCTCTCCCAGGCGTTTCAGCAGGTCAGTGCCGCCGCCACGGTCGATGACGCCGCCGGTGTGCGCGGCAGCGGGCTCCTCGCCCTCGGCTCCTTCTCCTACTACGCCGCCTCCGAGCGGCCCTCCCGCCTCGTGATCCCCCGCGCCGTCCTCGGACAGGCCGACGGGTGCGCCTTCCTCACCCTCATCACCGCCGATGGCGAGGATCCAGCGCGCGGCCTCGGCGCAGCGGATGGCCGGGACCCGTCGGCCCTGCTCGCGGAGCTCTTCCCCACCGCTGACGCCGAGGCGAGCGCAGCCGATGCGCCGGCCCCGCCCGTGCCGCACATCGAGGTGGCCAGCGCCCACACCCCCGCCGAGTATCAGGCGCTGATCAGCCGCGCCGTGGACGAGATCCGCGCCGGCGGTGCCGAGAAGCTCGTCATCTCCGAACGCCTCGACGCGCGGTCCAGTGACCCCGTCTCCATCCCTGCGCTCGCCCGCCGCCTCGCCGCGATGTATCCCATGACGTGGGTGTTCCGCGTGGGCGATGTCATCGGCGCATCCCCCGAGATGCTGGTGGAGACCGAAGGCTCCCGCCTCTTCTCCCGCGTCCTCGCCGGCACCCGGCCCGTCGCCGACGGCGGGGAGCTCACCGCCGAGGACCGCGACGCCTTCTTCCACGACCCGAAGGAGCGCGCCGAACACGAGTACGCGATCCGCTCCGTCACCGGCCCGCTCGAAGCCGTCACCGAATGGATCTCCGCCCCCGCGGAACCGTTCGTGCTGCGCCTGCCCGGCCTGGAGCACCTCGCCTCCGACGTCTCCGCGAAGCTGCGGCCCGGCCTGACGAGCGTGGACGTGGCCGGTCTGCTGCACCCGTCGGCCGCCGTCAGCGGCATGCCCCGCGCCGACGCCGACCGCATCAACCGGACCATCGAGGAGCAGGACCGCGGCGGGTACGCCGCCCCCGTCGGGTGGATGAGCGGGCGCGGCGACGGCCAGTGGGCGATCGCGCTGCGGATGGCGCACCTCGACCCCGAGGACCCGCACTACCTGGTCCTGCAGGCCGGCGGCGGCATCGTCGAAGCGTCCGATCCGCTGACCGAGCACGCCGAGGCGCTCGCGAAGACCCGCCCTATGATGCGCGCCCTGCGCGGCTGAACGACTCGCCGACGGCCCCGACGCCACGGCATCCCCACGGGGTTCTCCCAGGGATCATCGGGCTCCCCCACCTGGCGGCGTGGACCGCCCCCGTGGTCGCACTGCTGGTCATCGTCAGCCTCATCGCCCTGAACATTCCGAGCGTGAAGAACTTCGGTGAGCTCGAGTTCTGGTTCGCGATGAGCTCCGCGAACTCCGGGATCTACTCCACGTCCCGCATGATCTTCGGCCTCGCCACCCCGTTCTGGTTCCTGCTGGTCGCGATCGGCTGGATCGTGCTGCGCCGAAGCCCGCACCACATGGAGCAGAAGCGCCTGCACCCCGAAGGGCGTCCGTGTCACATGCTGCCGAGTGTGACGCGGACGTCCTTCTTCTCATCCCCGCGGATCAGCGTGATGGTGTGCTCACTGCCGGGCTGCAGACCCCGCACGATCGCGGTGAGGCCGCTGGCGGAGCCGACGGGGATCTGATCCACCGCGATGATCACATCACCCCGGCGGATCCCGGCCTTCTGCGCCGCTCCGCCGCCGGTGATGTCCTTGACCTCGGCGCCCCTGTAAGTGGCGTCGGCCCCACCGGTGGCGGAGTCCTGCGCCGTCACCCCCAGCAGGGCGTGCTTCACGTCCTGGCCGGCGATGATCTGCTCGGCGATCATCGTGACCGTGTTCGACGGGATGGCGAACCCGAGCCCGATCGACCCGGCGCTGCGCTCATCGGTCGCGTTCGACGCGATCGACGAGTTGATCCCGATGACCTCACCGTTGGCGTTGACGAGGGGGCCGCCGGAGTTGCCGGGGTTGATGGATGCATCGGTCTGCACGGCGGAGATGAAGGTGGCGTCGGACCCGTCGGCCTTCTCCCCCATCGTGGTGACGGGGCGGTTCAGTGCGGAGATGATGCCGGTGGTGGCGGTGTTCGCCAGCCCCAGCGGCGTGCCGACCGCCATCACGTCCTGCCCGACCTTGAGCTGATCGGAGTCGCTGAACACCGCTGGCTTCAGATCCTTCGGCGCCTGCTCCAGAGCGATGACGGCGACGTCCGTAGTCGGGTCGGCTCCCACGGGCTTCGCGGAGAACGTGCGGCCGTCCGCCAGGGTCACGGCGATCTGCCTCGCGCCCGCGACCACGTGGTTGTTGGTGACGATGCGGCCCTCCCCGTCCAGGATGATGCCGGTGCCCTCGGCGCTGCCCTCCTCCGACTTCACCTGGATGGACACCGTGGAGGGGCCGATCTGGTCGATGGTCTGCGACCAGCGGGCCGACGGGTCATCCCCGCCCTTTCCGTTGCCGGGGTTCGGCGGGGCGCTCGGCGCTGCGGTGGTGATGGCGGGCCCGCTGCGGTCCCCGGAATCGCTGAGCTCGTTGATCGCGGTGCTGCCGGCGATGGAGATGCCAGAGGCGACGAGCATGCCGGTGGCGACCAGTGCGAGCGTGCCGCACCAGCCGGGTGATCGAGGGGCCATCCGAGTTCCTGTTCTGGTCATGTCCGTCGCCGCTGCGCCGCGCCGACGGGGCTGGAGTTCCGCCATTGTTCCAGAGCCCTCCTGAGGACGCGATCAGCCCCGCTGGGCTGTGGATGACTGCACGACCAGCACCCGTCGGCCCCGCGTCTGCTCCCCCAGCGCCTCCGGAAGATCCTCCGCTGTGACAGTGCGGGCATCGACGCCGAGGGCGCGGGCCGCAGCGGCGAGGTCCGTGCCGTGCGGGGTGGTGAAGAACCGGTCGAAGAGGCCGCGGTCGGCACCGGCGTGCTCGAGGCCGCCGAAGATGCGGCCGCCGCCGTCGTCCACGATGACGATGTCCAGCTCCGGCTGCTCCTCGGTGGGGCCGATGACGAGCCCGGTCAGGTCGTGGATCGCGGACACGTCCCCCAGCAGCACGCGGGTGCGTCCCCGCTCGCCGCGGTGGGCGCGGGCGAGGGCGATGCCGCTGGCCATCGACATCGTGCCGTCGATGCCGGCGAGACCGCGATTGGCGATGATGCGGGCGCGGGTGGGGCCGCCGTGCCGTTCGAGGTCGCGGATGAGCGCGCTCGCACCGAGGATGAGGACGTCGCCGTTGCGGGCCTCGTTCCAGACCGCGAGCGCGGCGCGGGTCTGCCAGGTGGTCGCGTCGCTGGTGGGGACAGCGGCCCAGGCCCGGGCGTACTCGCCGCCGGTGGTGCTTCCGGCGGCGTCCGCGTCGCCGGTGAGGCGGGAGGCCGACGGGTCCACCCGCGCGAGAACGCGGGCGGCGCGATGGGTGGGGTCCACCCAGTCGATGGTGGGTGAGACGACCGTGATGTCCACGTCGTCAGCTCCCAGGAGGCTGCGCAGGACCGGGCGGGACAGCGTCGGGTGGCCGAAGACGACCGCTGCGTCGGGCCGCAGCGGGTGCGCATCCTCGGCGAACACGGTCGCCAGCTGCTCCGGGGTGATGAGGGTCGGGCCCGGGCGGCGCGCGCTGCTGGACGGCTCGGCGGCGATCGGCAGGTCGAGGTGCTCGGCGAGGGCGGCAGCGTCGGCGCCGGTGGCCTCATCGGCGTCACCGGCCACGACGACGGTGCGCATCGGCAGGCTCAGCGGGACGCCGGGTGCCCGCTGCGCGTCGCGGCGGGCGCCGAGTCTGATCGCACGCGAGGGCGCCGACGCATCCTCGCCGCCCGGCCCGGGCGCTGCAGACTCGGGCGCGGTCTGCGGGGTGAGGGGGTCGCGGAAGGACAGGTTGAGGTGCACGGGCGCTCCGAGGTCGGTCCCGGGCGCTCCTCCCTCGAGCGCGGTCGCGGCAGCGCGCGCCGCGGTGGACGCCCAGGTGCGCAGCTCCATCCCGCTCGCCCGGTCCGCGGCCGGTGCGGGAAGGTCCGCACTGAGCGCCGTGAACGGCTCGAACATCCCCACCTGGTGGGTGGTCTGGTTCGCGCCCGTTCCGCGCAGCTCTGCCGGCCGGTCAGCGGTCAGCGCAACCAGGGGGACATGCGAATGGTGCGCCTCCATCATCGCGGCCAGCAGGTGCGCCGTCGCGGTGCCGGACGTGGTGGCAACGGCGGCGAAGGACCCGTCGGCCCGCCCGGCGCGGGAGATGCCGAGCGCGGTGAACGCGGCCGACCGCTCATCGAGGCGCACGTGGCACCGCAGGCCGAGCGCGTGCGCGGCGTACACGATCGGGGCGGACCGCGACCCGGGCGCCACCACGAGGTCGCTCATGCCGGCGGCCCGCAGCGCTTCCAGCAGGGCACGCGCGCACTCGACGGCACCGGACCCGCTCGCGGGGATCACCGCGGTGCCGGGCTCGGGGCGTGCGGGCGGCACGGGCTGGGCGTCGGTCACGGCGGGGATCAGGACGCGTAGTGGCTCAGGCGCTCCATCCAGCGCTCACGCACATCCTCCGGCGCTTTCACGACCTCCAGGCCCAGCTCGTCGATGTCCTGGCGGAACGAGGTGAGGCGGCCGTTGCCGGAGATGAGCGGGTCGGCGACCACGTCGGTGGCGAGCAGGCGCGCCGTCCCCAGGCCGCACGCGTACGGAGGCTCCGGCAGGGACGTGGCCAGCGCCAGCCCCATCGCGATGCCGATCGACGACTCCAGCGCACTGGAGACGACGACGGGGACATCGGCGTCCTCAGCGATCTGCAGGCAGCGGGTGATGCCGCCCATCGGCTGCACCTTGAGGATCATGATGTCGGCGGCGTCCTTGCGGATCACTTCGAGGGGGTCATCGGCGAGCCGCACCGACTCGTCCGCCGCGATCGGCACATCAACGCGGGAACGGATCCAGGCCATGTCGGCGATCGTGCGGCCCGGCTGCTCGACGTATTCGAGGCCGCCGGCGGCGCGGTCGAGCTGCCCGATGCGCTTCACCGCTTCGGACTTCGCCCATCCGGCGTTGGCGTCGATCCGGATCTTCGCCTCCGGGCCGAGGGCATCGCGCACTGCCTCCAGGCGCGCCTGGTCCTCCTTGTGGGTGGAACCGGACTCCGCCACCTTCACCTTCGCCGTCGCCGAGCCGAAGGAGCGGGCGATGCGGTGCGCCTCGTCGGGCCCCACGGCGGGCACGGTCGCGTTGATCTCGACATCGGACCGCTCCATGCGGGGGAACTCCCGGGTGGCGGATTCCATCGCCGCCTCGAACCAGGGGCGCGACTGCTCAGCGTCGTAGTCCCAGAACGGGGAGAACTCCGACCAGCCCGCCTCCCCGTGCAGGAGGACGCCTTCGCGCACATCCAGCCCGCGGAATCGGGTGGTGAGGGGGATGCGGTAGACCTCGATCCGGTCGATGCCGTCGAACATAGTTGTGGCCATGCCTCCAGAGTAGTCTGTCTGAGTGGATCCTGAGACCAGAGCAGAGATGATTCTGAGACTAACGGAAACGCTCGCTGAGCGCGAAGCGGTCACCTACGGCGACCTGGGGGAAGTCACCGGTCTCGGCCCCCGTGAGGTGGGGCGGATCATGGCGCAGTACGGCAGCGCCGTCCCCTGGTGGCGCGTCACCAACGCCCGCGGCGAGCTCCCACCCCACCTCCTGGAGCGCGCCCGGCAGCTGTGGGCGGCAGAGGGCATGCCCCTCACGGCCGACGGATGCCGCCTCCGCCTCGGCGCCGTGCGCGTCCCGCTCCCGGACCTGGCGGCGCGGTTCGCCCCCGTCGGCCGCGACTTCGCCGAGCAGGACCCACCTTCTACAGTGGAGCCATGACCACTGATGGAGCCACCCCCACCGCACTCCCCCGCCGCGTCTCCGACACGTTCGATCCCGAGCGCTGGCGCGACATCCCCGAGGCCGAACTCGGCGGCCCCGCGTTCACCGACATCACGTACCACCGCGCCGTCGCCCGCGACAGCGGCGCCATCCGCGACCTGAACGCCGTGCGCATCGCGTTCGACCGCCCTGAGGTCCGCAACGCGTTCCGCCCCCACACCGTGGATGAGCTGTTCCGCGCCTTCGACCACGCCCGCCTCGACCCGACGGTCGGCGTCATCATCCTCACCGGCAACGGCCCCGCCCCGAAGGACGGCGTGTGGGCGTTCTGCTCCGGCGGCGACCAGCGGATCCGCGGCCGCTCCGGCTACCAGTACGCCGACGGGGACACCGCCGACACGGTCCGCGCCGGCGGCGCCGGCCGCCTCCACATCCTCGAAGTGCAGCGCCTGATCCGCACCATGGGCAAGGTCGTCATCGCCGCGGTCAACGGCTGGGCCGCCGGCGGCGGGCACTCCCTGCACGTGGTGGCCGACATGTCCATCGCCTCCCGCCAGCACGCCCGGTTCAAGCAGACCGATGCGAACGTCGGCAGCTTCGACGGCGGCTACGGCTCCGCGTACCTCGCCAAGCAGGTCGGGCAGAAGCGCGCCCGGGAGATCTTCTTCCTCGCCGAGGAGTACTCCGCTGACGACGCCTACGACTGGGGCGCCGTGAACCGCGTGATCGACCACGAGGACCTCGAGGACGAGGCGCTGCGGATGGCCGCGGTCATCGCCACGAAGTCGCCGCAGGCGATCCGGATGCTGAAGTTCGCGTTCAACCTCACCGACGACGGCCTCATGGGCCAGCAGGTGTTCGCCGGCGAGGCGACTCGTCTCGCATACACCACCGACGAAGCGGTCGAGGGCCGCGACGCCTTCCTGGAGAAGCGTGACCCTGACTGGTCGTCGTTCCACCACCCGCAGGGCTGACCTCCCCCCACCCGCAGGGCTGACCCGTCGGCCCTGATCCCCGCTGAAAGGACTGCATGCGCCTGCTCGCCCCCGGCCCGTTCACCGGCACCCGCGACTCCTTCTCCCGCTACGTGGACGCCCTCACCGGCATGTCCGACGGCGCCACCCTCGTGTGGCTCGCCCCGTTCGCGCCACCGCCGTCGATCGGAGCCCAGTACGCCCTCGTGCTGCCGACCTCCGGCTCCACCGGCGCCCCGAAGGCCGTCGCCCACACCCTGTCAACGCTGCGGGCCTCGCAGACCGCGACCGCTGAGGCGCTCGGCGGGCACGGGGCGTGGCTGCCGTTCCTGCCGCCCACGCACATCGCGGGCGTGCAGGTGGTCGCGCGGGCGCTGCGCACCGCGGAGGAGCGGGGCCTCACCGACCCGCACGGCGCACTGGGACCGCTGCCGGACCTGGGAGCGTCGTTCACCGCGCGCACGGTGCTGGAGGCGATGGAGCAGTGGGTCGCACCCGACGGCCCCCTGTTCACGTCCTTCGTGCCGACCCAGCTGGAGCGTCTGCTGCGCGACCCGGACCGGGCTGTTCTCGAGCAGCTGCGGCGGTTCTCGGCGATCCTCGTGGGCGGCGCCGCCACCCCGGCGGCCCTGCTGCGACAGGGGCGGGACCTCGGACTTCGCCTCGTCACGACGTACGGGTCGTCGGAGACCGCCGGCGGTTGCGTGTACAGCGCCCGCCCCCTGCCGGGTGTGGATCTGTCCCTCGATGATGAGGGCCGCCTCGTCATCACCGCGCCGTGCGTGGCCCGCGGCTATCTCTCCGACGAGGGTGAGCTCAGCGCCTTCGAATCGGTGCCCTCCACTGCGGGCGGCGCCGCCGGGGTGCGCCGCTTCGTCACCAGCGATCTCGCGGATCTGGGGGCCGACGGGACCCTCTCCATCCGCGGCCGCGCCGACCACGTCATCATCACCGGTGGCGCCAAGGTCAACCCGGTGGAGGTGGAGCAGGCGATCTGTCAGCACCCGTCGGCCGCGGCGGCGCTCGTGACGAGCGTGCCGGACGACGAGTGGGGGCAGAAGGTCGTCGCGCTGGTGGTCCCCGCCGAACCGGCACACCCTGGCGGCGCAGATGTGGAACGGCCTGGCCCGGAGCTCCTGCGGGAAACGGTGCCGGACGCGGTGCGCGCCGCAAGGCTGGGCTCTGCGAGCGTCCCCAAGATCACCCTTGTCGTGGACGACCTCCCGATGCTGGCCCCCGGTAAGGTGGATCGGGTTCGCGCCGCGGATCTCGCCCGGCGCCTCATCCGCGAGTAAGGAGCGCCTGTGGCATCGGTGAGCCAGTGGATCGAAGGGGCTCGCCCCCGCACTCTTCCCGCGGCGTTCGCGCCGGTGGCAGCGGGTGTGGGCCTGTCGATCCACCATGCGGGCTTCCTCGGCGCCACCACTGCTGTGCGCGGCCTCCTCGCCCTCGGTCTCGCGCTCGCCCTCCAGGTGGGGGTGAACTACGCGAACGACTACTCGGACGGCATCCGCGGCACTGACGAGGACCGCGTGGGGCCGTTCCGCCTCACCGGGTCCGGAGCGGCGCCGGCATCAACGGTGAAGCGAGCCGCGTTCCTCAGCTTCGGCATCGGCGGCCTGTTCGGACTCGTGCTCGTCGCACTGGCCGGCGCGTGGTGGATGCTGCTGGTCGGCGTGGCCTGCGTTCTGGCGGCATGGTTCTACACCGGCGGGAAGAGGCCGTACGGCTACCTCGGCTTCGGTGAAGTCATGGTGTTCATCTTCTTCGGCCTGGTCGCCGTGATGGGCACCAGCTATCTGATCACCGGCCGCACCAGCTGGGAGGATGTGCTGGTCGCTGCAGCGATCGGCCTGCTCGCCTGCGCCGTCATGCTGACGAACAACCTGCGCGACATTCCCACCGATGAGGTCGCCGGCAAGCGCACGCTCGCTGTACGACTCGGCGATGCCCGCACTCGGCGACTGTTCGCGGCGACACTCCTCGTGCCGTTCCTCCTGGTCATCCCGTACACGATCGTGAACATCGGTGTGGTGATCACCCTGATCGCGGTGGTTCTGACCGTGCACCCGCTTCGCCTGGTTGTCGCTGAGCACGCCACTGGGCGCAGTCTGATCCCCGTTCTCGGTGCGGCGGGCAAGTTGGAGGCGGCGGTCGGCCTGCTGCTGCTGATCGGGCCGATCCTCACGCTCGTACTCAGCCTGCGCTGATCAGCGCTCGCATTCAGCCTGAGGCGAGCAGGCCAGGATCCTCAGCGGTCTCCGGCCGACTCCCGGGCGTCCATGACGGCGTCCTCGGCTTCGGCGTCTTCGTCGGCAACAGAACGGCGGCCCGCAGCCCTCTTCTTCTCCGCCTTCGCTCGGCGCTCAGCGCCCCGGCGCTGCATCTCTTCGGTCACCTGCTGGCGCTGCTTACCCAGCAGGAGGATCGACACCAGCATGGCGATGACCGCGGCCAGGATCCCGGTCCAGATCCACGGAACCGACGGCATCAGAACCGCGAGCAGGAACCAGGCAACGGCGAAGACCGCTAGCCGGAGCAGAGAGAACAGAAGAATCGAACGCATGCCCTCCAGGCTAGCGCCGCCTCCGGCAGTCCCGCGCGGGCCCGTGACGGGTCCCTCTCGGCCACCTGGTCGCGGAACGATTCCCACTGACAGCCATCCGCACCCCCTCACTGCCTTCGAACACCTGTTGCGCTAATGCTTGACGTCGATCATAGATCGGGATAGCATCGAACGCAAAACCTCCGTGACACCCCTCCTCTCTCTTCATCACGGAGCGTCGGGTCAGCGCACCCTCGCGCACCCGGCGGGTTCACCAGCGCTGGCTCCTGCCCGCGCTCGCACCGACGAGAGGAGAGCTCATGACACCCCGCAGCACGGACAGCGCCGACGACCGTCCGAACCGGCGCGAGCCGCGAGCTCCCCGTCCGGTGCAGCGCCGAGACGACACCGTCGGCGTCACCGAATTCGCCGCCCTGCCCGACACCGACCGTGCAGCCCGCGACCGAGCCCACGCCCTGTCAGCCCTCACTCGTGCTGCCGCCGAGCACGCCGCACGCGAGTACAGGCTGCTGGCCCCGCTGCATCTCGACGACACCAGCACAGAAGCGAATCTCCTCGTCGCCGCGCAGAACGAACTCATCGCATCCGTCGGCCTGCACACCACCAACGACCGCGCCACCCGGCGGATCCAGGACGCCCACCGCGCCGTCACCGCGCTGCCGACGACCCTCTCCCGGCTCGAACGCGGGGAGATCACCGCCGACCAGTTCTCCCTCCTGCTGCACCGGACCCGCCATCGGTCACCGGAGATCCTCCGCCGCGGCGATGATCTCCTGGCCGAGTGGGACTTCACGGCCGACCCCGCCGATCTCGACCACGGCATGCGCCGACTCGCCGTCTACCTGCGGGAACTCGAACGCGCCGTGGACGAAGCCCCGCCGCCCATGCGGGACGCCCGCCTTCTGCCGCCCGATCCTGAGCACCCGGGTGCTCTCTCGATGATCATCACCGGCCCGGCGCCCACCATGATCGACATGGCGGACAGGCTGGACCGAACCGCCCGCGCCGCACAGCTGCAGCAGAAGCACGCATTGGAGCGGGGTGAGGACGTCCCGTTCGACCCCGACGGGATCGCCGCGCTCAAACAGAGGCCGCTGTCCGTCAGCGCGCTGCGCAGCATCCTCATCACCAGCGCCGAATTCACGAATGACGGTCTCCGCATCCCCGAACCCCGCTTCCAGATGTTCGTCCAGGTTCCGGCGCTCACCCTCCTCGGGAAGAGCGACCTGCCCGGCACCATCAACGGGGACCACGTCATTCCGGCGGACATGGCGCGTGACCTCGCCGGTCGCAGCAGCACCTGGCTGCGGATCCTGCAGGACGAAGCCACCGGGGCGATCCTGCCGGTCCCCGCGACCCGGTACCGCCCCACGCCGCAGATGCTGCAGCACCTGCGTCTGCGCAACCGCATGTGCGCAGCGCCCGGGTGCACACGCCGAACCAACGGGGCCCGCATCGAAGCCGACCACATCGTCGAGTTCAACCACCGCGATCCCCACAGCGGCGGTCGAACCGAGATGGAGAACCTCCACCTGCTCTGCACGCGCCACCATCAGGTGAAGACAGCGAAAGCGGTGGACCCGGTTCGGATCCACGGCCCGAAGCCGGGCCGATCAACCGGTCGGACCCGGTGGACGATCGCCGACAGGCTCGTCGCCGACAGGACCGACGCCGATGACCTCATCGCAGCATCCGAGTACGCCTTCGTTCGCTCCGCCTGGGCGCATCACGCCCGCCGACACGGGCTCGACGGGTCCGGTGGAGAGGACCCGCCGCCCACATCCGGAGCAGATCCAGGTCCCCCGCCGTTCTGATGACCAGGCCGGCAGCGCGAGCCTGCCCCTACACTGCGCGAGCCTGCCCCTACACTGCGCGGGCCCGCCCCTGCACTGCGCGGGCCCGCCTAGACTGTCTGCATGCTGCGGCCGCTCATCATCATCGTCACCATCGCCCTGGCCATCTACGCCCTCGCGGACTGTGTGCAGTCCGAAGAGCGCGAAGTGAAGGTCATGCCGAAGCTCGTGTGGGCCATGTTCATCGTGCTCATCCCCTGGGTCGGCCCCATCACGTGGTTCCTCGCCGGCAAGGAGGGCCGCGCCCTCACCGGCACCGGCACCAGCAACGGCGGGAACGGTCCAGGGCGGCAGAACCTGTCGGCGCTCGGCTGGGGAAATCGGCGCCGTCAACGCGCACGCACCGGCCCCCTCGCGCCGGACGACGATCCCGAATTCCTTGCCAAGCTCGACCGGGAGATCCGCGCCGAACGCCGCCGACGCATCGAAGAACAGCATCGCGCGGCGAAACAGGCGGAACTCGAGCGTCGCCAACAGGAACGCGGTGGCTCCACTGCCGCGGAGCGGAGCCCAGGAGATCCGCAGGCACGAGGTCCGCAGGCGCGAGGTCCGCACACCGACGGCCCCAGGGCAGGCGATACCCCCGAGACCGGGTCGACGGGCGATGCCCCCGAGACCGGGTCAACCGGCGATACCCCCGAGACCGGGTCGACGGGCGACGATCCGACTCATTGAGGACTCCCCGCCCGGATAGGGTGATGCCATGAACGACAACGAAAAGCCGCAGGTCGCCGCGGTCGAGATCGGAGACGGCGACGGGGCCCCCGTCGTGTTCATCCACGGGTTGTTCGGCCGCGGCCGCAACTTCAGCAGCATCGCCAAAGGCATGCAGCCCGGCTTCCGCTGCCACCTCATCGACCTGCCCAACCACGGCATGTCCGCCTGGACCGAGGATTTTTCCTACACCAGCACCGCCGACATCGTCGCCGAGCACCTGCGGGACGGCATCGCGGCCGGCGGCCCCGTCGACATCGTCGGCCACTCCATGGGCGGCAAAGTCGCCATGCTGATCGCCCTGCGACACCCCGACCTCGTGCGCCGCCTCGTCGTGGTCGACATCGCACCCGTCGGCGACGGCGGCCCGAACGGCGACTCCCCCTCCGGCCGCGGCGACTTCAAGCACCTCCTCGACACGCTCGCGCGCCTCGACCTCGACTCCCTCACCGGCCGCACCGACGCCGACCGCCGACTCGCCGCGGACGTTCCCGACGCGTCTGTCCGCGCATTCCTCCTGCAGAACCTCAGCCGCACTCACCGCGCCGGATCCCACAAGGACAGCCCCACCGGCGACGGCTTCCACTGGCAGCCGAACTTCCCGCTCCTGCACCGCGCCATCGACCAGATCAAGGACTGGCCCGCAAACGAGATCGATGGCTCATCCTTCACCGGCCCGGTTCTGTGGATCGCCGGCGCTGACTCCGACTACATCCGCGCCGAGGACCTGCCGGTCATGCGAGCCCTGTTCCCCTCCGTGCTGCAGGTGACGATCAAGAACGCCCGCCACTGGGTGCACGCCGACCAGCCCGACGCATTCATCAGCGCACTGCGCACCTTCCTGCGCGCTGACCAGAAGACGGCCGCAGCTCAGGTGTAGCGGGAGGCGACCCGGCGGGTCTGCTCCCGATACGGCCCGCCGAACAGCACCACATGCAGCATCAGCAGGTGCAGCTGGTGCAGCCCCACCCGGTCCTGCCACCCGTCGGCCAGCGGTGAGACGCTCTCATACCCGGCGATGATCTCCTCCAGGTGCGGCGCGCCGAACAGGTGCAGCGCCGCCAGGTCATCCTCCCGGTGTCCGCCGTGCGCCGCCGGATCGATCAGAACACCGCCGCGCGGCGTCCACAGAACATTGCCGGCCCACAGGTCGCCGTGGATCCGGGCTGGCGGGGCGTCGTCACTGAACTCCCCGGCGCGCAGACGAGAACACACCGCGTCGATCTCGGGAATGCGGGCGTGCTCGTTGAGGGGTGCGAGTCGCGCATCGGCGAACATCGCACCCCAGTGGTCGAAGTCGCCCGGCGCCGCCAGATCCAGTCGGATCTGCTCCCCAGCGGGTCCCTGCAGCCCGAACCCGTGATCGTCGTCCCAGCTCGGCGGGCCGACACCGAACCCGTCGGCCCCCGCTCCGTGCGTGCGCGCGAGCGCCGCCCCGAACTGCCGCGCCTGCTCAGCCGACGGGTGCCCGTCCTCCAGGCGCTCCAGGATCAGCGCGTCGTCGCGGATGTCGAGGACCGCAACCACGGGGGCGCCGCCATCGGCCTCGGCCTCGGCGAGCCAGCGCAGCCCTGCCGCCTCCCAGCGGTGCGCACGCGACTCCCCCGGTTTGCGGAACTCCTGCGGACTGTTCACGGTGGGCCTCCTTCACCGGCCGACGGTTGCTGTGCTGGATGCGGGTCAGCGGGAGCGTCGACCCCCGCCGGCGGAGAACGACGCGAGACCAGCTGAGCGGGCCGACTGCCCACCGGAGCGCGCCGACTGCGCGCTCTGCTGGCCGGACGCGGCGCCGCCGCGGCCCCGTCGGCCCCGCGAGCGACCACGGCCGCCCTGCCCGCCGCCGCGGGCATCGCCGCCGCGGGAGGAGCCGGAACGGCCCTGACCGGAGCGCGACGCACGGGCCCGGCCCTGGCCGCCGCGCTGCTGACGGCCGCGCTGCTGGCCGCCCTGCTCCGCGAGATGCGGCTGCGCCTGCTTCTCCGCCTCCGCGCGGGTGAGGAACGTGCGCTCACCCGGTGCGAGGGCCCGCAGCGCCTCATCGTCCGCCGATGACCGGGCGGCGGTGATCTTCGCCGCGCGCATCAGCGAACGCACCTCTCCGCGCTGCTCCGGCGTCGCGATCGTCACCACGGTGCCGGCCCGACCAGCACGCGCCGTGCGGCCGGAACGGTGCAGATATGCCTTGTGCTCCGCCGGCGGATCCGAATGGACCACCAGTGCCACATCGTCCACGTGGATGCCGCGGGCGGCGATATCGGTCGCCACCAGGGTCTCCACCCGGCCGGAATGGAACGCCTCCATGTTGCGGGTGCGGGCGTTCTGGCCCAGGTTGCCGTGCAGGTCAACCGCCGGCACCCCCATCGCCAGCAGCTTCTTCGCGAGCTTCTTCGCGCCGTGCTTCGTGCGGGTGAAGACGATCGTCTTGCCCGGCGCCGCCGCGAGGTCCGCCACCACGCGGACCTTGTCGCCGCCGTCGACCTCCAGCACATGATGCTCCATCGCGGCCACCGGCGAATGCGCCGAATCCGCTTCGTGCACCACCGGCTGGTGGAGGTAGCGCTTCACCAGCACATCGATGCCGTTGTCGAGGGTGGCGGAGAACAGCATCCGCTGGCCCCGCTGCGGGACCCGGTCCAGGATCCGCTTCACCATCGGCAGGAACCCCATATCGGCCATGTGGTCCGCTTCGTCGAGCACGGTGATCTCCACCCCGCCGAGGTCCACAGCGCCCTGACCCATCAGGTCGAGCAGGCGGCCCGGGCAGGCGATGAGGACGTCCACGCCGTCGGCGAGGGCCCGCACCTGCGGGTTCTGGCCCACGCCGCCGAACACCGTCACCCAGTTCAGGCCAACGGCGCGGCCCAGCGGTTCGAACGATTCGGCGATCTGGCTGGCGAGCTCACGGGTGGGCGCGAGGATCAGCGCCCGGGGGCGCTTCGAGGTGCGTCGGGTCTCGCTCCGCAGCAGGCGGGTCGCCGTCGGCAGCAGGAATGCGAAGGTCTTGCCGGAGCCGGTGCGGCCACGGCCGAGGACATCGCGGCCCTCGAGGGAATCCGGCAGCGTCGCCGCCTGGATCGGAGTCGGAGTGGTGATGCCGCGCGTACGAAGAGCAGCGGCGAACGGCTGGGGAACACCCAGCGAAACGAAGTCAGACAAAGAAGAGGCCTATCGGGTCGGTGTCCTGCACGGAGCACACGGGCTGTCCGCCGGGCGGCGGAGCGGCGGGACTCGATCACCAGGGCCGCAGCAGCATCGGAGGCTGCGGGCGAGCGCAGACGACTGCGCCGGTGGGTCGCGCCGAGAGGCCGCAGCAGAACAGGGCGGGCCTCACCCCACCACGGTAGTGCACGCACCGCCCCGCGCCCGAAGGGCGGAGCCGTTCATCACAGACCGGAGTACGAGTGCAGGCCGTTGATCACCGTGTTCACCACGGTGAAGTTGAAGATGAGGCACACGAATCCCACGAGGGAGAACCAAGCGGCGCGGTTGCCGCGGAAGCCCTGCGTGGCGCGGGCATGCAGGTAGGCGGCGTACACCACCCAGATGATGAACGTCCACACCTCCTTCGGGTCCCAGCCCCAGTAGCGGCCCCACGCGTACTTCGCCCAGATCGCGCCGGCGATCAGCGTGAACGTCCACAGCACGAAGCCGATCGCGTTGATCTGGAAGCTCAGCTGCTCCAGCTTCTTCGCCGACGGCAGGCGCGCCAGCAGACCCCTCGACTCAGCCTCTCCAGCGTGCTTCTCCTCCCAGCGGGCCCGCACCAGCTGCAGCACCGATGTGACCGCACCGAGGGTGAACAGGGCGCAGGAGAGAATGGCGACGAACACGTGGATCACCAGCCAGTACGAGTTCTGCAGCGACGGCGTCAGGTGCGCGGCCGGCAGGTACCACGCGGTCTGCGCCACCATCATCAGCAGCAGCAGCGGGCCGAACACGAACGCGCCCAGGTGCCGCAGGTCGCGGTTGCGCAGGCAGATCAGAAGGAACATCACGGTGACCGCGGCGGAGCCGGTCATCGAGAACTCGTACATATTGCCCCACGGGACGCGGCCCGTGGCGATGCCGCGCATCACCACACCCGCCACGTGGATGATGCCGCCCACCACCGTGACGGTCATGGCGAACTTCAGCGCCGTCATCGCTCCCGCTTCGTCCGCGGTGGGGCGCGGGCCCTCGCCGCCGGATTCGAGGCGGGCGTCGCTGCGCACCTGGGTGCCGCGCACCGCGTCCACAGTGAAGGCGATGAAGCCCAGCACGTAGATCGCGATGGCGGTGACCAGCGCGAGGGTGGAGAACTGCGCGAGCTGTTCGTTGATCACTCGTCTGCTTCCTTCCTGCCCGTGACCTCAGCCACGAGCTCCTGCACATCCTGCTGCAGGCGGTAGTCTTCGCTGCGCGCCAGGCCGGCGGCCTCCAGGCGCAGACCTTCACTGGTCTCGGCGACGCGCACGAAGATGCGTCGACGCGGAATGAACAGGGACGCCACCAGCCCCACGATCGAGGCGAGCGCCATCGCGAGGGTGAAGCCCTCCCACGGGTCGCGCTTCACATCGAACGCGGCGTAGCGCTTCACATCGGTGAACTCGATCGTGGTGCCGTCCGGCAGCTTCGTCGTTTCACCGGGCTTGAGCCGGATCAGCATCGGGGAGCCGTCGGCCTTCGTCACCGGGTCGAGCTTCTGGACATCGATCTGGAACACGTTCTGCGGCACACCGCCGTCCAGGCCGAGGTCGCCGGTGTGGACGGTGAGGGCGATCTCCGGGTTCACCAGGCCCGCGTACTCCGAGTGGGGGCCCTTGTCGTCGATCACCATCGTGGGGGCGAAGATGCCCACCACCGCCATCTGCTTCGGTCGGGCATCCGGCATCTTCAGCACCAGCTGCGAGGTGTAGTGCAGGCCCTGCGGGACCGTGATGACGGGGCCGTCGGCGATGACGCGGCCCTTCGGGTCCGTGACGGTGAGCACGGGGGCGTAGCCGTTGCCGAGCAGGTAGATGCCGGAGCCGCCGAGGTTCAGCGGCTGGTTGACGCGCACAGTCTTCGTGAACTCCGGCTGGTCCGGGTCGGAGGCGGTGACGTCCGCCTCGAACTTGGTGGGCTTGCCGAACTCGCGGGGGTTGTCCGTGTCGGTGTTGAACTCGGCGCGGAACTCATCGAGCGTGAAGCGGAACGGCGGCAGGCTCGTCTCATCGAACCAGGGGCCCGCCTCGAACGAGTCGTAGCGGGTGAGGGAGTTGGCGAACCCCTCCCCCTCGACCACGGTCACCTGACCGCGGTAGCTGGTGAGGTGGCCCATCGCCACACCGATCAGGACGCCCAGCAGTGCGACGTGGAACAGGAGGTTGCCGGCTTCGCGCAGGTAGCCGCGTTCGGAGGAGACGGCGAAGCCGCGCTCGTCCTCGGTGGTGCGGATGCGGTAGCGCGAACGGCGCAGGCGCTGGGCGAAGCGGTCGCGCAGGTCGGCGGCGCTCGTGGGGCTGGCGTCAGCGCTGAGTGCGTCGGCGCTCGTGTCGGCGGGGAGGGCCGACGGGTCCAGGATGACGTCCGTGTAGCCGGTGAACCGCGTGAGGCGCCGCGGCGTCACGGGCGGCTTCGCCACCACCTGTCGGAGGTACACCTGCAGGCGGGGGATCACGCAGCCGATCAGGGAGACGAACAGCAGCAGGTAGATCGCGGAGAACCAGACGGAGCCGAAGACATCGAACATGCCGAGCTTGTCGAGGATCTCGGCGGTCTTCCCATGCTCCTGCAGGTACTGCTCCGTGAGGCCGGGGTTGACGGAGCGCTGCGGGTAGAGGCTGCCGGGGACCGCGGCGATCGCCAGCAGCATCAGCAGGATCAGCGCGGTCTGCATGCTGGTCAGCTGACGCCACAGGAAGCGCAGCCAGCCCATCAGCCCGAGAGAGGGCAGGGTGGGCCGCTTCTTCGGGCCCGACGCGGCGGACTCCGGCGCTGCGGAATCCGGCGCGGCCGGTTCAGGTGCGGCGGTGCTCATGCTCGTCCCCTCCTCAGATCACAGTCTCGAACGTGCCGGTCATGACGGACAGCTGATCCATCCACTTCGCCCATTGGCCCGTCAGCAGAAGGGTGCCGATGATGATGAGGATGACGCCGCCGATCGTGGTGATCGCCCGGCGATGCCGCTTCAGCCAGGAGGACACGCCGATAGCCTTGTCGAACAGGATCGCGAACAGCACGAACGGCAGACCCAGGCCCAGCGAATACGCGAGGGCGAGGATCGCGCCGCGCTCCGCGGACGCCCCGTCGAGCGCGAGGGACGTGACGGCGGCGAACGTGGGGCCGATGCACGGCGTCCACGAGAAGCCGAAGACCATCCCCATCAGAGGCGCGCCGAGCAGACCCGCGTCCGGCCGCTTCGAGATGCGCTTCTCCCCCGACAGCGACGCCGGGAACAGGCCGATGAACAGCAGGCCCATGAGGATCACGATGACGCCGGCGATGCGGTTGATCCACGTGGTGTGCGCCTGCAGCTGGTAGCCGAGGGCGCCGACGAAGCCGCCGATCACCATGAACACGACCGTGAAACCGGCGATGAACAGCAGCGCTCCGGCCACCATGCGGCCCCGTCGGCCGCCCTGCTCCCGCTGACCCGCGAGCCCCGAGACGTACCCCAGATAGCCGGGGACCACGGGGAACACGCACGGCGACAGGAACGCGACGATGCCGGCGAGCGCCGCCACGGCCACCGCGAGGACGAGGGAGCCGGACAGGATCGTGGACTGGAACGCTTCGCGCAGGGCGCTCATTCGCTGAGCACCCGATCGATCATGGCGCGCAGGATGCTGGGGTCGGCGATGCCGGAGATGCGGGCGGCGACCCGGCCCTCGTCATCGAGGACGAGGGTGGAGGGCACCGCGTTCGGCGACACCTGGCCGCGGAGCTTGTACATGATCTGCGCGTCGAGGTCGGGGACCGACGGGTACGGAATCGCGAAGTTCTCCTCGAACGCCTTGGCGGCGCCCGCGCCGTCGCGGACGTTGATGCCGAGCATGTGGATCTTTTCGCCGTAGTCGCCGGCGATCGCCTTGAGGTCGGGCGCTTCCTTGCGGCAGGGGGCACAGGAGGCGTACCAGACGTTGAGGACCACCGGCTTCCCGCGCCAGTCAGCAAGGGCGATGTCCGTGCCGTCGTAGGCGGTGGCGGTGAAGTCGACCGCATCGCCGCGGTCCGCCGGGTCGATCTCCGTGGTGACGCCGTCACCGGCGACGAAGCCGGTGTCGTAGCGGGAGTTCGTGTCGGTTCCACAGGCAGCGAAGACAGCGGTGGTGGTCAGCGCGCCGAGTGCGCCGACCAGGTGGCGGCGCGACAGGGGCGGGTTGGTCATGTGAGCTTTCCTCCAGTGGCATCGACGGCACCACTGTAGAGCTCGGCTGCGGGTTCGGCGTACTCAACGTGATCGAGATGGTCTCCGCGGAACACCAGGGACGTCACGGAGCACAGCCCGCACTGGCGCCGGCGCGGATCGTGGAACAGGGGCCGGCCTTCGGCGGCGAGGCGCGTCACCCAGATCGGCAGCTGGTGCAGCACCAGCACTGCCTCGTGGCCCTCGTTGGTGTTCTTCGCATCCCGCACGGCTGCGCGCACCCGCGCGACCTGCTCGCGGTACGGCTCGCCCCAGGAGGGGGTGAAGGGGTTGCGGAAGTGCGGCCAGTGGCGGGGGTTGGTGAGCCGACCTTCGCCGTGGCCCACCCGCAGGCCCTCGAAGTGGTTGGTGGATTCGATGATGCGGTCATCGGTGCCGACGCCCAGGCCGTGGCGCTGTGCGATCGGCGCGGCGGTCTGCTGGGCACGCAGCAGCGGGGAGGCGGTCACAGCCGTGATGTCACGGCTGGCGAGGTGGTTGGCGACCAGTTCCGCCATCTTCTCGCCGCGCTCGCTCAGCCGGTAGCCGGGCAGGCGTCCATAGAGGATCCTGTCCGGGTTGTGCACTTCGCCGTGCCGGACGAGGTGGATGACCGTGTCGACCATGCTGCCGCGGCTCCTTCTTTCCCGATGGATGACTGCCCCACGGTAGCAATCCCGGCCGGGCCGGTCCCGTCGGGGCCGACGGGGGCTACTCGGGTGTGGCGGCGATCTCGGCGCGTTCGTCCTCGGTGAGGAGGGCGGACAGGAGGGAGCCGAGGCGGACCATGCCGTCGGTGCCGAGGGGGTCGACGAGCTGGGCGCGGACGCTCGCCACGTGCACCGGTGCGGCGCGCTCGAGCAGGGCCCGCCCGTCGGCGGTGAGGAGCGCTTCGCGGCCGCGCCCATCGGAGGCGCAGCGCTGACGCTCCACCAGGCCCCGCTTCTCCAGGCGGGTCACCGTGTGGGTGAGGCGGGAGCGGGAGTGGACCACATGATCGGCGAGCTCCGACATGCGGGCGTGGCCGCCGGGCGCCTCGGACAGGCGCACGAGGATCTCGTACTCGGCGAGGGTGAGGGACACCTCGGGGTCCTGCTCGAGCGCCTGCGAGAGCGCTTCGCGCAGGCGGGTGGTGGTGTAGAGGAACACCCGCCAGGCGCGCTGCTCCTCAGGGGAGAGCCAGCGGGGCTCATTACCGTTCGTTGGTGCCATGAGTCACACTTCCTTTGCGTTCGCGACGGCTCTCCGGATAGTTTAAGTTTCAACAAGCCGGGGCGCAAGGCCCCGATTCCGAACTCTTCGAAGGAGACGCAATGACCACCGATCTCACCACTGGCACCTGGGCCCTCGACGCCGCTCACTCCGCGGCCAGCTTCACGGTCCGTCACGCCGGCATCTCCCGAGTCCGCGGCCAGTTCGACTCCATCGACGGCTCCATGGTCGTGGGCGACGGCAAGGACGACGTGAAGTACACCGCCACCCTGCAGGTCGACTCCATCAACACCGGCAACGCCGACCGCGACAACCACCTGAAGTCCGGCGACTTCTTCGACGCCGAGAAGAACCCGACCATCACCTTCACCTCCACCGAGGTCAAGGGCGACAAGCTCGCCGGCGAGCTCACCATCATGGGCATCACCAAGCCGGTCGAACTGGACTACGAGTTCGGCGGCGTGGTCACCGACCCGTTCGGCACCAAGCGCGCCGGCGTCGCCGCTGAGACCACCGTCTCCCGTAAGGAGTTCGGCCTGACCTGGAATGCCGCCCTCGAAGCCGGCGGCGTGATGGTCTCGGACAACGTCCGCATCACCATCGAGGCCGAGTTCGTGGCCCCGACCGCCTGATCCGTCCCCCTCCGGCCGACGACGGCTGCGGTAGCGTGAGGCCATGACCTCCGCACGCATCACCGTCCTCGACCGGCCCGGCTGCCACCTCTGCGTGGAGGCCTCCGCCGTGGTCCACCGTGTCGCCGACGAGCTCGGCGAGGCGGTGGACCATCGCAATATCGATGAGGACGACGACCTCAAGCGCCGCTGGTCACTGGAGATCCCGGTGATCATGGTGGACGGCGAGGTCGTCGCCGTGTACCGCGTCACCGAGCAGGAGCTGCGCCGGGCGCTGAAGAAGAAGCGCCGCCGACCCCTCATCGGGTTCCCCAGCGGCTTCGGCCGCCGCGGACCGCGCTGACCAGAAGCCCAGAACACAGCAGCGGGCGCCCCGATCAGATATCGGGGCGCCCGCTGCTTGCGTGATGGTCGATCACTTCTTGTTGCGACGCTGGTGGCGCGTCTTCCGAAGAAGCTTGCGGTGCTTCTTCTTCGACATGCGCTTGCGACGCTTCTTGATGACGGAACCCATAGTGACCTCATTTCACGATGACGAATAGCGGTTCGCTTGAACACAGACGTTGCATTATTTTACACGCCGGCAACGCGCAGGAGGCCAGGCGGTGGCGTGGTGAGACCGCTCACGGCCCTCCCCGGGACGGCCGGAGGGCGGGTCACGCTCGCGCGAGCGTGCTCAGCGCCCCCTCCACGGATCGAGCACGGTCCAGCTCCTCCTGAGCGGCGTCGGCCACTGTGTCGTCGATCGCCGAGGCGATCGATGTGCGCAGGCGGCGCCGCGCCGCCGACCGCAGGGACCCAGCCCGCACCCGCGCCAGCAGAGTGGAGAGCACCGCCAGCACGATGCCGAGGCCGAGCCCGAGGATGATCATCGCCGTTGGCACCGGCAGAGGGAAGCCCAGGCCCTGCACCATCGGCAGCTCCGGCTGCGGGATCCCGAAGAACCCCAGCGCCGACAGGCCCAGCAGCCAGCCCAGGCCCGCGAGGGCGACCAGCAGCGCCAGCCACTGGATGATGTTGAGCGGCAGCCACCACCAGGAGCGCCCCGTCCCCGGCAGCTGCGTGTGTGTCAGCACATAGTCGAGGCCGTCGGGCAGATGCTCCGCCTCCGCATCGACCACGTCGCGCAGTCGGGCGGGCCACGGCGCGGGCGCATCACCGGCGGTGACCTCCGCGAACCTGTCGGCGCCGCGGGTGATGACGGCGCGGGAGCCCGGCGCATCCAGGGACAGGGAGCTGCGGGAGACGAACTCCGGCTGCCCCTCCCCCGCGGCGGACCCGTCGGCCCCTCCGGCGGTCACAGCCCTGCCGTGGCGGGACGCGGGCGCGAAGCCGAGGCGCATCCGGGCGAGCGGGTCGGGGCGGAAGCTCCGCAGCCAGCGCGTTCCCGGCCAGCCCGTGCTCCGGGAGGCGCGGTGGATGTAGGAGTCGCCGACAGCGCGGGCGATCGCATCGACCTGGGCGGCGCGGGAGCAGGCGTCGACGAGGCCGTCGTGCGCCTCAGTCGGCACCGTGTCCGGCAGGCCCGGGACGCGGAAGTCCTGATGCTTCGTGCGGCCACCGGTGACCGCGCTGCGCAGCGCGGACCGCTTCGGCGCCTCCGGCTGGGATGCGCCGAGCATCGGCCCGACCCGTGCCGCGGTGGCCTGGAAGTCAGCGGTGAGGCGCTGGGCGATCGCCTCCTTCTGCTTCGCAACCCGCGACGCCGCCTGCAGCAGCTCTCGCACGCCCTCACCGGTGCGGGCCGAGGTGGCGAGCACCTCAGCGCCGGGGAGCCCGTCGGCCGCCAGCAGCTCGGCGAAGGACTGCACAACAGCGTCGCGATCGCGGTCGCGGACGCGGTCGATCTGGTTGATGACACTGAGGGTGACGGCGCGGTGCGACGCGAAGCGGGCGATGAACTCCTGGTGCATCACTCGGTCGGCGTACTTCTCCGGGTCGCTCACCCACACCACGACGTCGACGAGGTCGGCGAGGCGCTCAGCGACAGCTCGGTTCGCGGCCTGAACGGAGTCGAAGTCGGGCATGTCCACGAGGATCACCCGGGGATCGGCGCCGTCGGGGCTGACGATGTGCCGCTCACTCACCTCCAGCCAGTCGAGCAGGCGGTGCGCCTCATCCTCCAGCTCGGGCGACGTGCGGTTCTCCACGATTGCGGCGACCGGCTGTGCGGTGGTGGGCCGGCGCACCGCGACGCGGGAGACCTCCTCGCCCGCGAGCGCGTTGAAGAGGGTGGACTTGCCGGAGCCGGTGGCACCGAACAGGCCCACCACGGTGTGCTCGGCAGACAGGCCGACGCGTTCGCGCACGCGTGCGTCCAGGGCTGTGAGCTCGCCGGTGGCGGCGTCGTCCAGCAGGGGTCCGCCCGCGGTCCGCAGATCCTCCAGGGCGCGGAGGCGGTCGCTGATCGTCGTCATCGATCGCCCCCGTCGGATGTCTGTGCGGTACCGGAGCGGAGCTGGGCGGTGAGGTCGCGCAGCTGGGCGGCGTCGGCGCGCAGAACCTCCTCGCCGACGGGGATCGGGTGCTCTGCCAGGACATGTGCGAAGTCAGCGGCCTGCGCGTCCACCAGGGCGTTGAGGCGGTCGTCGAGCTGCTGCCGGGCGACCCGGGCGAGGCGGCGCACCGCCTCATCCCCGAAGATCGACTCCAGCAGCTTCTGGCCGACGACTGCGGTGGTGGCGCCGGCGCCGACTTCGAGCCCGGTGGGGATGAACGCGGTGGAGGCGAACACCACCACCATGAGCGCAATGCCGACGACGTTCACACCCAGCGACAGGATCCGCGCCTTCTGCCGGCGGTCCTGCCCCTCCCGGGACACGAGATCGAGGACATCGCGCTGCCAGGATCGGACCTGGTCCTCCACCTGCCGACGGAACCGCTCGTCGACCGCGAGCAGCTGACGCTCCAGCCCCGGCTCGGACTGCAGGACCGAGGTGCCCGCCTCGTGCGAGCCCCACTGACGGACCGTGCGGGTGCGGGCGTTGGCGCATTCATCGATCACCACGGAGACCAGGCCCGTCTCGATCGCGCTCTGCGCATCCACCACGGGTTTCGCGGTGCCCGTCAGAGCGTTCGTGATGCGGTCGCGCATGCGGGACACCCAGCCCTGCACGCCCTTGAAGAACTCACCGGTGCCGACCACGTCCTGCCAGCGGGCGAGCACTTCACCGCGCAGCAGGGCGCCGTCGCGGGTGACCTCTGCGATCGCTTCGGCGGCGGTGTCGAACTCGGAGCGGACGATGCCGGCGAGGCGGTCCTGTTCGCTCTGCTGCTCACCGACGTGCTCCGCGACCTGCTCGAGGGCGTCGGCGGCATTGGTGAGCGCGCCCGCCAGGGTGCGGCGGGCGATGGAGGCCCGCTGGCCGGAGTCCCCGGCGAGGGACAGGATCCATGAGCGCAGAGCATCCACTTCGGGGCCGCGGATGAGGCCGTCGTCCGTCAGGGGTGCCTCGTGGATGCGGAACACGGTCGCCGCGTCGACTCCGCGCTCCGCCATCATCTCCTGCAGGTGCCCGCCGAGCTCCTCGGCGACGCCCGGCTGGTTCGGGATGCGGTTCATGACGAGGGAGACGGTGATGTCGCGTGCCGCGGCCTGCGACAGGACGTCCCAGGGGACCGCGTCGGCGTAGCGGTGGGCGGTGGTGACGAAGATCCACAGGTCTGCGGCGCGCAGCAGCTGCCCGGCGAGCTCTCGGTTCGCGGCGGCGACGGAGTCGATGTCCGGGGCGTCGAGGACGGCGATGCCGGTGGGGATGGTGTCGTCGGCGACGAGGTTGAGGCCGGCGGCGGACTGCGAGCCAGGGACCTCGTCGGCGGCGGAGCGGCGGATCACGCGCGGCAGGTTCGGCAGGATGCGGGGGCCTTCGAACCAGGCGGCGTCCTTCGGATTGTGGAGGAGCACCGGCTGGCGGGTGGTGGGGCGGATCGCGCCTGAGCGGGTCACCTCGTGCCCCACCAGGGAGTTGACGAGGGTGGACTTGCCGGCACCGGTGGAGCCGCCGACGACGGCCAGCAGCGGCGCGTCGAGGGAGGCGATGCGCGGTTCGATGTGGTCGGCGAGCTGGTCGCGCAGGTGGCGGGCGGTGCGCTCAGCGGCGCTGGACCCGCGGATGTCGAAGGGGATCCGCAGGTCGGCGAGGTGAGCGCGCGCCGCTTCGGTGACGGTGCGCGTGGGTGTCTCGGTCATAACACAACAGTAACGGTCGGCACCTGCGCGGCCGTCCGGCGGGGCCGGCGGTGCGGCTCAGGGCGCGGGGCGGGCGGTGCACCTCACGCCGTGGGACCGACGGATCAGTCGTACAGCGGGTCCAGGCCCCATTCGGGGAAATGCGCGCGCCGCACCGACTGCACCAGGCGGTCCACCGGATGCTCCGGGTTGAACCCTGCGCTCCACGGCCTGAACACCGGCTCGGACCCATCGCCCATCGTGGTGAAGGCCCGCGGCGGCACCGCCCCGGTGCGGTGCGCCCCGTCCCGCATCCGCTGCAGCTCTTCCTCGGGGATCGGCGCATCGGCATCGATGTCGGCGTCCAGCACGACCGCCACCAGGTGGGTCCACGAGCGCGGCACCACGTCCGCCACCGAGTACCCGCCGCCGCCGAGCGCCAGCCAGCGGCCGCCCGCCGCGGTCGTTGCGAGGTCCCTGCACATCAGCATCGCTGCGCGCTGCGCTTCGATCGTCAGGTCCATGTCGGCCAGCGGATCGATGCTGTGGGAGTCGGCCCCGTGCTGGGTGACCAGCAGGGTGGGGCGAATCGCACGGATCAGGGGGTCGATCGCGCCGTCGATCGCGCGCAGCCAGTCCTCCGGGCGCGTCCCCGCCGGCATCGGAATGTTGATCGCCGTGCCGGGGGCGGCCGGCCCGCCGCTGTCCTGGATGAACCCCGTGCCGGGGTAGAGGGTGTCGCCGCTCTGGTGAATGGAGATCGTGGTGACGCGCGGGTCGTTCCAGAAGATCTGCTCCACCCCGTCGCCGTGGTGGACATCCAGATCGAGGTAGACGATGCGCTCCTCCCCCGCCGCGAGCGCCGCCGCGATGGCGGCCGCGGCATCGTTGAACACGCAGAACCCACCGGCGAAACCGGACTTCGCGTGGTGCATTCCTCCGGAGAAGCTGACGGCGCGCTCGCAGCGGCCCTCCAGGATCTCGGTGACCGCGGCGATGCTGCCTCCCACGAGCCGGGCCGAGGCCTCGTCCATGCCGGGGAAGATCGGCACCTCGGGGGTGGCGAGCCCCCACCGGTTCAGGTGCGTGCGCTCCTCAGCCGACGGGTTCAGCCCCGCAGCGGACGCATCCCGCACCGCCTGGACGAACACGGGGTCGTGGATCGTCTCCAGGACGGACCCGTCGGCCACCGGCGCGGAGATCAGGCGCACCCGCGGAAGGTCGAAGAGCCCGAACGACCGTGCGAGCGCGGCAGTGAGCTCGAGCCGAACGGGGTCCATGGGGTGCGCGGGGCCGAAGTCGTAGGCGCACAGCGCGTCATCCCAGACAACGGCTGTTTCGCCTGGTCTCGTCATGGTTACGAGGGTAGCGCAGGGCGCGTACAATCGCCGGCGACGTCCCCTGGGCGTCCTGACCGGTCCGGGCCCGGCCGGTCACATCCAATGGGTCGGGAGCACACGCATGCAGAAAGCCGCGAAGAGTCGCGGGTCGAAGAGCGCGCTGGGACGGATCGTCCAGAACGCCGCGCGGACCCGCACCTCGCCTGCGCGCCTGGCGATGATCGCCTTCCTCGGCATCATCGGCCTGGTGACGCTGCTGCTGTGGCTGCCGATCTCCAACGCCGACGGGACCTCCCCGCCGCTGATCGACGCTCTGTTCACCGCCGTGTCCGCCGTGTGCGTGACGGGCCTGACCACCCTGGACATGGCGCACCAGTGGAGCCTGTTCGGCAACATCGTCATCATGGCGGCGATGAAGGTGGGCGGCTTCGGCGTGCTCACCGTGGCGTCCCTCCTCGGCCTGTCCGTGATGCGGGAGATGGGCCTCGCGCAGCGCATCGTAACGGCCCGCGAGACGAAGGCGCAGCAGCTGGACCAGGTGGGCGGGGTGCTGAAGACCATCGTCATCACCTCCACGGCCCTGGAGACCCTGACGTTCCTGTCGCTGGCCCCGTTCTTCCTGTCCCGCGGCGCGTCCGTCCCCACCGCCCTGTTCGACGCCCTCTACTACGGCATCTCCTCCTTCAACAACGTCGGCTTCGTGCACGAAGCCGAAGGCACCCTGCAGTACGTGGGCGAGCCCGCTTTCGTGCTGCCGGTCGCCGCCGCCGTGTTCACCGGGTCCCTCGGCTTCCCCGTGATCCTCGTGCTGTTCCGCCACTGGAACCACCCCGCGAAGTGGACGCTGCACGCGAAGATGACGATCGCGGGATCCACACTGCTTCTGCTGCTCGCCATTGTTTCGATCACCGCCCTTGAGTGGACGAACCCGGACACCTTCGGCGGCCTGCCGCTGAAGGATCGCATGCTGGCCGCGCTGTTCACCGGCGTGATGCCGCGCTCCGGCGGCCTGTCCGTGATCGACGTGGGCGCGATGCACCCCGAGTCGTGGGTGGTGCAGGACCTGCTGATGTTCATCGGCGGCGGCTCCGGCTCCACCGCCGGCGGCATCAAGGTGACCACGTTCGCGATCCTGATGCTCGCGATCATCGCGGAGGTCCGCGGTGACCGCGATGTGGAGGCGTTCGGCCGCCGCATCCCGGAGGACACGATCCGTCAGGCGATCGGCGTGCTCGCCATCTCCGTCATGGTCATCTTCTTCGCCACCCTGGTGATGCTGCGCCTCACCCCGTACGGGCTGGACCAGGTGCTGTTCGAGGTGCTGTCCGCGTACGGCACGGTCGGCCTGTCCACCGGCATCACAGCGGACCTGTCCACTCCGGCGAAGGCCGCGATCGTCACCTGTATGCTCGTGGGCCGACTGGGTCCCGTGACCGTCGGCGCCGCCCTGGCGATGCGCACGCGTCCGAGGATCATCCGCCTGCCCGAGGAGCGGCCGATCATCGGCTGACACATCAGAGGAGACCTATGCCCGACAATCGCAGAGGCGACGGCGTCCTCGTCGTCGGCCTGGGCCGCTTCGGCGCGTCCATCGCCCTGACGCTGGAGAAGCTCGGCACGAACGTGCTCGCGATCGACTCCCGGCCCGACCTGGTGCAGGAGTACTCCGGCCGCCTCACCCACGTCGTCGAAGCCGACGGCACGAACATGGACGCCCTCCACCAGGTCGGCGCCGCCGGGTTCGACGTCGCCGTGGTCGGTGTGGGCACGAGCGTGGAGGCGAGTGTGCTGATCACCGCGAACCTCGTGGACCTCGCCGGCCCGATCATCTGGGCGAAGGCGATCTCCGCTTCGCACGGCAAGATCCTGGAGCGGATCGGAGCCCACCACGTGGTGTTCCCGGAGAAGGACGCCGGTCAGCGGGTGGCGCACCTGGTGAACGGCCACCTGCTGGACTACATCGAGTTCGACGACGACTGGGCGATCGTGAAGATGCGGCCGCCGCGGGAGATCCAGGGCTTCACCCTCGCCGAATCGGACATCCGCTCGAAGTACGGCGTGACCGTGGTGGGTGTGAAGTCACCGGGGCGCGACTTCACGTACGCGGCACCGACAACCAAGGTGGCGGTGCATGACACGCTGATCGTGTCGGGCCACACGGACCTGATCGAACGGTTCGCGAACCGGCCCTGAGCGCCGGCGCCCGTCGGCCCCGAACAGGCCGGATCAGCCCTCCTCCATGTGGCGCGACCAGTCGGCGGCGGCGCGCATCGCCTTCGCCAGGCCCACGCGCACCCCGGCCTCTTCGAGCGCGGCGACACCGCGCACCGTGGTGCCACCGGGGCTGGAGACGCGGTAGCGCGCCTCGGCGGGGCTGAGGCCCTGCTCCTGCAGCAGCTTCGCAGACCCCGCCATGGTCGCGATGACCATCTCGGCGGCCTGGTCGCGGGTGAGGCCCTGCATGACGCCCTCGTCGATCATCGCTTCGGCGACGTAGAACATGAACGCGGGCGCGGAGCCGGCCGCGCCGATCACCTGGTGGACCTTGTCCTCCGGGACCCGCACCACGTCGGCGGACGCTGCGAACAGCTCCTCGACCGTCGCGGTCTCCTCGTCGGTGACGGCGTCGGCGGGCATCACGGCGACGACGCCGGAGCCGACGGCGACCGGGGTGTTCGGCATGGTGCGGATGATCTTCTCGTGCCCGCCGAGGTGCTCGCGCAGCGTGTCGATGGTGGCGCCGGCCGCGAGGGACACCACGAGGGTGTCCGCGCTGAGGTGCTCGGCGAGCTTCGGCAGCTGGGCGGCGAGCTGGTACGGCTTGATGCCGAGGATGATGATGTCGGCCTCGCGCACGGCGTCCTCGAGCGAGTCGGCGGGCGTGAGGTCGTACTCCTTCGCGGCGCGCTCGGTGGATTCCGGGCGGGAGTTCATGACGTGGACGTTCTGCGCGTCGATGCCGGAGCGGCGGATCGCGGTGGCGACGGCGCCGCCCATGCTGCCGGCGCCGAGCATGAAGATGGTGGGCTGCTTCGTCACGGTTCTCCTCCTGGTGGCCGGGCGTGCGCCCGGGTCGGGTGCGGTGCGGATCGAACGGGGTGCGGGGCCGTCAGCGCCCCCAGTGCGGCGGTACGTCCTGCCGGAGGCGGTCGTCGTTGCTGTCCACGGCCGCGTCGTCCTCGGTGCGGTTGGGCACGATGCGCGGGCCGCCGCGGCGTACGGGCTGCTCCATCGGCTTCCCGGTGACCGACGAGACCACGACGCGGCCCGGGCGCGACTCTCCGAGCGTGGGTGAGCGCCGATCAGTCATGGCTCTCCTGGTAGCGGCGGATCGCGGAGGACACGGACACATCCAGCAGCAGGGAGCGCTGCTCGAAGCCGAGGAACTCCCGCACTTCGGCGGCGAGCTGCTCGGTGAGGCGGGCACGTCCGTCACTGGAGATGTAGGCGACGACCGCGTCGAAGTCCTCCGCGCCGTAGAACGACAGCGGGTGGCCTGCCGGCACCTTGGGGCGCGGGAGGCGATGGCGGGTGGTGCCGGCGCGTGCCACCGGCTCCTGGAGGCGCTCCATCCAGAACGCGTGCGCCCGCTCCACCGTGCGCGTGACGCGGTCCGCTTCGCCTTCGGGGTCGATGAACAGGGCCCACGACCAGACGCGCTCCACGACCCAGCCCGCGGCTTCGAGGCGTTCGGTGCGAAGCCGGTCGCGTTCGCGCTGGTCAGCGGTGGTGGCGTAGCGGGCTCCGTCGGTCTCCACCGCCACGAGGAGGCGGCCCGGCAGGTCCCGGTGGCCGACGGCGAGTTCGATGCGGTCGTGGGAGAGGCCGTAGTCGAGCTCGGTGTGGAGGCCGCGCTCCTGCAGACGGTCCGCGAGGTCGGCCACGAGGGCGTCGATGTGGGAGTCGCCGCCCTCGGCGAAGCGGATCGCCGGCGTGGCGTCGGCGGTGGCGTCGTCCTCGGACACCTCAAGGGTGGGCTCCGGCAGGGGCGCGACGTCGGCGGCGGAGTGGCCGACGGGTTCCGACGCGTCCGCGGATTCACCGGCATCCTCAGCGCACTCGGTGGCTTCCTGCTCGGCGGGATCGGGGGCTCCGTCGGCTTGCTGCTCCTCGGCTGCCTGCTCGGCGGACTCGGAGACTCCGTCGGCCTGCTGCTCCTCGGCTTCCTGCTCGGTGGGCTCGGGGGCGGCGGCTGCCTGCTCGGCGGGGTCGGGCGTGCCGTCGTCCTCGCCGAGGACCGCGGCGTCGAAGCCTGCTTCGAGGAAGCGCAGCAGATCGTAGAGGTCGCGCGCCCCCTCCGTCGTGAGGCGGTCCGGGTCGAAGTCCGCGGAGGCCAGGGAGCTGACCACGACGGTGCGCAGGCGCGATCGGGTCAGCAGGCTGACCAGGACCTTGCGGCCGTGCGGGCCGGACAGCGGCCCAAAGGAGTGGAACAGGCGGCCGTGCGGGGTGAGGCCGAAGCCGAGGGAGACGATGATGTCGTCGCGCTCCACCGCGGTCGCACCGATCGCGGGCGTCACCACGAACGCCTCCGGCACGTTCGGCTGGAAGAAGTCCCGCAGCTCCGGCATCCGGCTCACCGTCGACATGATCCGGTCCATCACGCGCTTCGCGTGCTCCGCCGTCACCGTCACCACCGCGAGCGAACGCTCCGGTGACATGCGGGCATGCTGCACCACCAGGTCAGTGATGCGGCGCAGCTCGGCCTCGGTCGACTCCACGTAGGCGGTGTCCGCGGCGACGGGGCCGCGGCCGTCCTCCACGTGGATGAACAGGTCATCGTCCGGCGGCAGGGGGCTCGGCACCGCGAGCTGGTGGGCGTCCAGTTCATCAGGGCGGCCGGCTCGGGTCACACGGGACACGAAGCGGCGCACACCACCGGTCGCGGGGTGCTGGTCCCGGCGGATCCGCACGATCGGGGCAAGGGCCCGCAGGTCGTCCAGCAGCAGGTTGTTCGCCATCGGCAGCGCCCCCGGCTCCAGCTCCTCCGCCTCCGGCTGCAGCGGCGGCTCCCCCGCGTACTCGTACGCATCACCGATGACCACGGCGCGGTCGGCGCGGGTCAGGGCGGGGACCGCAGCAGCGGTGGGCAGGCGGGCGCCGTCGGCCACAATGACGACATCGAAGTGGACGCCCGACGGGATCAGCTGCGGCACCATGTACGGCGACACCAGCCAGAGGGGGCGGGCGCGGAACATGATCTGCTCGTACTTCGCGACCACGTCCTTCACGCTCGTGGTGCCCGGGTTGTTCAGCTCCACGATCGCGGCGCGGGACGTGTCCCGGTAGCGCTTCATCGTCTCCACGAGGATGCGGTCGGCCTGCTCCCGCACCCGGTACTGCTGCGCGGCGAGGAACTGCGCATCCAGGCGGCGGTAGCGCTCCGCGATCTGCGACAGGTCCGTGCCCGTGTGCTCACTGAGCAGCGGTTCCTTCGCCGCGATGAACTCGAACACGCTGGACCACCAGGCGAGGTCGAGCTCCGCAGCGACGTTCTCCTCCTCGAGTTCGCGGGCGCGCAGATCCGCCACAAGGCGGCCCAGGCCCTCGAAGTCGAGCTCGCGCAGAATCGTGGTCTGCTCCGGCAGGTCCTCCAGCGCCTGCTTGTCCTCCACCAGTTCCCGGATCTGCGCCTGGATGTCGGTGATCGGACGGCGGCCGAACTCGGTGCCGGCGCGGGTTCCGGCGAGCAGCACCTCCAGCTCATCCAGGGCGCGCTCACAGCGGTCCACCACCGCGGTCAGGTCATCCAGATCCGCGGGTACCACAGGCTGGGAATCGGGGGCTGTCGAATGGGTGCGCCAGTCGTGGGCCACCCCGCGCACCCCGGTGAGCGCTTCATGCAGCTCCTGCGGGGTCGCCGAGTCCTTCGCATACCCGGCGGCCTCCTGCCGCAGGGCGCGGCGCTGCCGCATCCCCTGCTTGATGCCGTGCGCCTGACGGAACTTCTTGTCGCCCGTCGCGGCGATGAGGGCATCCAGATCGGAGAGGAACACCTGGGCATCGAACCGGGTCGTCACGGTGCGCACCCGTTCCAGGACGCGGATCTGCGTGCGCAGCGCATCGATCGATTCGGCGGGCTCGAGGTGAGCCTGCTTCGTCATCTCCCGGCTGCGGCGGATCAGCTCCGGCAGGTGCTCGTCATCGAGCGCCTCAGCGAGCTCCAGGGCTCGGTCCGCCTGCGTGCGCGTGGTGATGTGGGCACCGGCCCACGGCGTGACATCGGCCCCCAGGTAGAGGGCGCGGGTGGCGGCGGCACGCTCCAGCAGCTCGCGGTACTCATCGGGCCGCTCCCCCACTCGGCGGGCCACATCGGCCGGCAGGCGCACCTGCGTGCGCGGCGCGGGGTCACGGCGCAGCAGGCCCGAGAGCGCGTTGATCGCATCGTGCGCGGAGGCGCCCCAGGGCTCCTGGCGGCGGTGCATCGCCGTCAGATGCTCACGCAGCGACTCCGCCGCCTCCACGAGCGCCGGGTCCTCCTCCATCGAGACCGGCGGCACGAACGAGTTCGCCTTCGCCAGCGACACCAGCAGCGACTCCACCGTGGTGCGCTGCAGCTGCGGGTCCGGGCTGAGGTCCAGCAGCAGATCGCCGATCCCGGCGGCGGTGACCGCCTCCGCAAGGTCCGCGAGGTGGCTGGAGCGCTGCGAGACCACCAGCACCCGCTTCTGCTGCGCGGCGAGCTCCGCCATCAGATTCACGATGGTGGAGGTCGCCGGTGCGCCCGGCGCCGTCTCCACCACGAGGCAGTCGGTGTCCTCGATGGCGGACAGGGCGCGGGCCTCGTCCGGGTCGACGATCGCAATCGGCGCGGAGGAGGCGTCGGCCTCCTTGTCACCGGTGCCGGCTCGCTTCTCCCCCTCCGGGGAGAGCGCTTCGCGGGCCTCCGGGTCCCCGGCGAGCGCCGCGATCAGGTCGTTGTCCGCGAGGTCCTCCGACGGGGTGTCGAAGTCCTCCAGCATGGACACCGAGGAGTCGATGAGGCTGCCGACGACGAGGGCGTGGGAGACCCGGAAGTTCAGCAGCGGTTCGCCGAGGCTGCGGAACGCGTCGATCACCGGGCTCGGATCGAAGCCGTGAATGGACGCGGTGAGGTCCAGCAGGGACCGGGCGTCGAGGATCACACCGGCTTCGCGCATGGCCTTCAGCAGCACCGGGTTCAGCTCCACCGCGGCGTCGAGGTCGAGGTCGATGTCCTCGCGGGCGTTGCCCCGCAGGAACAGGTTGATGGGGCGCAGCATGATCGGCGCGTGGATCGCGCTGCCGCCGTCCGACGGCAGCCAGGACGCCTCACCGATGCCGAGGTAGCAGGTGGTCAGTCCCCGTTCCTCCGCGAACGACTGCGCGATCTCCCGCAGCGCACGCGCATGGCGGCGCGCCGTCGCGAGCGAGCCGGGTTCGCGCACGAGGCTGGACAGGCGGGTGGCGCCGCGGGCGGCGAACAGGTGCGCCAGACCCTGCGGGTGGGAGTTGGTCAGGTCGAGGTACTCGGGGCCGCCGCGCAGGTCCAGGAGGAAGCCGCGCCCGTCGGCGAGGTCGGACATGGTCAGGCGCCAGCGGTCCAGGGCGCGCTCCACGCGGTCCTCGCGGGTCACCTCATCGACCTGCACCGGCAGCAGGCCCTCGAGGCGGGGGACGTCCCCGGTGAAGTGCTGAATATCGTCCACGCTGGACGTGCCGGTGTCGGCGATCTCAGCGGCCGGGACGGCGGATGCGCCGGCCTGCCGTTCGCGTTCGCGTTGGGCGGCGTGCCGCTCAGCGAGAGTGCTGGGGGCGGCGTCCGCTTCCGCCGCCGGGGAGGAGGCGCTGGCGGGGGCGTCGGCAGGGCCGGTGGCGGCGCTGTCGGCGGAACCGGTGCCGCCGCGGGCAGAGGCGGCCGACGGCTCCGCTGCCTTCGTGGGCTCCTCGCCCTCAGCACCGGCAGCGTTCTTCTTCGATCGACCGAAAATCCACATCACAACTCCAGAGTATCGCCTCATCAGGTCCGATCCGGGTTCCGCCGTTCACCCTCCGCAGGGGCGGGCCACCGAACCCGACGGGAGTCACACGGCGTGCAGGCGCACGTGACGCTCAGCGCAGGCCTCCCGCAGCTGAGCGGGCACATCCCCGGTGACGATGAGGTCGGTGAGGGCCGAGAGCGGGCAGATCCCCGCGAGCGCCCGCTTGCCGATCTTGTCGCCGGTCGCGAGGCCCACCACGCGCCGGGAGTGGGAGATCATCGTGCGGGTGACGCCCGCTTCGGCGTCGGAGTCGCAGGTGATGCCGGCATCGACATCGACCCCGATGACGCCCACGAACATGATGTCCAGCCACAGGTCCCGCATGGTGTACTGCGCCAGCGGGCCGGTCAGCTCGAACGATCGCGGCTCCGCCACACCGCCGAGCACCACCGTGCGCACTGCCGGACGCAACACCGTCTCCATCGCAATGTTGAGGGCGGCGCACACCACGGTCAGGCCGGGGACGGAGCCGCCGGTGTCGAGGTCGGAGCGGGCGACGATGCGGCGGGCCGAGGCCGTGGTGGTGCGGCCCCCGTTGAAGCCGACGATGCTGCCGGGCTGCACCATGGCGGCCGCGGCGGCAGCGATGCGCTCGCGCTGATCACCGGCGCCGTCGCCGCGCGGAGAGGCGGCGAGGTTGTAGGCGATGTCCACGGCCACGAGGCCACCGTGGACGCGGCGCGCGAGCTGCGCCTTCTCCATGTCGACGAAGTCGCGCCGCACAGTGGACTCGCTGATGCCGAGCTGCGCGGCGACGTCGGCGACGGACAGTCGCTTGGTCTGCGCGAGCTGTCCGAGGACGAAGTCCCAGCGGGAGGACTTGTCGTGACCGACGGGTGGCACGTGACGATCGCTGCTCATTTCCACGCCTCGATTATGACCGAATGCGCAGACTGGGACACAGGCTGTTCACATGTGCTCAAATCGCCCCGAGCTCATGACGGACCTGTGATCTCGAACGGAGACGGCATGTAGCGTGGGGGTCGCCAATGTTCCCGATGGAAAGGACACCCACCATGGGCTTCGACGACGCACTCAACAAGGGCAAGCAGGCACTCGACGGCCACAGCGACAAGGTCGACGGCGCCATCGACAAGGCTTCGCAGAAGGCTCAGGATGCCGCCCCTGACCAGGCCGACGGCGCGATCCAGAACGCTGCCGACAAGGCCAAGGACTCCCTCCGCAACAACTGAGGCGAATACGCCTCCCACAGCGGGACAGCTCCCGCACAGAAGAAGGACCGGCGCCCTGCGGGGCCGCCGGTCCTTCGCTTCTCCACCATGGCCGTACGCGCCTCGGAGGCATCACTCACGAGGCGCTGTGATCACGCCTGCGAGCCGGGATGCCGGTCGTCGCCGGCGGCGGAGCCGCGATCCGGGTTCTTGTCCTTGCGGGTCACCAGCACCACGATTCCGACGATCAGCGCCGCAGCCACGACAACAGCCGCGGCGATGAGCGACTTGCCGATGCCGCCATCGTCACCGTCCGTCCCCTCATCGACTTCGGACGCGGCGGGGGCGGAACTGGAGGCATCCGTCGGCTGGGACGACGGCGAGGCAGACGCTGCCGGGGCGGACTCCTCACCGCCGCCGTCCGATGCGGCGGCCCCGCCCTCGGTGACGGTGAAGGTGGTGGTGCCCTCGATCGGGTGGCCGTCCGAGGAGACGACCCGCCAGTCGACGGTCACCGGGCCGGCGGCGGGTGCCTCAGAGAAGTCCGCGGTGACCGACGTGCCGTCGATCGTCGGCGCGCCGTCGAACAGGACGGTGCCGGCGGAGTCCTTCACCACAACGCGGGCAGACAGGTCCAGCGGCTCCGCGGAATAGGTGAGCGTGATGCTGTCGGCGGTCGCAACGGACTCGCCGTCCGCCGGCGAACTGCCGGTGAGGCTGTCATGGGCCAGGGCAGCCGGTGCTGCGAACAGGGCGGCGACGAGCGCCAGCGCGGCCGAGGCCGCGGCGGCCAGCAGGAGACGCAGCCGGTTCTGCTCGGCCCGTCGGGGTGCGATGGTCATGGGGTCGTCCTTTCCACGGCGATGCGGGCGCGCTGCAGGTCCTCCGCGGTGTCCACATCCGAGACCGCATCATCGACCCCGTCCAAGGCCGGTCGGATCGTCAGGCGCGCCGGTGCCAGCTGTCCGTACAGCCGGCGCAGGCTCAGCCCCATCCAATCACCGCCATTCCCGCGGACCTCGTTCAGCGTGGTGCGCAGCACGCCCAGCGGCCACGCGGCGCACAGGAACTGCAGATGGCCCGAGGAATCTTCGATGCCGCGCACAGCAGTGCTGTCAGCCGGGGCGGACCCGTCGGCCCCTTCCCCCAGGACGTGCTGCAGCAGCTCAGCGCTGAGGGTCGGCATATCACCGCCAAGCACCAGCACATCCACCTCGCCGCCCAGATCCGACAGCTCATCGACCGCGGCCGCCAGACCCGCCACGGGACCGCTGAAGCGCGGCTCCTCCAGAGTGCGGATCGTCTCCACCCCGTCGATCGTGAACGGCGCCGCGCGCAGATCAGACCCTTCGGCCCCTACCACCACGATGCGGCAGGGCAACCCGAGCGCCGCGATGGCCGCCCCCGCGACTCGGGCACGCATCGACAGGCCGTTGATCGACAGCTGGGGCTTGTCGACCCCGCCGAGGCGGGAGCCCTGTCCGCCGGCAATGATGATCGCAGCGCGTGAAACCATGGAAGCACCCTCGATGAAGTCGGATCGTCACCCAAGACGATATCGGCACGATATCGGCCGACCTCGGGAAACACGTCCTCAGGACAATCGTCCTGTCCACCCGATACCCCTATGATTAGAGTCATCGGGAACCCTCGAATCGGCTGCACCGAAAGGAGCACGCAGTGACCGCGTCCCCATCCCTCCGCCCTTCCGGTTCCACCGCCACCCCCCTCGACGAGCATGCCCGTGACCGCACGTTCATGCTGCTGATGGCCACCGTCGGCTTCGCCATCAACTTCTGGGCCTGGGCCCTCCTCTCCCCCCTCGCCGCGACCGTCATCAAGAAGGGCCTGACAACCGACGCCGCTCTGCTCGTCGCCGTGCCCGTCCTCGTCGGCTCCATCGGCCGCATCCCCATCGGCGCCCTCACCGACCGCTTCGGCGGCCGCCTGATGTTCCCGCTCATCTCCGTCATCACCATCGTCCCGGTGCTGTTCCTCGGATTCTTCGGGTTCACCAGCTACGCGGCGCTGCTCGTCGGCGGCTTCTTCCTCGGCATCGCCGGCACCACCTTCGCCATCGGCGTGCCCTACGTGAACTCCTGGTACCCGCCGAAGAGCCGCGGCACCGCCCTCGGCATCTACGGCATGGGCATGGGCGGCACCGCCGTCTCCGCCTTCACCACCGTGCGCATCTTCCAGGGCCTCGGCGAGAAGGCGCCGTTCCTCATCGCCGCCACCGCCCTGCTCATCTACGCGGTGCTGGCCTACCTGCTGATGCGCAACGCCCCCGGCTGGAAGCCGAAGACCGGCTCCATGATCGCCAACACCCTCGGCACCACCAAGCTGCTCGTCACGTGGCAGGCCTGCTTCCTGTACGCCCTCAGCTTCGGCGGCTACGTCGCTTTCTCCGTGTACCTGCCGACCTTCCTCATCAACGCCTACGGCCTCGGCGCCGAAGACGCCGCCCTCCGCATGGGCGGGTTCGTCATCATCGCCGTGTTCATGCGCGCCGTCGGCGGTCAGCTGTCCGACCGCTTCGGCCCCGTCCGCACCCTCGTGGTCGCCAACACCATCGTGGCGGTCATGGCACTGATCGTCGCCGCCACCGGCGAACTCACCCTGGTGGGAACCTTCGCCTTCCTCGTCATGGCGATGGCGCTGGGCACCGGCAGCGGCGCCGTGTTCGGCCTCGTCGGCCAGGCTGCGGACCCCGCCCAGGTCGGGTCGGTCACCGGCTTCGTCGGCGCCGCCGGCGGTCTCGGCGGCTTCGTCCCGCCCCTCCTGCTGGGCTCCCTGTGGAACTCCACCGGCTCCTACGCCATCGGCCTGATCCTGCTCGCCCTCACCGCCCTCGTCGCGGTCGGCGTGGCGATCTGGACCGGCCGCACTGGGCGCGCCGCTGCTGACGACCCGGATGCGGATGCTGCGCCCGCTACGACAACCAAGGAACAGTGAGGTCCGACAATGACGACGACTGACCCGAAGCCGCAGGTCGACTCCTCGCTGATGAACTCCCTCATCAGCAAGCGCCGCCTGCTCTCCCCCACCTCGCGCGTCTCCGACGACAAGCGCGAGATCCACCACCGCGGCGGCCGCCAGGGCGACTCGTTCTACCGCGACCGCTGGAGCCACGACAAGGTGGTGCGCTCCACCCACGGCGTGAACTGCACCGGCTCCTGCTCCTGGCAGATCTACGTCAAGGACGGGATCATCACCTGGGAGGCCCAGCAGACCGACTACCCCTCCACCGGTCCCGACCGCGCCGAGTACGAGCCGCGCGGCTGCCCCCGCGGCGCCGCCTTCTCCTGGTACACCTACTCCCCCACGCGCGTGCGCTACCCGTACATCCGCGCCGCCCTGCTCACCATGTTCCGCGAAGCGAAGCAGCAGGTGGGCGGCGACCCCGTCCTCGCCTGGGAGTCCATCGTGGAGGACCCCGAGAAGTCCGCAGCGTACAAGAAGGCACGCGGCCACGGCGGCCTGGTCCGCGCCACGTGGGAGGAGGCCGTGGAGATGATCGCCGCGGCGTACGTCTCCACCACGAAGAACTACGGCCCCGACCGCACCGCCGGGTTCACGCCGATCCCGGCGATGTCCATCGTGTCCTTCGCCTCCGGTGCGCGCTTCCACCAGCTCATCGGAGGCGCCATGCTGTCCTTCTACGACTGGTACGCGGACCTGCCCGTCGCCTCCCCGCAGATGTTCGGCGACCAGACCGACGTCCCCGAATCCGGCGACTGGTGGGACGCCGGCTACCTCATCATGTGGGGCTCCAACGTGCCGCTGACCCGCACCCCGGACGCCCACTGGATGGTGGAGGCCCGCTACCGCGGCCAGAAGGTCATCGCGGTCTCCCCCGACTACGCCGACAACGTGAAGTTCGCCGACGAATGGGTCGCGCCCCAGCCCGGCACCGACGGCGCCCTCGCCCTCGCCATGGGCCACGTGATCCTCCGCGAGTTCTATGAGAACCCCGACGGCAGCGCCCGCCCCGAATACTTCGACAACTACGCGAAGACCTACACCGACCTGCCGTTCCTCGTGCAGCTGGAGGAGCGCGCCGACGGCACCGTGGTGCCCGGCAAGTTCCTCACGGCCTCCGACCTCACCGCGGAGATCACCGACGAGTTCGGCACCGAGCACGACCAGTTCAAGCCCGTGCTGATCGACGGCAACACCGGCCGGCCGATGGTCCCCCAGGGCACACTCGGCCACCGCTTCAGCGAGGACGGCAAGGGCCGCTGGAACCTGGACCTGCAGGGCGCTGACCCGCAGCTCTCCCTCCACGGCCGCGGCGAGGGCGTGCAGGAGATCCTCCTGCCCCGCTTCGACGCCGTCTCCACCCCCGCCGAGGACGAAGCGCACAACGCGCACTCCGCGCCGGGCACGATGCGCCGCGGTGTGCCGACCACGCAGGTCAACGGCCGCACCGTCACCACGGTGTACGACCTCCTGCTCGCCTCCTACGGCATCAGCCGCGACGGCCTGCCCGGCACCTGGCCGACGGGCTACGACGACCCCAGCGAGGTCGGCACCCCCGCCTGGCAGGAGCGCATCACCGGTGTGCCCGCCGCACAGGTGCAGCGCATCGGCCGCGAATACGCGCAGAACGCCGTGGAGTCCCGCGGCCGCTCCATGATCATCATGGGCGCCGGCGCGAACCACTGGTTCCACTCGGACACCATCTACCGCACGTTCCTCACCCTCACCACCCTCACCGGCGGCCAGGGTGTCAACGGCGGCGGCTGGGCGCACTACGTGGGCCAGGAGAAGGTCCGCCCCATCACGGGCTGGCTGCACCTCGCCAACGCCCTGGACTGGTCGCGGCCGCCGCGCCACCAGACCCAGACCTCGTACTGGTTCATGCACACCGACCAGTGGCGCTACGACCAGATGACCGCGGACGCGTTCACCGCCGCCACCGCCGACGGGCGCCTCAAGGGCATGACCAACGCGGACGTGGTCGCGATGGCGCAGCGTCTCGGGTGGATGCCGCACTTCCCGCAGTTCGACCAGAACCCGCTCGCGCTCACCCAGGCCGCCGATGCCGAGGGCCGCAGCGTACAGGACTTCATCATCGAGCACCTGAAGACCGGGAAGCTGAAGTTCGCCGCGGAGGACCCGGACGCGCACAACAACCATCCGCGCATCCTGTCGCTGTGGCGGGCGAACCTCCTCGGCTCCTCCGCCAAGGGCACCGAGTACTTCATCAAGCATCTGCTCGGCACGAAGAACGACGTGCGCGCCGAGGAGACCCCGGAGCATCTGCGCCCCCGCGACGTCGTGTGGCGCGAGAAGGCCCCGGAGGGCAAGCTGGACCTGCTGCTGTCCCTGGACTTCCGCATGACCAGCTCCACCCTGTTCTCCGACGTGGTGCTGCCGGCCGCGACCTGGTACGAGAAGAGCGACCTGTCCACCACGGACATGCACCCGTTCGTCCACTCGTTCAACCCGGCGATCGCCCCGCCGTGGCAGGCCCGCAACGACTGGGACACGTGGAAGGAGATCGCGAAGAAGTTCTCCGAACTGGCCCGCAATCACCTCGGCAAGCAGCGCGACGTGGTGGCGCTGACCCTGCAGCACGACTCCACCGACGCCCTCGCCTACCCCCACGGCGTGGTCCGCGACTGGAAGCACGACGAGGGCGTGGAGCCGATCCCCGGCATCACCATGCCGAAGCTCGTCGAGGTGGAGCGCGACTACCGCGAGATCTACGACAAGTTCGTGGCGCTCGGCCCCCTGGCGGAGAAGCTCGGCTTCACCACGAAGGGCATCACCTTCGATGTGAAGCGCGAAGTCGAGTACCTCGGCAAGAAGAACGGCCTCATCAAGGAGGGCCCGGCCAAGGGCCGCCCGTCCCTGGAGACCGATGTGCGGGCCGCGGAGATGGTGCTGGCGTTCTCCGGCACCACCAACGGCCACCTCGCCACCCAGGGATTCCGCACACTGGAGAAGCGCACCGGCACCCAGCTGCACGACCTCTCCGCGGAAGCGGAGGGCAAGCAGATCACGTTCGCGGACACCAAGGCCGCGCCGGTGCCGGTGATCACCTCGCCGGAGTGGTCCGGCTCGGAGTCCGGCGGCCGCCGCTACTCCTGCTTCACCATCAACACGGAGCGGCTGAAGCCGTGGCACACCCTGACGGGCCGCCAGCACTTCTACCTCGACCACGACTGGATGAGGGAGATGGGCGAGAACCTGCCCGTGTACCGCCCACCGCTGGACATGAACGCCCTGTTCAACGAGGGCGAGATCGGCTCCACGAACGAACTCGGCCTCGCAGTGCGGTACCTGACGCCGCACAACAAATGGTCGATCCACTCGGAGTACCAGGACAACCTGTTCATGCTGTCGCTCTCGCGCGGCGGCCAGTCGATCTGGATGAGCGCGGAGGACGCCGCCAAGGCCGGCATCCGCGACAACGACTGGGTGGAGGCAGTGAACCGCAACGGGGTGGTGGCGGCGCGGGCGGTCGTCTCGCACCGCATGCCGGAGGGCACGGTGTACATGCACCACGCCCAGGATCGCGTGGTGAACGTGCCGCTGACCGAAACCAGCGGGAAGCGCGGCGGCATCCACAACTCGCTCACCCGCATCATGATCAAACCCACCCATATGGTCGGCGGGTACGCCCAGCAGACCTTCGCCTTCAACTACCTGGGGCCCACCGGCAACAACCGTGATGAGGTCACCCGCATCCGCAAGCGCACTACGGAGGTGACGTACTGATGCGCATCATGGCTCAGATGTCGATGGTGATGAACCTCGACAAGTGCATCGGCTGCCACACCTGCTCAGTCACCTGCAAGCAGGCATGGACGAACCGATCCGGCACCGAATACGTCTGGTTCAACAACGTGGAGACCCGGCCCGGGCAGGGCTATCCGCGCCGCTACGAGGATCAGGAGAAGTGGAAGGGCGGCTGGGTCCTGGACCGCAAGGGCCGCCTGAAGCTGAAGGCCGGCGGCAAGTTCCGCAAGCTCGCGCAGATCTTCTCCAACCCGATCATGCCGAGCATCGAGGACTACTACGAGCCGTGGACCTACGACTACTCGAACCTGCTGGATGCTCCGGCGCAGGAGCACATCCCGGTGGCGAAGCCGAAGTCGCTGCTGACCGGTGAGGACATGTCGATCGAATGGTCGGCGAACTGGGACGACGACCTCGGCGGCTCCACGGAGCACCTCCACGAGGACCCGATCCTGGAGCGCATCCAGACGGAGGTGAAGGCCGAGTTCGAGAAGACCTTCATGTTCTACCTGCCGCGCATCTGTGAGCACTGCCTGAACCCGTCGTGCGTGGCGTCCTGCCCCTCGGGCGCGATGTACAAGCGCGAAGAGGACGGCATCGTCCTGGTGGACCAGGACCAGTGCCGCGGTTGGCGCATGTGCATCTCCGGCTGCCCCTACAAGAAGGTGTACTTCAACCACCGGACGGGCAAGGCCGAGAAATGTCATTTCTGCTACCCGCGCATGGAGCAGGGCATCCCAACGGTGTGCTCGGAGACCTGCGTGGGCCGCCTGCGCTACCTCGGCCTCGTGTTCTACGACGCCGACCGCGTCACCGAAGCGGCGTCCACCCCGAACGAGAAGGACCTGTACGAGGCGCAGCGCTCCCTGATCCTCGACCCGAACGACCCGGCCGTGGTGCAGGCCGCCCGCGAGGCGGACATCCCGGAGGACTGGATCCTCGCCGCGCAGCGCTCCCCCATCTACCGGCTCATCAACGAGTGGAAGGTGGCGCTGCCGCTGCACCCGGAGTACCGCACCATGCCGATGGTCTGGTACATCCCGCCGCTGAGCCCCGTCGTCGACGAGGTCGCGAAGACCGGTGAGGACGCGGAGGATCAGCGCAACCTGTTCGCCGCGATCGAGCAGCTGCGCATCCCTATGGACTACCTGGCGGAGCTGTTCACCGCCGGGGACGTCTCCGTAGTGGACGGTGTGCTGCGCAAGCTCGCCGCGATGCGCTCCTACATGCGAGACATCTCCATGGGCCGGGAGGGCCAGGAGGAGATAGCGGCATCCGTCGGTATGACGGGGCAGGAGATCCGGGAAATGTACCGCCTGCTGGCGATCGCGAAGTACGAGGAGCGGTACGTGATCCCGCCCGCGCACTACAGCGACGCGCACTCCCTCGAGGGCATCTCCACCGACTGCTCGCTGAACACGGACGGCGGGCCCGGCATGGGCGGCCCGTCCTCGATCTTCGGTGAGGATTCGGGGGCCGACGGCCTCACCCCCGTCGGTGTGGAGAACTTCAACATCCTGAAGAACCGCGCCCAGATGGACCGCGTGCCGCCGGTGGAGCCGGGCCGCATCAACCTGCTGAACTGGGACGGCAAGGGCACGCCCGACGGGCTCTTCCCCTCCGACAGCAGCGGGACTGATCGATCATGAGCATCCTGAAGCGACTGGCGGGCCGGGCCGTTCCCGGCCTCGCCGCCTCCCCCATCGACGGGGACGCGAAGCAGGTGGCGTGGGCGATCGGCTCGCACCTGATGGCGTACCCCGATGGGGAGATCGTGGAGCGGCTGCCGCTGCTGCGGGACGCCTGCTCCCTGCTGCCGGAGCCGTACGGCTCGGAGGTGGCAGCGGTCGTGGACCGGATGCTCGCCGAGTCCCGCACCGATGACCTCGCGGCCCTGCAGCAGGAGTACGTGGCGACGTTCGACACCCGTCGGCGCGGTTGCCTGTTCCTGACGTACTTCGGCAGCGGCGACACCCGCCGCCGCGGGATGGCGCTGCTGGAGATCAAGCAGACCATGCGCGAATCCGGGGTGGAGCTCGCCGCGGACCGCGAGGACGAACTGCCCGACCACCTGTGCGTGGTGCTGGAGTTCGCCGGCACCGTCGACGCGGAGGCCGGTGAGCGGATCCTGCTGGACAACCGCGCCGGCATCGAACTGCTGCGCACTCACCTGCAGGAGATCGACTCCCCGTGGGCGCCGGTGATCCGGATGGTCTGCGCCACCATGCCCGCCCTCAATGACGACGACCGCACCGCGATCGCAAAGCTTGCTGAACAGGGCCCCGCTGAGGAATCCGTCGGCCTCTCCGGCTACGGCACGGACGCGGACTACATGGCGAGCCCGCCCACGAACGCGCCCGTCGCCTTCACCGCCCCGTCGGGCCCGGTCCCCCTGCCGACCCCACGTATCCGACCGACCCAGCCGTCCAGCGCTCGAAGGAGCTGACATGCGTGACGTGACGATCCTCGACACCCTTCTCTGGGTTGTCTTCCCCTATGTGTGCATGGCGTTCTTCGTGCTCGGGCACATCTGGCGCTACCGCTACGACCAGTTCGGCTGGACCACCCGGTCGAGCCAGATGTACGAGGACCGGATCCTGCGGTGGGCATCGCCCATGTTCCACTTCGGCATCCTGTTCGTCGCCATCGGCCACTTCGGCGGCCTGGTGATCCCGAAGTCCTGGACGCAGGCGATCGGCATCAGCGACCACGTGTACCACCTGCTGGCGATCACCCTCGGCACCGTGGCGGGCGTGTGCACACTCGTGGGTCTGCTGCTGCTGATCTGGCGCCGACGCTCCAACAAGCGCCTCATGGGCGCGACCACGCTGATGGACAAATTCATGTTCCTGATGCTCGCGGTCGTGGCCGGCCTCGGCGTGTGGGCGACCATCGCGAACAACGTGTTCGGCTCCTACGACTACCGCTCCACCATCTCCGTGTGGTTCCGGCAGATCTGGACGCTGCGCCCCGACGCAGCGATGATGGTGGACGTGCCGCTGACGTTCCAGCTGCACGCCCTGGTCGCCATCACCCTGTTCGCGGTGTGGCCGTTCACGCGCCTCGTGCACGTGTTCTCGGTGCCCGTGGGCTACCTGGGCCGCCCGTACATCGTGTACCGCTCGCGGGATGACAAGCGCGTCGCCTCGAAGGCCGGCTGGTGATCTGCACCGTCTGATTGGGTGCGCCCCGCGCATCCCGCTACACTGAACGGGTCCGAGCCGCGGCTCTTCTGCCGCAGGAGCGGACCCGTTCCGTTCAGCATCCGTCGGCCTTCCGGCCGGGTTCGCTCGGCGATCAGCCCCCGTAGCTCAGGGGATAGAGCACGGCTCTCCTAAAGCCGGTGTCGGACGTTCGAATCGTCTCGGGGGCACACATAGGACCCCAGGTCAGCGCCTTCTTCAGGCGCCGACCTGGGGTTCAGTCATCGCAGAGGGGATTTCGCGCCGCGGCCGTTCGCGTCAGCGCTTCTTCTGCGCCTTCGCCGCTGCCTTCAGCTCCTTGCGGGACAGCGGCGGGAACGTCGCCTTCGCCGTCTGCGCGATCTTCTTCAGCGCGCGGCGGTCCGCCCACGCACCGAGGACGCCACCAGCGCCGGGGATCGCCTTGCCGAACAGGCGGGCGGAGCGCAGGCTGAAGCGGCGCACAGCGCGGGCGCCGATCGCCTTGGTGATGCGGGAGACGTCCGACTGCGGCAGACGCTTCGCCACCTGGCGGCTCGCCGCGCCGGCGACCGGGCCGAGTCCGATCGAGCCGAGCAGGTCCCCCGATTCCTCCCCGACAAGGGCGGCGAGGATACGGGTGCGGATCTCCTGGTCGTTGATGTCGTAACCGCGCACGCTCGCGATCGCGGCGGTCATGCGGGTGGCGATGACGTAGAACTCGAGCACGTTGGCGGGCAGCATCACCGGCAGGGTGATGGCGCCGCCGAGACCGGTGACGAAGCCGCCGACGGTGGCGCGGCGTCGGTGGCTCGCAATGATCTTCTTGACGGCGCGTTCGGTGGAGCGGCGCCGCTTCGCGCGCTTGGCAACGGTCTTTGCAGACGCGAAGGTGGCCTTGCCGTCGATGCCGATGTCGCGGAAGGTGTTGACGAGGCTCTCGAGCGCACCCGCGTCCTTACCGGTGCGGGCTTCCTTCATCGCCTTCTTGGCGTCGTCGGTCGCGGTCTTGTCTGTGCGCAGGAAGGAGAGGACCCCCATGACTGCTCCCATCTCCCCGTCAGGGGTGTGCGTTCGAAGATGCCAGTGTAACCGGTTGATAACAATCGGACCTGGGCGGGGCGGCGCACCCGTCGGCTGCTGGTGTCAGCGACCCGGCGCGCAGCTGCCGCCCTCGGGGGCGCAGCTGCCGCCTCCCCCGCCGCCAGCGCTGCCGGGGCGGCCGACGGGTGCCGGCGCCGCAGCGTGCCCAGCCGCCGGGCCGGGCCAGCTCTGGCCTCGAGCCCCGCTCCCACTGCTGGTGGGGCCACGGCCCGTGCCGGTGCGGTTGCGGTGATCGCGGGCGGCCCGCATCGCCATCAGCACGATGCCGATGAGCGCGCTGACCGCCGCCAGGGCGATGCCGAGGTTCACGCCGTGGGGCAGGTCCTTGATCGCCTTCTCTTCGAACGCCGTCACGATCTGGCCGACGAACGGGGCCCTGTCGATCACGTTCGGCACCAGCGCGGGGAGGTTCGTCACCGTGAACCACATGAGCGCCGTGAACACGGCGGCGAAGATGCCGTACATGATGAGCGACGCTCCGCGATGGGTGGCGGTCAGCAGCATCAGCGCCAGGCCCAGGAGGGCGATGGCGCCGAGAGCTGCGCGGTTCTCGGTGAGCAGGAGGATCCACTGCATCCATCCCGCATCGAACGAGGCAATGGTGGGCTGCAGGGTGGCGGGGCGCGGCACGGGCACCGGCAGGACATCCTCGATCGGGCCGGCGATCGAATCGTACGCCGGCATCAGGTCCGGCTTCACCTCGACCCTGCCGCCCTGCACCATCGACTCATGCAGGTCGCGCATGGTCTGGTCCCAGATCTGCTGGTACTCCCGTGTGCCGGTGACGGTCTTGACGCCCTTCGCGATCAGGGCATCGACCTGCCCCTTCAGGAATTCGGGGACGTCCACGAGGCTGTGGATCTGGTCGACCGCCGGGGCGGTGAGGTCCTGGCGGGTCTGCGGGGTGTCAGCGATCGGTCGGGTGACGGCGAGGAACCCGCCGCGGTCCACGATGTTGTCCTGCAGCCAGGTGGCGGGCACGAGCAGGAGTGCCGCCGCAAGGGAGACGATCCCCGCGAGCACGCTGATGAGGTTCCGGAGCAGAAGCATGGGTCTCACAGTAGTCGGGCCGGGTGCAGGCAATGCGAGAACCCCACCGGCCCGACAGGGCTGCGGTGGGGTTCTCGCTGAGCGGCGGCGTGGTCAGCGCCGGAATCCGCTCGTCACAGTGTCGAAGAGGCGACTGGCATCAGCCGACGCGGTAGTAGCTCCAGTTGGCGTTCCAGAGCTTGCGCTCGGTGGTGAGCTTGCCGGAGCGGCCGGCGTCCACGATCTTGCCGTTGCCGGCGTAGATGCCGACGTGGCCCGGGGTGTAGACGAGGTCGCCGGGGCGGGCCTCGGAAGCGGAGATGCGCTTGGCGCCGGCCACCTGGCCAGCAGCCGAGTGCGGAAGGTGGATGCCGTGCTGGGCGTAGACCCAGGAGGTGAAGCCGGAGCAGTCCCAGCCGGACGGGGTGGAACCGGCCCAGACGTAGGGGGTGCCGATGCCGCTGCGGGCGGTGGCGAGGATGGAGCTGCCGCGCCCTGCGTTGGAGGGAGCAGAGGAGCGCTTCTTCTTGGAGCCGCGGTCGGACTGCTGGTCGTTGTTGTCGGAGCGGTCGCTGGTGCGGCGCTCGGAGCGCTGGCCGTCGCGGCTGCTGCGGCGGTCGTCGTCACCCTGGCGCTCATTGCGGCGCTCGCTGCGGTTGTTCTCGCGCTCCTGGTTGCGCTCGCGGTTGTTCTCGCGCTCCTGGTTGCGCTCGCGGTTGTTCTCGCGCTCCTGGTTGCGCTCCTCGCGCTGCTGGGCCTCGCGGCGCTCCTGACGCTCCTGGCGCTCGGCACGCTCCTGACGCTCCTGCTCACGCTGCTGGGCCTCGCGCTGCTCAGCCTCGCGACGCTCCTGCTCACGCTGGGCGTCGGTCTTCTCGTCGGTCTTGACCTCGACCCTGTCCTTCTTCACGATCGCGCCGTAGGCACCCTCGGCCTTGTCGCCCTCCGCGAGAGCGACCGGGATGGTCACGGTGGAGGGAGCGGTGGACGCACCGGCGTTCTTGCCGGTCTCGGAGGAACCGTTGGCCATGGCGGCCGAAGCGGAACCGGAGACGACGAAGCCGGCAGCGAGCATCACGCCGGCGGTCTTACGACCGATCGGTGCGGACAGGATGCCGCGCGGGGTGCCGCGGTGAGTGGGCATGGAGCGAGGAGCCACAGGAGACCTTCCGGATCGTTCGCGGGCCGGCGCCCGTCAGGGCTGCGAGGCGGTCCGCGGAGTTCTTGAGCACTGTTGTTTCGGAACGGATTCCGACCCGGGTCGCCCCGGGAACCGACATCCAACCTACGGAAGGCGGGGACTGTTCCCCACTGGACCAAACGAACCTCTACCCGGGCTTTGACAGACCTTTACCCTCGGGGAAGGGGCCTTACCTTTGGGTCACGCAGATATGACCGGCATCACTGGGGGTCAGGGTGATCTCCCGGCCCGACGGCCCCGTCATCACCAGCGAATCCGCATCCGAGGCGACCGTGACGCGCGCCCCGGGAACGATCCCGCAGTCCTTCAGATCCCGCAGGAATTCGACGTCCGACTGGATGACCTCACCGATGGCGTCGACCGTCAGCTCCACCTCGTCGCCCTCCGGCAGCTCCACCTGCACGAGGCGCTGAACACCGTCGCCGATCCGGCGGCTGCCATGGGGGCCGGACCCGTCGGCCGTCACCCCCAGCGCGCCCAGGCCCGGGATGGGGTTGCCGTACGGGTCGGCGTACGGCGGCGTGAGCATGGCGGCGATCTTGCGCTCCACGTCTTCGCTCATCACGTGCTCCCAGCGGCAGGCTTCGTCGTGCACGAGCTCGTACTCGAGGCCGAGGACGTCCATCAGGTGGCGTTCGGCGAGTCGGTGCTTGCGCATGACCGCACCGGCGATCCCGCGGCCCTCCTCGGTCAGGTGGATGACGCGGGAGTCATCGAGGTACAGCAGGCCGTCGCGCTCCATCCGACCGACCGTCTGCGACACCGTGGGGCCGGACTGTCCGAGCCGTTCGGCGATGCGGGCGCGCATCGGCGTGATGCCGAGCTCCAGCAGCTCGAACACTGTCTTCAGGTACATCTCGGTGGTATCGATCAGATCGCTCACGGCGCGCCCTCCCTTTCAGCTGGTCACACTGTATCGGGTTGGGCGGCGTCTCGCGGGAGAGCAGCGTGGCCACCACGAGAAGCGCTCTGGAAGCCGACGGTCGGCCGGGGCGCCGGGAACGGCGAACGCCGCCCTGCCCACCGGGTGCGGTGGAGAGGACGGCGTCCGACGGGTGCCGCCGCGACCAGGGCCCAGCCCATCAGGGCGCGGCCGGATGCGGCGGTGAGGGCTCAGAGGCCCTTGATGATCTCGCGCATCAGCTCAGCGGTTTCGGTGGGGGTCTTGCCGACCTTCACACCAGCGGCCTCCAGGGCCGCCTTCTTCGCCTCCGCGGTGCCGGAGGAGCCGGACACGATGGCGCCGGCGTGGCCCATGGTCTTGCCCTCCGGGGCGGTGAAGCCCGCAACGTAGCCGACGACCGGCTTCGTCATGTTCGCCTTGATGTAGTCGGCTGCGCGCTCCTCGGCGTCGCCCCCGATCTCACCGATCATGACGACCGCGGCGGTCTCCGGGTCGTTCTCGAATGCTTCGAGGGCGTCGATGTGGGTGGTGCCGATGATCGGGTCGCCGCCGATGCCGATGGCGGTGGTGAACCCGATGTCGCTGAGCTCGTACATCATCTGGTAGGTCAGCGTGCCGGACTTCGACACCAGGCCGAGCTTGCCGGGACCGGTGATGTTCGAGGGGATGATGCCGGCGTTGGACTGTCCCGGGGAGATGATGCCGGGGCAGTTCGGGCCGATGAGGCGCGTGGTGCCCTTGTCCTTCGCGTAGTTGAAGAACTCGGCGGCGTCCTTCGCGGGGATGCCCTCGGTGATGACGATGGCGAGCTCGATGCCGGCGTCAACGGCCTCGATGACCGCGTCCTTCGCGAACTTCGGCGGCACGAAGAGGACGGACACGGTGGCGCCGGTCTCCTTCATGGCGTCGGCGACGGAACCGAACACGGGCACGGAGCGGCCGCCGTCGAACTCGACGCTCTGGCCGGCCTTGCGGGGGTTGACACCGCCGACGACCTGGGTGCCGGAGTCGAGCATCCGCTGCGAGTGCTTCATGCCCTCGGAACCGGTCATGCCCTGAACGATGACCTTGCTGTTCTTGTCAAGAAAAATCGACATGCTTCTTCAGGCTCTCTTTCAGTTCGCAGCGAGTTCGGCTGCCTTGGCGGCGCCGCCGTCCATGGTGTCGGCCAGGGTGACGAGGGGGTGGTTCGCCTCGGTGAGGATGGCGCGGCCCTCATCGACCTTGTTGCCGTCGAGGCGGACCACGAGCGGCTTGGTGGCGTTCTCGCCCAGCTTGCTGAGCGCGCCGACGATGCCCTCGGCGACCTTGTCGCAGGCGGTGATGCCGCCGAACACGTTGACGAACACGGACTTCACCTGGTCATCTCCGAGGATGACGTCCAGGCCGTTGGCCATGACCTCAGCGGAGGCGCCGCCGCCGATGTCCAGGAAGTTCGCCGGCTTCACGCCGTGCTCCTCCCCCGCGTAGGCGACGACGTCCAGGGTGGACATGACCAGGCCGGCGCCGTTGCCGATGATGCCGACTTCGCCGTCGAGCTTGACGTAGTTGAGGTCCATGGCCTTCGCCTTGGCCTCCAGCGGGTCCTCGGTCTTGGTGTCGACCAGGGCGGCGTGGTCCTCGTGGCGGAAGTCGGCGTTCTCGTCGATGGTGACCTTGCCGTCGAGGGCGAAGATGTCGCCGTCAGCGGTCTTGACCAGCGGGTTCACCTCGACCAGGGTGGCGTCCTCGTCGCGGTACACGGCCCACAGCTTCTGCAGAACCGGGGCGATCTTCTCGCCGGTCTCGGCATCGAAGCCGGCGGCGTCCACGATCTCCTTCGCCTTCGCGTCGTCGATGCCGACGTTCGGGTCCACGGCGATGCGGGCGAGGGCCTCGGGGCGCTCCACGGCGAGCTGCTCGATCTCCATGCCGCCCTCCTTGGAGCACATGGCGAGGTAGGTGCGGTTCGCGCGGTCCAGCAGCAGGGAGAAGTAGTACTCCTCGGCGATGTCCGCACCGGCCGCGATCATGACGCGGTGCACGGTGTGGCCCTTGATGTCCATGCCGAGGATCTGCTCGGCGTACTGCTCGGCTTCGTCCAGGGACTTCGCCACCTTCACGCCGCCGGCCTTGCCGCGACCGCCGGTCTTCACCTGTGCCTTGACGACCACAACGGGGGTGCCGATCCTCTCGGCTGCTTCACGGGCGCTGGCAGGATCCTCGGCGACGGCGCCGGGCAGCACGGGGACTCCGTGCTTCTCGAAGATGTCGCGCGCCTGGTATTCGAACAGGTCCACGGAGATAACGTCCTCTCGTCTTGACGTGGGCGGGTGACCCTCGTTGGTCAGCGTGCCGCCTGCGTTCGGGCATAACTGTATCGCGCGCCACCGTCGTCCCACTCCTGCTTGCCGGGCAGCGGACGGGGCAGTCTCCGGCAGGGATCCGAACACCCGGGCACGGCGGTGCCGCGGTCCAGGGCGATGGGGTCCAGGGCGATGCGGCATCATGGGGGCATGTTCTTCTACTCCGGCAGCTCGCGCCGCGGCGGATGCGGCTCGAGCCTGCTGTTCCCGCTGGGCGTGGTGCTCGCACTGTTCCTGGTCCTGCGCCTGGTGGGTGTGCGCAGCACGTTCTCCTCCCTGATCCTGTCGCTTGTGCTGACGGTGGTCCTCAATGTGGGGCTGAACGCGCTGATGAACCGCCGCAGCCGTCGGCCGGGACCGTCCCGCCGCGGCGTGGACGACCAGCGCGGCACCGACATCCGCTTCCGCGACTGACAATCACACCCATCCGTTCCCGACGAGGAGGCTCCGTGGCCGACTGGAAGACCTACGCGAAGGCAGCGCAGCGCACTGCGCAGAAGCAGGCGCCCGCCGCGAAGGAGTCCCTGCGCCGCGGCATGGACGACGCGCGCCTGCATGCCCGCGCCGCCGCCCGCACCGCTGACAGGACCACCCGCGACTCCCGCGCAAACGCCCGCCGCACCGCCGCCGCCACCGCCGTCGCCGCGCAGAACCACTACCGTCGGGCGAATGTGGGGACCCGTCTGAAGAACGGGGTGCGCGACGCCCTGCTGATGGCGCTGGCCGTGTTCGTCCTGTGGGCCGTCATCTCCCGCGTGGCGCCGATCCCGTGGCAGGCCGTGGTGATCGTGGCGCTCGCCCTCGTGGTGGTGCGCATGGCATGGACCCTCTTCACGATCTGGAAGCCGGAGGAGGAGCCGCTCGACGAGCAGGACCGCGGCGAGCGCGCTTCCCGAGGTCGCCGCTGACCGGGACCTGGGCCCTCCCCCACCATCGCGGCCGCGCGTAGCCTGGGGCCACTATGGCTTCTGCGCGCACCCCCTCCCTCGACACTCAGCCCAGCACTCCAGGCCCCCGGCCGAAGCGCCGTGCCTCGTGGCATCGACAGGCCTCGAGGCCGATCATCTGGTGGATGGCGGCGCTGCTGATCTCCGTCGGGGTCCACCCGGTCATCCCGCAGTACCGGTGGCTGCTGGTGCACATGGTGACGCTGGGCCTCGTCACCACGTCGGTCATGCTGTGGGGCCAGCACTTCGCCGAAGCCCTCCTGAAGACCCGCCTGGCGGAGGAGACCCGGCCCACGCAGGTGCGGCGCCTGTGGATCCACACAGGCATGATCGCCGTGACGATGATCGGCATGGTCGCCGGTCTGCCGGTGGTGACCGTGCTCGGTGCGGTCGGGGTGAGCGCCACCGTGCTGTGGTGGGCGGGCTTCCTCATCCAGCAGATCCGGGCCGCGGTCGCGCCCCGGTTCGCGTTCGTCATCCGCACCTACGCCACCGCCGCGATGCTGCTGCCGATCGGGGCGGCTCTCGGCGCGGTCCTCGCGTTCTCCCCCGGTGAGCCGTGGCAGGGCCGGCTGCTGCTCGCGCACCAGCTGGTGAACATCCTCGGCTTCCTCGGCCTGACTGCGTGCGCCACCCTGTTCACCCTGTGGCCCACGATCCTGCGCACCCGGATGCGGCTCGAGCGGGCGCAGCGCACCTCCGCGATGCTGATCGTGATGCTGGTCGGGCTGCTGATCGCGGTCGGCGGCGCGCTGATGAACAACGTGCTGATGGGTGCGGCGGGGCTCGTGCTGTACCTGGTCGGGTTCCTGGTGATCGCATCCGAGCTGGCGCGCCTGGCGGTGCAGTCGGCACGGCAGAAGCATGCGGCGGAGGTGCCGCTGTTCCCGGCGCTGTCGATGGGTGCGGGCATCGTCTGGTTCGCCGGGACGCTGGTGGCGCTGCTGGTGATGTGGATCAGTCACACGGGCGCCCCCGTGGGCGAAGCAGCCGCCTCCCCGTTGAACTTCTCGCTGCTGGCGTCCACGGTGAAGGCGCTGACGGTGCCGTTCGTGGTCGGCTTCGGCCTGCAGCTGCTGCTGGGAGCGATGAGCTTCCTGATGCCCACCATCATGGGCGGCGGGCCGCGCGCGGTGCAGGCGGGCCTGGCGGAGATGAGCCGCCTCGCCGTGTTCCGGGTGGTGGCGCTGAACCTGGCCATCGCCCTGTTCGCGCTGTCGGAGTCCGACGCGCTTCTCCCCCGCGCCCTGTTCCTCGGCCTGACGTTCGGCACGGGAGCACCGGAGCAGTTCGGGTCCGTCTCGCGGATCCTCGTGTCGCTGCTGGCACTGCTGGTGCTCGCTTCGTTCATCGTGCTGATGAAGCGGATGGTGCGGGCGAGTGTCCGCGAGCGCCTCCAGCAGCGCGCAGACCTCGGGATGCCCGCAGCGCCGCCGACGCAGACGGGGCAGCTGGCTCAGGCGGGGCGGCCGGCGGAGACTGCACGCCCGACGGATTCCGCCGCGACGAACCTGAACCGCCGCCACCTGACGGGCGCGGTGCTCGCCGTGGCGAGCGTGCTGGGGCTGTCGGCGATGGGCCGGGCCGCCGACCCGGCCGCCACCGGAAGCGCAGCAAGCGGGTCGGGCAGCTCCCCGGGCGCGGGCACCGGCGATGGGACGGCTGCGGTGCTCCCGACGGGCCGGACCACCTCCGTCACGGTCCGTGCGAAGGACACGATGCGGTTCGACCCGGACCGCATCACCGTGCCCGCGGGCGATGAGCTCGTCATCACCGTCATCAACGACGACCCCACCCAGATCCACGACCTCGTCCTCGACACCGGCGCCGCCTCCGGCCGCATCAGCGCCGGGCAGAGGGCCACCCTGAAGGCCGGTGTGATCGACCGGAGCATCACCGGCTGGTGCTCGATCGTGGGCCACCGGTCCATGGGGATGGAGCTGCAGATCGTCGCCGACGGCGCACCGAGCGGCACCGAGAGCAGCAGTGACTCCCGCACCGCAGGACACAGTCACCACGGCGCCGAGCCGGGCGATGCCGGAGCCGATCCGCTGGCCCGAGTCACCGCCGACTTCGGTGAGGTCCCATCGGTCACGGCCCGGGACCCGCGGATGCCGGAACCCGTCGGCCCCGCCCTGGAGATCACCGCCGGTGAGAAGGAGCTCGAGATCGCGCCCGGTGTCATGATGCAGGCGATGCCGTTCAACGGCACCGTGATGGGGCCGGTGATCCGCGCCGACCTCGGTCAGGAGATCGCCGTCACCGTGACGAACCGCGGCGCCATGGAGCACTCCATGGACTTCCACGCCGGCACCGTCTCCCCCAGCGTCTACATGCAGGGGATCAAGCCTGGTGCCTCCCTCCACTACCCGCTGACCACGGACCACGCGGGGATCTGGCTGTACCACTGCTCCACCATGCCGATGACCCACCACCTGTCCGGCGGCATGTTCGGCGCCGTCATCGTGCCGCCGCGCGGGATCGCGGCCGCGGACCGCGAATACGTCCTCGTCCAGTCCGACCACTACCTCTCCCCCACCGAGAAGTCCGGCACGGGAGCACACGCCATCAGCGCGGACAAGATCCACGCCGAACGGCCCGATTTCACCGTGTTCAACGGCCACGCCACCCAGTACGTGCATGAGCCGCTCACCGCGAAGGTCGGCGAACGCATCCGCATCTGGGTGCTCGCCGCCGGCCCCACCCGCAGCCTGTCGTTCCATGTGGTCGGCGCCGTGTTCGACACCGTGTTCAAGGAGGGCGAGTACCTGTTGCGGCCCGACAACCCGAACGGCGGCGGCGCGCAGGCGCTTGACCTCTCCTCAGCCCAGGGCGGGTTCGTGGAGATGGTGTTCCGTGAGCCCGGCACCTACACCGCCGTCAACCACGCGTTCGCCGACATGGAGCGCGGCGCCCGCGCCCTCATCACCGTCACCCAGTGACCGCACCGAAGGAGCCCCCATGACCCCCAGCAGAAGCGCAGACCGAGGCGACGACCGCAGCGTCGCGATCCTGTTCGCCTCCTGCTACGGCCACACCCGCCGCTACGCCGACTGGCTGACCGAGCAGCTGCAGGCGACGGGCTGCACCGTCCGACTGATCGACGCCCGTGCCGCAGAGGACCCCGTCGGCCTCCTCGCCGGTGCGGAGGGCATCCTCGACGTCATCATCGGCCTCGGCGGCAACTACGGCGGCAGCGTGCAGGGGATGGGCGCCTTCGCCGACGCTGTGCGCGCCCGCCCCGACGCGCGCGCCCTGTTCGCCACCGTCGCGTGGGCGTCGCCGACCCAGACCGAGACGATCCGGAAGCTGCACGAGAAGGCGATCCCGGCCGATATCGCCCCGCGCGTCACCGCGTTCCACCTGCGCGGCGGCATCGACCATCCGCGCCTGTCGCTGAAGCACCGCACCAAAATGCTCGCGCTGAAGACCTATCTGATGTCCAAGCCGGAGTCGGCTCGCACCGAGGACGACCGTGAAACGCTGCAGTTCTGGGGGCAGACGAAGGACTTCACCGACCCGGCGGCTCTGGAGCCGATCGTGGCAGCGGCGCTCGCGGAGTGAGGACGTCAGTCCCGGATCACATCGATGGTCACCTCGGGTTTCGGGATTCTGCTCCTTTGAGGTTGCGCAGAGTCTTGCTCAGCGGCTGAGGGGAGCCTAACCTCAGGCCATGACCGATTCGACTCTGCTGAGCGCACCCCTCTTCTGCGAGCTCGTCCTCGCCGCGGCCCACCCCGATCCCGGGCTGCGTCTGCGCCTGGGTGAGATGGGGCTGCGGCCCGGGTCGCGTCTGCGGGTCGTGCAGAGAACAGTCGGCGGCGGCCGCGTCATCGAAGTCGCGTCCACCCGCATCGCGCTGGACCGGCGCACCTGCCGCGCCCTCGCGGCCGCTGAATCCGCCCACGCCGCCTGATGGCCCGCGTCTCCCCCGCCGCTCCGTCCTGCCACGGCGAATCCTCCACCCGCACCGCCCCGGCGCTCTCACCGGTGGTGGCGTTCGTCGGCGCCCCGAACGTCGGCAAATCCACCCTGTTCAACACCCTCACCGGGTCGAAGCGCACCATGGGCAACTGGCCCGGCACCTCAGTGGAGATCGGCCGCGGCGCCTGGCCCACCACGCGCGGCCCCTTCGATGCGATCGACTTCCCCGGCGCCTACTCCCTGGACCCGCAGTCCCCCGATGAGGAGCTCACCCGTGACCTGCTGATCGACGCCCCGATCCAGGAGCGGCCCGACGCTGTCCTCGTCGTCGCCGACGCCACCGCCCTCACCCGCTCCCTCTACATCGCCGCCCAGGTGCGCGAGCACCCCTACCCGGTGGTGCTCGCGCTGACGATGCTGGATGTGGCGCGCCGCCGCGGCATCCGCGTGGACACCACCGCCCTGGAGAACCACCTGGGCTGCGCCGTCGTCGCGATCGACCCCCGCAAGGGCACCGGGTTCGACGAGCTGGAGGACGCTGTCGGCCGCGCCCTCGAGCACGCCGACCAGGCAGCGCCGCGCGAGCGGGACCTGCCCACCGGAGAGGCCGACGAGTTCGCCCTCGCCGACGAGCGCTTCGCGTGGATCGACGCCGCGGTCGAGGCCTCCACGGTGCGCGCCGCGAACGCGCCGGTCGCGCTCACCTCCCGCATCGATTCGGTCGCCCTCCACCCGATCCTCGGCCCGCTGCTGTTCCTCGCGGTCATGTGGGGCGTGTTCGAACTGACCACCACGATCGCCGCGCCGCTGCAGGACGGGCTGGATCAGCTCGTCTCCGGCCCCGTCTCCGACGGCGCGCGCTGGCTGCTCGCAGCGCTGCACATCGACCACCCAGTGGTGACCGGGTTCCTCGTGGACGGCCTCATCGCCGGCGTGGGCGCCCTGCTGACGTTCGTGCCGCTGATGGCGATCATGTTCCTGCTGCTCGCGCTGCTGGAGGACTCCGGGTACATGGCCCGCGCCGCTGTCGTCTCCGACCGCGCCATGCGCGCCATCGGTTTGCCCGGCAAGGCGTTCCTGCCGCTGCTGGTCGGCTTCGGCTGCAACGTGCCCGCGATCGCCGCGACCCGCGTGCTGCCGGACGCGAAGCAGCGCATCCTCACCAGCCTGCTGATCCCGTTCACGTCCTGCTCCGCGCGGCTGACGGTGTACGTCATGCTCGCCTCCACGTTCTTCCCCGACCGCGCCGGCACCGTCGTGTTCGCGATGTACGTCATCTCGGTGGCGCTCGTGATCGTGGTGGGTCTGCTGCTGCGCACCACCCTGTGGCGCACCATGGGGTCCAGCCCCCTCGTGCTGGACCTGCCGCCGTACCAGGTGCCGGTGCCGCGCATCATCGCATCGGTGACGTGGGTGAAGCTGCGGGCGTTCCTGCAGACCGCCGCCGGCATCATCGTGGCGTGCGTGACCCTCGTGTTCCTGCTCCAGGCCACCCCGGCTCCAGGGGCCGACGGCCGCTTCGGCGCCGTGGCTCCGCAGGATTCGCTGTACGCCGCGAGCGCCGAGGTGATCACCCCGGTGTTCGCCCCGGCCGGGTTCGATGACTGGCGCACCAGCGGCGCCCTCGTCACCGGCTTCGTGGCGAAGGAAGCGGTGATCTCCAGCTGGGCGCAGACCTACGCGCTGGAGGACCCGTCGGCCCAGGACGCTGAGCAGCAGGGCCGCAGCCAGCTCGGCCGCGCCATCCACCACACGTTCGAGACCACCAGCGGTGGGCACACCACGGCCGCGATCTGGGCGTTCATGATCTTCACCCTCGCCTACACCCCGTGCGTGGCGACCCTCGCGGCGCAGAAGCGGGAGATCGGCTGGGGCTGGACCCTGTTCGGCATCGCCCTGCAGCTTTCGATCGCGTGGGCACTGGCCGTCGCGGTGTTCCAGATCCTGTCGCGGGTGCTGTGATGGCCGCGGTCCGGCTCAGCATGCCCCGCACTCGCCGCGGCAGCGCCGCCGGGGGCCGACGGGGCCCGCTGTCCCTCGTCGCTGACGCCGTCGACGCCGGCGCCGGGACAGCGGAGGCCGTGCAGCGGATGACCGGTCTGGACGCCGGCACCGTCGACGCCGCCCTCGGCCACCTGGAGCGCATGGGCCGGGTGGACCGGACCCTGTCGCAGGCGAGCTGCCCGACGGGCGGCTGCCGCACCTGCCCCCTGTCCGAACAGGGCTGCGGGGCGCCGCTCACCTGAGTCGACGCCCCGCAGGGGGTGCTGGCCCGTCAGCGCCGGGATGCCCGCGCCCGAACGGCCCGGGTCACAGTGCCGCGCTGATGGCCTCCACGGAGTCCTTCGCGTCACCGAGCAGCATGTCCGAGTTCTCGTTGAAGAACAGGGGGTTCTGCACGCCCGCGTATCCGGCGCCCATGGACCGTTTGAACACGATGACCTTCTTCGCGTCCCACACCTTCAGCACCGGCATGCCGGCGATCGGCGACCCGGGCTCTTCGGCGATCGGGTTGACGGTGTCGTTCGCGCCGATCACGAGGACGGTGTCGACGGAGTCGAAGTCGTCGTTGATGTCGTCCATTTCGTGGACGATGTCGTACGGGACCTTCGCTTCGGCGAGCAGCACGTTCATGTGGCCGGGCAGGCGGCCCGCCACCGGGTGGATGCCGAAGGTGACGTCCACGCCGCGTTCGCGCAGCTTCTTGGTGAGCGACGCGACCGGGTACTGCGCCTGAGCCACCGCCATGCCGTAGCCGGGGGTGATGACCACGTGCTCGGATCCGGCGAGCAGCTGCGCGACCTCCGCGGCGGTGGTTTCGGTGTGGGCACCGTAGTCACGGTCGGCGCCGGAGGCGGCACCGCCGTCGGAGCCGAAGCCGCCGAGGATCACGGAGATGAAGGACCGGTTCATCGCCTTGCACATGATGTACGACAGGTACGCACCGGAGGAGCCGACGAGGGCGCCGACGATGATCAGCAGTTCGTTGCCGAGCATGAAGCCGGCCGCTGCGGCCGCCCAGCCGGAGTACGAGTTCAGCATGGAGACGACCACCGGCATATCACCGCCGCCGATCGCGGCGACCATGTGGAAGCCGAGCCACAGCGCGATGACGAGCATCAGCATCAGCGAGATCCAGGCGAGCACGCCGGTGCCGCCGGTGGCGACGAACACGACCCCGAGCACGAGGGTGAGGATCAGCGCCGCGAGGTTCAGCAGGTGGCGGCCGGGCAGCACCAGGGGCGCGCCCTTCATCTTCGCGGACAGCTTCAGGTACGCCACGATCGAACCGGTGAGGGTGATCGCGCCGATGAAGATGCCGAGGAACACTTCGGCGAGGTGGAAGCGGGCGATGTCGGCGGTGACGCCGTGCGGGTGCAGGAACGAGTTCAGGCCGATGAGGACGGCGGCTGCACCCACGAAGGAGTGCAGCATCGCGATCAGCTGCGGCATCCCGGTCATTTCGACCTTCTTCGCCATCGGCAGTCCGATGGCGGCGCCGATGCCCATGGCGAGGGCGATGAGCATGAAGGTGACGAGGGGGCCGTGGAAGTTCGCCGGGTCCACGTGGGACTGCACGAGGGCGCGGGCGATGGTGGCGACCAGGGCGATGACCATGCCGATGGCGCCGAAGGTGTTGCCGCGCTGCGCGGTGGTCTGCTTCGACAGGCCGGCGAGCGCGAGGATGAACAGGATCGCGGAGGCGAGGTACGCAAGGTTGGTGAGCCGTCCGGTCCACTCGATGAGCTGCAGGGTGGTGTCCATGCTCAGGCCTCCGTTCGGAACATGGCGAGCATGCGGTGGGTGACCGCGAAGCCGCCGAAGATGTTGATGGATGCCACGACGATCGCGAGGAAGGCGAGGATCGTGACGGCGATGTTCGAGGACCCGACCTGGAGGATCGCACCGACCAGGACGATGCCGGAGACGGCGTTGGTCTCACTCATCAGCGGCGTGTGCAGGGAGTGCGTGACCGCGGTGATGACGTAGAAGCCGACGACCACGGCGAGCAGCAGCACCATGTAGTCCTGCGCGACCGCGAGCGGGGAGGCGAGCACGAGCGCGGCGCCGAGGATGCCGGCGGCACTCATCCAGAGGCGCTGCAGGGTGCGCTTGCGGGACGCTTCGGCGGCGAGGGCCTGCTCGTCCACGGGTTCCGGTTCGGGGGTGGGCGCCGTGACCGGCGCGGCGGACACGGTCACCGGGGGCGGTGGCCAGAGGACGTCGGCGGGGCCGACGGGTTCCGGGCGCGCCTGGGTGACGGTGATGGAGCGGACGATCTCGTCCTCGAGGTCGAGGGTGAGCTGCCCGTCCTTGCCGGGGGTGGTGAGGGCGAGGAGGTTCACCAGGTTCTGGCCGTACAGCTGGGAGGACTGGCCGGGCAGGCGGCTGGCGAGGTCGGTGTAGCCGATGATGTGGACGCCGCCGTCGGTGGTGTGGATTTCGCCGGGCCGGGTGAGTTCGCAGTTGCCGCCGTTGGCTGCGGCCATGTCGACGATGACGGAGCCGGGCTTCATGGCGGCGACATCGGCTGCGGTCAGCAGGATGGGCGCGGTGCGTCCGGGGATGTTGGCGGTGGTGATGACGATGTCGGCCTGCGTGGACTGTTCGGCGTAGAGCTTCGCGGCGGCGCGGGCCTGGTCCTCGGTCATCTCCTTCGCGTACCCGTCGGCTGATTTCTCGGTGGCGGCGGGGATGGCGACGAATTCGGCGCCCATGGATTCGACCTGTTCGGCGGTTTCGGGCCGGAGGTCGGTGGCTTTGACGATGGCGCCCATGGAGTTGGCGGTGCCGATGGCTGCGAGGCCGGCGACACCGGCGCCGATGACGTACACGGTGGCGGGCGGCATCTGGCCGGCGGCGGTGATCTGGCCGGTGAAGAGGCGGCCGAAGCGGGAGGCTGCTTCGACGACGGCGCGGTATCCGGCGATGTTGGCCATGGAGCTGAGGACGTCCATCGACTGGGCGCGGGAGATGCGCGGGACGGCGTCGACGGCGAGGCCGGTGATGTTGCGTTCGGCGAGCAGGTCGATCAGTTCGGGGCTGCGGCCGGGCGCCATGCGGGTGATGAGGGTGGATCCGGGCGCCATGGCGGTGATGCGGTCACCGCGGGGTGCGTCGAGGGCGAGGACGATGTCGCTGGTCCAGACGTCGTCGCCGACGATGTGGGCGCCTGCGTCGGTGTAGGCGGTGTCGGGGAAGGCGGCGGGGACGCCGGCTCTGGTCTGGACGGCGACCTCGTAGCCGAGGCCGATGAGTTTCTTGACGGTGGCGGGGGTGGCGGCGACGAGTGTGCCGCCTTCCGCCGCTTCGTTGGGGACGCCGATTCGCACGCATCTGCTCCTTTTCTCAGCGGGGGCGGCCGGAGGGGTGGCCGCTCCCCCAGAGTAGGGGCGGTGCGGCGCCCCGTTTGAGGCACAAGGTCCCCCGCTGGGAGTGTCAGAGCTTCGTGATGGGGGCGTATCGCAGCAGCAGGCGCTTGGTGCCGTGCGGGTCGCGGAACTGCACGGTGACCTGGGTCTTCTCGCCCTGGCCGGTGACCTCGGAGACGGTGCCCATGCCGAAGGAGTCGTGGGTGACGCGGTCGCCGACGGCGAGCGCGGGCAGCTCGCTGGCCTTCTTCGCCGCCCGCCCGGTTCCGAACGAGGGGCGGGACACGCTGCGGCGCCCTCCGCCGACGCCGACGCCGGTGACGGAGGGGCCGCGCTTCGCCCCTGCGGAGCCGTAGCCGGATCCCGTGCTGCCCGTGCTGTCCCAGTCGTCGCTCCAGGAGGAGCCGCCCCAGCCGCCGCTGAAGCCGCCGGTGGTGGAGCCGGCGCGGACCACGTCGAGGAGGTCCTCGGGCACTTCGTCGAGGAAGCGGGAGGCGGGGAAGAACTGGGGCTGGCCCCAGGCGGCGCGCATCTGGGCGCGGGTGATGAACAGCCGCTCGCGTGCACGAGTGATGCCGACGTAGGCGAGGCGGCGCTCCTCCTCCAGTTCGGTGGGATCGTGGAGGGTGCGGGAGTGCGGGAAGGTGCCGTCCTCCATGCCGGTGAGGAAGACGACGGGGAACTCGAGTCCCTTCGCGGTGTGCAGCGTCATGAGGGTGACGAACTGGTCCTCACCGTCGGGGATCTGGTCGGCGTCGGCGACCAGTGACACCTTCTCGAGGAACTGTTCGACCATGCCGCCCGCCGGGTCGTCCGGCCCGGCGGTCGTGCCGTCCGCATCGGTGCCGGCACCCGCCGCGCCCTCGCCTCCGGTGCCGTCGCCCGCGGTGCCGGTGTCGTCGTCGCCGTCGAATTCGGAGGCGGCGGCTTCGGCGGCGGCCTGGTCGGCTTCGAACTCGCCGGCCACGGCGATCAGTTCGGCGAGGTTCTCCAGGCGGGACTCGTCCTGCGGGTCGGTGGAGGAGCGCAGGGCGTCGTCGTACCCGGAGTCGGCGAGGATCGATTCGAGGAGGTCGGCGGGCCCCTCCCCCTGCGCGAGCTTGTCCCGCAGCCCCGCCATCATGGCCGTGAACTTCCGGATGGCGGAGAGGGAGCGGGTGGCGATGCCGGGGGCTTCGTCGGCCCGGTCGAGGGCTTCGCTGAACGCGATGCGCTCCTGTTCGGCGAAGGCGAGGACGGCGCCTTCGGCGCGGTCGCCGATGCCGCGCTTGGGGACGTTGAGGATGCGGCGGAGGTTGATCTCGTCGGCCGGGTTGGACAGGACCCGCAGGTAGGCGATGGCGTCCTTGATTTCGCGGCGCTCGTAGAAGCGGGTGCCGCCGATGACCTTGTACGGCAGGCCGACGCGCATCAGCTGATCCTCGAGGGCGCGGGACTGGGCGTTGGCGCGGTAGAAGATCGCGATGTCGCCGGCCTTGCGGCCGTCGTCGATGAGGGAGTCGATCTGGCGGGTGATGTAGCGGGCTTCGGCGGCTTCGTCATCGGCGACGTACACGGTGATCTTGGGGCCGTCGCCCTGGTCGGTCCACAGGCGCTTGGCGCGGCGGCCGGTGTTCTCGCTGATCACGGAGTTCGCGGCGGAGAGGATGGTCTGCGTGGACCGATAGTTCTGCTCCAGCACGATGGTGCGCGCGGTCGGGAAGTCCTCTTCGAACTCGATGATGTTCCGGATGGTGGCGCCGCGGAACGCATAGATGGACTGATCGGAGTCGCCCACCACGGTGAGGTCGGCGTGCGGGTCATCGCCCACGAGCTGTCGCACCAGTTCGTACTGGGCGTGGTTGGTGTCCTGGTATTCGTCCACCATGACGTGGCGGAAGCGCCGGCGGTAGTTGTCGCGCACTCCCGGGTTGTCGCGCAGAACCGCGACGGTGAGGCCGATCAGGTCATCGAAGTCGACCGCGTTCGCCAGGCGGAGGCGCTCGGTGTAGGTGGTGTAGATCGAGGCGATGGTGCGGTCGAACTCGTTGCGGGAGTCCTTCGCCTCCTCCGCGAACTGTTCGGCGGTGATTAGCTCGTTCTTCAGCGAGGAGATCTTGTTCGCGAACGGGCGCGGCGGCATCTTCTTGGAGTCCAGGCCCATGTCCTTGGCGATGTTCGTGATCAGGCGCAGGGAGTCCTGCGAGTCATAGATCGTGAACGTGGACTTCAGACCCGCGGCCTGTGCTTCGCGGCGCAGGATCCGCACGCAGGCGGAGTGGAACGTGGACACCCACATGGACCGGCCGGCCGGGCCGATCAGCGCCTCCACGCGCTCCTTCATCTCGGCGGCGGCCTTGTTGGTGAAGGTGATCGCGAGGATCTCCCCGGGCAGGGCGGTGCCGGTGCGCAGCAGGTGCGCAATGCGCCGGGTGAGGACGCGGGTCTTGCCGGAGCCGGCGCCGGCCACGATCAGCAGCGGGGACCCGCGGTGCTCCACGGCCAGGCGCTGCGGCTCGTTGAGACCGGCCACGATCTCCTCGACAGCGCCCGCATCGGCGGCACCCCAGGCGGGCGCACCTCGGTGCAGCTGCCGCTCCGGAACGTCATCGGGAATCGGCGCGATATCGATCTCGGGCGGCATCACCGGATCGCCTTCGGGCGGGAACGCCTCGTCCGGAGGGAGATCGGAGTCCGACGGCGCTTCGCTGAAGCCCCAGTGCTCGCTCTCCGGCGGAAACGCGTCCTCCGGCGGGAACGAGTCCTCCTCCGGAGCGAACGAGTCACCCGCGGAGGCAGGGGCATCCGACGGGGTCTCGGGGTTGTCCCGGTCCCCGTCGGCCTTCACCCCTTCCAGGCGGCGGAAGGATTCGGGCAGCGAGAAGTCGTCGAACAGCGACATGTCAGAGGAACGCGACGCCGAGGATCATGTTGATCACGAGGCCCACCGGGATGGCGAACCAGAGGGCGCTGCTGGTGTTCTCACGCTGCTTGATGGCGATGAACGCGGCAACGGCCACGAGGACCGCGATCAGCAGCTTGATGCCGAGGATCATGTGGTCCACCTGCATGCCGGCCATGACCGCGGTGACCATGGCGAGAGCGCCGAACACGGCGGCGCCGGCGGAGGCGTGCGCCATGCCCGGGTTGGGCTGGCGGGTCTTCGCCGCGGCGACCCAGATGCCGAACGCGGCGGCCCAGCAGATGACGTGGAGCAGAACGAGAATGGTGGTGACTGTAGCCATGGCTCCCACTGTACTGAGGGGGTGCGACATTTAAAGTCTCGGGTGCGGCGCGTGCAAGAATGACCACGATGACTGAGCCCGATGTCACTGCTCGACCCCCGCTGTGGAGGGTCGTCGTCGCCGTGCTGTCCCTCGCGCTGACGGCGCTGATCGTGCTCGTCCTGATCCCCCGCGCCGCGCGCTCCGGCTGGCCCGAGATCCTGTCGTCCCTGACCTCCACCAGCCCTCTGTGGGTGGGCGCGCTGCTGGTGGTGGCGGCTCTGGCGGCTCTGATCGACACCGCAGGGTTCCGCCGATGCTTCCCCGGCGTCGCGTTCGGGCCGGCGCTGCGCACGAACACGGCCGCCGGCGCTCTGTCCGCTGTGGTGCCGCTGGGCTCGACCCTGGCGGTGACGCTGATCGTCACCCGCATGCGCACCGCGGGCCTGCGCCGCTCGGTGATTGCGGCGGGCACCGCGGTGGCCTCCGCCGCGGACATCCTCACCTCGATCGCGCTGCCCGTGATCGGTGCGGCACTGCTCGCGACCTCCGCCCGCATCACCGGCGGCACGGCCGCGGCCCTCGCCGTCGGGGCGGTGCTGGGGCTGGTCCTGCTGGCCGCGGTGGGCGCACTGGCTGTGAACCGACGGGTCGTCGCGGCGCTGCTGAAGCGCGCCCAGGGCATTGAACAGGGCTTCTCCGAGGGGTTCGGGCGCAGCTCCGTGGACTTCACGGCCGACGGGGCCGCGATGCACGATGAGTCCCTGCGGATCGCCCGCGCCGGCGGCGGCGCCGCGGTGTGGCTGCCGCTGCTGGCCCGCATCCTGCAGGCGGCGGCGTTCGCGGCGCTGTGCACGAGTGCGTTCGGTCTGGACGTGACGGTGCTGGAGGCCGCGGCGGTGTTCGCTCTGGGCCGTCTGCTGACCCTCGTGCCGCTGACCCCGAGCGGACTCGGCGTGGTGGAGACCGGCATGACCGGGGCCCTCGTGGCCCTGGGTGCCGACGCCTCCGGGGCCGCCGCGGCGGTCCTGCTGATGACGATCACGCAGACGCTGTTCCCGGCGGCTGTCGGCGCTCTGCTGCTGCCGACGGGTGCGGGCCCTGCCCGCGAATGACGAAGCCGCACAGCAGATCATCCGATGGTGATCCGTGTGCGGCTTCGATGACGGCGCGTTCAGCGCGCGGTTCAGCCGGCCTGGTCGCGCAGCAGAGCTTCCACCTCGCCGCGGCGGTAGCGCCGGTGACCACCGAGCGTGCGAATGGCCGACAGCTTGCCGGCCTGCGCCCACCGCGTGACAGTCTTGGGATCAACGCGGAACAGCTTCGCCACCTCTGATGGGGTCAGCAGTCCGTCCACGGCCTCCTGGGTATGCGGCATGGCTCAGCACCTCCGTTATTGTGTGGGTCGTTCACCACGGGGGGGGATGGGAACGAGCCGAACCATGGGTCGCACGGTCCGACATGTCCAACTCTAGGACACCGTGGAAGGCGCCTGACCATTGGTTTTGTCTCAGTTCTATCGTAAACCCAGGTCAGAACTGAAAATTTTCTTTGCGACGATGCCGTGAAGGCGATTCCGTAACGGAATCGTGATCAGAATCCCCCGAATCGGATGACGCAGCTCACACAATGACGCCCTGATGATCGGCGATCGCCCGGCTGATTCCCAGCTTCCTGTCACGGTGATTACGCGTATCCAGGTACCACGGGGTACCCTTGGTGAGCGTAACTATCAATTCCCGGGGGCAGCAGCCCGATTCGTCGACGCACAGGGGGTCTTACCTATGGGTCGTGGCCGTCAGAAAGCCAAGCAGGCCAAGATTGCTCGGGACCTCAAGTACTACAGCCCGGAAACCGACTTCTCCGCGCTGCAGCGCGAGCTGTCCGGTCAGCAGTCCCAGTCGTCATGGAGTGATGACGACGATGACGAGTACCCCGAACAGTGGGCTGAGAAGTACTCCGACGAGTGAGCGCACAGCCACTCGACGATGACGCAGTCACCGAACCAGGTGCTGACGGGCGGATGGGAATCCGCCCGTCATCGTCTTAAGCACCCACGCGCTGCGGCGCCGCACCCTCACCGAGGAGGGCGCAGCCGCCGTCACCGCCGAGGGGCTGGCCGTCACTGGGAGGCGTAGTCCCCGGTGATCAGCACCGCTCCCCCGTCGACGCCCTTCGCGCCCTGGGTGAGTGAATCGCTCTCGGCTGAGGTGCCGGGCAGGTCGGATGCGGCCATGACCTCACCGACCACGCGGGAGCCGACACCGAGGCGCTGCAGGCAGGCGAGGGCGTCATCAGCAGCGTCAGCGGAGACGACGGCGACCATGCCGAGGCCCATGTTGAGGGTCGCTTCCAGGTCCAGCAGCGGCACCCGGCCCCACGCCTGCACCTGGTGGAACACCGGGGCGGGCGCCCAGCTGGAGCGGTCGATCCGCACCGAGAGGTCCGTCGGGATCACGCGCGCCACGTTCGCCGCGAGGCCACCGCCGGTGATGTGGCTGAGGGCGTGCAGCTTCTCGCAGCCGAGCTCGGCGAGCAGCGCGAGCATGTCCGCGGAGTAGATGCGGGTGGGCTCCAGCAGCTCCTCACCGAGGGTGCGGCCGAAGTCGTCGATGTGGTCCTCGAACTTCTTCCCGGCGCTGGCGACGACGGCGCGGACCAGGGAGTAGCCGTTGGAGTGGAGACCGGAGGCGTCCATGCCGATGACCACGTCACCGGCCTGGACCCGGTCGGCGCTGAGCATCTGGTCGGCTTCGACCACACCGACGGCCGCGCCGGCGACGTCGTAGTCGTCCTCGGCCATCACACCGGGGTGCTCGGCGGTTTCGCCGCCCACCAGCGGGGTCTGGGCGAGCTGGCAGCCTTCGGCGACGCCGCGGACGATGTCGGCGATCTTCTCGGGGACCACTTTTCCGCAGGCGATGTAGTCGGTCATCGCCAGGGGCTTGGCGCCGGAGACGACGATGTCGTCCACGACCATGGCGACGAGGTCGCGGCCGATGGTGTCGTGGATGTCGAGGCCCTGGGCGATGGCGAGCTTGGTGCCGACCCCGTCGGTCGAGGAGGCAAGGAGGGGGCGGCGGTAGTCCTTGAGCTCGCTGACGTCCACCAGGCCGGCGAAGCCGCCGACGCCGCCGAGGACGGTGTCGCCGTGGGTCTTGGCGGTGGCGCTCTTCATGAGCTCAACGGCGCGGTCGCCCGCGTGGATGTCGACGCCGGCGCTGGCGTAGGTGACGCTGTCGTTCATGATCCGGTCTCTGCCTCCGTGATGTCGAGCTGCTCGTGGTCGGTGGAGAGCGCCTCGGGCAGCGGGATGGGATAGTCACCGGTGAAGCATGCGGAGCACAGGGTCTCGCGCGGCTGTTCGGTGGCGGCGATCATGCCGTCGTAGCTGATGTAGCCGAGGGAGTCGGCGCCGATGGAGCGGGCGATGTCCTCGGTGTCGAGTCCGTTGGCGATCAGTTCGGCACGGGACGCGAAGTCGATGCCGTAGTAGCAGGGCCAGCGCACGGGCGGCGCGGAGATCCGCACGTGCACCTCGGTGGCGCCGGCCTCGCGCAGCATGCGCACCACGGCGCGCTGGGTGTTGCCGCGCACGATGGAGTCGTCGATGACCACGAGGCGCTTGCCGTCGATCATCTCCTTCAGCGGGTTGAGCTTGAGGCGGATGCCGAGCTGGCGGAGCGTCTGCGTGGGCTGGATGAAGGTGCGGCCCACGTAGGCGTTCTTCACCATGCCCTGGCCGTAGGGGATGCCGGACTCCTGCGCGTAGCCGATAGCCGCGGGGGTGCCGGACTCCGGGGTGGGGATGACGAGGTCCGCATCGACCTTGTGCTCGCGGGCGAGCTGGCGGCCCATTTCGATGCGGGATTCGTTGACGGAGCGGCCGGCGATGCGGGTGTCGGGGCGGGCGAGGTACACGTATTCGAACACGCACCCCTTGGGCTTCGGCTCCATCACCTGTTCGCTGTGCAGGCCCTGCGCGTTGATCCAGATCATTTCGCCGGGGCGCACTTCGCGCACGAAGCTGGCGCCGACGATGTCCAGCGCTGCCGTTTCGGAGGCGACGACCCAGCCGCGCTCGAGGCGCCCGAGGACGAGCGGCCGCACACCCTGGGGGTCGCGGCAGGCGAACAGGGAGTCCTCGGTCATCATCACGAAGCAGTAGGCGCCGCGGATCATCGGCATGACTTCGCGGATCGCCTGATGCATCGTGCCGGGGCGGTTGAGCAGGGCGGTGACGACGGCGGTGTCGGTGGTGTTGCCCTTGGAGATCTCTCCGATGGCCTTGGCGCCGGCCTGGTGCTCTTCGAGCAGGCGGACCAGTTCGCCGGTGTTGACGAGGTTGCCGTTGTGGGCGAGGGCGACCGTGCCGTTCGGGCGGGGCCCGAGGGTGGGCTGGGCGTTGACCCATTCGGAAGCGCCGGTGGTGGCGTAGCGGGTGTGGCCGATCGCAATATGGCCGGTGAGGGACTTCAGGGTGCCGTCGTCGAACACTTGGGAGACGAGCCCCATGTCCTTGTAGACGAGGATCTGCTCACCGGTGGAGGTGGCGATTCCTGCTGACTCCTGGCCTCGGTGCTGCAGGGCGTAGAGACCGAAGTAGGTCAGAGTCGAGACGTCCTCGCCGGGGGCGAATACTCCGAAGACCCCGCATTCGTCCTGGGGGCGCCGATCGCCGGGCAGAAGGTCGTGCGAGAGCTGTCCATCACCGCGTTTCACCCATCCATTATGCATGACGGGCGCACGCGGTGGTCATTCAGGGCCGACGGGTGCCGGCCCTGCGGGGTTCGGCGCTGCCGCGCTGGGTGCGCTTGTCCATGATCATGTCGATGATGACGGCGATGAGGGCGAGGGCGCCGCCGATGAACAGGGCGCCGTTGAGCACGCCGAGCATCAGGGTGTTGAGGGAGTCCACGCGGGCGATGAGTCCCCAGACGAGGCCGACGAGGGCGCCGATGAGCAGGGCGATGACCACGGCGCCGCCGAGGTTGAGGCGGCGGCCGCGGCGCACGAGGATGACGTCGCCGCCGTGGTCGATCGTGCCGTCCTCGGCGGTGTGGGGCTGCTGCTCGGTGGGGCGGTTGTCGGGGGTGTCAGCGGCGTGGGAGTTCATGGATCCTTCTTCTGTCTGGTGGTGGGCGCTCAGCAGCTGTGGCTGCGGCACTCAGAGGTCGAGCAGGTCGGCGATGGCGCGCACCTGCGCGGGGTCGGTCAGGGTGGTGGGCGCGGTTGCGCTGCGTCCGTCGGCCTTCAGCAGTGCGCGCAGCGCTGCCGGCACGTCGGTCAGTTCCTGTGGTTCGGTGCCGCGGGCGGACAGATGCACGGCGGGCACTCCGGTGGCCTGCAGCAGGTCGCGGGTGGTTGCGGCGCGGATGCCGGCGCCGGCCTGGATGTCGATCAGGTCCTCGGCCTGCTCCACCATGGCGCGCAGGCAGTCGGTCCCGTCGGGGGCGCGGTCGGCGCCGCCGGAGGTGAGGATGCGGTGGAAGCCGGCAGCGAACAGGTCGGTGACGGCGGCGATGCGGGCCGCGTCCGTGAGGCGGTCGATGGCGCGGTGGCAGGTGAGCTGCAGGCTGCGGCCCTGGGCCTGTGCTTCGGCGAGCGCCGCGTCGCGCCAGATGGCGAGGGCGTCCATGTCGAGCGCCGGCTCGGCACTGCCGGTGAGGGCGCCGATGACGATGCCGTGCGCCCCGGCCCGGACCGCCTCAACGGCCTGGGCGCGCATCTGCTCGATCTCGTCGGCGCTGTAGACGAACGAGCCGGGCCGCGAGCGCACGAGCACGTGCACGCCGAAGAGGGGCCGGGCGTCGCGGGAGGCGACCAGGTCGTCGGCGAGGGCGACAGCGGCGCGGGTCAGGTCGATCGGCGGGGTGAGCCCGTCGGCCTCCAGGTCCACGCAGAGCTCCACGCGGTCGGCGCCGCCGTGGGCGGCGACCACGAGGCCGGGCAGGTCCTGGACGGCGATCTCCAACTGCACGCGGGCGCGCTCGGGCGTGTGGTCGAGGGCATCGGCGAGCGGGTCGGTCATCGGGGCCCCTCCCCCGCCGCGTCGGCGGCGCCGGCATCGGTGCGGCCTGCGTCGGCGGCGCCGGTGTCAGCAGCGTGGGCGCGGGCGGTGCGGCGGGCGATCGGGACGGGCAGGACGTCGGCGAGGTTCGAGCGCTCACCGGATGCGGTGATGCCCCCGCCGGGCGCGCATCCGTCGGCCCAGGACAGCTCCCCGGTGGCGAGGCGCAGCCAGGTCTCGGCAGGCATCTCCACCACGGCCGGCGGGGTGCCGCGGGTGTGGGTGGTGCCGGCGATCAGCTGGACGGCGCCGAACGGCGGGACGCGCAGCTCGACCGACCGGCCGGGGTGCTCCTCGGCGAGGACCTGCAGGGTGAAGCGGACCGCGGTGGCGCGATCGGTGCGGGTCGCATTCTCGCGCTCGGTCAGCCAGCTGCGCAGGGCGGCTGTGCCGGTGTCGATGGGGATGGGGCGAGGGGGTGCCACTCAGCTCCCTTCGCCGACGGGTTCCGGCAGCAGCGGGTGCACCTGGATGGTGGCTTCGCGGCCGGGCCCCACACCGATGGCGGAGATGCGGCAGCCGGCGAGCTCTTCGAGGCGCTTGACGTAGTTCTGCGCGTTCTGGGGCAGGTCCTCGAAGGTGAGGGCGCCGGTGATGTCCTCAGTCCAGCCCGGCATCGTCTCGTACACGGGCTGGGCGTGGTGGAACTCAGTCTGGGTCATCGGCATGTCGTGGTGGACCTCCCCGTCGACCTCGTAGCCGATGCACAGGGGGATCTCCTCGATGCCGGTGAGGACGTCGAGCTTGGTGAGGACGATGTCGGTGAAGCCGTTGATGCGGACGGCGTGGCGGATCATGAGGGAGTCGTACCAGCCGCAGCGGCGGGGGCGACCGGTGTTGACGCCCACCTCACCGCCGGTGGTCTGAAGGAACTCACCCCACTCATCGAACAGTTCGGTGGGGAACGGGCCGGCGCCCACGCGGGTGGTGTACGCCTTGACGATGCCGATGACGCGGTCCACGCGGGTGGGGCCCACTCCGGAGCCGACGCAGGCGCCGCCGGAGGTCGGGTTCGAGGACGTCACGAACGGGTAGGTGCCGTGGTCGACGTCCAGGTACGTGGCCTGGCCGCCCTCCATCAGCACCACCTCGCCCTTGTCGAGGGCGTCGTTGAGCATGATGGTGGTGTCCACGACCATGGGACGCAGGCGCTCGGCGTAGCTCAGCAGCTGCTCGGTGATCTCATCGGCGTCCACCGCGCGGCGGTTGAACAGCTTCACCAGCAGTTCGTTCTTCTGGTGAAGGGCGCCTTCGACCTTCTGGCGGAGGATCGAGGCGTCGAAGAGGTCCTGCACGCGGATGCCGAGGCGCCCCACTTTGTCCATGTAGGTGGGGCCGATGCCGCGGCCGGTGGTGCCGATGGCGCGCTTGCCGAGGAACCGTTCGCTGACCTTGTCGATGGTCTGGTGGTAGGGCGCCACGATGTGGGCGTTGGCGCTGATGCGCAGGCGGGAGGTGTCCACGCCGCGGGACTGGAGGGCGTCGATCTCCTCGAAGAGCGCTTCGAGGTTGACCACCACGCCGTTGCCGATGACGGGGGTGGCGTTCTCGGAGAGGATGCCGGCGGGCAGGAGCTTCAGCTCGAACTTCTCACCGCCCACCACCACGGTGTGGCCGGCGTTGTTGCCGCCGTTGGGTTTGACGACGTAGTCGACGCGCTCACCGAGCAGGTCGGTGGCCTTGCCCTTTCCTTCGTCGCCCCACTGGGCTCCGACGATCACAATGGCGGGCATGAGAACTCCTAACGCACACACGAAACGGCGGGGCCGACCGCTGCACGTGCACCGGCACTGTGCTGCGAGCCCCGCTCACTCCTGCAGTCTACCGGTCGCTCCCTTGTCCTTTCCCTCACGAGCCTCCCGACGGTGACGGATCTGCTCCCCGACGCCCAGCACCACCAGCAGCACCCACAGTCCGATGAAGACCCACTCCCCCACCGACGGGGAACCGTCGCTGAACGCCGTGGAGATGAGGACCCCGCCGATGCCGAGCAGCGCGATGAACCGGATCAGGGATGTGCGCCGCTTCGCGAGGCCGGGCTCTTCGATCAGACGCTGCGCGTAGCCCTCCGGGCTGCCGAACTCCTCCTGCATCGATGCCCCGGTCTCGGCAACGTGGGTGCGGGCCTCCGCGAGCGCCTGCGTGCGCTGCGCCTCCCGCACGGAGCGGCGCCGGCGGGCAGCGGCGAGGAAGCGCTTCTCCCAATCGGCATCGCTGAGGGGGCCGACGGGCGCCGCTGCCGCGGATCGGCTCTCCGGCGCAGGGATGAGGGTGAGCACAACGGCGGAGACCACCGCGGTGAGCAGGGCGTATCCGGCGACCAGCGCCAGGCCCCAGAAAGTGGAGGCCTCACCGAAGCCGATGTTGCCGAACGCGGCGGCCAGGGCGATGAGACTCGCGCCTGCGAGGCCCAGCACCACGCAGACCGCGCCCGCGATCAGCATCCCGGCCCTCGCTTCGATCCGTTCGTACACGGCGATGAGGATGAGCATGAGCACGGACAGCAGGAGGGGGAACAGCACCGACATCAGGGAGTGCTGCATGCGCAGTCCGTCCTGGATCAGCTCCACCACGAAGAAGAGGACGGACAGCACGGTCGCACCGGCGGGGACGCCGATGAGGAAGGTGCGCAGGTCCACGGTGGGGCCGGTTTCGAACACGGGGGCGGCGTCCTCCCGCCACTGCGCTGCTTGGGCGTCCGCCCACTCGTCGGGATCGCCGAGGGCGTCGTCAGCGCTCTGGCCGGAGCCGTCGATGTCGCGCAGGGCTCGCTGAATCGCCGCGTCAGCGGCATCAGCGTCCGCTTCGTGGCGCATGACGAGGGCGAATTCGGCGCGTGCGGCCCACCCGGCGCCCTCGGGGCTGCGGTCGTCGCCACTGGTGCTCATGAGTCCTCTCCTTCGTGCTGATCGCTGTCCTGCCCTGTGCTGTGCGGGGCGATGGCGGATCGGACCGCGGTCCAGGCGGCGCGCTCATCGGCGAGCCGGTCGCGGCCTGCCGCGGTGATGGCGTACTGCTTGCGGCCGGGGCCGGCGTCGCCGTCGACCCAGGTGGCGGTGATGCACCCGTCGGCCTCCAGGCGGGCGAGGACGGGGTAGAGCGAACCGCCCTTCGGCTTGCCGAGACCCCGCTCGTCCAGCCGCAGCGCGAGGGCGTACCCGTGGAGGTCCTCGGCGGTGAGGCACGCGAGGATCGCGGTGGGCATGACGGCGCGCGCCCAGGCCTGCGGGACCACGGGGGGCGCCGCGGCGCCCGGTGCGGCAGGGGCTGCGGGAGCTGCGGGCTCTGCTGCCCGCTTCGAGGGGCGGACGGATTGGTTCACCCACTCAGTATGAAACCTATCTAGATAGGAACGCAACCATCATGGCCCGGCATCCGTCGGCCCGCCGGGACGACGAACGGCCGCCCACCCCACAGGGTGAACGGCCGTCGGCACAGGGTCAGGCGGCAGGGACGCCGCGCAGGCAGCGGTCAGGAGCAGCAGGCGCCGCCGCAGCAGCCGCCCTCCGCAGGAGCCACCAGGCTCGGGTCGCAGTCACGGATGAAGTCGTTGATGCGGGCCACTTCATCGTCCTCACCGATCATCTCGGCGGCGCGGCCGAGGATCACCAGGCACTGCAGGAACCCGCGGTTCGGGGCATGGTCCGCCGGCACCGGGCCCTGCCCCCGCCACCCAGCGCGGCGCAGCGCATCCAGCCCACGGTGGTAGCCCACACGGGCGAAGGCGTAGGCGGCGACCACGTCACCATCGAGCATGGACTCATCGGCCAGCATCGCCCACGCGAGCGACGAGGTCGGATGCTCCGCGGCGATGGCGCGCAGGTCACGGCCCTCACCGAACGCCTGTGACACGGCCTCATCGGGGCCGTCCTCGGGCAGCAGCGTGGGCTCGGGGCCGAGCAGATTGCCGCCCAGCTCCGGCTTCGGCGCGGACAGCTTCAGGTCATTGTCAGAGCTCATGCCCGCCATCGTAGGCGGCACGGATGAAAGCCTGCCAGAATAGCCCCCATGGTTCTCTCTCTGGACGGTTCGGAACTGCTGACGAGTCCCCAGGCCGGCAGCGTTCTGGAGGCGGCCGTCACCAACGCCGGCGGCATCCTCGACTCCTGGTCCCTCGACCAGGTGGACCACCGACCCTCCCGCTCCACCAAGGCCCTGTTCCGCACCCGCGTGCGCTGGCCGAAGCTCGACGGCCCCGACGCCGAACCCCGCGACGAACTGTTCGGCGTCGCCGCCCACATCGGCGAAGCGGAGAAGAACGTCCTCAGCCCCGAGCAGTCCCTCGTCATGACCGACGGCGACATGAACGTCCGCGTCTGGCGCTACCCGAACGACCCGTGGCTGCCCGCCCTCCAGCACGTCTGCTACCCCGACGTACTGCACCGCACCCTCATCGACCTCGGCATCCCCACCGGTTACGCCCCGGGCACCCCCATCCCCGTGGAGGTCGTCTCCTACCGGCCCGGCCGCCGCGCAGTCCTCAAGGCCGCGCTCGCGGACCGCACCGTGTACCTCAAGGTGATGCAGCCGCACACCTCCGGCGAAGTGGTCGCCCAGCACAACGAGCTGCTGCGCGCCGGCGTCCCGGTCCCGCAGGTCCTCGCCCACCGCTCCGGTCTCGTGGTCCTCGCCGAACTGCCCGGCACCGTCCTCGCGCAGGCCCTCGTGGAGGACGGCCCCGAGGCCTGCTCTGCGGAGGACCTCATCGCCCTGCTCGACCGGTTCCCCTCGCACATGTTCGCCGGCACCCACCGCCCGGCCTGGACCGAGTCCGCCGGCTTCTACGCCGGTGTGGTCGCCAGCTCGATGCCGCAGCTGCAGGACCGCCTCGACGTGCTCGTGCACCGCATCACCACGGGCCTGGCGCGCGTTGAGTCCCGCATCGGGCAGCAGCCCACCGATGTGGTCCACGGCGACTTCTACGAAGCGCAGGTGTTCGTGGACCGCGGCCGCGTGGTCGGCGTCCTGGACATCGACACCATCGGCCCCGGCCGCCGCGCGGACGACCTCGCCTGCATGTTCGCCCACATCTCCGTGCTCGCCGACTACGCGAACCTCAAGCGCATCCCGCTGGACGTGCACGAGCGCGTCGCCGGGGTGATCCGCCAGTGGTATCCGGTGTTCGCGCGCCGCGTGGACCCGCAGGAGTTGGCGCTGCGCGCCGCCGGCGTGGTGCTGTCGCTGGCCACCGGCCCGCACCGCCAGCAGGAGCGCGACTGGGAGGTCGCCACCGAAGCGATGGTGCGCGTGGCGGAGACCTGGGTGGAGGTCTCCGAACAGGGCCGCCGCTACACCGGCCCCATGCCGGGAGGTCTCATCATCGACCCCTCCACCGCCGTCCCACCGGTCGAACCACCCGCGGAGCTCGAATCGGAGGTGCTGTCCTCCGGTGCGCCGACCACCGACACCCGGCAGGCGATGGACGAGGGCGTGCAGGAATCGGCGGACGGGCAGGGCCCGTCGGCCGCGGACTTCCACCACGACCCCACAATCCCGATGGCGCCGGTCCCCCAGCCCAGCGCGATGGAGATCCACCTCGCGGCCACCGCCAACCGCGCCGACGAACAGGACGAGCACTCTCTGTGGCGGCGCCCCACACTGTCCCCGCCGACGCCGGTCAGGGCGCCGTGGAACCGCCGACGGGTGCCACAGCCGTCCCACCTGCCGAACCCCACCACGTTCGACCAGCACCGCCAGGGCTGAGGAAGGACCACCGATGCGCGCAGTTCTGCAGCGAGTGAGCTCCGCGTCCGTCGCCGTGCTCGACGACGACACCGGAGAGCGCCGCGACCACTCCCGGATCGACTCCGAAGGCCTGCTGGTCCTGCTCGGCGTCACCCATGACGACGGCGAGGAGCAGGTGCAGACCATTGCCCGGAAGATCGCGGAGCTGCGGATCCTCTCCGGTGAGAAGTCCGCGACCGATCTGGACGCCCCGATCCTGGTGGTCTCACAGTTCACCCTGTACGCGGACGTCCGCAAGGGCCGCCGGCCGTCGTGGAACCAGGCGGCGCCCGGCCCGGTCGCCGAGCCGCTGGTGGCGCGGGTGGTCGAGGAGCTTCGCTCCCGGGGCCTCACCGTGGCGGAGGGCGAGTTCGGGGCACATATGCAGGTGTCCCTGGTGAACGACGGACCGGTGACGATCCTCGTGGAGGCTTGAGGGTGCGCCGGTAGACTGCGGGGCATGACCCACACATTGATTCTGCTCCGCCACGGCCAGAGCGACTGGAACGAGAAGAACCTGTTCACCGGTTGGGTGGACGTCCCCCTCACCGCCCAGGGTGAGAAGGAGGCCGTCAACGGCGGCCGCCTCATCAAGGAGGCCGGCCTGCTCCCGGACGTTGTGCACACCTCCCTGCTGCGCCGCGCCATCTCCACCGCGAACCTGGCGCTCAATGAGGCCGACCGCCACTGGATCCCCGTGAAGCGCGACTGGCGCCTCAACGAGCGCCACTACGGCGCCCTGCAGGGCCTGGACAAGGCGGAGACGCTGGAGAAGTACGGCGAGGAGCAGTTCATGGCATGGCGCCGCTCCTTCGACACTCCCCCGCCGAACATCGAAGCGGACAGCGAGTTCGCGCAGGACAACGACCCCCGCTACCAGGGCCTCGGTGACGAGATGCCTCACGCGGAGGCGCTCAAGCAGGTCATCGACCGCTTCCTGCCGTATTGGGAGTCCAGCATCAAGCCGGACCTCGCCGACGGGAAGACCGTGCTGGTCGCCGCGCACGGCAACTCCCTGCGCGCCCTCGTGAAGTACCTGGACGACATCTCCGATGAGGACATCGCCGGCCTCAACATCCCCACCGGCCAGCCGCTGGTGTACACGCTGGATGAGGACTTCCGGCCGACGGTCCGCGGCGGCGAGTACCTCGACGCCGAAGCCGCCCGCAAGGCCGCCGAAGCGGTGGCGAACCAGGGGCGCAAGTGATCGTGTGACCGTCCCGCCGGCTGCGGTGGGGCGAGTCCGACGGACTCCCCGCAACAGAGGGCCCGTGCTGCTGAGGCAGTGCGGGCCCTCCTCGCGCCTGGAGCCCACGGGAGTCTCCTTCGACCGAACTCAAAACCTTCATGCGATCGTCCTACCCCTCTGACCTGGGGTTCCGCTCTGCTGACCACCGAGCGCCCGACCACCAAGGCGGGTAACCTTCTTTTCCGGTCGGTCGGTGAATATGGTGAGGGCGTTGCACCGCACCACCATTCCCGCCAGGAGGCACCATGTCCACACCCCCGACCACTGAGCCACGAATCCGCCGCCGGGCACTCATGCGAGGTGCGGCGTGGGCCAGCCCCGTCGTCGCCGTCGCGACTGCCGCGCCGGCATATGCCAAAAGCGGCGCCCAGCCCAGGTACGACCTGTCCACCTCCTGGTCGAGCATGTACAGCTACACCTGGGACAACTACGGCAATTGCTGTGCCACCCAGCTGCGATACTCCAACATGGTCAACAACGAGAACACGGCCGCGTACGGCTTCTCCGTATTCAACCGGAGAATGGTCATCGACGGCACGGAGACCACCGACCTCTCCCCCACCGTGGACGCCACCGCAACGAACGTGACCACTATCCTGTACTACCCGCTCGGCATGGTGAACACCTCCGCCCGGAACTACGGGGTGACCATCGATTCCCGGGACGCCCCCTACTGGCGACTCACCGACCTGAGGACCGTGACCCTGTCAGACGGGCGCCGCTACAGCGCCTTCACCTTCTCCTGGCGCGGCACCGCCACGCAGAAGACGGTGACCGCAACCAGGGGCCAGCGGGTTCCCAGTTGGGCGACCACCAGTCTGCGCGTGCACTTCAGCCCCAGCAACCGCTACTGCCCCGGAAACTCGGTCACCTGGTGGGTCGCACACACCGGCACGTTCACAACGACCAACGGCTGGTCCGCCACTGTCACCGCCAATCCGCAGAGACAGGTCATGACGCCCGGCAACTGGTGATTCCCCGACCACACGAAGCGCCCCACCGGACTTCCCGTCCGGTGGGGCGCTTCTTCATGTGCGCTCAGGGGCGCGTCAGTGCCATCAGATGTCGCGCTTGTCGCCCGTGACGTCGCCGCGCTGCTCGCCGGTCTCGAGGTCGACCTCTTCGTGAGCAACGGTGGTGCTGACGGTCTCGGTGTCCTCAACGGTCTTGGTGCCGAGGCGGACCTTTTCGGTCTCCACGGTCTCCTTGGAGACGACCGGGCGCTCCTCGTGGAGGGTCACGGTGATATCCTCGTCGGTGCCGCCGCCGATGGTGCCGCCGGTCTTGCCGCTGCCGGGCTCGCGCTCGAGGACGACCTCTTCGCGACGAACCGGGACTTCGACCTGCTCGGTCTCCTCGACCACGTACTTGCGCAGGCGTGCCTGGCCGGTCTCCTTGCGCTCGGTGCCGACCTCAGCGCGCTCGGCGTGCAGGGTGACACCGTCGGCGTCGTCGACGTCGGTGCGGTCGCGGTCAGCGACATCGCGACGGTCCTGGTCAGCAGCATCGCGGCGGTCGTGGCCGACGCCGCCGTCGACACCGGCTTCGCGGTCGAGGTCGTTGTCGCGGCGATCATGGCCGGCGCCGCCGGCGACACCGGCTTCGCGATCGAGGTCGTTGTCGCGGCGACCGCCCTGGCCGGCAGCGCCGTGACCGGCGACGCCGTAGTAGCGGTAGAGCTCTTCCTCTTCCTTGTGGTCGATCTTGCCGTCGTCCTCCACGTTCGGAGCATCCTTGATGAAGGACTTCTCGTAGGGAACGGTGATGACGCCGTTGTCGAACTTGGCGTCAGCCAGCGGAATGAAGGTCTCCTTGCTGCCGAAGAGACCCAGGTTCACGGTCACCCACGACGGCTCCTGTGAACCATCGGTGAGGTACAGCTGGCCGACCTTGCCCAGCTTGTCGCCGGTGGAGTCGACGACCTCGGCGCTCTGCAGTTCGTTGATGTTGCCCTTGAAAGTCATGAGGATTCCTTCCCTCGGTAATCGTGGCGGCCCGGCGCCGATCGGTGCGACACCGCGGCCCAGCACCAACCGGCGCTTCCGAAAAAGAATGTACACACCGCTTCCTGATCACGACCTGGAATCATTCAGGATGCGAGAACACTTTCTCGGTTCATTGTTATCCGAACATGAAGCGGGCGAGATGGTCGCACGCAGTCAATCAGACCGCTCTCAGGACGGACATAACGGCATATAGCGGGCACCCGCTCGAGGCATCGCCGGACACTATGGCCGCTCACACATTGTCACGCTTCTGCAACAAATGGGCCTCACTCGGATGAACATCAGATCACGGGAGTATCACGGCGTCGAGGCCAGACAATTGTTGCGCACCACTGGGTGCGGCGCTGCCGCAGCGCGGCACCGGTGCAGGACGAAGACCCGTCGGCCCCCTCAGGCGCGCGCGCCGCGCTCCTGAATGATGGCCGCGCGCACCGCCTCGATCGACTCCAGCGCCTCAGCGACCGACACGTTCTGCCGCATCGCGGTCACGAACGCCGCCCGGATAGAAGCGAACGCATGCAGCACCACCAGAGCCGAGCGCTGCCACGCTTCGTCATCACCCAGGTCAGGCGACTGCTCCAGCAGTCGCTCATGCATGATCTGGATCAGCTCCCACTGGACCTCATTGGCGGCATCCATGGAGAGATGACCGAGCGCGGGCTCGCGCTTGAGCACCGCGCGGCGCATCTCCTGCAGCTCCGGATCGTTCGGTGCCGTGTCGATATACGCACGGCTGAGCACGATCATGGAGTCCTCGGGAGCCTCGTCGCCCGGGCGCTCCCGCAGCAGCGTGCCGAGGTGGGCGATGCGGTGCGGGTCGTGCCCGAGGATCGCCTGTTCCTTCGTGTGCCAGTAGTTGAAGAAGGTGCGCGGGGACACCCCTGCCCGGTCGGCGATCTGCTCCACGGTGATGCAGGTGCTGCCGTGCTCACAGGTGAGCTCAAGGGCGGCGCGGTGCATCGCTGCGCGCGCCTGCTCCTTCTTCCGCTCCCGCAGGCTCGGGGTGGGGCGGCATCCGTCGGCCGACGGGTTCTGGGCGTCCATTTGGTCAGTGTCACACAAGGCCTGCACACAGTGCAATTGTGCAGTGACTGCAATAACCGTAGGGTTGGAGGCGTTCGGATCGCACGTTCACTCAGACCCTCCGCCGATCCCCCCCCTAACAGAAGGACTTCGATGAACGCACCTATGGACAGGGGCGCCGTCACCGGCAGCGCCGTCCGCGCGAGCGGCACCATCAGCGGCACCACCACCTCGGACATGCCGGCGCTGACCCCCGAACAGATCGAACACGCCCCGGCGCCCGTGGAGTTCACCGGCCTGGACCGCAGCGGCAAGCTCATCTTCGCCGGCCTCATGCTCGGCATGTTCGTGGCGTCGATCTCCCAGACCATCGTGGGCCCCGCCCTCCCCCGGATCGTCGCTGAGCTGCACGGCATGGAGCACTACTCGTGGATCGCGACCTCCGCCATGCTGGCGAGCGCGGTCGCGGTGCCGATCGTCGGCAAGTTCTCCGACATCTTCGGCCGCCGCGCCTTCTACATCGGCGGGCTCGTAGTGTTCCTGCTGGGCTCGATCCTCGCCGGCGCATCCCAGAACTTCTGGTTCCTCGTCTTCGCGCGCGCCGTACAGGGCATCGGCATGGGCACCCTCATGCCGCTGTCGCAGACGATCATCGGCGACATCATCCCGCCGCGCCAGCGCGGCAAGTACCAGGGCCTGATGGGCGCCACCTTCGGCATCTCCTCCATCGCCGGCCCACTGCTCGGCGGCGTCATCACCGACGCCCTCGGCTGGCGCTGGCTGTTCTACATGACGCTGCCACTCGGCGCTCTCGCCCTCTGGTTCATCATCCGCTACATGCACCTCGACCACCGCGGTGACCGCTCCCCCATCGACTACTGGGGCATGGCGACCCTGATTCCAGGCCTCGTACTCGCCCTGCTCGCCACCTCCTGGGGCGGCTCGCAGCATCCGTGGACCAGCCCCGTCATCCTCGGCATGTACGCCGCGGCTGCGGCCCTGCTGATCGTGTTCGTCCTCATCGAGCTGCGCGTGCCCTCCCCGCTGATCCCGCTGAGGATCCTCGCGAACCGGGTGGTGGCGGTGTCGATCCTGGCGAGCTTCGCGATCGCTGTCGCCATGTTCGGCGCCATCATCTACATCCCCGTGTTCGCGCAGGCATCCCTCGGGGTGTCCGCGACCGAGTCCGGCGCGATCCTGATCCCGCTGAACATCGCCCTCGTGCTGTCCTCCATCGTGATGGGCCTCGTGATCACGAAGATCGGCCGCTACAAGATGATCCTCATCGGCGGCGCGGCAACCATGCTCGTCGGCTACATCCTGCTGACCCTGCTGGACCACCAGTCGTCCTCGTGGGCCCTGACCGGCGCGATGAGCGTGATCGGCATCGGACTGGGCATGTCGATGCAGACCTACATGCTGGTGGTGCAGAACGCGGTCGCGCAGACGGACCTCGGCGTGGCGACCTCGTCGGTGCAGTTCTTCCGCAATGTCGGATCCACGGTCGGCATCGCCGTGCTCGGCTCCGTCCTCGCCGCGAACACCGAACCGTCGATTCAGAAGCGGATCGCGGAGCTGCCCGCACCGCTGAAGGAGAAGCTCGCCGCATCCGGTGGTGTGCCCGCCGGCGGCGAATCCAACGCCGTGCTGGACCCGGGGGCGCTGTCCCACATGCCGGCGCCGCTGGTGGAGGCCATCCAGGCCGGCATGGGCGATGCAATGCACTCCGTGTTCATGGCTGCCGTCCCGTTCGCGGTGCTGGCACTGATCCTGTCGCTGTTCGTCAAGCAGCTGCCGCTGCGCACCCACAACTGACGCCAGCTCAGCGGCGCCGGAACGGGGCCGACGGGGTCCGTGGTGGCAGCGGGCTGAGCCGCGGGGGACCGACCGGGTCGTCGGACACCGCTGCCCGAATTCGGTCCCGGCCGACCGCCCTCCCGGACTGCCCGGGCACCCTTCTCGGTACCCTGGAGACCATGACCAACGCTGCACCGGCCATCACTGTCCGACCGATCGATCCTGACACCGCCGGCACTGACGCCGCCCGCGAGGCCTGCGCCCGCGTCGCACGACTGAGCGCCGGCTCGCACACCATCGACGTCACCGAGAGCCTCAACAAGTTCGAATCCCGCCACCACACGATGTTCGTGTACGCCGGCGATGCCCCGGAGGTCGCGGACGAAGCGTCGATCCAGGCGGGACCGGACCCCGTCGGCTGGGCGATCGCGCAGGACCGCGCGGCCGGTCGCATCAACGCGGTGTGGGCCATCGATCCGACGCACCCGTCGGCCGACGCGGTCGCCGACGTCATGGTGCAGTGGCTGATGCAGACCGCCGGGGAGATCTCCGCGGAGCGCGGCCTCGCCGAGTCGATGCTGGTGGCGGAGGTCGAGGCTGAGCACGCGGTGCGCATGGCAGCACTGGAGCGCGCGGGGTTCGAGAAGGTCCGCACCTGGCTGACCATGCAGATCCCGCTGAGCCCCGCTGCGACCACCGAGTCCGAGCGGGACGACCCGCGCTACGCCGCCACGAACACCGCCGATTCGGGCGACCTCGTGATCCGCACGGTCGAGTCGCAGGAGGACAAGGAGGAGCTGCACCGGGTCCTCGAGCTCGCGTTCCGCGATCACTTCAACTACTACCGGGAGACGTTCGAGGAGTTCGAGGAGCGGGTCGAGATGCTCGCCGGCCACGCATGGGACCTCGATTTCGTTGCGGAGCACCCGGAGCGCGGCATCGTCGGCGCCCTCATCACGGGGTCCTCGGCCGACGGGACCACGGCGCACGCCGAATACCTCGGGGTCAGCGGGGACGCGCGCGGCCTCGGCGCCGCTTCCAGCCTGCTGACCGTGTTCCAGGAGACGTACCGCGCCGCCGGGTTCACCACCGCAGAGCTGCAGGTCGATGCCGACTCCCCCACCGGCGCCGACAAGCTGTACCGCAAGCTCGGCTACACCCCGACCGCGCAGCAGTTCACCTACCACCATCCCGTGTCAGCGCCGCAGGGCTGAGGGCGGCGGCCCCCTTTCCGCGTTGCATGCGTTTCAGCGCGCTCGATCGTGAACGAGTGCGCTGAAACGCATGGAACCGGGGTCGCCCGGCGCCGGGCCCCTGACGGGCCGGTCACGCCGCTTCGAGCGCGCGTCGCACCAGCGCCACCGCCGGGCTGTTCGCGAGTGCCGCTCGGACCTGGTCGTCGGACGCATGCAACCGCGGCGCAGGCAGGTGATCTCGGAACAGACGCAGCACCGTGAAACCGAGCGCCTGCAGGTCCAGCGCCCGATCCTGATCATGGACTGCACGGTCGCTGGTGAAGTGCGGCTGCCCGTCGTACGCCACGAGCAGCCGAGCGTGTCGCCACAGAAAATCCGGTTGGAACAGCCACCGGCCGCCTGCCCCTCTCAGGACCGGGTTCAGCTCCGGCTCATCCAGCCTGCCGAAGTGGCAACCGAGCCGGCACCGCGTCTCCTGGGGCGAGTCCGACCCGACCCGCGTCAACGCCAGCGCCGACCGCGCAGCGGCGATCCCATGCTGGCGTACTCGGGACTCCACTGCGGCACGCAGATCCTCCACGGACGCATACGGCAGCGCCCGACGCTCCAGTCCCCGCCGCGGATGCCGAACCAGATGATCCGCAATGACGACCCGCGCATCCAGCGGAAGCATGGGACAGGGATCCAGCCACGTGTCCACCCGGGACGCCAGCACCACCCGGCCCGACACGAACGCGGTCCCGATGTCCACACGGCGATGGCTCCATGACACGAGACCGCTGTCCCGCCGGCGCGTGCCCGCCGGCGCGTTCAGGTGGATCGGCTGGCCGACCTGCCAGGTCTGCAGCTCCCGCGGCAGCGGCAACCGGTGAATGCGCGCCGCCGTCGGTCCCGTGATCGCCGCTCCCGGGTAGTGCTCGACCACCGCACTCGCGAGCATCGATTCGGTGACCTCGATGTCGCGGTGCGCATAGAAGCCGCATCCGAGTGACCGCAGGTCCACGGCCTTCACCCGGTGGGGGCCGAGGCCGTGCGCCTCGGCATCGGACCGGTGGAACACGCGGTGGGCGAGGGTGGGCGGCAGCGGGGGCAGAGCGGATCGACATGTCCACAGCCTCGCCGGTCCCCGGCGGCCGGCCGACGGGCTCCGCGGATGTGGGGACGGCTGGGGGTGTGGACAAACGGCGCCAGCACAATGGGCCGGCGGCACGGTTAATGCGTTTCAGCGCCCTCGATCGGAATCAAGAGCGCTGAAACGCATGGAACCGGGGCCGGGCTGGCGGTGCCGGGCCAGCGGGACCGGGGCCGGACCCCGGGAAAGCCCGGACCGGAGTCGGGTTAGCGACTCACTCCCACTCGATGGTGCCCGGCGGCTTGCTGGTGATGTCTAGGGTGACGCGGTTGATCTCGCGGACCTCATTGGTGATGCGGTTGGAGATGCGGGACAGGACGTCGTACGGGACCTTCGCCCAGTCCGCCGTCATCGCATCCTCACTGGTGACGGGCCGCAGGACCACCGGGTGGCCGTAGGTACGGTGATCACCCTGCACACCCACCGATCGGACATCCGCCAGCAGCACCACGGGGCACTGCCAGATGGACCGGTCCAGGCCGGCGGCGGTGAGTTCGGCGCGCACGATCGCGTCGGCCTCGCGGAGAACGTCCAGGCGCTCCTTCGTGACCTCGCCGATGATGCGGATCCCCAGTCCCGGCCCCGGGAACGGCTGGCGGTGCACGATCTCATCCGGCAGGCCCAGCTCCGTGCCCACGGCGCGGACCTCGTCCTTGAACAGGGCGCGCAGCGGCTCCACCAGCTCGAACTGAAGGTCATCGGGCAGGCCGCCCACATTGTGGTGGCTCTTGATGTTGGAGGTGCCGTCGCCGCCGCCGGACTCCACCACATCCGGGTAGAGGGTGCCCTGCACGAGGAACGCCTTCGCTTCGGCGTGGGCGTCGTCACCGGTGCCGGCCACCACGCCCTGCTCGCGGAGGATGTCCTCCTGCGCCTGCTCGAACACGCGGATGAATTCGCGGCCGATGGTCTTGCGCTTCTCCTCCGGGTCGGTGATGCCCGCGAGCGCGGTCAGGAAGCGCTCCTCAGCATCCACCATGACGAGCTTCGCGCCGCCGGTGGAGGCGCCGAACGCCTTCTCGATCTCCTCGGACTCGTTCTTGCGCATCAGGCCGTGGTTCACGTACACGCAAGTGAGGCGCTCACCGATGGCGCGCTGCACAAGGGCCGCCGCCACGGCGGAGTCGACGCCGCCGGACAGGCCGCAGATCGCGGAGCCGTCACCGATCTGTTCGCGGATCAGCTCCACCTGCTCCTCGATGACGCTGCGGGTGGTCCATTCGGGTTCGATGCCGGCGCCGCGCACCAGGAAGTTCTCGATGATCTCCTGCCCGCGGTCGCTGTGCCCCACTTCGGGGTGCCACTGCACACCGAACAGGCGGCGCTGCGCGTCCTCGAACGCGGCGACCGGGGAGCCGGCGGACTCAGCGATGACGGTGAACCCGTCGGGCGCTTCGTGGACGGAGTCGCCGTGGCTCATCCACACGTTCTGGTCGAGGTCCTGGCCGGCGAGGAGCACGGAGTCGCCGTCCACGCTGGTGAGGCGGGTGGCGCCGTATTCGCGGACACCGGTCTCGGCGACGCGGCCGCCGAGCGCATCGGCCATCGCCTGGAAGCCGTAGCAGAGGCCCAGCACGGGGATGCCGGCCTCGAGGATGGCGGGGTCGAGCCGGGGTGCGCCGTCGGCGTACACGCTGGAGGGGCCGCCGGAGAGGATCAGGGCGCGGGGGTTCTTCGCGAGGATCTCCTGGGCGGGCATCGAGTTGGGGACGACCTCGGAGTAGACGTTCGCCTCGCGGACCCGGCGCGCGATCAGCTGCGCGTACTGGGCCCCGAAGTCGAGCACGAGGACGGGGTTCTGAGCCGTCTGGCTGGCGGGTGCTGCGTCTGTCTGGTTCACGGTACTCATCCTATCGCTTCGCGGAGCGCTCACTGTCGCCGAGGGTGGGGCGTTCGCGCAGCTCCGTCTCGACCTTCTGGCTGGTCCACTTCTCACCGAAGAACGACAGCACCGGGACCACGCCGAACAGCATGAGCAGCAGGAGCCGGCCGATCTGCCAGCGCATCTTCAGCCACAGGTCGAAGCACAGCACCACGTACAGCATGTAGATGAGGCCGTGGATCGGGCTCCAGGTCTTCGAGATCGACTCCCACAGCTGCACATCCGACGCGCTCGCGTCAGCCCCGCCGAACACGAGGTAGCGGAAGATCATGATGACCACGAGGATCAGCAGGGCGACGCCCTCCACGATCGACGCCACTTTGAAGCGCGCGAGCGAAGTGCGGACCTGGGTCTCATCGAGCGGACGGGGTTCAGTCACCGGCATTGTCCTTTTCTTGGCGAGGGGTGGTGGGCTCGGTCCCGCCGAGCATCGCCTCCAGCTCCTCGCGGCGCGCGGCGCGCTCATCGAGGTACTGGGTGCGCACGGAGCGGTACCAGATGTAGAGGAAGAAGAGACCGAACGCGACCCACTGCAGCATGTACGACACATTCTGCAGATCCAGTCCCTCCCGGAACTGGCTGCGGGCCGCCGGCAGGGTGCGCAGATCCTTCGGCTGCGCAGCACCGGCCTTCTGGTTGTGGTCGGCGGCCTCGTCGGTCACCGCGAGGTAGCCGCCGGCCATGGGGCCGCCCCACTCGTTCACCAGCAGCGGGGTGGAGATCTCGGCGAGGACCCCGTCGCGCACGAACCCGTCGGCCGCCGCTTCGGACGCCTCCAGGCGGCCGACGAACGTGACGGTGCCCTCCGGCGCAGGGGTCACGTCAACGGCGGCGGGGTCGAGGGTGCGCGGGTCAATGGGCTGCGGGACAGCGTCTCCGCCGGTCTCCTGCTCCTGCCCGCCGACGCCGTCGCCGACGTGCGAGCCGGCCTCACCGCCGGTGGCGGGGGCGGTGCCGTCGATGCTGTCCTGCGGGATCCAGCCGCGCGCGATCGGGATGTGCGTGCCGGCGAGCGGACCGTCGGTGACCTCGAAGTCGGTGACGATGACGGCGGCGTCCTCGCCGTCGAGGAAGCGGTTGGGGACGATCACTTCGCGCTGCGGGTCGAACCGGCCGGTGACGGTGATGAGGCGCCCCTGGTCGGCGTTCGTCACCACGTCCCCGTCCTGGAGGACCTCCTCGAGGCCGACGGGTGCCGCCGCCTGCACCTGTTCGGACGTGTCGCGGGCCCGGTTCGCGCGGTCCCACTGCCAGTTCGCCAGCAGGCCGCACACAATGGTCGCAACGACCATCAGGGCGAGCAGCCCCAGGAAGCGGGGCCGAAGAGCGACACGGAGCATGCCAGCCATGCTACTGCCGAGCCGCCGGGACGTGCCGCTCCCCCGGCCCGGCCTGAGCCGCCCCTCACACGGCACCGCCGGGCAGCGCCGCCCACCTCACAGCAGGGGACGTTCCGCCCAGCTCGCGGCGGCGCGGCCCCGCCTATGCTGGATGCCGTGAGTCACTGCGTCTACATTGCATCGCCCGAAGGCAGAACCGGGAAGTCGTCCGTCGCTCTCGGTCTGCTCGAAGCCCTCATCCCCACCTCGGAGAGCGTGGGCGTGTTCCGCCCCGTCTCCAAGAAGAGCAGCGAACCCGACCACGCGGTGGAGCTGCTGACCGGCCATCCCGCCGTGGACCAGACCTACGAGGACGCGCTCGGCGTGGACTACGACCTCGTGTTCTCCGACCCCGCCGCCGCGCAGTCCCGCGTGCTGCAGCGCGCCCAGGAGCTGCAGGAGCGCTTCACCACCCTGGTGATCCTCGGCTCCGACTACGACGAGGTCGCCAACCCCGTTGAGCTGCAGTTCAACGCCACCGCCGCCGCGAACCTCGGCGCCTCCGTGGTGCTCGTGGTCTCCGGGCTGGACCGCACCGCGGAGGAGGTCGCGACCGTCGCGGCGCTGTCGGTCCAGGAGTTCGACTCCCACCATGCGCAGCCCGTCGCCGTCATCGCGAACCGCTGCAGCCAGGACCGCCTCGCCGACGTCCGCACCGCCCTGCGCGCCCGCGTGCCGGAGGGCATCGCCGTGGGGGCGCTGCCGGAGAGCCCCATCATCATGGCGCCGACGGTCGCCGGTCTGCGCGACGCGATCGACGGCCAGCTGATCCAGGGCGCCCACGAATGGCTGTCCCGCCCCAGCCTCGGCAACGTGGTCGCCGCGATGAGCCTGCCGAACGTGCTGCGCCGCCTCACCGAGAACTGCACGGTCATCGCCCCCGGTGACCGGTACGACCTGCTGCCGGGTCTGCTGCTCGCTCAGCAGTCCGGCACGTTCCCGTCGCTGTCCTCCATCGTCCTCACCGGCGGCTACGACCTGCCCGACGAGGTCAAGCGCCTCACCGAGGGTGTGCAGCAGGACCTGCCGATCCTCTCCACCGAACTGTCCACGTTCGATGCCGCGATCCGCGTGGCCGGCGCATCCGGCCGCCTCACGGCGAACTCGCCGCAGAAGCTGGATGCGGCGCGGCGCAACGTGTCGGAGAACCTCGATCTGGACGAGCTGCTCGGCGTCATCGACGTCGCCAAGTCCGAGGTGGTCACCCCCATGATGTTCCAGTTCGAACTGTTCGCCCGCGCCCGCGGCGCGAAGAAGACCATCGTGCTGCCCGAAGGCGATGAGCCGCGCATCCTCGCCGCCGCTGAGGCGATCCTCGCCCGCGGAGTCGCGAACCTCATCCTCATCGGGGACGAGAACGCCATCCGCTCCACCGCATCGCAGCTCGGCCACGACATCTCCGAAGCCCGCATCATCTCCCCCACCGACCCCGAGCTGGTGGAGAGGTTCGCCGAGGAGTACGCGCGGCTTCGCGCCCACAAGGGCGTCACCGTGGACCAGGCCCGCGAGAAGGTGCAGGACGTCTCCTACTTCGGCACGATGCTCGTCCACATGGGACTCGCCGACGGCATGGTGTCCGGGTCCGTGAACTCCACGGCGCACACCATCCGCCCCTCCTTCGAGATCATCCGGACCCGCCCGGACGCGAAGATCGTCTCCTCCGTATTCCTCATGGCACTGGAGGACAGGGTCCTCGTCTACGGCGACTGCGCCGTCAACCCGGACCCGTCGGCGGAGCAGCTCGCCGACATCGCCGCCCAGTCCGCCGCCACCGCCCAGCAGTTCGGGGTGGAGCCTCGCGTGGCGATGCTGTCCTACTCCACCGGTTCGTCCGGGTCCGGCGCCGATGTGGACAAGGTGCGCGAAGCCACCCGCATCGTCCACGAGAACCACCCGGACCTGAACGTGGAGGGCCCGATCCAGTACGACGCCGCTGTGGACGCGTCCGTCGCGAAGACGAAGCTGCCGGACTCCGCCGTGGCGGGTCGTGCCACCGTGTTCGTGTTCCCCGATCTCAACACCGGCAACAACACGTACAAGGCGGTGCAGCGCTCCGCCGGCGCCGTCGCGATCGGCCCGATCCTGCAGGGCCTGAACAAGCCGGTCAACGACCTCTCCCGCGGCGCCCTCGTCGAGGACATCATCAACACTGTCGTGATCACCGCGATCCAGGCCCAGGCCGATGCTCCGGCGGCACCCGTCGGCGACCAGAAGTAAGGACTCCCCATGACCTCGACCATCCTCGTGATCAACTCCGGCTCCTCCTCGATCAAGTTCGAGCTGGTGGACCCCGTCTCCGAGCACACCACCGCAGTGGGCATCGTGGAGCGGGTCGGGCAGCGCAACGGCACCGCCCGCATCGAGGCCGACGGCCGCACGGAGACCTATGAGGGGCCCGTCCCGAACCACGTGGCGGGCATGGAGGTCATCCAGAACCTGTTCGCGAAGATGGGTGTGGAGCTGAACGAGTCGACGGTCCGCGCCGTCGGCCACCGGGTGGTGCAGGGCGGCGCCCAGTTCGCCGAACCCACCCTGATCGACGATGAGGTCCGCGGCGCGATCTACGCGCTCGGCGCACTCGCCCCGCTGCACAACTACCCCGCGGTGGACGGCATCGACGGTGCGAAGGCGCTGCTGCCGTCCATTCCGCACGTGGCCGTGTTCGACACCGCTTTCTTCACCGCCCTGCCGGACTCAGCTGCGACCTACGCGCTCAACAAGGAGGTCGCCGAGGAGCACCGGATCCGCCGCTACGGGGCGCACGGCACCAGTCACCGCTTCATCTCTGAGCGCGTCCCGCAGTTCCTGCGCGAGCAGGACCTGCTGGAGGGGGCCGACGGGCCCCTGCGTCAGATCGTTCTGCACCTGGGCAACGGCGCGTCCGCGTCGGCCGTGGTCGACGGCGCTCCGGTGGACACCTCCATGGGGCTGACCCCGCTGGAGGGCCTGGTGATGGGCACCCGCTCCGGCGACGTCGACGCCAGTGTGTACGTGCATCTGCATCGCCGCGCCGGCATGTCCCCCACCGAGGTGGACACCCTGCTCAACAAGAAGTCCGGCCTGGTCGGTATGCTCGGCTACTCCGATTTCCGCGACCTCGAGGCCGCTCTCGACGCCGGTGACGAGGACGCGCAGCGGGCGTTCGCCGTGTGGGCGCACCGGGTGCGCAAGTATGTGGGGTCGTACGCGTTCGTGATGGGCGGGGTGGACATCATCGCGTTCACCGCCGGCATCGGGGAGAACGCTGATTTCGCCCGCGCTGAGGCGCTGAAGGGCCTGGAGGCGTTCGGCATCGAGGTGGATCCGCAGCGCAATGCGGGCCGGGTGAAGGAGCCGCGGATCATCTCCACGGATGACTCCGCCGTCACCGTGGTGGTGTACCCGACGAACGAGGAGCTCGCGATCGCGCAGCAGACCCTCAGCCTCGTGGAGGGCTGAGCGCCGCAGCGGGGCGCAGCCCGGCCCCGCGGCGGCGACGATCCGTCGACGCATTCGGGAATCCGAGCCCGGACGTCCCCGAATGCGCAGACGGATCGCGTCTCAGGCGCTGGTGACGACCTCGACGCGCTGGAAGTCCTTCAGCTCCGTGTAGCCGGTCGTCGCCATCGCGTGCCGCAGCGCCCCCATGAGATTGGTGGTGCCGTCGGCCTCCAGACCGGGACCGAAGAGGATCTGCTCCAGGGGCGCCACGCGGCCCACCTCCACGCGGTGACCGCGCGGCAGGGTGGGGTGGTGCGCTTCGCTGCCCCAGTGGAATCCGCCGCCGGGGGCGTCCGTGGCGCGGGCGAGGGCGGCGCCGACCATGAGGCCGTCGGCCCCGCAGGCGAGTGCCTTGACGAGGTCGCCGGAGCGGCCGAGGCCGCCGTCGGCGATGACGTGGACGTAGCGGCCGCCGGACTCGTCCATGTAGTCGCGGCGCGCAGCGGCAACGTCCGCCACCGCAGTGGCGAGGGGCACGGAGATGCCGAGGGTCTCCCACGTGGTCTGGGAGGCGCCGCCGCCGAAGCCGACGAGGACGCCGGCCGCGCCGGTGCGCATCAGGTGCAGGGCCGCGGAGTAGGTGGCGCAGCCGCCGACGATGACGGGGACGTCGAGTTCGTAGATGAAGCGCTTGAGGTTCAGCGGTTCGCGGTTGCCGGAGACGTGCTCGGCGCTGACCGTGGTGCCGCGGATGAAGAAGAGGTCCACGCCGGCGTCCACCACGTGCTTCCAGTACTCCTGGGTGCGCTGCGGGGACAGGGAGCCGGCGGCGACGACGCCGGCGTCGCGCAGCTGCTGGATGCGTTCGCGGATCAGCTCCGGCTGGATGGGGGCGGAGTAGATCTCGCGCATGCGGCGGGTGACATCCGCGCGGTCGAATTCGGCGATCTCCCTCAGCAGGGAGGTGGGGTCCTGGTAGCGGGTCCAGAGGCCTTCGAGGTCGAGGACGCCGAGGCCGCCGAACCTGCCGAGCTGGATGGCGGTGTCCGGGCTCATCACCGAGTCCATCGGTGCGGCGAACAGGGGGATGTCGAAGTTGTAGGCGTCGACCTGCCAGGACAGGGAGACGTCTTCGGGGTCGCGGGTGCGGCGGCTGGGGACGACCGCGACCTCATCGAGGCTGTAGGTGCGGCGCCCGCGCTTGTTCCGGCCGATTTCGATTTCGTTGAGCACGGCCCCATCCTATCCGGGGCCCCTGGGCTCCCGGGCAGGACGGCGGCACCGGCGCGGCGGCCGACGGGTGCGCACGGCGGCGCGGGCGGGCCGAGGAGTGGGCCGGGGCTGGCCGACGGGTGCGCGGAGCGCGGCTCAGAGGGGCCAGGTGGTGGACGCGTCCGGGGTCTTCCCCTTCTTCTTCAGGAACTCGTTGAAGTTCTCCGCCCACGCGCGGTGCAGTTCGATCTGCTTCTTGTGCAGCTCCGGCAGCTCCGTGCCGCCCACCTCCGGGAACTTCTCCGCCATGGCGCGCAGAACATCCAGGGTCATCGAGACATCGACATCGGCGGTGTGCATAGTGCCGTCGGCCTGGACGCCGTAGTGCTCCATCACCGCGGACAGGGTGCGCTTGCCCTTGCGGAAGCGGTCGAGGCCGCGGTCCAGCACGAGAGGGTCGATGACGGGCGCGATGTCGTGGCCGAGCCGGTCCGCGAGGGTGGGCAGGTCGTGGCGGGTGAGCTCGGCTTCGATGATGCGCAGGTCGAAGCTGCCGTTGAACGCGACGATCGGGGTGCCCTGCTGCAGCGCCTCGGTCAGGCGCGCGGCGATCTCTTCGAGAGCGGGACGACTGGGCACGCCGTACTGCTGGGCGTGAGCGGTGGAGATGCCGTGGACGCGGGCGGCGGCTTCGGGGATCTCCACACCGGGGTCGATCAGCCAGGTGGCGACCGTTTCGCCGGCGCGGCCGGGCCCGGTGGAGAACACGAGGGCGGCGGTGACGATGCGGTCGGTGTCCGTGTTGGTGCCTGTGGTCTCGGTGTCGAAGCCGAGGAGGGGCCCGTTGATCCAGCTCATGGCCCCAGCCTACGCCGGCGGGTTCGGGGCGGCGCGCCGCTGGGGAGGAGTGGCGGTGTGGACGGGCCGACGGGGCCGGGAAAAGCGAATGGCCCACCGACCCCCCGATCGATGGACCATCGCGCTCTCCTCCGCATGTGTTCGGCAGGAACGCAGTGCTGAGGAAATCTGTGTGCCGCAGCGGCCTCGTCACGGGGCCGCTCTGTGCGACTTCCACAAGTGTAGAATTCCGGTGTTCACCGTTTCCGCCCCCTGTGTGAACACCCGCGGCGCCCAGCGTGAACACCTCCACTGCGACTGTGAAAAGTCCGATTCCTCCGCAGTCCTTCGCCCGGTGAGCGTGGCACACTGTGACACGTGAACGACACCTCTGCGGGCGAGGAACACCGCCCGACAAGCGGGCCCGCCCCGTCCGGGCCGCGCCCGCCCGAGCCCAGTTCGTTCTCCACGGCCCTGCGGACGGCGATCACCCGTCGGCGACTCTCCCTGCGCGCCCTCCAGCAGCAGCTCGCGGCGCGCGGCCACTCCGTCAGCGTCGCCGCGCTCAGCATGTGGCAGAGCGGCTCCCGCTCCCCCGAACATCCCGGCTCCATCGCCGCACTGCCGGCCCTGGAGGAGATCCTCGGTCTGGACACCGGCGCCCTCTCCAACGAACTGGTCCACCCGCGCTTCCCCGGCCGGCCCATGCGCTTCCTCACCCTCGATGAGGATCTACCGCAGCGCGAAGTCCTCGAACGGATGATGCGGGAACTGGGCTTCACCGACCCGACGGACCAGCCGCACGAGATGTCCGTGGTGGAGCGGGCCGTCCTGGACAGCGCCCAGGAGCAGCTGCGGATCGACATCCACCTGATCGTGCGGGCACTGAAGGCAGGGCCGTGCATGATGCCGTCGATCCACATGTTCGCCGAGGATGAGCCGGTGATCCGCCCGGAGATCATCCCCGTAGGCGGCTGCCGCATCGGCGAGGCGATCGACTGGCCGCAGCAGCGGGTGTTCGGCGCCCAGGTGATCATCGACGACGACCTGCACCCCGGCGATCTCGCCTCCTGCCATTTCCGCGTGATCCTGTCGACCCCACCGCACCAGGTGCCCGAAGTGCTCTACTCGGTGGCGCGGCGCGCGAAGCAGGTGCTGCTGGAAGTGCAGTTCGAAGAGCACGACTGGCCGGACCAGGTGGAGCAGCTGCGCGGCGAGAAGGACACGGACGTGCAGGTGCGGCCGGCGATGGTGAACGCCTCGATGCGGGCGCGCACCTTCGCCACCGATTACGGGCCGGGCATGGTGGGCCTGCGGTGGAGGTGGCCGGACTAGACCGGCCGACGGGTGCCGAGCGTCAGATCCGCGCCGTGTGCTCCTGCAGCGACTCAGCGGTGACGGGCTGACCGATGCGGATGCAGATGATGGCGGCGCCCTTGCATTCGGGGCAGGCGCACAGCAGTGCGCGGCGATGGGCCGGTGCGGCGGGGTGACTCATGAGACACTGAGGCCATGCCCAGCAACGAGCTCCTGAACGCTCTGGACCATGTCGACGACGCCGCCCGCACCGTCTCCATCGAGCCTGCCCCCGCGACCAGCCGCGCCGCTCACCGTGCCGCTGTCCTCCTGGAGACCACGATCCACGCCCCGGCCGGAGCCGTCTGGGACGCGATCTCCACTTTCCAGCAGCTGAACCGCTGGTTCGGCCGCGTCCTGCCGTCTGAGGGGACGGCCGGCGGCTACGTCATCCCCGGCAGCGCCTGGGGCGCGGTCCTCGCACGGATCCCGGAGCAGCACCTGCGGATGTCGTGGAACTTCGACGACCGCACGAGCATCGTGGACCTGGACCTCACTCCCCCGTTCGACGACTCGCACGGCCGCGGCGCCTGCGACCTATCCCTGTCGCACAGTTCCGAGCTGTCCGATGAGGACTGGCAGAGCTTCGGTGTGATCGGTGTGGGCGTCGCGTGGGACCTGACGCTGCTGCGCCTGAAGCAGTACCTGCAGCAGGGCATCGTCGAGATCGAGAAGGGCGCGTTCAGCCGGCCCGCCGAGTCCGTCCGGGCGGAGCTGGACGCGTGGACGCAGAGCCGTGAAGCCCACGAGTTCATGCGCAGCTGCGCGGCCCGCTGGGCGACGGCCACGCTCACCGCCGGCACCCCCGCGCCGGTGGTGGATGCTCAGCTGCGCGGCTGCGAAGAGGCCCTCTTCGGGCACCTGGAGGACCCCTCCGGCAGCTGACCGCTCACGCCGTGTAGTTCGGCGCCTCCATGATCGCGGCCATGTGGTGCGGGTGCGATTCCTTCAGCCCGGCCGGGGTGATGCGGACGAACTTCCCACGCTCCTTCAGCTCGTCGATGGTGTGGGCACCCACGTAGAACATCGACTGGTGCAGGCCGCCGGTGAGCTGGTGGATCACACCGCCGAGCGCACCCTTGTACGCCACGCGGCCCTCAATGCCTTCGGGGACGATCTTGTCGTCGGTGTCCACGTCGGCCTGGAAATAGCGGTCCTTGGAGAAGGACTGCTTGCCGCGGGACGCCATCGCGCCCAGCGATCCCATACCGCGGTAGGACTTGAACTGCTTGCCGTTGACGAGCACCACCTCGCCCGGGGACTCCTTCGTGCCGGCGAGGAGGGAGCCGAGCATGACGGTGTCGGCGCCGGCCACGAGGGCCTTGGCGATGTCACCGGAGTACTGGAGGCCGCCGTCGCCGATGAGGGGAACACCGGCGGGCCTGCACGCCTTGGATGCTTCGTAGATCGCGGTGACCTGCGGAACGCCCACACCGGCGACCACGCGGGTGGTGCAGATGGAGCCCGGGCCCACGCCGACCTTGACGCCGTCAGCGCCTGCGTCGACCAGCGCCTGCGCGCCCTCGCGGGTGGCGACGTTGCCGCCGATCACCTGGACGTCCCGGAAGTAGGAGTCCTTCTTGATGGTCTGGATCATCTCGCGGGCGAGGCGGGCGTGGCCGTTCGCGGTGTCGACCACGAGGACGTCCACACCGGCGTCGCGCAGCGCACCGGCGCGCTCCAGCGAGTCGCCGAAGAAGCCGACGCCGGCGCCGACGAGCAGGCGGCCCTGCCCGTCCTTCGACGCGTTCGGGAACTGCTCGGACTTCACGAAGTCCTTCACGGTGATCAGGCCGGTGAGCTTGCCGGAGGGGTCGACCAGCGGGAGGCGCTCGCGCTTGTTGCGGCGCAGCATCGCGGTGGCGTCCTCGCTGGAGACGTCGCTGGGGGCGGTGAACACGTCGGTGGTCATGACGTCGCGCACCTTGGTGGTCTTCCATTCGGCGACGGGGATGAACCGCAGGTCGCGGTTGGTGCAGATGCCCAGCAGCATGTCCTGCTCATCGACCACGGGCAGGCCGGAGACGCGGAATTCGCCGCAGCGGGCGTCGAAGTCGTCGAGGGTGGCGTCGGGGCTGATGGTGACGGGGTTGGTGATGCGCCCGGTCTGAGTGCGCTTGACGAGGTCCACCTGGTGGGCCTGGTCGTCGATGGAGAGGTTGCGGTGGAGGATGCCGATGCCGCCGTGGCGGGCCATTGCGATCGCCATGCGCGCCTCGGTCACCGTGTCCATAGCGGCGGAGGCCAGCGGAATCCGCAGCGAGATCTCCCGGGTGAGGTGGGCGGTGGTGTCCGCATCCGACGGGATCACATCCGTCTCGCCGGGCAGCAGAAGAACATCGTCGTACGTCAGGCCAACAAAGCCGAAGGGATCTGCACTCGTCATGCACCTATGGTACCGGCCCTGAGCAGGCGCAGCAGGCGTGCGTGACGTGATCCATCGGGCATCCGGGGTGCTGCGGTCCGCTCCCCCGGGCGCACGGGGAGGCACGGGGCGCCGTCAGCCTCGGGGCTCTCGGCGGGCGGTGCGGTCTGCGCCGCGGCCGGTGGTGCGACCGGCGCTGCGGCGGGCGTCGTCCAGCGCTGCTTCGAAGGCCGACGGGTCCTGCCATTCCGGCCGCCACCCCATGCCGAGGGAGCGCGCCATCGCCCGGTTGTCGCGGGTGCGGGAGGCGCGCAGCAGCGCCGCCATCTCCTGCGCGCGTGGGCCCGGGACGGGGCCGACGGAGGCCGCCGCGGCGAGGGCCCGGATGCCGTCGAACGAGGCGTCGTCCCAGCCGGAGAACGGCACCGTGATGCGCGCCGGTTCGGCCGCGGCGTCGGCCGGGCGGTACCAGATGTCGGTGCTTCCCTGGCGGCGCGGATCGGCATCGATCCGCAGGATCTGCTCCAGCGGAACCCGCTGCCCACGCGCGAACGGCCCGGGCCGGAGGGACACCGTGCCGGAGGCCGGGGCGAATCGGGCGTGGGGGTTGGTCAGGGCGAGCACCGCGAGCGCCAGGAGGGCCGTCACGGCCCAGGTGACTGCCCAGGCGGCGGCGAATTCGATCAGCTGTGCTGCCCAGAACGGCAGGTGGGCGCTGAGCTCCCAGCTGAGCGTGCGGATGCCGGGCGCGGATGCCGCGACCATGGTGCTGAGCGGTACGGCGAGCAGCGGCAGGCCCATCGAGGCGGCGGGGCGCCAGTGCGCGAGCACGGTGGGTCCGAGGATGATGCGGCCGGACGCGTCAGTCCGGGCGCGCACTGCATCAGGGCGAGAGCGCGGGGCGTTCGTGCTGGGGCGCGACGCGTCAGAGCGCGGGTCCGGTGCGGTCGTCATCGCGGTGCCTCCGTGAGCCGGGTCGGGGTGGTGAAGGACCGCTCCTCCCCCGTGAGCGGGTCGGTGAAGGCCAGATGCACCGCCTGCAGCTGCAGGTCGATCCCGCCGGTGTCGCGGCGCTGCCGCTGTCCGGTGACCGGGTCGGGGGCGGGCTGCGGGTAGAGCTCGTCGCCGAGGATCGGCAGGCCCACATGCGTGCAGTGCAGACGCAGCTGGTGGGTGCGGCCCGTGTGCGGCACCAGGTCCAACAGGAACCGCGCGGCCCCGCCCTCGCCGGCACCGGGCGCCGCGCTCTCCCATCGGTCCACGAGGCGCATCGTGGAGTGCGCGGCCCGGCCGCCTGCATCCGAATGCGCCCAGATGTCGCCGTGGTCCTTGCGGATCGCTTCGCGCACATCCACCGCCTCCCCGGCGAGGAGGCGCTCGCGTGCGTGCCCGTGCGCGCCCGCATCCCAGCAGACCGCGCGGTACCGCTTCGTCACCCGGCCCGCCTCCGCGAACATCTGCTGGTAGGCGCCGCGCTCGGCGCGCACCTTCGACAGCGCCAGCAGGCCTGCCGTTTGCTTGTCGAGCCGGTGCAGCGGCGACAGCTCCTGGATCCCGTGCCGCACCCGCAGCCGCACCAGCGCGGAGCGCAGCACATGCTCTCCCCGCGGGATCGACGCAACGCCGGCGGGCTTGTCCACCACCAGCAGGTGCTCATCCTCGAACACCACCGGGATGTCGACCTCGTCCACCGGTTCGGGTGCGATCTCGCGGTGGAAGAAGATCTCCGAGGCGCGGGTGACGGCATCCGTCGGCCGGTAGGGGGCGCCGGAGCGGTCCACCACGTCCCCGCGCGCGAACCGCTCCCCCAGGTCCTGAGCCTCAGCGGAGACCAGCGCGGGGAAGCGGGCGGTGAGGACATCGCGGACGCTGCGGCCCGCCTCGTCGGCCGACGGCACCACCCGCACCGCATCCAGGCCGTGCCGCTGGGGCAGGGGTGAGGGGAGGCGGCGCGCCAGGCGGCGCCTGCTCATGACTCGGTCACCGGGCGATCACAGACCCCAGATCACGAACGTCAGCACATTGTGCGCCACGTAGAACAGCGCCGCCATCCCCAGCAGAACGTTCGGAAAGCGGTCCACGATCTTCAACGATCCGGGCAGCATGCGGTGCAGCTCAGCGGAGGTGATCTGCTCGACCCGCTCCACCCGCACCTGCGCGGCGGCAGCGGCATCCAGCATCTGCTCCTGGTTGGCGCCGCCGTACAGGCGGCCGGAGATGTTCGCGATGCGGCGGATGCCGGTCGCCATCACGATCACGGCGTCGTGCGCGTCCGGGGCGCCGTCCACCGCTTCGGCGGGGGCGCGGCGCACAATATCGGTGAACGCCCACACCGCGGAGACATCCTCCCAGTCGATGCGGCGCGGCCAGCGCAGCAGGCCCCGCACCCGGATCCCACGGGAGTCCACCAGCACCGACTGCGTGGTCGCGCGGATCAGGTAGAACAGCGCGATGACCAGCATGCCCAGCCACACGAGCGCGGGAGCGGAGAACCACAGGTCGTGGAAGAGCCGCTCATCGCGCCACAGCTTCTGGCCGAGGAAGCTGATCACCACCAGGAAGTCCAGCACGATGACGAACACGAGAGCAGCGGCGAGGAACGCTGCGCGGGCGGAACGAGTCGGTCGCAGACGGATCTGGCCCTCTTTCCTCACCCTGATCCCTCCTCGTCTCTCACAGGTCACCCGGCATCGGCGGAAGCGCCATCCAGCAGTGATGGGGCCCCGCCCATCCTACGTGGACGGGCGGGGCCCCAGTCGCGAAACGCCGCGGAACGGACCGGCAGGTCAGAGAAGGGTCAGACCGCTGCGGCCCCGTCCGCCGGGGGCGTCAGCACCGTGGACGCCTCGGTCGCACTCGCGTGCTGCAGGAACATCAGGTGGCCCTCGTAGTGGTCGAGGACGTCATCGATGATCTGCTGAGCGGTCAGGCCGAACACGTCGTAGCCCGCGGACCCGGTCTGGGTGAACACTTCGAGGCGGTAATAGTGCTCCTCCTGACTCTGTCGGCCGCCGAACGTCGGCACCGGCCGTTGCACGGCCGCCACCTGGTAGTGGAAGCTGCGGTCGTCCTGCATCGTCACCACGAGGGTGCGGGAGGTGACCGCCGCGGGGTCGACGGATCCCGCCGTCGACCCGGTCGCGGTGGCGAGCTCAGCGGTCAGGCCGTGACGACGGAACTCCGCGGCCACCTCGTCCAGAGCGGGCTCCACGGTGGAGTCCACGAACTTCCGCACGGTCTGCTTCGACGGGTAGGCGCGCATGGACGCCAGCCGCTGACGCCACGACCTCTCCGGCTCCCGACCGCCCGGCGCGCTGGACCGGGGAGTGCGCGGCAGGGCACCGCCCTCCCGCGCGGCCCGCTCCATCGCCAGCGCCTTCGAGAACGATGCCATCACCAGCCACGCGATGATCGTCACCGGCAGCGCGAAGATCAGCGTCGCGTACTCCATCGTGGTGACGCCGCCGGCCAGCAGCATCGCGCAGGTCAGCAGCGCAGTCAGCAGCGACCAGAACACGCGCAGCCACTTGGCGCCGTCCTCCGACGGATCCGGAATGGAGGAGGAGAAGTTCGACATCACCATCGCGCCGGAGTTCGCGGACGTCAGGTAGAACAGCAGACCCGAAATGGTCGCCAGAATGATGAGGATCGTGGCGCCGGGGAACATCTCCAGCAGCGCGTACCAGCCGCGCTCCGGGAACTCCATCGCCAGCTGCGCGAACTTCTCATTGCCGCTGAGCACCTCGAAGATCGCGGAGTTGCCGAACAGGGACACGATCACGAAGTCGCACAGCACCGGCACGGTGATCGCCGCGATGACGAACTCGCGCAGGGTGCGGCCGCGGGAGATGCGCGCCAGGAACAGGCCCACGAACGGGCCCCATGCCAGCCAGAACGCCCAGAAGAACAGCGTCCACTTGCCCATCCAGGCGGAGCCGCCGTCCTCGTACACCATGGTCTGCATGAGTCGCTGCGGGGTGGTCCACAGGAAGCGGCCCACGTTCTCCACGAAGCCGTTGAGCAGGAACGAGGTGTGGCCGAAGACCAGGATGTACAGCATCATCGCGCCGGCGCTCCAGAGGTTGAGCTCGGACACGATGCGGATGCCCTTGTCCACACCGGAACGGGTGGCGGCCACGGTCAGCACCACCGCCACGATCACCAGCGAGACCTGCAGGCCGATCCCGTCGGACAGGCCGGGGATGAGGGTGGCGATGCCGGTGGACAGCAGCACCACGCCGATGCCCATCGAAGTGGCCACGCCCATCACGGTGCCGACCAGGGCGAAGATGTCGATGACGTCGCCCGCGACACCGCGGATGCGCTTGCCGAACAGGGGATAGAGGGCCGCGCGGATCGACAGCGGCATGCCCCAGCGGTACGCGAAGTACCCCATGGCCATGCCGAGCAGGGAGTACATGGACCAGCCGACGATGCCGTAGTGGAACATCGTCCACACCACGGCTTCGCGCAGCGCCTCCAGCGAGCGGGGCGCCTCGTTGACGGGCTCGACGTACTGCGTGATGGGGCCGGTCACCGAGTAGAAGAGCATGTCGATGCCGACACCGGCGGCGAACAGCATCGCCACCCAGGTGAAGAGCTTGTACTCGGGGCGGGAGTGGTCGGGCCCGATGCGGACCGAGCCCTCCTTCGACACGGCCACCTTGATCACGAAGCCGATGACGACGGTGACGGTGAGGACGTAGAACCAGCCGACGTTCTCCGCGATCCAGTCGACGATCGCCGCCATGGTGTTCTGCGCGTTGTCCGGCAGGAAGATCGCCCACAGGCTGAACGCCAGGATCACGGCGGAGGACACCCCGAACACGAGGCGGTTCAGGCGGGGACCGGACTCGGCGAGGTCGGTGGGGCCGCGGTGCTGCAGCTCCTCCTGGTCGCGGGGCGGGCGCTCGGCGTCCCGGCGGGCGAGGCGGGCCTCGCGCTCGGGGCTCCGACGGGTGCCGCCGTAGGACTCACGCTCGATGACGTGGGGGTCGTTCTCGGGCGGCACCGCAGCGTCGTGGTCCTCGGGATCTGTGCTTCTCATTCGACTCCTGACTTCAGCGCCGCGAGGAGGGGCCGCAGCGCACTCGGTCACTGCTGGCGCGCGGGTGCGCAGCCGTCTCAGGTCGGGCGCCCGTGCGCCTTCCGGGACGGCGGCGCAGTGGTGGGGCGCGGTGGTGAGTCGGTGGGCGCACTGAAGCGCGGACCGGCTCCCACGGTCAGCAGTGAGGGGGTTGGTTCACTGGGGGCGGCGCGTCGTCGCTGCTCGCCCGATGACTGACCCAGGCTACAGAAGAACCGAACCCCCGGCATCTTCTGCCGGGGGTTCGGATAGGGGTCTCACACGAGCGCCTCAGGCGCCTGTGCAGCGGGGGCGGGGATCAGTCCTCGTCCTCGTCCTCGCGCTTGTCGACCACGAGGGTCTCGGTGGTGAGCACGAGACCGGCGATGGAGGCCGCATTGCGCAGGGCGTTGCGGGTCACCTTCACCGGGTCGATGATGCCGGCTGCCGCCAGATCCTCGTACTCTTCGGTGGCGGCGTTCAGGCCGGTGCCGATCGGCGCCTGCTTGACCTTCTCCACCACGACGTAGCCTTCGAGGCCGGCGTTCTCGGCGATCCAGCGCAGCGGCTCCACAACGGCCTTGGCGACAGCGCGCACGCCGACTGCTTCATCGCCTTCGAGGCCGAGGTCGTCCTCGAGCACGGTGGCTGCCTGCACGATGGCGGAGCCGCCGCCGGAGACGATGCCCTCTTCGATCGCTGCGCGGGTGGCCGCAACAGCATCCTCGATGCGCATCTTCTTCTCTTTGAGCTCCACCTCGGTGTGAGCGCCGACCTTGATGACGGACACGCCGCCGGACAGCTTCGCGAGGCGCTCCTGCAGCTTCTCGCGGTCCCAGTCGGAGTCGGTGTTCTGGATCTCCGACTTGATCTGGGCGACGCGGTCGGCCACGGCCTCGTCATCGCCGGCGCCGCCGACGATGGTGGTGGCGTCCTTGGTGATGACGACGCGCGAGGCGGTGCCGAGATCAGCCAGGGTGGCGGTCTTCAGGTCCAGACCGAGGTCCGGGGTGATGACCTGCGCACCGGTGAGGGTGGCGATGTCCTGCATCATGGCCTTGCGGCGGTCGCCGAAGGCCGGGGCCTTCACGGCGGCGCCCTTGAAGGAGCCGCGCAGCTTGGAGACCACGAGGGTGGCGAGGGCTTCGCCCTCGACGTCCTCGGAGATGATGAACAGCGGCTTGCCGGTCTCGACGACCTTCTCCAGCAGCGGCAGGACGTCCTGCACGTTGGAGATCTTGCCCTGGTTGATCAGGACGTAGGCGTCCTCGAGGACGACTTCCTGGCGGTCCGCATCGGTGACGAAGTGCGGGGAGATGAAGCCCTTGTCGAACTGCATGCCCTCGGTGAAGTCCAGCTCCAGCGCCGTGGTGGAGGACTCCTCCACGGTGATGACGCCGTCCTTGCCGACCTTCTCGAACGCTTCGGCGAGCAGCTCGCCGATCTCGCGGTCCTGGGAGGACACGGCGGCCACGCTCGCGATCTGGTCCTTCGAGGAGATCTCGATGGCGTTCTCAGCGAGGCGGTCGGAGAGCGCCTGGACGGCCTTCTCCATGCCGCGCTTGAGGCCGGCCGGGGCAGCGCCGGAGGCCACGTTGCGCAGGCCCTCGTGGACGAGCGCCTGGGCGAGGACCGTTGCGGTGGTGGTGCCGTCACCGGCGACGTCGTTGGTCTTGGTGGCGACCTCCTTGGCGAGCTGAGCGCCGAGATCCTCGAACGGGTCCTCGAGCTCCACCTCGCGGGCGATGGTCACGCCGTCGTTGGTGATGGTGGGGGCGCCCCACTTCTTGTCGAGGACGACGTTGCGGCCCTTGGGGCCGAGGGTCACCTTGACGGTGTCGGCGAGGCGGTCGACGCCGCGCTCGAGCGCGCGGCGTGCGTCCTCGTCGTAGATGATGTCTTTAGCCATGGATGGAATCAGCCTTCGATGATTGCGAGGATGTCACGCTGGCTCAGAACGAGGTACTCCTCGGAGCCGTACTTGAGCTCGGTGCCGCCGTACTTGGAGAACACGACCTTGTCGCCGAGCTTGACGTCCATGGGGACGCGCTGGCCCTTGTCGTCGAAGCGGCCCTCGCCGACGGCGACGACCTCGCCCTCCTGGGGCTTCTCCTTCGCGGTGTCCGGAATGATCAGGCCCGATGCAGTGACCTGCTCGGCTTCGAGCGGCTTGACGACGACACGGTCCTCGAGGGGCTTAATGGAGACCGACATGCGACCTCTCTCCTTTGACTCTTGATGATCAGAGATCAGCGGATCCATCGGTGGGCGGTCGTCGTCGCGGTGCCGACCGGCCCGAATCCACTGGCTGGCACTCTCCGGCGGAGACTGCCAATGCGGTCAGCCTAGTGGCGCAGTTGGCACTCATGCAACACGAGTGCCAACTGCGCCCGCACCCGTTCGCCAACGGTGAACCGACTGCCCCTGCGAGATGCTCAGCACTCCCGACCTGCGCTCCGGCAGGGCCCGAATGGGGACCCTGGTCCCACCCGGGGAGACTCGTTTCATAGAGCTGCGCCACAGACGGGGATCACAGGGTTCTGCGGCTCACAATTCGCTTGGGGCGGGCGACTCGGCCTCTTTAGAATGGAGTCACAAGCTTTGGCAGAGGCCGATGGGGAATCGGCGAGGAAGGGGCATTCATTATGCAGAACGCAGCAGCATCCACCAAGTCCGCCCGCTGGACCGAGCGCTTCTTCGGCAACCTGAGCCGCAAGATGGTCGGCCAGGACGTGGAGCGCGGCAGCGTGGTCCCCGGTTCGCGCCACAACTCGAACGTCGCGGCCATCGCCCACAGCCACACCGCACAGGGCGTTACCGCTCTCGGCATCGGTCGCTGAGCCGCCCTCCCCGTCAGTACGCTGCAGCGCCACCTGGTTGACCCAGGTGGCGTTCTTCATGCCCGAAGCCCGGCCGAACCAATCCGCCGCACCGACTATTCGCCGCAGAGATCCTTCCCATTCATCATTCATTCATCTGAGTGAGCAGATCTTCGCTGCGGGAATGCGAACCGTGTGGTTCGGGAATTCACTTCCGGCCCGCTGCTTCCACGATCCGGGTGATCGTGTCGGCATCGAACGAGTAGACCGGCTCGGTCACCTCACCGGTGTCCCCCGCGTTCGGCCAGTGGAACGACTGAATGCGGCACCCGTCGGCCCCAACATCCACGAGGCTGGCGCCGCTGAGGCCGAGCGCGACCTCCTTCTCCCCCGCCTCGCCGGCGAGCGCGGCCGACGGATCCGTGACGTTGACGATGCCCGGCGCCACGTGCACCGGCACGCTCCCCAGCCGGCCGCTGGTCGCGGCGTGCAGATGGCCGGAGAGGATCAGGTCCACGCGGCTCTCCAGCAGCTCGCGCAGCTCGTCCAGGCCGTCGAGGCTGAGCGCCTGGAACAGTCGGGAGGTGACGGGGAAGGGCGGGTGGTGCAGCACGGCGATGGTCGGCCCGTCGACGCTCTCGGCGAGGATCGCTGCGACCTCCTCCCGCTGCTCGGCGCCCACGTGGCCGTATCCCGCGCGCGGAACTGAGGTGTCCAGAGTGATGATGCGGCCGTCGCCGACCCGTTGGCAGCGCACCGTGGGCAGCCCCGTCGCGGCATTCCAGCCCGCGGGCACATCGTGGTTGCCCATCGCGATGGTGTGCTCGGCGCCGTGGGCCCGGGCGAAGTCGCCGATCACGCGCTCGAGGTGGCGGTAGGAGTCCTCGGAGCCGTCATCGGAGGCATCACCGGAGTGGACGACCGCATCGAGCGGGCCGATGTCCGCGAGCCTGGTCAGAACGCCGTCGAGGGCGGCGCGGGCGTCGATCCGCCCCTGGTGGAGGACCGGTCCTCCACTGGGGTCCGCCGCGCTGATGTGCGTGTCGGTGAGGTGCAGGATGCGCATGGGCCCAGACTATCGACGCTGCCAGGGGCGGACTATCGACGCTGCGCGAGGCGCGCGCGGCGCCGCGCTTCTCGCAGGGCCCGCTCCCCCCGCGCGGCGCACCAGGCTGCCCACCCCGGCCATGGCGCAGGAGAGCACTATGGCGAGCCCGGCGGCGAACCAGATGCCGAGGCCGCCGTTCTGCAGGCGGGAGTCCATGATCTCGGGATCCACCGCGAGGCTGGCGAGGGGCAGGCCGAGTCCCATCAGCACCAATGCCCTGACCTGGCTGGTGAGCAGATGGTGCCCGTCGAACAGCAGCGCGAGGCGGCGGGGCGCCGAGGCTCGGCGGCGCAGCCGCTGCTCGTCCACCATTCGTCGCAGGTCCTGTTCGATCGCGGCTCCGTCGGCTCCGCGCCAGGCCTCCCTGGCCCGCCAGCGTTCGAGGTCCGCGAGCAGGCGCTTCACCCCGCGCTCGGAGAGGCCGACGACCCCCAGGCGGATGCGGTGGGCCTCGAGTGCGTCGAGGACGGCTCGGGCGAGCGGCAGGCTGCTCAGCTGCTCGGGGGCACGTCCATCGCGAACAGGACCGCGCGGACGTGATCGAGGTTCAGATCAGCCAAGGGCCGCGACCCATTCCTGGGTGCCGTCGTCGAAGTGCTGCTCCTTCCAGATCGGAAGCCGCGCCTTCACCACGTCGACGAGCACGTCGCACGCCTCGAACGCGCGCTTGCGATGCGGGGCGGCGACGGCGCAGGCGAGCGCGCAGTCGCCGATGCTGAGGGGGCCGTAGCGGTGCGCCGCCGCGATGATGACGTCCGGGAACCGCCCGGTGACGTCCGCCAGCACCTCGTCCATCACCTGCTGGGCCGACGGGTGCGCCGTGTAGGCCAGGCGCTGAACCCCGCGGCCCTCGTCGTGGTTGCGGACCACGCCGTCGAACGTGACCACGGCGCCGCAGCGCTCATCCGCGACGAGCCGCGCCATCTCCTGCACGCTCACGGCCTCCTCGGTGACGAGGGCGAGGCGCATGCGGTGCTCAACGGGTCCGAGGCTGGGGTCGCGCGGATCCTGCGGCCGGACCATGTCCTCGGGCAGCACGGAGGAGTCGCTGCTCATTCGTGGCCGCCTCCGTCGCGCTGCTCCATCAGGTGGGCGAGCATCGGCTCCAGCACCACCATGCCGTCGCGCACGCCCCCGCGGGAACCGGGCAGGTTGACGATGAGGGTGCGGCCGTTGAGGCCGGCCAGACCGCGGCTGATGGCAGCGAGCGGCGTGTTATCCAGGCCGCGGTGGCGGATCGCTTCGGGGATGCCGGGCAGCTGCCGCTCCAGGTAGGGGGCGGTCTGCTCCGGGGTGACGTCGCTGGGGCTGATGCCGGTGCCGCCGGAGGTGATGATGACGTCGGCGCCGGCCTGCAGGGCGCGGCCGATCTGCTCGCCGACCTCGGGGCCGTCGGGCACGATGACGCGCTCGGGCACCGTCCAGCCGAGGGCGGTGAGCCAGTCGGTGAGGATGGGGCCGGTGCGGTCCTCGTAGGTGCCGTCGGCGGCGCGGGTGGAGGCGATGATGACCTGCGCGGTGAAGGGGTGGTCGGTCATGGTCGGGGGGTCTCCTCGTTCTCGGGGGTGCGGGACCAGTCGCCGCTCTTGCCGCCGGATTTGGCGAGGACGCGGGTCTGCTGGATCACGGCGAGGTGGTCCACGGCTTTGATCATGTCGAACAGGGTGACGGCGGCGATGCTGGCGGCGGTCAGCGCCTCCATCTCGACCCCGGTGCGGCCGGTGGTGCGCACCTGCGCGGTGACGGTGATCGCGTCGGTGCCGGTGGGCGCGAAGTCCACGCTGACCTTCGTGATCGGCAGCGGGTGGCACAGGGGCACGAGCTCACTGGTCCGCTTCGCCGCCATGATCCCCGCAACGCGGGCCACGCTCAGCGCCTCCCCCTTCGGGAGGTCACCGGTCATGATCTTCTCGATGACGTCGGCGCGGGTGACGAGAGTGGCTTCAGCGGTCGCTTCGCGGGTGGTGACGGACTTGTCGGTGACGTCGACCATGTGGCTGGATCCGTCGGCCCGCACGTGCGAGAGGCCGCCGGCGCCCGCGGCGGGGTCGCCGGCTGCGCGGGTGTCACTGTTGTCGCTGGTCATGTCAGCACCATCACCTCGAAGGAGTCGCGGTCGTGGATCGTGGTCGTGTCCGCTGGGATGATCACCAGGGCATCGGCGAGGGCGAGGGCGCCCAGCAGGTGGGATCCGGGCCCGCCGACGAGCCGGACGGTCGAATCGGTCTGGATGCGGCCGCGGCGGATCTGGGTGCGTCCCGGCGGGGAGGCCTCATCCTCTCCGGTCTGGGTGCGCACCTCCAAACACACACGCGGCCGGGCGGACGCGCCGACGGCCTGACGCACGAACATCTCCAGGCTGACCAGCGCGGAGACGGGGTTGCCGGGCAGTGCGATCCACGCGACCTCCTCCCCGCTGGAGCGGGTGAACACGCCGAGCCCCTGCGGGCCGCCGGGCTGCATGGCGACGGTGTGGAACGCCAGCCGCAGCGGGGAGCCCTCCAATCGGGCGGCCTGCCGGATCGGCTCCACAGCGCCGGCGCTGACGCCGCCGGAGGAGACGATCAGCTGCGCGCCGGTCTCCCGCAGCGCCATGGTGACGGTGTCGATCAGGGCGCGCGGGTCGTCGCCCACGCGCACGCAGCGGACAGCGTCCACCCCCATCTCGCGCAGTGCCGTGACGAGGGCGGGGCCGTTGGCGTCGCGCACCTGCCCGGCGCCCTCCCCCAGTTCGGCGCCGGTGGAGACGACAACGGCGCGCAGGCGCTCGGTCACCTCCACGCTCTGCAGGCCGACGGAGGCCAGGTGTCCGATGAGCCGCGGCGTCAGCACCGTGCCGGCACGGGCGGCGACATCCCCCGCTTCCGTGTCGGAGCCGGCCCGGCGGATGAAGCGGCCGACCTCTCGGTGCTGCGGGCCGAGGGTGATCGTGATGGCCTCGGCGCCGATGCCGCTGGCGTCGCCGGTGCGGTGGTCGTTGAGGCCTCCGTCGGCTCCCGTGTCCTCGGGGCGGAGTGCGGCGATCTGCGCGAATCGGCCGAGGTCCGTCTCCTCCACGGGGACGATCGCGTCGCACCCCTCGGGGGTCGCGGCGCCGGTCATGATGGCGCGCGCCGTGTGGGGTTCGAGCACTCCGGGGTCATGGCCGGCGGCAATGATCGGGCCGAGCTTAAGGGAGATCCGGTCGCCGTCGGCTGTGGAGCGGGTGCTGTCGGTGGAGATCGCGAAGCCGTCCATGGCGGAGTTGTCCCGCGCGGGGATCGCGATGGGTGAACGCACATCGGCGGCGAGGCGGCGACCGGTCGCATCCAGGAGGTCGACCGTCTCCACCGGGGCCAGATCGGGCGGGGCGATGCGGGCGATGAGGTCGCGCACCGCCTGCTGATGCTCATCGATCCGAGTGGGGGCGGACATCGTGACCTCCTCGTGGTGTGAGCCGGGATGACCGTCCCTTCAGGTTATCGCGGACCACCAGTAGGCTGGTGGGACCTCGGGGCCCGACGCGCTCCGAGCCGATCGAGAAGAGGTGAATGCGCTGATGGCAGTCTCCCTCGGCATGCCGAGGCCGCGATCGGTGGATCCGACCACCACGGACCTCTCCACTGATGGCCGCCCGAACGTCCCGGGGCTCATCGACCGATTCGGCCGCACCGCGAACGACCTCCGGGTCTCCCTCACCGACTTCTGCAATCTCCGCTGCACCTACTGCATGCCGGAGATGGGCATGGAGTTCCTGAAGAAGAACCAGCTGATGAGCGTGGATGAGATCGTGCGACTCGTCCGCATCGGCGTGGAGCACCTCGGCGTGGACCAGGTGCGCTTCACCGGCGGAGAGCCGCTCACCCGCCCCGATCTCGCGGAGATCATCGCGGGGGTCGCCGCGCTCGAGCCGCGCCCCAACATTGCGCTGACCACCAACGCCATCGGTCTGGACATCCGCGCCCAGGAGCTGGTGGATGCGGGCCTGGACCGCATCAACGTGTCCCTGGACTCCGTGGTCTCCGAGACGTTCGAGGCGATGAGCCGCCGCCCCCTGCTGCACCGCGTCCTGGCGGGGCTGGAGGGCGCGCAGGCTGCGGGCCTGGACCCGATCAAGGTGAACGCCGTCCTGCAGCCCGGTGTGAACGACCATGAAGCGCCGGACCTGCTGCAGTGGTGCCTGGACCGCGGCTTCGAACTGCGGATCATCGAGTACATGCCGATCGACGGCGGCAAGGCCTGGAACCGCACGTCCATGATCACTGCGGCCGATGTGCACGCGATCCTCTCAGGCCGCTTCCTGCTGACCCCGACTGCTGAACCGCGCGGCAGCGCCCCCGCGGAGACCTTCCAGGTGCGCCTGCGCGAGGCGGGCCCGGACTCCGAGGTGCTCGGCACCGTCGGTGTGATCGCCTCGGTCACGCAGCCGTTCTGCGCCGCCTGCACCCGCACGCGGCTCACGGCCGAGGGCCGGGTGCGCACCTGCCTGTTCTCCCATGAGGAGACGGACCTGCTGGATCTCATGCGCGGCGGCGGCAGCGATGAGGACATCGCTGACCGGTGGCGGGCCGCCCAGTGGGGCAAGCAGGCCGGTCACGGAATGAACCGGCCCGACTTCGTGCAGCCCGACCGCCCCATGTCCGCAATCGGAGGATGAGAATGTCTGAGAATCCGTCGGTCGATGTCCGCTTCTTCGCCGGCGCCGCCCACGCCTTCGGCACGCAGCAGCGCACCGTGCAGGCCGACACGTTCGGTGCTCTGCTGGCGGCGCTGCGCTCGGATGCGAGCGAGGATGCGCGCACGGTTCTGTCGCGCAGCAGCTTTCTGCTGAACTCCGCCGCCTGCTCGGATGAGTCGGCGGCGCTGAGCGCCGGTGACCGGGTGGACGTTCTGCCCCCGTTCGCCGGCGGCTGATCAGCTGGCGCCGGCCGCGTAGCCGCCGGCCATGTCCGCAACCTCGATGCCGAGCTGGGCGAGCTGCGCCTGCGTCTTCGCGCTGCGGCCGCCGGCCTGGCAGTGGATGATCGCGCCGCTGAGCTCCCGCGGATCCGAGAAGGGGCCGACGGGTGCCCCCTCGCCTGTGCGCGCGAACTCCAGCAGTCGTCCCATCGGAATGTGGATCGAGCCGGGCAGCATCCCGCCGGCGACCTCATCCGCCTCGCGGATGTCGATGAGAGTGCGCTCCCCCGCCGCCGCTGCGGCCAGGGCCTCCTGAGGGGTGAGGATCTCTGCGTGCATGGTTCCGTCGGCCTCCTTGGTGGTCGGTTCGGTGAGGTTCGGTGCGGTCGTGGTGCCGCGCTCCACGGGGGCGAAGCCGCAGGTGAGGGCCAGGTCCTCGACCTCGGTGACGGCCTCGCGGCCAAGGGTGCGGCGCAGCGGCAGGTAGTCCCATTCGCCGCGCAGCGCATCGAAGATGCCGACGCGCCCGAGCAGCGGCTCACCCACGCCGCTGAGGACCTTGACCGCTTCCATGGCCATGGACGTGCCGATCACGCCGACCACGGTGCCGATGACCCCCGCTTCGGAGCAGGAGGGGATCTCTCCCGGTTTCGGAGGATTCGGGTGCATATCGCGGTAGGTTATGCCGCGGCCTGAATCGCTATAGAACACCGACAGCTGTCCGTGGAACCCCAGGATCGACCCCCATACGAGGGGGATGTTGAGGATTTCGCAGGCGTCGGAGACGAGGTAGCGGGTGGGGAAGTTGTCGGTGCCGTCGAGCACCAGGTGATGGCCGGCGAGTTGGTCGAGGACGGTGTCCGCGCGCAGGGAGTCCGGCACGGCCGTGATCTCCACCGCGGAGTTCAGGGCAGAAACCGCGCGCACTGCCGATTCCACCTTCGGGCGCCCGACCGATTGTTCGGTGTGGAGGATCTGCCGCTGCAGGTTGGACTCGTCCACCGCGTCCGGGTCGAACACCGTGATCCGGCCGACCCCGGCGGCCGCGAGGTACTGCAGGATCGGAGATCCGAGCCCTCCGACACCCACCACCGCGACCCGCGCCCCGAGGAGCCGGCTCTGTCCGGGCTCACCGAACTCGGGCAGCAGGAGGTGACGGGAGTAGCGCCGCGCCTCCTGGGCACTGAGGGGTTCGGGTCGGCGAGGAGCGGGGTCTGCATTCATATTCATCATCCTGCCACCGGATGACGAACGGGCAAATGTAACAAGTCGGTAACGCCCGTGATCTAGGCAACGAGTGCCCCCTCTCACATGAGGTAAGGTTCATCGAGAGCTGGCCCACAGTCCCCGTCTTTCAGCGATGAAAGAGCAGGTCAACTCACCTTCGCCGCCACCGGCGCACCCCACGCACCATGGCCGGCCGGATCCGACGCCGAACGCCCGCTGACCCAGCGGACGCTGACCCGAGAGGAGCATGCATGTCCTGCACAGCCCAGCCCCTCCCGGCGGCATCGAAGACGTCCCCTACTGTCCGAATCGGAGACCTTCCGTGATCAAATACCTCCTCAGGAGGCTCGTCAATTACCTGATCCTCACGGTGATTGCGACCCTCTTCGCGTACATCGCGGCCTCGTCGTTCTTCTTCCCTCGGCGGAAGTACCTGACGTCCAGCGAGCCGATCCCCGAAGCATCGGTGGACGCGATCCTCGACCGCGTCAACATGAACGACAAGACCCCCGTGCTGGAGCGCACCTGGCGGTGGATCACCGACGTGTTCACCAAGCCGTGGATCCAGAAGCTCAACGAGGACCTCAACGGCGACTGGGTCATGCATCAGCTCGGCCTGCGCGCCGGCGTCTCCCTGCAGCTGCTGTTCGCCGGTGTCCTCATCGGGGCGATCCTCGGCGTCACCCTCGGCGTGTGGGGCGCGGTCCGCCAGTACAAGGCGAGCGATCAGATCGTCTCCTACGCCTCGTTCGTGCTGATCTCCACCCCGACCTTCGTGCTCGGTCTGCTGCTGATGGTGCTCACCACCTGGCTGAACAACTCCCTCGGCTTCCAGCTGATCCGCTTCACCGGCGCCTACACACCCGGGGTCGAGGACGGACTGCCGAAGCTGCTGGACCGGTTGAACCACATGATCCTGCCGACCATCGTGCTGATCCTGTTCTCCGCCGCCGGCTACTCCCGCTACATGCGGTCGGTCATGCTCGACGTCCTCGGCTCGGACTTCATCCGCACCGCGCGTGCGAAGGGCGCCACCCGCAACCACGCCCTCATCAAGCACGGCGTGCGCGTGGCACTGATCCCGATGTCCACCTACTTCGCCTACGCCTTCGGCACCCTGGTGGCCGGCTCGGCGTTCCTGGAGATCATCTTCTCCTGGGCCGGCATGGGCCAGTACGGCATCAACGCGGTGCAGGTCTCCGACGTCAACGCCCTCACCGGCAACGTGTGCTTCACCGCCGTCATCATCCTGTTCTCTTCCATGCTGTCGGAGATCCTCTACGCAGCGCTCGACCCGAGAGTGAGGGTCTGACCCATGTCAACGAACAACCCCGCACCTCCTGCAGACACCGCCCCGGACCTCCCCCAGGACCTGGAGCCCACCGCACCCCTCTCGGATGAGGCGACCGACAAGAAGCGCGAGCGCCCGATCTCCCGCTCGCAGCTGGTCTGGCGCCGCCTCAAGCGCAAGCCGAACTTCTGGATCGGCGGCGTCGTGATCGCCGGCATCGCCCTGTTCGCTGCGTTCGGCGGCATGATCAACGTGTACGAGCTCAATGAGCAGGACATCTACAACTTCAACTCCCCGCCCTCCAGCCAGCACTGGTTCGGCACCGATTCGATCGGCGTGGACCTGTACGTCTCGCTCGTGCACGCCCTGCGCAAGTCCCTGCTGATCGGCTTCCTCGCGGCCCCGCTGGCCACCCTCATCGCCGCGTTCTTCGGCTCGCTCGCCGGCTACCTCGGCGGCTGGGTTGAGATGCTGATGAACTGGCTCGTGAACCTGCTGCTCGTGCTGCCGGTGTTCTACGTCCTGATGATCGTCTCGCCGATGCTCGCCTCGCAGTCCTGGCTGATCCTCGTGGTCGCGATCGGCGCGTTCGGCTGGATGATCATGGCGCAGATCGTGAAGAACCAGACCAAGTCGCTGAAGGACCGCGAGTACGTCAAGGCCGCGCGCTACATGGGCGTGGGCACGTTCACCATCCTGCACCGCCACATCATCCCGAACGTGGCGTCCCTGCTGATCGTGGACGCCGCCATCGGCGTCAGCGGCGCCGTCCTCTCCGAGACTGCCCTGTCCTTCTTCGGCCTCGGCATCCAGCCGCCTGACATCTCCCTCGGCGTGCTCATCGCCCAGGGCCAGAACGCGGCCATCACGCGCCCGTGGCTGTTCCTGTTCCCCGCCGCTTTCCTCGTCGCCCTGCTGACCGCCGTGAACCTCGTCGGCGATGCGCTGCGCGACGCCATCGACCCCACCAGTGAGGTGAACCGTGCCTGAGCCCCTGCTCCGCGTTCAAGACCTGTCGGTCTCCTTCCCCAACCAGAACGGGCTCGTCCGCGCCGTCCGCGGCGTCAACTACGAAGTCCACGAGGGCGAGTTCCTCGGCATCGTGGGCGAGTCCGGGTCGGGTAAGTCCGTCTCCTCGATGGCAGTGATGGGCCTGCTGCCCTCCAGCGCCCAGATCGAGGGCAGCATCACCTACCGCGGTGAATCGCTGCTCCACAAGAGCGATCGCGAGCTCTCCGACCTGCGCGGCCGCGAGATCTCGATGATCTTCCAGGACCCGCTGTCGGCTCTGACGCCGGTGTACACCATCGGTCAGCAGATCGAAGAGGCGCTGACGCTCCACAACAAGAACGTCTCCGCCGATGCGCTGCACAAGCGCGCGGTCGAACTGCTGAAGATCGTCGGCATCCCCGGCGCGGAGCGCCGCGTCAAGGCGTTTCCTCACGAGTTCTCCGGCGGCATGCGTCAGCGCGCCATGATCGCCATCGCCATGGCGAACGACCCGCAGCTGATCATCGCCGATGAGCCCACCACCGCTCTGGACGTCACCATCCAGGCGCAGATCCTCGAGGTGCTGCAGAAGGCGAAGGAGGTGACCGACGCTGCCGTCGTCCTCATCACCCACGACCTCGGCGTGGTCGCCGGCAACGTGGACCGCGTGGCCGTCATGTACGCCGGCAAGCTCGTGGAGAAGGGCGATGTGGACGAGGTCTTCGCCCAGCCGCGCATGCCGTACACGATGGGGCTGCTGCGCTCCGTGCCGAACATGCTGACCGCCGGCAAGGACCGCCTCGTTCCCCTCGAAGGCCGCCCGCCGAGCCCGGCCGCGCTGCCGAAGGGCTGCCCCTTCGCTGATCGCTGTCCGGCCGCGATCGACATCTGCCACCAGGAGGAGCCCGAACTGCTCGGCTTCGAGGACGTGCCCGGCCGCACCGCCGCCTGCCACCGCGCCGGCGAGATCGCCGCCGGCACCCTCACGAGTGCCGACATCTTCCCGCGCCCCGAGTACGTGCCCCACGCGATCGAGGACTCCGATGCCCTCGCCCCGATCGTGGAGGCCGAAGGCCTCGTGCGCCACTTCCCGCTGATGAAGGGCTCGGTGTTCCGTCGCCAGGTCGGCGCTGTGAAGGCCGTGGACGGCGTGGACTTCGAGATCCGCCCCGGTCAGACCCTCGGCCTCGTGGGAGAGTCCGGTTCCGGCAAGTCCACCACCGCCCTGGAGATCATGGAGCTGGTGAAGCCGCAGGCCGGCCGCCTCGTGGTCGACGGCACGGACGTCTCCACGCTCACCGCGAAGCAGCGTCTGGCGATGCGCCGGGACGTCCAGATCGTGTTCCAGGACCCGATGGCGGCGCTGGACCCGCGCATGCCGGTCGGCGAACTGATCGCCGAGCCGCTGACCGTGCAGGGCGTGCCGAAGGCTGAGCGCCACCGCAAGGTGCGCGAACTGCTGGAGCGCGTGGGCCTGTACGCCTCGATGGCGGACCGCTACCCGCACGAGTTCTCCGGTGGTCAGCGTCAGCGCATCGGCATCGCCCGTGCTCTGATCACCGAGCCGAAGCTGCTCGTGCTGGACGAACCCGTGTCCGCTCTGGACGTGTCCGTCCAGGCCGGTGTCATCAACCTGCTGGAGGACCTGCGCGACGAGCTCGGCCTCAGCTACCTGTTCGTGGCCCATGACCTCGCGATCGTCCGGGAGATCTCGGACTACATCGCGGTGATGTACCTGGGCCGCATCGTCGAATACGGTCCGGTGAAGGACGTGTTCGAGCACCCCAAGCACCCGTATACGCGGGCCCTGATGTCGGCCGTGCCGGTCCCCGACCCGGCAACGGAGCGGTCGCGTCAGCGCATTCTTCTCCAAGGGGACCTGCCGAGCCCCACGGAGACGATCACCGGCTGCAACTTCGCATCCCGGTGCCCCCTTCGACCGCTGCTCAGCGACGAGCAGCAGTCCCGGTGCCGGACGGACGACCCCGCCGGGGTCTCCCACGGCGCATCGCGAGTGGCGTGCCACTACGCCGATGAGATCTCACGTCTCGACAACGTGGACACATCCAATCTCGTCACTGGTGCCCAGTGACGTTCTAAGGAAGAGAGAACACCATGAAGATTTCGACGAACCGTCGTCTGTTCCTCCAGGGGACCGCTGTCACCGGCGTGGCCGCAGCCGTTGCGGGCTGCTCGCAGAAGACCTCCGAGCAGCAGGCTGAGGAAGCGAAGAAGGACAACGAGAAGAAGGCCAAGGAGCAGGCCGAGCTGCCCTCCACCGCGTGGGAGAAAGTCGAGTACGCCGACGTCAAGGACGGCGGCTCCCTCAGCATGGCGATCTCCCAGATCCCCGCGAACTGGAACAATTCCCACCCGGACGGCAACGAGGTCTCGCTGACCACGATCATGGGGCCGCTGGGCGACAACAACGGCATCGCAGTCCTCGAGGACGGCAAGCTGGAGTTCCGTCCCGAGTACATCGAATCCGCCGAGATCACCAGCGAGGACCCGCAGATCGTCACGGTGAAGTACAACAAGGACGCAAAGTGGGACGACGGCAAGCCCGTCACCACCAAGGACTACGCGGCGTACGCGAAGGCGATGTCCGGCAAGGACGAGGCCTACACCGTCACCTCCACCCAGGGCTGGGAGCTCATCAAAGAGGTCCGTCCGAAGGGTGACTTCGAGATGGAGGTGGAGTTCGAGAGCTCCTTCCCCGACTGGATGGCCTTCCTCTACCCGGGCATGCAGGAAGAGGTCGCCAAGGACCCGAAGAAGTGGAACGAGGGCCACATCAGCGAGCCCATGCCGGGCAAGGGACCGTTCAAGATCGCAAACCTCGACAAGAACGGCGGCGTGGTCACCCTTGAGCGCAACGACAAGTGGTGGGGCGAGAAGGCGAAGCTCGACAAGATCATCTTCCGCGTTGTGACCCAGCAGAACGCCCCGCAGGCGTTCGCCAACGGCGAGATCGACATGATCGACATCGCTGACGGCGACACCTACGGCCAGGCCAAGGGCCGCAAGGACGCCGACATCCAGAAGTCCAACGGTCTGACCTGGACCCACCTGACCATCAACACCAAATCCGCCGAGGGTGCGCTGGGTGACATCAAGGTGCGCGAGGCGATCTTCAAGGCGGTCAACCGCGACGCCGTCGGCCGCGCCGTGGTCGGTCCGCTGGACGCCCCGGTGGTCCTGGCGAACAACTACATCTTCATGCCGGGCCAGGAGGGCTACGAGGACTCCTTCGGCGGATCCCTCGACGCCCCTGATGCCGCTGCTGCGGAGAAGGTGCTCCAGGACGCCGGCTACAAGAAGAACGGCAAGGTCTACGAGAAGGACGGCAAGAAGCTGGCCTTCGAGATCGTGATCCCGGCCGAGACGAAGTCCAACTCGGACCGCGCCTCGCAGGTGATGAAGGACCTCAACGCGATCGGCTTCGAGGTCAAGCTGAAGACCGTTCCGCCGGACGCGTACTTCTCCGAGTACATCCTCAAGGGCTCCTTCTCCGCTGTGACGTTCTCGTGGGTGGGCAGCTACCTGCCGCAGCTCGGCGGCATCAACCTGTTCCTCCCCGGCTCGGCGCAGAACTACTCCGGCTACGAGGATCCGGCTCTGAAGGACATCGCGAAGAAGGTCCAGACCGAGCTCGACCCGCAGAAGCGCATCGACGCCTCCAATGAGTTCTCCAAGAAGCTCGCCGAAGGCTACGCGGTGCTCCCGTTCTACGCCACCCCGATCGTGGTCGGCGTGAAGAAGGGCCTGGTCAACATCGGTGCCGCGCAGTTCGAATCCACCGACTGGACCAAGGTCGGCTTCAAGGCCTGATGCCCGTCTCCAGCTGACGCGCTGACGATCAGAGCGGCCCCGCATCCATCACGGATGCGGGGCCGCTCCTCGCTATATCAGCGCCTGCAGGCCGATCTACACCAGCGCCTGCAGGGCGATCAGGCCGACGGAGGCCGCCAGCACCGCAATGCTGATGCCGTTCAGCCGCACCTGCATCGCCCCGGTCAGCTCACCGTCCACCAGATGATGGTCCTGGTAGCCGTCCACCCGCTCCTTCAGCGGCCACGCCGCCGACGCCTTCTGCTCCGCCAGCAGCTGCGCACTGGACGTCTGCCCCATCGGCGCGGTCGGCGGCTTCTTCGAGGACGTCCGCGAGAAGGCGTCCAGCAGGCCCTGCTTCCGGATCGCCGGGGCGCTCCACGCCGTCACCGTCCGGTTCTCGCCGCAGGCATCCACCGCATCGATCTTCAGCATCGACCCGATCCGCACTCGATCCACCGCGCTGTACGGGATCCGGTAGGTGTGCAGAATGTTCCGCACCTCCATGCGGTCGGTGAACACACGCACGCCCGGCAGGATCATCACCACCACCAGCAGCGCCGCGATCAGCAGCATCACCGGGCCGAAGCGTCGGAGCCCGTCGGCCGCCCCCACCGTGAGGACGGCGTTGCCCACGAGGATGATCACCAGCGCCAGCGCAACCACGCCGATCCACAGGCTGGAGCGCGCCCGCAGCGTCTCCAGCGGCCGGTCAGTGGTTCCGCTCGGCTCAGCGGTCATCAGCGGGGTGCTCGTCCATGCGGGCGCGGACTGCGGCGCGGACCGTGTCCGCGGCCTCCTGCCAGGAGGCGGCGCGGCCGGTGCCCACGAGGTAGCCGATCAGCAGCGACGCGATCGGTCCGGCGGGGCGCACAATGCCGTGCGCGGTGACACCGGTGACGCCGAGGATGCGGTCCCGGGCGTCGTCGTCGATCGCCGGCATGCCGTCCACCTCCACCGTGAGCGAGTCGATGAACGCCTGCAGCTCCGCCATCGTGGCGGGGTCGTCGCGTCGAACCATAGTTCTTCCCTCCGGATCCGTCATTTCCCGGTCAGCAGGGGGATCACGAGAACCTCGTCGGTGCCCTGCAGACCGGTCACCATCATCGCATCAGCGGTGGCGTACGGCAGCAGGCGCCGGCCGGGAACCTCCCGGACCACAACGGCGCCCTCGCGGTGCTCGATCACCGCGGGCTTCACCTCCGCGCCGCGGCGACGGGGCGTGCGCGGCCCGTGCCCGGTGTTCGCCTCCTCCGCCTGCTCGGCGGGGACCATGATGTCCGAGGGGACCGTTTCGAACAGGGGCCGGATGAACAGGTGGAACCCGACGATCGCGCCGACGGGTGTGCCCGGCAGGTGCACCATCGGCACCCCGCTGTACGTGCCGACGCCCTGCGGTCCGCCGGGGCGCATCGCCAGGTGCTCGAATCGGGAGGCGCCCGCCGCTGGGGAGTCCGTGCCGGCGGCGAACGCGGCCTTGACGACGTCGTACGCGCCGGAGCCGACGCCGCCGGTGGTGATGATGAGGTCGCTGTCCGCGGCGCGGCGGGCCACGGCGGCGATCAGGGCGGCCGGCTCATCGCTGATGTGCTCCACGCTCGAACGGACACCGAAGTGCCGCAGCGATGCCGCGAGCGCCGGCCCGTTCGACTCCAGGACCTCACCGCTGTCACCCGCGTCCGCGGAGTGCGCGGAGACCAGCTCGTCTCCGGTCATGATGATCGCGACGCGGCGCGGCTCCTGCACCGTCACCTCGCTGGTGCCGGCGGCAAGAGCAACCGCGATCAGGGTGGGGGTGAGGCGGCGGCCGGCCTCGGCGAGTTCGGCGCCGCGCGGGATCTCCTCTCCGATGTCGCGGATGTGGCGGCCCGGCGTGAACGTGGTCGGTTCGGCGGCGGCGTCGGGATGGATGGTGATGGACGCGGGCAAGGGGCCGGTCTGCTCCGCGTCGGTGTGCTCCACGGGGACGACGATGTCGAAGCCGTCGGGGACGCGCGCGCCGGTCATGATCCTCAGGGCCGACGGGTGCTCATCGAGCGTGGAGTGGTCCAGGTCGAGTCGATCCCCGTCGGCCGTCAGGATTCCGCCGGTGACTCCGGCGGGGATGTCGCCGATGACGCGGTAGGTGCGGTGCGGGGCGTCGATGCTGCGGATCGCGAAGCCGTCCATCGCGCTCTGCGGGAACTGGGGCGCCGGGCGGGCGGCGAGCAGCGGCTCGGCGAGGATGAACCCCTCGGCCTGGACGGTGGGCAGGGTGCGGGTGCGCGCATCGGGCAGCTGGGCGATCTGCTGGACGACGGCGCGCCACTGCACAGGGCCGATGGACGAGTGGATGGGCATGGGGCCACTGTATCCGGGTGGGCTACAGTGATGCGCACCACATCCGGCTCCGATGAGAGGACCCTCCGATGAGCACCTGGACCTCCCCCAGTCGCCGCACCGTGATGGCGAGGACCGCTGCCGCCCTCGCCGCCGGTGCCGTCACCGCCTGCGGCTCCGCGAAGCCGGGCAGCGGCTCCGATCCGGGCGAGCCCGCGAAGGCGGACTTCAGCGAGCGGGGCCCCATCACCCTCGCGAAGGGAAAGGACACCACCGGGCATCTGCGCAGCCAGGTGGAGGCGTGGAACAAGGAGCACCCGGACGAAGAGGTGACATTCCTGGAACTGTCCGAAAGCGCCGACGAGCAGCGTGTGCAGCTCGTCAACAACGCTCGCTCGAAGTCCGACGCGTACACGGTCCTCGGCATGGACGTGGTGTGGATGGCGGAGTTCGCCGCCAACAAGTGGGTGGTGGAGCTGCCGAAGGACCGCTTCCCCTTCGACGACATGGTCCCGTCCACCGTCACCACCGCCACCTACTTCGACCGCCTCTACGGCGTGCCGTGGGCATCGAACGCGGAGCTGCTGTTCTACCGCAAGGACCTGCTGGAGAAGGCAGGTGCTGACAGCGCCCCCACCTCGGTGGAGGAGATGTTCGAGATCGCCGAGGCCATCACCGGCAAGGAGGAGTCAGTCTTCGGGTTCGGCTCCCAGTTCGCGAAGTACGAGGGGCTGACAGTGCAGATCACCGGCCTGATCGCCTCCGCCGGCGGTGTGCTCTTCGACGACGAGGGAACACCCCACGCCGACTCCCCCGAAGCGATCCGCGCCATGACCGAGCTGCGGTCGGCGTTCGATTCCGGAGTCATCCCGAAGGAGGCGCTCACCTACAAGGAGGAGGAGTCCCGCCAGGCGTTTCAGGACGGCCGGCTGGTGTTCATGCAGAACTGGCCGTACATCTGGGAACTGGTGAACAAGACGGACGGATCCTCGAAGGTCACCGGAAAGGTGGGCCTCGTGCCGCTGCCGGGCATCGGCGGGAAGAAGGGCGCCTCCACTCTCGGCGGTCTCAACTGGTCGATCTCCGCGTTCGCCGGCAATCACGGCACAGCCGCGGACTTCATCTCCTACCTGGTGAAGGAGGAGTCGCAGAAGGAGTTCGCAATGGCGACCGCGCAGGCACCGACCCTCACCTCCCTGTACGAGGACAAGGATCTGATCAACAGGTACGCGTTCTGGACGGCACTGAAGGAGGGCATCGACGCAGGCGTCTCGCGTCCGCCGACCGTGCGCTACGCAGAGGTGACGCAGGCGATCCAGGAGTCGGCGTACCGCATCATCTCGGGCGAGGCCGAGGTGGAGCCGGAGATGAAGGCACTGCAGAAGGCGCTGGTGAAGCTCGCGCCCTGATCCAGCGGGCGAAAGGCTCCGGATGCAGCAGATCACACGTATTACAGTATGGTCACAGAGGCGCTGTTCGGCGCCTGGATTCAAGGAGGAACCCCAATGTCATCTGGCTTCACCCCTTCCCGCCGCGGTGTGCTCGCCGCTGGCACTGCCGGCGCAGCAGCTCTCGGTCTCGCTGCCTGCGGAGGCGACAAGTCCTCCTCCGGCGGCGCCGAGCCCGCCCAGGGCAATTTCGACGAGCGCGGCCCCATCACCTTCGCGACCGGCAAGGACACCTCCGGCAAGCTGAAGGAGTTCCTCGAGAAGTGGAACTCCCAGCACCCCGACGAGAAGGTCACCCTCTCGGAGCTGCCGGAGTCCGCCGATGAGCAGCGCGCCCAGTTCATCAACAACGCGCAGGCGAAGTCCGATGCCTTCACCGTGCTCGGCCTCGACGTGGTGTGGACCGCCGAGTTCGCCGCCCAGCAGTGGGTGGTGGAGCTGCCGGAGGACAAGTTCCCGCTGAAGGAGCTCATCCCCGCCACCGTGGAGACCGGCAGGTACTTCAAGAAGCTGTACGCCGTCCCGTTCACCACCAACGCCGAGCTCCTCTTCTACCGCAAGGACCTCCTGTCCGCCGCCGGCACCGAAGAGGCGCCGAAGTCCTTCGAGGAGATGTACCAGCTGATCGACGAGATCAGGAAGTCCCCCGACGGCAAGGACACCCTCGGCTTCGGCTCCCAGTACTCCAAGTACGAGGGCCTGACCGTGCAGCTGACCGGCCTGGCGAAGTCCGCCGGCGGCGCCCTGTTCGACGACCAGGGCAAGCCCACCGTCAACACCCCCGACGTGATCGCCGGTGTGCAGGCAGTCCGCGACGGCTTCGACTCCAAGCACATTCCGAAGGAGGCCCTCACCTACAAGGAGGAGGAGTCCCGCCAGGCGTTCCAGGACGGCAAGCTCGCGTTCCTGCAGAACTGGCCGTACGTGTGGGAGCTCGCCCAGAACGAGGACGGCTCCTCCTCGGTGAACGGCAAGATCGACGTCGCCCCGATCCCCGGCGTCGGCGACAAGCCCGGATCCTCCACCCTCGGCGGCCTCAACTACGCCATCTCCGCGTTCGGCAAGAACCAGGGCACGGCGGTGGACTTCATCGCCTTCATGGCCGCCGAAGAGCAGCAGAAGGAGTGGGCGATCGCGACCGCTCAGGCCCCGGCGTCGGCCGCGGTCTACGAGGACGAGGAAGTGCTGAAGAAGTTCCCGTTCTTCCCGACCCTGAAGGAAGCGATCGACGGCGGCACGCCGCGCCCGCAGGTCGTGAAGTACGGGGATGTCACCCAGGCGATCCAGGAGGCCGGCTACGCCGTGTTCTCCGGTGAGAAGGAAGCGAAGGCCGCGATGGACGAGCTGCAGAAGCAGCTCGAATCCCTCGAGTCCTGACCGTGACGGAGGGCGGGGACGCCGGCAGAGCGGCCGGCACCCCGCCCTCCTCTCCCCTCCCCCGATGAAAGAAGGCCCGATGTGGCTGTGAAGTCCCGTCTGTTCGGGGCGGAGAGCAGAATGGCGTACCTGCTGCTCCTGCCCACCCTGATCCTGCTCGCCGTTGTGGTGGGCTTCCCGCTGGTGCTGTCGATCTGGCAGTCGTTCTTCCGCGCCGACGACGGCGTGGACCCCGAGACCGGCCTGCTGCAGCAGGGCGACACCTTCGTGGGCCTGCAGAACTACGCCGACGCGTTCACCTCCTCCGGCGCCGGAGCCGGGTTCTGGAACGCGTTCTGGAACACAACCCTGTTCACCGTGGTCGGCGTCAGCATCGAGACGGTGCTCGGTGTGGCGATGGCCCTGATCATGGCCCGCGCCCTGCGCGCCACCGGCCTGATCCGCGCCTCCATCCTCATCCCGTGGGCCATCCCCACCGTGGTGTCCGCCCTCATGTGGCAGCTGATCTTCGATGCGAACGGCATCGCGAACCGCCTGCTGAACTACCAGGTCCTGTGGACCACGGAGGGCTGGCAGGCGAAGGCCGCGGTGCTCATCGCGGACATCTGGAAGACCGCGCCCTACATCGGCCTGCTGACCCTCGCGGGCCTGCAGACCATCGACGAGCAGGTGTACGAGGCCGCGAAGGTGGACGGCGCCGGACGCTGGCGCACCTTCTGGTCGATCACCCTGCCGCTGATCCGTCCCGTCCTCGTGGTCGCGGTCCTGTTCCGCCTGCTGGACGCGATGCGCATGTTCGACCTGCCCTACGTGCTGCTCGGCAAGCTCCGCAGCGGCCAGACCCTGTCGATGCTCGCGCAGGACGCCGCCACGAAGACCGACTACGGCATGGCATCGGCGTATTCGATGGTGCTGTTCTGCTACATCTGCCTGGTGGCGTTCCTGTTCATCAGGCTGCTCGGCGCCGATGTCCTCGGCGAGTCGTCCACCCGCACGAAGAAGAAGCGCGCGAAGGGCTCGAAGCCGAAGCGCCTGGTCACCACCAGTGAAGGGAGCATGGCATGAGCACCGCCGCTTCGACCGCGTCCGCGCAGAACCCGTCGGCCTCCTCCGGCCGCCCCGCCGCCCCCGCCCGACCCGAGAAGCGCAAGGGCGAGCGCGGCGCGAAGATCATCGTGGGCCTCGGAATCGCGTTCATCCTCATCTACTGCCTCGCGCCGTTCTACTGGATGACCGTCTCGGCGCTGCGCCTGCCCACGCAGGGCCGCTCCACCGACCTCATCCCCAACCCCGTCTCCTTCGAGAACTTCCGCGCCGTGTTCGACCCGTCGAACAACTTCATTCGGGCGCTGCTGAACTCCCTGGTGGTCGCCGGCGGCACCACCATCCTCGTGCTGATCCTCGGCATCGCCGGTGCGTACGCACTGGCGCGGCTGGAGTTCTGGGGCAAGGTGCTGGTGATGTTCGCGATCGTCGCCACGTCGATGTTCCCCGTGATCACGCTCGTGGTGCCGCTGCTGAAGATGTTCTCCGGCGGTTTCGACTGGTTCCCGTTCAACTGGATCAACACGTACCAGGCGATGATCGTGCCCACGATGAGCTTCGCGCTGCCGCTGGCGGTGTGGAACCTCAACGCGTTCTTCCGCCAACTGCCGGTGGAGCTGGAACAGGCCGCGATGGTGGACGGCACCACCCGCATGGGAGCGTTCTTCCGCGTCATCCTGCCGCTGAGCGCCCCCGGCGTGTTCACCACCGCGATCATCACGTTCATCGCGGCGTGGAACGAGTTCCTCATCGCCCTGACGATGGTGAACTCCCCGGAGATGACCACCGCGAACGTGGCGATCTCGAAGTTCACCGGCTCCTCGCAGTTCGACACCCCGTACGGCACGAAGATGGCGGCGGGTCTGATCGTGACGGTGCCGCTGATCGTGATGGTGCTGGTGTTCCAGCGCCGCATCGTGGGCGGTCTGAGCGCCGGTTCGCTGAAGTGAGGCGCCGCTAGACTGCGGGTATGTCCGCTCTCGCCCCCGTCCTCACGCCCGAGGGGTTCGCCCTGCTGAACTCCCTGCCCGCCTACGACGAGTCCCGCGTCCTGCAGCTCGGCGAGGCGCTGCGGCGGGACGGACACAGCGCGGAGACGGTGGCCGCGGTGATGACGCAGTCGCGTCTGCGGGCGAAGGCGCACGAGAAGTTCGGCGAGTTCGCGGACCAGATGCTGTTCACCCCGGACGGCCTGGAGCAGGCCACCCGCCTGCCGATCGCAGCCCACCACGCGCAGAGGTTCCGCGACGCCGGCATCGACAGCGTCGCGGACCTCGGCTGCGGCATCGGCGGGGACACCCTCGCGAAGGCCGGCCTCGGGCTCGAGGTGATCGGCGTGGAGAAGGACGAGGAGACAGCCGCGGTCGCTACCGCGAACCTGCGCCTGTTCCCCACCGCCCGCATCGAACTGGGCGACCTGACGGCGTTCGACCCCGCGCGGGTGCAGGGCCTCTGGTTCGACCCGGCGCGCCGGGCCGGCCGCGCCCGCCTCCACGATCCGGAGCAGGCGCTTCCGCCGCTGTCCACCATCCTCGACTTCGCTCGCCGCACCCCCGCGACCGCGGCGAAGCTGGCGCCCGCGATCGACCACGCCCACCTGCCGACGGGCTCCGAAACACAGTGGATCTCCTGGCGGGGCCAGGTGCTGGAGGCGGTGCTGCATCTGGGGCCGCTCGCCCGTGAGGGCGTGGCCCGCTCCGCCCTGCTGTTCACGGGGGCCGACGGGTCCCAGGTGCACCGGCTCGATCCGGACTCCGTCGGCCCCTCCCCCGACAGCCCCCACGCCGCGGACGACCCCGACCTCTCCGCCGACGGGGTCCGCGACCACCTGTACGAGCCGGACGGAGCCGTGATCCGCGCCGGCCTGATCGGCACCCTCGCCCGCCGGCTCGATGCGGACCTGATCGATGAGTCCATCGCCTACCTGACGGCGGATGCGCGGGTGGATTCGCCGTTCGCGCAGGGGTACGCGGTCGAGGACGTCTTCGATTTTTCGATGAAAGCCCTGCAGGCCCACCTGCGCTCTCATAGGATCGGCACGGTGGAGTTCAAGAAGCGCGGAACGGCCGTGGAGCCGGAGGAGCTGCGCCGCCGTCTGAAGCCGGCGCGCTTCGGCGACGAGTCCGCGACCGTGATCCTCACGCGGGTCGCCGGGAAGCAGTCCGTCATCATCGCCCAGCCGCACCGGGATGTGCCGTGATGGGCGGGCGCCGCATCCGCATCGCCCCGCTGCTGTGGGCGGCCGGCCTCGTGGCACTGATCGCGGCGTCCCTGCACGCCCGCATGTCGCCGATCGCGGTGCTGCCGGACGGCATGGTGGCGCAGCGCCCCGTCTTCGCCGACACCCCGCCGCCGCCCCCACCGCTGCAGGAGGGGGAGCCGGAGTGGTACCAGGATGAGATCGAACCGCTGCGTTCCGTTCTCGACCAGGTGCTCACGGTGCTGCTGTGGGCTGTGATCGTCGCGGCGGCGCTCGCTCTGCTGTGGCTGGTCGTGGCCCTGGTGCGCCGGGCGGTCCGCAGCGCCCGCGCGGTCCGGCCGGACGCCGGCGCGATCGACACCACCAGCCTGATCAGCCAGGACGACGCGGCCGCCACCCTGTCCCGCGCCCGCTCCCGCCTGGTGGCGGAGGGCACGGCCGCTGAGGCGATCATCGCGGCGTGGCGGGAGCTGGAGCGCGCCGCGGAGGACCACGGGCACCGCCGTCTCGCCTCCGACACACCCTCCGACCACATGCGGCGGGCCCTGCGGCATCTGCCGCTGAACGCGTCGGACGTGGACGAATTCGCCGACCTGTTCCGCCAGGCGATGTTCTCCCCGCACCCCCTCGGGGAGGTGCACCGTGCCCGGGCGGTGCAGCTGCTCGACTCCCTGCTCGCGGACCTCGACTCCGCCCCCGCCGTCTCCCCCAGCAGCCGAGGCGGTGCCCGATGACCCGCACCGCCGCCCGCTGGCTCCTCATCGCCCTGATCATCGCCGTCCTCGCGGCGCTCGGCACCGCTGCGCTCGCTGCAGCGGCGAACCTGCGCATCAACGTACTGTTCCTGGTGGTGGCGGCGGTGGCGTGCGCGGTCCTCGCTCTCTGGCTGCGGCAGGGCATCCGCCGCGCCCACCTCACCCTGTTCCCCATCCGCCACCCGGAGGTGGACGAGCTGCGCCCCGACGGGTACGACCCGCGCGTGCGCCGCATCAACGAACTGTTCTCCGGCGGCCTCACCGGGTCGTCCTACAACACGCGGGCCCTGCACGACATGGCGTCCTCGCTCGTGGCCGGCGCCGAGGCGCAGGCGGAATCCGTCGGCAGCCGCCTGGAGATCCCACCCGCACTCGCCTCCGCCGCGTCCCGCGGCGCGCCCGACCTCGAGGCGCTCGTAGACGACGCGAACGCCCTCACCGACCAGCTGCTGGCCGCACCGCCGCGGCCAGCGGACCCGACCAGCCCCGCCAGGAGCCACCGATGACCCAGCACTCCCCCGTCCAGCCCCTGCCGGTCGCCGACGCGTCCCGCCTCGCGACCCGAATCCTCGATGAACTGGAGCGCGCCGTCGTCGGCAAGCGCCGCGCCCTCGAGCAGGTCCTCACCGGGATCCTCGCCGGCGGCCACGTCCTCATCGAGGACCTGCCCGGCCTGGGGAAGACTCTGACGGCACGGTCGTTCGCGCAGGCGCTGGGCCTGCCGTTCAGCCGGGCGCAGTTCACCCCAGACCTGCTGCCCTCGGACCTGACGGGCTCGGAGGTGTTCTCGCAGGCCACGGGCACGTTCGAGTTCCGGCCGGGCCCGATCTTCACCGGACTGCTGCTCGCGGACGAGATCAACCGCACCCCGCCGAAGACGCAGGCGGCGCTGCTGGAGGCGATGCAGGAGCACCAGGTGACGGTGGAGGGCACCACGCATCAGCTGCCGGAGCCGTTCCATGTGCTCGCCACCGCGAACCCGGTGGAGACGGAGGGCACGTACCCGCTTCCGGAGGCGCAGCTGGACCGGTTCCTGCTGCGGCTCGCGTTCGGCTACCCCAGTGTGGATGACGAGTGGGGGATCCTGGAGCGCCGTCTGGGCCGACGCCAGGAGGGGCAGAGCGTGGACCGGGTGCTCGCGGACGGCGAGCTGCTGGGCATGCAGGCCGCGGTGGAGACGGTGCACGTGTCGGAGGCGATCGGCCGATACGCGGTGGAGATCGTACAGGCGACCCGGTCGCATTCGTCAGTGGCGATGGGCGCCTCGCCGCGCGGGTCGCTCGCGTTCATCACGACGGCGCGGGCGTGGGCGCTCATCCGGGGCCGCGACTATGTGATCCCGGAGGACATCAAGGATCTGGCGCACCCGGTGCTGGGCCACCGCATCCTGATCCGTCCGGAGCTGTGGCTGCAGAACATCTCGACCGATTCGGTCGTCGATGATGTGCTCGCGTCAGTGCCCGCTCCGTCGGCCGACGGAGCCCTCCCGGCCGATGAGCCCGCGCAGCCCACCACCGACCTCCGCCCCGCCGACGGCGCCCGCTCTGTTGAGGGCGCAGACCCCGTCGGCCGCACTCCAGTGGGCCGCACCCCGGTTGGCCGCACCTCGGTGGAGCCCCGGGACCAGGCGTGAAGCTCACCGCCACCCCCGCCCACACGCGCGCGCTCGGCGGTGCTCTCCTGCTGTGCCTGCTGGCGGTTGCGTACGGCCGCCTCGACGCGCTGATCGTGGCGCTGCCGCTCATCGCGTACATCGCGCTCGCCGCCGCTCTGCGCCCCCGCACCGCTGACGCCGCCCACGAAACCCCGCCAGCAGTCGCCCACGTGTCCGCTCAGCGCGTCCTGGAGGACGACCCCGTGACGGTGGAAGTGTCCACGACTGCGCCCCACACGCTGCTGAGCGTCGGCATGCCGGCGCAGGCCGCGCTGCGCATGACTCCGCGCAACGGCCTCATCACCGGCGCCGGCGCCACCCGCCTGCAGCTGCTGCCACTGAGCTGGGGCCGGTACGACATGGGTCCGCTCGTGGTGCAGCACGCGGACATCCTCGGCGCGCGCCGCGTCGCCGAAGCGGTGTCCCCGCCGACGATCAGCGTCTCCCCCGGTGACGCCGCCGGTGCCGGGCAGCGCCGACTGAACCGCGTGCTCGGCATCTCCGGGCCCCACCTGTCGGCGACGAAGGGCGACGGCATCGATCTTGCGTCCGTCCGCGCGTTCCGCACCGGCGACCGCGTCAACCGCGTCAAACTGGCGCGTGACCCTCCCGCACCGGCGAGATCCACGTCAACGAGATGTTCACCGAGCGCGACACCGATGTCCTGCCTCATCACCGACACCGACCGCGACGTCCACGCCCTCGCCTCCGCGTTCGCCGACCGCACCGGCTCCAGCCTCGACCTGACGGTCCGTGCGGTCGCCGCGCTCGCCTCCCGCTACATCGGGCTCGGCGACCGTGTCCGCGTCCACGACTTCGGCAGCCGCATCGCTTCGATCCGCCGGCACCGGGCCGGGGCATCTGCGCCGCATCGTGGACCAGCTCGCTCGCGCGGACGGATGAGCGACCCGATCCGTCGGCTCACCCCGCTCGGCCATGTCCGCAGCGGCACCCTCACCTTCGTGATGTCGCCGCTGCTGACCGACGAGGTCGCCGCCGAGATCGGCCGGCTCCGAGCCGCCGGCGCGGACGTGCACGTGATCGACACGATGCCGGCGGCCATCACCGGCCTCGCCTCCCGGGCGGCCCGCGACGACGTCCCCGCCAGCCATCGCTCCTGGGCGACCGCGTGGGGCATGCGCGTGGCCGAACGCAAGGTCCTGATCGCACAGCTGATCTCGCAGGGCGTCCCGGTGGCGCCGTGGCAGGGAGGTGACGGCCGATGAAGGGCCGGTTGAGCCGCCTCACCGATTCCATTGTGGCGATGAGCCGCTCGCAGGCGCTGCTGCGCCTCGCCGGGTTCCTCGCCGGTGCGGGACTGCTGTTCTCCCTGATCGGTGTGGCCCCGGAGGAGGGCCAGTTCGGCACCGGAGTGGTCACCCTCGGCGTTGTCGGCACCGGGCTGGCGCTGCTGATCATCCAGACTCTCTTCCCCGATTCCGATATGGGGCTGGTGATCCTACTGATCGCGATCGGGGCGCTGGGGGCGAACCCGCCTGTCAGTCTGCTGCACGCGTGCGTGCTGGCGGTGCTGATCGCGGTGGCGCACCTGTCCTGGGCATGGGCGGGGCTGACCCCGGCGCACGGTGTGCTGGCGCGCTCGGCCCGCAGGCCGCTGCTGCTCGCGGGCGCGGCGGTGGTGGGGATCTCGCTCGCGCTGGGTCTCGTGGTCGCAGTGGTCAGCGGCGCGCTGGGAACTCTTGCGCTGCCGGCTGCGCTGCTCGGCGACGGTCTGATCGCGCTCGCTGCGCTGGCTGTTCTCACCGCGGCGGTGCTGCTGATGCCGCTCGAGGACTGAACGGCACGGGTCACCGACGCCTCCCTGTTCGAACACATGCGATCGACCTCCTTGACTTCTCGAACGACTGTTCGATACAGTAGCAGATAGAACACATGGATGCCCCTCTCTCCCTCGGCATCCGCACCGATCGGCGTCACGGCCGGCGCACCCGTCCCTCATGGGGCCCCGACTCGTGTGACGCCCGAGCCGCGCCCGTGCGCACGCCGTGGAGAGGGGGAGGAATGTCCGCCGAACGCATCGCTGATGAGCCCGAGAAGCCGAAGCGCCCGCGCCGCCAGCCCCGGGGCCCGCGCCGCACCATGCCGATGGCGCAGCAGCTCGATCGCGAGCGCGTCCTCTCCCCCGCTGCAGCGTCCGCCTCGACGACCCCGCTCACGGAGACCGACTTCGCGGCTCTGAGCGCTGTGCGGGAGCGGACCGTCGCACGCGCTCGCGAAGCAGCCGCGGACTATCGCCTTCTCGCCCGCCTGTACGTGGAGCAGGACAGCGGTGACGAGGCCCGCCTCGCCGCCGAACTCGCCGAGATCCGCGTGGGCATTGCCCTGAACTGCTCCATCATCCGCGCCGGTCGCGCCCTCGAGGGTGCGCACCGCGCCGCCACCTGCCTCCCGGGCG
>NZ_JACHWP010000003.1 GCF_014191425.1 Helcobacillus massiliensis
CGGGGCGGCGCCGACGGCCGCCGCGGCGGGGCCCACCAGCAGGACCGCAGTGAACAGGACCATCAGGTGGAGCAGGCGGCGCATGCCCCGATGGTAGGGCATAGGGTTGCGCCATGCGCTTTGGATTCCTCGGTCCCGAACGGACCTTCACACATCAGGCACTTCTTCAGGTCCTGAAGCAGCCGCTGCTGCAGGACGCGCTGAGGACCACCGGGCAGGAGCTGATCGCCTACCCGAACGTGGCCGGTGCCGCCGGCGACCTCGTGGCCGGTGACATCGACGCTCTCATGGCACCGATCGAGAACTCCGTGGAGGGCGGCGTCTCCGGCACCCTGGACGTCCTCGCCGCCACCACCGGCCTCACCATCATCGCCGAGGAGATCGTCCCCATCACGTTCGTCCTCGCCGCCCGCGAAGCCGTGGAGCTCTCCGAGATCCGCACGGTCGCCTCCCACACGCACGCGCAGGCGCAGTGCGCCGACTTCGTCCGCATCAACCTGCCCGGCGCCGCCCCCATCCCCGCGCTGTCCACCGCGGAAGCGGCCCGCACCATCGCGGAGATGGACCCGTCGGACCCGGCCGCCCGCACCAGCGCGGCGCTCTGCTCCCCGCTCGCGGCGGAGAGCTTCGGCCTGCACGTGCTGGCCGACGGGGTCGAGGACAACATCGGCGCCCAGACCCGCTTCGTGCTCGTGGCCCGCGACGGGAAGATCCCTCCCCGCACCGGCACCGACAAGACCACCATCGTGGCCCACCTGGCGCACAACCGGTCCGGGTCGCTGCTGGAGATCCTGGAGATCTTCTCCGCCTACGGCGTGGACCTCTCCCGCATCGAATCGCGGCCCCTCGGGGACGCGCTCGGCCGCTACTCCTTCTCCATCGACATGGAGGGGCACCTGGAGGACCGGCGCGTGGAGGCAGCGCTGCAGAGTCTGCACCGCATCTGCTCCCGCCTGGTGTTCCTCGGCTCCTACCAGCGGGCCGACGGGGCCGAACCGACCGTGGACGACGCCGTCTCCGACACCACGTTCGATGAGGCGCAGGAGTTCACCGCCCACCTGCGCGCACAGATCGCCGACTGACGCCGGTCAGGCGCCCGGCAGGTCAGGTACCCGGCGGGTCAGGCCTGATCGCGGGGGATCCGCACGGCGAGCGCCCGCGGCTGCACCCGCGCGGACACCGCGGTGGCGCGGCCGAGGGTGTCGCCGTCCACCTGCACCGGCATCGACTTGCGGCTGCTGACGGTGACGCGGCGCGCCTGGAAGGTGCGCGAGGACGAGATCTGGGCGAGCTCCGGCGCGTCCGGCAGCACCAGCTCCGTGGCGATCTGCGCGAACCCGGCCGGTCCGCGCCAGTTCAGCGCGAGGATCTCCAGCGACCCGTTGGTGGCGTCCGCACCGGGCATCAGCGTGACGCCGCCGGGCAGGCGGCCCACGTTGCCGATCATGACGGTGCGTGCCCGCATCGACATCTCCCGGCGGCCGTCCAGGGTGAGGGACACCCGCATCGCCTTGCCGAGCACGCGCGTTGCGCCCGCCAGCACGTAGGCGGCCACGCCCACCACCTTCTTCAGGCGGGACTTGGTGTCCGCCATGACTTCGGCATCGAACCCGACACCGGAGATGACGAGGAACGGATGCTCCTCGTCGGTGTCTGCGGGCTCGTCCTCCTCGGTGCGGCCGCGGTCGATGCTCAGCCAGCCCAGGTCAATGGTCTCCCGGGCGCCGTCGGCCAGCACCGCCACGGCCCCGTCGAGATCATCCACGGGGATCTCGAGGTTGCGGGCCATGAGGTTGCCGGTGCCCACGGGGATGATGCCGAATTCGGTGGAGGTTCCGGCGAGTGCGCCGGCGACCATGCGGACGGTGCCGTCACCGCCGGCGGCGACCACCATGTCCGCCCCGTCGGCCAGCGCCCGCTCCGCCTGCCCGGTGCCGGCGTCCTCCACCGTCGTCTCGATGAAGACCGGCTTCGGCAGTCCGTGCTCGGCGAACAGCTCTGCGACCTCCTCGGTGAACTCCGAGGGGTCATCGAACTTCGACGGGTTGACGACCACGGCGATGCTCGTGGGCTTTGATACGTGGTTCACAGGGCCAACATACAATGAGCGCATGATTGATCTTCGCCAGCTCCGTGAGAACCCCGACATCGTCCGTGAGGCACAGAAGGCGCGCCGCCGCGACCCCGCCACGGTGGACGCCGTGCTGGAGGCGGACGCCGCCTGGCGCGAGAAGACCCGCGCCTTCGAGGACCTGCGCGCCGAGCAGAAGTCCTTCTCCAAGCAGATCGGGAAGGCCTCCGCTGAGGAGAAGCCGGCGCTGCTGGAGAAGGGCAAGCAGATGTCGGCTGATGTCAAGCGCCTGGACGCTGAAGCCGACGAGGCGCTCGCCGCCCGCAACAGCGCCCTGCGCGCCATTCCCAACATCGCGGAGGGCGCACCGGAGGGACTGGAGGAGGACTTCGAGACCCTCGAGGAGAACGGCACCATCCCCACCTTCGACTTCGAGGTGCGCGACCACCTGGAGATCGGCGAGAAGCTGCAGGCGATCGATATGCAGCGCGGCGCGAAGGTGTCCGGTGCACGGTTCTACTTCCTGCGCGGTGTGGGCGCCCAGCTGGAGATGGCGATCCTCAATGCAGCGCTGGACCAGGCAACGAAGGCCGGCTTCACCCCGATGATCACCCCGACCCTCGTGCTGCCGGAGACCATGGAGGGCACCGGCTTCCTCGGTGAGCACGCCGACGAGGTCTACCACCTCGACAAGGGCGACGACCTGTACCTCGTCGGCACCTCGGAGGCGGCCCTCGCCGGCTACCACCGCGACGAGGTGCTCGACCTGGACGGCGGCCCGATCCGCTACGCCGGCTGGTCCGCCTGCTACCGCCGCGAAGCCGGCTCGTACGGCAAGGACACCCGCGGCATCATCCGCGTCCACCAGTTCCACAAGGTGGAGATGTTCTCGTACTGCAAGGTGGAGGAGTCCTACGAGGAGCACCAGCGCCTGCTGCAGTGGGAGCGAGAGATGATGGAGCGGATCGATGTCCCCTACCGCGTCATCGACACCGCCGCCGGCGACCTCGGCACCTCCGCCGCCCGCAAGTTCGACTGCGAGGCGTGGATCCCCAGCCAGAACACGTACCGCGAACTGACCTCCACCTCGAACTGCACCCAGTTCCAGGCGCGCCGCCTCAACATCCGGGAGCGCCACGACGGTCAGCTGCGCCCCGCCGCCACCCTCAACGGCACGCTCGGCACCACCCGCTTCATCGTGGCGGTGTTGGAGAACCACCAGCAGGCCGACGGGTCCGTGGTGGTGCCCGAGGGTCTGCGTCCGTACCTCGGGGGCCGCGAGATCTTCGAGGTGAAGTGAGTGCAGGGCGCCCTGCATGAGCCCGCCGGGATGCCGCGCGGCCTGATGGACCTGCTGCGGTCCGAGCCCGCCGTGGTGGGCCTGGATGTGGACGGCACCCTGCTGGATCACCGGATGCGGATGTCGCCCGCGATCGCGGACGTCCTCGCCCGCCTGTCCCGCTCGCAGCACCACACCGTGATCGCGACCGGCCGCGGCCTGTCGAAGACCCTGCCGGTGGTGCGCGCAGCCCAGGTGGCCGACGGGTACGCCGTCGCCGCAAACGGCGCCATCACCGCCCGGATCCAGGGCGGCGACGCGGAGATCATCGACACCCGCACCTTCGACCCCGATGAGGCGCTGCGCCGCATGCGCGAGGTGGTGCCGGAGGGCCGGTACGCGGTGGAGACCGCTGCGGGTGACTTCTTCGCCACGGAGTCGTTCGAGGATGCGGAGTTCGGCATCCATGCCGAGGTGGTGTCCTTCGAGGAGCTGTGCGACCACGAGGACGTGATCCGCGTGGTCGTCACGAAGCCGGACATGCCGCGGGAGGAGTTCCGCCGGATCGTCCAGAAGGCCGGGCTGCACGGTGTGGAGTACGCGGTCGGGTATTCGTCCTGGCTGGACATGTCCGCGCCGGGCGTCACGAAGGCGACTGCGCTGGCCCGCACCATCGACCTGCTCGGTGCCCGGAACGTCCTCGCGATCGGGGACGGCTCCAACGACATCGACATGCTCCGCTGGGCGAACCTCGGTGTGGCGATGGGGCAGGCGAACCGGAACGTGAATGACGCCGCGGATGCGGTCACCGGCACGATCGAGGAGGACGGCGCCGCCGCGGTCCTCAACGAGCTGCTGGCAGGAACCGAGTTCGCGCAGGACCCGTCGGCCGGCAGCGTGGGGGAGTGGGTCTACGTTGGCTGAGCAGGCCGGGCAGCCCGCTTCTGCTTCCGGGGCCGACGGCAACCGCGCGCTCGCGGCGCTCGCCGCCTCCGGCATCGACTACGACGTCACTGAGACGCAGCGCGCTTCGTCCCTCGAGGAGGCGGCGCACCTGCGCGGCATCGACCCGCATGACCTGGTGAAGTCGATGGTGGTGCGCTACCGGTACCCGCAGGCAGCGCCCGGCACCGACGAGCACCGGTACGTGATCGTGCTGGTGCCCGGTGACCGCGCCATCTCGTGGAAGAAGTTGCGCGCACACCTGGGGACGAACCGGGCGGCGATGCCGAGCGCTGAAGAGGCGTTCGAGGTGACCGGGTTCGAGCGCGGCACCATCACCCCGTTCGGTGCGGGGCTGCCCGTGGTGGCGGATGAGACCGTCGGCCGGGGCCGCATCTCGATGGGTGCGGGGGAGCACGGCCGCGCCGTGTTCGTCAACGGCGCGCAGATGCTCGAGTTCGTCAGCGCCGATATCGCTGACGTCACCGACCCCACCTGAACCACGACGTTCGGGCGCTCCTCACCGGACGCGCAGCACGACCTTCCCGAGGTGCCCGCCGGCGCGCAGGATCTGGTGCGCTGCGGCAGCGTCCTCGAACGGCACCTCCGCCTGGATCGGGACGCGGATCTGCCCGCTCTGGATCAGCGGCCACATCTGGGAGCGCACCGCCTCCATCACTTGGGCCTTCGCCTCGCCGCGGCGGAACCGCAGGGTGGTGCCGATGATGTGCGCCTTCTTCAGCATCACCTGCATCACCGGCAGAGTGCCTGTCGCGCCGGCGAGCACGGCGATGATGACGAGCCGGCCGTATTCGCTGAGGGCGCTGACGTTCTTCTCGAGCGCGTCACCGCCGCCGAGGACGTCCAGAATGACGTCGAAGCTGCGCGGCCCGTCGCCGGCGGCGATCTGCTCGAGCACGTCGCCGTCGTGCCGGTTGAGGGCCACGTCCGCACCGATGCGGCGGAGGAGAGCCGCGTTGGTGTCGCTGCCGGCGATCGCGGTGACGTGGGCGCCGCGCGCCTTCGCGAACTGGACTGCGGTGAGGCCGACGGATCCCGTCGCCCCATGGATCAGGACCCGTTCGCCGGCGCGGACCTGCGTCTCGAGGTGCAGGTTCGAGACGACCGTGGCGGCGGCTTCGAGCACGGACGCCGCGAACGCGAAGCGGTCGGACGCGGTGCCCGTCGCCTCAGGGTTCCCGTCGGCCGGCCTGTCGCCGTCTGCGATCCCGTCGGCCGGGGTGGTGGGCTGCTGGGGGAGGGGCAGCAGCGCCGACTCCTCCACTGCGACCACCTCGGCGTACCCGTTGCCGGCCACCAGGGCGACGACCTCCTCGCCGGTGTCGCGCCGGGTGCCGGCGATCTCCACGCCGGGCGCGCAGAACTCGGCGCCGTCGGCGGTCCTCAGCGGGGTGAGGAACGGCGGGGGCGGGTAGGCGCCGGCGACTTCGGCGACGTCGGCGCGGTTCACACCGATGGTGTGGACGTCCACGAGGACTTCGCCTGTGGCCGGGGTCGGTTCGGGGGCGTCGATCAGATGGAGGGAGCGGTCGGAGATTCCGAAGGTGCGCATGCCACCAGCGTAGGGGCGCCGGCTCCGCCACCTGGGTGCCCGGCGCTGACGCTCTGGCCCGGTCGCCCGTGCCGCTCTGGCCCGGTCGCCCCTGACGCGAGCACGCGTCGGCGTATGCAGGCAGCCCGATCGCCCTGGGGCACTGGTATGCCGCTATGCGCCAACGGATGCTGGCGGCCAACGGATGCTGGCGGCCGACGGAAGCTGACAGTCCGCCGGCATCGCGCCCGCTGGTAGACTGTTGCGGCGCCGTTGGCACCGCTGACATTCATGTCGGCACCGCTGACGTGCAAGGAGAGTTGACCGAGCGGCCGAAGGTGGCGGTCTTGAAAACCGCTGTGCGGTAACCCCGTACCAAGGGTTCAAATCCCTTACTCTCCGCCGACGAGAGCATGACGGACGACCGGTCCCGAGAGGGGGCCGGTCGTCCGCTGTTCTATGGGCTGGTCTGCTCTCTGTTCGCGCCCTGTCGTTGAGACTCAGGAACCATCTCGAGTGATGATGATGTCGAGCCCGTAGTTCTCGCCGTAGGACCACTGGTACGTGAGGCCGTTCGCGGATTCTGTTTGCCGACCATCGATCATCCGCGTCGTATCCATGGCTCGGACGATGCTCTCAGGCGTATCGAGGTAGCTGAGTGCACAGGCGAGTGCGTCGATGTCGATCGTGTCCTCCGCCTTGTCCGCCGTTCCCTTGTGGTCGAGGACCAGCCCCTCGCCATTGTCGATCACCGCAGAAGCGGGGAGCTCACAGAACTCCTGCGTCCATTCGAATTCGGTTTTCCGTGGCGGTTCAGAGGTCGTGGGGGTCGCAGCCGGCGCAGCGGACGGCTGCGGTGGCGTCGTCGCAGGCGCAGGTTCCGTCGTGGTGCCGGAGACGTCTTCTGCAGATGCTTCCACGGGGTCATCGGAGGATTCGTCAACGCCGAAACCACTGATCGAGCCGCAGCCGGTCAGCGCGATCGTGGAGAGAATGACGACGAGCTTCTTCTTCATCGGGGACGATCCTTCAAAGCGGAACGAAAGGGGGGAACAGCCCTATTCTATTGGTGGTTGAGCAGTGGAACCGACCAGAGGTCCCGGGGGTTCTGGGGCGGCATGAGGTGTGGTTCAGTGAGCGACTGGGACCATGGTCATCGGCGGGCCCCAGACCGAACGCGGCGCCGGCCGCGGCCTCGTCAGCGCCGGAGTGACGACCAGGCGATTCGTCCACTTTCGTCGAATGGAGCGCCTGGTCACCGCGCCGATACAGTGGTGAGCTCGCGCGCCGCCCACAACCGCCCTGAATGAAGGAGACAGTGATGTCCGCGCAGAATGTGAAGCTGGAAGTGGGCCAGATGGCCCCCGACTTCGACCTGCCCGCTGCGGGCGGTGGTCGCATCTCGCTGGCCGACCTCGCCGGCGCCCCCGCCCTGATCTGGTTCTACCCGGCGGCGAACACGCCCCTGTGCACCACGCAGGCGTGCGACCTGCGCGACAACTACGACATGTTCACCGACGCCGGGTACCGCATCGTCGGCATCTCCCCGGACCCGATCGAGGACATCGAGACGTTCGTTGAGAAGCAGAACCTGCCGTTCACCATGGCGGGCGACGAGTCCCACGAGGTGATGGCCGCGTACGGCGCGTGGGGCATGAAGAACATGTACGGCCGCCAGGTGGAGGGCACTATCCGCTCCACCTTCGCGATCGACGCCGAAGGCCGCCTCACGTTCGTGAAGTACCGTGTCGGCACCCCGAAGCACATCGCTGTCCTGCGCGAGAAGCTCGCCCTCTGACGCATGGGGTCGATCGCGGACATCCCCCTCCTGCGCGACGCCGCGGTGGACCCGTCGGCCGTGCGGGAAGCCGCTGGCGTACCCATGCTGCTGTCGCTGGACACCCGCACAGTCCGCGAGGAGCCGCTCGCCGGCGCGATCCCGGCCGTGCTGGCCGGCGCCGACTCCGCAGGGGCCGACGTCGGCAGTGCGGGCACCGCGGGGGCCGACGGGGGCGAGCCCCACACGCTCACCGCTCTCGGCAGCGCCCTGCGTGTCGCGCTGGCCGACGGGGTCCTGCTGTGGGTCACCGCCCTCACCCCTGAGGAGCACGCAGCGTGGCAGGCATCGGACCTCGCGCCGCTGATGCGCGACCTCACCGACCACTCCTCCGCCGACAGCGCGCTGGTCGTCGGCATGGCGCCCACCGCGATCGTCCGCCACCTCCTCAGCGCCGGTGAGGAGCAGCGCGCCCTGCTGCGCGGATGGCTGGACGGCATCGACACCCTGAAAGTGCCGGTGGGCCTCTCCCGCGACCTCGCCGACTCGGGTGTGCGGGTCCGTCACCGCAGCCGGTGGGAGCGCTGGTCCCGCTCCGCCACCGTCATCGCGTACACGATCGTGTTCGTCTACTCAGCGCTGCGCGCCCTGCCGGTGTCCCTGGTGAAGGAGTTCCACGGCTCCCTCCTCACTCTGTGGGCGATCGACCTGATCACCGCGTTCCCCTACACGTGGGGCGTGATCACGGCCGTGTCCGGCACGAGCCGCCGCCAGCGCATCGCGGGCCTCGCCGTCACGGTGGGGACGTTCGTGGCGCCGTACGTATACTTCTGGTTCCACGGCAGGCAGTATCCGCCCACGGTGATCGTCGTGGTGGTGCTGCTGATCGCGTCCGGGGTGGCGCTGGAGGTCACCAAGTATGTGCGGACAGCGCGGCTCAGTCGGCGGCTGCGGGAGCCGTCGGCGCCGCTGGGGCGGACCCGCCCTGCACCGTCCGCAGTGCGCTCACCAGCAGGAACCACGACCCGCTGATCCACCACAGGGCCAGCAGGCCTGCCGGGCGGTGCGGGTGGTCCGCCACGAGGATGCCGGTGGTGGCGATCCAGATGGTGACCGCGACGATGTTGAACGGCATGAGGCGGCGCACCCGGAACGGGTGCAGGTACGTCCACGGGACGAGGGTGAGCGCCGCGAGGATGACGATGGCGGCGCCGGCGCCCCAGGCGGGCAGCTGCAGGATCCACAGGGCCACGCCGACCACGTTCCATGCCGCGGGGAACCCGACGAAGAAGAAGTCGAAGGACTTCACCCCCGTGTTGCAGTAGCAGAACATAGAGGAGATGCAGATCAGGGCGGCCGCCGCCCACGCCCAGGTGTCACTGCCGAGGTCGATGTGGGTGGCGATGAACAGCGCCGGGATGAACGTCCAGGTCAGGTAGTCCACGAGGTTGTCGAGGGTGGTGCCGTCGAACCAGGGGATGACCTCCCGGACGCGGGCGCGGCGCGCGAGGGAGCCGTCGAGCCCGTCGACGATGAGCGCGACGCCGAGCCATCCCCACATCGCGGCGATGTTCCCATCGGACAGCGACTTCAGCGCCAGCAGCGCCCACAGCAGCCCCGACAGGGTCAGTGCATGGACGGCCCACGCGCCGGTGATGGCGCGTCGGGTCGGCGGGACGGGGCTGGTGGCGGCACTGCTGGACGACATGCGCTCCATTATGCGGTGGGGGCGGCCCGGGCGAATCAGACCATTGACCAGATCATGCGTGAGCCCCGGCACAGCACCTCCGGAATCCCTCCGGGATGACGGCACGCGAGGGGCCGACGGGTGAATGGTGTGACAGCGGTCCGCCTGCTTTGTGCGCAGGGCCCGACGTCCGATAAGGTGACTCGGTACGGACAGCGCTTGCGGCGGACACCGCCCACAGTGCAGACCGTGCAAGGAGACGTGGCAGAGCGGCCGAATGCGCTCCCCTGCTAAGGGAGTAGGTGGTGTTGATCCGCCTCGGAGGTTCAAATCCTCTCGTCTCCGCCGCGAAGAAGTGCCGCTGACCAGCAGAACCGCTGGATCAGCGGCACTTTTTCGCATCCTGCGTGATCGCCGTCCAGATCCTCCGCTGAAGGAGCTGCCGGTGCAGGAGCTGCCCCGCGCGAACCGGGCAGGCTCATGATGTGAACCGCGACCCCCAACTGGTGGACGACCGGCTACAGTGGGGACCGTCCGTTCGGAGCTGAGCCGGCCGCTTCGCCGCCCCCGCTGTGGGAATCCGAACGCACCCGGCACGGCCCCGGCAGCCCGCTAGAGCGCGCACCCCGTCGGCGCGCACCGAGGAGACCGGATGCCTGAGAACATGCACCTGCCCACCCTGACGGCAGAGTTCCCCGTGGTCGGCGACGACCCCCACATCGACGCCCCGCTGCGCGCCACCGTGCGCCGCCTGTCCACGATGCTGGGACAGACCCTCGCCGACCAGCACGGCCAGGAGCTGCTCGACCTCGTCGAAGAGGTCCGCCAGCTGTCCAAGCACGCCTCCTCCGCCGACGGTGACGACGGCACCCGCCGCGCCGAGACCATCCAGCAGCGTCTCGCCGACCTCCCCATCGAACAGGCCACCGCGCTCACCCGCGCGTTCACCCAGTACTTCCTGCTCGCCAACGCCGCCGAACAGGTGTACCGCGTCCGCGCCATCAAGGACACCGACACCGACAAGCAGTGGATCCCCACCACCATCGGCCAGATCGCCGACGAACTCGGACCCGAGGCGCTGCAGGAGACCATCGACTCCCTCGACACCCGCCTCGTCTTCACCGCGCACCCGACGGAGGCCTCCCGCCGCGCCGTCCTCACGAAGCTGCGCCGCATCTCCGACCTCCTCGACAACGACACCGCCGAGGGCACCCGCGAACGCGAGAAGCAGGACCGCCACCTCGCCGAGATCATCGAACTGATCTGGCAGACCGACGAACTGCGCGACTTCCAGCCCACCCCGCAGGACGAGGCGCGCAACGCCCTCTATTACCTGCAGCAGATCTACGAGATCACCATGCCGGGCTTCATCGAGGACCTGCGCGACGAGGCCCGGCGCCACGGCGCCGACGTCCCCGTCGGCCGCGTCCCCCTCCGCTTCGGCTCCTGGATCGGCGGCGACCGCGACGGCAACCCGTACGTCACCGCTGACGTCACCCGCGATGTCCTCGCCATGCAGGCCGAGACCGCCCTCGACATCACCCGCGGGGTCCTCACCCGCCTCATCCAGTCGATCTCTGTGTCCTCCACCATCGTCGGCGTCGACGAAGAGATCGGCGACTCCGTCGACGCCGACTTCGCCGCCAACCCCGCCATCGGCGACACGGTCCGCCGCGACCTGTTCGAACGCGAGCAGTACCGCCTGAAGCTCGTCGCCATGCGCGTGAAAGTGGACCGCACCCGCGACCGGATCCGCAGCGGCTCCGCGCACCAGCCGGGAGTCGACTATGCCTCCGGCGACGAGATCCAGGCCGACTTCGACGAAGTCCGCGACTCCCTCCGCGCCCACCGCGGGAACCGCGTTGCCGACGGTGAGCTCGCCATCGCCCAGAGCGTCCTCGCAGGAGTGGGGCTCACCCTCGCCATCCTGGATGTCCGCGAACACGCCGAGAAGCACCACGATCTCCTCACCGAGCTGTACGCCCTGATGGGCGAAGACGACCTCGACGGCTCCGGCGCCTCCTACGCCGACCTCACCCGTGAGCAGCGCACCGACCTCCTCGGCCGCGAGCTCGGCAGGGGCCGCCCCATCGCCGGCGCCCTGGTCGGCACCGACGACTCCCCGCTGAGCGACTCCGCTGCCGCCGTGTTCTCCGTGTTCACCGCGATCCGCGACGCCCACCGCACCTACGGCACCGACGCGATCCAGACGTACATCGTCTCCATGACCCGCGGCGCCGACGACCTCCTGGCCGTCGCCCTCCTCGCCCGAGAAGCCGGCCTCGTGGATCTGCGCGGCCAGCACCCCCGCGCCGATATCGGCTTCACCCCGCTGCTGGAGACCGTGGACGAACTCCGCGGCGCCGGCCGCATCCTCGACGAACTCCTCAGCAACGAGCACTACCGCGAGATCGTGCGCCTGCGCGGCGACCGCCACGAGGTCATGCTCGGCTACTCCGACTCCAACAAGGAGTCCGGCGTGATGACCAGCCAGTGGGAGATCCACCAGGCGCAGCGGCGCCTGCGCGACGTCGCCGCGAAGCACGGCGTGACGCTGCGCCTCTTCCACGGCCGTGGCGGATCCGTCGGCCGCGGCGGCGGCCCCACCTACGACGCGATCCTCGCCCAGCCCAACGGCGTCCTCGAAGGCGAGATCAAGTTCACCGAACAGGGCGAGGTCATCTCCGACAAGTACACTCTGCCGGTGCTGGCGCGGGAGAACCTCGACCTGTCCCTCGCCGCCGTCATGCAGGGCTCCGCGCTGCACCGCGAACCCCGCACCCCCAAGGACCGCCTCGCCCACTTCGGTGACGTCATGCAGCAGGTGTCCGATGCCGCCTTCGCCCGCTACCGCACCCTCATCGACGACGAGAACCTCCCCGAGTACTTCGTCGCCTCCACCCCGGTGGAGCAGCTCGGCGAACTGAACATCGGTTCCCGCCCCTCGAAGCGCACCACCAGCGAGAAGGGCCTGGACGGCCTGCGCGCCATCCCGTGGGTGTTCGGCTGGACCCAGTCCCGCCAGATCGTGCCCGGCTGGTTCGGCGCCGGCTCCGGCCTCAAGGCCGCGCGCGAAGCCGGACTCGGGGCGGACCTGCGCGACATGTACGAGCAGTGGCACTTCTTCCGCACCGTCATCTCCAACGTGGAGATGACCCTCGCGAAGACCGACATGAACATCGCCGCCCAGTACGTGCACGCCCTCGTCCCCGAGCACCTGCACCACCTGTTCGACGCGATCCGCGCCGAATACGACCTCACGGTCGCCGAAGTGGAGCGCCTGACCGACGTGGTCGAGCTGCTGGACAACAATCCCGTCCTCAAGCGCACCCTGTCCGTGCGCGACCGCTACCTCGACCCGATCAACCACATGCAGGTGGCGATGCTGCGCCGCGTCCGCGAAGCACAGGCGCGCGGTGAGGACGTGTCCGAGATGGAGAAGCGGGCGCTGCTGACCACCATCAACGGTGTCGCGGCCGGTCTGAAGAACACCGGCTGACCGTCGCCCCTCCTCTGCGCGGCGCCGCGGAGGGGCGGCCGTTGGGGCCCAGGAAGCCGACGGGGGCCCGGGTCGGCTAGAGCCAGCCGTTGTCGGTGGCGATCCGCACCGCCTCGTAGCGGTTCGACGCCCCCGTCTTGCGGATCGCGCTGGAGAGATGGTTGCGGACCGTGCCGTCCGAGAGGTGCAGCGCCGCAGCGATCGCAGCGGGCCCCGAGCCGTCCGCGGCGGCGCGGCACACCTCGACCTCCCGCTCCGACAGCGGATTGTCCGGCGCCATAAGGGAATCCGCCGCGAGTGTCGGATCGATGACCCTGAGGCCGGCGTGCACTCGGCGGATCGCGTCGCTCAGCTGCTCCGGCGGCGTGTCCTTCACAACGAAGCCGCTGGCACCCGCCGCGATCGCGCGCTTCACGTAGCCGGGCCGGCCGAACGTCGTCACGATCAGCACCCGCGTGCCCGGCGCCTCGGCCCGCACCGCGGCCGCCGCATCCAGGCCGTTCATGCCGGGCATCTCGATGTCCAGCAGCAGCACGTCCGGGCGCAGGTCGCGGACAGCCGCGAGCACCTCGTCGCCGCGGCCCACCCCGCCGATCACCTCCACCCCGGCCTGCAGGTTCAGCAGGGCGGTCAGCGCCGCCCGCACCAGGTCCTGGTCCTCCGCGATGACCACCCGGATCGGGGCTGCGCCCGCACCCGCGCCCGCGGTCGTGGTGGCGCTCATCGCATCCTCACCGTCACTGCCGTCCCCTCACCAGGCGCTGACTCCACCGTCACCCGGCCGCCGGCCTCGGTGACGCGGCGGCGCAGACCGCGCAGCCCGTTCCCGTCGGCCGCCTCCCCGCGGCCCCGGCCATCATCGACGACCTGCAGCCGTCCCGGTGCCACGGTGATCGTGCACCGGGACGCCTCCGCGTGCCGCACAGTGTTCGTCACCGCCTCCCGGAGCACCGCGGCGAACAGGTCCGCGTCACGCCCCGCCGCAGGCTCAGCGGCCGACGGGTCCGGTGCATCCACCGCGACACCCGCCGCCGTCAGCGCCCGCTGCGCCGCCGCCAGCTCCTCGGACAGGCTCGACTCGCGGCCCCGCATCACCGTGGTGCGCGCCTGCGCCAGCGCCTCCCGGGACAGCTCCGCCACCTGCTGCATCTCCGCCTGCGCGGCCGACGGGTCCGCCGCCACCAGACGCGAGGCCAGCTCCGCCTTCAGGTTGATCACCGTGAGGGAATGGCCGAGGACATCGTGCACGTCTCGGGCGATCCGCTCCCTGTCCTGCGCGGTCGCCAGTTGGTGCCGCAGCTCCGCCTCCGCCTCCATCCGTGCCGTCATCGCCGCCGTGATCAGGACGAAAGCCGACCCGGCGAGGGTGAAGCCCAGCACCGCCGGCTTCGGCATCTCCGGCGCCAGCAGCAGCGCAGCCGCCGTCCCGACCAGCGCCACTGCACCGCCCACTGGCAGGGCGATCCGCGGCGGGTGTGGGAAGGCGATCGACGCCACCACGAACGTCAGCAGGGAAAACGCGATCGCGAACAGCAGCGGATACAGCGCGATCATCAGCGCGGTCAGCAGGGCGGTCCACAGCCACAGGAGATCCCGTCGGTTGCCCTCCGCCCAGTGAGGGGAACGGCCGAAACCGAGAAGGTACACCACCGCGAACACAGTGAGAATGGCGAGGCCGATGCCGCGCCGCGCCGGGTCGGGGTAGGTGGTGAAGAGCGCGATCAGCGGGAACGCGACATACAGCAGCCAGATCCCGGCCATCCCCATCACAGGCAGGTGCAGCGGGCCGCGGATCCCCGGCCGAGCGGCGCTGGCCGAAGCCGTGCCGGGCCGGTCCGCGTCAGCCGCCGGGGCGGTGCGCTCTCCTGTCATGCGCGTCCCTTCTGCCGGTGCTCCAGCGCCCAGCATATGCCGGCGAACACCCCGAACCACACGAGCGTCATCACCAGCGCGAACCCGAGCGACTCCTCGTGCAGGGCGCCCCCGTTGGTCGGCTGCACCCCCTCCGACAGCGGGAAGTGCGCAAGCACGCTCGGGCCGTACAGCGGGGTGAAGCGTGCGAACGCGAGCAGATCCTCGCTCAGCGGCATGAACATGTTGGAGGCGAACGCGAGGATCACCAGCGATGTCGCCGCCACCGACACCGCCGAATCCGACCGGAACAGCAGACCGAAGATCATCCCGAAGAATCCGAACGGGATCGCCGCCGCTGCGCACAAAACGGCAGCGGCGAGCCAGCGATCCAGCGGCATGTCCGCGTTGGTCACCAGGCCCGCGATGTTCACCGCGATGACCGGCAGCAGCACCCGCACCAGGATGTCCGCGCCGCGCGCCAGCAGAAGGTCACCACCGCTGAGCGGCGTGAGGGCCAGCTGGCGGCCCCACCCGGAGCTGCGCTCCACCACGGTCATTCCGGCGGCAGCGACAGCGGCTGTCGCGCCGCCGTACAGCGCCATCGACACCATCGTGTGCGCGGAGACGTTTCCGTGCCCCGCCTGCATCTCCCCGTAGGGCTGCAGGGCCCCGAACATGATGAACATGCCCACGGGCAGAACGATCGTGAAGAACAGCCCGACCCAGTCGGCGGTGAGGCGCTTCAGGGTGAGGGCGATGAAGGTCAGGCGGTTCATGCGGCTGCGCTCCTGGACTCGGTGGTGGAGGATGAGGGGCCGACGGGTTCCGCGGCCGAATCGGTGAGGGCGGCGAACGCGTCATCGAGCGACGCCTGCCGGATCTGCAGATCGTGCACACCGTCGTGCGCGAGGAGCACCCGCGCTGTCTCATCGGAGTGGGCGGTGGCGAGGGAGAGCCGGCCTGTGTCCACGTGCACCTCCCGGGCTTCGGGGAGGGCCTCGACGAGACAGCGGGCCCCGTCGGCCCCCATCCCCGCCGGGAGGCGGCAGGAGACGTGTGCGAACTGCGCGAGGGAGCGCACCTCGTCGACCGGCCCGTCCGCGAGGATCCGGCCGGCGCCCATCATGATGATCCGCTCGGCGAAGCTCTCCGCCTCCTCGAGGTAGTGCGTGGCGAACAGGATGGTGCGCCCGCGTTCGGCCTGCGACGCCATCGCGTTCCAGAAGCGCCTGCGGGCCGACGGGTCCATCCCCGTTGTGGGCTCATCCAGAACCAGCAGGTCCGGCTGCGGCAGGATCGCGAGCGCGAACCGGATCCGCTGCTGCTCACCGCCGGAGCAGGCCTTCACTCGGCGGTTCGCGATCTCCGTGAGCTGCGCGTCTTCGAGGACCTGGCCGACGGGCGCCGGGTCCCGGTAGGCCGCGGCGATCATTCGGATGGTGTCGCGGACGGTGAGGTCCGGCAGGAGGCCGCCGGTCTGCAGCTCCGCGCCGACGCGCCCCGCTCTCACCGCGGCCCGGGGCGTCTGCCCGAGCACGCTGACGCGGCCCTGAGCGGGACGGGTGAGGCCGAGGACCATGTCCATGAGGGTGGTCTTGCCGGCACCGTTGGGGCCGAGAAGGGCGACGATCTCACCGGGGCGGATCGTGGCGGAGACGCCGCGGACGGCGTGGACGCGGCCGCCGGGGCCGACTCTCTGATGCACCTCGTCGAGGCTGATGGCGGGTGTGTTCTCGTTCATGACACCAGAATCCCGCCGGGGGAGGGGCGGTGCGCAGGGACGGTGTCACTGATCCGCCATGACAGCTGTCATGGTTCCCGGCAGCCCCGCCGGCCCCGGCACAGCGGAGCGCCGACCCCGTGGAGGGGCCGGCGCTCGGTGCGGATATGGTTCCGCGTGACGCGGAGGGGTGCGGCTCAGCGTGCGGAGTGGGAACCGCCGTCGGTGCGGTCGACTCCGTCGGCCTTCTCCGCCGGAGCGGCAGCGGCCTGAGCGGCAGCGCGCTCCTCGGCGAGCGCCTTCCGCCGGTAGGCGACCCAGAAGTACCCGCCCACGAACAGGGCACCGCCGATGATGTTGCCGATCGTCACCGGCAGCAGGTTGTGCAGCACGATGTTGCTGATCGTGACGGAGGAGAAGTCCGCCTGGGTCACGCCCGCGGCCTGCACGGCGTCACTGCCCCAGAATTCGGCACCGAACACGTGGGTGATCACCCAGCCCATCGGCAGCATGAACATGTTCGCCACGGAGTGCTCGAACCCGGTGGCGACGAAGAATGCGATCGGGCCGGCGATGCCCAGCATCTTGTCCGTGGCGGAGCGGCCGGCGAACGCCATCCACACAGCGAGGCACACGGCGAGGTTCGCCATCACGCCCAGGGCGATCGCCTGGACGAAGCCGAGGCTCAGCTTGCCCTGGGTCGTGTTCACCACGACGAGGCCCCAGGCGCCGCCGTTGCTCAGCGGAGTCTTCGCCAGTGCGATGATCGCCACCACGATGAGGGCGCCCACCAGGTTGCCGATGTAGGACACGGCCCAGTGGCGGGCCATCATCCCCCAGCTGAGGCGCTTCGACAGCGTCGGCATGAGGGACATGGTGGTGCCGGTGAACAGGTCCGAACCGGACATCACCACGAGCATCAGGCCGGTGGAGAACACCAGGCCGCCGATGAGCTTCGTGACGCCGATCGGCAGGCCGGACGTGGGGCCGACCCCCTGCTGGGTGGTGACGAAGAAGATGAAGCCGAGGGCGATGTAGGCGCCGCCGGTCAGCGCGAGCCAGAACAGCTCGCCGATCGGCTTGGTGGCTTTGGCGTACATGCCGTCCTCCATGGCCTTCGCCATGGCAGGAGGCGTGGGAATGACGAGTTTGGGGACGATGGAGGGTCCACGATCGGTCCTTCCTGGGACGCTGTCCGGGGGGGTGATGGGGCGTCCCCGAGCGGAACGCCCTTTCCTACACTACGCCCCGTTCGGCGGTGTCCCCGGGACCCTTGTCGGGCAGCGACCGTCGACCCCTCAGCGCGGGACCGTCACTTCCAGTCGAGCACCTGCCAGCGCTGCTTCTTCGCCTCCGCGTACAGTCCCAGGTCGGGGGAGATGGCCGACGGGTGCCCCAGCAGCCGCAGCCACGACGCATCAGCGACGGAGTCGCCGTAGCCGTAGGACTTCGCGAGGTCGAGGCCGTGCTCGTCGGCGTACTTCCGCAGCCAGTTCGCGCGTGCCTCGTCCACCACCGGCGGGGTGGCGAGGTAGCCGGTGAGACGGCCGTCCTCACCCAGATGCATGCGGGTGGCGACCACGTCATCGAACAGGTCCGCGATCGGCTCCACGAGCAGATCGAGCGCACCGGTCACGAGCACGGTGCGGTGACCGGCCTTCCGGTGCTCCTCGATACGGGCGCGGGCCTCGTCGCGGATGGAGGCGCGGATCTTCTCCCCGAGCTCCCCGGACAGCACACCGCGCAGCTCCGCGGGGGTGTACCCCCGGTAGCGGCGGTTCACGGACCGGATGAACTCCGAGCGGTCCCGGGACTCCGCCAGCAGGTACTGCGGCAGCGCGGACGCCAGCTTCGCGCTTTCGGCTGCCCAGGCGCGGCGAGGGCGAGTGGCGCGCATGATCGACAGGTACTGCTGCACGATGTTCTGCGCGATGACGGTGCCGTCGAGGTCGAACACGGCGAGGACGTCCGAGCCCTCCTTCAGAGCGGCGGGGCCTCGGGCCTCGCGGCGGCGCTGGGCGGACTTCGCCCGCTTGTACGCCTTCGTCAGCTCGGTGAGGGCCGGCAGGTGCTGCTTCTGGAAGAAGTCCTTCCAGTTGATGACGGTGACGTCGAAGTCGTTGGTGGCGAGGAAGTCCGCCGGCAGCTCCTCCCGGAGAGCGCGGGTGTTCGCGTCGTCGAACACCATTTCGGTCTTCGTGTAGTGGCGGTACAGGTCGGTGAACTTCCGCAGGGTCTCCAGGCCGCTCACGGTCCTATGCAGCTGGCCGGCCCACTGGCGGGTGCGCTTCGTGCCCGGCAGCTGGCTGGTGATGAGCTGCGCGGTCTTCGCGGCCTTCTGAGTCGCCCAGAAGCGCGCCTCGATGAGCTGCACGGACGGGAACGACCACGTGGGGACCTCGATGGGGCTGCCGTCATCGTCGGTGAGGGGGTGCTCCTGGAAGTAGCCCTGCACCGCGGACACCATCTCGTGGAACGGCAGCGGGTTGGAGGAGCCGGAGACGACCTGGAAGTAGGCGTCATCGCCGCGGCGGGACACGTCCTGCGTGGCGAGCGCGGTGATGACGTTGACGATGAAGTCGACCGGGATGATGTCGAGGATGGAGTCGGCGAGGCCGGGGAATTCCGGCAGGCGGCCGTTGCCGTACGCCATGATCAGCGGGTCGGCGACCTTGTAGCCGTCCAGCCAGCCCGGGTAGGGGCGGCGCAGTGCCGACTCGATGATGGAGGGGCGCACCACGGACAGGCGGTGGCCCTTCTGGGCCCACAGCTCCTCGGCGACGCGCTCCGCCATCGCCTTGGTGAAGGTGTAGATGTCGGTCCAGCCGAGGGAGTTGGCGCGCTGCAGGCCGTAGTCCTGGAGGCGCTCGTGGACCCAGTCCTGGCGGGCGCGCTCAGCGACCTCCGCGCTGGCCTTCGGACCCATCTTGCCGGCCTCGAACGCGGCGCGGCGCATCAGCCGGCGCAGCACCTCCGGAGTGCGGGACTGCGCTTCGACCCGGTCCTTCGCGGCGAGCGCCATGTCGTATTCGGCGCGCCAGTCCGCGGTGTGGGTGAGGCGGCCTTCGCGGCGCAGGCCCTTGGCGAGGCCGGACACGTACGCGGTGGAGACGTGGATGACGTGCGGGTCCTGATCGGACTCCAGCAACGCCTCGTACAGGTTCTTCGCGCCGCCCACGTTGGTGGCGAACGCTTCGTTGATCGGCGGGTCGAAGGACACCGAGGAGGCGGAGTGGATGACCACGTCGAGCTTCTGCGTCAGCGGCGGCATCGCGGTGAGATCGCCTTCGAGGACGTCGACCCGGTCGGCGAGGGCCGACGCGACCTCCTCCTTGCTGGTGCGCTCAGCCCAGGAGGTGAACACGGGCTTGCGCAGCAGACCTTCGAGGCGCTTGCGCCCGGTCTGGGAGCCCTTGGGTCGGATCACCGCGGTGACGCGGACATCGGGGTGGTTCTCCAGCAGGTCCTGGAGGACGGCCTGTCCCAGGAATCCGGTGACGCCGGTGAGCAGGATCTGCGAGTGAGCATTCGCCATGACGAGGTCGTTCTCCCAGGTGGAATCGGGTGATGTGGGCCGTCGTGACCCCTCCCGCGAGGCGCCTGGAGGGGCTGAGGGCAGTGCGGCCTAGTGTATCGTAGGGCGCATGCACAGGGCCCTCATCACCGGCGGAACGTCAGGTATCGGGGCGGCCTTCGCCAGGGCCTTCGCACAGCGCGGCGCTGACCTGGTGATCGTGGCCCGCAACCCCGAACGACTCGACGCCTTCGCCTCGGACATCCGTTCCCGATACGGCGTGGACGTGGAGACCATCGAGGCTGATCTGGTCCACCGCGATGACCAGCAGCGGATCGTGGAGCGCCTCGAAGCGGACCCGCCGATCGACATCCTCGTCAACAACGCCGGCTTCTCCGTCCGGTCAGACGTCCTCGGCGAGGACCTCTCCCTGCACGACGACGGGCTCGAAGTGATGGTCCGCGCCGTCTACCACCTGTCCGGCGCCGCCGGCCGCACCATGGCGGCGCGCGGCGAGGGCACCATCATCAACGTCACCTCCACCTCCGGATACGTGCCGCAGAACAACTACTCCGCCATCAAGGCGTGGGCGCAGATCTACACGGAGGCCCTGTCGGTCCGCCTCGCCGGCACGGGTGTGCGGGTGGTGGCGCTCGCCCCCGGTTGGGTGCGCACCGAGTTCCACGAGCGCGCCGGCATCAACGGGACCTCGATCCCGGGCTTCCTGTGGCTGGACCCGGACCGCCTCGTGGAGGAGTGCCTGCGTGACGCCGCCGCCGGCCGCGTCATCTCCATCCCTTCGAAGAGGTTCAAGCTGATCGTGGCGCTCTCCCGCCTCGCGCCGCGCTCCATCATCCACCGAATGAGCGCCTGGCTGACGGCGCGGAGGAACAAAGAGAAGTGAATCAGTACCACGACCCGGCCCTCTACCGGTCCCGCTGGCGGTCGCGGATCCGTCGGCTGCTCCAGCGCGGCGTCTTCCGCAGCATCGTCGGGTCGGTGGTGACCCAGACGATCAGCGTGCACCCGTCGGTTCACAAGGTCCGCGGCGCGTTCGTCCTGGTCGCGAACCACTCCTCGCACCTGGATGCGCCGATGCTGATGCAGGGCCTGCCGATCAAGCAGGCGCGCTACCTGTCCACGGGCGTGGCACGCGAGTACTTCTTCGAGGTGTGGTACCGCCGCATCTTCGTGCGCTGGATGTTCAACGCGTTCCCGATCGACCGCGACGGCTCGAAGAAGAACTCGGGTCTCAGCCGCCGTCTGCTGAAGGCTGGGGTGCCGATCCTGGTGTTCCCGGAGGCGACCCGCTCCACGACCGGCCGCATGGCCGAGTTCAAACCGGGCGCGGCTGCGCTCGCCACCGGCGTGGGCACCCCTGTGATCCCGGCGGCGCTGATCGGCGGGCATGAGGCGATGCCGAAGGGCCGCAATTGGCCGAAGCCGGGCAGGCCGCCCGTCGGGGTCGTGTTCGGTGAGCCGATGCGCCCGTTCGAAGGGGAGGTCGTCACCGACTTCTCCGCGCGCGTGCAGGCCACCGTTGCTGAACTGTACGAATCGAATTACCGCACTGTGATGGGGGAGGAGCTGAGCGAATGATCTCGGCAGCTGATGTGAAGCGCCACAAGTGGTGGGGCTGGGGACTGGACGATGTCACGTTCCGCTTCGACAACAAGCCGCTGTTCGCGCCGCTGGTGAAGGAGAAGGTCGGTCTCGACCTCGACGCCATCACGCCGCGCCCCGAACCGCAGCTGTCCGACTATGAGGTGCCGGCGAGCGTGCTGTCCTCGGAGGACGCCGCCGCGCTGACCGCGATCGTCGGCTCGGAGAACGTCCGCACGGACGACGAGTACCGCGTGGTGCACTCCTTCGGCCGCTCCGTCACAGACCTGTTCCGCGCCCGCATCGGCGACTTCCGCCGCATCGTGGATGCTGTCGTGTATCCGGCGAGCGACGAGGAGGTGCAGTCGATCCTCCGCCTCGTGGTGGAGCGCGACCTCGTGGTCATCCCGTTCGGCGGCGGCTCCTCCATCTCCGGCTCCGTCACCCCCGATGTGGACGAGAAGCGGGCGATCATCACCCTGAACCTGGGCCGGATGCGCCGCGTCCTCGACATCGACGACACCGCTGGCCTCGCCCGCGTCCAGGCCGGCGTGTACGGCCCGGACCTCGAGGAGCAGCTGCAGGAGCGCGGCTGGACGATGGGCCACTTCCCGGACTCGTTCGCGTACTCTACGCTCGGCGGCTGGGCCGCGACCCGCTCCTCCGGTATGCAGTCGGACAAGTACGGCGACATCGAGGGCATCGTGCGCGGGCTGCGCCTCGTGCAGGCCGACGGGGTCATCGACACCAAGCCGATTCCGGGCCGCGATTCCGGGTCCTCCGTGCACGAGATGGTGCTGGGTTCGGAGGGCCGCCTCGGTGTGATCACGGAGTGCACGGTGCGGGTGCACCGGGTCGCCCCGGTGCGCGAGGTCATCGCGTACATGTTCCCGGATTGGGAGAGCGGTGTGCGGGGTATGCACGCGATTGCCCGCTCGGAGGTGCATCCGGTGTTCACGCGCCTGTCGGACGGCCCGGAGACCCGCTTCTCACTGGCGATGGTGAAGGAGCCGGAGTCGCGGAAGTCGAAGGCGATGGCGAAGGTCCAGGAGGGCCTGTTCGCGTACCTGCGCTCGAAGGGCTGGGACACCCGTGAGGAGATGTGCATCTCCTACGTGTGCTTCGAGGGGACGAAGCAGCATGTGGAGCGGGAGAAGTCCGCGGTGAAGCGGATCGTGAAGTCCGTCGGCGGCATCACGCTCGGCGCCGGCCCCGGCAAGATCTATGACCAGAAGAAGTTCGACACCCCGTACCTGCGGGACTTCCTGCTGGGGATGAACGTGTACGGCGATGTCTCGGACACCGGCACCACGTGGTCGCGCCTGAACGAGATGCACTCCTCGGTGTACGACGCCTTCTACCGGAAGCTCGACGAGATGGGGCTGCGCGGCTTCATGTTCTGCCACATGAGCCACAGCTACCACCAGGGCGCGTGCCTGTACTTCACGTTCGCTGTTCCGTACGAGTCGGATGAGCGAATGCTCGAGGAGTACACGGCGCTGAAGCACGCGATCCAGCAGGAGTTCATGCACCACCTGGGCACCGTGAGCCACCACCACGCGGTGGGGACGGAGCATCAGCCGTGGATCGCAGAGGACATCACCGAGGGCGGCGTGCGGATGCTGAAGGATCTGTACGCGGCGCAGGACCCGGGCGGCAACTTCAACCCGGGCAAGATCGTCACGCCGTAGCCCCGGCGGCGCCCCTGCCCCACGGCCGAATCCCCGGCCTCCCCCGCAGTCGGCCCCGGTCGTCTCAATCGAAAGCGACTTTTTTGCGGTAAGCGCCCTGCCGATCCGCAAAAAAAGTCGCTTTCGTTTCTGGCCCCGTCGGGTCTCTGGCCCTGGGTTTCTGACACCGCCGGGTCCCCCGGCTCGCCGCCGCGCTGCCCAGATCTTCGATGCGCTGGCTGCAGAGTTCGCTGGATGTGCCGAATTCGGGCTCGATAGCGAACATCCGTCGAATTCTGCGGCTGGGCGGGGCCGTCGAACTGCGCAGCCGATCCTCCTCGGCCGTTGCGGCGAAGATTCGGACTGCGTTGCGGCGAGCCTTCGGGCCCCTGCGGCGAGCGCCCTCCGAGCACTGCGAAGCAACGGACGGGGCCCCGGGCAACGAGAAAGCCCCGAGATCATGGTGATCTCGGGGCTTCTCAGCACTGCGCGCCCGGAGGGATTCGAACCCCCAACCTCCTGATCCGTAGTCAGGTGCTCTATCCGTTAAGCTACGGGCGCTTGCCGTTTCCGACCTTCTCAACATTACTCGAGTTGGTGAGTCGATGCCAATCGAAGGCCGGGCGGCGGGTCCTACATCACAAAGTGCGTCGTCTCATCGGCGCGGGCGCTGCGGGGTCGGCGGAGACTGCAGGTCGCCCGGGCGGTGCGGCTGCTGCGGGGGCATCGCGGTGTTCGGCGCGAGCGGCTGCTGGCCCGTGGGAGCCTGCGGTGCCGACGGGGCCTGAGAGGCGGACGGTGCCTGTGCCGCCGACGGGGCCTGCGGTGCCTGCGGCTGGCCCGGCATCATCGGCTGCTGGGGTGCAGCGGAGGGCTGGCCGGTCGCGTACTGCTGGCCCGGCGCCTGCGGTGCCGGAGCGGCCGACGGGGCCTGCGGTGCCGACTGAGCCTGCGGGGGCGACTGAACCTGCGGAGCTGACGGAGCTTGCGGGTGTGCCTGCGCCTGCGGCTGGCCCGGTGCCTGCGGGTGCTGAGGGTGCTGCGGTGCAGCGACCGCGGCTGCACCTGCTCCAGCCTGGTGCGGCGCATGCGCACCGCCCTGGCCCGGAGCTGCGGGGGAACCCGTCGGCTGCTTCCCCTGACCCCCGCGGCGCCTGCGGAGGAAGAAGAACGCCGCCGCGGCCAGTGCTGCCAGCAGCAGAAGAACGAGCAGGGTGGTGACGATCGCACCCCATGGGAAGCCGCTCTTCACCTCGGACTTGATGTTGACGCCCTGGGTGAGGAGATCGTGCAGATTGGTGATGCGGACGGTGTCGCCGTCGATCTCGCCGCTGACGCTGGAGAGCACCTTCCCCGGCATGGTGATCTCAACATCGACCTTCGCATCGTCGAGGTCGATGCCGTGCTCCCGTGCATTCTTGACGAGGTCGTTCCATTCGTCCTCGCTGATCCGCTGACCCTCATCCGTGACGAGGCGCAGAGCCTTGCCGTTCTCCTCCTCGGTCAGCATCTCCTTGATCATGTCGTGCTTGCCCTCATATTCGATGCGGCAACCGGAGCCGCCACCCGACGTGACGGGGGTGACCCTCAATCCGGGTGTGTTCGGTTCTTCGGCTTTGGTGTCCTCGCAGAACTCCGCGACGGAATCTCTGTTGAACGCCATCGCGGCAGCGGTCTTCTGGTCGACCTTCAGAGTGAGGTCGATGGAGACCGTGGACTCGTCCTCGAAATCGACTTCTCCCTTCAGCTCACCGCACGCGGCGAGGGTGAGGAGCAGCAGCGGTGCCAGGAGCACAGCGAGGAGACGACGCCAGGCGGCGCGGGGTGGGTGCGCGGGGGAGGAGAGGTGCATGAGCGCGGGCCTTCTTGACAGGGACGAGCGGGGCCCGTGAGCGCGGGCCGACGGATGCCGGCTTCCCGACCAACCGGGAGCCTCACGATTGTCCATTATAGGCCGATTTCACCGGAGCGGGAACGGCCAGGGCGCCGCCCCGTCGACCGAAGTCGACGAAGCGGCGCCCTGTGCGCGGAACTCACGGCAGCGGCCCGCCCCCGATGGAACGGAGGCGGGCCGCGTCAGGTGAGCGGGATGACCGCTGTCTGATCAGTTGGTGCCGGGGCCCTGCCACTGCGGGCCGGGGTTCTGGGATCCGGAGCCGGGCTGGCCGGGCTGGTTGCCGAAGCCGTCCTGGCCGCCGAAGCCCTGCTGGCCAGGCTGACCCGGCTGACCGGGCTGCGAGCCGAAGCCCTGCTGCTGGCCGCCGAAGTTCGGCTGACCCGGCTGGTTGCCGAAGTTCGGCTGGCTGGGCTGGTTGTTGGCGCTGGGCTGGCCCTGCTGACCGAAGCCCTGCTGGTTGAAGCCCTGCTGGCTGTTCTGGTTGCCGAACGGACCGGAGGAGCCGCCGGCGGCGTGGGTGCCGAACGGTGCCGGAGCAGAGGGCTTGTTCTTCTTCTTGCGGGACAGGAAGAAGAAGATCAGCGCGGCGATCGCCAGAAGAGCGAGGAGCGCGAGCACGGCGAGCACGATGATCACGATCATCCACGGGAAGCTGCTCGTCTCTGCCTTCACATCAATGCCCTTGGTCATCAGTTCCTTGGGATCGGTGATGCGGACCTTGTTGCCCTCCGCCTTGCCGCTGGCGGTCTCCACGACCTTGCCCGGCATGGTGATAGTGATGTCGGTGGTGAAGCCGGAGGCGTCCAGGCCCATCATCTTCATGCCCTCCATCGCCTGGTCCCACTCCTGTTCGGAGACGGTGGAGTTGCCGATCTTGAAGCGGAGGTACTTGCCGTCCTCTTCCTCGGTCAGGGCGGAGTTGTTGGCTTCGGCTTCGCCGTCGCCCTTGAAGTTGCAGCCGATGCGGTCACCCTGGTCCTTCGGGGACACCTTGACGTTGTCAGCGGAGGTGACGCCCATCTGGGACTTCAGCGAGGTGCACAGTGCATCGGACGAATTGCCGACGCCGAGGGTGGAGGCGGCTTCCTTGTCGAGGGAGATCGTCATATCGATCGACGCCTGCTTGGCCGACTTGATCTCGATGTCGCCCTTGACCTCACCGCAGGCCGCGAGGGCGACCAGCAGGAACGGGGCGATCAGGATGGAGAGGAGTCGGCGCCAGGTGAGGCGCGGGCGGGTGCGCCGCGCGGGCGCAGGGGATGCTGTGGTCATGAGGATGGCTTTCTCTTTCGGGGAGAGGGTCACGATCGTGGGACGGTGCCCAAGCTCGAGCGCTGGCAGATCTCATCGCAGCTGGGAACACTATAAACACGATGTGGTGTCCATCGCGGTGGGGACTGTGGGTCCTTCGCCCCGCCGGCGGGAGCGGGGCCGACGGGTTCAGTCCTCGCCCGGCACCTGATCCAGCTCGCCGGTGTCCGCGCCGGGGGCCATCGGTGCACCGAACACGGGCTTCGCGGTGGGGCGCTTCGGCGTCATCCCGTCACCGGAGGACTGCCGACGGATGCGCCGCAGAACCCACGGGCCGAAGAACTCCTTGGCCCACACGAGGTCCTCGCGACGCGCCTCGCGCCACTCCTTCCGCGGCGCCGCCTCCGGCATCTCGCTCGTGAGGTCGTTGTCCACGCCCAGCACGTTCAGCACCTCGCGGGCGATGGTGTGGTGCCCGAGCGGGGAGAAGTGCAGACGGTCCGGCGCCCACATGTCCTCGCGGGTCAGTTCGCGCAGGGACCACAGGTCCACCACGAACGTGCTGTACCGCTTCGCGATGGCGCGGATGTTCTCGTTGTAGATGGCGGTGCGGCCGCGGATCATGCGGAACACGGGGGTGCTGCCCACGTCCGGGCCCGTCCACAGGATGATGTCCGCACCGGTGGTGGCGAGGCGGCCGACGGCTTCGTCGATGTGACCGGCGATCTCATCCGGGTCGCCGCGGCGGATCACGTCATTGCCGCCGGCGAAGAAGCTCACCAGGTTCGGGGACAGGTCGATCGCGGGCTCGATCTGCTCGTCGATGATCTGCCGGTACAGGCGGCCGCGGATCGCGAGGTTCGCGTAGGAGAAGTCGTCGGTGCCGGCGGTGAGCTGCTCGGCGACCCGGTCCGCCCAGCCGCGCACACCGCCGACGACGGTCTCGTCGGCATCCCCGATCCCTTCGGTGAAGGAGTCGCCGATCGCGACGAACCGCGTCCACGGGTGGGAGGATTCGGCGGGGCTCATCGTCATCGCCAGTTCGTCAGCAGTGCGCCGCCGAGCATGATCAGGCCGAGGCCCACCGCCAGGTTCCAGTCACCGATCGGCAGCGGGTACTGGGCGGCCGACACGTAGTACACCACCATGTACAGAAGACCGAGCACCAGCAACGTCATCGCCACCGGCACCAGCCAGCGCGGCGACGGCTTCGGTCCGAGTTCGCGGGCGCCCCTCTGAGCGGCGGCTTCATCGCGCGCGCGGGCTGCGCGGCGCCCCGCCGACGGCGCGGACGTGTCCTTGGCCATGCCTCACCTTCCTGTTGCAGAGACTCCCACTAGAGTAGCGAACGCATCCACAGACGAAAGGCACAGCATGCACCCGTTCCGCACCCGCGCTGAGCGTGCGAGCGCACAGGAAGCGTCACGCCGATGAGGGCGGGGGCATCGCGCGTCGTCGGCATCCTCGGCGAGGTGATGATCACCGTCGGAGTGCTGCTCGGACTGTTCGTGGTGTGGCAGCTCTGGTGGACCGATGTCATCGCCGACCAGGAGCATTCCGACATCATCGCCGCCTCCGAGGACATGTGGGGCCGTCCCCCGCAGAAGATCGCACCCCCGGAGTCCGGCCCGCCGCCGGTGGCGAAGCCCGGCGCTGAGAACCAGGTGTGGGGCACCCTCCACGTCCCCAAGTTCGACAAGGTGTCATCGCCCATCGCCGAAGGCACCTCCATGACCGAGGTGCTGAACGTCAAGGGCAACGGCCACTACCGCGAGACCGCGGTCCCCGGTGAGAACGGCAACTTCTCCATTGCGGGTCACCGCTCCACCTACGGCCGTCCCCTCCACGACATCGCCCGCCTCAAGGAGGGCGACCCGGTCATCGTGGAGACCGCCGAAGCGTTCTACGTCTACCGAGTCACGAGCGACCAGATCACCATGCCGTCCGCGATCGAAGTGATCGCCCCCGTCCCGAACAAGCCGGGGGAGAAGCCGACGGAGCAGTTCATGACCATGACCGCCTGCCACCCGATGTACTCCGCGCGTGAACGCTACATCGTGCACGCGAAGTTCGATCACTGGGTGGACCGCAAGAAGGGCATTCCGCAGGAGCTCGAAGGAAAGGTGTTCTGACATGTACGGACCGCTCTGGCGTGCCCTGCCCGGCCCGTGGTGGGTGAAGGCCCTGATCGTGCTCGTCCTCGTGCTGGCGATCGTCGCCGCCCTGTTCATGTGGGTGTTCCCGATCGTGGCGCTGTACATGCCGTTCAACGACAACACCGTGGGTGCGCCGCTGCCGCTGCCGGTCAGCTGAGGCCGCGCCTGAGGCCGCGGCGCCGGCGGGTTCAGCCGATGAGCGGCCGCAGACCCTCCGCGCGCCGCGCAGCGTCAGCAGTGGGGGCGCCCTCGGCGAGCTGCAGGAACACGGCCAGCATATGGTGGCCGCCCTCCGTCAGCACCGACTCCGGGTGGAACTGCACCGCATGTAGCGGCAGCTCCCGGTGCGCAATGCCCTGAATGGAGCCGTCTTCCGCGGACGCCGTCACCTCCAGGCAGACCGGCAGCGTCTCCGGCACAACCGCGAGCGAGTGATACCGGGTCGCAGTCAGCGGTGACGCGAGCCCTTCGAACACGCTCCGTTCCTCGTGCGTGATCGCGCAGGTGCGGCCGTGCATCAGATTCGGCGCATGCGCGACGGTCGCTCCGAACAGCTGCGCCAGCGCCTGCAGGCCCAGGCACACCCCCAGCATCGGGGTACCGGTGCGGGCACAGGCCTCGATCACCTCGAGGGAGCGGCCAGCCGTGTCCGGGTTCCCGGGGCCCGGGGAGATGAGGACACCGTCGAACTCGGTGGGGTCCAGATCCGCGTGGTCATGGCGGCGAACGGTGCAGTCGGCGCCCATCTGCTCCAGGTAGCCGACGATCGTGAACACGAATGAGTCGTAGTTGTCGACCACGAGGATGCGCGGGCCGGCGGGGTCAGCGGAAGAGTCCGGGCCGGCGACGCCGCGCGGCTCGGCAGCCGCTTCTGGGCCGGCGGCACCGTCAGCAGATCGGGGATCGTCCGTCCGCATCAGCCGTTGCCGTTGCCCTGGCCGAGCCCGGGCTTGTCCGACGGCGGACCGCCCTTGCCGTTGCCATTGCCCTGTCCATTGCCCTTCTTCCCAGATGCGCCGTTGTCAGTGGTCTGCGTGGGGCTCGGAGAATCCGTCGGCTTCGGAGACGTCTCGGTCGGGCTCGGCGACGGCTCCGGAGTCGGCGACGGGGTCGGAGTCGGCGTTGGCTTCTCCTCCGGGCCGCTGGAGACGATGATCGTGACCGTCGAGTTCGGCTCCACCTTCTCGTTCGCCTTCGGCTCGGTGCGGATCACCCTGCCCTTCGGCACCGAATCGCTCGCCTCCTGCTTCACCTCGACACCGAACCCGGCGTCCGAGAGCTTCTTGCGCGCCTCATCCAGGGTCGCGCCCGTGACGTTCGGCAGCGCCTTCGGGCCCTGCTCCTTCGCCACCACGATGCGCACCGTGGACCCGGAGTCCAGCATCTCGCCGGCTTCCGGCGACTGCTCCAGGACCGTGCCCGGCGTCTGCTCCGGATCCTCCTTCTCGGACACGTCCACAGTGAACCCTGCATCGGACAGCGCCGACTCCGCCTGGTCGCGGGACAGGCCCACGACGCTCGGCACCTCAGCCTGACCGGACGCCAGCCACACCTGCACGGTGCCGCCCGTCTCCACGGAGTCACCCGCGGCCGGATCGGACCGGGTCACCGTGTCCTTCTTCGCGTCCTTGACGTCCTCGGTGCCGGCGACCTTCATCGTCAGCCCGGCGTCCTTCAGCAGCTGTTCCGCTTCGCTCTTCGACTTCCCGGACAGGTCCGGCACCTTCGTCTCCGACGGGCCCGAACTGACAGTCACGCTCACCGTGGACCCACGATCCACCTGCGTGCCCACATCGGGCGACACCTCGGACACCTGGCCATCGGGCACATCGTTCGACGGCTTGTGGTCGAACTTCGGGTTCAGGCCGGCCGCCTGCAGCTCCGTCCGGGCCTCCGCCTCGGACACGCCGATGATCGCCGGCACCTGCACCTGTTCAACGGCAGGATCGCCGGACTTGCCGAGCTGCCACCACAGGGCGAGCCCCGCAACAGCCAGCACGGCCAGACCGATCAGCGCCCACAGCAGAACCGGGGTCCGGTCCCGACGGCGCTCCTCAACAGCCGCCCCGTCGGCCGTGGCCGGCTCAGCGGCGCTCGAGTGCGCGTGCGCAGCGCCCGCCCCGGCGACCCCGGCCGCGGCAGTGGAACCGGCGGCGACCGCGGCACCCGGCCCGGTCGTCGGAATCAGCTGGGTGGCCGACAGACGCTCCGTCGGCTGATCAGCGGGCGCGAGCGCCTGCGTGGGCGCGTCCACGGGAGCGCCACCACCGGCGTAGGCGGCGGGCAGCTCAGCCGACGGCTGCCGGCCCGCGGCCACGGCCGCGATGTCGCGGGAGAACGCGAGTGCGCTCTGATAGCGCTCATCGCGGTCCTTCGCCAGGCCCTTCAGGATCACGGCGTCCATCGCCGGCGAAATGCTCGGGTTGAACGTGGAGGGACGCTCCGGCAGCTCACGTACATGCTGGTACGCGATCGACACCGGCGAATCGCCCTGGAACGGCGGGCGACCGCACAGCAGCTCGTACAGGACCACGGCAGCGGAGTACACGTCCGAGCGGGCATCGACCTGCTGGCCGCGCGCCTGCTCCGGCGACAGGTACTGCGCCGTCCCCATCACGGCGGACGTCTGCGTCATGTTGTTCGTCGCTTCAGCGACAGCACGGGCGATGCCGAAGTCCATCACCTTCACCGCACCGGCCTTGTCGATCATGATGTTGCCGGGCTTGATGTCGCGGTGCACGATGCCGTGGCGGTGCGAATACTCCAGCGCCGACAGCACCCCGGCCATGATCTCGGACGCCTGATGTACGTCCATCGGGTGCTCCTCGTTCACGCTGGAGCGCAGGGTCTCACCCTCCACGTACTCCATCACGATGTACGGGATGGTCACCTCGGTGCCGTTGGGCTCGGTCTTCACATCCTCGCCGGTGTCGTACACGGCGACGATCGCGGGATGGTTCAGGCTCGCAGCGCTCTGCGCTTCACGGCGGAACCGCTCCTGGAAGTGCTCGTCCTGCGCGAACTCGCTGCGGAGGACCTTGACGGCAACGGTGCGGTGCAGGCGCGTGTCGGTGGCGAGCAGCACTTCAGCCATGCCGCCGCGCCCCAGGAGGCGGCCGATCTCGTAGCGGCCGTTGAGGAGCATCGTCGACTCAGTCACCGTTCACCCGTCCTTATTCCTTCGCCGGCCAGCACCGATCCGTCCGTCAATCCTACGTGCTCCCAGCCCAACGACATGCCTCCCTGCGAAACAAGGATTGCCAGCGCCACACCGATGATGATCACGGTCAGCACCACGATCAGCGGCAGCACCAGGGAGGACGACTTCTGCGACCGCTGCGCCTCCCGCACGGTGCGGACCCCGTCGGGCCGCCGCGCCGAATGATCCGGTGCCGGGTTCGCACTCAGCGCCGAATTCGACGACGCCGCGCCCGACGCGCTCGGCGCCGCAGCCGACCGCACCGACACCGACCGGGGCTTGCCCAGCAGCGGCATCGCGGCGGTGCGCGTGCCCGTCGGAGAGATCGGGCTGTCGTCCTTCTGCTTGCGCTCACCCGTCTTCTGCGGGCCCGTCGCCACCGGCCCGGCGGCGAACCGCGGCTGCTCACCGCGTTCGAGCTCGTCGAGGATCCGCGCCACGGCCGACGCCGACCGCGGGCGGTTCGCCGGTGCCTTTGCCAGCATCATCATCACCAGAGTGCGCATGTCCTCACTGATCGTGGAGGGCAGCTCCGGCGGTGGCTGCTTCACCTGCGCCATCGCGATCTCCACCTGGCTGGTGCCGGTGAACGGCCGCTCACCGGTCAGCATCTCGTAGGTGACGATACCGAGGGCGTACACGTCCGAGAGGCTGGTCGCCTGCTTGCCCATCGCCTGCTCCGGCGCAAGGTACTGGGCCGTTCCCATCACCAGGCCGGTCTTCGTCAGCCGCGCCTGCTCATTGGAGCGGGCGATGCCGAAGTCCGTCACCTTGATAGCCCAGCCGTTCGCCTCATCCACCAGGATGTTCTCCGGCTTCACGTCACGGTGCACCACGCCCTTCACGTGCGCGGCGTCCAGGGCTCGGGCGAGCTCGCGGATCACGGTGGTCACGCGGGCCTCATCGATGCCGTTCGGGTTCTCCTCGATGATGTCCGACAGCGGGCGCCCGGGCGCCAGCTCCATCACGATGTAGGCGCGGCCGTCGAGCTCGCCGTAGTCGTACAGTGCGGCGATCGAGTCGTGCGCGAGCGCGGCGGTGTGGCGGGCCTCCGCCCGGAACCGCTTCAGGTAGCCCTCTTCGCCGGCGAACTCCTCGCGCAGCACCTTCACGGCCACGGTGCGGTCCAGGTCCTTGTCCAGGCCTTCCCACACCTGGCCCATGCCGCCGGTGGCGATGAGGCGGGTGAGCTCGTAGCGTCCTTCGAGGACAAGCCCCTTCTTGGTCTTCACCTCTCGTACCTCGCCTTCATGACGTCACGTGCAATGGGGGCAGCCACGCGGCTGCCGTATCCGCCCTCTTCGACGATGACCGCGATGGCCACCTTCTTCTCCCCATCGGATGCGTAGCCGACGAACCAGGAGTGCGCCTTCTTCCCGCGCTCCCACTCGGCGGTGCCGGTCTTGCCGCCCACCTCGAGGCCGTCGATCCGGGCCGCGCCGCCGGTGCCGTCCTCGACGGTCGCCTGCATCATCTCGCGCATCTGGGCGGCGTTAGACGCCGACAGCGGCTGCGACATGCGCTTCGGGGTCATCGTGGACACCTGGGTCAGCGACGAGGTGCGCACACCCTTGACGACCTGCGGCTCCATCACGACGCCGTCGTTCGCGAACGACGCTGCGACCATCGCCATCTGCATCGGGGTCACACGGGTCTCGTACTGGCCGATGGACGTCATCGCCAGCTGCGCATCGTCCATGTCAGTGGCGATGTGCGACGGCGCGACCTTCATCGGAATGTACTGCTCCTGCCCGAAGCCGTAGTCCTTCAGGGTGGCGGCGAGCTTGTCCTCGCCGAGCTTCACACCCAGCATCGCGAACGACGTGTTGCAGGACTGCTGCATGGCGGCCTGGAGGGAGGACTCGTTGTTCGGTCCGCAGGCGGTGCGGTCACCGCCGGAGAAGTTCGTCATGGTGGAGTTCGAGTTCGGCAGCCGGTAGGAACCGGGACCGGGCACCACGGAGTCCTTCGTGTACCCGCCGTCCTGCAGCGCTGAGGCCGCGACCAGCAGTTTGAACGTGGAGCCTGCGGGATACAGGTTGCCGGAGATGGCGCGGTTGCGCAGCGGACGATCCGGGTCCTCCTGCAGGCGCTTCCAGTTCTCCGCGACCTTCGTGGTGTCATGCCCGGCGAGGTCGTTCGGGTTGAACGTGGGGGAGGAGACGAGGGCGAGCACCGCACCGGTCTCCGGGTCGAGGGCCACCACGGCGCCCTTGCGCCCGTCCAGCGAATCCACGGCCGCCTTCTGCATCGCCGGGTCGATCGTCAGCTCCACGGTGGCGCCGCGGGCAGGCCGACCGGAGATCAGGTCCCGCACGCGCTGGTAGAAGAGCGCGTCGGCGTCACCGCTGAGCTCCTTCTGCATCGCGGCCTCGATGCCGCTGAAGCCGTACACGACCGAGTAGTATCCGGTGACGGAGGAGTAGGTGCGGGCCGGGTCGTAGGACCGCTGGTAGCCGTAGTTGTCGTTCACCTGGGTGGAGGTGGCGACCGCTTCGCCGTCCACCACGATGGGGCCGCGGGCGCGGCCGTACTCGTTGTAGATGGCGCGGGCGTTGCGGGAGTCGGCGCTCAGCTCGTGGGTGCGGATCGCCTGGAAGTACGTGGAGGAGCCGAACAGCAGGAGGAACAGCACCGCCAGCACGAGCGACACGTGGCGCAGGGGCTTGTTCATGCGGCGGTCGCCTCCTCAACCTTCTTCGCGGACGCCTTGTCCAGGGTGCGCGCCGCTGGTCGGCGGGCGGCGTCGGACAGTTTGATCAGCAGCGCGATGATGATCCAGTTCGCCACCAGGGACGAACCACCGGCCGCCATGAACGGGAGCGTGAGGCCGGTCAGCGGCACCACGCGGGTCACTCCGCCCACCACGATGAAGATCTGCAGGCCGATGGAGAAGGCGAGGCCGGCGGCGAGGAGCTTGCCGAACCCGTCGGGCATGCCGATAGCGGCGCGCAGGCCGCGCTGCACGAGGATGCCGTACAGCATCAGCAGCGCGAACACTCCGATCAGGCCGAGCTCCTCACCGAGGGAGGCGAAGATGTAGTCGGACTGGGCGAAGGGGACGAGGTCCTGGCGGCCCTGCCCGAGGCCGGTGCCGATCAGGCCGCCGTTGGCGAGGCCGTAGATGCCGTTGTTGATCTGGCCGCAGTTCGCGAAGTTCGCAGACGACATCGGGTCGAGCCAGCATTCGAGGCGGCGCTGCACATGCGACAGCTTCGTCACGGACAGCAGCGCCGGCGGGGTGAACATGGCGGCGCCGATGATCAGCCACGACAGGCGGTCCGTGGCGGTGTACAGCATCACCACGAACAGGCCGAAGAACAGCAGCGAGGTGCCGAGGTCGTTCTGGAACACGAGCACCGCGGTGGCGCACAGCCAGGCGCCGAGGATCGGGCCGAAGTCCGCCCAGCGGGGCAGGGTGACGCCGAGGATGCGCGGCCCCGCGAGGGCGAGGGTGTCGCGGCGGGACACGAGGAACCCGGCGAAGAAGATCGCGAACATGATCTTGGCGATCTCGGCGGGCTGGAACGAGTAGGAGCCGATGCGGATCCAGATGCGGGCGCCGTAGCTGGCGGAGCCGATGATCGGCATCAGCGGCAGCAGCAGGAAAGCGAGGCCCACAGCGCCGGTGATCCACGTGTACCGCCGCATGGTGCGGTGGTCCCGCACGATGAAGAACACGAGCAGCGCCAGCGCCATCGCGATCCCCGTCCACATCACTTGGCGGGAGGAGAAGCCGTGGCCCCAGCGGGTGAACTCCTCGTACACGAGGTCCACGCTGCGGATCTCGGCGAGGCCCACCATGTTCAGCAGGACGGTGACGGGCAGGATCAGCGGGTCCGCGAACGGGGCGCGGACAGCGACGACGCCGGCGAGCACCAGGGCGACGGCGCTGACGATGCCGATCTCCCAGAGCGTCTCGGGCTGGATCCCGTCCCGTCGGCCGAAGTCGACCATCAGCAGCGCTCCCGCGCCGAGCACGAGGGCGGCGACGGTCAGCGCCGCCAGCAGCAGACGGCGCGTACGGGCCTGGTAGGTGACGACTGTTGCCATCAGATCCGGCCCTCAGCGGTCGGGGCGTCGGCGGCGGGGCCCGCAGCCGGCGAGGACTCGCTCGGGCTGGCGGGCGCGGAGGGGGAAGCCGACGGGGTCGCGCTCGTGGATGGGGTCGGGGAGGCCGACGGGGTCGGGCTCGGCGACGGCTCCGGCGGAGTGGCCTCGGTCTTCAGTTCGGCGACGATCCGCTCCGCGTCCTTCAGGTCGTTCGCCACGATGGTGGACTTCACCTGGGTCTGCGTGATGGGGCGCAGGTCCTTCACGGGGATGCCGGTGTCGGTCTCCACGCTGCTGAGACTGATCGGGCCCAGGTCCTGCGGGACGCCGCGGTAGATCTGCACGGTGGTGCCGTCGGTGCCCACGTAGTACTGGTCCTGCGTCCAGGAGTAGCCGAACCAGGCGGCACCGGTCAGCAGAATCGCGAGCAGCGCCGCGGCGGCGATGGCGGGCCAGGGACCGCGGCGGGGCGGCTCCTCGGCCTCGAAGTCCTCATCCTCATAGGGCGCGGATTCGCGGGTGAGGGCGGCGGCGCGGGCAGCGGGCCCGGTGGCCTGGGTGGGACGGTTGCGGTCGGTCGCGGCGGCGCCGACGACCTGCGTCTTCGTCGACGGCAGATCCTCGGTGCGGCGGATCTGGTCGAGGTCGACCACGTCGGCGACGATCGCGGTGATGTTGTCGGGGCCGCCGGCGCGCAGGGCCAGCTCGATGAGGTGATCGGCGCACTCCTCGACGTCGTCGATCTCGCGCAGACTCGCGTCGATCGTGTCGTGGCTGACCACACCGGAGAGGCCGTCGGAGCACAGGAGCCAGCGGTCGCCCACGTTCGCGGGGCGCAGGGAGAGGTCGAGCTCCGGGTCGGTGTCCAGATCGCCGAGGACCCGCATGATGATGGAGCGCTGCGGGTGGCGCTCCGCCTCCTCGGGGGTGAGACGGCCTTCGTCGATGAGGCGCTGCACGAAGGTGTGGTCCTTCGTGACCTGGTGCGTTTCGCCGTCGCGCACCACGTAGGCGCGGGAATCGCCGATGTGGGCGAGCGCGAACTTGCCCTCGGCGCGCAGCAGAGCAGTGACGGTGGTGCCCATGCCGCTGAGCAGCGGCTCTTCACGGGCGCGGCGCACGATGGAGCGGTCCGCTTCCAGGATCGCGGTTTCGAGCCCGGCCACGATGTCGGTCGCGGGGGCATCGGCCTCCAGCTGAATGAGGCGGGCGATCGCGAGGGACGAAGCGACGTCACCGCCGGCGTGTCCGCCCATGCCGTCGGCCACCACCAGCAGGTGGGGCCCCGCATAGCCGGAGTCCTGATTGTTCGAGCGCACCAGACCGACATCGGTCCTGGCCGCGTAGTGGAGGGCGACTGTCATCGGGGCCCCCGTCGGAGTTCGATGACAGTGCGGCCGATGCGCACCTGCGCACCCGATTTGAACGGCACCGCCTGCGTGATCTGCTGATCGGAGAGCATGGTGCCGTTGGTGGAGCCGAGGTCCTCCACGAACCAGTCGTCCCCGTCGGGGAAGATCCGGGCATGGCGGTTCGAGGCGTAGTCATCATTGAGCACGAGCGTGCATTCGGGCGCGCGGCCGATCAGCACCGGGGACGCACCCAGGCGGATCGTGGTGCCCTTCAGCGGCCCCGCGGTCACCACCAGCGAGGTCGCCACGGCCTCCGGATCGGTGCGCATCTTCGCCAGCTCTTCGGGACTCGTCACGGTCCGCTGCTCACGGCGCTTGTCCTTCCCGCTGCCGCGCGAGATCACCGTGGTGCCGAACAGGTCGTTGCGCAGGATGATCAGGGCGGCCACCACGAACACCCACAGGGCGATGATGAACGCCAGGCGCAGGACGACGATCGTCAGTTCGCTCAAGTCGTCACCACTCCGTTGTGCTCTGCGGCAGGATCACGCTGAGGCGGGTGCGCCCGATGCGGATGGTGGCCCCGTCGGGCAGGGGAGTGGGCGTGGTGACCCGCTCGCCGTTCACGTAGGTGCCGTTGGTGGAGCCGAGGTCCGTCGCGGTCATCGTGCCGCGGTCCACGCGCAGCTCGAGGTGGTGACGGGAGACTCCGGTGTCGTCCAGGATGATGTCGCTGTCGCCGCCGCGGCCGAGCACGGTGACGGGGCCGGTGAGGAGGTACTGCTGGCCGTCGATCTCCAGGATCGGCTGGAACTGCTGGGCGTCCCCGGTGGCGGGTGCGAGGGAGGAGCGTTCGGTGCGGGACTCGGTCTCGAAGCGACCGGCGCGCACCTCGTCATCGCGTTCGATGGTGACGCTGACGTTGCCGACGAAGAGGTAGCGCTGCTTGTCCGCGTGGTCCACGAGGATGTCCTGCAGCTGGTCCTGGAGGGCGTCCTTCCAGGACTCGAACTGGTCGTAGTTCGAGGAGTGCAGGTACAGGAAGTACGTGTTGGGGGCGAGGGTGCGGGCCCGGTCCAGCACGTGGATCTGGTCATCGCACTCACGCTTCAGACCCTGGGCCAGGTCGAGCGGCTTGATCGATCCGCTGCCGCGGTTGAAGACGCTGGCGACGCCTCGGTCGAGCCCGCGTTCGATTCTGTCGAGAAAGCTCACGTTACCTCCGCACGGTGTGGACCCTTCGATCCTATCGCGACGCGCGCGGAGGAACTGGTCGCGATGTGTGCGGGTGGAGTGAAGATGCTGTCACGGCGCCGAATGTGATCCACGGGGCATTCCTGTTGGATGCTCGTCGATGCTCGTTCACCGGGCATTGACCTTGCCTCGGTAACGTGACCGGCGTGAGTAATCTGAATATCGTTGTTGCTGGCGGCGCCGGATTCTGCGGTTGGCCGACAGCCCTTCATCTGTCAGCTCAGGGCCACCGGGTCACCATCGTGGACTCGCTCGTGCGGGAGAGGATCGACGAGGAGCTCGGCTCCAACTCCGTCACCCCGATCGCATCCCTGGAGGAGCGCGTTGAGGCGTGGAAGGAGCTGACCGGACGCACGATCGAGACCCGGATCGGCGACCTCAACGACTGGGACTTCCTCACCGGAGTGTTCCGGGAGGCCACGGACGGCCAGCAGCTGGATGCCTTCGTCCACTTCGCTGAGCAGCGCTCCGCGCCCTACTCCATGATCGACCGCGAGCACGCGATCTACTCCCAGCGCAACAATGTGGAGGGCACCCTCAACGTCCTCTACGCGATGAAGGAGTTCGCTCCGGACGCCCACCTCGTCAAGCTCGGCACCATGGGCGAGTACGGCCAGCCGAACATCGACATCGAAGAGGGCTGGATCGAGATCGAGCACAAGGGTCGGACCGACCGCCTGCCCTTCCCGAAGCAGCCCGGCAGCTTCTACCACCTGTCCAAGGTCCACGACAGCGACAACATCATGTTCGCGTGCCGCATCTGGGGCATCCGCGCCACGGACCTCAACCAGGGCATCGTGTACGGCCTGGACACCGAGCAGACCCGCCTGGACGACCGCCTCGCCAATCGCTTCGACTATGACGCGGTCTTCGGCACCGCCCTGAACCGCTTCATCATTCAGGCGGCCATCGGCCATGACATCACTGTGTACGGCCAGGGCTCCCAGACCCGCGGCTACCTCAACATCGAGGACACGGTGCGCTGCATCGAGATCGCCTGCAACAACCCGGCGGACCGCGGCGAGTTCCGCGTGTTCAACCAGTTCACCGAGCAGTTCTCGGTGCAGGAGCTCGCCGACCGCGTCGCCGCGGTGGCGCGCACCATGGATCTGGACCCCAGCGTGGAGAACATCGAGAACCCGCGCATCGAGAAGTACGACCACTACTACAACGCCGTCAACACCCGGCTCATCGACCTGGGCCTCGAACCGCACCTGCTCACCGACGAGGTCATCGCCGACGCCCTGCGCACCGCACAGCGCTACAGCGACAGGGTCAAGCGGGATCTCGTCCTGCCGAAAGTGACGTGGAAATGAAGGTACTGATCGTCACCGAGACGTTCATTCCCTCCATCGACGGGGTCGTCACCCGTCTGAAGCGACTCATCGACCACCTCATCTCCGAGGGCCACGAGGTCCAGGTCATCGCGCCTGACCTCGGCGCCCGCGTGTACGAAACGGGCGGCCGACGGGTCCTCATCCACGGCGTGCGCGCCGTGAAGACGCCGTTCTACAGCCACCGCCCCTGGTCCCTGCCCCTCGTGCAGGCGCGCATCGTCGCCGATCAGGTGGTGCAGGACTTCCGCCCGGACGTCATCCACGCCGTGCAGCCGATCCTGCTGGCCCAGGTCGGCGTGTGGGCGGCGAAGAAGTACGGCATTCCGCTGGCGGCGAGCTACCATACGAACCTCCCGGCGTACCTCGAGCGCTACCCCGCCTGGTCGTGGGGCGCGCCCCTGGTCGGCTGGGCGACCGAGAAGATGCACCGTGACGCCGAGGTCAACATCGCCACCAGCGCCACCGCGCGCTCGGAGCTGATGGCGCAGGGCGTGCGCCGCGTCGATGTGGTGCCGTCGGGCGTGGACACCGAGCTGTACCGCCCGAGCCGCGCCGATGACGAGATGCGCGAGCGCCTCGGCGGTGTGCAGGGCCGACGGCTGCTGCTGTTCGTCGGGCGCCTCGCCGCCGAGAAGGACCTGCACCTGCTGGAGCCGATGATGCGCCGCCGTGACGACATCGCGCTCGCGGTGGTCGGAGACGGCCCCGTTCGCGGGGAACTGGAGCAGCTGTTCGCCGGCACGAACACCACCTTCGCAGGGTTCATGCGCGGCGAGGAGCTGGCGCGCGCGTTCGCCTCGGCTGACGCGTTCGTGTTCCCGTCGGTCACGGAGACGCTGGGCCTCGTGATCCTCGAGGCGAAGGCGAGCGGGCTTCCGGTGATTGCGGCGCGGTCGGGCCCCACTATGGAGCAGATCACCAGCGGGGAGAACGGCATCCTCTTCGATGTCTCTGACTCCGCTGTGCCGGGCGGCTCCCTGGAGCAGGCCGTTGAGCTGCTGGACGATCCGCGTCTGGTGGACCGCGTCCGTGCGGCGGGTCGTGCGGATGCCGAGGAGCATTCGTGGCCGCGCGCCAGTGCCGTGTTCGTGGCCCTGTACGAGAAGGCGATCCGGCGTCATCGTGAGGCGCAGGCCTTCTCCACGGCGTTCGCGGTTGTCGAGCAGGATCTCGCGGATCTCATGGATCGCGCCGAGGCGGAGCGGGCCGCGGAGCAGGGCGCCGGCGATGGGCAGCAGGTCGCTGATGCCGGGCAGGGTGCCGGGGCGGCCGATGCCGCCGGCGCTGCCGCCGGTCAGGCCGTCACCTCCGCTTCCGGGACCGGTGCCCGGTCATCCCGCGGCTGGACTGTTGTGCCGGAGACCGTCATGTGGGGCGGCACGGTGACGATCCGCCACCACGACAAGGCCGGTCGCCTGGAGCCGAAGAAGCCGGCCCGCCTGTGGATGGGCGGCGGGTCGACCGCCCGCACCCCGTTCTTCGCGGCGTCGAAGCGGACCAGCGGCTCCAGCATTCGCACCCGCTGACCTACCGCTGCTGCCCGCCAAGCGATCGCTTACGGGGCTCGCTGCCTCGTCGCTGCAGCGTCGCTCCGAGCCCGCCCAGCCATCGCCCGCGGCGGTTCAACGCAATTCAGCGCTCATTCCAGGCGGAATGGGCGCTGAAGCGCATGCAACGGGGTGTGCGGCCGAGAGTCGCTCTGCGCCCGCCGGGTCGCGGTCCCGCGGGGCGCCAGGTTGCCGGTTCTCGGTCTCGTGGGGCGCCAGGCCGCCGGGTCAGGGCCGCCCTTGTGCACAAGATGGAGTGAAACGCCCCAGATCCGGCCATCGGGCCACCTGAGGGGCGGTTTCACTCCAACTTCTGCACGTCCGCGGCGGCCTCGAATGACTCGTGGCCACCGCTGGCATCAGCTGACTCAGCCGGCGCGCCCCTTCATGCGCGGGTTCTTCTTGTTGATGACGAACGTGCGGCCGCGTCGGCGCACAACCTGCGCGCCCGGCTGCTTCGCGAGCGACCGGATCGAAGCACGGACCTTCATGCTGCTGACTCCTTCTTCTCTGCGCCGGCGGCCTTTCGGCCGTAACGGCGGTTGAACCTCTCCACGCGACCGGCCGTGTCCACGACCCGTGCACTGCCCGTGTAGAAGGGGTGCGAGGCGGACGAGATCTCCATGTCGATCACGGGATACTCGCGGCCGTCCTCCCAGGTCACGGTGCCGGTGGCGCGGCCGGCGGCCGTGGATCGGGTGAGGATGGCGAAGTCCGCGGACTTGTCGCGGAACACCACCGGTTCGTAGGTGGGGTGAATGTCCTTCTTCATGTGTGCTTCCTTGTCTGTGCGCGGCTGTGCAGTGCGGCGGCGCGGGCGTGCAGCGCCGGATCGGGGTGCGGAGGAACCCGTCGGCCCCTCACCAGCTCGACTTCGTGATCCCGGGCAGTTCGCCGCGGTGGGCGAGTTCGCGCAGCCGCACCCGCGAGAGACCGAACTTGCGGTACACGCTGCGGGGGCGGCCGTCGATGCGGTCGCGATTGCGCAGGCGGGTGGCGGAGGCGTCACGGGGCTGGCGCTGCAGTTCGGCCTGGGCGGCGGCGCGCTGCTCGGGTGAGCTGGCCGGATCCTTGATGGTGCGCTTCAGTTCGGCGCGGCGGTCGGCGAACTTCGCCACGACCTGTTCGCGCTGGCGGTTGCGGGCGATCTTCGAGGTCTTCGCCATCAGCGGGTCTCCTTGAACTCGACGACGCGGCGGGCGATCGGGTCGTACTTGCGCAGCACGAGGCGGTCCGGCGTGTTCCGCCGGTTCTTCGTGGTGACGTAGGTGTAGCCGGTGCCGGCGGTGGACTGCATGCGGATGATGGGTCGGATGTCGCTGGCCTTCGCCATGTCAGATCTTCTCCCCTCGGGCGATGAGGTCGCGGGCAACGGAATCGATCCCGCGGCGGTTGATGGTCTTGAGGCCGACGGCGGAGACCGTCAGCGTGACCCGCCGACCGAGCGACGGGACGTAGAACGTCTTCGTCTGCAGGTTCGGGCGGAAGGTGCGGGCGGTGCGCTTTCCCGAGTGGGAGACGCGCCTGCCGGATGTGGGGCGCTTGCCGGTGATTTGACAGTAGGTGGTCATGGTGAAGCACTATAGCGGATGAGAACCGTTATCAACAAGAAGGAGGAGGGGACGCCATGACCCACTCCACGCCCATCGCCATCGTCGCCTCGATGGACCCCGTCCTGCGCGACGGCCTCGCAGCCTCACTCATGCTCGGGGCCCGTCGGACCGTGACCCTCCGTCACGACCTCACCGGGCACACCCTGCGCCGCGTCGTCTCCGACTCCACCGGCATCCTCGACGACACCGCGATCCACCTCGAGCATCCCTGCTCCACCTGCGCGATGAGCACCGAAGCGATCCCCACCCTCCGCTCCCTGGTCGACGCCGGGCGCTGGGAAGCGATCGTCCTCGCCGTCCCCGTCACGGCCGACCCCCACGTCATCGCGCACCTGCTCTCCGCATCCGTCCCCGGCGCGCACCTGGCTCGCGTGGTGACCGCCGTGGACTCCCGCACCGTGCAGAACGACCTGCTCGGAGACGACACCGTGGCCGAGCGCGGCCTCACTGCATCCGGTGCGGACGAACGCAGCATCGGCGAGGTGCTCGCCGCCCAGGTGGAGTACGCGGACATCGTGGCGGTGGACGAGGAGGACCCCGTCGGCCATGACCTGGTGGCGCAGCTCGCCGCCGCCGACGCGATCCTCACCGGCCACTACGACGTGGACGACGAGGGTGTGTTCGGCCATCGTCACTCCTGCGACTCGGCCCACTCCCGCCTCGTGCGACCTCACGCGCACCCGTCCACCGCGCATGCGTGGACGATCGAACTGGAGGACGAGCGGCCCTTCCACCCGGACCGCCTGGTGGAGAACATCGAATGGATCGGTGCGGGGCGCCTGCGCGCTCGCGGCGAGTTCTGGGTGCCGACCCGACCGCATTCGGTGTGCCGCTGGGAGGGTGCCGGCGGGCAGCTCGCCATCGGTGTGGATGCGGAGCAGAGCGAAGCGCGCGCCGGCCTCAGCCGGGACGCCGGGGGAGGGGCCGACGGGGCAGCGCCCACCCCGGGGCCCGTGCCCGCAGTGACGGCTCTGCCGCGCACCCGCCTGGTCATCACCGGAGTGGACCCCGCTGATGCCGCGCGTGTGCGCCAGGCCTTCCAGACCTGCCTGCTGACCGAGGAGGAGTGGGCCGACGGGCTCGCCCCCTGGCTCGGGCGCGCTGACGCGCTGGACCCGTGGCTCGGGCAGCGCGCCGCATAAGGTCAGCGCAGATTCCCGGTTCCATGCGTTTCAGCGCTCTCAATCGCCGGAATGAGCGCTGAAACGCATGCAACCGGACCGGTGGGCCCGGGCCAGGCCGGGGCGGGGCCGGACCGGAGCGGAGGGAGCATCAGGCCCGCTCGAGGGCGGCGATTCGATCTCCGCGGCCCGGCGGCGGGGTCAGGACTCCGAACGGCCCACCCGCCAGTAGCCCATGAAGCTCACCTGCGTCCGGTCGATACCGGCGTCGCGCACCAGGTAGCGGCGCAGCTGCTTGATGACGCCCGCCTCCCCGGCGAGCCACGCGTAGAACGGCAGCGACCCGCCCGAGGCGGTCTCCCACAGCAGTATCTGGTCCACGTCGATGTCCTCCGGCTCCTCCCCGGCCTCCAGGAACGGCGGCGGCGCCACGCAGCTGCGCACAGCGTCCTCGAGCAGAGCCCCGGACGGCTGCGACCCGCGCACCAGCCACTGCACGCGCACGGCGCTGCGCGTCATCACGGGCATCTCATCAGCGGAATCCGGCACTTCGATCAGGGCGTCACCTGTGAACGATGCGGGCAGCGCCTCCAGGATCGACAGGATCGCCGGCGCCGCCGTCTCGTCGCCGGCCAGCAGCAGGTGCCGCGCGTCCCCGGGGCGGAACGCGATTCCCGCCCAGTCCGGCCCCACCACGTGCCGATTCGGTCCGAGGATCTCCACCGTGTCGCCCACCTGCACTGACTGGAGGAACTCGGAGGCCCGGCCGCCGATGTGCCGCACCACGTCGATCACGATCTCCGGATGCGGACTCGCATTGCCCGGGTGCAGAGCCTGCCGGTGCTCGCGCACGGTGTAGGTGCGCATGACGCCGCGCACCTCCTCCGGCACCTGCAGCCACTCCTTGTACCAGGCGTCGGCCTCGGCCTCAGTGCAGCTCGCCCCGGGCCGCAGACGCTCGATCGGGTCGGCATCGCCGCGGGCGCCGGCGGACGGTGCGGCAGCGGAGGCAGCAGCGGTGCCCGCCGGGCGCCCCGGATCGGCCGACGGAGGCACCAGCACCTTGACCCGCAGATCCTGCGGGTGAGCCCCGCAGCCGAAGTGCTGCAGGTCCGGGCCGGCCAGCGTCAGGCGCAGGAACGTGGGGGAGAGGTTCTCCACCTGCGCCACGTGCGTGCGCATCAGCAGCGAATGGGCGATCTCCAGCACCGGACGGGGACGATCCGCAGCCGCCGCCCGGCGCGGCACCACCATCGGTGTCCGGGTCTGCGGGTCGGTCACCACGTCCGCGTCCAGGCCGAACACCTCGCCCACCAGCTCCGATGTGACGACGTCCCCGGGCGCCCCGGCGGCGACCACCGCTCCCTGCTTCATCGCCACCAGGGTGTCGGCGTACCGGGCGGCGAGGTTCAGATCGTGCAGGACGATCGCCACCGTGGTTCCGCGCTCCCGGTTCAGCCGCTGCACCACGTCCAGCACATCGATCTGGTGCGCCACATCCAGGAAGGTGGTCGGCTCGTCCAGCAGCAGCAGGTCGGTCTCCTGCGCGAGCGCCATGGCGATCCAGGCGCGCTGCCGCTGCCCGCCGGACAGTTCACTGGTGATCCGGTCCGCGTGCTCCTGCATCCCCGTGGCGGCCAGGGCACGGTCCACGGCGGCGTGGTCCTCCGCGGTGAGGGAGCGGAACAGACCCTGGTGGGGGAACCGGCCGCGTCCCACGAGGTCGCGCACGGTGATGCCGTCGGGCGCTGTCGGCGTCTGCGGCAGCAGGCCGAGCTTGCGCGCCACCTGCTTCGGCGACTGCTGCTGGATCGACTTGCCGTCCAGCAGCACCGAGCCGCCCTGCGGGCGCAGAAGCCGGGACAGGCCCCGCAGCAGAGTCGACTTCCCGGACCCGTTCGCGCCCACGATGATCGTGACCTCGCCGTGGGGCAGCTCAAGGGAGAGGTCGTCCACGATCAGGGAGCGGTCATAGCCGAGGGACAGGTGGTCGGCGCGCAGACTGGTCATAGGGAGGAGTCCTTTCGGGTCAGCATCCACAGCAGGAACGGAGCCCCCAGCAGACCGGTGATGACACCGGCGGGCAGAGGAGTGAGGTCCGCTGTCACGGTGAGGGCGGCGCCCACGGCGGCCGCGGCGGCGAGGGTGAGGCCGAGGGCACGTCGGCCGGGAAGGAGCAGCCGCGCGATCGGCCCGGAGAGGAACGCGACGAAGGCGAGCGGCCCCGTCACCGCGATCGCGACGGCGCTCAGTGCCACGGCGACCAACACCACCGCGACGCGGGCCGTGCCGACGCGGGTACCGAGGGACGCGGCCGCATCCTCGCCGAGCTCCAGGGAGGACAGCGGCCGGATCACCAGCGCCGCCGCCGGCGCGAGGCCCAGCAGGCAGAGTGCGAGAACACCCGCGCGCTCCCACGACGCGGACGCCAATGACCCCACCAGCCAGTGCAGCAGGTCCTGCGCGGTGCGCGCATCAGACCGGGTCAGCAGGAAGTTCACCACCGCCTGCAGCGCGGCGGCCACCGCGATGCCCACGAGGACGAACTGGGTGGTCCCGCCGCGCGCCACCCACATCACGAGCAGCGCGGACGCCAGACCGCCCAGCACAGCCACCGCGCTGAGAGCGGGGCCCTGCAGGGCGAACACGCTCATCCCCACCACGGCCGCCGCCGACGCTCCATAGCTGACGCCCACCACATCCGGGGCGGCCAGAGGATTGCGCAGCAGAGTCTGGAACAGGGTGCCGGAGGCACCCAGTGCCGCACCGGCGAGGACGCCCACCGCGACCGCGGGCAGGCGGGACTCCACGAGGATGAAGCGCACTCCCGGGGCGTCGCCGGTGAGGCCGAGGATGATGTCGCCGGCCAGCAGCAGGGGATCGCCCAGCATGAGGCGCAGCAGGCACGCTGCGGCGAGCCACAGCAGCACCGCGGTCAGTCGGAGGGCAGCGCTCACAGTCCCACCTGCCTGCCGGATCGGATCAGTGCGATGAACACCGGGGCGCCGATGACCGCGGTCATCACCCCGACCTGCACCTCCGCCGGCGGAGCGATCACCCGGCCGACGGTGTCGGCGACCAGCAGCAGCACCGGCCCCAGCAGCGCGCTCAGCGCAATGATCCGGGCATAGTCACCGCCCACCAGCAGCCGGACCGCATGCGGAACCACGAGTCCCACGAACGCGATCGGTCCGGCCAGGGCGGTCGCTGAACCCGCCAGCAGCACCGCACCCGCACCGAGCAGGATCCGGCCGCGGGCGACGGAGATGCCGAGGCCCGCCGCGGAGTCGTCCCCCAGGGCGAGGGTGTTCAGCAGGCGAGCCGACCCGGCGATGACCGCAGCGCCCGCCAGCATCAGCGGCAGGATCAGGAGGACGTCGCGGACGCTGCGGGCGCCGAGCACCCCCACCTGCCAGAAGCGGAACTGCCCGATCGCGGTGTTGTTCGTCAGCAGGATCGCGGAGGTGGCAGCGCTGAGCGCAGCGGACAGTCCCGCGCCGGCGAGGGCGAGGCGCACCGGGGTGGCGCCGGCGCGGCCGAGGGATGCGATGACGTACACGGCGACGGCGGCGACGCCCGCACCGAGGAACGCGGCGGAGGCGAAGCCGAGGACGGAGCCGATGGAGAACAGCTGGATCGCGGCGACCACGGCGAAGGCGGCGCCGGCGTTCAGGCCGAGGATGCCCGGATCCGCGAGGGGGTTGCGGGTCATGCCCTGCATCGCGGCACCGGCCACGGCGAGGGCTGCACCCACCGCGACGGCGAGCACGGTGCGGGGGATCCGGGAGCGGACCACGTCCGCACTGGTGGAGTCCGCCGCGGTGGTCAGCGCCGCCCAGACCTCGCCGACGGGAACTGCACGCGCGCCGATCGTCAGGGAAGCGACGATCCCACCGGCCAGGGCGAGGGCGCTGACCAGCAGGATCACCGGGACGGGCAGGCGTGTGCTCACGCCGTGATGGTCTCGATCCAGGCGGGGATCACGTTCTTCACAGCCCAGGGGAGGGACAGCGCGCTGGCCGCCGAGACCGACAGGGTGGCGTGGTCGGAGTCGGTGACGATCAGCTTGTCGTTCTGGACCGCGGGGATCCGGCCGAACAGGGAGTTCGCCTTGACGGCCTCGGGCTTCGTGCCGGCGGGGATCCACGAGTAGATGACGTCGGAGTCCAGTTCATCGGCGCGCTCCGGGGACCATTCGAAGAAGAACTGGTCCTTCGGGGCGTTCTTGCGCACCACCTCCGCCTCCGTCATGCCGAGGGCGCGCAGCAGGCGGGGGCGGGTGTCGTCCCCGGTGTACAGGGAGATGGTGTTCGCCGCAGTGTCGAGGGTGGAGGCGATGAACGTGGTGCCCTTCGGGATGTCTTTGCCGGCATCGGTGATCTGCTTCTCCACCGAGGAGATGAGCTCCTTCGGGTCCTTGCGCAGCGCGGCTCCGATGACGGTGGCGGCCTCCTGCCAGGACGTCAGGTAGTTCGCCTTGATGGGGCCCACGACGCGGGCGATCTTGGAGAGCTTCTCGTACTCGTCCTTGGTGAGTCCCGAGTAGGCGGCGAGGATGACATCGGGGGTGGCGGCGGCGATGGCGTCGGCGTTGATGCCGTCGGCTTCGGAGAACAGCGTGGGGGCGGGGCCGCCGAGCTCCGCGAGCTTGGCGTCGATCCAGTCGGTGGACCTGTTGCCGTTGCCGCCCCACTCCATGGCGGGCATGGCCACGGGCACAACACCGAGGGCGAGGGCGGTATCGGCGTTGACCCAGGAGACGGTGGCGACCCTCGTCGGAGTGGAGGGGATCTCGGTGGTGCCGTAGATGTGCTTGATCGTCACCGGTGCCGCATCGTCACTGCTGGAGTCCGATCCGCCGGCGCCCGGGGATGAGGCCGAGGTGGTGCAGGCGGACAGGGCGGTCGCCGCGAAGGCGGCGGTGGCTGCCGCGGATGCGGTCAGCAGGGATCGACGAGAAACGTTCATGAGGTAAGGCTAGCCTTACGGGCTCCGATTCTGCAACGCAGAAGTTGCGTAAATCGATTTGCGCAAGGGTGAGATGAACCACCCGCCGGCAGCGTCCGCTCACGCAGCCGAGCGCCGGTTTCAGTGAACCGCGTGCGAGCCGCCCTCGCTGCTCGGGTGCTCAACGTCGCTGACCGCGGGCGTCGACGCCTCCGCGCCGCGGGAGGATCCGTACAGCAGCCAGAGGGTGTGGCGCGTGGAGAGCAGCCAGCCGCCGATCACGGCGATCGCCGCGAGGATCGCGGTCATCAGCACCCGTCGGACGGAGGAGCCGTCCGCACCGGCGGCCTGCTCGCCGCCGAACAGGTCCGGCAGCGACAGCCCCAACCAGCCGACGAGCACCAGCACCGCCAGGGTGATGGTGAACGCGCGGGAGAAGGCGATGAGCCACTGCTCGGGCTCCGCGGGGTAGCCGGGGCCCGAGCGGTGGCGCTTCGCGGCCAGGGGGCCGACGGCGCCCGCCGCGAGGAACGACAGCACCCACCACAGCAGTGACAGCACAGCGGCAACGGTCGTGTGCCCCGTCAGGATGACGGCCGAGATGACGCCGAAGACGACTCCGATGATCAGGAGCCGGATCGCGTACGGCCCCAGTGTGGTCAGCTGCGGTGGGATCATGCGTTCAGCCTACCTGTGCGGCTGCGCGAGCCGCCGCAGGAAGCGCCGAGACGACCCGGTCGATGATCGCGTCGTCGTGGGCACGGGACACGAAGTACGCCTCGAACGCCGACGGAGGCATGTACACGCCCTGGTCCAGCATGGCGTGGAAGAACGCCGCGAACGCCTCCGTGTTCTGCGCCTTCGCCGCCTCGTAGTCGCCGACGGGACCGTCGGTGAAGAACACGGAGAACAGGGTGCCGGCGGTGTTCACGGTGTGCGGAACTCCCTCCGCGCTCAGCGCCGAGGTCAGTTCGCGCTTCAGCGCGTCACCGGCGGTCGTGATCTGCTCGTACACCGGCTCCTCCAGCTGGCGCAGCGTCGCCAGACCCGCCGCGGTGGCGAGCGGGTTCCCCGACAGGGTTCCCGCCTGGTACACGGGGCCGAGCGGGGAGAGGCGCTGCATGATGTCGGCGCGGCCGCCGAACGCGCCCACGGGCATGCCGCCGCCGATGACCTTGCCGAAGGTGACGAGGTCAGCGGCCACACCGTCCACCCCGTAGAAGCCTTCGCGGGAGGCGCGGAAGCCGGTGAGGACTTCGTCGATGATGAGCAGGGAGCCGTGCTGGTCGGCGGTGCGGCGCAGGAACTCGTTGAAGTTCCCCGGGCTGATGACGCCCATGTTGCAGGGCGCGGCTTCGGTGATGATCGCGGCGATCCGTTCACCGTGCTCCGCGAACGCCGCCTCAAGGGCCTCCTGGTCTCCGTACGGCAGGACCAGGGTGTCGTGGGCGGTGGCGTCGGTGACGCCGGCGGAGCCGGGCAGCGCGAACGTGGCGACACCCGAGCCCGCCTCCGCGAGCAGGGAGTCCACGTGGCCGTGGTAGCAGCCGGCGAACTTGATGATCATGTCGCGGCCGGTGAAGCCGCGGGCCAGGCGCAGCGCGCTCATCGTCGCTTCGGTGCCGGAGTTGACCATGCGGATCTGCTCCACCGGTGCGATCCGTTCGATCACGGTCTCCGCCAGTTCGATCTCGCCCTCGTGCGGGGCGCCGAATGAGAGGGACTTCGCGGCGGCCTCCTGGACGGCCTGCACCACCTGGTCGTCGGCGTGGCCGAGGATCATGGGGCCCCAGGAGCCGACCATGTCGACGTATTCGTTGCCGTCGGCGTCCCACAGCAGGGCGCCCTTGCCGCGCACGAGGTACGGCGGGGTGCCGCCGACGGAGCCGAAGGCGCGCACGGGGGAGTTGACGCCGCCGGGGATGGACGCCTTCGCGCGCTCGAACAGGGTGCTGCTGGTGGTCATCTCAAAGCTCACAGGTACTCTCCGAATTCGTCGGGGCGCTCACGCAGCAGGCGTGCCGCATGCGCCGCATAGTAGGTCAGGACGCTGGAGGCGCCGGCGCGCTTGAACGCCAGCAGGGACTCCAGCACGGTGCGGTCGCGGTCCAGCCAGCCGTTGGCGGAGGCCGCTTCGATCATCGCGTACTCCCCGGACACCTGGTACACGCCCACCGGGACGGGGGAGGCCTCCGCCACCTGGCTGAGCACATCGAGGTAGGGCAGGCCCGGCTTCACCATCACCAGGTCGGCGCCCTCGGCCACGTCCAGCTCGAGTTCGCGCAGCGCTTCGGCGCTGTTCGCGGAGTCCTGCTGGTAGGTGCGGCGGTCGCCGGTGAGGGAGGAGTTGACGGCTTCGCGGAACGGGCCGTAGAACGCGGAGGAGTACTTGGCGGTGTAGGCGTAGATGCCCACGTCGGTGCGGCCGTGCTCGTCGAGGGCGTCGCGGATGACGCGGACCTGGCCGTCCATCATGCCCGACGGCGCCACGATGTGGGCGCCGGCATCGGCCTGCTGGCGCGCCATCTCGGCGTACACCTCGAGGGTGGCGTCGTTGTCGACGGTCCCGTCGGCGCCGAGCACGCCGCAGTGGCCGTGGTCGGTGAACTCGTCCAGGCACAGGTCGCTCATCACGAGGATGTCGTCGCCGACTTCGCGGCGCACCTCGCGCAGGGCTCGGTTGAGGATCCCGTCGGGGTCCACACCGCCGGTGCCGGTGGCGTCCTTCTCCTCCGGCACCCCGAACAGCATGATGCCGCCGAGGCCGAGCTCAGCGGCCTCGCGGGCGGCCCCGCGCAGGGAGGAGAGGTCGTGCTGCACCACGCCGGGCAGCGACGAGATCGGCTGAGGTTCCTCCAGGCCTTCGCGCACGAACATCGGCAGGATGAGGTCGGCGGTGCGCAGGGTGTGCTCGCGCACCAGGCGGCGGTGGGCGGCGGTGGCGCGCAGGCGCCTCGGTCGGTGGATCATCAGTGCTCCTCTCGATGGGGCGGGTCGGTGGCGGTGAGCGGCGTCGGGCCCGTCGGGCCGGCTGGGTCGCTGCTCAGGGCACGGACGGTGGCGTCGGCGAGGGCGGTGTCGGTCGGGTCGGCGGCGATCGCGTCCGGGGGGTGGCCGACGGATTCCGCGGCGGCCCGGGTCGGCTCCCCGATCGCGACGACTCGCACCCCGGCGGCGAGGGGATGCTGCAGGACTGCCCGGGCGATCATCGGGGAGGTGAGGACCACGGCGCCGACGGCCCCGTCGGCCAGGTCGGCGATCACCGAGTCCGGGAGGGGACGCGGGACGGGCCGGTAGGCGACGATGCGGTCCACCGCCCAGCCGGCTTCGCGCAGGCCCTCGGCGTGGGCGGGGTCGGCGGCGGATGACGCGGGCAGGGCGAGCCGCGCGCCCGGGGCGGGGGCGGGCAGCTCCCGGACGAGGGCCTCCCCGCTGCCCGAGGCGACGAGGTCGACCCGCAGGCCGGCTGCGCGGGCGGCGTCGGCGGTGCCGGGGCCGACGGCTGCCACTGTAAAGTCCTGCCGGCCGGACCGTGCGGGCCAGCCGCCGGTGCAGAGCGCCTCCACGGTGGTGCGCGAGGTCAGGGCGAGCGCATCGTAAGCGCCGGCATCGAGGGCACGGCGCAGGTCCGTCAGGTCGCTGTGCTCGAACGCGGTGACGGGATGGTGCACCCCCTCCAGGCCGCGGTCCGCGAGGGCCCGCAGCAGGGCATCAGCGCGGCCGTCCGGCCGGGCCACCAGGACCCGACCGGACGGTGCAGCGGATGCAGACGCGGCGGTGATGGGGCTCAGATCCCTTCGGACAGGAGGTCGCGGGCGCCGCGGCCCAGCATCGTCTCCGCCATGCGGCGGCCCAGCTGGCGCGGGTCCTCCATCGGGCCGGCCGCCTCCTCCAGCATGTGCGCGGTGCTGCCGTACGTGCCGGCCTGCATGCGCAGCTGGGCGCCGTCCACCACCGCGTACGCTGCGACGGGGGCGCTGCATCCCGCCTCCAGGGAGTTCAGCAGCTGACGCTCCGCCGTCACGGCCGCGCGGGTCACGGGGCAGTCGAGGGCGGCGAGGGCGTCATCGAACCGGTGATCGTCCTCCCGGACCTCCACCGCGAGGGCGCCCTGCGCGGGAGCGGGCAGGAACACCGTCGGGTCGAACTCGTCGGTGACGCGGTCCGTCAGCCCCAGGCGGTTGAGTCCGGCGGCGGCGAGCACCACCGCATCCAAGCGGCCCTCGGTGACGTTCGCGATGCGGGTGTCGATGTTGCCGCGGATCGGCTGCACATCCAGGTCGGGGCGCTGGAGGCGCAGCTGGGCGGCACGGCGCGGCGAACCCGTGCCGACGCTCGCCCCCGCCGGGAGGGTCTCGAGGGTGAGGCCGTCGCGGGCGATCAGGGCATCACTGGGCGACTCGCGCGGCGGGACCGCGGCGAGGCGGATCCCGTCGGGCTCGGCGGTGGGGAGGTCCTTGAGGGAGTGCACCACCACGTCGACCTCGCCGGACAGCAGCGCTTCGCGGACAGCGGAGACGAACACGCCGGTGCCGCCGATCTGCGTGAGCGGGGACGTCTGGTCGCGGTCGCCGTGGGTGGAGACGTGGACGAGCTCGAACTCGACCCCGAGGTGGCGGGCAGCCCAGGCGGACTGCGACAGCGCCAGCTTCGAGGCGCGAGTGCCCACGCGCACGGGCGCATCCGTCATCGGCCGGCTCCCTCCCGCTTCGCGCGGATCATCAGCGCGAGCTCGCTCGGCTCCCCGGCCTTCTCCCAGTCCTCCTCGGAGTCCACACCGGAGGTGGTGCGCTGGATCGCGCGGGCGTTCGGGCAGCACCCGGCGCCGCAGACGTCGCCGCACTGGATGTCGCGGCCCACAGCGATCGTCGGTTCAGCACCGTTGACCCGCTCCTCCACGAGGTCCACGAGGGCCTCGACGAAGCGGTCGCTGCTGCCGGAGGTGGGGACGCGGATGAACGCCAGGCCCTTCTCCTCAGCGGTCTCCTTCGCCTCCGTATCGAGGTCCCACACGACCTCCACGTGGTCGGTGACGAACCCGATCGGCACCACGATGACCGCGGTGCGGCCCTCCAGGCCTTCGATGACGTCGTTGATGTCCGGCTCCAGCCACGGAATGTGGGCGGGGCCCGACCGCGACTGGTACACCAGCTGGTGCGGCACATCCGATGCGTCGGCCTTCTCGATGACGTAGTCGATCGCAGCCTGATGCTGCTTCACGTACCAACCGCCGGAGCCCTCCTCCCACGTGTCGCGGGGACCTGAGGTGTCCGCCATCGTGTTCGGGATGGAGTGCGTGGAGAACAGCACGTCGATCGCGGAGCGCTCGTGGCCGTCGGCTTCGAGATCGGCGATGGCGCCGCGCACCGAGTCCACGACCGGGTCGAGGAACCCGGGATGGTTGAAGTAGACGCGGGCCTTGGAGATCTCGAACTCGCCCTTGAGGTCGTTCGCCTGCAGGGCGAGGCCGAAGTCCTCCCGGTACTGGCGGCAGGATGAGTAGGAGGAGTAGGCGCTGGTGACGAGACCGAGGGCGTGGCGGTGCCCGTCGGCGTGCATCTGCTTGACCGTGTCGTTGACGTACGGCTCCCAGTTGCGGTTGCCCCAGTAGACCGGCAGGTCGATGCCGCGCGCCGCCAGAGCCTTCTCCAGGCGCGCGATCAGGTCCTTGTTCTGGTCGTTGATGGGGGACTTGCCGCCGAGGGCGCGGTAGTGGTGGCTGACCTCCTCGAGGCGCTCGTCAGGGATGCCGCGACCGCGGGTGACGTTGCGCAGGAACGGCATCACGTCATCGAGAGTCTCCGGCCCGCCGAAGGAGGCGAAGAGGATCGAGTCGATGGGGGCGCTCACAGGAGGATCTCCGCGACGTCGCTGAGCTCGCCGAGGCGGCGGCCCACGTGGAACGGCAGCTCTTCGCGCACGTGCAGGCGCGCCTTCGTGTAGCGCAGGTGCCGCATCATGTCGACCAGTTCGTGCAGCTCATCGGCCTCGAAGGAGAGGAGCCACTCATAGTCGCCGAGGGCGAACGCGGCGGTGGTGTTGCCCCACACGTTCGGGTAGTCGCGGCCGAACCGGCCGTGCTCGGCCATCTGCTCGCGGCGCTCCTCCTCCTCCAGCAGGTACCACTCGTAGGAGCGGACGAACGGGTAGATGGTGATCCACTGCTTGCGCGGCTTGTCGTCCTCCATGAACGCGGGGCGGTGGGTGCGGGTGAACTCGTGCTCGCGGTGCACACCGGAGGCCTGCCACACCTTCTCCAGGTAGGTGCCGGCGATCGACTGCTCGAACAGGCGCAGCGCCTCCTGGATCGCCTCCGGCTTCTCCGCGGAGACCCACAGGATGAGGTCGTCCTCCGCGCGGAACGCGGTGGCGTCGTAGAAGCCGAGGACCTCCACACCGAGCGGCGAGAACGCCTCGGTGGTCTTCTGCAGGTCCTGTTCGACCTGGTCGGCGCTGACGGTGCCTTCGTCGTTGAGGCCGCCGATCTTCTTGTAGACGGTGTAGGTGGTGAAGCGGATGATCTCGCTCATGAGCGGGTGTCCCTTTCTCGAGTGATGGCTTCCAGTCCGGTGCCGTCGATCCAGGCGCCGGACAGTTCGATGGTGGCCGGCAGCGCCGACCGGAGCGCCGCGACCGCGTCGGAGTGCCCGGCGGCGGCCCTGCGCTGGGTGCGGGTGATGTCGGTGAGGGTCCAGTCCACGAGGCTGAGGCCGGCGCCCTCCACGCCGAGGATGCGGGCGGCGTCCCGCAGCGCCAGGTCGGGGAATCGGCCGCGGTCGGGGAGGGGCTCGTCGCCGCGGCCGTAGCTGAGGCGGATCACGTGCCGGTGCGGGTGCTCGTCCGTGCGGGCCGCGTTGCGGACATGGTCCCATTTCGCGCTCGCGTGCGTCATCGCCTTCGCCGTGATGGTGGTGGCCGACGGGGCCACGAGCGCCCCGTTGCCGCGCGGATGGCGGCTGAGAGCGGGCGCCTGCAGCACGAGGGTGCACAGCCGCACCGGCACGGGCCGGGAGGCGGGCACGAGATCGGCGAGGCTCGCCTGGGCGGGGTCGGTGTCGAGGCCGCGCAGGAGGTCGCGGGTGGTGTCCGGATCGGTCGCGATGACAAGGCGGTCCGCGGTGATGCGCTCCGGCGCGCTCGCGGTGTGCTCGGGTGCGGTGCTGTCGGCGGACTGCTCGGGTGCGCGATCAGCGCCGACGGGGTCGAGCACCACGGACCAGGCGTCGCCGTCAGCAACGAGGGACACAGCCCTGGTGGAGGTGCGGATCGTGCCGCCGAGCTCACGGATGCGCTCGGCCATCGCCTCGGGGATCGCCGCCATCGTCGGGGTGACCGCGCGGACCGCGGCGCCCGCCCGCACGGGCGCGCCCGACCTGCCGGCGGCACCCGTCGGCCGGGCGGAGGTGCGAGGGCCCGCGGAGGCTGCACGGCCCCGCTGCGCGGCATCCCGCTCGGCGAGCATGCCCGCCACCGCCTGCTGCACACTGCCGGCCTGGTCGGCGCGTCGGCGCAGACCCGGCAGCACAGTCTCGAGTTCCAGCGCCATCGGATCCGCGGAGTGCACCCCGGTGATCAGCGGCGCCACCAGGCGGTCCAGCACCCGTCGGCCGAAGCGGCGGCGGGTGAGCTCCCCAATGCTGATGCCGTCCCGCCAGCCGTACGACGCCGGAAGGAGGCGCTCCGCCGCGGCGCGCAGGGAGCCGACGAGGCCGAGTGCGCGACGCGACTCCGCCGACAGCGGCTGCGCCGGCAGCCCCATCACCGCGCGCGACGGCGACGCGAACGCATGGTCGTCCAGGACGATGAAGCTGCTGGACCCGGCGGGTTCCACCACACGGTCGGCGAGGCCGAGCTCCTCCACGAGGGCCTGGACCCGGCCGCCGCGGGACGCGTACGCCTCCGGCCCGGCATTGAGGTCGAGACCGTCCACGACGGCGGAGCGGATCACACCGCCGGTGACGGAGTCGGCTTCCACGAGCGTCACCTGCTCGCCCGCCTGGGCGGCGCGCAGAGCGGCGAGGAGGCCGGCGAACCCTCCGCCGATGACGAGAGTGCGGGTGGCGGTGGCGGTCACAGCGAATGGATGTGGGCGACGAGGTCGGTGAGGACCTGCGGGTCGGTGGTGGGCGGCACGCCGTGGCCGAGGTTCACTACCTGACCGGCGGCGGCGCGGCCCTGCTCGACGACGCGCTTCGCCTCAGCAAAGCGGACCTCCTCAGAGGAGAACAGGACCGACGGGTCGATGTTGCCCTGGACCGCGAGATGGCCCGGCAGCAGGTCGATCGCCTCGGACAGTTCGATCCGGTGGTCCACGCCCACGCACGTGGCGCCGGCGTCCGCGATCGCCGGCAGCATGTGGCCGGTCCCCACCCCGAAATGGGTGCGGGGGACATCGAGGTCCGCGACGAAGCCGAGGGTGCGCTCCGAATGCGGCAGGACGTGCTCGCGGTACACCCGCTCGGACAGGGACCCGGCCCACGAGTCGAACAGCTGCACGGCGGAGGCGCCCGCTTCGACCTGGGCGCGCAGGAACTCGCCGGAGAGGTTCGCCACCCATTCGGCGAGGTGCGCCCACAGTTCGGGTTCGCGCGTCATGAGGGAGCGGGTGGTGAGGTGGTCGCGGGAGGGGCGGCCCTCCACCATGTACGACGCCACCGTGAACGGGGCGCCGCAGAAGCCGATCAGCGGGGTGGAGCCGAGCTCCTCGACGGTGATGCGGACGGCCTCGCGGATCGGGTCGAGCGCTGCGCGGATGACGTCATCCACCGGCGGCAGTGCGCGGATGTCCGCTTCGGAGGAGATCGGCTCCTCGAACACGGGGCCGATGCCCGGCTCGATGTGGACGCCGAGCCCCGCGATCTTCAGCGGGGTCATGATGTCCGAGAAGAAGATGCCCGCATCGACCTTGTGTCGCCGCACAGGCTGCAGGGTGATCTCCGCCGCCATCTCCGGGATCAGACAGGACTCCAGCATGCCCGTGGTGCCGCGCACCTGCTTGTACTCCGGGAGGGAGCGGCCGGCCTGCCGCATGAACCACACGCTCGGCGGAGCGTCCGCGACCTCGGCGCCCCGGCCGGCCAGACGCTTGACCAGCGGCGACTCAGCGGGGGACGGGGAGGGCGCGCCAGAAGGCCCTGAAGAGGGCGCAGAGAAGTCAGTCATGATGCCGCTCATTGTGCCCTAGTGAGCTGAACGGCGAACATTCGCGTCCCGAGCACATCAGCCTTAAGGTTGATTCCATGCTCATCGCTCTTCGCGCCACCCATGATCGGCTCGGGCTCGATGGCCTGGACCGCCTCGCACGCGGCGCTGAACGGCTCGACGCCGTGATCGGCGAGCTCAACGAGGAGCATCCGGACCAGCCCCTGATCGGCTGGGTGGTGATCGCCACCTGCAACCGCCTCGAGATCTACCTCGACGCCGACCGCTTCCACGACGCAGTCGACCTCGTGGTGCGCGCCGTCTCCCACACCAGCGGGCTCGATGAGACCACCGTCGCCGAATCCCTCGTCGCTGACGCCGGCCGCTCCAGCGCCCGCCAGCTCTTCTCCGTCGCCTCCGGCCTCGATTCCCAGGTCATCGGCGAAGCCGAGATCACCGGCCAGGTCCGCACCTCGTTCTCCGAGGCGCTCTCGGAGGGACGCACCACCAGCCTGCTCAACGACCTGTTCCAGGGCGCCATGCGCACCGCGAAGAAGGTCACCACCTCCACCCGGGTCGGCGCCGCAGGCCGCTCCTCCGTCGCTGTTGCCCTGGACGCTGCCGAAGGACTTGTGGACTCCCTGCGCAACCGCGACGCCCTCATCATCGGCACCGGTGCGATGGCCCGCATCGCGTCGGCCGAACTGCACCGCCGCCGCATCGCCACCCTGCGCGTGTTCTCCCCGTCCGGCCGCGCCCCCGGCTTCGCCGACACCCACAGCGCCGTCGCCGTCACCGAGGACGAGCTGCCCGCCGCCATCACCCGCTCCTCCGTCATCATCGCCGCGTCCGGCGGCGGCACCACCGTGCTCAGCGCCGACAACGTCCGTCCCGAGGGCGAACTGGTGATCCTCGACCTCGCCCTCCACTCGGACGTGGACGACTCCGTTGCGGCCGTGGACCGGGTGCATCTGCTGGGCCTGGCCGACATCACCGCCGACACCGGAGAGACCGATGAGATGGAGCGCGCCCGCACCCTCGTGGAGGACGGCGTCACCCGCTTCGAGGAGCGCCAGCGCATCCGCGCCATGGACCCTGCCGTGTCCGCGATGCGCGCCAGCGTCCGCGCGGAGGTCACCGCCGAAGTGGAGGCTGTCCGTGCCGCCCGCGGTGATGACGCCGCCGAGCAGGTGGAGCGCTCCCTCAACCGCGTGTACAACCGGCTGCTCCATTCGCCGATGGCGCGCGCCCAGGAGCTGGCACGCACCGGCAACGGGGCGAAGTTCCTCCACGCCGTGCACACCATCTTCGGCGTGGACGTCTCCGATCAGCTCAGCCTCAGCGCCTCGGACGGCCAGGCCCCGTCGGACGACCTCCACCAGCCGCCGATGACGGTGGCGCAGATGAACGACGCCATGAAAGAGGTCGACGCCCGTGTTCGATGACGTCCGCACCCTCCGCGACGAGGACCGCGCAGCCCTGCGCGCCCTCCTGAGCACCGACGCCCCCGCCTCCAGCGCCGATGCGTTCCGCGCCCTGCCCGCCATCCTGGCCGACGGGGACGACACCCCCGCCGCGGTCCGCGCCCGCATCGACCTGACCCTGCTGAGCATCCTCGACGGGTTCGTGGACAGCGCCCTCTACCAGGTGGACGAGCTGACGAAGGACGCCCGCCGCATCGCCGACCTCAGCGGCGACCAGTCGCTGCCGCCCGCCGCCGACGCGGTGCGCGACGCCGTGGAGACAGCCGCCCAGCACTCCACGACCTGACGTGGTCCGGCCCGCATCACCAGCGGAAGCCGGACTCCTTCAGCTGCCGCTCCACCTCCGGTGCTGCGCTGGCCGCGTAGGTCGAGGTCAGGTGGTAGTGGTCAGTGAAGACAGTGACGTTGCCGCGAGCCGGAGCGCACTCTCCATCGGGACAGACCACGGGCGTGAGATCCACAGGATGGATGTGGTCGGCGCCGACGAGGTCAGCGTCCGGGCGGGCACGGTCCAGCCCCTGCCCCAGAGGCGAGGTGCAGTCCGCTGACCGCTCCTCACTGCAGGCGTTCGGCTCGGTGCTCAGCCGCGGAGAATCCCTCAGAGCGATCACCTCGACCCCATCAGCGGCCATCTTCTCCGCCAACCGTGCGGCGCCGGGGAAGGGACGCTCATCGCCGCGAATGGGCACATCGGTCGTGATCATCACGACCGCGTCCGGCTTCACCGCCGCGACGTACTGTTCGGCGAGCTCGGTGTACTCCGAGCAGCGCTTCGCATTGCCGCCCCACGCATCCTTCTCGGCGCCGAAGCCGCAGCCCGGTTCGAACAGCGCGATGGCTCGCCATCCCTTCGCTTCCGCGATCGCGTCAACGCTGGGCGCCATCTGCTCCATTCGTGAATTGCCGATGTAGACGATGACCTTCTCATCGCCGCGCGTCGGCTCCGCAGGGCTTCGCATCCGGCAGGAGGACAGGCCCTTCGGCGCGGCGAAGCGGCCCTCACACTTCTCCTTCAGCCCGAACCAGTCCTTCGGGGCGCCGTCCCGGCCCGGAAGCTCCGGGGCCGACGGGTCCCGCTGCGGGTGGGGCGTGAAACCGGGCTCGAGGGCACGCGCCCCAGGGTTGTTCGCGTACGCCAGCCCCTCCTGCTCCGCGATCTGCCCCGATGCGCCGCGATGGACACCCCAGACCCCGCCGGCGCCCACAGCCAGCACCGCCGCGATCACGACCGCTGCCCGCACTGGGCGCTGCTCAGCCCACCTCAGGCGCCGGAACGGAGTGTCCACCAGGCGCGTCAGCAGCCACGCCAGCACCAGCGACACCGCCACCACAGCCGCCCCCACCAGCGGGGGGAGGCGCAGCTCATCGCGCTGAATCAGCAGAACGATCAGCAGAGGCCAATGCACCAGGTACAGGCCGTAGCTGATCGACCCGAGGGACTGGAACGGCCGCGAGGCCAGGAGCCCATTGTGTCCGGCGAGCATCACCACCGCCGCGGCCGACAGCGGCCACAGTGCGATCAGGCCGGGGAACAGGCCCGCCACATCGACCAGGGCTCCCATGGAGACCAGCGCCGCGACCGCACCGTAGGACGCCGCAGCGCGAGCAACCGGCCGCTGGGCGAAGACGGCCAGGCCTCGGCCACCGCGATGATGCAGCGCAATCGCCACCAGGCAGCCCAGGCAGAACTCCCACAGCCGTGCCGCGGTATCGAAGTACGCCACCTCCTGATGACGGCCCGTGGACACGATCGACCACACGAGGGACACCGCGAACAGTGCCCCCAGCACGAGTGCGGCCGAGCTGAAGCGGGCGCGGGTGCGGCGATGCGCCGGGACGCGGCGCGTGAGCACTGTGACCAGCGCGAACAGCAGCGGCAGCAGAAGGAACACCTGCGCCTGGATCGACAGCGACCAGAAGTGCTGCAGCATCGGTGCCCGCTGCTGCGCCGCTGCGTAGTAGTCCACGCTCTGGCCGATGAGGAACCAGTTCTCCACCTGCGCAAGGGACGCCACCGCGTGCGGCAGTTCGGTCATCACAGCCTGCGGCCCCGCCAGAGCCCACACCAGTGCGAGCGACCCCACGATCACCACAGCGGCCGGCGGCAGGAGTCGTTTGAAGGTGCGGGCCCAGTAGGCGAGGGGCGCCGATGGCTGATCGCGCTCCCATCGCCGCAGGAACGTGCCGGTCAGGAAGAAGGCGGAGACGAACAGGAAGACGTCGACGCCGCCGGACACCCGGCCGACGAACACGTGGTAGAGCACCACGAGCAGGACGGCAAGACCCCGCAGCCCGTGGATGTCGCGGCGGAACACGGGGCGGTCGGAAAGGGGCGCGCGGCGGCGTCCACGGGGTTCCGCGGTGGCGCCGGGGCGGCCGACGGGCCCCCGGCGACTCGGCCGGTTCGGGGAACTGCTCACGAAGGGCTCAGCAGGCGGACCGGATCGCCGTCTCAGTCAGCAGGGACTTCGCCGCCAGGAACAGGTCATGCGGGTCCGTCACCGCGGTCATCTCCCGCAGGGAGTGCATCGACAGGATCGGCACACCCACATCCACGGTCAGGAAGCCGAGACGGGTCGCGGTGATCGGGCCGATCGTCGAACCGCACGGCATCGCATTGTTCGAGACGAACTCCTGCGAGGTGACACCGGCGGCGGCGCACGCGGCAGCCCAGGCGGCGGCGCCGCGGCCGTCCGTGGCGTAGCGCTGGTTCGCGTTGATCTTCAGGATGGGACCGCCGCCTGCGACCGGCAGGTTCGCGGGGTCGTGCCGCTCCGCGTAGTTCGGGTGCACACTGTGGCCCACATCCGAGGACACCAGCAGGCTGCTCGCGAACGCACGACGCCGCGTGGCGTCGTCGCCGCCGAGCGCCAGATGCAGGCGCACCAGCACGTCCTCCAGGAACGGTCCGGCGGCACCGGAGCGGGTCGCGGAGCCCACTTCCTCATGGTCATTGGCGACGAACACGGCGATGCGGTCCGTGGGCTCCGCTTCGATCATGGCGCGCACGCCCGCATGGGTGGACAGCAGGTTGTCGAGGCGGCCCGAAGCGAACAGCTCCTCGCGGGCACCGATGACGGCGGGTGTCTGGGTGTCGGCGGTGACGATGTCGTACCCGGCGATGTTCGCGGGGTCCACCGGTGCGGCCTCACCCGTCACCGGGTCCTCGGCGAGTGCTGCCAGGTCGGCGAGCACATCGTGCTCGTCGGTGGCCAGTCCCGTGATCGGCTGCAGGTGCCGCTGCGGGTCGAGCTTCAGGCCCTCGGAGTTGACCTGGCGGTCCAGGTGGATCGCCAGCTGCGGAACCCGCAGGTACGCCCCGGTGCGGACGAGGCGCACGGTCCCGCCGGCCAGGACGATCCGTCCCGCCAGTGCCAGGTCGCGGTCGAGGAACGAGTTCAGCAGCGCCCCGCCGTACACCTCCACCCCGACCTGGGAGAACCCGGCGGCGCTGGTGGAGGGCTTCGGCTTGAGCTTCAGCGACGGCGAATCCGTGTGCGCGCCGAAGATCGTCAGCGCAGTGGTGGAGTCGGCACCCGTCGGCACCGCGGCGGCGATGATGGAGCCGTCCCGCACCACGAACACCCGCGCGCCCGGCTCGACCTGCCAGTCGTCCTCTTCGCGCAGTTCGGAGAAGCCGGCCTCGCGCAGGCGGCGAGCGGATTCGCGCACCGCGTGGTAGCTGGAGGGGGAGGCGGTCACGAACGCGGCGAGATCATCGACGAACTCGCGGGCGTCGGCGAGGCGGGGCATGGGGTGTCCTTTCGAGGGGGAGAAGGGCTTCTGCTCAGCGTACGTGACCGTCGGTGCCGCGGCAGGGCTTCATGCGAAGAAGCTTCGCCTCGCCCACCTGGTGCACCACCTCCGCTGCGCCGGTGTCGCTGATCTCGTTGAGCCCCGTGTAGGTGGCGCTGCCCTCGCCGATCTCCTCCGGCCCGAAGTCGAGGGCGTAGTCGACCCCGAGATCGTGCATCGCATCGCACACCTTCGGGTTCACCTGCGCGTCGTCAAGCTTCGCGTTCAGCAGGTGCTGCTCACGCGGGGCGGAGAAGCTGATCGTGTAGTTGAGGACCTTCCGATCGCCGATCGCATACGCGAGCGACGACCCGTTCAGCGCGTTCGTGGCGATGACCGCATCCTCCGGCACATAGTCGGGCAGGGACCGCAGGAGGACCTTCTCGTCATCGCTGAGCAGGGGGCCCGGGCGCCACTGCTCGTGGGCGAACTCCACGACCCCCTCCGATGCCCACGACATCGAACTGAGGCCGCCCACGGCAACCAGCCCGACCAGGACGATGCGGGGGCTCGCCCACTTCTCGGTAATGACCTCCGCAGCGAGGCCGATCGCGGGCAGCCCCACCACGAGCGGGATCGCCGCCATGCGCCACTGGTCGCTGTAGAACGGGCCGGTGACGTCGTAGCGCAGCGGCTGCTCATTGACCGCAAGTGCCACATAGAACACCCACCCTGACGCCAGGAACGACAGCGCCAAGAAGGAGAACCGACCCCGTTTGGCGACCAGCACGATCACCAGCGAAGTCAGCGTCACCGCCACCAGGAGGATCTCCTGGCGGACGCTGGGGATGCCCATTGCCAGGACCTGCCTCAGTGCCTGGATCTCCGTGGAGTGCGCGATCCAGATCGAAGCGGATGCTGCTGAAGGGCGGAGATTCGACCACACCCACCACGCGGCCGGAACCGCCGCAGCCAGGGCCGCTGCGCACAGCGCCGCCCAGGCCCAGCGGCGGCCGATCAGGTGATGCACCGTGGCCCAGGCGATCATCGGCACCAGCAGCAGGAACCCGGCATGCACGCCCTGAGGGTGCGCCACCGCCACCGCGGCCGCTGCCAGTGCTGCCAGGGGGATCGCCGCCAGGGGATGGACGTTCGCACCGGCGTTGATGCGGACCGTGAGCGCCACGATCGCCACCAGTGCCGGCATCAGCGTCATCGCGAGCAGGAACGGCAGCAGGATCCCGAACATGCCGGGCCCGTACGGGAAGGCCATGAACATGCCGGCGACCATGCCGGTGGCGAGCACGCCGACGCGGCGCAGCCCGAGCACGTCCTTGGAGATCGCCAGCAGGCCCAGCGGCCACACGATGCCGCTGACCACGAACATGAGGGCGTTCTGCGCCAGCCAGATCGGTGCGTTGAACAGGATCACCGGGAGGGACGCGATCTGGTGCCACGCCGAGGGGTAGTACGACGGCGGGTGGTCCTTGATCGTCAACGACCCTACGTTCCAGGCGGAGGCGCTGCCCGTGTTCTCGATCCAGCGGATCGCATTCATATGGAAGATGTTGTCGTACGTCTGGCTGATCTCCACCGGTGTGCCCATCAGCAAGCAGAACGTCCAGGTGGTCACCACTGCGGCGATCGCGAGCGCGACCGGCACGGCGGGGTCATGGCGGCGCAGAACACGAGTCGCGCCGCGGGATCTGCTCGACGCTCGGTGGCCTCCGTCGGCGTCCTGCACGGCCCGCTCACTGGCACGTCGGCGGCGCAGACGCACCGGCAGCATCGCCAGCGCCGTCACCGCGACGAACAGCAGGGTCACCGCCAGCACCGGCAGCGGCGACCAGCTCACGCCCAGTCGCGCTGCACTCTCCGCAGCGACGAACACGATCACCACGGACACGGGAGCGGCAAGCGCGGTGCGAGATGTCCAACTCAGCGGCAGCTGCCAGGTGACGGCGCTGCCGGGCAGGAACAGGACCGCGATGGCGGTCAGCGCCGAGGCGAACAGGTAGAGATAGTCCACGAACAGTCCTTGTGCGGGGGCCGGGGAGCGGCGGTTCCCACCATTATGGGGTCACCAACAGGTCGGGGTAGGACTCGGCGATGACCTCCAGCATCCGCGGCTGCATCGCTGTGGCGAACACCTTCGAGACATGGTTGGAGTCCATGAACACCGCGGTGTTGCCCTGGACGGGCACGCACTGGCCCGACGGGCAGATCTCGGGAGTGAGATCGGCCGTCACCACGCGGCCGGGCCCTGGGGCAGCCGACGCTGTCAGCACCTGCGGGTCGACGAGGGACAGCACAGAGGCAGCGGGGACCCCGCACTGGGCGTTCGCGTCCGCTCCTGTGCCGTCGTTCTCCAGGACCTTCTCCGCGCACGTGTACATGTTCTGGGAGAACCGGGGGTTGTCACGAATGGTGAGAACGTCGATTCCGCGCGCGGTGAGTTCGGCGGTGCCGGAGGTCATACCAGCCAGCGCGACGTCTCGGTTGCGGCCGAGGTCCACGGCTGACCCGTTGATGACGACCAGATCAGGCTTCAGCGCAGTCGCCTGGTCGATTACCCAATCGCGGTAGCCGGCGCAGCGGTCCTCCGGGTTGGGGGCGTCGGCGAAGGGGCAGGCGTCCATGTGCATGTTGATGATCTGCCAGTTGCCCTTCTCGGCGGCGGATTCCATCGCCGGAATCCACTGGCGGGCGTGAGAGGACCCGGCCACGAGCACCAGGTGGTCGTAGTCGGCGTCGGCGGGCAGGCGCATGTCGCAGTGCTGGCCGGGGAAGGCTGCAGGGGCACTGGGACCGGAGCAGCGGTACCGCTGGGCTGGCCACTGGCTGTCGAGCTGATGCCCCGCAGGCACGAGGTCACCGGCGCGCACGTCGGCCGGCTCGGGTGCCTTCTGCTTCTCCTGAACACCGGAGGTGGGGCCGATGGCGGCGGTCCTCTCCGCTTCGGTGGACAGCTGGTAGCGCCAGCCGAACGCGCCGCCGGCCACGAGCGCGAGGCACAGGCCGATGACGGCGAGGGACCGGCCCGTGGGGGCGGCCTTCCAGCGGGGGTGGCGGAACCGCGAGTCCACCAGGCGGGTCAGCGCCCAGGAGATGAGCAGGGAGACCGCGATGATCGCGAACCCGTCGGCCAGGCCCGCGCGGGGCTTGTCGAGCACATGCAGGGTGAGCACGAGGATCGGCCAGTGCACCAGGTACATCGCGTAGGAGATGGAGGCGAGCGAGCGCGGCAGTCGCATGGTGAGGATGCGGTCGAAGCCCCAGCGGGTGCCGGAGTGGCCCGCGGCGATGATGAGCGCGGCGGCGGTGATCGGCCAGATCGCGATCCAGCCGGGGAACTGGCCCTGCACATCGAGCACGATGCCGGTGGAGACCAGCAGGCCGAATCCGACCCAGCCGGCGAGGCCGCGCAGCACGGCGGAGCCGGGGCGGGAGCCGGAACCGGGGCGTTCGGCGCGGGTGGCGCGGTCGATGCGGGGCAGCAGCAGCGCCAGCAGGGTGCCGGCGGCGACCTCCCACAGGCGCGCCGGGGTCGAGAAGTACGCGGCGGTCTGCTCCGTGGCGGTGAGGTGGATCGAGTAGGCGAGGGAGGCGGCGAACAGGGCGCCGAACAGGGCGAACGCGAACGCCTTCGGCTTCGCGCCCGGCCGGCGGGACACCAGGGCCACCAGACCGAACAGCAGCGGCCACAGCAGGAACACCTGCCCCTGCAGGCTGAGGGACCAGAAGTGCTGCAGCGGGGAGGCGACCGAGATGTCCTGGGCGTAGTAGTCGACTGCTTCGCTGCTCAGCAGGATGTTCTGCCAGTAGGTGGCGGAGGCGAGCGCCTGCGTGATCATCGGCTGCCAGGCCGACGGCGGCAACAGGAACCGGGTCGCGATCAGCACCGCGAGGATCACGATCACCGCGGGCGGCAGCAGACGTGTGAAGGTGCGCAGCCAGGTGCGGATCGGGCTGCCGAGGGAGCCGGTGCGCAGCCGCCGCCCGAACGATGCGGACAGCAGGAACGCGGAGATGAACAGGAACACGTCGACGCCGCCGGAGACCCGCCCGAACCACACATGGAAGACGACGATCAGCGCGACCGCGACGGTGCGCAGGCCCTCGATCTCGGGCCGGAAGTGGGAGGTTCGGCGGCGGGCCGACGGGGGCCGCAGGTCGTCCGGGTCCGCAACGGGGCCGGAGCGCCACAGGTCGATGGAGGTGCTGCCGGGTGCGGCGCCGGCGGCGGGACCGCCCAGGGCGGGGTCGTCGGCGTCGGTGGGGGAGGAGCCGTCGGGGCCGACGGATCCGCGCTCGAGCGCGTCCCAGTCGGGGAAGTCGTCGCGCGCGTCGTCGTCCAGCCAAGCGGGGGAGTCGTCCCAGGGGGAGTCGTCGCCCCCGGATCCCCAGGCCGCGAAGTCCTCGAAGTCGTCTTCGACGGGGTCCTGGGTCCAGTGGAAGTCCTCGCCGGCGGGTTCACCGGAGCGCGAGGGCTCCTGCAGGAAGTCCTCGAGGCTGAACACGGGGCCGCGATTCGACATCGAGCTGAGTGTAGTCGGCCCCAGTCGACCGTGTGAGGCACTCGTGGGAAACTTCATGCATGCCTCGAACCACGTCCTTCACCCTCGGCACTCAGGCCGCTGACTCCCGCGCCCGCACCGGCGTCATCTCCACTCCGCACGGCGACATCGCCACCCCGGCGTTCATCCCCGTCGGGACCAAGGCGACGGTGAAGGCGGTGCTGCCGGAATCCGTTGCGCAGCTCGGTGCCCAGGCCGTGCTGGCGAACGCCTACCACCTGTACCTCCAGCCCGGCCACGACCTCATCGACGAGGCCGGTGGCCTCGGCCGCTTCATGAACTGGCCCGGCCCCACCTACACCGACTCCGGCGGCTTCCAGGTGATGAGCCTCGGCGCCGGGTTCAAGAAGGTGCTCAGCGAATCGTTCTCCGGCAATCAGCGGGCCACGACCCCGTCGGGCCGCGATGATGACGTGGAGGCCGGCAAGGACCGCCTCGCCCACGTGGATGACGACGGTGTGGACTTCCGCTCCTTCATCGACGGCTCTCAGCACCGCTTCACCCCCGAAGTGTCGATGCAGATCCAGCACGGTCTCGGCGCGGACATCATGTTCGCGTTCGATGAGCTGACCACCCTGATGAACTCCCGCCGCTACCAGGAGGAGGCGCTGGAGCGCACCCGCCTGTGGGCCCAGCGGTGCCTGGCGGAGCACGCCCGCCTCACCGAGGAGCGGCAGCACAAGCCCTACCAGCAGCTGTGGGGCGTCATCCAGGGCGCCCAGTACGAGGACCTGCGGCGCAAGGCCGCCCGCGACCTCGGGTCGATGGAGGTGGACGGCTGGAGCTTCGACGGTTTCGGCATCGGCGGTGCGCTGGAGAAGGAGAACCTCGGCACGATCGTCGGCTGGGTGACGGACGAACTGCCCGACGAGAGGCCCCGCCACCTGCTGGGCATCTCCGAAGTGGACGACCTGTTCGTCGCGATCGCCGCCGGCGCGGACACCTTCGACTGCGTGTCCCCGTCGCGCGTGGCCCGCAACTCCGCGGTGTACACCCGCACCGGCCGGGTCAACCTGACGGGAGCGAAGTACCGCCGTCAGTTCTCTCCGATCGACGACACCTGCGACTGCTACACCTGCCAGAACTACACCGCCGCCTACGTCCACCACCTGTTCCGCGCGAAGGAGATGCTGTCCTCCACCCTGTGCACCATCCACAACGAACGATTCGTGGTGCGGCTGGTCGACGAGATCCGCGAGTCCATCACGAACGGCACGTTCGCCGAGCTGCGGGAGGAGCGCACCGGCCAGTACTACGGCGAGGTGCGGTAGCGACCCGTCAGCGGCGCCGTCGGCGGTCGCCGCCGGCGGCGATCCGGACATCGCCCAGCTGGAACTGAAGATCCTGCCGAGTTCGCTGTTGGAGGCGGCGGCCTGACCGACGGTGCTGTGAAGGAGTGGCCCGTGTCGACACTGCCGATTCCTGACATCCACACTGGTGAGGGCCGACTCGCGCCCCGCGCGTGGCTGCGGTCGGACGCCCCCGAGCTGTCCCTCGACGGCGACTGGGCCTTCCGCTTCGCCCCGGACGGGGAGCGGTTCGGGGAGAAGACCAGCATCCGGGTGCCCGGCATGTGGCAGCTGCAGGGCCACGGTGCCCCGCAGTACACGAACTTCATCTACCCGTTCCCGCTCGATGTCCCGCATGTCCCGTCGGAGAACCCGACGGGGGACTATCTGCGCACGTTCGAGCTGCCCGCCCAGTGGGGGAGCGCCCTGGCCGACGGCGCCCGCGTGTTCCTCCGTTTCGACGGCGTGGACTCGCACGGGCAGGTCGAGGTGAACGGGACGCGGCTCGGGGCGACGGCGGGGTCGCGCCTCACCCAGGAGTTCGACGTCACCGAGGCTCTCACCTCGGGTGAGAACAGTCTGCGGGTGCTGGTGCGGCAGTGGTCCGCCAATTCGTACGTGGAGGACCAGGACATGTTCTGGCTCTCCGGCATCTTCCGGTCGGTGACGCTGCTGCTGCGGCCTGCCGGCGGCCTGCACGACCTCACGGTCAGCACCGACTTCGACGCCGCCGCCGGGACCGGTTCGCTGAGCATCCGGCCCGATCTCCTCACGGCCTCCGTCGGCACCGTGATCTCCGGCCTGGAGGAGCATGAGGCGGCGCAGCAGGTGCCGCCGGAGCGGATCGAGCTGGTGATCGAGGAGCTCGGCATCCGACGCGTGCTGACCGCCGGAGAGACCACGACGGTGGATATGGGCAACGTGGAGCCGTGGAGCGCGGAGACTCCGCGCCTGTACGACGCGCTGGTCCGCACCCCGAGTGAGTGCGTGTCGGTCCGGCTCGGCTTCCGCCGGGTGGAGCGCGTAGGGGAGAGGATCCTCGTCAACGGGCAGCGCGTCGTGTTCCGCGGGGTGAACCGCCATGAGGTGGATGCCGTGACCGGGCGGACGCAGAACCCGGCGAATGAGGACCGCGACCTGGAGCTGATGAAGCAGCACAATGTGAACGCGGTCCGCACCTCCCACTACCCGCCGCATCCGCGCTTCATCGAGCGGTGCGACGAGCTGGGGCTGTATGTGATCTGCGAAGGCGACTTCGAAGCGCACGGCTTCCACCTGGACCGCACCGAGTCCGATGACCGCGGCACGCAGCGTCGACCGGCGAACGATCCGCGGTTCGAGAAGACGCTCGTGGAGCGGACGCGCCGGTTCCTGCACCGCGACAAGAACCATGCCTCGATCATCATGTGGTCGATCGGCAATGAGTCCTCCACCGGCACCGTGACGGACGCGATGTGCGCGGCGGTGCGGGAGATGGACGACGGTCGTCTGCTCATCTATGAGCAGGACTATCTGGGGCGCACCGTGGATGTGCATTCGCTGATGTACCCGGATCATCGCCGCAGTGAGGCGATCGGCGCCCGAAACATCGATGACGACCTCGTGGACCTGCTGATGCGCCTGTGCCTGGATGCCGGGGTCGATGCCGATATGGACACGGTGCGGTCGGCGCGGGCGTGGAGCCTGCCGTTCCTTTGGATCGAATACGCCCACGCGATGGGCAACGGCGCGGGTGCGCTGAAGGAGTACTGGGATCTGGTGTGGCGCTATGAGGCGCTGCACGGCGGGTTCATCTGGGAGTGGATCGACCACGCCCTGCTCACCACGACCGCGGACGGCACCGAGGTCTACGGCTACGGCGGCGACTTCGGGGAGCGCATCCACGACGGCAACTTCGTGGCCGACGGCCTCGTCCTCCCGGACCGGTCACCGTCGCCGGCGCTGCTGGACATGAAGCAGGTGTACGCCCCCATCGCGTTCGGCTTCGAAGATGCGGACGGGTCCGTGCAGCTGCGCATCCGCAACCAGTACGCGTTCCTCAGCACCGATCATCTGCGCGTCGAGCTCTCGATCGATGAGCAGCGCACGTGGTCGGAGCTGGAGATGGAGCCGGTCCCGGCGGGCGGGGACGCCCTCGTGCCGGTGCCGAACGGTGAGGTGGTGACGGTGCGGGCGGTTCTGCGTGACGCTGATGCGGTCCTGCCGCGGGCGCTGCCGGCTGGGCACGTCGTCTCGATCGCGGACCGTGTGGCTCTGCGGGCCCCGTCGGCCCCTGCCGCGCCTTCCAGCACCGGCACCGCACCCAGCGCACCCGCCGCGGGCGCCTGCTCCGCCTCGGCCGCGTCCCCTGCGCTCCCGGAGGACGCGGCCGACGGCACCTGGCGGCTCGGCCCGGCGCGGTTCGACCGCCACGGGTCCCTCGTGCGTCTGGGGAACCTGCCCGTCACCTGGGCGGGTGTGGACCTCACCCGCGCCCCTGTGGACAACGAACGCGCCTTCACCTGGACCGGGCTGGAGACCCGCTGGCGGGCTGTCTGCCTGGACGTCGCACAGCTGCGACTGGCGTCGGCGGAGGCGGACGGTGCATCGCTGCGGTTCGCCAAGCGGCTCGGTCTGCCGGGCACCGGCATCGGTGCGGACATCCGCGAAACGTGGACGGCCGACAGCGGCGGCGTGCACGTCGCCGTCGATGTCGAGTTCGACGGGTGGCCGGATGACCTGCCGGTTCCGCGCATCGGGTACACGCTCGCGATCGACGCTGCCCCCGCTGCCGGCGACGACGCCGTCACCTACCGCGGCTACGGGCCGTTCGAGCGCTACCCGGATACCGGCAGCGGTACCACGTTCGCCACCTGGAGGCGGTCGATCGCGCAGATGAGCACGCCGTACGTGTTCCCGCAGGAGAACGGCAACCGTCACGGTGTGCGGTCCGCGCAGATCCGCACCGCTGCGGGGGTCCTGGGGCTGCGCACCGACAGCGGCCTGGGTCTGGCGGTTCGGCCCTGGTCCTCAGCGGAGCTGGACCGTGCCCAGCACGACGGGGAGCTGCGGCCCGACGGCCGGACGTGGGTGACGCTGTCGGCGGCTCTGCACGGCGTCGGCTCCGCGGCCTGCGGACCGGGTCCGTTGGATCAGCACCTGCTGATGGCGCGTCCGGCGTCGTTCGGCTTCGCACTGAGCCCTGAGCACTGAGCCCGCCCGGTGTCACCTCTTCGCGGTGGTGAACGCGATGATCGAGCTGATGACGCTGAGCAGTGTGAGCAACGGCGACACGATCATCACCCCGATCACGCCGAGGCCGATCAGGCCCATCTGATCGTCGGTGAGGGTGCTGTTGTTGACGCCGACTGCGATCACAGCCGCCAGCAGCAGGACCACGCCGGCGGCGGCGAGGATCACCAGCAGGGCCGCCGTGAGGGAGAAGAAGCGGGAGGCGCCGCCGTGCCGGATCGCGGCGATCAGGCTTCCGATCACGGTGAGGAACGCGAAGCCGCCGTTGATGGCGAGGAGCACGAGGAAGAACGCGCCGAACACCGCGGATGAGTCCTCGCTGCTGCTGACCCCGCTCATCACCAGCATGCCGGCGGCGATGCCGCCACCGGCGAGGGTGATGAGGTTGAGGATCAGCGCGGTGAGGAGGCTGGTGCGGCTGACAGGCTGGACGGGAGTCCAGGCGGGAGCACCGAAGCCGGCAGGTGCGGCGCTGCAGCCGACGGGGGCGGGGTAAGCGGTCATGGTGGAACCTCTGCTTCCAGGTAACGGGGTCGTGGATGTCTTCGACCGTAATCGCCGTCTGCCAGGGCCGCGAGGGGCACTGGTGCCCGGGCCGATTGATACCCTGGGGCGCGTGAAGCACCAGGGAGCACCGGGCGCGCAGCGCCTCACAGCCGGTGAGCGCAAGTCCGCCTACGAGAAGCTGCGCCGCATGTCGACGTGGCGCCTGCTGAGCGCCCACAAAGCACCTGCTGTGCTGGCGATCCTGCAGTCCGTGTTCCCCGCCGGTGACCGGCGCCTGGAGCGCAGTGAGATGGTGGCGCGGGTCAACACGCACCTCGGCCTGCTGCACGACGACGATGAGCAGCGCACCACCGCCGGCGACTACGTGGACTCGTGGGTGCGCGAGGGCTACCTGACGCGCCGCGACGATCCCCATTCGGTGGAGACCACGTTCGAGCCGTCGCCCGCCACGGTGGACGCCGTCCAGTTCATCGCGTCCCTGGAGGAGCACAACCCGACCACCACGGAGTCCCGCCTCACCCTGGTGCTGCAGCAGTTCGAACGCCTCGCCCAGGAGACGGAGACGGACCGCGACGTGCGCCTGCGGGACCTGCAGCAGCGCCGGGAGGACATCGAGCGGGAGATCCGGGAGCTGTCCGAAGGGGAGCTGATGCTGCCCAGCCAGGACACGTCCGTGGACCGCCTGAAGGACATCCTGCTGATCGCCGACCGCCTCTCCGGCGACTTCCTGCAGTACCGAGAGGACCTGCGGGCTGTGGACCTGCATCTGCGTGAGCAGATCCTCTCGCCCGAGGGCTCCCGCGGTGAGATCCTCGAACAGCTCCTCGCCGGGGACGACCTCCTCGGCCAGTCCACGGTGGGGCGCACCTTCACCGCCTTCTTCCGCCTGCTGAACGACCCGCGGCAGAACGAGCAGGCGCAGGACGTGGTGGACCGGCTGCTCTCCCGCGAGTTCGCGAAGAAGCTGACCCGCGCGGAGCGGGAGAAGCTCGCGAACGTATTCAGCGACCTGTACGAGCCGGCGCAGGAAGTGCTCGATGTGAAGACCGAGCTGTACCGGTCCCTGGCACGGTTCGTCCGCTCCCAGGACTTCCGCCAGCACCGGGTCCTGCTGGACCTGCTGCAGGAGGCTCAGGGCATCGCCCTGGCGCAGAAGGACGAGGTGCCGCCGAAGTCGCCGTTCCCGATGGAGCTGGACCTCACCCGCATCCAGGTGACGAGCGTGGCCCAGCATGTTCTGAAGGACCCGTCGGACCCGGGCCTGCCCGCCGAAGCGGTGGTGCACGACGCCACCATGCTCAGCCCGGAGGCCCTCGAGGACCTCGTGCAGATCAACGACATCGACCTGGCCGGCCTCACCGCCCGCGTCAACGACACCGTCGCGGCCCGCGGGCAGGCGACGGTCGGCTCCCTCGTCCGCGACGGCGCCGCCACCCAGGGTCTGGCGTCCGTGGTGGGCCTGATGCTGCTGGCCACGCAGTACGCCTCGAAGCGTGAAGGCGATGCGGAGCTGATCCAGTGGGTGGAGCCGGGCGATGTGCCGTACGCGGCGAAGATCCCCGCGTTCTACTTCCTCGAGGCCCTGCCGGACGCCTGAGCGCCCGCGTTCGCGGACCCCGCCGGCGCCGGCCCTGAGCGCTCTGCTTGCGCGTGCCGGACGGCGATCCAGCTGAGCACCGCGGAGGCGATCGGCAGAACAGTCAGCAGCAGCACCAGCGCCAGCACATCTGCCCACCATTGAGGCGACGCGGCGTCGGAAAGCGTGGTGCTCGGACCCCCAGCCAGGGCGAACCAGACGACGAGACCGACGACGGCGAGGAGCAGGGCTGCGCCGCCGGCACCGGCGTATGCGCGCACCCGTCGGCCCCCGAACACCAGCAGCACCGCGTCCGCAGCCAGGGTCACCAGAGCCGTCGCCGTGACCACGAGCAGGCCCACGACCATGGCGAACAGCAGGCGCCCCAGCCACTCGGTCCCGTCCTGCCCCTGCCGGTCCGCTACGGGGATGAGCAGCGCTGACACGGCGAAGGCAGCGGTGGTGAGCGTCGCCGTGATCGTGGCGCAGACGGCCCCCGTCAGCTCCGCAGCCCGGTGACGGCGAGAACCCGTCGGGATCCCCAAGAGCGGAGCCGACGGGTTCTGCACCTCAGGCACGGGCGCCCTCAGCGGGCCGGGCCGGGGCGGCGGGGGTGCTGGTCGGCAGTGCCCGCCCGGCGGTGACGTCCCGGCGAGCGGCACGAGCAGCCAGCGCATTGGCCGCCGCCGCCAGGAACAGCGGCAGGGCGATGAACAGGAGCCTCGCCAGAATGATGCCGATGACCATCCCGAGTCGCTCCGCCTCGCTGGCTCCCGGCCCTGGGAGAGAGGTGCCCTCGCCGTCGATGTCCGCAACCAGTCTGCCGAGGTTGACCAGACCGCTGAACAGGACGAGGACCAGCGATGCAGCAGCCCAGGCTCGCACCCTGCCCGGGCCGCGCACCAGCAGCACGACGTCCAGAGCAACGACAGTCAGTCCCGTCAGGAGCCCGAGCAGGACGAACAGAACGGCTGTGATGACCAGCACCGTCGGAACGACCTCGTTCGGATCCCGCATAACAGGGGAGAGCCCCGCCGCCACCACCGGCAGGATCGATCGGTACACGGTGACGCACACCGCGGTGACGACCGCGGCGATCAAGGCGATGCGGGCGATCACCTGCGTGGTGCGGGCGCGTCTGATGACCGCCCCGGCGTTGGCCGGTGCCAGCGGGTCAGCGGGAACAGCGGTGGACATGGCTCTTCGCGACGTTCACGGACGGCACGGGGATCAGTGCGCGGCGGACCGCAGGCCGGTTTCGGCGGACCGGTACGAGGACCAGGCGCCGAATGTGCCGATCGCCTTGACGATGATCGTGAGCACCGACATGACCAGGGCCGCGACAGCGATGGTGGTGAAGCTGTCCGCACCCGCTGCGGCGACGGTGAGTGCACCGATGATGAGGCCGACCACGACGATCACCGCGAGGTTCACCAGCTGCATGGCGCCGCAGATGATGGCGCCCCTGCGGATCTGACCGGAGCCCTTCACAGCGACGATGATCGCGAGGACGAACGTGATGAGGGCGACCACGATGAACACCAGGCCGACGGCGCCGCTGGCGACGTCCGCGCCGGACAGGGAGGCGGCGTCACGGGGGCTGGGATCGTCCGAGAAGTTCTGCGCCGTCTCGATGATCGTGGAGACGAGCGTGTACATCAGGCCGAGCCCGCTGAGAATCAGCAGGACGAACGAGAGAGTGCGCAGGGTCTTCAGCTCGCTGGTCGCCGGCTCCGAGCCGTACAGACCGCCGTGCGGGGCCCCGGCCGGCTGAGCGGTCGGGCCCGGTCGGCCGGACGGATCAGGCTGGTTCGGCTGCTGCTGGGGTGCGGAGGACATGAGAGGCCCTTTCGATACGGGAGCGGAGGGGGATCAGCGAGGCGGGGCGGCTCAGAGGGAGCCGGCCCGGACCGCCTCGTGAGCGGACTTCGCGGAGATGATCGCGGCAACGGTGCCGACGGTCTTGATGAGCAGGACGAGCAGACCGCCGATGAGGGCGACGATGCCGAGGGCGACGCCCCCGCCGGAGGAAGCGGACGAGGCGACGATGATGCCGATGATCATGCCGGCCACGAAGGAGACGATGAGGTTCACCGGAAGCAGGGCCCCACAGATGATCGCACCGGTGCGCGTCCGACCCCGCCCCATGATCGCCACGATGATCGCAAGGACGAACACGACGATGGAGATGCCGCCGAACAGCAGGCCGATGAGGCCGCTGGCAACGCTGGCACCGGTGACATCGGTCGAAGCGGCATCGGTGCTGACAGCGCCGCTGACGAACCCGGAGATCATCGAGATGACCTGGTAGAGCAGGCCGAGCAGGCTCAGCGCCGCCATCACGATCGCCAGGATGCGGACCGTGCCCGCGTTCGGGTTCGAGGGCTGCATGCCGAACTGCTGGCCCCCGAAGGGCTGGTTGCCGGACGGCTGGCTGGGCTGGAACTGCGGTGTGGAGGACATGGAGTGTTTCCTTTCGTCGAGTGGAGGGGGGTGTGCGGGGCGTCTCAGAGCCGGGGTCCCGGTGCGCCGGCGGACAGGGGGTCGGTGGCCTCATCCAGCTGGTCCGATGCCGATGACCATGACGTCCAGCAGCCCCACGCGGCGGTGCCCCACAGCACGGTGGCGCCGGCATGGAACAGGACCCGGGTGATCAGCAGCCAGGTGGGGGCGGAGCCGAAGCCGTACGTCGTGGAGTCGGCGGCGCTCGCGATCAGCACGACGTACTCCAGGGTGTACATCCCAAGCCACAGCATCGGGATCACGCAGATGGCGCCGCCGGCGATCGCACCACCTGTCACCACAGCCCTGCGGCCCATCGCCATCAGCAGGATCACCAGGACGACGAGGGCGCTGACCACCGGCCAGATCGCGAACCACAGCAGGAGACCGGCGAGCTGCCAGAGACCGTCGGCACCGAAGAACGCGTTCTGCGGCACAAGGTGGGTCAGAGCGATGACGGTGCGCAGCACCCCGTACAGCACCATGAGGACGGAGCAGACCAAAGCCGCGATAGCGATCCCGCGCACCCGCAGAAGCCGTCGGCGGGGATCCACCTGGGCCGTGGCCCGCAGAGCCCCCTGGCCCGACAGCTGCGGGCCGTGGGCGTGCGGAGGCTGGATGCTCACGACGAGTCCTTCCGGGGCTCAGCGGCGGGGATGGGTGACGGACAGAACACTACGGGGCCCCGGGGGCGATCGTCCACGCAGGGAGCCGCGATCTGATGGGGATCTCTGCCCCCGACCGGTACGCTGGACCGGTGCACAGCCGAACGATCAGGGAGGGCGAATGAGCCAGGGATCCGGACTGGGCGAGAGCGCCCTCGAGGACTGGGGCCTCGCCGACGAGGAGGACCTCCGCAGCGCCGGCAGCACCGGCGGCGCCCTCGTGGAGGAGTCCCGACGGGTCCTGGTCGCCCTCCTGCAGGGCCCGTACCTCGACGGCCGCAAGGACACCGCTCGCTATGGGCAGCTGCTGCGCGACCGCACCGCCATCGAGAACCGACTCGCGGACATGTTCCTCGAACTGATCGTCGATGACGACTCCCAGGTCGCATTCGTGCGCCAGAGCGAGAGCGACCCGGACGCCCCGAAGCTGCTGCGCCGCCTCAGCGGCCTCAACCGCCTTGACTCCGTTCTGCTGCTCGTGCTGCGCCAGCACCTGCTCACCCAGGCGTCCCGCGGGCAGCGCGCAGTGGTCAGCGAAGCGGAGCTGCTGGCGGCGCTCGCGGCCTACCGCCGCACCGACTCCACCGACGAGGCGGGCTTCGCGAAGGACGTCCGCCATTCGATCGCGAAGCTGCAGCGGGCGGCCCTGCTGGAGGAGCAGGGGGACTCCTATGAGGTCTCTCCCGTGCTGAAGCTGATGATCACCCCGGACACGGCGCGCGAGTTCATCGAGCTGTACCGCGGCGCCGGTGTCGATGTGGAATCCGTCGGCCTCGACACCGACACGCCCGCTGATGCCGATGCCGACACCACCGCTGACGCCGACGACAAGGAGGATCAGCAGTGATCCAGCAGAGCCTGCTCGACGACGAGACCCCGTCGGCCCCCGAACAGCCGCCCGTCACCGACCCCGACCACCCGCACCCCGGGCAGTGGCGCCTCAACCATGTCCAGCTGAGCAACTGGGGCACCTTCCACGGCACCCACGACCTCGACATCTCGTCCAAGGGCTTCTTCCTCACCGGCGGCCCCGGCACCGGCAAGTCCACCCTCCTGGACGCCATCAGCGCCCTGCTGACCCCGCCGCGCACCCTCCACTTCAACGCCGCCGCGTCCGACGCGGGCCCGCGTCAGAAGAAGTCCCGCCGCACCGTCGCCTCCTACGTGCGCGGCGCCTGGGCGATGCACTACGCCCCCGACACCGGCGAGTTCAGCCAGGAAGTGCTGCGCGACGGCACCACCCTGTCCGTCATCTCCCTGCGCTACGGCAACGGCTGCGGTGACCTCATCCAGCTGACCCGCATGCTGCTCCTGCACGCCGGCCACACCGCCGACTCCGACGTCAAGAGCCTCTACGTCATCTCCGACCGGGCCTACGACGCCGCCGAACTGCGACCCTTCGTCACCACCAGCATTGAGGGCCGCGCCCTGGAGAAGGACCTGGCCGGCACCGAAGTGTTCCGCCAGTTCCGCGACTACCGCGCGCGCTTCTCCCAGCTGCTCGGCATCCCCGATGAGAAGGCGCTCAGCCTGCTGCACAAGATCCAGTCCGCGAAGGAGCTCGGCGACATCAACGCCCTCCTGCGCGACTACATGCTGGACGAGCCGCGCACCTTCGACCTCGCCGACCAGGCGCTCGCGAACTTCCAGAACCTCTCCGAGGTGTACGCCGCGCTCGTCACCGCCCGCGAACAGAAGGCCGTCCTCACCGCCCTGAAGGACGCCCATGCCACCTGGCAGGACGCCCAGCAGCGCGGCGGGGAGCTCGTGGACCGACGCGGCGACATCGACGCGTTCGCCGCCGAGCACCTCGTGCGGCTTCTCGCGGAGGAGAACGACCGCCTGCAGAGCGAACAGGACCGCCTGAAGGCGCAGCAGAACCGCGTCAGCTCCGACGTCTCCGAAGCCCGCGACGACCTCGCACAGCTGAAGGAGCAGCGCCGCTCCGCCGGCGGGGGCGAGATCGACGACTGGAAGAAGCAGATCGCCGGTCTCGAAGTGGAGCGCGACCGGCGCCGCTCCCGCGCCACCGAGTTCTCCAGTCAGCTCGCCACCGTGGAGCTCGGCAGCCCCTCCAACGAGGAGACGTTCCTGTCGCTGCAGCGCGATGTTGCGCGCCTGCGCGACGGCCTCACCGACGACGAGAAGAACGACCACCAGCGCCAGTGGGAAGCGGAAGCGCGGGTGCGGGAACTTGCCGCCGACCTCGAGGGCACCAAACAGGAGCTCGCCTCCCTGTCGTCCCGCGCCTCCAACCTGCACAGTGACGACATCGCGGTGCGGGACCTCCTCGCGAAGCGCGTCGGAGTGCCTCCCACTGATCTGCCGTTCGCCGCAGAGCTTCTGCAGGTGCGCGCAGGGGAGGAGAAGTGGACCGCGGCAGCTGAGCAGGCGCTGCGGGGCCTCGCCCGCTCCATTCTCGTGCCCGAGCGGATCTACCGCGCGTTCGCCGGCGAGATCAATGAGATGAAGCTGCGCCGGCGCGTGTCCTACAACCGCGTCAACACGGACGCCCGCCAGCCGGCCCGCCAGATCCGCCCCCGCACCCTCGCGGAGAAGATCGAGGTGAAGGACGGGGAGTTCCACGCCTGGCTGTCCGGTGAGATCGCCTCCCGCATGGACTACGTGTGCGCCGAAGACCTGCAGGAGTTCACCACCCTGCCGCGCGCCGTGCTCCAGTCCGGCCAGATCAAGCACTCCGCCACCCGGCACGAGAAGAACACCGACCGGCAGATCAACGACCGCTCCCAGTGGGTGCTCGGCTTCGACAACCGCGCCAAGCGCTCCGTGTTCGAACGGGAGCGCACCCGCGCCGAACAGGCCCTGTTCGAGGCGCAGGCCCGCCGCAAGGACCTCGAGCAGGAAGCGGCTGCCCGCCGCGACAAACTGTTCGCCCTCCAGGCCATCAGCGCCGTCACCTGGGACGACATCGATGCCGCCTCCGTTGCGCGCCGCATCGCCAACCTCGGTGAGATGGTCCGCGCCGCGGAGCAGGGATCCGGCGCCCTGTCGGAGCTGGCGCGCCAGATCGACCAGGTGGAGAAGGAGATCAGCGAGGGCGACCAGGAGCTGCTGGACATCACCGGACAGCTGGGCCGCATCACCGAACAGCTGGAGCAGGCCACCAGCCGCGCTGCGGAAGCGGAGCAGCGCCTGGAGACCCGTGAGATCAGCGAGGAGACCCGCGAGGACCTCACCGAACGGTTCCGCGCGATCTCACCGACTCTGCGCCTGTCCACCATCGACCGCGTCACCAAGGACGCCTCCGCCACCCTCGACGCGGAGCTGATGCAGCTCACCCGTGCGCAGTCCCGTGCGGAGGAGGACATGCGCACCTCGATGCGGGAGTTCGCGCGCCGCTGGCCCGCCGAAGGCGCCGACACCGACACTTCCCTCGAGGCGGCCGGTGACTTCCTGGCGATCCTGCAGCAGATCGAGGAGGAGCGCCTGCCGGAGGTGGAGGACCGATTCTTCGAGTTCTTCACCGGCAACACCCTCGGGGACGTGCAGGCGCTCGCCACCGCGATCGCGCGCGAACCCGCGCAGATCCGCAAGCGCCTGGAGAAGATCAACGAACTGCTGGCGCAGGTGGAGTTCCACCGGGGCCGCTACCTGCAGCTGTCGATGCGTCCCGTGCACCTGGCGGCGCTCGACGACTTCAAGCGCGCCCTGGACGATGCCGTGGGGGCGACGCTGGAGAACGACCTGTCGAAGGACAGGGAGAAGGCGGAGGAGCGGTTCCAGGCGCTGCAGACCCTGATGGACATCATCACCCGGGCCCGTACGAAGGACGACCTCGCCTCCCGCGTGATCCTCGATGTGCGCCGCCACGTCCACTTCCACGCCGAAGAGGTCGACGAGGCCGGCACCGTGGTCCACGCCCACGAGTCCGGCGGCCCCCTCTCCGGTGGTCAGAACGAGCGCCTCACCACGTTCTGCCTGGCGGCGGCGCTGCGCTACCAGCTCGCTGGCACCGGTGCGGACGTCCCCGTGTACGCCCCCATCATCATCGACGAGGCGTTCTCGAAGGGCGCCGGCAAGTTCATCACCGCCGCAATGGAGTCGTTCCGCCACTTCGGGTTCCAGGTCATGCTCGCCAACCCGGGCAAGAACCCGCAGGCGCTCGCGCCGTTCATCGGCGGTGTCGGCGTGGTCGCCATCAAGGACGACCGCTACTCCTCGGTGTCCCCGATCCGCTTCGTCCCAGCCGACGGATCCTGACGGTGACCCGTCGCAGCAGCACCCTGGCAGCGGCCGCGCTCAGCGCGGTCCTGCTGGGCGCGCCCGTCGCCCTGAGTGCGGCTGCGGACCCCGCGGCGGCGGCTCCCACCGCCCAGCCCGACCTGCCGACCGAGGGCTTCGGCGACGTCGACGGCTTCGAAATCCCCCTCGACAGCACCGAAGTGAAGAGCACCCCCGGCTCCGCCGCCCGCTTCGATCTCGCCGACCACATGTCCACCGCCGAACTCCAGCAGCTCGACCTCACCACCCTCAGGTTCGACAACGGCCTCACCCACCAGGCCGTCTCCGGGCAGGGAACCTGGTCGATCAGCGGCACTACCATCACCTTCACCCCAGAAGGATCAGGCCAGCAGGGCCCGCGCAAAGCCACCATCCGAGTGAAGTCCGAGAGCGGTCGCAGCTCGCTGCCCACCACCATCACCGTCTCCTACCCGAGCCTGCCGTACCGCCAGATCACCGCGAGCGAAGGCGACGCCATCAGCGTGGACCTCGGCATCGACGACGAACTCGTCGACCCGGGCAGCATCCGCCTGTCCCTCGACTCCATGCCCGGCGGCACCGTCCAGACCGACAGCGGCCGCCGTCTCGTCGTGCCCGGGGAAGGCACCTGGTCCCTCTCCGCCGACGGCCGCAACGCCGTGTTCACACCCCAGCAGCCGCGCCTCGGGCGCCAGCCGTCCACCGTGTCCTTCAGCGGCACCGACCGCAACGGTCAGGTCCTCACACCGGGGAAGATCCGGGTGGTTACGCCCGCGGTCCCGGACATCGTCTCCTCCGCACCGTTCGGCGATCGGGTCGAATTCGACCTCGGTGCGAAGGCGCAGAACATCGACCCGGCCACCTTCGAACTCGTCCCCTCCCTCTCCGACGACACCACCACCGTCAACAAGGCGAAGGACCGCGTCTCCGTCAAGGGGCAGGGCACCTGGGCGCTGAACCGCGACGCCGGTACGGTCGTGTTCACCCCGGAGCACTCCTCCGTGCACGCCGTCTCCTCCATGGGTGTGCGCGGCTCCGACGCCTCGGGCCACACCGCCTCCATCGGCGCGCTCCAGGTCGGGTACCCGCAGCTCAGCGCCCAGAGCCAGCCCCTTGTGTGGGGCGAAAAGGCGCTGTTCTACCCCCTCGATGGGTCCCTGCACGTGCAGCAGGAATCGCTGCAGTTCTCCACCGTCAACATGCCCGACGGGTCCGAACTGTCCAGCGACGGCACCCTCCTCACCGTCCCCGGTGAAGGCGAATGGGAGTTCAACAAGGACACCGTCGCCGTCACGTTCACTCCGGTGAACGGGCTGAAGAAGTCGCCCACGCCCGTCACCTACACGGTCAACGGCAGCGCCTCCGGCAACATCGGCGCCTCCACTCTCGGTGTCCAGTACGCGAGCCGGGTCCCCACGCTGCGCGACGACGACGTCCAGACCGGGTCCGAAGAGGCCCAGACCATTGACGTGCTCGCCAACGACACTCCTGCGGCTGCCGCGCATCCGTTCGACGCGGCGACCCTGCAGCTGCATTCGGCCCGGGCCACCAACATCAGTGAGCTCACCACCGGCACCGGCCGTCGCCTCGAGATCCCCGATGAAGGGGTCTGGGAGGTCACCGATGCCGGCGCGGTCCGCTTCACCCCCGTGCCCGGGTTCCGCGGCCGCACCACTCCAGTGGAGTACCACGTGAAGGACCGCAGTGGTCTGCACTCGCGGGCTCGGGTGGCGGTGTCGATCGACCCGCAGCTGGTGGGGGAGAACAGCTCGAAGGAGTCATCCAGCGGCATCAACGCGCTGCTCGCGGGCCTGCGCCCCGAGGACTCCACGATGTTCGCGGTGTACACGTCGGTGACGGCGCTGCTGATCTTCTCCGGCAGCGTGTCGCTCTGGGTGGGGCGGCAGATCGAACGGGGCCGGCGCTCGCAGCGCTGACCGCATCAGTCGTGCGGCTGGATCCCCAGCTGCCGCAGAACACCCGTCTGCGCCTCAACGCGCCGCTTCGCGTCCTTCACGTCCTCCAGCTGACCGTTCCAAGCGCGCTCCGCGACCGCCACGAGGCGTGGGAACAGCATGCGGTGCAGGTGCGCCTCATCCGCCACGTACTCCGTCCACATCTGTGCCTGAATGCCGAGCACACCGCTCTGGTCATGGACGTCCTCACCGGCGAGCTCGGCGGAGAGGATGTCCTTCACGGTCAGCACCTGGTCGGTCTGCGCGAGCGGCTCCCCGCGGCGGGCCTGAGCACGGTCCAGGTACAGGTGCTCCTGGTTGCCGATGACGGTGGAGAAGCGCCGATCCAGCGACACCTGCACACCGTCCACGGACCGCCAGTTCATCACCACGACACCGTCCGGGACGTGGCGCTCCAGCGCCTCATCCCACACGACTGCGGTCTTGCCCGCCTTCTGCAGCTCATCCACCGCCATGCCCATCAGATGGCCCTGCAGCGCTTCAAGGCGCTCCAGACCCCACTCCTCCAGGCGCTCCGGCACCTGGGGGTTGTGCTCCCACTCGGTCATCGGCACCTCGTCACCGCCGATGTGGACGTACGGGGAGGAGAACACCTGCGCCGCCTGCTGCACCACGTCGCGAATGAACGCGATCGACGCATCCGACACCCCGAGGATGTGCTCGGAGATGCCCCAGGTCTCTCGGACCTTCAGCTGCCGCTGCGGGTCGTTGCCGATCTCCGGGTAGGCGGCGACGGCCGCCTGCACATGGCCGGGCAGGTCGATCTCCGGGACGATCCGGATGCCGAAGTCGGCCGCGTAGTCATCGAGCATCCGCAGCTCGGCCTGCGTGTAGAAGCCGCCGTGGCGCTCCTGGACGTACTCATCGGCGTCGGTGAACGTCGGCTTGCCGACGACCGTCGCGTCGCGCCACGCGCCCACCTCGGTGAGCCGCGGGTAGCTGCGCACCTCGAACCGCCACCCCTGGTCGTCGGTCAGGTGCAGGTGCAGAACGTTGAGGCGGAAGATCGCCATCGCTTCGATGATCGTCTTCAGCTCGTCGATGGGGCGGAAGTGCCGCGCCACATCGAGCATCAGTCCGCGCCAGGCATGCAGCGGACGATCCGAGATCACCACCCCGGGGATCGCGACTTCCCCGGTCAGGGCGCCGGTGGCGGCGCGGGCGGACAGCACGATCTGGGCGAAGGCGTTGCGGCCGTCGGCGAGGGCGCTGTCACTGCCGGCGGTGATGGAGGCGCCCGTCGGGTTGATGGTGATGGAGTATTCGTCGGCGTCGAGGTCGCTGTTGAGGCCGACGGACACCTCCTCGAACGGGTCCGTGGTGACCCAGTCCTCGCGCATCCACAGTGCGGAGTCGGGGGCGGGAAGGAGCGGCAGACGGGCGGGGATGCGCGAATCGTTCATGCGCCGATTCTGGCAGGCCAGGCTGTGTGCCCGCGCACATTCCCGAAACGCGGTGCGGGAACGATTCGTCTGCGCGTTCGGGATTCGGCGGCGGAAAAAGCCCGAATGCGCACACCGATCGTCATGAGGGTGGGGGATGGGGGCCGACGGCTGCCGCTCGCCCTGGCAGGCGCAGCAGCAAGAAGAGCCCCGATCTTCCGGAGCTCTTCTCTCTGACCGCTGTCCGACTCATCGACGGGCGATGGTTCGTGCAGCCACCTGGTCGCCCTTATTCATCTCTGTTCAAATGAATAGGGAACAGAGGTCAGCGTCACTCAGATCCGCGAGATTCTGTGCAGTTCCGGGGATCGACCGGCTTCTACCACGGCACCCAAACCTCACCGGAAGTGGACGCGCCTTAGGCCCGAACAGACCGCAGAAGCTGTGCGACTCTACATCGATGAAGAGCCACCCCTGTCGCAGGTTGCCGAACGGATCGGCGTTATCCAAGAAACTATGCGGCTATCGATCCTCGCTGCCGGGGTGAGGTTGCGGCCACCTACAGGCAGCTGAGCAGCGGGAGAGCATCTTTTCGAGGGTCAACGGCTGCGGGGAACCATCGTCGGGAGAGGGATACCAACAAGCCTTCTACCTGAAACATCCACCGAGTGCTGACTTTTTGAGATCTGAGCCGCTGAGATCGTGTCGCACCATCCCAGGTTTCACTGGGTACTGTTCGGGAGATCCTTAGACCTGGGTGCTTCGTTGGTTGTTCAGTAGTTCGACTTCCTTGCCTGATGGGACAACGCTCACATTTCGGCCTACAAGTGTGAAGCCTGCCCGCTCCAATACTCGCTGAGACGCGGTGTTTTCTGGAATAGTCCGTGCTGTGAGGTTCGGGATAGAGCTTTCTCCAATGAACTCCACGGCAAGTTTTAGGGCAGCGCTGGTCACCCCTTTGCCTCGGTGACTGGGGTTGAGCCAGAAGCCAGGGACTGGTGAGGATACGCCGACGGTAGATCGTGCTGTCATTATGACGTCGATTATGAACGGTTGCTGCGTTACTGGCAAGGCGCAGGCTGTAGTCAATAGACAACAGCCTGGCTCTGTTTCTCCGCGCTGTCAGAACCGAACTCGGGCAAACACACCACAGTAGACCGACCCGCGATTAGTCGCGCTTGTAGCCAAGTCGGCCGCGCGTCACAATAATCGCAAGGGCGGCAATCGCGGTCATTCCGATGGCGGCCGGCCAGTTGTTGACCACTGCCTCTCCGGTCAAAGTCGCAACAACGAACAGCGCCCAGTTAACGGTGTTGTGGCCGAGGATTGCCAACAGCACACTCCCACGCGCCACGTTGACAAGCCACGACAGAACGACCGACAGGCTCACGACAAGAACGAGATACGCAACGAGCTGACCGAGGTCGCCCCGGGCAGTGTCCCACTCCTCAGTAAAGAACAGCGGTGTGTGCCAGAAGCAGTGCACCACGCCAAGAACCAGCGCGGCCACGATCGGATGAAACATGTTCTGCAAGCGAGGAAGTGTGAAGCCTCGCCATCCCGGCTCCTCTTGGAAAGGGCCACCGAGAAGATAGATGAAGAATGTGCTCGCGAGCGTCCCCACTACGCTGAAGGAGATAGCTTCTCCAATCGACAGCCCGCCAGGAAGAAGGAAATAGCATCCGATAATTGCCGCGGGGATAACAAGAAGCGCGAGCACATATGCAAGCTTCTTTGCGCGCCACTGAGTGATGGTGTGCCACAGCCGCTTCACACCGTCGCGACCTTCAACGATGCGTGTCACGAGGAATGCTGCAAGGAACGGCCCGGCGAACAATCCGAGCTGGTTGATGCCCGCAATCGCACTGAACGGCAACTCGTAGGAGAAGAGGCCCAGCCCGCTCGATGAGAGCCACCACGGGCTCCACGCGAGCCAAGAGCCGAAATACGCAAGTGTGAAGAAGGACAGCAGCGGATGCCGACGAATCAAGCCTGTGAAGCTGCGGCCCGTCCCCGTGGCTGTGGTTGCGGCGTCATTTATCACCGAGTCTGTGTCCTTCGTCTTTGCCGCGTGGGGTGTATCCCAAGTCTTTCATGTTCTACGACTGGCTACAAGGGAGAGCCCAACGATTGTTAAGGTGCTTTCGGTCTTCCCCTCGCTATTCGTTCTCACGACGCCGACCTGCGCTCGCTCACCGCGCTCGGGGCACGCTCTCCGAGCGGCTCGGCGGCCTCCAACGTGCTCGATGAGGGGGGCGGCAGGTCTGGGCTCGACTGTGACAGTTCGTGCTCCTTGATCTGACCGCCCCTGCATGATCAGGCAGATGCCTGCTTAGGTGATTCGGAAGCAGACGTAACTCCGCTGCTTCCGAGAACGGCCGCGATTGCGTTGCGCTTCGTCTCAGCCTCGCGTTCGATCCTGTCGCGCACCTGTTCCGCCCGTTCGAGCGCGGCGCTGCTGCCGGTGGTGGTGTGCTCGCTCATGGCGATCCTCCTTCATGCGTGCGGCCCGCGATCTATATCGATTACGTTCGAACCGCATGGCAGCAACGAGGTGTCCCGAGTATGACTCGATTCTTCAGATAATCAATACTCCGTTCGGTGGTGTTGTGAGAACTACGGCGTTTGACCTCGTAGTCTGATGCGAATCCCTTTGCTGCGTTCGTTCTGTCAAGACGTGAAAAAGAGCCCATCGTTCACCTTGAGCGGTGGGCTCTTTTCCGGTCCACGATGGGCTGAATGCGGCTGGACCGCAACCTGGATTGTGTTGACGTGGGTGGCGACAGCTTCGACATGTCCGCCGACAAGGCCCTCAAGGTCGAGCGTGGCGGCTCGGTCGGACGCGCGAAGCTCGGCTGTCTCAACGTCCGTAAAGACCTCAACGGGTGCCTCGTGAACAGCATCGACGTCGATGAAGAACGCGCACCGCTGATCGTGTGGGCGTTCGAGCAGTACGCGACCGGCCAATAATCAATCACGCCGCTCCAGGCCATGCTCGAAGACCAGGGGCTCACCACCCGGCCCTCAGCGAAACGCCCCGCACGGCCGCTGTCCAGCAGCCAGCTGGCGAAGATTCTGCGCGACCCGTACTACACCGGCGTGATCCGCTCCAAGGGCACGCTGTACCCCGGCAGGCACACGCCACTCATCGAGAAAGAACTCTTCCTGGCGGTGCGGAAGATTCTCGACGGACGCAACCGGCGCGGGGGAGAACGCCGTCGCAGACCTCGTCGCCGGGGAACAATTCACGGCTGAGGAACTCGCCGCGATCCGCACCGAGGCTAGCGCCACGCTCCACGAATGGCGCACCCAGCACCGCTTACGACACCGCGCCAACAGCGCAGCAGGCCAGCACGAAGCACGTCGGGAAAAGAAAAGGAGCCTCCCGCATTTCTGCGGAAGGCTCCTCATCTGTAGCACTTCACCGGCCTACTCAGCCCACAGGATTGAATAGGCCTGTACTGGTCGGGGTGACAGGATTTGAACCTGCGACCTCTTCGTCCCGAACGAAGCGCGCTACCAAGCTGCGCCACACCCCGTGACCGTCCGCTCACACGGACCCCTCAACTGTACATGTCCCCCGGCAGCGGCGCGAATCGGCGCCGAGTGAGTGTGACCACTCACTCGCATCAGCGTGCGCTCCGACACCCTCTGGTGCACGTGGGGGGGCGGCAGCGGCGAGCGGGCCTCAGGCGCGGCGCTGCTTGAGCGTCAGCAGGGTCGCTTCGGGGCGGTTGAACATCCGCATGTTGTAGAACGGGTTCGCGCCGAGGCCACCGCTGACATGCAGCGGCACACCGTGGTGCATCGACACGCCCTTCGCCTGCGACCGGTGCAGGTCGCAGTTCGTCACCAGTGCACCGAACCACGGCAGGGCCAACTGGCCGCCGTGGGTGTGCCCGGCGAACAGCACATCGGAGCCGTCCTCCACCATCTCGCGGATGACCCGCTGATACGGCGCATGCATCACCCCGACCCGCAGGCGCGGACGCCCCTGGGCTGCGACGTCGCCGGCGGGGGAGGGCTGGCCGACGGAGTCCCCGCGACCATCGGGCGCCGGGAACTCGTCATGGTCCAGGTGCGGATCATCCACGCCGACGAAGTCAACGTCGCAGCCGGACATCTGCAGTGTGCCACGCGCATTGTTGAGATCGAGCCAGCCTGCCGCGGTGAACGCGTCGGTCATCTGCTCCGTCGGCAGCGGCGGATCCTTCGGACCGCCCTCCTCGCGAGGGTCGGGCAGGAAGTACCGGAACACGTTGCGCTTGCCGGCCGCGTACTTGTCGTTCGAGCCGTTCACGAACACGCCCGGACGCTCCAGCAGCGGCCCCAGCGCATCCAGCAGCACGGGGATCGCGGCGGCGCTGGAGACGTTGTCACCGGTGTTCACCACCAGGTCCGGCTTCATGGTGGCGAGATAGCGCAGGAACTCGATCTTGCGCTCCTGTCCCACGGCGAGGTGGATGTCGGAGATGTGCAGGACCCGCAGGCGGCCGGCACCCGTCGGCAGCACCGGGAGGGACAGCTCCCGCACCTCGAACAGGTTCGGCTCGATGTGCCGAGCCCACACGTGCGCACCAGCAGCGACAGCGAACCCTGCCGCGCCGACAGCGGTCGCCGCAATGCCCAGCGGCGAACGGGAGAGGGGCAGGCCCGTCATGATCAGTCGCCCTCCTGGCCCGGGGCGGTGGTGTCGCCTTCGGCGGCATCGGGACCCGTCGGCTTCTTGCCGCCGGATTCCTGCTCCACCTGCTTCTCCTGTGCGGCGCGCTCCTGCGCGTCCTGCTTCTTCTCCGCTGCATCTGGCTTCGGAGGCTCCGGCGGGAACGGCTTGTTCGGCAGGCCCTCATGTGAGCGCTTCATGTATTCATGCCAGGTCGGCAGGGACACCGTGTTGCCCCACACGTGACCGCGGCGGAGCGGCTGACCGTCCACGTTGAACCCACCCGGGCGGGTATTGGAGGTCGGGTTGCCGAACCACACAGCGGTCGACTCCTGGCCGGTGAAGCCCACGTACCACGTGTGGAACTGGCTGCCGGAGGTTCCGGTTTTGCCGCCGGCGTCGTGGCCGGGGATGGTCATGCCCTTACCGGTCGCCTTCGGGTCGGAGAGGTCCTGCATGAGCGTCCACGACATCGCGTCCGCCACTTCCGGCTTGATGACGTCCTTGCACTCGCCGCCGGTGATCGGCAGCTCCTCACCCTTGCGGTTGGTGACCGAGGTGATCGCCACCGGGCGGCAGAACTTGCCGCCGGCCGGGTAGGTCGCGTAGGCGGCGGCCATGTCCAGGGCGGAGATGTTCAGCTCGCCGAGCGCCAGCACGGCGGGGGAGAGGTCCGTCTTGTACATGTCCTCCACGGGGACGTTGAGGTTCTCCTTCTTGGAGGTGTCCCAGTACGCCGGGACGGCGCCCATGGAGCGGGCCGTGTCGGCGATCTCGCACAGGTCCGAGCGGTGAGCGATGCGGGCGTAGGAGGTGTTCACCGAGAACTTCGTGGCGTCCAGAACGGTCTGGTTCGGAGGCAGCGTGACGCTCACGGCGTTGTCCGGGTTCCATCCGGCACCTTCGAACCAGCGGCCTGAGCCGAGGCACTTCGCGGGGAACTCGCGGAACACTTCGCGGTTCGTGGCGACCGTGTCCCAGATGGACCCGCCCTGCTGCAGATAGGTGGTCAGCACGAACGGCTTGAACGTGGAGCCCACGGGGAAGCCGCTGCCGCCGCCCATGTGCTTGGGGGCGTTGAAGTTGAGGGACGTCTCGTTCTCCTTGGCGTCCTGGCGCGGGTTGTACACGCGGTTCTGCGCCATGGTCAGGATCTTGCCGGTGCCCGGCTCCACGCTCACGACGGTGTGGCCGAAGCCGTTGGAGTGCTCGGCGGGGACGCGGCGGTTCACCACGTCCTCGGCGATCTTCTGGCGCTTCGGGTCGAGCGTGGTGGTGATGGTGAGTCCGCCGCCGTACAGCAGCTTGCGGCGCTCTTCGAACGTGGGCGCGAACGCCGGGTCGCTCAGCAGGGACTTCGTGACGTAGTCGCAGAAGAAGCCGGAGCCCTCCGCGTCCGCACAGCCGGCGGTGATGTTCTTGACCTTGAGCATGTCCTTGACCGGCTGCTCGGAGTACTTCTTCAGCTCCGCGTCACTGATGTAGTCCTCGGCCCGCATCTTGCGGAGGATCTCGTTGCGACGCTTCTTCGCGTTCTTCGGGTGCGCGACGGGGTCATAGTAGTTCGGTGCGTTCGTGACGCCCGCCAGCAGGGCGGACTCGCCCGGGTTGAGGTCCTTGGCGCTCTTGGAGAAGTAGTGCTGGGCGGCGGTCTCCACTCCGTACTGCGACGGCCCGAACTGGGCGGCGTTGAGGTACCCCGCGAGGATCTCCTCCTTCGACAGCCGCTTCTCCACGGAGATCGCGAGCTTCGCTTCGCGCAGCTTGCGCGAATAGGACTGCTCGGTCGCCTTCTTCATGGCCTCTTTGTCGCCGCGCTGCATGGCGTCGGCCAGCAGTGCGTTCTTCACGTACTGCTGGGTGAGGGTGGACGCGCCCTGCGTGTCACCGCCGCGCGCGTTGGAGGCCAGGGCGCGCAGCGTGCCCTTGGCGTCCACGCCCTGGTGCTCGTAGAAGCGGCGGTCCTCCACGGCGATCACAGCGTGCTGCAGGTGGGGGGACACCTCCTCCAGCGGGACCATGATGCGGTTCTCGGAGTAGAAGGTGGCCAGAAGGGTGCCGTCGGACGCCTTGATATGGGACGCCTCGTTGAGCGGCTGGACTTCGAGCTGGCTGGGCAGCGAGTCGAACAGCTCCGCGCCGTCCTTTGCGGCGGTGGAGGTGAGCGCCACCGCGGGCAGGAACAGCGCCGCGATCATGACCCCGGCCAGTGTGCACACCGCTGCAAGCCCCGCGAGCAGGACGACGATCTGCGAAAGCGCGAGCGACACCGAGTGCTGCTCGCCGGCGGGGCGCTGATGCGGTGCTTCGGTCTGGGCCATGCGACCCAGAGTACCCAATGGACCCCCTCCAGTCGCGCACGCGAGGTGAACACCATGTGGGGGTGGTGCGGGGGGGCGTCGGGGCCGACGGGTCCTCCAATCAGTCGCAGCCCCCGTTTTGTGAAAACGCTGCACAGCTCCCTAGGATGTAGGTCACATTCGAATCAGTGTCGATTCCAAGGAGCACATCCGTGACGGCAGTCAGCGTCCGCACACCGACCGAGGAACGGTTCTGGGCCACCGAAGGCGCCTGTGCACAACTGGACCCCGATGAGTTCTTCGTCCGCGGAGCGGATCAGCAGCGTGTGAAGCAGTTCTGCCGCGGCTGCCCAGTCCTCAATCATTGCCTCGCCGATGCGCTGAACAACCGGATCGAGTTCGGTGTGTGGGGCGGGATGACCGAGCGTGAGCGCCGCCGCCTGCTGCGGCAGCATCCCGGGGTGGTGGACTGGCTCGATGTCCTCGAAGCCGCTCACGAGAAGACCGCGTAGTCTTGGTGGTATGACTGCACACACCACATGGGAGTACCTGACCACGCCCCTGCTCATCCATAACACCAAGGCGATTCTGGACAACTTCGGCTCCGATGGATGGGAGCTCGTCCAGGTGATCCAGGGCCCGCAGGGCCCCGAATCCCTCGTCGCCTACTTCAAGCGGCCCATCATCGGAGGAGACCAGTGAGCGATCAGTCCACCGGCGCTGTTGAGAAGCGCCTCGCCGAACTCGGCCTGACCCTGCCCCAGACTGCGAAGCCGCTGGCCGCATACGTGCCGGCAGTCGTGGTCGGCAACCTCGTGTACACCTCCGGTCAGCTGCCGGTGGTCAACGGCGAGGTGCCGGAGGAGGGCGCCGTCGGCCGCGAGGTCAGCGCTGACAGCGCGAAGGAGCATGCGCAGACCGCTGCTCTGAACGCACTGGCCGCCATCAAGGCGGAGATCGGTGACCTCGACCGCGTCACCCGCATCGTGAAGCTGACTGGATATGTGTCCAGCGCCCCCGACTTCTACGGCCAGCCCGGTGTCATCAACGGCGCGTCCGAGCTGATCGGGAGCGTGTTCGAGGGTGAGGTCGGTCAGCACGCCCGCGCCGCCGTCGGCGTCGCCGCTCTGCCGATGAATGTCCCCGTCGAAGTGGACATCATCGCCGAGTTCCGGTGACCACTGGACTTCATCGGGTCCGCGCGTCCAACGCGGGCCCGATGACGCTGTCCGGAACCAATTCGTACCTCCTGACCCGCGGCGAGACCGTGTGGGTGGTGGACCCCGGTCCGGCCGATCGCGACCACCTGCAGGAGCTGCTGGACGTGGTCGTCGCGACCGGCGCCCATGAGGTCGGCGGCATCGTGCTCACGCACCATCACGCCGATCACACCGACGGTGTGGCCGCGCTGCAGCGCGCTCTGTCGGCCGCGTCGAGGCGGTCCGGTCGCCGTGAGATCCCCGTGTGGGCCGCCGACCCCCACCTCGTGCCCCGCAGCACCCCCATCCCGGACCTGATCGGCCCGATGGATGACCCCGTCGCGGAGGTGATCCGCACCCCCGGGCACACGGGCGACTCCCTCTGCCTGCTGCTGCCGGGCGGGCGCCTTCTGACGGGCGACACCGTTCTCGGGCACGGCACGTCGGTGATCATGGCCGACGGGTCCCTGCGCACCTACCTTGATGTCCTCGGCTTCCTGCGCGATATGGCGGCCGATGGCACCCTGGTGTCCATCCATCCGGGTCACGGGGACGAGATCGAGGGCCCGCAGGCGATCCATGAGCACCTCGGCGCGCTGATCGAGCATCGTGAGGCGCGAATCCGGGAGGTGCAGGCGGCGATGTGGGCGGACCTGACGGTGGATCAGACGGTCGAGCACCTGTACGGCGAGCAGCTGTCGTTCGTGCCGGAGGAGCACCGTGCGCAGCTGCGGTCCGCGGCCGCTCTCAATGTGGAAGCGGCGATCGAGTACCTGTCGGGCAACTGAACAGCCCCGACCCCGTCGGCCCCGCCGCAGCGCCCTGTCTCGCAGCGGACCCCGCTGGACAGAGAGAAGCGCCCCGTCTCCTCACCGTCCGAACCGGAACCGGTTCGCCGTGAGGGAAGCGGGGCGCTTCTTCGTGCTGGGTCAGCGTGCGCGGCGGCGCAGACGCTCGATGTCGATCAGCAGGACTGCGCGTGCCTCCAGGCGGATCCAGGAGCGGGACGCGAAGTCCGCGAGGGCCTTGTTGACGGTCTCACGGGAAGCGCCGACCAGCTGGGCGAGCTCCTCCTGCGTGAGGCCGTGGGAGACCATGATGCCGTCATCGGTCTGGCGGCCGAAGCGCTGCGCGAGGTCCAGCAGGTTCTTCGCCACGCGACCGGGAACGTCCGCGAACACGAGGTCCGCAAGGGAGTCGTTGGTCTTGCGCAGGCGGCGTGCGAGTGATGCGAGCAGGTGGCGGGCCACCTCGGGGCGCTGCGCGAGGACGCGGTACAGGTCCTGCTGGGTCAGCGAGTACAGGGTGGTCTCGGCGACCGCGGTGGCGGTGGCGTTGCGGGGAGCCGGGTCGAACAGGGACAGCTCACCGAGGGTCTCGCCCGGGCCGAGCACGGCGAGGAGGTTCTCACGGCCGTCACCCGACGCGTGGCCCACCTTGATCTTGCCGGAGCCGAGGATGAAGAGGCGGTCGCCCTGATCCCCCTCGCGGAAGATGACGGAACCGCGGTGGAAGTCCTCCTGCGTCATCGAGTCGAGGACGGCCTGCTTGCCGTCGTCGTCGAGCGCGGCAAACAGGGGGGATGAGCGTACGATGTTTTCGTCCACGATGATGGTCTCCTGAGCCTTGTGATGGTGTACGCATGACAGGGTACATCCCCTGATCGATCAACGGGTGAGAGAACGGAGATTCCCAGTGACCACGCCCGCTCCGAGCGGCGCCGCGGACCGCGCCCCTCTGCCCATGCCGACGGCCCGGACCGTCCTGCACGAGCTGTACCCCGACGCCGCCTGCGAACTGGACTTCACCACCGCCTTCGAACTGCTGGTGGCGACCGTTCTGTCCGCGCAGACCACCGATGTGCGCGTCAACCAGGTGACCCCCGCGCTGTTCGGCTCCTATCCCACGCCCGAGGCGATGGCGGAGGCCGAACACGCGCACGTGGCGCAGATCCTTCACCCCCTGGGCATGGGGGCGCGCCGCGCGGAACGGGTCATCCGGCTCTCCCAGCAGCTGCTCGCCGACCACGGCGGCGAGGTCCCGGACGATCAGGACGCGCTGGAAGCCCTCGCCGGAGTGGGCCGCAAGACGGCCCACGTGGTGCGCGGCAACTGGTTCGGGCAGTCCCTGCTGACCGTTGATACGCACGTGGGCCGCCTGTCCGCGCGCTTCGGCTGGAGCGCGAAGAAGAGCCCCCTGGCGATCGAGAAGGACGTGGTCGCGGTGGCGGAGGCGGCCCACGGCGACACCGACCTCACCCTGCTCAGCCATCAGATGATCCTGCACGGGCGGCGCGTATGCACGGCGCGTCGGCCCGACTGCGGCGCCTGCCCGCTGCAGGAGGCGTGCCCCCAGGTGGGGGTTGCGTGAGCACTCCGCCCAGTCCTGACAGGGTCCCCGCGTTCCTCGACGCCCTGCGCACCCACCTCGCCGCCGAGCGCCCCTGGGCTGATGTCCCCGCCCAGGACGGCGCCGTATCCGACTCGGCGGTGCTCGCGCTGATCAGCGGCACCAGCCTGGACGACGCCGCGATCCTCATCGAGGAGCGCGCCCACACGATGCGCTCCCAGCCGGCCCAGTTCGCGCTGCCGGGCGGCCGACGCGACCCGGGCGACGCCACCGCCGAAGCCACCGCCGTGCGCGAAACATGGGAGGAGGTGGGGCTGAGCGCGGACCGCTTCACGGTGCTCGGGGCCCTCCCCCCGGTGGTGCTGGCGCTGCGGGACATCCGGGTGGTGCCGGTCATCGCGTGGATGCCGTCGGCCCCCGCCTCCCTCACCCTGAGCGAAGCGGAGGTGCACCGGGTGCTGTGCCCGCCGCTGCGGGGCCCCGGTTCGCTCAGCGACCCAGCGGTGGTGTGCTGGGCGCGGGCGATGGGCCGCAGCATGGGGGAGGCGTACGATCTGCCGCAGGACCCGGACGACCCGGATGACGATGCGTTCGTGTGGGGCTTCACAGCGGGGCTGCTGCGGCGCCTGCTGGCGGCGATCGACCCGTCGCTCGTGGTGGAGCCGACCGAGGAGAGGCCCGTTCCCGCGTACAGGGTGTGGCGGCCCGCCGGGTAGACTGGAGCGGATCAACGATCACAGATGCGTCGCGCGCAGAACCCTGCGACCGCTGACGCAGGCGAGCCGAGAACGAGGAGTGCGAGAGACGTGCCCAAGGGACGAGTGAAGTTCTTCGACGTGGAGAAGGGCTTCGGATTCATCACCAGCGAGGATCGGACCAGCGTATACGTGAACGCCTCGGTCCTCCCCGATGGTCTGACCAGCCTGCGTCCGGGCACACGCGTCGAGTTCGACATGGTCGACGGTCGCCGCGGACCCCAGGCGCTGTCCGTTCAGCTCCTGGAGCGCAGCCCGTCCGTGGCGCGCAACCGCCGCACCCCCGCGAAGGACATGGTGCTGATCGTTGAGGACCTCATGCAGCTGCTGGACGGAGCCTCGACGTCGCTCCGCCGCGGCCGCTACCCCGAGAAGCAGCAGGCGGAGAAGATCGCCTCCGTGCTGCGTGCCGTTGCCGACGATTTCGAGGCGTGAGCATGACGAAGAAGGCGAAGCTGGACGCCGTGAGCGCAGCGGCCGTTGACCTGGCCGCTGAGGCGCTCGTGGACGTCACCGAGTCAGGACAGGTGGGTGCGCATGTGCGCGCCGAAGCGACCGGCGAACGCCTGGTCACCCACGTGTTCGAATCCACCATCGAGGGCTACGCCGGTTGGTACTGGATCGTGACGCTTGCGCGCGCACCCCGCGCGAAGCAGCCGACGGTGTGCGAGACCGCGCTGGTCCCGGGCGATGACGCCCTCCTGGCGCCGGAGTGGAAGCCGTGGGCGGAGCGCCTGCGCCCCTCCGATGTGGGAGCCGACGACGTCCTCCCGTACCGCGAGTTCGATGAGCGCCTCGAACAGGGCTTCGAGCAGACCGACGCCGCGGAGGAGGACCGCGCGGTGCAGTGGGAGCTGGGCCTGGGGCGCCCCCGTGTGCTGTCCCGTGAGGGCCGCGAGGAGGCCGCGACCCGCTGGCACGGCAGCGACTTCGGACCGAAGCCGCTGTCCAACCGTCGCCGCCGCGGCACGGTGCAGGCGCACTGCTCCTCGTGCGGGTTCCTGTCCCTGCTGTCCGGGTCGCTGCGCCAGGAGTTCGGTGTGTGCACCAATGAATGGTCCCCGGCAGATGGTCGCGTGGTGTCCCTGCAGTACGGCTGCGGCGCCCACTCGGAGACCCGGTCCGGTGACGAATCCACCGGTGAGGAGCTGCCGCCGGCGGTTCTCGACGACAACGAAGTGGACTTTGTGGATCGCTTCGAGGAGAAGTCGATCATCGACGAGAAGCTCCTGCAGAAGGAGATCGAGAAGGCCGCGAAGGCGGACGCCGCCAAAGCCGACGCCGCCAAGGCCGAGGACGGCAAGCGCGACGGTGCTGAGGCCGATGGCGCGAAGGCCGACCAGGCCGATGACAGCACGCGCGATGACGTCGCGAACGAAGACCAGGCGTAGGACTGACCCCGTGGGCCCCGCTCAGCCGAGCGCGGCCTGAGCCAGCAGCGCCTCCAGCGCCAACTGCGGCGGCACGTTCCCGCCGATGCGCTCACGCGCCGTCCCCACCGCATCCAGCATCGCCAGGCTCGACGCCGGCGTGCTGTACTCCGCGCGCGCCTGCAGAGCATCCATCACACCCTCGTTGATGATCTCCGCACCCGCATTCAGCTGCAGGGTCAGCATATCGCGGAACACCGAATGGATGTCCAGCAGGAACCGGTCGATCACATCGCGGGTCATGCGGGTGGCGCGCTTCTTCGCCTCATCCTCCAGCTGCTTCAGCTGCGACCGCAGCTGCGGCGGGATCCGCCCCGCAGCTTCCTGACCCGTGGCGCGCAGGAACTCCTCCTGCTGCGACTGCGCCACCCGGTCGGCTTCATCCTTCGCCTCCGCGTTCGCCGCCTCCACCAGCTTCTGCGCATATGCAACCGCGCCGCCCACACTGGTCAGCGCCAGCAGCGCCCGCGCCGCCTCCTCGCGCTGAGCCAGTGCCTCCGGCTGATGCACGTACCGGCGCGCAATCCCGATATGGCCCTGCGCTGCCCGCGCCGCCCGGCTCGCCGTCTGCGGATCCGCGCCGTCCCGGCGCGCAAGCAGGTCCGCCACATCCGCCGGCGCCGGTGTCACCAGCGTGACGAGCCGGCAGCGGGACCGGATCGTCTGCGCCATGTCCTGCGCCGACGGCACGCACAGCATCCAGATCGTCCGCGGCGGTGGTTCCTCGATCGCCTTCAGCAGCACGTTGAACGTGCCCGCGCTCATCCGGTCCGCATCCTCCACGATGATGATGCGGTACGGCGCGGTCGCGGGGGAGCGCTGCGCAGTCGCCACCAGTGACCGCACCTCGTCCTTCGAGATCGAGAGCGTATCCGTCGCCACCACCGCCACATCGGCGTGGGACCCCGCGAGGACCATGCGGCACGCGTGGCACTGCCCGCACCCGTTGGCCTGCTCGCACTGCAGCGCCGCCGCGAACGCCCGCGCCGCAATCGACCGGCCCGACCCGGGCGGCCCCGCGATCAGCCACGCCTGCGCCAGATTCCCGCCGGGGGCGAGGGCCCGCGTGAACTGCTCGATCGCGGCCCGCTGGCCGACGACCTCATCCCACACGCTCACAGCTGTCCCAGCTTCTCCGCCACCACGGCGGCGTGCGTGCGGGCCCATCCGGTGATGGCGTCCCGCAGCTGCTCAGTGACCTCATCGATCCCCGCGCCTGCATCGATCACGGCCCACCGGTCCGGCTCCTTCGCTGCACGCTCCAGGTACGCGGAACGGACGCGCTCATGGAAGTCGAGGGCCTCGCGCTCCAGCCGGTCATGCGTCCCCACATCGCGGCGCTCCGCCAGCTTCTGAGGTGCGATGTCCAGCAGCAGCGTCAGGTTCGGCATCAGACCGCCCACCGCCCACATGCTCAGCGACTCGACGTCTTCGACCGGGAGGGTGCGGCCCGCCCCCTGGTACGCGACCGACGAATCCAGATACCGGTCCGTCAGCACGATCCCGCCGGCGTCCAGATGCGGCCGGATCACCGTCTCCACATGGTGGGCGCGGTCCGCGGCGTACATCAGCGCCTCCGCGCGGTCCGCCACATGGTCCGAATGCAGGATCAGGGAACGCAGCTCGGCGCCCAGAGCGCTGCCGCCCGGCTCCTTCGTCCGCAGCACCGGCGGGCCGGTCGGAGCCCCGCCGGGCCGGGACCCGTCGGCCCCCGAGGAGAAGCCGACGAACGGGCTCTCGGGGCCGGAGAGGAACTCGTGCACGCGCGGCATCTGGGTGGTCTTGCCGCCGCCGTCGCCGCCCTCCAGGGAGATGAACAGTCCGCTCTCAGCGGTGCGGGCAGCAGGGGGAGTCAGCGAAAGCATGCCGCCATTCTCGCAGATCCCCGCGAGAGAACCCGAGCGGTACTGACGCGACTGTGGAGGACTGGCAGGCTACTCGTCGTAGACGTGCCCGAGGCCCGACGCCCGACGCCCGCATCTCCTTCACGCGCTGGTGGTCGTGCTCCACACTGAGCACGGAGTACCCGTACTCCTCGGTCAGCTCACGGTACGCGGCACGACCCACCGTGCCCATGCCCGGCACGATCGCGTTCGCATCCCCCAGCTCGATCGGACGGTCCTCGGGGGGGGGAGGAACGGAGGGTCCATGCCGCCGCGCCGCGGGACGGGCGCGGCGCGCGGGTCACCTCTTCTGCGCGGCCTTCGAGGTCGTGGTCTTCTTCGCGGGCGCCTTGCGGGTGGTGGTGCGCTTCGTGGTCCGGCGCTTCGCCGGGCCCTTCGCGCGCTTCTCCGCGAGGCGCTCCACTGCGATCTCGTGCGTCAGGTTCTCCAGCACATCGTCGCGGCGCAGGGTCACGTTGGTGGTGCCGTCCGTGATGTACGGGCCGAACCGGCCGTCCTTCACCACGATCGGCTTCTCACTGGTCGGGTCCGTGCCGAGCTCCTTCAGGGGCGGCTTCGCGGCGGCGCGGCCGCGGGTCTTCGGCTGCGCGTAGATCGCCTGCGCCTCCTCCAGGGTGATGGAGAAGATCTGGTCCTCACTCTGCAGGGACCGCGAGTCCGTGCCCTTCTTCAGGTACGGGCCGTAGCGGCCGTTCTGCGCCGTGATCTCGGTGCCGTCCTCCTCGGTGCCCACCACCCGCGGCAGGCGCATCACCTTGAGGGCGTCCTCGAGCGTCACGGTCGCCATGTCCATCGACTTCAGCAGGGACCCGGTGCGCGGCTTCGGACGCTTCGTCTTCGGGATCGACTCGTCCACCTCGAGGACCTCGGTGAAGTAAGGGCCGAAGCGGCCGTCCTTCACGATGATCTCGTTGCCGGTGTCGGGGTCGGTGCCGAGGGCGCGGCCGTCGTCCTTCTGACGCTCCAGCAGCTCCTTCGCCTTCTCCAGGGTCAGCTCATCGGGCGCCAAGTCACCGGGCACGTTGGCGCGCACGGGGGAGCCGTCCACGGTCCTCTCCACGTACGGGCCGTACTGGCCGATGCGCAGGTCGATGCCCTCGCCGAGCTCGGTGGTGTTGATGGCCCGGGCATCGATCTCGCCGAGGTCGTCCACCAGGGTCTTCAGGCCGTGGGCGGCGTCGGGCGCTGCGCCCGGCCCGGCGTTCTCCGGACCGAAGTAGAAGTCCTTCAGCCATTCGGTGCGGTCCTGGGTGCCTGCGGCGATGCGGTCCAGACCCGCCTCCATATCGGCGGTGAAGTCGTAGTCCACGAGCTTGCCGAAGTGCTCCTCCAGCAGGCGCACCACGGAGAAAGCCAGCCAGCTCGGCACCAGCGCGGTGCCCTTCTTGAACACGTAGCCGCGGTCCTGGATCACGCCGATGGTGGCGGCGTAGGTGGAGGGGCGGCCGATGCCGCGCTCCTCCAGTGCGCGCACCAGGGATGCTTCGGTGTAGCGCGGCGGCGGGGTGGTCTCGTGGCCGTCCGGCGTCAGCGACACCACCGACAGCGCCTGCCCCTCCGACATCTGCGGCAGGCGCTTGTCCTTCGCGTCGTCGTCGTAGCGGCCCTGGTCGCGGGACTCCTCGTAGGCGGCGAGGAATCCGCGGAACGTGATGATGGTGCCTGATGCAGTGAACTCGGCGGTGCGGCCCTTACCGGAGACGCCGAGGGTGACCGACGTGGTGGTGCCCTTCGCATCCGCCATCTGGGAGGCGATGGTGCGCTTCCAGATCAGCTCGTACAGGCGGAACTCGTCACCGCTGAGCTGCGACCCCACCTCGGCGGGGGTTCGGAAGTTCGAACCGGCGGGGCGGATCGCCTCGTGCGCCTCCTGCGCGGACTTCGACTTCGAGGAGTACACGCGGGGACGGTCCGGCACATACTCGGCGCCGTAGAGGTCGGCGGCCTGGGCGCGGGAGGCGCGGATCGCCTCACCGGACAGCACCACTGAGTCGGTTCGCATGTAGGTGATGTAGCCGTTCTCGTACAGCCGCTGCGCCGTGGACATGGTCTGGCGGGCGCTCATCCGCAGCTTGCGGGACGCCTCCTGCTGCAGGGAGGACGTGGTGAACGGGGCGGCGGGCCGGCGCGTGTACGGCTTCGATTCGAGACCGGAGACCGTTGCGGGCTCTCCGTCGATCGCGGAGATGAGGGAGGCGGCGGACTCCTCGGTGAGGACCGTGACCGACGGGTTCTTCAGCTCACCGGCATCGGTGAAGTCGCGGCCGGAGGCGATGCGGGCGCCGTCCACGGTGCGCAGCAGCGCCGTGAACGCGGGGGTGTCCGCGGTGCGGTCGGCCCCGTCGGCGGTGGAGAACTCGCCGGTGATGTCCCAGTAGGAGGAGGGGACGAACGCCATGCGTTCGCGTTCGCGGTCCACCACGAGGCGGGTGGCGACGGACTGGACACGACCCGCGGACGTCCCGCGCTGCACCTTGCGCCACAGCACGGGGGAGAGCTCGTAGCCGACGATGCGGTCGAGGATGCGGCGGGTCTCCTGCGCGTTGACCAGGCGGTGGTCCAGTTCGCGGGTCTCGTTGAGGGCGCGCTGGATGGCGTCCTTGGTGATCTCGTGGAACACCATGCGGTACACCGGCAGCGACTTCTTCGGCTTCAGCGTCTCCAGCAGGTGCCACGCGATCGCCTCTCCCTCGCGGTCCTCATCGGTGGCGAGGTAGAGGGCGTCGGCGTCCTTCAGCAGGCGGCGCAGCTCGGTGACCGTCTTCTTCTTGTCGGGGGAGACCACGTAGTAGGGCTCGAACCCGTTCTCCACATCGACGGCGAACTTCTTGTACGGGCCCTTCTTCAGCTCCGCCGGGAGGTCCTTCGGCAGCGGCAGGTCGCGGATGTGGCCGACGGATGCGGCCACGGTGAAGTCGTCACCGAGGTAGCGGCCAATGGTCTTGGCCTTGGCGGGGGACTCGACAATCACCAGATTGCGGTCTGCACTCACGGCGGCACTCTCCTCGATCAACGTCTACGGCCTGGTCGCCATGAATGTAGCACCCTCGTCATTCGGCCCGGAAAGAGAGGAATCCCCAGTGGAGAAGTGTCCGCACCTGCTCCAGGACCCGCTCGCTCACCTCCTCCAGCTCCTCACCGGACAGCGCTGCGTATGCCTGGACGAGCGGCTTCAGCGGGTGGGTGCCGTCGAGAACGCCCAGCACACCGGCCATTTCCGAGGTGAGCGGCAGAGTGCGTCCGAACGCGCCGCCCTGCACCAGATCGATCATGACGGGGTCCTCCGCCCCGGGCACGAAGTGGCGGCGCTCCATGACGTCGTCCGCGCGCGCGAGGTGGGATGCGAGCAGGTCATCATCGTTGAGGCCCGCCAGGGTGACGGCGTTCACCAGCATTCCCTTCAGTCGCGGACCCAGCGGCCCCTGCCCCGTGGTCCCCACCTCATCGAGCAACCGCACCGCGGGGCGGGTGTCCGTCGGCCGGTGGAGGATCACGTACCCGAAGCCGACCTCCTCCACATCTCGGGACGCGAAGTCCTCTAGGTAGGCGGTCATCATCGCCGCCCAGCGGTCATCGCGCGGGGTGAGGCCGCCGTCGCGCAGCCACGTCTGCGCGTAGGAGGCGGGGTCCTCCCGGTCGCGCTGGATGACGAACGCGTCCACGTCCGAGCCGTCGAGCCAGGCCGACGGGTGCTCCCGCCAGTCGGCACCGGCGGTGATCTCCCAGTTCGCGAGCATGGCGGCGATGCCGCCCGGCTCCAGATGGTTCGGGAGGTCGCGGATGAGGTCGGCGACGAGGGCATCACCGGCGCGGCCCCCGTCGCGGTAGGTCCACGTGTCCCCGCCGGGGGTGCGCGGGGTGATGACGAACGGCGGGTTCGAGACTACGAGGTCGAAGCGCTCCCCGGCGACGGGCTCCAACATGGAGCCCTGACGCAGCTCCAGGGCGCACCCGTCGGGCAGCGATTCTCGGTTGAGGAGGGCGTTGAACGCGGTGAACGCGAGAGCGCGCTCGGAGATGTCGGTGGCGATGACGCTGCGGGCGTGGCGGGCGGCGTGCAGCGCCTGGATGCCGCAGCCGCAGCCGAGGTCGAGGGCGCTGCGCACCTCACTGCGCGGGGTGAGGGCGATGAGGGTGGAGGTGGCGCCGCCGATGCCGAGGACGTGGTCGCCGTCGAGGGCGCGGCCGGTGGCGGTCTCGCCGAGGTCGGAGGCGATCCACCAGAGGATGGCGCCGTCGTCGTCCTCGGCCTCGTAGGGGCGCAGGTCGATGGCGGCGCGCACGAGGCGCGGCCGGCCGTCAGCGTCGCGCCCGAGGGCCCCACCGGCGGGATCGCCGGCGGGGGTGAGTAGGCCGAGCGCCAGCGCACCCGCCACCGTCAGCGTGGGCAGAACCTCCTCGACCTCGTCCGCGGGCAGAGCGGCGCCGAGCGCGAGCAGCCGCATGAGCAGGGCCGACGGGTGCTCACTGACCGCCAGTTCCCGCTGCGCCGGGATCGCGTTCTCCGCCTCCAGGGCGCGCTGCGCCATGGGGGAGAGGACCTCATTGATGCGGGTGACGGTGAAGTCAGCGGCCGCAAGGTCCGCGCGCAGCGCGTCGATCGGAGGGAGGACTCCGTCGGCCCCCGCCTCGCCGCTGATGCGGAACGGTGACGCGCTGTGCGTGAGGTGACCGAGCAGGGGCCCGATGGACAGCGGTTCAGCGGCCATACCCCACCCCCTGCGGCACCACACCCGCCTGGCGCGCCTGCGACAGGAGGTTCGCGCGGTTCGCCTCCATATGGTTGAGGAAGTACTGCTCCGCCTCGAGGTGGCGGGGCTTCGCGCCGTCGGCCAGCAGACGCTGACGGGTGAACGCCAGCTCCGCCGCCTGACGGATGAACTTCTTCATCGTCGGCTTCGCGTTGAACGTGGCGGCCCAACGGCGGCCCTCGCGGCGACCGCTCCAGGTGGCGAGCATGGTGACCTCGTCGTGGGTGAGCCAGCCCTGGTTCGCGTAGTCGCCGAGGCGGGCGCGGGTCAGGCCCGATTCGAGGCGGATCAGGACCGCGATCAGAATGAACCAGATCGTGAACATGACGAACCAGCCGATCGCCAGGAGGACCAGGCCGCCGAAGCCGCCCAGGAGCGTGGAGGAGAAGTTCCACATGAAGTGCAGGAACATCGCCGGCAGCGGCGCCACCAGGAACGAGAGGATCGCCGGGACCAGACCGAAGCGCCGGTCGATCAGGCCGATCACCATGCCGGTCATCGACGTGAACACGCAGTGACCCCAGATGCCGAGCACACCGCGCACCACGATCAGCATGGTCGCGGCCTGCACCCCGCCGGCCTCCGCGGCCCGCAGGTAGTACTGAATGTTCTCCACGAACGCGAAGCCGCCGCCCACCAGGGCACCGATGATGATGCCGTCCAGCGGGCCCGTGATGTGCTTGCGGAACACCAGGAAGATCAGCGCCACCCCGAGGCCCTTCAGCAGCTCTTCGGTGACCGGCGCGGAGAACATCGCGGTGGCTGCGTGCGCGGTCTGCTCATCCAGGAAGTACGCGTACGCGAACTCGCCGAACACGGAATTGAGGATGCCGGCGATCATCGTGGACACGCCCGCACCCCACAGCACCGCGATGATCTTCATATAGACCGGCATCGGGTGCCACATGTCCACCAGGAACATCACCAGGATGATCACCACGAGGGAGCAGAAAGCGACGGTGCCGTAGAACGCCGTACCGAGGACACCGAACGTCAGCGCGTACAGCAGGAACGACGCCGCGAGCACCAGCAGCAGCACCGGCACCATGAGCCAGCCGATGACGGCGCGCCAGTTGACGGTCCTGACCTCATTGTTGACCGCCTCGATGCGGCGCAGCTGCGTGCCCCACGCCGACTCCGGCTGGATCTGCTGCGGCTGGGTGACCGGCTGGCCCCACTGGTCGAGGGCCGGCGCAGGCGCCTGGCGGCGCGGCCTGGGACCCCCGGACACTCCCTGCGGCTGTGCGAACTGCTGCTGGCCCCCGTATCCCGGACCCTGCGGCTGGCCCGTCGTACCGGGCCCGCGCGGAACCGACGGCGGCTGCTGCGGCTGCGCGCCCGCTCGGCGACGCAGCCCTGTGCCACCTCCCTGGACACGGCGCAGCCCGGTCTCGAACAGCTTCGGAACCTCGTAGGACTGCTGCACCGGCTGCTGCTGCCACACCGGTGCCTGTCCACTCGCCGCCGGCTGACCGGCCCCACTGCTGGGGCCCCGTCGGCCCGGCTGCTGCGACTGAGCGGACCGCCCAGGCTGACCGGGTCCACCGGGCTGAGCAGGATGACCAGGCTGACCGGGCTGCTGCGGATGGGAGGGGTGGGCGGGCTGGCGGCGGGGGTCACGGGGTGAGTTCGCGTTCGACGCGGGGTGAGATGGGTGGCTCATGACTACCATTGTGCGGCAATGACAACCGCGGCACAGCTCGTTGAGCGGATAACGGGACCCATCGATCGGGCGGAGAGCCTCCTCCGCCTCGAACGCATGCCCGGCCGGGCCGCCCAGCACGCACCCTGGCCCCGCTGGATCGACCCCCGGCTCGTCCTCGCTCTGCAGGACCGCGGCGTCCGCGAGCCCTACACCCACCAGGTGGAGGCCGCCGAGTTCGCCCGCGCCGGCCGCCACTGCGTGATCGCCACCTCCACCGCGTCCGGGAAGTCACTCGCCTACCTGATGCCGGTGCTGACGGCGCTCGCGGCGCCCCGCTCGGAGGCGAAGCGCGCCACCGCCCTCTACATTGCGCCCACGAAGGCGCTCGCGCAGGACCAGCTGCATTCGGTCCGGACCCTGGCCCGCGACGCCGGCATGCCCGAGGTCCGCGCCGCCACGTTCGACGGCGACACCCCGAGCGAGGAGCGCCGCTGGATCCGCAGCCACGCCAACCTCATCCTCACCAACCCGGACATGCTGCACTTCGGGATCCTGCCCGGTCACGAGCACTGGGTGCACACCCTGCGGGCGCTGCGCTACATCATCATCGACGAATGCCACGTGTACCGCGGCGTCTTCGGCGCCCACACCGCCATGGTGATGCGCCGCCTGCAGCGCATCGCCCGCCACTACGGCGCGAACCCCACGTTCATCCTCGCCTCCGCCACCTCCGCGGCCCCGTCGGCCTCCGCCTCCCGCCTCACCGGGGAGTCCGTCACCGCCGTCACGGCCGACGGGTCCCCGCATGCGGGCCGCACTATCGCGTTCTGGCAGCCGCCCGCGGATGCGTCACCACCCGCCGAAGCGGGCGGGCTCCTCGCCGACCTCGTGGATGCCGGGGCGCAGACCCTCGTGTTCACCCGCGCCCGCCGCTCCAGCGAACTGGTGGCGCGCACCGCCCAGCGGATCCTGGAGAGCCGCCGGCCCGACGCCGGCCGAGTGGTGGCGGCCTACCGCGGCGGCTACCTGCCGGAGGAGCGCCGCGCCCTCGAACAGCGGCTGCGCAGCGGCGACCTGCGGGGCCTCGCCTCCACCAACGCCCTGGAGCTCGGCATCGACATCGCCGGGCTCGACGCCGTGGTGGTGACGGGGTGGCCCGGCACCCGCGCCTCCCTGTTCCAGCAGTTCGGGCGCGTGGGCCGCTCCTCCGCCAGCGGGGCCGACGGCGGCCTCGCCCTGTTCGTGGCGCGCGACGACCCCCTGGACCAGTACGTGGTCACCCACCCGGACACGATCCTGGATCAGGACGTGGAAGCGGCCGTGTTCGACCCGGAGAACCCGTACGTGCTCTCCCCGCACCTGGCGGCGGCCGCGTCCGAGCTGCCGATCCGGGACGGGGAGGAGCACGTGTTCGGGCCGACGGCGCGGGAGCTCCTCGACGAACTCGCGGCGCGGCGCGTGCTGCGACGGCGAGCATCGGGCTGGTTCTGGACGCTGGATGCGAACGCGCACGACCTCACGGACCTGCGCGGCAGCGGCGGTGAGCCCGTCAGGATCGTGGATTCGGAGACGGGGCAGCTGATCGGCACTGTGGACGGCGGCTCCGCGCACACGCACGTGCATGACGGCGCGGTGTACCTGCACCAGGGCGTCAGCTTCGTGGTGGACCGGCTCGATGCGGATGCGAACGTGGCGATGGTGCACCGGGAAGCGCCGCCGCACACCACGCACCCTCAGTCGCAGACGTCGCTGACGATCCGACAGGTGCGCGACTCTGTGCGCTGGGGCGAGGTGCAGGTGTGCACAGGCCGCGTGGACGTCACCAGTCAGGTCACCGGGTATCAGGTACGGGACATCTACACCTCCGCCGTGATCGCGAACCGGAAGCTGGACCTGCCGCCGCGCACGCTGCAGACCGCGGCGGTGTGGTTCGAGATCCCGTCGGCCCTGACGGAGGCGGCGGGGATCGAGGCGGCGGACCTGCCGGGCGCGCTGCATGCCGCGGAGCATGCGCAGATCTCCCTGCTGCCGCTGCTCGCCACCTGCGACCGGTGGGACCTCGGCGGGCTGTCGAGCGCCCACCACCCGGATGTGGGCGGGCCCGCAATCTTCGTGTACGACGGCGCCCCCGGTGGTGCGGGCTTCGCCGAGCGCGGCTACGCGACGGCGCAGTCGTGGCTCTCGGCGACGGCGGACCTCATCGAGTCATGCCGCTGCGCCGACGGGTGCCCCGCCTGCGTGGTGTCCCCGAAGTGCGGCAACGGCAACGAACCGCTGTCGAAGGCGGGGGCGGTGCGGCTGCTGCGGGCTCTGCTCGACCGCGTGCCGTCGGACTAGCCGCGCAACCCGTCGGGCCAGTTCCGCCCGTTACCTTGTGAGCACCCCGATGGACGGGGTCTGGTCGCTCGGCCGGGTATGGCTTTGTTGCCCTGCCATTGATGGTCCGGGGGGTGTTGCCGCCCGGTCGAGAGACACGCGTTGACCGCTGATAGGGACACGGCCCAGCTCTGTCTGAGGTCTCTTCGTAACGTGGGTGCCGGCATCGGGTGTCGAGACTGCGGCCAGCAGTGATGAGGAGGACAGCGTCATGAACACAGGGTTCGCGGTCGTGATCGGCCTGGACGTCGGGAAGACAGCTCACCACGCGTGCGCACTCGACCCGGAGGGGAACAAGCTGTTCGACAAGCCCCTCCCGCAGGACGAGACCAAACTTCGCGAGCTGTTCACCCAGCTGCAGAACCACGGCGAAGTTCTGCTGGTCGTCGATCAGCCGAACACCATCGGAGCGTTGCCGATCGCGGTGGCCCGGGATACCGGCTGCACAGTCGCCTACCTTCCCGGATTGGCGATGCGGAAGGCCGCGGATCTGTATCCGGGCAGGTCAAAGACTGATGCGCGGGATGCTTTCATCATCGCCGACACGGCCCGCACCATGCCTCACACCCTCCGGCAGGTCGATCGTGACAGCGAGGTCCTCTCCGCGCTGAAGGTTCTGGCCGGGTTCGATGAGGACCTCGCTCACGAGACCACAAGGGCGCTGAACCGGATCCGGTCCCTGCTCACCCAGATCCACCCCGCGCTCGAGCGCGTCTTCGCAGGCGGGAAGCTTTCCACTGGGCTCGTGCTGGACCTGCTGGAGAAGTTTGGCGGACCCACCGGCCTCCGAAGTGCCGGCCGAGGGAAGGTGCTGCGGTTCGCCCGCGCGCATTCACGCCGCGACCCCGAGACGCTGGTCGAGCAGATCTTCACAGCCCTTAGCGAGCAGACCGTCATCGTGCCCGCCACCGCAGCGGTTGAGCTGGTGATCCCCCGAGTCGCTGGCCAGGTTAAAGAGCTGAAAGAACAGCGCGCGACCGTGGCCCACGAAGTGGAGGGCATGCTGGAGGACTTCCCTCTCGCCTCGGTCTTGATGAGCATGCCGGGGATCGGCATCAAGACCGCCGCCCAGATCCTCCTCGCGATCGGTGATGGCTCCGCGTTTGAGTCCGCCAGCCACCTCGCGGCCTATGCCGGGATCGCGCCGGTCACCCGCAGATCAGGCACCTCGATCCGCGGAGAGTTCCCCGCCCGGTCAGGGAACAAACGCCTGAAGAACGCCCTGTTCTACTCCGCCTGGGTCGCCTCCAACCACGACCCCATCTCCAAGGCCTACTACGATCGCAAACGCGCCGAAGGCAAACGGCACAACGCCGCCGTGATCTGCCTAGCCCGCCGCCGCTGCAACGTCATCTACGCCATGCTCCGCGACGGCACCTACTACCAGCCACCGACAACCGCCCCTACCCCCGAGCCGACCGCTCTCGCGGCTTGACTCGAAACATAGGGACACCCCCCACGACCCGCCGGGCCGTCTCGCCCACGAGGGCCATCATGTCGACGAAACCGATGATCGAGTCCAGGGACGAACGCGGGACCAGACCGACCACCCTGGCCGCCCACAGCACACCGATGATGATGACGCCCTTGATCGCGCCGGTGAAGAGGTGCCCCGTGATGGCGTGGACCATTGGAGGCGGAGTGAACTGGGCGGATGCTGGTTCGCTGCTCACGTCCTGTCCCAGAATCGGGGATCTGCCTTCCACCCTAACCAGAGCGCTCGGCGCCGGTGGGTGCGGGACCGGCACGGGCGATGGCGCGCGCGGATCCGATCCGTCCCGCAGGGAGCCGCACCTCGATGACGACGTCCTGACCGTCGCTGCTGCAGGAGAGCACATCCGCCCCGTTCGCGTGCGCGATCATGGCCGCAGTGGAGCACCCGTCGGCCCCAACAGCGGCCGCGTCCGCGCCCGAGAGCGCCGCCAGATCTGCCGCACCCTGCGCACGGGCATGGGCGATGTGCACCTGGCCGAGCATGACCACGAGGGCGAGCAGCAGCGACGCGATGGAGCACCACGTCAGCATCGCTGCCGGTGCCGATCCCTCCTCCGAGCCGCACCGCCCGATCACGCGGCGGCGCGCTCCAACAGGAGCGGCGCTCGCGGGCCGGCGGGGCGTCACGGTGCACCACCCGGTGCCAGATGCGGTTCCAGGCGCGCCGTCGCCTCCGACCTCAGCGTCAGGCTGAGGCCGCCGAGCAGCCCACCGGCGAGGCGGTGCTCCTTCGTTGCCCGCACCGTCACGAGGTCACCGGACCGCGACATGCTGAACTGAGCGCCGTCCCCGGCGACGGCACGGCCATCACGCGCCGGATCGTCCTCGCCGCGCATAGCGGCGCGCGCAGTCGCGGAGGCGCCGTCGTGCAGGCGGGCGCCGTCGGCCATCACTGCCCCCACCTGCGCGATCAGCAGGAGGAGGGCGGAGACGACCGTGAGCACCACAGCCGTCTCCGCCGTGACGGCACCGCGCTCGCCGCGAAGTGCCGTCATCATCAGCCGCCCATTCCCAGGGCACTGGTGACGATGCCCATCAGCAGGCTCTGCACCTCCTCGGACCGCAGCAGTGCGACCAGCACAGCCGCGAACCCGCAGGCGGCGAGAAGAGTGATGGCGTATTCCGCGGTCGTGGCGCCGTCCTCACGGGCGAGTCGGGTGCGCAGGGTGCCGATTGTGCGGTTCATGCGTCGGCGGATCGTGGTGGTGGACATGGTTTCTCCTTCTTTCTCCAACCGGGCCGGGCGGCCCGGAGACAGCGGGGGAGAGGGGCGGGGGTTGCCGGCGCTGCAGGCGGGAGGCCGACGGGGCCGTCGGGGGCGCAGGAGGGAGGCCGACGGAGCCAGCGGTGGGTGGGCTACCCGCCGCCGAGGATCAGGCCCAGATCGGCGGTGAGCAGGTCGATGATGATCGGGACGATGCCGAGCGCCACGAACGCGGGCAGGATCGCGACCCCCGTCGGCAGGACGAGCCGGACGGCGAGCCGCGCCGCCGCCGCTTCCGCATCGCGGGCGCGGGAGCGCCGCAGGTCCCGAGCCTGCATCCGCAGAAGCGGCGCCAGCTGCGCACCCGTTGCGTGCGCGAGGATAGCGGTGGAGCGGATCGAGGCGAGCTCGCCGCCCAATCGGGACAGCGCAACCGTCGCGGCGACCCCTTGTTCGAGGGCGAACCCCGCGCGGACCAGTTCCGGGCCGGGCGGTTTATCGCCCAGCGCGCGGCCCACGGCTCGCAGCGCGTGCGCGAGCGGTGACCCCGCTTCGATCACGGCGGCCAGAACATCCAGGATGATGCTGGGGTCCACGTGCGGAACCGTCCCCCGGGCCACGTGCAGAAGGCGCAGCATCCACCACCAGCCCGCGGCGGTCAGCGTCCCTCCGAGCGCCAGCAGACCGAGACCGGCGGGGGAGCCGAACAGAACACTGAGCGGGTCCGCGCCGAGCGCGAATCCGAGCACGAGCGCCGCCAGCGGCAGCGCCATCAGGATCCGCGCCGTCGCCTTCGGGCCGGCGAACGCGCTGTCGCGGGCGCGCTCTGCATCGGCCAGGTCCCGCAGGGAACCCGCGAGGTGCAGCAGCAGACTGCTCGCCGCCGCGCCGCTGGTGGCGCTGATGCGCAGACAGAGCGCCAGGGCCCGCAGGTGCGGGTCGTCGCCGTCGGGAACGGCGCCGAGAGCGATCCGCTGCGCGAGAGCCTTCGGCGCCTCCGCCTCCTGCGCGGCGGCGACGGCAGCCCAGGCGCGCGACGGTGCGATGCCGCCCTGCAGCACCATGGACACCTGGTCGAGCAGGGCCGTCAGCTCCGCCGGCGCGGGATTCGCGCCTCGGGCCGGGCGGGCGCGCCGGACCGCGCGGTCGAGCTGGGCAGGGCGGTCGAGCCGAGCGGGGCCGACGGGGACCGAAGCACGCGCCGCAGTCATCGCAGCCTCGCCTCGATCTGGTCGAACGCCGGGAAGAACCGCGCATTGTCCCCGGTGAACCGTGCTGCCAACTCACTGGTGAGGCGCCCGTCGGCCCCGCGGCAGAGGATCGCGACCGAATCCAGCACTCGGTGCGCGCCGTCGCGGCGCATGTGCAGCACGAGGTCGATCGCGGACAGCACCTGCGCGCTCAGAGCACGGTCCGTCAGCCCCGCGAGCGACCCGAGCGCCTCCAGACGCGCCGGCACATCCGCCGCCGTGTTCGCATGCAGCGTGCCGCAGCCGCCCTCATGGCCCGTGTTCAGCGCCTGCAGCAGTTCACGGATCTCCTCACCGCGGCATTCGCCCACCACGATCCGGTCCGGCCGCATCCGCAGGCACTGCCGGACGAGCATCCCGAGCCCCACCTCGCCGGCGCCCTCCGCATTCGCGTGCCGTGCCTGCAGATGCACCGTGTGCGGGTGGTTCGGCTCCAGTTCGGAGGCATCCTCCACGATCACAATCCGCTCCTCGGGGCCGACGCGCGCCAGCATCGCGGACAGCAGAGTCGTCTTCCCCGTCCCGGTGCCGCCGGAGATCAGGAACGCGCAGCGCCGGTCGATGATCCGCTCCAGCAGGGTGCGAGCCGACGGGTGCAGTGTGCCCGTCGCCTCCAGCGCATCCAACGACAGGGGAGTGGCGGCGGCCAGGCGCAGCGAGATAACGGCCCCGCCGGCGCTCAGCGGCGGCAGCACAGCGTGCATGCGGATCCCGCCGGGCAGCTGCGCATCCGCCCACGGCATCGCGTCATCGAGGCGGCGCCCACCGATCGTGGCGAGCCGCACCGCGAGCTGCCGGGCCTCGTCCCGGCCCAGGCGCAGGTCAGCGCGCTTCAGACCGTCGGGGGAGTCGGTCCAGACGGTGCCGTCGGCGTTGACGAGGATGTCGGTGACGCCGGGGGCGGCCAGCGGCTGCAGCGGGCCGAGGCCACTGATGTGGTCGCGCAGCTCCGCGGTGACCTCCAGCAGGCTCTGCGGGCCGCGCACCTGGCCGTTCTCCTCCAGTACCCGGGCCACCCGCGCCACATCAACCTCGCCCGGGTGGGCGAGCAGGTCCGCGTGCACCAACGACAGCAGATCGGTCATGACCGTGCCTCCCATGACGACCAGAACGCCGCGCAGGCGGCATCGGCCCCGCCGCGGCGCACATCCACCACGGGCTGCACGCCGGGGCGGCTGTCGCGGAACGACATCGCCACCGGCAGGTCCAGGTCCGCGCGCACATCCCGCACCCCCACATCGCCATGGCGGCGCACAGCGATCCCCATCGACGGTGCCGCCTCCCGCAGCTGCTCCGCGCGCCGCACAGCCGAGCGAACAGTGAGGTCACGGGCGTGCACCACCATGAGCACCTCGCGGCTGAGCGGCGCGATCTCCGCGGCGATGCCGAGCCCCGCATCGACCACCACGAAGCCGTCCACGCTGGTGAGCGCGGTGAGGATCCGGCCGACGGTGGCCGCCGCCGGCACAGGCCCGGTCAGCAGGTGGATCCCGTCGATCTGCGGCAGGGCGGAGCGGATCGCGGACCCGGCCGCGGCATCCGCGTCTGCGAAGTCCGGCCAGTGGGCGCCGGGGACGTGGGCGGCGCCGATGACGTGCTCCATCCCCGGCCCCGACGGGTCCGCATCCACGAGGGTGACGGGCCTGCCCGTGCGGGCAGCCGCCCCGGCGAGACGTGCAGCGAGGGATGTGGCACCGGCGCCGCCGGACCCGGGTACAACGGTGATGATCGCGCCGCGGCCGGGCCGGCGGGATGCGCCCGCGAGGTCTGCGAGCAGGTCAGCGGATTCGCCGGGGAGGATCCGGAGGCTCGCCGCCCCGGCGTCCAGGGCGCGGCGCCAATCAGCGGCGCGGGGAGCAGTCGAGGTCAGCACGATCACCGGCGCGTCAGGCGAGGCGAGCGATGCGGACCCGGCGGCGGAGCTGAGGTTCGCCAGCCCCGTCAGTCCGGTGAGGACGACGGCGCAGCCGGGCTGGGGTTCGGTCACCACGCGCATCTGCGCCGCCTCAGCATGGTCGATCGCCGACTGCCTCAGGTCGGGCGGCAGGTCGACCACGGCCGCCGTCGGCTGTGATCTGTGCGGGTGGGTGGGGAAAACGCTCATGTCCCCATCGAACGGGAGCCGCCGGCACCGGGCCAGGGGCGGGCCCGGGATGGGGACAAGTGGGATGGGGGACGGACGTCCCGATGCCTCCACCCCATCCCCATCTCCATACGACTGTCAGGTAACCATCGGGTCACAGGGTCTTGTGCATTGGATCACAGCGCCGCACAATGGAGGACGTCCGCGATGCCGCGCTGATACACCCCCGTCATCCGCTCCCGGTCCGTTCGGATCAAGGATTCAGCGAAGGAGCCACCCGTGACCTCAGAGATCCCCGCCCAGCCCATTGCGGCATGCGGCTGGTACATCGATGTCCGCACGCTTCTGCCCGTCATCAACGACCTCGCCGCATTCCGCGCCCACTACGCCGCCGACCCCGCCCGTGACGCCGTCGAAGCGCTCTGGACCGGTCACCCGGACCGTGCCGAACAGCTGCTGATGGAGCTCAGCGCCGAGAACCCGTCGAACCTCCGCTACCGCGCCCTCCTCGCGGACGCCCACCGGGACCAGGGCGACACCGACTGGGCGGTCGCCGCCTACCACCAGCTCGTGGACGCGACCCGCGGCGGCGCGCTCGAAGCCGTCATGTGGCAGCACCTCGGCAAGGCGCTGTTCGTCGCCGGCAGCTTCACCGAAGCGGAGAACGCGTTCAGCCGCGCGCTCGACCTCCGCATCGCCGGCGGCGCCGACGACGACCTCATCGAGTCATCCATGCTGGCGCTGGACCGCGCCAAGCAGCTCGCTCACAGCGAGACGTCGAGGATGATCGGCGCGTGATCGCTGGTGCCCTTCTGGGCGCGCTCCTCCGTGTCGATCATGGCGCCGGTGGCGGCCTCATGCACCGCCGGTGAGGAGAACAGGAAGTCGATCCGCATGCCCTGTTTCTTCTGGAAGCGGCGAGAGGTGTAGTCCCAGTACGTGAACGTGCCGGGTGCGTCCAGCCAGTCGCGGGTGGCGTCGCGGAACCCCGCCTCCTCCAGCGCTCGGATGCGGCGGCGCTCCGGCGGTGTCACGTGGGTCTTCCCCTCGAAGAACGACGGATCCCACACGTCGGCATCCGTCGGCGCGACGTTGAAGTCACCGGCGAACACGATGGGGGCCGACGGGTTCTTCGCCAACAGAGAGCGCCCATGCTCGGTGAGGCAGTCCAGGAACTCCAGCTTGTAGTCGTAGTGCGCGTGGTCGATCTCCCGGCCGTTGGGGATGTACAGGGAGGTCAGGCGCACCCCGCCGACGGTCGCGGTGATGGCGCGGGCTTCGGCGACGCCGTCGTACTCCGGCATGTCCGGCAGGCCGATCTCCACATCCTCCAGACCCACGCGGGACACGATCGCGACACCGTTCCACTGGTTGAGCCCGTGCGCCGCCACCTCGTAGCCGCGGGCCTCGAGCTCGGCGAGGTCCAGCTGTTCGGGCTTCGCCTTGATCTCCTGAAGGGCGATGGCGTCGATCTGCCGGGTGTCCAGCACGTCCAGCAGGCGGCCCATGCGGGCGCGCAGTGAGTTGATGTTCCACGAAGCGATGCGCATGCGGGCCAGTCTACGGGCGGCGGGTGGCCGATTCCTCGGACCCCGGTGAGCATCGCGGTCTACAGTGGCGCTATGACTCGAGCACTGATCACCGGCGCCACTTCCGGCCTCGGTCTCGAATTCGCCTGGCAGCTGGCCGGGCTCGAGCACGATCTGGTGCTGGTCGCCCGCAACGCCGAACGCCTGGACGCTGTCGCTGCACAGATCGAATCCCTCCACGACGTCCGCGTCAGCACCCTCGCGGTGGACCTGTCGGACCGCGACGGGCTCGACCGCGCGGCGCGGCGCCTCACCGACCCGGTCACTCCGATCGATCTGCTGGTGAACAACGCCGGCTACGGCCTGCACACCGAGTTCCTCGCCACGGACGTCGAGGAGCACGAGATCCAGCTGGACCTCCTGGTCAGGGCGGTGCTGGTGCTCTCGCACACGGCCGCGAACTCGATGATGCAGCGCGGCCGCGGCGCCATCATCAACGTGTCCTCCCTCGCCGGATACACCGCCGCCGGCACGTACGCCGCCGCCAAGAGCTGGGTCACCGTGTTCACCGAAGCGCTCGCTCTCGAACTGGAGGGCACGGGGGTGACCGCGACTGCGCTGCTGCCGGGGTTCGTGGAGACGGAGTTCCATGAGCGCGCCGCGATCGATGTGCAGGGCCTGCCCCGCGTCACCTGGCTGAAGGCCCCGTACGTGGTGGAGCAGGCGCTGAAGGACAGCGCGAAGGGGGAGGTGCTGTCGATCCCGTCGCTGAAGTACCGGACTGCCTCGGAGATCTCCCGGATCATGCCGCGGCCGCTGATCCGTCGGCTGACGGGGCCGGGATGGTCGCGCCGCCTGAACGAACGCAAGCTGCGCACCGCCCGCACTGGCAGTGCGCTGCGCCGCCTGCGGATGCCGTGGTGGGACGCCCCGGAGGCCGACGGGGGCCGCGGCGACAAGCCCCGCCGTTGAGGCAGTCGCGCCGCTTAGACTGGGGGCATGGTCACCAACAGCCCCTTCACCGTCTCCTCTGAAACCGCTCGCGCCCGCCTGCTCGACCTCATCGGCGAACTCGCCGTGGTCCACCAGCGCGTCACCCTGTCCTCCGGCAAGGAGGCCGATTTCTACATCGACCTGCGCCGCATCACCCTCCACCACGAAGCAGCCCCGCTCGTGGGCCGCGTGATGCTGGACCTCTTCGAATCCCAGGGCCTGCTGGGGACGGTGGAGGCCGTCGGCGGCCTCACCCTCGGTGCCGACCCCGTCGCCACGTCCATCATGCACGCGTCCGCGGCGCTGTCCGCCGCGGGGTCCCTCACCGGTGACCCGCTGGATGCGTTCGTGGTGCGCAAGGCGAACAAGGCGCACGGTCTGCAGCGCCGCATCGAGGGCCCCGGTGTGCAGGGGCGCCCCGTCATCGCCGTGGAGGACACCTCCACCACCGGCGGATCGGTGCTCACCGCCACCGAGGCGCTCGAACAGGAGGGTGCGGACATCCGCGCGGTCGCCGTCATCATGCACCGCTCCGAGGAGTCCCGCCGTGCCGTCACCGACGCCGGCTACGACTACATCTACGCCTACGAACTGTCCGAACTCGGGCTCTGACCTCAGACTCGCCAGCGACCAGGCCTGCTCCCCCTGCGCCCGTGCCGCCGGCGCAGGTGTGTGCGCATGAGAAAGCGCCCCGCCGGAGATGATCCGACGGGGCGCTTCGTCAATCCGAATCGGGCTGCGGGGTCCGCTCCCGCTGCCGCTGTGGGTCAGCCGCGGTTGCTGAACGTGTCGCAGGCGCCGTAGGAGCCTTCGTTGTAGCCGGTGATGAACCACTGCTGGCGCTTCTCACTGGAGCCGTGCGTCCACGTATCGGGCTGAACCCTACCGCCGGCGACCTCCCCCTGAATGTGGTCATCGCCCACCGCGGAGGCGGCCGAGAGGGCGTCCTTCACATCCTGCTCGGTGAGCGGCTCCATGTAGCGGTTGCCGTCCGGGTCCTTCGTCTCCACAGCATTGCGGGCCCAGACACCGGCGTAGCAGTCGGCCTGCAGCTCGAGCGCCACCTGGTCGGACTTCGGGCCCGTATCACGACGGTTGATGCGGTTCATCGTGCCGTCGAGGTTCTGGATGTGGTGGCCGTACTCGTGCGCCACCACGTAGGCCTTCGCGAGCTGCCCCTGGTTCGCGCCGAAGCGGCTGGAGAGCTCATCGAAGAACGACACGTCCACGTAGATCGTGGAATCGGCCGGGCAGTAGAACGGGCCGGTGTCCGAGGAGGCGGCGCCGCAGCCGGTGCTGACGCTGCCGGAGAAGACTCGGCCCTGCGGCTCCTTCCAGGTGAAGCCGGCGGACTTCGCCTCCTGCTGCCAGAACGCGTCCGCAGTCTCCACCACGGCCTGGACGTAGCAGTCGTCCTTCTCGTTGGCGTCCTTGCCGGTCTGGCAGTGCTCCAGGGCCCCTCCCTGGGCGCTCTGCTGCTCCTGGCCGCCACCGCCGCCCCCGCTGAACATGCCGGAGAACAGGAGGAACAGGATGATCAGCACAATGGTGCCGCCGCCACCGCCGCCCAGCATCATGAGCGGGCCCAGGGGCAGTCCGCCGCCCCCGAATCCGCCGCCACCGCCGGCGCGGCCCACGTTCCCTGAGCCGATGTTGGCATTCGGATTGAAAGTCATAATAGTACGGTAACCCTCCGACCGTCGCATTCCTACTGAATGCGGCGGATCCGTGCCCGTCTGGGGAGTCCGTCGCCCCTCATCCCCGCATCCGTCGGCCCCCGCTCCTGCCCACCCTCCAGTCGGGTTCGTCACCCGTTCGCGCAGACGACGTGCAGAACTCGTGGAGGCCGGCCGGGTCGTCGGGGGAGGTGCGTAGGATTGCCGGAGTGAACATCATTGACTGGGCCGTGAACACCATGGGGACGCTCGGCGGGCCGGGCGTTGCCCTGCTTCTCCTCCTCGAATGCGTCTTTCCGCCGATCCCCTCCGAAGTGATCCTCCCGCTCGGCGGCGTCTCCGCCGGCCGCGGCGAACACACCTACATCGGCATCCTCATCTGGTCCGTGATCGGGTCCGTGCTCGGCGCGTACATCCTGTACGGCATCGGCCGCGCCCTCGGCCCGGAGCGAACCCGCGAGATCTTCATCCGTCTGCCGCTGATCAACGCCAAGGACTTCCAGAAGACCGACGAGTTCATGCAGAAGCACGGCAAGACCGCCGTGTTCCTCGGACGCTTCATCCCCGGCATCCGCTCCCTGATCTCCGTGCCCGCCGGCATGTTCGCCATGCCGTTCGGTGTGTTCACCCTGCTCACCGCCGCCGGCTCCGCGATCTGGAACGCGATCTTCATCGCCTTCGGCTACTACCTCGGCTCCCGCTGGCAGGTCATCGAGCCGTACACCGACATCTTCTCCAAGGTCTGCTACGTGCTCGTCGTGCTGGTGTGCCTGTGGATCCTCGTCAAGCTGATCATGCGTGAGCGCAAGCGCCGCGCCGCGGGCCTGCCGGACCCGGACGAGAAGCACCTCGAAGAGCTCAAGAAGGACCAGTGAGCGCCAGCGACCCCGTCGGCCCCGCTGACCCGGCGGCGCCCGCCGCACCGGCTCAGCCGGCGGAGCGCACCGCCCCGGCAGCCCCTGCGACGTCGGCCTCCCCGGGCCGGCCGGCGGTCGGCGTGGGCCCGCACCCGGAGCCCTGGCCGACGGATCCCCGCCTCGACCCGGACCTCCTCGCCCACGGGGACCGACGCAACGTCCCCGATCGCTTCCGCTACTGGCGGCGCGACGCCATCGTGGCCGAGCTCGACCGCGCCACCCGCAACGACCTGCACATTGCGATCGAGAACGTGGAGCACGACTTCAACATCGGCTCCATCGTCCGCACTGCGAACGCCATGGGCGTGGCCGCGTTCCACATCGTCGGCCGACGCCGCTGGAACCGCCGCGGCGCCATGGTCACCGACCGCTACCAGCACGAACACCACCACCCCACGCCTGAAGAGTTCATCGCCTGGGCGCGCAGCGCGGGCCGCGAGATCATCGCGATCGACAACGTCGACGGCGCCGTGCCGCTCGAGCACACCCCGCTGCCCGCCAGCAGCGTCCTCGTGTTCGGTGAGGAGGGCGGGGGAGTGAGCCCCGAGATCCTCAGAGCCGCATCGGCCATCGTCGGGATCTCCCAGTTCGGCTCCACCCGCTCCATCAACGTGGGGCACGCCGCCGCCATCGTCATGCACACCTGGGTCACGCAGCATGTCGACGTGCCGCGCGACCTGCACCGGTAGCCCGCCGAACCTCCAGGCCGCGTCGCTACCCTGGCGGCATGACCTTCACCGTGAAAGCCCTGCAGAAGACCGGACCCGATCAGCCCTTCGACGTCGCCGAGATCGAACGCCGCGACCCCCGCGCCGACGACATCGTCATCGACATCAAGGCTGCCGGCGTGTGCCACAGCGACATCCACACCATCACCAACGAGTGGGGCCGGGCGCACTTCCCGCTCACCGTCGGCCACGAGATCGCCGGCGTCGTCAGCGAGGTCGGCGCGGACGTGACCCGATGGAAGGTCGGCGACCGCGTCGGAGTGGGCTGCCTCGTCAACTCCTGCGGCGACTGCGAGCAGTGCCGCGAGGACAACGAACAGTTCTGCCTCAACGGCGCCACCGGAACCTACAACTCCGAAGACGTCGACGGCACCATCACCCAGGGCGGATACTCCGAGAAGATCGTGGTCAACGAACGCTTCGCCGTCCGCATCCCCGAGAAGCTCGAGTTCCTCGAAGCCGCGCCGCTGCTGTGTGCCGGCATCACCACCTACAACCCCATCACCCACTGGGACGTGAAGGAGGGCGACAAGGTCGCCGTCGTCGGTCTCGGCGGGCTCGGCCACATGGGCGTCCAGATCGCCGCTGCGAAGGGCGCCGATGTCACCGTCCTGTCCCGCACCCGCGCCAAGGAGGCCGACGCGCTCGCCCTCGGCGCGAACCGCCTCGCGGCCACCGCGGAGGATCCCGACTTCTTCGCGAATCACCGCGGCGAATTCGACTTCATCCTCAACACCGTCTCCGCCGCATTCGAGCTGAAGGACTACCTGGGCCTGCTGAAGCCGCGAGGCGCCATGGTGCTCGTGGGCCTGCCACCCGAGGGCCTGCCGCTGCCGGCCGGCGCGGTCATCGGCAACTCCAAGGTCCTCGCCGGCTCCAACATCGGCGGCATCGCCGCGACGCAGGAGACCCTCGACTTCTGCGCGGAGCACGGCCTGGCTGCGAAGATCGAGGTCATCAGCGCTGAGCAGATCGACGAGGCGTACGAGCGCGTGGTCACAGGCGATGTGCACTTCCGCTTCGTCATCGACACCGCGACGATCACCGACGCCCCCGTCGGCCCAGCCGCAGCCGCCAGCGCCGCATAGCAGCGCCCGGCCGCCTGACCCGGCCCCCGGTCACCGCCCGGCGCTGCGGACCAGGCCGTTCTCGTACGCGAACACGACGATCTGCGTGCGGTCGCGCAGATCCAGCTTCTGCAGGATCCGCGACACGTGCGTCTTCACGGTCGGTTCGGCGAGGAAGAGCTCGGCGCCGATCTCGGCGTTGGACCGGCCCGCGGCGATCAGCTGGAGCACACCCTGCTCCCGCTCGGTGAGGGTGTCGTACGCGGCAGCAGCGTCGGAGCGGGGCTGACCGGAGTCGTCCGACGGGGTCCACTTCCGCTCCGGGTCCGCGGCATAGTCGGCGATGACCCGCTGGGTGATGCTCGGCGCGAGCAGAGCCCCTCCTTCGTGCACCACGCGGACGGCGTTGAGGAGCTCCGGCACGGCGGCGTCCTTGAGGAGGAAGCCGCTGGCGCCGTCGCGCAGGGCGGTGAACACATAGTCGTCCGCATCGAACGTCGTGAGGATGATGATGCGCGGGGCGTCGGCATCGGCGCCGTGCTCCGCGAAGATGCGGCGCATCGCCTCGAGCCCGTCCATCTGCGGCATGCGGATGTCCATGAGGATGACGTCCAGGGGGCTGGACTGGGCGAGGCGGACGGCCTGGAACCCGTCGGCGGCGGTGCCCACCACCTCCATGTCCGGCTGCGCTGCGAGGATGGCCGAGAAGCCCTCGCGGACCATCGGCTGGTCGTCCACGATGGCGACGCGGATCGGCGCGGCCGCGTCCGCACCGCCCTCGGACGGGCCGGTACCGGGCGCGGCGGTGGGAGTGTTCTTCTCAGGTGCGGAGCTCATGGTCTCAGAGTATCCGTCGGCCCCGCCGCGGCGCCTCCCCCGACGGGCCCCTCCCACCCGCCGAGCCCCTCCTCCGCTCGGCTGAGCCGCGCCGGGCGCAATGGTCCTTCGGCATGACGCGCGCGCCCGACCCCGCCGCTAGCGTGGACACATGATCACCGCTCTGCGCTTTCAGCTCATCCGAGCCGGCCACGACCTCGTGTTCGTGTCCGGCGGCATGCTGATCTCCGCCGCCCTCACCATCGCCACGTTCGGCGTGCTCACCCTCCTCGGTGTGGTCGGCCCGCTGGTGATCCCGGCGATGGTGCTGCTGCTGCCGCCCACTCTGCTGCTGTGCGGGTGGGCGGCGCAGCTGACCCGCTCCCGCGTCAACTTCTGGGCGCAGGACGACGGGTGGCGGATCCCCGATGCGGGGTACGAGCCGATCACGTCGATGGAGACCCTCGGCCGGGCGTTCGCGGATGTGCGGCGCTGGCTGGACGTGCTGTTCGAAGCGGTGGTCGCGCCGATCATGCGCGGATGCTGGGCGGTGATGCTGGTCGGGTGGGCGGCTCTCGCACTGTTCTCCACGGTCAGCGCGGTGGCGGCGCTCGGGTCGCTGGGGGTCGCCGGCACAGAGCCCGCGACTCTGCAGGTGGTGCGGATGCTGATGGGCATGGACCCGTCGGTCCAGGAGGCCGGCGGCGGCTGGATGGTCGCTGACCTGGTCGTCTTCACCACGATGGCGGTCGCGTTCATCGTCACGGCCCCGCTGCTGCTGCGGGTGATGGCGCTGATCGAAGCGCGGGTGACGCTGGCGGCGCTGGGGGACCGTCGGGGTGCGGTGCCGCTGGAAGGGTGGGAGGAGGCCGACGGGACCCGCGATCGTCTCGGCTTCTCCCTGCACGGCTGGGTGGTGGTGCAGGCACTGCTGGGGGCCACCGCCCTCGTGCCGATCCTGCTGCTGATGTTCGCGGTGGTCTCCTCGTGGTCGAGCGCGGATTCCGGGGCCGGGACGGAGGTGTTCGGGCCGGTTGCGCTGACCTCGATCGCGCTGCTGGTGGCGGGGCCGGCGCTGATGTGCGCGTCGGTGGCGGCGGCCGGATGGTGGCCGCGCATCACCTCGGCGACGATCCTGTTCAGCGCGGTCCTCCTGCTGAGCATCCGCTTCATCTCGGGCGATGCCCTGGTGGCTCTGCCCACCACGCTGGCGGCGACCCTCGCGGTCAGCGTCTTCGTGTACCTGCAGCTGTTCGCCGGCCGGCAGGTCCTCGGCCTGACGGTCGCCTCGGCCCTGCTCGGCGCCATCATCGTCTCCGAAGCGGCGGGGGTCCTCCTGCACACCTCGCTCGGCTGGGCAGTGACGATCGTGCTGCCGATCCTCGCCGCGAGCACCCTCGCGACAGCGGGGGTCGCCGGGTACCTGCTGAACCAGTTCCTGGAGAACCGGCAGGCGCTGGCGGCGGAGCGGCGCGAGTCGCTGCGGGTGGTGCAGGAGCGCGACCGGTCGGAGCAGGCGCGCACCGACCTGGAGGAGCGCACCCGGATCGCGCGCGAGCTGCATGATGTGGTGGCGCATTCGATGTCGGTGATCAGCGTGCAGGCGTCAACAGCGCAGTACCGCCTCCCGGGGGAGATGGCACCGGAGGTGGTGGAGGAGTTCGACCAGATCGCGGCGACGTCCCGGCAGGCGCTGACGGAGATGCGGTCGCTGCTCGCGATCCTCCGAGCGAATCCGGATCCGGCCGCGGCAGGCGCCGCGGGCGCCGGTGCTGTGGGAACAGCCGCACCCGGTGCGGCCGGTGATTCCCGCGGGGGATCCGAGACGGGCGGCGGGGGAGCAGGCGCGGTCGACGGGTCCGCTCTCACCGCGCCCCAGCCCGACCTCACGGACCTGCCCCAGGTGATCGACGGCACCCGTCGGGCCGGGGTCAGCGTCACCGAGCACTGGCACGGTGACTGGGAGCAGGCGCCGCTGGAGCTGCCGCCCACCCTGCAGCTCGCGGTGTGCCGCACCGTGCAGGAGGGACTGTCCAACGCGATGCGCCACGCGCCCGGCGCGGCGGTGGACGTCGACCTGGAGCGGAGCGCGGACGCGGTGACGGTGCGGATCCGGTCCGGGAAGGCGGTCGATGAGAACGCCGTCGCCGCCCCCGGTGCGGGTCTCGGAATCCGGGGAGTGCGCGAACGCGTCGGCGCTCTCGGCGGGGAGGTCACCGCGGAGCCCACGGAGGACGGCGGCTTCGTCCTCGCCGTGACCGTGCCGGCGAACGGTCCGACGGCTGGACGCATGCCGAGCCGGTGACCGGTGCCGCAGCGGGGGACTTCCGCCCTGCTGGACGGCCAGGTGCCCTGTGGGAGGATGGAAGCGTTCTGTTCGACAGCCCCATGAAGGAGATCAGGGATGGCCATCGCAACCCCAGAGAAGTACGCCGAGATGATCGACCGCGCGAAGAAGGGCAAGTTCGCCTACCCCGCGATCAACGTGTCCTCCTCGCAGACCGCGACCGCCGCCATCCGCGGCTTCGCAGAGGCGGAGTCCGACGGCATCCTCCAGGTGTCGTTCGGCGGCGCTGAGTACTTCTCCGGCTCCACCGTCAAGGACCGCGTCAAGGGCTCCCTCGCGTTCGCCGAGTACGTCCACGTGATCGCTGACAGCTACGACGTCACCGTTGCACTGCACACCGACCACTGCCCGAAGGACATCCTCCCCACCTGGGTGGACCCGCTGATCGACTGGGACCTCGAGAACCGGGTGAAGAAGGGCCTGAACCCCCTCTTCCAGTCGCACATGTGGGACGGCTCCGCTGTGCCGGTCGAGGAGAACCTCGAGATCGCCAAGCGCCTGCTGGAGAAGTCGCAGGAGGCGAAGAAGATCCTCGAGATCGAGGTCGGCGTTGTGGGCGGCGAGGAGGACGGCATCGCCGCGGACACCTCTGACAAGACCAAGCTGTTCTCCACCGTTGAGGACGGCATGGCGATCGTGGAGGCCCTCGGGCTCGGCGAGAACGGCCGCTACCTCACCGCCCTCACCTTCGGCAACGTGCACGGCGTGTACAAGCCGGGAGGCGTGAAGCTCACCCCGTCGATCCTCAAGGAGATCCAGGACGCTGTGGGCGAGAAGTACGGCAAGGACGCGCCGTTCGACCTCGTGATGCACGGCGGCTCCGGCTCCTCCCACGAGGACATCATGGAGGCCGTGGACAACGGCGTCATCAAGATGAACGTCGACACCGACACCCAGTACGCCTTCACCCGTCCCGTCGCCGAGCACATGCTCCGCAACTACGACGGTGTCCTCAAGGTGGACGGCCAGGTCGGCAACAAGAAGATGTACGACCCGCGCGCCTGGGGCAAGGCCGCTGAGGCCGGCATGGCCGCCCGCGTGGTCGAGGCGGCGGAGAACCTCCGCTCCGCCGGCACCAAGATGAAGTGATGCGGCCCGGGACCGCCACGGTCCCGCACTGCCGAATCGACGCGGGTCCAGCCCGCTGACGTGAACGACCGTCCCCGCAGACCCGGGGGGCGGTCGTTCGCTGTGTACGCTGAAACCGCTGGCCGGCCTCGGCCCGCACGAGCCCCGGGCATTCGCCCGCACACCAGGAGGAGCGCATGACCGATCTCGCCGACCTGATCCCCGCCGGAGCGGTTCGTATCCGAGCCGAGGTCGCCGACTGGCGCAGCGCCGTCGTCGCGGCGGGTGCCCTGTTGGAGGAGGCAGGGGTTGCGGACTCCGCCTACACCGACGCGATGGTCGCGAGCGTGGAGGAGCACGGCCCGTACATCGTGATCGCCCCCGGGTTCGCGCTGCCGCATGCGCGCCCGTCGGACTCCGTGACCCGCACGGGGATGTCGGTGCTGCGGCTCGCCCACCCGGTCGAGTTCGGGCACGAGAGCAACGACCCGGTGGAGATGGTGGTGGCGCTCGCCGCTGCGGACTCCGACCAGCATCAGCAGGCGCTCGCGCAGCTCGCCGGCGTGCTCGCGGATGCGGAGCAGCGGCGGCGCCTGTTCGCGGCCCGCAGTGAGCAGTCGGTCCGACGGGTGCTGCGCACCCGCGATGCCGGGGCGGCGCCCGCCGGGCCGCCGCCCGCGACGGACCCGCCTTCTCGTGGTGATGATGAGGGGCCGACGGGTGCCGACCGCGCCGCCGGCACCGGCACTGAGACGCACCTGGCGCTGACCGTGTGCGGCAACGGACTGGGCACCAGTCTGTTCCTGAAGAACACGCTCGAGCAGGTGCTGGAGGACTGGGGCTGGACCCGCTACGTGAATGCGGAGGCGACGGACACGATCTCCGCGAAGGGCCGTGCGAAGGAGGCGGCGTTCATCCTCACCTCCGGCGAGATCGCGAAGACCCTCGGCGATGTGGGGGTGCCGATGGAAGTGATCGGCGACTTCACCTCGAAGCAGGAGATCGACCAGGCGCTGCGCCGCATCTACGACGTCTGATCAGTCCCGCGCGAACAGTTCCACGAACGCCCGCAGCAGACGGTTCGCCTCCGGGGTGCGCGCCTGCGCCACCCGGCCCAGCAGCTCGTCCATCTCCTCGGGCGCGAAGTATCCCTCGTGGCGGTAGATGCGGATGCGCTCCGCCAGGCCCTGCTGGTCCAGTTCCGGATGGAACTGGGTTGCGTACTGCCGGGTCCCCACGCGGAACATCTGAACCGGTGCGGCCTCACCGGTGGCGAGCACCACGGCATGCTCCGGCAGGGATGCCACTCCCTCCTTGTGCCCCACGAACGCGGGGAACGTGCCCGGCAGGTCAGCCTGCCGGATCAGCGGGTCGGCGGCGCCGTCGGCCGTGAGCGTGATCGGCGTGGGGCCCACCTCCTCCCCGTATTCGGTGCTCAGCACCGCGCCCTGGTGGACGCCGAGCGTGCCCACGCCGTAGCAGGCGCCGAAGAAGGGGATGTCGCGGTCGATGACCTGGTCCAGCAGCGCCGACAGCTCCGCCTCCGCCGCGACCTGCTCCGCAGACTTCGCATGGGGCGGATCTGAGGTGGTGTAGGGCGAGCCGCCCACGATGATGCCGGAGATGTCGTCGAGGTCGATGTCGGAGGGGAAGGGCCCTGCTTCGAGGCGGACACGGCGCAGCTGAGACGGCTGCAGGCCCGAGAACCGCAGGATCGCCTCGTACTCGGGGTCGGCGGCGGCGTCGGCTCGGGTGGCGATCACAATGAACGGCTTCATGGCGGGAATCGTAGCGGCCGACGGGGTCTCCCCGCCCGGTAGTCTGACGTCATGGACATCCTGGTCAGCATCGCCGCGTTCATCGTCAACGAGATCCTTGCGGTCCCCGCCTTCCTCATCGGCCTGATCACCGCAGTCGGCCTGCTCGCGCTGCGGCGCTCCACCGGCCAGGTGATCGGGGGCGCCGTCAAAGCCACCCTCGGGTTCCTCCTCATCGGCGCCGGCGCCGGCCTCGTCGTCGCTTCGCTCGCGCCGCTGGGCACCATGATCGAGGACGCGCTCGGCGCGCAGGGTGTGGTGCCCACGAATGAGGCGATCGTCGGCATCGCCCAGCAGGACTTCGGCGCGCAGGTGTCGTGGCTGATGATCGCCGGGTTCCTCGTCGCGATCCTGCTGGCGCGCATCACTCCGCTGCGGTACGTGTTCCTCACCGGGCACCACCTGCTGTTCATGGCCACCCTGCTGACGATCGTGCTGGCGTCCGCGGGGATGCCGTCCGTGCTGGTGGTGCTGATCGGCGCCGTTCTGCTCGGCATCATCATGGTCGCGACCCCCGCACTCGGGCACGTCTGGACCCGCAAGGTCACCGGGAACGATGCGATCGCGATCGGCCACTTCGGCACCGCCGGGTACATCGCCGCGGGCGCTGTGGGCCGCCTCGTGGACCCGAAGGGCCGCTCCCGCTCCACCGAGGACATCAGGGTGCCGGAGTCGCTGCGGTTCCTGCGCGACTCGATGGTCGCGACCGCGCTGTCGATGGTGATCATGTACGTGATCGTGGCGCTGGTGGCGCTGGCCCGGGTCGGCCAGGAGAAGGCGTTCGCGGCGTTCGCCGCCGGGCCGGGGGAGGCGGGCGCATCAAGCGTCGGCAACTTCATCATGCTGGCGGTGACGCAGGGCCTCCAGTTCGGCATCGCCGTGGCGGTGATCCTGTTCGGTGTGCGCACCATCCTCGGTGAGCTCGTGCCCGCGTTCCAGGGCATTGCGAAGAAGGTGGTGCCGGGCGCGATCCCCGCGCTGGACTGCCCGATCGTGTTCCCGTACGCGCAGAACGCCGTGCTGATCGGATTCCTGTCCTCGTTCACCGGCGGTCTGATCGGCCTGCTGCTGCTCGGCACCGTGTTCGGGCCGGCGTTCGGCCTCGCGCTGATCCTGCCGGGCCTGGTGCCGCACTTCTTCACCGGCGGCGCAGCGGGCGTGTTCGGCAACGCGACCGGTGGCCGGCGCGGAGCCATCGTCGGCGCGTTCGTCAACGGCCTGCTGGTGACGTTCCTGCCCGCCCTGCTGATGGGGGTGCTCGGCTCGTTCGGTTCCGCGAACACCACGTTCGGCGACACGGACTTCGCCGTGGTCGGCATCCTGCTCGGGTGGGGAGCGTCGGCGGGCACCGTGCTCGGCGCGGTCCTGCTGCTCGTGTTCGGCGCCCTCCTGCTCGGGGCGGCGATCCTGGTGCAGCGCCGCCTCGTGGACGGCCACTGGGATCCGGCGCCCGCCCGCCGCACCGTCACCGCGGGGACCCCGGGTGTTGACGGATCCGCTGGCGCCGCGGGCGCTGCAGGGGCCGACGGAGCCACCGCCCCCACCGGTTCCGCTGCCGCAGTCTCGGCCGTCAGCGGCCGCTACCCGAAGATCCAGCCGCCCGCCGGCGCCCCGACCCCTCCGGCCGCGCTCTGACCCTGCCGCCTGCTCACCGACTACTCCGGCTCCGCTCTGGCCCGGCCGTCTGCTCCCTGACCCGCCCCGCCGGGACGGGCATGGGCGCCTAGCGGCAGGGCAGCCGCTCTATCGCAACAGCCAGCCGATAGACGCCCGTGCCTGCTCTCAGGCGCCTGCGGCCGCGCCGACGCTGGTGACCGTGCCGGTGTCTGCGGCCGCGCCGGCGCTCGCGTGCGCGGCGGTGGGCTGGGGGACATTCGCGTGCGCAGTGGCGGGCCGGGCGGCAACGGGCTGCGCGACGCGCTTCTTCTGAGATCGGCATCCGTCGGCCATCCACGACGGCTGCTGCACCGGGAAGCTGTGCTGGGGCGACATGCGGCCGAGAGCGTGGAACACCCAGCCGGCGGCGCGCCACGCGGCCGGATCGAGGACGTTGCGGGCGTCGATGATGGACGCGCCCGGGTGCACGAGCCGCATCGTCACCGTCGGCGACAGTTCCCTGAAGCGCGCCCACTCGGTGCCGAGGATGACCAGTTCCGCATCGATCATCGCCTCCTCACAGTTCTCCACATACGTGAGCTCCGGGAAGCGCCTGCGGGCATTGGGGATCGCCTGCGGGTCCGTCACCGTCACCTTCGCGCCCTCCCGATGCAGCATGTGGGCCACGTCGAGAGCGGGGGAGTCGCGGGTGTCGTCACTGTTCGGCTTGAACGCGGCGCCGAGCACGGTGACGCGCTTACCGGCGAGATCCCCCTGCAGTTCGAGGCGGGCGAGGTTGAGGACGCGCTCACGCCGGCGGATGTTGATCGCGTCGATCTCGCGGAGGAAACCGACCGCCTCACCGACGTTCAGCTCCTCCGCGCGGGCCATGAACGCCCGGATGTCCTTCGGGAGGCAGCCGCCGCCGAAGCCGAGACCGGCGCGCAGGAACTTCGACCCGATGCGCTCATCCGCCCCGATCGCCTCCGCCACCTGGGTGACGTCACCGCCGGTGGCTTCGCACACCTCGGCGATCGCGTTGATGAAGGAGATCTTCGTGGCGAGGAACGCGTTGGCGCTGACCTTCACCAGTTCGGAGGTCTCCAGGCCGTAGACGAAGCGGGGCACACCGGTGTCGATGATGGCCCGGTACACCTCGTCGAGGATCGCGACTTCGGGTGCGGTCTCGTCGTCGGCGGCGACGCCGTACACGAGGCGGTCCGGGGTGAGGGTGTCCTGGACGGCGAAGCCTTCGCGGAGGAACTCGGGGTTCCACATGAGGTCAGCATGGTCGGCCACCTGGTCGCGCAGCTTGCGGGCAGTGCCGACGGGAACGGTCGACTTCCCGACGATCAGCGGGCGGGACCCGTCGCCCCCGCCGGAGGCACCGGCGGCAGCGAGGGCGCCGGTCAGGGAGGCCAGCGCCGACTGGATGTAGGACAGGTCCGCGCTGTTCGAATCCGGCTTCTGCGGTGTGCCGAGCGCGAGGAAGTGCACCCGGCAGTCGGTGAGGTCCGCCCAGTCGGTGGTGAAGCGCAGTGTGCCGCTGCTGATCCCGTCGGACAGCAGCTCATCGAATCCCGGTTCGAAGAAGGGGGAGCGGCCCTCGTTGAGAGCGGCGACTCGGTCGGCATCGATGTCGATGCCGACCACGTCATGCCCCAGCTTCGCCATCGACGCGGCATGAACCGCACCGAGGTAGCCGACTCCGATCACTGACATCTTCATGGACGGGCTCCTTCCAGGATTCGGTCATCGTGAGGGCCCCGCGGCGCAGCGTCCGGATGGGCCGGTCACGATGCCCACCTTGGTGCGGCCCAGCAACACGATGGGGAACACAGGATGATCGACCGGTGAGGGACAGATGAGCGTCCAGGCAACCTCGCCGAGCCTCGGCTGGTGGGCTCGCCTGAGGTCCCGGGCCGTCGCGGCTAGAGTGAGGCCATGAGGATCACCACCACACCGGAGTTCATCGACGCGATCGGCCGCATCGTCGAGACCGTCCCCGCCGAGGCCCCGACTCGGGATCAGCGCCGCGTCGCTGCGCTCTCCTACGCTGACGACTTCGCCGCCATCGCCGAGGCCTTCTCCCGCGGTGACGACACCTGGTTCGACGACTTCCGCGCCGCCGCCGAAACCCGCGCCCTCGCCGACCCTGATGCTCTGCGGATGATCGGCGACGCCCGAGACCGGGTGGGCGCCCAGCAGGTGGACTCCGCCTTCGCCCAGCTGTTCGCCGCCGGCACCGGCTCCAGTGCTCTCGACTCCATGGTCCCCGCGCTGCGGGCCTACGACTCCGACCTCACCGCCGAAGCCGTCATGGGCATCGGCGCCGCGGTCCTCTTCGGACTCGCACCGTGGGAGTACGTGCCGTACCACGACGCATCCGCCAGCTCATTTCTGCGCCGACTCGGCACCGAGCCGTGGCCGATCGACGAGCCGTCCGACCGTTACGAGCAGGTCATCGGGGCGCTCGCGATCCTGCTGCGGGTATCGCGACAGGCCGACGGGCCCCTGCGCGACCTGGTGGATGCGCAGATCGCCGTGGATCAGCTGATGAGGTGATCACCGGAAGTTAAGGTAACTTAACTTTCATGTCTGCTCGGTCTCGCCTCATCGTCCTGCTCGGTCCCGCGTTCGTCGCCGCTGTCGCCTACGTGGACCCCGGCAACGTCGCCGCCAACCTCACCGCCGGCGCCGACTACGGCTACGGCCTGCTGTGGGTGCTGGTGCTCGCCAACCTCATGGCGGTGCTCGTCCAGTACCTCTCCGCAAAGGTCGGGATCACCTCCGGCCGTTCCCTGCCGCAGCTGGTGGGGGAGCGCCTCGGCCGGCGCAGCCGCCTCACGTACTGGGCGCAGGCGGAACTCGTCGCCGCCGCCACCGACCTCGCCGAAGTGGTGGGCGGTGCCATCGCGCTGCACATCCTCTTCGACCTGCCCCTGCTCGTCGGCGGGGTCATCACCGCGGTGGTCTCCCTCGGCATCCTCGCCCTCCAGACCCGCCACCGCTCCCGTACCTTCGAGATCGTCATCCTCGGACTGCTGCTCATCATCACCGGCGGGTTCCTCGCCGGGCTCGTCATCGCCCCGGTCAGCGCCACCGGCATCGCCGGCGGCCTGGTGCCTCGGTTTGCCGACACGAACGCGGTGCTGATCGCCGCCAGCATGCTCGGCGCCACCGTGATGCCGCACGTCATCTACCTGCACTCCAGCCTGGGGCGGGATCACGCCGAGCGCACCGGCGCCACCCGAACCAGCGCCGCCCGCACCGGCACCGGCCGCTCCGGCGCCACTACCCGGGCCCGCCTGCTGCACGCCACCCGCATCGACGTGGTCCTCTCCCTCCTCCTCGCCGGCTCGGTCAACATCGGCATGCTCGTGCTCGCCGCCGCGGCCCTCCCAGGGGCCGACGGGACCGACACGATCGACGGCGCCCACGCGCAGATCGCCGCTCAGGTCGGCCCCGTCGTCGGGGGACTGTTCGCGGTGGGTCTGCTCGCCTCCGCCCTCGCCTCCACAAGCGTGGGAGCGTTCGCGGGGTCGGAGATCATGGCGGGCCTGCTGCACCGTCGGATCCCCCTGCTGGCCCGCCGCGCCGTCACCGTCCTGCCGGCCCTCCTCATCCTCGCGATCGGCGCCGACCCCACAGAAGCGCTCGTCCTCAGCCAGGTGGTGCTGAGCCTCGGCATCCCGTTCGCGCTCGTGCCCCTGGTGCGGTTCGCCTCCGACCGCACCCTCATGGCCGAGCACCCCACGTCCCGCTGGGTCATCGTCGCCGCGTGGACGACGGCCGTCGCGATCATCGCACTCAACCTCCTGCTGGTCGCACTATGGTGGGGACCGTGGACATCGACGATCTGACCCCGGTGGCTCAGGACTATGTGAAGGCGATCTGGGCCGCGGCCGAATGGGACTCCCAGCCCCCGTCGGCCGCCCAGCTCGCCGAACGGTTCGGCACCTCCCGCGCCGCCGTCACCGACACGGTCCGCCGCCTCACCGCGCAGGGCCTGCTGACGCACGAGCCGTACCGGCCGGCTGAGCTCACCGACCTTGGCCGGCGCCTCGCCCTGCAGATGGTGCGCCGCCACCGCCTCATCGAGACGTACCTCGTGGAGGCCGTGGGGTATGCGTGGGACGAGGTGCATGATGAGGCCGAACGGCTGGAGCACGCGGTCAGCGACCTGTTCCTGGACCGCATCGACCGCCTGCTCGAGCATCCGCAGCAGGACCCGCATGGGGATCCGATCCCGTCGGCCGACGGCGTCCTGCCGCCGCTGAGCTCCTCCCGGCCCGCCGCGCTCGCGGACGCGGAGACGGGGTCCTCGGTGACGGTGGTGCGGGTGTCCGACGCGGACCCTGCCGTCCTCGGCCGGGCGCGTGAGCACGGCCTGCTGCCGGGGGCGCGCGTCACTGTGGGTGCGGACGCTCTGGCCGATGAGGGCCTCGCCGCCGCCGTCCTCGTGCGGCCGACGGATGCCGCTGCCGACTAGCCGATCCGTCGTCCCCGCGGTCAGACGTCCCGGGTCCAGAGGAACAGGCCGGCGCCGAAGAAGATCGCCGTCACCACGGTGGAGACGATGACCGGGGCGGACGCCAGGGCGCTCCCGGTGAAGATGAAGAAGATGCCGACCAGACCGGCGATCGCCGCGATGACGATGAGTGCGAACGCGATCTGGAGGCGCCGCTCCCCAGCGGGGTCGGCGCGCAGATCATTGCGGCTCTGCGGTGCGCGGTTCACCGGCCGGTCACCCGCTTCAGGTTCGGCAGCATGTCCGCGAGGAACACGCCGGCCACGCACACCGCCGCCATGGACAGCAGGAAGAGCCGGCCGCCGGACAGGAAGCTGAGCACGCCGACGGCGAGCGCGCCTCCAGTCAGCGCCACCCAGAAGCCCTTCGGGCGCCGGAAGGTCGCGTTGTAGGCGTCATTGCTGAAGCGGACTGCGTTGATGAACGCCCACACCTCCACACCGAGGGTGAGGATGAGCAGGACGAACTGGATCCACGAAGCAATGACGAAGGCGAACACGCAGCCATCCTATGTCAGACGCCGCGGGTGATTGCGGTCCGGGTCGGTACGGTCGGTGATGAGCAGCTCCAGCGCCTCGGTCGTGGCCGGCGGCTCCACGGCCTGCAGCTCCATCGTGAGGGGGCGCGGCCCGATCGCGTTGCCGTCGGACGCGACGATCAGCGACGGCAGGAACCTGCGCGCCTCCGCCGCCTCCAGGCCCGTCGCCTCCAGCAGGTCGATCGCGAGCGACCGCAGCTGGATAACGAGGGTGATGCCCTGGAAGTGAGCGGCACGGCCCAGCGGATCCTCGCCGCGAGGACGCAGCAGGTCCTCCGGCGTGAGGTACGCGGTGAACTCCTTGAGCTTGCGGCGCGCCTCGGTGAACTCCGCGTCCTCACCCACCGAGAGGCGGATCGCCTGCACAGCGTCCACGCCTGCCACATAGGCAGCGGCGAGGGTGGGGAATTCGCGCCCGGGCGAGGCCGACATGAACTCGACCTGGCGGCGCGCGATCACTCGGACGTTGCGCATGGCGCGGTCGGAGCCCACCAGCAGATGATGCACCTTCTGAACATGCCGGGCGTGCCGGTGCGCGGTGGGGGAGTAGGTGGTGATCTCCTCCGCCGCATCATTGGCGAGCTGCCAGGCGTCCGTGTGGCGCTGGGAGCTGCGGCGCAGACTCCGCAGCGCGGCCCGCGCCACGTCCTGTGTGCCGGTGCGGGCACTGAGCGCGAGGGAGTTGAGGGCATCCTCCAGCTCGAGGAAGAAGCTGTTCGCGGCGCGGGACTGGGCGCGGCGCGGATCCCCGGTGAACAGGAACGACGCGATCGCGCCGAGGATGATCCCGGTGAGGGCGTCGACGATGCGACTGGTCGGCTCCATCACCGGCGTCACCGGCATCACCATCACCAGCAGGGACTGGATGCCCGCCTGGATGGAGAACACGATGCCGTCGTTGAGGAACCGGGAGATCGTGACCGCCACCGTGATCGTCACGAAGATCTGCCATACGCCGGAGCCGATCGTGAGCCGGGCGGTCTCCCCGAGCAGCACGCCGAGCAGAACCCCGAAGGAGAACCCCAGCACCTTGTTCACCTTCGTCTCCAGGGTGAATCCGATGATGATGAAGGCGGTGATGGACGCGAAGAAAGGGTACTGGTGGCCCCACAGGGTCAGGCAGATCAGGTACGCGACCGCGGCGGTGCCCGCCGCGAGGAGGATCTGGGGCAGGCTCAGCTTCACGCGTGTGAAGCCGCCCCCGGCCCAGCCGCCGACGGCCATGCGCACACGGTCCGAGACCGGCGGAGCCACGTCAGCGCCTCGTCAGGCTGGACGTCGTCGGCCGGGCGGCATGCTCGCGTTCGCGCACGATCGGCTCCTGAGCGGCGTCGACCGCGACTTCGTCCTCACCCACCGTGAACTGCACGGTCAGCGGCTGGTCGAGGGGGACGGCGCGGCGCACCAGGGCGAGGCCGACGGGCCCCGCATCGGCGTGGACCACCGATGTCGTCACGGTGCCGACGCTCTTCTTCCCGAACTTCACCTCGGCGCCCACCGGCACGAGCAGGTCCTGGGAGCCGTCGAAGTGCAGCAGGACGAGCCGGCGCGGCGGCTGCCCAAGGTTCAGCACCTTCGCGACCGTCTCCTGGCCCCGGTAGCAGCCCTTCGCGGTGTGCACGGCGGTGCGCAGCAGGTCCAGTTCGTGAGGGATGGAGCGGTCGTCGACGTCGCGGGCGAAACGGGGCCGGTGGTTGAGCACGCGGATCGCTTCAGCGGCGGCCAGCCCGGCCATCTGCTCGGCCTTCAGGCGGCCCTCCGCCACGGCGGTCCGCAGCGCGGACTCCTCGAACAGGCCGATGAACCACGGCTCCACCAGATCCGGGCCGGTGCTGTAGGCGACACCCCCGGGCGCCACCTCAGGCCATGACTCCTCGAACTCGGCGACGGGCTCGGCGCCGTCGATGAACCCGCGCAGGGAGCACGTGGCGCCGAGGGCGCGCAGATCGTCGCGGTCGGTGAGCTCGATCCGGTTCGCGAACGTCATCAGCTCCAGGTAGCCGCGCAGGCCTGCCCGAGCTCCGGTATCCAGGATCATGAGCACGGAATCAGGGGTGCCGATGACCTGCGCCCAGTGCTCCACGCGGCCCTGCGGGGACAGCACCGTCAGTTCGGCGCTGTCACCGTCGGCGAGGGCCGAGAGGTCCTGCGAGGTGATGGTGGTCAGCCAGGTGAGGCGGTCCGGACCGGAGACTTCGATGATCTCCAGGTGCGGCAGGTCCACCACGGCGCGGCCGTCCTCGAGGCGGCGCTGCTCGCGCAGCAGTTCGCCGTAGTGCCAGGCGGCAGCGGCGTCGGGCCCGTCGCCGGGAACGGCGCCCCGGGTGATGAGGGTGTTCAGCGCGCTCATGAGCGATCCAGCTCCACCGACAGGGTGGGGGACAGGTTCGTGGGGGAGTCCCCAGCTTCCTGCAGCCACATGATGCGGGGGCCGATCATGCCGAACATGCGGATGAAGAAGCGCCCGTCGGCCTGCGCTCCCACATGGAGGCGCGGTCCGCGGACCTCACCGTTCCAGGTCTCTCCGCCGTCCACGGTGAAGCGGACACCGTGGGAGAGGTAGGACTCGGGGGAGCCGGCGGGGGCGGCAGCGGCGGCCTCTTCGTTCTGGCCGGGCAGCAGACCGGTGGTGGTCCAGGTGCCGCGCTCCTTCATGAGGAGTTCGCGTTCGGGGCCGTCGTCGTCGGTGCGCAGCAGCCAGGTCTGCATCGTCCAGGTGAGCTCGAGGGTGCCGCTGTGGGACACGGTGACGCGCTGTTCGATGCGGCGGCCGTGCTCTTCGCCGTCGTCACCGGTGAGCTGAGCGGCGCCGGTGCCGCTCCATTCACCGACGAGCCACGCGAGGGGGCGGATGTCGGGGTGGAGGGTGTCGTCGAGCGGGATCGCCATATCAGCCGCGGTTGAACAGGCGGGAGACCACGACGTACGCGAAGCCGGCTGTGCCCACGCCCACCAGGCCGGAGAGGATGAGGAAGATGACAGACAGTGCTTGTTCCATGCCCGCCATCCTACGTCGTTGCTGCGCGCACCGCGATCAGCGCCGTCACCGCAGCGGACGCGTCGGACACGGCGATGGGAGCATCGGCTGGGCAGGTGGGGAGGGCGCTCAGCCGAGGCCGAGCCACTGGATGCCGGCGCGCATGAACAGCAGCACCGCCACCCCGGCCACCGCCACGGGGGCGGCGCCGACGGCTGCGTACCCGGCGTTGTCGTACGCGGCGATGACGCGCACCATCAGATAGTGGGTGGACACGGCAACGCCCGCCACCACGGCCCCCATCGCCCCGCACAGCAGGATCGTGAGGATCGGAGAGGTGAACACGGTCGCCATCAGGGAGCACATCACGGCACCGGCGATGATTGAGCCCGGCACCCGCGCCTTCCCGCTGCCCGGCAGCGCCAGCACGGCGAGGCTGGCGCACAGCCCCAGGGTGAGGGAGGCGAACAGGGCGTCGGCGCGCCACGGCGACGCCTGCGCCAGGGAGAACGCCTGCAGCCAGGTCACGCACAGCAGGCTGAACAGGCAGCCCACCACCGTGCCGGACAGCGACAGGGTGAGGCGGTGACGGGAGGGCCGCAGCATTTCCCGCATGATGCACAGGAAGAACACGATCGCCATCACCACGGAGATCGGCACTTCGAGGCTCAGCTCCGTGTTCAGCAGCCAGCCCACCCCGAGGGCGGACAGGCCGGACGCTGCGATCAGAAAGGTCGCCGAACGGGGCGCCGGCAGCTCCAGCAGGCGCGGCCACCCCCAGGCGAGCAGGCCGATCGTCACGACGATCCCCGCGATCAGCAGTTCGCGTGCGAACAGCGTGGACAGCGTGGACAGGGAGAGGAGCAGCGTCAGGGCGCTCCCGAGGGGAGCCCGCACCTGCTGGACCATCGACGACCGCCGTTCTGCTCAGACAACTCGTTACAGTTGAGTGTAGTTCCGATGAGGAGGACCGATGACATCCGACGCCCTGGTCACCGAACTCGCGCCCGCCGAGGTGGACGCTGTGCGGGACCTTCTGCGGACAGCCGAGCAGGCCGACGGGGACGCCGCCCTCGACGAAGCGGCCCACCTCGCCCTCACTCGTCCTGGCGCCGCCCGCCACGGCCTCATCACCGGGGACGGCGGTGCTGCGCTCGGGTACGTCAGCCTGCTGGCCGACGGAACCGTGCAGGGCATGGTCCACCCCGATCACCGCCGGACGGGCCTCGGCTCCCGACTGCTCACCGCCGCCACCGCCCAGGCCGCGGCCGACGGCACCACCCCCGCCGTCTGGGTGCACGGCGGATCCGGCGATTCCCTCACCTTCCTGCGCAGCCGCGGATTCACCGCGGTGCGTGAGCTGCTGCAGATGCGCCGCGAGGCCGCACCGATCGAAGTCGTGGACCCGTCGGCCGCGGACATCGCCTTCGCCCCCTACGCCGGTGAGTGCGACCTCGACGATCTCGTCGCCGTCAACGCCCGCGCCTTCGCCGACCACCCCGAACAGGGGCGGCTCACCCGTGAGGACCTGCAGGCGCGCATGGCCGAGCCGTGGTTCAGAGCGGAGGACCTGCTGCTGGCCCGCAGCGCGAACGGCGACCTGCTCGGCTTCTCCTGGCTGAAGCGGGAGGACGGCGGGGTCGAGGTGTACGTGGTGGGTGTGGACCCGTCGGCCCAGGGGCAGAAGCTCGGCGCCGCCCTCACCACCCGCGGCATCGCCGCAGCCGACGGCGCCGCGGTGGACCTCTTCGCCGACGGCGACAACGCGCCTGCGGTGACCATGTATGAGAAGCTCGGCTTCGCCGTGACGGGCCGGCACCTCCAGCTGATCCCTCACAGCAGCCGTTCCTGACAGTCAGATCGGCAGTCCGCAGGGGGAACATGGGCGCCGACATCACCAGCAAGCGAAAGCGAATCCGTGCCCTCCAAGATCGTTCTGGCCGCCGGTGCGCTCGTCTGGCGCGAGCACAACGGGTCCATCGAAGTTCTGCTCATCCATCGCCCCAGCTACAACGATTGGTCGATCCCCAAGGGCAAGTTGGACAAGCGCGAATCCTTCCCCGCCGCGGCCGTCCGCGAAGTGGAGGAGGAGACCGGCTATGCGATCCGTCTCCACCGGCCGCTGCCGTCCACCCAGTACAAGGTGGGCCGGAACACGAAGTTCGTCGCCTACTGGGTCGGCACGGTGCGTGCGCGCCGTCGCCCGGGACCGGTGAACCGCGGTGAAGTGGACCAGGTTCAGTGGATGAGCCTCGACGAAGCGCTCGCCCGCGCCACCGGCGAGCACGATCAGGAGCTGATCCGCACGTTCGCGAAGTCCGTCAGGAAGAACCAGCACCGGACGGCCGCGGTCATCGTGCAGCGCCACGCCTCGGCCCTGCCCCGCTCGAAGTGGCCCAGTGGTGAGGAGGCGAGTCGGCCGCTCACCAAGAAGGGTCGCAAACAGGCGTCCGCGCTGCCGAATCTGATCTCCGCCTTCGACCCCTCCAGCGTCATCAGCTCCCCGTGGCAGCGCTGTCTGGACACGGTCATCCCGTACGCGGAGAGCGCCGGGCAGGACGTGGTGGTCAAGACCCAGCTCACCGAGGACAACCATTCCCGCCGGCCCTCCCAGGTGGCGGCGCTGGTGGCGCGCTCCCTGGAGCAGAGCGAGGCGACCCTCATCTGCACCCACCGCCCCGTGCTGCCGACCGTGTTCACCACGCTGCGCAACTGCGCGAAGAAGAAGGTGGCCGCGTCGTTCCCCGACGGGGACCCGTATCTGCTCTCAGGGGAGATGCTGGTTGCTCATGTGACCAGTGAGGGCAAGGTCATAGCGACCGAGAAACATATGCCTGACCTGGGCTGATTCCTCCAGGTTCCCTGAGTTCACCCAGTGTTCACCAACCGGAGCGCTGGAGGACACCTCGTCTCCGTACGTTGGGTCCGTCCCATTCGGGACCCCTGACCCCGTGCCGGACACCGCGTCCGGAAAGGAACGAGAAGTGAACGTTTTCTCCCGTAAGACCATTGCTGCGCTGGGTGCAGTCAGCGTCCTTGCTCTGTCCGCATGCGGCTCCGACGGCGGCAAGCCGGTCGACGGCGGCAAGGCCGACACCGGCAAGTCCGACTCCAAGCCGGTCTCCGGCAAGCTCGTGGGCTCCGGCGCCTCCTCCCAGGGCGGCGCACAGGACGCGTGGCTCGCCGGCTTCACCGCGCAGAACCCCGAAGCACAGGTCACCTACGACGCCACCGGCTCCGGCAAGGGCCGCGAGGCATTCCTCTCCAAGGCCTCCGACTTCGCCGGCACCGACGACTTCCTCGACGAGGAGGAGATGACCAAGGCGAAGGACCGCTGTGAGGGCGGCACCGCGATGAACATCCCGGTGTACATCTCCCCGATCGCCGTGGTCTACAACCTCGAGGGCGTGGACGACCTGCAGCTCTCCCCGGAGACCCTCGCCGGCATCTTCGCGGGCACCATCACCAAGTGGGACGACCCGAAGATCAAGGCTGACAACCCGGACGCCGAGCTCCCCTCCAAGCCGATCGTTCCGGTGCACCGCTCCGACAAGTCCGGCACCACCGGCAACTTCACCGACTACCTCTCCAAGGCTGCTCCGAACGAGTGGACCCACGGTGCGATCGAAGAGTGGTACGAGTCGGGCGGCCAGTCCGGTGACAAGACCGCCGGCATGATGTCCACCGTCAAGGGCGGCGACGGCACCATCGGCTACGCCGACGCCTCGCAGGCCAAGGACGTGGGCGTCGCCAAGATCAAGGTCGGCGAGAAGTTCGTCGAGCTGTCCGCTGAGGGCGCCGGCAAGACCGTCGACGACTCCAAGCCGGTCAAGGACGGCGACCTCGCCCTCGAGCTGAACCGCACCACCACCGCTGACGGCGCCTACCCGCTGGTCCTCGTCTCCTACATGGCTGTCTGCGACACCTACGACAGCCAGGAGAAGGCAGACCTCGTGAAGGCCTACGCCTCCTTCGTCATCTCCGAGCAGGGCCAGAAGGACGCCGAGAGCTCCTCCGGCAGCGCCCCGCTCCCCGCCGAGATGAGCAAGAAGGCGCAGGAGAACGTCGACAAGATCAAGGCTAAGTGACCCTGTGACCACCACCTCCCCTCAGAAGACGAACAGGACTCCGGTCCGCCTCGGCGACAGGATCTTCACCTCGCTGAGCGTGGGCTCGGGCCTGCTCATCTTCGCCGCGCTCCTGGCCGTCTTCCTGTTCCTGCTCGCGCAGAGCTGGGATGCGATCCGGGCCTCCACTGAAGTCATGGGCCAGTCCGGTGAGTTCTCCCTCGCGGAGTTCGTCGGCCCGCTGGTCTTCGGCACGGTGCTGGCGGCCGGACTCGCCCTTGTGATGGCAGTGCCCGTTGCCGTGGGCATCGCACTGTTCATCTCCCACTTCGCGCCGCGCAAGCTGGCGACGCCCATCGGATACGTGGTCGACCTGCTCGCAGCGGTCCCCTCCGTTGTGTTCGGTCTGTGGGGAGGTGTGTGGCTGGTCCCGAAGCTCGAGCCGGCGTTCCGATTCCTGCACGAGTCGCTGTTCACCCGCTGGTTCCCGATGTTCCAGGGCAGTGACCAGGAGGTCACCAGCCCCATGCGCAACGTCCTCGCCGCGGCGGTGGTGCTCGCCGTGATGATCCTGCCGATCATCACCGCCGTGTCGCGGGAGGTCTTCCTCCAGGTCCCCCGACTCAACGAAGAGGCCGCCCTTGCACTGGGCGCCACCCGCTGGGAGATGATCCGCACGGTGGTGCTGCCGTTCGGCCGCTCCGGCGTCGTGTCCGCCTCCATGCTCGGCCTCGGCCGTGCGCTCGGCGAGACCATGGCGGTCCTCATGGTGATGGCCCCGGGCCTCACCTACACCCTGCACGTGCTCGCCGTCGGCCAGCACTCGACGATCGCGTCCTACATTGCGGCGCAGAACGCCGAGTCCACCGGCCTGGACATGTCCAAGCTGATCTTCGCCGGCCTCGTGCTCTTCGTCATCACCTTCATCATCAACTTCATCGCACGCGCGATCGTCTCCGCGAGCAGCAAGAAGTAGGAGTTCGGATATGTCGTCTTCTGCAGTCATCAAGGACCAGGACCTCGTCCGTGGTCGCGCTGCTCAGCAGTCCCCGCGCCCGAAGGGCCCCCGTTCCGCCGCCGCTCGTGAAGAGCGCCGCCTGCCCTGGTACCACGCACTGGTCACCGCCGGCATCGCCCTGGCGCTGTCCGTGGTGATCCTCGCCGGCGTCCAGGCGCTGGTGGGCCTCCTCCCGGAGGATCAGCAGGTCAATCTGGTGGGCCGGGACTTCTCGCCCTTCTCCCTCGCCTCCGTGCTGGTGTTCGGCTACGTGCTGCACCTCGCGGTCGCCTATGTCTACTCCCGACTGCGCGAGGGACGCCGCTGGGCGATGGACCGCGTGGTCACCCTCGTGGTCACCGGCGCCTTCGTGATCGCCATGATTCCGCTGGTCTCCCTGCTGGCCGAGGTCGTTGCACGCGGCCTGCCCCGTCTGCTCACCCCGGGCTTCCTGACCGGCACCATGCAGGGCTTCACCGGCGGCGCCGACGGCGGCGGCATCCTCCATGCGATCGTCGGCACCGTCCTCATCACCCTGGGTGCGTCGATCATCTCGATTCCGATCGGCCTGTTCACCGCCGTGTTCCTGGTGGAGTACTCGAAGACCGGTGTGAAGCGGATGCTCGGCCGCGGCGTCACCTTCCTGGTGGACGTCATGACGGGCATCCCCTCGATCGTGGCCGGCCTGTTCGCCCTCGCCCTGTTCATCACCATCACCAATGACCCGGGCATCCGCTCCGGCCTGATGGGCTCTGTGGCCCTGTCGCTGCTGATGATCCCGACCGTGGTGCGCTCCAGCGAGGAGATGATCCGCCTCGTGCCGCACGACCTGCGCGAAGCAGCCCTCGCCCTCGGCGTGCCCCGCTGGATCGTGACCGTCCGCGTGGTGCTGCGCACCGCGATCGCCGGCCTCACCACCTCGGTCACCCTCGCCGTGGCCCGTGTCATCGGTGAGACCGCGCCCCTGATGTTCACCATCGGCGGTCTGACCCTGCTGAACGCGAACCTGTTCGAGGGTCGTATGGCGGCTCTGCCGCTGGTCATCAACGGCCAGTACGCCGCCGGTGCAGCACCGTGCTCCGGTGACACCGTGATCAACTACTTCACCCGCGCCGAGTACGCCTGCAACACCGGCATCAACCTCGAACGCGCTTGGGCCACTGCGCTGACGCTGATCATCCTGGTGATGGTGCTGAACGTGGTCGCCCGCCTCGTGTCCTACTACTTCGCCCCCAAGACGGGCCGCTGAGCATCCGGCTCAGGAAAGGAACCACTGTGTCCCTCCCCATTGAGATCGAGGACCTGAACGTCTTCTACGGCGACTTCCGCGCCGTGGACGGGGTCTCGATGACCATCGCTCCCAACAGCGTGACCGCGCTGATCGGCCCGTCGGGCTGCGGCAAGTCCACCTTCCTGCGGACCCTGAACCGCATGCACGAGGTCATCCCGGGCGCCTACGCCGAAGGCACCGTGAAGATCGACGGCCAGAACATCTACGGCCCGGGCGTCGACCCGGTGAACGTGCGCCGCCGCGTCGGCATGGTGTTCCAGAAGCCGAACCCGTTCCCCACGATGTCGATCGCGGAGAACGTCCTGGCCGGCGTGAAGCTGAACAACAAGCGCGTCTCCCGCGCTGAGGCGGACCAGATCGTGGAGGTGTCGCTGCGCGGCGCCAACCTGTGGGAAGAGGTCAAGAACCGCCTGAACAAGCCGGGCGGCGGCCTCTCCGGTGGTCAGCAGCAGCGCCTCTGCATCGCCCGCACCATCGCAGTGAAGCCGGAGGTCGTCCTCATGGACGAGCCGGCGTCCGCGCTCGACCCGATCTCCACCCTCGCCATCGAGGACCTGATCGGTGAGCTGAAGAAGGACTACACGATCGTGATCGTCACGCACAACATGCAGCAGGCTGCGCGCGTGAGCGACAAGACCGGCTTCTTCAACATCGCCGGCACCGGCACGCCCGGCAAGCTCATCGAGTACGACGACACCAACACGATCTTCAACTCCCCGGCCAACAAGCAGACCGAGGACTACGTCTCCGGCCGCTTCGGCTGATCGGCCACCGCAGACCGACGGGTCCCTCCAGCCGTCGGGACCGCAGGGCACCAGCGGTCCCCGCGAGATGGAGGCGACACCGTACAGGGAGAGCCCCGCCCGGCACAGCATGTGCTCGGCGGGGCCCTCCGCATTCGTCGGTCCCCTCGCCTCCCACAGGGCCCGCCCGTACACTCGAGGTATGAGCTTCGAATCCGTCGGCCCCACTGAAGTGCCTGAGAACGCCCATCTGATCGACGTGCGCGAGGACCAGGAGTGGGCCGCTGGCCATGCTCCCAACGCCCAGCACATCGCCGCCTCCGGTCTCCTGGAGAACCTCGACCAGCTGCCCGAGGACGGCGACCTCTACATCATCTGCCGCTCCGGCGGCCGCAGCGCCCAAGTGACCCAGTGGCTGAACCAGAACGGATTCGACGCCATCAACGTCACCGGCGGCATGGACCAGTGGTTCATGGCTGACCTCCCTCTCGTCAGCGATGACGACTCGCGAGAGCCGTACGTGCTGTGAGCCGCTACCTGATCACCGGGGCGAGCCGCGGCATCGGCCTCGCCATCGCCCGTGTCCTCCACCCCCACCACGACCTCATCCTCACCGCTCGCTGCGCTGACGGCCTGGATGCCGCCGCCCAGGAGCTGTGCGCCGGTGACAGCCGCGGCGGCAAGGTCCGCAAGCGCGTCGCCGCCGGAGGATCCGTCGAGACCCTCCCGCTCGACCTCTCCGACCCGGACTCCATTCCAGGGGCCGTCGACGGCATCGACGGTCCCATCGACGGAGTCATCCACTCCGCTGGTGTGCTGGTGTCCGGGACCGTCGCGGATCTGACGGCGTCGGACTGGCAGCGCTCCCTCACCCTGAACGTGACCGCGCCGGCGGTGCTGACCGCGGCGCTGCTGCCGCGCCTGCGGGAGAGCCGCGGGTCGGTGGTGCTGATCAACTCCGGCAGCGGCTTCACGGCCGGTGCGGGCGGCGGTGCCTACAGCGCCTCGAAGTTCGCGCTGCGCGCCTTCGCCGATTCGCTGCGCGCGGAAGAGCGGGAGAACGGGGTGCGGGTCATCAGCGTGCACCCCGGCCGTGTCGATACGGATATGCAGCGGCAGCTGCGGTCCTTCGAAGAGGGGGAGTACGAGGCGGAGAAGTACATGCGGCCGGAGTCGGTCGCTGCGGTCGTCGCCTCGACCCTGGCGATGGGGCCGGACGCGACCATCGAATCGGTCAGCGTCCGCCCCGCCTGAGGCCGTCGGTCTGCGCGGGGGTGGGGCGCTGAGGCGGGGTCGGAGGTCCCGGGCGCGCGGGTTTAGGATGAGGGCTGTTATCTTTCTGTGACCTGAACCGCTCGGAGGCCTCTATGAGCTCAACCCCATCCCATCGACGGGCATCCGCCGCCTCCCGCGGCCCGGGCGCCGACCATGCCGACGGGTCTGCCCCTTCGGGCACCGACCGCGCTGACGGTCCCCGCCGCGCGCGCCGGGCCGCTGAGGCCAGCGCCACGGAGGGCATCCCGCGGGCCGACGGGTTCCGCGCCACTGACTCGTGGCTGTTCGGCGCAGTCCTCGCGGTCCTCACCTTCTGGCTGTTCGCCCAGACCCTCGTCAACGTCAAGCCCGACATCGAGGCGGAGCTCGGCACCGCCACCACCATCACGAACCTCGCCGTCTCCATCACGGCCCTGTTCTCCGGCATCTTCGTAGTCCTCGCCGGCTCCCTCGCCGACCGGCTCGGCCGGGCCACCATCCTGAAGTTCGGCCTCCTGCTCAGCATCATCGGCTCCGGTCTGATCGCGGGCACTCCCGTCAACGCGGGCGGCCTCACCACGTCCATGCTGCTCGGCGGCCGCATCATCCAGGGCCTGTCCATCGCGGCGATCATGCCCGCCGTCCTCGCGCTCATCAGCACCTTCTACGAGGGTGCGGCGCGTCAGCGCGCCGTGTCGTTCTTCTCCATCGGCACCTTCGGCGGCTCGGCCCTCACCTCGATCGTGGGCGGCATCGTCGCCTCCGCCATCGGGTGGCGGTTCATCTTCATCGCGTCGATCCTGGCGGCGGCGCTGTCGCTGTACCTGGTGCGGAAGACCCCGAACGTGAAGGCGGAGTTCGACGAGGCGAAGGGCTACCCGGCCTTCGACTGGGGCGGCTTCCTCACCTTCATGATCGCGCTGGTGGCGATCAACGTGTACATCTCGCAGGGCAAGCTGATCGGCTGGACGTCCTGGATCGGCATCCTGCTGCTCGTGGTGTTCGCCGTGTTCGCGGTCGCCTTCATCCTGTGGGAGAACAAGCGGCGCGGCCTCGCCCCGTTCATCGACCTGGGCCTGTTCAGCAACAAGCGGTTCTTCGGCCCGACCCTCGCGAACTTCCTCGTCAACATGGGTGTGGCGGTCCTGCTCGTCACCCAGACACTCGCGCAGAAGGGCGCGGGCATGAGCGCCCTGCAGGCTTCCCTGCTGACCCTCGGCTACATGATCGCGATCTTCCTCGTGATCCGCGTGGGGGAGAAGCTGCTGCGCCGCTTCGGCCCGAAGAAGCCGATGCTCTGGGGGCTCGGCATCGTCGCCATCGGCACGGCCCTCAACACACTCACGTTCGTGCCGCAGACTCCGTACCTGGTGTTCGCCTTCATCGGCTTCACCTGCTTCGGCATGGGACTGGGCTTCTTCGCCACGCCGGCGACGGATGCCGCGATCTCCTCGGTGCCGAAGTCGCAGACCGGTGCCGCGTCCGGCATCTTCAAGATGGGTTCCTCCCTCGGCGGCGCCATCGGCATCGCGATCGCGGCGGCGCTCATGGTCGCCGGGTCCGGTGTCGCGATCCAGACCGTTCAGGACTGGGGCTTCTTCACCGGGTGGACCGCTGAGGCGGGCCCGCTGCGCTTCGGCGCGTTCCTCGGCAACCTCTTCGTCGTCATCATGATGGTCGTGGCCCTGGTCGCCACCGTCATCACCGTTCCCGCCGGTCAAGAAACCAAGGAGTGAACCCCGCATGTCTCTGATCACGCCGTTCGAATCCGCCCTCACCGAGCGCACCGACCTGGAGGAGCTGTACAAGCACTTCCACCGCCACCCCGAACTGTCGATGCAGGAGGAGAGGACCGCGAAGCGCATCGAACAGGAGCTGCGGGCGCTCGGCCTGCAGCCGCAGCGCATCGGCGGGGGAGTGGTCGCCGTCATCGAGAACGGTGACGGACCCGTGGTGCTCACCCGCGCCGACTTCGACGCCCTGCCCGTCACGGAGGACACGGGGCTGGAGTACTCCTCGGAGGCCGACGGGGTCATGCATGCCTGCGGGCACGACTTCCACACCACCGCGCTGATCGGCGCGGCACGGGATCTCGTGGATGACCGCGACTCCTGGTCCGGCACGGTGATCGCCCTGTTCCAACCGGGTGAGGAAACCGCGGAGGGCGCCGCCGCCATGGTGGCGGACGGCCTCGCGGATGCTGTCCCCGCACCGGATGTGGCCCTGGCGCAGCACGTGATGCCGGCGAAGGCCGGGCACATCGGCACCGCCGTGGGTCCGATCCTGTCGCAGGGTGATTCGGTGAGGGTGACGATCCACGGCAAGGGGTCGCACGGGTCGATGCCGCATCTGGCGATCGATCCGGTGGTGATCGCGTCCTCGATCGTGGTGCGGCTGCAGTCGATCGTGGGTCGTGAGGTGCCGCCGAACGAGTTCTCCGTGGTGACCGTCGGTGCGATCAACTCGGGCACGAAGTCGAACATCATCCCGGATTCGGCCCAGCTGCTGCTGAACCTGCGGCACTACGAGCCGGCGGTCCGGGACCGCGTGGTCGCCTCCCTGGAGCGGATCGTCAGGGCCGAATGCGCGGCCGGCGGCTGCGAGAAGGACCCGGAGATCGAGTTCTACGACCAGTTCCCGCTCACCACGAACGACGAGGACCCGACCCGGGTCGTCACCGATGCGTTCATCGCCGAGTTCGGTGAGGAGAAGGTCGGCACACAGGTGCCGGTGACGGCGTCGGAGGACTTCTCCCGCATCCCCGATGCGCTCGGGGCGCCGTACACGTATTGGACGGTGGGTGGTTTCGAGGAACCCGACGGGGCTCCCGCGAACCATTCGCCGTTCTTCGCGCCGGTTCTGCAGCCCACCCTCGATGTGATGGTTCAGGCGCAGATCACTGCGGTGCGAGCGTTCGTCGGGAAGTAGTCATTCAGCGCCGCGGTGCGTCACATGAGACGGCGCATCGCGGCGAGGACCTCATCGAGCTTCTCCTCGATGACGGCGCTGTCCTCGGACGCGACCGCGTCATGCACACAGTGGTGCATATGGTCCTCCACGAGGGCGAGGGAGACGGACTCCAGCGCCTTCGTGGTGGCGGCGATCTGCGTGAGCACGTCGATGCAGTAGGTGTCCTCGTCCACCATGCGGTGCAGTCCCCGCACCTGGCCCTCGATCCTCTTGAGGCGGGCCAGGTACTTGGACTTCGCATCGTGGTAGCCGGGGCCCACCTCGTCAGCCATCGAGGTGCTCCAGGATCCGCGGCGCCAGCCCGATGTAGGCGGCGGGCGTCAGCTCCAGCAGACGCGCCTGCTCCTCCTCCGGCAGACCGAGTCCCATGATGAACTCCCGCATCGCCTCACCGTCCACACGGTGACCGCGGGTCAGCTCCTTCAGTCGCTCGTACGGCTGATCCATGCCCTCCACGCCCTGCACACCGAGGGTGCGCATCACCGACTGGACGGCTTCACCGAGCACCTCCCAGTTCTGGTCGAGATCGGTGAGCATCTGCTCGGTGTCCACATCCAGGCCCTTCAGGCCGCGCTCGATGTTGGAGATGGCGAGCAGGGAGTGGCCGAACGCCGGCGCAATGTTGCGCTGCGTGGTGGAGTCCGTCAGGTCGCGCTGCAGGCGGGAGGTGACGAGGGTCTGCGCCAGGACGTCGAACAGAGCGCCGGAGATCTCCAGGTTCGCCTCCGCATTCTCGAAGCGGATCGGGTTCACCTTGTGCGGCATCGTGGAGGAGCCGGTGCCGCCCTGGGCGGACAGGCGCTGACGGAAGTAGCCGAGCGAGATGTACGTCCAGATGTCGGTGGCGAGGTTGTGCAGGATGCGGCCGGCGCGGGCCACATCGGAGAACAGCTCCGCCTGCCAGTCATGCGACTCGATCTGGGTGGTGACGGGGTTCCAGGTGAGGCCGAGGTGCTCCACGAACGTGCGGGAGACCTCCTGCCAATCGGTGCCCGGCACGGACACGGCGTGCGCGGCGTAGGTGCCGGTGGCGCCGTTGATCTTGCCGAGGATCTCGTCGGCCTCGATGCGGCGGGCCTGGCGCTGAAGGCGGTAGGCGAACACCGCGATCTCCTTGCCGAGGGTGGTGGGAGTGGCGGGCTGGCCGTGGGTGCGGGACAGCATCGGCGCGTCCTGGCAGGAGCGGGCCAGCTCCTCGAGGTCAGCGATGATGCCCCTGAGGGCCGGCAGCCACACGTCCTGCACGGCGCCCTTGACCATGAGGGCGTAGGAGAGGTTGTTGATGTCCTCGGAGGTGCAGAAGATGTGCACGATCTCAGCGAGGTCCTCCAGGCTGGTGCCGGTCAGGCGCCGCTTGATGTAGTACTCCACGGCCTTGACGTCGTGCACGGTCTCGCGTTCGATCTCGGCGTGCTCGCGGATGCCGTCGGCCCCGAAGCCCTCCGGGATGGAGCGGAGCAGGGCGCGCTCCTCATCGGTGAGGGGGCGCAGGCCGGGAATGGCCTCGCTGTCCAGGAGGTGGATCATCCATTCGGTCTCCACGATGATGCGCGCACGGTTGAGGGCGGCTTCGGAGAGGTGGTCCACGAGCGGGGCGACCTGCGGGCGGTAGCGTCCGTCGAGCGGGGTCAGGGCAATGGGCGGCTGAATGTCCGAAAGATGCATGGGTCCATCATCTCATGGCGGCAGTGCCTAGAATCGGCCCCATGACTGAGGAGATGACACGCATACGCGCCTGCCTGGAGGGCATCCCCGCCTACGTCCCCGGGAAGCCCGCCCCCGCCGAATCGGCGAAGCTCTCGAGCAACGAATCGCCGTTCCCGCCGCTGCCGGCGATGCGGGACGCTGTCGTCGCCGAGGTCGACGGCCTCAACCGCTACCCCGACGCCGCTTCCGTCGCCCTGCGCACCGCCCTCGCCGAGAAGCACGGTGTGGACTGGACGCAGATCCACGTCTCCACCGGTGCCTCCTCCGTGCTCGGGGAGATCCTCCGCGCCGTCGCCGGCGCCGGTGACGAGGTCGTGTTCCCGTGGCGGTCCTTCGAGCTGTACCCGATCATCGTGCAGTCCCACGGCTGCGACCAGGTCCGCGTCCCGCTCACCGAGGACCACCGCGTGGACCTCGACGCGATCGCGGACGCGATCACCGATCGCACCCGCCTGGTGTTCCTGTGCACGCCGAACAACCCGTCCGGTACCTGCGCCACCACCGAGGAGCTGCGGTCCTTCCTGCAGAGGATCCCGTCGGACATCGCGGTCTGCCTCGACGAGGCGTACGGCGAGTTCGCCGGCGACCTCCACCCCGATGCGGACGCCCTGTTCCGCGAGTTCGGCAACGTGGTGCGGCTGAAGACGTTCTCGAAGGTGCACGGCATCGCGGGGCTGCGCCTCGGCTACGCCATCGCCCACCCGAAGCTCGCCGCAGCCCTGGGCCTGGTGACGATGCCGTTCGCGGCGAACACCCTCGCGCAGGCCGCGGCCGTCGCCGCTCTCGAGCCCGCTGCTGCCGCTGAGCTGCAGGAACGGGTCGAGTTCGTCATCGCTGAGCGCCAGCGCATCGTGGAAGCGCTGGAGCTGGACCTCCCGGCCTGCGGCGGCAACTTCGTGTTCCTGCCGCTGGCGGAGCGGTCGGGTGAGTTCGCGGACTTCGCGCGGGAGCGCGGCCTCGTCGTCCGCGCCTACGGGACCGACGGGGCCCGCATCAGCATCGGCACCGCCGAGGAGAACGACCGGACGATCGCGGTGGTCGGCGAATGGTTCGCCTCAGCGCCCTCCGATAGTCTCATTCCGTGACTGTTTTTCGAACGAGCATCCCGCAGGCCCCGCAGGAGGAGCCCACGCTCCGCCTCCTGGAGGCCGACGGGACCCGGCATCCGCACGAGGAGCTGGATGCGGCCATCGCCGATGTGACCGCTGAGCAGATGCGCGGCTTCTACCGGGACATGGTGATGATCCGCGCCGCCGATCTCGAGGCGACGAACCTGCAGCGGCAGGGGCAGCTGGGCCTGTGGGCGAGCGCCCTGGGGCAGGAGGGCGCCCAGATCGGCGCCGGTCACGCCTGCCGCCCCCACGACTACCTGGTCCCCACGTACCGGGAGCACGGCATCGCGTGGGCGCGCGGCATCGAACCGTGGCGCCTGCTGGAGATGTTCCGCGGCGTCAGCCACCTCGGCTGGGATCCGAAGGCGCTGAAGACGCACCCGTACATGATCGTGCTCGGCTCGCAGGTGCCGCAGGGCGTCGGTTACGCCATGGGCATCAAACGCGACGGCCTCGTGGACACCGGCGACCCGGACAAGGACACGGCCGTGCTCACCCTGTTCGGCGACGGCGCGTCCTCCGAAGGCGAAGTGTCCGAGGGGTTCACGTGGGCGGCGTCGTTCCAGACCCCGACCGTGTTCTTCACCCAGAACAACCAGTGGGCGATCTCCGTGCCCACGTCCGTGCAGACCCGGGTGCCGCTCGCGCAGCGCTCCCGCGGGTGGGGGATCCCGTCGGCCCGCGTGGACGGCAACGACGTGCTCGGTGTCCTCGCCGCCACCCGCATCGCCATGGATGCGGCCCGCTCCGGCGGCGGCCCCCGCTTCATCGAAGCGGTCACGTACCGCATGGCGGCGCACACCACCAGTGATGACGCCACCCGTTACCGGCCCTCCGAGGAGGAGGAGTCGTGGCGGCAGAAGGACCCGATCAAGCGCCTGGGCGCCCACCTCGACTCCCTGGACGAGATCGATGACGACTTCGTGAAGTCCTGCGAGGCGGAGGGCCACGACCTCGCGATGGAGCTGCACCACCACATCCATGCGCTGCCGGACCCGGACCCGCGGGAGATGTTCGAGTACGTCTACGCCGAACCGCACCCCCTGATCGAGGAGGAGCGCGCCCAGTTCGAGGCGTTCCAGGCCCAGTTCGAGGAGGACGAGTGATGGTCGAGAAGCTCCCCATCGCCAAGGCGATCGGCCTCGGCCTGCGCGATGCCATGCGCGCCGACGACAAGGTCCTCATCATGGGCGAGGACGTGGGCCGCCTCGGCGGTGTCTTCCGCGTCACCGACGGCCTGTTCGACGAGTTCGGCGGCGACCGCGTGGTCGACACCCCGCTGAGCGAAGCGAGCATCATCGGCACCGCGATCGGGCTGGCGTTCCGCGGCTACCGCGCGAACTGCGAGATCCAGTTCGACGGCTTCGTGTTCCCCGCGTTCAACCAGATCACCACGCAGCTGGCGAAGATGCACAACCGCACCGAGGGCCGTGTGCGGGTCCCCGTGGTCATCCGCATCCCCTACGGCGGCGCGATCGGCGCGGTCGAGCACCATTCGGAGTCGCCGGAGGCGTACTTCACGCACACGGCGGGGCTGCGCGTCATCACCCCGTCCACCGCGAACGACGCCTACTGGATGACCCGCCAGGCCATCGAATGCGAGGACCCCGTCATCGTGTTCGAACCCAAGCGCCACTACTGGCTGCGCGGCGAGGTCGACCTCGACCACGCCCCGGAGGAGTCGGCGTTCCAGGCACGCATCGCCCGCCCCGGTGAGGACGCCACCGTGGTCGCGTGGGGGCCGACGGTCTCCACCGCCTTGGAAGCGGCCGCGCTCGCCGAGGAGGAGGGCCGCAGTGTGGAGGTGATCGACCTGCGGTCGCTGAACCCCATCGACATGCCCACCGTCATCGAGTCCGTGCAGCGGACGGGCCGGCTCGTGGTGGTCCATGAGGCGCCGGTGTTCGGCGGACTCGGCGGTGAGATCGCCGCGCGCGTCACCGAGCAGTGCTTCTACCACCTGGAGGCGCCCGTGCAGCGCGTGGGCGGCTGCTCCACGCCCTACCCGCCGGCACGGATGGAGCGCCACTACCTGCCGGACGCCGAACGCGTCCTCGACGCCGTCACCGCAAGCTTCGCGTACTGAGAGGGACCGCTATGAGCGACATCGTCACCGTTCAGCTGAACGACCCGGGCGAAGGCCTGACCGAGGCCGAGATCATCGAGATCCGCGTCCAGGTGGGCGACCGGGTCGAGATCAACGACCCCATCGTCACGGTGGAGACCGCGAAGAGCGCGGTGGAGCTGCCCTCGCACGTGGCGGGCACCGTCGCTGCGATCCACGTCGCCGTCGGCCAGGAGGTCCCCGTCGGCGATCCGCTGCTGGACATCGACACCAGCGGGGGAGGGGCCGACGGATCCGCCCCCGCCAGCAGTGCCGACGCCTCGGCCGCCGACGCTGACGCCGGCTCCGCAGCTGGCGCCGTCGCTGGTGAGGCCCCTGCGGGTGCGCAGGCCGCCGCCGAGACCGGCGGTGACGACGCGGCCGCCGCAGCGGAGGAGCCGAAGACCCTCGTCGGGTACGGCGCCGCCGCTCCCACCGCCCGCCGGCGCCGCCGCACCGCCCCCAGCGGTGATGACCAGAAGCAGGTGCCGATCGACCGCATCCTCGCCAAACCGCCCGTGCGGAAGATGGCGAAGGACCTCGGCGTGGCGCTGCACGACGTCCTCGCCACCGGTCCCGGCGGCACCGTCACCCGCGAGGACGTCCTCGCCGCCAGCCAGCGCGCCCTCGACGGCGACTTCTTCCCCGATGACGCCCCGCAGGCCCCCGAGGACCTGTCCGGGTCGATGAAGGCGCCCCGCAGTCAGCCGTTCCCCGGCGTCACCAGCGACGACTCCACCACCCGCGTCCCGATCCGGTCGGTCCGCAAGCGCACTGCTGAAGCCATGGTGTCCTCCGCGTTCACCGCGCCGCACGTCACTGTGTTCAACGAAGTGGACATGACCGAGACGATGGAGCTGATCGCTCAGCTGAAGGCGTCCCGCGAATGGTCCGACATCCACATCTCCCCGCTCGCGGTCCTCGCCCGCGCCGTGCTCGTGGCGATCCGCCGCAACCCGGAGGTCAACGCCTCCTGGGACGAGGACGCGCAGGAGATCGTCTACAAGCACTTCGTGAACCTCGGCATCGCCGCCGCCACCCCGCGCGGCCTCATCGTGCCGAACATCAAGGATGCGCACCTGATGACCCTGAAGGAGCTGGCGCAGTCCATCACGGAGCTCGCGCAGACCGCCCGCGCCGGCAAGACCACGCTGTCCGCCACCCGCGGCGGCACCATCACCATCACGAACTTCGGTGTGTTCGGCATCGACTCCGGCACCCCGATCCTCAACCCCGGGGAGTCGGTGATCGTCGGCTTCGGTGCGATCAAGGAGAAGCCGTGGGTGGTGGACGGCCGGATCGAGCCCCGGAGGATCTGTCAGCTCGCCGTCAGCTTCGACCACCGCCTCATCGACGGTGCGCTCGGCTCCGAACTGCTGCGCGACATCTCCGCCGTCCTCGAACGCCCCCAGCTGGGCCTGGTCTGGGGCTGAGGCATGACCGAACGGTCGTCACGCCGCTCCGACCTGATGCACACGGCGGAGTTCCACGCCGTCACCAGCGCGGACCTCGCCGATGACCGCCCCGCCGAGGCGCCCGAACCCGGCGCTGGGCTGACCGCCCTGCTCGTCGGCGTCGGCGGTGCCCTCGGCGCCGCGATGCGCTGGTCCCTCGAACTGCTCTACCCGTTCTCCGTCACGCCGACGCTCGCGGAGATCCCCGTCGCGACCCTCAGCGCGAATGTCATCGGCTGCCTGGTCGCCGGCCTCATCGCCGGTGTCCTGGACGCGCGCCCCGACACCCCCGGGTGGGTGCGGCCGCTGACAGTCGTCGGGTTCTGCGGCGGCTTCACCTCCCTGTCCACGTTCATCATCGGCGTCGGCTCCATCATCGGCGGTCACGCCGCCCTGGTGGCACTGGAGTACGCGTTCCTCACCGTCGGCCTGGTCGTCCTCTCGGTCGTGTTCGGCTTCGTCGTGGGCCGCGCCGGAGCGAAGAGGAGGGTCGCATGATGCCCCTGGCGATGGTCATGCTCGGCGGCGGCCTCGGCGCGCTCACCCGCTGGTCGCTCACTCTCATCGACCGCGACACCGACGATGAGCGCATCCTGCTCGACTTCCCGTGGGCGACGTTCAGCGCGAACGTCCTCGCCTCCTTCGTGCTCGGCGTGGTGGTGAGGATCCTCGGCTCCTCCACCGACCCGCTGAAGGAATCGCTCCTGCTGCTGCTGCTCGCCACCGGCTTCTGCGGCGGCATGTCCACCATGAGCACGTTTGCGCTCGAGCTGCTGATGCTGGTGCGCCGCTCCTCCACCGTCACCGCTGTGGGGTACCTGACCCTGTCGATGGGCTGTGCGATGGCGGCGTTCTGGGTGGGCACTATGTTGGTCCCATGATCGTCCTCGCCGCCGCTCTGATCCTGGCGCTCGCCGTATCCGCGGCGGGCGCTCTGTTCGCCGAGGGCAGCGCCGCGGTCCTGTTCGACGCCGCCGGCCCCCTCACCCAGTACGGTCTGCCGCTGGTCGGCACCGTGGTGGACACCGCCATGCTGCTGGTGCTCGGCGGCTGCGTCCTCGCCGCGTGGATCCTGCCCGCTGCGGCACCCGTCGGCCCTCAGCGCACCCGCATCCTGCAGATCGTCGCCGGCGCCGCCGTCGTGTGGACCCTCGGGGACATCGCCCACCTGCTGCTGTCCTACTCCCTCGCCACCGGGCAGTCCCTCGGATCCGGCCGCTTCGGCTCCGACCTGCCGGTCTACCTCGCCTCCGACCTCGGCCGCTGGCTCATCGTCGGCATCCTTCTCGCTGCTGCCGCCAGCGTCACCGCCCTCACCGGCACCAGCCGCAGCACCGCCGTCATCACCGGCGCCCTCGCGGCCCTGGCCCTGTTCGGCAAGGCCATGACCGGCCACGCCTCCGGCGGCTCCGACCACGAGACCGCCACCAGCTCCCTGCTGTTCCACCTCGCCGCGGTCGCCGTCTGGGTGGGGCCCCTGCTGCTCCTGCAGCTCATCCGCGTGGACGATGCCGCCCTGCGCGCCCGCATCATCCGGCGCTTCTCCGCCGTCGCCCTGATCGCCTGGACGGTCCTCGCCCTCTCCGGTGTGTGGGCGCTCTGGGTGCGGATCACCTCCGTCAACGACCTGGTCGCGGTCCCGTACGGGCAGCTCGCCACCGGCAAGATCCTGCTGCTGCTCGTGCTCGGGGCAGCCGGCTGGGGGCAGCGCCGCCTCATCGCCCAGCGGGCCGACGGGTTCATCGCCCTGGCCCGGCTCGAGGCCGTGCTGATGATGCTCGCGGTCGGCCTCGGCGCCGCCATGAGCTCCTCCCCGCCGCCCGCCCCCGAAGCGGAGGTCGTGCCCGGCCCGGCGGGCCTGCTCACCGGGTTCCCGCTGCCGCCGAACCCGCAGTGGGGGATCCTCACCGAGCTGCGGCCGGACGTGTTCGCGATCTTCACCGCCGGCATCCTCATCGCCGTATGGCTGTGGGCGGACCTTCCGCACCGCCGAACCCTCGTCACCGCAATGGTCCTGTTCGCGCTGATCCAGTCCAGCAGCATCGCCGTGTACGGCAAGGTCCTGTTCTCCGCGCACCTCATTCAGCACCTGGTGCTGCTGGCCGCCGTCGGCCTGCCCCTGTCGCGCCTGCTGCCGTCGGCGTGGATCGCACGGATCACCGGGCGGCGCCGCTGGGTCCTCACCGCGGCGCCGCTGGCGATCATGGTCCTCTGGTACCACTGGCCGGCCGCGCTGTGGGCAGCGCTGGACACCCACACCGCGCACCTGGCGATGGTCCTCTCCGCCGTCGTCGCCGGTGTCATCTGGGGCGCCGTGTCACGGGCATGGGCCCCGTCGGTCCTCATCCTCCCGGCGCTGTTCGCCGCATGGGGCTTCGCGCTCACCATCAGCGACCGCGTGCTCGCGCCCTCCTGGTTCGGCGCCACCGGCCGCACCTGGCTGGCCGACGCGCTCGCAGATCAGCGAAGCGCCGCACTGGCCCTCGTGACCGGTGCGGCGCTCATCGCGATCGTGCAGGTGCTTCAGCGGCGCACGCGGCCCCGCGCGAAGATCGACCGGGCCTGATCCAGGCCCTCCTCGAGGCCGGCGCGGGACGACGTCCGCACGCGCGCGAACTCCTCGGCTGCGGCCGGGTCGATCGCCTGGGCGCGCAGCTGCAGGGCAGCGATCTCCGCCTGCGACTGCAGCAGCGGGATCGTGCCCGTGGTGGCGCTGACCTGGCCGAGGACCGCAAGGTCTCCGCGGTCGCGGGGGAACGTGTCGAGGTACATGTCCGCGGTCAGCGCTGGGTCGATGACATCCACCCCGGCTTCGTGGCCGGTCGCGAACACGACCAGGTCGAACGACTCCAGCGGCAGGTGGCGGCCGTCGAGTGCGAGGGCGATGCGGTGGTCTCGCACCAGCGGCAGCAGCTCATCGGACACCACCGGTTCGGACTCCAGCAGCGGCGTGGACGGCAGCGGCAGACCCGCCGCCTCCTGGTCGCCCTGCAGAGCGGACACCGCCTTCGCCGCGATCTTCTCGTTGAGGCGGCCGAGGAACCCGGGCTTCGCCGAAGCGATCGCATCCGCCGGGACGGGGCCGATCGAGCGGGGCACCACCCAGCGGCGCTCCTCCCACAGCATCGTGATGCGGCGGTCCGGGTCTCCAGCGAGATCCACGGCGACATCGGCGGCGGACTGCGTGGAGCCCACCACGAGGACGCGACCCTCCGGGGTCTGCTCGGAGCCGGCGTAATCATCGGAGTGGATCCAGCGGACACCCGCGTCCTCCACATCCCAGCGCAGCTGGGTGGGCAGGATGCGGCGCGTCGACGCCCCGGTGGCGACGATGACCGCGCTGTACGGGCGGACCTCACCGGTGGAGAACTCCACCTCCCACAGCCCCTCCTTCAGCGAGCGAGCGGAGCGCACCTGCGTGTTCGGCTCGAACTCCTCGGACAGGTCCGCGTGCGCCACGAACGCCCGCAGGTACATGCCGTACTGCTCCGCGGTCGGGAACGTCGGGAAGGAGACGGGCATGCGCAGGCCGTCGAACTCCGTCATCGACTTCGAGGAGTGCATCCGCATGCCGGGCCATGCCGGGGCGTCGGGCGCCTCGGTGCACCACACGCCGCCCACCTGAGGGCGACCGTCGACCAGATCGAACGGGAGGCCGGCCCGCTTCAGATAGGACGCGGCGGCCAGGCCCGCGGGGCCGGCGCCGATCACGAGCGTCTTCTTGGGCATAGGGAAAACCTTCCGTGCAGAGGCTGAGCTGAAGCCATCCTAAACGGGCGCCCCTGTCATGTTCCTTCACGGACCTCGACCCGCTCGCGCCTGCGCTGCGAGGATCGCTCCATGACCCACAAGTTCAGCACCCTCGCCATCCACGCAGGCCAGACCCCTGATTCCGATCACGGCTCCCGCGCCCTGCCCATCCATCAGACCACCAGCTACGTGTTCCCCGACCAGAACACCGCCGCCGCTCGCTTCGCCCTCGCCGAACCGGGCCAGATCTACACCCGCATCACCAACCCCACCCAGGGCACCGTGGAGGACCGCATCGCCGCCCTCGAGGGCGGAGCGGCCGGCCTCCTCGTCGCCTCCGGGCAGGCCGCCATCACGTTCGCCGTGCTCAACGTCGCCCGCGCCGGCGACTCGATCGTCGCGTCCCCGTCGCTGTACGGCGGCACCTCGAACCTCTTCACCCACACTCTGCAGCGGCTCGGCATCACCACCCACTGGGTGCAGAACCCGTCGGACCCCGAGTCCTGGCGCGCCGCAGCGGACGAGACCACGAAGCTGTTCTTCGGTGAGACGATCCCCAACCCGAAGCACGACATCCTCGACATCCGCGCCGTCGCCGACACCGCCCACGACATCGGCGTCCCCCTCATCGTGGACAACACGGTCGCCACCCCCTACCTGCTGCGCCCCCTCGAGCACGGCGCGGACGTGGTCATCCACTCCGCCACGAAGTTCCTCGGCGGCCACGGCACCGCCATCGCCGGCGCCATCGTCGACGGCGGCACCTTCGACTTCACCGCCCACGGCGAGAAGTTCCCGAACTTCACCGAACCGGACGAGTCCTACAACGGGCTGCGCTTCGCAGACGTCCCCGCGCCGTTCGCGAGCCGCGCCCGCGCGCAGCTGCTGCGCGACATCGGCGCCGCCGTCTCCCCGTTCAACGCGTTCCTCATCGCCCAGGGCATCGAGACGCTGCCGCTGCGCCTGGACCGGCATGTGGAGAACGCCCGCGCCGTCGCCGAGCACCTGGAGGGCCATGCGGGCGTGAAGTCCGTGACCTGGGCGTCGCTGGACTCCTCCCCGTACAAGGAGCTCGCGGACCGGTACGTCCCCAAGGGCGCCGGTGCGGTCCTCGGGTTCGAACTGGAGGGCGGCCTCGAGCAGGCCTCCGCGTTCGTCAACGCCCTGGAGCTGTTCTCCAACCTGGCGAACATCGGCGATGTCCGCTCCCTTGTGGTGCATCCCGCCTCCACCACCCACTCCCAGCTGACCGCTGAGGAGCTGGAGGCGCTCGGCATCTCGTCCTCGTTCATCCGCCTGTCCGTGGGGCTGGAGGACATCGACGACATCATCGCGGACCTGGAGAGGGGGTTCGCGGCCGTGGGCGCCTAGAGTGGAGGGATGCTCCCCGATTTCACGCCCCGAGCCCTCGTCTTCGACTGCGACGGCCTGCTGCTGGACACGGAGTCCCTGTGGAACCGCACCCAGCAGGCCGTCCTCGCCGATTACGGCACCACTCTCACCGACGAGCAGGAGGCCGCCATCATGGGCACCACCCTGCACGACACGGCCACGATCATCGCCGGTGCAGCCGGCCGCTCCGTCGAGCAGGTGAAGAGCGACGTGTCCGAGCACTTCACCCGGTCCCTGCACGGCAGCATCGAGGTGATGCCCGGTGCCCGCGAGCTTCTCGCCTCCCTGCACGGCCGCATCCCGATGGCGGTCGCATCCAACTCGTCCCCGGACGAACTGCAGCTGAAGCTGGAGGAGGGCGGCCTGATCGGCTTCTTCGACTCCCTGCACTCCGCCGGCAGTGTGGAGCGGCCGAAGCCCGCCCCGGACATGTACCTCGCCGCGGCCCGCGACCTCGGGGTCGAACCGGAGCACTGCCTCGCGTTCGAGGACTCACCCGTCGGCGGCCGCGCCGCGAAGGCCGCCGGCATGCGCCTGGTCGGCATCCCCTCCACCGCGCTGCCCGTGGACGTCGCCGACGTGCAGGTGCAGTCGCTGTGCGACCCCAGGCTGATCGAGTACCTCGCCGATAGGCTGGGCGCTGTTCCTTCCACCGCCGAGGAGACCCCTGATCATGACTGACACCCTCGCCACGCCCGAGCGGCCCGACGCCCCGGAGCTGCGCGGCCGCTCCTGGCTGAACACCGGCGGCGCCGCCCTCACCCTCGATGACCTCCGCGGCAAGGTCGTGGTGCTGGACTTCTGGACGTTCTGCTGCGTGAACTGCCTGCACGTCCTGGACGAACTGCGTCCCCTGGAGGAGGAGTTCGGAGACGTCGCCGTGGTGGTCGGCGTGCACTCCCCGAAGTTCGAGTTCGAACGCGACCCGGACGCCCTGGCCGCCAACTGCGAGCGGTACGACGTCCACCACCCCGTCCTCGACGACCCGGAGCTGCGCACCTGGACCGCGTACGGCGCGAAGGCATGGCCCACCCTGATCGTGCTGGACACCCACGGCCGCATCGCCGCGTCCATGTCCGGTGAGGGCCACCGCGAGAACCTCCGCGGCATCATCGAGCGCCTCGCCGCCGAAGGCGAGAGCGACGGCTCCCTGCGCCGCGGCCCGGCCCCCACCGTCATCGAGGAGCGGGAGCTGCAGCCGCTGCGGTTCCCCTCGAAGGCGGTCCGCCTCAACGACGGCCGCTGGGCCGTCTCCGATGCCGGCCAGCACCGCGTGGTCATCACCGAAGCGGACGGCTCCACGGTCTCCGAGGTCATCGGCACCGGTCAGCGCGGCTGGGCCGACGGGGAGGCCGGCGAGGCCCAGTTCGCCGAACCGAACGGCATTGCCGTGCTGCCGCCCGAGGTCGCCGACGAGTGCGGCTACGACCTCGTCGTCGCGGACACCGCGAACCACCGTCTGCGCGGCATCGCCCTGGGCCATGCCCGCCTGCTGCGCTCCCGCACCGCGTCCGTGGTGCGCTCCCTCGCCGGCACGGGCCGCCAGTGGATGCAGGGGGAGCCGCTGGCGTCGTTCTCCGGCAGCCCGCTGGCGTTCAGCCTCTCCACCCCGTGGGACCTGCAGTACGATCCGGTGTCCCGCCAGGTGCTGATCACCATGGCCGGCATCCACCAGCTGTGGGCGTACACCCCGGCCGTGGTCGACGACAACGGCGAGTTCGGCGACACCGGCGCCATCGGCGTCATCGCCGGCACCACCCAGGAGGGCTCCGTGGACGGCCCCCTGCACGACTCCTGGTGGGCGCAGCCGTCCGGCATCACCGTGGACGGCTCCGGCTCCCTGTTCGTTGCGGATTCCGAGACCTCGGCCATCCGCATGGTCGACCATGAGCGCCAGGCCGTCACCACCCTCGCGGGTGCTGGCCTGTTCGACTTCGGATACGTGGACGGCCCGCTGGAGACGGCGCGCTTCCAGCACCCGCTGGGCATCACTGTCATGACCGATGGCCGCATCGCCGTGGCGGACACGTACAACGGCGCGATCCGGATCGTGGATCCGTCGCAGGACTCCGTGGTGACGATCGCGACGGGCCTGAACGAACCGTCGGATGTGCAGAACGCCGACCCGATCGACGGGGTCGCGCAGCTGATGGTGGTGGAGTCCGGTGCGCACCGCATCAACTGGATCTCCGCCGCCCCCGCCGCAGAGCAGTACATCGACACGGGCGCGCAGGAGACGCAGCGTCCCGTCACAGATGTCCCGGCCGACGGGCGCCTGCGCGTGGACGTGCTCTTCACCCCGCCGGAGGGCCACAAACTGGATGACTCCTACGGCCCGGCCACCAAGGTGTCGATCACGACGACACCGCCGGAGATGCTGCTCAGCGGCGGCGGTGACAGCACGGACCTGTCCCGCACGATCGAACTGGACCCGTCGATCCCGGAGGGTGTTCTGCATGTGAACGCCCGCGCCGCCAGCTGCGACGCGGACCCGGCGAACGAGTTCCCCGCCTGCCACATGCACCAGCAGGACTGGGGTGTGCCGATCGCGCTGGCCGACGGGGCCCCTGACCACCTCGACCTCTCACTGCTTGGATGATGCCCGACTTCTCGCTCGGAACTGATGTCCTCTGGTCCCTGATCGCGCTGGCCGTGGTGTCGGCGGCGCTGATCGTGGTGCCGCTGGTGCTGGAGCGCCGCGGCGCGGCCCGTCCCGATTCCACGCTGCGGCTGGCGCTCGCGGACCTGCTGAACGCAGCCGCTCGTCCCGCGCTCATCGGTGGCGTCATCATCGCGGTGCTGCTGCTGGTGGTGCCCGGCGGGATGGACGTGCGGTTCATCCGCGCGGGTGCTCTGCTCGTCGGCATCCTGGTGGGTGTGCTCACCACCTGGCGGATGATCACCCCGCTGGCGTCGGCGGTCCCGCCCGTGGACGCCGCCGATGCACCTGAACCCGGCTCCGGCGAGCCGGGCACCGCGGCCGCGGAGACGGCAGCGCCGGACACGTCAGCACTGGGTGCTGCCGGTCTGCTCACCGCGATCGCCGTGTTCCTGCTGCAGGCGAGCGCGGGCATCCCGCTGATCACCGCGGCGGGCGGCCTCGCCCTGTTCCTCGCCGCCCTGCAGGCGGTGCGGTCGGTAACGGGCGTCGGAGCGATCAGCGCCCACCTGCTGGTGGGGGTCCTGGAGCGCGAAGAAAAGGTCGCGCCCGGCGCCTCCGCGGAGCGGGCCGACGCCGCACTCGACCGCGCGTCCGGCACCCTCCTGCGGGCCGTCCTCGCGCTGCTGCTGCCGGGTGCTGTGATCACTGCCGGCGGCCCCCTCATCGGTGTGCACGCCGTCATCCTCGGCCTCATCGGTGTGATCGCGATCCAGGTGGCGGCTGTCCTGCCGCACCTGCTGGGCCGCCTGTTCCCGCAGTCGGCGGTTCTGCGCACCGCGATCGGTGCCGGGATCCCGCTGGCCGGCCTCATCGCCGGACTGGTGCTGTGGCTGCCGAGCCGGTACTCCCAGCTGCGGATGGCGCAGGCCGGGCACGGCTTCTACGACGATCCGCTGCTGCTGTCGATGTTCGTCTCCCCGAACCCCGACGGGTCCCCGCCCGCCCCGCTGAACCGGGATGTGCTGGAGCCGCAGATGGAGGAGATGGCGCGGAACTTCCACCAGTTCCAGGAGGGCCTCGATGATTCCCCGGCGGTGCAGCGCGTCGCCGACGAGATCGTGCTGCACGGGCAGAACCCGTCGGCCCTCATCGGCATCGCCCTCGGCATCGGCGCGCTCTCCGCTCTCGCCATCGCCGTCCTCAGCCACCGCATCACCGCGGGAGAGCTGGTGCAGCGGCAGGCCCGCACCGGCCGCACCGGCCACATCGGCGCGCAGCTCGCAGGGTTCGGCACCACCGCCCTCGTCGTCACGGTGAGCGGCGCGGTCCTCGCCGCCGCCGGCACCGGTCTGCTGGTGCTCACCACCGGCAACCGGGAGTTCGCGCTCATGCTCACCCTCGCCGCGGCGCTCGCCGCCGCTGTGGTGCTGTCCGCTCTCGGCGAGGCGCGCTCACGGGTGCTGACGGGGGCCGTCCTCGGTGGTGCGCTGATCGGTCTGCTGGTGCCGATCTCGAACGTTCTGGGCGGCACGAAGCGCCTGCCGGTGCTGTGGGAGGACCGCGCCCTGCGCAGCGACGCCCTCTCCTCACCGACGATCCTCGCCGGTGGCCTCCTGGGCCTGGTCAGCGCCGCGATCCTCGCCGGGCTGCTCGCGGAGGCGCTGCGCCGCACCACCGCGGACTCCGTTCTCGATGCCCGCGACGCCGCTGACTCGGGCGCTGACGCGCCGCTGGAGTCCCGCGCGGTCCGCGGCCGCACGCTCGCGCTCGTGCCGGTGCTGCTCGCTCCCGCGGGCATCAGCGTGGCGGCGTTCGGCATCGGCGGCGCCGCCCTGCAGTCCTACGTCGCGGTCCTCGCGGCCGCGGCCGCGACCCTCACCGTGGTGGCGGCGGTGCGGGAGCGCACCGCGGTGGCGGCGCTCGCCGAGTACCACGCGGACCGCTTCGGCGGCCGCGGCTCCTGGGGCCATTCCGCTGTCACCGTGGATGCAGCATCCGCCCGCGTCACGGCGCTGATCGCGCAGGCGACCGCTGCGGGCGTCGCCGCGGCGGCGATCCTCGCCGCGGTGCTGGCGCCGTTCGTCGCCCAGGTGGGGTCCGATGGGTCCAGCCCGATCCTGCGCCTGCTGATCGCGGTGTGCGGCGTGCTGGTGATCGTCGGCATGTGGGCGCAGGTGCGCGGCGTGAAGGAACCGGACCTGCGGGACGACTGACCCCGTCGGCCCGCCCCGCCGCTGAGGCCCGGCGGGATGCACGGGAGCGCCCCGGCTGGAACGGCGCGAGTCAGAGGCAGTCGCCGGTCGCAGTTCCCGAGGCCGCCACGACAGCGGGAGTGCCCTCGGCGACGATCCTGCCCGCGTCGAGGTCGATCACGTGGTCGCAGCCGGCGACCACCCGCATGTCGTGCTCCACCACGATCACGGTGGCGCCCGCGTCGACCAGGCGGTTCAGCTCCGCCACCAGCAGGTCCACATCCGCCGGGTGCAGGCCCGTGGTCGGCTCATCCATCAGGTAGACGGTGCGGCCGCGCGCCGTGCGCTGCAGCTCCGTGGCCAGTTTGATCCTCTGCGCCTCGCCGCCGGACAGCTCCGTGGCGCTCTGCCCGAGCCGCAGGTACCCCAGCCCGATCGCCTGCAGGGCCCGCAGCGCCCGCGCCACCCGCTGGTCCTCGGCGAACACCTCCACTGCGTCATCCACGGTGAGGGCGAGGACATCGGCGATGGTGAGGCCGTTCCACTGCACGTCAAGGGTGTCGGGGGCGTAGCGCTGCCCGTGGCAGGTGGGGCAGGTGGTGAAGCTGCCCGGCAGGAAGATCAGCTCCACTTCGATCTGGCCGACTCCGGAGCAGTCGGGGCAGCGGCCCTCGGGGGAGTTGTAGGAGAAGCGGCCCACGCCCCAGCCGCGTCGCTTCGCCTCCTCGGTTCCGGCGAACAGCTGCCGCACCCGGTCGAACAGGCCGGTGTAGGTGGCGAGGCAGGACCGTGGCGTGCGGCCGATCGGCTTCTGCGTGATGTGCACGAGCCGGTTCACCCGGTCCGCGCCGGTGACGCCGCCGAGCACCGGGGCGGAGTCGTCGGTGTCGGGGCCGACGGGGTCCGCGGCATCAGCGGGGTCGTCGTCGTTGACGGTGGTGCGGACGTTTTCGCTGAGGGCCCGCCCGATCACCTCCGTCAGCAGGGTGGTCTTGCCGGCGCCGGAGCGGCCGGTGATCGCCGTCAGCGTGCCCAAGGGGACGCGGACGGTCACGTTCTGGAGGGTGCGGGCACTCGCGCCGGTGATGACGAGTTCGCCCGCCGCGGCCCGGGCGTCGCCGGGTCCGGTCGGCTGGGGCTTCTCGGCCCCGAGGTAACGCGCGGTCTGGGATGCGCCGACGGACTCCAGCTCATCCGTCGGGCCGGAGAACAGGACCTCGCCGCCGCCTTCACCGGCGCAGGGCCCCACATCGACGATCCAGTCCGCCTGCGCAACGAGGGACATGTCGTGCTCCACGATGAGCACGGAGTTCCCCTGCTCGATGAAGTCGGTGAACAGGTCCTGCAGGATCCCCTTCTCACTGGGGTGCAGGCCTGCTGACGGCTCATCCAGCACGTAGGCGACGCCGAACAGGCCGGAGCGCAGCAGGGCGGCCAGGCGCAGGCGCTGCAGCTCGCCGGTGGAGAGAGTGCGGGCCTGCCGGTCCATGCTGAGGTGTCCGAGGCCGAGGCCGGTGACGGCGTCCAGCACCGGCAGGACGGTGGGCAGCAGGATCCGCTCCGCCTCCTCCTGCGGGGTGGTGGGGTCACCGGCGCGCTCGGCGCGGTCCGTGAGGAGGGCGCGCAGGTCCTCCAGCGGCATAGCGGTCATGCCGACGATGGAGCGGTTGAGGTACCGGAAGCGGAGCGCTTCGGGGGTGAGGCGGTGGCCGCGGCAGTCGGGGCAGGTGCTGCGGTTCATGTGCTTGAGGGCGCGGGCGCGGGTGTGCTCGGACTTCGAGTTCGCGGCGGACTTCTTCAGGTGGTCGGCGGCGCTCATCCACTGGCCCTGGTAGGTGCGCTGCGTCTGCGAGGGGGAGCGCTCCGGGGTCACCGTCACCACGGGGGTCTCATCGGTGAACAGGACCCAGTCGCGGGTGTCCTGCGGGAGGTCCTGCCAGGGGGCGTGGACGTCCACGCCGAGGACGGCGAGGATGTCGCGGAAGTTCTTGCCCTGCCAGGCGCCGGGCCAGGATGCGATCGCGCCGTCCATGATGGACAGGGTCGGGTCCGGGACCATGGAGGACTCCGTGGGCTCCATGAGGTAGCCGGCGCCGTGGCAGCGGGGGCACTGCCCCTCGGCGGTGTTGGGGGAGAAGGAGTCGGAGTAGAGCTGGAGCCCGTCCGGATGGGTGCCCACGCGGGAGAACAGCAGCCGGATCGAGTTCGAGAGGTTCGTCAGGGTGCCGACTGTGGAGCGGGCGCCCCCGGCGGCGGTGCGCTGCTCGAGGGCGACCGTGGGTGGGATGCCGTCGATGTGCTCCACCTGCGGGTCCACCGCTGAGCCGATGAGGCGGCGCGCGAACGGCGCCACGGACTCCAGGTAGCGGCGCTGCGATTCGCCGTGGACCGTGCCGAACGCGAGCGAGGACTTGCCGGAGCCGGAGACCCCGGTGAACGCCACGACCTTCCCGCGGGGGAAGTCGACGTTCACGTGGCGGAGATTGTGCAGGTGGGCGTCGCGGACGCGGACGAGATCGGACATGAGGCCACGGTAGCAACGGTCCGTGAGACCACTGCGGCGCGGCAGTCCGATCCGCGCCGCACAGCGCAGTACGCTGGTTCCTCACTGCTGCTTCAATGATCGGACGGTTCGTGTCTCTTCCCCCTGAAACCCGCCGCCTCATCGGCTGCGGCACCGGCTGCTGCACTGCGCTGATGGTCCTCCTCATCGGCTTGCTGGTGGCGATCGGCGTGATCGCCGGCGACACCACCGCGAGCCCTGAGCAGACCCGCCCCGGCATAGAACTGAGCGAAGCCCCCACCGGCGAGCCCAGCACGGCGACGCCTGCGTCCGCGCCCCCGTCGGCCTCCCCGACGCCGTCGGCCACCGCGACCGCGCAGCCGACCACTCCCGCCGCCTCGAGCGCGGCCCCAACCCCGGCGGCGAAGCCGTCCACCGCGCAGACCCCGTCGGCCGCCCCCGCTCAGAAGGGCTCCCCCGCCCCGGCTGACGGGACCGCGCTCGCGACCCTGCGCACCCTCGAGGTGAAGGGCCGCGCACCCGAAACCGGGTATGACCGGGACGACTATCAGTGGCGCCAGGACACCGACCACAACGGCTGCGACACCCGCAACGACGTGCTGCGTCGCGACCTCCAGGCCGTGATCCTCAAACGCGGCACCAGGGGCTGCGTGGTAGCGGCCGGGCAGTTCACCGACCTGTACTCCGGGAAGGTCATCACCTTCGACGAACCCTCCGACGCGGACATCGACCACATCGTGGCCCTGCAGAACGCGCACGTCACCGGTGCGTTCCGCTTCGGTAGTGCGAAGCGTGTGGAGCTCGCGAACGACCCCCTCAACCTGATCGCGGTGGATGCATCCCTCAACCGGCAGAAGGGCTCTGCTGACGCCGCGACCTGGCTGCCGCCGAACACGGCGTTCCGCTGCGAATACGTGGCGCGGCAGATCTCCGTGAAGAAGAAGTACGGTCTGTGGGTGACCCCGCCGGAGCGCGACGCGATGGAGCGCATCCTCACCTCCTGCCCCGACCAGAAGACCTACTCCAGCGCGTCCCTGGCGTGGCCGGGCCGCGGTGAGGGGGACGTGATCGGCGAAGGGGAGCGCCCGAAGCCTGTCAGCGGCAGCGATTCGACGACCAGCGAACCGAAGAAGAAGCAGCCCGCTTCGTCGCCGAAGCCGGCCGCTCCGAAGAAGGAGCAGAAGCAGGGCGTCGTCGGCGACTCCCAGAAGAAGCCCGCCTCCGGGCGGGAGCCGAGCGGCGGCTCGGTGCGGTTCAAGAACTGCCGGGAGGCATGGGATGCGGGCGCCGCGCCCCTGCGCCGCGGCGACCCCGGTTACGAGTCGAAGCATGATGGCGACGGCGACGGCGTCGCCTGCGAGAAGCGCCCGCGCTGACACCCGCGGCAACGAGTGAACCCCAGGCCAGCCGGGGCTGGAACCTGGGGTTCCGTGGAGCGGGTGACGGGAATCGAACCCGCGCTGTCAGCTTGGGAAGCTGAAGTTCTACCATTGAACTACACCCGCGTACCCCGTCAGCTTAGCCCCGGCACGCCCCGTCGGCCAAAACGAGGGGGCCGCAATCACGGCCGGGCCGGGTAGTCTGGGGGCGTGTTGCTTTCGGATCGCGATATTCGCAGTGAGATCGAGCAGGGCCGCATCCGCCTGACCCCGTTCGATGACCAGTTCATCCAGCCGGCGTCCGTCGATGTGCGCATCGACCGGTTCTTCCGGCTGTTCGACAACCACAAGTACGCCATGATCGACCCTGCCGAGCAGCAGGACGAGATGACGCGCCTCGTGGAGGTGGACCCGGACCAGCCGTACATGCTGCATCCCGGGGAGTTCGTCCTCGCCTCGACCTACGAGACCGTGGAACTGCCCGACAACATCGCTGCCCGTCTCGAAGGCAAATCCAGCCTCGGCCGCCTCGGCCTGCTCACCCACTCCACCGCCGGGTTCATCGACCCCGGGTTCGACGGCCACATCACCCTCGAACTGTCCAATATGGCGACCCTGCCGGTGGCGCTGTGGCCCGGAATGAAGATCGGGCAGCTGTGCTTCTTCCGGCTGTCCTCCGCCGCTGACAAGCCGTACGGCAGCGCCGGCAACCTCAACCGCTACAAGGGGCAGCGCGGACCGACCGCGTCCCGCTCCTACCTGAACTTCCACCGCACCCACATCCCCAAGGAGACCGCATGAGCCACCGCCTGCTGGCCGACGACCCGATCGACCTCGACGCCGTTCACTCCCTGGTGCGCTCCCGCTACCCCGAAGCGACCCACAACCTCGACACCATCGAGATCGGTCAGGGCGCATCCTTGACCTCCGCGGGGGAGCGCGAACTCACCCTCGAGCCCGGTGACGCGGAGGGGATGGAGGATCTGATCGTCGCGATCGCCCGCCGCATCGGCGGGAAGGCGGAGCTGGAGGGCGGCCACGAGATCGAGCCGAGCCGCTTCGACGTTCCCGCCCTCGACGTCATCTCCCCGTACGCACTGGAGGAGGACGACACCCTCGCTGTGGTGAAGGGTCTCATCCGCGAAGCCGTGCTCGATGAGGGCCCCCACGCGAACGGAGCCGCCCACCAGATCTCCGCCGCCGTGTTCCCCTTCGCCGATGTCATCGTGCGGGCCCGGCCCCTCTTCGATGGCGAAGTGATGACGGTGGCGCACGTGGACTGGGTGAAGGAGGGCGCGGTCCGCTACCACGTGTCCCTCACGCAGCGGCCCGACCGCGAAGAGGGCCAGGGGCTCGATGACGCGGCCCGCCGGCGGATGGAGCGCGAGGCCTACCTGGCGTGCGCGGCGGTGGCCAAGCAGCTGCACGAGAAGGTCGGCGGATTCATCGTGGACGGCGACGGCTTCCTCGTCAACCCCGACGACATCCACTGACGACGCCTCACCGCGCGGGCATCACCCGTCGGCCTCCCGCTCCTCGGCGGGGGAGGGGCCGACGGGTGCCCGCCCCGCGGCACCGAGCCTGACCGGCAGGAACAGCACCAGGCCCAGCAGCAGCACCGCCACGATCCCGAGGATGCCCATCGTGACCCCGCCCAGGTGCGTCACCGCGAGGGTGAACGCGCCGGTGCCGAGGAATCCGAACGCGCGCCCCGAGGTGGCGTACAGGCCGAAGTTCTCGGTGTAGCGGTCCGGGTCGCTCAGGCGCGTCAGCAGGGTGCGGCTGGAGGCGTTGATCGGCCCCACGAAGAAGCACAGGGCAAGACCCGCCGCCCAGAACGCGGCCGCTGTGCCGGCTACGAGGATCACGCAGCCCAGCACGATCACCGCCACCAGGGACGCGACGATGACGGCGCGCGGACCCATCCGGTCCTCAACACGCCCACCGATGAAGACACCCACACCGGCGATGAGGTTTGCGGCGATGCCGAACACGATGATCATGACGGTGGAGAAGCCGTACGCACCGGCCGCGATCACACCGGCGAGTGTGAACACGGCGCCGAGCCCGTCGCGGTACACCGCTGACGCCACCAGGAAGTGCAGCATCTGCGGTTCGTCGCGCCACGTTCGCACGAGCCGGCGCCCGATCTGCCGGTAGCCGTCCCACGGGGTCCAGCGCGGGGCCGACGGGTCCCGCGGCGACGGCGGCACCCACCGCATGATCGGAAGGGTGAACACGACGATCCACAGGGCCGTGAACAGCGCGATGGCGCGCAGGTTCCAGCCGCGCTCAGAGGTGATGCCGAGCAGACCGGTGCCGGGCATCACGAACAGCACCAGCACCAGCACCATGCAGATGATGGAGCCCCAGTAGCCGAGCGCCCACGCGGTCCCGGAGATGCGGCCGCGGTTCTGCTCCGTGGAGATCTGCGGCAGCACCGAGTTGACGAACACCAGCGCCAGCTCCGAGGTGACCACGGCGGCGGCGATGAGGATGCAGCCCCACAGCACGAAGTCGGGGTCCATCGCGACCGTCACCATCAGCGCCACCAGCACCCCGGTGGCGAGGGTGGTGATGCGCAGCAGGGTGTTGCGGTGGCCACCGGTGTCGGCGAGGGATCCGAGCAGAGGGGCGAGCAGTGCGACCGCGACCGCGGCCCACATCTGGGTGCTGGACAGCAGCGCGGAGGCGCGGTCCGTGGCGGCCTGCGCCGCGGCGGGGTCCTCGATGCCGGCGGTGGCGACCCCGGTGGTGATGTACGCCGCGAACACGAAGGTGAGGATGACCGACGAGAAGGCGGAGATTCCCCAGTCCCATAGGCCGAACGCCCGGATCTGCGCGGCGAGGGCGGAACGGCGGGGCGTGAGTGGGCCCTCCTGAACTGCGGTCATGATTCTAGAATAGGCGGCGCGGTCGTTAGACTGGGACCATTCCACCCTTCCCCGGCCAGGACGGAGAACGCCGTGTTCACAGCTCTCGCCGTCCACTTCGCCGCGGCGGCGCTCGCGCCGGCCCTCGTGCGCCGCCTGGGACGCGGAGCCTTCTACCTGCTCGCCCTGGTGCCGGCCGCCACCGCCGTGTACGCCGCGGTGCTGGGTCCGCAGGTGATCGCCGGCTCCCCCGTGGTGGAGGCGCACCCGTGGATCCCGCAGTTGGGCATGACGCTCACGCTGCGGCTCGATGCTCTTTCCTGGGTGTTCCTGCTGATCGTCTCCGGCATCGGCGCCCTGATCTTCGCCTACTGCGCCCGCTACTTCAGTGACTCCGAGCCCGGGCTGGGCCGCTTCGCCGGCGTCCTGCTGGCGTTCGCCGGTGCTATGGCGGGTCTCGTCATCGCCGACGACATGATGCTCCTGTTCATCTTCTGGGAGCTCACCACGATCTTCTCGTACCTGCTGATCGGGCACTACCTGACGAAGCAGGCGTCGCGCCGCGCCGCCATGAACGCACTGATCTCCACCACCATCGGCGGCCTGGCGATGATGGTGGGGTTGCTGATCATCGCACACGACGCGGACTCCATGCTGCTCTCGGACGTGCTTCAACGCCCGGAATCCGTCGGCGTGGTGGCCCTCGTGCTGGTGCTGGTCGGCTGCGCCACCAAGAGCGCGCTCGTGCCCGGGCATTTCTGGCTGCCGGGCGCGATGGCCGCCCCCACCCCGGTGTCCGCGTACCTGCATGCCGCTGCGATGGTGAAGGCCGGCATCTACCTGCTGCTGCGGATGGCGCCGTCACTGGAGCTCTACGATTCGCTGCGGATCGCGGCGGCTGTTCTCGGTGTGGCCACGATGGTCCTCGGCGGCTGGCGGGCCCTGCGCCAGTTCGACATCAAACTGCTCCTCGCCTACGGCACCGTGTCGCAGCTCGGCTTCATGGCCGCGATCGCTGCCCTCGCCACCGATCAGGCCGTGTTCGCGGCGGTGGCGCTCGTGATCGGGCACGCCCTGTTCAAAGCGTCCCTGTTCATGGTGGTCGGTGCGATCGACAAGTCGTACGGCACGCGTGACCTGCGGCGCCTGCACGGCGTGTGGAACGACGCCCCCGCCCTCGGCATCATCGCGATCCTCGCTGCCGCGTCGATGGCGGCGATCCCGCCGCTGTATGGGTTCATGGCGAAGGAAGCGGTGTTCACCGCGATGCACGAAATGGGCGGCTGGGGCCTGCCGGTTCTGGTCGGCGTCACCGCCGGTTCCGTGCTCACCGTCGCCTATTCGTGGCGGTTCATCGCCGGGGTGTTCCCCGGTGAGGGAGGCATCCTGGAGCGGCCCGTCCCCGTTCTGTTCTGGGCCCCCGCGGCGCTGCTCGTGGCAGTCTCTGCTGCTCTGATCCCGCTGGTGGGAGCTCTGAACACTGTGCTGCACGCGATCGTCACCGGCCCGTTCGACCTGCACGTCGTCCCCGTGCTCGGTCTCCCGCTGCTGGCCAGCGGCATCGCCATCGTCGGCGGTGTCCTCCTCGCGCTGTGGGCCGACGGGTTCGAGGCGCTCCAGAAGCGCGTCTCCCCGCTGGAGCGGCCGTGGGGGAAGTATGTGGACGCCGAACGCGGCTTCCGTTCATTCATGCGCGGCATCGACCTTGTGTCGGTGAAGACCACCGCCCAGTACCAGAGGGGCTCCCTGCCGCTGACGGTCGGCACGATCCTCGGTGTGATGATCATGCTGGCTGGTGTGCTGATCCTGACCCGCGGCTTCTGGCCGCAGAACGTTGTGGCGTTCCACCACTGGAGCGAAGCAGCGATCGCGGTGCTCGCCATCGGCGCCGGCATCGGCGCGGCGAGGAGTCGCCGGCGCCTGCGTGCCGCGCTGCTGCTGACCGGCAGCGGCTACGCCGTGGCGCTGCTGTTCATGGTGGCGGGCGCCCCCGATGTTGCGGCCACGCAGCTTCTGGTGGAGACCGTGGTGACGGTGGTGTTCGTGCTCGTGCTGCGCCGCCTGCCCACCCACTTCTCCATCCGGCCCCTCAAGCGGGACCAGTGGTCCCGGTGGATCTTCGCGATCGGCACCGCGATCGTGGTGTGCCTCGTCGCCGTGTACGCGGCGTCCGCGCGCAGCGCCGATCCGACGGGACCCGACCTCATCGACGCGGGCTACGAGATCGGCGGCGGCCACAACACAGTGAACGTGACGCTCGTGGATGCCCGCGTGTGGGACACCATGGGCGAGATCGCGGTGCTGCTCGTGGTGGCCTCCGGGGTGGCGTCCCTGCTGTTCGTCACCAAGAGCGAGAACCATGTGATCCGCGTGCGGGATGTGAACCAGACCGTGCCGGTGTGGCGCCGCAGCCAGGACGCGGACCTGCCGGACAACATCACCCACTTCGACGCCACCCCGGAGGAGGCCGACGGCAACCGCTGGCACACCTGGCTGCACGCCTCGAAGACCCTCGCCCCGGAGCGCCGCCTCGTGATGATCGAAGTGATCACCCGCGTGGTGTTCCCGCTGCTGATGGTGCTGTCGGTGTACCTGCTGATGGCGGGCCACAACCACCCCGGCGGCGGCTTCGCCGGCGGTCTTGTGGCCGGTCTCGCCGTCACACTGCGCTACCTCGCCGGCGGCCGGTTCGAATTGGCGGAGGCGATGCCGGTGCAGGCTGGGCATGTGCTCGGCGCCGGCATGGCGATCGCTGTGCTCTCCGGCGCCGCGCCCCTGCTGTGGGGCGGCGGCATCTTCGACTCCGTGGTCCTGCACCCCGTTGTGCCGGTGATCGGCGAGGTGGAGCTCGCCAGCGCCCTTGTGTTCGACATCGGCGTGTACCTCGTGGTGTTCGGCATGGTGCTGGACTTCCTGCGCACCCTCGGTGAGCAGATCGATCGACAGCAGGAGGCTGAGCTCAGTGCCCATTAGCCTCACACTCGTCATCGTCTCCGGTGTGCTCATCGCCTGCGGTGTGTACCTGGTGCTGGAGCGCACCCTGACCCGCATCATCATGGGGTTCGTGCTGCTGTCCAACGGCATCAACCTGCTGTTCCTGATGGCGATCGGTGTGCCCGGCAGGCCCCCGTTCCAGGGGGCGGCGCCGGTGGAGGAGATGAGCGACCCGCTGCCGATGGCGATGGTGCTGACCGCGATCGTCATCTCGATGGCGCTGTCCGCGTTCGGGATGGCGCTGGCGCACCGCGCCTGGCAGCTGTTCGGCCACGACGAGGTCCCCGACGACGTCGAGGACCGACGGGTCCGGGCGCGCACCCGTCGGCGCCGCTCCTCGAAGGCGACCGGGACGCCGACAGGCCCCCAGCGGGCCCTCGTGGACCTCGTCGGCGCCGAGGCCGACTTCCCCGACGACGACCATGACGAGATCTCCGACGACCTCACCTCCGACGACCACGTCGAAGGCCCGGAGACGGAGGCTGATGAGGAGACCGTGCGCACCGTGATCATCCCGCCGAAGGGCCAGCGAGGCAGTCGGCCGACGGGAGGGGAGTGCTGATGGATCCGGCAACCCTCATCGCCCTGCCGGTCATGCTGCCGCTGCTGGGCGCGGCCGTGGCCCTGCTGACCCGCCGACGCCACCGCCTGCAGCTGTGGGTCACCATCTCCACCCTGGTCGCGATCCTCGCGGTCGCGGCCATGCTGGTGTTCTACGCCCACACCGGTGACGTGATGGTCCTCCAGATCGGCCGCTGGACCCCGCAGCTCGGGATCGTGCTGGTCGTCGACCGCCTATCAGCGCTGATGCTGCTGGTGTCCTCCATCGTGACGCTCGCGGTCCTCGTCTACTCCAGTGCGCAGTCGAACGCGGGGCGCGCCGAGCGGACACCCGTGGCGATCTTCCACCCGTCCTACCTGGTGCTGGTGGCGGGAGTGTCGATCGCGTTCGTGGCGGGCGACCTGTTCAACCTGTACGTCGGGTTCGAAGTGCTGCTGTCGGCATCGTTCGTGCTGCTCACCCTCGGCGGCTCGAAGGAACGAGTCCGAGCCGCCACGGTGTACGTCATCGTGTCGATGCTGTCCTCCATGATCTTCCTGGTGGGGATCGCCGCCGTCTACATGGCCGTGGGCACCGTGAACTTCGCTGAGATCGCTGTGCGCATGGACCACATCAGTGAGAGCACGCGGCTGATGATCGAGTTCGTGCTGCTCGTGGCGTTCGGTGTGAAGGCGGCGATCTTCCCGCTGTCGGCCTGGCTGCCCGACTCGTACCCCACCGCACCCGCTCCCGTCACCGCCGTGTTCGCGGGTCTGCTCACCAAGGTGGGCATCTACGCGATCATCCGCCTGGAGACCCTCCTGTTCCCGTTCTCGGAGATCTCCACCCTGCTGCTGGTGGCGGCCGGTCTGTCACTGATCATCGGCATCTTCGGTGCGATCGCCCAGACGGACCTGAAGCGCGTGCTGTCCTTCACCCTGGTCAGCCACATGGGGTACATGCTGTTCGGCATCGGAGTGTCCACCCAGTTGGGGATGACCGCGACCGTGTTCTACGTGGCGCACCACATCACCGTGCAGTCCACCCTGTTCCTCGCCGCCGGGCTCGTGGAGTACAGGGGCGGGTCCACGAATCTGGCGAAGCTGGGCGGGCTGGCGAAGCTGTCCCCGGTGATCGCGATCCTGTTCTTCATCCCGGCGATGAACCTCGCCGGCATCCCGCCGTTCTCCGGCTTCATCGGGAAGGTGGGGCTGATCCGCGCCGGCATCCAGTCGGACACCTGGCTGTCCTGGACCCTCGTGGCGGTGTCCGTGATCGCCAGCCTGCTGACACTGTACGCCATTGCGAAGGTGTGGAACCGCGCGTTCTGGCAGTCGGCGCCGCCCGAGGTGCTGAAGCAGAACCCGGACATCCCCGAGGCGCCGTACGCCGCGACCGCCGCCCTGGTGGCCGTGACCATCGCGCTGACGGTGGTGGCGGGTCCGCTGATGGGCTACGCCGAGGAGGCGGCGAAGTCGCTGCAGGCGCGCGCCCCGTATGTGAGAGCGGTGCTGGGCGATGAGGGCGTGGACCGCATCGTGTACCGGCTCGGTGAGGACGGGCAGCGGGTGGTGCAGCGATGAGCGAGCTCAGCAGGCGCCTGCGCGGCCTTCCCGAGCATGTGATCGGCATAGCGGTCTCACTGATCGTGTGGTGCGGTCTGTGGGGCGGGCCGACGCTTCTGAACGTAGTGGGAGGGGTCGCTGTCGTCCTCCTGCTGGAGCTGATCTTCCCGATGCCGGCGATCGGTCGCGAGTTGACTGTGCGACCGGTGGCGGCGGTGATGTTCCTCGCCCGGTTCTTCTTCGACATGTTCCGCTCCGGCCTGGAGGTGGCCTGGGCGGCGATCCGGCCGCGGCCGGTCCCCGACTGCTCGGTGGTGGGGGTGCAGCTGCGGTCCAGATCGGACCTGTTCCTCACCTTCACCGCGATGCTCGCCACCCTCATCCCGGGTTCCGTGGTGGTGGAGGCGCAGCGCTCCAGCGGAACGGTGTTCCTCCACGCCTTCGACGTCACCACCCCCGAGGAGGTGGAGGAGTTCCGCCAGTCCATCCTCGACCAGGAGGAGCGGGCCCTGCGGGCATTCGCCCGGCGCGAGGTTCTCGAAGGGGCCGGCTTCAGCGTCCGGAAGGGAGGGCGCGATGCCTGACTGGGTGATTCTGGTGGCGGGCATCATCCTGTCCCTGTCCACGATCCCGGTGATCTACCGGATGGTGGCGGGCCCCACGATCCTCGACCGGTCGGTGGGGGCGGACATGCTGATGGTGTTCGTGCTGCTCGCACTGGCGCTGTTCACAGCGGCCACGCATTCCACCTTCGCCATTGTCGGGATGTTCGCGATCACTGCGCTCGGCTTCATCGGCACGATGGCGGTTGCCCGTTTCGTGTCCCGTGAGGAGACTTCGCAGGCGAAGGACAAGAGTGACGGGGTGAAGCAGCTGTGACGGCGTTCCTCTCCAGTGCTCTTGTGCTCGCCGGCGCGATCATCGCCGGCATCTCCACCATCGGACTGCTGCGCTTCCCGGATGTCCTCACGCGGATGCATGCGGCGTCGAAGCCCCAGACGGTGGGGATGATCCTGTTCCTCGTGGGCGTCGCAATCGATGTGGGCTCCGTCAGCGTGGCGGCCCTGCTGGCGATGGTGGGCCTTGCCCAGATGGTGACCGTGCCGGCGTCCAGTGCGATGGTGGGCCGGGCCGCGTTCCGCCGCGGCTTCATCCACGACGGTGAGTATGCGGTCGATGAGCTGTCGCCCCGCCTGGCGATGGGCGGGGAGCCCGATGATGACGACGACGGGTTCATCGACGAGTACGCGGGGCCGGGGGATGCCGATCCGGCGAGCGCGGAGTCGCTGCCGGACAACCGGTTCATCCACACCTCGGGGCTGGACCTGGCGGAGCTGAAGAGCTGGGCTGCAGACTCCGGCACGGACGGCCGCGTGGATCTCGGTCCCGAGGACGACCGGACCGACCGCGACGCGCCGAACCGCCCCGCCTGAACCGGCGCCCGGAACCGGCACCCCTCGCTTCCGCGAACTTCAGGTGAATCATCCACCTCAGGACGGCCCGTGAGGTGGATGATTCGCCGCACGTTCGGAAACAGGTGGGGGCGGGGGAGAGAGGGTGGGGCGGCCCACGCCGCCGGGCATGACAAAGCGGCCGACGTCCACCGGCCCCATCTAGGGCCAGCAGCCGTCGGCCGCCGCTGTCAGGTGATCAGGGCTCCCGGCCGGTCGGGCTCAGCTGAGCCGACTCGGACCGGGTGCCTGACCTGATCCGATCAGAACAGACCGAACGCCTCACCGTTGTCGTCCAGGCCCATGCGCAGAGCTGCAGGCTGCTTCGGCAGACCCGGCATCGTCATGACGTCACCGGTCAGCGCGACGACGAAGCCGGCGCCGAGCTTGGGGATGAGGTCGCGGATGTGCAGGACATGGCCCTCGGGAGCGCCGAGCTTCGTCGGGTCATCGGAGAAGGAGTACTGGGTCTTCGCCATGCAGACCGGCATCTTGTCCCAGCCGTTCTTCTTCAGGCGACGCAGTGCGGCCGGAGCCGAACCCACGTACTGCACCTCGGACGCGCCGTAGATCTCCTTGGCGATGGTCTCGATGGCGTTCTCGATGCCGTCCTCGGTGTCGTAGATCGGAGCGAACTTCACCGGCTCGTCGATCGCCTTCAGCACCTGGTCGGCGAGCTCGAGTGCGCCCTCGCCGCCCTTGGCCCAGACCTCGGACAGAGCAGCCTTGAAGCCGTTCTCCTCAGCCCAGTCCAGAGCCGCCTTGATCTCCTTCTCGGTGTCGTTCGGGAAGCGGTTCAGGGCGATGACGGGCTCCACGCCGAACTTGCGGACGTTCTCCACGTGCTTGCGGAGGTTCGAGGTGCCCTCGAGCAGTGCGTCCACGTTCTCGGTGTTGAGGTCGTCCTTCTTGACGCCGCCGTGCATCTTGAGAGCGCGGACGGTCGCGACGATGACGACGGCGTCCGGGCCGAAGTCACCGAACCGGGACTTGATGTCCATGAACTTCTCGCCGCCGAGGTCCGAGCCGAAGCCGGCCTCGGTCACGGCGATGTCGCCGAGGGAGCGGGCGAGGTTGGTGGCGATCATGGTGTTGCAGCCGTGCGCGATGTTCGCGAACGGGCCGCCGTGCACCAGTGCCGGGGTGCCGCCGAGGGTCTGCACCAGGTTCGGGTTCAGCGCGTCCTTCAGCAGCAGGGTGATGGCGCCCTGCACCTCGAGCTCACGCACGGTGACGGGCTCGCGGTCGTAGTTGTAGGCCACGACGATGTCGCTAATGCGCTTCTCGAGGTCCTTGAGGTCGGTGGCGAGGCAGAGCACGGCCATGATCTCGGAGGCGACGACGATGTCGAAGCCGTCCTCACGCGGGACACCCTGGGCGGGGCCGCCGAGGCCGACGACGATGTTGCGCAGCTCGCGGTCGTTGACGTCCACAACGCGCTTCCACTGCACACGACGCGGGTCGATGTTCAGCGGGTTGCCCTGGTGGATGCTGTTGTCCACGAGGGCCGCGAGGGTGTTGTTGGCGATCTGGATGGCGTGGAAGTCACCGGTGAAGTGAAGGTTGATGTTCTCCATCGGGACGACCTGGGCGTAGCCGCCGCCGGTCGCGCCGCCCTTGACGCCCATGATCGGGCCGAGGGCCGGCTCGCGCAGGGCGACCATGGTGTTCTTGCCCTTGAGGCTGAAGGCGTCCGCCAGACCGACCGTGGTGGTCGACTTGCCCTCGCCGGCGGGGGTCGGGGAGAGAGCGGAGACGAGAACCAGCTTTGCGGGCTCCTTCGGCTCACCGATCTTCTTCATGTCCACCTTGGCGATGTGCTTGCCGTAGTGGATGAGGGCGTCCTCGGGGATGCCGGCCTTCTCGGCGATCTCGCCGATGGGCTTGAGGGTGTGCGCCTGTGCGATCTTAAGATCCGGGTTCTCAGAAGCCGTCATTCGAATCTCCTTTGACGATGTAGAAGTCGAACTGTCCGCTGCCAGGGCTCATTCGTTCTGCCCGGGCGGGGCCAGCTGATGTTCATGCTAAGCCCGCGCATTGAGCGGTTGCTGTGCGGAACCGGTGCCGTATGGCCCCCATCACGAACGGGGGCGTGCCCGTTATGGGCGGCTGTGAGGACCCTCCCATCTGGGCCCGTCGGCGCCGAGGGGAGGCCGGCCGACGGATCCCGGCGAACAGACGGGGCGGGGCGGAACCGGTTGGTCCTGCCCCGCCCCGTCAGTGGGCGGCTGCTGGTGGGTCAGCGGCCGTCTGGGCGGCCTTCGTGGCGACCGTGGCGATCACCGAGGTCGTCCTGGGCGTCCTGCGAGAAGTCCTGGTAGCCGGAGTCGTCCACCTGGGCGTCCTGCGAGAAGTCCTGGTAGCCGGCGTCGTCCACCTGGGTGTCCTGCGAGAAGTCCTGGTAGCCGGAGTCGTCCACCTGGGTGTCCTGCGAGAAGTCCTGGTAGCCGGCGTCGCTGCCCGCGCGGGTGTCCACGTCGATGTCGCCCTGGCGTGCGTCGCCGGGGCCGCGGTCGTACAGGCGGGGGTCATCGGTCTGCGAGTAGTCTTCGTAGCCGGAGTCGTCGCGGTGATCAGTGCGATCCTCGACGCGGTCAGTGCGGACCTCTCGGTCCTCGTGGCGCTCGAGGCGGTCATCACGGCTGTCCTGGTCGGCGCCGACGACGGCGGCACGGCGGCCCTCGGAGCGGTGCTCCACGTGCTCCTCGTCGAGGCGGCGGTCATGGTCGACCGCGTCGCGGTGGTCAGCATCGGCGGCGGGGCGGTCCGCGCGGCGGCGGCCGGTGGCATTGGTGTCCGGGTCGAGCTCATCGGCGCGGCGCAGGCGGTCATCGAGGTCCTCACGGGCCTGGACGGCGTCGCGCTTCTGCTGAGCGGCGCGCTCAGCCTGCTCGTCAGCGGCGCGCTTCTGGCGCTCGGCCTCGAGGCGGGCACGGTCGGCCTGCACCTCGGACTCGCGGGCTGCGAGCTCGTCCTCCTCGATGCGGGTGCGGTCCTGGGCAACGCTCTGGCGCAGCTCAGCTGCCTCGCGGCGGTCGGCTTCGGCCTGTCGCTGCTTCTTCTTGGAGCTGAGAACGGAGATGAGGATGATCAGGGCGAGCAGGACCAGCGCGATGATGATCGCGGGAATGACCCAGCCGGGAAGATTGTCCATGGTGTGCTCCTTCGGTCGGTCCGAGCCAGCGGGCCCGGTTGGTGCGCCGACGGGGGCGCGGCGTCACTTGATTCAATCAGATGCATGTGGCGCCCGCCACGATCACCGGGAGGAATGTCACGGTGAGGTCACGGGCAGCTCCCCGGGCAGGGCGGCCAGCGGTGCAGGCCATCCAGAGTCTGCGGCATGGACACCGGTGCCCGGGCACCGGTGCTCGGGGATGGAAGCCCAGGTCGCGGTGTCCTTCGGTGCCCATCGTGTCGGTGCCCGGGTATCCGTAGCGTCGGGGTCATCGGCCGTTGGCGATCAGCGGCCCCGTTGAAGGCGACGCATCATGACCATCAATCGTCGACGATTCCTCACCCTTGCCGGCTCCGGCTTCGTCCTCGCCGCGGCGACCGGCTGCAATCCCTCTGAGCTGTTCGGCGGCGACGGCGACAACGACACGAACGGGGACGACCAGGACCGCAGCAGGAAGGACGCCAAGGGCGACGGCAGCGACGGCCAGAGCAGCGATGGCGACGACGGCCAGAGCAGCGATGGCCACGACGGCCAGAGCACCGATGGCCAGAACTAGGGCAGCGATCCGTTCGGCGGTGACGACTCCGGCGACACCGTCCCGAGCGGTGACGGCAACGGAGACTTCCGGCAGGAGAAGGCCTCCGGTGCTCAGGCCGCCACGGGCCGCTTCCAGTACACGGTGCCGAAGACGTGGACGCCGGTGCAGAAGAGCCGCTTGGACAGCCGCGACGTCGCCGGGTACGACATCAACAACGGTCGCGACGGCTACCTGCGGATCACCGACGTGGTGAAGCTGCGCGGCGGCCCGTACACCCAGGCATCGAACTGGGAGAAGGACATCAAGAACGCCTCCGATCTCGAGTTCGTCGAGAGCCGAGCGGTGAAGCAGTGGGACATCTCGACCGGTCAGAAGGCGTTCACGAAGCTGATCGCCGTGAAGATCAAGAAGACCGGCGCGAAGGCGGTGTCGATCCTCATGATGATCGAAGTGGAGGAGCACAAGGCGTACCACGTGATGCGCGGCATGGTGACGCCGAGCTATGCGCAGAGTGCGGAGTTCAAGTCGTTCGTCAACAGCATCCGCCTGTCCTGACGGCGGTGGTGGCTGGGGGGTGTCCCTATGTTTCGAGTCAAGCCGCGAGAGCGGTCGGCTCGGGGGTAGGGGCGGTTGTCGGTGGCTGGTAGTAGGTGCCGTCGCGGAGCATGGCGTAGATGACGTTGCAGCGGCGGCGGGCTAGGCAGATCACGGCGGCGTTGTGCCGTTTGCCTTCGGCGCGTTTGCGATCGTAGTAGGCCTTGGAGATGGGGTCGTGGTTGGAGGCGACCCAGGCGGAGTAGAACAGGGCGTTCTTCAGGCGTTTGTTCCCTGACCGGGCGGGGAACTCTCCGCGGATCGAGGTGCCTGATCTGCGGGTGACCGGCGCGATCCCGGCATAGGCCGCGAGGTGGCTGGCGGACTCAAACGCGGAGCCATCACCGATCGCGAGGAGGATCTGGGCGGCGGTCTTGATGCCGATCCCCGGCATGCTCATCAAGACCGAGGCGAGAGGGAAGTCCTCCAGCATGCCCTCCACTTCGTGGGCCACGGTCGCGCGCTGTTCTTTCAGCTCTTTAACCTGGCCAGCGACTCGGGGGATCACCAGCTCAACCGCTGCGGTGGCGGGCACGATGACGGTCTGCTCGCTAAGGGCTGTGAAGATCTGCTCGACCAGCGTCTCGGGGTCGCGGCGTGAATGCGCGCGGGCGAACCGCAGCACCTTCCCTCGGCCGGCACTTCGGAGGCCGGTGGGTCCGCCAAACTTCTCCAGCAGGTCCAGCACGAGCCCAGTGGAAAGCTTCCCGCCTGCGAAGACGCGCTCGAGCGCGGGGTGGATCTGGGTGAGCAGGGACCGGATCCGGTTCAGCGCCCTTGTGGTCTCGTGAGCGAGGTCCTCATCGAACCCGGCCAGAACCTTCAGCGCGGAGAGGACCTCGCTGTCACGATCGACCTGCCGGAGGGTGTGAGGCATGGTGCGGGCCGTGTCGGCGATGATGAAAGCATCCCGCGCATCAGTCTTTGACCTGCCCGGATACAGATCCGCGGCCTTCCGCATCGCCAATCCGGGAAGGTAGGCGACTGTGCAGCCGGTATCCCGGGCCACCGCGATCGGCAACGCTCCGATGGTGTTCGGCTGATCGACGACCAGCAGAACTTCGCCGTGGTTCTGCAGCTGGGTGAACAGCTCGCGAAGTTTGGTCTCGTCCTGCGGGAGGGGCTTGTCGAACAGCTTGTTCCCCTCCGGGTCGAGTGCGCACGCGTGGTGAGCTGTCTTCCCGACGTCCAGGCCGATCACGACCGCGAACCCTGTGTTCATGACGCTGTCCTCCTCATCACTGCTGGCCGCAGTCTCGACACCCGATGCCGGCACCCACGTTACGAAGAGACCTCAGACAGAGCTGGGCCGTGTCCCTATCAGCGGTCAACGCGTGTCTCTCGACCGGGCGGCAACACCCCCCGGACCATCAATGGCAGGGCAACAAAGCCATACCCGGCCGAGCGACCAGACCCCGTCCATCGGGGTGCTCACAAGGTAACGGGCGCTCTGACGCTGCAGCTTCGTGCATGCCCCCGGGCATGAAGGAACCCCCGCGATGTAGAAGCTACGCGGGGGTTCCAGTGGCTCCGACCGGCGTCGATCCGGTGACCTTTCGATTTTCAGTCGAACGCTCTACCAACTGAGCTACAGAGCCGTGTCACGAACACTCAGTGGTGCTCACGAACCAGATCAGAGTAGCAAGAACCGATGCGCGGCGCGAATCCGTCGGCCCCACTGAGAGGGAGGCCACGCCCGAACCCGGGTGGAGGCGCACCCACTACGCTGAGGGCACCACCCCCGAACCCCCAGGACGACCCGTTGAGCACCTCTTCCGCGCTGATCGCCGCCCTCACCAGCAGTGACGTCCGAGCAGATCAGCACCGCCTCCTGTTCATCCACGCCCACCCCGACGACGAAGCGGCCCAGACCGGTGCACTCACCGCCTGGGCCACCGGCCGCGGCATTGCCGTCGCCGTCCTCACCTGCACCCGCGGGGAGGAGGGCGAATACGTGCCGGGGACGCTGGCCGACGGGGACGACCTCGTCACGGTCCGCGCCCGCGAACTCGCCGGCTCGCTGCGGGAACTGGCGGTCGATGCCCACGCCTACCTCGGCACTGAGCCGGCCCTGCGCGAGGGCGCCCAGCCCCGCCACTACCGCGACTCCGGCATGCAGTGGGTCGCACCGGGCGTGGCAGGCCCCGCCGACACCACCGATGAGCGCACCTTCACCGCCGCGCCGATCGCGGAGGCGGCCGCGGATGCCGCCGCCTTCGCCGCTGACTTCGGCGCGACCGCGATCATTTCCTACGACCAGTACGGCAGCTACGGCCACCCCGACCATGTGCGGGCGCACGAGGTCGCGGTCGAAACGGCGCGCGTCACGGGCCTGCCGATGCTGGAGGTGCTCTCACCCGTCGGCCCCGAGAGCGACGCCGGGTTCACCCGCCTGGACGCCTCAGACGGGTTCCGGGCAGCGCAGCGTGCGCTCGCCCACTACCCGACGCAGATGCGGGTCGACGGCGACGAGCTCGTCCACGTGGGCGGGCAGCGCACCCCGATCGAGACGAGCGTGGGGCTGCGCGGCGTCGAGGTCGGTGCATGAGTGGGGCACCCGTCGGCCGCCCCGCTTCCGATGGCCGTCCCGCACCCGGCGGCGCTGCCCCCGCGGGGCGCCGCGTGGTCATGGTGACCGTCCACACCTCCCCGATCGCGGGCCCCGGCTCCGCGGACGCAGGCGGCATGAACGTGATGGTCTCCAGCATCGCCGCCGCCCTCGCCGACCGCGGCTGGCAGGTCGACCTCGTCACCCGCCGCACCGCCCCCGACCAGCCGGACCGACGCGACGTCCACCCCGGCGTCACCCTCCATCACCTGCCGGTGGGGCCGCCCGTCACCGTTCCGAAACCGCAGGCGGAACGCCTCATCGCCCCGTTCGCCGACGCGTTCGACACCTGGTGTGAGGAGCACGGCGGCGGCGTGGACATCATCCACTCCCACTACTGGTTCTCCGCCGCCGCGGTCCTCGACATCGCCCGCCGCCGCGGCATCCCGCACGCCGTCAGCTACCACTCCGTGGCCGCGGCCGTGGGCGAGGACGGCCTCGACGCCGGCGAGCCGCCCGAATCGGACGGCCGCCGGGCAGGGGAGCAGCGCGCCGCCGCAGAATCGGACCTCGTCATCGCCGTCTCCGACACCGAGAAGCAGATGATCATCCAGCGGTGCGGCGCCGACCCGGATGCGATCGACGTGGTCCGCCCCGGGGTGGACCTCGACCTGTTCCACCCCCGCAAGGCCGTACCGAGCGGGCCGACGGGTGCCGCGCCCACCGCCGCAGCACAGGGGGAGGGGCCCCATCGCCTCGCCTGCGTGGCCCGCCTCGAACCCCTCAAGGGCATCGACCAGGCGATCCGCATCCTCGCCGCCCTCCGCGACGAGGACGTCACGCTCACCATCGCCGGAGCCGCCGCCGAGGACTACCGCGACTACGAACGCCGGCTGCACGCCCTGACGGCCGAACTCGGCGTCAGCGACCGGGTGCGGTTCGTCGGCGCTGTCGACCGGGAGGACCTCGCCGCTCTCCTCGCCGGCAGTGACCTGCTGATCAACCCGTCCTATTCGGAGACCTACGGCATCATCAACATCGAAGCCGCGGCCTCCGGCACCCCCGTGATCGCGCACCGCTCCAGCGGCATGCGCGAATCCGTCATCGACCACGTCACCGGGATCCTGATGGACACCCGGGACCCGTCGGCCTGGGCCGACGGCATCCGCACCCTCATCACCAGCCCCGCCGCCCTCGAGTCACTGTCCCGCTCCGCCGCCGAGCGGGCGCAGCGCCGCACCTGGGCATGCGCCGCCGAACAGTTGGAGGACTCCTATGAATCAAGCGCTCTACGATGACCGCGTGCCGAGCTTCTCGGCCACCCTCACCGGCCACATGATCTCCGGCGCCATCAAGGCAGTGATCGCGGCGCTGATGCTGTTCGCCACCTCCGCCACGGGCGCCATCAGCGAGATCACCCTCTCCCACGCGCTCACCTTCGCGTTCGTCGCCATGATCCTGGTGGAGACCGTCAGCGCGGTGATGTTCCACGTGGTGGCGCTGCGCCGCCGCCACCCCCGCCCCGGCAGCACTGCCGTGACGGTGGTGGACCTGGCGCTGCCGCCGCTCGCGGCGCTGCTGTTCGGCACGATCCTGCTGGGCGGCGGGATCGTGATCGCCGCAGCGATCTGCTTCACCATCGTCTTCTGGGTGTTCACCCTGCTGGTGGAGAAGCCGTGGCGGGAGGACGACGCGGCCGTGGAGGCGATGGAGAAGTCCCGCTGGTGAGGGCGCTCACTCGGTCATGACCTGCGGCACAGTCAGCGCAGCCGGCCCCGCCTGAACGCGGACACCGTTCAGCGCGGAGCCGCTGCGCGTCCGCGTCCGCACAAACAACAAGAGCCCCACCGAAGTGGGGCTCTTGTTCGTCCTGCGACCCTGACCGGGCTTGAACCGGCGACCTCCGCCGTGACAGGGCGGCACTCTAACCAACTGAGCTACAGGGCCTCATTTTTTCCGCCCCTCTCGGAGCGACAAGAAATACTCTACGCGACCCCAGGGCCGAGCGCCAATCCTGGGGCTGTGACTCTGATCGCACAGGTCAGGTCAGGTCCTTCAGCTCCTCCAGCAGCTCCGCCACACCGTCGAAGTCCTGGTCGGGACGGAACGGGAACTGCTCCAGCGTGCCCGGCTGCGTGATGCCCGTGTAGACGAGGAGCGTGTGCATGCCGGCTTCCATCCCGGCGACGATGTCGGTGTCCATCCGGTCGCCGATCATCGCGGTCGTCTCCGAGTGCGCCTCGATCTGGTTGAGGGCGGAGCGGAACATCATCGGGTTCGGCTTGCCCACCACATACGGGTGACGGCCCGTCGCCTCCGTGATCAGCGCCGAGACCGCGCCGGTGGCGGGCACGATGCCCTCTCGGGACGGAC
>NZ_JACHWP010000004.1 GCF_014191425.1 Helcobacillus massiliensis
ATCTCCCGATCATCGCCATCGGCCTGGCCACCACCGGCGGGCAGGGCGGCGCCGCGGCCCTGCCGTTCATCTACGGCTCCGTCATCATCGCGGGCCTGTTCACGTTCTTCGCCGCCCCCTACTTCGCGCGGCTCATCCGCTTCTTCCCGCCGGTGGTGATCGGCACCGTCCTCACCTGCATGGGCATCACCCTGCTCGCCGTCTCCGCGAACGACATCACCTCCTGGGCCGACGGCACGCCCGCCAGCAGCGACGTCCTCTACGCCGCCCTGACCCTCGCCGTCATCGTGGCCGCCCAGCGGTTCTTCCGCGGATTCCTCGGCACCATCGCCATCCTCATCGGCCTGATCATCGGCACCGCCACCGCCCTCGCCCTGGGCGACGCGTCCTTCGCGGAGGTCGGCACAGCCGACTGGGTGGGCGTCACCACCCCGTTCTACTTCGGCCTGCCCGCCTTCACCCTCACCGGCGCCATCTCCATGATCGTGGTCATGCTGATCACCATGGTGGAGACCACCGGTGACGTGTTCGCGGCCGGGGAGATCGTCGGCAAGCGCATCACCCGCGGCCACATCCGCGCCGCCATCCGCGCCGACGGGCTCTCCACCACCCTCGGCGGCGTCCTCAACTCCTTCCCCTACACCTGCTTCGCGCAGAACGTGGGGCTGGTGCGCCTCACCGGCGTCCGCTCCCGCTGGGTGGTGGCCGGCGCCGGCGTCATCATGATCATCCTCGGCGTGCTGCCGAAGGCCGGAGCAGTGGTCGCCTCCATCCCGGGGCCCGTCCTCGGCGCCGCCTCCCTCGCCCTGTTCGCGAACGTGGCACTGGTGGGCATCCAGACCCTCGCCTCCGTGGACCTGCGGGACAACCGCAACGCCGTGGTGGTCACCATCTCGCTCGGCCTCGCCCTGCTCGTCACGTTCAAACCCGCCATCGCGGAGCTCGTGCCCTCCTCCCTGCAGGTGCTGTTCGCCTCCGGCGTCACAGTCGGCTCCATCTGCGCGATCGTGCTGAACCTCCTGTTCTTCCACGTGGGCCGCCAGGCCGGCCCGGATGTTGCGGTGGGGGCCGACGGGTCCCGCCTCACCATGGAGGAGATCTCCGCGATGGACACCGCCGAGTTCGCCACCGCCCTCGCACCCCTGTTCAACAACGAGACCTGGCCGCTGGAGGCCGCCGCCCAGCGCGGCCCCTTCTCCTCCGTCCAGGACCTGCGCGAAGCGATCCAGGAAGCGGTCCTCACCGCACCCCACGAGAAGCAGATCGCCCTCATCGAGGACTACCCCGACATGGCCGAACTCCTCCTGGCCGACGACACCCGCGCAGAGGAGATCGCGAAGGTCGCCGGCTCCCTCGCCCTGGAGAACATGGACGATGCCGAACAGCAGCAGCTGCAGGAGCTCGCCGACGCCTACCGCGAGAAGTTCGACCTCCCGTTCGTGGCATGCCTGGGCCGGATGGACTCCCGCCAGCAGATCATCACCTCCGGCATCCGTCGGCTGGAGAACTCCCGCGAACAGGAGCGCGTGGTCGCGCTCGCGGAGGTCGTGGAGATCGCCAACGACCGCTTCGGCATCATGATGGCGGACGCCAACCCGATCGCCTCGGCCTGGCACCGCAAGTTCGAACAGCTGCACTGAGGAGTCATGCCGGCAACCCGCGCGAAGAGCGCCCACCTGGGCGCCCTCACCATCACCATCCTGACGGCGCTCGCCGCCATCGGTCCGCTCGCCACCGACATGTACATCCCGGCGTTCCCGCAGGTCGCCGCGGACCTCACCGCCCGCGCCGCCCACGTGCAGCTGACGCTGACGGCGTTCTTCGCCGGTGCGGCCGCCGGCCAGGTGGTGGCGGGCCCCCTCAGCGACCGCCTGGGCCGACGGGTGCCGCTGATCTCCGGGACGCTGCTGTGCCTGGTGGGCTCCATCGGCTGCGCTCTCGCCCCGAGCATCGGCTGGCTGCTGGTGTGCCGTGTCCTGCAGGGCATGGGCGGCGGGTTCGGGATGGTGCTCTCGCGCGCCATCCTCATCGATCTGGCGCGCGGGCCGGAACTGTTCCGCTCCATGAACCTGCTGCAGGGCATGGTCGGCATCGCCCCGATCATCGCGCCACTGATCGGCGGGGTGATCCTGATCGTGGGGTCGTGGCGGGAGGTGTTCATCGTGATCGCCACCGCCACCGCCCTGTCCCTGATCGCCCTGGTGCTGCGGATCCCCGAATCGCTGCCGAGGCAGGACCGTCAGCCCGGCGGCTTCCGCACCTTCGCACGGAATGTGGCGCGGCTGCTGCGCCGGCCCGCGTTCACCTCCTACCTGCTGGTGAACGCGTTCAGTGCGTTCGCGCTGATGGCGTACGTGTCCGCCTCCAGCTTCGTGGTGCAGAACCTGCTCGGGTTCTCCTCCACCGTCTATTCGATCTCGTTCGCGGTGAATGCGACGGGCATGATGCTGGCGAGCTTCACCTCCGCGCGGCTTACCCAGACCCGCAGTCCGCGGTCCCTGATGCGCTGGGCGATCCCCGTGGTGATCGCCGCCGGCGCGCTCCTGCTGGTTGGGGTGCTGCTGCTGGGCACTCCGGCGTGGGTGGTGTTCCCGGCGTTCTTCCTCACCGTGGTGCCGCAGGGCTTCATCTTCGGCAACGGCGCCGCGATGGCGTCCCGCGAGGCGACGGACATCGCCGGCACCGGGTCTGCACTGATCGGCCTCGGCTTCGCCTGCGCTGCGTCCCTCGCCGCCCCGGTGGTGGGCCTCGCGGGGGAGGGGTCGGCGCTGCCGGCCGCGATCGGCATCTTCGTGGGCGGCATCATCAGCCTGATCCTGTTCGTGATCGCGGGGCGCTTCGAGCGCGCGTCGGCGTAGTCCGTCGCCAGGACCGTCTGGAAGAGGGGAAGCGGATGCTGAAGCGGAACCCGTCGGCCGCCTGACCAGCCGGGCCCCGCCCGTGCCCGCACGCCCCACCCGACCCCGTCCGATTCGTCCCAGTTCGCCCGGGCGGCCCCCGTCGGTCCCTCAACTCCCGTATCATGCGGGAAGGACCGTGTTGTGCGCACTGCCGGGCGCTGAGGGGAGAGCTGGAATGGACACCACGATGGTGCAGCGGCTGCGCATGCCGCGCGCGCTGATGATGATGGCGATCGCAGCGGTGATGATGCTGGTGCTGGCGGCGTGCGGCCCCACCCTCAACACCAAGCTCACCATCGACGACAAGGGCGCTGGCTCCCGCGTCATCTCCCTCGTCATCACGCAGAGCGACATGGAGTCCATCCCCGGCGGCGCCGGCGTCATCGACGAGACCATCAAGGCGAACGTGCCCGGTGAGATCACCTACCACGGCATGTCCTCGGGGGCCGACGGGGCCACTGTCTACAACTTCGAGATCACCTTCACCGACCCCGCCGACTACGAAGCGAAGGCGCAGAAGGTGCTGGACGCCGGCGGCGTGGACAAGCAGGCATCCGTGACACTGACCCTGCCGAAGAAGCCGTTCGCCGAAGGCGCCCGCATCGACGAGAACTTCACCTCCGCCGACCTGCTCGCTTGGGCGGCCAACGCCCTTGAGGCGAAGCTCGGCTCCGACACCGTCAGCGCATCCGACTTCTCCGGCTCCGGCGAGGTCACCGTTGCGCTGCCGGGCCAGGATGAGATCACCGACCAGCTCGAACCGATCGACGCCGGCGAGGCCTCCCAGCACGGCTTCACGGCCATCGCGGTGAAGACCGGCGGCATCGGCAGCGGCGACGCACTCACCCGCACCATTACCTACACTCTGCCCGCGGATTCCTACGCCCGCAGCCCCAAGGACTATGACGCGTGGATCGACTCGGTCACTCCGGACGGCGGCAAGGCCGAGAAGTCCACGGACGACAACGGCGACACCCAGTGGGTGCTCACCCTTCCCGAGGGTGATGCGCAGGCGATCTCCGCGCAGACCGACACCGCCCTGAACACCTCCGGCACCTCCCTCGAGGTCACCACTGAGCCGGACTCCGAGAACCCCCTGCGGTCCACCACCTACGTCACCGACACCCTGACCTGCTCCACGATCTGCACGGACTCCGGTGTCATCCGTGCGGAGCACGACGTGCCGGAGGGCTGGGAGCACCTGACCGAGAGCGGCGTCGATTCGGACACGGGCAAGTCCACCGTGACGTACTCGCACATGGTGCTGGTGCAGGACTTCCGCGCCACCACCACAATCGGTGAGGTCGGTGGCGGCGAGGTCGCCTACGCGTACACGTTCTCCAAGGAGGACGACGCGAAGATGGGCAAGGACATCGCCGCCTGGGTCAAGGGCGACAGCCGCGCAGCGGACCCGAAGCGCACTGAGGACGGCGACACCGTCACCTACACGATGACGTTCAGCGGCACCGCTGAGCAGCTGGCGGGGGATGTGGGCGAGTACATCGGCGCCGACGGGCCCTACGGCACCGGCACCATCACGAAGTCCGGCGAGTCGATGTTCACCACCACCAGCCGCTTCCACACATCCTTCGCCGCACCTCGCCAGCTCAGTGAGAACCCGCCGGCGGCCAGCACGTGGACCGTGAAGCTGCCCGACGGGTACGAGGCCCAGCCCGGCACCGTGTCCTCCGACCCGAAGGGGAAGACCTCCGCGAAGGGCAGCAGCGTCTCCATCACCACCACGGAGGCGACCTCCAGCGCACCCTCCGTCACCGGTGAGGCGGAGTCCCGCAACTGGGTGGGCGTGATCGCACTGATCGTGCTGCTGGTGTTCGCCCTCGCGATCGTGTTCGCGATCATCGCGCTGGTGCGCCGGGCGAAGCGTCGCTCCGCGCAGGCCGCGCCGCACCCCGCGCCGAACGGGGCGCAGTTCGCCGGCGCGCCGATGGCGGCGGCGGGGGTGCAGGGGCCGACGGGTTCTCACGCGGCACCGCCCGCCGCGTCGGGCATGTCCGCCCCGTCGGCCCCGCCCTCCCCGCACACCGGCCAGTACCCGGCGCAGCCTCCTGCTCAGCCGCCGGCGCAGCCGCCCGTGCAGCCGCCGGCGCAGCAGGGCTTCGGCCCGGGCAGCCACACCTCGGTGATGTCCGCGCCGACCCCGCCGCGCGCGCCGCGCAGCTGACCCCGCGCAGCCGCGTCACAGCACCATCGCGGCGATCCAGCCGGCGGCCAGCAGCGGCAGGTTGAAGTGCAGGAACGTCGGGATCACCGAGTCGCGGATGTGGTCGTGCTGCCCGTCGGCGTTGAGGCCGGCGGTCGGCCCGAGCGTCGAATCCGATGCCGGTGAGCCCGCATCACCCAGGGCCCCGGCCGTGCCGATCAGAGCGACCGTCGCCGCCGGGGAGAACCCGAGCGAGATGCACAGCGGCACATAGATCGTCGCGATGATGGGCAGGGTCGAGAACGACGACCCGATGCCGAGCGTCACCACCAGGCCCACCACCAGCATCGCCAGCGCGGCCGCGCCCCGGTTGTCGCCCACGAGCTCAGCGGCGGACTTCACCAGCGGCTCCACCTGACCGGTCGCGGTCATCACCGCGGCGAAGCCCTGCGCGGCGATCATGATGAACCCGATCAGCGCCATCATCCGCATCCCGCCGGTGAACACGTCATCCGCGCGGCGCCACGGTACTGCGCCCGTGCCCAGCATCAGCGCGAGGCCCACCAGCGCGCCCACCAGCAGCGGGTTCGCCTCCGATTCGAGAGCGGTCAGCACCAGCTGGATCGCGAAGCAGGCGGCGACCGCCACCAGGCTCATGACCATGGAGAAGCGCTGGCGGCCAGCGCTGGGGCCCTCGTCGGCCCGCCCGGCCGCTGTTGCTGGGCTGCTCGCGGCATCGGCTGCCTCGCCGGCGTCGTCGGGTTCGGGGGCCGACGGATTCGGGCGCGCGTCGGCCGCCCCGACCGCCACATCCGCGTACATCCGCGGGCGGCGGTAGCTCACCAGCAGCGCCACCAGCAGACCCGCCGCCATCCCAGCCGCGGGGATGCCCATCGCCGCCATCACGTTGACGGAGCCGACCGGCATGCCCGCCTTTTCGATGTTGCCGAGCAGGATGTCGTTCAGGTAGATCGATCCGAAGCCGACGGGCAGCAGCATATAGGTGGTGACCAGGCCGAACGTGAGGGTACAGGCGATGGCGCGGCGATCCAGGCGCAGACGGTTCATCACCACCAGCAACGGCGGGATCAGCAGCGGAATGAACGCGATGTGCACCGGGATCAGGTTCTGGCTCACCACCGACATCGCCAGCACGCCCGCCACCAGCGCCCACCGCACGGCCGTGACGGCGCCCTGCTGCGCGGAATCGGAGGCCCCGCTGAGCCGGCCGACGATCCACGCCGCCAGCGCGTCCGGCAGGCCCGAACTCGCCACCGCCATCGCGAACGCGCCCAGCAGGGCGTACGCGAGCGCGATCTGGGCGCCGCCGGCCAGGCCGTCCTGGAAGGCCACCATCGTGGCGTCCAGGCCGAGACCGGCCACGAGACCGCCGACGACGGCGCCGATGAACAGGGCAAGGACCACGTGCACGCGCGCCAGGGACAGCACGAGCATCACGATCACAGCGAGGAGAACAGCATTCAGCACCCCGAAACACTAGGCCGAAGCATGCCGCCGCTGCGTGTCAGACCGCCTGGTGGGCGCCGCCCGTGCCGGTGTTCCGGGAGGTCACCGGGCCCCGGGGCCCTTGAAGTGGCGCAGTGCACGCCATCCGGCTACGCTGTCACCAATCATTGTGATGTGGTGCACGCGATGGTGCGTTCACACTCGCTCCCTTGTTCCCCGAAGGAAAGAAGAACATGGATCTCTCACGTCGATCACTCCTCGCCGGCTCCGTCGCATTCGTCGGCCTCGGCGCCCTTGCAGCCTGCGGCGGCGACAACAAGAGCGGCAGCGGCTCCGGCGGCGGCGGCGGTGCAGCCGTCATCGTGAACGGCACCGAGCCGTAGAACGCCCTCGTTCCCACCAACACCAACGAGACCGGCGGCGGTCGCGTGATCCAGTCGATCTTCTCCGGCCTCATGTACTACAAGGAGGACGGCTCCGCTGAGCCCGACCTCGCCGAGTCCGTCGAGTCCGATGACTCCAAGGTCTGGACCGTCAAGCTCAAGGCCGACCAGAAGTACTCCGACGGGTCCGTCATCACGGCGCAGGACTTCGTGGACTCCTGGAACTACGGTGCCGCGGCCGCCAACGGCCAGCTCCTGCAGTCCTTCTTCGACCCGATCGAGGGCTTCGCCGAGGTCGCCGAAGAGGGCAGCACCATCAAGGAGATGAAGGGCCTCAAGGTCGAGGACGACACCACCTTCACCGTGACCCTGGTGGCCCCGCAGTCCGACTTCGCTCAGCGCCTCGGCTACTCCGCGTACATGCCGATGCCGCCCTCCGCGTTCAAGGACATGAAGGCGTTCGGCGAGAAGCCGATCTCCTCCGGCCCGTACAAGCTGGAGACCTGGTCCCACGACCAGGAGATCGTCACCGTGCCCAACGAGCACTACAACGGTCCCCGCAAGGCCAAGAACGGCGGCATCACCTACCGCATCTACCTCGAAGACGACACGATGTACAACGACCTCCTCTCGGACGCCGTTGACGTCACCGACACCATCCCGCCGAGCCGCCTGTCCACCTTCCAGGACGAGCTCGGTGAGCGATCGGTCAACGCACCGGGTGCGGTGTTCCAGTCGATCACCTTCTCCCCGACGGACAAGAACTACCAGGGAGAAGCGGGCAAGCTGCGCCGCCAGGCGATCTCCCGCGCCATCAACCGCGAGTCGATCTGCAAGAACCTGTTCTTCGACTCCCGCACCCCGGCGACCGACTTCGTCGCTCCTGTGATCGAGGGCGGCGGTGCCACCGACATCAAGGGCGCCGAGGTCCTCCAGTACGACAAGGCGAAGGCCAAGGAGCTGTGGGACAAGGCCGAGGCCATGCAGAAGTTCGAGGGCGAGTTCACCCTCGGCTACAACTCCGACGGTCCCCACAAGGACTGGGTGGAGGCCGTGTGCAACTCCGTGAAGGAGGCGCTCGGCGTCAAGGCGACCCCGAAGCCGTTCCCCGAGTTCGGCAAGTTCCGTGAGCAGATCACCAACCGCAAGATGCCCGGCGCGTTCCGCTCCGGCTGGCAGGCGGACTACCCGTCGATGTTCAACTTCCTCGGCCCGATCTACAGCTCCGCTGCGGCCGACGGCAAGGGCTCGAACGACGCCGACTACAAGAACCCCGAGTTCGACAAGCTCCTCGCCGAGGGCCTGTCCGCCACCGACACCGAGGGCGCGCTCGCGAAGTTCAAGGAAGCCCAGGCCCTGCTGATGGAGGATCTGCCCGCCATCCCGCTGTGGTACCAGAACAGCCTCGGCGGCTTCTCGAACGTCGTCAAGGACGTCAAGTACGCCTGGGACACCACCCCGATCTACTACGAGATCACCAAGGAGTGATCCCTCCGGGCGGCCCGGCACCGGGTCACCCCATCTGAGAAGCGGGCCCCTCACCCATGCGGTGAGGGGCCCGCTTCGCTGTGCGCGGGGACGAAGTTCCCCGCGCGGCCACCGGATCGTCACCGCGTCCATCCCTGCCGCCAATCCTCACGCCAACGCCCGGTCACCCGCGCCGCCTACCCTCGGTGAAACCACAGGTCACCGCAGGAAGGAAGCCGCGCCATGATCCTCGAACGCTTCGGCGACGATGACCTCTCACAGGTGAGCTACCTCGTCGGCTGCCCCGCCGCCGGCGACGCGATCGTCATCGACCCTCGCCGCGACATCCAGGTCTACCTCGACCGCGCCGACGCCCTCGGCGTGCGCATCACCGCCGTGACCGAGACCCACATCCACGCCGACTACCTCTCCGGCACCCGCGAACTCGCCGCCGCCACCGGCGCCCGCATCTTCCTCTCCGGGGAGGGCGGCACCGACTGGGCCTACGGGTACGACGCCACCCTCCTCCACAGCGGCGACGACATCCAGATCGGCTCCCTCACGATCGAAGCGGTGCACACGCCCGGCCACACCCCCGAGCACCTCATGTTCCTCGTGGCCGACGGATCCCGCACCACCGACGTGGACGGCGTCGGCGAGGTCGGCTACGCCTTCACCGGTGACTTCGTGTTCGTCGGCGACCTCGGCCGTCCCGACCTGCTCGATGAGGTCGCCGGCGGCACCGACACCCGCTACGAGGGCGCGCGGCAGCTCTTCGATTCGCTGCGTGAGCACTTCCTGCCGCTGGAGGACTACGTGCAGGTGCTGCCCGCGCACGGCGCCGGGTCCGCGTGCGGCAAGGCGATGAGCGCGGTTCCCACGACTACCGTCGGCTACGAGCGCGAGTTCGCCTGGTGGGTTCCGTACGTGCGGATGGGTGACCTCGAGGGCTTCACCGACCAGCTGCTGAACGGCCAGCCCGACGCGCACGCCTACTTCTCCCGCATGAAGCGCCAGAACCGTCAGGGCCCCGCGATCCTGGGGGAGCGGCCCGGGCTCGCGGAGTTCTCCGGCGGGGCGGCGCAGGCGGCACTGGCCGACGGGTCCCACGTCCTCATCGATGCGCGCGGCCTCGACGACATCGCCGAGGGGGTGGCCGACGGGTCCCTCACCATCCCGGCGCCCCGCAGGCTCGCCAGCTTCGGCGCCTGGGCGGTGGACCCGGAGACCGACTCCGCGGGCATCATCCTGCTCGCCGCCAGTGAGGAGAAGGCGCAGCGGATGGCGGACCACCTGGTGCGGGTCGGCATCGATCGAGTGGTCGGGTTCATCCGCTGCCTCGACGGCATCGAGCTGCACTCCCCGGCATCCGTCGGCCCCGAGGAGCTGGACGGGTTCGGGCACGACATGCTGCTGGATGTGCGGCAGAAGGCGGAGTTCGCGCGCGGAACCATCCCGGGGGCGCAGCAGCTGAGCGCGGGCCGGGTGCTGTGGGACCGGTGCGAGCTGCGGCAGGGCCGGATCGTGGTGTTCTGCCAATCGGGGGTGCGCAGTGCGGTGGCGGCGAGCGTGCTGCGCCGGGCCGGGCTGGACGTTGTTGAGCTGACGGGCGGATTCGCCCGCTATTGTGAGGCCACCGCGGAGCGCCGAGCTGAGAAGCCCCAGCTCACGAGCGCTCCCTGAAACCCATCGAAAGGAGAACGTCGATGACTGTCACCGATAAGAAGGTCGCATTCCTCCTCACCCGCGGGGTGGAGCAGATCGAGCTCACCAGCCCCCGCAAGGCCCTCGACGACGCCGGCGCCACCACCGTGATCGTGTCGCCGTCGGAGGGAACGCTGCAGGCGATGGAAGGCGATTGGGAACATGCCGACACCTTCGATGTGGATGTGCCCGTCGGCGAGGCGAACGCGGATGACTACGACATGCTGGTGCTGCCCGGCGGCACCCTCAACGCCGACGCGCTCCGCCTCGACGAGGACGCCGTCGCGCTCGTGAAGGCATTCTTCGACGCGGACAAGCCGGTCGCGGCGATCTGCCACGCCCCGTGGATCCTCGCTCAGGCGGACCTCGCCCGCGGCCGCCGTCTCACCAGCTTCGCCTCCACGAAGGTGGACCTGGTCAACGCCGGTGCGGCCTGGGAGGACAGTGAGGTCGTGGTGGACGGCAACCTCATCACCTCCCGCAGCCCGGGCGACCTCGAGGCGTTCAACCGCGAGATCCTCAAGGCCCTCGGCGCCTGACACCACCGCCGCGCCGCTCAGTCCTTCGTCCAGATCCTCGTGTTCAGGTCGAAGTCCTGCACGAGCCGCAGGAACCGCACCATGTCCCGGTAGATCTGCTCGGTCGCGGCGCGGATGTCTCCGTTCGTCGGGTCGAGGCTGAACCGGTCCGTGTCCACACCCACGGCGATGTTCATCCGGTTGTCGGTGAACGACACCGCGACCGCATCAGACCCCGCCTCGGCCACGAAAGCGTTCAGCGCCTCGATGAGCTGCGGCGTCACCAGATAGCGCGCCTCCGCCTGGTCGCTGGTCCAGCCGTCCACACCGTCGGGCGTCTGCGTGCCGACCAGCCGCATCGGTTCAAGCCCCGCCCCGTCGGCCTCCGAAGCGATCTTCGTGTACACCGGCAAGACCCAGACCACCGTCGCCGTGGGCGACGAAGTGCAGGTCACCGGCACCGCCGACGAATACCGCGGCCGCACCCAGATCTCCGGCAAGATCGAAGTGACCCCGCTGAACGAAGGCCTCGAACCCGTCCGCCCGCTCACCATGGACTGGGCCTCCACCGACGGGAAGCGCGAGAACCTCGAGTCGATGCTGTACCTGCCGAACGAGAAGTTCCTCGTCTCCGACGTGTACCCCGTCGGCCGCTACGGCGAGATCGGCCTCGCCTCCGGCAAGCAGCTGCCCACCCAGCCCACCGACATCGCCCGCCCCACCAGCCCCGAGGCGAAGGCGCAGGCTGAGCGCAACGACGCCATCAGCGTCATCCTCGACGACGGAACCGGCCAGGGCTTCGCCGCCAGCCCCACCCTCGACCCCCGCCCGGTCCCGTACATCGACCCCGAGGACCCCATCGACGTGGGCGACAGCGCCCACATCACCGAACCCGTCATCATCGACTACCGGTACGACACCTGGCGCCTCCAGCCCACCCGCCCCATCACCGACGGCGACGAACCCGCCCGCTTCCACGGCCGCGCCCACCCCGTCCCGAAGCCCGGAGGGCAGATCAGCATCGCCTCGTTCAACGTCCTGAACTACTTCACCACCACCGGCGATGAACTCGGCTGCAAGGGCGGCAACTACTCCACCGACGGCACCAACAACGTCGCCGGGAACCCCTGCGACGTGCGAGGCGTGTTCGACCGCGACGACCTCCACCGCCAGCAGGCGAAGACCGTCGCCGCCATCAACCGTCTCGACGCCTCCGTGGTGGGCCTGATGGAGATGGAGAACTCCGCCAAGCTCGGTGAGGGCAAGGACGAAGCGACGAAGAACCTCGTTGCCGCCCTCAACAAGGACGCCGGCTACGCGAAATGGGACTACATCGAGATCCCCGACTCCGAGCTGCCGGCGATCGAGGACCAGGACTTCATCACCAACGCGATCATCTACCAGCCCGCCGAGGCGCGCCCCACCGGCCACGTGCAGGCCCTCGACGAGGAAGCCGGCGACAACGGCGCCTTCCACAACGCGCGCACTCCCATCGCCGCCACCTTCACTGCAGTCAAGAGCGGCAAGAAGGCCGTGCCCACCACCGTGGTCGTGAACCACTTCAAGTCCAAGGGCTCCGCACCGAAGGCCGGCCCGAACAAGGACCAGGGCGACGGCCAGGGCAACTGGAACGCCGCCCGGATCGAACAGGCGCAGGCCCTCGTGGACTGGACGCCGCAGCTGGTGCGGGACTCCGGCTCTGCCGACATCGCGATGCTCGGCGACTTCAACTCCTACGCGCAGGAGGACCCGATGCACGTCCTGTACGGCGCGCACTACCGTCCGGCTGCGACCGGCGAGTTCTCCTACGTGTTCGGCGGGCAGGTCGGCTCGTTGGACCACTTGCTTCTCTCGCCGTCGCTCGCGGCCCGCATGACCGGCGCCGACGTCTGGAACATCAACTCGGTGCAGTCGCCGCTGCTGCAGTACGCGCAGTACCGCACGGTGGGGGAGGACTTCTACCGCCCGGATGCGACGGCGTTCTCCGACCACGACCCGTACATCGCAGGGTTCCGCGCGAAGTGAGGTGACGGGCCCAGCCTGAGCGCGGGTGCGGGGCGTCGGTGGTCGTGCAAAGGGCGCGAGATGCTGCGGGCGGGTGCAGCGCCGTACAAAAGTTGGAGCAGATTGCCCGTTCGGCCGCGAAAATGGCCGGATCGGTGGAATTTTGGTCGGAAAGTGCACGCCGCGGCTCGATGGGCTCGGTCGTGTTGGGCCTGGCCGAACAAGAACCGCGACAGAATCGGCCGTTCGGGCAGTCAGATGCCACTGAGAGGCGGTTTCGTCGCGGAATCTGTCCGTGAGGCGTGCTGGGTGCTGCAGCTCCGGCGCGGGAACGGCAGAGCCGTTCGGCGTGGAAACGAGAAGAGCCCCGATCGTGAGATCGGGGCTCTTCTGCTCGGCGGAGGATGGGGGATTTGAACCCCCGAGGGCTATTAACCCAACACGCGTTCCAGGCGTGCGCACTAGGCCGCTATGCGAATCCTCCTCGAGCTGTCCGCGAACACATGTGCTCGCGAGCAGTGGCTTCCATCCTAGCGGACGCTCCCGTTGCCTGCATCCTCAGCCCCCTTGCGGGGGCGAAGGTCACACTCGTGGCGTGCAGTGCGCGGTGAGCGGCGTCTGGTCACCGGTGAGCGGCCGGCCGCAATGGTCAGCGGTCAGCAGTCACGGCCAGCCGTCACCGGTCGGCGGCGTGGGAACCGTTGAGCGCTGCGTGCCCGTCGGCTTCCTGGTCGCGCCCGACGGAGTCCGCACCGCCGCGGGACTGAGAACGGTCGGCAGGCGCATCAGCCGTGTCGGGGTTGTGCCGATCAGCGGAGTAGTCCTCATTGCGGATCAGGTTCAGCACGGCGAGGCCGAGGCCGCCCCAGAGCAGGACCATGGACAGAACGAGCAGAACAATGGCTCCGGTGCTCATCGGGCGTCTCCCTTCGCGGCAGTGTCGGTGATGTCGGCATCAGTGCCGGGGTGCGGGGCCCGATGGGTCTGGCCGGTGCCGAGGTCAGCGGCCGAGGACTCACCTTCGGCCTCCACGGCGATCCCACCGGGGCCCACCTTGTCCGGCTGGGCATGCGATCCGGCGATCACCGCACCGGCGGGGACGTCCACCGGGTCCGCCTGCCGCACCGCGGCGACATCCGCCCGCAGCTCCTGCGGGTAGCGGTGGCCGTGCGGCGCCTCAAGGCGGGTGTCGGGGATCGCGGGATCGGCGATGGGGTCGCCGTCGGAGTCCAGACGGTGCGCGTTGGAGCGCGCGGACCACGGCAACAGGCTCAGCAGCACTGCCACCACCAGGACAGCGCCGGCCATGCCCCAGCCGAACGTGTTGACGAACGAGCTGGGCATCCCGTTGTACCCGTTCTTCAGGATGTCGCTGGCATCCAGCCACAGGGTGCTCAGCAGGATCAGCGGCGCCACGGCCGCCACTGTGATCAGCCAGAAGTTGCCCACGCGGAACGTCCCGTACATGTTCAGGTGGTCGCGCAGGGTGGGCAGGGCCCTCAGCACGAAGGCGATCAGGAAGGTGCCCACCAGTGCGGCGGTGACGATGCCGAAGGAGTTGATGAACTTGTCCGTCACGTCCAGCAGGTTCAGGCCGGAGGTGGTGGAGAACAGCAGCACGGAGATCACGGACATCGGGAGCACCACGGCGAGTGTGCCGCTCAGGCGCCCGAGGCCGAGCTTGTCCTGCACTGCCGCCACGACCACTTCGATGATCGAGATGAGGGAGGTGAAGCCGGCCAGCACGAGGGAGCCGAAGAACAGCACTCCCACCAGCTCACCCATGGGTGCTTCATTGATGATCGCGGGGAAGGCGATGAACGCCAGGCCCACACCGGCGGCGGCGACGTCGTTGACGCCCTGGCCGGTGGCAGTCGCCATGAAGCCGAGCGCGGCGAACACGCCGATGCCGGCGAGCAGTTCGAAGCCGGAGTTGGCGAAGCCCACCACGAGACCGGACCCGGTCAGGTCGGTCTTCTTCTTCAGGTAGGAGGCGTAGGTGAGCATGATGCCGAACGCGACGGACAGGGAGAAGAAGATCTGTCCGTAGGCGGCGACCCAGACGCTGCCGTTGGTCAGCTCGCTCCAGTCCGGCTGGAACAGCTGGTTGAGACCCACCTCGGCGCCCTTCAGGGTGACGGCGCGGATCACCAGCACGATGAACATGACGATCAGCAGGGGGATGAACACTGCGGAGGAGCGCGCGATGCCCTTGTGCACGCCGAGCGCGAGGACCACGGCGACCAGAATCCACACGAGCAGAATGCCGCCGAGCAGCGTCGGCACGAAGTCCCAGGTGATGGAGGCGGTCTCAGGGGCGTCGGCCTGGGTGAACTCGCCGAAGAACGCGGCGGGGTCCGAGCCCCACTTCTTGGTGAAGGAGAACAGGGTGTACCAGAGCGACCAGGCGAGGATCGCTGCGTAGTACGCACCGATGACCACGCAGATGAGCACCTGCCACCAGCCGACTGCTTCTGCGCGACGGTTCATGCGGCGCCACGCCAGCGGTGCGGAGCCGCGCCAGCGGTGGCCGATGGCGTAGTCCACGAACAGCAGGGGGATGCCGGCGGTGAGCAGGGCGATCAGGTAGGGGATCATGAACGCGCCGCCGCCGTTGTCGTAGGCGGTGTAGGGGAAGCGCCAGATGTTGCCGAGGCCCACTGCCGAGCCGATGGCCGCGAAGATGAACGCGGTGCGGCCCGAGAAGGCGCCGCGGTCGGCTGCCTCCGTGGGGGCTGGGGTGGATGGACGTGCCATGTCTGCCTTCTGTGGATTGCTGATCAGAGGAATAAGTATGCGCAACCCGCCGGTTCGAGACCAGAGTGTTCACATGGTGGGCGGCCGACGGGGGCGGGTTGGTGGCCGACGGGGAAAGTGAAGCGCCCGGTCCACTGCGGGGGCAGTGAGCCGGGCGCTTCGATGCTCCGAGCGGAGCTGGTGTGCGGGCCGTCAGCGGCGGTCGTCGACCGCGGTGGAGCCGGTCTGCTGGCCGACGGCTTCGTGGCCGACGGTTTCGCGGTCGGTGATGCCGTCGATGCGGTTCTCCCAGAAGGTCGCACCGGCGATGCCGAGGGCGCGCGGGTCGAAGGTGATGTCCTCGAACAGCTTGCCGGCCTTCTTCTGGGCGCGGTAGTCCTTCAGTGCCTTGAGGGCCGGGCCCTGCATGATGAGCACTGCGACGATGTTCAGCCAGGCCATGCTGCCCACGCCGATGTCGCCGAGGGCCCAGGCTGCGCCCGAGGTGGAGACTGCGCCGTAGATGACGGAGATGCAGATCAGGATGCGCAGGAACCAGATGATGCCGCGGCGCACAGCGGGGTTCTTCACGTACCGGTTCATGTAGGTGAAGTTGGTCTCCGCCATGTAGTAGTAGGCGAGCACGGTGGTGAAGCAGAACAGGGCGATGGCGATGGCCACGAAGGTGGGGCCGAAGCCGGGCGCCAGGCTGTCCAGACCGGACTGCACGTAGGCGGGGCCGGGCTCCTGGTCGATCGGCATGTTCTTGCCGTTGTGCACCACGGCGCCCTCGATCGATTCGTCGCGGTACACGTTGTACGCACCGGTGGAGATGATCATGAACGCCGTCGCGGAGCACACGAACAGGGTGTCCACGTAGACCGCGAAGGACTGCACGAAGCCCTGCTTCGCCGGGTGGGACACCTCGGAGGCTGCAGCGGCGTGCGGGCCGGTGCCCTGACCGGCCTCGTTCGAGTAGATGCCGCGCTTCACGCCCCAGGCGATGGCGGCGCCGATCATGCCGGAGAACGCAGCCTCGGCGTCGAAGGCGGAGCGGAAGATGAGCCCGAAGACCTCGGGGATCTGCTGGAAGTTCACGATCATGACGATGATCGCGGCGAGGATGTAGAGGACGGCCATGAACGGCACAGCCATGCCGGCGAAGGTGGCGATGCGCTTGATGCCGCCGAACACGATGGCGGCGAGGACGCCTGCCAGGACGATCGCGGAGATCCACGGGCTGATGCCCCAGGCCTGGTCGACGGCCTGGGAGACGCCGTTGGCCTGCACGCCCGGAAGGAAGAAGCTCATGGCGAGGATGGTGATGATCGCGAAGACGATCGCGTACACCTTGAAGATGCCGCTGGCTTTGGTGTGGGCGAAGGACTTCTCGATGAAGTAGGCGGGGCCGCCGCGGTACTCACCGGTGTCCTGGTCCTTCTCCTTGTAGATCTGGCCGAGGGTGGATTCCACGAACGAGGTGGCGGAGCCGAGGAAGGCCACGGCCCACATCCAGAACACGGCACCGGGGCCGCCGAAGGCGATGGCGGTGGCCACGCCGCCGATGTTGCCCATGCCGACTCGGCCGGCCAGTGACAGCATCAGGGACTGGAACGAGGAGATGCCGTCGGGCGACTTCGCGCCGCGGGCCATCGAGGTGAACATGTCCGGCAGGTGCAGCACCTGCAGGAACAGGGTCCGGATGGTGAAGTAGAGGCCTGCGAGCAGGCACAGGTAGACCAGGTAGTCCGACCAGATGACGTCGTTCAACCAGGAGATGAGTGGTTCCATTGAGTGTCCTCCGAGGAGAAGGGGGTGCGAGCCAAGACTCCGTTGTGGCTTGGGTCACCCCATAGGGATCCCGGCTAGTGTGCCCTGTTCAACAATCTGCGTCCAGCCAGGATTGTCGGCCATGGGTAAGTGTTACCTATTCGTTATCGGTTCGTGATCGCTCCCCAAGGGCGCGTTGGGACAATCCGCCGCATGGACACCACTCGCTCCGCGGCCTCCGTCGGCCTCCTCAGCTCTGATCGACGCCTCTCCTACACCGTCACCGGGCCCGCGGCGGGTCCCACCCTCGTCACGGTCCACGGCGTCACCGGCAGCTCCGCCGCCCTCCACGGCCAGACCGTTCACCTCGCCGCCGCCGGCTACCGCGTGATCACGGTCGACCTGCTCGGCCACGGCTCGTCCCCCCGCTTCAGCGCCGACGACCTCAAGCGCGCTGCGGCACCCGACGCCGCGGTCGACACGATGATCGACCTGGTGGAGGAGATCGCCGCATCCCACGGCCCCGTCGGCCTGATCGGCCACTCCATGGGCGGCGCCGTCATGGCCGAGGTCGCCGTCCGCGTCGGCCCCGAGAAGGTCGCGTGCGCCGTCCTGGAGGACCCCGCCTGGCTGACCGAGGAGCAGGCCGACGGGTACCGCGAGCGGGGCCCGCGCGGCGCGTCGGATGACCTCGTGCGTGCGCGGAGGGATCCGGGCGCCGTGGTGAAGGAGCTGTTCGAGCAGCGGCCGCAGCGCGCCCCGGAGGATGCGGTCGTGTCGGTGCTGTCGTGGATGCGGACCGACCCGGAGCTGGTGCGGCTCGGCCAGGTGGCGCCGTCCACGCCGTGGCAGGACGTCGCCGCTGCGCTGAAGGTCCCCACGATGGTCATCACCTCGGATACCAGTGAGGTCCTCGTGGGCGCGGACCAGCGCCGCGAGCTCGAAGTGATCGGCAATGAGCTGGTCGAGGTGGCGGAGGTTCCGAACGCCGGTCATGGGGTCCGCCAAGACCAGCCGGAGGGCTTCTTCGCCGTGGTGGATCCGTTCCTGGCGGAGCACCTGCGCTGACCTCGCCGGCCTGAGCGGCGCGATCCCCGGCAGAACGGGCAGCGGCGCGACCGCCAGCGGCATGGGCCGCGGCGCGTGAACTGCGCCGCGCTCCTTTCGACTGGAGGGCCCTCACTGTGTACAGTGGGAGCGACCCCTCATGCGGTGTCATCTTTCTGAATCCCCCAGGGCTTGACGGCAGCAAGGGCAGGAGAGCTCTGGCAGGTGCATGAGGGGTCGTTTCGTACCCACCGGCTGGTCCTGCCGGTGATCCACAACCCGGGCGGCGCGGGCCCGGCCCTGAACTACGCTGGAGCGGTGGCTACTACTGCTCTGTATCGTCGTCTCCGTCCGGAATCCTTCGCCGAGGTCATCGGCCAGGACCATGTGACCGAACCGCTGCGCCGCGCGCTGCGCGCGAACCGCGTCGGCCATGCCTACCTCTTCTCCGGGCCGCGCGGCTGCGGCAAGACCACCTCAGCCAGGATCCTGGCGCGCTGTCTGAACTGCGCGGAGGGCCCCACGGACACTCCCTGCGGCACCTGCGATTCGTGCCGTGACCTGGCCCGGGACGGCGCCGGCAGCCTCGACGTGGTGGAGATCGACGCCGCCAGCCACGGTGGTGTGGACGATGCGCGCGAACTGCGCGAACGCGCCTCGTTCGCGCCGGTGCGGGACCGCTTCAAGGTGTTCATCATCGACGAGGCCCACATGGTCACCTCGGCGGGGTTCAACGCGCTGCTGAAGCTGGTGGAGGAGCCGCCGGAGCATGTGAAGTTCATCTTCGCGACAACGGAGCCGGACAAGGTCATCGGCACGATCCGGTCGCGCACGCACCACTACCCGTTCCGGCTGATCCCGCCGCAGGTCCTGCTGCCGTACCTGGAGGAGATCTGCCGGCAGGAGAACGTGCCGGTGGGCGAGGGTGTGCTGTCCCTTGTGATCCGCGCGGGCGGCGGCAGTGCCCGCGACACTCTGTCGGTGCTGGACCAGCTGATGGCGGGGTCGGACGAGCGGGGTCTGGATGTGGAGCTGGCGGCGGCGCTGCTCGGCTTCACCGATATCGAGCTGATGAACCGGGCGACCCTCGCGATCGCTGAGACGGATGCGAACGCACTGTTCACGGCGATCGATGAGGTGATCGGCTCGGGCCATGAGCCGCGCGGGTTCGTGGAGGACCTGTTGGCGCGCTTCCGCGACCTGATCGTGCTGACGGCGGCGCCGGACCATGCGGCGGAGCTGCTGCCGGATGTGCCGGTGGACCAGCTGGAGGCGCTGATGGAGCAGGCGCAGCGGTTCCAGCCGCGGGAGCTGACGGACTGCGCGGAGATCGTCTCGGCGGCGCTGGATGCGATGTCGGGGGCTACGGCGCCGCGGCTGCACCTGGAGCTGCTGGCGGCGAAGCTGATGCTGCGCGGTCAGCCGGCGCCGCAGGCGGGTCATGCTCAGGGGCCGACGGGTGCCGCTGCGGGCGGGTCCGCGGCCGGTCGCGCTGGCGGTGCCGGTGCGGCGGGTGGCTCGCAGGGGCCGACGGGTGCCGGCTCGGGCGGGTCGGCACGGGAGCGTGCGATGCAGGTGGCGCGTGCGCAGGCGGAGGCGTCGCGGAACCGTCGGGCGCAGGCGGAGCAGCAGATGCCGGGCGGCGGCGCGCCGCCGCAGGCGCCGGCCGAGAGCCAGCAGGCGCCCGCCCGGTCAGCCGTGCCTGCCCAGTCCGCGGCGCCCGCACCTTCCGCCCCGTCCGCGGCGCCTGCCCAGTCCGCGGCGCCTGCCCAGTCCGCGGATGCTGATGATTGGGGACCTGTCGCTCAGCCCGGCGGGGGAGGGGCTCAGGCGATCTCCCCGTCGAGCGGCCAGTCCGCGCCGGCGCAGCAGAACGGCCAGGGCGGCGGCCAGCAGGCCGCATCGACCGGCGCGAACGGTCAGCGCCCTGCCGAGCAGAGCACATCCCAGCCGAGCGCTCGCCAGGCCAGCGCCGTGCAGCCCAGTGCTGTTCAGGCCAGCGCCGTGCAGCCGAGCGCTGCCCAGCAGTCGGCGCAGCAGCCGAGTGCCGCGCAGCCTCCCGCTGAGGGCGGCTCTGCACCCGGCGGGGCGGAGCGCATCGAGCAGCATTGGTCGGCGATCATGGACGAGCTGCAGTCGATTCGTCGACCGTCCTGGGCGCTGATCGCGCAGAACGGCACCGTGCATTCGTTCGACGGCACTCAGCTCGTCCTCGCGTTCCGCTCCACCGGCCTGGTGGCAGCGTTCTACCGCGGCACCGCCCAGCAGAATATGGCCGAAGCGGTCAAGAAGATCACCCACCTCGACGTGACCGTGGAGGCCACGGCCGGGGGAGAGATGCCCCCATCGGGTAGTGCCGGACGCCCGGCGGCGGGCGGCCCGGCGGCTAGCGACCCGAGCGGCGGGCCCGCAGCCGGCGGCCCGCAGGGGCAGGGTGGCCCGAACCAGGGTGGAATGCACCGGGGCGGGCAGCAGGCTGGTCGCGGACCGCAGGGGCAGGGCGGCGGGCCGACGGGTGCCGCTGGCACTGGACCGGGCTCGCAGAACGCGTCGAGTAGCGGTGGGGCGCAGTCGGCATCTCCGCAGGCGGGCGATGATGGTGGCTGGGGTGACGTCGTGGTCAACCGCCCGCCGAGCGAGGCAGCGCCTCCGCAGCAGGCGTCAGTGCCAGCGAAGGCGGCAGAGCCAGCACCAGTGCAGTCCGCCGCCCCGTCGGCACCCTCTGCTGCACCCGCACAGTGGGGCGACGCAGCCGGCGACGCATCCCCGTCGCCTCGAGCCGCGGATCATGAGTCCGTTGCCCCCACTGCGAACGCGTCTGCCCAGTCGACTCCCGCCCCGTCGGCGCCGCCGGCGCCCCAGGGGTCAGCCGGTGAGGACTCCTTCATCGACGAGGAGCCCCCGTTCGACCCCTACCACGACGACTTCCCCGCCGACGACGGCTACGCCGCCCCCTCGGAGCGAGGCGCCTCCGCTGCCGGGCAGCAGAATGCCGCGCAGGCGCCCGCATCACGAGGCGCAGATGAGCGCCCGGCCCCGGCGAAGCCCGCAGCGATCGACCCGGTGAGCCTCCCGCCGCAGCCGGGGGAGGACGAGCCGCGCACCCACGGGCAGGGCGAACTCGTCGCCGCCATGCGCGAGGCGTACGGAGCGGACTTCGCCCCGTCGGCGACACTCGTGATCGGATCCGACGATGCCGGAGCGCAGGCCGATGCCGACGCACAGGACGCGCCCCCAGCGGGCCCCGCAAGCCCCGCCGCCGACCCTGGCCCCGCTCCCTTCGGCGACACCTCCGCCGGCACCGGTGCTGCCTCGCCCGAACCCGCCTCCTGGGGCGATGCTGTTGTTGCGCAGCCGCCCGCAGTCGAGCCGCCCTCTGCGCCCGGCTCGACCTCCGGTCCTAGCTCGGCTCCGGCCGCCACGCAGGTGGGCCCCGCCGCCGGCCAGCAGGGCCGCCCGCTGTCCGGCGCCGACCTCGCTCGCGCCGCCGCCCGACAGAACCTCGCGAACGCCCGCGGCCGCGGCCCCGGCATCGCTGATGCGGGGAACCCGTCGGTCAGCAGCGCCGCCGCCCCGATCGACGACGACCCGTTCGGCGGCGCGTCCCGCGACGACGCCGACGCCACCGGTCCCTCCACGTCACGTCGGCCCGGCCGCGACATCGTGGAACAGGTCCTCGGCGGCGAAGTCCTCGAAGTCATCGACGAGACGCAGAACACCGACGCCTACTGACCACCGCGCCCGGTGGCGCAGCCGATGTCTGAGCTCACGAGCGGGTCAGGCGACGAGGTCGTCCGGTTCGCCGTCCTCGTCGTTGTCCAGCGCAATGAAGAGGTCTGTGCGGTTCAGCGCTGGGTCCCCGTCGGCCGTCGGCTCGGTGACGTAGACCTCCCAGAAGTGCTTCGTCGGCACCAGGCCGCGCTCCGCCACCTGCCCGAGGAACGACTGCCATGCCCCGCCGAGGCCGTCGTACCCACCCATGTAGGTGTGCGCCGCGACCCGCGACTCCGGCAAGTGCGAGAGCTCCACGGTGTACTCCGTGTCCGCCAGCTGCAGAGGCTCCGACAGCGCCGCGGTCGACTCCTCAGCGATCGGGAACCCGACCTGCACGTCGATGCCCGACGGCTCCAGGCGCGTGTAATAGGACAGGGGTGCGCCGACGAGCTCCACACCCTGGGCGGCGAGCGTCGGCATGAGGTGCGTGAACACGGCATCCATCAGAGCGGGCAGGTCAGCGAACGTGAGACCGGTCTGCTTCACCACGGCGATCGGCTCCGCTTCGGGAGCGAGCACGGTCACCGACTCGAACGGTGCGGGGGACTGGGGCATGAGCTTCCTTCCATGGGGCGCGGGCGCGCCGCAGTTGCGCACCACACTATCGGCGCAGGACCGACGGATTCGGGTGTCACCTGAACCCCGGCAGGCGCCCTCCCATGCCCCGTCACCGAGGGGGCAGACGCGCCGACGGGCCGACACATCCGGAGCTTTGGTCACGCCCGGTGGAACCGGTCATAAAAAGATAACGAAATGACCCCCGGAGACTCGGTGCCGGGTACGGTCCAGCCATGGGGACGAATCGAACATTCCGCACATCTGTGACCACTCGGGCCACTCGCGCTGTTGCCGCCGCCACCGCCGCGGTCGCGTCGGCTGCTCTGATCGCCGGTTGCGGCATGATCGACCAGTTCAGCGGGTCCGATCCTGACGCCTCTCCGACCTTCACCGGCAAGGAGACGGCGGCCCAGGACAGCTCGCCGAGCGCATCGCCCAGCGAGTCGCCCACCGCGGACGACAGCGCGTCGCCCAGTGAGACCGCGAGCGAATCGGCAAGCGCGACCCCGTCGGCCACCCCGGCGGAGAGCACCAGCGCCGCACCGTCGCCGACGGCTGCGCCGTCCTCCGCAGCGCCGAAGCCGAAGGCGCAGAACAACCAGAGCGCCCCCGCGCAGCAGCCATCCACCAACAATCCGGACCCCGGCCCTGCTGGGAACGGCCCGGCCGCTGACGGCCTCGACGGCGCGCCCGCCGAAGTGAAGCGTGGGTTCAGCAAGGTGAAGCAGCCCGAAAACGGATCCTTCCAAGGGTGGCTGACGAATTCCCACGGGTACGATCCGAACCTGCCGCTGTCCTATGCGACGCTCGCGTCGGACGCTGACGCCGAGTTCGCGGCCTCGCAGATCATGCTGTTCCACAAGGGCACGTACATCGGCACCACCACCGGCAAGGCGCAGACCGGCTGGTACCGGATCGACCGGAACAGCCCGTCGTCCATCACCGTCACGTATTACCACGAAGACGGCGGCGAATACGTGTCCACCTACACGTGGAACGACGCCAAGAACAAGATCGACTACTCCGGCGAGGTCCCCTTCAAGTAAGCCCGCCCGCCTGCTTGCCAGCCTTCCCGGCCACGCAGCCCGCTTGGCCGCCAGCTTCCCGGGGCGCCCCGCCCACCTCGGTAGAGTAGGGCGCGTGTTCGAAGGTGTGGTTCAGGATCTGGTCGATGAGCTCGGGACGCTGCCCGGCATCGGCCCCAAGTCAGCGCAGCGCATTGCTTTCCACCTGCTCGACCGCGACGAGGAGAGCGTGCGCCGCCTCGCCGATGTCCTCATCGAGGTGAAGGAGAAAGTCCGCTTCTGCGAGATCTGCGGTGGCATCTCCGAGACCGAGATCTGTCGCATCTGCTCCGATGCCCGGCGCTCCAACGACATCATCTGCGTGGTCGAAGAGTCCAAGGACGTGTTCGCGATCGAACGCCTGCGCGAATTCCGCGGCCGCTACCACGTGCTCGGCGGCGCCATCGACCCGATCGGCGGTGTCGGTCCCGACGACCTGCGCATCTCCGAGCTCATGCAGCGCATCGCAAAGGGCGAGACCGACGAGGTCATCCTCGCGCTCGACCCCAACATCGAAGGCGAAGCGACCTCCTCGTACCTGGCGCGCATGCTCGGCGCGCAGGATGTGAAGGTCACGCGCCTCGCCTCCGGGCTGCCGGTGGGCGGAGACCTCGACTACGCCGACGAGATGACGCTCGGCCGCGCCTTCCTCGGCCGCCGCTCGATCTGAGCCTTCCCGGCCGAGCTGAACGGTCCGCGGGGCCGAACTCCCCACCGGGACCCATGCCGCGCCGCGCATGATCTGCGTAGTGTCGAAGCATGGACACGATGCCGACACCCCACCCCACCGAGGCCCCCGGCCGACTCGCGCCGCTGCGCCCCGAGAGTCGGCACATCGACCTGCCCAGTGAGATCCTCGCCGAATCGCCTCGGGCGTTCGTCGCGCAGGCACCCGTCGGCCTCTACGTCACCGCCGCTCTGCTCGGCGCGTTCGTCTGGCCGCTGTTCATCGTGGGGTCGCTCCTTGCCGGGTTCGGCGGCGTGTTCGCCGGCACCGCCGCCATCGGCACCATCACCCGCGATCACACCGGCTTGGGCACATTCCCCTCCGGCTTCGTCACCACCGTGCTGCTGGCCGGAGGGCTCGCCGCTCTCGGAGCGGTGGTCTCTGCGGTCATGGTGCCGGCGGGTCTGCTGCTGGTGGCGCGGGTCCGGCCCCGCGCGTACGGCACCGAGGCAGCGTTCCAGCAGGCTGTGGCGGGACGGATCGCGGCCGTTGTGCTGGCGCCGCTGCTGCTGACCGTGCCGTTCCTGCTGCTCGTGCCGGGCAGGCTCGGCGACGCCGGCTGGGACTACTTTGCGGCCCACCGGCCGTTCCTGCTGATGTGGATGGTGGTGGCGGGCTCCTGCGCGTACGGCCTGCTGCGCGCCGCCGTGCCGGTGCCGAGGCTGCTGGGGATCCAGAGCGTGGGGGCGCTGCGCACAGTCGCCCTGACGGACGCGGCGCGCTCGGACCGGGCGCGCGCGATCCTCGGTGTCGATGACCCCCGCGCCGCTCATGTCCTCGCCGCGGACCTCGCCCACGTGGATCTGCACATCGGTCCACAGATGCCGCTTCGCGCGCTCGAAGCGGTGATCCGGGGTGCGTGGGTGGCCGCGCTCGTGGTGTTCCCGCTGATGCTGATGATGGAGGAGCCGCTGCTGTGGATCATCGCCGCCGGGTACGACTCCTCCTCCGACCTGGTCGGCTACCCGCTGCCGCTCGTCCTGCTGGCCGCTGTGTCGCTCGCCGGGTGGGTCGCAGCGAGCACGGCGGCGTATGCGGGCCTGCTGCGGCTGCTGCCGAACCGGTTCGCGGCGTCGTGGATCGCTGCGGCGGCATCCGTCGGCCTCGGCGGGGCGCTCCTGGTGGCGCTGCTGGTGCTGCGCGGCCCGTTGGGGTGGTCGGGCCGGGCGACGCTCGATGCGCTGCTCACGCAGCCGGTGGTCATGGTGCCGCTGGCGCTGCTCGCGTTCATCGCGATGGGGATCGTGCTGCATCGGCAGGCGGTGACGGTGCTGGTGGGCCCGGCCCACTGGTATGCGCGCCGCCCGGTGGACTTCACCGCGATCGTGCCGCCGACGGGGACCCGCACCCAGTGGGCGCAGCGGCTGGACGTGCAGGACGCGGAGCACCGCACGATGGCCCGCCGTGCTCTCGCGCAGGAGGAGCGCCGGATCCAGAAGGCGGCCCGGGCCGAGGAGCAGCAGATGCCGTCGGCCCCTCACGTGCCCGCTCCCGCGCAGGATGCCGTGCGGCAGGGCGCGGAGCAGGTGAGGACCCGTGTGGACGAGATGCTGCCCGCGGCGCGCATCCGCCACGGCGCCCCGGTGCAGAAGCAGAGCACCGTGCGCCTGCCCGACTTCGGCCGGTCCGCCGCAGCCGCCCGCCCGATCCTGCGGCACCGCGCGGAGGCCACCTCGGACCGCAACGGCATCCCCGCGGGGGTGGATGTGCTGCGTGACCGCGGCGTCGGCGCGACGGGGGAGCGTGCGCGCCGGCTGATCGGTCGCCTCGCGGGGCGTGCGGGCCGCGCCGGTGAGCGACGCGCCGGGGGAGCGGGCCGACGGGTGGAGCGCTGGTAGGTCCCCATCCCGGCCGACGGATGTCGGCCACCCGACGGATGCCGCACCTGCCTTAGGTGACCGTCCAATTGGCAGGAATTGGACACACTTGTTGGGCTGTGGGCGCAGAGCGTGCCAAGATCTACCGAGGGCTAACTGAAAGTTTTCACCTCGGTAGTCACCGCAACGTCGAAGGAGCAGGCGCATGGCCCTCGTGGTCCAGAAGTACGGCGGGTCGTCCGTAGAGGACGCCACCGCGATCAAGCGAGTCGCTGCGAGGATCGCCAAGTACTCCAAGGCCGGTCATGAAGTGGTCGTCGTGGTCTCCGCCATGGGCGACACCACCGATGAGCTCATCGACCTCGCCGAAGAGGTCACCCCCACCCCGCCGCCGCGCGAACTCGACATGCTGCTGACCGCCGGCGAGCGCATCTCCATGGCCGTGCTGTCCATGGCGCTGAACAACCTCGGCATCTCCGCCCACGCCTACACCGGGTCCCAGGCCGGTGTCATCACCGACGACTCCCACGGCTCCGCCCGCATCATCGACGTCACCCCCGGCCGCATCCGCAGCGCCCTCGACCAGGGCCATGTCGCCATCGTCGCCGGCTTCCAGGGCGTCTCCCACAGCGCCAAGGAGATCACCACCCTCGGCCGCGGCGGCTCCGACACCACCGCGGTCGCGCTCGCCGCCGCCCTCGGCGCCGACGTCTGCGAGATCTACTCCGACGTGGACGGCGTCTTCACCGCCGACCCCCGCATCGTCCCCACCGCCCGCCGCATCCCCGAGCTCTCCGCCGAGGAGATGCTGGAGATGGCCGCCAGCGGCGCCAAGATCCTGATGCTGCGCTGCGTGGAGTACGCGCGCCGCTTCGGCGTGCCGCTGCACGTGCGCTCCAGCTACAGCGGGAAGATCGGCACCATCATCTGCGATGACTCGGACCGCGACTTCCCCGTGGACCCGATCATCACCCGTAAGCAGCAGGCCGCCGCCGCCCACTGAACGACCAGATCGAGGAGAACAGTCCGTGTCCTACACGACCCAACCTGGCCATGAGGCCCCGATCATCTCCGGGGTCGCCCACGACGACAGCGAAGGCAAGATCACCCTGGTGGAGGTGCCGGACGTCCCCGGCAAGTCCGCGCTGATCTTCGAGACCGTGGCGAACACCGGCGCGAACGTCGACATGATCGTCCAGAACGTCTCCACCGTGGACGGCACCGTCGCCGTGTCCTTCACGCTGCCGGAAGCGGATTCGAAGAAGGCGATCGAAGCGCTGCGCGCCGTCAAGGACGAGATCGGCTACCAGACTCTGGTGTACACCGACCAGATCGCGAAGGTGTCCCTCATCGGCGCCGGCATGAAGTCCAGCCCCGGAGTCTCTGCCTCGCTGTTCCGCGCCCTCGGCGACGCGGGCATCAACATCGACATGATCTCCACCTCCGAGATCCGCATCTCGGTGGTGACCGACGTTGACCGCATGCACGACGCGGTCCGCGTCATCCACACCGCGTTCGGGCTCGACTCGGACCAGGACGAAGCAGTTGTGTACGGAGGAACCGGACGATGACCACCACTTCTTCAGCACCCGTCATCGCCGTGGTCGGCGCGACCGGCCAGGTCGGCGAGGTGATGCTGTCCCTGATCGAGCAGCGCGAGGTGCCGTTCTCGCACCTGCGCCTGTTCTCTTCTGCCCGCTCCGCCGGCACCACCCTGACCGTGCGCGGCGAGGAGTACACGGTGGAGGACGTCGAGACCGCGGACATCACCGGTGACAACGCGGTGGACATCGCCCTGTTCAGCGCCGGCGGCGCCGCCTCGAAGAAGCACGCACCCCGCTTCGCCGCGGCCGGCGCGATCGTCATCGACAACTCCTCCGCGTTCCGCAGCGACGACGAGGTCCCCCTCATCGTGGCCGAAGCGAACGCCGAGCTCGCACTCACCGCCCCGAAGGGCATCATCGCGAACCCGAACTGCACCACCATGGCGGCGATCCCCGCCCTGAAGGCCCTCCACGAGAAGGCCGGGCTGGAGCGCCTGACCATCGCGACCTACCAGGCCGTGTCCGGGTCCGGCCTCGCCGGGGTGCAGGAGCTCACCAGTCAGGTCCAGACCCTCGCGAGCGACATCCCCGCTCTGGTCACGGACGGCAAGGTCGATTCCGAACCGGCCCCGCAGGTGTACGCAGCACCCATTGCGTTCAATGCGGTGGCGCTGGCCGGAAATCTGATGGACGACGGTTCTCTGGAGACCGATGAGGAGCAGAAGCTCCGCAATGAGTCGCGCAAGATTCTGGGTATTCCGGATCTTCGCGTTTCCGGCACCTGTGTGCGCATTCCAGTTGTTACCGGGCATGCACTATCGGTCCATGCAGAGTTCTCTGCACCCATCACCCCGGAGGACGCAACCGCTGTTCTTGAAGGTGCAGAGGGCGTGTCACTGACCGATCTGCCGGGTCCTCGACAGGCTACCGGTCGGGATGGTACATTCGTAGGACGAGTGAGGCAGGACCAGGCAGTCCCCAATAACCAGGGGCTCGTCCTCTTCGTTGCCGCAGACAATCTGCGCAAGGGGGCGGCGCTGAATGCCATTCAGATTGCCGAGCACGTCATCAATACGAAATTCTGACCGACACTGCACATGTCCGAATCCGACTCTTCAGGGCCTGTCATACCCCTGACTGGGCACAGCGGATTCACCTCTCCCACCACCCACTGGAGGTATCCCATGTCCACGCCGAGCACCACCCGGGCGCCGATGCGCACCCGCCGCCGCGAACAGGCGCGTCCGCGCGTCAACCTGACCAAGGCCCGCGGCGAACAGACCCGTGAACTGATCCTGACCGAAGCCACCGCCCTGTTCGCGGTCTACGGATACCGCGGCACGTCACTGCGGGACATCTCCGAGCGCGTGGGCATCTCCCACCCGGGCATGCTGCACCACTTCCCGCACAAGGAGTCCCTGCTGCTGGCGGTCATCGACCGCGCCGGCCAGGGGTACCTGCAGGTCGTGAAGGACTTCTGCAACTGCAACTCCTTCGAGGAGATCAAGGCGTGGCAGTCCTCCGTGACGGTCGAAGCCACCCTCGTCTCCGTCCTCATGGCGGAGATCGTGGACGAAGAGCACCCGGGCCGTGAGCCCCTGCTGGAGCAGCGCGCCCAGGTGGAGTCGATCGTCACCGACTACTTCCGATACGTGCAGTCCCGCGGCGACCTCGCCGACGGCGTCACACCGGACTTCGCCGCCCGCATGCTCGTGGTGCACTGGATGGGAGCGTTCCTGCGCGAGCGCCTCACCGGCGACCAGCTCTATGACGATGACCTCGGCCAATGCCTGCGCATGCTGATGCCTCGCCTGCGTGAGCAGGACTGACCCATTCGAGTTCGGCCAGGGGTGCTGCCGACAACGGTGAATCAGGGGCAGGCTCGCCTGCGCTGAGCCTGAAGCTCCGGCGCCCGATGTGCTGCGGTTATTCCGCTGTCGCGTGAGCGCGTGCCGCCCTGGAAGAGCAGGCTCAGATGAGGAATCCGCACGATTTCACCTGCCACGCGGTAGGCTGGTCGCATGCGCGGAATCATCCTGGCCGGGGGCACCGGCTCACGCCTTCACCCGCTCACCATCGGCGTCTCCAAGCAGCTCATGCCGGTGTACGACAAACCGATGATCTACTACCCGCTGACCACCCTCATGCTCGCGGGCATCAGCGACATCCTCATCATCACCACCCCCGAGGATCAGGCGGCGTTCCAGCGCCTCCTCGGGGACGGCTCCCGCTTCGGCATCACCCTGGAGTACGTCACCCAGCCCTCGCCCGACGGGCTCGCCCAAGCATTCATCCTCGGCGAAGACTTCTTGCAAGGTGAAGGCGCCGCCCTGATCCTCGGCGACAACCTGTTCTACGGCCAGGGCATGGGCACCCAGCTGCGCCGCTACTCGGACGTGGACGGCGCCGCCGTGTTCGGCTACTGGGTGAACGACCCGACCGCCTACGGCGTGGTCGAAATGAACTCGGACGGCAGGGCAGTGTCCCTGGAGGAGAAGCCGCAGCAGCCGAAGTCGAACCTGGCGGTGCCGGGCCTGTACTTCTACGACTCCACCGTGGTGGACCGCGCGAAGAGCCTGACGCCGTCGGCCCGCGGGGAACTGGAGATCACCGACCTCAACCGCCTCTACCTCGAGGACGACGCCCTGCAGGTGGAGGTGCTCACCCGCGGCACCGCGTGGCTCGACACCGGGACGTTCGATGACCTCGCCGCCGCCGGCGAGTTCATCCGCACCGTGCAGAAGCGCCAGGGCCTCTCCATCGGCGCGCCCGAAGAAGTCGCGTGGCGCATGGGCTACATCGACGACGACGGCCTGCGCGAGCGCGCCGAACCGCTCGTGAAGTCCGGGTACGGGCGCTACCTGCTGGATGTGCTGGAGCGCGAACGCCTCAGCTGACCGCACGGTCGGCATGGCACGATAGCGGCATGGCTGAACGCACTCTCCTCGTCACCGGCGGCGCCGGCTTCATCGGCTCCAACTTCGTCCACTACATCACCAACCACACCGATGACCGCGTCATCGTGCTGGACAAGCTCACCTACGCCGGCAGCCGCGACAACCTCACCGGGCTGCCGGAGGACCGGGTCGAGCTCGTCGAAGGGGACATCGCCGATGCGGACACCGTCGGCCGCCTCGCCGCCCGCCTGGACAGCGAGCGCGACGCGATCGTCCACTACGCAGCCGAATCCCACAACGACAACTCCCTGCAGGACCCCTCCCCGTTCCTGGACACCAACATCCTCGGCACGTACACCCTCCTCGAAGCCGCCCGGCAGCACGACCTGCGCTTCCACCACATCTCCACCGACGAGGTCTACGGCGACCTCGAGCTCGACGACCCGGAGAAGTTCACCCCCACCACCCCGTACAACCCGTCCAGCCCGTACTCCGCCACGAAGGCCGGCTCGGACCTCCTCGTGCGCGCCTGGGTGCGGTCCTTCGGGGTGCGCGCCACCATCTCCAACTGCTCCAACAACTACGGCCCCCGCCAGCACATCGAGAAGTTCATCCCCCGCCAGATCACCAACCTGATCGACGGGATCCGCCCCCGCCTCTACGGCGCCGGCCTCAACGTCCGCGACTGGATCCACGCCGATGACCACTCCAGCGCCGTCCTCACCATCCTTGACAAGGGCGACATCGGCGAAACCTACCTCATCGGCGCCGACGGCGAGAAGAACAACCTCGAGGTCATCCGCATGATCCTGCGGCTCATGGGCCGCGACGAGGACGACTTCGACCACGTCCCCGACCGCGCCGGCCACGACCTCCGCTACGCCATCGACGCCTCCCGCCTGCGCGATGAGCTCGGCTGGACGCCCCAGTTCGCGGACTTCGAACAGGGCCTGAAGGACACGATCACCTGGTACCGCGAGAACGAGGACTGGTGGCGCGGAGCGAAGGCCGCCACCGAAGCGAAGTACGCCCGCACCGGTCAGTGACCCCCGGTCCTCAGCCCGCAATCGACGAGAAGGAGACGCCGTGGCGAAGCCGCTGAGCGTGCACACCACCCCCATCCCCGGCCTGCTCGTGCTCGACCTGCCCGTCCACGGCGATGCCCGCGGCTGGTTCAAGGAGAACTGGCAGCGCGAGAAGATGACCGCGCTCGGCCTGCCCGACTTCGGGCCCGTGCAGAACAACATCTCCTTCAACCAGGAGGTGGGCGTCACCCGCGGCATCCACGCCGAACCGTGGGACAAGTTCATCTCGGTGGCGACCGGCCGCGTGTTCGGCGCCTGGGTGGACCTGCGAGAGGGCGACAGCTTCGGCGCCGTCCACACCCAGGAGATCACCCCCGATATCGCGGTGTTCGTGCCCGCCGGGGTCGGCAACTCCTTCCAGACCCTCGAGGCGCCCGCCGCCTACACCTACCTCGTCAACGACCACTGGTCCGAACAGGCACAGGCCGAGTACACCTTCCTCAACCTCGCCGACCCCACCGCCGCGATCGACTGGCCGATCCCGCTCGAGGACGCGGAGCTGTCCGAGAAGGACCGTGCCCACCCGATGCTCGAGGACGTCACCCCCATGCGGCCCAGCGGCCCCGCCGCCGCCCCGGCTGCCCCCGGCGCACCCGTCGGCGCGCAGGCCGGCCGGCCTGGTGGGGGAGGGGCCGACGGGTCCGTGCTCGTCATCGGTGCGAGCGGCCAGCTCGGTCGGGCACTGCGCGAGACATGGGCCGATGGTCGCCGGGCCGCCGAGGGGGCCGACGGGGCCCGCCGTGACGCCCGCTTCGTCACCCGCGACGAGCTCGACCTCGCCGACGTCGATGCGATCCGCGCCCTCGACTTCACCCCCTTCTCCGTGGTGGTCAACGCCGCCGCCTACACCGCGGTGGACGCCGCCGAGACCCCGGAGGGCCGGGCAGCCGCGTGGGCCGTCAACGCCCGCGGGGTCGCGGAGCTCGCCGCCGCAGTGGACCGCGCCGGGGGAGTGCTCGTGCACGTCTCCACCGACTACGTATTCGACGGCACCGCCGAGCTCATCAGTGAGGACGACCCCGTCGGCCCCCTGGGGGTGTACGGGCAGTCGAAGGCCGCCGGTGACGCCGCCGTCAGCGCAACCGCGCGGCACTACCTGCTGCGCACCTCGTGGGTGGTGGGCGACGGCGCGAACTTCGTGCGCACCATGGCGTCGCTGGCGGAGAAGGGCGTGGACCCGTGCGTGGTGGATGACCAGTACGGTCGCCTCACGTTCACCACGGAGATCGTCCGCGCGATCGACCACCTGCTGACGACCGGCGCCCAGTACGGGACGTACAACGTGTCCTGCGGCGGCCGGGCCGCCACCTGGTGCGAGGTGGCGCGCCGCGTGTTCGAGCTGACCGGCCACGATCCCGCCCGGGTGTCCGGGACGAGCACGACCGAGTACTTCGCCTCGAAACCGGGCGCGGCGCCGCGCCCCCTGAACTCCGTGTTCGACCTCAGCCGGCTCGAAGCGAGCGGCTTCGAGCCCCGCGACCAGTGGGCGGCGCTCGCCCAGTACCTGCAGGGCTGAGGGGCTCGACGGGCTCACCCTGCCTCACGCCATCACTTACCCACATTCTGAACTGGAACGCTTGTTCTACTGCGTGGGGGTGGGTAGTCTGGCGACAGTGGACAGGCACTGAGCCATAGGTCAAGGGGGAAGAGATGCTCGTTTATGAGTCGGCTCGCCGAGAAGCACAGCGACTTCTCGACGATCACTGGGACGGCAACCTTCCAGTGAGCCTTGACGTAATGACCCTCGCCGTCAGCGCCTCCAAGTACGAGACGTCGATGGGCGCGGGCCTGTCTGGACTCGTCTCGAAGGAACGCGACAAGCAGCCCATCATCGCGCTCAACAGCGATGAGTCCGCGCCTCGGAGACGCTTCACCTGGGCCCACGAAATCGGCCACATCGTCGAGCGTGACCGGGTGGCGCATGACCGTGACTACTCCTTCACAGAGGCGCGCGGGCAGAAGTATGACCTGCATGAGTTCTTCGCCGATGAGTTCGCGGGTGCTCTTCTCATGCCGCAGAGCGACATCCTGTCCATGTCTGCCCGTGGTTTGTCAAACCAACACATGGCCGAAACGTTCGGAGTCTCCAGGGCTGCCGTCGCCAAGCGACTCGAGAGTTTGGCGAAGACAGGAATTGTCCCGACATCGGTGAGTTTGGCGGACTGAAGGACGCGGAGGGGGATATGAGCAAAGGCGAAGACACGCACGGACATTTCGCCGAAAAGGTCGATGTACTTGAGCAGGCTCCCGTCGATCCTATGACCAGCGGTGTCGACCTGACAGCGGAGCTGGCGATGCGTGAGCGCATTGCCAATACCCAGCGCAAGATCCTTTTCTGGTTCGTTCTCGGGACCATTGGGCTGTCGCTGGTGAGCGTTGTGGCGTTCGTGGCGCTCCTGGGGCGCGGCTTCCTCGATGTCCATCACACGGTGGCTGCCGTATTCGTGTCCGCAAACTCGATCCAGAGCTTCGTTCTTGCGGCGGTCCTCGCCCGTGGGCTCTTCGGTGACCCGGACCGCCGAATTGTACGGAAATAGCTGGGCGCCGGGCTCACCGATTCACGGCTCACCCGTCGCAACGCGCGGGTAGACTCAGCCGCACCGCACCCAGTGAAGGAGCCGCCGTGGACACTGCCGATCACGCCCCGCTGAGCGAGGCGGACGCCGCCTGGGTGCACACCCTCACCACCGACCTCACCGGCGAGGTGGAGAAGGTCATCGAAGGCAAGCACGCCGCCGTCCGCTCCATCATCCACTGTCTGCTGGCCGCCGGACACGTGCTCATCGAAGACGTCCCCGGAGTCGGCAAGACCATGCTCGCCCGGGCGCTCGCCACCGCGCTCGACGCCACCGCCCAGCGCCTTCAGTTCACCCCCGACCTCCTGCCCGGGGACATCACCGGTGCCAGCATCTTCAACCAGGCCACCCGCGACTTCGAGTTCCGCCCCGGCGCCGTGTTCACCCACATCCTCCTGGCCGACGAGATCAACCGCGCCTCCGCCAAGACCCAGTCCGCGCTCCTCGAAGCCATGGAAGAGCACGCCGTCACCGTGGACGGCACCACCCACCGCCTCGACGACCCGTTCATGGTGATGGCCACCGCCAACCCCGTGGAGATGGCCGGCACGTTCGACCTCCCCGAAGCGCAGCGCGACCGCTTCCTCATGCGCCTGTCCCTCGGCTACCCCGACCCGGGCAGCGAACTGCGCATGCTGCGCACCCAGACCACCAGCGGCCCCCGCGCCGACAGCCCCCTGCAGCGCGTCCGGCCCATCGCCACCACCACCGACATCGCCCGCGCGCTCGCCCTGGTGTGCCGCGCCCACACCTCCGAGGCGCTCCTCGGGTACGTGGTCGCGCTCGCGGATGCCACCCGCCGCCACAGCGAGATCATCATGGGAGCCTCCCCGCGCGCCGCCGTCCACCTGGTGCGCGCCGCGAAGGCCACCGCCGCCTGCGACGGCCGCACCTACGTCACGCCGCAGGACGTCCGGGCGAACCTCACCGAGGTGTGGGCGCACCGGCTGCACCTGGTGCCGTCGGGCCCCGTGGACCATGCCCGCGCCGCCGATATCCTCGCTGACATCACCGGCACCGTCCCCGTCGCCGGCACCCACGCGGGCCCGGCACCCGTCGGCGCTGCGGCGGCTCAGCCCGCCGCCACGGGCCGTGGGGCGTCGGCGCCGGAATGCTGACGAAGCGCGGCGCCGGCTGGCTCATCATCGCCGCCGCGCTCTGGATCGGTGGCATCATCACCGCAGTCTCCACCGCCTGGACCTTCGCCGCCGTCATGCTCGCGGCGTTCGTCGCCTGCGCCGTTCTCACCCAGGTCGTGGTGCGCGCCGCCAACGCCACCCGCACGGTCCGCACACCGCTGCCGATCCAGCGCGGCGAGGCCGTCACCATCGACGCCGCGGTGCGTCCCCGCTGGCTCACCGGCCTCGTCGGCACCGCCACCAGCGCCGGCATCAGCACTGTCCAGCGGTTCCATCGCCGCGGCCACCACGAGCTGCCCGTGATCGTGCTGCAGGCCGTGGACCCGCTCGGCCTCACCCGCGCCCGCCGCACCGTGGACGACGGCGCCACCATCACCGTGACGCCGCGCCTCCTGGCCCTCGGCCGACTCACCTTCGGCACCGGGGCCGACGGGGACTCCACCGCCTCGGTCCGCACCGGCCGCGGTGATGCGTCGCCGCTGCCGCGGCCGTCGGAGCCGGGGGACGACATCCGCCGCATCCACTGGAAGGCCACCGCCCGCGCCGGGACGCTGATGAGCCGGGAGGAGGAGCGCCCCGAATCCACCCGCGTGCTGATCCTCGTCGACACCGCCGGTCCCGCCGTCGACTCCACACCGGGCCCCGCCACCGAAGGCGAGCAGACCGAGCAGGCGGAGCGGGCCGAGCAGTCGGAGCAGGTCATGGACGCCGCCGCGTCCCTTGAGCAGGCCCTGCGCACCGAAGGCGCGCACGCGCGCATCATCGAGATGCCGGGGGAGAGCAGTGCACCGATCACCGGCGCGCCTGCAGCAGCGATCCCGCCCGTGACCGCTGACCGGGACGCGCTGCTGATCGTCATCACCGCCGCGCCCGACGCGGAGACCGGCGCAGCCCGCGCCGACGCGATCACCCGCAGCACCGCCTCCAGGAAGATCCGCACTCTCGTCATTCTGCCCACCGACGGCGCCGACGCCGCCCACCAGACCGCGCGCATCGCCGATGCTGCGCGAACGCTGCTGGCTCCGCACCCGTCGCTGGGGGTCTCCGTCGGCCCCGCCGCAGGCTCGATCGCCGCGCACGCGGCCGCCCCTGCCTCTGCCGCCGCTTCCGCCGCCGCGTCGACGGTCGTCACCACGTCCGCTGTCCGCGAGGTCGGCGCATGAGCACCCCCGTGCACCGCCGTCCCGCCGCCCGCCCCGCAGTGCCGCGCCGGGCCGGCCGCACCACCACCGCCCGCGCCCTGGTCCGCGAGTCGGTGCGGGCCGCCCTGCTGTGGCTCGCGCTGATGCTCGCCTTCCTGCCGCTGGCTCAGCTGTTCCGGCACCCGATGCCGCTGATCGGCACGGTCGCCGCCGGCCTCATCGCTGTCGGTGTGGTGGGCCGCGCCGTGCCGCGCCTGCGCCGCTTCACCCCGCCCGCGCAGATCCTTCTGCTTCTGATCGCCGTCGGCACCTGGATGCACCGCGCCGGCATCGGCCCCTCCGGCCTCGTCGATCCCGAAGCGTGGAAGGAGGCGATCATCGGCGTGTTCCGGACGGCAGGGCAGCAGCTGTCCGCCGAGGTGCCGCCGGTGGCACTGTCCCCGCACCTGGTGGCGCTCGCCATCCTCGTGGTCGGGCTCGTGACGCTCATCGCCGAGATCGTGCTGATGGACATGCGCCGCGCCCTCGGCGCCGCCATCGTACCGCTGATCCTCGGGCTCGTGCCCGCCCTGCACATCCCGGACCCGCCGTTCAGCCTGCTCATCGCCCCCGCCGCCGGCGCCCTCGTCATCCTCGCCGCCGACCCGCTCACCCGCCCGGCACCCATCGGCGCAGCACCCGTCGGCGCAGCGCCTGACGGCGGGGCCGTTGCCAGCCCGGCACCCGTCGGCCCCCGCCCCACCAGCGTCGCCGCCCGCGCGGTGCCCGCCGTCGTCGCCGCCCTCGTGATCGCGCTCGCGCTGGCCGCCGCACCGCTCGCCGCCGACCGCGGCAGCCTCGGCATCCGCCCCAGCCACCCCCTCAGCCTGGAGCGGCTCGCCCGCGCCTCCGGCGGACCCGGCCTGCCCGGCCTCGCCGCCACCGATTCCATCTCCGTGCGCCGCTCCCTCACCGACCAGAAGGAGCACACCGTCCTCACCTACACCGTGTCCGGGCCGGCTCCGGACGGCGACTACCTGCGGGTTCACACCCTCACCCGCTGGGACGGAGAAGAGTTCACCTCCCCGGACGACATCCCCGTCCGCGACCCGCAGCTCATCTACCCCGACCGGTCCGACACCCCACGCGACGGTCTCGCCACCTACACCGTGACGCTCCACCAGCTGCGCAGCGACCGCGTCCCCACCCCTCTGCGGCCCGTCCGCCTCGACCCGCAGGCCGGGGTCGACGCCGTCCTGCCCCGTGATGTCGACGAAGCCACCGCCTCCGACGGCGCCACCAGCGACCTCACCGACCTCACCTACCGCGTCACGACGGTCGCCGGGCAGCCCACCGCCGAGGACCTCGCCGCCGTCACCGACGACGACATCCACCGCGTCGCCCCACCCGTCGCGGTCCAGATCGCCCCCAACCCGCAGGTCACTGCGCTCGCGGAGAAGGTCCGCGCCGAATCCGGCGCCACCACCCCGTTCGAGACCGCGCGGGCGTTCGAGCAGCACTTCCACACCGGCTACACCTACTCCCTGGACACCGTCACTCCGCCCGGCGCTGACCCCCTCACCAGCTTCCTCGAGGACCGCACCGGCTACTGCGAACAGTTCGCCGCCGCCTTCGCGCTGATGATGAACGCCGAGGGGTACCCCACGCGCGTCGTCGTCGGCTACACCGGCGGCACGAAGAGGGGCGACCACTGGGAGGTCACCAACCGCAACGCTCACGCCTGGCCCGAAGTGTGGTTCGGCGAGGACTACGGCTGGGTCCGCTTCGAACCCACCCCACCCGCCGGCGGCGTCGGCATCGAACCTCTCGAGAGCCTCAGCACCGAACCCGAGGCCGGCCAGGGCACGGCCACCCCCACACCGGCCCCCAGCACCAGCGCGTCGACGCCGCCGTCGGCCGAGCCCACCACGACCGACGCAGCCACCACGCCCACCAGCGCCACCACCGGCGCGACCGCGGGCACGGGGGAGGGCCGCCGGGGCGAGCCGACGGGTGCCGGCCGAGCCCTGCTCATGACCGCCGTGGCCATCGCCGCTGCCGCCACCGCTCTCGCCGCAGTCCTCTGGGGGCGCCGCCGCCGACGGGTCCGTGCACAGCGTGAGCGCAACCGCGCCTGGGACCGAGCCCTCGCCTCAGACACCCCCGACGAGGTCGCTGCGGTGCTCGCCCTCGCCGATGCCCGCCGGTTCGCGGCACAGCACGGCGCCGTCTGGGACAGCGCCGCGGACCCGGACCGGGCGCTGCAGCGCCTCGCGTCAGACCCGCGGAACCGGGAGGATTCCGAGAATCCGTCGGCCGCCCTCGGCGAGCTCGCCGAGCTCGTCATGCCGGCACTGTACGGGCACAGAGAAGCGCGGACCCGCCGCGACGATGCGCAGCGGATCCGCGAGCTCTCCGATCAGATCGAGACGGACCTCAGGCGAGGCCGTGGCCGTCCTCCGGGTTCGCCCGGTGCGACGGGTGGTCAGCGGTGAGCTCACCGCGTTCACGGCGGGAGCCCTCCCGGTAGGAGAACGGCTTGCCGGCGCTGAAGCCGAAGCGACGCTTCGAGGAGTGCTTCGCGAACTCCTTGCGCGCCCGGTTCGAATCGACCTCGCCGATCACCGGGTTCGGCTGACTGAACGTGGTGCCCATCCCCGCGTACAGCGAGATCAGGTTCGTGGAGACGGCGCGGCGGTTGCGGGCGCCCAGCAGGTTCATCACGTGCACACCCATCCACGCCCACCAGCCGACGGAGCCCGTCAGGTCCGGCGCCTTCTCGAACGGCAGCTGCGTGATCGCGGCGTGGCGACCGATCGTCGCCATCGTGCCCAGATCCCGGTACGCGAACGGCGCATCGGCCGGCTTCCCATCGACCTCCGCGCTGATCAGCGAGGCCACATGCTTGCCGGACTGCATCGCCGGCTGCGCCAGCATCGGCAGGGCCTCATCCTGCGCAGCCACGTCACCGATCGCGAAGATGTTCCGGAAGCCCTTCACCCGCAGGGTGTCGTCCACCTCGATGCGGCCGTTGTCGCGGCGGGGCACGCCCCACCGGTTGATCTCGTCATCGGCGCCCACACCGACGGCCCAGATCGTGATGTCCGATTCGATGACGGTGTCGTCCTGCAGCGTCAGCGAGTCGTAGCCGACCGACTTCACGCCGCGGCCCAGCAGCAGCTCCACCTTGCGCTTGAGCAGCTCATCGGCCGCATACTCCTGCAGGTTCTCATTGAAGTCCTTGATCAGGGCCTTGCCGCGCTGGATCAGCGTGATCTGCAGCGTGCCCGGGTCCATCTCCGGGTAGAGCACATCCAGCTCCTGCTGGCGGAAGTCCGCGAGCGCACCGGCGATCTCCACACCGGTGGCGCCGCCGCCCACCACGGAGATGTGCAGCTTGTCGTTCGTGCCGGTCTCCGACAGCTGGGAGGCGCGCTCCAGTTCGGCGAAGATGCGGTCGCGGATGTCGATGGCCTGGCTGCGGGTGTACATCGGCATCGCGAACTCCTCAGCACCGGGGGTGTTGAAGAAGTTGACGGTGGCGCCGTTGGCGAGGACCAGGTAGTCGTAGGAGATCTTCTGGCGGTCGTGGAGGGTGACGGTCTGCTGCTCGGTGTCGACCGCGCGGACACGGCCCTGGCGGAACCGCATGTTCGGCACCTTCAGCTGGAGGCCGCGCAGGAACATGGTGACGTCGCCCGGGTTCAGACCGGCGGTGGCGACCTGGTAGAGGAGCGGCTGGAAGGTCTTGTAGACGTTCTGGTCGATGAGGGTGACGCGCACCCGCGCCTTGCGCAGCCCGAGGACGGCGTTCGCGCCGGCGAATCCACCGCCGACGATCACGACATGGGGCCAGTTGCGGCCGTTGGTTGCGGGTTTGGTGCGTCGGCGGAAGCTTCTCTTGGCGCGGTCCATGGTTCTCCTTCGCAGCGAAGTGTCGGCGCCGCGGCGGCAGGGGAGTGTCTCGCCCGGCTGCACATGCGTGGGCATCGCCCGGGTGGGGCGGGCCCCGTCGGCTCTCCTCTCGATAGTAGTAGGGCCCTAGGTCCTCACCAACTCACCCGGCGGGCCCAGTGGCGGACTCGGCTGCGACTGCGTCACACCCAGTGTGAACAGCGGGTGTCCGCCATATGACCAGATCCAGTGGATTCTCAGGAAAGGGAGACAGGGGGTGCTTGACGGGTGTTGGATGGATGCGAGTCTTCCCCTCATATCCCCCTTTCGCCCCGTGCACGCACCCCTCCAAGGACACCGACATGTCTGACCACGCGCGTCCCGCAGCATCCCGCCGTCTGAGCACCATCGCGGCGCTCACCCTCGCCGCCGGGCTCCTCAGCCCGATGAGCGGCGCCCTCGCCGCCGAGGGCGATGAGGTCACCCTCTACGGCATCAACGACTTCCACGGCCGTCTCTCCAAGTCCGGCGCGGACCTGGCCTGCACCATCGAGAAGGAGCGCGCCAAGGACGGCGACTCCCTGCTCCTCTCCGCCGGTGACAACATCGGCGCCTCCGAGTTCACCTCCTTCATCGCCCAGGACATCCCCACCATCGACTACCTGAATGCGCTGGAGCTGCCGGTCACCGCCGCCGGCAACCACGAGTTCGATCAGGGCATCGACGACCTCACCGGCCGCGTCAGCGACCGCGCCGACTTCGAGCACCTCGGCGCCAACGTGCGTGACAAGAGCACCGGCGAGCGTCTCCTGCCGGCCTACACCATCGTCACCACGGAGGACGGCAAGAAGGTCGCCGTGATCGGCGCCGTCACCCAGTCCACCGCCACCCTCGTCTCCCCGGGCGGCATCAAGAACGTGCAGTTCACCGACCCGATCGAGGAAGTGAACACGGCCGTTCAGGAGCTGAAGGACTCCGGCGAGCAGTACGACATGATCGTGGCGAGCTACCACGAGGGCGGCGGGAAGGACGCCGCCGGTGACGGCGTGCAGCCGGATCCGCTCACCAAGAGCCTGGAAGCCATCATGAACGGGACCTCGCCCGAGGTCGACGCCATCTTCACCGCCCACACCCACAAGTCCTACGCGTTCGACGCCCCCACCCCCGGCGGCGACGGCATGCGCCCGATCATCCAGACCGGCTCCTACGGCGCGAACCTCGGCGCCGTCACCCTCACGGAGCAGGCCGACGGGTCCTACAGCGTGAAGAAGGGCTCCGCCCACCTCATCTCCACCAAGGGAGCCGCTGAGGGCGAGGACTGCGCCCAGTTCCCCCGCTTCGTGAAGGCGAACCGGATCATCGAGGACGCTGAGGCGTTCGCGAAGGTCGAGGGTGAGAAGCCCGTCGGCTCCATCCAGGGCGACATCACCACCGCGTTCAACGCGGAGCGCGCGGAGTACCGCGACGGTGTGTGGTCCCTGAAGGCCGGCCAGACGCAGGAGAAGGGCGATGACCGTTCGGCCTCCTCCGCCCTGTCCAACCTGAATGCTGACGCGCTCGTGTGGGCCACCCAGCAGGACGAGTCCGCCGGCCCCACCGCCGACATCGGTGTGATGCTGCCCGGCTCGGTCCGCGCCGACCTCCTGTTCGCGCAGTCCGCTCGGAAGGAGGGCGACGGGGTCGTCACCTTCCGCGAAGCGAACGACGTCACTCCGTTCGCCAACAACGTCAACACGGTGGAGCTCACGGGCGCGCAGCTGTACACGATGCTGGAGCAGCAGTGGCAGCCGGAGGGTGAGAGCCGCGACTACCTCCAGCTGGGCCTCTCCAAGAACCTCGAGTACACCTTCGATGCGTCCGCGCCGAAGGGTGAGCGCATCACCTCGGTCACCCTGGACGGCAAGCCGATCGACGAGAACGCGACCTACACGGTGGCGGTGCAGAGCTTCCTCGCTGAGGGCGGCGACAACTTCACCGTCTTCGCTGAGGGCGCCAACAACACGGACTCCGGCATGGTCGACCGTGACGCCTGGATCGGCTACCTGCGTGCCCACAAGGACATCGCGCCGGACTTCTCGCAGCGCGGCATCGGCTTCCAGGTGCTGAAGGGCGAGGACGGCGCCGTGCCGACGGGCAGCAAGGACGATCCGTGGACCGTGCGCGTCACCAACCTGCACTCCACGTCGCTCGGTGCCCCGCAGATCACCGAAGCGATCATCACGATCGACGGGCAGGAGTTCCGCGCCCCCTACCAGCAGGATGAGGAGACCGGCGAATGGTTCGCCGACGTCTCCGTGCACGCCCCGGAGTGCTCCGCCTCCGGCAACGTGGACGCCCTGGTGACGGCGGTGCCGGACACCGGCACCGAGGTCGCCTACCCGGTGACGATCGAAGGCGGCGACGGCTCCGGGTGCGAGGCTCCCGGTGAGGGCGAGCAGCCCGGCGACGGCGACCAGCCGGGCGAGGAGACCCCCGCTCCCGGTGACGGCGACCAGGGCGAGGACGGCGACGGCGACGGCGGTCAGGCCCCCGCGCCCGGTGACGGCGACGACCAGGGCGAGGACGGCGACGACCAGGGCGGTCAGGCCTTCGCCCCGAAGCCGATTAAACCCGCACCGAAGCCGTCCGCCCGCCCCGTGGCCGACGGATTCCAGACCGACGTGACCCCGAAGCCGACGGTCAGCGCCACCGAGTCCGAGGCCGACACCTGGCCCTCCGACACGGACCAGCTGCCCCGCACCGGTGCGGAGATCGCCCCGTACCTCACCGTGGGAGGTGTGCTCATCGCCGTCGGTGTGGGCGCGGTGATCCTGTCGCGCCGCTTCTTCAGCCGCGACTGATTCGGCCGCCGGCAGACCTTCTCGGTCGCAACTGACCCGGCCGGTCCAGCAGCGCGAAGCGCCGCGGTCCGCCTGATCCGTTCAGGAGGCCGCGGCGCTTCTCGTCCGTCACGGCGCGTCCGCGGGGTGGTCAGCGTTCCTGCCGCGTCCGCACCCGTCGGCCCGTCGCCGGTGCCGACTGGACGCCGCTGTGGGCACCTGGGGCGGAGCGAGCGGCCGGTTCAGCGCTGGCGTATAGCGACGGACCATCGCGATATGGCCCATGGGTTGCCGCTATGCGCCAATGCTGATCGCCACGACCGGCGGTGGTGTCCGAACGGAAGGGGCCGAGCAGCGCGTACGGCCCGCCTCGCCACCGCGCACCGTCGGTGCGTTCTGACACGGCTGGTCCGACCGTTCCGCACCCGTCGGCCCGCCGTTGTCGCTGGTCAGCGCCCGGTGCGTTCCGGTACCCGTCTGCCCGCCGCGCCCCGCCGCCGAAGGAGGGCCCACACCGCGGCCCCGGCCGCGACGCCCACCAGGTCCGCCACGATGTCCGCGAGATCGAACGACCGCAGCGGCATCAGCGACTGCACCGCTTCGATCACGAACGCGTGCGCACCGATCGCGGCCACAGCGAACCCCGCCGCCGGCCGCGGCGCCAGCAGATGCAGCACGGTCCACACCGTCAGCGCGAAGATCCCTGTGTGCACCAGCTTGTCCGCGTGCGGAATCAGCGCCCCTGCCGCCTCCGCCTCCGGCGTGAGCTTCGGCCAGTAGAACGTGGAGTTCAGCAGCAGCACCACCGCCACGAGAAGGACCCGCGCGGCGATCAAGCGGTGAGCAGCAGGCATCAGAACTCCTCCAGTGCGGGGCAGGTGCGGCGGGGCGGGGCGCGTGCACAGGACACGACAGAACCGCCGATTCTAGCCGCGCACGCACCAGAAAGGCCGGGTCAATCGTGTCCTGCGCACAGCAGATCCTCCCTCGTCACCGCCGGACGCGGCGGCGAGTTCGGGAGGGTCGACTTTAAATGTCGCACCCCCTCTTTAGGGTGGGAGCCATGAAGATCCTGCACACCTCGGACTGGCACCTCGGGCGCACTCTGCACGGGGAGGACCTGCACGAGCATCAGCGCACATTCCATGACTTCCTGGTGGACCTGGTGAAGCGCGAGAAGGTGGATGTCGTCGCCATCGCCGGTGACGTGTACGACCGCTCCATCCCACCGGTCGCCTCCGTCGACCTCCTCAACGACACCCTCACGCGCCTGGCGGACATCACCACGGTGATCCTGACGCCCGGCAACCACGATTCGGCGGCGCGGCTCGGGTTCGGGGCGAAGCTGATGGGCCGCGGTGTGCACATCCTGTCCGAGACGGGCGGGGTGGAGCGGCCGGTCACGGTCGCCGATGAGCACGGGGAGGTGCTGTTCTTCGGCCTGCCGTACCTGGATCCCGATATCGTGCGGTTCGCTTTCGCTGCTGAGGGGGAGCAGCCCCTCGCGCGCAGTCACGAGTCGGTGACGCGGGAGGCCATGGACCGGGTGCGGCGCACCGTTCAGCAGCACGGCGGCGCGCGGTCGGTGGTGCTGGCGCACACGTTCGTCTCCGGCGGTGAGGGCTCGGACTCAGAGCGGGATCTGACGATCGGCGGGGTGGACAGTGTGACCGGGTCCGTGTTCGCCGGGGTCGACTATGTGGCCCTCGGGCACCTGCACGGCTGCCAGAACATGGCCGGGCACATTCCCGACCAGCGGCCCGCCGCCTGGTATTCCGGCTCCCCGTTGCCGTTCTCGTTCTCGGAGAAGAACCACCGCAAGGCCGTGCTGATCGTGGACATGGGGGCCGACGGGTCCGTTGACGTCACCCCGGTCCCAACCCCGGTGCCTCGGCGGCTCATCGAGCTCACCGGGGACCTCGACACGGTTCTTGCACAGGCGGGTGAGCACGGCGACGACTGGGTGTTCGCGACGGTGCAGGAGCCGACTCGGCCCCCGCACATGCAGGAGAAGCTGCGGCGTGCGTTCCCCCACATGCTGGGCTGCGAGTTCGTCTCCACCGTCCATCGGGACCGGTCCACGGCACCGTTGGTGTCCGAAGCGATGGACGCGGTCGCCGTGGTGGGGGAGTTCTACCAGCAGCTCGCCGGCGCGGAGCCGACCCATGCACAGGTGGAGCTGATCGAACAGGCGGTGCGGGACGCCCGCGCCGCCCATGACGAGAACAGTCAGCGCGCCCGCGCCTGAACCGGAGGACGGAGCACCCATCATGCGCCTGCACCACATGACCTTCACCGGCATCGGCCCGTTCCGGGGCGAGCACCGCATCGACTTCACCGCCCTCGGCGCCTCCGGCCTGTTCCTCCTCGAGGGGCCCACGGGGTCCGGGAAGTCCAGCATCATCGACGCCGTCGTGTTCGGCCTCTACGGCCAGGTCGCCGGTGAAGCCTCCAGCCAGGAACGGCTGCGCTCCCACTTCGCCGGGGCCGATGAGCCCAGCGCGGTGGACCTGTTCTTCGAGACCACCAGCGGCCTGTTCCGCATCACCCGCACACCGCGCTACCTGCGGCCCAAGCGCCGCGGCGACGGCCTCACCCAGCAGAACGCCACCGCGAAGCTGTTCCGGTACACCTCGGAGGACGCGTTACGCGCCGCCATCGCCGGTGAGGAGTCCGCTGGGGCGGTGCAGCCCGTGTCGGTGCGGATCGACGAGGTGGGGGCGGAGATCAACCGCATCGTCGGCCTCACCCATGAACAGTTCACGCAGACCGTGGTGCTGCCGCAGGGGGAGTTCGCGCGGTTCCTCCGCGCGAAGTCCGAGGACCGCAAGGACGTGTTGGAGAAGGTGTTCGGCACCCGCCTGTTCACCACCATCGAGAAGCAGTTCATCGAACTGCGGCGCGAAGCCCGTGCCGCTGCCGAAGCCTCCCAGCAGGCCCTCGCGCAGGCGCTGGAACGGTTCCTCGAAGCCTCCAGTGCTGATGCCGACACCCGCGCCGAGGCCCACCAGGAACTCACCGCACCCGGCGGCCTCACCACCGTCCTCACCGACGCCGCCGCAGCCACCGCCGCGGCCCGCACCGCCCACGAGGACGCGGCGGCTCGCACCGAGAAGGCCCGCACCGGCGTCACCACCGCCGAGAAGGCGACCGAGGCCGCAACCCGGCACCTGCAGGCCGTGCAGGGCCGGCAGGAGGCCGACGGGATCGCCGCGCACCTCGAGCGGACTCGTGAGGCCAGTGACCTCGCCGCCCGGCAGCTCGCCGCGCACGAGCGCGCCGAGCGACCGTTCTACGCCCTGCAGGCCCGCGCCCGCGCCGAACGCGACGCCGACGCGACCCGCCTCGCCCTCCCCAAGGACGACCAGGAGACGCCGCAGCAGTGGCCGGACCTCATCGCCCACCACGACACCACCGCATCGACCGCTGCCGCCGCTGCCGCGGAGCTCGCCAGCGCCGCCCAGCTGGAGACCGGCCTGCCCAAGAGGCTCACCGACCTGGAGGAGCAGCGCGACGCCGTGACCACCACCGAAGCCCGCCTCACCGAGCAGAAGGCGGCACTCCAGCAGCGGCCCACCCAGCGAGATGACCTGGCCGACCGTGTGAAGGAAGCCGCCGAGCAGTCTCGCGACCTCGCCGGCGCCCAGGCCACCCTCGAGACCTCGCAGGAGCGGCAGGAATCAGCGCGCCTCGCCGCCGCCACCGCCGAGAAGATCCAGCAGCTCGCCGGCCCGATCAGGGACGCCCACACCGCGGCGGCGCAGGCCGTCGAGACGGAGCGGGCCCTGCGCCAGCAGCGGATCGACTCCATGGCCGCTGAGCTCGCCACCAGCCTGACTGACGGTGATCCCTGCCCCGTGTGCGGCGCTGCCGAGCATCCCAGCCCCGCCACCAGCGACCAGCCCTTCGTCACCGATGAGCAGATCGAGGAGGCGGAGGGCGCCCGAAGCGTCGCGGAGAAGCGCCTCAGCGACCTCAACGAGAAGAAGGCGGCCCTCGAATCCACCCGAGCCGCCGCGCACACCGCGGCAGGGGAGCGGTCCGTGGAGACCGCAGCCGCTGAAGTCGCCGCCGCCGAGCAGAAACTCGCCGACGTCCGCACCGCTGAGCAGCGCCACGCGGACCTGGAGAACAGCCTCGCCGCGTTCGATGAGGAGACCCAGCGCCTCACCACCGCCGCACACCAGGCGGAGACCGCGCTGTCCGCGGCCCGCACCCGCGTGGAGGAGACCGCGCACGCCATCCAGCGCGACCAGGCGGCTGTTGCCGAGGCCCGCGCCGACGCCGACACCGTCGCAGAACGCCGCACCCGCCTCAGCAACCGGGCCAAGACCGCGGCCGAGGCAGGGAAGCGACTGCGCGCCGCGCAGGACGCCCGCCAGCGGTGGCTCACCGCCGCAGAGACCGTCACCGACGAGATGCAGACCGCTGGCTTCACCAGCGAAGAGGACGTCACCGCCGCCCGCATCAGTGAGGAGACCCGCGCCCAGCACCGACAGGTGCAGACTCAGCGCGCCACCGCCCAGGCGAAGCTGACCGACCTCCTCGCCGATGAGGCCGTCGCCGCCCTTACCCTCGCCGAGACGTCCCTCGAGGACGCTGAGTGCGCCGTCACCGCCGCCCGGGAGCAGCAGGCCGCGGCCCGCGCTGCGCTGGAAGAGAAGCAGAGGCAGCTGTCCCTTGCGGAGCGCGCCGCCACCGCCACCGCAGCAGCGCTCACGTCCCTGGAACAGGCTGCGCAGAAGCATCGCGACACGTCAGCGACGGCGGAGGAGAAGCGGGCGCTCGCAGAGGTCATCACCGGCGGCAGCGGCAGCTCCGCCCGGCTGCCCCTGTCCACGTATGTGGTGATCAAACGGTTCGAAGCCGTGGTCGATGCCGCGAACGCACGACTCTCGGTCCTGTCCGGCACCGATCTCGAACTGGAGCTGGGGGAGCCGGCTGCTGGGGGAACGAAGAAGATCGGCCTGGACCTGGAGGTCGTGGACCGCCGCACCGACCAGCGCCGCAGCCCCGCCTCCCTCTCCGGCGGCGAAACGTTCTTCGTCTCGCTCGCGCTCGCGCTCGGACTCGCCGATATCGTCACCGCCGAGTCCGGCGGGGTGCAGATGAACACTCTGTTCATCGACGAGGGCTTCGGCTCACTGGACCCGGAGAAGCTCGATTCGGTGATCGCGGAGATCCGGGCGCTGGGGAACGCGGGACGGACGGTCGGGATCGTGTCGCACGTGGCGGAGCTGAAGCAGCAGATCCCGGAGAAGATCCACGTGCGCCGACGCTCCGACGGCACCTCCACCCTCGACATCACCGTGTAACCACCCTGCCGAGCGCCCCCAGCACCCCGCCGAGCGCCCCCAGCACCCCGCCGCAGTCGGTCGCGCTCCGTCGCATTCCGCATTGCCAAGCCGTTGCGCCCCACTGCACCTCGCCGCTCGCTACACTGACACCGGCCGGACGGAGCACCCGTCGACTGCCCGCCGCCCAGCACCACCCGCCGACCGAAAGGCCCTCATGGGTTCGGACATCCTCGTCACCGTCATCGCCGCACTCGCGTTCGCGGTCGGCATCACCGGCATCATCGTGCCGGTCCTGCCCGGCTCCATCACGATCATCATCGGCACTCTCATCTGGGCGATCGTCATCGGCGGCACCGGTGCCTGGGTCGCGTTCGCAGTCATCACTCTGCTGTCGCTCGTCGGCATGACCTGCAGCTATGTCCTCACCGGTCGGCAGCTGAAGCGGCAGGAGACCCCCGGGTGGGCGGTGGCACTCGCCATCGTCGGTGGCCTGGTCGGGTTCTTCGTGATCCCCGGCCCCGGCCTGATCCTCGGGTTCATCCTCGCCCTGTTCGGAACCGAGTACGCGCGCCGCAAGGATGCCAACGAAGCCGTCCGCTCCACCCTCACCGCGCTGAAGGCGCTCGGCATCGGGATTCTCCTCGAAGTCGGCTGCGCGCTCATCAGCGCCACCATCTTCATCCTCGTCTCCGGCTACCACTTCTTCGCCTGACCCGCCCCGCGGCACCTCCGCGCGGTTCCGTGCGTTTCAGCGCCCATCCCGGCGATCAAGAGCGCTGAAACGCATGCAACGCCGGCCCGGGATCGGTGAGTCGACCAATGTCGGTGCCCGTCGGCCCGCCGGGCTCCATACAGTGGACCGCATGCTGACCGCCACTGACCTCACCATCGGCTACGGCGACACCGACCCCGTCATTCAGGGCCTCGACCTCACCGCCGACCCGGGCGACATCATCGCCGTCACCGGCGCGAACGGCAGCGGCAAATCCACCCTCCTGCGCGGCCTCGCCGGCCACCAGCCGCTGGACTCCGGCACCATCCTGCTCGACGGCGCCGACCTCACCGCCAACTCCCGCGCCCACCGCCGCGACGTGTTCGCCGTCCTCGACGGCTCCGCGTGGATGCGCGAACTCACCCTCGGCGACCACCTGCGGATCCTCGAAACCGACGGATCCCTCATGAGCGCCGACGACGCCATCCACACCCTCGACCTCGCCGACCTCGCCGACCGCCACCCGCACACCTTCTCCTCCGGGCAGCGGCAGCGCTCCGCCCTCGCCACCGCCCTCGTCCGCCCCTGGTCCGTGCTGATCCTCGACGAACCCGAGCAGCGCCTCGACGTCGACTACCAGGAGCGCACTGCGGACATCCTCCGCGCCATCGCCCCCGGCGCCGTCATCATCCTCGCCACCCATTCGCAGCAGCTGATCGACCGCCTCGGCGCCGCCGAACTCCACCTGTCATGACCGACCCCATCGCCCGCGTCACACCCCACCACACCACCGGTGAGGTGCTGTCCGCCGTCTGGATGGGGGTGCTCGCCGCAGCCGTCGGCCTCGGTGTGTGGATCGGTGCGCTCACATCGCTCAGCCCGCAGCTGCGGGCCGGGCTCCTCCCGCACGCAGACCCGCTCACCGTCCTCGTGGTCGCAGTGACGGCACTGATGGTCGCGCTGATCCTCGCGGTGACCGGCGAGCTTGGGCCCTTCTCCGCATCGGCAGCGGAACTGATGCTGACCGGTGGGCCCCGACGGCGCGCCGCCACCCTCGGCATCCTCGCCGGCGTCCTGCTCATGCTCAGTGCGGCTCTCGCGTCCGGTCTCATCACCGCGCTCGGGCCCCTGCTGCCGGGGCCGCTGCTGCCCGCGATCACCGGCATCCTCGCGACCGCATCTCTGCTGGTGCCGCCGCTGTTGGCCCGAGCCCAGCGCAGCCGGCTCCTCCCCGCCGTCCGCACACTGCCCGCCGCGCTCGTGGCCGGCGCTGTCACACTGCTGGTCGCCTTCCGCTTCTCCGGCACCGTCGGCGCATCGCTCATCACCGCCGCCGGGGTTGCCGCGATCGTGCTCGCGGGCGCGGTTGTGCGGTCCCGGGCGCGGGCCGGTTCTTTCGAGCTGATTCCGCGGTGGGAACTGCTGCGGGCCGACGGGATCGTCACCGCGGCCGGGTCCGCTGCCGTGTCGATGGATGTCGGTGCGGTGCGGACGCACGGTGAGCTGACCCGCCCGGCCGCGCGCCGACGGGCCCTCGCGCCGGGGACGATGCGCCGTCTGCACCCGTCGGCGCGGCTGTTCGTGACCGTGCTCGCCCGCGCTGTCCGACGCACTGCCGCCACCAGTGGGATCGCAGTTCTGGTCGCCATCAGCGCCACCGCGTTCACACCGGCCGCGGGCACGCTCGCGATCGGGGCGGTGGCGGCCCTGCTGACCGCGCTGAGCCTCGCCTCGATCCTCGGTGATCTGGTGGTGTCGGTGCCGCTGCGGTCCGTGTTCGCTGCGGCTGCGCCCGGGGCGGCCTGGCTGACGCTCGCGGGACTCGCGGTGACGGCCCTAATGCCGTTCGCCGCAGCTGCCGTGGTGCACCTGGTGCAGGGCGGGCAGCCGTGGCCGGTGCTGGTGTTCGCCGCGGTTGCGGCCGCGGCGGTGACGCACGGCCTGGTGGGGCCGACGCGGGCGCTGTCCGACCAGGTCAACGGTGTGCTCACCACGATCAGCTCGCCCGAGCTGGGGCCGGTGCCGATCTACCTGATCCAGCGGGTCACCGCGGGCTGGGTGGCGCCGCTGGCACTGCTCGGTGCGGCGCTGCTCGGGCTGGACGCCGTGGCGCTGATCGCCGGGGCCATCGCCGCGGTGATCGCCCTGACCCTGTTCGCGGACGTGCTGACGAAGAACCAGCACTGACCGCACACCGCCGCCTCGCCGTTGCATGCGTCTTCGCGCGCATTCCGGCGATCAAGAGCGCTGAAACGCTTCCAACCGGGGTCGGTATTGGGGCCCGATGGCGCAGGTCGAGCCGACCTCACCAACCGGCGTAAGGAGCGATGTCGGCGTCGCTCACCGCCCCCTCAGCGACATCGTCCAGCGCCTGCGCGAGCAGTTCCATGCCGCGAACACACTCGCCCCGTGAGATAGTCAGCGGCGGTGTGAGCTCGAGGGCACCATCACCGACGGGATAGACGACGAGTCCAAGCTCAAATGCGCGAAACGCCGCCTTTGCGGAGGTCGTCAGAGCATCATCGGTGCCGTTTGGCAACAGTTGGAGGCCCTGCATCAATCCTCGGCCCCGGACCTCGTCGATGAGCCGTGCACCTGGGCGGTCGCTGGCGCGCAGTTGATTGATCAGGGCGGTCAGTACTTCACCCATCGCGGCTGCGTTGTCGATGATCGAGCCGTCGTCCAGTTCATCCAGGACCACCAACCCGGCGGCACATGATGCACCGTTACCGGTGGTGGTCATCAACGCGGAAGCCGCGGGTTCATCAAGAACAGATGCGGGCCCGACCACCGCTGACAACGGGAGGCCGGCGCCGAGAGCTTTGCCGAGCGTCACCACATCAGGCTGGACACCGTTGTGCTCGATGGCCAACAGGCGGCCAGTCCGCCCAAGACCGGCTTTGACCTCGTCACACACTAGGAGCGTTCCAGTTTCTGTGCACATCTGCCGAAGTGCGGGCAGGAACTCAGGGTGCGGCATGATGATTCCACCATCGGATTGGATCGGCTCCACGATCACTGCGGCGATGGTCTGGGTCTGCAGATGGCGCCTAATCTGATCGATGTGCGTGCGTGCCTCCGAGTCGGTGAGCGCGGCCGACGGGTACGTCAGAAGCACAGAATCGGCAGCGGCATCGGCTCCGCCGGATTCGACATGTACGCCTGAGACCCCTTGTGCAAGGCCGAGTCCGCCGTGATAGCCGTTGGAAAAGGCGATCACCCCTTGGCGCCCGGTCGCACGGCGGCACCCCCGCAGTGCGACATCATTCGCGTCTGTCCCTGCATGCCCAAGGTAGACGCGTCGGTCTGGCTTTCCAGGAATCATCTGCAGCAGTCGCTCCGCGAGGAGCACTGCACGTTCGTGTGTGGCGGACAGGATGGAGGCGCTGCACCCGCTGGCCAGCGCATCTCTGACCGCATCGGCGACCGCCGCGTTTCCGTGCCCCAGGCCGACAGCTGTCCACGCGGCAGAGAAATCAAGAAGCGTGCGCCCGTCAGCGTCGGTGACCTCACTGCCGTTTCCGCCGGCAATCGTCAAGGGGAAGAAGCGCAGCTTCTCAACTCCCGCGATGACATCGGCGTCACGTGCGGCCAGGTCTCCTGCCGCGGAGCCGTTGTGTGCAGTCGTCGTCATCTGTTGATCTCCTCGTCCACCTGCTCGTTCAGAATGCGCTCGGCGCCAGCGAGATAACCGGCCAGCATGGCATGAGCGACGTCTTTGATCGCCCTCTCCGTGGGGAGAAATCGAGGATCGTGCAGCGACGGCGCGGGAGAGCACCCCTCGACTTCCACCCCGACGAAGGTCATCAGAGACGGCATCACTGAGCAGAAGTAGGAGAAGTCGTCAGCACCGAGTGACCGCATCGGCTCCGCAATGTCATGACCCATCGCTCCCAACCAGGCTTCGGCCCCTTCTGCGAGCTCCTTATGGTTTGTCAGGACCGGTTCACCAGAATCACGGCTGATATCCGCCGATAGTCCATAGGCGGCAGCGGTGCCTTCGGCCATCTGCCGGACGGCTTCGAACAGGTCGATGCGCTGCTCGTTCGACGTGGTGCGCATTGTGGCGCGCAGGTACGCCTCTGAGGGAAGAACGTTAGCCGCGCTGTCGCCAGCGCGGAGAGTGCCTACGCTCAGAAGAGCTGGCGACATCGGATCAACAGTTCTGCGGACAGCTTCTGGCAGTCCGATCGCGAGCTGGGCGATCGCGGTCACCGGGTCGGCCGCGGTGTGAGGGTAGGCGCCGTGCCCGCCACGACCCCTGAGGACGATGTTGATCTCATCTGCGGCTGCGTTGATGTAACCCGCGCCCACCGCGATGGTGCCCGCCGGAACTCCTGGGTGAACGTGAGCAGCGATCATGTGGGTGACATTGATCTTCTCCAGAGCTTTTTCTTCGACGATGTCCAATGCACCAGAAGGATATGTCTCCTCTCTCGGCTGCAGGACAGCACCGATCGCGACGGGCAGATCCACCTGCGCTGCAGCACGGATGAGTGCGACAAGGGCGGCTTGATGAACGTCATGGCCGCATGCATGCATGGCGCCGTTGCTGGCAGCGAATTCGACGCCGGTGCTTTCGTGGACCGGGAGCGCATCGAGCTCAGCGCGGATTCCGACCGCGGGGCCGTCAGGGCCGATCCGGCCTATCGCTCCAGCGGATGCGACTTCGTCGAATTGGAGGATCCCCGCGAGCTCCGAAACGAGGATGTCGCGAGTGTCGTATTCCATGCCGGAAATGCGGGGGTCGGAATGGATGCGCCGGCGCAGGGCAGCTGCGTCAGAGAGCTGTTCGTCCAGACGGGAACGTAACTCGCCAGCGATCCTGGTGAGCGTGGTTCGTGTCGAATCGGCGGGGCTGTCTGTCGAGGTCAATCCGATGCTCCGTGAGTTGAGGGGGTCGAGGGGTGGGCTGTTGAGGATGGGAGCGTCGCGCTTGGGAGCTGATCGAGCCTGTAAACGCGACGGGCGTTGTCCCGTGAGATCATCTGGGCCACTCTTTGCTGTTCGGCGATCGGCCACTGATCTCGGCGTGCCCAGTCGTCGAGTGCCTCAGCCAGCCCGCGGCGGAACAGGAGCGCGCCGAGGTGATACAACTCCGCTGCTCCCCAGGCATCCGACGAGAACAGCGCCTTGTGGAACGGAGTGAGCTCCAATGATTCGGCGATGATCTGTGCGGATTGGGAACCGGTGTAATTGATGGCCAGGCCGACGTCGCAATACACGTGTTCAAAGCAGTGGGCCAGGTAGCCGGCTTCTCGATGAAATGGGTAGCAGTGCAGAAGCAGAATGTCCGAACCGGACCCGCGGGTGGCGCGCAGCAGGTCGGTGAGCAGCAGAGGGTTGCAGCGATGAAGATCCACATCGGGGTCGCCGTACCCAACGTGGAACTGGATCGGTACAGCACGATCAATCGCGCTCCAAATCAGGTGTCGGATGATGACAGGGTCCTCGAGGCGAATCGACCCGGGGTAATTGCTGATTCGATCGATCCATGCGCCAACGGCGCGTGCAACGTCAGCATGGGTGGGACGCGATGGGTCGAAGTCCAACCCGGTCCGATATGCAGCGATCGTCTTCGCTCCAACCGCTGTGCGCAGGCGTTCGTCCAAGACTCGCGCATACTCGTCGACGAACCCGCTGGGATGCACACCGGCTTCGACCAGCTCTTCGGCGAGCACCTCCAGGCGAACAACCTCGGCGTAGCCCGCGTTCGCTGTCGCGCCCATGTGTGCTGGACCGAGGATCTCGTCCCCTCGGTGGCCGGTCTCGATCAACAGGGTCTCGAATCCGGACGGGCGCAGCAGCCGTCGACCAACTTCGTCGGCAGACAGAGCGGACCGCGCCTCAATGTATTCGTCGGGTGAGCAGAAGGGTTCAGCGTCGAGCAGTGGCGCGCAGTGGCGACGGATGGCGAACCCAAGCTGGGTGTCGAACATGGTTGTTCCCCGCGGCGCGTGGCCGTCCGACTCTGTGATCAGGTCCTCGAACCGACTGCGGTTCGCTGGTGTAGCAAGGATTCCGTGGCAGTGATGGTCGACTAGAGGGATCGAGCCGATCCATTCGGAGGCGGACGTCCTGTGCCTCAGCGCAGAGGGTGTCATGGAGAACGCTCCTTTCAGATGGTTGGGATACGGGGCGACCACCGGAGGAGAAGCCGTGCCACCGCCAGTTGTGTGGAGTCAGAAGATTTCGGCGTACCGCTTGCAGCGCTCTTCCATAGACGTGTCCTTGAACGTCTCGATCTCATGCTCCTTGATCGCCAGGTACGACTGCACGAGTTCCGGGGTGAACCATGATGACACCTCGCTATCGGCCTGGAACGCAGCGAGTGCCTCCGGCAGATCTTCAGGCAGCTGCGGCAGATCCTTGTGCTCCCCTTCGAGGTCCAGATCTCCCTGCACGACCTGTGCGGGATCCATGTCCTCACGCAGACCAGCGATTCCTGCGCGGAGGATCGACCCGAGCAACAGGTAGGGGTTGGCGCCGATATCGCCGCCTCGGAATTCGAAGTGCAGCTGGGGCGCGGGGTCCCGGCCTTCCATTTCATTCGTGGGCGTGATGCGCAGCAGCGCTTCGCGGTTCTGCAGCCCCATGAACGCCCGAGCCGTGGACCAGTTATCCGGGCGGAGCCGCTCACCGGAGATCACCAGGGGCGCGAAGATGGCAGTCATGCCGGGTGCATGGTGAAGGATTCCTGCCGCGAACTTGGCGGCTTTTTCCGACACGCGGCCGGGGCGGGAGGGGTCGTAGACAACCGGGTCGCCATCGAGCGTGGTGAGACCGAAGTGCACGTGAACCCCGGAGCCGCCTGCACCTGCTTTAGGCAGAGGGGAGAAGGTGACATCGCGGTGGTGGCCGGCAAAAACGGCACCAACGGTGTCTCGGACGAGCACGGCACGATCAGCTGCAGAGACCGCATCCGTTGGGCGGACGGTCACTTCGAACTGATGGGGGGCGTACTCCGGCAGCCAGTTCTCCGGTTCCGCACCCATTTTGTCGAGCGCGTTCATGATCTGAGAACCGATGGGTTCGAGTGATCGGTGCGCGGCGAGGGAGAACGGATGGGTGGGGGAATCATCCCCCAGGTCCGTGAATTCGTGCTCGAACGCGGCGGTGACGGTCAACCCGAATTCGTCCTCGAGCATCTTCACCGTGTCACGCAGGAACGTGCGGGAGTCTCCGGCCCACGGCGATCCGTCAGTTTCAACGATGTCGGTGAAGACGAGGGTGTGAGGCTCCTGGCCGGGGATGTCGGTGATCCGGACGGCTGAGGCGTAGTCGGGACGAAGGCGGCAGTCGCCAGTAGAACCGTAGGGCAGTCCGTGGACGATCTCGCCGAGGGGCCCGATGCCGAGGTTGGCCGGTACCCATCCCACGGACGATGTCTCATCGAAGTCTTCGGCTCTGACAGCGCGCCCCTTGGTGATGCCGGATAGGTCGCTGACAGCGAGGAATACGAGTTCGCCGGGGCGGGGGCGCACCTCGGGGGCGAGTGCTCCACCGGGGGTGTTCAGACCGTCGGCCGGGGTGTGGTGTGCGGGGTTCATTCGAGATCCTCCTGGGTGAGGCGCTCACCGATGCGATCAGCGAGACGCGGCTGGGCGATGACAATGATGAGGCCGAAGAGGCACCAGGCACCGGCGATCCAAGGGAACCATGTGTATGGGGCCTCTTGGCCGATGATCTGAACCGCGTAGACCCACACAAGGAATGCGAGGCCAAGTACGGGGACGATGACCTCCCATGCGGGGATGCGAGTTCCTGAGGTGATGGCGTACTTGATGATGCCGACCGACGTCATGGCATATGCAACAACCATGCACAGAGTGGCGATGGTGGCGTACCAGTAGTAGACATCCACCGCGGTGGCTCCGATGGCTGCAAGTGCGGCCGCGAGGACGACGGTGAGGACGACGACGGACAGCACGGCGATCGTGGGGACCCCGGTCCGGGCGTTTGTGCGGGCGAATACGGTGGGCCCGAAGCCGTCACGGGCGAGAGCGAACAGCAGCCTTGAGGCCGCAGCGGTGGATGACAGCAGCGATGCGAATGCAACGAAGAAAGCGATGACGCTGATGAGGACGGCGTACCACGAGCCGATGTAGGTCGCGGAGAGCTCAGTGAGCGTGGAGGCTGCGCCGGAGAACTTCTCGATTCCGGTTGCATCAGTGCCATAGCCGATTGTCTGGGCGAACATGACGAACGTGTAGATCGCACCGGCGATCACCACAGCCAGCAGTAGGGCCTTGGGCACGGTTCGTTTGGGGTCGTTCGTCTCTTCTGCGAGCGAGGTGCCGGACTCAAAGCCCGCCCAGGACAGAAAGCCGAATACGGACGCTGTCATGACCGCGGTGAGGGAAGCACTTCCGGGCAACAAGGTGGACAGATCGACGCCGGTTGTGACCGGAGCACTTCCGGAACCGACACGCGTCACAATCACCACGGAGAGAATGAGCATTGCAATGATGCCGACGAACCCGATAGCCAACAGTGTGCGGGCAGTCACTGCGGATTCGCGGATGTTGAGCAGTGCCACGAACACCGCGACGATGATCGGGACGACGATCCAGGTTCCGGCAGGAAGATGCAGGCCGAGCTCGGACAGCATGGCCTCGAAGAAAACCGCACATGCGCCGGCGATGCAGGCGGCGAAGAACAGGTATGTGCCGAGCAGGGCGAAGCCGCCGAAGAACCCAGCACGTGGTCCAAGGGTGACTCCTGCGAGTGCGTACACGGAGCCGGCATGGGTGACGTAGCGAGTGAGCCGAATGAATGCATAGGCGACGAGCAGTGTTCCGATGAAGGACACCACGAACGTGAAGGGGACACCTTTGCCCACAAGACCCGAGACTCCGATTCCGTTGAGGCTCATAGCCATGACCGGCCCCATGAAGCCGATGGAGATGGCGGAGACCTCGAGCGGAGAGAGCTTTCGGCGTGTGGAGAGTTGGCCTTCCTTGCCTGTTTCTGACGTCTGGGGACTTACCGATGATGCATGAGGCGCAGTTGTTCGGGTTGTTGGACGCTCTCGGTGAGCGCTGACGGATTCGGACATGGTGAGGGCCTTTCCGATGGACGGCGGGGGCGATGACTGCCCTGCCGATGGGGTCCGCGTTCGTGAGTGTAATGCAGGTTACATAAAGTGCCGGACGATGGCTAGTGGTGTCATGAATATTTCGGAGTCTGGTCGGCGGGGATGCGGGGACGGGACCGGTACCCTCGAAGGCACGTTGTGCAGGCAGGAGGAGAAGCGAATGGGCGCAAGTGACGGCGCTATGACGGGTGCCAGCGAGGACGGCGCCGCCGGAAGCAGCACCCGTAGCGTTGCTGAACATATCCGGAGCGTGATGCCGGATCTGACGCCGTCAGAGCGCAGCATCGCTCGCGCGCTGCTTGCCGCGTACCCAACGTTGGGGTTGGACACGGTGGCGAGTTTGGCAGCTCACGCGAAGGTGTCCGCTCCGACAGTGGTCCGCTTTGCTCGTCACCTCGGCTTCGACGGTTTTCGCAGTTTGCAGCGCGCGTTGCGCGAGGAATTGGCAGTGAAGAACCAGTCCAACCTCTCGCAGGCTGAAGCTCGAGGGGGCGAGCGGACCACTTTTGACCATGCGCGAGATGCCTACTTGACGGGCATAACCAGCACCTTTGCGGACAATGATCCGGCTGAGCTCGAAGCCGTTGTTGGCCTGTTGGCGGACGAGGGACGGCCCCTGCTCGCCGTGGGGGGTGCGTATTCAGGTGCGGTGACACGAACGCTGATTGCCCAATTGGCGCCAGTGCGGAGGAACGCTCGGGTGCTGGAGCCTCATGTGATTCTGTCGTCAACGGAGATGGCGGACGCTGCTGATCGGGGAGTCCTCGTCGTTGCGGATGTTCGTCGTTACGACCCTGAACTTGCCAAGCTTGCCGAGGCGGCCCATGGACAAGGGATCACGGTGGTTCTCCTGACGGATCCGTGGTTGTCGCCGATCTCCGCTTTTGCAGAGCGGCTGTTGACGGCGTCAGTAAAGGCTGCTGGGCCTTCCGATACCTTGGTGCCGATGTTGGCACTGGTAGAAGGCGTCTGTGAGCTGGTGGTGGAGGCGCGCGGAAAGTATGGCCTGGAACGTCTGCAGAGGGTTGAACAGCTCCGCTCCCATCTCGCGTGACCTCCCCACGCCCCGCGCTGATCCCGGCCCCGTGGGGTCCTCTTTTCGTTCCGGCCCCCTCCTTCCTGACCTTGCCCTGGGCGGGTCACGGTGCCCGGGCCACGGACCGTGTGCACTTTCCGACCATAATCGCCCTCCAACGCGCTGAATCCCGCGCTGCAGGGGTTTTTCGGTCGGAAAGTGCACGGCCGCTCTTCTCTCGCCAGCTTCGCGCCTCTCGCCCGCCCCTTCGGCCGGGACGGGAGGGCAGGAACCGGGCACCCCCTGGGCCGGGACGGGAGGGCAGGAACCGGGCATCCCCTGGGCCGGGACGGGAGGGCAGGAACCGGGCATCCCCTGGGCCGGGGGCGCGGGCGCGGACGACCCTGGCATGCGGAATACTGTTGGCATGTCTGAGCGTGAGTCACCGAGGCCTGCCCCGCCGATCTCCCGCCGCGCCGCACCGAAGCTCACCGATGCCCGCAAACGCGAACTCGCCGAGGCGTACCTGACGCAGGGCGCCGCCTACGATGCGCTGCGCCCCGGCTATCCGGACGCGGCCCTCGACCTCCTCGACGCCACCGCCCCAGACTCTTCCCGAGCCGCTGAAAGCCCGGCGCTGAGCCCGAGCCCGGCCGCCGCCCCAGACCCTTCCCGAGCCGCCGGCACAGCCCTGGACCCCGCAAAGCGCGCGGTCGACCTCGGCGCCGGCACCGGCAAACTCACCACCGCCCTCCTGAACCGCGGCTGGTCCGTGACGGCGGTGGATCCGAGCGCGGCGATGCTTGAGCTCATCTCCGACCCGGCACCCGGCCCCGCCTCCCCGGCCCACTCTGACCGTCCCGCCCTCACCCGCGTCACCGCCCCAGCCGAGGCCACGGGCCTGCCGGACGCGTCCGCCGATCTCGTGGTCGCCGCGCAGGCATGGCACTGGTTCGACTCGGCCGAAGCGACCGGGGAGGTCCTGCGGATCCTCGCGGCCGGCGGCACGCTCGGCCTGATCTGGAACACCCTCGACGTGACGATCCCGTGGGTGCACCGCTACTCCCGGATCATGCACGCCGGGGACATCCTGCGCGAGGGCTTCCGCCCCGAGGTCGGCCCGGGGCTCACACTGACGGGCCAGCACGTCATCACCTGGGAGGATCCGCGCAGCACCGACGAGATGATCCGGCTCGCTCTGACCCGCAGCTATACGGCGACGGCGGGGGAGGAGCGCCGGGCGCGGGTGCTCAGCAACCTCGACTGGTACATCCACGACCACCTGGGCCACGAACCCGGCTCCATGGTCGGCATTCCGTACCGCACGGACCTGTTCCTGTACCGCCGCGCCTGACCCGCCGGGTCACTTCAGCGCGATGCCGGTGACCTCCCAGGCCTTCTTCTCGGTGGAGTACTTCAGCGACACCGTGACCTCGCCCTTCGAACCGGGGTTCACGTGGCCCTCGTACTGCGGGTCGTCGATGAGAATGGACTTCTTCTCCGTGAACGGCGATGTGACCGTCGCGGTGTGGGAGGCGGTGGGGTCCCCGTCGGCTTTCTTCACTTCGGCCTTCGGGTCGGTGAGGGTGATGTCGCCGCCCACAACCCAGCCGCCCGCCTGGTGCAGCTGCGCGGAGTTCTGCATGAAGGCGCCGCATTCCTTGCATTCGGGGGCGATGATCTCGCCCCACTGGGAGACGTCGCCGGTGGCGATCATCGGCGGATAGGCGGCGAAGAGGTAGTCGGTGGTGGCGAGGGCGCCGGCGTCGGTGGGCTGCGACATGGCGGCGGGCGCGGCGGGCTTCTTCGTGGCGGTCGGCTTCGGCTGGGACGCCGGGTCGACCTTCTTCCGGCCGGCGTTCGGGTCGGCACTGGGGTCCTGCTGGCCGGCCTGCCCGCCCTGGCCGGAGCCGCTCGGGTCAGCGGGGGCCGACGGGTTCTGCTCGCCCGACGGGTCCGCGCCGCCGTTCAGGTTGGAGAAGCCGACGAGGCCCACCGGCACCACGAGGGCGAGGGCGCAGATGAGGATCACGATGCGCTGGGCTGATTTGCTCACTGCACCACAGTAGCGCCCGCAGGAGCAGGACAGGAGCCCGGGTTCCGCTGCCGGGGGCGTACAGTATCGCGGTGCACAGAATAGAATCAGCGTCATGACGCTCGTCCGACTCATCGCAGCGCACGCCCGTCTGTACCTCTCCTTCGTCATCGCCGTCATCGTCCTGCAGCTGGTTGCTGTGCTGGCGGCCCTGTACCTGCCCACGATCAACGCGGACATCATCGACGACGGCATCGCCCAGGGCGATGTCCCCACCATTTGGCGCCTCGGCGGCTGGATGCTGGCCGTCACGGTGGTGAACATCCTCGCGATGGTGGCGGCCAATTGGTGCGCCGCCCGCGTCGGCATGAGCGTGGGCCGGGACCTGCGCTCCGCGGTGTTCCACCGGGTGCAGGGGTTCTCCCGCCGTGAGATGGGCTCCTTCTCCACGGCGTCGCTGATCACGCGGTCCACGAACGATGCGCAGCAGGTGCAGATGCTCGTGTTCTTCGGCCTGAACTTCATCGTGCAGGCCCCGATCACCGGCATCGGCGGCGTGGTGCTGGCGCTGAACCAGGAGCCCGGGCTCGCGTGGCTGATCGCGGTGATGGTGCCGGTGATGCTGCTGGTGATCGGCGGCATCGTGTGGAAGAGCGTGCCGCTGTTCCGGCAGATGCAGGAGCGGATCGACGAGATCAGCCTCGTGCTGCGCGAACAGATCACGGGCATCCGCCCGCTGCGCGCATTCGTCCGCGAGGACTATGAGCGCTCCCGGTTCGAGGAAGCGAACCTCCGCTATGACCGGGTGAACAAGCAGGTGGGCAACCTGATGGTGCTGATCCAGCCGACCATCATGTTCCTGCTGTCGTTCTCCTCCGTGGTGGTGCTGGCGGCGGCGGCCGGCCCCGTGGACCGCGGGGAGATGCAGATCGGGTCGATCACCGCGTTCATCGCGTACCTGATCCAGATCCTCATCGCGGTGATGATGGCGACCTTCATGACGATGATGATTCCGCGGGCGATGGTGTCCGCGGAGCGCATCACGGAGGTGCTGCACACCGAACCGGCCGTGCATCCGCCGTCGGCCGACGAGATCGAACGCCCCCTCGACCCGGCCGACGGGACCCGCCAGGCCGACGGATCCGGCCCCGCCGACGGGGCCCGTCCCGCGGACCGGGTCACCCTCGAGTTCGACGACGTCTCCTACACCTTCGACGGCGCCGACCGCCCCGTGCTGAACCGCGTCTCCTTCACCGCCCACGGCGGACAGACGGTCGCGATCATCGGCGGCACCGGCGCCGGCAAGAGCACCCTGCTCGGCGCCATCACCCGCGCGTTCGACGTCACCTCCGGCGCCGTCCGCATCAACGGCGTGGATGTTCGCCGCGCCGACCCCGCGATGATGGACCGCGCCTTCGGGTACGTCCCGCAGCGCCCGTACCTGTTCTCCGGGACGGTGCGCTCCACCGTCGGCTTCGGCCGCGACGGCACAACCGACGAGGACATCTGGCATGCGCTCACCGTGGCGCAGGCTCGGGACTTCGTGGCGGCGATGCCGCAGCAGCTGGACTCGCCGATCTCCCAGGGCGGCACGAACGTGTCCGGTGGGCAGCGGCAGCGCCTGTCGATCGCGCGGGCGCTGGTGGGCCGGCCCCCGATCTACCTGTTCGACGACTCGTTCTCCGCGCTGGACCTGAGCACGGATGCGCGCCTGCGGGCGGCCCTCGAACCGGAGACGCGGGACGCGCTGGTGGTGATCGTGGCGCAGCGCGTCTCCACCATCGTGGACGCGGACCTCATCCTGGTGCTGGACCACGGCGAAGTGGTGGGCCGCGGCACCCACGAGGAGCTCATGGCCGACAGCGCCACATACCGAGAGATCGTCGAATCCCAGGGCGGGATCGACGGCGCAGGCGAGAGCGAAGAGGTGCGCGCATGAGCGCCGACGAGAAGGACACGACGCGGGGCCTGCGCCCGGGCCAGAAGTCGAAGAACTTCCTCCCCTCGGCGAAGCGGCTGCTCGGACAGATGCGGTCGGAGCGCCCCATGCTGATCGCCGCGATCATCACCGCGGTCGCGTCGGTCGCGCTCGCGGTGGTGGGCCCGAAGATCCTCGGCCGCGCCACGGACATCATCTTCTCCGGTGTGATCTCCAAGCACCTGCCGCCGGGCACCACGAAGCAGCAGGTGATCGAGCAGGCCCGCGCCGCGGGCAACGAGAAGTTCGCGGACATGCTCGGCGGCATGGAGCTGAACCCGGGCCACGGCATCGACTTCTCCGTTCTGTGGGCGGTGCTCGGCCTGGTGACGGCCCTGTATGCGGTGTCCGCGGTGCTGAACTGGCTGCAGGGCATCCTCCTGGTGCGGGTGGCGCTGCGCGTGGTGAAGCGCCTGCGCCGGCAGACGGAGGAGAAGATCCACTCGCTGCCGCTGTCGTACTTCGACCGCACCTCGCGCGGTGATGTGCTCTCGCGCGTCACCAACGACATCGACAACATCCAGCAGACCCTCATCCAGACCATCGGCGGCATCGTCACGAGCCTGCTGACGGTGATCGGCACGATCGCGATGATGCTGTGGATCTCCCCGCTGCTGACTCTGATCGCGATGATCGTGATCCCGCTGGCCGGTGTGATCACCGCGGTGGTGGGCAAGCGCGCCCAGAAGCTGTTCGCTGAGCAGTGGGATGCGACCGGCAAGGTCAACGGCGAGGTGGAGGAGGCGTTCTCCGGCCATGACGTGGTGTCCGTGTTCGGCCGGGAGAAGCAGATCGCCGACGAGTTCGAGCGGGAGAACGCGGAGCTGTTCCGCGCCAGCTTCGGCGCCCAGTTCGTGTCGTCGCTGATCATGCCGCTGATGATGTTCGCGGGGAACCTGTCCTATGTCGCCGTCGCTGTGGTGGGCGGTCTGCGCGTTGTGAGCGGCCAGCTCACCCTCGGTGATGTGCAGGCGTTCATCCAGTACTCGCGGCAGTTCACGCAGCCGCTGAGCCAGCTGGCGTCGATGGCGACGATGCTGCAGTCCGGTGTCGCCTCCGCGGAGCGCGTGTTCGACCTGCTCGACGAGCCCGATGAGATCAGCGACGCCGCCACCGCCGAACTCGCTGCCCGCGCTGCGGTGTCCGCGCCGGCTGCGCCTGCCCCGTCGGCCACCGGCGCCGAGGCGGGGGAGGGGCCGACGGGCTCCACTGCGGTCACCGCCCTGGACGCCGACACTGCCCCCGCCGACCAGGTGGGCCGCGGCCGGGTCGAGTTCCAGCATGTTGCGTTCTCGTACGCGAAGGACCGCCCGCTGATCACGGACCTGTCGCTGACGGCGGAGCCGGGCACCACGGTCGCAATCGTGGGGCCGACGGGTGCCGGCAAGACGACGCTCGTGAACCTCGTGATGCGGTTCTACGAAGTGGATGCGGGCCGGATCCTGTTGGACGGCGTGGACACCCGCGCCCTGACCCGCGCGGACCTGCGCTCGCGCACCGCGATGGTCCTGCAGGACACGTGGCTGTTCGGCGGCACCGTGCGGGAGAACATCCGCTACGGCCGCCTGGATGCGACCGACGCCGAGGTGGAGGCCGCGGCGAAGGCGGCGTGCGCGCACGAGTTCATCATGCAGATGCCCGGCGGGTACGACTGCGTCCTGGAGGATGAGGGAACCACCGTCTCTGCGGGGGAGAAGCAGCTGCTGACGATCGCGAGGGCGTTCCTCGCAGAGCCCGAGCTGCTGATCCTCGACGAAGCCACCTCGAGCGTGGACACGCGCACGGAGGTCCTGGTGCAGGAGGCGATGAGCCGTCTGCGGTCGGGGCGCACCGCGTTCGTGATCGCGCACCGGCTCTCGACGATCCGCGACGCGGACCTGATCCTGGTGATGGAGCACGGTAACATCGTGGAGCAGGGCGACCACGACTCCCTGATGGCCGCCGGTGGGGCATACTCACAGCTGCACCGCTCGCAGTTCGAAGCGCCCGCCGTTGACCTCGACGAGCAGGAGGCCGCCGAGGAGCCCGACCACGGGCCGGCCGGTGACACCGCCGCGGCCGCGGTGCCCGGCAGCGTCGAGGACCCGTCGGCCGGTGGGACCCCGACGCCCGGAGCCGGTCCGGGCCGCGCACCGGAAGGGGACTGAGCCGTGCAGTCACTGGTCGGATTCACCAACAGCACCAACCTCATCGAGGTGCAGCTGGTGCTGGCCTCGTTCTTCTTCTGCTCCCTGATCGGCATTGAGCGGCAGGTGCGGCAGAAGGCGGCGGGCTACCGCACGAACGTGCTGGTGGGAATGGGCTCGTGCGCGTTCACGCTGATCTCCGCGTACGGCTTCGCGATGGTGCTGGGCAATGATGTGACGCTGGACCCGTCGCGCATCTCAGCGCAGATCGTGTCCGGCATCGGCTTCCTCGGCGCCGGCGTGATCTTCAAGGGCCGCAACGTGGTGCGCGGCCTGACCACCGCCGCGACCGTGTGGGTGTCCGCCGCGGTCGGCATGGCGTGCGGCGCCGGCATGCTCAGCCTCGCCGCCGTGGTGACGTTCCTGCACCTGTTCACCCTGTTCGTGGTCGCGCCGATTGTGAAGCGGATCCCGGACCCGGACCGGAAGCGCCAGCTGTTCGTCTCCTACCGCGACGGTGAGGGCGTTCTGCGGGATGTGCGCGCCACGGCGACCGACATGGGGTTCTCCTCCTCCATCATCTGCTCGCGCCGCATCGATGATCCGAACGGTCGGCGCATCGACATGGACATCCAGTTCCACGGCCAGCGGCCGCAGCAGCACCTGATGGCGCCGCTGATGGAAGTGGATGGGGTGCTGCAGGTCAGCATCGGCACCGACTCCGAGGGCAACCGCGACGACGACGAAGCCGACTGAGCGTCAGCTCAGAGGAGGTCGCCTTCGGCGAGGGCGAGCAGGTTGCCTTCGGTGTCGAAGAACCGCTGGCCACGGCTGCACAGCGCCAGGTGGACCACACCGCCCACCAGTTCGCCGCCGTGGCGGGTGACGGCGTCGGAGGCGGCGTCGAGGTCGTGCACCCCGATCACGAACTGCGGGAAGTTCCACCCCTTATGCCGGTTGTACGGCTGCTGCGTCATGGCGCGGGCGGGGCGCTGCTGGGCGACGCCGTCGATCCCGGGGGAGCCGGGGCCGGTGGTGATGCCGTAGAGGGGGCTGCCGTACCACTCCGTCCAGTCCTCGAAACGCCAGTTGAACAGGGCGGTGTAGAACGCGCTGAGCCGGTCGAGATCGTGTGCGGAGAGGTGGAAGCGGGCCACGCGGTTGATGGAGCTGTTCGGCCTGGGAGCGGGCCGGGGAGGGCATTCACAGGTGTGCGAGGCGTGCTCGGAGCACGGCAGATAGTGGGTCATCACAGGTCCGCTCCCTCAACCAGGATGAGACCGTTGCCGTCCGGGTCGCGCAGGCGCTGGCCCCGCGGGAACGGTTCCACGTCGACCAGGTCCCCATCGGGGACGGCCCCGTTTCGGATTGCGATGCGCATCGTCTCCTGAATGCTCTCCACAGCGATCATCAGGTGCGAGAAGTCGATGGCGTCTTCGGGCTCGGACTGGGTCTTGAACAGGTCGTGCCGGGGGATGAGGACTCCGTCGACCCCGGAGGTGCCGCTGCCGGTGCGCACACCGAGACAGGGAACGGTCGAGTACTCGGACCAGTCCTCGAAGGTCCAGCCGAACACTCGGGCGTAGAAATCGGCGAGGATCCGTGGCTCGTCAGCGAGCAGGATGAACCGCGTGACACGGTTATGGGCGTTGCGCGCTGTGCCGGGGTGCGTACTGTTCATGGTGCTCTCGCTTCAGAAGCGGATCGATGGGCGTTGTGTCGATCCTGGCAGAGCCGACCGCCCGTACCCCCTCATTCGACCGCAATGTCCGAAATCGGGGACGCCATTCACGCTGTGGGGCGAGATCGACGATAATCTGTGTCACCCATCCCACACCGGCGTGGCAGCCATGTCGAGCGCTTCGCACCGATCAGTCGGCGAAACCGCCTGCTCAGGCCATGTGCGGCCCTCAGATCGCGACCAAAGTCCCGATTGGGCGCGCCGTCGGCCCGCGCCGGCCTCCTGCGCCGCCCGCCCCGTTGACAGGAGAGCACCGTGCCCCACCGCCCAGCCACAGCCCCGCTGCGCGAGCTCACCGCCGACGCCCTGGTCATCGGCCATGGCCTCGCCGGCCTCGCCGCCGCCGCTGAGCTCGCCGATGCCGGCCGCAGCGTGGTCCTCCTCGACCAGGAGGGCGAGCAGGACCTCGGCGGGCAGGCGTTCTGGTCCTTCGGCGGCCTGTTCATGATCGACACTCCCGAACAGCGGCGCCTCGGCGTGCGCGACAGCCCGGAGCTCGCCCACCAGGACTGGATGGGGTCCGCGCAGTTCTCCGCCGCGACGCATGATGTCCGTCCTCGGCAGTGGGCCGAGGCGTACCTGCACTTCGCGCACGGCGAGAAGCGCGCCTGGCTGCGCCAGATGGGCCACCGCATCTTCCCCGTGGTCGGGTGGGCGGAGCGCGGCGGCACCTCCGCTTCCGGCCACGGCAACTCCGTGCCCCGCTTCCACATCACCTGGGGCACCGGCGAGGGCATCGTAGAGCCGTTCGAACGGCGCGTCCGCCAGCACCGGGAGGCCGGCCGCATCCGCTTCGCCCACCGGCACCGCGTGGAGCACCTGGAGGTCTCCGGCCGACGGGTCCTCGGCGCAGCCGGGTCCGTCCTCGCGGCCGACCGTTCCCGCCGCGGCGCGGCCAGCACCCGCGAAGTCATCGGCGAGTTCACCGCCCGCGCGGACGCGGTCGTCATCGCCACCGGCGGCATCGGCGGAAACCCGGACCTGGTGCGCGCCCTGTGGCCCGCGGACCTCGCAGACATGCCCCGCCACCCCGTGATCGGCGTGCCCGCCTACGTGGACGGCTCCGGTTTGCAGGTCGCGGAGGCCGCCGGCGCGCACTGGATCAACAAGCAGCGGATGTGGCACTACACCGAGGGGATCCGCAACTGGAACCCGATCTGGCCCGGCCACGGCATCCGCATCCTGCCCGGCCCCAGCGCCCTCTGGCTCGACCACACCGGCCACCGGCTCGACACACCCGCCTACCCCGGCTTCGACACCCTCGCCACGCTGCGCCAGCTGCGCGAGCGGGGCGGTGAGCACTCCTGGTTCATCATGACCCGCGCCATCGCGGAGAAGGAGATCGCACTGTCCGGCAGCGAACAGAACCCGGACATCACCGGGAAGTCCTGGGCGAAGGTCGCCCAGCGCATCAGGCCCGGCGCACCCGACCCGGTGCAGGCGTTCCTCGACCGCGGGGAGGACTTCGTGCAGGCCACCGGCCTGGAGGAGCTGATGGATCTCATGGAGCCGCTGAGCGACGGGCCCCTGGACCGCGCTGCGATCACCGCCGCCGTTCATGAGCGCGACAACCAGATGGTGAATCCGTATGCGAAGGATCCGCAGGTGGTGGCGATCCGGGGTGCGCGACGATTCCTGGGGGATCGGCTCGTGCGCACCGCGTCCCCGCACCGCCTGCTGGATGCGTCGGCCGGCCCGCTGATCGCGATCCGCCTGCACACCCTGCTGCGCAAGACCCTCGGAGGTCTGGAGACCGATCTGGGCGGGCGCGTGCTGGGGGCCGACGGGGCCGTGATCGACGGGCTCTACGCCGCCGGCGAGGCGAGCGGGTTCGGCGGTGGCGGCATGCACGGACTGAATGCGCTCGAGGGGACGTTCCTGGGCGGGTGCCTGTTCAGCGGACGTGAATCCGGTCGCTCTGCGGCCCGCGACATCGCCTGATCGGGGCGCGCACTGCATAGACTGCCGACGCAACGAAAAACTATGCCACCAAGTGAATGACTATGTGGCGATGTTGGCAGGAGAGAAGCGGTGCCCCACCCCACCATCACCGGTGCGTCCCCATCGCGCCGCGCCCTCATGCGCGGCCTGATCGGCGCCGCCGTCGGCCTGCCCGCCGCCGGGGCCGTCACCGGCTGCACCACCGCCTCCGTCACCCTCGCGAAGGAGACCAACGCCGTTCCCGAGGTGGACCTCAGCCCCATCGCCGAGGTCCCCGAGATCGCGGCCCTCGTTCCGGAGCACATCCGCTCCAAGGGGACCCTCGTCAACGGCTGCGCCGCGAACTACGCGCCCGGTGAGTTCCTCTCCAACGGTGAACCCGTCGGCTACGACATCGACGTCTTCAACGCCATCGGCCGAGTCCTCGGCATGGGAACCCGCACCGACAACGCCGTGTTCGCCCAGATCATCCCCGCGATCGGGTCGAAGTACGACCTCGGCATGTCCGGCTTCACGATCAACGCCGAGCGCCTCGCCGCCGTCAGCATGATCTCCTACTTCGAAGCCGGCATCTCCTACGCGGTCGCGACCGGCAACCCCTACCGCATTGATCCGTCGGCCCTGTGCGGCACCACCCCCGCCGTCCAGGTGGGCACGTACCAGGAGGAGCTGGTGCGCGCCGCGGACCAGGAGTGCCGCGATGCCGGCGCCGACGGGCTCCGCATCCTCGCCTACGAGTCCAACAACGACGCGGTCACCAACGTGGCCGGGAAGAAGGCGGACATCTTCATCGCCGATTCCCCCGTCACCTCCTACGCCATCGCCCGCTCCCGCGGCACCCTGGAGCAGATCGGGGACATTCAGGAGTCGGCGCTGAACGGGATCGCCGTGGCGAAGTCGGAGCCGGAGTTCGCCGAAGCGGTACGAGCCGCCGTGCAGCACCTCATCGACTCCGGGCACATGCTGCGCATCATGCAGGCGTGGGGCACGGAGTCCGGCATGATCGACAACGCCGAGATCAACCCCGCAGACGCCGGATGACTATGCACCGCCCGGGGCCGCACCACCGGCCCGCAGCCTCCCGACCCGCCACCGACTGGAAGTGACCACCGCATGACCACCCCCGAGCAGGCGCCCGCTGATCGCGCCGGGACCGCCGACGCGATCCCCGGCCGCATCCGCGCCCGCGAAGCAGCCCGCCCCGGCACCTGGATCGCGGCGGTGATCGTCGCACTGATCGCCGCCGCACTGATCAACTTCCTCATCACCAACCCCGTGTTCGAATGGGGCATCGTGGCGCAGTACATCCTGGATGTGAAGATCATCCAGGGCGTGGGCTGGACGCTGCTGCTGACGTTCACCTCGATGCTGCTGGGCACCGTGGTGGCGCTGATCGCCGCGGTCATGCGCCGCTCCGATAACCCGGTGCTGCGCCTGGTGAGCTGGGTGTACATCTTTGTGTTCCGCGGCACCCCCGTGTACACGCAGCTGGTGTTCTGGGGCCTGTTCACGGTGATCGTGCCGAAGATCGCGGTGGGTGTGCCGTTCGGGCCGGAGCTGTTCTCGTTCTCCACCCGCGACTACTTCACCGGGTTCCTCGCCGCCGTCCTCGGCCTCGGCCTGAACGAGGGCGCGTACCTCGCGGAGATCGTCCGCGCGGGCCTGGGGTCGGTGAACCGGGGGCAGACCGAGGCGTCGAAGGCGCTGGGGATGTCGAATTCGCTGATCCTGCGGCGCATCATCGTGCCGCAGGCGATGCGGGTGATCATCCCGCCGCTCGGCAACGAGACGATCGGCATGCTGAAGACCACCTCACTGGTGCTGGCGGTGCCGTTCACCCTGGACCTGACGTTCGCCTCGAACTCGATCTCCACCATGCTGTTCAAGCCGATCCCGCTGCTGATCGTGGCGGCCCTCTGGTACCTCGCGGTCACCAGTGTGCTGATGGTGGGCCAGTTCTACCTGGAGCGGTACTTCGGCCGCGGCTTCGATGACCGTGCCCCCTCCCGCTCGCGGCAGAAGAACATCAACCGCGCGAAAACGACCCCGAAGGACCCCCTGCCCCAGGTGGAGCTGTGATGACTGAGAATCCCAACACCCCCGCTGCGTCCGAGCCGCAGCAGCGCCCCCTGGTGGAGCTGCGCGGCGTCCACAAGGAGTTCGGCTCCCTGCCTGTCCTCAAGGGCTGCGACCTGACGGTCCGCGAGGGCGAGGTGACCGTCCTGATCGGCCCGTCCGGCTCCGGCAAGTCCACCCTTCTGCGGTGCGTCAACCAGTTGGAGATCCCCACGGCCGGCGCCGTCTACGTGGACGGCGTGCTGCAGGGCTACCGTGAGCAGCCGCTGGCCGACGGGCGCCTGCAGCGTCTGAAGCCGAAGGAGATCGACGCGCAGCGCTCCCGCATCGGCATGGTGTTCCAGCGCTTCGACCTGTTCCCGCACCGCACTGCCCTGCAGAACGTGATGGAGGCGCCGGTGCACGTGAAGGGCATGCCGAAGGCCCAGGCGCAGGCGCAGGCCCGCGACCTCTTGGCTCGTGTGGGCCTGGCTGAGCGGGCCGATCATTACCCGAGCGAGCTGTCCGGTGGTCAGCAGCAGCGGGTGGCGATTGCGCGTGCGCTGGCGATGGAGCCGGAGGTGATGCTGTTCGATGAGCCCACCTCGGCGCTCGATCCGGAGCTGGTGGCGGAGGTGCTGCAGGTGCTGAAGGACCTCGCGCAGCAGGGCCTGACGATGATCGTGGTGACGCACGAGATCGGGTTCGCCCGCGAGGTCGCCGATTCGCTCGTGTTCATGGACGACGGTCAGATCGTGGAGCAGGGGCCGGCGCGTCAGCTGATCGACGCTCCGCGCTCAGAGCGGCTGAAGGACTTCATCCAGTCGGTTCTGTGAACCGCTTCGCCATCTCGTTGAAGTGCAGGCCGTCCACGAGGGGGCGGTTCGCGCCGAGGGCGGGCGGGAACGCCGTGCGCTTCCCGGTGGCGGTGAAGCCGAGCCGCTCGTACCAGGCCTGCAGTTCGGGCCGGTGGTCGAGGATGTTCAGCACCACGCCGGGGAAGCCGCGTCGGCGGGCCTCGTCCTCCAGGGCGGCGACGAGGGCGCGGCCGATGCCGTGCCCCTGGGCCGACGGGTCCACCGCGAACAGGCCGAGCTCCGGCATGTCGTGGCCGGGGTGCATCTCCAGCATGATGCAGCCGTCGATCGAATCCGCCCTCGCGCCGGTCGTCGCGGATTCGGCCGCGGCCCCGTCGGCGCGGGCCTCCTCGCCGGCCCGCCAGCGGTAGCCGCGCGCCAGGAGCAGGCGCATGGTGGGATCGGCGATGAGGGCACGGACCTCCTCGGCGTTGGTGCGGTCGCCCTCCACGAGGCCCTGCTCGGTGGTCCAGGAGCCCTCGAGCTGCAGCCGATAGGCGCGCACCACCATCGAGGCGATGGCGTCGGCGTCGCTCACCTCGGCGGGCACGATGCGGCCGCGGGGCTGCTCGCCCGCGCCGGCGGTCCCCGCCATCACTTCTCCGTCCTGCCGTCCGGCAGCAGACCCCGGTCGCGCAGGCGCGTCACCAGACCGAACCCGGTCGCGGAGCTGATCCACGGGATCCGGCGCTCAGCGAGGACGCCGCGGGCCTCGTCGGTGGGCTGGGCGTCGGGGGAGCGGCCATCACCGGCGTCCTCTGCGGCGCGGGCCTCGGCCGCCACCTCACTGGTGCCGTGCAGGGTGTGGTGGTCCTCTGCGCGCTGCTGATCATCGGCATGATCGGCGCCGTCCTGGGCGTCGTCGCGGATCTGGGTGCGCATCGCCGAGGGGTGCGGCAGCTTCGGAATGAGCGACAGCAGTGAACGGCCCGCGGCACCGACGGCGCGCAGCGGGTGCCGCCCGCCCTCGGCGAGCTGGTGCTGGTCGGTGGACAGTTCGCGGATCAGCACGGCCTTCACGTGGTCCGGGTGGGTCGCCACGAAGTGGGAATACGTCTCGGGGTCGTGCTGGCCGTCGTCACCGATGAGGATCCACTGCATGGTCGGGAACATCTCCGCCAGATTCGCCAGCGATCGGCGCTTGTGCTGCGAACCGGACCGGAAGAACCCGGTGTTGGTGGGGCCCCAGTCGGTCAGCAGCAGCGGGCCCACCGGGTAGCCGTTCTTGAACAGGAAGCGCGCCAGCACCGGTGCCACGTTCCACGCCCCGGTGGACAGATACACGAACGGCAGGCGGGTGCCGGGCGTGGTCGCGCCGATGCCGGGCACGGACCCGGCACCGGGGCCGCGGTCATCGCCCTGCGAGATCGAATAGGTGCGGCGCAGCAGCTGGTACAGCACCGGCATGCCGGGCACCACGCGGCGCGCGGTCTGCTGCACCACGAACGCGTTCCAGGCGGCGAGCAGAGGGCGCGGCAGCAGCGTCACCATGACGGTGTCGTCGATGTCGGAGACCACGCCGAGGCGCTGCTGGGAGTCGTCGATCACCGTGATGGTGGTGGTGACGGTGTTGTCCCGCAGGGCGGGACGCTGCGTCTGGTGGGAGCCCTTCGGGGCAGCCGACGGGTGCGCCGACCGCATCCGGATCTCGTGGATGCCCGGCTCCAGTTCGGCGGGGAGGGTGGCGTCGATGATGCCGGAGCGGTCCGCCACGACGGTGACCGTCTCCACGCCGGACACCGTCGGCAGATCGATCTCGACCGCGTGGTGCGCCATCGGCTGGCCGAGGAAGTTGCGGAAGCCGCGCACCGCGAGACCGCGCATGTCCTGCACCGGTTGGTCGTGGTGGTCGGCGCCGGTGCCGGCGCGGCCGTACAGGACCTTCCCGAGGATCCGCACCTGTGTGAGGGACCCGTAGCCGTCGTACGGCTGCAGGCGCGGTTCGAACCCGGCGCGATCGAGCACACGACCGACCACGCGGTTCTTCGCGTCCTCCAGGCGGGCGGCCCAGAAGGGGCGGACCTCACCGGCGCCGTCAGCGGGAACAGGGGTGGGCGTCATCGTGATGGTCGGGGCGGCGTTCTCTCAGGCAGACGGATCAGAGGGGGCGGGCCATCTTGATCCACGCGGACTTCGGGTCGTCCTCCGAGACGGTCCAGCGGTCACCGGTGTCGGTGAAGCCGAGTGCCTCGTACATCTTCACCGCCGGGTTCGACGGCGACACGTACAGCGTCACCACCGAGGCGCCGTCGTTCGCAGCCCACTCGAACACGGAGTCGGCGAGCTCACGGGCGACACCGGACTTGCGGAAGTCGGCCTGCACCCACATAGCCTGCAGTTCGCGCTCCTCCTCGGGGGAGTCCGCTTCGTGGCGGGTGGTGACAACGCCGATCGGGTCACCCTCTTCGAGGGCGAGGAACCATGCCGATTCGGCGACGCGCTCCTGCCACACCGAGTCGGGGTAGGCGGATTCGGTCTCCCAGGACTGGCCGAAGGCGTAGGGGTCGGCGCTGAGAGCGCGCAGTCGGATCTCGCGGACCCGCGGCCAGTCGGTGTCCTGGGCGTGAATGATCTCCGGCATGGGCGGCCTTCCTGGTGTTCGTGCTGGTCTTTCGTATCCCAGCCAGTGTACGGGAGAAGTCCGCGAGCACCAGGAGTTCCAGGGCCGGCAGGGTCTCTTTTGGGCATCGACTCCGTGAACACCGGACGGCGCCGGGTCGACCGGGGAGGGACGCCGAGGCAACACCGCCGGGACTTGGGGCGTCGCGCGGCGGCGGGGCGTCTGGAACAATGACCGGATGAACAGGTTCCGGGTCCTCACCGTGTGCACGGCGAACGTGTGCCGGTCGCCGGCCGCTGCCGCCGTGCTCGCAGCCGCGGTCGATGAGGCAGGGCTGTCCGACAGTGTCGAGGTCGGGTCCGCCGGCACCACCTGGGAGGCCGAGGGCATGCCGATGGATGATCGGACCGCCGCGGCTCTTCAGCGGGCCGGTCACCGCGCGGACCTGCACGCGGCGCGAACGGTGCACGTCAATGAGCTCGCCCAGTGGGATCTGGTGCTGGCGATGACCCTGAACCATCGCGAAACCCTGCAGCGGCAGGTGGAGGCGGCGCCGGAGCTGTGCGCAGGCACCGAGGTTCGGATGTGGGGAGCGTTCGATCCGGCGATGCCGGAGGGCGCCACCGGCAGTGACCTGGACGTGCCGGACCCGTGGTACGAGGATGATCCGGCGTTCGATGAGATGGTGGCGCGCCTGGAGCGCGCTGTGCCGTCGCTGCTGGACGCGATCCGCAGCCGCCTCGACTGAGCATCCCGCACCGCCCCGGGTGCGAGCCTGTGCTACTTGCGGCGCGCCCGCAGCGTCATATAGGCCGTGGTGCCGGAGACGAGGAAGCCCAGACCCACGGTGGACAGCATGATCACGCGCACCTGACCGAACCCGTTCTTCTGGGTGGCCCAGGAGTTGATCAACCGGTCGAAGGCATTGCCCTCATCGGTGCTCGGCACCGCCACCACCCCCGACGGTGCGATATCGGCGGTCGTGTCAGGGCGCGGCGCCTCAGCCTCCGCGGGCTCCTGCGGCGCGGCTGGGGGCTGGCCCGGGCCGCCGTCACCCGCGGCGACGCCCGCCTGTGCCTGGGAGTCGTCCTGATTGCGCTGGAACTCTCCGCTGCGGGCCGCCGGTGCCTGCTCTTCAGCGGCGCGCTGACGGGCCTGCTGCTCCCGCTCCTGCGCAGACAGAGTGCGCTCCGGGCTCGGCTTCGCCGCGTCCCCCTGATCGCGGGGCTGACGCTCCGGCCGCGCCTCCTCCGGCTTCTGCTTCGGATTCCGAGTCGGCGCCTCCGGCTGCGGCTCCGCCGTGGGCGTCTTCTCCGGGGCGAGCTTCGTCGGCTTCTCAGTCGGCTTGTCCGTCGGGGACTCGGTGGGCTTGTCGGTCGGCTTTTCGCTCGGCTTTTCGGTGGGGTCCGACGGGGCGGGCTTCGTCGGCGTCTCAGTCGGCTTGTCGGTCGGGTCGGACGGGCTCGGGCTCGGCTTGTCGGTCGGGTCGGACGGGCTCGGGCTCGGCTTGTCGGTCGGGTCGGACGGGCTCGGCGTGGGCGTCGGCGTGGTCGTGGGATCCGACGGGCTCGGAGTGGGCGTCGGGCTCTCCACCGGGTCGCTGTCCGGGCTGGTCTGCTCATCCGGAGGAGTCGGAGTCGGCGACGGCGACTCGATGGGCTCCGCGGGCACCAGGTCGATCCACGGGATCGAGGTCGGTTCCTCGCCGGCCGTTGAGTCGGAAGTGGACGGCGTCGGGGTTTCCGTAGGCTGTGGCGTCTCCGGTGCGCTCGTTCCTGGACGCTTCTCGTTGTTCCGCCCGCGGTCAGAGTCCCCAGAATCGCTGATCTTCCCGCTCACAGTGGGACCGTCCAGCGCAGTCGAGCGGTTCAACGATGCCTCCACTGCGGCAGCGGGCCGGTGCTCTGCAGGCCCAGGAGCCTCTGCAGAGGCTGTGGTGGGCACGACCAGGGCGCCCAGCGCCGCAGCGGACACAGACACGTGCAGGGCCGCTTTTTGGGTGCGGTGACGCGCAGCATCGTGGTTCATACGAACCCCCTTCGCGCGCGGAACGCACCGATCGTGGACGACTGCTCTACCGCTCCAGCCTAGGGGCTGGGCTCGGACATGTCACGGGGTGATGGTCTCGACCGTGCCTCAGGACACCGCCACCGGCGGCACCCGTCGGCCCCTCCGGTCAGCCCTTCAGCGCCCGATCCACCACGTCCTGCGCCGCGGCCTGCACCTGCTGCAGGTGCTCCTCGCCGCGGAACGACTCGGCGTAGATCTTGTAGATGTCCTCCGTGCCCGACGGGCGCGCAGCGAACCACGCCGACTCGGTCAGCACCTTCACGCCGCCGATCGGGCCGCCCGCCGGAGCCTCAGTCAGCACCGTCTCCACCGGCTCACCCGCCACCTCGGTCGCGGTCACGTCATCCGGCGACAGCTTCTTCAGCTTCGCCTTCGCCTCGCGATCCGCCGGCGCCGACAGGCGACCGTAGGCCGTCTCACCGAACTCCTGAACGAGCTCCAGGTAGTGCTGATGCGGGTTCCTGCCCGTCACCGCGGTGATCTCCGACGCCAGCAGCGCCATGATGATCCCGTCCTTATCGGTGGTCCACACGGAGCCGTCGCGCCGCAGGAACGACGCGCCCGCGCTCTCCTCACCGCCGAAGCCGACGGACGCTTCCAGCAGCCCGGGCACGAACCATTTGAAGCCCACCGGAGTCTCCCGCACCTGACGGCCCAGGCGGCCGCCCACCCGGTCGATCAGCGAGCTGGACACCAGGGTCTTCCCGATCGCCGCCTCCGCCGGCCAGTCCGGTCGGTTCGAGAACAGATAGTCGATCGACACCGCCAGGTAGTGGTTCGGGTTCATCAGCCCGCCGTCCGGGGTGACGATGCCGTGCCGATCCGAATCGGCGTCGTTGCCGGTGGCGATGTCGAACTGGTCCTTCTTCTCCAGCAGCGACGCCATCGCCTGCGGGCTGGAGCAGTCCATCCGGATGATGCCGTCCGCATCCAGGGTCATGAAGCCCCACTGCGGATCCACCTGCGGGTTCACCACCGTCAGATCCAGATCGTGCATCTCCGCGATCTGCGCCCAGTAGTCCACCGCGGCGCCGCCCAGCGGGTCCGCGCCGATCCGCACCCCAGCACGGCGGATCGCCTCGATGTCCACCACGTTCGGCAGGTCCTGCACATAGTGGAACAGGTAGTCGTGCTTCTGCGCTGTGTGCAGCGCCTGCGCACGCTGCATCCGCTTCACGTCCTTCAGACCGCCCGCGATGAGCTCATTGGCGCGGTCCTGGATCCAACTGGTGGCATCCGTGTCCGCGGGGCCGCCGTGCGGCGGGTTGTACTTGAAGCCGCCGTCGCGCGGCGGGTTGTGGCTCGGGGTGATGACGATCCCGTCGGCCCTCGAAGGATCGCTCGCGCCCTTGCCGCGGTTGTGGGTGAGGATCGCGTGCGACACCGCAGGGGTGGGGGTGTAGGTGCCGAGCGCGTCGATCAGCGCGGTCACGCCGTTGCCGCCCAGCACCTCCAGAGCCGTATCGAACGCCGGCTGGCTGAGTGCGTGCGTATCGCGACCCACGTACACCGGGCCGCGGATGCCCTGCTGGGCGCGGTACTCCACGATAGCCTGCGTGGTCGCGGCGATGTGGTCCTCGTTGAAGGCCGTATCGAACGAACTTCCGCGATGCCCGGAGGTTCCGAAGGCGACCCGCTGATCGGGGTTCTCCGGGTCGGGGTGCTGGTCGAAGTATGCGTCGATGAGGGCTTCGACATCGATGAGGTCGCCTGCTTCGGCGACCCTGCCGGCGCGAGGATGCATTCCACTCTCCCTAGAACGTCAGTGCTCCCTACGGTACCCACCGTCGCCGCCCTACGGTGAGCAGGGTGCACGGTATGAGACGGCCCGGCCCGGTCCCCGCGCAGGGAACCCGACCGGGCCGTCGGATGCTGTGATCAGGCAGCGGCCTTCGAGCGGCCGGCGGCGCGCACGATCATCACGATGATGCCGGCGATCAGCAGGCCCACACCCAGCAGGCCCACACCGATCGCACCGAGCAGGAGGCCACCGGCCCCCATGAACGAGCCGATGCCCACCGGGCCGATCACCATGATCGGCTCCGTGACGCCGGAGCAGGTGACCGTCATGGAGGACCCGTCCTCGGAGAAGAACGCCTGCTTCGCGGTGGAGTACTCCACGCCGCCGACCTCGCCGATCGTCTCCGTGTTCGAATCGGTCTGCGGGGCGATATCGTTCCCGTCCTGGTCAACAGCGGTGCAGGATGCGGTGGAGAGGTCCTTGGTGGCCACCGCCGGCATCACCACAGCCATGCCGTCGGTCGTGACCGTGTAGGAGCTCTCGCCGCCGGACACGGCCGAGCCGTTCACCGTGTCACCGGCGAACTGGTCCGCCATGGAACCGATCGAGTTGCCGAACATCACGAGCGACACGATGAACATGGCGATGCTCGCCAGCGTCAGCACACCGCCGATGATCGTCAGGATGATGCCCACCGGCTTCTGCTTCTTGCGCGGGCCGCCCGGGCCGCCCGTCGGCAGGCCGGTCGGGCCCATGCGGTGGTCGGGGTGCGCCGGAGCGTACTGGCCGAACGGCGAGGTGGAGTTCTGTCCGAACTGCGAGGCGGACGACTGGCGGAAGCCGTGGGCCGACGACCCGGCGCCGCTCGCCGGCGCCGAGGACCCGAACTGGGACGCGGACGACTGGCCGAACTGGTGATCCATCGAGCCGGAGAAACCGTCGAACCCCTCACCGGAGGCCGACGGGTGCGATGCCGACCCGGAGAAGTCCGGCTCACCACCGTTCGCCGACGGCTGGGACGGGCCGGGCAGGCCGAAGGAAGGACGGCGGGACTCGTCGTCCTGGGGGCCGAACTGGTTGCTGGACATGGGCTTCTCCTCAGACAGCGGAACGGGATGCGCAGGCCGCTCACCGGCCGCGCGAACACCGCGAGTCTAGGTGATGCCGACGGCGCCGGCCGTCCTCCGAAAGTAGGGTGAGCGGTCCGCTGGTTCAGACCAACGGTGCCACCAGGCCGGCCCCCAGCAGCGCCGCCAGGAAGCAGAACCCGGGGGTCAGCACCCAGAACGCCGCAATCCGCATGAACAGGCCCCAGTTCACCTGGCGCCTCGACACCGCCATCGCACTTCCCGCGATCGACGACGTGATGGTCTGCGAACTCGACACCGGCACCTGCATACCGAACGCCACCACGTACAGTACGAGCGCCGTGGACGTCTCCGCTGCCAGCCCCTGCGGGGTCGACAGGTCAGTCAGGCGCCGCCCCAGTGTGCGGATGATGCGCTTGGCTCCGGCCAGCGTTCCCAGGGCGAGGAACAACGGCACCGCCACCATCACCAGCAGCGGGACGCGCATCTCCCCGTCTGCCACCACATGATCGATCGGGGTGCCGCCGTGCGCCGCCAGCGCCACCAGGATGATCCCCATCGGCAGGCGGCCGTTGTTGATGCCGTGGCCCAGCGCCACGGTCGACGCTGACAGGGTCTGCAGCAGTCGCAGATGGCGGGTGCGGCCGATCTCCCGGCTGGTGAAGGACGCGAGGACGTGCGTCAGCGCGAAGGACAGGGCCATGCCCATCACCGGTGCGAGCAGCAGAGGCGCCACGAAGAGCGCCACCGCCAGTGCATCAACGCTGCGATGGCCGGTGGCGACCATGGCGCCGAGCAGGCCGCCGAAGATCGCATGCCAGGACGACGACGGGATCCCCGCCAGCCACGTGATCACGTTCCACAGGATCGACACCAGCACTGCCGAAGCCAGTACCAGCCCGAAGTGCGGGCCCGCGTTCTCCATGAACGCGGGCAGGCCGGCTATCGACACCAGCGTGGTGTCCACGGTGATGAGGAATGCGACCCCGAGAACCGCGCCGAGGCCGTTGAGGACTGCGGCGATCCGCAGAGCGGTGTGCTCCGGAAGGTTCTTCGTGACGATCGTGGTGGACATGGCGTTCGGGGCGTCGTGGAAGCCGTTCATCCACGCCATCGCGAGCGCACTCGCAATGACGACCCCGAGCATGCCGAGGGTCACGAATCCTTCACCCTCAGCAGGTCGACGGTCTGGGCCACTGCCTGGTGGGCGTGAGCGATCTCCTCCATCGCCGCAATGATCTCCCGCGTGCGCAGAACCCCCAACAGGTCCGGTGTTTCCATGGTGGATGTCGACACGCTGCCCACGTTCGGGGCGCCCTGCGCGGCACGGGCCCCCGCCTGTTCGTTCTCCGGCGGCGAGGGGCGCAGCAGATCAGTCAGGGCACGGCGCAGCAGCTCCTGCACGTGGGTGTCCATGCGGCGCATCTCGTCGTAGAACGTGGACAGCGCCGCCACATCGGACATCTCCCAGGTGGCCTCCACGGTGTGCCCGGCGGCGCGCTCCAGCACCGTCGCCGCATCGAGCAGGCGCGGCGGCAGCGACCCCATGCCGAGGCGCACGGTCAGGTCTGCGGTGCGATGGATCTGCGCCGCCACGTTCGACATCCGGTGCGACAGCTCGTGCAGGACCTCCGCTTCGAACGGAGTGATGAGGGAGACCGCGAGGATGTTCGCGATGCGGCGGGTCACCTTCGCGGCGTCCGCGGCGCCCTTCTCGATCGGTCGGATCAGGGCGGGCCGCTCCGAGGGGGCCTCACCGAACGCCCGCGACAGGGCCTCGCTGCTGACCACGAGGATCTGGGAGAGATCGCCGAAGAGGTCGTAGATCGATTTCTGGTGCTTCGGCGCGAACAGACGCATGGAATGTCCAGTCTGCAGTCGGGGCGATGCGGCGCCGCCGGCCACTGCTTCGTGGTGCACGCGCGATGGCGGGGCTCGGCGGAGTGATCGGCGGTCGGGGAGGATGACGTTGACGCGTCGGGCCGGGAGCGCCTGTCGGCGCGAAGGCCGCTCGAAGCGGCAGAGGTTGGAGCCCGGGGCTGCCGCGACCCGACGCGATTCCACTGTACAACAGGCCCATCGCGTGGGCCCAGCCCGGTCCCAATTCTGCGCAACGGCGTTGTGCCAGGTCAGAGGATTTCTTGGGCGGGCAGTGGAGTTACATGTCGGTAACGTTCAGGTGATGGTCAGGTGACCGGCCGTGACGTCAACGGAAAACGTGGTCTCTGCTCAGAAGAGGGAGCCGCCGGCCGCTGCCCGGCCGGCCGCCTCCAGGTCCTCGCCCAGACGGTGCAGACGGTCCGCCTGCATCGTGATGCGGCCCGCGCCGTCGGCTGAGGGGTCGTCGGCCCCGGAGCCCGGTGCGTCCGCGAGGTGCGCTGTTCCGTAGGCCGAGAGCATCGCGACCGCGGAGGCCCGCAGCAGCGCCATCGACAGGTCGCCGGTGAACGCGCCGCGCAGGATCTCGTCCAGAGTGCGGCGCATATCGTCCAGGTCCGGCGGGTTCGCGATGCCGGAGCGGTAGCGCAGCCCCGGAGCGGACTGCGTCCCGATCTGGTAGCGCCGCCGCACCTCCGCCGTCTGCTGCTGCACCCACGTGTGCAGCACGTACAGCCGCCACAGCGCACCCGGCAGTGACACCGCCGGCGCGCCCGACCACAGCGCCGCCATGTCGTCCAGGCCTTCGCTCTCGGCGAGGCGGAGGATCCGCTCCACGGCCGACGGGTCCACGGTGCCGCGGGTTTCGCGCAGCAGAGCAGCCGCCGAATCGTGCGCGATCTGGTCCTTCAGAGCGGGATCCGTGCCGCCCTCGATCTGTTCCTGCTGGGCGGGGGTGAGCGATGCGGGTCTGCGGAACTGTGCCATGCCGCCACACTACGCCCCGGGGCCCGGGCTCACTAGGGCCGGTGGGCCCCGTCGGCTGGCGTCGAACGGCGGAGCCCGTCGGTCCTCCGGGGAGGGCGGACCCCGTCGGCCCGGCCCCGCGCCCCTCCCACCGCGTGGCTACACTGAACGCGAATCGCTCCACGACGAAAGCGAGGCGCCATGGAAGCGCTGATGATGACCCTCAGCTCCGGTGCCGTCAGCGGTATCCGCCCCTACCTGATGCTGTTCATGCTCGGCATCGCCGACCGGTTCTTCCAGGTCGGCGTGGTCCCGGACGTCATGGGCCGCACTGATGTCCTCGTCATCACAGGGATCCTGCTCGTGGTGGACTTCCTCGCCGACAAGGTCGCGTTCCTCGACTCCGTGTGGGACGCCATCCACACCGTGGTGCGCCCCATCGCCGGCGGCGCGATCGGCTTCCTGCTGGGCGGGGAGACCGACACCGCCAACGCCGTTGTCCTCGCGGCCGTTGGCGCGTTCTCCGCGCTGAGCGTCCACGCCGCGAAGGCCGGCACCCGCGCCGTCGTCAACGCCTCCCCGGAGCCGGTGTCGAACGTACTGGTCAGCACCGGTGAGGACATCGCCGCTGTGGTCCTCGCCCTCGTCGCGGTCCTGCTGCCGATCCTCGCCGGCGCGGTCGCGGTCATCGTGATCATCGGGGCGATCGCGGGTGCGTTCCTGCTGTTCCGCACCGCCCGACGGATCCGCGAACGCTTCCGCGGCAGCGAAGCCCCCGCGGCGCGCACCGCCGAAGCGTGCATGCGCTGACGGTGCGCGCCTCGCGGCCGCAGGGTCAGGCCTGGACGTCGGCCTCCGGCTTGATGAACGTGCCGGACCACCAGGTGAAGTGATTGAGGATGTCGTGCGCGATCTCCTCCTCGCTCCACCCCATGATGTTGTAGACACCGCCACCGGGCACCAGCGTCTCCACCTCGTAGGTGGTGTCATCCGCTTCGATCATGCCGCGGCCGTAGGTCGGTGCGCGCATCTCACGGATCTGCACCCGGTACTCGAAGTGCTCATAGCCCTCCTCCGCCGCCGGCACCAGCAGGGTGACGGCCTTGACCACGGACTCCAGGCGGATCTCCTCATGGTTGATCGCGACGTCCACGCCGTGGCCCTGGAGCTCGCTGCGGACCTCCTCCATGGCGGGGATGACCCGGGCGGAGAGCTCGGCTTCGGCTTGGCGCTGGGTGACGGACCCGAACTGCCGCGCCAAGCGGCGCTTCCAGGACCCGCCCGTGCTGTTGCGGTCCTGCGCAGCGATGCGCCCGACCACCGCTCCGCGCACGGAGCGCTGGTAGGCGAGGCTGGTGCGCTCCTCTTCGCTGAGCGCCCGGTGCAGGCCCAGCATCACCAGCACCATCACGATCGCGAACGGCACACCCATCACCACGGTCGCGTACTGCAGCGCGGTGATGCCGCCGACGATCAGCATCGCGATCGTGATGACGCCGGTCGCCGCGGCCCAGAAGATCCGCAGCCACGGCTTCGCATCCGCCTCCGCGTGGGGGAGTTCGGAGCACAGGTTCGCCATCACCAGGGCGCCGGAGTCGGCACTGGTGACGTAGAACAGCAGACCCACGAACGTCGCCACTGCGATCACCGCCGGCGCCAGCGGCACCTGGCTGAGCAGTTCGAAGAACCCGGACTCGGGTGAATCGGCGGCGACCTGACCGAACGCGGTGTCGCCGTCGGTGATGCGCTTGATGGTGGCATTCCCGAACACCGTCACCCACATGAGGATGTAGGAGAACGGGATCAGCAGGGTGCCGATCACGAACTGGCGGATGGTGCGGCCGCGGGAGATGCGTGCGAGGAACATGCCGACGAAGCTCGCCCACGCCACCCACCAGGCCCAGAAGAACAGGGTCCAGGAGTTCATCCAGAGGGCGTCGTAGTCGTACGCCATCGTGTTGAGGGTGAGGCCGGGGAACATGGACACGAAGTCACCCACGTTCATCACCGCGGCGCGCAGCAGGTACGTGGTGTGGCCGGTGACCAGCACCCAGCCGGCGAGGACGAGCGCCAGCGCCACGTTCAGCTGCGACAGGATGCGGATGCCCTTGTCCACACCGGTCGTCGCCGAGATCGTCGCCATCGCGACCGCGAGGACCACCAGGCCCACCTGCACCGGCACCCCCTGCTCGAACCCGAACAGGACCCCGAGGCCCACGTTCAGCATCACCACGCCGATGCCGAGCGAGGTGGCGACGCCGAAGATGGTGCCGAGCACCGTCGCGATGTCGGCGGCGTGACCGACTGCGCCGTGGATCCGTCGGCCCACCAGAGGGTAGAGGGCGGAGCGGACCGCGAGCGGGAGGCCGCGGCGGTGCGCGAAGTAGCCGAGCGCGATGCCCATCAGTGCGTACATGCCCCAGCCGGTGACGCCGTAGTGGAACAGCGGCCACACGACCGCTTCGCGCGCCGCCTGCACGGTCCCCGGCTCGCCGCTGGGCGGGCTCAGGAACTGGGTGGCGGGCTCGGCGACGGCGAAGAACATGACGTCGGTGCCGATGCCGGCGGCGAACAGCATGGACGCCCATGCGAACGTGGAGAACTCCGGCCGGTCGGTGTCCTGGCCGAGGCGGACCCGGCCGAAGCGGATCGCCAGGTAGATGACGAACGCGAGGACCACGGTGGCCAGCGCGATGTACGCCCAGCCCACCCAGTCGCCGATCACTTCGACCGCGGCGCCGAGGACGCCCTCGGCGTTGGCGGGGGCGAACAGCGCCCAGCCGGACACCACCACGGTGAACACGGCGGCGACTCCGAACACGAGCCACTTCGGGCGCGGCTCGTTCACCACCGGGAGGTCAGAGGTGTAGGTGCGGGCCATGGCTCAGCGCTCCTCAGCGCCGGCACCGGTGTTGGCGAAGCCGCGGCGGGCGAGTCCGTCGAAGTCCTGTGCGGCCATCGCCTCGAGCGCGGTCGGCACACCGTCCTTCGCGTTCCAGGCGTCGTTGCGGGGGTCGCCCTCCGGGTAGAGGGGCATCCCGGCGTTCGCGCGGTACACCGGAGGGTTCTCGGGGGTGAGCATCGTATTGCCGGCGATCGCGTCGGCGGCCTTCTCTGCAACCATCATGACGGGAGCATAGATGTTGCCGTTGGTGACCGACGGGAACACGGACGCATCCACCACGCGCAGACCCTCGGTGCCGTGCACCTTCATGGAGTGCGGGTCCACCACGGCCATGTCGTCCACGCCCATCTTCGCGGAGCACGAGGGGTGCAGTGCGGTTTCGGCGTCGCGCGCCACCCAGTCGATGATCTCCTCGTCCGTCTCCACGTCCGGTCCCGGGGAGATCTCGCCGCCGCTGAAGGCATCGAACGCGGGCTGCGACAGGATGTGCCGCGCCGCGCGGATCACCTCGACCCATTCGCGGCGGTCGTTCTCGGTGGAGAGGTAGTTGAACAGGATCGACGGGTGCTGGCGCGGGTCGCTGCTGGTGATGTGGAGGCGGCCGCGCACATCGGAGTTCATGGGGCCGATGTGCACCTGGTAGCCGTGGTCGTGACCGCCGCCGGAGCCGTCGTAGCGGACCGCGAGCGGCAGGAAGTGGAACATCAGGTTCGGATACTTGACCTCATCGTTCGTGCGGATGAAGCCGCCGGCCTCGAAGTGGTTGGTGGCGGCGGGGCCCTGGCGGTTGAACAGCCAGTCCGCACCGATGAACGGGGCGCGCCACTTCTCCAGCGCCGGCATCATCGACACCGGCTGGGTGGAGGCGTGCTGCAGGTACACCTCGAGGTGGTCCTGCAGGTTCTCACCCACACCGGGCAGGTCGATGCGGGGCGTGACGCCGGCCTTCTTCAGCACCTCCGGGTCGCCGACTCCGGCGAGCTCCAGCAGCTGCGGGGTGTTGAACGCGCCGCCGCACAGGATCACCTCACCGGCGGTGACCGTGTGACTGGAGCGGCCGCGGGTGTACTGGACGCCGGTGACGCGGTTGCCCTGCCAGATCAGGTCGGTGACGAACGCGAGCGTGGTGATGTCGAGGTTCCTGCGGCCCCGGATCGGCCACAGGTAGGCGCGGGAGGCGGACCAGCGACGGCCGTTGTTGACGTTGCGGTCGAACTTGGCGAAGCCCTCTTGACGGTAGCCGTTGACGTCATCCGTCGGCGCGTAGCCGGCCTGCTGGGTGGCTTCGAAGAACGCCTGGAAGAGCGGGCTGTCGGCGGGGCCGCGTTCGAGGATGAGGGGGCCGGAGCCGCCGCGCCACGCATCCGCGCCGGCGCGGGTGGTCTCCATGCGCTTGAAGTACGGCAGGCAGTGGGCGAAGTCCCAGTGCTCCATGCCCTCGTTCTCGGCCCACTTCTCGTAGTCGCCGGGGTTGCCGCGCTGGAAGATCATGCCGTTGATGGAGGAGGAGCCGCCGAGGACCTTGCCGCGGGTGTGGGAGACGCGGCGGCCGCCCATATGGGGTTCGGGGTCGGTCTGGTACCGCCAGTCGTACAGGGGGTTGCCCGAGGGGTACATGAGCGCGGCGGGCATGTGCACGAACGGGTCGAACACGAAGTCGCGGCGGCCCGCTTCGAGGACGAGCACGCTGGTCTCGGGGTCGGCGGAGAGCCGGTTGGCGAGGACGGATCCGGCGGATCCGCCGCCGACGATCACGTAGTCGTAGTGGGTGCGGTTGGACATGCGGGTCTCCTTCAGTCGTGGGGGCGCCGGGTCGGCGCGAAGAGCAGGGGGACCGACGGGTTCGCGGCGTCCGTCGGCCCTGACAGGTCAGCAGCTGGTGTTCGGCATGACGGACGGGGTGTCGCCGTCGGCGAACCAGTTCGCGCGGGCGGGGGAGGTGTTGTGCCAGATGTGCTTGATCTCCTGGTACTCCTCCAGGCCCACGCGGCCGAGTTCGCGGCCGAAGCCGGACTGCTTGAAGCCGCCCCACTCGGCCTGCGGGACGTACGGGTGGAAGTCGTTGATCCAGACCGTGCCGTGGCGCAGACGCTTCGCGACCCGCTCGGCGCGGCCGGCGTTCTTCGTCCAGACAGCGCCGGCGAGCCCGTAGATCGTGTCGTTGGCGATGCGCAGCGCCGCCTTCTCCTTCTCCTCGTCGCTGTCGCCGGTGAACGTCTCGATGGTGACGATGGGGCCGAAGGACTCCTCCTGCACGGCGGCCATCTCGGTGGTGCAGTCATCCAGGACGGTGGGCAGGTAGAAGCAGCCCTTCGCGAGGTCGGTCGAGCCCTGCGTGCCGGTGGCGCGCTGCCCGCCGACGAGCAGGGTCGCGCCCTCCGCCACGGCGCTGTCCACGAACGCGGCGACCTTCTGCAGGTGCTCCTCACTGATGAGCGCACCGGTTTCGGCGTTCTCGTCATAGATGCCGCCCAGCTGGATGTTCTTGGTGCGGCGCACCAGTTCCTCCACCACCTGATCGTGCACGGACTCCTCGACGATGAGGCGGGATCCGGCGGAGCACACCTGGCCGGAGTCGAGGAAGATCGCGGTGAGGGCGTTGTCGATGGCGGCATCGAGATCGGCGTCGGCGAAGATGATGTTCGGGTTCTTCCCGCCCAGTTCCAGCGCCACCTTCTTCACGGTCGTCGCCGCGTTGGCCATCAGCAGGCGCCCCGTCTCCACACCGCCGGTGAAGGAGACGAGGTCGATGTCCTCGTGGGTGGACAGCGGCGCACCCGCGTGGGCGCCCCGGCCGGTGATGAGGTTGCCGACTCCGTCGGGCAGGCCCGCTTCCTTCAGCGCGTCCATCAGCCACATCGCCGACTGCGGGGTCAGCTCAGCGGGCTTGAGGACGAACGTGTTGCCGGCCGCGATTGCGGGCGCGATCTTCCACGCGGTCTGCAGCAGCGGGAAGTTCCACGGGGTGATCAGGGCGCACACGCCGACCGCTTCGGTGACGGTGCGCGAGGAGATCGTGGGGTCACCGGTGTCGATGGTGCGGCCGGATTCCTGCCCGGCGATCTGCGCGAAATGGCGGAACACACCGACGATGTCGTCCATGTCGCCCAGCGACTCCACGTAGCGCTTGCCGGTGTCCTCCGCCTCCATGCGCGCCACCTCGCGGCGGTCGCGTTCGAGGAGGTCGGCGAGGCGGTTCAGGATCTGCGCCTTCTCCTGGAAGGGGACGAACTGCCAGTCGGTGTCGTCGAAAGTGCGGCGGGCGGCGGCGATCGCCTTCTCGGTGTCGGCCGGGTCGGCTTCGGACACGGTGAGCACATGGCGGCCGTCGGCGGGGCAGGTGATGTCCCGGGTGGCGCCGGAGGCGGCGGGCAGCCACTGGCCGGCGATGAAGAGGCTGGCGGGGGCGCCGTCGGCGGTGGTGCGGTGGTCATGGGATGTCGGGGTGAGGGCCAAGGCGTTCTCCTTCGTCGATGGCGGGGCGATGGGGATGGCGGCGGACGATCGTGCGTGGGCTGGTGGAGGCGCGGGCCGATGGGGCAGCGGTCAGAGGGGGTGCTGGGCGAATCGGCGCGGGTCGGAGCGGTCGGTGGTCACGGGTCGCTGCGGAAGCGTCATCGACAGCACGATAACGCTCGCTATACCTGCCGGCAATAATGTGCGTTATAGGTGTGAGGTCTGTGACCCAGCGGCGCCCCACCCTTGGACCGACCTGCGGCCTGGACGGCGTACAGTTGCCTCGACACCGTCGGCCGCCCACCCCAAGGAGGACCTGTGGCCGCCACTCGATCGACGCAGCAGTCCCCAGACCCCGCCGAGGGCCGCACGCGCACTGCCAAACCCGTCCGCGAACGCCTCCTCGACGCAGCCGACGCGGTCCTGTTCGTCGACGGGGTCCCGTCGGCCCCCGTGGACCGCATCCTCAAGCACGCCGGCGCCTCCCCGCCGAGCCTCTACACCCATTTCGGCAACAAAGAGGGCCTGCTGGTCGCGGCACTGAAGCGTCGGCTCGACGTCTGGCGCGAGGAATGGACCGCCGCCATCGCCGACGCCGCCGACGACGAAGAGCGCCTCCTCTGCCTCTGGAGCGCGACCCGCACCTACCAGCGGGTGCGGCTCACCGAACGGTGGTGCGCATTCAGCGGCACCGCCGCCTCCATCGACGATCCGACGCCTGAACTCCAGGCCGTCCTCGATGAGGAGACCGCCATGCTCTACGACCGCACGTACGAGCACGCGCTGCCGCTCGTCGGCCACGACACCGAAGCCGCGCGGCAACTCAGCGAACAGCTGGTCGTGGTGTACCTCGGGTCGCTGGCGCTGATGCTCCGCCGCGAATACGAGGAAGCCCTCACCGCGGGGGAGAGGACAGCCCGAACCCTGGTGCGCGCCTTCGGTTCAGCCCACGGCGCGCAGTCGTCGCGCTAGGCCGCGACCGCTCGCCGCGTGGTGGACGATCCTTCGTCCCTTTCGGGGATATTCGACTGGGAAATCCCGCATGCGCAGACGGATCGAACGTGCCGCGGCGGAGCGCGAAGCATCGCTGCGAAGAGAGGGTGCTCGGTACCGCGGAGAACGGGCCACTCAGCGCCGCCATCCCTGCCGCCGCAGTTCCTCCGCCACGACCGTCACCGCCGGGCACGTGGCGAGCCGACGCATCACGCTCTCATCGCTCTCCCCGGGGATCGGCCGCGGCAGATCATCGCGGAACAGGTGGAGATCGATCAGCCCGAGCCCGCGCAGGCGGATCGTCCGACGCTGCCCCCGCTGAGCCGCATCCCCCTCGAAGTGCACCGCACCGTCGTACTCCACGACGACGCCGAACTTACGGAACGTGAAATCGGTCTGCGCCACCACTGACCCATCGTCGGCAAGGTGCCGAGCGTTCAGCTCCGGTTCCGGCAGCCTGCCGAACCGGAAGGCGAGCCGGCAGCGCGTCTCCGCTGGTGAGTCTGCACCGACCCGAGCGAAGGACAGGATCTTCCGGCCGCGTTTCGCCCCCGCGCGGCCCCGGCACCGCCGCAGCAGATGCTCGAGGGACTCCCGAGTGGCATAGGGCCGGGTCCGCCGCTCGAACTGCTCGCGCGGGATGCGCAGCAGATGATCTGCCTGCGCCACCGCCCAGTCCAGTGGCAGTGAGCGCGTCAGATCGAACCAGGTGCGCGACCGAGACGTCACCCGAAGGATATAGCGGTGCTTCTCGTCGTTCGGCACCCAGCCGCCGTATCCGCGGGTCCCATCGACGTGCACCACATCATCATCATCCAGACCTCCGTAGTGCCACGTGATCAGCTCGGTGCTGCGCATGCGTCGCCCCGGCGGCGCCATCAGATGGATCGGCATCCCCGGCCGCCACGCGTCCCGGCTGTGCTCCATCGGCATGCCCCACAGACGCCCGGCCGAATCGTGCGACACCACGGCCCCCGGATACTGCCGACACAGCGCCGCAGCCAGGAGATATTCACTGATCTGCGTGCGCGACCATGCGTAGAGTCCGCGACCCACCCGTTGAAAGTCATTGCACCGCAGGCGGTCGCGGCTCACCCCCAGGGCGAGCGCCTCACCCACGAGGAATACGCCATGCCGAAGGCGCTGCGGAGAATCGTCTCGAACCATGCGCCCCAGCGTTACCTCCCCTCCCGCGCAGGTGAACCGGCGCGGGGTGATTGGGGACAAGTGGTCGGCGCTAGGCGCGGCTCCCACGCCGGGGCCCGATCCGTCTGCAGTTTCGGGAAAGATCGGCGGAAAAATCCCGAACGTGCAGACGGATCGGTGCTTGGGCGGCTCAGGCGAGGCCGCGGCGCTTCAGCAGCGGCTCGATCCGCGCCTCACGGCCCGTCATCGCACGGAACGCCTCCGGGATCGGGGCGCTGCCGCCGATCGCGAGGATGTGGCGACCGAACGCGTCACCGCAGCGACGGATCGCCTCCAGCTGCGCGTCAGCGTCATCGTCACCGCGGGCCCCGTCGGCCCCGGCGCCGTTCTCGCCGTACCAGGCGACCGTGTCCGCATCGAAGACCTCTGCCCACAGGTACGAGTAGTACCCCGACTCGTAGCCGCCGGAGAACGAATGGTTGAGGTAGCTGGTGCGGTAGCGCGACTCCACCAGCGGATGCATCAGCCCCGCATCGGTCAGCGCGTCGTTCTCGAACGCGACCGGGTCCTGGACCGGCTGCGCATCCCGCGACGCCGGCAGGCGGTGCCAGCGCCAGTCGAGCACGGCGGCGCGCAGGTACTCCACGGTGCCGAAGCCCTCGCCCCACTGTTCCGCGGCCTGCATCTTGTCGATCAGCTCCTGCGGCACCACCTGTCCCGTGTCGATGTGGCGGGCGTAGTTCGGCAGGATCGCCGGGTGGTAGATCCACATCTCGTTGACCTGCGACGGGTACTCCACGATGTCCCGCTCCACCGACGTGCCGGACACCTCCGCGTAGTCCACGTCCGAGAGGAGGCCGTGCAGGGCGTGCCCGAACTCGTGGAAGAGCGTGCGGACGTTGTCCTGCGTGACGTACGCGGGGGCGCCCTCAGCCGGGGGAACGATGTTGAGGTTGTTGACGATGACGGGGCTCGTGCCGCTCTTCTTCGACTGGTTGACCAGGGGGTTCATCCAGGCGCCGCCGCGCTTGGTGGGGCGGGTGAAGAAGTCGCCGAGGAACAGGCCGATGCCCTCCCCATCGGCTGAGAAGACTTCCCAGATCCGCACCTCCGGGTGGTAGCCGACGAGGTCCTCGCGCTCGCGGAAGGATATGCCGTACACCATGTGCGCGGCGTAGAACACGCCGTCCTCCAGGACCCGGTCGAGGGTGAAGTAGGGGCGCAGCTCCTCCGGGTCCACCGCGAACTCCTCGGTGGAGATGAGATCGGAGTAGTACGACCAGTCCCACGGCTTGAGCTCGTCGATGCCGTCCTGCTTCGCGCGGTCGGCGATCTTCGCCGCTTCGCGGTCGGCGTTCCTCATCGCCGGCGCGACCGTCTTCTCGAACAGGCCCTCCACGGCCTCGGGGGTGCGGGCGGTGCGGTCCGCGACGGCGAGGGAGGCGAAGTCCTCGAAGCCGAGCATCGCGGCCTTCTTCGCGCGCATCGCCGCGATCTCAGCGGCGAGCTGCCAGTTCGAATCGCCGCGCTCCACGGACGCGACGTGCAGCATTTCGCGGACCTCACGGTTCTCCAGGTCCGCGAGCAGCGGCTGCATGGTGGGGAACTGCAGGGTGAGCATCCAGCCCTCATCGTGCCCGGCCGCCTGGGCGTCGGCACGGGCGGCGTCCTTCTGCTGCTGGGAGAGGCCCGCGAGCTCCTCCTCGGCGTGGATGAGCACGCCGCCGTCGTTCATGTCCTCGGTGACCTGCTGGCTGAAGCGGGTCTGGGCGTCCGCGATCCGCATGTTGAGGTCGGCGAGTTCGGCGCGGTCCTCGTCGCTGAGGGCGGCGCCGCTCAGGGTGAAGCGCAGGTGCAGCTTCTCCAGGATCCGCAGCTGTTCGGCGGTGAGGTCGAGCTGGTCGCGGCGGGAGTGCAGGTCATCGAGGCGGCGGAAGACCGCCGGGTTGAGGACCATGTCGTTGTCGAGTTCGGTGAGGGCGGAGACGATGTCTCCCTCCACGGCGAGGCGCTCCTCGGTGCCGTCGGAACCGGCGATGTTGAAGTAGGTGATGGCGGCGCGCTCCAGCATCGCCGATGGCGAGATCAGCACCTCCACCGTGTTCTCGAAGGTGGGCTCGTCGGTGGCGTCGGCGATGCGGGCGAACGCCGCGCGGGCCTCCGCCACGCCCTCCTGGACGGCGGGCAGGTAGTGCTCGTCGCGGATGGCGGAGAAGTCGGGGAGGTTGTAGGGGAGCGTGGACGGCTCGGCGAACGGGTTCGCGGCGGTGGGGTTCTCAGTCATGGGCCCAGGCTATAGAGATGGGTGCGGGCCCGTGGGGCCTTTGACCAAGTCGTGACCGTCGGCGGATCGGCCGGCCGGGGGGCGGCGAGGGCGCGGCGGGTACCGCGGGGTAGGGGCCGACGGGCGCCGAGGAATCCGTCGGCCCCCGACGCTTACACTGGGGCGATGATGCTCAAGCAGTCCTCGAAGCTCCGGAACGTCTCCTACGATGTGCGCGGTCCCGTGCTCGAAGAGGCGGCGCGGATGGAGGCGGAGGGCCACCGCATCCTCAAGCTCAACATCGGCAATCCCGCCCCGTTCGGGTTCGAAGCGCCGGATGAGATCCTGGTCGACTTCATCAAGCAGCTGCCCACCGCGCAGGGGTACAGCGAGTCGAAGGGGATCCCGTCGGCCCGCCGTGCGGTCGCTCAGTACTACCAGAAGCAGGGCCTGCCGGACGTCTCCGTCGAGGACGTGTACCTCGGCAACGGCGTCAGCGAACTGATCCAGCTGCTCGCGCAGGCGCTCGTGGACAACGGCGACGAGGTCCTCGTGCCGATGCCGGACTACCCCCTGTGGACCGCCTCGGTCACCCTCGCCGGCGGGAAGGCCGTCCACTACGAGCTCGACGAGGACGACTCCTGGTTCCCGAACGTGGAGGACATCGCCGCCAAGGTCACCGACCGCACGAAGGCGATCGTGGTGATCAACCCGAACAACCCCACCGGCGCGGTGTACCCGAAGGAGCGCCTCGCGCAGATCGCGGAGGTCGCCCGCGAGCACGACCTGCTGATCCTGTCCGACGAGATCTACGACAAGATCCTCTACGACGACGCCGAGCACCACACCATGGCGTCCATCGCCCCGGACCTGCTCACCATCACCTTCAACGGCCTGTCCAAGGCGTACCGGGTGGCCGGCTTCCGCGCCGGCTGGATGATGCTGTACGGCCCGAAGGACCATGCCGCCGACTTCATCGAGGGCCTCACGATCCTCTCCAACATGCGACTGTGCGCGAACGTCCCCGCGCAGCATGTGATCGCGACCGCGCTCGGCGGGTATCAGACCATCGACGACCTGGTGCTGCCCGGCGGGCGCCTGCGCGAGCAGCGCGATGTCGCCTACGAGGGCCTGATGGAGATCCCCGGAGTGAGCGTGAACAAGCCGGCCGGGGCGCTGTACATGTTCCCGCGTCTGGACCTCGAGCAGTACCCCGTGGAGGATGACGAGCAGCTCGCGTACGCGCTGCTGCGGGAGAAGAAGATCCTCGTCACCCAGGGAACGGGCTTCAACTATCCGCGCCCTGACCACTTCCGTCTGGTGACGCTGCCGGATGCGGACACAATCGCGAACGCGCTGGACCGCATCGGCGACTTCCTCGCCGGCATCCGCCGCTGACGGCACCTGTCGGCCCTCGAGTCCGAAATGTCGGACGCGAAAGCGATCAGTAGGGCTTGGGTCACCCAGAAGTCGACGGTTCGGACTGTGGTGGAGGCCACTTTCACTGTACTCTTCGGGGCATGAAGATTCGCACCCTTGCATCCCTGACCGCCGCTTCGGCGCTCCTGCTCACCGCCTGCGGCGGCAGCGGAGGCGGCGACAACCCCGACGGCATCGACCTCGTCCAGGACGGCACCCTGACCGTCTGCGGCGAAGCACCCTACGAGCCCTTCGAAATGGAGGACAAGAACGCGCCCAGCGGCTACACCGGCTTCGATGTGGAGCTCACCGAACAGGTCGCCAAGAAGATGGGCCTGAAGTACGTCTACAAGGACACCGCGTTCGACTCCCTGCAGTCCGGTCTCGCCCTCAACTCCGGTGAATGCGACCTCGGCGCCTCCGCCATGACCATCACCGAGGACCGCAAGAAGAACCTCCTGTTCACCGACGGCTACTACGACTCCAAGCAGTCCCTGCTCGTCGCCGAGGGCTCCGACATCAAGACCAAGGATGACCTCAAGGGCAAGACCGTCGGCATCCAGACCGGCTCCACCGGCGAGATCTACGCCAAGGAGAACCTCGACGGCGCCGAGCTGAAGAGCTTCCCCGGTGACGCCGAACTGTGGCAGGCCATCCAGGCCGGCCAGGTCGACGCCGTCCTCCAGGACCTCCCCGTCAACATCCCCCACACCAAGGACGGCAAGTTCGCCATCGTGGAGGAGTACGACACGGGTGAGCAGTACGGATTCGCAGCCAAGAAGGGCAACGACAAGCTGATCGAGGAGTTCAACAAGGAGCTCAAGGCCATGCGCGAAGACGGCTCCTACGACAAGCTCTACGACAAGTACTTCTCCACCGACAAATGATCCGGGCGCGGGCCGCTGAATCGGCGGCCCACTCCTCTTCCCCCTTGACGAAAGCCATCCCGTGACCCGTACCCAACGCAGGCGGGCGATCCACTGGTCGCTCTACGCCCTGTTCATCCTCCTCGTCATCGCCGCGATCGCACTCGCCGACTGGCCCGCCATCGCCGACAACTTCTTCCTGCTCGACGGCATCGCCGAAACCTGGCCCACCATGCTGCTGATCGGCGCGAAGAACACGATCCTCTACACGATCATCTCCTTCACCGGCGGGTTCGTCTTCGCCCTCGTCCTGGTGCTGATGAAGCTCGCACCGGTGGCGCCGTTCCGCTGGCTCGCCACCGCCTACATCGAGCTGTTCCGCGGTCTGCCCGCCCTGATCGTCATCCTGTTCATGGCGTTCGGTGTGCCGATCGCGTTCGGGTGGCGCGCCCCCGGCGGTCCCGTCGGCGCGGGCCTGCTCGCCCTGATGATGGTGGCCGCCGCGTACCTCGCGGAGACGCTGCGCGCCGGCATCGAAGCGGTCCCGCCGGGCCAGATCGAAGCGGCCCGCTCCCTGGGCATGTCCCCGGCGCAGACGATGGTGCAGGTGACGCTGCCGCAGGCGCTGCGGATCGTGCTGCCGCCGCTGACGAACGAGCTGGTCATCCTGATCAAGGACACGTCCCTGCTGTTTGTGATCGGCATCGCCGCGAGCGAGAAGGAGCTCACCATCTTCGCCCGCGACATGATGAGCTCCGGCCCCACCGCCGGCACCGCCACGTCCCTGACGATGGCCGCCGTGTTCTACCTGGCCATCACACTGCCGCTGACCCGCATCGTGTCGCGCATGGAGAGGAAGCGAGGCGGATCCCGATGAGCCGCACGAACACCCACAAGCCCCTGCATCCCACGCAGGAGATGGACCCCGTTGCGCCGGCGATCGAGGTGCGGGGCCTGCACAAGTCGTTCGGTGACAAGAAGGTGCTCACCGGCATCGACTTCCATGTGGACCACGGACAGGTGGTGTGCGTGATCGGCCCGTCCGGGTCCGGCAAGTCCACGCTGCTGCGCTGCGTGAACCGCCTGGAGGAGCCGACGAGCGGCCAGGTCCTCATCGAGGGCATCGACATCACCGACCCGGAGACGGAGCTGGACCGTGTCCGCTCCCGCATCGGCATGGTGTTCCAGGGGTTCAACCTGTTCAGCCACCTGGACGTGATGGAGAACCTGGTTCTGGCGCAGCGGAAGGTGCTGGGCCGCTCCAAGGAAGACGCGCGCAAGGTCGCGCAGGCGAACCTGGACCGTGTGGGTCTGGGGGAGCGCGGCCAGGCGATGCCGAGCCAGCTGTCCGGTGGTCAGCAGCAGCGCGTCGCGATTGCGCGGGCGCTCTCGATGGAACCGGACATGATGCTGTTCGACGAGCCGACCTCCGCGCTCGACCCGGAGCTCGTCGGCGATGTTCTCGGGGTCATGCGGGAGCTCGCCGCCGAGGGCATGACCATGATGGTGGTGACGCACGAGATGGGCTTCGCCCGCGAGGTGGGCGACAAGCTGGTCTTCATGGCCGACGGGGTCATCGTTGAGGAGGGCGACCCCGCGACCGTGCTGGCCGATCCGCAGCACAAGCGGACGAAGGACTTCCTCTCCCGCGTGCTCTGACGGTCCGGCCGGCCCGCTACGGGAAACAGCGGCGGCAGCGCCGGGTCGGGATCAGGCGCTGGCGTCGGCCTTCTTCTCGCGGGACACCCGGACCATCTCGTCACGGTCCACGACCTTCACGGACGGGCGGGCGTTGCCGTCGGCGTCCTGTTCGGCGGCGCCGAGCGCGACCTCGTGGTCGTGCAGCTGCATCCAGCCGTCCCAGTCGGTGTACTCGATACCGCGGTCCTCGAGCATCCGCACCACGGAGTCAGCGGAGCGGTCGGCGCACGGGGTGAGGGCGCCGGACTCGATGTCCTCCAGCATGTGGGTGACGGTCTCGAGGGCGTCGGACTTGGTGGCGCCGATGAGGCCGACGGGTCCGCGCTTGATCCACCCGTTCGCGTACAGGCCGGACTGCACAGCACCCTCAGCGTCGGTGACGCGGCCGCCGGTGTTGTGGATGACGCCGCGGTCCGCGTTGTAGGGGACGTCGGCGAGTTCGGAGCCGAAGTAGCCGACAGCGCGGTACACCTGGCCGAGCTCGTAGTCCACGTACTCGCCGGTGCCGATCAGCTGCTCATGCTCGTCGAACGCGGTGCGCTCGAAGCGCATCCCGGTGACGTGGCCGGTGGGCTGGCCGTCCTCGTCCTTCTCGCCGGAGCCGAGGACCTCAACGGGGCGGTGCCAGAAGTGCATGTGCAGGCGGACCTTGACCTCGCCTCCGTGGGCATCCGTCGGCTGCTCGCCGCTCTCTTCGCGCTCCTGCTGGTCGGCCAGCCAGCCCTCGAAGGTGCGGACGATCTGGTCCGTGCGCTTGTCGGCGCGGATCTTCTCCCACTCGGCGTCGGTGATCTGCTCCATGTCGCGCGGGTCCATGACGACCTGCACGCCCTTCGGGTGGGCGAGTTCGCGCGCCTCCAGCGGGGTGAACTTGGTCTGGGCGGGGCCGCGGCGGCCGAACACGTGGACGTCGGTGATCTTCGAATCCTGCTTGCCGAGGTACACGTTGGCGGGGATCTCGGTCTTGAGGAGTTCGTCGCCGCTCTTGGAGAGCATGCGGGCCACGTCGAGGGCCACGTTGCCGTTGCCGATGACGCCGACGGATTCGTGGTCGAGCGGCCAGGTGCGCGGGTAGTCGGGGTTGCCGTCGTACCAGGCGACGAAGTCGGCGGCGCCGTAGGAGCCGTCGAGGTCGATGCCGGGGATGTTCAGCTGGGCGTCCTTGAGGGCGCCGGTGGAGAACACGACGCCGTCGTAGTGCTCGCGGAGGTCCTCGAGGGTGATGTCGCGACCGAAGACCACGTTGCCGAAGAAGCGCATGTCGCCGCGACCGAGGATGCGGTGGAGGGCGCGGATGATCCCCTTGATGCGCGGGTGGTCGGGGGCGACGCCGTAGCGGATGAGGCCGAACGGTGCGGGCAGGGCGTCGAACAGATCGACCTCGACGGCGAGGCGGCCGCTGGTCACCTGTTCGCTGCGCATGAGCGTTTCGGCGGCGTACACGCCAGCGGGGCCGGCGCCGATCACGGCGAGGCGGAACGGGGTGGTCTCAAAGGTTTCGGTCACTGACTTCCTCATCGGTTGCGCAGGGTGGTGGGCCTGTTGTGGTGTGCGCGGCGGGGCGCGAGGGGCGTCCACGGGGCGCGACGAGTTTTGACAAGGCCGCAGTTGCGTTAACTGTATCGCTCGGGCGGGCACTGCCCAATGAAAAGCGGGCCCCGTCGGCAGGACTTCACACAACCTCCCCGCGCAGGCCGACAGATTCTGGGCAGACCGAAGGGGCGCCGCGCGAGCGACGCCCCTTGCTCCACCGGGCCCGGTGCCAGCGGACCCGACGGGTGGACGGAGGGAGAGAGTCTGTGCGCCGTCAGCTGGTGGTGACGACGGGCGCACCCTCGGACGGCTGCACGACCACGAAGCCGGGGCCGTGGAAGCCGAGCTGGAACGATTCGCCGGAGCCGCGGCCGATGAGGGAGCCCATCTTGAAGTCGTTCTTCACCTGCGGGGTGAGGTTCGCCGACCAGCACACGGCCGCCTGCGGATCCACGTAGGTGGGCTGCTGGGAGCAGTCGAGCAGGAGCGGAGGGCCGTCGGAGGTGACGGCGACCATGCCCTGGCCCTGCAGGAAGAGGTTGAAGAACCCGCCGGCGAAGAAGCCGGCGCCGGCGCTGCCGAGGGAGCGGATGTCCCACTCGATGGAGGAGTCGAACGCAAGCAGGCTCTTGGTGTTGAGGGTGATGGCGTCGCCCTCGAGCTGGATGAGGAACACGTGCTCGGCCTGGTTGGCGAAGAACACCTCGCCCTGGCCGCGCACGCGCATGATGTTGGCGCCTTCGCCGGTGGCCATCTTCTTCAGCAGCTTCATGCCGCCGCCGGAGCCCTGGTAGGCGAAGTCCATCTGGCCCTGGTACGCGACCATGGCGCCGGCGCGCGCGATGATCTCAGGGGACTGCGGGCCGAGGGCGCAGCGCAGCAGGCGGTCGGACTGGAGGGCCCAGCGTTCGTTGGTCTGGATCTCTTGGTTCTTCTGGTCGAAGATTGCTGATCGCATCGCATTCCTTCAGGTCGAGGGGCGGGGAGTCGTGGATCACGCTAATGGATCCCGCCTGCATGATCGACGGGGAACGAGGGGGAGCGGTCCCCACCGGCGCCACAGGCGGGGCCGGCGGTGCGGAGTCGTCAGTCGGCGATGAGGGTGTAGGCGTCGCCGGCTTCGCCGATGGCCTCGCGAAGAGCGTCGGCGGAGACGGGCTCAGCGGCGTCGAACGTGAGGGTCGATTCGCCGCCGACGTTCAGGTCGACGTTCACGTTGCTGACGCCGGTGATCTCGCTGACCTCGTCGGTGATGGCGGCGGCGCAGTGGCCGCAGGTGAGGCCGGTGACGGCGTAGGTCTGGGTGGTCATGGATCCTCCTCGGTTGGGAACAGCAACGCACCCATCGTATACCCCTCAGGGGTATGGGGGTGTTCAGCTCGCACAGAGCCGCGGGCTGTGCGGCGTCGGCAAGGAGGCGCCCTCGGTGTTGACGACCAGCGGATGAGGCCATGGGGAATTCTCCATACCCGAGGATGGGGGGCCGGTAGGCACCTGCTGGCTAGCATGGAGGGCATGTCGCCATCTTCCTCAGCGCTCAGCGAATCCGGGTACACGATCCTCCGCAAGATCGGGTCCGGCGGCATGGGCATCGTGTACCTCGCCGAAGACGGCGCCGGTAACGATGTCGCCCTCAAGCTGCTGCGCCCCGAGGTGGCGAGCGACGAGAACGCCCGCACCCGCCTCCGCCGCGAGGTCGCGGCCCTGCAGCGGGTCAGCTCTGACCAGATCGCCCGCCCCCTGGACGCCGAACTCGACGGCGACGGCGCCTTCATCGTCACCGAGTTCATCCCCGGACCCACCCTGGACGAGGCGGTGCGCCACCACGGCGCGCTCCACCTCGAAGTCGTCCGTGAGATCGGCGTGGTCCTCGGCGAAGCACTCCAGGAGATCCACGCCGCCGGCATCATCCACCGCGACCTCAAGCCCTCGAACATCATGATCCGCGGCGCCCGCCCCTCCGAGCTCACGGAGTTCTCGGCCGACGGGTCCCGCATCGACCCCGTCATCATCGACTTCGGCATCGCGCAGGCGAGGGAGGACTCCCGCCTCACCTCCACCGGCCTCATGATGGGCACCGCCGCCTACCTCGACCCAGAAGTGGTCCGCACCAACGAGACCGGCCCCGAAGTGGACTGGTGGGCGTGGGCGGGCCTGATCGCATTCGCCGCGACCGGCCGCGACCCGTTCGGCTCCGGCCGCCCCGATGTGGTTTTTCTGCGCGCAGAGCGCGGCGAGGTCGACGTGGACGGTCTGCCCGCTCAGCTCGCTGACTGGCTGCGGGACGCCCTGCAGCCCCGTGTGCAGGACCGCCCCGATCCGGAGGATCTGATCCACCGCCTTGCCCGCCTCGACCTCGATCCGGCGACCGCGGTGGATGCCCCCGCGAAGGGCGGCAGCTCCGCACTCGGCGCTGGTGGCTCACGCGATGCGCGGCCCGTGCATCCGACCGTTGAGCGGCCCCAGCGTCGGGACGAGCCCGCCGCGGATCCGATGGCCACGGCGCGGCTCGACGCTCTCGACGACTCGGCAGGCGATCCGGCCGCCGAGAACGCTGGCGAGGCGGCTGACGAGGCGCCCCGCACCGAGGTGCTGCCTGTCTACGGCTACGAACAGCACCCCACGAAGGCACTGCCGGTGGTGCCGCTCGAATCGCCCAGCGCACCGTACGGTGCGAACGGCGGGGTGCCCCACGGCGGCCCCGTCCCGACCCAGCCGATCCACCACCAGCAGCAGTTCCAACAGTCCTACGCCCAGCAGGCCCAGTTCCAGCAGGTGCAACCGGCTCAGCAGGTGGCGCCGGCCCCGGCGTACGCACCGCCGCAGCACCGGCCCGTGGCCGCGCCCGACCACCTGCGGCAGGGCTACGAGCTGCAGCACTACCCGAACCCGTCGGCCCACCCGGGGATGGCGGCCCCGATGCTGCCGCCCCGCCGGCCGTGGCTCGTGTGGCTCGGCATTGTGCTGATGACAGCGCTCGGCGCCATCGCCCCCTTCACCGCCATCATCGTCTTCCTGCTGGTCAGCGCCTTGGCCCGCACGTGGCAGCGCACCTGGGAGTCCGGCGAACGGGCCCGTGCCCGCAGCGGCCGCAGCGGGGGAGCGGGCGCCGTGATGTTCGCGCTGCCCAGGTTCGCCGTCGCCCTGCTCGAATCGATACTGCTGGCGATGTTCCCGTTCATCCTCGGGCTGGTCTTCGTGCTCGCGATCGACGCGGTCGCCTTCTACGGCTTCCATGCGCACCTGCCGCTGTCCTGGTACGGCGCGGGGATCGTCGGCTTCACGATCCTGCTGTGCTGGATCGGTCTGTCCAGCCGCCTCACCCGCAACGGCGCCCACCGCGTGGTCGATGCGGCCGCGCCCGATGGACTCTGGACGATGATCATGGCGTTCCTGCTGCTGGCGCTGCTGATCGCCGTGGGCGTCACCATCCTGGCGCGCGGCGGCACCATCGACTACTTCCCGTTCACCGGCATGCCGACGTTCGACACCCTCGCCTTCTGGCGGCGCTGACCGCCGGACCGTGACGTCCGCCCGAAGGACTAGGAGGCCGCCGCCCCACCAGGCTTTAATGACACGGTAGGCCCCACCAGCCCCACATCGTCGAGGAGTTCGAATGTCGTCACGTGCCAGCGGACAGGCCACCAGCCGCGATGCCCAGCGGGAGCGTCTGCGCAAGCAGCGCCAAGCCGAGCTGAAGCGCCAGCGGAACATCCGCCGAGCCGTCATCGCCGTGGTCACGATCCTGGCCCTGCTGCTCGCCGGCGGCATCGGCTACGGCATTTGGAAGGCCACCGCGGGCAAGGATGATCCTCGCGCGAAGGTCATCGAGACCACCAAGCTGGATCCGAAGGACCCCGCTCTCGTGGTGGGTGCTGAGCCCGGCTCCGCGCCGAAGGTCGATATTGTCCTCGACTTCAACTGCCCGTTCTGCGGCGAGTTCGAGAAGATCAACGGCGAGGACCTCAACGAGCTGGCGAAGAACGGCGAGGTGACGCTGCGCTACAACGTGCGCACCGGCCTCGACGGCGCCTCCGCAGACTTCTACTCCAGCCGCGCTGCCGGCGCCGCTGTCTGCACCTATGAGGAGTCTCCGGACCTCTTCATGAAGTTCCAGCTCGAACTGTTCAAGAACCAGCCCGAGGAGACCGGCCCCGGCCTCACGAACCAGCAGATGGTGAAGTACGCCAAGGACGCCGGCGCCTCCAAGGAGACGCAGCAGTGCATCTCCTCCAACAAGTACCAGGGCTGGGCATCGAAGTACGCCGAGCCCGCAGGCAAGGACCTGTCCCGCGCCACCCCGGCCGTGTTCATCAACGGTGAGGAATGGCAGGGCAACTGGACTCAGCCCGGTGAGCTGAAGAAGGCGGTCCAGGGCGCGGACGCCCCCAAGGAGTGATCGCAGCCGACGGGTTCCAGCGCGCCCCGATCGCCAGCGATTGAGGGTCGGATCCGTCTCGTGACCCCGCCCATGCAGTGCCCCGCTGGGTGCTGGGGGCGGGGTCGCGATCGGCTACACTGAGGCGCGATGTTCGGCCGGCCGCGCTGGCCGATCCATCCCCGCTGGAGTGGCGCAACGGTAGCGCACCTGTCTTGTAAACAGGTGGTTGCGGGTTCGATTCCCGTCTCCAGCTCTCGCACCGCCCCGTCGGCCCACCCGGCGGGGCGTTCTGCTGCCCCGCCCCGTCTCGCGCGCCCTCGCCGCCTCCGGTGCCGCCGATCGGTCTGCGGATTCGGGAGCGCCGGCGCGACAAGACCCGAATACGTCGATGGATCGGTCGTGCGCGGGCCGCGGATAGGGTTGGTCCCATGCCCGCACCGACTCCCGACTTCTGGCACCCGGACGCCCCGAACACGGTGGTCAGCGCCGACAACCTCGAGGTTCTGCGCACTCTGCCGGACGCGTCGTTCCAGCTGATCTACATCGACCCGCCGTTCAACACGGGCCGGCGGCAGCAGCGGCAGTCGATCACCACCACCCGATCAGCCCTCGGCACGGCGGGCTCACGCGTCGGGTTCAAGGGGCAGAGCTACGACACCGTCAAGGGCACCCTCTACGGCTACAGCGACACCTTCGCCGACTTCTGGGACTTCCTCGAACCTCGCCTCGAGCACGCCCGCCGCATCCTCACCGACACCGGCACCCTCTACCTGCACCTCGACTACCGGGAAGCGCACTATGCGAAGGTTCTGCTCGATGTTCTGTTCGGCCGCGACTGCTTCCTCAACGAGATCATCTGGGCGTACGACTACGGCGCCCGCACGAAGCGGCGCTGGCCCGCCAAGCACGACACGATCCTGGTGTACGTGAAGAACCCGTCGGCCTACTCCTTCAACTCCGAGGATGTGGACCGCGAGCCGTATATGGCGCCGGGGCTGGTGACGCCGGAGAAGGCGGCGCGCGGCAAGCTCCCCACGGACGTGTGGTGGCACACGATCGTCTCGCCCACGGGCCGGGAGAAGACGGGGTACGCCACGCAGAAGCCGGAGGGGGTGCTGCGCCGGATCGTGCAGGCGTCCAGCCGGGAGGGCGACTGGGTGCTGGACTTCTTCGCCGGCTCGGGCACCACGGGCGCGGCCGCGGCGCAGCTGGGGCGGCGGTTCGTCCTCGTGGATGAGAACCCGCAGGCGATCGAGGTGATGCGTGAGCGGTTCAGCCGCCGGCATCCGGAGGTCGAGGTGGAGTTCCGGTCGGCGGATCGGCAGGGGCGTCAGTCGGGCGTGTAGGGGCTGCGAGCGTCTGCCGCGGTCCACGGGTGGCGCTGCTGTCCGCTCTCCGGGTTGTACAGCTCCTGCCCGGACTTCACGGCGGCGTCCACGAGCTGCGGGATGAACTCCTCGAACGAGACGTCGCTGGGGTCCACGAGGCGGAGCCCGGTGAAGCTCATCCAGCCGTGCAGGCTGACCCACATCGCGGTGACGACGTTGCAGATGAGCTCCTGCTGCTCCGCGTCGTCGATGCTGGAGGGGGAGTCGGGGGTGAGCTCGGTGCCGAGGATGGCGGCGTAGGACGCCTGGTGGAACGGGACGGTGGCCTTGCGGATGCCGGCGGAGACAGCGGGCAGCGGGGCCCCGTCGGTGCCGCTGTCGCGGGTGAACATGGCGGCGTACAGTTCGCGGTTGTCGCGGGACCAGCAGCGGTAGGCCACGCCGAGGTCCCGCAGTCGACGCTGCGGGTGGGGGTCGAAGTCGATGCTGGTCAGGGCGGTGGTGAGGCGCTCCCAGCCTTCGTCGATGACGGCATCGATGAGCTGCACTTTTCCGCCGAACAGGGCGTAGATGGCGGTGGTGGAGGTGCCGCACGCGGCGGAGACCTCCCGCAGCGACAGCGCGTCCGGTCCCCGGTCGGCGAGGCGGACAGTGGCGGCGGCGACGAGGTCGGCTCGCAGTGCCTCATCATGCGGACGCGGCTGCGTCATCGGCGTCTCCTTCGGCGGCGGTGGTGGTCAGTGGGCTCATTACTATCACTGTTCCCGGCCCGGACCCTGACTGGGGCCACCACGTGGCTGCTCGGTCAGGAGAGTGCCCAGTCGATGGGGTGCGCGCCCTGCTCCTGCAGCAGACGGTTCGCGGTGGAGAACGGCCGGGACCCGAAGAACCCGCGCCGCGCCGACAGCGGTGACGGGTGCGCGGACTCAACAGTCGGCGTGTCGCCCAGCAGCGGCTTCAGTGAGCGGGCGTCGCGCCCCCACAGAATCGCCACCAGGGGCTCCTCGCGGGCTACGAGCGCGCGGATCGCCGCATCGGTGACCTCCTCCCATCCCTTCCCGCGGTGACTGGCGGGTGCGCCGGGCTGCACGGTGAGGCACCGGTTGAGCAGGAGCACGCCCTGGTCCTGCCAGGCGCTGAGGTCGCCGTGGTCGGGAGTGGGGACGCCGAGGTCGTCCCGCAGCTCCTGATAGATGTTCACGAGCGACCGCGGGATCGGCCGCACGTCCGGGTTGACCGCGAAGCTCAGCCCGATCGGGTGGCCGGGGGTGGGGTAGGGGTCCTGTCCCACGATCAGCACCCGCACCTGTGGCATCGGCGTGGTGAAGGCGCGCAGGATCGCGTCCCCGGCGGGGAGGAAGCCGCGCCCGGCGGCCTGCTCGGCGCGCAGGAAGTCACCCATGCGGTGCACGACGGGTTCGACGTCCGCGAGGGCGCGGGCCCAGTCGGGGTCGATGATCTCCCTCAGCGGCTTCGGGGCGGGCGATGCACCGGCGGCGGGCTGAGTGGGCGGCTGGGGTTCGTGGTCAGGCATGCCGTCAGGCTAGCGGGGCCGGCTGGTCGGCCAGCCGGGGCGGCCGACGGGTTCTGCATCCGTCGGCCCCTAGACTGCTGCGCATGACCGACGCCCCCGACCCCACCGAGCCCGGCGAGCCCACCGGGCTGTCCGACGACGCGCGCGCCCTGATCGACCTCGAATCGCGCACCTTCCGATCCGTTGGCGCAAAGGAGAAGCGGATCCGCGACGAGCTCGGCCTGACCAGCATCCAGTACCACGTGCGGCTCAACCGGCTGCTCGATGACCCGGCGGCTCTGGCGTATGCGCCGGCGCTCATCAACCGACTGCGGGAGCGGCGCCGGTAGAGCTGCGGGAGCGGCGCCGGTAACACGGAGCGTCGCCTCACCCGCGATCAGGCGTGGTTCGCGTTAGTGTAGGACCGTGGCAGAGACTGATTACCCCTACCCGGCAGACGAGTTCGACCGGGAAGCAGCGAACGCGCCCCTGCGCGGATCGCACCGCGCCGATGAACCGTTCTGGAAGTCCAACCTGAACTACATCGTGATCGCGGCGATCGCCGTTCTCGCCCTCATCGGTGCCCTGCTGCTGATCAGCCAGTTCACCGGCGAGAAGGACACCTACACCCGCTCCCCGGACCCCGCCCCGCAGACCACCGCATCGGCCGCACCCAGCGACGAAGCATCGGCCGACCCCACGGAGGAGGAGCAGAGCGTGGACCGCACCATCAAGGTGCGCGTCAACAACGCCTCGAAGACCAACGGCCTCGCCGGCCAATGGACCGAAGTGCTGCGCGAGAAGGGCTGGGAGAACGTCACCTCCGGCAACGGCAAGAAGATGGATGAGACAACCGTCTTCTACCGTGACGACGCCGACCTGCCGGCCGCGAAGGCCCTCGCCGCCGACGTCGGCGCCGGTGACCCGGTGAAGTCCGAGGACTACCAGACTCCGCTCGTCGTCGCTGTCGTCACCGAGCCGTGACCTGGGACTGATTCCCCGCCCCAGCGGAGCCGCCCATGCGCGCCACCCTCACCGCTCTGCAGCGTCCCGCAGCGCTGATCGCCCTCGCCACAGCGGGCGTCCTCGCCCTCGGCACCACGCTGCTGATGATGCCGTTCTCCTCCAAAGGGGAGCCCCCGCCGTTCATCGACGCCCTGTTCACTGCCACCTCCGCCCTCTGCGTGACCGGTCTGGTCACCCTCAACACGGACGAGCAGTGGACCGCGGGAGGGCAGGTCGTGCTGCTGTTCCTCATGCAGATCGGCGGCCTCGGCGTCATGATCCTCGTGACGATGCTGGCGCTGCTGACCGCCCGGCACGTCGGCATCCGCGACCGCCAGGTGTTCGATACGGCCACCGCCTCCGGCGCCGGCAGCCACGTCCGCTCCACACTGCGGATGATCGCCCTGGTCACCATCGCCGTGGAAGGCGCGGTCGCGGTCCTGCTCACGCTGCGCATGCACACCCACTACGAGATGGGGTGGGGGAAGTCCGCCTGGTACGGCATCTTCCACGCCGTGTCCGCGTTCAACAACGCCGGGTTCGGGCTGCGCTCCTCATCCCTCATCGACTTCGGCACCGACCCGTTCGTGCTGCTGCCCATCGCCGCCGCCATCATCCTCGGCGGCATCGGCTACCCCGTGATCCTGGAGGTGCTCCGCCGCCTGCGGCCCCACCGCATCCTCACCCTGCACTCCAAACTGATGCTGATCGGCACGCCCGTGCTGCTGTTCGGAGGCACCCTCGCCGTGCTGGTGCCCGAATGGTCCAATCCCGCCACGCTCGGCCCGATGAACCCGGCGCAGAAGGTGCTGGCCTCGTTCTTCCAGTCCACTACGTCCCGCACCGCCGGATTCAACGCCCTGGACATCTCCCAGATGCACCCGGAGACCTGGTTCGGCACCGACATCCTCATGTTCATCGGCGCCGGCCCCGCCGGCACCGGTGGCGGCCTGAAGGTGACCTCCGCGGCGGTGGTGCTGATCGTCATCCTGTCGGAGCTGCGCGGTGACACGGGCGTGCGCGCGTTCCACCGGGCGATCCCGTCGGCCGTGATCCGCCAGGTCGTGACCGTGATGGGCCTGTACGGCCTCGCCGTGGTGGTGGGCACGGGCCTGATCCTGCTGCTGGAGCCGGTGGAACTGGACCGGGTGCTGTACGAGGTGATCTCCGCGATCTCCACCACGGGCCTGTCCACCGGCATCACCGCGGATCTGTCCACCACCAGCCGCATCGTCCTCATCGTGCTGATGTTCCTGGGCCGCGTGGGCCCCGTGACGCTCGGCACCGCGCTCGCGCTGCGCGCCCGGCCCCTCGCGTACACCTCACCCGAAGAAAGGCCGATCATTGGCTAAAGCACCCCGCACCGACTCCATCCGCATCTCCACCGCCCTCGTCCTCGGCCTCGGCCGCTACGGCGAAGCGGTGTGCCGAGAGCTGAAGGCCCTCGGCGTCTCCGTCCTCGCCGTGGACCAGGCGCCCGCGCGCGTGGACGCGCTCAGCGACACCCTCAGCCGCGTCATCGTCGGCGACTTCACCAACCCCGAACTGCTGGAGCAGGTTGGCGCGGACGACTTCGACCTGGTCGTGGTCGCGACCTCCGGTGACCTGGGGGCGAACATCCTCGTCACCTCCCACCTGCTGCAGATGGCGACCGGGCAGCTGTGGGTGAAGGCCGCGACCGACCAGCACGAGGTGATCCTGCAGCAGCTCGGGGTGGAGCACATCGTGCACCCTGCCCGCGACATGGGGCGCCGCTCCGCCCACCGCATGGTGTCCCTCGCCCGCGACTGGATGTCCCTCGGCGCCGGGGCCGCCGCGGTGACGATGGCGGCGCCGGACATGCTGCTGGAGCGCTCCGCACCCGAAGCGCGCCTGGAGAAGACCTACGGCGTGACCGTGGTGGCGCGCCTCCCGCTGAACTCCGACCGGTGGGAGAACGTCACCCACACCTCCACGTTCGCCGCGCGCGACACCATCCTCGTGATGGGCAGCGAACGCGACCTGGAGCGGTTCGCGACTCTGACCTGAGGGGCCGACGGATGCCGCAGCGCCCGCCGGACCCCTACACTGGTGGCCTATGGCTGAAGTGATCGCGGGCCGCGTTGAACTGCTTGAGCCCGTCGCGCAGGGCGCCAGCGGGTGGGTGTGGCGAGCCCGGGACCTCAAACGCGACCGCGACTGCGCCGCGAAGGTGCTGCAGCAGCGCGACAGCGCCAACATCCTCCGCTTCGTCCGCGAACAGTCGGTGCGCAACCACGCGCTCGCCGCGCACCCGCACGTCATCGCGCCCTACTCGTGGGTCGCCGAGGATGACGCGGTTGCGATCCTGATGCCGCTGGCGCGCGGCGGCACCCTGTCCGATGTCCTCGCCACCAACGGTGCCCTCAGCCCCGATCTGACGTTCGCGCTGCTGCGCCAGCTGTGCGACGCCCTGGCCGCGATCCACGCCGCCGGCTGGATCCACCGCGACGTGAAGCCCGCGAACATCCTGTTCACCGCGCCGTGCTCCGGCCTGCCGGAGGTGCGGCTCGCTGACTTCGGCATCGCCCTGCAGAACGACGACCACCGCTTCACCGCGACCGGGTTCGTCAACGGCACCCCCGGGTTCATGGCACCGGAGCAGGTGACGGAGGGCGCGTTCTCCGCCGCGGTCGATGTGTGGGCGGCGGCGTCGGTCGCGCTGGACTGTCTGGCGCCGCGCCAGCGCATCCCGAACTCGGCGCAGACGTCGTTCGACGCCCTGAGCCATCACGTCGGGTCCATCATGCGGCCCGCGGGGGCGAGCAGCGAGCAGGCCGCGCTGATCATGGCGATGCTGGACCCGGATCCGCTGCGGCGCCCGTCGGCCGCGCAGGTGCGGGACGCGATCCCGCCGATGCCGCCGGAGCTGGCCGCGCAGGCCCGCACCGCGACCGGGGCTGTCGTGCAGGTGGGCTCACCCGCGGCGGACGACACCACCGTGCAGTCCCGGGCCGCGCAGCCGACGGGCGCCACCTCGGCGCAGCCCAGCGCGCCGACGGCCCCCTCCGCCATCGAGTCCGCGCCCGGTGGAGGCGCGGCGGGCGGCAACCGCGCAGAGGCGCTCGGCGCTGCGGCGGCCGCGCAGGCGGCGCGTGCGCGCCAGCAGGACGCTCCGACGGCCCAGAGCAGTCCGACAGCCGCGGACAGCCCGACGGTCCTGAACAGTCCGACGGGCGCCACGCAGATCGTCGACGACAGCGCGGGCCGCACCCGCACGCCGGTTCTCCCGGTCGATCAGACCGACGCCCGGATCGGCCTCGGGTCCACTGCCGCCCCGGCCGCCACGTCCGCGCCGGCCTTCAGCCCCGTCGCCGGAGCAGGGTTCGCCCCCATCACTGCGGCGCCGCGCGGGCCGCGCCGTCTCGGGCTCGGCATCGCGCTGGCACTCGCGGCGGTGCTCGCCCTCGCTGGGGCCATCACGATGCTGGTGGTGGGGCTGACGATGAACCCCGGCGACGCCGCGAACGACGCGCTCGCCGTGCAGGCGGCACCGGTCAGGAGCGTCGGCGCAGCGCCGTGATTGCGGCGATGCCCGACCCGACGGCGACCAGACCGAGGACGCCCGCGCCGACGAACAGGCCACGGCGCAGCCATGTCGCCCGGCTGACCGCCTGCTCCTGTTCGGCGCGGGTCTTCCCGTAGTCCACGTCCGCGTTCTCACCGGCGGTGCCGTCCACCGCGAGGGTGAGGACCACGCGGCGCGGCTTCGCCGTGTTCGGTTCGTCCTCCGGGTCAGCCTTCGTGCTGAGCTGCAGGGTGTGGGTGCCGCCCAACCAGTTCGAGGCCTGCTCCTTGTCCGCATCCGTCCTCTGGTTGCCGAGCGTGACCGGGGTGGGCATCGCGCTGCCCCGGTAGTCGTCGGTGCTGGAATCGAGGTTGACCGTGGTGGACGCGTTCTCGTCCGGGTCGTACACCTCCTGGCCGAGAGGATTCAGCATCATCACCTCGACCTCGTCCCACGTTCCCTCGACCTCGCCGGCGTCAAGCGGCGAGATCGACCAGGACAGGCGCTGCCCCTCGTTCACGTCCACGCCGGCGAGCCGTGTCTCACCGGGCCGCAGTTCGATCACGTAGGAGCCGGGCTTCAGGATCGGGGCGCTGTTGCGGGAGCGGCCCAGCGCTGTGACGTCGTCCTTCGCGGACCCGGCCGTGGGTGCGGGAACGGCCGGCTCGTCGTCCCACTCCGGTTCGGGCGGCATCGGGCTCGGCGCGGGTGCCTCGACGGCGAACACCAGCTCCATCGGCATCGTCTCGGACTGCTTGAGGTTGCCTTCGCGCGTCACCTTCGCGACGAACTCACCGGGTTCGCACTCACCGTCCTCACCGGTGCCGGCAACGGTCGAGACAGCAGTGGCGCGCTGGGGCGCATCCGCGATGTTGGGGAAGCTGAACCCGTTGCTCGTCCACTTCGCGCAGTCGTTGCCGTGCCCGTCGGTCAGTTCGATCGTGGACTTCACACTGTCCGAGGTCGTCGGCGTCGCCTTCGGGCTGGGGGTCGGCACGAGCGCGCCGGTCACAATGAGGCGCTCACCCTTCTTCAGCGTGACCCGGTAGTGCTTCGTCTCCTTCATGGTGCCCCAGCCCTGGTCCTTCCCGGCGGTGAAGGAGTCGAGGTATCGGCCGGGCTCGACCGAGGGCGCGCCGGCGAACGAGGACCCACCGGAGATGGGGGAGCCGTCGGCCTCATACCCGCGGTCGTCCGCGGCGGGTGCGTCCTTCGCGGAGCGTGCAGCCGGTGCGCTGGGCGCAGAGGCGGAGCGGGGCGCCGTGGTCGGGGCTGCGGCGGCGGGCAGCGCGGAGGCGGTCGCCAGGACGAGGGCGGCGGTCAGCGCAGCGGCGGGCCGACGGGTGATGGGCGGCCGATGGGAACCGGGCTGCGACATGGACGCTCCTCAGTGGCTCGGAAGTGTGCCCTCTCAGGGTGCCACTGATCACCCCGCCGTGTCGCGTTGGGACGGTGGGGAGAAGTCCGACGGGTGCCGCACGCAGCCCTGCGCTGGCGCCCCCGTCGGCCCGTGTGCGCCCCGCGGATCGGCGTGTCCGCTGACAGCGCAGAGGAGGCCCCCGGGAAGCATTAGCACTCTCAGCGTGCGAGTGCTTATGATGGCCTGGCACTCATGCCGAACGAGTGACAGGATCCGCCGGGTGGAACCGGGGGCGCTGCACCCGTCGGCAGGAGATCCGGCAGCGGTGAGATGCCGCCCGAGCGTGACCAGAACGCCCCGGGCGCCATCGTCCGTCGCGGGCATCGCTCCGGAACCAGAACAGAACACGGGAGAATTTCCACATGGCAAAGCTCATCGCCTTTGACGAGGAAGCTCGCCGCGGTCTCGAGTCGGGTATGAACCAGCTCGCAGACGCCGTGAAGGTCACCCTGGGCCCGAAGGGACGCAACGTCGTCCTGGAGAAGTCCTGGGGCGCCCCGACCATCACGAACGACGGCGTGTCCATCGCGAAGGAAATCGAACTCGAGGATCCGTACGAGAAGATCGGCGCGGAGCTCGTCAAGGAAGTCGCGAAGAAGACCGACGACGTCGCCGGTGACGGCACCACCACCGCCACCGTCCTCGCCCAGGCACTCGTCCGCGAGGGCCTGCGCAACGTGGCCGCCGGCGCCAACCCGATCGCTCTGAAGCGCGGCATCGACAAGGCCGTCACCGCGGTCACCGAGAAGCTCGTGGGCCAGGCCGTGGAGATCGAGTCCAAGGAGCAGATCTCCAACACCGCCGCCATCTCCGCTGCTGACCCGGCCATCGGCGAGCTCATCGCCGAAGCGCTCGACAAGGTCGGCAAGGAAGGCGTCATCACCGTTGAGGACTCCAACACCACCGGTCTGGAGCTCGAGCTCACCGAGGGCATGCGCTTCGACAAGGGCTTCATCTCGCCCTACTTCGTGACCGACGCCGAGCGTCAGGAAGCGGTCCTGGAGGACCCGTACATCCTGCTCACCTCCGGCAAGGTCTCCAACATGAAGGACCTGCTGCCGATCCTGGACAAGGTCATCCAGTCCGGCAAGCCGCTGCTGATCATCGCTGAGGACGTGGACGGCGAAGCCCTCCCGGCCCTCGTGGTGAACAAGCTGCGCGGCGTGTTCAAGTCCGTCGCTGTGAAGGCACCGGGCTTCGGCGATCGCCGCAAGGCGATGCTGCAGGACATGGCCACCCTCACCGGCGGCACCGTCATCTCCGAGGAGGTCGGCCTCACCCTCGAGGGTGCGGACCTCGACTCCCTCGGTCGTGCCCGCAAGGTTGTCGTCACCAAGGACGAGACCACCATCGTTGAGGGCGCCGGCGACGCCGACCAGATCTCTGGTCGCGTCAACCAGATCCGTGCTGAGATCGAGAACTCCGACTCGGACTACGACCGCGAGAAGCTCCAGGAGCGCCTCGCGAAGCTCGCCGGCGGCGTCGCCGTCATCAAGGCGGGCGCAGCCACCGAGGTGGAGCTCAACGAGCGCAAGCACCGCATCGAGGACGCCGTGCGCAACGCCAAGGCCGCTGTCGAAGAGGGCATCGTCGCCGGTGGCGGCGTGGCCCTTCTGCAGGCCGGCAAGGAAGCCTTCGAGACCCTGGACCTCCAGGGCGACGAGGCGACCGGCGCGAAGATCGTCCAGGTCGGTGTTGAGGCACCGCTGAAGCAGATCGCCGTCAACGCCGGTCTCGAGGGCGGCGTCGTGGCGGAGAAGGTCAAGGGCCTGCCCGTGGGCGAGGGCCTGAACGCTGCAACCGGCGAGTACGAGAACCTCATCGCGGCTGGTGTGCTCGACCCGGTGAAGGTGACCCGTTCCGCTCTGCAGAACGCCGCCTCCATCGCCGGCCTCTTCCTCACCACCGAAGCCGTGGTCGCGGACAAGCCGGAGAAGGTCGATCCGGCTGCTGCCGCAGGCGGCATGGACGGCATGGGAGGCATGGGCGGCATGATGTGATCCCCTGAGGGTCACCGCCGCTCCAGCTGACACGCTGAGCAACAGGAACCGCCCGGTTCCGCCCCGATACGGGGTGGGCCGGGCGGTTTCGTTTCCGCGGGCATCGGCGTATAGCGGCACACCAGGCCGCTATACCGAACAGGCTGCTCCTCTACGCCGACGGCCGAGCAGCCCCGTCGAGCGCCCACCCACCTCGAGCGCCCACCCACTCCGAGCGCGATTGGTCTGCCGATAGCGCCGGTGCCATGGACGGCGCGATGAAGAAGCTCATGGAGCTGCCGGCCGGGTCGGTCCTGCTCGGAGCGATCGCGGTCAGCCTCGCCGCCCCTTTTCACTGTCATCGGGTGTGGTGAACGGTCGCCAGTGCTGACGCGAGCCGCGGCAGCATCGCGCTGAAGGCCCCGTCGGCCGGCCGGGCGAGCCCGAGAACGATCCCCGCACCGCCCACGCCGCCCACAGCAGCGGCTGGGGAGGGGTCGACGGGTGCCGCCTGCGACTCGGCGCCCCACGCCGCCGACAGGCGCCCCACCGTGATGCCCGCGTCGGCGCACGCCGCCACCGCCCGCGCCTCCGGGTCGGCGCCGGCGCGGCCGCGGTGGCTGCCGGCGGTGTCGAACCGGATCACCGCGTCGCTGCCGCCGTGCATCGGCAGCACCCGCACCCCCGGAACGTCGAGCATCGCAGCGAGCAGTGCCTCCCGCCGTCGGCCCAGCCGCAGCCGCTCCGTCCGGGTGTGCCGGCGCACCGTCCCATCCGCCAGCAGATGCGCCACCGCGTGCTGCGTCGTCGCCGAGACGCGCACCCCCAGCACCTCGCGCACATCCCGCAGCTCGGCGAGGAGGGCGGCACCCGTCGGCCGCACGAAGCCGACCGCGAGGTCCGGGCTGAGCAGCCGGGAGAACGTGCCGAGCAGGACGGTGCGGCCGTGCGGGTCGATCGCGGACAGCGGCGGCAGCGGTGCGCCGGTGTAGCGCAGCTCGGAGTTGAAGTCGTCCTCAATGATGAGGGCGTCCTCGTTGCGCGCCCACTCGAGGAGGGCGAGGCGGCGGTCGAGGCTGAGGGAACCGCCGAGCGGGTACTGGTGGCTGGGGGTGACGATGACGGCGTCGGGCGCGGCGGCCCCGGTGGGCAGCGCATCCACGCGCAGACCGTTGCCGTCCACGCCCAGCGGGACGATCCGGTGCCCGAGCACCTGCGGGACGCGCCGCAGGCCCGGGTAACCGGGTGTCTCCACGCCGATGCTGAGGGTGCCGCGGGTCGCGGCGAGGGCGTGCAGGATCAGTTCGAGCCCGTCGCGGGAGCCGGCGGTGACGAGCAGGGCGGCCGGGTCCGTGGGGAGCCCGCGCATGAGTCGGAGGTGTTCGGCGATACCGGCCCGCAGGTCGGGCAGTCCGGTGAGGCCGCCGGTTTCGGCCTCGGGTGCGGCAGCGGCGCGGCGCCACGCGGACCGCCAGGCGGCGTCGCCGATCCGCGTGGTGCGCGGCAGACCAGGGCGCAGATCCACCGCCGGTGCCGATGCGGGTGCGGGGGCGGGGACAGGGTCGGGACGGCCGGGCGCGGCGGCGGTGGAGGCTCCGGGGGAGGCCGGCCGACGGGTGCTGGCCGCGGTGGGGTCCGGCGCCGCGGCGCTGACCTGCTGCAGCAGGTGCGCCGGCAGCGACGGATGCACCGTGGTGGGCCGGCCCTGGGAGGCGAGCAGGGCGCCTTCGCTGATGAGCTGGTCGAACGCCGCCACGATCGTTCCGCGGGACACGCTGAGGCGCTGCGCGAGGAACCGCGTGGAGGGCAGAGCGTCGCCCGGGGCGAGGGCGCCGGACATGATGAGGGCGCGGATCCCGTCGGCCACCTGGACGGGCAGGGGAGTGCGGCTCGCGCGGGTGAGGGTGAGGGCGAGGTCAGCGGTGGAGCGTTCGGCCATACCAGAATGATGCCGCCGCCGCGCCCACTGGTCCACTCCGATCCACTGATGCTGGATCTGGTTTCGGACCAGTGGGCGGATGAGACTGGTCGGCATGACCGAGAAGAACCAGATCATCCCCCTGTCCGAGACGACCCGCGCCACCAACGAGAAGCTGATGGGCGGCGTCATCATGGACGTGGTCACCGCTGACCAGGCCCGCATCGCCGCCGACGCCGGCGCCGTTGCCGTCATGGCCCTTGAGCGCGTCCCCGCGGACATCCGCGCACAGGGCGGCGTGGCCCGCATGTCCGACCCGGACCTCATCGACTCCATCATCGAAGCAGTCGACATTCCCGTCATGGCGAAGGCCCGCATCGGCCACTTCGTTGAGGCCCAGGTCCTGCAGCAGCTCGGCGCCGACTACGTGGACGAGTCCGAGGTGCTCAGCCCCGCCGACTACGAGCACCACATCGACAAGCGCGCGTTCGACGTCCCGTTCGTGTGCGGCGCCACCAACCTCGGAGAGGCGCTGCGCCGCATCGCCGAGGGCGCGGCCATGATCCGCTCCAAGGGCGAGGCCGGCACCGGTGACGTGTCCGAGGCGACCCGCCACATCCGCCGCATCCTCCACGAGATCGCGCAGCTGCGCGCCACCGCCGCCGCGAACCGCGAGGAGCTGTTCGTCGCCGCGAAGGAACTGCAGGCGCCGATCGCGCTGGTCGAGTACGTTGCGGACAACGGCCGCCTCCCCGTTCCGCTGTTCACCGCCGGTGGCGTTGCCACACCGGCCGACGCGGCCATGATGCGTCAGCTCGGTGCGGACGGTGTCTTCGTGGGCTCCGGCATCTTCAAGTCCGGCAACCCCGAGCAGCGCGCGAAGGCCGTGGTGCGGGCGGTGGAGAACTTCGAGGACCCGGCCGTGATCGCGGACGTCTCCCGCGGTCTGGGCGATGCGATGGTCGGCATCAACGTGGCGGACCTGCCGGCGCCGCACCGACTCGCTGAGCGGGGATGGTGACGGCAGCGGGGCGCGCCCTGTAGCGGCTGCGGGGCGCGCCCTGTCTCATGGCCGTGGAGCGCGATTGATGTGCGCATTCGGGGTTTTTCGCGCAGATAATCCCGAAAAGGGCAACGAATCGCCGCCCCGCCGTGCGGCCCCGCCGCTCAGAGCTTCGCGTGGGCGTGCTCGCCGAGCACGAGTCGGTCCATCTCCTCCTCGGTCGTGGCGTTCAGCGCCCTGCGGCGGGACAGGTAGAACACGAACCCGATCGCCACCCAGATCGCCAGCGCGATCAGCGGCGGCGTATCGAGCTGCCCGGGGGAGCCGGGGATGAACAGCAGCGCGAGGAACACCACCGACAGCACGCAGCCGAGCACAGCCACACCGGACTTGAACGCGATCCAGCCGGGGCTGGTGCGCGGTTCGGTGAGGACGACCCCGTCGCGCACCTCAGCAGCGGTCCTCCGCATCGCTTTGAAGGCGCACAGGCAGGTGTAGAAGTAGGCGACCGAAACCCCGGCGGAGGTCATGTCCACCACCCAATTGAGGGCTTCACGGCCGAAGAACGGGGTGACCACGCAGAACGCGAGCACGAACAGGAGCGCCACCACGGGGGTGCCGGCGCGGTGGGAGATGTAGCCGAGCTGGCCGGGCACCATGCGGGCGTCCGCCATGGCGAGCAGCACGCGGGAGGCGGACAACATGAACCCGTTGAGCCCGGTGATGACGCCCATCGTCACACCGATCACCATGAGCACGGGGCCGACGGGTCCGATGGCGACCCGGATCGCATCGGCCGTGGCCCAGGAGTGCCCGTCGAAGGTGTGCCCGGCCTCGCTGATCGCGATGGATGCGGCCATCAGCATCGCCAGGTAGATGAAGGCGGCGGCGCCGATGGCGAACAGGATCAGCTTCAGCGCCTTGGAGGGGGAGAAGTCGAACTCGCCGGCGAGCTGGGGGACGTTGTCGAAGCCGACGAACGCGAACGGGGCGATCGCGACCATCAGCATGATCGCCGCCCAGGGCGCGGTTGTCGCTGGGGAAGGCGTGGAACAGCGGGACGGGTTTGCGGATGTAGGCGATGACGGAGAGGAGCAGCAGCAGGCTCACGCACGCGAGCATGACGATGCAGGCGATGTACTGGACGCGGCCGGACAGGGCGGTGCCGCGGGCGTTGAAGAACGTGAACACGAGCAGCGCGGTGATGGAGACGGCCACTTCGGGCAGGTAGATCGGCCACCCGGCGACCTCCCACAGTCTGCCTTGCTCCATGAGGGAGGGGGCGACGTTGCGGACCACGAGGGCGAGCGCGGAGGCGTTGAGCGCCACGATGGAGATGTAGCCGAGGGTGAGGAACCAGCCGGCCACGAATGAGTGCCTGCGGCCCATCGCGACATAGGAGTACGCGAGTTCGCCTCCGGTGACGGGGAACTTCTTGATGACGATCCCGTACGACAGGGCGATGATGCTGATGAGGACGGCACCGGTGGCCATACCCATGAGGGCGCCGGCGGTGCCGCCGTCCTTCAGCCAGTCCACGGGGAGGATGAAGGAGCCCCAGCCGATGGCGGAGCCGAGGGCGATGGCGAACACCCATTGGGGTTTGAACTCGCGTTTGAGGACGGCCTTCTCATTGGGGTCGAAGCCGCCGGTGACGGTGGGCGGTTCGCTGCTTGGGGTGCTTCCGCCTCCCGTCCGGTGCCGGAGGGGGTGGGGGCGGCGGAACTCACAACGAATCAGCTTCCTGTGATCGGGGACACATGACTGTGATTCGCCAGGTTAGTCAGGTGCCGCGCCCGATTCAAACCCGAAGCGGCCCGAGAGCGGCCGGTGAGGGCGGCCGACGGGTTCACCCGTGCCACGCCTCGGCGAGCATCCGCTGGGAGTCGAACCGCTTCTGCGGGTCGTGGAAGTAGGACACGGTGATGAACTCGTCGGCCCCCGTGGCGGCGGCCAGCTCCTCCAGCTTCGCGACCACGGTCGAGGGGGAGCCCACTGCCGAGATGGACAGGGACTGGTTCACCGAGTCGAGGATGTGCGGCTCGAGCACGTCCTCGATGTGGGCGGGGCGGGGCAGCGGCCCGCGCGCTCCCTTGATGATGCCGGCGAACATCTGCTGCAGCACGGAGAACTGGAACTGTGCCTCGTCGTCGGTGTCGCACACGACCACGTTGACGCCGACCATGGTGCGGGGCTGCTCGATCTGGGCGGTGGCGGCGGTGGGGTCGAATTCGCGGCGGTAGAGGTCGAGCGCCTGCTGGAACTGGAACGGCGCGAAGTGGGACGCCACGGAGAACGGCAGGCCCAGCTGGGCGGCCATGGCGGCGCCGTTCATGGAGGAGCCGAGCACCCACATCGGGATGTGGGTGCCTTCGGCGACATACGCGCCGATCCGGGAGTTCGCGGTGGTGCGGGGCCCGGACCACGCCTGGATGTCGGCGATGCCGCTCATGAACGCTTCGGGCTGGGCGCTGGTGCGGGCGAGCAGCTGCGCGGTCATCGGGTCGGTGCCGGGAGCGCGGCCGAGCCCGAGGTCGATGCGGTCCCCGTGGAACTGGATGAGGGTGCCGAACTGTTCGGCCACGGCCAGCGGTGCGTGGTTCGGCAGCATGATGCCGCCGGAGCCCACGCGGATCCGCTCGGTGCGCTCTGCGGCGCGGGAGATGAGCAGGGCGGTGGCGTTGGAGGCGAGGTTCTGCGTGTTGTGGTGTTCGGCGAACCAGTAGCGCTCGTACCCCTGGTCGTCGGCCTGCTGGGCGGCCTGCATGGAGATGTCGATGGCCTCGCGCATGGTGGACCCGTCGGCGACGGGGACGAGGTCGAGCACGGACAGGGCGGGGCGGGTGACCACGGGTCTCCTCACTGTGCCGGCGGGGTGTCCTGCCGGTGTCGGTCGGGGCTGGTGCGGCCGATGCTCGAGTCCGGGTAGATGGGGATCTCGGCGCTCGGGATGTCATCGTAGCTGGCGGGGTCGGAGATCGGCTCCACGTGCAGCTCGGCGTGCAGGCCGGGCACGGCGCGCATCAGTTCCTCATCCAGTTCGTGCGCGTAGGTGTG
>NZ_JACHWP010000005.1 GCF_014191425.1 Helcobacillus massiliensis
ATCTGCACGGTCAGCAGGCTCGCCAGCGCCAGCAGGCCCACCTGGCCGAATGCGAGCGCTGAATTGCCGATCACCTTGCCGGCGAGGATGGCGCGGGCCGTGACGGTCGCGAGGATGATCTCCACGATCCGCGACTGCTTCTCCTCGACCACGGACTGCGCCATCTGCAGGCCGTAGGTCATCGCGATCATCATGAAGATCAGGCCGAAGCCGAGCGCGATCATGTAGACCAGCAGCGGGTTCGGGGCATTGGGATCCAGCAGCTGGACCTCCGGGCGCAGGGAGAGGACCCCGGTGAGCTCATCGGGGGTGTCCCGCAGCCCGATCACGGCGACCTTCGTGGGGGAGGAGTCCGAGGGGACGACAGCCGCGTCGGCCTTCTCCGATCGGACCGCGGCCTCGGCGGCGTCGGTGTCGGCGACAACCTCGGCGGTGTAGCCGTCGCCGAGCTGATCCACCAGCGGCTTCGTGTCCGCGGTGACGGCGATCGTGTCCTCGGAGGAGAAGATCTCACCCATGCGCGGCAGGGCGAGACCCGCGAACAGCACCAGGGCGAGGGCGACGACCGTGGAGAGGACATAGGCGCGGCTGGTCAGCTTCACCATGATCTCGCGACGAGCGATCGTGAGGGCGGCCTGCCAGAAGGTGGGGCGGGCGGAGGCGCCGGCGCCGGCGCCGCCGCGGGTGACGCGGCTGGATTCGGCAGTGCTGCCCGAGTTGGTCGAGGGGTCGGTGTGGGGTGCCTGGGTGTTCATCGCATTGCCTCCGTGAAGATCTCGTGCAGGGTGGGGGTGCGCTGGCCGAAGGAGAGGACGGTGCCGCGGGCCTGCGCTTCGGCGAGGACGGCGTTGGCGTCCTCCAGGGAGCGGGCGGCGAATCGGACGTAGCCGCCGTCGAACTCGCGGACTGTCACCGGCATGTCCCGCACCCAGCCGGTGTCGGAGCCGGCGCGCAGCTCCCAATCGGGCTCAGCGCCGGCGCGCAGCAGCTCGTCGCGGGTGCCGGCTGCGGCGATCTGTCCGCTGGCGATGATGATGAGCTCGTCGCACAGCCGCTCCACCACATCCAGCTGGTGGGAGGAGAACAGGACCGGTGCGCCGGAGGCGGCGACATCGCGCAGCACCTCCAGGGTGGTGTCCACTGCCATCGGGTCGAGGCCGGAGAACGGCTCGTCGAGGATGAGGGCCGTGGGCTGGTGGACCAGCGCCGCCGCGATCTGGGCGCGCTGCTGGTTGCCGAGGGACAGGGATTCGAGGGTGTCGCCGCCGCGCTCGCCGAGGCCGAGGCGTTCCAGCAGGTCGGTGGCGCTGCTGCGGGCGGAGCTGGCGCTCATGCCGTGCAGCTGGCCGAGGAAGACGAGCTGGTCCAGCACCTTCATCTTCGGGTACAGGCCGCGCTCTTCGGGCATGTAACCGACGCGGGCGCGGAAGTCGGCGTCGATCCGTTCGCCGTTGACGGTGACCTCACCGGAGTCGTGGGAGAGGACCCCGAGGATGATCCGCATGGTGGTGGTCTTGCCGGCGCCGTTGCCGCCCACGAACCCGGTCATCAGCCCGGGTTTGATCGAGAACGAGACGTCGCGCAGCACATGGTGGGTGCCGTAGGTCTTGTTGATGTCGGTGAGTGTGATCATGGCTCCAACCTACGGAGCCGTGGTCCGCCGCAGATCCCCCACCCGGGGGAGATATGCGGGGGAGATCTTCTCAGCCGACCACGTGGTTCTCGTACGCCCAGATGACGGCACGGATGCGGTCGCGGATCTGCAGCTTCATCAGAGCGTTCGAGAGGTGCGTCTTCACCGTCGCATCGCCGAGGAACAGGCGCTCGGCGATCTGCCGGTTGGACAGGCCCTGCACCACGAGGTCGAACACATCGCGCTCCCGAGCGGTGAGGAGGTTGAGGGCGCGCTGCGCCTCCGGGGTGGGGGCCCTGTCCAGGGCGGCGGCCGCGTCCGGGGAAGCGGCCGACGGGTGCTGCGCCTGCGCCGGTTCAGCAGCGTCAGCAGACCTCGTCGGCGCGCTCGGCGACTCAGCGCCGGAGCCGTCAGCGCTGCCACCGGTGTTGCGGGCGATGACGCGGCGCGTCACCTCCGGCGCCAGCAGCGCATCGCCGCGTGCGAGCACCCGCACCGCGTTGATCAGCGTCTCCGCTTCCGCGGTCTTCAGCAGGAACCCGGAGGCGCCCGCATCGAGGGTGGAGAACAGGTAGTCGTCGCGGTCGAACGTGGTCAGCACCAGCACGGCGGGTGCACCGTCCTCAGCGGTGATGCGGCGGGTCGCTTCGATGCCGTCCATCACCGGCATCTGCACGTCCATCAGCACCACATCGGGCAGGAGCTCCTGGACCATGGTGACCGCTTGGGCCCCGTCGGCTGCCTCCCCGACGACCTCGATCGCTTCGCCGTCGAGGTCGGCGGTGGAGAGGATGGCGGCGAAGCCGGTGCGGATCATCGCCTGGTCGTCGACCAGCAGGACGCGGATCATGGGGTTCCTCCTCGGATGGGGACAGCGGCGCGGACCAGGAACCCGCACGTCTCCTTCGCGCCGGCCTCCAGGGTGCCGCCGACTGCTTCGGCGCGCTCCCGCATCCCCTGGATGCCGGTCCCGGTGCCGGGCAGAGCGGACCGGCGGGCGAAGCCGTCATCGGAGACGTCCAGTTCGGCGGCATCGTCGGAACGTCGGCGCAGGGTGACGGTGACGCGGGCGGCCGCCCCGGCGTGCTTGCGGGCGTTCGTCAGGGACTCCTGAGCAATTCGCAGCAGCGCGGTCGACGCCGTCTCCTGCAGATCGGTGAGGGGGTCCAGCACGCGCAGCTCCACCTTCTGGCCGGCGCGGCGAGCATCCTCCACGATCTCCGGAAGCTGCGCGAGCGTGGGGGAGGGCGCGTTCGTGGACGGGTCACGCAGGGTGCCGACCATGGTGCGCAGGTCTTCGATCGCGGAACGGGCGGAGGACTCCACGGAGAGCAGGGACTGCTCGGCGCGGTCCGCGTCCCGGTGCAGGAGGCGCCGCGCCGCCGCGGCCTGAATGCTCATGGCACTGACGTGGTGGGTGATGACGTCGTGCAGTTCGCGGGCGATGCGGATCCGCTCCAGCTCCACGGCGTTGCGCGCGATGACGGTGCGCTGATCCTCGATGGTGGCGGCTGCGTCCTCGAGGTCCTGCCGCTGCAGCGCCTGCTGCCACGCGCGGTTGCCGAACACCCACGCGGCGGTGAAGTAGAACAGGTTCACCGTCACGTTGATCATCAGCATCGCGAAATAGGCGTTGACGCCCCGCTCACCGGTGGTGGGGTCGTAGAAGCCGCGCACCGCTTCGCCCAGGATCCATGTGCAGGCGATGACCACGATGACGGTGCGGGCGATGGTGGCTCGCCGACGGTTCGGCTCCCACGCCCCGATCGCATGCATCGCCAGGAACATGGCGATATTGGTGCCGACTGTTTCGAACCCGGTGGCGATGCCGAAGCCGGTGAACATCGCCATCATCACCAGGCCCGTGGGGATGGGGAAGCGGCGGGCCGTCACCACGGGCAGGCAGATCGCCACACCCACCAGCACGGCCCAGCCGGTGTCGACCCGCAGCAGGCCTGGCATGGCGAACGCCGTCAGATAGGTCATTTCGATGCTGACCACGCACAGCAGCGCGGTGAGCAGGAGGTCGCGGCGTAGCCAGTCCTCCGGGAGGCGCCGCACCGGCCTGGCGGGGGAGGGGCCGACGGGGCCTGCACCGGCGGGATCAGTGCCGACAGGGGCGGGAACGGTCATGCCCACGAGAATAGACAACCGGCGGACCCGAAGGGATCCGCCGGTTGGGGGAGATGCGCGAAGGCGAGGAGCCTCAGGCCGCGGTGGGGCCGTCGGCCGCGGCGAGGTTCGCCTCGGCGTCACGACCGGTGCGGCCGGTGACGATGTCGCGGCCCTGCGCCAGCTTGTCCACGATCATCGCGATGGCGCCGTCACCGGTGACGTTGGTGGCGGTGCCGAAGGAGTCGATGGCGATGTAGATCGCGACCATCAGCGCCACCTGCGACTCGTTGAAGCCGAGGTTGGACTGCAGCAGCGCAGCAGCGGTCACAATGGCGCCGCCCGGCACGCCCGGCGCGGCGATCATGGCGATGCCGAGCAGGAACACGAAGCCGATGAGGGCGGGCACGGAGATGGTCGCGCCGGTGGTCCACATGATCGCCAGGGCGAACAGGGTGATCTTCACGGTGGAGCCCGCGAGATGGATGGTGGCGCACAGCGGGATCACGAAGCTCGCCACCGGCTTGGACACGCCGATGCTCTGCGCGCAGCGGGTGGTCACCGGAATCGTGGCCGCGGAGGAAGCGGTGCCGAGGGCGGTGGCGTAGGCGGGCAGCATGCCGACCAGGGACGTCAGGGGGTTGCGGCGGGTGATGACGCCGGCGACCGTGTACTGGCAGATCAGCATCAGCGCCGTCAGCACGAAGGCGAGGACCACGATCGTCAGCATGTCGAGGATGATCTCGCCGAGGGTGCCATCAGCGGTCATGGTCGCGAAGACGGTGAAGATGTACACCGGCAGCAGCGGGATGATCAGCGAGGAGATCAGCAGGTTGACAACGGTGCGGAACTCATCGGCCACGTTGAACAGCGTGTTCTTGCCCTGCGAGCGCAGCACGGCGATGCCGAGGCCCAGGACGAACGCGATCAGCAGGGCGGTGAGGACACCGAACGCCGGATCGATGACGATCTCGAAGAACGGCTTGAACCCGGCATCCTCGGGGTTGGCGACCTCCTTCAGGTCCCCGCCGCGGTTCAGCAGGAACGGGAAGGTGAGGTAGCCCGCGGCGATGGCGTACAGGCCCGCGCAGATGGTGGAGCAGTAGGCGATGCCGGCGGTGACGCCGAGCCACTTGCCCGCGCCGCGACCGAACTCGGCGATCGCGGGGGCGATGAGGCCGATGATGATCAGCGGGATCGCGAAGCCCAGGAACCCGGAGAACAGGGTGGAGAAGGTCTGGAAGGTGCGGCTCAGCCACTCCGGTGCGATCATGCCGACGGCGAAGCCGAGGACGATCGCAATCAGGATCCTGAAGAGAAGGGATTGGAACAGTTTCATGCCGTCGGGGACTCCTATGTCGGCGACTCAGACCGCACTGCTGGTGCGGGGGCTCTGCACGACGATGTGCATCGCGTGCATGGATTCTATGGGCGCACTCGCGCACGCCGCCGTTTAGACTGCGTTCATGCGCCAGTCGAGGAAAATATCATCCGACCAGTCGGATCCAGTACCGTGACCACCCCGTGGACCGCGGCCCCCGCCTGGGTCCCCGGCGCCCGCACCTCCTTCCTCCTGCGCGGCAGCGCCCTCATCAACCCCGACGGGCACCGTCGGCGCCTCGCGGCCGCCGGCGCCGACCAGGCCGCCATCACCACCGCCCTCACCGAGCTGCGCACCGCCGCTGCGGACGCGGGCCCGCTGCTGTTCCCGCAGATCCTCCTCGGCGACGCCCCCGGGATGCTCAGCATCGACCCCCGGCCGATCACCCCGGACCGCCTCAGCGCCACCGCCCGGCTCATCACCCACCCCGGGCCCGATCAGCGCACCCGGCCCCACATCAAAGGCCCCGACTTCCCGTTCCAGACCGCGGTGCGCAAGGCAGCAGTGCGCGCCGGCGCCGATGACGCCCTCCTCCTCGGCCCCGACGGCACCATCCGCGAAACCGCGTTCGGCACCGTCGTCGCGTGGCGCGACGGCGCCCTGGTCAGTGCGGCACCCGTCGGCCGGCTGCCCTCCACCACGGAGGAAGCGCTGATCGCCGCCGCCGAGGCCGACGGGCTGCGCACCACCACCGCTCCGCTGACCCCCGCCGAGCTCCGGGACGCCGACGCAGTGTGGCTGCTGAGCGCCCTGCACACGATCCGGGAGGTCACGCACGTGGACGGCGCACCCGTCGGCCTCGCTGCTGGCCGGGGCGCAACCCCCTCACGTGGTAGTTTCCAACAGCGGCTGTGGGCCGGCGCGCAGGACCTGCGCGCGCTCACCGACCGCGACTGACGCCCCGCCAGGGGCCGCTGAAGAACTCGGGAGGTTCGGGCACTGATGGGCATCGGCAGCGCGCCGCGCGTTCTGATCGTCGACAACATCGACTCCTTCACCCACAACATCGCGCACCTGGTGGCGTCGGTGACGGGGGAGGAGCCGGTCGTGATCGCCAACGATGACTACGGCCCCGACGCGGTCGCCGACCTCCTCGACCAGTTCACCCACGTCATCATCGGGCCCGGTCCCGGCACACCCCACAACCCGGCCGATGTCGGCATCTGCCCCGCGGTCCTTGCGGCCTGCGCCGCCCGCTCCGTCCCCGTGCTCGGCATCTGTCTGGGCCTGCAGCTGATGGCTGTGGTCGAGGGCGGCCGCGTCTCCCGCGCCCCCGAACCGATGCACGGCCTCGAATCGCTCGTCACCCACACCGGCGATGCGATGTTCGAGGACGTCCCCTCCCCGTTCACCGTGGTCCGCTACCACTCCCTCGCCATCACCGAACTGCCCGAAGCCCTTGAGGTGACCGCCCGTTCCGAGGACGGCGTCATCCAGGCGATCCGCCACCGCACCCACCCGTTCATCGGCGTGCAGTTCCACCCCGAGTCGATCCGCTCCGACGCGGGCCGCCTCATCATCGGCACGTTCCTCGGCATCGACCTCGCGCCCGGCTCCGGCACCAGCGCCGCCCAGACCGGCGGCCCCGCGCCGCGCCGCGCACCCGTCGGAACCCCCACAGCGCACCCCACCCACCGGCTCGCGCTCGAGGGCCCCATCCCGCTCACCGCCGACGGCGACGCCCTCTTCCGCGCCCTCTACGCCGACGACGACACCGCCGTCTGGCTCGACTCCAACTCCCACGACGCCCGCGCCGAGATCTCCGTCATGGGCGCCCTCGACGGCCCCGACTCCCACGTCATCACCCACAGCGCGCACGCGAGCGGACCCGGTGGATCCCGCGTCGGGGAGACCCGTCTGCGGTGGGCCGACGGATCCGACACCATCCGCACCGGCACCACCCTCGTGGCTTCGGCCCGCCACCAGCTCGCCCAGATCCGCGTGGCGCCCCGCACCGACGAACAGGAGGAGCTGCCGCGCGCCCTCGCCGAATTCCAGCTCGGCTACGTGGGCTTCCTCGGGTACGGCCTGAAGGCGGAGACGCTCGGCCTGCCCGATCAGGCACCGGCGTCCACCCCGGACGCGCACCTGCTGTTCCTGCAGCGCGCCGTGGTGATCGACCACCGGGAGCAGACGATCTGGCTCGCCGAACTCGAGCGCATCCCCGGCCCCGCCGCTGATGACCCGGCAGCCCGGCGGGAGCCGTGGCGCGTCAGCTCCCGTCGGCTGATCGAGAGCGTCCTCGCCGCCGGCCCCGCTGAGCCCGCAGCGGCCGCCGCGGTGGGCGGCTCTGCTGCGGCCGCCGCCGACCGGGCGCCGCTGACCGACGTCGACGTCGAAGCCGCCATCACCCTGCGCCACGACGCCGACGCCTACCGCGCCCTCATCGGCCGCTGCCAGGAGCTCATCGACCGGGGCGACAGCTACGAACTGTGCCTCACCAACGAAGCGGAGTTCACGCGCGACGCCCTCGGCTGCGATCCGGCCGACCTCGACCCGCTCGCCGTGTACGAACGGCTGCGCACCATCGCAGAAGTGCCGTTCGGCGCCCTGCTGCGGTGCGGCGACTTCTCCGTCATCGGCGCCTCCCCGGAGCGCTTCATCGAAGTCCGATCCGACGGCGTCATCGAATCCCGTCCCATCAAGGGCACCGCCCGCCGCGGCCGCACCCCTGAGGAGGACGAGCAGCTGTGCTCGGCGCTGCTCGCCTCACGTAAGGAGCGGGCCGAGAACCTCATGATCGTGGACCTCGTCCGCAATGACCTCGCCCGCGTCAGCGACTTCGGCAGCGTCCACGTGCCGTCTCTGTTCGCCATCGAATCCTTCGCGACCGTCCACCAGATGATCTCCACCGTGCGCGGCACCCTTCGCGGCGACTGCGACGCCCTCGATGTGCTGACTGCGACGTTCCCCGGCGGCTCGATGACCGGCGCTCCGAAGGTGCGCAGCGTGGAGATCCTCGACGAGCTCGAGCAGGGCCCGCGCGGGGTCTACTCCGGTGCGATCGGCTGGCTGTCCACGAACGGGTCCGCGTCCTTCTCGATCGTGATCCGCACCATCACCGCGGAGCGCGACCGGGTCGCGTTCGGGGTGGGCGGCGCGATCACGCGCCTGTCGACGGCGGATGAGGAGTTCACGGAGACCCTCATCAAGGCCCGGACCGTGGTGGACGCCGTCACCCGGCGCTGAGGCGCACCGCGGTATCGGCGCGCCGGTGCTGAGCCGCGCGGCCGTTCGGCCGCTGGTGCTGAGTCCGACTGGGGGCGGGGTCAGTCGGCGGCGGGGATGTCCACGTGCGCCCACCCGGCGGTGGTGACGCCGGCGCGGCCCGCACTGATCTCCGCGATCGCCCGCGCCACGTCCTCCCGCGCAGTCGGCAGATGCCCGATCATGATCTCCAAACCGTCCGCGCCGTAGTCCGCCTCCAGCACCGCCGTCTGCTCGGGTGCCGACGGACCCTCCGCCCACGACCGCACCTGCGCCTCCACCTGGCCGGCGATGTCATAGCCGACTGATGCGCACGTCACCTCGTGCACGATCCTCTCCAGGATCAGCCCCTGCGCCGACGCCGCATCCAGCGCCTCCGTCACGGACGACCCGTAGGCACGGGTCAGGCCACCGGCACCGAGCTTCACGCCGCCGAAGTAGCGGGTGACGATCGCGACGGCGTCGGTGATGTCGCGGCCGCGCAGCGCCTGCGCCATCGGCAGGCCCGCCGTCCCGCCCGGTTCGCCGTCATCATTGGACCGCTGCAGGGACAGGGGAGTGCCGAGTGCGAGCGCTGTGCAGGTGTGGCGGGCGTTCGGGTGGGCGGCCCGGCGCTCCCGGATCAGCTCATCGGCGTCCTCCACCGCCGTGACGGGGGCGATGAGGGTGATGAAGCGGGACTTCTGGATCGTGAACTCGTGCTCGATCGGCCGCTTCAGCAGACGGATGCGGCCGGTGGATTCTGGCTGGGTGTCGAGCAGGGTGAGCACCCGCCCATGCTATCGGCCGCCCGGATCGGGTTACCCGCCGCGCCGCCTAGGATTGCTGTCATGACTTCCGCAGCAGAGCATGTCGACATCCTCCTCATCGGCTCCGGGTCGGGCAATTCGTTCCCCGGCCCCGAGTTCGCGAACCGCACCATCGCCTTCGTGGACCGCGGCGTCAGCCCCCGCCGCGTGTTCGGCGGCACCTGCCTGAACGTGGGGTGCATCCCCACGAAGATGTTCGTCCACACTGCCGATGTCGCCTCCGCCCCGGAGGAGGCACCGAAGCTGGGGGTGGACCTGCCGGACTCCGCGGTGGACTTCCCGGCGGTGCGCGACCGCGTGTTCGGCCGCATCGACGCGATCAGCTGCGGCGGCCAGGAGTACCGCGCGGACCATGAGGACAACGAGAACCTCACCCTGGTGCGCGGTACCGCGCGCTTCACCGGTCCGAAGGCCGTCACTGTGGACCTCAACGACGGCGGGCAGCGCGCCTTCACCGCGGACACCGTCATCATCGGTGCCGGCTCCCGCCCGATGATCCCGGACGTGCCCGGTCTGCGTGACCTCGACCCCCTCACCTCGGACACCATCATGCGGATCGAGCAGCTGCCGGAGTCGATCGCGGTGCTCGGCACCGGGGTGATCGCGCTGGAGTTCGCCCACATCCTCCGCTCCTTCGGGGTCGAGGTACACCTGATCGCCCGCTCCGACCTCGTCCTGCGCTCCTATGACTGCGACATCGCCGAACGCATCACCGAGGTGTCCCGCGAGCGCTGCACGCTGCACACGAACACGTCGATCACCGCGGCGCGGCGGGAGGCCGACGGGTCCGTCCACCTCACCCTGGACGAGGACGGTGAGAGCACGCAGCTGCAGGTGGGGGACATTCTGGTCGCCACCGGCCGCGTTCCGAACAGTGACCTGCTGGACGCCCGGGCGGGCGGTCTCGGGGTCGATGAGAACGGCGTGATCACCGTGGATGCCTTCCAACGGGTTCTGGATCCGCAGGGCCGTGTGCTGGAGGGCGTGTGGTCGTTCGGCGACGTATCCTCGCCGGTGCAGCTGAAGCATGTGGCGAACCATCAGCAGCGCACGATGCGGCACAACATCCTGCACCCCGATGATCTTCGCCGCGCTGATGAGATGCCGGTCCCGGCGGCGGTGTTCACGCACCCGCAGATCGCGACGGTCGGGATGACGGAGCAGCAGGCCCGTGACTGGTCGGAGCGCTCCGGGCGGGAGATCCGGGTCGCGGTGCAGAAGTTCAGCGACATCGCCTACGGGTGGGCGATGGAGAACGAGGGCGACTTCTTGAAGCTGATCGTGGATGCGGCGTCCACGGAGGTGCTGGGGGCGCACATCATCGGCCCGCAGGCGCCCACGCTGATCCAGCAGTTCATCCAGGCGATGAGCCTGGGGATCACGGCGCGGGACATGGCACGTCACCAGTACTGGATCCACCCGGCGATGCCGGAGCTGGTGGAGAACGCGCTGCTGCAGACCTTTTCCGAGGACGACTGACTCCGATCTGGCCCGGCCCGCCCAGCGCGCCGGTCCGGGAACCCCGGACAGATTTCGACGGATGGTCGCTATTCAGCGCGAATAACGACCATCCGTCGAATTCTCTGGTCAGAGGCGTCGGCCCTGGCCGGGGGGGGTGTCCCTATGTTTCGAGTCAAGCCGCGAGAGCGGTCGGCTCGGGGGTAGGGGCGGTTGTCGGTGGCTGGTAGTAGGTGCCGTCGCGGAGCATGGCGTAGATGACGTTGCAGCGGCGGCGGGCTAGGCAGATCACGGCGGCGTTGTGCCGTTTGCCTTCGGCGCGTTTGCGATCGTAGTAGGCCTTGGAGATGGGGTCGTGGTTGGAGGCGACCCAGGCGGAGTAGAACAGGGCGTTCTTCAGGCGTTTGTTCCCTGACCGGGCGGGGAACTCTCCGCGGATCGAGGTGCCTGATCTGCGGGTGACCGGCGCGATCCCGGCATAGGCCGCGAGGTGGCTGGCGGACTCAAACGCGGAGCCATCACCGATCGCGAGGAGGATCTGGGCGGCGGTCTTGATGCCGATCCCCGGCATGCTCATCAAGACCGAGGCGAGAGGGAAGTCCTCCAGCATGCCCTCCACTTCGTGGGCCACGGTCGCGCGCTGTTCTTTCAGCTCTTTAACCTGGCCAGCGACTCGGGGGATCACCAGCTCAACCGCTGCGGTGGCGGGCACGATGACGGTCTGCTCGCTAAGGGCTGTGAAGATCTGCTCGACCAGCGTCTCGGGGTCGCGGCGTGAATGCGCGCGGGCGAACCGCAGCACCTTCCTTCGGCCGGCACTTCGGAGGCCGGTGGGGCCGCCGAACTTCTCCAGCAGGTCCAGCACGAGTCCGGTCGAGAGGGTCCCGCCTGCGAAGACGCGCTCGAGCGCGGGGTGGATCTGGGTGAGCAGGGACCGGATCCGGTTCAGCGCCCTTGTGGTCTCGTGGGCGAGGTCCTCGTCGAAGCCGGCAAGGACCTTCAGTGCGGAGAGGACCTCGCTGTCACGATCGACCTGCCGGAGGGTGTGAGGCATGGTGCGGGCCGTGTCGGCGATGATGAACGCGTCGCGCGCATCGGTCTTTGACCTGCCCGGATACAGATCCGCGGCCTTCCGCATCGCCAATCCGGGAAGGTAGGCGACTGTGCAGCCGGTATCCCGGGCCACCGCGATCGGCAACGCTCCGATGGTGTTCGGCTGATCGACGACCAGCAGAACTTCGCCGTGGTTCTGCAGCTGGGTGAACAGCTCGCGAAGTTTGGTCTCGTCCTGCGGGAGGGGCTTGTCGAACAGCTTGTTCCCCTCCGGGTCGAGTGCGCACGCGTGGTGAGCTGTCTTCCCGACGTCCAGGCCGATCACGACCGCGAACCCTGTGTTCATGACGCTGTCCTCCTCATCACTGCTGGCCGCAGTCTCGACACCCGATGCCGGCACCCACGTTACGAAGAGACCTCAGACAGAGCTGGGCCGTGTCCCTATCAGCGGTCAACGCGTGTCTCTCGACCGGGCGGCAACACCCCCCGGACCATCAATGGCAGGGCAACAAAGCCATACCCGGCCGAGCGACCAGACCCCGTCCATCGGGGTGCTCACAAGGTAACGGGGACGACGTTCGCGACCCTCGTAGGTTCGTAACCTCGTAGGTTCGTAGGTCAGGCAGTGGCCACAGGAACCACGAGGACGAGCAGGGTTCCCAGGATCAGGCCGGGACCGAAGGGGATGTGTCCGCGGATGCCTCGTCGACGCCGAACGAGGATCCATCCCAGAGTGCCGATGCAGCCCAGCCAGATGCCAGCGAGCATCATCAGCGGGGAGACGAAGCCGCTGTAGAGGGCGAGGGCGGCGACGAGGATGACGTCGCCGAAGCCGAGGCCGCCGCGCGAGATGACGAACAGGACCAGCATCAAGACGGTGGCGATCGCGCAGGTGACGGCCGCCCAGATCAGATGGTCGAAGCCAACCCAGACCGCGGTGATCGGGAGTGCGACGGCGCCGGTGCCGAGCAGGCCGAGATTCAGCGGCAGAGGCAGCCGGGACTCGCGTGCATCGGTGACGACCATCGGCAGCGCGAGCAGGAGGAAGAGGGCGAGGGCCGGCCAGAGCTGGGGCGTGAGGAGGTACATCGGTGCTACCCCTCCTCGTGGCTGCTGGGGCTGGGCATCGTCGTGTCCTTCGTCCGGTGGATGGTCACCCTGTTACCGCGGCTAGGGCGGGCTCATGTGACCGCTGGGGACACTCTTCCTGATCCGCGGGGACGGCCGACTCCGATCAGCGCGTGAGGGACGGGCTCAGCTGGCGGCGGTGTAGGCCTCACGGATCTCTGCGGAGACGCGGCCGCGGTCGCCGATCGCGTACCCGTTGGCCTGCGCCCACTCGCGGATCCGCCTCGTCTCGTCGCTGCGCCCGCGGGAGGTGCCTCGTCGGGCGCGGCCCCCGACGCGCCGTGCATGCTCCACCCATGCCGCGAACTCGTCGCGGAGCTTCTGCGCGTTCTCGTCGTTGAGATCGATCTCGTAGGTGACGCCGTCGAGGGCGAAGCCGATCGTCGAGGTGGCTGCGGAGCCGTCGAGGTCGTCGGTCAGGACGATGCGAGTCTTGCGGGCCATGCTGCGTGTCCTCCTGGGTAGATATTGCGTTCAGCGTACAGAACGGCGAACGCATGATGAGGGGTTCTGCGTGACGGGGACTGTGCAAATGCTTGGCGAATTCCCGATCCGTACGAGTAGCGTTCAAGGACCACCAGCATCGAGGAGGCATGCGATGGACGAGCACGAGGATGACGAACGGCTGGCGGCCCTTGCGGAGCGGGCCGAGCGTGGGGAGCTTCCCGTGCCACCAGGGGCGCGGATCCAGAGAGCCTCGGACGAGGGCCCTGCCGGCGCCGCCGAGCTGCTGGAGATGGCGGGGGCGAGCACGCTCGACGAGGCGTTCGAGGTGCTGCGTGCGGCGGCAGTGCGCGACGGAGCGAAGTAGACAGCGCCGGGCCCCGCGGTCAGGGGGAACCGCGGGGCCCGGACAGTCGAGAGGCGGGGTCAGCCGCCGAAGGAGAGGACCGTGCCGATGAGGGCCACGGACAGTTCCTCATCGGGGTACTCGGCGCGGACGTAGTCCACGGCATCGAGGTACTGCTGCTTCCGGTCAGGGGTGAGCTCATCCCAGGCGTGCCGGTCGGCGTCGGTCACGAAGTCGGGGTAGGTGGTCATCTGGTCAGCAGCGCTCATGACGTGTGTCCTGTTCTGGTGTACTCGTCGGCTTCATCGTAGTCCTGGAACGATCTCGGTTCGGGGCGGCCGAGTTTCTCGTATTGGTCCTGCGTCACCATGAAGGTGATATCGGGTTCTCCGCGAGGTGGGGCGACCCTGCTCATGGCCGAATAGTCCCAGCCGTCGGGCGCGAATTCTCGGTTGAAGGGGATCGAGGCGACCTTGACGAAGCCGCTTCGGGCGTAGATCTTCGGCAGGAACGTGTCGAAGCACTCGAGGTGTGTCCCACCGCGCTCTGCTGCGATGGGCAGCAGGGCACGCGTCGCGCCGCGGCTGCTGCCGTCGGAGTACACCGCCGAGATCTCGCCACTGTGGCGGACGGCCGCGCCGGCGCGGCCGTCCGCTAGCACGAGCATCGTGTGGAAGTCGCGTTGGAGCTCAGTGGGGGTGGCCCTGGTGACCTGCTTCCCCGCGGCGTCCTGGGTGTACCGCTCCGCGAGCCCACTGCTGTAGGACCGTGCGGATGTCGGACCGGTGACCTCAAGAACGGTGTGCCCATGCGAGGTGTGTGCGCGCACGACGCGGAACGATCCTCCGGGCAGCGTGAGCGGCTTCCCGGTGGGGGAGTCAGCGACGTAGCGGTTGATGTTCGCGGTGAGCTGCTCGGCGTCGTAGGAGCCGCCTGCGGCGGTCCGCTCGGTGATGTGCTCCTGGAGCCCGGTGCGGGTCTGGATCAGATCGGCCCGGGCGGTCTCCAGGCGCGAGGTGATCTCCTCGTGCTCGGCGGTGTCGGGTGAGGTCTCGGCGAGCCGCTGCTCGAGCTTGTCGACGCGCTGGCGTTGATGCGCGTAGCAGCGTCGTCCCCCTTCGGCTTGGGACTGGCACATCGGATCTCCGTTCGGGTCACGGTGGACGTGGTGCCTCGACGACACCCACATCCCTCTACCGCGGGTTCCCGGGGGTCGTGTGACCGCACAGCATCAATCTGTCGCGCGCGGCGGCTCTGCTTCAACCTGGCGTCGAGGGCACCGGGTGGTCTCCTGCGGGGTGGACGGGCCGTCGAAGCGTGGGTATACTCGGACCTGCGGACCCGCCCAACGTACGTTGGTCAACGGGTCCTGCTTCTTTTTGGGTCAGACGCTGATGGTGGTGGCGCTGAGCGATGCGAGCTTGGGGTACCACGGCCAGGCGAACTGCTTCTCGGGGATTCGGGCAACGTCCTGATAGGCGGCGTAAGCAACGAGATCTGCAATCTGAACCCATTGGCTGCGGCTTGAACTCTGGAACGAGGGGTCCTCGAGCAAGGAGCGCGTCTCGAGGGGGAGCTCGCGGTGCGCGGATATGTAGCTAGTGTCGGAGCCGTCGCCATCCATGACTAGAGTTCCCCACTCGTCGGCGTTGCGGAGCTGCTCGTCGAGATGGTGGATGAGGTGGCTGTAGACCCGGTGGCGCTTCTTCTTGAAGCTCTCGCGGTGGCTCGTGGAGTTGGAGTAGATCGTCCCGACAGCCATCCAGTCCCAGGTGGCGAAGCGATCGAAGGTCTCGTCGAGCACGGCTGAGCGATTCGCCTTCCGGCGGTTCCAGGTGTCGTCCAAGGACGGGTTTCCACGTCCATTTGCGAACTGTGTTGCGTGCAGCTCGTAGTTCTTGGGGATGCCGTAGGTACTGGTGAGGTGGGCACGCCAGGAGAGGACGTCACTGAGGGCCTGGCGCCAGTGGTCGAATGCAACGGTGACCCAGCTATAGGTGGCGAAGCCCGTGTGCTCGGCGCCAGAGTCATCGACATAGATGAAGCGTGGCGGTCGAGCAGGAGTGTTCACGCTGACACCCTATGGGGAACGAGACGCCGGCGGGCGGCGGATACCGGCGTCGATATCGCCGTGCAGGCCTACTGCACGATCAAGAGCCGTTGAGCTCGCCGCGGCGAGGGCTGGCGGAGGGTCCGTCGCTCGGCTGTATGCGGCCGGGTCGGAGGCCGGCGCTCTGGGCCTCCGGTCGGCCGGCCGCGCGGGCGATCTCCTGCCCCATCGCCTTCGCATCCTCGCCGGTCAGCACCCTATGCGGACCGGAGAACCCTTCGGGTGTGGCCATGGCTTCTGCTCCGTTCGATCAGTTGTGCTCGAGGTCAGATCGGTGCGATCAGGGAAGGATCGGAGCGGTCCAGGCCGCGGACGCTGTTGACCTGCCGATCTAGGGGGCGGGTGACGAGCTGCCCCGCGATCGTGGACGAGACGTCCTCGAGCTGCGCGAGCAGCGGCGCCTTCTGGTCGGCCTCGAGCTTCCCGGGGGAGAGCCACTCCTCGATCGCGTCCTCGGTCAGGAAGGTCGGCATCCGGTCGTGGACCTCGCCGCCGGCATCCCGCGCCTCGCGCGTGATCACCGTGAAGGACACGTCCCACGCGTCGCTCTCGTCCTTCCTGGCGGCCGTGAGACCAGCGGCGTGCAGCAGCTCCCCGTCAGGGTGATGGATGAAGAACGGATCCTTCCCGCCGTCGGCAGCCTCGACCCACTCGAAGTAGCCGGTCATTGGGATCACGGCCCGGGCGCTCGAGAACGCGCCGCGGAACATCCCGTTGCTGCTCACGGTCTCCAGGCGCGCGTTGATCGGCCGAGGTCCCTTGTCCTTCGCCCACGCCGGGTGCAACCCCCAACGGGCGAGCTCGAGGGTGCGGTGTGACGCTCCGTCCTCGTCGACGAACTCGCGCACCACGGGAGCCTTCGTGCGCGGCGCGATGCTGTAGGTCGGCTCCCACTGGGCCGCCCGGTAGTCGCTCGTGGCGACGTACGAGCGCAGCAGCCCGTCCCCGTTGCCGGGGGAGGGCATCGTTCGGTTGAGAATTATTCTCCGGTCGATCGGCGCACAGCAGTGACCGCATGTCGTACCGCATGCACTCGTTTGGCCAGGGTGTTTCGCTCCCAACCATGGTGACGTCGCGGTCTGCATGCGCCGCTGAGATACGTCCGATCGGACAGCAATTCCAGAGCGCGCTCATATCGCGCTGGCTCCGCGCGCGTCCATGGGCACCCTCGGGAGTAGTGCCCAGATCCCATGGGGTTCGGACCTCTCGTTGACCTACCAAACATGAGGTAGGTATTCTCAGGTGGGTCGAGACGTGGAACACATGGAGGAAACGATGGACACATATGACGTCGTTGTGATCGGGGCAGGGGTCAACGGTCTGGTGGCCGCGGCTGAGCTCGCCACCGCCGGATGGAGTGTCGCTCTTGTGGAGCAGAACAGCCGCCTGGGTGGATTCATCGACTCTGGCGAGGCCACGCTGCCGGGTTACACGCACGACACATACTCCTCTTGGCATCCGCTGTTCGTCTCCGGTGGCGCATATGCGGCCCTCGGCCCAGACCTGCATGAGCACGGCCTCGAGTACGCGAACACCGACGGGGCTCTCACCGGCAGCATCTCTGCTGGCCGGGCGGCCGTGGCCTACCGCGATGCGGCAAAGACTGTCGAAGGGTTCACGCACCCAGAGGACCAGGCGGCATACCTGGCCATGCTGGAAGAGATGGGCGAACGCGCGAATCTGGTCTTCAGGATCCTCGGCTCCGAGGTTCGATCCGCCGCAACAGTGAAGCTCGCGCTCAGTGCCCTTAAGTCTCAGAAGATCAAAGGGATGGATGCTCTCGCGCGGGATGCGGTGATGAGCGGGCGCGCGTTCGGGCGTGACCGGTTCACCGGCAGCGAGCCTGACCAGTTGTGGGCGCCGTGGTTGCTTCACGCCGGCATCTCCCCGGACAGCGCCACCGGCGGGATGATGATTCCCGTCCTCGCGATGACGATGCACGGTTTCGGTTTGCCCGTTGTCACTGGCGGAGCGAAGAACTTTGTGACCGCGTTCGAACGGCTTCTCTCTGAGCATGGCGTGACAGTCCTGACCGGTCATCGCGCGGAACGCGTCACCACGACTAACGGTCGCGCGACCGGCGTCGTCACCGACAAGGGCCTGATTAGCGCGCGGCGGGCGGTGATAGCGAGCGTCACCCCGCAGGCCCTCTACGGCACGCTCTTGAAAGACGAGCCCGTGCCCTGGGCCATCCGGCGGGACGCAGAACGGTTCCGGTTCGGGCGCGCCGCCATGCAGATCCACATCGCCCTGGATCGTCCTCTGCGCTGGACCGACGAGCGTTTCCAGGATGTCCCGCTACTCCACATCAGTGATGGCTCTGGCGGCACTGGCATTGCGTGCGCGCAGGCCGACGCGGGTGCCCTCCCCGCCGCGCCTACGATCGTTGTCGGTCGCCAGCATGTCCTCGATCAGAGTCGGGTGCCCGAGGGGGCGGGGTCTCTCTGGCTCCAGCTACAAGAGGTCCCTTGGCAACCCACCGCAGACAGTGCTGGCGCGATATCGGTCGACGGAACCTGGAATGCGGACACGACCAGGCGGTACGTCGAACGTGTTCTCGCCCGGATCGAAGAGCACGCTCCTGACCTAACTTCGAGCATCCTCGAGACCACGGTGATCACTCCCACCGACCTGGCAGCCGCAAACCCTAACGCTGTTCATGGCGACCCCTACGGCGGTTCGATGGAGCTCGACCAGAATCTTCTCTGGCGCCCCCTCGCCCACTCGGGCAAACACACCACGGCGATCAAAGGTCTCCTGCACATCGGAGCGTCCACTCACCCCGGTGGAGGCCTCAGTGGCGGAGCCGGACACCTCGCAGCGCAAAGCCTCCTCTCCGCCAACAACCGCAGGAGCCTCATCTCCAAGAAATGACGGCGTCTGCAAGCGCAGCCGCCCGAGAGCCACCTTTGCCGTCAGAGGCTCAGCGATCGACATCACACTAGACCGACCATACATATGGTCGGTACGATGGGGGTATGGCAACGAAACTTGAGATCCTCGACGCCGCCCTCGAGGTGCTTCGACACGGAGACGCATTGACTCTTGATGCCGTCGCTCGGCACGCGGGGCTCACCAAGCCCGGGCTCGTCCATCACTTCGCTACGAAAGAGGGGCTGACGGTCGCGGTTGTCGATCGAGTGATCGATCTCTGGGAAGCCGAGCTGCGTGAGCGAGTCAGCGACGAGTCCGACGAGGTAGAGAGGCTGCGCGCCTATGTCGAGTTCTCTCTCTTAGATGACCTCGACCCCAGCGACCTCGCTCTCCTCGCCGACGCGCGCCTGCGCGACAAGCTCAGTGACCAGTGGATGCGCCGCCTTGATCCCTGGTTCGGCTCAGGTCTGGACGACCCCAGGGTGCGCTCTGTCCGCCTCCTTGCCGACGGAGCCTGGTTCGACCGCTCCCTCGGCATCGTTGAGCTTTCCCGGGCGCAGCGCGAAAGCATGCTGAGCGTCGCGCTCGGCCTCATCAGTGAAGGAGTGCAGAAGTGAAGAAATGGCTGTTTCTCGTCGGTGCAGTTCTCCTGGAAGTGACCGGATCACTCTCCCTCAAGGGTGCGCTCGATGCTCCCGGACTCTATGTCCTCGTCGTCGCCGGATACGTCGGCTCCTTCTTGGCACTGTTCATGTCTCTGCGCAACGGGATGGCCCTCGGCGTCGGTTACGGCATCTGGGGCGCTAGCGGCGTCGCACTCACAGCGATCATGTCGCTCGTGATCTACGGCGAACCCATCACTCTGCTCATGGGTCTCGGCATCGTCATCATCATGGCCGGAGTACTACTGGTCGAACTCGGCTCCCAGGCCGCCCAGAAGAAAGAAGTAGCAGCATGAGCGCCCTCGCACTGATCTCCCTCATCGGCGCGATCGCGGGCGAGGTCGCCGGCACCGTCTCACTCCGCATGGCCAGCAGCGGCAGAAAACTGTGGTGGATCGGCGTCGCAGCCGGCTACATCTTCGCCTTCAGCATGCTCGTCGTCGTCCTCGGACAGGGCGTCGCGCTCGGAGTCGCCTACGGAATCTGGGCCGCTGCCGGCGTCGCCATCACCGCGATCATCAGCAGGCTCTTCTTCAAAGAACCCCTCACCTGGATCATGGGCCTCGGCATCGCCCTGATAGTCGGCGGCGTGCTACTCATCGAGATCGGCGCCACCCACTGACCGGACCTGCGCCCCACGGCTCAGGATGTGGCGATTATGCCAGGAGGCCGAGAAGGATCCTGCCCGGTGGCGCCCATGGTTCCGGTTTCCCAGATTACCGGGGACCGGCATCGTTCGATCGCGAATTATTCCTCGGTGGTCGTAGCTCGCAGTTCAGGGTAGGTGCCCCAGGTTGCATTGGTGTTGGCGGCATGTTTGAGGGCGGTTGCGATGTTGATGCCGACGACGTCGGCCACGACGCTGGCGGGGACCTGTTGGACGAGCTGGTCGATCCGGGCGCGGCGGACTTCTCGCACGCGGATACCGCGTGAGGAGAGGTGAAGGGCTACGTTGGCCTCACTCGTGTGGTGCTGGGGCATGGCGCCGGCGAAGAGCCATTCTGAGCCGCCGCCAGCGAATGGTCGCTCAGCCCGTGACTCGTCAAGGTGCTGACGAAGCAAACTGGTGATCGATGCAGGGAGCACAACCGGCGTCTTGCCGAACGCGATGGATACTTCGCCTTTGTCGTCGACGACGTCGGTTCGTCGCAGGCGGACGCAGTCGCACAGCCTCTGGGCGAACACCAGGATGAACAGGCCAATTATCCGACTGGGCAGGGGGATCGAACGGTCCTCAAGGAGAAGATCGATCTTGCTCCAGATGACCTCATCTGGCACCGAGGCATCGGGCCGAGGGGGCTTCCTGCCGGGTACGGCGACGGGACCCGTGAGGTGGTGACGCACGGCCCAGTTGAGGAAAGTCCTGTGGACGCTCTGATAGTCATGCTCGGCGAAGAATCGATCGAGGGCGGCCTGGTTCAGCGTAGACAGTGAAAGGCCGTGGTCGTCGAGCCATGCCAGTAACCCTGCTATCTTGCGCAGCTCGGAGTACCGAGAGTTGGCGGTACTGGCGGTCACGGGCTGAGTAGTGGCGCGTTGGCGGAGCTTGCGCAGGATTTCCCAGGTGAAGTACTGCTTCAGGATCGCGGCGTGTTTATCAGGAAGGCCCGCGATGAAGGCGGTGGCCTTGAGCTCGAAGTCGTTCAACTCGACGTCGATGGCGGAGAGTGTCCCTGCGCTGATGAGCATGCGGCGGAGGTAGCGAACACGGGGCGATAGCGGGAGCGCGTTCAGTGTGTCGTGGCTGATTGCTGCTTGCCCAGTGGCCATCGCTCGGAGTGTCTCCCCGTTTGGCTCACGCCGGAGCCATCGTGTGGCCGAGCGGGGGTCGCGCGCGGTGAGCAGGTGTTCGTGTAAGGAAGCCAGGTCAGGGTGGATGCGCCCGTGCTTGTCGGAGAGGACTTCCCGGAGGCGGTCGGTCAGTCGGCATGTCCCGCACTGGGACCCGGTGAGCTGGTCTTCGCTACCGCAACTGGTGCAGCCGAACCGCGGCGGTGCGCCAGCGCAGCTCGCGCAGACGACACGCCTGTCACTGCCGTAGAACGCGAGGACTTTGACCTGACGGCATCCGGGGCACTGGCCAGGATGTCGCCTGAGCCGGGAGTAGCAGGCATTGCAGATGCGCCGCTCGAGGATGGCGTACCGAGCAGGGCCACCGCTTCCGCAGGAGTCGCAGCCGATTTGCACCGGAGTCATAGAGGCTGCCTGCTCGTCTTACTCGGTCGGGCGATGAATCTTGGCCGGGATGGGCCGGAGGGAGCCGATAGCGGGGCCTTCTGTCCGTGGCGAGCCTCCAGCTCGGCGCGCGCGTTTGGCTTGGGCCGGCGGGATTTCGATGAGGTCGTTCGGAGTGCAGTCGAGGATGCGGCAGAGTGCCGCGAACACTTCGACGTTGAGGCGTTCCGGCGTCTTGGTCACAAGGCGGAAGACTTGCTCCCGTGAGAGTTGCACTCCCTGGGAGCGCAGTGGCTCGATGAGGTCGGTGGTTTGGAACATCCCCGCGGCAGCCATTACCTGGCGAAGCTGCCAGGTGATCGGAGTGTCATCACTGGGTGGTGTCATCAGGTCCTCCATAGACACGAGAGAGCGCTTTGGCGATCATCCGGTTCTTGTAATCGTCGCCCACGGAGGTGTAGATCGCCGTGGTCGAGGCATAGGCATGCCCTACTTGGTCCTGGACGAACTTCTCCGCATAGCCCCACTCGATGAGGTTGGTGACGTAGGTGTGTCGCAGCGCGTGCACGCTTAGCTCGGCCGGCCATTCCAGTTGGTCGCGGATCGCGGCGAACCGCAGATCAATGTAGCGCGGCGACACCCGGCTGCCTCGCTCGGTTGGCCAGAGCGGCCCCGATGCCGAGTCGGTGAACCGTGGGCGAGCCGCGTCGATCCATTGCGCGAGGCCGTCGGTGATCCAGCCCAGCTCGGGCAGGGTCAACACTGATCTCCGGCGAGGTCCGGATCCGTGGGACCCCTTTCCCCACCGCACATCGACAGCTCCAAATCGCCCGAACCGTGGAGCCGCGCCGTTGGGTCGCAGATCTGCCACGTCCAGTCCGGTGGCTTCCGCCCGCCTCAGCCCGTAGGCATAGATCGTCTTGAAGATCTGGGCATCTCGGAGCGCCGAGAGAGCTCCCTTCCGGCCGCGGTGAACGATGGTCTCGACCCGTTCGTCGACTGCGGTGAAGAACTGCTCCAGCTCGTCGTAGGTGAGGGCGCGCCGCTCCGCGCGCCCTTCGTAGTCGAGTAGATGAGTAGCCGTGTTCCACTCGTGACAGATCTGCTGAGGCGTCGATCCGAAGCGTTCCTCGCACTCCGTTGCCCACTCGTACCGTGCGTCGGTGAGGTAGTCGCAGAACAGGCGAATGATCGTGTGATACCCGCGGATCGTTGATCGCGCCGCTGGATGGGGACGCGACTTCGCCTGCGTGGTGAAGTCCTCCAAATCGCCCGGCGACCACTCCCACGGATACCGACCCGTGAACTCCCCAAACCGCCGCACAACTTGTGCCCGGCTCGCGATCGTCTGCCACGAGAGCGCCCTGCTGGCCTGCTGATCACTCCACCCCGAGAGCATCGCGTCAAGCACGAACTGCTTCTCGTCCAGCGCGCGCACGTTGCCGAGCCGTCGAAGCGGAGACACTCCGGGATGTTCGTGGACCATCGGGACAGTATTGCATCTGCTGCATCATTGATGCATCCCCTACAGGGCGCATCCGGAATTCGTGCCGAACCTACGGGTTGCTTAGTGCTCGTCGCCGAGTTTGCCGGAGAGGCGCTCCAAGCGCTCGAGGCTGGCGCCGTCGAGCCCGATGATGCGTGTTTCCTTGCCGCGGGCGGTGTATTTGGTCTGCACGGCGTCGAGGGCGGCGACAGTGGAGGCGTCCCAGACGTCGGCGGCGGTGAGGTCGATGATCACGGTTTGGGGATCTCCGGCGTAGTCGAACTGGTAGACCAGATCGTTGCTGGAGGCCCAGAACAGCTGACCCTTGACGGCGTAGCGGCGAATGTCGATGGCGCCATCGCTGTTGACGTCGGTTTCCCACACCTTCTCGATGTGCACCAGGTGGGCGACGCGGCGGGCAAACAGGATCATCGCCGTGATCACGCCGAGGACCACGCCGATGGCGAGGTTGTGGGTGGCGACGGTGGCGATGACGGTGACCAGCATGACGGCGGTCTCGGACCAGGGCATCAGGCGCAGGGTGGAGGGCCGGATGCTGTGCCAGTCGAAAGTGGCGACGGAGACCATGATCATCACGGCGACCAGGGCTGCCATCGGGATCAGGCCGACGATGTCTCCCAGGGCCAGGACGAGGATCAGCAGGAAGACGCCGGCGAGGAAGGTGGAGATCCGGGTGCGGGCTCCGGACTGCTTCACGTTGATCATGGTCTGGCCGATCATGGCGCAGCCGCCCATGCCGCCGAAGAACCCGGAGGCGATGTTCGCGATGCCCTGCCCCCAGGACTCGCGGGTCTTTTTGGAGTGAGTGTCGGTGATGTCGTCGACGAGTTTGGCGGTCATAAGCGATTCCATGATTCCCACGATCGCCATCGCGAAGGCGTAGGGGGCGATGATCTGCAGCGTCTCGAGGTTCAGGGGCACGTTGGGGATGAACAGGGACGGCAACGATTCGGGCAGCTCGCCCTGGTCGGAGACATTGGGCAGCTTCCATCCACTGACCAGCACAGCGCCGGTCAGCAGCACGATCGCGATCAGGGGCGCGGGGACCACGGTGGTCAGGCGCGGGACGAGGACCATGATCGCCAAGCCCGCCAGCACCAGGGGGTAGACGATCCAGGGGATGTCCTCACCGAAGAGGTGAGGCAGCTGGGCGGTGAAGATGAGGATCGCCAGGGCGTTGACGAAGCCGGTCATCACGCTGCGCGGGATGAACCGCATCAGCTTCGCCACGCCGAGCAGCGCCAGGACGACCTGCAGAACCCCGGCGAGGATCACGGTCGCGATCAAGTAATCGAGCCCGTACTCAAGGGCGATGGGCGCGATCACCAGGGCGATCGCGCCGGTGGCGGCGGAGATCATCGCGGGCCGGCCACCGACGAACGCGATCGTGACCGCCATGACGAACGAGGAGAACAGCCCGACCTGCGGGGGGACGCCGGCGAGGATGGAGAAGGAGATCGCCTCGGGGATCAGGGCGAGAGCAACGACGAGACCAGCGAGGACCTCGGTCTTGAGCCGGCGGGGATTGCGCAGGGCCGAGAGAACGGTGTCCGGCTCCTGCTGGGAGTGTTGGGGTCCACTGTCGACGGGCGCAGTGCTGAGGGAAGTCACGGGGGAGTCCTAGCGAGATGAGAGGGATGGGCCCCGGCGGCACGGAACGTTTCCGTGAGGGACCCAAAGGCCAACCCTCACGTTACGTTAGCTTTTACCTCGTGAATACGAGTTCTGCGTCATAGACCACCCTCGCGTCAGGCCTCGCGCTCCCCTGCATCGTCCTGGTGAGCGGGGGTCGAGAGGTCGCGGAGACGCGAGAGGAACTCATCGGCCATCGCGACCTTCTTCTCCAGCGCGCTGCGTCGTTCGATCGCGATGGCCTCGATCTCGTGCAGCTTCTGCCTTGCTTCGAGCGGCGCGTCGGGCTGGGCGACATCGTGGGTGACGTCGAGCAGCTCGCGCATCTGCTCGAGCGTGAAGTCCAGCGGCTTCATGCGACGGATCAGCAGGATCCGCTCGACGTCGGCTTCGGAGTAGAGCCGGAACCCTCCCTCGCTGCGCTCGGACGGGTTGACCAGACCGATCTCGTCGTAGTGTCGCAGCGTCCGCAGGCTGAGCTCCGTGCGCTCAGCGACCGCACCGATGTGCAGTAGCTGCTGGCGATCGTTGTTCTGGCTCATGTCCTCAGTTTGCCCCACCGTGATGACGCTCCCAGCACCTCGGGCGAACCTTGGCGCCCGCGCCCGAGGCACACCTCGTGATGCGCGTACCGCACTGAAGGGAACGCGATCCAGATTAGGGCCAGTACCACACCTGCCCACCTGCCCGTGTCGAGCGTGGGAACCGCCTTCACACCCCGCGCCACCAGCACCACGCACATGTAAGCCAAGGGCGAGACCTGGGTTGCTCGATGGGCAGCCGCGGATCACTGTTGCATCTGTTCAATAATTCTCAGATCGAATGCCAGCGTGAATCGTCCGCACATCGAGAACCTCCCTCAGGCTGCCCCCAGTATGGGGCGAGGGGAGGGGATCCGCGAGGTCACTCGATGCCGAAGCGCTCGAAGAACAGGCGCATGTTGTCGTCACGGTCCGCGCGGAGTGCCTTCTCACGAGCTCGCCACGACGGATCGACACGGTCGGCGTACTCGGCCGATTCCTCATCGTTGAGGAGGAGGCACGAGGTGTCCCCCTGGATCATCCCGGCGACGTCGTTGATCTTGTAGTTGTACCAGCTGATCACTGCCAGGTTGCCTTTCGACTTCCTCATCAGGTGGTTCGAGACCTCCCCGTTCTCGTCGACGAGGATGTCCTGGCTGATGACCGGGGGCTCCTTGGTCCGGGCCAGCAGTGGGTGGGCGACGTAGCCGTTGTCCCGGGTGAACTCGTCCGACCAGCGGTTGCACAGGGCGTTCGTCGCGGGGTCCTTGAACAGCTCGGCGGACAGGCTCTCGGCGAAGTTCGTCATCGTGCTGCCCGTCGTCCAATCGCCGACCTTCAACGGGATCGACAGGTGCATGAACTGCTCGGTGGAGCGTCGGAAGATCCTCCCCGAGCGCACCGTGCGCGCGAAGGTCGCTACCAGGATCAGATCGCGGCCGTGCCCGATCGGGTACGTGACGATCTCCTCGCGAGCGAGCGCCCAGGTGGGCCCGTCCTGGATGTCGAGGTTCTCGGGCATCGTGCTCTCCTATCAGCGTGCCTGGACTGGGTATCTCTGGTCGGATGGATCAGCTCGCTGGCCGGGGCCGCGGATCCATGTAGTCCTCGAGGGTGAGGTCCTTGGTGGCCTCGTAGGTGAAGGGGAACCCCTGGCCCTGATCTGTGGCTCGATCGGTGAGCAGGAGGAGGCCCTCGATTGGCCCGACGTGGGTGACCTCCTCGGTGAGCGACATGTCCTCGATCTGGCCGCTGGCATGGGTCAGGCGGACCGTGGTGACAGCCTCCCTGCGGTTGCCGGTCGGCTCGCCGAATCCGAGGTGTGCGCTGGTGATCGGGTCGGTGACGTTCATCGGTGCTCCCAGGAGGTCGGGGTGGTCAGGACACGTCGGTGACGACGGTCTGGTACTGGCCGATGCGCAGCTGCTTGGACGTGGTCAGCTCGACGGGGATCGTGCCGGTCTCACCGGTGTTCGACTCCCACTCGACGCCCCAGTGCGCGGTGATGTTCACGGTGTACAGCCCATCGGGCTGTTCATCGCTCATCTGCTCGTAGACGTGGCCGCAGTCGGGGGAGGGGTCGATTCCGGTGCCGGGGTATTCGGTCCCGGGTCCGTCGCACTCGATCGTGGTGCCGTCGCCCATGTCGATCGACATGCCCGTGAACTTGGCCGTCGCGGTGACGGTCACCGCTCCGGCGGACGCGCTGGTCGTGTTCGGACCCGTCGTGGTCTCTCCGGGGTTGGCCACCCACAGCCACACCGGCAGCCCCACGGCGCCGAGGGTCTCGGTGTCGTTCGGTGTCGAGGCGATCTCCGGAGCCTCCAGCCCCATCTGGGAGACCGCGGTCTGCGCGAGCTCGGCAGGATCCACCTGAGGCGCGGCCGGCTCGCCGCCCTCCTGAGGCGCGGGATCCGGAGCGGGAGCCGCCGGCGCTGCCGGATCCGCCGGCTCGGGCTGGCCCTGGGTCATGCCGTCGAAGAAGGCGGTGGGTCCCCCGTTCTGCCCCTGCACGTACGCGCCTTCGGGCTGGTAAGTGGCTCGGGAGCCGTCGTCGAGGATCTCGACGTTGTCCGGGCGGCTCGAGGACACCGAGGACGGCGAACCGCTCGAGTAGTTCCCGACGCTGGTTCGGCCACCGTTGCTGACGGAGGTAGTTCCACCTCCACCACCGCCCCCGGAGGAATTCCCACTGCCGCCTGAGGACTTGCTCCCCCCGTTGGAAGATCCGCCGCCACCCGACGAATTTCCCCCGCCGGACGAGCTGCCACCCCCACCGGAGGACTTTCCGCCGCCGCTGCCGGGATCCTCCACTTCAACTGTGACGGTGCCCTTGGAACCGTCACCGCGCCAGTTGACCCCGTCGTCGGCCCAGGCCGGCGCAGTGGTGAGCGTGAATGCTGTGATTGCTGCGGTGCTGACGGTCAGCCGCCGAAGTGTGCCTCGCACGTCGTCCCCTCCTCGTAGTACCCCATCTGCTCGATCATCCACGGCCCCTCCGCGGAGTCACGGACGAGCTTGTACTGGGCAACGCTGGGCTCACCCGGCTCGTTGCTGATGTCGTACGGCTCGCCATCCTTGGTGGCCTGCATGTCCGTGCCGTCCTCGCAGAACTCGATGGTCGCGGTGGTGTCGGCCTCCTCGACGACCGTCCAATCGGAGAGCTTGCGCTCTCCAGTGATGATCGCCCCCGTCTCAGCGTTCTCCGCGTCTTCCGTCTTCACCTGCTCGGCGAGCTCAGGGACGAGGTACTCGTCGTTGTATGAGCTGTCCGGCCAGCCTTCGGCAGCGGCGGCATCCGCTTCGTTGAAGTACGCCGTGATGCGCTCCTGGGGTGTGGCGTCGGCGGGGTCGGCCGTGGGTGGGGCCTCCTGGCTGGTGGCCGTCGTGGTGGGGTCCTCCTCGCCGTTGCTGCTGGTGCAGGCGGCGAGGGGGAGAGCGAGGAGGGAGGCCATCGCGATCGTGGTGAGTGCTCGCTGTCGGATCATCGGTTGGTCTCCTCGGTGGCGGGGGATGGGGGTGGTCATGGGGGCCTCAGATTGCGATGCGGTGGGGGGTGTCCCTATGTTTCGAGTCAAGCCGCGAGAGCGGTCGGCTCGGGGGTAGGGGCGGTTGTCGGTGGCTGGTAGTAGGTGCCGTCGCGGAGCATGGCGTAGATGACGTTGCAGCGGCGGCGGGCTAGGCAGATCACGGCGGCGTTGTGCCGTTTGCCTTCGGCGCGTTTGCGATCGTAGTAGGCCTTGGAGATGGGGTCGTGGTTGGAGGCGACCCAGGCGGAGTAGAACAGGGCGTTCTTCAGGCGTTTGTTCCCTGACCGGGCGGGGAACTCTCCGCGGATCGAGGTGCCTGATCTGCGGGTGACCGGCGCGATCCCGGCATAGGCCGCGAGGTGGCTGGCGGACTCAAACGCGGAGCCATCACCGATCGCGAGGAGGATCTGGGCGGCGGTCTTGATGCCGATCCCCGGCATGCTCATCAAGACCGAGGCGAGAGGGAAGTCCTCCAGCATGCCCTCCACTTCGTGGGCCACGGTCGCGCGCTGTTCTTTCAGCTCTTTAACCTGGCCAGCGACTCGGGGGATCACCAGCTCAACCGCTGCGGTGGCGGGCACGATGACGGTCTGCTCGCTAAGGGCTGTGAAGATCTGCTCGACCAGCGTCTCGGGGTCGCGGCGTGAATGCGCGCGGGCGAACCGCAGCACCTTCCCTCGGCCGGCACTTCGGAGGCCGGTGGGTCCGCCAAACTTCTCCAGCAGGTCCAGCACGAGCCCAGTGGAAAGCTTCCCGCCTGCGAAGACGCGCTCGAGCGCGGGGTGGATCTGGGTGAGCAGGGACCGGATCCGGTTCAGCGCCCTTGTGGTCTCGTGAGCGAGGTCCTCATCGAACCCGGCCAGAACCTTCAGCGCGGAGAGGACCTCGCTGTCACGATCGACCTGCCGGAGGGTGTGAGGCATGGTGCGGGCCGTGTCGGCGATGATGAAAGCATCCCGCGCATCAGTCTTTGACCTGCCCGGATACAGATCCGCGGCCTTCCGCATCGCCAATCCGGGAAGGTAGGCGACTGTGCAGCCGGTATCCCGGGCCACCGCGATCGGCAACGCTCCGATGGTGTTCGGCTGATCGACGACCAGCAGAACTTCGCCGTGGTTCTGCAGCTGGGTGAACAGCTCGCGAAGTTTGGTCTCGTCCTGCGGGAGGGGCTTGTCGAACAGCTTGTTCCCCTCCGGGTCGAGTGCGCACGCGTGGTGAGCTGTCTTCCCGACGTCCAGGCCGATCACGACCGCGAACCCTGTGTTCATGACGCTGTCCTCCTCATCACTGCTGGCCGCAGTCTCGACACCCGATGCCGGCACCCACGTTACGAAGAGACCTCAGACAGAGCTGGGCCGTGTCCCTATCAGCGGTCAACGCGTGTCTCTCGACCGGGCGGCAACACCCCCCGGACCATCAATGGCAGGGCAACAAAGCCATACCCGGCCGAGCGACCAGACCCCGTCCATCGGGGTGCTCACAAGGTAACGGGGATCAGTTGTACGGGTCGGTGTCACCCGGCATGCAGGACTTCAGCGGGTCCTCCGGCAGCTCCACCTTCCGCTCATCCTTCTTCTTCGGCGTGGAACCGGCGTCGGTGGAGGCGGACTCACTCGGAGAAGCGGACTGCGTCGGCGACTTCGACTCCGTCGGCTCGGCCGACGGGCTCGAGGACTCGCTCGGCTCCTTGGACGCGCCGTCCGCCGGCTTCGTGGTGGCCGGCTTCGCGTCCTTTGAATCCTTCGGGGACGGCTGCGCGGATTTCTCCGTGTCCTTCTCCTTGGTGCCCAGCGCCGTCTCCGGCGCGGTCTCCATCGAATGCTTGATGGACTCCTGCACCCAGCGGTGCAGGTAGTCGAAGTCCGGGTTGCCCGACGGCGTCACCGACGGGTTGATCGGGTAGGACTCGAACCCGCCCTTCTGGATCCGCATGGCGAGCATCGCGAACGCATCCAGGCGGTCCGCCGGAATATCGGTCACCACGGAGTCTCCGGTCGCGTTCAGCAGACGCGGCAGGGCGAGGGCGATCTTCGGGACGTCCGCTTCCTCTGCGACCGCGCGGACGATGCGCTGCTGGCGGCAGTTGCGGTCGAAGTCGCTGGAGCCTTCTCGGCTGCGGGCGTACCAGAGCGCGTGGTAGCCGTCGAGGCGCTGCCAGCCGGGCTGGATGTAGCCGTCGATCTTCGCGGCGCCGCCGCCGATCGGGATCTTCCGCTCCACCTCGAAGTCGATGCCGCCGATGGCGTCGACCATCTGCTCGAAGCCGCGCAGGTCCACCATCGCGTAGTAGTCGACCTTCAGCCCGAGGGTCTCCTCCACCGCCATCGTGGTCGCGGTCAGACCCGGATTCGGGTCACCGGGGAACAGATCGGGGCGCACGTCCTCCGCCCAGGTCCACACGGCGTTGATGAGGTTCTGGTTCTTGCCGTAGTAGTCGAACCCGTTGGGGAACACCTCGGCCGGCTTCGACCCCTTCGGGAACCGCACGTACTGCAGATTGCGGGGGATGGAGAACAGGGCGGTGCGGCCGGTCTTCGTGTCCACGGACGCCACCATGATGGTGTCCGGGCGGGTGCCGTTGCGGTCCGCGCCGGCGTCCTGCCCGAGCAGCATGATGTTGACGCGGTCCACGTTCTTCCAGGCGTCCTCGCCGCTCTTGCCGCTCTTCGCCTGGATGAACGAGTCGCCGCCGATCAGGGAGTTCGCCGCCCACAGGGTGTGCGCGGCGTGCATCGCGGGCAGGCCGATCGCGATGGCGAGGGCGAACGCGAGCGCCTGCGACGCCGAGCGCGCAGGCCCCTGCAGCCGCTCCTTGCGGTTGTGGTGGTTGTTCGTCAGCCACAGCAGACCGAGCCAGATCACGGCGACGAGCGCGATCGTGATCATCGCGGTGGTGAGGAACCACGGTTTGAACGCAAAGCCGATCAGGGTCGCGGTGGGGTCACCGGCCAGCAGCCAGACCAGGCCGCTGAGGACGGTGATGACGAACACGGCTGCGGTGATGATGCCGAGGACCCGCAGCGGGGTGGGCAGCAGGCCGAGGCCGGGAATCAGGCCGCTGGCGGCGGTCCACAGGGAGGCGCGGCGCAGGGAGCCCTCGCCGGGCTGGCGGGCACCCCAGCCGCCCTGGCCGCTGGAGCCATCGGGGCTGACGGGGCCGCCTGGACCGCGGCCTCCGCCGCGTCCACCGGATCCGCCGCGGCCGGCACCGCCTGAGGCTGCGCGGCGCAGCGCGGATGACCCGCGGCGCGGGGGCTCCTGGTCCTCGATCGGGCGCAGTCTGATGGTCTTCTGTTCGACGGGCGGAGCGACGTCGGCACGGCGGCGGCCCCGCTTCGGGCGCACGGGGATGGGGCCGTCGGACGCTCCGGGCGCCGGGGGGATGGGTGAGGAGTGTGAGGAGGCCAGAGCTGACGCGGCCTGCGCGCTCGGCCTCGACGCGGCAGCGTCCGTCTCAGCGGCGGCGGGTGGGCTCGGCGGGGAGGTCCGACCGGCGGCGCTGGACTCCTGGGAGGTCGCGCGGGCCCGACGGCCGTTGGGGGAGCCGGGCCAGATCATCGGGGTCGATGAGGAGCGCAGACCCGTCGAAGCTGCGCGGCGCCCGCGCCGCTTCGGGGCGCGGCGCTGACCGTCACCTGGCCGATCGGGGCGGCCGGAGGGAGGATTCTCGCTCATTCGGCCATCATACGTCCGGGTCGACGGCTCACCATCGGCCCGTCGCCGAATCCACACCGCATTTTTACAGAGCCGGTGCGTGCTCCTGCGGAACGGGTGCGGACCGCGCCCGTAGAGTAGGGGACATGACAACTCTCGTGATCGGAGGAGCCGGTTACATCGGCTCCCATGTGACCCGCCTGCTCGCCGACCGTGGACAGGACGTCGTGGTGGTGGACGACCTCTCCACCGGTTTCCGCTCCCGGCTCGGTGAGGTGCCCCTCGTCGAGATCGACGTGACCCGCACCGGCGCCGCCGAGGAGCTCGCCGGCGTCATGCGGGAGCGCTCCGTCAGCGCCGTCATCCACTTCGCCGCCCACAAGCAGGTCGGCGAATCGGTGGCGAACCCGGAGATGTACTGGCGGGACAACATCGCAGGCCTGGCCAACGTCCTGGACGGCGCCGCCCAGGCCGGGGTGCGCGACATCGTCTTCTCCTCCTCCGCCGCCGTCTACGGAATGCCCGATGTGGACCTGGTGCAGGAGGACCTCACGCCGGAGCCGATAAACCCCTACGGCGCCTCGAAGCTCGTGGGGGAGTGGATGCTGAAGGACGCGGAGCGCGCGCACGGCATGCGCACCGTCGGCCTGCGCTACTTCAACGTGGCGGGCGCCGGGTGGCCCGAGCTCGCCGACACGCTGGTGATGAACCTCGTGCCGATCGTGCTGGACGCCCTGGACCGGGGTGACCGCCCGAAGGTCTTCGGCGATGACTACGACACTCCCGACGGCACCTGCATCCGCGACTACGTGCACGTCCTCGACCTCGCCGAAGCGCACATCGCCGCGCTCGACTACCTCAAGCGCGACACCCGCGAGCACCGCGTGTTCAACGTCGGCACCGGCACCGGATCCAGCGTCCTGGACGTCATCAACGCCATCGCGGACGCGACCGGCACCGAGATCAATCCCGAGATCGTGGAGCGTCGACCCGGCGACCCCGCGAAGCTGGTGTGCTCCACCGACCGCATCCGCGAGGAGCTGTCCTGGAAGAGCGAGCACACCCTCGCCGAGATCGTGCAGTCCGCCGTGGACGCCCGCCGCCAGCGCGACTGAGCCCCACCCCAGGCACCAGAACTCCCCGGACCCTGCCGCTGAGCAGGAGGGCCCGGGGAGTTCTGCCTCTCGCGGCCGGTGCAGCCAGCGCCTAGCCTCGGGGGCATGGACATCACTGCGGACCCCCGCCTCCACCGACGCCGCCTCCTCGGCGCCTGCGCATCGCTGAGCATCCTCGCGCTCGCCGCCGCATGCGGGACCCGTCGGCCCACCACCGGCCCCAGCGGCGCCGCCCCGACCGACCCCGCGACCCCCTCACCGTCACCCGCCCCCACCGTGCGCGGCATCCCCTTGACGGAGGTCCCCGACCCGATCGAGCTCGGCATCGGGGAGAGCATCTCCATCGAACTGGGGCACTCCCACCCGTCCGTGGGCATGCAGTACTACGTGGTCATCGGCGATCAGCGCCACAGCTCCCGCATCGATGATCCCACCATCGGCGCCGAGATCACCCACATCTCGGCTGACCCGGGGCCGATTGAGCCCGGTGGGGACCGCGGCCACAGCGTCCTCACCATCACCGGCACCGCCCCCGGCGAGCAGGAGGTCCGGGTGCTCTACTGCTTCCAGTCCGCGCCGGACCAGAACGGCTCCTGCGACCAGAAACGGGTGGGCAGCGCCGAAGGACTCACCGATGAGACCTTCCGCGTCCGGGTGGAGGAGTGAGCATGATGGACACGACGCACCTGAACCGCCGCATGCTGCTCGCATCCGTCGGCGCCCTGGGCATCACCACTGCGACCACCGGCTGCGGCATGCTCGGCATCACCCGCGGCAGCCGGCCCGGGCTCGAGGGGGCGCCCAGCGACAAGCGGCCCGGGCTCGATGGGGTGCCCAGCGAGGTGGAGCCGGTTCTGCACAGCGATGTCAGCGGCCCCCTCGAACTCTGGAAGCGGGAGAACGCCCTCATCGACCTCGGTGTCTCCCACCCGTCCGTCGGGAAGGGCTTCAGCATCGTCGGAGCCGTCGACGGCGTCTACCGCGACAGCATCCTGGAAGCTCGGGTCCGCCACGTCTCGAAGGAGCGGAACAACGGCGCCGGTGGCCGCGCCGGTGGCGACGGAGGCCGCTCCTACCTGCACGTGTGGGCGAACGGCGGCATTGCCGGCACGGTCGATCTGCGGGTGGTCTACTGCTTCCGCGATCGGCCCGACCAGAACGGGACGTGCGATCAGACCTACGCCAGGCCCGGCGAGGACGTCGTCGATACGACGTTCACGATCCGCGTCATGTGAGGTAGCGGTACATCGGGTCCATCGGGTCGATCCGCTCGATCGGCATGTTCGACGTTGCGATCCGTGCCAGCAGCGGCTCCAGGTTCTCCCGGGCGCCCAGTTCGATGCCGACCAGCGCCGGCCCCTGTTCACGGTTGTTCCGCTTGATGTAGTCGAACAGGACGATGTCGTCGCCCTCGCCGAGGACCTGGTCGAGGAACCGGCGCAGCGCGCCCGGCTCCTGCGCGAACGTCACCAGGAAGTAGTGCTTCAGTCCCTCGTGCACAAGGGATCGCTCCACCACTTCGTTGTAGCGGGACACATCGTTGTTGCCACCGGAGACCACCACCAGGATGTCCCCGTCGGCCTCCCCTTCGGGGCGGGCGGCGGCCGACGGGTCCTGCCCCTCAGCCGTTGCCTCCCCGGGGACGGCGCGGGTGGCGACCGCGGTGGCCGCCAGCGCACCCGCGGGCTCCGCGATGATGCCCTCCACCTGGTACAGGTTCAGCATCTCGGTGCAGACAGCGCCCTCTTCGATCGCGATCAGCTCCGGTGCGATTCGGTCCACCAGCTCCAGGTTGGCGCGGCCGGCGCGGCGCACCGCGGCGCCGTCGATGAACGAGTCGATCTCCGCGAGGGTGACCGGCTTGCCCTGCCGCACCGCGGTCGCCATCGACACGGCACCGGCGGGCTCCACCCCGACGAGGCGGACCGACGGCATGCGCTCCCGCAGCCACGCGCCGGTACCGGCGATCAGACCGCCGCCGCCGACGGGCACCACGACAGTGCCGATCTCGCTGCCGAACTGCTCGCGGGCCTGCGCGACTGCTTCGCGCACCACCGTGCCCTGACCGGTGATGACAGTCGGGTCGTCGAACGGCGGCACCATCGTGGCGCCGGTGCGCTCCGCATCGGTGTGGGCGGCCTCAGCGGCGTCGTCGAACGTGTCACCGGTGAGGACCAGCTGCACCCATTCGCCGCCGATGGCGAGGATGCGCTCCCGCTTCTGCTTCGGGGTGCGGGTGGGGACGTAGATGCGGCCCTGGATCTTCAGCCGGTTGCAGGCGAACGCCACGCCCTGCGCATGATTGCCGGCGCTGGCTGTCACCACACCGGCGGTCCGCTGTTCCGGCTCGAGGCCCGCGACGAACAGGTAGGCGCCGCGGATCTTGTAGGAGCGCACCGACTGCAGGTCCTCCCGCTTGAGGAACACGTTGCGGCCCGCGATCTCCGAGAGCCGATGGGAGCGCTCCAGCGGGGTGCGGCGGACGACTCCGGTGAGGATCTCCGCGGCCTGGTCGATAGCGTCCGCGGTGACGTCGGCGGGGGATTCGATTCTCACGGGGTGCCTCCTTCGGGCAGGACGAGGGCGGTGGCGACGGCGGCGACGCCCTCGCCGCGGCCGGTGAGGCCGAGCCCGTCCGTGGTGGTGCCGGCGATGGACACGGGTGCGCCGAGCGCTTCGCTCAGCACCTCGGTCATCTCCTGCCGACGGGGCGCCAGCTTCGGTCGGTTACCGATCACCTGCACGGACGCGTTGAGGATCTCGAAGCCGGCGGCGCGGACCCGGCGGGCGGCTTCGCGGACGAGGCGCTGCCCGGAGGCGCCGGCGAACTCCGGGTCATCGGTGCCGAAGTTGGAGCCGAGGTCGCCGATGCCGGCGGCGGAGAACACGGCATCGCAGACGGCGTGGGCGGCGACGTCCGCATCCGAATGGCCCACGAGGCCGACTTCGCCCTCGAAGAGGACACCGCCGATCCACAGGGGACGGTCGGAATCGGGAGCGGCGAAGGCGTGCACGTCCGTGCCGATGCCGATGCGCGGGTGGGCCATGGGAGTCCTTCCACAGCGGGGACGGGGAACCAGGTCAGTCTAGGCGGCGCCGTGCGCCCGGATCAGATCGACCAGCGAATCGATGACGTGGTCGGAACCGGTGCCCAGCAGCAGCGGCATCCCGGACACGACCGGGATCCCGAGTGATTCGGGCAGCTCCACGGTGGAGACCACGATGTCCGCGCTGAAATAGGGGGAGAGAAGGTCCATCACGGTGGCCTGACGGACACGGGCGGCGATGTCCCGTTCGGCCAGGCAACGGCGGACCTCCTGGGTCAGGCGCACCGAGGTGGCGACACCGGATCCCCCGACAATGGCAATCGTGAGCAACAGGGTTCTTTCGCGAAGCGTGGACGTGGCAGTGGAGCGCTGTGGTTCTCCCCACCCTATGACACTGTGTGAACCGGCGCGAGTGGACCCGACCACGTGCGCCCACCGCTGCGGCCCGCCTCTGGATGCGCTCGCCGCCTACACTGGAGGGGTGAGTGACCACCGCCCCGCTGCTGCGCCTGCCCCGAGCCCACCTGTTCGCGGCGGCGCTGACCGGCCCCTCGCCGCCGGAGTGGTCCTCGCCGGCGGCAGCGGGTCCCGCTTCGGCGCCGGCATCAACAAGGCATTCCTCACCCTCGCGCACCGCAGCATCGCCAGCTGGTCCCTGCTCTCGATGGCGGCGGTGGACGGCATCGGCCCCCTCGTGTTCGTGGTCCGCCCCGAAGACCGCGACCACGCCGAGCACACGGTGGCCCGCGAACTGGGGGAGCGGCGTGTGGAGATCATCGGCGGCGGCGCCACCCGCCAGGAGTCCGAGCTGCAGGCGCTGCGCCACCTCGCGGACCGCATCGAGAGCGGCGCGGTGGACACCGTGCTGATCCATGACGCCGCCCGGCCGCTCGTCTCCCGCGGCCTCATCGCCACGGTCCTGCGCACGGCGCGCCGCCACGGCGGGGCGCTGCCCGGATTCCATGCGGACGACATCGCGGCGCTCGCACCGAGCGACGGCGCGGACCGGCTCGCCGCCGAGCAGCCGTTGGGCGACCTGATCCGGGTGCAGACCCCGCAGGGCTTCCGTGCCGATGCGCTCCTGGAGGCCTACGAAGCAGCGGCCCGCGACGGGTTCGCCGGCACCGACACCGCCTCCTGCATCGAGCGGTACACCACCACCCCCGTGCAGTGGGTGCGCGGGGAAGCGGAGAACTTCAAGATCACGTTCGCGCAGGACCTCGCGCTCGCCACCGACGTGGTGCGCGCCCACGGACTCGCCCCCGGCCGCTGACGCGTCTGATCCGGCGCCGCGAACGGCCGCGGTCGCCGAAGAGTGCTGATCCGCTCAGGCGGGCCGACGGGGCCCGGACGTGTCACGGGCCAGCCCCAGCGCGATCTGCGCACGCCACAGGGACAGCTCATCGGTCATCGGCTCACCCGCATGGGAGCCGTCCACGACCACCACGTCAGCGCCGATCGCCTGCATCTCCCGCACCGCCGACTGCGTGGTCCACTCATGCTCCAGCGCCCGCTCCAGCAGATGCAGATCCACCACGATCGGGGACTGCAGAGCGGTCAGCGACGCCCGCTCGATATTGGTCAGCTGGTCGCCCCGCACGCTCTTCACCGAATCCGTCACCGGGATCCCCGGCACCGCACAGACGGCGCCGTCGCGCCACGCCTGCACAACGGAGCGGACCGTCGCCTCGGTGGTGAGGGGACGGCCCGCGTCATGCAGCAGGACTCCGTCGGCCCCCTGCCGGCGCGCCCACTGAGCGAGCGCGCGGCAGACGTCCTGCGGGTGAGCGGTCGCGGCGGCCAGCGCCGCCGTCCCCGCGATCTCGGCGTGGTCACTGCTCGCACGGCCGGGGGCGGCCGTGATCAGGCCGACGCGGCCGCCGGCGACCGACGGATCCACCACGCTGTCCAGGGAGCGCACGGCCCGCTGGACAAGCGACATCCCGCCCAGGATGCGCCCTCCGGGAACGTCGGAGGAGTCAGCGCTCGCGGCGCTGACGGCACATGCCAGACGGGATGTCATCAGCTGGTCAGCTGGGCTCAGGATGCGAGGACCTCGTCGAGGATCTCGTCAGCGCGCTCCTGGTCGACGTCCTCGGCGAGCGCGAGCTCGCTGGTGAGGATCTGGCGAGCCTTGGAGAGCATGCGCTTCTCACCGGCGGACAGGCCGCGATCCTGGTCGCGGCGCCACAGATCGCGGACGACCTCGGCGACCTTCTTGATGTCACCGCTCGCCAGCTTCTCAACATTCGCCTTGTACCGGCGGGACCAGTTGGTCGGCTCCTCAGTGTGCGGCTGACGGAGGACATCGAAGACCTCCTCGAGACCCTTCTTGTCCACGACATCGCGGACACCCACGAGCTCAGCGTTCTCCGCCGGAACCTCGATGGTGAGGTCGCCCTGCGCCACCTTCAGCTTGAGGTAGGTGCGCTCGACGCCCTTGATGGTGCGCTGGTTGACCTCTTCGATCAGAGCAGCGCCGTGGTGTGGGTACACAACGGTCTCGCCCACAGAGAAATTCATGTCATCGGCCCCTTTCATCCGCTCTATCCTAGCAAACCCCCGATGTGCTAGGGTGTGCGCTCCACATCACGGCGAGCCCGTCCCACGGCCCGCCCCCGCGGGGAGGACGGGGCCGGGCGGGGTGTCGGCGCCCACGCGCGGGGCATGCCAGGTCGAACCGATGACGCCCTGAGAATACTGGTACCCTTGGGAGGTCGAAGGCCGCCCGGCCGTCCCTTTCCCCTCCCGAGGAGTGAGCGTGAAGATCCGTCGCCCGTCTGCCCGCATCGCCGCAGCGGTCGCCTCCGTCGGCATCGCAGTCGTGATGTCCGGCTGCAGCAACCTGAACCCCATTCAGACCCACGAGTTCTACCAGTCCGCGGAGGGCACTGTCGCGAACGTGTACCCCGCTGGTCCGGGTGAGCCCGTCGGCCTGCGCAACATGCTGATGATCAAGACGGACGACGGCGCGGGCCTGTTCACCGGCACCCTCTCCAACGACACCGCCGAGGAGCAGACCGTCCAGCTGACCGGCAAGGCCGGCGACACCGAGCTCTTCTCCGAGACCGTCACCATCCCCGCCAACGGCACCGTCGACCTCGGCGAAGGGGAGCACCAGGCGATCAAGGTCGACCAGCTGTCCGGCATCGAAGCCGGTGACAACATGCAGGTCACCTTCTCCGCCGCCGGTTCCGAGGACACCGTCACCGTGGCGGTCCTCGACACCTCCCTGCCGTACCTCAAGGAATACGTCGAGGGCCTCACCACCCAGCAGTGAGACCCTCGTCGCTGTGACCGGCCGGCCCGGTCAGGCGTCCTCGAACTTGTATCCGAGCCCGCGCACCGTCACCAAGGTGCGCGGGTTCTTCGGATCCTCCTCGATCTTCGAGCGCAGGCGCTTCACATGCACGTCGAGGGTCTTGGTGTCCCCCACATAGTTGGAGCCCCACACGCGGTCGATGAGCTGACTGCGGGTCAGCACGCGGCCGGCATTGCGCAGCAGGAACTCCAACAGGTCGAACTCCTTCAGCGGCAGCTGCACGCGCTCACCGCGCACGCTCACCACGTGGCGCTCAATGTCCATCCGGATGCCGGCGGCTTCGAACACGCCGTCGTCCTCCGCCTCATCCGCGGCCGCACCGGCAGCGTCAGTGCCGCGGCGCAGCGCCGCCTTCACGCGCGCCATCAGTTCACGGGACGAGTACGGCTTCGTCACGTAGTCATCGGCGCCGAGCTCCAGACCGAGGACCTTGTCGAACTCGTCGTCCTTCGCGGTCACCATGATGACCGGGACGCTCGAGGTGCGGCGGATCTCGCGGCACACATCCGTTCCGCTCATGCCGGGCAGCATGAGGTCCAGCAGGACCAGGTCCGCGCCGTGACGGTTGAAGATCGCCAGACCGTCCACGCCGTTGTCCGCAACTGCCACCTCATGGCCCTCACGCTGCAGGGCGTAGCTGAGGGGATCCGAGAACGACTCTTCGTCTTCGACGACAAGGATGCGGGCCATGCTACGAATTCTCCTTCATTCGGGCACCGGCTGCCACCGGAACGGACAGCTCGGGGATCTGGAGGGTGAACGTGGAGCCGGCGTCCAGCACCGACTGGGCGTTCACACTGCCGCCGTGGTCATTGGCGATGTGCTTGACGATCGCGAGGCCCAGGCCGCTGCCGCCGCGGGCACGCGACCGGGCCTTGTCCACGCGAAAGAACCGTTCGAAGACGCGCTCCAGGTCCTCGGGGCTGATGCCCATGCCCTGGTCGCTGACCGACACCTCGATCATGCCGTTGTGGCGACGCGACCGGATCGTGACCGTGGAGGACTCCGGGGAGTAGGTGACCGCGTTGGCGATCAGGTTCGACAGCGCCGTGATCAGCATCGAGCGGTTGCCGTACACCAGCAGGTCGTCCAGAGCCTGGTTCACCAGGCGGATCCCGGCGCCCTCCGCCACCGTCTGGTTCACGGCGATCGCCTGCTCGGCCACATCCGCCATCGACACCTCGTCGGCGTCCCGCAGGGCACTGGAGCCCTGGATGCGGGACAGTTCGATGATCTCCCGGACCAGGGAGCTCAGGCGCGTCGACTCCGACTGCATGCGCTGCGCGAAGCGGCGCACTGCGACCGGGTCATCGGCGGCGTCCTCCATCGTCTCAGCCAGGAGGGCGAGGGCGCCGACGGGGGTCTTCAGCTCATGGGACACGTTCGCAACGAAGTCGCGGCGAGTGGCCTCCACACGGGTGGCGCGGGTGAGGTCGTCCGCGAGCAGCAGCACGTGGTCGGCGCCGATCGTGCCGATCTTCACGGAGATGATGCCGGTGCCGTCGGCTTCGTGGGAGCGGCTGAGCTCCAGGGTCTGGTCGCGGTATCCGCCGTTGGAGCCGACGTCCGTGACCATGTCGATGAGGACGGGGGAGGCGAGGCGGGGGTAGTCGCCGTTGGTGGCGCGGACGATGCCGTAGCTGAATGCGAGGGGCGAGGCGCGGACCACGTCACCGGTGCGGTCCAGCAGCACGTGGGCGGTGGAGATGATCGTGAGGATCTCGGAGGTGACGTCTGCGACGGCCTGGTGCGGGCGCGGCATGTCGACCGTGCGGCGCGAGTCGTTGCGCTGCAGGGCGACCATGGCGGCCACGCCGAAGACGACGCCGATGGCACCGGCGATGAGAAGAAACAGAAGATCCACCCTTCCACCCTAATCCGTCCGTTGAGCGGTCCGGTCGTCGGGGCGGCTGGCTGCACGGGGCCGATCGGAGGAATTCACGGCTCGTTCACTTGGAGGTCACGGAGGGATCAAGGTGGGCCACAGACGAGTGGGCCCGGCCACCTCCGCGCAGGGGCGAGGGACCGGGCCGTTCAGCGGAGATCCGCTCGCGGTGGGCCGACGGATGCCGGGGCGTCAGCCGCGGTTCATCGGCGGGCGGCGGTGCGCCAGACGGTCAGCACCGCGCTCCGCGCCCCGCTGAGCCGCCAGCTGCAGCGCCGCGATGACCGCGCCCGAGAGGACCGTGTAGAGGCTGATCTTCCACACCGGCAGGGCGTCGTAGGAGGACTCCATCGCGCGGATCTCCTGCTTCGACGCACCCTGCTTCTTGGCGCGCTTCATCTCCTCCTTGAGTGCCTTGTCGTTGTCCTTCTGCACCTTCGACGTCGGTGCCTGCTCTCCGAACACGACTCCCCAGGCGCCGTTGACGAGCTTCGTGCCGATGACGCCGGCGAGTGCGCTGGCGGCGGTCATCGCGAGCTTCGTGGCGATGCCGTGGTTCTGCTTGGCCATGGATATCTGCCCTTCTGTGGTTCCGGATGCGCGAGAGAGTCTACGCGCCGTGTCTGGCCGGGCACCGGGAGGCCGGGCCCGGCCGGGCGCTGTGCGCGGGACTCAGAGGTTCTCCTTCGCCCATTCGTCCAGGCGGTCCTCCTTCAGCGCGGTGCGGAACTTCTCCATTCCGGCGTCGTCGGTCGCCACCACGGACGCACCGCCCGAGGTGGTGGTGGGGTCGCCGTGCGGCATGGAGCCGTAGGTGATGTCCTCCGAGCGGAGACCGCGGTTCGCCAGCCCCAGCTGCGCCACCTTCGTACCGGTGAGGCCGTCGTCCACCGTCATGTACGGGGTGATGTCGCCGGCGAGCTGCTGGATCTTGTTCGGATCGGACAGGGTGTCCCCGGAGAGGATCTTCCCGACCAGAGCGCTGAGCAGCGCGCGCTGGTTGGCGTTGCGGTCGAAGTCGCCGCCCGGAAGCTGCTTGCGCTGGCGGACGAACGTCAGCGCTGTCTCGCCGTCCATGTGCTGGGTGCCCTGGGTGAACTGGATGCCGTCGCCCTCGAAGCTGCGGGACACCTTCACGTCCACACCGCCGAGGGTGTCGACGATCTTCTTGATGCCGTCGAAGTCCACCAGCGCCACGTGGTCGATCTTCGTTCCCACGTACTTCTCCACGGTCTGCGTGGCCAGCGGGACACCGCCGTAGGCGAGTGCCGAGTTGATGCGGTCCTTGCCGTGGCCGGGGATGTCGATGTACAGGTCGCGCGGGAACGACAGCACATAGGCGTGCTTGTTGTCCGCATCGATGTGCACCAGCATCATGACGTCGGAGCGCTGACCGGTGACGGTCTTCGCCTCCTCGCCGCTGCGCTTGTCCGAGCCGAGCAGGAGGATGTTCGTGCCCTTGCCCTGCGCTTCGCGGTCCTTCTTATCCAGCGTCACGAAGTCCACGTTCTTCTGGTACTTGTCGTTGAGGGAGAAGAAGTAGCCGCCCACCACGGCGGCGGCGACCAGCGCGAGGATCAGAACAGCGGACAGGCCGCAGCACAGGCCCTTGCGGCGGCGCGACCGGCGGCGGCCCGTCGGCGCGGCCTCATCAGCGGCGAGCGCGCCGTCGTCGGGGCCGTCGAAGTCGTCACGGTCGAACAGGTCGTCGCGGTCGTCATGGGTGGAGCTCATCGGCAGGTCCCCTCGGATGCTCAGCGGGTCGTGGGTTCAGAGGCGGCGCTGCCGTCCTCGGTTGCGCTCGCCGCCGGTGCAGCCGGCTTCTGAGCAGAATAGGAGAGGTCCCAGATGAGGCGGCCGGCGCGCAGCGCCTTCCCCTCGAACGCGGTGCGGACACGGCGCTCGAACCGCGGAGCCCACCCCGTGGCGGGGGAGTCCTCCGGGATCTCGTCAGTGGTGGAACCCGTCGGCCTCGGGCCGTCCGGGTGGTCGTTGGTGAAGAGGCCGCGGGCGGCCACCGTCTCGAAGGCGTGCGCCTGGTGGCTGGCGTAGTCCGCCCAGTCCGTTGCGGTGCGGACCCGGCCGCCCGGCTTCAGCAGGGTGTGCAGCTCCTCCAGGAAACCGGCGGAGACGAGGCGGCGCTTGTGGTGCTTCGTCTTGTGCCACGGGTCGGCGAAGAAGATCCACACCTCCTCCACGCTGCTCTCCGGCAACAGGCCGGGCAGGGAGTGCTCAGCATCGAACTCGAGGATGCGGAGGTTCTGCGGCAGGCCCAGGCGCTGCAGGTGCACGACGGTCTGGGCGTTGCCCGGCCCCCACACTTCGAACGCGAGGAAGTTGTGGTCCGGCATATCCGCTGCGGCCTGGGCGATGTTGTCGCCCTGACCGGAGCCGATCTCGATGATCAGCGGATTGTCGTTGCCGAACAGCTTCACCGGGTCCAGGCGCACATCCGGGTGGATGAGAGTGTCCCGCTCGCCCTGGGGAACGTCCAGCATGTACTGCTCGTGGTGGGCGTCCCACGCCTCGGTCTGCTCCTCGGTGAGGCGGCGGCCGCGGCGCACGAAGCTGACGATCTCGCGGCGGGGACGGGAGGCGGCGGCACTGCGGGTCCGGCCACTGTTCTCAGTCGGGGTCTGTTCAGGCATCAGCGCGGGACACCTTGCCATCGGTGACGGTCAGCTTCACGGTGGGCAGGGGCTCCACGGCAGGGCCCTGCTCCGGAGTGCCGTCCTTCAGTTCGAAGGTGGAGCCGTGGCAGGGGCAGTGCAGCACCTCGTCCTGCGGGGACAGAGCGCAGCCCTGATGGGTGCAGTAGCCGGAGTAGCCGGTGAGGTCCTCCCCGGAGCCCCGCACAACCGCGACGTAGCCGCGTGATCCGCCGAAGTCCACCACGGTGGTGGCGTTCTCCGGGATCTCATCGAGGCTCACCTGGCCGGACGCGTCACTGGTCACGGACGACGGCTTGTCGGGGTTCTTGCCGCGGTCGGGGCCGCAGCCGGTCATCGCGATCGCCGCGGCGCCGGTGACGCCGAGGGCACCGAGGGTGCGGCGGCGCAGGCAGGGCTGGGAGAGCGGAGAGTCAGTCATGTCCACAGACTACCCGGACCGATCCGATTCCTTCGGCGGAGCCTGGTCGTCCGGGCGCGGATTCACAGCGAGCCAGTGGTCCGCCTCCGCCACGAGGACGCCTCGGCGCACGGTGATCGGCTCACCGGTGCGGGCGGACTCTGCGACGCTCCGGCACATCTCGGCCTGCCGCGCCTCATCGCGTTCGAAGTACTCCAGCGTGCCGCTGTGCACCGGCTCCAGGCAGAGACGGTCCCAGGCGGGCAGGCCGGCGGCGATCTGGCGGGCGCGCAGGAACTCCGCATCGATGATGGTCCCGGTGATCAGAACGATGGCGGCGAGCCACGCCAGCACGAGGATCCCGATGAGGGAGTTCAGGGTGGTGAGGATCTGGGCGTAGGAGGTGATGATCTCCAGCAGCCAGCCGAGGGCCGCTGCCGCCCCGAACAGGGTGAGGACGCTGAGCGCGGAACCGGCGGTGATGAGCCGCTCGTACGGCAGGCGCACGTTCGGCACGTACACGGAGGTGAAGGAGATCAGCACCGTGATGAGCAGCAGCAGGATCGGCCATTTGATGATGCTCCAGGTGTCGAAGGCGGCCTCCGGGACGCCGATGTGGACGCCGACTCGGCGGGAGAACTCGTTGCCGAGCAGCAGCACGATCATCGCGAGGGTGAACAGGACCATCAGCAGGACCGTTTCGCCGAGCACCACGAGGCGGAACCAGAGGAAGCTGCGGCCCTCGCGGGTGTTGTACACCCGGTGCATGGTGCGGTGGTAGGCGGCCACGCCGTTCGAGCTGGAGATGAGGGACCCGGCGATGCCGAGCACGAGGCCGGGCAGACCGCCGCCGGTGGTGGACAGCGTCAGCACGGCGCGCTCCCACGGTTCCGGGTCGGCGGTGGGGAAGATCTGGGTGATGAGGGAGCCGACGGCGCTGACGCTCTGCTCCTCGATGCCGAGCATCGACAGGATCGAGATCAGCGCGATCGAGGCGGGCAGGGAGGACAGCAGGGCGTAGAAGGTCATGGTGGCGGCGACATCCCACACCTGCACTTCGAGCATGCGCACTCCCACTCGGTGCAGAACGTGGATCACCGTGAGGCGCGGACGCCTCACGGTGATCTCAGACTTCTGCGAGCCCATGCCGACGATTCAGCGGCGGCGAATCAGGCGCGCTTGTCGCCCACCAGCTTCCACGCGGCCGGAAGCAGCGCAGCCGCGGCGACGGCCTTCACGATGTCGCCCGGGATGAACGGCACGAGGCCCTGCACGAGGGTGGTGGAGAGGTCAGCGCCGGTGGCCAGAGCGAGCCACGGGAGGCCGGCGGCGTACACCAGGGCGGTGGCGGCGATCGCCGCCAGGACGGTGCGCCAGGCGGAGCGGTCAGCGCCGCGACGGGCAGCGACGCCGAGGGCGGCGGCCGCGAGCACGTAGCCGATCACGTAGCCGAAGGAGGCGGCGGCGACACCGGTGGAGGACCAGCCTGCGAGCACGGGAGCGCCCACGGCCGCGAGCACGGCGTACAGGCCGACGGCGGCGGTGCCGCGCGCCGGGCCGAGGCTCGCGCCGACCAGGAGGGCGCCGAAGGTGGCGAGGGTCAGTGGCACTGGGGTGAACGGCAGCGGAATCGACACCTGGGAGATGAGCGTCAGGGCCGCGGTTCCGGCGAGCACCAGGGCGATGGTGCGGGCTGCGGAGGAAGCGGGCAGGAATCGCTCGGACAGCACGGGGCGGTGCGCCAGCGTCGTTGCGGAGGAGGTCACAGCGTTGATCCTTGGGTTGGGCGAACTGGTCAGTGCGGCGGCGGTGCGGCGGTGGGACGGGTCAGCTCGTGTGAGCGTCCGGCTCCCCCTCCGCGTCCGACGGTGCGCCCTCAGGATACTCCCAGGGCGACTCGGGGTCGGCGGGGACCGTGCTGGAGACGACGGTGCCGTCGGCCCGCACGTCCCCGACGGAGGACGGCGTGCGCAGCTCCCCGGGCGCCAGCACCGGGCCGTGGCCGTCCAGGGCGACGGCGACGCCGTCCGCTGTCACGCGGACGCGCTGCCCGCGCACATCGACCTCGATCTCGGGGCCGTCCAGCAGCGTGAAGGCGATCTCGTCCGCGGTGACGCGCACCTCGAAGCGGGAGCCGCGCACCAGCAGGCTGAACTCGAGGGACGGCCAGGCCGCCGGCAGCCGCGGATCGAACTCGAGCTGCTCGCTGTCGCTGCGCAGCCCGCCGAAGCCGTGGACGAGGGCGTTCCAGATGCCGCCGGCGGAGGCGATGTGGACACCGTCGCTGGTGTTCTGGTGCAGGTTCGCGAGGTCCACGAACAGGCCGTCCATGAAGTAGTCCATCGCGAGGTCCTGGTGGCCCACTTCCGCCGCGATGATCGACTGCACGACCGCGCTCAGCGTGGAGTCGCCGGTGGTGATCGGGTCGTAGTACTCGAAGTCGGCGCGCTTCTGCTCGAGGGTGAACTCGCTGCCGCGCAGGAACAGTGCGAGCACCACATCGGCCTGCTTGATCACCTGGAATCGGTAGATCACCAGCGGGTGGAAGTTCAGCAGGAGCGGGAAGCGGTCCTTCGGCGTATTGGCCACGTCCCACACTTCGCGGTCCAGGAACTGGTCGTCCTGCGGGTGGATGCCGAAGTTCTCGTCCCAGCCGATGTACATGCCCTCGGCGCAGTGGCGCCATTCCGCGATCTCGCCCTCGTCGATGTCCAGGCGCTCCACCAGGGTGCGGTAGGCGCCCGGGTCGCGCTCGGCGAGCTCGGTGACGACTTCGGCGGCCTTCGCCAGGTTGTTCTTCGCCATCACGTTGGTGAACAGGTTGTTGTTCACCACGGTGGTGTACTCATCCGGGCCGGTGACGCCGTGGATGTAGAACACGGCTTCGCCGTTGGAGCGCCAGAAGCCGAGATCGGCCCACATACGGGCGGTCTCCACCAGCACCTCCACGCCCTGGGAGTCCATGAACTGCTGGTCGCCGGAGACGGTGGTGTAGGTGTTGAAAGCCCACGCGATGTCGGCGTCGATGTGGTACTGCGCGGTGCCGGCGGCGTAGTAGGCGGAGGCCTCCTCGCCGGTGATGGTGCGCCAGGGGAACAGTGCGCCGCGCTGGTTCAGCACGGTGGCGCGGCGGCGCGCGGACTCCAGCAGGCCGTAGCGGAAGCGCAGGGCGTTGCGGGCCCATTCCGGAGAGGTGAAGGACAGGAACGGGACCACGTAGATGTCGGTGTCCCAGAAGTAGTGGCCCTCGTACCCGGAGCCGGTGACGCCCTTGGCGGGGATTCCGCGGCCGTCGGCGCGCGCAGCGGCCTGAGCGAGCTGATAGATGCACCAGCGGATCGCCTGCTGGATGTGCTCAGCGCCCTCCACGCGGACATCGGAGCGGCTCCAGAAGTCCTCGAGGAACTCCGCCTGCCACTGGTGGTACTGGGCGAACCCGTACTTGCGGACCCGGTCCAGGGTGCGGCCGGTGCGGTCGGCCAGCTCGCGGCCGGGAGCGTGGGAGCCGTAGTGGTAGGCCACGGCCTTCGTCACGGCCAGGCGCTCACCCTCCGCGAGCTCCGCCCGGAACACCGTGCGGCCGAGGTCCTCGGAGACATCGGTGGCGAGGTCGACATCGACCCCGTCGGCCGTGGCGACGTCGTGGTCGCAGGCCACGGACACGCCGATGCCGGAATGGGCGGTGCGGTAGCCCAGGTGGATCCGCCCGTCCCGCTGCTGGGTGTGCTCGGTGTGCAGCACGCGGTGGTCGAACTTCGCGGCCTTGCGAGGGTCGGCGCTGCCCTGGTCGGTGGTGCCGCCCGCTTCGCGGTCGAGGTCCTCGCGGTTGAGGACCTGGGAGGAGATGAGGATGGGGGCGGTGCCCTTGACCATCTCCACCTCGTAGGTCATCAGCGCGAGGTGCCGGTCGGTGAAGGACACCATGCGAGTGGAGGTGACGCGGACGTGCTTGCCGGCGGGGGTGCGCCACAGCACGCGGCGTCGCAGCACGCCCTCGCGGAAGTCGAGGGAGCGCTCGTAGTCGAGGATGTCCGCCTTGGACAGCACGAGCGGCTCATCGTCCACGTACAGCTTGATGACGGTCGAATCGGGGACGCCCACGATGGTCTGACCGGCGGTGGCGAAGCCGTAGGCGGACTCCGCGTGGTGGATGTCCCAGGTCTCGTGGAAGCCGTTGAGGAAGGTGCCGTGCTCGGTGGCGTCACGGCCCTCCTCAGGGGTGGCGCGCATGCCGAGGTAGCCGTTGGCAGAGGCGAAGATCGTTTCGGTGACGCCGAGGTCGCCACCGGGTCGGCTCTCCACCAGGCGCCACGGGTCGACCGGGAACTGCTGGCGGTCCATCGGGTCGCGCCGGTGCGCGTGCGTGGTGTCGTGCGGGCGGGGAGTCATGCGAGCACCCCCAAGTCGTCCACCACGAGGGTCGCGCCGGCGGCGTACAGCTTCTCTGCTCCCACGCCGCGGTTCACGCCGAGGACGGCGGCGAACGGCCCGGCGGCGCCGGCCTTCACCCCGGAGACGGCATCTTCGACCACGAGGGCGGCGGCGGGGTCCGCGCCGAGCTGTTCGGCGGCGTGGACGAACGTGTCGGGAGCGGGCTTGCCCGGCAGTCCCTCGCGCTCGGCCACGTTGCCGTCCACGATCACGCCGAACCGGTCGAGGAGACCGGCGGCGGTCAGCACCTCTTCCGCGTTGCGGGAGGAGGAGACCACGGCGATGCGCACGTCGTCGCTGAGGGAGTCGAGCAGCGCCACAGTGCCGGGGTACGGCTGGACCCCCTCCTCGCGCAGCAGGGTGAGGACGAGGTCGTTCTTGCGGTTGCCGAGGCCGCACACCGTCTCGGTGGACGGGTCATCGGTCTTCTCGCCCCAGGGCAGGTCGATGCCGCGGGACTTCAGAAAGGAGTCGACGCCCTCATAGCGGGGCTTGCCGTCCACGTAGTCGAAGTAGTCGTGATCCGTGTACGGCTCGCTGATGCCGCGCTCGGTGAGGAACTCGGTGAACATGCGGTCCCAGGCCCGCATGTGGACCTCGGCGGTCGGTGTGATCACTCCGTCCATGTCGAACAGGATCGCTGGGAAGTCGGAGAGGCGGAATTCGGCCACGCTGGGGTGCTTCGACGTATTCACGCGATCTACGATAGGGGAGGTCCGCTCTTCGGCGAAGCACCCGCTCCGCTGTCGTGCAGTGGGTCATCATCCTGATCATCGCCCCGGAGGAATCGTTGACCAGCACCCGTCCCTTCATCGATGCCGTTGTCCGCTCCCTGCAGATCGACGATGACGCCACGTCCGATGACGCGGTCGCCCTGCGCCTGACACTCGCCCTGCACGGCTGCGGCGCTCCCACGGACCTGTTCCCCCTGCTCACCGATCCGCAGCATCTGGCCCGCTGGTACGGGACCGTCACGGTCGACGGCGGTGAGGGCGGCGCCTTCACCGCCCCCGGCGGAGTCCACGGCACCATCCGGTCGGTGCAGTCCCCGCACCGGGTGGACCTCACGTGGGAGTATGAGGGCCGCGCTGATGAGCTGACCCTGCGCATCGACCCCACTGACGACGGCAGCTCCTCGCTGCTGATCGAGCACAGCCTCGCCATGCCGGCCGAGGTGTTCGCCCAGTACGGTCCGGGGGCTGCGGCGCTCGGCTGGGAGATCGCCCTGATGGGCTTCGCCCGCTACGCCGAGATCGGTGGGGATGCCTCCATCGCCGCCTGCGCAGCGGATCTGCCGGCTCCCGATCCGGTGTGGCTGGCCAGTGAGGACGGCGCGCAGACGGTGCGCGCCTGGGCGATCCGCTGGGCCGCTGCCGCCATCGCCGCGGGCGTCCCGGAGGCGAGGGCCCGGGTGGGCGAGGAGAACACGGTGCGCGCCTACATCCCGCAGGCCGCGCAGAGCTGACGCCCCGGGTGCGCGGGGCGGCTCTCGCGCCTCACACTTCGCTGATCACCAGCTGCTGACCGGTGCTGCCGGGAGCGTCGGCGAGCTCCAGCAGCCGGGCCGCGCACGCCTGTGCGCCGACCTGCGCGGACGCCTGCGGGGCGTAGGACACCGGCAGCAGCTGCGTGGGCGCGGGTCCCGGCGCCACCAGCACCGGCGGGTGCGCGATCGCCGTCCAGTCGGCGCCGCTGAGCAGCACCAGTTCGAGGGCGCGCCGCGCATCCAGCAGCTGCGCGCGGCGATCGGCGGCCCCGCGGACGGCGCGGGCGCGCTCCAGCAGCGGGGTGCGGCGCGTCGGGGCCGACGGGGCCCTGCGCCCGTCGGTGCGCAGGCCGAGCGCCTCGATCGGGAGGGACACCACCAGTCGCGGCGCCGCGCCGTCCTCGCCGGCCGAGCGCAGGGCGCGCAGCAGCGCCAGGGTCACGGCCTCATCCGTCGGCCGACCACCCGCCGGAGCGAGAGGCGGGTCCTGCAGTGCCGCGCCCAGGCACAGCACCACCGCGTCACTCGTCGATGCGGCGTCCGCGAGCCGGCCCCGGTCTGCGTCGCCGCTGATCTCCACCGGGGTCACGGCGCTGGAGAACACGACCAGTTCGTGGGGAGCGCTGGTGAGCGCCTGTACCCGTCGGCCCTGCAGGGCGGACTCCCGCATGACGGCGTCGCCGAGGGCTCCGGCGGCATCGATGACGGCGACCTCGCCGGTGTGGACAGTCGGGGATGCGGGCATGGGGACTCCGTTTTCTGGCTGAGACGGCGCGGGGCGCCGATGCTGACCGGGCATAGTCTAAGGACCCGTAACCACAGGACGACACCGGCGGGCAAGGGAGGCGGCGGATGCTGAAGCGGCTGATCCTGCCGATCTATCTGCCCCTGTTCCTCGAATATGCGGGCGTGTCCGCCTACCTGCCGCTGCTGCCGCTGATCGCGGTGCGCCTGGGCTTCAGCGTCCCCGAAGCGGCCGCCCTGGGCCTCATCCAGGGGCTGTGCGCGGTGCTGCTGCCGATCCCGCTGGCGCGGCTGCTGGCGGCGATGGGGGAGCGGAGGGCGCTGCTCGCGAGCGGGGCGCTGCAGGGGGCGACCTCGCTCGGCCTCGGGGTTGTGGTGCATCGCGCGCTGGCGGCCGGTGGGGCCGACGGGGCAGGGCCCGCGGATCGCCTCGCCCTCATCGCGGGCCTGCTGGTGATCAACATGGGGCTCGTGCTGTGGCATGTGGGCCGACAGGCGTATCTCGCGGATGCGCTGCCGGAGTCGATCCGTGCGCGCGGCCTCACCACCCTCGGCGGGGCGCTGCGGATGGGGCAGGTGGTGGGCCCGTTCATCGGGGCGGCGGTCATCGCCGCCGGCAGCACCGCCGGGGTGTTCTTCCTGCACACGGGCCTGATGGTGCTCGCGACGGTGCTGGTGGCGCTCACCCTGCTGCCGCTCGATGATCCCCCACCCGGGCCCGCCTCAGCCGATGCAGCGTCCGCGGATGCCGCTGCACCTGACAGTGCGACGCCCGATGCAGCCGCACCCGGGACCGCGGCACCCGATGCTGCTGCGCCTGCTCCGCTGCGCCGCCCGACCCCACCGCTCAGCCACCGCGACGCCGCACGCCGACGCATCGCCGTCGCCGCCGGCATCCTGCCGGTGTCGATGAGCCGCTCCAACCGCATGATCATCATCCCGCTGGTCGCGCTCAGCCTCGGCCTCGGCGAGGACCATGTCGCGATCGTGGTCGGCATCGCCGCGGTGGTGGAGATCGCGCTGTTCTATCCCGCCGGACTCCTCATGGACCGCTTCGGGCGCGCCGCCGTCGCGGTCCCCTGCAGCCTCGGCCTCGCCGCCGGGATGGCACTGATGGCCCCGCTCGCGCTCGGCGGCCACGCCACCACCCCGCAGCCGTGGGCCCTGCCGGCCCTGCTGGCAGCGGCGACCGTGATGTCGCTCGGCAACGGCCTCGGCTCCGGCATCCAGGTCACCCTCGGCGTGGACCTCGCCCGCCCCCAGTACCGGGTGCGGGACCTCGGGCGCTGGAACTCCCTGGTCGGGGTGGGGCAGCTCGCCGGCCCCGGCCTCGTCACCGCCGTCACCGTGGTGGCGCCCGTCGGCGTCGCGGCGGGCACGATGGCGGTGCTGTGCGGCGCCGGCGGGGCATGGCTCGCCCGCATCCTGCCGCGCGTCACCCCCGCCCCCAGCCGCCGGTGAGGCGCCGGGGCGTAGGCTCCGTCGCTCACCCACGGACCCGACTCCAGCCGGAGGATCGATGGCGAGAGCTGCCAGCGCCACCGCGCCCACCCGCGCCGCACGCCCGTACATTCCGTTCCTCGACGCCATGCGCGTCATCGCCATCATCGCCGTCCTCGGCATCCACGCGATCGCCCCGGCGTACACGGCGGACACCGTCGACTGGCCCACAGCGCTGCTGCGCTCCGCGCTCGGCCCCGCGGTTCCGGTCTTCGTGATGATGTCCGGCGCGCTCAACCTCACCGAGGGGGCGCATCGCCGCGGCACCGCTGCGTTCCTCCGCACCCGCTTCCTGCGACTGCTGCCCGCCGCCCTCGCGTGGAGCGCGATGTACATGCTGGTGGTCCAGCCGCTGCTCTGGGGCACGGAGCTGACCGGGAAGGGCCTGATCCGGCAGGCGATCCGGGCGGACGCCGCCCCTCACCTGTACTTCCTGTGGGTCGTGCTGGGCCTCTCGCTGCTGTCCCCGGTGCTCGCCCCGTTCGTGGAGCGCAGCGCCGGCCATGCCTATGCCCTCGCCGCGGCCGGTGTCGCCTGGACTCCACTGACGGCCGTCGCCGCCGGCCTCCTCGACCAGGCGGATGCCCCGATGGACCTGCTGCCCGGCAGCATCCTCACCTTCTTCCTGCCGTACGTCGGCTACTACGTGCTCGGGTACGCCCTCGTCACACATCCGCCGAGCCGCAGCATCGGGTGGGCGTGTGCGGCCGTGTTCCCGCTGCTGGTCGCGGTGTGCGCCTGGGAGATCCTGCACCCCGGTGAGGCGCCGCCGCTGCTCGATTCGGCGCTGGTGATGTCGTACTTCTCGCCGCTGCTGACCGCGATGAGCGTGGTGCTGTTCGTCGCGGCGGCCTCCCTCGGCATGTCCTGGCGGGTGGGGGACGGGGGCCGACGCCTCCTGCGGCCGCTCGCCAGCGCCTCCTTCGGCGTGTACCTGGTGCACATGGTGTTCGTGGCGGAGCTTCGCACCTGGTTCCCGGCGCTGGAGTCGGAGGCGCTGGGCCCGAACCTCGTGGTGTGGGCGCTCGCGGTGGTCCTGTCGTTCGCGCTGATGCTGGTGTGGATCCGCATCCCGGGGCTGCGCCGCTTCGTCTGAACCGGGTGCGGCTCACCGCGTCGCCGACCTCCAGGTCATGACCTTCGGCGACAGCTTCAGCCTCGCCCTCGAGCAGCACGAAGCCCCCGGCCAGCAACATGCTGGGCGGGGGCTTCTCGTGGAGCGGATGACGGGAATCGAACCCGCACTATCAGTTTGGAAGACTGAGGCTCTACCATTGAGCTACATCCGCGAAGGCTTCCGGACGAGGCCGTCGGCCGGTCTCCTATTCAATCACAGAACCCGTCGGCCGCCCAACCGTTCCGGCGTCCCAGAAGTGTGATCTGCCCGATGAGGCGGGTCACAAAGGTCAGCACAGACCCAGCGCCCTTTCAGCGGTGAGGATAGACTCGCTGGGGTCGTCTTTTTCGGGATGTAGCTCAGCTTGGTAGAGCGCGCGCTTTGGGAGCGTGAGGTCGCAGGTTCAAATCCTGTCATCCCGACCAGCCGGCTCCGGCGCGGCAGAGCCACCGGAAGCGGCGCTGACAGCACGAGAGCTGCGCGGCCGGTGCCCCGACGCACTGGCCCTTCTCATTCTTTATCGTCGATCAGTCAACCAAGGGAGTGTCCCCCACGTGAAGACCTCAGTCGAGAAGCTCGACGCAACCCGCGTCAAGCTCAACGTCGAAGTTCCGTTCGAAGAGCTGAAGCCCGCCATCGACCAGGCCGCGAAGAAGATCGCGAGCGAGGTGCAGATGCCCGGCTTCCGCAAGGGCAAGGTGCCGACGGCTCTCATCGAGCAGCGCTTCGGCAAGGCCGCCATCATCCAGGAGGCCGTCAACGACGCCCTGCCCGGCTTCTACTCGCAGGCCGCTGCCGAGGCTGAGATCAGCCCCGTCGGCCGCCCCGAGGTCGACGTCACCGAGGTCCCCGGCCTCGAGGGCGAGGAGGAGGGCAACCTCGTCTTCGTTGTGGAGCAGGACGTGCGCCCCGAGATCGAGCTGCCCGACTTCGCCTCCTACGAGGTCGAGATCGAGGAGCCGACGGTCGACGACGACGCCGTGCAGGTCCGCCTCGACGCCCTGCGTGAGCGCTTCGGCACCCTCAAGGGCGTGGACCGCCCCGCCAAGGACGGCGACTTCGTGTCCCTCGACATGGACGCGAAGATCGACGACGAGCAGGTCGACACCGTGGAGGGCGTCTCCTACCAGATCGGTGAGGGCAACATGCTCGAGGGCCTCGACGAGGCTCTGACGGGCCTGTCCGCCGGCGAGACCACCACCTTCTCCTCCAAGCTGGCCGGCGGCGACCGCGCCGGTGAAGAGGCTCAGATCACCGTCACCGCCAAGAGCGTCAAGGAGCGCGAGCTCCCCGAGGCCGACGACGAGTTCGCCGAGCTCGCTTCCGAGTTCGACACCATCGACGACCTCAAGGACGACCTGAAGAAGCAGGCCGAGAAGGACGCCGACGCCAACAAGGCCGGCCTCGCCCGCAACGCCCTGCTGGAGAAGCTCCTCGAGGACCTTGAGATCCCCGTGCCGGAGCAGCTCGTCAAGGACGAGATCACCGCTCACCTCGAGAACGAGGGCAAGGCCGAGGACGACCCGCACGGCGATGAGATCAAGGACGACACCGTCAAGGCCATCCAGGCCCAGTTCCTGCTCGACGCCATCCTCGCGGACAACGAGGTCGAGGTCGGCCAGGACGACCTGATGAACTACATGTCCGCCATGGCCGCCCAGTACGGCATGGACCCGAACACCTTCCTGCAGGCAGTGGCGCAGTCCGGCCAGATCGAGCAGATCTTCGGCGAGGTGCAGCGCTCCAAGGCCCTGGATGCGGTTCTCGCGAAGGTCACCGTGAAGGGCAAGGAGTCCGGCAAGGCCATCGACCTGGGTCTGGACGCCGCCGACTCCGAGAAGGCCGACGACGCCGAGGACAAGGACGAGAAGAAGCCCGCCAAGAAGGCACCGGCGAAGAAGTCCACCAAGTCCACCGCCAAGAAGGCGCCGGCGAAGAAGTCGACCACCGCGAAGAAGACCACCGCGAAGAAGGACGAGAAGTCCGACGACGCGAAGTGATCTGATCACTCGCCGAAGGGGCGGGCACCATCGGGCGACCGACGGTGCCCGCCCCTTCTCGTTGCGCGAGTGCGCCCCTGGCGAACACGTCCAGGCAGCGGCCGGGCCCTCGCGTAGTCTGGAAACAACCATCGTCGAGCCCCTACAAGGAGTGCACTGTGACAGATCAGCCTCGCAACGCGTCGGGCGAGCTGCCCCTCGGTCTGGATGACAACGTCTACCAGCGCCTGCTCAAGGAGCGCATCGTGTGGCTCGGTTCGGACGTGCGCGATGACAACGCGAACGCGATCTGCGCCAAGCTGCTGCTGCTCGCCGCTGAGGACCCTGATAAGGACATCTACCTCTACATCAACAGCCCCGGCGGCTCGATCACCGCTGGCATGGCCATCTACGACACCATGCAGTTCATCAAGCCGGACGTGGTGACGGTCGCCATGGGCATGGCGGCATCCATGGGCCAGTTCCTGCTGTCCTCCGGCACCAAGGGCAAGCGCTACGCCACGCCGCACACCCGCGTGCTCATGCACCAGCCGCTGGGCGGCCTCGGCGGCACTGCCTCGGAGATCAAGATCCAGGCGGATCTCATCCTCTCGATGAAGAAGCAGATGGCGGAGCTGACCGCGGAGCAGACCGGCAAGAGCGTTGAGCAGATCATCGCCGACGGCGACCGCGACAACTGGTTCACCGCCCAGGAAGCCCTCGAGTACGGCTTCATCGACCACATCGTCTCCGGCGCGGAAGACGTCACCGGTGCCGGCGGCACCGCGAAGAACTGACCCGTCGAGACTGAGGAGACCCTTCCATGACCTTTGACCCCATGATGGCTTCCGGTTCGATGCCGTACGCGTCCGCCGGCCAGATGCCCAGCTCCCGCTACGTGCTGCCCACCTACGAGGAGCGCACCCCTTACGGCTTCAAGCGCCAGGACCCGTACGCGAAGCTGTTCGAGGACCGCATCATCTTCCTCGGCGTGCAGGTGGACGACGCCTCCGCCGATGACGTGATGGCGCAGCTGCTCGTGCTGGAGTCGCAGGACCCGGACCGTGACATCACGCTGTACATCAACAGCCCCGGCGGTTCGTTCACGGCCCTGACCGCGATCTACGACACCATGCAGTACATCAAGCCGGACGTCACCACCGTGTGCCTCGGCCAGGCCGCATCCGCGGCCGCTGTGCTGCTCGCCGCCGGCGCCCCCGGCAAGCGCCTCGCACTGCCGAACGCCCGCATCCTGATCCACCAGCCCGCGATGGGCGGCCAGGGCGGCGGCCAGGCCTCGGACATCGAGATCCAGGCGAACGAGATCCTGCGTATGCGCACCTGGCTGGAGGACACGCTCGCCCACCACACGGGCCGCGACCGGGACCTCATCCACACGGACATCGAGCGCGACAAGATCCTGACCGCTCAGGCTGCGCTCGAGTACGGCCTGGTGGACCAGGTGCTGGAGCGCCGCACCGACGCGGCCGGCCAGATCCCCAACTGATCCGGCCCGCTTCACTCTGATCCGGACGCGCCGGGTCCCGCCCCACCGACGGGCGGGGCCCGGCGCTTCTGTTCGCAGGGCACCTGTTCCGGGCGCGGGCGCGCGGCGGTGAGCTGCAGGTCACAGCGGGGTGTGCTGGTGGCGAACGGTGACGCGCCCCGCCTCCGAAATCCGGGAGCGGGCCGACGGCTTCGATAGGCTGAACGGACCACAGCGGCTTCGAAAGGGACTCCTCCATGGCGCAGCTCGGCGACGATTCCGACGTTTTCTCCTGCTCCTTCTGCGGCAAGTCGCAGAAGCAGGTGGAACGCCTGATCTCCGGCCCTCACGTGTACATCTGCGAAGAGTGCATCGAACTGTGCAACGAGATCATCGCTGAGGAGACCCAGGCGGAGAAGGCGAAGGCCGAACCGGAGCAGGAGTTGCCCTCACCCCGCGAGATCTTCGACTTCCTCGAAACCCATATCATCGGCCAGGAAGAGGCCAAGCGCGCCCTGTCTGTGGCCGTCTACAACCACTACAAGCGCGTGCGCGCCCGCGATGAGGCAGCGCAGCACCCGTCGCCCCGCCGCGAGGACGAGTTCAGCGACGTCGACGTCGCCAAATCGAACGTGATGCTCGTGGGGCCCACCGGCTGCGGCAAGACCTACCTCGCGCAAACCCTCGCGAAGATGCTGAACGTGCCGTTCACCATGACCGACGCCACCGCCCTCACCGAGGCCGGCTACGTGGGCGAGGACGTGGAGAACATCCTGCTGCAGCTGCTGCAGGCCGCGGACCATGACGTGAAGAAGGCGGAGCGCGGCATCATCTACATCGATGAGGTCGACAAGATCGGCCGCAAGGCGGAGAACCCGTCGATCACCCGTGACGTGTCCGGTGAGGGCGTGCAGCAGGCGCTGCTGAAGATCCTCGAAGGCACGGTGGCGGCGGTGCCGCCGCAGGGCGGCCGGAAGCACCCGCAGCAGGACTACATTCAGCTGGACACCACGAACATCCTGTTCATCGTGGCAGGTGCGTTCGCCGGCATCGAGGACATCGTTGCGAACCGCACCGGCAAGGGCGGCATCGGCTTCGGCTCCCAGCTGCCCAGCCGCATGGACGAGAAGGAGCTGTACTCCAACGTGCAGCCGGAGGACCTGCTGAAGTTCGGGCTGATCCCCGAGTTCATCGGCCGCCTGCCCGTGCTCACCTCCGTGAAGAGCCTCGACAAGGACGCGCTGATCCGCATCCTGACGGAGCCGAAGAACGCGATGGTGAAGCAGTACCAGAAGATGTTCGCCTATGACGATGTGGAGCTGTCGTTCGAACCGGCGGCCCTGGATGCGATCGCGGACCGTGCCCTGCAGCGCGGCACCGGCGCCCGCGGGCTGCGCGCCATCATGGAGGAGACCCTTCAGCCGATCATGTTCGACATCCCCTCCCGCAGCGACATCGCGAAGGTCGTCATCACTGAGGGCGTGGTGACCAGCGGACGCGAGCCGATCATGCTGACGCAGAAGGAAGCGCAGAAGCAGCAGGAGTCGGTGCGCACCAGCGCCTGACGCTCACGCCCCGCGCATCAGCGTCCCGAGGCGGGACAGGCTGCGGCGGGGCGGATCCCGGCGGGGCAGGCCGCGGCGGCGGGGCGCACCCCCCACCGCCGGGCCGGATTCTCAGCCGAACACGACGCGCAGAATCCAGACGGCGACCGCGCCGATCAGCGCCGCCGCCGGCAGGGTCACCACCCACGCGAGCGCAATGGGCCGCATCAGCGACCAGTTCGCTGCCTTGTTCACCAGGCCCACACCCAGCACCGCACCGATGAGGATGTGGGTGGAGCTCACCGGCAGACCCAGCGACGATGCACTCATTACGACCGCGGCAGCAGCGAGCTCCGCCGCGAAGCCGCTCGAGGGGTGCATGCGGGTCAGCCCGGAGCCGACGGTCGCGATCACCCGTCGGCCGATGAACCACAGACCCGCGATCAGACCGATGCCGAAGGTGATCATCACAGGTGTGGGGATGACCGCCTCCTCTCCGACGCGTCCGGTGCGCAGCACGTCCAGCACCGCGGCGAACGGACCGAGGGCGTTGGCGATGTCGTTGGAGCCGTGGGAGAACGCGAAGGCGCTGGCGGTGAACACCTGCATCCAGGAGAACAGCAGGAAGGTGGTGCGGTCGAGGTCGTACTTCTTCATCGACTTCGCGAAGATGAACACCGCCATCCACACGGTCGCGCCGACCATGCCGAGCATCAGCGCGGTCACCAGCGGTGACACGTTCAGCTCCAGGTTCTTCAGGCCCTTCACCAGCAGCATCGACCCGATGATCATCGAGCCGAAAGCGGCCAGCAGCGGCACCCATACCTCGATCGCGCGATGCGACTCGACGTCCTGCGCCTGCTTCTCGATGTCGTGGAGGTCGCGGTAGTAGGTGGACTCCAGCTCGTCCCGGTCGTAGTCGGCGGTCCGGACGGTGGCGGAGTCGCGCGCCATGGCGTTGGTGTACGCGATCTGCTGGATTTCGGAGAGGCGTTCGAAGGCGCTGCGTTCGCGGCGACGGTGCTCGATGCGCTTGAGCTTCAGCTCCCGCATCGCCGCGTCGGCCTCCTCGTTGTAGCGCAGGATGTGCCGTTTGATCAGGCCGAACAGGATGAACGCCACGATGCCGCCGAGCAGCGGTGACAGCACCCAGGAAATGACGATCTTCCAGATCTCGCTCCACTGCACCATGTCGAAGCCGCCCGAGCCGGTGGTGAAGCCGATGCACAGCGCGGCGCCGACGATGCCGCCGACGATCGAGTGGGTGGTCGAAACGGGCCACCCCATGCGGGTGGCGAAGAGCAGCCAGGCGGCGGCGCCCACCAGCGCGGACATCATGATGAACACGAAGTCCATGGGGGAGTGGGAGATGGTGTCGAGCTCCACGATGCCGCTCTTGACGGTGTCGGTGACCTCACCGCCGGCGATGATCGCACCGGACACCTCGAACACGGCGGCGACCAACAGTGCCTGCTTCATCGACAGCGTGCCGGCGCCGACGGAGGTGCCGAAGGAGTTCGCGACGTCGTTGCCGCCGATGGTGAACGCCATGAACACGCCGAGGAGGACCACGAGGATCAGCAGGACCACGGCGCTGGTGTCGCCGACGTAACCGAGGGTCCAGGGGATGAACGCGGCGAGCGCACCGATGAGGATGACACCGAAGGCGACGTGCCAGCGGGCGTCGCCGGGCGGCTTGGCTGTGGTCTCGCCGGCGCTGTCGTTCTCGGCAGCGGGGGACTGGCTGATGGAGGAGGACATCGCCGATTCCTTCCGTGTGGGGGACGGTCCATCTGCACTCTGACCGGTCGGTGTGAACGGCTCACCACATCGAAGTGACAGCGAGGGAATCGATGCCCACTCCTCGCGCTTGCCGGTGATGAGACGGCCTGGGCAGGTGGGTCCCGCTCTGCGAGACTGGCCTGATGAACGCGATGACCGACTCCGGCCCCGCCGCTGACGACGCCGCCCGCGCCCAGGAGCTGCTGCGTCGCCACCGCCAGACCATCGACAATGTGGACGCCGCGCTCGTGCACCTGCTCGCTGAGCGGTTCAAGTGCACGCAGGCGGTGGGCCGCCTGAAGGCGGAGAACGATCTGCCGCCGGCGGACCCCGCTCGGGAGGCCCGGCAGGTGGAGAGGCTGCGCGCCCTGGCCGACGAGTCCGGACTGGACCCCGTGTTCGCCGAGCGGTTCCTCCGGTTCATCGTGCGCGAAGTGATCCGCCACCACGAGCAGATCGCTGACGAAGAGCGCCCGTCCGCATAGCGGACTGCCGTCCCGGAATATGGCGCCTCCCGCCTAGTCTGATCACCTTTGCGTTCGGCTGACCGGTCGAACACCCGAGACGACCTGAGGGAGGGACCTTGTCAGCGACCACATCCGCGCAGGCCGGGAGCACAGCTGCCGCCGACCCCGCCGGGACCGCGCCAGCCGAAGCGGACCGCCGACTCACATCGAAGGAGCGCCGGCGGGTCATCATCGCCTCCCTGGTCGGCACGACCATCGAGTTCTACGACTTCTACATCTACGCCACCGCCGCCGTGGCCGTTCTGCCGGCCCTCTTCTTCCTCGACGGTGACGACACCTCCAAACTGCTCGCCTCCATGGCGACGTTCGGGGCCGCGTTCATCGCCCGGCCCCTCGGCTCCATCGTGTTCGGGCACTTCGGTGACCGCATCGGCCGCAAGGCCACCCTCATCGGCGCCCTGCTCACCATGGGCATCGCCACCTTCCTCATCGGGCTGCTGCCCACCGCCCACCAGATCGGGCTGTGGGCACCTGCCATGCTGACGATCCTGCGCTTCACCCAGGGCCTCGGCCTCGGCGGCGAATGGTCCGGCGCCTCACTGCTGGCCACCGAGTACGCCGAAGAGGGCCGACGGGGGCGCGCCGCGATGTGGCCGCAGCTCGGGGCACCGTTCGGGTTCATCCTCGCCAACGGGTTCTTCCTGGTGCTGACCGTCCTGTTCGCGTTCGACTCCACCTCTGCCGTGCTCGACCACAGCTTCCTCGTGTGGGGCTGGCGCGTGCCGTTCCTCGCTTCCCTGGCGATGGTGCTGCTGGGTCTGTGGGTCCGGGTGAAGCTCGAAGAGACGCCGGTGTTCCAGCAGGCGGTCGACGAGGACAAGAAGGTGAAGTCGCCGGTGACCGAGGTGTTCCGCACCGCGTGGCTGCCGCTGATCCAGGGCACCTTCATCATGCTGGCCACCTACGTGGTGTTCTACCTGATGACCGCGTGGGTGCTGTCCTACGGCATTGCGAAGCCGGAGGCCGGCGGGCTGGGCATCAGCTACACCACGTTCCTCATCCAGCAGCTGCTGAGCGTTCTGCTGTTCGCGGCGTTCATCCCCGTGTCGGGCTGGGCGGCGGACCGCTTCGGGCGCCGACGCTCGCTGTCGGTCACCACGGCCCTGATCGTGGTGTTCGGTCTGCTGTTCACTCCGCTGATGGACCCGGCGAAGGTCGGGGTCGGCGAGGACGTTGCCATGTGGCGGGTGCTGCTGTTCCTGTCGCTCGGCATGATGCTGATGGGTCTGTCATTCGGGTCGATGTCCGCGCTGCTGCCGGAGCTGTTCGCCACGAACGTCCGGTACACCGGCAGCGGCATCGCCTACAACGTCGCCTCGATCCTCGGCGCGGCCATCACCCCGTTCATCGCGGTGTGGCTGAACGCCCGGTGGGGCGTGGGTGCAGTGGGAGCCTACCTGTCACTGGCAGGCGTCATCACGTTCGTGGCGCTGCGGCTCTCCCCGGAGACCCGGGACCGGGATATGCGCGAGATCTGATCGGCATCCCAGAGATGTGCAGGAGCGGCGGGGATGTCCCCGCCGCTCCTGCACATGCGCCTCGGATCGGGCGCCGGCTGCTGCGGCCCGATCACGCCGGGAGTCTCACGCGCGGGCGCCGAGTCCCTTCACGTGCTCCGGCAGGCGCTCGTTCGTGCCGTACATGAAGTGGTTCGCCATGTTCTCCGAGAACCGGCTCGCCTCCGTGGTGAGGCCCACGGCTTCGGCAACCTCGCGGATGTCGGCCGGGGAGGCGCCGCAGCAGACTCCGAGGTAGTTGACCCCGAGGCCGTAGGCGGTCTGCGCGAACTCCCGCAGTTCGTACCGGTTGCCGCGCAGCGGGTCCAGGGCCGTGGGGAAGGTGCGGCCGTGCGGTGAGGGGACGCGGGCGCCCGGGTCGGACAGGTTGAAGAACGTCGGCTCCGCCTCGGTGGTGCGGTAGGGGATCGGGAGAGCGCCCACATGGCAGGAGACGGCCTCGCGGATCTTCTCCAGCCACGGCAGGAGCGTGTCAGGGCCGCGGAAGCAGTTGAGGCCGACCACGTCGGCCCCCTCCTGTTCGAGGCGCTGCGCGGTCTCCACGATGCCGGCCCCCTCGGCCATCTCCTGGAACGCCATCGGCGCGAGCGTCAGCACCACCGGCAGACCGGAGGACTTCGCGACCTCGAGCGCGGTGAGGGCTTCGCCGGCGTAGTAGAAGGTTTCGCCGATGATGATGTCGGCGCCCTCCTCGACGGCCCAGCCGACCATCTCCTCGAAGATGGATCGCACTTCGCGCTGGCTGGCCTCGTCGGCGGGGTCCCAGATGTTGGAGTTCGAGATGTTCCCGGCCACGAGGTTGCCGGGCTTCTCATCGGCCACCTGGCGGGCGATCCGCAGGGCGGCGCGGTTCAGCGGCTCCAGGAGGTCCTCCTTGCCGATGACCCGCATCTTCTCGCGGTGACCGTTGTAGGTGAACGCCTCCACGATGTCGGAGCCGGCGCGCTGGAAGTCGCGGTGCAGAGTCGCGAGGGCGTCCGGGTGTTCGAGGGCCACCTCGGGCACGAATTCGCCGGCGGTGAGGTAGCCGCGGCGCTCCAGTTCGAAGAGGAATCCTTCGGCGCAGATCACGGGCCCGGCGTCGAGGCGCTGGGTGAGGCTGAGGTCGGTCATTCGTCCTCCACGGGGTGCGGGGCGGGGCGCCCGGGTGGGCGCTGCGGTCCGGTTGAGCGTGGCAGGCCGACGGGTCCCGGCCCAATGCCTGTGGCGGACTGTGGCGACAGATAGCGCCCCACGACCCGGCGTGAACGCCGTATCGCACCCCCGCACAGCGAAGGGCGGGAGCCGGTCCTCGCTGACCAGCCCCCGCCCCTCGTCATCGCTCCGTGCGAGCCCGCGCTCACGCGCGGTTCACAGCACCTCGTCCTGGGCGAACTCCTTCATACCGTCCAGCAGCCAGCGGACGGTGAAGTCCGCGAACGACTGGCGCGGGTAGATGCGCCACACGTCCTCGCCGGCGCGGTGCAGGTAGATCGGCACCTTGCCGAGGTTCGTGGTGATGGCGGTGTTGACGCCGAACTCGCGCGGGTGCAGGTCGGCGTGGCAGCTCTTGGCGAGCACGTCACGGGCGGCGGCGCCGACGAGCTCCAGCACGGTCCGGTTGGCCGACAGCTCCACTGCGTGACCGGGCTTGCCGGCCAGTGCGTCGATGTAGCGGTCGGAGTCGCCGGGCTGCTGGCGTGTGGAGACGTCGACGGCGAGGAAATCGTCCGGGGACAGCCACAGGACGTGCAGACCCATCGGGTCGCCGGTGACCTGGCCGACTCGGGAGGGGAGCTCGAAGCCGAGCTCCTTCTCGATGAGCTGAGCGGATTCGGAGCCGATCTCGCCGCGCAGACCGATCTGCAGCGGGAACTGCAGCTCCCGCAGGGACACTGAGCGCGCACCGGTGACGGTGGCGGCCTCCATGTCGCCGGCGAGGTGCGCGGCCGGGGTGAGTCGGTGCTCGTCCAGCGGGACCGCCGGAGGCTCGGGCGTGTGCAGGGTGGTGGGGTTCTCAGCCATCGCGGCGCTTTCCTTCCGGGTCGAACAGGCACAGCGGCCCGATTTCCACTTCAACGAGTTCGCCGTTCACCAGCGACTTCATGATCTCGCCTTCGCGTTCGCGGCCGCTCTCGATGAGGGCGAGGCCGAACGGCCGGCCGAGGTTCGGCGACATGTACGACGAGGTGACGAAGCCGTAGGAGTGGACCTGGCCGTTGCTCGGGGTGACGGGGTCCTGGACGGAGCCCTTCTTCGGCGTCGGATCGGCGTCCTTGGCGATGAGCTGCGCGCCTTCCGGCAGGACGGTCTTCTTGTCCACGCTCATCACGGAGACCAGCTGCTTGCGGTCGGGGCGCTGGGAGTCCTCGCGTTCGAGGGAGCGCTTGCCGATGAAGTGCTTCTTCTTCGTGGAGACGGCCCAGCCGAGCCCGGCGTCGTCGGGGGTGACGGTGCCGTCGGTGTCCTGGCCGACGATGATCAGGCCCTTCTCGGCTCGCAGCACGTGCATCGTCTCGGTGCCGTACGGGGTGATGTCGAACTCGGCGCCGGCCTCTTCGACGAGCTTCCACGCGGACAGGCCGTAGAAGGCGTCCACGTTGATCTCGAAGCTGAGCTCACCGGAGAACGAGATGCGGCAGATGCGGGCGGGAACGCCGTTGGACAGCTCGGCGTCCTGGAACTCCATGAAGGCGAACGCCTCGTTGGAGACGTCCAGGCCGGGCGCCACCTTGGCGATGACGTCGCGGGACTTCGGGCCGGCCACGGTGATGGTGGAGTACTGCTCAGTCACCGAGGTGAGGGTGACGTCCAGCTCCGGCCACTCGGTCTGGTGCCATTCCTCCAGCCAGTCGAACACGGCAGCGGCACCGGAGGAGGTGGTGGTCATCAGGAAGCGGTCGTCGGCGATGCGCATGGTGACGCCGTCGTCCATGATCATGCCGTCCACACCGCACATGACGCCGTAGCGGCCCTTGCCCACCTTCAGCAGCTTGAAGCCGTTGGTGTAGAACCGGTTGACGAACTCGGCGGCGTCCTGGCCGCGGATCTCGATCTTCCCGAGGGTGGTGCCGTCCATGTAGCCGACGCTGTCGCGCACGGCCTTGGATTCGCGCTGCACCGCCTGGTGCATGTCCTCGCCGTCCTTGGCGAAGAACCAGGGGCGCTTCCACTGGCCGACGTCCTCGAACTCGCAGCCGGCCTCGAGGTGCCACGGCTGGATGGCGGTGACGCGTGCCGGGTCGAACAGGTCCCCGCGTTCGCGGCCGGCGAGGGCGGCGAACGGGAGCGCGGTGAACGGCGGGCGGTAGCCGGAGACGCCCACGGCGCCGAGGTCCTCTTCGCCGATCATGTGGGCGAGCACGGCCATGGCGTTGACACCGGAGGTCTTGCCCTGGTCGTTGGCGGTGCCGATGGAGGTGTACCGCTTGATGTGCTCGATGTTGGTCATGCCGGCACCGTAGGCCCGCTCGATGTCCGAGACGGCCTGGTCGCGCTGGAGGTCCACGAAGGAGTCGTCCGTGCTGCCGGTGGCGGACGGCACCAGCCACAGCGGCTTCACCTCGGCGCCGCACAGCGGCGCCTCATCGGCGACCTGGGCCGACGGAGCCTTCGCGTCGCCGGAGCCGGAGCCGGGGTCGAACCCGGCGTTGGCGGCAGCGGCCGCGAGGGCTGCCGCGCCGGCACGGGTGCCGGTGTCGAGCGCGCCCTGGGTGGAGAAGTCGCCGGTGAGGGCGCCTGCGCAGTGCTCGCCGGTGACATCGTCGTTGGGGACGAAGCCGGCGATCTCGGTGTTCCAGGTGGTGGTGCCCTGACGGTGGGTGTGCAGGTGCACGGTGGGCGAGAACCCGCCGGAGACGGCGAGCAGGTCCGCGTCGACGGTGCGGGTCTCACCGGTGAGGGCCCCGTCGGCGTCCAGCTCGGAGATGCTGACGGCGGCGAGGCGGTCACCCATCACGGATGCGTTGGTGCCGATGACCGCTGAGGACAGCGACAGTTCGGCGCCGGTGCGCTCGGCCGCGGCGGTGGCCGCTTCGCTGGCCTTCTCGCGGGAGTCGACGAGAGCGACGATCTCGGCGCCGGCGGCGTGGAGGTCGAGCGCGGCCTCGTAGGCGGAGTCGTTGGTGGTGAAGACCGCGATCTTCTGGCCGGGCAGGGCACCGTACCGGTTGGTGTAGGTGCGGGCTGCGCCGGCGAGCATGACGCCGGGGCGGTCGTTGGTGGAGAACACGATGGGCCGCTCCATGGCGCCCGGGGCGAGGACCACCTGGTCGGCGCGGATGTGCCACACGCGCTGACGGGACACGCCTTCGCGGTGCTTCGGCTCGAGGTGATCGGTGCGGTACTGCAGGGCGATCACGTAGTTCGAGTCGTAGTTGCCGAACGCGGTGGTGCGCGACAGGTAGGTGAAGTCCGGGTTCTCGCTGAGCTCGGCGATGGTGTCGGCGGCCCACTGGGCGCCGTCGGTGCCGTCGATCTGCGCGGTCCGGGAGGACAGGAGGGAGCCGCCGGGGCGGTTCTCCTTGTCGATGAGGACGACGCGCGCCTCACCCTGGAGGGCGGCGCGGGCGGCGGCGAGACCGGCGGGGCCGGCGCCGACGATGAGGACGTCGGCGTGCATGTGCTTGCGGTCGTACAGGGCCGGGTCCGGGGTCGGGTCCAGGGCGCCCTGGCCGGAGACGTAGAACGCTTCGAGGCCGTCGGTCGCCTCCACGGAGGTGACCGGGAGCATGGTCTCGTCGATGTCGTCCTCGGAGCGGGCCTTGACGGTCACCAGACCGTTGGGCTCTTCGACGCCGGCGGCGAGGATGCCGCGGGGACGGTCGAGGTACATGGAGTTCGCGGTCTGGAGGTTGCCGCCGGCGATGAGGGCGGAGGCGAGGCTGTCCCCGGCGAAGGCGTCGTACTTCTGGCCGCCGAAGGTGATGGTGATGGGCTGCGAACGGTCGATGCCGTGGCCGGGGGCCGCGTCGGTGCGGCGCGACGGCGAGCTGCTGGCGGTGGTCACTTCGCGTCTCCTTCCTTGATGGTGGGGGCCTTCTCGCCCATGGCGTAGGTGCCCTTGAATTCGTAGGTTGCTGTGTTGCGGATGGCGTTGAACCACTTGCGGCAGCCGCCGGAGTGGATCCAGCGCTCAGCGAAGTCGCCCTTGGGGTTCTCGCGGTAGAAGAGGTAGCGGCCCCATTCGGCGTCGTTGAGGACCGACGGGTCCTCGGGGTAGACCACGTGGGCTTCGCCGCCGTAGGAGAACTCGATTTCGTCGCGCGGTCCGCAGTGGGGGCAGTCGATCAGAAGCATTGGCGTGTCCTTGTCTGTCGAGATCTGGTCGGGTCAGTGGGCGACGGCGGCTGCGCCGTGCTCGTCGATGAGCTTGCCCGTGGTGAACCGGTCCAGGGAGAACGGTGCGTTGATCTCGTGCGGCTCGTCGTTGGCGATGGTGTGGGCGAAGGTCCAGCCGCAGGCGGGGGTGGACTTGAAGCCGCCGGTGCCCCAGCCGCAGTTGACGTAGAGGCCCTCGACCTCGGTCTTGGAGACGATGGGGGAGGCGTCGAACGTGACGTCGACGATGCCGCCCCAGGTGCGCAGCAGGTGTGCGCGGGCGAAGATCGGCATGAGCTCCACGGCCGCGGCCATCTGCTCGGCGACCACGTGGAAGGATCCGCGCTGGCCGTAGCCGTTGTACTGGTCGATGCCGGCGCCCATGACGAGCTCGCCCTTGTGCGCCTGGGAGACGTACATGTGGACGTGGTTGGACATCACGACCGTGGGGTGCACCTGCTCGAACAGCTCAGACACGAGCGCCTGCAGCGGGTGCGACTGGATCGGGAGGTCCACGCCGGCGGTCTTGGCGACCACGGAGGAGTGACCGGCTGCGGCGAGGCCCACGCGGGGTGCGAGGATGCGGCCGCGGGTGGTGTCCACGCCGATGGTCTTCTCGCCGTCCTTGAGGACCTTGGTGACCTCGCAGTTCTGGATGATGTCCACGCCGAGCTCCTGGCACTTGCGTGCGTAGGCCCAGGCGACCCAGTCGTGCTTGGCGATGCCGGCGCGCGGCTGGTAGGTGCCGCCCATGATGGGGTAGCGGACGTTGTCGGAGATGTTGAGGATCGGGCAGACCTCCTTGACCTCCTCGGGGGAGAGGAACTCGGAGTCCACGCCGTTGAGGCGGTTCGCCTCCACGCGGCGGACCGATTCGCGGACATCGCCGAGGGTGTGGGCGAGGTTGAGGACGCCGCGCTGGGAGAAGAACATCTCGTACTCGAGTTCTTCGGTCAGCCCCTCCCACAGCTTGAGCGCGTGCTCGTACATGGCTGCGGATTCATCCCACAGGTAGTTGGAGCGGATGATGGTGGTGTTGCGGGCCATGTTGCCGCCGGCGAGCCATCCCTTCTCGAGAATGGCGATGTTGGTCATGCCGTGGTTCTTCGCCAGGTAGTACGCGGTGGCGAGGCCGTGGCCGCCGCCGCCGACGACGATGGCGTCGTAGGACTTCTTCGGTTCCGGGTCTGCGGCCCAGAGGAAGTCTGGGTGCTCCGGGAGCGTTTCAGCCATGGGGTCCTTCCTTTCCTCAGCTAGGCGCCCTCGCTTAGCCGACTACTGATATATCAGCATTGTGGTTGATAGTATGGCCGCCATCACGCCCCGTCAAGCATTTTTCGCAACATTGTTCTGATCAGTGCAACAGTCCAGCTCAGTACCGCCATCCGATGGAGATTTCCGCATGAGTTCGCAGACCACGACCGACGACGCACCGCTGTCCGCCGGCAACGGGCTCGCGATCATCCAGGGGCAGCGCACCGCGGAGGCGGGCGAGGGGTCGATGTCCGAGCGCGCCTACGCTGACGTGCTGCGGCGGCTCATCATGCTGGACATCCGTCCCGGCGACCCGATCAACGAGAGCGCCCTGGCCACCGAGCTCGGCGTGGGCCGCACCCCGCTGCGCGAGGCGCTCAAGCGCCTGGAGCTCGACCAGCTGGTGGTGTCGTATCCGCGCCGCGGCACCTTCGCCACGCACGTGGACATCACCGAGCTGCAGTCGATCTTCGAGGTCCGACGGGTGCTGGAGCCGCTCGGTGCCCGCCTCGCGGCCGAGCGCCTCACGCCTGGTGACCGGGAGGTGTTCCGGCGCGTCGCGGACGACATCGGGCAGCTGGATCCGTCGGCGATGAGCCGACGGGAGCTGCTGGAGTACGACGTCGACGTCCACCGCCTGATCTACGCCGCCACGGAGAACACCCACCTCGCCGGGGAGCTCATCCGCCTGGACAACCTCGTGACCCGCATCTGGTGCGTGGTGCTGGATCGGATGCCGACGATCTCCGAGCACATCGTGGAGCACCGTGCACTGATGGAGGCGATCATCGACGGCGACGCGGACCGTGCCGCCGACATGGTCAGCGCCCACGTGGACGGCTTCGAAGCGGCGGTCCGCGCCGTGCTGTGATGCCCACCGCCCTCATCGCTTCCATCGCCGGCGTGCTCGGCATCGCCCTGAACTGCTTGCTCGCCTGGCCGCAGGTGGCGCGCGCATTCCGCAGCGTGGAGGGCATCGCGCTCGGCACCATCATCGCGGGCTTCACCGGCCGGGTGCTCTGGTCCGTGCACGCCCTGCAGGGCAGCGGGGTCGATGTGCCGCTGCTCGTCGGCCAGGTGCCGATCGCGATCGGGTTCGCCGTGATCGCCTTCCTCGTGGGTCGGGCCCGGCCCGAGCTGCGGGGGCGGCTGCTGCTGACTCTGCTCAGCATCCTCGCCGTGGTCGTCGGGACGAGCCTGCTGTCACCTGCAGCGGTGGCGGCCGCCGCCGTGGTGGTGACAGCGGTGATCAACCTGCCGCAGATGGTCCGCGTGATCCGTCGACCGGACAGCGCCGCCGGTGTGAGCGCCGCCATGTACTGGCTGACCGCCGCGGCGAGCGCCTCCTGGATCGTGTACGGCGCGCTCAGTGGCGACTGGACGATCCCCCTGCCGCACCTGCTGCTCCTGCCCACCGGTGTGATCACCGCGCTGGCGGTTCAGCGCAGTCGACCAGAGTCTGCCGCCCAGTGACACGGACCGATGAGGCCCCCTCGCGATTTCAGGCGTACCGCCGCGCCAACTGATCGAGCGAGGAGCAGATCGACTCCTCGTTCCCCTCGAACACACCCAGTCGCCGGCACCCGCGCAGCACGATCGAGGGGACATGCGAATAGTCGAAGGTCTCGGTGGCGATGCTGACCCCGTCGGCCCCCGGGACCGGTTCGAAGTCCCACCTCCAGCGGAAGCCGAGCGGGTGGCGGAACGCCACCGTGCGGCCCGGCACCGACTCGGTGACCCGCATCGGCAGGCGGTAGGTGAGGCCGAACTTCGTGGTGCGGACACGGAACACGTCGCCGTGCCGCAGCTCGTCCGGGCCGATCGCATCGGTACCAATGGAGGAGGAGCCGTCGAGTTCATGGTGGCGGTGCGGGTTCGCGGCGATCGCCCACAGCTCGTCGGCAGGTCCGTCCACGCGGACGCTGTACGACATGGTGAACGGCTTCGACGGGACACGGGCAGCAGAGTGCTCAGCAGTCATGGCACCGACGCTACGGCCATCACCTGAACACCCGCCCCGCTCGGTCAGGCCGCGCTGCGGATCTCCACGCGACGGTTCTTCGCCCGCCCCTCCGGGTTGTCCTCACCGTTCTTCTCGTTCGGTTCGATCGGCTTCGACTCGCCGAATCCCTTCACCGTCAGAGTCAGGTCCGCTCGAGCCGCCGTGATCGCATCCGCCACGGCCTGAGCGCGCTTCTGCGAGAGCACATCGTTGCCCATGCTGGAGGGGACCGAGTCCGTGTGCCCTTCAACCCGCACCTCAGTGCCGTCCGGCAGCTTCGACACCAGCGCCACGATCTTTGCGGCGGCGGACTTCGAGAGGTCGTGCCGACCGAAGTCGAACAGGATGTCCGAGTTCAGGGTGATGACGCGGTCGGCGCCGTCCGTGGACTCCTGCTCCAGGGGTTCGATCAGCGGCTTCAGCGGGATGATCTCGGGGTTCAGGGGCTCGATGGTGCTCATCGGATCGGCACCTGCTTCACCAGCGGCTCCCCGGTCCACAGCACCACGTCCATGGCGGTGACGTCCGCGGGCGGAGCGCCGAACACCCACTGGCCGCGCTTCGGCTTCTCCGGGTTGAGGACCAGCTCGGTGGATTCTGTGGAGACCTCATCGATCGCCAGATGCTTGTTGAGGTTCTTCTGGTCGATGAGGAACGGGCGGAACTTGGTGGCGCCGTTGAACTCGTGCAGGCTGTCGATCCGCCCGGAGTCACCATCGGTGGTGGCGTGCAGTGTGTATTCGTAGGTGGCCTCGAGGGTGTCGCCGCTGCGGGTCAGTGCCAGCAGCGACACAGTCATTGTGGCGTCCGGATCCCCGGGCCGGGTGATGGGGACCTCCGCGGTGGCGATGGGGTCGGCGCCGGTGCTGCTGGGCGTGCCGGCGGTGGTGCCTGCGCCGCCTCCGTCAGAGGCGCTGCTGTCACGCGCGCCTCCGCCGTCGGACGCGCTGTCGGCCTCCGGTGCCTTCGAGGCCGCCGGTGCGGCCGCGGAGCCTGCCGGGTCGCTCGAATCCGAGGCCTTCGAGTTGGCGCCGCAGGCGGTGAGGCCGAAACTGCTGACGGCGAGGAGGCCGAGGGCGCCGCGCCTGGTTGCTGTGGTGGGGTGCATCGTGCTGGTCCTTTCCCGAAACCGTGGGCGGCTCGGTGCCGCCGCTGATTCCGAGACTAGGGCCTCCCTGGGTACCCTGTCGCGCCCCGGAGACGGGTCCCCGTCCCCACCTGGGCACTCCACCCCATCAGGCGAAGCGTTGCACCAGCTCCGCGGTCCCGTCCGGATCCAGCACGGCCGACGGGTGCGGCCCCGCCGCGCGCCACCGCTGCGCCTCGGCAGACACATCCATGCCCGCGGCGGGGGAGAGGCCCGGACCGGCCGCCAGCACCAGGTTCCCCGGCCGGTTCCCCGCGAGCATCGACGCATCGGTCAGCGTCCACACCCCGCCCATGCCCGCGGTCTCCGCGGCGCCCTCCATCAGAGCGGCGTGGCGGGAGAACAGCTGCAGACCGGGGGAGTCGCCGATGTTGACGATCGCGACGCCCCGGTCAGTCAACAGCTTCAGCAGGGCGGTGTAGAACTGCGGGGCGCCCAGATCCGTCGGCCCCGTATCGGTGAAGATGTCCACCACCACGCAGTCGAACGAGGACGCCTCCAGCTGGTGCACGATCGCCAGCGCATCGTCCGCCACCGCGGTGAGGCGGGTGCCGGCCGGCAGCGGCAGGTGCTGCAGCACCCAGCCCACCAGCTCCGCCTCCAGCTCCACCACGGTCTGCTCCGAGCCGGGCCGCAGCGCCTGCACGTACCGCACCAGGGTCAGCGCCCCGGCGCCGAGGTGCAGCACCCGCAGCGGCCCCGCCGGCAGCGAATCGACGACGTTCGCAACGCGGCGCAGGTACTCGTGGCGGATCGCCGACGGGTCCGCGAGGTCCACGTGGGACTGCTCCGCGCCGTCGAGGATCAGTACGTGGCCCTCGCCCACCTCAGCGGGCTCGATGACGGCGTCCTGGCCGCTGCCGGCAAGGCGGATTCGCGCGGTCACGGCAGCGGTCAGTTCCGCGGCCGCTTCGCCGGCGGTTCGCCCAGCTCAGCGCCCTCCACCCGGATCGACTGGTCCTCCGCACCCTCATCGATCGCCTCGATCGTCAGGTCCTCGATGGAGCCCAGGCGGCACACGTCGTCCGCGTCGCGGCGCAGCAGCTCCACCTGTGCGGCGGGCACATGCAGAGCGGCCCGCAGCAGCGGGGTGCGCTGCGAGACCTTCGCATCGCTCTTAACCTTGCGGACCACGATGATCGCGGCGCTGACCACATCGAGCAGCTCGCCGGTCTCCGTGCCCGCAGCCTCCCGCAGGGGAGCGGCCTGCGGCCACGCCTGGGCGTGCACGGAGCCCGTGCGCCACCAGGACCACACCTCGTCGGTCGCGAACGGCAGGTACGGCGCGAACAGGCGCAGCTGCACATCCAGCGCGATCGTGAGGGCGGCGCGGGCACTGAGCGCGGCCTCCTCACCGGCGTGGCCGTGGGCGCGGGACTTCACCAGTTCGATGAAGTCGTCGCAGAACGTCCAGAAGAACGGCTCGATCACTTCGAGGGCACGGGCGTAGTCGTGCTTCGCGAGCGCGGTGGACGCCTGCTCCACCACGTCGGCGAGCGCCGCCAGCATGGAGCGGTCCAGCGCCTCGGTGACGGCGGCCGGGTCAGCCGCGAGAACACCCGCGGGGTCCGACGGGGCCTCGCCGAAACCGAGCGCGAACTTCGAGGCGTTGAGGACTTTGATCGCCAGGCGGCGACCGATCTTCATCTGCCCCTCCTCGAACGCGGTGTCCGCGCCCTGGCGGGCACGTGCCGCCCAGTAGCGGACGCCGTCGGAGCCGTACTGCTCCAACAGGTCGATCGGGGTGACCACGTTGCCCTTGGACTTCGACATCTTCTTGCGGTCCGGATCCAGGATCCAGCCGTTGATCGTGGCGCCCTTCCACGGCAGGGAATCCGTGAGCAGGTGGGAGCGCACCACGGTGGAGAACAGCCAGGTGCGGATGATGTCGTGGCCCTGCGGCCGCAGATCGAACGGGTACACCTTGTTCAGGATGTCCTGCTCGCCCAGCCAGTCCGTCACCAGCAGCGGGGTCAGCGAACTGGTCGCCCAGGTATCGAGGATGTCCCGGTCTGCGGTGAAGCCGCCCGGCTGGTCGCGCTGCGACTCGGTGAAGCCCTCCGGGACGTCCAGGGTCGGATCGATCGGCAGCTGCTCCGCCGACGGCGTCAGCAGCGTGTCGTAGTCCGGGGAGCCGTCGGCCGCGACCCCGTACCAGACGGGGATCGGCACGCCGAAGTAGCGCTGGCGGGACACCAGCCAGTCACCGGTCAGGTTCTCCACCCAGTTGCGGTAGCGGGACTCCATGAACGGCGGGAACCACTCCAGCTCCTCGCCGCGCGTGACCAGCTCGGCGCGCAGGTCCGTATCGCGGCCGCCGTTGGAGATGTACCACTGGCGGCTCGTCACGTATTCGAGGGGCTTATCGCCCTTCTCGTAGAACTTCACCGGGTGGGTGATCCTCTTCGGCTCGCCCACCAGATCACCGGAGGCGGTGAGCTTCTCCACGATGCGCTTCTGCGCGGTGAAGACGGTGGCGCCGGCGACCTCGGCGTAGTGGGCCGCGCCCTCCTCGGAGGTGATCCACTCCGCCTCGGGAATGAAGCGGCCGTCGCGGCCGATCACGGCGCGGGTCGGCAGGTCCAGTTCGCGCCACCAGATCACGTCCGTGGCGTCACCGAACGTACAGATCATCGCGATGCCGGCGCCCTTGTCCATCTGCGCCAGCTCGTGCGCCTTCACCGGCACCTCCACACCGAACAGCGGGGAGGTGACGGTGGTGCCGAACAGGTCCTGGTAGCGCTCGTCGTCCGGGTGGGCCACCAGTGCCACACAGGCGGGCAGCAGCTCCGGGCGGGTTGTCTCGATGAAGACCTTCTCGCCGTCCGGCTTCGTGAAGCCGACGCGGTGGTACGCGCCCGGGCGGTCCTGGTCCTCCTGCTCGGCCTGCGCCACCGCTGTGCGGAATGTGGTGTCCCACGGGGTGGGGGCCTCCGCCTGGTAGGCGTGGCCGGAGGCGACATGGTCGAGGAACGCCTTCTGGCTCGTGGCCTGGGCCTTCGCGTTGATGGTCTGGTAGGTGAGGCGGCCCCAGTCGACGGACAGGCCGAGGGTGCGGAACACGTGCTCGAACGCCTTCTCGTCCTCACCGGTGAGCTCCAGGCACAGTTCGATGAAGTTGCGGCGGGAGATCGGCTGCTGGTTCTGCGGCTTCGCGGTCTGTGCGTTGCCGCCGCGGTGCGGGGGCTCGAAGCCCTCCTCGTACGGCAGTGACGGGTCGCAGCGCACACCGTAGTAGTTCTGGACGCGGCGCTCGGTGGGCAGGCCGTTGTCGTCCCAGCCCATCGGGAAGAACACGTTCTTGCCGGTCATCCGCTGGTAGCGGGCGATGATGTCCGACTGCGAGTACGCGAACACGTGGCCGATGTGCAGGGAGCCCGACGCGGTCGGGGGAGGGGTGTCGATCGAGAAGACCTCGGACCGGGTGGTGTCCGGGTCGAATGCGAAGACCTGGGAGTCAGTCCAGTTCTGGTCCCATTTCTCTTCCAGGCCCTCCAGGCTGGGCTTGGCGGGGATGGCGGGTGCGCTCGCGGCCGAGTCGTGGCCTGCGCGGGAATCGATCTCACTCATGCGGCCCATTGTCTCAGATGCCCCGCCGCAGCCCGACGCTGCGGCGCGTGGCACTGCTCGCACCCCCCGGGCGCGGGCGCGACGGCCCGAGCCGCGCTCAGTCCTCCACGTGGCCGGCGAACCCCATCCGCTCACTGATCACCGAGGCGACGTCCGCGCAGGCGGGCCCCAGCTGTGCGATGAGGGCGTCATCGGTGCGGTAGCGCGGAGCTGCGATCATCAGCGCCGCCGTCACGATGCCCCGATGGTCGAACACGGGCGCGGCGATGCCCACCTCGTCCGGGTGGGTGAGGCCGGCGTTCGCCGCGAACCCGTCGGCGCGCGCCTGCCGCAGCGCCGCGAGGTAGTCCTCGGCCGACGGGGCCGTAGTGAACTCGAAGCGGCCCTCCGCCAGCAGCTCACGCACCCGCTCTTCCTCGACGTGGGCGAGGAACACCTGGATGCTGGCGGAATGGCCCGTGCTGTACCGCGTGCCCATGGGGGAGGTGTGCTTGATGTGGCGGGGGCTCGCCACCTGCTCCACAGAGATGCCCTCCAGGCCGTCGAACACCACCAGGGAGACCGTCTCCTGCGTGGAGTCGCGCAGGTCCTCCATCAGCGGGTAGGCGACCCTCCGCACCGACAGCTGGCTGAGCAGCGGCCCGGCGATGCCGAGCAGACCCCAGCTGAGTTCGTACTTGCGGGACTGCTCGTCCTGTACCACCAGGCGCTCCTGCTGCAGGGTCTGCAGGATGCGGGACACGGACGACTTGTGCAGTCCCACCTGGGCGGCGATGTCGGTGACGCCGCGCACCGGTTCGTTCACGGTGAAGCAGCGCAGCACCTCGATCATGGTGCCGATGGTCGACGGGTTCTTTGCGGATTCGGAGTCGGTCATAGTCGTCTCAGCCAATCGCAATCGGGAAGGAATCTTGAGGAATCCGGCGTAAATGGGGCGAAGCGCACCGGGCCTCCGTCCGTGACCGCGGACTGGCCGGGTGCGCACATGCCGCCGGGGCCGGCCGTTCGCAGTGAACGACCGGCCCCGGCGGCGGAGGAGGATCAGGCCTCGATGATGTTCTTCTCCGGGCCGTACGGGAACTTGGTGATGTTCTCCACCGAGTCCTCGCCGACCACGAGGATGTCGTGCTCGCGGTAGCCGCCGGCGCCCGGCTGGCCGTCCTCGATGGTGATCATCGGCTCCATGGAGACGACCATGCCCGGCTCGATCACGGTCTCGATGTCCTCGCGCAGCTCCAGGCCCGCTTCGCGGCCGTAGTAGTGGGAGAGGACGCCGAAGGAGTGGCCGTAGCCGAAGGTGCGCTTGGGCAGGATGCCGTAGCCGGCGTAGATCTCGTTGAGCTCGAGCGCGATGTCCTTGCAGACCGCGCCGGGCTTGATGAGCTCCAGGCCGCGCTCATGCACCTCGACGTTGATGTTCCACAGGCGCAGCGACTCCTCGTCCGGCTCGCCGAGGAACAGGGTGCGCTCCAGTGCCGTGTAGTACCCGGAGGTCATGGGGAAGCAGTTGAGGGAGAGGATGTCGCCCTTCTGCAGCTTCCGGGTGGTGGCCCAGTTGTGGGCGCCGTCGGTGTTGATGCCGGACTGGAACCACACCCAGGTGTCGCGCACCTCGCGGTGCGGGAAGGTCTTCGCGATCTCGTGGGTCATCGCCTCGGTGCCGGCGAGGGCCACCTCGTACTCCATGACGCCTTCACGGATCGCCTGGCGGATCGCCTCACCGCCGAGGTCGCCGATGCGGGCGCCGTGCTTGATGACCTCGATCTCCTCGGCGGACTTGATCATGCGCTGGCGCATGGCGTCCTGCGAGACGTCCTCGAGGGTCGCATCCGGGAAGGCATCCTGAAGGCGCTCGCGGATGAGGGCGGGGACGGTGTCGTCCTCGATGCCGATCTTCTTGGCCTTGACGCCGTCGCGCTTCAGGGCCTCCTGCAGGCCGTAGTAGAAGTTGTCGCGGCGCCAGTCGGTGTAGACGATGTTGTCGCCGAAGCTGGTGCGCCACGGCATGCCCGCATCGATGTTCGCGGTGACGGTGGTGGTGTTCTTCTGGGTCACCACGAGCGCGTAGGAGCGGCCGAAGTAGGTGAACAGGAAGTCCGAGTAGTACTTGATGCCCTGGTACGAGGTGAGGATGACCGCGTCCATGTCCTTGGCGGCCATGATCTCTCGCAGGCCCTTCAGGCGGCGCTCGAACTCGGCATCGGAGAAGGTGAGCTGCTGCTTCTCACCGTTGTGCAGGGTCTTCAGGCGGTCGAGGTCGTTGACCGAGGTGACGGTGGTATTCATGACACTCCTTTGTGGTCGAAAGAACGGTGGAAAAGTTGAAGGGAACGGACCTGCCTGCCCTGTTGCGGCACCTGCAACGCCGTTCCCCTCAAGGATACTCATGGTGTGACGAACGTCAAGTCCTGCGCTCCGTCACGCGGATGCCAGCCGGAGCTCGGCTGCGATGTCCTCCGCCATCAGGCCCGCCGCCTGCGCGAACAGCAGCTCACCCTTCTCGGCCGAGGATCCGTCGGGCGCCGACAGGCACCCCGTCTCCGGGGTGCGGGAGGCGATGACCGGCAGACGGTCGAAGCGCGGCAGCTCCGCCGGAGGATGCGACACCGCCCGCTCCATCCGCACGTGCTCGGGACGCAGATGCAGCATCAGCGATGTCTCCAGCACCCCGCCGTGCTCGATGTCCCAGCCGGGGAAGCCGTCCGGGTAGACGGCGCGCAGAGTGTCCTCGGTGACGAAGTCCCAATAGCTCAGCAGCATCGCCGACTGCCCGCCCTCCTCGCTGATCCCGAGGTCCCGCAGCGCCAGGTCGATGCCCTCGTACAGGAACTGGTAGTTCTCGTAGTGCCCGTTGACGAACACCACGTGGCTCACCCCCTGCTGGAGGAAGCCGCGGGCGATGTCGCGGGTCTGGGCGATCAGCGTGGAGGCGTCGAGGCTGATGGTGCCCGGCAGGTGGTCGCCGCCGCCGGACTTCTGCTGCGACTTGTAGCCGTGCGTGAACGGCTGCGCCACCGCCGCCGCCCCGGGGGCGACGCGGTTGATCCGCTCCGCTGTCCCGCGGGCCATCGCCGTGGACAGGATCGCGTCCGTCCCCAGCGGCATGTGGGGGCCGTGCTGCTCGAACGCGCCGACGGGGATCAGCACCACCGAGGTCCCCTCCGTCCACTCGCGGTAGGCGACGGCATCGAACAGTGCCAGGTCGATGGGCTGCTCGGTCATTTCTGTCCTCCCTTTGGCTTGGGGCTGCGGGTGTCGAAGTCGTAGTCGATGTCGGCGACCGCCGGGTCCCGGCGGAACTCCTCGGGGATCTCGATCTCACCGGTTCGCGAGAACGGGTCCTTGCCCTCCTCCATCGCCAGGGTGATGTTGTGCGGGTGCGGAGTTCCCTCGATCGGCATGCCGTGCTCGTCCACGAATGCATCCTCAGGGCGATGGTTCGGGTCGTTGACCGCGCGCTCCAGCTGCTTGATCTTCTTGTTGCGGGCGCGCAGGCGGCGGAACAGGTTGAAGTACATGATCAGCAGCACGAACGAGAACGGGAATGCGCCGAGGATCGTGCCGGTCTGCACGGTGTCCACCACGGCGCTGCCGCCGATGGACAGCAGCACCACCGCCACGGTTGCGATCGAGAACACCAGGATCACGCGGAACCACGGGCCGGACTTCTTCGGGGCCGACACGAACTCGGCGAGCGCGTAGGTGCCCGAGTCCAGGGAGGTCACGTAGTAGGTGGCCACCAGGATGGTCGCGACGACCAGCAGGACGGTGCCCACCACGGGGATCATGTCCAGCATTGCGAACAGGCCCGCGGAGGTGTCCTCCGCGATGGCGCCGGAGATCGCCTCATTCGATCGCTGGTCGTAGAACAGGCCGGCGGCGCCGATGATGCCCACCCAGACCATGACGATGAGGGAGGGGACGATGGTGACGCCGAGGACGAAGCTGCGGATGGTGCGGCCGCGGGAGATGCGGGCGATGAAGCCGGCCACGAACGGGCTGAAGGCGATCACCCAGCACCAGATGAACACGGTCCACCAGCCGTTCCAGGAGTCCTGCCAGGTCTCCAGCGGGCCGGTGGCGCCGTCGGCGCCGGTGTAGAAGCTCATCGAGATGAAGTTCTGGATGAACGAGCCGAAGGTCTCGAACAGGGTGGACAGGATGTAGACGGTCGGTCCGAATACGAACACCCCGACGATCAGGGCCACCGACAGGTAGGAGTTCAGCTCGGAGATCCGCTTCATGCCCTTGTTGACGCCCATGAAGGCGGATACCGCGGTGAGCGCGCCGAGGCCGAGGATGACTGTGAACCACAGCACCGGCGAGCTGGTCAGGCCGGTGAAGGAGGCGATGCCGGAGGAGAACTGCATGGCGGCGAAGCCGAAGGAGGTGGCCAGGCCCAGCGTGGTGGCGATGATCGCGAGCATCTCCACGACCACGCCGGCGGGGCGCTGCGCGGCGCGGGGCAGGAAGTCCACGGTCGCCTCGCGGAAGGTGAGGGTCTTGCCGAGGTTGTGGTGCGAGTACGCCAGGCACACGGCGACGGCGCCGTACATGATCCAGGCGGTCAGACCCCAGTGGAAGTACGTCCACACGATGCCGACATCACCGGTGTTGGCGCCGCCGGCGATGACGCGGTGCTCGCTCTCCGGCTTGAGCATGATCGGCTCGGCGATCGACCAGAAGATCAGGCCGATGCCCTGGCCGCAGGCGAACAGCATGGAGTACCAGGCGAAGTTCGAGTGCTCGGGCTTCGCCTTCGGCCCACCGAGGCGCACCTTGCCGACCTTCGAGAAGCACAGCCAGGTGCACAGCGCCACGGCGATCAGCGAGTACATCACGAAGTACCAGGTCCAGCCGGAGGTGACCTTGGTGCGCAGATAGGAGATGAAGTCCGAGGCCGCATCTGGTGCCACGGTCACGGTGATGACCAGTGCGACGATCAGGATCGGCGGCAGCACCTTGATGATGAGGGAGTCGATCGGCGGGATCGACCGTCCGCGGAAGCGGGGGAGATCGACTCCCACCTGCTCCGTCGGTGGCTGGGAGCCGGGTGATGCTGGGGGGATGGATGATGAGGGCATGCGTTCTCCTCCTTGCGAGGCGCGGCGCAGATGGTCAAAAAGTTGCGTCAGCAACAACTAGGTTGCAAAAGACTATATCGTGACCGGGGTCACGATGGAATCACGGACTCCTCAGGTCAGCGGGCGACGACTCGTCTCGGGGGACAGCGCCACCGCGATGAACGACACCACAGCGGCGCCGATCAGGTAGTAGGACGGCGCGATCTGCGAACCGGACGTCGCGATCAGCCAGGTGCAGATCGCCGGCGCGGTGCCGCCGAAGATCGCATTGCCCAGGTTGAAGCTGACGGCGAAGCCGGAGTAGCGCACCCGGGTGGGGAACAGTTCGGACAGGAAGCTCGGCAGGGTGCCGTCGTTGAGCGTGAGGGCGAAGCCCAGGACCACCTGCACCAGCAGGATCACGACGAAGCTGCCGGTGTTCAGCAGCATGAATGCCGGAATCGTCAGCACCACGGCCAGGACCGCCGCGGCCATCAGCACCCGTCGGCGCCCGAAGCGGTCCGACAGCGAGCCGGTGACGAAGATGAAGCCGATGTAGGTGATGAGCGCGACCGTGGTGGCGATGTAGCTCAGGGTCGAATCCAGCTTCACGACCTCGGACAAGTAGGTCGGCATGTAGCTGAGGATCACGTAGAAGCCCACTGCGTTCAGCAGCACCGCGCCGAAGGCTCGCAGCAGCGCAGGCCAGTGGTCGCGGAACATCTGCATCATCGGGGCCTTGATGACCTCGTCCTCCGCGGAGATCTCCTGGAAGGCCGGGGTGTCCTCCAGCTTGTTGCGGATGTAGCGGCCGATCAGGCCCATCGGTGCGGCGAGCAGGAACGGGACGCGCCATCCCCAGTCGTGCATCTGCGCATCGGTGAGGACGGCGGTGGACACCGCTGCGAACAGCGAGCCCATCAGCAGGCCGGTGGCGGTGGAGGCGGGGACCACTGCGGCGTAGCGGCCCCGCTTGTCCGCCGGGGCGTACTCCACGAGGAATGCGGAGGCGCCCGCGTACTCGCCGGAGGCGGAGAATCCCTGCACCAGGCGGCACGCCAGCAGCAGCAGGGGAGCGGCCACGCCGATCGTGGCGTACCCGGGGATGAGGGCGATGCAGAAGGTGGCGGCGCTCATGATGAGGATCGACCAGCTCAGAGCTGTGCGCCGACCGATCCGGTCGCCGAGGTGTCCCCAGAAGAAGCCGCCGAGCGGGCGGATGAGGAAGGAGATCGCGAACAGGCCGAAGGTCAGCAGCAGCTTGTTCTTCGAATCCGGGAAGAAGACTTCGGAGATGACCACCGCGAAGTAGCCGTAGACGGCGTAGTCGAACCATTCGACGAAGTTGCCGATGAAGCTGGCGGTGAGGACCCGCGTGCGGGTCTGGCGGAGGGTCTCGGCCTTGCGGGGCTGGCCCGACAGGGTGGTGGAGGTGGGTGCTGAACTCATCGTGATCCTTTGAGTCGGGGGCGCTGCAGGCGTCATCGCCGCGCCGAAGGCAACCGGGTTGCGGGAATTGCAACTCCTTGGCTGGCTATTGAACCACCGACTGTGATCTGCGTCTACTGCTTCGCCCGGCGAGTGCCCGGGCATCGCCGTACGATGACAGCATCACCCGCCCCGATCCCCGGAGGAATCCGCATGCACCAGAACGAGAATCAGCGCACCGCCGTCGTCACCGGCGCGAGCTCCGGCATCGGCCGCGCCGTCGCCCGCCGCCTGCAGGCCGACGGGTTCCACGTCCTCGCCGTCGCCCGCCGCGGCGACCGGCTCGAGGCGCTTGCGGCCGAGACCGGCGTCTCGACACTCGTCGTGGACGTCTCCGATGGGGCATCCGTGGACCGCCTCGCCGAACGCGCAGCCGAGCTCTTCCCCCAGGGCGTCAGCGCCCTCATCAACGTGGCCGGAGGCGCCCTCGGAGTGGACTGGGTGGAGCGCGCGGACTTCGAGAAGTGGACCGGCATGTACGCCTCGAACGTCCTCGGCGCCGGGCGCGTCACCAAAGCGCTGCTGCCGCAGATCCGCACCGCCGGCGGCGGCGACATCGTCTTCCTGACCTCCACCGCCGCACAGGTCGCCTACGAGGGCGGTTCCGGATACAACGCCGCGAAGGCGGCCGAGCACATGCTCGCAGCGGCCCTGCGGCTCGAACTCGCCGGCGAGCCGATCCGCGTCATCGAAGTCGCGCCCGGTCTCGTGCACACGGACGAGTTCTCCCTGACCCGCCTCGGCGGCGACCAGGCCGCGGCCGATGCCGTCTACGAGGGCGTCGAGAAGCCGCTGACCGCGCAGGACGTCGCCGATGTCATCGCCTACAGCATCGAACTGCCCGCCCACGTCAACCTCGACCTCATCACGATGCGGCCGGTGGCGCAGGCGGCGGCCCACAAACTGATGCGCCGACCCCTCGAGGTCAAGCGGACACCGTGAGCCCCTGCTCCTCTGCGAGCCGAACGATCTGCTCGCCGAGCGCGACGTCCCTGTCGCTGAGGGATCCGACGTCATGCGAGGACAGCGCCAGGCGCACCCGGTTGAACCGGATGTCGATATCGGGGTGGTGGTCAGCGGCCTCCGCGAGCTCCGCAACGCCGGTAACGAAGCGGATCGCATCCGCGAAGGACCGGCCCTTCGCCTGCAGGTGTGCGGTGGAGTCCTCAATGCGCCACTGCGGCATGCGCTCAGCCGCCGCGGCGTCGGTGATGGAATCGTGGTTCTTCGTCATGGCCCCACGCTAGGCCAGGTGCGCTGGGCGCAGGATCAGACGTCGATCTCGATCTCGCCGATTCCGCGGGACACGCAGGTGGTCATGTGGGTCTCGTGCTCGTCGTCCATCAGGAACTCGTCCTGGTGGTCGACCTCGCCGGACACCAGCGGCACCACGCAGGTGCCGCACACGCCGCCCTCGCAGGAGTAGTCCATGTCGATGCCGGCGTCCAGCAGGGCCTGCAGCAGGGACTGGCCCTCTTCGACCTCGACGGTCTTCTGCGACTTCAGGCACTTCGCGGTGAACGGCTCTCCGAACAGGGACATGTCATCTCCTCGATCCAGCTGATGGGAACAGCGCACACAGGTTCTCACACGGGCGCTGTGGACCCGAAGGGTCTGCCTGCTCCATCACATCGGTCAGATCACGAACCGGTCCCGCGCCCACCGCGTCAACTCGTAGCGGTTGGATACCTGCAGCTTCTTCAGCACTTTCGACATGTGCGTCTCCACGGTGCGGTCGGAGATGAACAGTTCGCTCGCGGTCTCCCGGTACGTGTACCCGCGGGCGATCAGCTTCATCACTTCGGTCTCGCGCGGTGACAGGAGGTCCAGCTCCGTCGGCCTCGGCGGCGCCTGCCCCCGGAACGCATCGAGCACGAACCCGGCCAGGCGCGGGGAGAACACCGCATCGCCCTCCGCGATCCGGTGCACCGCATCCGCGAGGTCCTCGCCGGTGATGGACTTCGTGACGTAGCCGCGGGCGCCGGCGCGTATCACGGCGATGACGTCATCGGCGGCGTCGGACACGCTGAGGCCCAGGCACCGCACCTCCTCGCCGACGGAGCGCGCCACTTCCGCACCCCCGCCGCCGTGGCCGCCCGGCAGATGCACGTCGAGAAGCACCACGTCGGGCTTCTCCCGCCCGATCACGGTGATCGCCTCGTCGACGGTCGCGGCCGTGCCGACCACTTCGATCGACGGGTCGGCCCGCTGCAGTTCGTCGATGACGCCGAGCTGGAAGATGCGGTGGTCGTCCACCACCACGATCCTCACCGTGTCCTTCGTGCTCATGGCTGTCCTTCCTCGGGGCGCTCCAGTCGCAGCGCCACCTCCATGCCGCCGCCGGCGGCGCGGCGCACCCGGGCGGTGCCGCCGGCGCGCCTCATCCGGCCGATGATCGACTCTCGCACACCCAGGCGGTCCTCCGGCACCGCGTCGAGGTCGAAGCCCTCACCGCGGTCGCGCACGAACGCTTCGATGACGTCGGGGGAGATGTCCACGAACACCCGCACACCGGTGCCGCCGTGCCGAACCGCGTTGCTGGTCGCCTCCCGCAGCGCCTTCACCAGCGGCCGCGCCCGGGGGCACAGGGGGGCGTCGCCGACGATGACCGTCACGATCTCCACGGCGTGCTCCGCCTGCAGATCCGCGCACATCTCCTCGACCGCAGTGCGCAGGCTGCTGCCGTCCGCCTCCGCCTGGGCGTCCTGCTGCCCGTACAGCCATCGCCGCAGCTCCGCTTCCTGCAGCCGCGCGAGCTGCTTCATCGACTCGCCGTCGCGGCCGGACTGCTGGATCACGGTGAGGGTCTGCAGCACCGAATCGTGCAGGTGCGCGGTGATCTCCTGGCGCTGCTGCGCGAGCGCCCGCTCCTGCGACTCCTCCTGCAGGCCCCGCCACAGTCGCCGCAGCCACGGCACCAGCACTGCCGCCACCAGCAGCATCACGATGACCGCGACGGCCAGCGCCACCAGCAGAGCGCGGGGGCCGAACAGGGCGGCGGCCATGCCGAGCGACCCGGCGAGCAGCAGCACCACGGACAGCCCCAGCGCCACGATCGCGACCGAGGGCACCTGCGCGATCCGACCGCCCCACCGGGCGCGGTCCACCGCGTTCAGCGGCAGCACCCCGAGGGCGATGCCGGCGGCGCTGATGCCGCAGAACGCGGCGATCTGAGGCCAGCTCGGCAGCGCCCACACCACCGTGGTGCCGATGCCGGTCACCGTCAGCATCACGGCCGCGCCGACGAGAGCAGCGATGAGCATCCACTGCAGGAGCTGCGAGGCGGGGGAGCGCAGCGCCATCGACGCATCCGACAGCGCCGGCCGGCCCCGCATCGGCGCCTGCGAGAGCCCCATCAGCAGCTCCCGCTCCGCCGATTCGTCCAGCGGCAGCGCCCACCAGGCCACCATGTAGGCGAACACGATGCCGCTGGCCAGGCCCGCGAACGTCAGCGCGACCATCGGCGGCTGGTTGAGGCCGAGCGTGACCGGCACAGCGGCGAAGATCATCACGAAGGACAGAAGGGTCAGGCCCCGGATCGGGGCGACCGGCACACCGCAGCCGCGGGCGAGGGCGCCGCACACGCCGACCAGTTGAGCGTCGGTGAGGGTCCGCGCCCATCGATCGGCCGACGGCTGGGTGATCTCGGGCATGCCACTATGGTGCCATGGCAGAACCCCACGACGACGGGTCCCGCAGCGTCTTCGACACCGTCATCGCGCCGCCCCGCTCCCTCACACCGCGCGACCGCGCCCTGCGCTACGGCGTGGTGCGCCGGCCCGGAGGCGGCTTCGTCGGCGGTGTGTGCCTCGCCCTCGCCGACGGGTTCGGCCTTCCCACCCGCCTGGTCCGCGCGTGCGCGGTCCTCCTCGGCATCCTCGGCATCGGCCCCCTCATCTACCTGATCCTGCTGATCCTGCTGCCGCGCCAGCTGCCCGGCTCCCGCTTCGACACGCCCCTGCAGGCGCTGCGCCGGCGCCGCCCGCAGCCGGGCGACCTCGTCATCGCTGCCGCGATCCCCCCGGCGGTGATCCTCGCCGGGCTCGCCGTCTGGGCCTACATCCGCTGGTTCGTGCTCGCCCTCGCATTCCTGCTGCCGCTGCTGCTGGTGCTGCTGGCGATCGTCGTGGTGGGCGGCTGGCAGTCCTCCCGCGCCCGCTCCGCCTACATCGTCGGGCAGCTCGGTGCCCGAGCCGGCATCCTCACCGAGCACGAACTCGCCGACCTCGTGGGCCGTCTGCGCCGCGACGCACCGCTGGCGTGGGGCGCCGACGCCGATCCCCGCGCCACCGGCCGCGCCGACGCCACCACCGACCCGGGTGGAAGGCCGACGGATCCCCGCACCTCCACGGTCCTGTTCGCGATCGCCGCTCTCACCGGCATCGCTGCGTTCAGCATCCTGTCCCTCTTCCCGCACCTCGCGCCGACCCTCAACCCCGACGGGCCGCTGGCCTTCATCGGCCGGATCGGCGCCGGCGCCTCGGCGACCCTCGCACTCACCGGCGCGGCGCTGATCGTGCTCGGCCTGCGCGGCCGCACCGATACGCGACTCGTGGTCCTCGGCACGGTGTGCGCCGTCGCGCTCGCGGGCTCGGTGATGTGGGTGCGGCTCACCGATTCCCGCCACCAGGACCCGGTGGTGGTGAGCGTCGCCGAGTACGAGCCCGGCACGGTCGTGCCCTGTTCACCGGGCGGTCCGCGCGACTGGTCCACGCCCGTGGTGCTGGACATGTCCGCGCTGCCGCCGCCGCCCGACCCGGCGGAAGCGGAGGCGCAGTGGCGGGCGAAGAACCCGTCGGCCCCCGCCGCCGAGTCCCCGCAGCTGGCGATGCGGGTGGTGTGCGACCGGCCCGTCGGGGACGTCACCGTGATCATGCCGAAGCACTCCTGGGATGTGGGCTCGGACATCACCACCGGCATGGGCAGGCAGCGCGGCACGGAGCATCGCGGCACGGATGCGTGGAACCCGTCGGCTGTGCAGGTCCGCGTGATCGGGCGCCTCGGCGTCGGCGACGTCACCTGGAAGGAGGCACGATGATCTCCCGCATGACCTCGAGCGCCTGGGGCGTGAGCGCCGGGCTGTTCTTCGTTCTGCTGACCGGCCTGTTCGCGGCGGTGCTCGTGCTCGGCGATGCGCTGCCGCTGTGGCTGATCGCCGCGGGCATCCTCAGCGCCGGGGTGCTGGCGATGCTGCCGTCGGCCTTCCTCCGGCCCGCCCGCCCCGCGCCCACCGAGCCCGCACCCATCGAGACCGCAGCGTCCGCGCCCACCGCGCCCGAGACCCCCTCGCGCCCAGCCGACGAGGTCGGTTAGACTCACCCCATCGGCATCGACCCGGCCATCACCGGAGAGCCGCGGGAAGAACCGGCCGCCCCAGAGCGGCCTCAGTAGAACCCGCCGGGACCAGCCCGTCACAGCTGATGAATGAGCGGGCGCCCCACGGGGCGCCAACCGGGGTGGTACCGCGCGCCCAGCGTTCCCGGGTCTGAGACTTCCCGACCCGCAGCAGCGCAAGGAGCAGTGCCCGATGGCCTACCCGAAGAACGGTGACGACCTCACCGCCTCCCCGAACCTCCCCGAGGTCGAGTCCGACGTCCTCGGCTTCTGGAAGCAGGACGACACCTTCCGCGCCTCCATTGCCAACCGCGACGGCGCCGAGGAGTTCGTGTTCTACGACGGCCCGCCGTTCGCCAACGGCCTGCCGCACTACGGCCACCTCCTGACCGGCTTCGTCAAGGACGTCATCCCGCGCTTCCGCACCATGTGCGGCTACAAGGTGGACCGCCGCTTCGGCTGGGACACCCACGGCCTGCCCGCCGAACTGGAGGCGATGCGCGAGCTCGGCATGACCGAGAAGCGCGAGATCGAAGAGATGGGCATCGCGACGTTCAACGCCGCCGCCCGCTCCTCCGTCCTGAAGTTCACGGACCAGTGGCAGGAGTACGTGGAGCGGCAGGCCCGCTGGGTGGACTTCGAGAACGACTACAAGACCCTGAACCTGCCGTTCATGGAGTCGGTGCTGTGGGCGTTCAAGACCCTGCACGACAAGGGCCGCGCCTATGAGGGCCACTCCGTGCTGCCGTACTGCTGGCGCGACCAGACCCCGCTGTCGAACCACGAACTGCGGATGGATGACGACGTCTACCAGGACCGCCAGGACCCGTCGGTCGTGGTCACCTTCCCGCTCACCGGCGAGAAGGCCGCCGGCCTCGGTCTCGACGGCGTGCACGCGCTCGCCTGGACCACGACTCCGTGGACGCTGCCGACGAACTTCTCCCTCGCGGTCGGCCCCGAGGTGGAGTACGTGGTGGTGCCGGCGGGCCCGAACGGGGCGGCCGACGGAGGCGCTGCGTCCGACGGCGCCCGCTACATCGTCGCCGCCGACCTCCTCACTCAGTTCACGAAGGAGCTCGGCTACGACGACGCCGAGGCGCTCGACGCCGCGGTGGAGGAGCGGCGCTTCGTCGGCACCGAGCTGGAGCACATCACCTACGAACCGCTGTGGGACGTCTACTCCGCCGACCGGGAGAAGTGGGGCACCGAGAACGCCTGGATCATCACGGTCGCCGACTACGTCACCACCGGTGACGGCACCGGCATCGTCCACCAGGCCACCGCGTACGGTGAAGAGGACCAGAAGGTCAACGCCGCCTACGGCATCCCCGTCATCGTCTCGGTCAATGAGGCCGCCCAGTTCCTCGACTACTTCCGCGGCACCGCGCTCGACGAGATCGCCGGTGTGCAGGTGTTCGAGGCGAACCGCCCCATCATCACCATCCTGAAGAAGGATCAGCGGCTCTTCCAGGAGAAGAGCTACGTGCACTCCTACCCGCACTGCTGGCGCTGCCGCACCCCGCTGATCTACAAGGCCGTCAGCTCCTGGTTCATCAAGGTCGCCGACCAGCGCGAGCGCATGCTCGAGCTGAACGAGCAGATCGAATGGGTGCCGGGCAACGTGAAGCACGGCCAGTTCGGCAAGTGGCTCGAGGGCGCCCGCGACTGGGCGATCTCCCGCAACCGCTACTGGGGCTCCCCGATCCCCGTGTGGAAGTCCGACGACCCGAACCATCCCCGCACCGAGGTGTACGGCTCCATCGCGGAGCTGGAGGAGGCGTTCGGTGAGCTGCCGCGCGATGAGAACGGCGAGGTGAACCTGCACCGCCCGTACATCGACGAGCTCACCCGCCCCAACCCGGACGACCCGACGGGGAAGTCCACGATGCGGCGCGTGGAGGACGTGTTCGACGTCTGGTTCGACTCCGCGTCCATGCCGTTCGCGCAGGTGCACTACCCGTTCGAGAACCAGGACTGGTTCGATTCGCACAACCCGGCGGACTTCATCGTGGAGTACATCGGGCAGACCCGCGGCTGGTTCTACGTCATGCACGTCATGTCCACCGCCCTGTTCGACCGTCCCGCGTTCACCTCGGTGATCTGCCACGGCATCGTCCTCGGCGACGACGGCGAAAAGATGTCGAAGTCGCGCCGCAACTACCCGGACGTGCGCGAGATGTACGACAAGTACGGTGCGGACGCGATGCGCTGGTTCCTCATGTCCAGCCCGATCCTGCGCGGCGGCAACCTGATCGTGGGGGAGGCCGCGATCCGCGACGCCGCCCGCCAGGTGGTGCTGCCGCTGTGGAACGTCTGGTACTTCTACGCCCTCTACGCGAACGCCGCCGGGACGAAGGACGCCGACGGCCGCCCCGCCGGGTACGAAGGGCGCCTGCGGTACGACTCCACGGACGTCATGGACCGCTACCTGCTGGCCCGCACGGGGCAGCTCGTGGAGTCCGTGCGCGGGCAGATGATGGGTCTGCATGTGGCGAGCGCCGCGGCGGAGATCCAGGCGTTCCTGGACATGCTCACCAACTGGTACGTGCGCCGCTCCCGCGACCGCTTCTGGGAGGGCGACGAGCAGGCCATCGACACTCTGTTCACGGTCCTGGAGACCCTGCTGCGCGTGATGGCCCCGCTGCTGCCGATGCTGTCCGAGGAGATCTACCAGCAGCTCACCGGTGAGCGCTCCGTGCACCTCACCGACTGGCCCGACGCATCCGTGTTCCCCGCCGATGACGCCCTGGTGGAGGAGATGGACGCGGTCCGCGAGGTCGCCAGCACCGGCAACGCGCTGCGGAAGAAGGAGCATCTGCGTGCTCGCCTGCCGCTCGCGGGCCTGACCGTGGTGCACCCGCAGTCGGCGTCGCTGGAGGACTTCGCTTCGATCATCGCCGATGAGCTGAACGTGAAGTCGGTGCGCCTGCTGGACCTGGATTCGCCGGAGGCGCAGGACCTCGGCGTGGAGCAGAAGCTGACGGTCAACGCCCGCGCCGCTGGGCCCCGCCTCGGCAAGCAGGTGCAGCAGGTGATCAAGGGCTCGAAGAGCGGCGACTGGTCCGTGGCGGAGGACGGCACCGTCACTGCCGGCGGCATCGACCTCGTGGACGGCGAATACACGCTCGACCTCGTGGCCGGGTCCGATGCGGCCGCCGACGGTGTCGCGATCGGTGTGCTGCGCGGCGGCGCGTTCATCGTGCTGGACACGCAGCTCACGCCGGAGCTCGAAGCCGAAGGCACCGCCCGTGACGTGGTGCGTGCGGTGCAGTCCGCACGCCGCTCCGCCGGTCTGAACATCTCCGACCGCATCCGCCTGCACATCGCCGGCGCCGATTCCGCATCCGCCGAGTCGATCGAGTCCGCAGTCCGCTCCTTCGAGCAGCTGGTCGCCGGTGAGGTCCTCGCGCGTGAGGTCAGCATCGGCGGGTCCGCGGCCGACGCGTTCGGCGGCGACCCCCTTTTCAGCACCGACGAATCGGTGACGGCCGGGCCCGTGGCGATCGCGCTCGCGAAGGCGTGATCACGCTCCTCGGCGTGACCGGCCGCGCCGCATAGCCGGGCCGCGCCCCGGCGTCAGCGGTGCGCATCACCTCTCCACCCCTGTGGTGACGACGGTGGTGCGCACCGCTGTCACGTTCTCACCGGTGTACGTCCCCTCAAGCCGCCGGTTCAGGGCGATCAGCTGGTCGTTGCTGTTCTCGAACTTCGCAATGGAGCCGGTGTAGCCCCAGTCCCTGCGGATCTCGCCGTTCGGGTGAGTGTGCCCGCTGTTGTGGTTCAGATCCAGGTAGTTGACCTCGGAGTTCGGCGCCGGTTCCTGATCGGGGAGGTCGATCGCGACCAGTTGTTCGTTGAGCGAACGCTCGTTGAAGTCGAGAGCGGGGACGATGTCGCCATCGGTCGGGAGCGGCACACGCATGCCGCCGACCTCGAGGTAGGAGTCCCCGTGCGAGATCGACGTCAGCTGCGTGTTCGTGTGCGCGGGCTGAATGGAGTCCACGGGGGATCCGACGGTGACGACATCCGTCACGAGGTGGGCCCCCGGGCCGTTGTACTGCGGATCCTGGGCGAATCGCGCCGCCGCCAGCCCGCCCTGTGAATGGCCGACCAGGAGCACAGGAGTGCCCGGCGGCAGATCCGCCTCCTTCAGAGCCACGTCGATGTCCTTCACGGCCGCTGCGTCGCGGTCCGCAGACGCGAGGTGGACGTTGCTGAGCCAGTCGCGGTTGTTTCCCTGCGCCCCGGTCCATGCGTCGATCTGATCGATCGGTGTTCCTTCTGTGGGCGGGACGTGCACGATCGCCGTGGCCTGGCCGTTCTCGTCCCGCAGTTGCGTGACGGAGATCCTGCCCTGGTCGGTGCCGGCCTCCACCGTGGGTGCACGGACGTCTTCAATGCCGAGGACGAGTTCAGCAGTGTTCGCGGGGACTGTGCCTCCCTCGGTGGTGGCGACGTCGAGGACCGCCGGTTCGGCATTGGCGAAATCGGGAATCGGTTGACCGTTGACGACTGCGGTGACTGCGTTGGCGATGCCCTGGAGGTTCTGCCCATGGGCGAGGAACGGGCTGGCCAGGAGCAGAGCGGCCCCGGATGCGGTCTCCATCGCTGAAGGCGCGGGACCGGTCCCATCGATGAACCTCAACAGGGGTTCCACGGCGATCTCGTCATTGCGGCGCGCCTGCTCCACGATGTCCGGGTGGACTCCCTGAGAACGCAGCTTCGCCTCGCGCTCGTCCTGCCAGGCCCCAACAATCGCGCGGCCGCCCTGCCCGATGAGCGACAGTCCCTTCTCGACCGGGCCTTCGAGCCAGTCGGGCGCGGGGTCATCGTCGTCGAGGTATCCGTTGGTGGAACCCGTCGGCGCCCCGAATGTGCGGGCGGGGCCGTAGCCGAGCGGCACGCCGCGGGCAATGTGCGGCGCGCCCTGCTGGAAGCCGCTGCGCAGAGCGGAGCCGAAGCCCCCGGGGTCGGGGATGATGCCGCGGGCGGTGGAGGCGTCGATCTGGTGGCGGACCTGGTCGTGCAGTTCCCGGGCGATGCGGCTGATCTCCGAGGCGACCTCCTGGCAGTCGCGGTCGAACACCTGACGCACCCATCGCCGGTGCTCATCGGCATCGGGGCCGTCCCAGGACATGGACGTGGCGATGTGCGCCATGTCCTTCTGCCCGGTGAGGATCGTGGCGGCGGCCTCCTCGAGGGCTGTCGCAGCGGCCTCGACAGCGGCGGGGTCCATCCCGATCGCGTCAGCAGCGGTGGGGGCGGTGACGGCGGGGTCGGCGGCGGGTGCAGTCATGGAGTGTCCTCGTTCCCGGGTGGAGCGGATGATGCGGTCCAGGCTAGGGAGAGCAGCGCGGGGAGACGCACGGCACCCGTCGGCCTGTGGACAACCGGGTGGGGGCGGGAATGTGGACATCGCGCCCGTAGACTGGCTCGGGGCCGCAGGAGCACCCGGTCCCTGTCTGATTCGTGGAGGAGAGAGCGTGGAGCACTCAGAGGACTTCGCACGCGCCTACGCCGCACTGGTGGCGCGCGCCCCTGAGAACGAGATCGAGCCGGGCCTGGAGCGCATCCGTCGGGTGATGGAGCTGATGGGCGACCCGCAGAACTCCTACCGCAGCATCCACATCGCCGGCACGAACGGCAAGACCACGACCGCCCGGGTCGCCGAAGCGATCCTCATGGGCGCGGGCCTGCGGGTCGGCCGCATCACCAGCCCCCACCTGCACTCTCCGACGGAGCGCATCGCCATCGACGGCGACCCCATCAGCGAAGCCGACTTCGTGCAGGCGTTCGAGGACGTCATGCCGTTCGTGGAGCGCGTCGATCAGGAGTCCCTCGCCGCCGGCGGCCCCCGCATGACCATGTTCGAGGTCCTCACCGCGATGCAGTTCCAGGCGTTCGCCACCGCCCCGGTCGACGCCGCCGTCATCGAGACCGGGCTCGGCGGCACCTGGGACGCCACCAACATCATCGACAGCGACGTCACCGTCATCACCTCCATCTCCCTCGACCACCAGGAGTACCTGGGCGACACGATTGAGGAGATCGCGGGGGAGAAGGCCGGGATCCTGAAGCCGGGTGCGATCGCTGTGCTGGGCGCACAGAAGCACCCGTCGGCCATGGACGTGCTGCAGGAGGTCGCGGAGGAGCGCGGCATCACGGCGGCTGTTGAGGGCGAGCAGATCGCGGTGCTGGACCGTGTTCCCGGTGTGGGCGGGCAGATGCTGTCCGTGCAGGGCATCGCGGGCCGGTACGACGAGGTGTTCCTGCCGCTGCTGGGGGAGCACATGGCGTCCAACGCGCTGCTGGCGATTGCGGCGGCGGAGGCGTTCCTCGGAGGCGGCGATGAGCCGCTGAACCTGGAGCTGCTGCGCGAAGCGGCGGGGTCGGTGACCTCGCCGGGCCGCGCCGAGGTGGTGCGCCAGTCACCGACGATCGTGGTCGACGCGGCGCACAACCCTGCGGGTGCCGAAGCACTGGTGGAGACGGTGCGGGAGAACTTCCGCTTCACCTCGGTCACGGGGATCGTGGCGGTGCTGCAGGAGAAGGACGTGCACGAGATCCTGTCGATCTTCGAACCGCTGATGGACACGGTGGTGATCACGCAGACGTCGTCGCCGCGGGCGATCCCGGCGGACCGCCTGTCGATGATCGCGGAGGACGTCTTCGGTGATGAGGACCGCGTGATCGAAGCGGCGCACCTGCCGGATGCGATCCAGCGCGCGGTCGATATCGCGGAGGCCGGCGGTGATTCGTTCGGCGGCATCGTGGCCGCGGGGTCGGTGACGCTGTCCGCTGAAGTGCGTCAGCTCCTCGGCCGGAATGGTGAGGTGTGATCATGGCCGGAATGTTCGATTTCACCCCGTCCCGCCGCAAGGGTCCAGCGCAGCGCATGCTGGCGGCGACCACGCTGATCTGCGAGGCCGCGGTCATCTTCTTCTCCGTCCTGGTGGCGCATGGTCTGGCGCCGGAGCACCGAACGGTGACGTGGACGGTCGGTCTGGCCCTGGTGGTCCTGCTGCTGGTCGCCGTGGGCATGATGAGGCGGCCGACGGCTGCCGGGTACTGGCTGGGCCTGGTGCTGCAGCTCCCGGTTCTCCTCATGGGTCTGGTGGTTCCCGCCATGTGGGTGGTGGGCGCAGCGTTCGCGATCCTGTACCTAGTGAGCGTGGTGAAGGGCCACACGATGGACCGGGAGAAGGACGCGGTGGACGCGCGGGTCCTCGGCATCGACGGGCGCGGCTGAGCGCATTCGCGGATCGGCGCCCCGCATAGGCGCAGCGATCATGGCGGCGAGGGCCCGCCTGGTCGTCGGCGTCGCGGAGCGTGACGCGGCGGTTCTGGTGGGCGCGCTGAGCCCGGTCGTACACGGTCTGCGGGTCCAGCTCCGCCATGCGGCGCCGCGTATGGTCCCGCCACGCTCGGGTCCCCGCGGCGGTGAGCTGAGGGGCGTCCTCGGACAGGACCCGGTCGAGTTCACGCTGATGATCCAGGCTCGGTGCGAGGGAGGCTTCGTGAGTGATGGTGAGGGCAGCTTCGTGCTCCATGGCCCCGGTGGCGACGGCTTCCCGAAGGCGCGGCATCGCAGCGTTCATCAGGGCGTGCCCGGTGATGAATCGGCGGGCGCGGTGGTGGGACTGGCGGGTCCAGGTGGCGACTTCGTGGACCGCTGAGCGGGTGGCCTCCGCGGCGAGCGTGCCGAGGAGCAGGGTGATCTGGTCACGGGCAGCGGCGACGGCAGTGGTGGCGCTGGCGTAGTCCTGACCGGCCGCGAGAGGGGCACCGAGCAGGTCTGCGTGCAGGGCGGACGCCTGCGCTGCCAGGTTCACCGCGGCCTGGTGGATGCTGTCCAGTGTGCTGTCACCGCTCTTCGGCAGCGTCCGCAGCGGCTCGATGTCCAGCGCCATGATCTCTCCTCCTTCCGGCCGACGGCGTCCTGTTCCGATGGGTGCGGTCAGGCTGGGGGAGGGGTGCGACATTTAAAGTCGAGGTCGGCGAATGCCCAGTTCGCAGGGTATTAAAGGGTGTTGTCGGGTGTGGGGAAGTGGTCGTCCACACCCGGTCCGACCGGCCCGTGGGAGTGCCCCGCTGGCCGCACCGGATAGTGTGGGCCCATGAGCACTGAACGCACACTCGTCCTGCTGAAGCCCGACGCCGTCCAGCGCAGCCTGCGCGGTGAGATCATCCGCCGCATCGAGGCGAAGGGCTACGACATCGTCGCCCTGTCGCAGCGCACCGCCACCAAGGAAGAGCTCGCCGCTCACTACGCCGAGCACGAGGGCAAGCCCTTCTACGACCCGCTCGTGACCTACATGGCCGGCGGACCGATCGTCGCCCTGGTTGCTGAGGGCGAGAACGTCATCAAGGGCTTCCGCTCCCTCGCCGGCGGAACGAACCCCACCGAGGCCGCGCCGGGTACGATCCGCGGCGACCTCGGTCGCGAATGGGACGCCCCGGTGATCCAGAACCTGGTGCACGGCTCAGACTCCGTCGAATCCGCTGACCGCGAGATCGGGATCTGGTTCCCGAACCTCTGATCCTCTGCCCCGAACCCGTTCGATGCGCGCGGCCTCACTTGTGGGGTCGCGCGTTTCACATTCCCGGTTCATCCTTGGTGACGAATTCCCCTACCGGGAGGGCGGCTGCTGGTGCACACTATGGGCATGGCTTCCGTCGTGATCTTCCTCCTCTTCGCTGTGGCCGTGTCAGCAGTCCTGCTCATCGTCGTCGCAGCCCTTGCGCTCGCTGAATCGCGCCGTTCCCGCGTCACCGATTCCCCGACCGCCGTGCGCGTGCCGGCCCACACGCCCGCGCCGGCCGAGCCGGCCGCACCGGGCGTGCGCCATCGCAGTGCGCCGACGGGCCCCGCGCCCCGTCGGATCGTCCCCGATGAGGAGGCGACCGTGCTGCGCCGCGCAACGGGCATCCACCGTTCGCCGCGTCGCCCGCGCCGCGACTCCATCGCCGCCTGACCTCCCGCATAGACTGGTCTCAGCGCTGAACCGGTGCGCCCGCGCGCATCCGGTGCTCCGGCGCGCTGACTGACCCCTCGGGCGCATGCCCGCCCGCATCCCGCACCGGCGCCCCACCGCGCCCGGCTGCGCAACACTACGGAGGTGCCTGTGGATCCCAATGACATTCTGATGGCCGTTCTCGCCGGCGGCGGCGGACTCGCCGTCATCGGCGGCGGCATCTGGGCGGGCATGCGCTCGCGCACCAAACCCACCACCAAGACCGACGGGCGCCGCCCCGAAGGCCGCGGCGCGGAGACCGTCCGCCCGCCGGCGCGCCCGCGCCCCGCCGCACCCACCTGGGGTGACACGCTGACTGCCCCCGCCGCACCGAAGAAGTCGGAGGAGGCGGCCGACGCAGGCCCCGAGACCGCTGAAGCTCCGGAAGCGCGTGAAGCAGAGGCTCCGTCGGCCGGCGGCTCCACCGCCGCGGCCGCCGCCCCCGCGGCCGCCGCCCCCGAGGCCGAGACCGAGTCGGCAGCCGCGCCAGCCGAAGCGGCCGATGAGACGGTGGTGGACGAAGCACCGGTCGAGCTCGAGCAGCCGGAACCGACCGCTGACCGCATGGTGCGCCTGCGCGCCCGCCTGCAGCGCTCCGGCGCCATGGGCCGCGGCCTGCTCAACCTCCTCACCCGCGACGAGATCGACGACGCCACCTGGGAGGAGATCGAAGAGACCCTCCTGCTCGCCGACCTTGGGCCCGCCGCCACCGATGAGCTGATGGACGGCCTGCGCGCCCGCGTGCAGGTGCTCGGCTCCCGCGACCCCGCGGAGGTGCACGACATCCTCCGCGACGAGCTCGTCAAGGTCGTGGACCCAACCCTGGACCGCCGCATCGCCGCCAGCGCCATCGAAGCGCCCAGCGGTGAACGGGTCCCGTCGGTCATCGTGATGGTCGGCGTGAACGGCACCGGCAAGACCACCACCACCGGCAAGTTCGGCCGCGTCCTCATCGCGGAGGGGCGCACCGTCGTGTTCGGCGCCGCCGACACGTTCCGCGCCGCGGCTGCTGAACAGCTCACCACCTGGGGTGAACGGGTCGGCGTGGACACCGTCCGCAGCGACCGCGAGGGCGCCGACCCCGCATCGGTCGCGTTCGATGCGGTCACCGAGGGCATCAAGCAGGATGTGGACGTGGTCGTCATCGACACCGCGGGCCGCCTGCAGAACAAGAAGGGCCTGATGGACGAGCTCGGCAAGATCAGCCGCGTCGCATCGAAGGCGCTCAAGGGGGCGAAGATCCAGGAGATCATCCTGGTCATCGACGCCACCACCGGTCAGAACGGCATGCAGCAGGCGCGCGTGTTCGCCGAAGCGGTCGACATCACCGGCATCGCCCTCACCAAGCTCGACGGCACCGCGAAGGGCGGCATCGTCGTCAACGTGCAGCGCGAACTCGGCGTGCCGGTGAAGCTCGTCGGCCTCGGCGAAGGCATGGACGACCTCACCCCGTTCGACCCGTACGGCTTCGTCGACGCCCTGCTTGAGGCCTGAGCGGCCGACGGACTCCTCACCTCACCCGCCGCACCCGCGTGCGGGGCCCCATCCGCCACCGGTAGGATGGTCGGGCCCGGCATGCGGG
>NZ_JACHWP010000006.1 GCF_014191425.1 Helcobacillus massiliensis
GAGGACGGCGACCGCGAACGCGATGTCGGTGGCGGCGGGGATCGCCCAGCCGCCCCGTGCTTCGGCCGGGCCCATCAGGTTGATGAGCGTGTAGATGACGGCGGGGACGGCCACGCCACCGGCGGCGGCGAACATCGGCACGAGCGCCTTGCCGGGGTCGTTGAGGTCACCGGTGACGAACTCCTGCTTCAGCTCCAGGCCAGTGAGGAAGAAGAAGACGGCGAGGAGCCCGTCGGCCGCCCAGTGGGCGAGGGACAGCTTCAGGTCCAGCCAGGGGGTCTCGAACCCGACTTCGGTCTGAGCGAGGGAGGTGTAGAAGTCGTTGAAGCCGGCGTTGGCGAGGATCAGCGCGATGAGGGTCGCGATCATCAGGGCGATGCCGCCGGCGGATTCCTTCGTGAGGATGTTCTCCACGCGGGAGTACTCGCGGTAGGTGCCGCGCTCGAGGATGCGGTGGGGGACTTTGTGGGGTTCGCCGGCGAGGGGCTTGTCGGGAGTGTTCACTGCGCGGTCTCCAGGTGGGTGAGGAGGGCGGCGAAGAAGTCCTCGCAGGCCGCGAGCTGGTCGAGAGAGACGAATTCGTTGGCGCCGTGGGCCTGGGCGATGTCACCGGGGCCGATGACCACGGCGCTCATGCCGGCGTGCTCGTAGATCCCGGATTCGGTGCCGTAGGTGACCTTCTCGGCCTGGACGTCGCGGCCCAGCGTCTTCGCGAGGGTGGCGGCGGGGCCGTCGGGGGCGGCGTCCAGGGGGTAGAGGAGGGAGTTGATGGTCAGCTGCGCGCCCACCTTCTTCGCGGCCGACGGGTCCGCGGGATCGTCGGGGACCGCGGCCTTCATGGCGGTGTCGAGCTCGTCGATCTTCGCCTGGATGTCGCGGACCACGGCGGGGACGTCGACGCTGGGAAGGGCGCGGAACTCGAACGTGAGGTGCGCGTGGTCGGGGACGGTGTTGCCGGCGATGCCGGCGTCGACCACGTTGACGCCGCCCGTGGTGTGGGGGACGGGGAACGCGTCGTCGCTGGGGCCCTCCTCGACGAGGCGGTCGATGACCTCGCGGTGGTACCAGGTGATGAATTCGCCGGCGTAGCGGATGGCGTTGAGGCCGCGCGGCAGCAGGGACGAGTGGGCGGCGATGCCGTGGAAGGTCGCCTGGAAGGAGTTCATGGACTTGTGGGAGGCGATCGCGGTCATCATGGTCGGCTCGCCGACGAAGGCGACGCGCGGGTGGATGCCGAGGGCGTCGAGCTGCTTGACGAGTTCTCGGGCGCCGTTGCAGGTGGTCTCCTCCTCCCACGTGGCGGCGAAGATGACGGGTTCGTCGAGGTCAGCGGCCTGGAAGCGGCCGGCCATCTGGGCGAACACGGCGAGGTAGGACTTCATGTCGCAGGTGCCGCGGCCGTAGAGGAGGCCGTCGCGCTCGGTGGCGGTGAAGGGGTCGGAGTCCCAGTCCTGGCCGTCCACGGGCACGCAGTCGGCGTGGCCGGCGATGAGGACGCCGCGGCGCTCACCGGCAGCGGGTGCCTCGGCTGCGTCGGCGGAGCTGGTGGCCCCGTCGGCCGACGGGTTCGCGCTGGTGGCGCCGTCGGTGGGGGAGTCGAGGCGGTCCACCCCGCCCTTGCCGACCCCGGACAGCTCCCCGATGAGGTCGCGGGAGAGCTGGTCGCTGGGGGTGAGGGCGCGCTCGGGGAGGAGGGCGCCGACGGATTCCTGGCCTCCGTCGGCCCCGCCGGCCTGGTGGCGGGAGGGGAAGACGCCGATGAGGTTCGCGTTGATGCCGTCGTCCTCACGCAGTACGTGCGTGATCACGCCGTGGTCGCTGAGCCACCGTTGGAGGAGTTCGATCGCGGGCACGTTGCCGTCGCGCGAAGTGGTGTCCAGGGCGATCAGCTGCTCGACCGCGGCGCGCGGAGTGTCGGGCAGTGAGATGTTCACGTCGTCGGGAAGGTCTGCCATGGCGCCACTCTATGCCCCACCTCCTGGGTCGGGCAGGGGCGTCCGCCCGGAGCTGTCCGGTACCCCGTGGACGGCGGTCTGGGAGATGATATGGGTCACCCACCGGTGTAGAGTGTGCCGGTTCCACTGGAAGCACCCGATGCCCTCGGGCGCCGATCACGAGGAAGGCCACTCATGTCCTCCGCAACCCCCACCAGCGGCGCCGGCGGCACCCCGAATGCCGCCAGCGGCGCGACCACTGCGCCCGAGCACGGCGGCGGCGAGCTGAAGAAGGCCATCGGCCCGAAGCTGCTGCTCCTGTTCATCGTCGGCGACATCCTCGGCACCGGCGTCTACTCCCTGACGGGCAAGGTCGCCGGCCAGGTGGGCGGCGCCGGCTGGATCCCCATCATCATCGCGTTCGGCGTCGCACTGCTGACCGCCTTCTCCTACCTCGAGATGGTCACGAAGTACCCGCAGGCCGCCGGCGCAGCGCTCTACGTCCACAAGGCGTTCGGCATCCACTTCCTCACCTTCATGGTGACGTTCGCGGTGCTCTCCTCCGGCATCACCTCCGCCGCCACCAGCTCCGTGTTCCTCGCGAAGAACTTCCTCGCCGCGTTCCACCTCGACACGTCGATGAGCGAAGCCTCCGCCTCCACCCTCGTCACCGTCATCGCGGTGGTGTTCATCAGCCTCGTGGCGCTGATCAACCTGTACGGCGTCAGCGAATCGGTGAAGGCGAACGTGGTGCTGACCGTCATCGAACTGTCCGGCCTGGCGCTGGTGCTGGGAGTCGGCTTCCTCGCCATCGGGCAGGGCAACGCCGACCTCTCCCGCGTGGTCCTGTTCGAATCGCAGACCGACAAGTCCCTGTTCATGGCGACCATCGGCGCCACCGCCCTCGCGTTCTTCTCCATGGTCGGCTTCGAGGACTCCGTCAACATGGCCGAAGAGGTGAAGGACGCCCCCAGCACCTTCCCGAAGATGCTGCTGGCGGGCCTGTCCATCACCGGCGTGGTGTACGTGCTGGTGTCCATCACCACGGTCGCCGTGGTGCCGATCGGCCCCCTCACCGAGTCCGACACCCCGCTGCTCGAAGTGGTGCACCACGGCGCCCCGGGCCTGCCCATCGATGACATCTTCCCGTTCATCTCGATCTTCGCTGTCGCCAACACCGTCCTGATCAACATGATGATGGCGTCGCGCCTGCTGTACGGCATGGCCCGCCAGGGCGTGCTCCCGGGCTTCCTGCGCGGCGTGCTGAAGACCCGCCGCTCCCCGTGGAGCGCGATCATCTTCTCCACCGTGCTCGGCGTGGGCCTCATCCTCGCCGTCCGCTTCGTGTTCGCCGAGGACACCATTGCCGCGCTCGGCGGCACCACCGCCCTGCTGCTGCTCGCCGTGTTCTGCCTGGTGAACATTGCGGTGCTGGTGCTGCGCCGGGATCGCGTGGACCACAAGCACTTCACCACCCCCACCGTGATGGCGGTGCTCGGCGCAGTGACCGCCGGGTTCCTCGTGGGGCCGTGGGCGCAGGACCCGAAGAACTACACGATCGCCGCGGGCCTGCTCGGTGTGGGTCTCGTGCTGTACGTGATCACCTACCTGTACAACGGTGCTGTGCGCGCCCGCCGCACCCGCTTCCACAACCCTGACGAGATCGGCAAGGAATGACCCGATGAAGATCCTGCTCGCCTACGTTCCCTCCGCCACCAGCGAAGCCGCCTTCGAGTACGCAGTCGCCGAAGCCGCCGCCCACGGCGGTGAGCTGCTCGTCCTCGCCTCCGAATCCAGCGGTGTGGCCCGCAAGGACCGCGCCGTCACCGACCGCCGCCCCCTCACCGAGCGGCTCGATGAGACCGGCCTGGAGTACACCATCCGGACCGTGCCGCGCCGTGACGACCCCGCCGACGACATCCTCCGCGCCGTCCGCGACGACGCCGTGGACCTTGTGGTGATGGGCATCCGCAAGCGCACCCCGATCGGCAAGATCCTCGTGGGCTCCACCTCGCAGCGCGTGGTCATGGAGGCGCCGTGCCCGGTGGTGCTGGTGAAGCCGAAGGACTTCGTGCAGCCGCAGGGATTCTGAGCAGGGGTCTGGCGAGGATGCTTGCACACTGCTAGCATGCAGGTATGTCCACTCTGTACATCCGGGATGTGCCTCCCGACGTTTCCGCAGTTCTCAAGAAGCGTGCGGCTCTTAGTGGTCAGTCCCTGTCCGCGTATGTGGTGGACGAACTGACCGCAGTGGCTGCTCGACCATCGAAGGACGAACTCATGGCACGTCTTGATTCCATCTCGAGGTCGAGCGCCCCGACACGAGACGAGATTCTGAGCGAGCTGCACAAGTGCCGCCCATAGCCGTTCTCGATGCGTCTGCCATCGTCGAGATGCTGGTCGGGGAAGCCGACAGAACGTGGTGGTCCGACGTCCTCGCGTCCGACCTCCACGCCCCGCAGCTTCTCGACATCGAGGTGATGAGCGTCCTGCGAGGCTTGGAACGGGGGCGTCGGATCACAGCAGAGTCGGCTGAACAAGCGTGGGCAGTCATGAGTGATCTTTCGATCACGCGCCATCCGTTCGCCGTGACCGCTCCACGCGTCTGGGAGCTGAGGCACCAGTTCACTACCTACGATGCGTCGTATGTGGCGCTGGCCGAGGCGCTCGATGCGCGGCTGCTGACGTGCGACCGAAAGCTCGCAGCCCCCGGCCATCGAGCTCTCGTCACCGTGCTCTGATCCGCTTCTGCTCAGATCTACAGCGACGCCTGCCACGCCTCGTGCAGCGCGGCGAAGCGACCGCCGGCGTCCACGAGCTCGGCGGGGGAGCCGTCCTCGACCACGCGGCCGTCGTGCAGCACGAGCACGCGGTCGGCGATCATCACGGTGGACAGGCGGTGCGCGATGATCAGCGCGGTCCGGTTGCCGAGCAGGCGCGTGAGCCCCTCCTGCACCATCCGCTCCGATGGGATGTCCAGTGAACTGGTCGCCTCATCGAGGATCAGCACGCTCGGGTCGGCGAGGAACGCGCGAGCGAACGAGATCAGCTGCCGCTGACCCGCGGACACCCGCCCGCCGCGCTTGTTGACGTCCGTGTCGTACCCGTCGGGCAGCGCCTCGATGAACTCGTGCGCCCCGATGGCTCGGGCCGCCGCTTCGATGTCCTCGCGGCTCGCGCCGGGGCGCCCCAGTTCGATGTTGTCGGCGATGGTGCCGGAGAACAGGTACGCCTCCTGCGTCACCATCACCACGTGCCGCGTCAGCTCCAGGCCGGTCATGTCCCGCAGGTCGACGCCGTCGAGCTCCACGGTGCCGCCGGTGACGTCGTAGAAGCGGGAGATCAGCTTCGCGATCGTGGACTTGCCGGCGCCGGTCTGGCCCACGAGCGCCACGGTCTGCCCGGCCGGGATGTGAAGGTCCAGCGGGTGCAGCACGAGGGGCCCGTCGGCGCTGTAGCGGAAGGACGCATCGCGGAAGTCGATCTCCCCGCGGCCCTGCTCGATGCGGCGCGCCCGCTCCGGCTGCGGGTCCTTGACGGTCGGCTCCTCCCACAGCAGCGATGCGATCTTCTCCAGCGCCGCCACCGCGGACTGGAACGAGTTGTAGAACCCGGCGATCTCGTCGATCGGCTGGAAGAAGCGGCGGGAGTACAGGACGAGTGCCAGCAGAGCACCGACGGACAGGTCACCGGAGAGCACCCGCAGGCCGCCCACCACGAGCACGGCGGTGATGGTGAGGTTCGCCAGCCACCGCAGGGACGGCTGGTAGATGCCGAACACGTTGATGGAGCGGACCGTGGCGGCGCGGTAGTCCTCCGCGAGCTGCGCGTACCGTTCGTTGTTCTCCTCTTCGCGGCGGAACGCCTTCACGGCGCGGATGCCGTTCATCGCCTCCACGAACTGGACGATCAGCCGCGCCGAATGGGTGCGGATCGCGCGGTACGCCTCCCGGGACGCCCGCTGGAACCACACGGTGACCGCCACGCACGGGATCAGCATGATGAGCATGACGGCGCCGGTCACCCAGTCCATCCAGACGATCGAGACGGCGGTGAAGACCATCGACAGGCTGGAGCCGATGAGGATCGGCACACCGAATTCGAGGAGTTCTCGCAGGGCCTCCATGTCCGAGGTCTGGCGGGACACGATCCGGCCCGAGGTGTAGCTCTCGTGGAACTCGAGGCTGAGGCGCTGCGTGTGCCGGAACACTCGGCGCCGCAGCTCCAGCAGCATCTGCTGCCCGATCACGGTGGACTGGCGGATGTACCCGAAGGTGAGGGCACCGGCGATGACAGCCGCGGCCACGTGCAGCGCGGCGGCGGCGAGCGCCGGCCCGGAGCGGCCCTCCATGAGCGCAGGCAGGCCGTTGTCGATGCCCCAGGCGATGATGGCGGGCCCGGCGACCACGGCGATCTGCGCCGCCACCACCATGATCGCGACGAGCACGAACTGCAGCTTCACGGGGGCGAGGAGTTCGCGCAGCAGCTGCATGGAGCGGCGGCGGGACTCACGGTTCTCCTCCGCGGTGACGGGGACGGCGCCGTCGGCGTCGAGGCCGTTGCCCTTCGCGGAGGTGCTGTTCGCGGCGGTGCTCATCGTGCCTCCATCCCTTCCGCGGCCTCGCCGCTGATCGCTTCGATCTCGCCGGTGAGGGTGTCCACCGAGGTGTTGCGGCGGTTCTCCTCCTGCTGGTGCGCGATCACGTACCGGTACCGTTCGGACGTCTCCATCAGCTCCGCGTGCGTGCCGACTGCGGTGATTCGGCCGCCGTCCAGCAGCGCGACCCGGTCGGCGAGCGCCACGGTGGAGGTGCGGTGCGCCACGATCAGCGTGGTGGTCTGATCCAGCACCTCGCGCAGACGCTCGGTGACGCGCTCTTCGGTCTTGGTGTCGAGGGCGCTGAGGGGGTCGTCGAGGAGGAGGACTTCGGGTCGGGCGGCGATGGCGCGGGCCAGGGCGAGGCGCTGCCGCTGCCCACCGGAGAGGCTCAGGCCCTCCTCGCCGATCGCGGTGTCGACGCCGTCGGGCAGGTCGTAGGCGAAGGAGGCGTCGGCGGTGTCGAGCGCGAGGTGCAGCAGGTCCTCGCGCTCCTGGTCGCTGAGGGCGGCGTCGGCCCCGAGGAGCACGTTGGTCCGCACGGAGTCGGAGAAGAGGGTGGCGTCCTCGAATGCGACGGCGGTGCGGGTGTGGAGGTCCTCGAGCTGGAGGTCGCGCAGGTCGGTGCCGTCGATGGTGATGGCGCCTCCGGTGACGTCGTACAGGCGGGCGACGAGCTGCAGCAGGGTGGACTTGCCGGACCCGGTGATGCCGACCAGCGCCATCGTCTCCTTCGGGCGGATGGTGAGGCTGGCTCCGTCGATGATGTCGGGCATGCGGTCGGGGGCGTCGGCGTAGCGGAAGTGGACGTCCTGCAGGACCACTTCGCCGCGCGCAGTGGGGGAGGGGGAGGCCGACGGGTGCTGCGCCTGCCCCGGCTCCGGCGAGGTGATGGTGTTCTCGGCGTCCATCACCTCGAAGTGGCGGTCGAGGGCGGTGGAGGTGTTGACGAACATGCCGAGCAGCTGGCCGAGCATCCGCACGGGCCCGGTGACGAGGACGGCGGTGGTGAAGTACGCGGCGAGCTGGCCCACGTTCATGTGCCCCGACGCCGTCAGATGCAGGCCCACCAGCAGGGACAGACCGGTCGCGATCTCCGGCAGGGTGAACATGACCATGTCGAAGCGGGCGATGGCGGTGGCTTTGCGGACCTCGGTGAGGCGGAGGTCGTCGGCCTGCGCGGTGAAGCTCTCCAGCGCGGTGGGGCCGCGACCGAACGCCTTGAGCACGCGGATGCCCTGCACGGACTGCTCAATGGTGGTGGCGAGGTCACCGGTCTGGTCCTGCGACTGCCGGGACAGCTGCGAGAACGTGCGGCTGAACCGGTAGGAGTAGATGCTGACGGGCACGGCGGCTGCGATGAAGATCAGCGCCAGGATCCAGTTCGCCTTCACCAGCAGGGCGAGGCCCACCACCACGGTGACGATCGTGGTGACGCCCATGATCATGCCGAACGCGATGAAGCGGCGGATGAGGTTGGTGTCGGTCATCGCGCGGGACAGCAGCTGCCCGGAGCCCCACTGGTCGTGGAAGGCGACCGGCATGTCCTGGATCTTGCGGTGCAGCCGGACCCGCAGGTCCCGCTCCACCGTGGTGGCGGGGCCGATCACGAAGATGCGGCGCAGGAACAGCAGGAGCGCCTCGAGGGTGCCGAGCGCGAGGACGATCGCGCCGCCGGTCCACACCACGGAGGCGGGGCCGCCGGGGCGCAGGTCGGAGTTGACCATCTGCTCGAGCACCTGCGGGATCATCAGGGCGAGCACGGAGGAGCCGAGCGCCACGATGAGGCCGAGGATGAGGCGAATGCGGATGGGGGCGATCAGGATCCAGAGTCGTCGCATCGCCAGCCGCATCGTCTATCGCTCTCCTTCGTGTTGCACAGGCCGCCCATCCTATGTGATGCAGGTCGCCTGCCGCACGTGGTTTCGCAGGTCAGCGCTTCGGAGCGACACCATCGACGGCGTCGATCGCCTCCCCGGAGGTGGCGCGGACGAGGGTGCGCTCGCCCACGAGCACGATCGGAAGGGCATCGAGCCCGCCGAGTTCGGCGGTGAGGGTGCGGGCGTCCGCATCGTGCACCACGTTCACCCAGCTGAAGCGGTCGTCGTTGGACCGCAGCGCCACCTGCATCTGCGCGGAGCCCTTGTTGGACGGGGCCCACAGGATGATTCCGTGGCCGTCGGCGCGCCGCGTCAGCGCCTGCGCGAGCGGTTCGTGCAGGCCCCGGCGCAGCGGTGAGGTCCAGAACGCCATGAATGCGCCGAACGCCAGCATCACCGCACCGTAGACGGGGTGAGAGGAGGCTGTGAGCAGAACGCCGATCGCCGTGAACACGAGGAACAGGGCGACGGGTTTGACCCACAGCCGCCCGAGCGGCAAGGGGGCAGGAGTGATGCGGCCGGGGCCCTCCGGGGTGGGGGAGGGGGCCGACGGGTTCACGGATCGCGACGACATGTCCCCATCGTCCCACGTGGGCAGTTATCCACAGTCCGCGGAGCCCATCGCCATCGGTGCGCGGGCCCGGCAAGAATGGATGCCAGAGGGAGAGGAAACGGCCCCGGCGCTGCTGAGGGGGATAGCGCCGGGGCCACTTCATTGCCCGACCAGATCGAGCAAGGGGTTACACGGTGCCGGTGCGCAACGCTTCCTCTAGGTATTCGGCCTGGCGCATTGCCAAAGCGACGATCGTGAGTGTCGGATTGGCAGCGGCGCCGGTTGTGAACACCGAGCCGTCGGAAACGAACAGGTTCGGAATGTCGTGGGCCCGGCCGAAGGCATCGACTACACCATCGTCCGGACGCTCACTCATACGGCACGTCCCGAGATTGTGTGTGGACGGGTATGGCGGAGTGCGATGAGTCGATGTCGAACCCACTGCTTCGTAAAGGGCCTCCGCTGCGCTGTAGGCATGTTCGCGCATGGCTAGATCATTTGGATGATCGTCGTAATGCACATTTGCGACCGGCAGGCCGAACTGGTCGCTGACAGTGGGGTTCAGCGTGATCGCGTTGGACTCCTGCGGCATGTCTTCACCCACCAGCCAGCAACCAGCCGTATTCGCATAACCGTCGAGGATGGACGTGAAGTTGCGTCCCCACGCTCCGGGCTCTGCGAAACTGGCCAGGAAAGCCGGCCCCAAGGAGATTGTTTCGATGTAGTAGCCGCCGGCGAAGCCGCGGCCGGGATTGTGAACGGATTCATCGGCGATCAGGCCAGCCATGGTCTCACCCCGGTACATGTGCACAGGCTTCGAGAACTGTGCGTATACGCTGCCCGTCAGGTGGCGCATGTAATTGCGGCCGAGCTGCCCCGAGGAGTTCGCAAGGCCGTCCGGAAACAGAGCATTTGCGCTCTGCAGAAGCAGACGCGGGTTTTCGATGGCGTTGCCTGCTACACAGACCACGGCGGCTGCCTGACGCTGCAGGTTGCCGTCTTCGTCGAAGTAGAGGACCCCTTCGATTCGGCCCTTCGAGTCCGTGGTCAGCTCGGCGACATGGCAGTTGGGGCGAAGATCGAGCTTTCCAGTCTTGACAGCACGCGGGATCTCTCGCACCATCGTCGACCACTTCGACTTGTTCTTATCGCCCTGGAAGTTGAAGCCATCCTGGATCGACGCCGGCCGGCCGTCGTAGGGTGCCGCGTTGGTGCCGTAGGGACCGGTTGCGTAGTGCTTGTAGCCCACCTTCTCCGCACCCCCGGCGAGCACCTTGTAGTTGTTGTTCGCCGGCAGCGGCGGGCGCCCGCCGCGATGTGTGGATCCGATCGCGTCCTCGGCACGCGTGTAGTACGGCTCCAGATCCTCATAGCTGATGGGCCAGTCGAGAAGATTCGCACCGTCGATTCGCCCGTAGGTGGAACGGGTCTTGAACTCGTGGGGTTTGAAGCGCGGTGTCGCGCCCGACCAGTGAGTGGTGGTCCCGCCGACGGCCTTCACGATCCACGCGGGCAGGTTGGGGAAGTCCTTGGCGATGCGCCACGACCCGGAGGTCGTCCTCTGGTCAGTCCACGCCATTTGGTTGAAGGCTTCCCACTCAAGGTTCACGTAGTCCTCGTTGTGCAGGTAGGGGCCCGCCTCCAGCAGCACGCATTCGATGCCCATTCGTGTCAGTTCGTAGGCCATGGTGCCGCCACCGGCTCCGGAACCCACGATGACGACCGACGGGGTTGTGAGCTCGATCTTCTTCATTGCCCGCTCCTCCCGGTCCGGTTCGGCTGTCCTGACTGTCGGTTCTGCCCCACGGGTACTGCAGCCGGTCGGACATCTGCGGCGCCGCTGGCGCCAGGGATTGGGGAAATGACATGAGCCAACGGCTCGCCTCCGTACTCCTCGATCCGAGGTTCCGGCAGCCAATCGAGGTCGTTGAAGCCGCGGTCGATGTATCCGCCCTTGTCGAAGGAGGGGCCTTCATACCCGAGCGTTGCCCACACCTCCTCGTCCTCGTACAGGTTCACAACGGCGTTCTGCCGCACGAACCCGAAGAACGGTGTGTGCTGGATCTGCATGAGCAGCGGGTGTGCCTCGTCGGGCTCCATGTCGATGAAGGTGCCGTTGGACAGTGCTTCCAACGACCGCAGCCCTTGGTGGAGCTTCACTTCGGCCCACGGTGACGCGGCGGCTTCCCGCAGAACGATGTCCGCGGTCCGCTCATACGCCGTGATGGGCACCGAGTCATGCGGGAAAATGGCCCGGATCAGATGGGTGAGATAGACCTTTTCGTCTGGGAGTTGGCCTGCTCTTCTCCCGGTTTCAGTCTTCTTCGACTGCATGACCCCTCCTTAGGTCGTGACGTGATGGCCGCCACAGTAGGAAGAGGGGTCTGGGTGCTCAAGAGGTGTTCTCAGGGCACGAGAATCAGCCTCCGCGGGAGTGTCAGAGTCGGTTCGCGCCCAGGCGGTACGCCCGTGAGGCCCGCGCTGCGGAGGCACGCAGCCGTGATTCGATGTGGCGCTGCCGCCCGTCGTAGGCACCCGACGGAGCCGATATCGCCAGTGACCCGATCAGCAGTCCGTCGCCTGCCCGAATCGCAGCAGCGGCACACGATATCCCTGGCTGGAACTCTTCGTGCTCCCACGCAACACCGCTCTCGCTGATCGCCGCCAGCTCCTCAAGGAGCTCGTTCGGATCGGTCCTGGTGTTCGGGGTGTGCTGCTGAAGAGGAGTCCCAGACACGCGTTCGTGCTGCTCGTCGTGGGAGAGGGATGCGAGGCCGATCTTTCCGAATGCCGTCGCGTGGGGACTCTCATGGAAGCCGAACCCCATCTTCCCCAGACGGGGCGCGTCAGCGGAGTCGGCGACGTCGACCACGACGAAATCGGTGCCGCGATGGACTGCCAGGTAGCAGGCGAGATGGAGGTCATTGTGGAGGCTGCGCACCTCTCGGCGGACAGCGAGCGGCACACCGATATCGTCGTGGAGGCCCTTTGCCAGCACGTGCAGCCGGTAGCCCAGCGCAAACCTGCTTTCGGCGCGGAGATGCACCATGTACCCGAGGTCGATGAGTTCGCTGCATGCCCGGTACACCGTTGGGAGTGGGATGGAAGTCCGTTCCGCGATCGACTTCGCGGAGGCGCTTCCCTGAGACGCGACAGCTTCGAGGATTGCGAACGTCCGCTCCACCTGTCCGTGAGGTGGGTTCTGAGCCGCCTGAAGATCCGCCATTGCGCAAGGCTAGCCCACGAGCAGCGGCGCTGAGGGCTTCTTGCGCGATGAGAAGAGCTGTGGAAGTCGAGGGGCGGCACAGCCCAGGATGGGCACATCGTCCGAGGCAGTCCACCAGTTCAGGAAAGGGAAGACGATGATCCTTATCAATGTGAAGTTCGAGGTCAAGCCGGAGCATGCGGACAATTGGCCCTCAATCTCCGAGGAGTTCACCGAGGCGACTCTGCAGGAACCGGGGAACCTGTGGTTCGAATGGTCGCGCAGCGTCAAGGACCCCAACACGTACGTTCTGATCGAAGCGTTCACCGACGAGGGAGCCGCCCCTCATGTCGAGTCCGAACACTTCAAGGCAATGCAGGAGGAGTTCCCCGCCTATCTGGCGTCGACTCCGCAGATCGTATCGGTCCAGGTGGAGTCCGACGGCTGGGGCCCCATGGGCGAGATCAGCGTCGAGTGACCGGCGGGTCGTGAGGGTCTGATCGATCGGTCGACCGGGCCCTCACGCCAGCGTCGTCGGTCCTACCCTGGAGTCCTCTGTTGTTGCGGCTCCCCCATGCAGTTGTGAGGTGGTTCAGTGTGATGCCCGTGAGCGCAACCGTCATCGGCCTGATGTCCGGCACGTCCCATGACGCGATCGACGCCGCCGCAGCCCAGATCCATCTCGAGGACGGCGCAGCCGGACCCACCCTCGTGCTCCGCCCCCTCGGCCTCGTCTCCGCACCCTACGAACCCGGCCTGCGCCGCGCCATCACCGCCGCCCTCCCGCCGAATCCCACCAGCATGGGCGCGGTGTGCGAACTCGACACCCGCATCGGCCAGGCGTTCGCCGACCTCGCCGCCCGCGCGGACACCGAGCTCTGCGACGGCCGCGCCGACCTCGCCGTCTCCCACGGCCAGACCCTCTTCCACTGGGTCGAGGGCGGTCAGGTCCGCGGCACCCTGCAGCTCGGGCAGGCGGCATGGATCGCGGAGCGCACCGGCCTGACCACCGTCAGCGACCTGCGCTCGCGGGACGTCGCCGCCGGCGGCCAGGGCGCCCCACTCGTCTCGCTCATCGACGTGCTCTGGCTGCACGGCCTGCAGGCCGGCGAGGCCGACGGGATCGCACCGGCCGGCAGCGCAGCCGCCGTGAACCTTGGCGGCATCGCCAACGCCACCGTGCTGCGCCCCGGCGCCGACCCCATCGCCTTCGACACCGGCCCCGCGAACGCCCTCCTCGACGCCGCCGTCCACGACCGCACCGGCGGCCGTCAGAGCGCCGACGTCGACGGTCTGCTCGCGCTCGCCGGCAGCACCCACCCGCGCCTGCTCGAAGCGCTGCTGGCCGACGGGTTCTACGAGCGGCCCGCCCCGAAGACCACAGGGAAGGAACTGTTCCACCCGGGCTACATCGCTGAGCGCGCCCGCGCCGCCGACCCGCCGGTCGACCTGGATGAGCTCAGCCTCGAGGACCTCGCCGCAACCCTGACGGAGCTGACCGGGCGCACCCTCGCCGGCGCGCTGACCAGCGCGAACACCACCGGTGCGCCGGGCCTGGTGGTGCTGTCCGGCGGCGGCACCCGGAACCCGGCGATCGTCGCCGCGATCCGCCGGCACCTTCCCGCATCGAACGTCCGCATCAGCGACGAGCTCGGGTTCGACTCCGCCGCGAAGGAAGCGCTCGCGTTCGCCGCGCTCGGCTTCTTCACCGTCCACGGCCTGCCCGGCGCCCTGCCGTCCTGCACCGGCGCCGGCCGCGCCGCCGTCCTCGGGTCCATCACCCCCGGTACGCGCGGCGCCCCGCCGCTGAGCGGGAGCCCATTCGGCGCCGCGAACCCGTCGGCCCGCGTTCCCGCCCCCATCGCCCTCCGAATCGAGCAGCCATGACCCACCACAGCACAGTGCCCGGCGCGATCCGCGACGCCGTCGGCGACCCGAAGCGCCTCACCACCCGCCTCATCGACCGCGCCGCCCGCGCCGGCGACGCCTCCCACTACCTCCTCACCCCCAGCGCCGTCATCACCGCCGCCGACGCCCCCGAAGTGGGCCGGATCCTCGCGGCCGCCACCGCCAGCCGCACCCCGGTCACGATCCGCTCCGGCGGCACCAGCCTCTCCGGCCAGGCCTCCACCGACGGCATCCTCATCGACGTCCGTCAGCGCTTCCGCACCATCGACGTCCTCGACGGCGGCGAGCGGGTCCGCGCCGGCTCCGGCATGACGATCGCCCAGGTCAACAACCACCTGCGCCGCTACCGCCGCCGCCTCGGCCCCGACCCGGCCAGCGAAGCCGCCGCCACCATCGGCGGTGTCATCGCCAACAACTCCAGCGGCATGGCCTGCGGCACCGAACAGAACACATACCGCACCCTCGAATCGATGTGGCTCGTGCTGCCCACCGGCACCCTGATCGACACCGCTGACCCGCACGCCGACCGCCGCCTGCGCGACCTGGAGCCCGACATCCATGACGGCCTGCTCCGCCTGCGCGAGCGGATCCGCTCGAACCCGGCGTCCGTCGCAGCGATCCGGGAGCGCTTCGCGCTGAAGAACACGATGGGCTACGGCATCAACGCCTTCCTCGACGCCGAGCACCCCATCGACATCCTCCGCCTGCTCATCATCGGCTCCGAAGGCACCCTCGGCTTCGTCGCTGACGCCACCTTCCGCACCGTCGGCGTGCCCCCGTTCGTCACCACCGGCCTCGGCGTGTTCCCCAGCCTCGACGCCGCCGCCCGCGCCCTGCCGGCGCTCGTCGACTCCGGCGCCGCCACCCTCGAACTGATGGACTCGACCTCGATCACCGTCGGCCAGGAGCTCGCGGATGCGCCGCCGGAGATCACCGGGTTCCGGCCCGACGGCGAAGCCGCCCTCCTCATCGAATACCGCGCCGAGACTGCAGCGGCCCTGGCCGACCAGCAGGCCGCCGCGGGCCGCATCCTCGCCGGTCAACAGCTACGGGATCAGGTCCGGTTCAGTGAGGACCCCGTCGGCCGCGCGTCCGCGTGGGCGCTGAGGAAGGGGCTGTACGCCTCCGTTGCCGGTGCGCGCCCCATCGGCACCACCGCACTCCTGGAGGACATCGTGGTGCCGCCCGCCTCCCTCGCCGACACCTGCGCTGACCTGCAGGACCTGTTCGCCGAGCACCGCTACGGCAGCAGCGTCATCTTCGGCCACGCGAAGGACGGCAACATCCACTTCATGCTCACCGACCGCTTCGAGGGCGATGACGCGCTCGGCCGCTACGACCGGTTCACCGAGTCCATGGTGGACCTCGTGCTCTCCCACGGCGGCAACCTCAAGGCCGAGCACGGCACCGGTCGCGCGATGGCGCCGTTCGTGCACCGCCAGTACGGTGACGAGCTCTACGACGTCATGGTGCAGCTCAAGCGCCTCATCGACCCCGCCGGCATCATGAACCCCGGCGTCATCATCAGCGACGACGCCGACGCGCACATGGCGAACATCAAACTGAACCCGCCGGTGGAGGACGAAGTGGACCGCTGCGTGGAGTGCGGCTACTGCGAACCCGTCTGCCCCAGCCGGGACCTCACCCTCACACCGCGGCAGCGGATCGTGGTGCGCCGCGCCGCCGAAGCAGCGCTTGCCCGCGGTGACCTCGACACGGTGGCGGAGCTCCGCGCCGACTACGACTACGAGGGTGTGCAGACCTGCGCGGTGGACGGAATGTGCGCCGTCGCCTGCCCGCTGGGCATCGACACGGGTGCGCTCGTGAAGCGCCTGCGCCGCGAGAAGGCGAACCCGATCCACGCCGCCGCGTGGGCGGGGGCGGCCCGCGCCTGGGCGCCCGTCAGCCGCGGCGCCGCCGGTGCGCTGGACGCCGCCGGGGCACTGCCGCCGTCGGTCCCCGGGGGTCTCTCACGCGCCGGCCGCGCTGTCCTCGGGGCCGACGTGGTGCCCCGTTACACACCGGACCTGCCCGGAGGCGGCGCCGCCCGCCACCTGCTCGGCCGCACGCTCGGCGCGCGCGACGGGGACCTCGTGGGCATCTACCTGCCGGCGTGCGTGTCCTCCATGTTCGGGCCGGCCGACGGATGCGGCAGCGACAGCAGCTGCGGCGACGGTGGCTGCAGTGACGGCGGCTGCAGTGGCGGCGAGCGGGACCGGCACGGCGTGGCCGGCGCCCTCGGCACGGTCCTGGAGCGGGTGGGGCTGCGAGTCGTCATCCCGGACGGCATAGACACGCTGTGCTGCGCCACCCCGTGGACGTCGAAGGGGTACGCGGCGGGCGTCGGCGCGATGCAGCGCCGAGTCAGCGGCGCCGTGCGGCGCGTGGTGCGCGAGCTCAGCGCTGCCGGCGCCCCTGCCGATCTGCCGATCATCTCCGACGCCTCCAGCTGCACCGAGGGCTACGCCTCCATGCTCGCCGACCAGGGATTCCGTGTGGAGGATGCGGTGGAGCTGGTGGCCCGCGAAGCACTGCCGCGCCTGCTGTGCACCGGGGCCGACGGGACCGCCCCCACCGGTGCGGCGCTTCAGCCGCAGGTGGAGGAGATCGTCCTGCACCCCACCTGCTCCTCCACGCAGATGGGGCTGAACCCTGCGCTCATCAAGGTCGCCGAAGCCGTTGCGGACACGGTGACGGTGCCCGCGATGTGGTCGTGCTGCGGCTTCGCGGGCGACCGCGGCATGCTTCACCCGGAGCTCACGGACGCCGCCACCGCTGACGAGGCCGCCGAGGTGCGCCGAGGCGTCGACACCGCTGATGACCGCGACGCCGCAGAACTGCGGGGGAGCGGCGCTGCACGCGGCAGCCGCGCGTTCGCGTCCTGCAACCGCACCTGCGAGATCGGCATGTCCCGTGCTACTGGCGAGGACTACCGCCACATCATCGAGCTGCTCGCCGACGCGGCCCGCGCCGGCTGATAGGCGGAATCCGTCGGCCCCTCAGGTCAGCGGTGACGCGGGCCCGCTGCAGGGGGAGATGGCGCTGCCGTGGTGGGCGGCCTGGTGGCAGAGGATGCCGGCGAATTCGCTGATCGCGGGGATCTTCATCGCGCCGGGGCGGTTCACGATGCCGATCGTGCGGGACGGGACGCCGTCCACGGTCCGCACCACCACGTCGTGGTTCGGGGCGGATTCCAGCGAGACGTCGGACATCAGCGCGATGCCGGTGCCGTGCGTGATCAGGCGCTGCACCACGGTGGAGTCGTCGGTGGAGTAGCGCACGCGCGGCGTGAAACCGGCGGCATCGGCAGCGCACATCAGGTTCGCGCTGCAGCGCTCACAGCCGGCGATCCACTCGTCCTCCGCGAAGTCGGACAGCGACAGGTGCTCCTTCTGGGCCAGCGGGTGGTCCTTCGGCAGCACGAGCCGGACCTGGTCCTCCAGAATCGGGGTCCACTCCAGGCGGCCCTCGTCGTCGAGCTTCGTGTCGGGGTAGCGGAAGATCATCGCCACGTCGATCGTGTTCGCCGCGATCCCCGCGATCGCCTCCGGCGGCTCCATCTCGTTGAAGCTGAGGGCGATGCCGGGGTGGCGCTCCGTCATCTCCGCCAGCGTGGGCGGCAGCAGCACCGCAGCGGCCGACGGGAACGTGGTGAAGCGGACCCGGCCCTTCTTCAGCGCCACGATGTCCTCCATCTCCGTAGTCGCCGCCTTCATCGTCTTCGCGATCTGGGCCGCGTGCACCGCCAGGCGCGTGCCCGCCTCGGTGGGGGTGACGCCGCCGGAGGAGCGCAGCAGCAGCTGCATGCCCGTCTCCTTCTCCAGCGCCGACAGGTGCTGGGAGACGGCGGGCTGGGTCCAGCCGAGTTCGCGCGCGGCGGCGCCGATGGAGTGGTTCTTCACAACGGTGTCGAAGATGAGCAGCCTGCGGGGATCCATGCCCGAAGCCTACTACCGGGCCCGTCGGCCGCTGAGGCCCCGCCGGGGCGCCGACGGATGCGGCTTTCCGCACACCCCGCCTTGCAAAAACCCCATTTACGCAACACCGAGGTTGCACAAACGCGTGACCTGTGGGCAGACTGATCCCGCGAACTGAGGTTCGCCTAACCAAACCACCACGACCGTGCTTTCCCAGCCGGCCCACAATCCCGGAGACCTCATGACCGACTTCCGCACCCGCGCCACCGCCTTCTCCCGCCGCTCCGTCCTGCGCACCGGCCTCGCCGGCGCAGCCGCCGCCGCTGTCACCGCCACCCTCGCCGCCTGCGGCAGCTCCTCCGCCGATTCCGGGAAATCCGACTCCGGGAAGTCCGGATCCGCCTCCGGCGGGACCGTCGAGGTCACCACCGCCCGCGGGAAGGCCACCGCCCCGAAGAACCCCGGCAAGGTCGCCGTGCTCGACATCAGCCTCGTGGACACCATGGTGGAGCTCGGCCTCACCGACAGCATCGTCGCCCTGCCGAAGAAGAACCTCCCGGAGCGCCTGAAGTCCCAGTTCTCCAGCGACAAGATCGTCGACACCGGCGCCCTGAAGGAACCGGACTTCGACTCCATCGCCCAGGCCGGCCCCGACCTCATCATGATCGCCGGCCGCACCGCCGGCCTCTACGACCAGCTCACCCCCATCTCGAAGAACGTCCTCGACTTCACGGTCGACCCCAAGGACTTCCTGAAGAGCTTCACCGCCACGACCGAACAGATCGGCGCGGTCTTCGGCAAGGAGAAGGAAGCGAAGAAGAAGATCGAGGAGATCGACGCTCGCGTCGAGGACATCAAGAAGAAGGCCGAGAAGCTCGACGGCACTACCGCCATCCTCATGGTCTCCGGCGGCAAGGTCAGCACCTACGCCCCCGGCTCCCGCTTCGGCGGCATCATCTACGACGCCCTCGGCTTCAAGCCGATGGTGGAGTCCACCAAGGACGCAGCCCACGGCGACACCATCTCCTTCGAGTTCATCGCCGAGAAGAACCCGGCCCGCGCATTCGTGGTGGACCGCGACGCCGCCATCGGCGACGAAGGCAAGGGAGCCAAGGCCGTCCTCGACAATGACGTGGTCAAGCGCGCCGACGCGTTCAAGAACGACGCCGTCGTGTACGTCGACGCCCACGCCTGGTACATCTCCAGCACCGGCATCGCCTCCTTCAACTCCATCCTGGACGACGCCGAGAAGGGCCTCGCAGCAGCCAAGTGACCGCCCGCGCCCTTCCCGTCGTCCCCCGGCGGGAGAGAACAGCGAACGCCGCCGCACTGATCGCCTGTGCGGCGGCTGTCGCCGTCCTCGCCGCCTGCTCCCTCGCCGTCGGCGTAGGACGCCTGTCCCTCTCCGACCCGGCCGCCTCCTGGGACCTGATCAGCCAGTCCCGCCTGCCGCGCACCGTCGCCCTCATCCTCGCCGGCGCCGCCATGGCGATCTGCGGCGTGGTCATGCAGATGCTGACCCGCAACCGCTTCGTGGAGCCCTCTACGGCCGGCACTACTGAATCCGCCGCATTCGGCCTGCTCATCGCCACCCTCGTGGCGCCCGGTCTGCCGATCTGGGCGAAGATGCTGTTCGGCACCGCCGCGGCGGTCGCGGGAACCGCCCTGTTCATCTCCATCCTGCGGGCGGTGCCGATGCGCAACGTCCTCATCGTCCCGCTGATCGGCCTCATGCTCGGCGGCATCATCTCCTCCGTCACCACCTTCATCGCCTACCAGGGCAACCTGTCCCAGGGCCTCGGCGCATGGATGAGCGCGGACCTCTCCGGGGTGGTCAAGGGCCGCTACGAGATGCTGTGGCTGCTGGCGCTCGTGGTCATCGCCGTGTGGATCATGGCGGACCGCTTCACCGTCGCCGGCCTCGGCGAGGACTTCACCACGAACCTCGGCCTCAACCATCGCCGCGTCATGACGATCGGCCTCAGCCTGGTGGCTCTGGCCACCTCCGTTGTGGTGATCATCGTGGGTGCGATTCCGTTCCTCGGCCTGATCGTGCCGAACATCGTGGCCCTGTTCATCGGCGACAACATCCGCCGCGCCATCCCCTGGGTCGCGTTCCTCGGCTCCGGCATCGTGCTGGCCTGCGACATCGTCGGCCGCCTCGTCCGCTACCCCTACGAAGTGCCGCTCGGCGTGGTGATGGGCATCGCCGGGTCGCTGATCTTCCTCATCCTCCTGCTGAAGAGGAGCACCCCCGTTGACTGACTCCCGCTACGAGACCCGCTCCGCGGAGGTGGAGGGGCCGACGGATGCCGGCCTCGGATCTAGCCGCGCTCTGCGGCTCCCGTCGGCCCTGCGCAGCCTGCAGGCCCTCGGCCCGTGGGCCCGCATCGGCATCGCCGCCGCCCTAGCCGTCGTCCTGATCGGCGTGTTCCTGACCATCGACCTCGGCGGTGCGTGGCAGTACATCCTGCGCCGTCGGTCCATGACGGTGCTGACGATGGTGCTGGTGGGATCCGCGATCGGGATGGCGACCGTCGGCTTCCAGACCATCACCCACAACCGCATCCTCACCCCCTCCGTGATGGGCTTCGACGCCCTGTTCATGATGGTGGTGACGGTGACGATCGTGATGTTCGGCGCTGCCCGCATCCAGCAGGCGGAGGACTGGACAGTGTTCGCGATCCAAGCGGCCGTCATGATGATCGTCTCCACCGCTCTCTACGGGTGGCTGCTGATCGGGGCGAGGCGCGCCCTGCATGTGCTGCTGCTGGTCGGGATCATCCTCGGGGTGCTGCTGCGCTCCCTCATCAGCTTCATTCAGCGCCTGCTGGACCCCAACGAGTTCCAGGTGCTGGAGGACATGAGCTTCGCCAGCTTCAACCTCACCACCGTGCCCGCGCTCGCCACCGCCGTGGTGCTGCTCGGCATCGGGATCGCGGTGCTGCTGCGTCTGCACCGGGTGCTCGATGTGATGGCGCTGGGCCGCGACCTCGCCGTGGGCCTCGGCATCCCGTACCAGCGGATCCAGATGCTGGTGCTGATCGCGGTGACCCTGCTGGTGTCCGCGGCGACGGCGCTCGCGGGTCCCACCACGTTCTTCGGCCTGCTGGTCGCGCACATGGCGTACGCGACGGTCGCCTCCGAGAAGCATCGCCACACACTGCCGATGGCGGCGGTGATGAGCGTGATCGCGCTCGTGGGCGGCCAGCTCATCCTCGAGCGCGTCCTCGGCTTCGCCACCGCCCTCAGCGTGGTGGTGGACTTCGCCGGCGGCCTGCTGTTCATCCTGCTGCTCATCCGCAAGAAAGGGCTGTGAGCCATGATCATCTGCGACGGCGTCACCAAGAGGTACGGCACCACCACCGTGGTGGACGATGTCCGCCTGCTGATCCAGACCGGCGGCCTCACCTCCATCATCGGCCCCAACGGCGCCGGCAAGTCCACCCTGCTGTCGATGATGGCGCGCCTGCTGACGATGGACGGCGGGCGCGTCAGCGTGGACGGCCTGGATGTTGCCGCGACGGATTCGGCGGTGCTGGCGCGGCGGCTCGCGATCCTGCGGCAGGACAACCACCTGGACATCCGCCTCACGGTGCGGGACCTGGTGGCGTTCGGCCGCTACCCCCATTCGAAGGGCCGCCCCACCATCGAGGACCGCGTGCACGTGGACCGCGCCCTGGACTACATGGACATGGGCCACCTGGCGGACCGGTTCCTTGACGAGCTGTCCGGCGGTCAGCGGCAGCGGGCGTTCGTGGCGATGACGCTCGCCCAGGACACGGAGTACATCCTGCTGGACGAGCCGCTGAACAACCTCGACATGCCGCACGGCGTCGCGATGATGAGCGTGCTGCAGCGGGCGGCGAAGGAGCTCGGCAAGACCGTGGTGGTGGTCATCCACGACATCAACTTCGCCTCCGCCTATTCGGACCGCATCATTGCGATGCGGGAGGGCCGCGTGATCGAACAGGGGACGCCTGCCGAGATCGTGACGCCGCCGGTGATGCAGGAGGTGTACGGCCTCACCGTGGATGTGGTGGAGCACGGCGGTCACCCGTTCGCGCTGTACTTCCATGCGAGTGCCGTGCGCCCCACGGACGAGGCAGAAGCGGCGCCGAGCGGCCAAGAGACGGGTCGCGTGCGGTAAAGAAGGGGTCAATTCCTGGTCAGCTGTCTAGGCGGCCGACGGGACCGGGGCGGCCGGACCAGCTGAGACCGGCTCGGAGACCGTGCTGTGACCTTTGCTGTGTCCGATCTGGTCGACCAATCGGTAGATGCGTCGTAGTGTTGGAAGGTCTGCACTTGTGCAGTCGCTATTCTGACGGAGACGATCACATCTCGGAAACGACGGTACGCCAGTGACTATTGAAGACTTCTTCCGGCTTCTCCTGCGCAACGCGCTGCTGATCAGTCTGCTCACGCTGCTCGGCCTCGCGGGTGGCTATGCCTTCTCGTACACCAAGCCCACGGTCTACGAGGCGACGGCGCTCGGCTACGTGACCGCCCGCGTTGAGACGGACGCGAACGGGCAGGAGATCCCCATGGGCGGCAGCGTCCCCGCTGCCGGTGGGGACGCGGAGAAGTACGGAACCGCGCAGACCTATCTGCCGCTGTTCAACACCCCGACTGTCGGCCAGGCCGTCATCGACGATCTGGGCCTGCAGGGCACCAGCGCCCACGCGATCGCCTCGAACCTGACGGCATCGATCGACCCGAACGTTCCGATCATCACCGTGAAGGCGCGCGCCTCCTCCCCGCAGCGAGCCCAGGAGATCGCGAATTCGTCCATCACCGCCGTGAACCGCGAGGGCGCGTTCCTGCTCACCGGTGACCGCGACTCCAAGGACGCGCCGATGACCCTCATCTCGTATGAGGCGGCGGACGTCCCGAGCGCCCCCGTTGCGCCGAACCGGATGAAGTTCGCCGCGGCCGGTGCCGCCGCCGGTCTGGTGCTGGCGCTCGCGCTGTCCTGGCTGCGCAACCGCAACGATTCCCGCGTGCGCACCGTGGACGACATCAAGTCGAAGACCCCCGTCACGGCGCTCGGCGTGCTTCCGGACTCCCGCGACCTCACTCGTTCGAAGTCCGGGGAGCTGCCGGAGCCGAAGGAGTTCCACTCGAAGGAGGCGCTGCGCAAGCTGCGCACGAACCTCCGCTTCGCCAACGTGGACAACCCGCCGCGCTCCATCGTGGTGTCGTCGTCCGCGCCCGGTGAGGGCAAGTCGACCGTGGCGGCGAACCTGGCGCGCGTCATCGCCCGCTCCGGTGAGAAGGTCATTTTGATCGACGCTGACCTGCGCCGCCCCACGGTCGCGAAGGCGTTCCAGGTGGACGGCGCGGTGGGCCTGTCGCAGCTGATCGCCGGTTCCGTGGACCTCGAGGACGCGCTGCAGCCGTCGGGAGTGCGCGGCCTGTCCATCCTGCCGGCGGGCCAGATTCCGCCGAACCCGTCGGAGCTGCTGGGCTCCAACCGCATGGCGGACATCGTGTCGCGCCTGTCCGCGGACCACTTCGTGGTGATCGACGCCCCGCCGATCCTCGCCGTCACCGACGCTGTTCTGCTCAGCCGCCACACGGACGGCGCCCTGATCGTCGCGGTCCCGGGCCGCACCCGCGTGGAGGGGCTGAGCCGCTCCATCGAATCGGTCCGCGCCGTCGGCGGCACCGTGCTCGGCGCGGTCATGAACCGTGCCTCCGGCAACCTCATCACCCGTCTCGCCTACGGTGACGCGGAGTACGGCTACTCGGCGTACGGCTACGCGGCGACCACGTACACGTACACGGAGGACCGCAAGGGCAACAAGGTGCGCCGCCGCAAGCGCAAGCTCGAGGAGGACCTCGAGGCGCCGGAGCACGGCATCGGTGAGGATGCGGAGATCCGCCCCGCCGGTGTGCCCGCGTCGGCCGCGATCGCTGCGGCGCCGGCAGCTGCCGCCAAGCCTGCTCCCGCGGCTGCGAGCCCCGCCCCTGCAGCCGAGCGCCCTGCGCCCGCAGCCGAGCGCCCTGCGCCGTCGGCGCCCGCCGCAACCGCTGTTCGGCCGACGGATGCTGACGAACCGGCGACCGGACCCGTGCGCCGCTCCCGCCTCGGCCGTCGCGCCCGCTCCCTCGGAACGGACGAGCAGAACTGATGGGCTCCTCGCGGCGCAGCGTCGGCGTCATCATCCCCAGCTACGGACCGCTCGATGACGCGGCCCGCGTGCTGGCTGACCTCGCCGACACCGCCCCGGCAGCCCGGACCGCTCCAGCCGCCCCGCAGCGCATCCTCGTGATCGACGACGCCTTCCCCGGCGGCATCGACGCGAGCGTCCTGCCGGGCCGAGCCGAACTGATCCGCCGCGAGGAGAACGGCGGTTTCGGCGCCGCCGTCAACACGGGACTGCGCATCCTCGACGAGGACGGCATCGACCTCGCCCTCGTCCTCAACTCCGACCTGCAGCTCCCGCCGAACTTCCTCCCGGACCTGCTCGAGCACGCCGAACCGTGGCAGCCCGCCGTCATCGGCTGCCGCAACGAGACCGAGGACGGGCACAGCGGGTACGCCGCCCGGCACTTCCCGACCGTCGGCCACCAGGTGGTGGAATGGCTGCACCCCCTTGCCTCCCAGCGGCACCGACGGATCCTGCACACCGCCGTGGGCCACGACATGGACGCCGAAGCCGGCACCGGCATGATCCCCGTGGACTGGGTGAGCGGCGCCGTCATGCTGCTGCCCGTTGCCGAGGTGATGGCGGCCGGCGGCCTCGACGAGGACTTCTTCATGTACACCGAAGAAGTGGACCTGCAGAAGCGCCTCGCCGAGCGCGGCATCGCCCGCCTCCTGGACGCCGACCTCACCGTGGTGCACGCCGGCGGCGGCAGTTCGGGCGGGGAGGAGCGCCGACGGGGCTGGCTGACCAGCGCCCGCGACCTGTACGCCGCGCGCCACCTCAGCACCCGTCGGCTCCGCGCCGGCCTCACCGCCGCCAGCGTCATCAACCTCGGCTGGAACAGTGCCCGCCGCGCCGCCGGCCGGGACGTGCGACCGCTGGAGAACTTCCGCTTCGAAATGGGCCTGCTGCGCACCGCGCGGGCCTTCACCGCTGAGCGCACCCGCACCGGAAGGACCCGCTGACATGATCCGCAAGCGCCGAGCAGAGACGACTCCGCGCCGCGCTCGCCACACGGGGCTCGCACACCCCGAGTCCCTCAGCGACTGGCAGCAGTGGCAGGACTCCCAGCGCCGCCTCCAGATCGCGAAGGCCGCCGTCACCGGCCGGATCAGGAACCGCGGCCGCGCCCCCGAAGCGCCCGCCGCCCCGGCGCTCACCCTCACCGAACGCGCCGGCACCACGTCGGGACGCCTCCTGATCCCCATCGACACGCTTTCCGCGACCTCACTGAATGCCTGTCTGAGTGTCCTGCCGTATGTCTCAATGTCGGTGGCTGTGCTGCATCCTGCGGCGCTGGATCTCACGAGTGTCCTTGGCGCCGGTTTCGTCCAGCGAGCGCTGGACTGCCCGTCGGACCCCGATGTGGTAGCAGCGCAACTCGTCAACGATGCGCCCACCGCGGTTCTCACCACTTCCACGCACCTGGATGCGGGCGCAGTTGCTGATGAGGTCAGTCGGCGTGCTGGAATCTCGCAGTACGTTGTGCAGCACGGCGCCCTCACCCCGTTTGCGCCGCCGCTGCCGCGGGAGGCGCATCTGCTCGCCTGGACCGACGCCGACGCCGACTTCTGGACCTCCTCCCGCCGCGACATCACCGCCACCACGGTGGGCAGTCAGCATCTGTGGGAAGCTGCCCAGAACCCCCTCGAGGACGACATCGACGAACGCCCCATGTTCCTCGGCCAGCTGCACGGCGCCGAACTGCCGCGCACCGTGTCCGGCGGCGCCGCCGTCCGCTTCTGCCGCTCCACCGGCGCCCTCTACCGCCCGCACCCGCGGGAGGAGGACGCCCTGTCCCGCGCCCAGCACTGGACGATGAAGAAGGCCGGCATCGAGTTCGCGGACACCAGCGTGCCCCTGTCGCAGGTGCCGAACCAGGTCGTCGCCGTGTTCTCCACCGGTGTCCTCGAAGCGTCCGTGCGCGGCATCCCCGGCTGGGTGTACGCCGAGCGGCCGCCCATGTGGGTGGTGGAGTTCTGGCGCCGCTACGGCATGGCCACGTGGGGGTCCTCGGAGCCGACGGCGCCCCCCGCGCTCATCGACGCCGAACCCGCGACCCTGATCGCCCCTGCCCTCGGCGGTGCCGCGTGAGCATCCTCGCCGTCATCCCCGCCCGCGGCGGATCCAAGGGGATCCCCCGCAAGAACCTCCTCGAAGTGGGCGGGCAGCCCCTCATCGCGTGGACTATCGCGCAGGCCATCGGCGCCGGTGAGGACGTCCACGTGGTCGTCTCCACGGAGGACGCCGAGATCGCGGAGGTCGCCGCCTCCTACGGTGCCCATATCATCGACCGTCCCCCGGAGCTCGCCGTGGACACCGCCCCCACCGAACCGGTGATCCTGCACGCCATGGACCAGGTGGAGAAGGACGGCATGGAGCTGGAGGGCGTGATGCTGCTGCAGGCCACCAGCCCCGTGCGGCGCCCGGACACGATCCGCCGCGCCATCGACCAGTTCCGCACCACCGGCGCGGACAGCCTCGTGGGCGTGACGCCCCAGTCACCGTTCTTCTGGCACCCGCCGACGGGGCAGGACCCGTCGGCCCGCGCCGACTACGACTGGCGCAACCGGCCCCGCCGACAGGACCTCCAGCCGCAGGAGATGTTCTACTTCGAGAACGGCAGCCTGTACCTGACGGCACCCCATATCTACCGTGACACCGGCAACCGCATCGGCGGCACGATCTCCCTCTTCATCCTCGACGAGGTCGAAGGCGTGGACATCGACACCATTGCCGACGTCGCAGCTGCCGAGCAGATGCTCGCCCGGATCGGATGGACACTCACATGATTCTCGACCGCTCAACCGCCCCCTACCTCGTAACCGACCAGGACTCGATCCTGGAGGCACTAGCCCGCATCTCGGAGAACCGCAGCCGGGTCGTGTTCGTCGCCGATGAGCACGGCGCGGTGCAGGGGTCCCTGACCGACGGGGACGTGCGCCGCTGGCTCGTCACCCAGACCACTCCGGACCTGCAGCAGCCGGCTCTGTCCATCGCGAACCGCGACTTCGTGCACGCCCGCTACGGCACCCCCGTCCCGCAGATCGAGGCGCTGCTGCGCCCCGGGGTGGACCGCATCCCCGTGCTGGACGCCGCCGGCCGCCTCGTGTCCGTCGGCTCCGCCGGCGAGGACACCCTCACCATCGGATCGCGCACCATCGGTCCGGGCCGCCCCGCCCTGATCATCGGCGAGATCGGCAACAACCATCAGGGCGATGTTCAGCTCGCCAAGCGCCTCGTGGACGAATGCGTCCGCGCCGGTGTGGACACGGTGAAGTTCCAGCTGCGGGACATGGCCTCGCTGTACCGCTCCGGCGGCGGCCACTCCCACGGGGAGGACCTCGGCCCGCAGTACACGATGAACCTGCTGGCGAAGTACTCCCTCAGCGTGGAGGACATGTTCCGAGTGTTCGACCACTGCGCGGACCGCGGCGTGGACGCCATCTGCACGCCGTGGGACATCGTCTCCGCCGACGCCCTCGAACGCTACGGCCTGCCCGGCTACAAGATCGCCTCCGCGGACCTCACCAACGATGAGCTGCTCGGCCACGTGGCCGACTTCCACCGGCCGATGATCGTCTCCACCGGCATGTCCACGGAGCAGGAGATCACCGGCGCCGTCGACATCCTCCGCGGCCACGGCGCCCCCTACGCCCTGCTGCAGACCCAGTCCACGTACCCGGCGCCGTTCAAGGACGTGAACCTGAAGTACATGGACCGCCTCGCCGAACTGGGGGACTGCCTCGTCGGCTACTCCGGGCATGAGCGCGGCTGGCACGTGCCCGTGGCGGCGGTGGCGCGCGGCGCCGCCATCATCGAGAAGCACGTCACGATCGACAAGTCCCTCGAGGGCAACGACCACAAGGTGTCGCTGCTGCCCGATGAACTGGAGCGCATGGTCCGCGAGATCCGCGACGTGGAGGAGGCGCTCGGCTCCGCGCAGCCGCGTGAGCTGTCCACCGGTGAGCTGATGAACCGCGTGAACCTCGCGAAGTCCCTGGTCGCGGCCCGTGACCTGCGCGCCGGTGACACGGTCACCGCCGCCGACGTCGACGTGAAGTCACCCGGGCGGGGCCTGCAGCCGAACCGTCGCGACGCCCTCATCGGCACCACCCTGCACCGTGACGTGCCCGCCGGGGACTTCTTCTACCCGGGTGATCTCGCCGGGCAGGCGCAGGAGCACCGCACGTACGCGTTCCGCCGCCCGTGGGGTCTGCCGGTGCGGTTCCACGACTTCCGGGACCTGCTGAAGGTGTCGGAGCCGGACTTCCTGGAGTTCCACCACTCCTCGAAGGACATGGACCTGGACCCGTTGGACTTCTTCGCCGCGGACGAGACGCTGCCGGGCTTCTTCACCGCCCACGCCCCCGACCTGTACGCCGGGGACTTCCTCATCAACCTCGCCTCCGATGACGAGGAGATCTTCGAGCGCTCCATCCGGGAGGTGCAGAAGGTCATCGACATGACCCGCGACATGCGCCGCTTCTTCCAGGTGAAGGACGACCCCATCGTCATCGTCACCATGGGCGGGTTCCTCCCGGACCGGCATGTGCGCCCCGAGGAGCGCATGCCGATGTATGAACGGATCCAGCAGGGCCTCGAGCGCGTGGACGAGGAGGGCGTGCGCCTGACCGCGCAGACCCTGCCGCCGTTCCCGTGGCTGATGGGCGGGCAGCAGTTCCACAACCTGTTCATGGACCCCGAGGACACCGTCTGGTTCTACGAGAAGTACGGCCGCCGCCTCACGTTCGATGTGTCCCATTCGAAGCTCGCCGCGAACTTCGCGCACCGCCCGTTCAGTGAGTACGTGGACGCGATGGTGCCGATCTCCGACCACCTGCACGTGGTGGACTCCGTCGGCGTGGACGGTGAGGGCGTCCAGGTGGGCGAGGGCGAGGTGGACTGGCGCGACTTCGCGGAGCGGATCGACCGCCTGAACCCGTCGGCCCCGTTCATCCCGGAGATCTGGATGGGCCACGTCAACAACGGCGAAGGCTTCTTCACGGCCTTGGACCGCCTGCAGCAGTGGATGTGAGGGGCACGCCCGCGCCCGCCGCGGGTCCGCTCGTGCTGTGGGCGGCGCCGGTGGCGGAGGTCGGCGGGGTGGCGCGCCACCTGCTGGACGTCGCCCGCGCCGGCATTCCCGGCCACCGGCTCGTGTTCGCGGTGCCGGAGGGGCCGCTCGCCGGGCAGCTGCGCGCGGCGGGGGCCGCTGTGGTGACGGGCCCGATCGGGGCGGCCGACGGGGCACGCACCGCCGTCCCGGCGCTGCGCCGCATCGTGTCCGCGCTTCGCCCGCAGATCGTGCACACCCATCTGGCGTTCGCGGACCTCGCCGTCAGCGCCGCCACCGCCGGCATCGACGTGCGGCGCGTCTCGACGGAGCACGGCATCGCCGCCGATTCCCGCCTCTACCAGCGCTCCGCAGCCTCGGCACGGGTGAAGGCGCGCCTGCACTCGGCGCGGCTGAGGCGAACGGACCACGTGATCGCGGTCAGCGAGTCCACCCGGAAACAGATCCAGCGGCAGTGGGGGAGCGGCGCCCCCATCACGGTGATCCGCAACGGCATTGACCGGCCGGGCTCGCCAGTCGCCCCGGCGGCGGGCCTGCGGATCCTGTCCCTGTCCCGCCTCGCCCCGGAGAAGTGCCTCGACTGTGTGCTGCGCGGCTTCGCCGAACTGCACCGCAGCCACCCGGAGGCACGGCTCACCCTCGCCGGTGACGGCCCCGAACGCGGTGCCTGCGCGGACCTCATCACCCGCCTCGGACTCGACGACGCCGTCACCATGCCCGGCGTCGTCGACTCTGACTCAGCGCTCGCCGACCATGACGTGGTGGTGCAGCTGTCCGCGTGGGAGAACCTGTCGTACACGCTGCTGGATGCAGCAGCCCGCGGGCTCGGTATCGTCGCCACCGATGTGGGCGGCAACGCGGAGATCACCGGCGGGACCGGGCTGATCCAGGACCCGTCGGACGCCCCCGCGGTGGCGCACGTCCTCCAGCAGCAGGGCCTGCAGCCGTCGGAGCGGCCCGCGCTCGCGGAGACGATTCCCTCCGTGCAGGCGATGGTGGAGCAGATCTCCGCCGTGTACCGTCGGATGCTGACCGACCGGCCGATCAGGGAGGTGAGCCGCCGGTGACCCACGACCAGCATCCCGTGCTTCCCGGACGCCGCGACCGCGCCGCCGAGACCGCCACCGCGGTGCGCGACCGCCTCGGCGAGTACGCCCGTGAGACCGGCAGCATCCGCATCGCCGAATTCGTGCTGTTCTTCCTGCTGATCTCCGGTCTCGGCCCTCTGGGCGGCGGCAGCGCGGCCTACACCCTCATCGTGCCGGCGCTGTGCGTGCTCGCGTTCATGCGGCGGCCGCGCGTGGAGCTGAAGAACCAGGAGCTGCTGATCGCGGCGCTGATCCTGGCGATGCTGTACCTGTTCCTCGTGTCCATGTGGGGCGTGCAGGACGCTGCCATCGCGGCGGACTGGCAGGGCCGCCTGATCAAGTTCAGCGCCTTCACAGCGGCCCTGTTCTTCCTCGCCTCCGGGCGCATCGACCTGCGCTCCGGCATCGCCGGGATGACCACCGCGCTGGTGCTCAATGTTCCCCTGTTCTTCATGGGGCTGGTGTCCGCGAACTACGGCAAGTACCTGACGGGCTGGCTGGGCGATAAGAACGTGGCGGGGCTGACGTACTGCATCGTCGGGCTGATGGCGTTGCACTATGTGAAGCGGCCGGGACCGCGCGCCATCACCTTCCTGTTCTTCACCGGTGCGCTGTGGCTGACGGGTTCGCGGACCTCGCTCGCTGCCTACGCGGCGGCGCTCGGATGGGTGCTGATCGCCCCGAAGTTGCCGGTGGTGGGCCGCTGGCTGTTCGCTGTCATCATCGCGTTCGTCGTCAACCTGATCTCCGAGGACTATTCGCAGATCGGCGTGTTCTCCGATCGTGAGGGCTCGGACCTGCTGCGCGCCCGCATCGACGAAGCGTCCCAGATCAAGGCGGAGAGTGCGCGGTTCGTCGGCAACGGGCTCGGAGACGCGGTCGTGTCCATGGACGGCGGCACCTGGTTCTTCCACTCCTCGTATCTGACGGCGCTGGTGGAGGGCGGCTGGCCCTGGCTGATCTTCGTGGTGGCGGTCAGCGTCATCGTGATGGTGCAGCCGTTCCGGCAGAGCCCGAGCGCCGACGAATTCTACGCCCAGGCCGTGGGCATCGCGATCCTCATCTGCGCGTGGCGGCTCGGCGAAGTGTTCTACACGCCGATGTGGATGATTGCCATGGCGTTCGCGATCTACGTGCAGCAGAAGGGGCGCATACAACGCGAGGTCAGCGACCCTGGGCCGGGCTGGGCGAGCAGCAAGCACGCTGCGGATCCAGCCGCCGAGTATGGAAGGGAAGGGTGATCCTCGTGAGCAACGCCATTGATGTCTCCGTGGTGGTCTGTGTGCGCAACGGAGCGGCCACGATTCAGCGACAATTGGACGCGCTTGATGCGCAGATCGAGCATCCGCCGTTCGAAGTGGTCGTTGTGGACAATGGGTCAGCCGACGGCACCGCTGACCTCGTTCGACAGTGGGTCGGCCAACCGGTGCATGCGGCCGAGCGGATCACCCTGGTGTCATCCGGCTCCGCACCGAGCATCCCTCACGCGCGCAATATCGGGGTGCTCGAGTGCTCGGGACGGGTCATCGCGTTCTGTAACGCCGACGATGCAGTGCGGCCGCACTGGGTGGCAGCGATGTCAGCAGCTGTGACAAGCAGAGAGTTGGTCGGCGGTCGCCTCGTTCTGTGGAACACGGCCGGCGAACGAGTCCACAAGGAATTCGGGTCGGGGTTGGTTGCGACTTCCTACTTGCCCACAGTGGTCGGAGCGAACTGTGCGGTTGCACGGTCAACCCTTCTGGCTGTGGGCGGGTTCGATGAGTCCCTGCCTCCCTACGGGTTCGACGACGTTGACTTCTCCTGGCGTGTCCAGGAAGCGGGGTTCCCGCTGGTCTACGCACCTGGAGCCGAGGTGGACTTCACCCTTTCCGACACAGCCGCGAGTGTGCGCAAACGTTTCCTGCTGGGGCAGGGACGGGTTCTGATGGCTCACCGGTATCCGCGGTACGACTCAGCGCGCTACACCCCATGGACCACTGTTCGCGAGCTTCTGCAGTCGGCCGGAGCTCTGGCAGACGGCCTCGTCCGACATCGGTCCCTCGACAGACAGACAGCATCGACGGTCATCGCGAATGCGGGGCGCACATACGCAGCCATGCGCCACCGTGTGACGGGTCTTCCTTCTCGTAGGCTGATTCCGGAGCAGAATCGGTGACGATGGCGAGCGCCCCCACGATCGCGATCGCCGCGAACAACGGCGACATCGGCGGCGGTGAGGTCATGCTTCTCGCCATCGCTGAAGCACTCCGGGAGATCGGGCACCGCCCGCTGGTCCTCGGGCCGACGGAGCCCTCCGAGATCATCGACGCCGCCGCTGACCGCGGATTCGCGACCCACGCGATCCCCGCGTCCTCCCGCCCCGCATATATGGTCGGCCTCGCGCTGTGGCGTCTGCGGAACCGCCGCTCCGGGGGCCGGGCTCTGCCCCTGTGGTGCAACGGGCTCGTGCCGTCGCTCGCCACCGTCGGCCAGGGGCCCCGCCTGCTCGAACTGCATGCCCTGCCCGCCGGCGTCAACCGCTTCGCCGCTGCGGTGGCGCTGGCCGACTCCGCCCCGCTCGTGGTCCCGTCCCGCTTCATGAAGACACGTTTCCCGCGTGCCCGAGTGCTGTGGAACTGGGTGGAGGATCCCGGCTTCGCGCCGGCGCGGGACGGTGGCGCGGGAGAGCAGCCGAACGTGCCGGATCCCGGCGCCCCCATTCGCATCGGCTTCCTCGGCCGGCTCACCCGCGACAAGGGCGTCGACGTCCTCCTGCACGCCTTCCGGACCGTCCAGCAGCAGAGCCCCCGCCCAGTCGAGCTCGTGCTCGGCGGGGAGAACCGCTTCGGCACCAGCGAGGACGACCGCGTCATCCAGGGCCTCATCGACCACACCGAGGACGTGCGCGTCCTCGGCTGGGTGCCGCGCGGGGAGCTGTTCGCCCAGGTGGACCTGTGCGTGTTCCCGTCGAGGGCGGAGGAGACGTTCGGCCTCGTCGTCGCGGAGGCGATGGCGGCGGGGATGCCGTTCATCATCAGTGACGCGGGTGCTCTTCCAGAAGTGGCCGGTCCCGAGCACCCCTTCAGGGCACGAAACGGTAACGATTCCGACCTGGCGCGGGTTATCCTGAAGGCGATCGACGAGCTCGGCGATGACCATGCATCGCTTCTGCGCAGGGCCCGCCGGAGGTACGAGGAGGACTTCTCACCAGAGGCGGGCACCCGCCGGCTTCGAGAGCTCCTGACCGACCTGACATGGGCGAGGAGCGGCTGAGCGCCGATGACCCCCACACCGACCATCGCCATAGCGAGCAATGCCGGCACCATCAGCGGTGCGGAGACGATGCTGCTCGCCATCGCCGACGGCATGCGAGTCCTCGGCCACCGCCCCCTGGTGATCGGCCCCGCCTCCCCCTCCGAGCTCGTGGACCGCGCAGCCGCACACGGCTTCGACACCCACCCCGTGCCCGCCGCCACAACGCGCGCCTACCAGCGCGGGCTCGCCGCCTGGCGCCTGCGCAACCTCCGCATCCCCCTCTGGTGCAACGGCCCCGTGCCGGCCGCCGCCACCATCGGGATGGGGCGCCGCATCATTGAGATGCAGGACCTGCCGGTCACGATGTCCGGGGCCCAGGCGCGCATCGTCACCGTCGGAGCAGACCGCGTCATCGTCCCCTCCGCCTTCATGGCGGCCCGCATCCCCGGCGGCCACGTGATGATGAACTGGACGGAGGACCTGCCGTTCATGCCGCGGGAGCTGCCGGCCGACGGCCCCCTCACCCTCGGCTTCATGGGCCGCCTCACGCCCGAGAAGGGTCTCGATGTCCTCCTGGACGCCGTCCACATCCTGAACGACCGCCTCGGCGGCGACTACCGGCTCGTCATCGCCGGTGACGACATCGGCGACGACGCCGACTTCCGCTCCCTGCAGCGACAGCTGAGCGCCCTCGGTGACCGGGTGGAACTCGCCGGGCGCCTCAGCCGGGAGGAGTTCCGCACGCGCGTGGACCTCGCTGTGATCCCCTCAGTCGCACCCGAATCGTTCGGCCTGGTCGCGGCCGAAGCCCTCGCCATGGGTCTGCCGGTCGTCGTCTCCGACGCCGGCGCCCTGCCCGAGGTGATGGGGGAGATGCACCCGTGGATCGCCCGATCCGGTGACGCCTCCGCCCTCGCCGACGCCATCCGCGGCGCCGTCAGCGCCACCCCCGTCCAGCACACGGCGATGGTGCAGGAGGGCCGCGACCGCTGGGAGGAGATGTTCTCCCCGCGCGCCGGCCACCGCCGCCTCCGCCGCCTCCTCCTCAACCCCGGAATAGCGCATGTCTGATCCCACCGCACGAGCCGCCCACCGCGACCGCGTCGACGCGCCCGTCGCCTCCGTCATCGTCCCCTCCTACCGAGGCGCGGACCGCGTGCCCGCCCTCCTCGACTCCCTCGCGGCCCAGCAGGACGGCACGCCGCCGTTCGAGGTGATCGTGGTGGTCGACGGCGTGGACGACGGCACCCCCGCGATCGTCGATGCCGAGACCCGCATCGATGCCCGCGCCATCGTGTTCCCCGAGAACCGCGGACGGGTCGCCGCCCTGAACGCCGGCTTCGATGCAGCCCGCGGTGATGTCCTCATCCGCTGCGATGACGATCTCGTCGTCCCGCCCGGCTACATCAGTGCTCATGTCCGCGCCCACGTCGGGGAAGGGGAGTGCGCCGCGGTGGGCCTGACCCGCGACATCCACAACGACTCCGCCTACGCCCGCGCCTACGGCCGAGCCGCCGCCGTGGCCTCCGCTCGCCGCGCCGGCGCCCTTCCCGCGGACCAGCGCTGGACCCTGTGGGCCGCCAGCTGTTCCGTGCCCCGCGCCGTCCACGACCGTCTTGGCGGCTACTCCAGCGCGTACACCTCCTACGGATGGGAAGACATCGACTACGGGTGGCGCTTGCACGACGCCGGCATCCCCATCGTCATCGCCGGTGGAGCCGACGCCGAGCATCACGGGCCCGCCCGCTCCGCAGCGGCGCGGTCCGCGAAGGCGTTCGACTCCGGCAGCGCCCGCGCTCTGTTCCACCGGCGGCATCCGTCGGCCCCGCTGCCCACCCCGACCACCCCGCCGGGCCTGTGGGGAAGGGCTGTGGACCTCGCGGCCCGCACGATGCGCCGCGGCCCCGGCGCCCTGCCCGCAATGGCCGACCGCGCAGCCCGCGTTCTGCCCGCGCCGGTCGCGCGCAAAATCATCGCCGTCAGTGTGGAGGGCGCCGCCCTCGCCGGCCATCGGCATGCTGAGCGCACCGCCCTGGCAACCACCGATCACGCCGGGGCCCGCCGCCCCCGCATCGCCATCGCCCACGACTACCTCACCCAGCGCGGCGGCGCCGAACGCCTCGTGCTGTCGATCGTGCGCGCCTTCCCCGACGCCGAGGTCCACACCCTCTTCTACGAACCGGACCAGACCTACCCCGAATACCGTGACGTCAGGATCCGCACGTCCCCGCTGAACGGCATCGGACTGTTCCGCCGCGATCCGCGCCTCGCCCTGCCGCTGCTCGCACCGGCCGCCTCCGCCCTGCGGATCGACGCCGACCTCGTCATCGCCTCCTCCTCCGGCTGGGCGCACGCGTTCGGCCGCACCGGCGCCATGGCCGTGTACTGCCACAGCCCCGCCCGCTGGCTGTACGTGGCCGATGACTACCTCGGCTCCGCCGGCCGCCTCTCCCCGCAGCGCCTCGCCCTCGCCGTCCTCACCGCCCCGCTGAAGGCGTGGGACCAGCGCGCCGCCCGCGCCGCGGACACCTACCGCGGCAACTCCACGGTGGTGCGTGAGCGCATCCGCCGCGTCTACGGCATCGACGCCCCCACCCTGTTCCCGCCGTTCTCCCCGTCCGTCGCCGACGGTGAGCAGACTATGCCCGCCGGCGTCACCGGCTGGGGTGAGGACGGCGGCCACTACCTCGTGGTGTCCCGCCTGCAGCCCTACAAGCACGTGGACCGCGTCATCGCGGCGTTCCGCGACACCCCGGAGCGCCGCCTCATCGTGATCGGCCGCGGCCCCCTCCGCGACCAGCTGCGCTCCGACGCGCCCGCGAACGTCCGCCTCCTCGAAGACCTCACCGACGCCGAGATGCGCTGGGCGTACGCCCACGCCCGCGCCCTCATCGCCGCCAGTCACGAGGACTTCGGCCTCACCCCCCTCGAAGCGGGAGCGCACGGCATCCCCACCATCGCGCTGCGCGCCGGCGGCTATCTCGACACGATCCGCGAAGGCACCAACGGCCTGTTCTTCGACGCCCCCGTCCCCGCCGATATCCGCGACGCCGTGGACCGGTTCGAGCAGCACCCGCCGTTCGGGGCCGACGGGATCCGCGCCCACGCCGAGACCTTCTCCGAAGAGCGGTTCATCCGCGAACTCCACAGACTCGCCGACCAGCTCGCCCCCTCCAGCACCCCCTGACCAGAGAATCAGACCGACAGAAGGAACAGCTATGCACATTGCGATCACCGGAGGCGCCGGCTTCATCGGCCGTCACGTTGCCGCCCAGCTCGTCGATGCAGGGCACACCGTCATCGCCCTGGACAGTCTGCTCGACCAGGTCCACGCAGACCCCATGGCTGATGCTGATGCCTTTCCCGGCAGGGTCGTGAAGGGGGACATCCTCGACGAGTCAGCCTGGGCTGAGCTCGGTGAAGCGGAAGGGCTCATCCACCTGGCGGCGGAGACCGGTACCGGCCAGTCCATGTACGAACAGGACCGGTACCGGCGCGTGAACGTGGACGGCACTCGGCGGGCAGCGCAGTTCGCCGTGGAGCACGACATCCCGATCGTGTCCCTGAGCTCTCGTGCCGTGTATGGCGAGGGCCGCACATTGTGGCCCGACCGGGGGATCGTCTTCGGCGAGCGCCGGGGCCCCGGCGCCGTCGCCGAGGCCTCCCGGGAGAGCGATGAGCACCACCCAGTCTCCGTGTACGGTGAGACCAAGTCGGAGGCGGAGGCAGTCCTCTCCAAGACCACCGCGAACCGCGTCCCTTCCGCGATCATCCGCCCCCAGAACGTCATCGGGTACGGCCAGGCCCTCCATAACCCGTACACCGGCGTACTCGCGGCGTTCCTGGCCCGCCTGCGTGAGGGCCGGGCGATCTCCATCTATGGTGACGGTCTGCAGACACGGGACTTCGTCCACGTGAGCGATGTGGCCCGGGTGATCGCCTGGGCACTGCAGCACTGCGCCGACACCGGGGAGGACATTGTGGTCAACACCGGAAGCGGCGAGCGCATCACTCTGTTGGACCTCGCCCATTTCGCCATCGACGCCTCTGGGCGCACCGACGTAGCGATCGAACACGTGGATGTGGAGCGCGCCGGCGACATCCAGGATGCGGCTGCTGACCTCACCCGTCTGCGCGAGCTCGGCGGTCCGATGCCCGCTGTGAGCCCCCGGGACGCGGTCGCCGACTTCATCCAGTCGTCCTGGCAGCAGCCCGGTGCTGACTCGACGGTGTGGGATGATGCGCTCGATGAACTGCAGGACAAGGGGCTCACCTCGTGAGAGGGGCACGACTGCTGATCCTCAGCCCCGCCTTCCACGACTACGATCGGGCGTTCAGCGCCGCATTCGAGCAGCTGGGCTACCAGGTCATGGTGCACCTCTATGACCACAACGCCACTGTCGCAGCGAAGGCGCGAACCAAGCTCCTGCACGAACTCCCGGAGAGGCTCGGAAGGGACACCACCGAACAGCGCACGCGAGCTATCACCGACTCGGCGATCCGTGCGCTCCGTTCTGTGAAGCCTCAGGCTGTCCTCGTGATCAAAGGGGACGTCCTCGCCGACGATGTCTGGTCGGAGCTGGACGCCATGGGGATCCCCCGGGCACTTTGGCTCTATGACGAACTCCGCCGTACCCGGTGGGACCGCAGCGCCCTTGCCGGCATCCCCTTTGTGGCGAGCTACTCCGCTCATGACACCGATGAGCTGCGGGAAGCGGGGATGAACGCCCATCATGTGCCGTTGGGGTTCGACCATCTGATGCAGGTGCGGCCGGCAGGTACTCGGACGGGGGAGTTCACCTTCATTGGTGCGCGGTATCCGAACCGGGAGACGGTGATGACCCGCCTCGCGGATGCGGGGATCCCCGTGCGGGTCTACGGCCGTGACTGGTCCAAGGACCCCCGTGATGTGCTGCGGACCTGGGGCTCTTCCCGCCCTGCCCTGCCATGGGGACGCGATCTCCGGCGCGCTGACGCCTACCAGGTGATGCGGGACGGTGCGGCGACCCTGAACATCCACGGCGACCAGGACGGCTTCACCATGCGCACCTTCGAAGCGTGCGGTGTGGGAGCCGTTCAGATCATCGACCGAGCGGACGTCGAGGGCCTGTACGAACCGGGCCGCGAACTGCTGGTCGCCAGCAGTGCAGACGAAGCAGTGGATCAGGCGCAGCGCATCGTCACCGACCCCTCCTGGGCCCGCACGATCAGAGAAGCCGGCAAGCGCCGGACCCTTGCCGAGCACACCCTTGTCCACCGAGCCGAACAGCTCGCCGCCGCATTCACCTGCTGAGAAGGGGGCCACGATGTCCGCTCTGATGAACCGTCTGGTCAATGCACCCGCATCACTGCGCTGGCACACAGGTGCACTGCTGACCCGCGCCCTGTACAGACGCGCCTTCGCCGCCATTGGGGAAGGAACGGTCATCGCTTCCCCACGGCGTCTCACCGGAACCGATCGCATCAGCATCGGATCGCGCGGGGCCGTCTACGAAGGTGTATGGCTCGGAAGTGAGGGGGCCCCCTTGCGGATCGGGGATGACGTGTACATCGGGCATGACGTCCACATCCACGCACTCAGTCCGGTGACGATTGGGAACAGATGCATGTTTGCCGATGGGGTCTTCATCAACAGTGGTGACCACGACCGCAGGGATCGTTCTCAAGTGCGTCCCACGGGCCCCATCACCATCGGCGACGGAGTCTTCCTCGGTCAGCGTGTCATCGTCCTCGGCGGCGTCACCATCGGTGCGGGAGCAACCGTCGGCGCCGGTGCGGTGGTGACCCGCGACGTCCCCGCCGGCGCTGTGGTGGCTGGAGTTCCTGCGCGCCCGATCGGCTGATTCCCCACGGCCTCGACCACACGGTAGGGTAAAGCGTGCGAAACGACGTGATGACGACCGAGGAGGAGGTGCTGATGAGCACGGTCGACGCGACTCGCGCCGCCACAGTGCAGCCGACCGCCTCACGGGGTCGCTGCATCTACCGCATCGTCCAGGTCACCGCCGACCTCATCGGCCTCGGCCTTGCCCTCCTCATCGCCTATCTCATCCGCCAGTCCGTCCCCGGTGTGGAGCACGCCAACGACCTCTCCAACCATCTTGGGGACGGTGTGTGGGCGCTCGCCCTCGGATGGCTCATCGCCATCGCGCTGATGGGCGGCTACAACCCCCGCTTCGCCACCACCGGCACCGAGATCTACTCCGCGATCCTGCGCGCCACCGTGGTGGCCGCCGGCTTCTCCGGCATCGCCCTGTTCCTCACCGGGCAGCCGCTGAGCCGCGTGTTCTTCACGATCTTCTTCATGATCGGGCCGGTGTTCCTCCTGGCCAGCCGGTTCGTGATCCGCCGCGTCATCAACGGGATGCGCGCCCGCGGGCACCTGCAGTCCCGTGTGGTGCTGGTCGGATCCATGCCGCACGTGGATGCGATCGCCCGCACCATCACCCGCGAGACCTGGCTCGGGTATGACATCGTCGGCGCCATCACTCCACCGCACGACCCGCGCCGCCGCTCCCGCCTCGGCATCGACGCCCTCGGCACCACCGACCACCTCGCCGACATCGTCCGCGAGCACCGCCCCTCCGTGCTGCTGTTCACCGCCGGCTCCATGATGACCAGTGACGAGTTCCGCCGCATCGCCTGGGACCTCGAAGCGTTCGACCTCGACGTCATCGTGGTGCCGGGCATGAGTGAGATCGCAGCGGACCGCGTCATGATGCGCCCCGTTGCGGGCCTGCCGCTCGTGCACCTGGAGCCGCCGCGCGCCCGCGCCTCCCTCAGCTGGTCCAAGCGCGCCTTCGACATCGTCTCCACCGCCGCCGGCCTGATCCTCATCTCCCCGCTGCTGCTCGCCATCGCGCTCGCGGTGAAGCTCGGCGACGGCGGTCCCGTCCTCTTCACCCAGCAGCGCGTGGGCCGCGACGGGCAGCTGTTCAGCTTCCTGAAGTTCCGCTCCATGGTGCCGGACGCGGAGAAGGTGCGCGCCCAGATGCTGGAGAACGCCGACCGCGACCGCGGCAACGCCGTCATGTTCAAGATGGCCGAAGATCCGCGCATCACCCGCGTGGGCCGTGTTCTGCGCCGCTACTCCCTGGATGAGCTGCCGCAGCTGTGGAACGTGCTGCGCGGCGACATGTCCCTCATCGGGCCGCGCCCCGCACTGCCCAGCGAGGTCGAGTCGTACCACGACGATGCGCACCGGCGCCTGTCGGTGCGGCCCGGCATCACCGGCCTGTGGCAGGTCAGCGGCCGCTCCGACCTCTCCTGGGACGAGACGGTCCGCCTCGACCTGTTCTACGTGGACAACTGGTCGTTCGCACAGGACATGTCGATCCTGGTCCGCACGGTCCGCGCTGTCATCGCCTCCGAAGGGGCGTACTGATGAGCACCCGGCCCGCCTCCCTGAGCGCCCGCCTGCGCATTCTCGGCGCGCTCATTCTGCTCGCGACCGTCGTCGCCGTCGGCTCGCTCCTCACCACGGCGGACGGCTGGGGCGTGAACCGGCTGAACGTCGCCGTCTGGCAGGCACTGCTGGGGCCCGTCGGCCTCACTCGGTTCATCACCCCGGAGGCCTTCGCCGCTCTCATGAACATCGTGCTGTTCATCCCGATCGGCTTCGCCCTCCATCTGCTGATCCGCACCCGCTGGTGGATCCTCGCCCTCGCGATGGCGTCCATCGCGGTCGAGACGTATCAGTTCTCCATGGGCACCCGCATCGCCAGCATCGGCGACGTCGTCACCAACACCCTCGGCGGCGCCATCGGCGTCCTCACCGGCCGGGCGGTGGTGCAGCGCGCGCTCAGGACCGGCGCCGCACCATCTGCAGCAGGCGCCGCCCACCGCGCCGCAGACGATCCAGCCATTCCTGCCGCACCTCACGGTCGCTCGGCTGATGCCCCAGGCGCAGAGCGAGATGGTCACGATTGATATGAGCCGCGCTCCACGCCACCGCCAGCTTTCCGCGCACACCGCGCGCGTCCTGAAGCCGCGCCGACCACACCTCCGTGGGGTTCGCGCCGGAGATCACCGCATCCCACAGGTGGAAGTCCTGCATGCTGCGGGCGCGCTCGCGCCGCACCCCGTCGCCCTCATCGGTGAGGACCAGCAGCGCCGCCAGGCCCTGCAGCTCACCGGCGCGCGCCTCCAGCGCCGCCCGCTCCTGCGCGGTCGCGGAGGTCCACGTGCGGTCGAAGTCGTGCTCGGCCTTCGGGCCGTCGGAGCGCGCCGCATGCATCAGCAGCAGCAGGGCCTGGTCGCTGCGGCTCGGCACCTGCACGGTGCGGCCGCCCAGGTCCATGCCGTCGCGCTGGGCCCACAGGGCCGTGAACACGTCGGCCGCCTCGGCGGCGAGACCGGGGTAGGAGCGGTGCAGATCGGTGGTGCCCCACACCGGGTGGTACAGCGTTGCCGCGTGAGCGAACACGGAGCCCTGCTCGAAGCTGGTGCGCATCTCCCACCCGGTCGCCTTCATGGCGGCGAGGTACGCCGCCACATGCGCGGGCCGAACCAGGACGTCGCAGTCCGAGGAGACGCCGCGGCCCTCCGCCAGCTCCGGGTGGATGGCGCTGCCCTTGATGTGCAGGACGTCCGCGCCGCAGCCGTCGGCGAGGTCCTGCAGCAGCGCGTGCGTGATGCGCAGGCGCGGCTCCACCGGTGCGTTGGTCGACAGCTCCTCCATGCCGCCCATGCTACTGCCCGCCCGACCACCGAGGATGGTGACCGATGCTGAGGATCGACGGCTTCGTCCAGCACTACGCCTGGGGATCCACCGATGTTCTGCCCCAGTTCCTGTCCCGCCCCGCCGACGGGCAGCCGTGGGCGGAGATCTGGTTCGGCGCGCACCCGCTCGCCCCCTCCACCATCGCCGACGGCGCCCGCGGCCTGGACGCGGTCATCGCCGCCGCCCCGCGCCGCATGCTCGGCGACTCCGTGATGCGCGCCTTCGGGCCCGCTCTGCCGTTCCTGCTGAAGCTCATCGCCCCCGCGCAGCCGCTGTCCCTGCAGGTGCACCCGTCGAAGGAGCACGCGCAGGAGTCGTTCGCGGCGGAGAACGCCGCCGGCATCCCCCTCGACTCGGGCGACCGCAACTACCGCGATGCCAACCACAAGCCCGAAATGCTGATGGCGCTCACCCCGTTCGAGGCCCTCTGCGGATTCCGCACCCCCCGCAAAGCCCTCTCCATCGTGCGGGGGCTGGACACGCCCCTGTCGGAGCAGCTGACGCAGCTGATCACGGAGCACCCGTCGGCCCACGGGATGCGCGCCGCCTTCCGCCGCCTGGTCACGCCGGCGCTGTCCCCGTCGGCCGAGGAGGTGGGGGCGCTCGCGGAGGCCTGCCGACGGAGGCTGGACAGTGGAGAGTCGCCGTCCCCGCGCATCGATGCGACCGTGTCGACCCTGCAGGCTGTGCACCCGGGGGACCCGGGGGTGGCGGCGGCGCTGCTGATGAACCCGGTGTCGCTGCAGCCGGGGGAGGCGATGTTCGTGCCCGACGGCATCATCCACTCCTACCAGTCCGGTCTCGGCATCGAGATCATGGCCTCCAGCGACAATGTTCTGCGCGCCGGCCTCACCTCGAAGAAGGTGGATGCGAACGAACTGCTGCAGTGCGCGTCGGTGGCGGCGGCGCCGCCGATCCGCATCGGCCCGGAGCAGCTGACGGAGAACACCGCCGCGTACTTCTCCCCGATCGACGACTTCGAACTGTCCATCACCACGCTGCCGGACGGCGCCAGCTTCTACCCGTCGATCCGGGTGCCGGGGCAGGGGCCGCGGATCCTGCTGTGCATCGAGGGCGATGTGCTGCTGCAGAGCGACTCCGGTCGAGCCCGTGTCCGTCCCGGCGACGCCGTGTTCGTCAGCGCTGATGATGGCGCGGTGTCGGTGGGTGGTCACGGCCGGATCGTGCAGGCGAGCGTGCCGTGATGAACGACCGTGCTGCCATCGATGACCGCGCTGCGCCCGGCGGGGGAGTGCGCTACCGTGCCCGCCCGTTCGGCTTCGACATCGACCCCGGCGGTGAGGAGGCCTGGGTGGGGATCTTCCCCTCCGGGCCCTACACCCATGTCAACGCGGCGGCGCTGCTGCTGCTGATGACGCTCGAGGAGGCGGAGGAGGCCCTCACGGCCGACGAGGTCGCTGACCGGATGCGCCGCGACATGCCCGATATGCCGTCCCATGCCGCCGAGCAGCTGCGCACTGTGCTGGAGGAGTTCGCCGCCGACGGGCTGGTGGACACCGCATGAGCACGACCCCCGCGCCGCTGCACCTGGAGGTCGCGGACCTGCCGGTGGTGCTGCGCTTCGCGCCCGCCGCCGAGCCCGACCGCGGCACCGCCGCGATCGCCGCGCAGCTCGCCGAGCTGTGGGAGCCGCTGGTCACACGCTCGCCGCGAGATCCCGCACCCGCCGGCATCACCCTGCGGGTCGGCATCACCGGCGAAACCGGCGACGACGCCGACGGCGCGGACACGATCCAGCTGCCGCCGAACTTCGCCGATTCCTCCTACATCGTCTCCGGCCGCGTCACCACCGCCCTCATCGAACACCTCATCGGCGAGCGGCTGCTCCTGCACGCCGGCGCGGTCGACCTGCCGGGCGTGGGCATCGTGATGGTCACCGGCGCCTCCGGCGCGGGTAAGTCCACCGCCACCACGGTCCTCGCCGCCAGCGGCGGCTACATCACCGACGAGCTCACCATCCTTGACCCGCGCTCCCTGCAGATCGACGCCTACCCGAAGCCCCTCTCGCACGTGTACACGATCGACGGGGCCAGAATCGGCAAGCGCGACTTCACCATGGCGGAGGTCGGCATCGACCGGGTGCTGACCGGCCGCGTCGGCGCGCCGTCCGTGTTCCTCCTGGTGAACCGCGATCAGGACGCCGACGGCGTCACGTTCGAGACGATGCGCATGGTGGAGGCGGTTGCGGAGATCAGCGGTCAGTCCTCCTCGATCTGGTTGATCCCGAACCCGCTCGGCACCCTGGTGCGCCTGCTGCAGCAGACCGGCGGCCTGCTGCGCGCCACCTACGCCGAGTCTGCGGACCTGCCGGCCGCGCTGGCGGAGCACCTGCGCGGACCCGATGACGCACCGGCAGACGCCCCGACCGGGGCGTCATTCGAGTGCGACATCGTGGACCCGCCGGCGCATCTGCGGCCGGCCGAGGCACCGGACCCGTCGGTCCTTGGTAGCGACTCCGCTGCGGGCACCGCCGGGGCTCCGCTGCGCTTGCTGCCCTTCCACCAGGCGGTGTGGACAGCCGACGGCTGCGTGGTCCTCACCGGCGGCGACGCCCCCACGGCCGTGGTGCTGGAAGGCCTCAGCGCGCTCCTGTGGAGCCTGCTGCTGGAGGCCGACGAGGACGCCGACGCCCCCGCTGATCTCACCGAGGCGGACCTGCTGGCGCTGCTGCGCGCCGAGATCGGCGACCACCCCGACTCCGAGACGATCCTCGCCGAGGTGCTCGCGCTGCTGCGCAGCCACGCGCTGCTGGTGTAAGCGGAACTACTCGGCGCTTGCCGGATCTGCCGCGGAGGCGGCCGTGGCCTGCCCCTCCTCCAGTTGCGCGCGGATGTCCTGCACGAACTCGATGACGGTGTCCGACCCGGCGACAGGCCCGCCGGCGAGGTAGTCGTCCGCGCCGAGCAGCACCGCGGAGGGGCGGCCCATGAGGTCCATCATCTGGCCGATCTCGTTGTCCGGGTCGTACGCGTCGAGTCCGTCGAGGTGCTGCGCGGTCCCCTCATCCATCCCGCCGGGATCCGTCGGCAGCACCGCCAGCACCCGAACCAGCGGATGCAGCTGCTCGGACCACTCCCGGATCATCGGCATCAGTCGCACGCACGGCCCGCAACCCGGGTTGAGGAAGATCAGCAGCAGCGCCTGCGTCTGCGTCAGGGTCCGCAGCGGCGGCCGCGTCCCGTCCGGCATCGTCAAGGCGACGTACGGAGTGGGGAGGCGCACGTAGTCGCCGAGCTCGGCATCCGGGTCGTCACCGCTGTGCGCGCCAGGCGCAGCAGCCCCCGTCGGCCCGCCGTTCGCGCTCGGCCCCGTCGGCGCCTCACCGGCGAGGCGGTTGCTCGACCCGGCAATCAGCACCGCCACCGCGGCCGACGCGCCCACGACCGCGGCCAGCACGATCGCCGCCGACGGCGCCACCGACGCCAGCAGACCCGGCGCGGCACCCAGCCATGCCGCACCACCGGCCACCACGGCGATCGCCGACAGCAGCACATTGCGCACCAGCGTCCCGCTCGTCACCTCCGGGGAACCGAGCGTGCCGAAGCAGGAGCAGGAGACGGCATCGCCGCGCCGCAGCGCCCCCGCGATCACCGCGGTGAACGCCGCCATCAGCACCAGCGCGAGGCCCGCACCCGCGACGGCGACCCACCGCACCGGCACCCACAGCGCCGCCGCGGCCACCAGCTCCAGCACCGGCACCGCCACCGCGATCACCGGGTGCAGGGGCCGCGCCGGGATCCGCAGGGAGATCAGCGCCGAACGCGTCCCCGGCAGGTCCAGCAGCTTCGCCGCGCCGGACAGGGCGAACACGAAGCTCAGCAGCATGCCGAACCCGGCGGCGCTCGCCATCGCGGCGCTCGCGACGGCAGTGCCCGTCATCGCGGCGCTCGTCATGCGCGGCGGCCCGCGCGGATCAGCGCGTCAGCGAGCGCGGTGGCGGCGGCGTCGATCTCGTCGGCCACGCGGGAGAACACCCCCGGATCCTTCCGGTACGGGTCCTCCACCTCCATGACCTCGGCGTTGCCGCGCCGCGCCACGGTCTGCACCGCGCTTGCCGGGTCGGGCCCGTCGAGCTCGTCCGCGATCGAGGGCGCCGCGCCCATCAGCACGGTCTTCTTCGCGGCCCGCGGCCACTCTTCGGTGATGAAGCGGCGCTGGCGGCGCGACATCACCAGAATCAGGTCCGCGTCCTGCACATCGAACGCGTCGATCTGGTGGGCGCGGAACCCGTCGGCCCGCATCCCCCTCTTCTCGAGTTCGACCACCATCGCCGGCTCCACCGGGTGCCCCTCCAGAGCGCCGATGCCGGCGGAGGACACGTCGATGCCGGTGCCGGCGAGGCGTTCGCGCAGAACGATCTCGCCGAACGGTGATCGGCAGATGTTTCCAGTGCATACAATCAGGATTCGGCGGACTCCCGTAGCCTGGATCACAGGAGCGCCGGCTGAGGATTCGGCCATGCGCCCAGCCTATTGCACCCGCGTCGCGCCCGCCCCCGCACCCGCTCACGAGGAAGTGAGGAACACGTGACCTCCCACGCCGACATCGACCGCGCCCTCGCCGCCCTCCGCGACGGCTTCGCCAGCGGCATCACCCGGCCCGTTGACGCCCGCCTCGAGCAGCTCGCCCGCCTCCAGCGCGGCATCGAACGCGATGGCGACCTCCTCGCCGACGCCCTCGCAGCCGACCTCGGCAAACCCCGCGCCGAATCCCTCATCACCGAACTCGGCACGCTCACGCAGGAGCTCTCCCACATCCGCCATAACCTGGCGTCCTGGCTGCAGCCCTCCGCGTTCGGCCTCGGCACGCTCCTCATGCCCGCCTCCGGCCACATCCACCGCGAACCCCTCGGCACCGTCCTCGTCATCGCACCGTGGAACTACCCGATGCAGCTCAGCCTCATGCCCGTGATCGGTGCGATCGCCGCCGGCAACACGGTGATGCTGAAGCCGTCGGAGATCACCCCGCACTGCTCCGCCGCCCTCGCCCGCCTCGTCGCCGAGCACATGGACGAGCGCTGGGTGCAGGTGATCGAAGGCGGCATCGACGAGACCACCCACATCCTCCGCCAGCGCTTCGACCACATCGTCTTCACCGGCAACGGCACCGTGGGCCGCGTGGTGGCGCGCGCCGCCGCCGAGCACCTCACCCCCACCACCCTCGAACTCGGCGGCAAGTCACCCGTCTACGTGGACCGCGGCATGGACCTGAAGGCGGTCGCGGCCCGCCTGACCTGGGCGAAGTTCACCAACGCCGGCCAGACCTGCGTGGCCCCCGACTACGTGATGGGCGAAAGCGCCGTCCTCACCGACCTCGCCGACGAGATTCAGCGGCAGATCACGCACATGTACGGCGAGGACCCGCAGACCAGCGGGCAGTACGGCCGCATCGTCAGTGACAAGCAGTTCGACCGCCTCAGCGGCCTCCTCGATGCCTCCCGCGACCGTGTCGTCCACGGCGGCGGCACCGACCGCGCCGACCGCTTCATCGAACCGACTCTGCTGCGGCTCCCGTCGGCCTCCGAGGGCGCCCTCGAGACCCCCATCATGGGCGAGGAGATCTTCGGGCCGCTGCTGCCGCTGATCCCCGTCACCGGCGTCAGCGAAGCGATCGGCATCATCACCAGTGGCGACAAACCGCTCACCGCGATGGTGTTCACCGACGACCCGGAAGTGGAGCGAGCCTTCACCGAGCAGACCTCCAGCGGCTCGCTCGCCGTCAACGTCGCGCTCGCCCACGCGGGCAGTTCGCTGATGCCGTTCGGCGGCGTCGGCGAATCCGGGATGGGCACCTACCACGGCCGCGCCAGCATCGAGGCGCTCACGCACCCGAAACCGGTGGTCAAGAAGCCGCTGAAGCCGGAGACGCTCAGCATGATCTTCCCGCCGTACGGGCGCCGCACCGGCCTGCTCGGCCGGCTGATGGGGGTGCGGCTGCGCCGCCGCTAGTGCGCGGCCTGCTCCTCGGAGGCCGACGGGTTCGCCGTCAGCATCGACGCCGGGATCAGCGCCAGCAGCGCCGCGCAGCCCGCGACCAGCAGCGCGAAGCCCACACCCGCGGTCAGCGCCGCAGCGGGCTCGACGCCGGAGTGCGCCGCGGCCTCGGACCGCAGCGCCATCAGCATCACCATCAGCGCCGTGCCGGCACCGGCCGCCACCTGCTGCAGCGTGCCCACGGCAGCCGATCCGTGCGAGTACAGGTGCGGCGGCAGCGTCCCCAGCGCGGTGGTGAACAGCGGCGTGAACAGCAGCGCCAGCCCCAGGCTCATCACGATGTGCGCGGTGAGCACGTACAGGGTGCCGGTGTCCGTGCTGATCCGCGACAGCGCCAGCAGCGACGCGGCCAGCAGGATCGCGCCGGGGATCACGAGGGGGCGCGGCCCCACCGCGTCGTAGGCGCGGCCAACGGAGCGGGACAGCAGACCCATCAGCAGACCGCCCGGCAGCAGCATCAGCCCCACCTGCAGCGTCTCGTAGCCGAGGGCACGCTGCAGGAACATCGGCAGCAGGATGATCACGCCGAACATGGCGCCCATCGCGAGGATCATGACGATCAGAGCGAGCCGGAACCGCGAATAGGTGAAGGTGCGCAGGTCCAGCAGCGCCGAGTCGGTGCGCTGGAGCTGCAGCTGGCGCCGGATGAACACGGCCAGGGCGAGCACGCCGATCACGAGCGCAATGACCGGGGCGACGGGCAGGGATCCGTCGGCCCGCGGGGCGGCGATGGTGCCGAGCCCGTAGATCAGCCCGCCGAACCCGAACGCCGAGAGGATCACCGAGACGAGGTCGATGCGGGTGCGGCTGGTTTCGGACACGTTCTCCACCCAGCGGGCGCCGGCGGCGAGCATGAGCGCCGCGATCGGCAGGACCACGAGGAACAGGAACCGCCACGGCGCCACCTGCAGCACGAGGCCCGAGATGGTGGGGCCGATCGCGGGTGCCACGGAGATGACGATGGAGATGTTGCCCATGACAGCGCCGCGGCGGTGCGGGGGCACGAGGTTCAGCACGGTGGTCATCAGCAGCGGCATCATGATCGCGGTGCCGGAGGCCTGCACGATGCGGCCCAGCAGCAGCGGGGTGAAGCCGGGGGAGAGGGCGCTGATGGCGGTGCCGGCGGTGAACAGGCCCATGGCCAGCAGGAACACGGTGCGCGTGGTGAGCCGCTGCAGCAGGAAGCCGGTGGTGGGGATGACGATCGCCATCGTCAGCATGAACGCGGTCTGGAGCCACTGCGCGGTGGTCTCCACGATCTGCAGGTCGCCCATGATGTTCGGCAGGGCGACGGACAGGATCGTCTCGTTGAGGATCACCGTGAACGCGGCGACGATCAGCAGGGTGATGACGCGGCGGTTGCGGGCGGTGTCGTCGGGCTGCGCGGGCGCGGCTGCGACGGTTTCGGCTGCGGCGGTCTCGGTTTCGGAGGAGGGGGATTCGTGCACGGGGGAACTCTACGGGCCGACGGGGCCGACGTGTAAGTGCGCGGTGACTGCGGGGTGATGAACGTCCCCGCTGGGCGCGCTCTGCGCTCCTGGTCCACGCGCCCTCCCTGCGCCTGTCAGCGGCACGCTTGTGGACAACTGTCCGCACCGAAGATATGGAAACAAATGTTCTAAGAGGACTTGATCGCGAACGGTTGCCGGGGTAAAATCGAACATAGGTTCGAAGAAGTGGCCTGATCGACGATGATCCGGCCCGGTACTGCTGATGACCGAGGGGGTGAGCGCAGTGTCGCTGCTGGCTATGCCCGACCCGTCCGACGATGACTCCGAGCACTCGGAAGACCGGACCGTGCACCCGCACCCGCACCCGCACCCGCACCCGCACCCGCCGCGGCCGGGCCGGTCAGCGCCCGACAGCACGCCCGAGCCCACGGAGAAGTCAGAACCCAAGTCGGGCAAGCCGCCGACGCCGATCACTCCCCGCCTGCCCATCCGCAGGGACACTCTTGACTCCCGCCTCGAGCAGGCGCGCGGCGGCGAGTTCACGCCCACTCTCGGCCGCCGCTACCGGGAGCTGTGGGATATCCAGGCCGAACGCGCCGCCCTCCAGGTGCGTGAATACCGCGCACTCGCCGGCCTGTGGATGCTGGACCCTGACGCGCGCGGCGCTGCCGTGGGTGATGGCGCAGAAATCGAAGCCGCCCGAGCCGGTGTCGCCATGCGCGACACCGTGCACCGCGCTGAGCGCCGCATCGAGAACGGCCACCGCGCGGTCGTCGGCTTCCCGCAGCTGCTCGACCAATTGGAAATCGGCGCGCTCACCGTGGAGATGTTCGAGTACGTGCTGCGCGTCAGCGACCAGCTCACGATCGAGTCCCTGAACACGGCGGATGAACTGATGCAGGAGTGGGACTTCGGCATGTCCCCGGACTCGTTCCGCCGTGAGGTCCGCCTGCTCGTGCGCTACCTCCTATCCCTCGAAGAAGAGGCGGCGGAAGAAGCTGAGGCGCCGGCGTACAGCGTGCGAGTGGAAGGGCCGGACCCGCAGGCGCCCGGGTCGATGTCGATCGTCATGACCGGTGAGATCCCCGAAATGCTCGGATTCTCCAAACGGCTCGACGAGGCCGCCCGCGCCGTCAAGAAAGCCCAAATCACGGCGCTCAGGGAGAACCGCGACATCCCCTTCGATCCGGACGGTGAGGTTGCCCGGACCGGCGAGCCGATGACCATGGACGAGATCCGCGGCCGCCTCGCCGCCACCGCCGAGTTCAGCACCGACGGTGTCGACATCAACCGCGACCGCTTCCGCCTGAACATCCTCGTGCCCATGATGACCCTCGCCGGCAGGAGCCAGCTGCCCGCCACGATCGACGGCATCACTCCCATCCCCGCGGACTACGCGCGCGAACTCGCCGCCGGCCACGACACCTGGTACCGGCTGCTCACCGACCCGGTGACCGGCACCATCGCTCCCGTCGCCCCCACCCGCTACACCCCGAGCACCGCCATGCTCGAGCACCTGCGCACCCGCAACCCGATCTGCGCCTTCCCCGGCTGCAGCAAACGCACCCACAAGGTCTCCGAAGCCGACCACATCATCGAGTTCGACCACGAAGACCCCCACCGCGGCGGCCGCACCGAACTCGACAACCTGCACCTGCTCTGCCGTCGCCACCACCAGCTGAAGACAGCGAAGCATTGCCGCCCCAGTCGGCGCACAGGAAGCCACCCGCGCCCGTCGGGCAGCGGCACGGCGTCGTCGGCCGGCAGCCGCATCACCGACTGGGACCTCGGGGGAGGGGTCCGCGCCAGCGTGTCCGAGGACCGGGACCTGCTCACCGCCGCCTTCACCACCACGATGTGGAAGGCATGGGAAGTCGAGCAGTACCGCACCGGCAAGAAGATCGGGCCCGCGCCGCCGCCCCCGCAACCGCCCGAATCCAGGACGCCCGAACAGCCCGAACGGCACGCACCGGCCGAGGAGAACAGCGAAGCGGAGCCGACCGAGGAGGCGAAGAAGAACAAACCAGCGAAGCCGAAGGACCCCACGAAGCCGACTGAGGAAGCGACGCCGACGAAACGTGCCCGGCGCACCCCCGTGCCGCCGGAAGAACTCGGCCCGCCGCCGTTCTGACCAGCCCAGCCCCGCGTCTCAGCCCTGCGCGCCCGCGCCCTCCGGCGCGTCGTCCAGGTGCATCCAGTCGTCCGTGCGGGTGCGCCACCACAGCGTCACCGCGCGGGCACCCAGGAACACCACCGTGAACGCCGCCCACAGCAGCGGCAGCCCCACTGGCGCGCCCGACACCTCAGCGAACACCCACGATCCCGCGACCCCGTCGGTCCCACCAGCACCGCCGGCGACGGACGCCGCCCACCAGATCGCCGCAGCGAACGGCAGATACGCGCACATCGTGATCACACCGGCCTTCGCCAGGTACTTCGCGTCGCCCGCGCCCATGAACACACCGTCCAGCACGAACACATACCCCGCCAGCGGCTGCGCCAGAAGGAGCACCACCATCGTCCAGAACAGCACCACCTGCACCTCCGGATCCGGTGTGAACACCCCCGGCACCACGAACACCGCCGCAGCCAGCAGCAGCGACACCACCGCACCGCCCAGCACCGACCAGCGGATCAGCGTTCGCATCACCGTCGTCACCGACGCCCGATCCCGCGCCCCCAAGTACTTCCCCGTCAGCGCCTGCGCGGCAATCGCCAGCGAATCCAGAGCCAACGACGTCAGCATGAACACCGTGTTCATCAGCTGGTGCGCCGCCAGCTGCACATCACCGAGCTTCAGCGCAGCCGCCGTCGTCGCGAGCACCACGATCCGCAGCGTCAGCGTCCGGATGAACAGCCACCGGGCCGACGACCACACCGACCGCACCCCACCCAGATGCGGCCGCAGCGGCGACGCATGCTCCCGGGCACCGCGCACCACGATCACGATGTACGCCGCGGCCATCAGCCACTGGCATACCACCGTGCCGACCGCGGACCCCGCGATGCCGAGATCCAAAGCGAAGATCAGCACCCAGTTCAGCGGAATGTTGGCCACCGCGCCCGCCACCGCAATGATCAGCGTGATCGTCGTGTTCTGCAGGCCGCGCACCAGCCCGCTCGCCGCCTGGATCATCAGCATCGCCGGCAGCCCGAACGCCGAGATCCGCAGATACGTGGTCGCCTCCCGCATGACTGCGTCCGACGGCCCGAACAGTCCCAGCAGCGCCGGGCCGCCCACCACCAGGCCGATGAGGCACACCGCGCCGATCAGCAGCGCCAGCCACGAAGCGTCCACGCCCTTCGCGATGGCGCGGCGCATGTCCCCGGCGCCGACCGCGCGCGCCACATCAGCGGTCGTCGCGTACGCGAGGAAGATCGCGAGGCCCACGATCGTGGTGAGGACAGTGGACGCGAGACCGAGGCCGGCAAGGGACGGCGTGGACACGTACGCCACGAACGCGGAGTCCACGAGCACGAACAGGGGCTCGGCGACGAGGGCGCCGAGAGCGGGCACGGCGAGGCCGAGGATCATGCGGCTGGACGGCGGCGCGGCGACAGGCGCGGGTGAGGCGGGGGAGGCGGGCATGCCGCTCATGGTAACGGCCGACGGGAACCGGGCAGCGAGCCATTCTGCGCGTGTGGAATTGCGCTCACCGACTTCTGTTCATGGGCCCGGAAGGGCGCCGTGTGCGAGGGTAAGAGCAGAGATCGAGCATTCGGGGAGAACACGTGCATCTTCTGTCCCACATCAGCCTGCGCAACCGTCCGTTCACCGCGCTGGTCAGTGTGGTCGTCACCATTCTCGGCATCCTCGCGATGCTCACGATGCGGCAGGAGCTGATCCCGTCGGTGGAGCTGCCGCAGGTGCAGGTGATCGCGACGGAGCCGGGCGCCACCTCGAAGCAGATGCGGGAGCGGGGCGCGCAGCCGATCGAGCAGTCGGTGCAGGCGCTGGAGAACGTGGAGGGCACGTCGTCCACGTCGCAGTCGTCGCTGACCCGCATCACGATCGACCTCGAGTACGGCACGGACGTGGCGCGGTCCGCGAACCAGGTGGAGGCGAACCTCAACCGGATCAAGGACCAGCTGCCGGAGGGCATGGACACGCAGGTGGTGGCCGGCGGTTCCGGTGACATCCCCGCGGGAATCCTCGCCGTGTCCTCTGAGCTGGACCCGGCGGAGCTGAATGCGCGCCTGTCCTCGCAGGTGATCCCGGAGCTGGAGCGGATCGACGGCGTCGCCTCCGTCGTGGTGGTCGGCGGGCCCGAGCGGATCGTCCGCATCACCCCCGACCAGGCGAAGCTCGACGAACACGGCCTCACCACAGGTGACATCCAGAAGGCCATCGACGACAACGGCCTGTCCATCCCCGGCGGGCAGGTGGCCGACGGGTCCCGCACCCTTGACGTGACGGTCGGCGAGAGCATCGATTCGGTCGACAAGCTCAAGGAGATCCCCGTGACCCCGTCGGCCGGTGGCGGCGCGGCGGGCCCCGACGGCCAGCAGGGCCAGCCCGGCCAGGACGGCCAGATGGGTCAGGACGGCCAGCAGGGTCAGGCGGGTCAGGACCCGCAGGCACCCGCTGAGCCGGTCGCGCTGTCCGAGATCGCGAAGGTCGAGGAGACCACGAAGACCGCCGAGAACATCTCGCGCACCAACGGCCGCGACTCCCTCGTCATGATGGTGATGCCGACCTCCGATGCGAACCTCGTGCAGGTGTCCACCGACGTCAACGCGACGATGGACCGCCTGCGCGGCGACATCGGCGGCGACGCTGAGATCTCCACCGTGTTCGACCAGGCGCCGTTCATTCAGCAGTCCATCGCGTCGCTCGCTGAAGAGGGCCTGCTCGGCCTGGTGTTCGCAATCGCGGTGATCCTGCTGTTCCTGCTGGCGATCCGGCCCACGATCGTCACCGCCATCTCGATCCCGCTGTCGCTGCTGATGGCATTCGTCGGGATGATGGTCTCCGGCTACACGCTCAACATGCTGACGATGGCTGCGCTGACCATCTCCATCGGCCGCGTGGTCGACGACTCCATCGTGGTCATCGAGAACATCACCCGCCACCTCGACGAGGGCCCCGAGAAGCCGACGCCGGCGCAGCGGATGCGCGCCATCGGCGTGGCGGTGCGCGAGGTTGGCGGTGCCATCACCGCATCCACCCTCGCCACCGTGCTGGTGTTCCTCCCCGTCGCCGTGGTCAGCGGCATGGCGGGCGAGCTGTTCCGCCCGTTCGCGCTCACCGTCGGCATCGCGATGCTCGCCTCCCTGTTCGTGTCGCTGACGATCGTGCCGGTGCTGGCGTACTGGTTCCTGCGCCCGACGCGCCGCGGGCGGAAGAAGGCGGAACGGGCCGCGCAGAGCGCGCAGGCGGCGGAGACGCCGGAGGGGGCGCCGGCCGACGGCACCCGCCGCGACCCGCTGCTGTCCCGCATCTACCGCGCCGTCCTCGTGTGGACGCAGCGGCACACCATCATCACCGTGGTGCTCGCGCTCGCGGTGCTGGTCGGCACCGGCTTCCTGATGCCGCTGATGAAGATCAACCTGCTGTCCGATTCCGGTCAGAACATGGCCGCCTACTCGCAGACCCTGCCGAACGGCACCAGCCTGGAGGCGACCGGCAAGAAGGCCGCTGAGGTGGAGAAGAAGGTGATGGCTGTTGACGGCGTCGACACCGTGCAGACCACCATCGGCGCCTCCGACTTCGGCATGGGCGGCGCCGCGAACGAGGTGTCCTACTCCATCACCACGGACGTCAAGGCCGACCAGGAGGCTCTGCGCAAGGACATTCTGAAGGCGATGCAGTCCGTGCCGGACGCCGGTGAGATCGAAGAGACCGCCATGGGCGGCCCCACCGGCTCCAACGACGTCACCATCGAGATCTCCGCCGCCACCGCGAAGGAACGTCAGCAGGCGAACGACATCCTCATGAAGGAGCTGACGAAGGGGAAGCTCCCCAGCGGCATCGACCGCGTCACCAGTGACCTCGAAGCGGACCAGCCGACCGCCGTGGTCGCGGTGGATCGGAAGAAGGCCGCTGAGGCGGGCCTGAGCGACTCCGCGATCGTCGGCATGGTGGCGCAGCAGCTGGTGCCGCAGGGCATCGGCACCCTGTCCACGGCCGACGCGGACCTGGAGATCCAGCTCGCCGACCAGAAGAAGGCGGAGACCCTGGAGGATCTGAAGAAGATCGAGATCGCCGGTAAGCCGATCACGGACTTCGCTGAGATCCGCGAGGAGCAGATCCCGCCCACGATCTCTTCGAAGGACAATCAGGACACGGTGACGATCTCCGTGACCCCGTCGGGCGATGACACCCGCGACGCGGTGGCCCGCGCCCAGGCCGCGATCGACGCCACCAAGGACGACCTGCCGGAGACGGCGCGCGCCCAGATCGGCGGCGCCTCCGCCGAGATCGACGACACCTTCACCCAGCTCGGCATCGCGATCCTCGCCGCGATCCTGCTGGTGTACGTGCTGCTGGTGTGGATCTTCAAGTCGCTGATCCAGCCGCTGATCCTGCTGATCTCCATCCCGTTCGCCGCCGTTGGCGCGTTCGGGCTGCTGATCCTCACGCAGGTGCCGCTCGGGCTGCCGTCCATGATCGGCCTGCTGATGCTGGTGGGCATCGTGGTCACCAATGCGATCGTGCTGATCGACCTCGTCAACCAGCGCCGACGCGACGGCATGGGCGTCGAGGAGGCGATCCTAGACGGTGCGCAGAAGCGTCTGCGGCCGATCCTCATGACCGCCGCCGCAACGATCTTCGCGCTGATCCCGATGGCGTTCGGCCTCACGGGTGAAGGCGGCTTCATCTCGCAGCCGCTCGCGGTGGTCGTCATCGGCGGCCTCGTCTCCTCCACGGTCCTCACCCTGGTGATTGTGCCGGTGCTGTACCGCATCACCGAGGGCTTCGGGGAGCGCCGCCGGCTTCGGGAGGCCGACGGGGACGCCACCGCCAGCGGGGCGGACGAGAGCGCACCGGCCGACGGGGCCGCGCACGGCAAGCGGGCGCGGCGGATCGAGGACTGAGCGGGCGGTCCGGCGGGTAGGGTTGCGGCATGAGAGCTGATGAACAGCAGGTGGATCTGCTCTATCTGCGGACCGGGGGAGTGGGCTGGGGGCCCATTGACCAGCTCGCGGACCTCATCGCCAGGCTCCTCCCAGCGAACTTGACCGTTGTCGCCGACGTCGGCCGCCCTGGACGACTCCGGCAGCTGTCGTGCCTCCTGCCGGCGACTCGAAGGCGGAACGGTCGCCACCTGCTCGTCCTCGCGTCGGTTCCCGGCCAGCTCGTCTACACCAGCAGCCGCGACTTGTGGATCCGTGGCTATGAATCCGTCTCGGCCTGGGTGATCGACAGCTTCTGGACCGACCGGATCTCCCGCTTCGCGCGGCGAACCGGCCGGTTCGACCATGTCTTCATCACCGATCGGGACCTGCTCGGCGAGTGGCAGGATGCCGTTGGCACAGTCACATGGCTCCCCTGGGGTGCCGACTGCCTCGCCGTCCCCACCGCGGATCCGTCGGCTGACCGCCCTGTGGACCTGCTGCGCACGGGGCGCCAGCCTGCCGCCTGGGATGACGATGCCGCCACCGCGGACGCCGCCCGCCGGCAGGGCCTTGTATTCGCCGGGCGGCCTCCCTTCCACGAGGACCCCGCCGCGAACCAACAGGCGCTCACGGATGCGCTGCGCGCAGCCAAGTTCGCCCTCGCCCACACGAACCTCGTCGACGATTCCACGTATACACACCCCACCCGCGAATACATCACCGGTCGGTGGATGGCTGCCCTCGCGGCCGGAACCCCCGTGGTGGGCCGCGCCCCAGCAGCCGCCTCATGGACGCTGTGGGACGACGCGTGTCTCGACGTCGACCCGTTCGACCTCGAGAGCGGCATGGAGCAGATCGCCCAGTACGCCGCCGCGTGGTCCCCGCAGAAGGCGGCGGAGACGCAGAGGCAGGCGCGAGCCGCCATCGACTGGAGGTATCGAGTCCGGACGATCGCCGCTGTGATCGGCCTTCCCGAAACAGATGAGCTGCGCTCCGACCTCGCCCGACTCAGTGCTCTCACCCAGCGGGGCATGACCGGAACGGAGACGGATAAGTGAGCACGGTTGACGTCTCTTGCCGACAACGGCAGCACCGATGCCACCGCCGCGGTTGTCCGCTCCCTCAGTGGGGAGTTGCCCGTGCGGTGGGTGGAAGCATCTGGTCCGGCCTCCGCGTCCCACGCGCGGAACGTGGGTGCCAGCGCCGCCGAGGGCAGGATCCTCGCATTCTGCGACGCCGACGATGAGACCAGCCCCGGGTGGGTCGATGCTCACCGTCGCGCCGTCGAGCAATCCGGCGGCGCGATCTCCGGCGGACTTCTCAACCACACCCGACACAACGACGCGGACGTTCTCTTCGCCTACGGCATCGACCCGTCCACTGACCCTCCTTTCGACCCACCCGCAGACGAACCCGTCGTCAGAGAATCGACGAGCGGGTTCGCTGGATACCTGCCCACAGTTGCCGGTGGAAACTTCGCGATGCTCCGGCAGGACTATTTCGCCGTTGGCGGGATGGACCCTTCTTATCCCGGCGGCGCCGAGGAGACCGACTTCGCGTGGCGAGCCCAAGAAGCCGGGCATCGAGTTGTGATGTGCGGCCGGGCGATGGTCGCCTACGACCTGCAGACCACGATGCGGGGCCCGCTCCGGCAACAGCGCATCCAGCAGCGCGCGCGGATCCTGCTGTGGATCCGCCACCGGGACCGCGGAATGAACGGTCCCAGCCTGAAGGCGTCCCTGCCCGCCGTCGCCCACCTTGTGCTGACGGCGCCAGTCCGGCTGCGCACACGAGCCCAGCGGCTCCGGTGGGCCTACCTGCTCAGAGCACACATCGGGGCGCTCGAGGGGATGGTCCAGTACCGCCTGTTTCCTAGAAGGACGACTCTGTGATGCCTCGCTTCCTCCATCTTCTGCGCGACCGCGTCCGGGAGACGCTTGCTCATGTCGCATCCGGCCCCGCTACCCGCCGCGCAGCCGACGGAGCACACCGGCCCATCCATATGGGTGCGGGCACCTGGATCGGCGCCGGCGCGATCATCTTCCCGGGCGTCACCATCGGCCCCGGCAGCATCGTCGGTGCTGGAGCGGTGGTCACGAAGGATGCGCCGGCGAACACGGTGATCGCCGGGGTTCCCGCCCGGCCCATCCGGGAACTGGACAAAGGCGGGTCCACCTCTGCGTAACTGACCACTCTGTTGGTCGAACTGAATCAGCGGCGCCTCAGATTCTGCTAGGTTCGCCGTATGCTGACGACTTTCCGCAGGGCCATGGGGATCCATCGAGCGATCCTCCCCGCCGAGAGCACCCGTTGGCTGTATCTCGCCATGGTCGGCTCCCTCCTCGTCGCCGCGCTCGACATGGTCGGCGTTGCCGCCACCATGCCGCTGATGCTGCTGGCTACCGGAGCACCACCGGGACAGCTCACGAGCGCCGTCCTGGAGCCGTTCGGCGTGACCAGCCTCGGCGGCTCCCTGATCGCCCTCGCGGCGCTGGTCGGCTGCATCTTCATCCTCAAATCCGTGCTCACCATCGCCTTCCGCTATTGGGTGGTCGGCAAGTCGGAGCGCCTCAACGCGCTCGCATCGGCTCGTCTGCTCGAGCAGTACGCGCTGTCCTCCTACGCCGTCCACCGCACACGCGACGCAGCGGATATGCACCGTCAGATCAACACGTCGGTCATGCAGGTGTTCACCGGGGTCATCGCCGCGTCCATCACCCTGGTCGTGGACATCCTCACCCTCCTGCTCACGCTGGTCGTCCTCCTCATCGTCTCGCCGTGGGGAACCCTTGCCGCCGTCGTCGTGTTCGGGGGTGCAGTGGTGGGCACGCAGATGCTGGTGCGGCGGGAGCAGCGCCGCGCCGGCGAGGTCATCTCCGAGCACGCGAAGGACTCCTGGAGTGCGCTGATCCCCATCGTCGACGGATTCCGCGAAGTCCGCCTCTCCCGCGCCGAGCAGAACTACGTGGAGGGGTTCCGTCGGGCCAAACTGAAGCAGAGCGCCGCGCAGCGCAACCTGTTGGTCCTCACCGAGCTGCCCCGCTACGTCCTCGAAGTCGCCCTGATCGCCGGCATCGGCATGATCGCAGGGATCCTCACGGTGACGTCCTCCGGCGGCACCATCATCGCGATCCTCGGCGTGTTCACCGCAGCGGCTGCCCGCATGCTGCCCACTCTGCAGCGTCTGGGCACCTCCCTCGGCTCGATCCGGTCCAGCGAAGTCGGCATCGACCAGCTGGAGGGCCTTCTTCCCACCTTCCGGCATGCGGATCTTGTCAGCGTCCCAGACGAAGCGCCTGCTGATGAGCTCGTCGGCGACATCGAACTGCGCGGGGTCGGCTTCCATTACCCCGACACGGAGGAGTTCTCGGTCAAGGACGTCAGCACCACCATCGCCTACGGGTCGTCCGTCGCATTCGTCGGTGCGTCCGGAGCGGGCAAGTCGACCCTGCTGGACATCCTCCTCGGCCTGTTCGACCCCACCGAGGGGGAGGTGCTCGCGAACGGCCACCGGATCCACGCATCCCCCGGCGCCTGGATGCAGTCGGTCGGTGTCGTCAGTCAGGACGTCTACCTCGTCAACGACACGGTCCGCGCCAACATCGCATTCGGGCAGTCGCCGGACAGCGTCGACGACGCGAAGATCCTCGACGCCGTGCACCGCGCCCAACTCGGTTCCCTCCTCGACGACCTGCCCGACGGGCTCGACACCCGGCTCGGTGAACGCGGGGTGCGGATCTCGGGAGGTCAGCGCCAGCGCATCGGGATCGCCCGTGCCCTGTACCGCGATCCGGCGTTCCTCGTCCTGGACGAAGCCACCTCCGCCCTCGACAACATCACCGAGAAGCGCATCACCGAAACCATCGAAGCGCTCTCCGGAGAACTCACCATCATCCTCGTCGCGCATCGTCTCAGTACGATCCGGAACGTCGACTCCGTCGTGTTCATGGACAATGGCCGGCTCGTGGCCGAAGGGCCCTTCGAGCATGTTGCTGAGGTCAACGACCACTTCGCTGAACTCGTTCGGCTCGGGAAGCTCGTCTGACCGAACCCCGCTCCGCCGCCGCAGATCGGAGCAACCATGGGTATTCGCTCAACCGTCGACTCACTGCGCCTCCGAGCCGGTATCGCCAAACGGAACCAGGTGCTGCGCTTCGGCAGCTTGCGCCTCCTTCACCTGGTGGCGCCCGACGCGGTCCGCGGCGGCAACTACCTGTACCTCTGGCTCTGGGCGCACAGCCACCAGAGCCCGCTGCGGACGATCGTCGTGGAACATCGCGACAACAGGGAAGCCTGGCTCGCAGAGTTCCCCCGCCCTGCAGGACCTGACCACTGGTTCGGGAACCGGTGAGGCGAGCGATGCTGAGCGCTGGCCGTTCTGGTCGATGAAGATCGGCATCGACTTCAGCGAACGGGACCTCACCGACTTCAGCCGCCGCCGCCTGCTCACATCACCCCACTTCCAGCGCCGTCTCGCGGCTGCGGACGCAGTGCGCACCGAGGGGGAGGTGCTGGTGAACGTCCGTCGCGGTGACTACTACACGCCGCAGTTCCGGGGACGCTTCGGCATTGATGTCCGCAGCTACGTGGAGCGGGCACTGGCTCTGCACCGCCAGTACGGCCCCATCAACGGCGTTCGGTTCGTCTCGGATGACGTCGCCTGGTGCCGCGAGCACCTCACCGACCTGGTGCCCGGTGTCCCGGTGGAGTACGGGTCGGCGGGCGAGAGCATGTTCGATGACCTGGCCGCTGTTGCCGCAGCGCCGCGACTGGTGCTGGCGAACTCCACATTCTCCTACTGGGGCGGGTTCATCGCGTCCGTTCTGGACCCGGGCGCGCAGATCATCGGTCCGGCGGAGCACGAACGCGGTCACGACCAGAACACCCCCACGTGGTTCCCGCGGGCCTGGAAGAGGCTGCCCGTCGACTGGCTGGACGACCCCGAGTCCCCAGCTATCGTGGGGTAGCTCGACCACGCCCCCGAGGTCAGCGTGGTCATCCCCTGCTTCAACGCCGCGCCGACCCTGCCGATGCAGCTGGAGGCGCTCTTCACTCAGGAGGACGCTCCATCGTTCGAGATCATCGTGGCGGACAACCGGTCGACCGACGACCTCGATGCCGTCATCGCCGTCGCGGTCCCTCCGCCCGGTGTCCAGGTGCGCTTCGTGCGGGCCGACGCCATCGCCGGCGCTGGCTATGCCCGCAACGTCGCCATGGCGGCGGCCAGGGCCGATCGGCTCATGTTCTGCGATGCCGATGATGTCGTCTCCCGCTGGTGGGTGGCGCACGGAATCCAAGCGTTCCGCGACGCCGAAGTGTGGAGCGGCTCCTGCCACCCGGTGCCGGATGCGGCGTTCGACGGCGGCGTCGATGCCGTGCGCGCTCTCATCGACGACTCCCCGGACTGGTTGCCGTCCGTCCGGGAACAGGAGGGCACCGCATTTCCGATCCTGATGGGCGGAGACTTCGGCGCGACCGCTGAGGCGCTGCGCCGTATCGGCGGGTTCGACGTCACTATTCCCGCCGGCGGTGAGGACAATGACTTCGCGGTCCGTGCTGTCCGCGCCGGCTACCCGGCCGTCTCCTGCAAGGTCGCTCGAATCGCCTATCGCCAGCGCCGGGAACCCCGTGCGCGGGCACGGGAAGCAGTGCGGGCGGCACGGACCCACGCACTGCTCGCCAACCGGTTCGGCCTCTGGGACCGGTCGCACTTCCGAAACTGGCCGTCCGCGCTCGCTCGAACCGGTGCGGCAGCAGGGCGCATGGCACTGCGCCCGCGCGCCGAGCAGGACTGGTGGGCGGTGGGGACCCGAGCGGCGGTGGCGGCAGCCGTCGGCTTCGACCCGAGGAGCGCGCGCTTCATCCGGGCACAGTACGTGAGCCTCGCGCATGCTCTCGGCCGCGACCGGGATCTCGACGCGCGGGTGCTGCCGGTGCTATGGGAGCTGGCGATCCGAGCCAGAGCCACCGGGGTCCCGTGGTGGGAGACCGTTCGGATGACCTGGCGTGCCCGGCGCGGCGCTCCAACAATGAAGGCATGGGGCTATCGGACAGCGCTCGCGCTCATCCCTCGTCGCTGAGGATCAGCCACCGCAACTGACGATCACCCCTCCAGCTGCGCGGTGGTCACACATGTCGGCGAATCCGGCATCGTCGAGATCGGCAGCTCCGCGGACCTCCCGGACGCCCCATGCTCGATCCGCAGAGTCGCCTTCTGCATCCCGGCGGGCAGCCACAGGCCGAAGAACCCGTTGTCATGCGTGGTGACCTTCTCACCGCTCGGCAGCTCACCGGACGGCGCGGCCCCGTCGGCCGCCTCCACCGTCACCGTCAGCTCCTCGCTCGCCATCTCGCCCCGGCAGGTGGTCAGCGAATGCAGGAAGCAGTCGTGCGTCTGGGCCGCGTACGGCGCCACCGACACGTAGAACATCCCCTCCGGCAGCGACAGCGCGAGCGCCTCCTCCGTTGCGACATCCGTCAGCAGCAGCTGATCGTGCTGGACCTGCGCCAGGAAGTCCCGGGAGCGGTCCGACACGGGCGTCGACTCCAGCTCGTCGATGACCTCGCGCGCATCGCGGCCGTGGAACGGGGCGAGCACGGACCCGTCGGCCTCCCCGTCCGCCGGCGCCGACGGATCCGTCGCCATCGGGGTGGCGCTCCGGGAGCATGCGGCGAGCAGGCCGACGGCCGCGACCAGCGGCACGGCCCCCAGAACAGCGCGGCGGGACTCATTCATAGCGTCACCCTAGCAAACCCCGCGCATACCCCATGGGGGCATCGGTCCCGGAACGCGCAGCCGGTCTCACCAGCGTGTTCTACGCTGAAACCATGAGCACCACAGCACCCACGGTCTGGCAGAAGATCGACCGGACGGACGCCCTCCGAGTCGGATTCGTGGTGCTGTGCGCGGTCCTCGTGTTCGCCGGCCTGCGCTGGCCCGCCCCCGTCGCCGTCATCGGCCTCGGCGTAGGGCTGTGGCCGATCCTCACCGAAGCGTGGCAGGACATCCGCGGGCGCCGCATGAGCATGGAGCTGTCCATGCTGATCGCCATCGTCGCCGCCGCAGCGATCGGCGAATGGACCACCGCCCTCGTCATCACCGTGTTCGTGCTCGCCGCCGAGATCCTCGAAGACCTCGCCCTCGAGCGCGGCCGCGGCGCCCTCACCTCTCTGATGGAGTTCCTGCCGGACGACGTCCAGGTGCGCCGCGACGGCCACATCCGCACCATCCCCCTGGACCAGCTGGCCGAAGGCGACACCGTCATCGTCACCCCCGGTGAGCGCATCGCCGTGGACGGCGTCGTCACCGCCGGCGAATCCACCGCCGACCAAGCGTCCATCACCGGCGAATCCGTCCCCGTGGACCTCGTACCCGGCAGCGAAGTGTTCGCCGGCTCCATCAACCAAGTCGGTGCCCTCGAAGTGCGCGCCGAGAAGGTCGGCGCCGACTCCTCGTACGGCCGGATCGTCACCGCCGTGCAGGACGCACAGGAGCAGGCGCCGCCCGTGCAGCGCCTCGCCGACCGGCTCGCCTCGTACCTCGTGTACCTCGCGCTCGGCGGCGCAGTCATCACCTTCCTCATCACGCAGGACATCCGCTCCACCATCGCCGTGATCATCGTGGCCGGGGCGTGCGGCGTCGCCGCCGGCACCCCGCTCGCCGTTCTCGCCGCGATCGCCCGCATCGCCCGCACCGGCGCGTTCGTCAAGGGCGGCGCCCACCTCGAGGCCCTGTCCGAGGTGGACGTGGTCGCCTTCGACAAGACCGGCACCCTCACCACCGGCACCCCGCGCGTGGTGGGCCTCCGCCCCGCCGACGGGGTCAGCGAAAAGCATCTGCTGCTGACCGCCGCCAGCGCCGAACAGTTCTCCGAGCATCCCCTCGCCGCACCGATCGTCGACCTGGCGCGCAAGCTCGGCATCGCCCTCATGCCCGCCGACGACTTCGAGTACCGCGTCGGCTCCGGCATCGCCGCCCGCATCAATGGTCACGAGGTCACCGTCGGCTCCCGCCGCCTCATCCCCGACGCCCCGCGGGTGGTCCGCGACCAGGGGGAGGCGACCGCGGTGCACGTGGCGGTCGACGGGCGCTGCATCGGCACGGTGCTGCTCGCTGACACGATCCGCGACTCCGCGAAGACGATGATCAGCGAACTGACCCGCCGCGGCATCCGCACTCTCATCATCACCGGCGACACCGAACCCACTGCCCGCGCTGTGGCCCGCGAACTCGGCATCACCGATGTGCGCGCCGAACTGCTGCCGCACGAGAAGCTCGAGGTGATCCGTCAGGAGCGGGAAGCGGGGCACCGCCTCGCCATGATCGGCGACGGCGTCAACGACGCGTCCGCGCTCGCCCACGCGCACGTCGGCGTGGCGATGGGGTCCGGCACCGGGGTGGCGCAGGAGAGCGCCGACGTCATCCTCATCAGCTCGGACCTGCACGATCTGGCCCGCACTGTCGCGATCGCGAAGCGGGCACGCGCGATCGTCATGGCCAACTTCATCGGCACGATCGCGGTGGACGTCATCGGCATCGTCCTCGCCGGTTTCGGCCTTCTGTCGCCGGTCGCTGCGGCGGTCATCCACGTGGGCTCCGAGACGGTGTTCATCCTGAACTCGGCGCGGCTGATCCCGGGGCGCGCCTCGAAGCATGAGCTGAAGGAGTCGCCCAAGGAGGAGGGGCCGGGCAGCGGCCCCGATGGCGGCGCCGGCGCAGATGCTGATGACGCTGCGCGCGGCGGTTCGGGTTCCGGGAAGGCGTTCGGCCTGCTGCCGAAGCGCCCGAAGCGCACCCCCGGCATCACTGTCTGAGGATCGAGCACGGGCTCCACGGCCGTTACCCGCAGCTGACCGCGGGCCGCTGGCGCGCCCAGCCGCCGCGCTTCGCCGTCGAGCGCTGGCGACTGTTCTACGCGTCGGAATCCGCGGCGCGGTGGGACCCGTCGGTCCCCTCGCCGCGCGGTTCGCCGTCCTCCCCGCGCGGCTCGCGGCGCTCCTCGTCTTCCAGCAGCTTGCCGTCCTCATCCACCGGGTTGCCGTGCTCGTCGAGGTAGGCACCGATCTCGTAGTCGTAGGCGACGGGGTTGCCGTCCTCATCGGTGCGGGCGTACCAGTCGGTGAGCTCCTCCGCGTGCGAGTCGTAGCCCGCGCCGGCGGCGTACTCGCCCTCCTCCGGGATCACCCGCAGGGAGAAGTTGTCGCCGTGCTCCTCGATGCCGTACCGCACCGCGTTCGCCACCGCCGACTTCTCGTAGTCGCTGCGGATCACCAGCGGGTCGGTGCGCATCTCCTTGAACAGCGCCACCGCCATCAGCACCAGCACCACCGCGAACGGCAGCGCCGTGATCGTGATCAGGTTCTGCAGGCCCTGCAGCGCATCCTTGCCCGCCATCAGCAGGATCACCACCGCAATGCCGGCCATCAGGATCGCCCAGAACGCCGTCACCCACCGGTTCGGGTTCGGGTTGCCCTTCTGCGACAGCTGCGAGTTCACCAGCGACGCCGAATCCGACGTGGTGATGAAGAAGACCGCGAGCATCACAATCACGATCGGCGCCACGAACTGCGCACCGGGCAGCTGATCCAGCACCGCGAAGAAGATGTCCTCCGGCTTCGGCAGCGCGTCGATGTCGTTGCCCGGCGCGATCCTCTCCCCGTTGTGCCGCTGCAGATAGATGGAGGTGCCGCCGAGGATCGTGAACGCCAGCACGATGATCGTGGACGGAATCGTCAGCACACCGATCACGAACTGGCGCACCGTGCGGCCCTTCGAGATCTTCGCGGTGAACACGCCGACGAACGGCGCCCACGACACCCACCACGCCCAGTAGAACGTGGTCCACGTGGACAGGAACTCATTCATCTCCTCGGAGTCCGCGGTCGTGGCGGACAGCATCTCCGGCAGCTGCGAGAAGTACTGCGTGATCACACCCGGAATGATGTTCACCAGGAACACCGTCGGCCCCGCCACGAAGAAGAACAGCGCCAGCACCATCGCCAGCATCAGGTTCACGTTCGACAGGCGCTTGATGCCCTTCGCCACGCCGGACACCGCCGAGATGATCGTGCCGATCGTCAGCAGCACGATGATCACCAGCGCGAGAGTGTTCGCCCCCGGCGACCAGCCCGTCACGAGCGTGAAGCCGGAGCCGATCTGCAGGGCGCCGATGCCGAGCGAGGCGGCCGTCCCGAACAGTGTGGCGATGATGGCGAGTCCGTCGATGATGCGCGCCGGCACACTGTCCGTGCCGCCGCCCCACAGCGGGGTGAGGATCGAACTCATCAGCGGCACGCGGCCGCGACGGAACGACACGTAGGCGACCGCGAGGCCGACGATCGCGTAGATTGCCCACGCGTTCACGCCCCAGTGCAGCGCCGCCTGCACCATCGCACCCTTCACCGCCTCCATCGACGCCGGCTCGTACGCGCCGGGTCGCGGAGACAGGTAGTAGGTCATCGGCTCGTACGGGCCGAAGAAGATGATGCCGATGCCGATGCCCGCGCCGAACAGCATCGCCGCCCACGACACGGTCGAATACTCCGGCTTGTCGCCCTCGAGCCCCAGCGGGATCCGGCCGTACTTCGAGAACGCAAGGAACAGCAGGAACAGCACCATGCCGATGGCGAGGCTGTTGAACACCCAGCCGAGGTTCGTCATGATCCAGCCGAGAGCGGCGGTGGTCGCGGCGAGCACCACGTCCGGCTGGATGACGCCCCACAGCACGAACCCGGTGACGGCGGCGCCCACGATGATCAGCATCGGCTTGTCGATGCCGTAGCGGATGCGCTGATCGTCCACATCCACACCGGGAACGAGCGCCGGGTGGATGTTGTGCGGGTAGCGGTCCATCTCCTTGAAGAAGCGCCCCGCGGCCTGTTTCGCCCGGGCGGGGGCGCCGACGGGTGCCGCCGCGGCACCGGCGGAGGGGGTGCCCGGGGCCGCAGGATGCGCAGCGGCGCGGCGGGCGGCTGCTGTGGACTGCTCGGACGGGTCGGACGTGTGCGGGGGAGTCATCGGTTCACCGTGCTTCGCAACTGGGGGCGGCTCGCGGGTCGAGCCGGCGATCTGCTGTTCAACCGTACAGCGAACCGAGCGAAAGCGCAGGGCACGGGCCCGGGGAGGGAACCCGTCGGCCTCCTTCTCAGCGGCCGACGGGGCGCCGCATGTAGAACGGCTCCAGGTACTCCTCGAGACCCCGAGCCGAGCCCTCGCGCCCCAGGCCGGACTGCTTCACGCCGCCGAACGGCGCCGCCGCATCCGAGGCGACGCCCACGTTGATCGCCAGCATGCCCGACTCGATGCTCTGCACCACGGCGTCGACCTCAGCGGGGTCCTCGCCGATCACGTAGCTCATCAGGCCGAACTCAGTGTCGTTCGCCGCCTCGATCATCTCCTCAACATCGTCCATCACGATGATCGGGGCGATCGGCCCGAAGATCTCCTCCCTGTTGACCCGCGCGGAGCGGGGCACATCGCCGAGCACCGTCGGCTGGAAGAAGTGACCGGGCCCATCCACACGGGCCCCGCCGGTGAGAACAGAAGCGCCGCAGTCGACTGCGTCCTGCACGAGCTCTTCGATCTTGTCGACCGCCTTCGCCTCCACCATCGGGCCCATCGTGGTGCCGTCCTCCACGCCGGGGCCCACCACCAGGTGTTTTGTCTCCTCCACGAGGCGGCGCGTGAACTCCTCCGCCACGCTCGCGTGCACATAGAACCGGTTCGCGGCCGTGCACGCCTCACCGTTGTTGCGGAACTTCGCCGGCATCGCCGCCTCGACCGCCGTGTCGATGTCCGCACTGGGCAGAACGAGGAACGGGGCATTGCCGCCCAGCTCCATCGACGACTTCAGGACCCCGTCGGCCGCCAGCTTCAGCAGCTCCTTGCCCACAGCCGTGGAGCCGGTGAACGACACCTTCCGCAGGCGGGGGTCCGCCATCAGCGTGGAGGACAGCGCACCGGAATCCTTCGTGACAACGCAGTTGACGACCCCGTCGGGCACGCCCGCGTCCTTCAGCGTCTGCATCAGCAGCAGCATCGACAGCGGCGTCAGCCCCGCGGGCTTGACCACCACGGTGCAGCCCGCCGCGAGCGCCGGCCCCACCTTCCGCGTCCCCATCGACAGCGGGAAGTTCCACGGCGTGATCGCGAGGACCGGCCCCACGGGGCGCATGCCCACCGTGATGGTGTGATCGGCCGACGGGGCCCGGCCGTACCCACCGGGCAGGCGCACTGCCTCCTCGCTGTACCAGCGGAAGAACTCCGCGCCGTAGGTGACCTCGCCGTACGCCTCCTCGAGGGGCTTGCCCATCTCGAGCGTCATGAGGAGGGCGAAGTCATCAGCGCGCTCCAGGAGGAGGTCGTAGGCGCGGCGGAGGATGTCGGAGCGGGTGCGGGGAGCGGTGGCCGCCCAGTCCCGCTGGGCGGCGACGGCGGCATCGAGTGCGGCGGTGCCGACCTCGGCGGCGTCGGCGTCGCCCACCTCCACGAGGGTCTCCTCCGTGGCGGGGTTCTCCACCGGGAACGTGCGGCCGGCCTCGATGAACTCGCCGCCCACGAACGAGGTGGTGGGGATGCGGCCGAGCAGATCGGCGATCCGCTCCTCGGTGACGGCGGGACGCTTCGAATCGGCGGACATATCGCTCTCCTCACTGAGTGGCGTCGCGTTGGCGGATCTGCCGACGCTGTGCGGGATGGCGCGGCGCAGGCGGCGCAGCGGATCTCCTCGGATCGTATATGAAGCCTGGGTCACATTCCAGGGGATTGCAGCGACCCGACCCGCGACCTCAGATCTGGGCGCGCACGCACTGAAGCGGGCCGCGGTTCCGCGGGCCGGCATATACGATCCGCGAATTCCTGCCCGCACCGCCGCCGACGCCGGTAGAGTGCCGCGCATGTGAGCGCCACCACATCGCGCTGGGTGCGGTGCGGTGGATGGGCGGCACCCGTCGGCCCCTCGGCTCGCACCCCCGACCCCGCGCCCCGGACCGCAAGGAGGCCCGCATGTCCGCCGCAGCCACCACCGCAAACCCCGACCACTTCGAGGTGTCCCCCACGGAGCGCCGACGCGTCATCGGCGCCACCATCGTGGGCACCACCATCGAGTGGTAAGACTTCTTCATCTACGCCTTCGCCGCCAACCTCGTGTTCGGCACCCTCTTCTTCGAACCCGCCGGCGAAGGACTCAAACACGTCCTCGCGCTGCTCACCATCGGCCTGTCCTTCCTGTTCCGGCCCTTCGGTGCGTTCCTCACCGGCCACTTCGGCGACAAGATCGGGCGACGACCCATGCTCGTCATCACCCTGCTGCTGATGGGCATCGCCACCACCTGCGTGGGCCTGCTGCCCACCTACGCCACCATCGGCATCGCCGCCCCGATCATTCTGATGTTCCTGCGTGTCCTGCAGGGCATGGCCGCCGGCGGCGAATGGGGCGGCGCCGTCCTCATGTCGGTGGAGCACGCCGGCCCCGGCCAGCGCGGCCGCTTCGGCATGTACCCGCAGCTCGGTGTGCCCGCCGGCATGCTCCTCGCCTCCGGCGCCCTCGCCCTGATGACCACCATCGCCCCGGGCGACGCGTTCCTCTCCTGGGGCTGGCGCGTGCCGTTCCTCGCATCGTTCCTGCTGATCGCGGTCGGCATGTACATCCGCTCCCAGGTGTCGGAATCACCGGTGTTCGAGCACATGCGTGAGACCGCGCAGCGCGAGACCCAGCCGATCGCCGTGCTGATGAAGAGCCACTGGAAGCTGGTGCTGACCGCCGCGCTCGTGTTCGTCGGCAACAGCGCCGTCGGCTACATGGTGACCGGCGGCTTCGTGCAGGGCCTCGCGTCCCGGCCGCAGTCCGACGGAGGCCTCGGATACAACCCGACCCACGTCCAGCTGGCGGTGCTCGTGGCCGCCGTGGTGTGGATGGTCTTCACCTTCATCGCCGGCATCCTCTCCGACCGCATCGGCCGGCGCCCCGCCTACCTCATCGGCTACGCCCTGCTCGCCGCCGCCGTCATCCCCCTGTTCCTGTTCGTGGACATGGGCGTGATCGGTGTCCTCATCGGCTGCTGCCTGCTGTCGGTGGTCCTCGGCTTCACCTACGGACCGCAGTCCGCGTGGTACGCCGAGACGTTCCCCGCGTCGGTCCGCTTCTCCGGCGTGTCGATCTCGTACGCGATCGCTGCGATCCTCGGTGGTGCGTTCGCGCCGTCGATCGCGCAGACCCTTCTGCAGCAGACCGGCACCACGTGGGCGATCGTCGGGTACCTGCTGGTCACGATCGCGGTGGCGACCACCGGCGCGCTGCTGCTGCGCGACCGGCCCGGCAGCCCGCTGGACGCCGAGTTCGAAGAGTCCGGCGAGTGGGAGACCTGGAAGCCGGCGCCTCGCCCCGCCACGGCCTGAGCCGGGGGTCGGGCGACGGTCACGGCCCGCCGCCCGGCCCAGGCCCCGCGCCGCGCGGGTCAGATGTCTGCGATGACCTGATCGTCCTCGGCCACGGTGCGGATCTCCGCCCGCGCGGCACCGTCCTCGCCGTCTGAGGCGGACCCGCCGAGAGTCGAAATGACCCCCGCCTCCGCATGCGCACCGCCGCCGAAACCGCCCGGCTTCCCGGCGGGCTGACCGGACGCACTGCGCTCGCGCAGCAGGTCGCGGCCCTCTGCCAGCACCCGGCGCGCCTCAACCGCAGCCGGCGCGTCCGCATCCAGCAGGATCGGTGCGAAGAACTCACCCACCAGCTCCGGGCGATCCAGCGGCAGCACCGCCGACACGTACATGTCCGGCCGCACGATGATCACCGCACCGTCACGCGACACACCGCGGCGGTCGAAGATGTCATCGCCCTCCTCCGCGGCGTACACCAGCTCCTGGTCCCGCACCTGGAACGGGCCGAACCGGGGACGGAACACGTCCGGCACATCCTGAGGCTCGAATGCGTTGTGGTCGTCCTGGTAGATGACCTTGACGTCGAACAGCGCACCTGCATCATCGGCACGCGTCCAATCGGCGTCGCGGGCGCCGCGGTTCGGCGACTGCGTGCGCACATACGGCGAGGACGGATCCTCCGCGAACCAGCGCGCCCACGCCCGCACCGCCGACTCCTCCGACGCCGCCGGCGCAGAATCCGCGAACACGTAGATCCGCCAGCGCCCGTCGGCCCGCATATGGTGACCGAGCTCCACCGGCACCGCGTCGCAGTGACGGCGCACCGGTGCGGAGCGGAAGCGCTTGCCGAGCGGGAACCCGTCGGCCAGCGACTGGTCCGACAGGTCCGACGTCAGCAGCTGGCCGCGCACATACGTCACCCCGAACCCGGACGCCTGCTCCTCGCTCTTCACATAGTGCGCGGTGACCTCCTCGGGGTCCACACCGCCGAGCTCCGGATGCTCCGGGTCGAACGTGCGGGCGCCCATCAGCGTGGACCATTCGCGGTCGAACTCGATGAGTTTGCGGGCCACGTCCTGACGCTCCTGCGAATACGTGTCCAGCAGGCCGGGGACAGCACGCCCCGTGAGGACATGGCCGAGCTTCCAGCCGAGGTTGAACGCGTCCTGCATCGACACGTTCATGCCCTGCCCCGCCTTCGCCGAATGCGTATGGCATGCGTCCCCGGCGGTGAACACGCGCGGATGCTTCGAGCCGCGCTCATCGGGGCGGACGTCATCGAACGAGTCGGTGACGCGCTGCCCCACCTCGTACACCGACCACCACGCCACATGCCGCACATCCAGGGTGTACGGGCGCATGATCGCCTGCGCGGTCTCCACGATCGTGGACAGGGGCGTAGCACGCACCTTCTCCTTGCCGCCGTCCGGGATCTCCCCGAGGTCCACGTAGATCCGCACCAGGGAGTTGCCCTCGCGCGGGATGTAGAGGATGGAGCCGGAGGTGGACTGGATCGCGCATTTCGTGCGGTAGTCGGGGAAGTCGGAGTCGGCGAGGACGTCCATGACGCCCCACGCGTGGTTGCGGGAATCGCCGTGCATCTTGCCGCCGATGTCGCGCCGCACCTGCGAATGCGCACCGTCGCAGCCCACGGCGTACTTCGCCCGCACCGTCCGCTTCTCACCCTCGTCCTCGCCGGCGGAGCGGACCAGGTGCGCTGTCACGGGATGGGTGGCCGACGGGTCCGCGGAGACCTCCAGGTGCTCCAGCGCCCAGCCGTAGTCGGGCCGCAGCCGGGCCGGGGAGTTCGCGGCGAACTCCGCGAAGTAGTCCTGGACGCGGGCCTGGTTGCAGATGACGTGCGGGAACTCCGAAAGCACGCCGTCGCGGTCATGCGCGGAGTCCTTCGTGACCTCGGCGCGGTAGATGTGGTCGCGGTTCTCCTTCGAGGGGCGCCAGAAGGACATCTCGGTGATCTCGTACGCCTCCTGCAGGAGGCGGTCGGCGAACCCGAACGCCTGGAACGTCTCGATGGAGCGGGCCTGGAGCCCGTCGGCCTGCCCGATCTCGAGGCGGCGGTCGCGCTTCTCGATGATGCGGCAGGTGACCTCTGGGAACTGCGACATCTGCGCCGCCAGCAGCATGCCGGCTGGGCCGGTGCCGACGATCAGCACATCCATCTCGTCCGGCAGGTCGTCCGGGCGGTCCACGCCGCGCCCGGCGGCGGGTTCGATGCGGGGGTCGCTGATGACGTACCCGTGGTGGTGGAACTGCATTGGTCGTCCTCTCGGGTGAACAGGGGCGGCCGGTGGCCGGGTGACGGCGGGCGGCCGGTGGGCAGCAGGGGTCTCAGTAGGCGGCTGGGGTGTCAGGCGAGCCGGGGGCGTGCTCCAGCGGCTCACCGGGGTGGCCCTTGGACCAGCGGCGGTGACGGTCCACTGCGGCGATCGCGCCCTGCACCATCAGGGTGACGTCCGCGGACACCACCACGAAGTCGACATCATGGTCCCGCCAGCGGTCCGCCACCGCGGGAGCGAACGCGTTGATGCCGACGGGCACCCCCGCCTCCTGCGCGATGGCGATCACCTGCTCCACCGCCTCCACCACCTCGGGTGCGCCCGGGTTGTTCGGGTAGCCCATGGACCCGGCGAGATCGGCGGGACCGATGAAGATGCCGGAGACGCCGTCGGTGCCGGCGATGTCACGGGCGTTCTCCACACCGGCACTGGACTCGATCTGCACGATCACGTTGACGTGCTGGTCGGCCTGGTGCACGTACTCCGGCACCTGGCCCCAGCGGGAGGAGCGGGCGAGAGCAGCGCCGATGCCGCGGGCGCCGTACCGGCCGCCCTTCTCACCCGGGTAGCGGGCGGCGTCAACAGCGGCGCGGGCCTGCTCACCGGTGCCGACCTTCGGGATGATGAGGTTCTGCGCGCCGATGTCCAGCACCTGCTTGATGCGGACCGTGTCGTTCCACGGCACCCGCACCAGCGGGGTGGCGGGGTAGGCGGCGGTGGCCTGCAGAACCCGCAGGATGCCGTCGAGCTCCATCGGGCCGTGCTCACCGTCGATGATGAGGAAGTCCGCCCCGCTGGAGGCGAGGATCTCCCCGGCCACGGAGGAACCGGAGGAGTTCCACAGGCCCACCAGGGGCCGGAACCCGTCGGCCCGCCCCTCGGCGGCGGCGCGGGCCTCATCGACCCGCTGGTGGAAGGTCGGCGGCAGGATCACGCCGCGGGCGCGGGCATCCGCCATGGTCCGGTCGATCTCGTGACTCATTCGAAGGACACCTCCACTGCCCCCAGGTCCTGGTACTCCACCCGGAAATGATCGCCCACCTCGGCCCACACGGGCCGGGTGAAGGAGCCGGCGAGGATGGTGTCGCCGGCGCGAAGACCGTCGCCGTGACCGGCGATCCTGTTGACCAGCCACGCCGCGGACAGCGCCGGGTCGCCGAGGACCCCGCCGGACACTCCGGTCTCGGTGATCTGGTCGTTGACGAAGCACTGAGCACCGATCCACCGCAGGTCACGGGCGTCCGGCGCGAAGCGGAGGTCCTCACCGCCGAGGACCATGGCGCCGAGGGCGGCGTTGTCGCTGATGGTGTCGACGATCGTGCGGCCCTTCAGCTGCACGTGCGCGTCGAGGATCTCCAGCGCCGGCACCACGTAGTCGGTGGCGGCGATGACGTCCGCTGCGCCGATGTCCTCCCGGCCGGGAGTGCCGGCGAGGTCGTGCTTCAGCACGAACGCGAGCTCCACTTCGACCCGCACGTTCGACCAGCGGTCGTGGCGCACGCGCTCACCGGAGGGGATCACCTGGTCGGCGAAGATGACCCCGTAGTCCGGTTCGGTGATGCCGGTGGCGTCCTGCATCGCCTTCGAGGTGAGGCCGATCTTGTGGCCCACCACGGTGCCGCCCTGGTCTTCGCGGCGCTGCCGCCACACGCGCTGCACGGCGTAGGCGTCCTCCACGGTCATGCCGGGGTGGCGCGGGGAGATCAGGTCGATGGTGCCGCCGGTGGTCGCTGCGCGCAGCAGGTCGTCCGCGATGGCGACGGTCTGCTCCTCGGTGAGGGTGCGGCCGGTCTGGGGAACGCCGGTCACAGCTGGTTCCCCAGTTTGAAGCCCTTGGACGCCTCGCCCCGGTAGGTGCCGTCCTCGTCGCCCTCGCGGGTGTAGGAGAACCCGTCGGCGCCGATCGTCACCTCCATCTCGGAGGAGTCGGTGCGCTGGGTGAGCGGCTGGACGGCGCCGTCGAGGTCGAGGACGCGGGAGGCGTCGGTGTACCAGGACGGCACCACCGGGTTGCCCCACCAGTCGCGGCGCTGGTTGTCGTGCACGTCCCAGGTGATGACGGGGTTGTCCGGATCGCCGGTGTAGTAGTCCTGCGTGTACACCTCGATGCGGTGCCCGTCGGGGTCCCGCAGGTACAGGTAGAACGCGTTGGAGACGCCGTGGCGGCCGGGTCCGCGTTCGATCTGGTCGGACAGCCGCAGGGCGCCGAGCTTGTCGCAGATCTGCAGGATGTTGTGCTTCTCGTGGGTGGCGAACGCGATGTGGTGCAGACGGGGCCCGTCACCGCCGGTGAGGGCGGTGTCGTGCACGGTGCCCTTGCGGTGCATCCACGCGGCGTAGGTGGTGCCGGCCTCGTCCTTGATGTCCTCGGTGACGCGGAACCCGAGCTCCTCGAGGTACTTCCGGCCGCGCGGCACATCGGGGGTGACCTGGTTGAAGTGGTCGATGCGGACGAGCTCCCCGGCGGAGATGAGGTCGTAGCGCATATGGAGGCGCTCGGCGTGCTCCACCTCGTGGAAGAACTCGTACGGGAAGCCGAGCGGGTCCTCCACGCGGACGGTGTCGCCGACGCCGCGCACGAACCCGTCGGCCCGCCGCTCCACCCGGCAGCCCATCTCCCGGTAGTACA
>NZ_JACHWP010000007.1 GCF_014191425.1 Helcobacillus massiliensis
TAGGCTCAGCCTTCGGCGTCGAGGTCCTTCTCGAGCAGCTCGGCGAGGGCGTTGACCGATTCCTCGGCGCCGTCGCCCTCAGCGCGGAGGGTCACCTCGTCGCCGTGGCCGGCGCCGAGGGTCATGAGCATGAGGATCGAGGAGGCGTCGATGGCGGAGCCGCCGGCCTTCTCAATGGTGACCTTGGCGGGCTGCTCGCCGGCGGCCTTCGAGAAGATCGCTGCCGGGCGCGCATGCAGGCCCGACGCGGACGCGACTTTCACGGTACGTTCTGCCATGGGAGTTCTCCCTCTTTCCTGTGTTGAAGATCAGTGCCCTGATTCTATCGGGCAACGGTCTGGGGACGCTGAGCGCGAACCTCGATTCAGGCGCGGCGGTCCTGCTCCTCCGCCACGATCCGCTCCAGCGACGCGAACAGCGGGTGCCCCGGCTCAACCCCGGTGATCTCCTGGACGAGATCACCGGCTTCCCGGCCGCTGTTCAGCAGATCCTGCAGCTGCTGCACCTCTGCGTCACCCGAATCGGGGGTGAAGCGCAGCGCTGCACGGAATGCGTCCAGCAGGCTGCCGTGGTCGAAGCCGCGCTCCGCGAGCTCCGCCGCCGGGCCGATGATGCGGTCGTGGCGGCTGAGCTTGCGCATCGGGGAGCGGCCGACGCGCTCCGAGGAGTCCTCCAGGTGCGGGTTCGCAAAGCGGTCCAGGATCTTCTCGATGTACGCCTGCTGCGTTTCGATCGCGAAGCCGTGCTTGGCGACCAGCAGCGCCGCGGTCTCGTTCAGCACGGACAGCACGTGGGCGCTGACGGCGCGGTCGGCGATGGCGTCGGAGATGACGCTGTAGCCTTCGCTCCAGCCGTACCACGCGGTGCAGGCATGGCCCGTGTTGACGGTGAACAGCTTGCGCTCGATGTACGGTTCGAGGTCGTCCACCCAGGTGATGCCGGGGATGTCGGGGACGTCGCCGCCGAACGGGCCGCGCTCCACCGCCCATTCGTGGAACACCTCGACCGTGACGTCGAGGCCGGAGCCCTCCGGCTGGTTCGGGACGATGCGGTCCACGGCGGTGTTGGCGAAGAAGGCGCGTTCGTCGAGGTCGTCGCCCGCGTAGTTCTTCCGGACCTCCGTCTCGAGGATGTCGGTGGCGTTGATGGCGTTCTCACAGGCCATGACGGCGACGCGGGGGGAGCCGGCGGGCCGGGCGGCGATGCCGGCGGCGATCGCGGGCGCGACGAACTTCAGGATCGGGGCGCCGACCGCGGTGGTGATGATCTCGGCGCCGGCGATCTCCTCGGTGAGCTTCTCGGGGTCCTTCGCGGAGTTGACGGCGCTGTAGCCGTCGACCGTGAACTCGCCGGAGCCGGTGCCGACGGTGCGGACGGTGTAGCTGGGGTGTTCGTTGAGGGAGTCGATGAGGGCGTCGGCGACGTCGGCGAAGACGACGTGGTACCCGGCCTGGTGCAGCAGCAGCCCCACGAATCCGCGGCCGATGTTGCCCGCTCCGAAGTGGACGGTTCTCTTCATGTCTGCCTCAATCCCGCCCCGTCGCGGGGCGCGTCGTCTCTCGCGCGGCGGCCCTACGGGCGCCACGTCCAGTGTATGGGGGATGGGCGGGCGCCGACTCAGGCTCAGGTCCCGGTCCGCGCCCGCCCATCGGTGCCGGCTGCGCCGACGGCTCAGTCGGTCCCGAAGATCGCGAGGATCTCCTCCTCGGTCTCGGCGGTGCGCAGGCGCTCCACCTGGGCCGGGTCGCTGAACACCATCGCCACGTTCTGCAACAGGGTCAGGTGCTCATCGCCTTGGCCGGCGATCGCGACCGCAAACTCGACCTCCTGGCCGTTCCAGTCGACGGGCTGGTCGTAGCGGATCAGGCTCATCGCGGAGCGGCGGATGGACTTCTTCGCCTCGTTGGTGCCGTGCGGGATCGCCAGGCCGTTGCCCATGAACGTGGACACGGACTTCTCCCGCTCGTGCATGGCGTCGACGTAGTCGGGGTCGACCGCGCCGGCCTCCACCAGCAGGCGGCCCGATTCGGTGATCGCCTCTTCGGCGGTGGTGGCGGTGCCGTGCAGGGTGATGGAGCGCGCCGCCATGATCGGCTCGCCGGCGCTCTCCTCGGTGCTGCCCGCGGCATCGGCGCTCTGGTCGACTTCGCCAACCGCTGTGGATCCGTCGGCCGGGGCGGCCTGCTCCGCGGCGGGCGCGGCAGATGCCTCTGCGGGTGCGGCGGCGGGCGCGTCGGCGGGTGCGGGGCCGACGGGTTCCGGGTCGGCCTCGCCGGCCTCCCGGCGCTTCAGCAGGTCCACGATCTCTTCGTAGCGCGGGGAGTTCATGAAGTTGTCCACCGCCACGTGGATCGCGCCCGCGGTGGGAGCGTAGGCGCGCTGAGCGAGGTCGCGGTGCGTGACCACGAGGTCCCATTCGTCGGTCAGGTTCGAGATGGCGCGGTTGACCACCTCCACGTCCTTGAACCCGGCGGCGCGGACCTTCTTGCGCAGCACCGACGCGCCCATGGCGGAGGAGCCCATGCCGGCGTCGCACGCGAACACGATGCGGCGGATGTCGTCCGGGTGGTCGGCGGCGATCGCACGCAGCTCCTGATCGGACTCGGCGATGCCGCGACCGCCTGCAGCGCCGGCCCCGGCCGCGCCGGCGGCACCGGCGGCAGCGGTGGACCCGTCGGCCCCCGTGAGCGCACCGGCGACCGACGACTTCTTCCCCTTCATCGACTCCATCTTCGCGGTCGCGCCGGCGAGGTCGTCATCGGTGCGGCGCGACAGCTTCAGCAGCAGCGACGCGATCGCGAACGACACCGCGGTCGCCACCAGGATCGACAGCAGGATCTTCACGTGGTCGCCGCGCGCGGACTGCGCCATGATCGCCAGCACCGACCCGGGCGCCGCCGGCGCCACCAGGCCCGTGCCGAGCATGACGTTCACCAGCACACCGGACATGCCGCCGGCGATGACCGCGAGGATCAGCTGCGGGCGCATCAGCACGTACGGGAAGTAGATCTCGTGCACACCGCCGAGGAAGTGGATCACGGCGGCGCCCGGTGCGGAGGCCTTCGCGGCGCGCGCCCCGAAGAACGTGAACGCCAGCAGGATGCCGAGGCCCGGACCGGGGTTCGCCTCCAGCAGGAACAGGATCGACTTGCCGGTCTGCGACGACTCACCGGTGCCCAGCGGCGTCAGCACACCGTGGTTGATGGCGTTGTTGAGGAAGAAGATCTTCGCCGGTTCGATCAGGATCGACACCAGCGGCAGCAGGCCCGCATTGATCAGCCAGGCGACGCCGTCGGACAGCAGCGCCATCAGCCAGTTGACGATCGGGGCGAGGCCGAAGAAGCCCGCGAGGGCCAGCAGGAAGCCGACGATGCCGGCGCTGAACAGGTTCACCAGCATTTCGAAGCCCGCCGGGATCCGCTCCTCCCACAGGCGGTCCAGCTTCTTCATCACCCACGCCGCCAGCGGCGCCATCATCATCGCGCCGATGAACATGTGGATCTGCCCGAGCGGCTCACCGCCCGGGTCGGCGGCGTTGATCTGGTCGATCAGGTAGTCGGAGCCGGTGATGACGCCCATGGTGGCGATGACGGCGACCACGCCGCCGCGCTCGCCGTACACCATGCGGCCGCCGGTGTTCGCGATCATCAGCGGCAGCAGGTAGTGGATCATGGGGCCGATCAGGCCCGCGAGGCCCTCGTGCGGCAGGTATCCGGCCGGCATGAACAGCGCGGTGATGATGCCCCATGCGATCAGAGCCGGCAGGTTCGGCATCACCATGGTGGACAGGCTGGTGCCGATCTTCTGGATCGCCACGCGTGGGGAGAAGGATGGGGACGTGGTCTCGTCAGTGGCAGTCATGACGACTCCGTTTCTGTGGGGGTGCGGCTCAGTCTACGCGCCGGGCGGCCCCTCTCCGGGGGCCGCGGGTCCCGCCGGAGCGGGTCAGCGCTTCGGGAACACGACCCGCCCGTACATGACGTACCGGAACGCCGTGGAGACGATCTGCCCGATGAACGTGCCGGAGATGTTGTCCGCCAGTGCCGAATCCAGCCCCAGCACGTACCGGGAGAAGCCGAGGCACCCCAGCTGCAGACCGGACGCCGCCACGTTGACCAGGGCGAACACCACGATGGAGCGCCAGGTGCGGGGCGCGGGCCGGTCGTTGAACGTCCACAGGCGGTTGCCGAGGTAGGTGAGGACCGAGGCGAACGCGATCGTCACGGTCTTCGCAACGAGCGGCACGTGGTTCAGGACGCCGCGCGATCCCGCGCCGAAGCCGTGCGCGGGATCCCAGAACACGAGGACGTTGTAGAGGGCGGCGTCGATGAAGAACACGAGCCCGCCCACGGTCAGGAACTTCAGCGCCTGCCGCAGTCGGGCAGCGCGGGTGGCCGCGGGCGCGGGCGCGGCGTCGGGGGAGGCCGACGGGTGCGCGCCCGGGTTGGGCGCCGGGGACTGCTGGCCGACGGGGGCGTCGGATCGTGGGGTTCTCGAGGGCACGCAAGGAGGGTAGTCGATGAAGAAGAACCTGCGGACAGCCGCGAGTCGGGCCGCGTAGCCTGGTGGGCACCCGCTGTGAGGAGAGGCATGATCTCGTTCGACAACGTCACCAAGGAGTACCCCGACGGCACTGTCGCCGTCAGGGAGTTCTCCCACCGGATCGACTCCCGCACAGCGTGCGCGTTCGTCGGCACCTCCGGGTCCGGCAAGACCACCCTGCTGCGCATGGTGAACCGCATGGTCGATCCGACCAGCGGGAGCGTCCTCGTGGACGGCGAGGACGTCGCCGCCATGGACCCGGTGAAGCTGCGCCGCCGCATCGGCTACGTCATGCAGGCCTCCGGCCTGCTGCCGCACCGCACCGTGCAGCACAACATCGCCACGGTCCTCCTGCTCAACGGCATGGACCGCCGCCAGGCGCGCTCGCGGGCACTGGAGATGATGGAACTGGTGGGGCTGGATACGTCGCTGGCGGAGCGCTACCCGGCGCAGCTGTCCGGCGGGCAGCAGCAGCGTGTGGGTGTGGCCCGGGCGCTCGCCCCGGACCCGAACATCCTGCTGATGGATGAGCCGTTCGGTGCGGTGGACCCGATCGTGCGGCGCGAACTGCAGCACGAGATGACCCGCATCCAGTCGGAGCTGGCGAAGACGATCATCTTCGTCACCCACGACATCGACGAAGCGATGCTGATCGGCGACTCCGTGGTGCTGCTGCGCACCGGGGGCCAGATCGCGCAGGCGGGACCGCCGGAGGAGCTGCTGACGAACCCGGCGGACGCGTTCACCGCGGACTTCGTGGGCGGCGGCTCCCACGAACGCGAACTGACCGCGAAGACCGTCAACGGCCGCACCCTCCTGTTCGATGCGGACGGCAAACCGGCTGGGGTGCTGCGCGGATGAGCTGGATCAGCGCCAACGCCTCCACGATCATGGAGCGGTTCGTCGACCACCTGGTGCTGTCGCTGCCGCCGATCCTGCTGGCGTTCCTGCTGGCGCTGCCGCTGGCGCGCCTGGCCGTGCGGTTCCGGCCGCTGCGCACCCCGATCACGCTGGGGTCCGCGCTGCTGTACGCGATCCCGTCCCTGCCGCTGTTCATCATCATGCCGCTGATCACCGGCATCGAACTGCGCAGCGCCACCAACGTCATCATCGCCCTCACCCTGTACGGCCTGGCGCTCATGGTGCCGGTGGCGGCCGACGCGTTCACCGCCGTGGACCGGGACGTGCTGCAGTCCGCAACGGCGCAGGGCTTCGCCCCGATGCACCGATTCCTCGCCGTGGAGCTGCCCCTGGCCGGGCCGGCGCTGGTGGCGGGCCTGCGGGTGGTGGCGGTGTCCACGGTGTCGCTGGCGACCGTCGGCGCTGTGCTCGGTGTTCCCAGTCTCGGATCACTGTTCACGCAGGGCTTCGAGCGGAACATCATGCCGTCGATCGTGGCGGGCATCGTGATCACGGCTCTGCTGGCGGTGCTGCTGGACCAGCTGATCGTGCTGATCGGCCGCGTGCTGATGCCGTGGACCCGCGGGGCGGGGGTGCGCGCATGATCACCGAGACCCTCACGTGGCTCACCGACCCGATCAACGTCACGGGACCGACGGGCTGGCTGCAGCTCATCGGGCAGCACCTGATGTACACAATCATCACCCTCGCGATCGCGGCGGCGATCGCCCTGCCGATCGGCCTCTACGTGGGGCACACGGGGCGCCTGAGGTCCGCGGCGGTGCTCGCCACGGGCCTCACCCGCGCGCTGCCCACCCTCGGCCTGCTCACCCTGTTCGCGCTGCTGGCCGGCATCGGCCTGGTGGCGCCGGTGATCGCACTGGTGGTGCTGGCAGTGCCGTCGATCCTCGCCGGCGCCTACTCCGGTCTCGAATCCGTGCCGCGCTCCACGATCGATGGGGCCCGCGCACAGGGGATGACGGAGATGCAGATCCTCACCCAGGTGGAGGTCCCCCTCGGCATCGAACTGATCATCGGCGGTCTGCGCTCCGCGTTCATGCAGGTGCTCGCCACCGCAATGCTCGCCGCGTATGTGGGCAACGGAGGCCTGGGGAAGCTGATCTTCCTCGGCATGAAGACCGAGGACTACCCGGTCATGCTCGCCGGAAGCCTGCTGGTGATCGTGCTGGCGATCCTGTGCGATGTCATCCTCGCGCTGGTCCAGCGCGCCGCCCGACCCAAGGGCATCGCCCGCACCGCCTGACGCCGCCGCTGAACCCGTCGGCTCCTGTCCACCCGCCCGTCACTGTCTCCACCACCCGTCCCCCCTCGAAAGGACCCCTGATCATGGAACCTCGCTTCACCCGCCGCGGCCTCGGCGCCGCCGCCCTCGCAGGAACCGCTGCTGCTGCCCTCGCCGCCTGTGGCGCCGGCAGCGACCCCCTGAAGGACAAGGACTCCTCCGGTGACTCCGGCGGCGGTGATCAGAAGGTCGGCAAGGCTGTGCGCATCGGCAGCCAGGACTACTACTCCAACGAGGTGATCGCCGAACTGTTCGCCCTCGTGATCGAGAAGTCGGGCGGCACCGTGGACCGCCAGTACCGGATCGGTCAGCGCGAGGTGTACATGTCCGAGATCGAGGCGGGGAAGATCGACCTGTTCCCGGAGTACCTCGGCAACACCCTGCAGTACTTCCAGAAGGACGCGACCGCGAAAACGGCGGAGGAGATCCACAAGGCACTCGGTGAGTCCATGCCGAAGGGCTGGGAGGCGCTGGCGTTCGCGGAGGCCGCCGATCAGGACTCCATCAACACGACCGCTGAGTTCGCGAAGGAGCATTCGCTCAAGCAGCTGGGCGACCTCGCCGGCATCAAGGATCTGAAGGTCGCCGCGAACAGTGAGTTCGAGGCGCGCCCGTACGGGCCGAAGGGTCTGAAGAAGGTGTACGGCGTGGACGTGTCCGTGGTGGGCGTGGAGGACTCCGGCGGCCCCCTCACCGTGAAGGCACTGCTGGACGGCGATGTGCAGCTCGCCGACATCTACTCCGCGGACCCGGCGATCAAGAAGAACGGCTTCGTGACGCTGGAGGACCCGAAGAGCCTGATCCTGCCGCAGAACGTGGTGCCGCTGGCGAAGAGCGCCCTGGAGGACGCGCACAAGAAGGCGGTGGAGGGCGTGATCGCGAAGCTCACCACCGATGAGCTGATCGCCCTGAACACGGACAGCGTGGATTCGGGGGCGAAGGCGTCGGTCGTGGCGGAGAAGTGGCTGAAGAAGCAGGGGCTGCTCTGAGCCTCACCTGTTGCTGAGCGGGCCCGTCGGCCGGCGCCGGGGCTGAGTGGCCCAGCCGGGCCGACGGGTGCCGCCCGTCCGACGGGTGCTGCCCGTCAGCGGTCGCTGAGCGCCTGCAGCGCGGCGAGGCTGTGCTGGATGACCTCGGTGGAGCGGTGCAGTTCGAGGTACAGCTCGTACATCTGCGAATAGTGCCGGTGCGCCCCGGGGTTCGGTTCCTCGATGCGGGCCGGCGGGTTCCAGTCCTCGATCCTCGGCGGCGCCACCGGGGCGTGAGGGGAGTCGGCGAGCATCTGCACGGCGAGGAACGCCGCGCCGTAGGACGCGCCGATCGTGGTGGTGGGGATGACCTGGGTGAGGCCGGTGACGTCGGAGACGATCTGGGTCCACAGGCCGCCCTGTGTGCCGCCGCCCGCCGCCACGACCCGCGTCACCTCGATCCCGGCCTCCCGCAGCGCCTCCAGGTTGTGCCGGACCGCGAACGCGGTGGCTTCGAGGACAGCGCGGTACACGTCGCCGCGGGTGTGGGAAACGGTCAGCCCGGCGAGCACGCCGCGCGCCTCCGGGTCCTGGATGGGGGTGCGCTCGCCAGCGAAGTACGGCAGCAGCAGGAGGCCGTGGGCACCGGGCGGTGACGCTTCGGCTTCGGCGATCAGCTGCGCCCAGTCGGCCCGGTCCTCGCCGGTGCTGACGAGGTCGCGCAGCCAGTTCGTGATGGCCCCGGAGGTGGCCATACCGCCCGCGAGGTTCCACGTGTCGCAGAACGCCCCGGCGGTGCCCCACATCGTCTCCGACCGCATCGGACGGTCGGCAGTGGCGATGAGGAAGAACGTGGTGCCGTACATGAGGAAGAGGTCGCCCGGGTGGTGCCCGCCCACGCTGACGGCTTCGGTCCAGGCGTCGATGCTGCCGGCGATCACAGGAGTGCCCTCCCACAGTCCCGGAACCTGCTCGGCTGCTGCTGCCGTGACCTCACCGGCCCTCTCCCCGGCCCACAGCAGGCGCGGTTGCTCGATGCCGGGCGCGACCTGGTCCCAGTGCTCCCTGCTCCACTGCTGCTGATCGGCGCGGTACAGCGGTGTTGCCTGGCTGGCGCTGTGGTGGTCCAGGACGTACGCGCCGGTCAGGCGGTGCGCGAGGAAGGAGGCGGCCATGAACAGTCGGGTGGAGCGTTCGAACACGTCGGGTTCGTTGTCCCGCACCCACTGGATCTTCGGGCCGGCGGCCTGGGTGGAGAGGCGGCTGCCGCCGAGGCGGAGGATCTCGTCGCTGCCGAACCGGTCGTTCAGCGCGGCGATCTGGTCGGTGGAGCGGGTGTCCACGCCGTAGAGGATCGCGGGGCGGGTCGGGGTGCCGTCGGCGTCCGCGAGAACAGTGCAGGGCCCCATGCCGGAGACTCCGACGGCGAGCACGTCATGCGCCTGGGGGTCGATGAGTTCGGCGGCGATGTCCCGCAGCTCCTGCCACCAGGTCTCCGCGTCCATCTCGACATGCCCGGGGGCGGGCCGCTGCACCTCGTGCTCGCGGACGGCCTGGGCGATGATCTCACCGGTCGGGGTGACGAGGACGCCCTTGGTGCTGCTGGTGCCGATGTCGATGCCGAACACCACCGGGGCTGTGGGGGAGGCGGGGGAGCGCGTCATCGGGTCACCTTTCGTCGGGGGGCGGGAAGGAGTGCCGTGGGCCGGTGGGTGCCCAGTCTGGTGCAGGTCGCGGCCGCGCCGCCAGTGCGGTCAGCGGCGGCCGCGACCCCAGTCGATGATGCCGCAGCCGGCGATGCCGATGATCGGCAGCGCCGCCCACCACCAGGCGAGGGCGCCGAGGCCGTGCCCGGTGGTGGTGACCATGCCGACGGATGCCAGCACGGCCAGGCCTGCCACCGTCAGCACTGCTGCCAGGATCGGCTGCCACACCGGTGGTGATGGCCGCTCGTCCGCGGGGACAGTCTCGAACCTGCCCATCACGGCGACGAACAGCAGTGTCACACCGATCAGGGTGAGGCACCAGAGGGGACGGCTCGCCCACCAGGGGCCGCTGAGCGGCTCGGGCAGCAGCACCCGCAGTGCCGGGAAGCGGCCAGCGAGGGCGAGCAGGAGGTGGGCGGTGCCGACCATCGCCGTCAGGTGCCACAGGAACCACGACATGATCCGCATGTTCACCACCACGGCGGCCATCCACAGCCGCGGCCGCGTCATCAGCTGCGCGAGCGGCTTCTCGAGCAGGAGCACGAGCCCCGCCTGCAGCAGGCCGAGGAACGCCATGGTGACGCGGGTGGGGTTGGAGTTGGAGATCGCGTCCCCGCCCGCGGTGATCATCGAGACCGGGTAGGGGCCGAGGCCCACGAGCACCGCGAGACCGGCGGCGCCGATGGCTGCGAGCAGGACCCGTCGGCCCGCACCGGTGAGGTGGCCGTCCAGCCAGGCGAAGCCGATCTGGTGGAACGCCGCCCACACCAGCAGGTAGTTCGCGAAGCCCACCACCGGGACGTGCAGGGCGATGGAGGCGAAGTCGACCGCACCGGCGAGGGCGATGCCGATGAGCACGGACCACCAGCCGATGCGCTCCCACACCACCAGCAGCGGCGGCGCCACCATGATCACCAGCAGGTAGGAGGCGAGGAACCAGGTGGGGATCAGCGCCATCTGCGAGGCGAGGCGCACCGTTTCCGCATCGGCGCCGGCGGCGAGCGCGACCGCGCAGATCACCAGCCACGTGATGAGGACGGGGACGAGGGGGATGCCGAGCCGCCGCAGACGGGCCCGCAGCCAGGAGGCGTAGGTGGTGCCCTTGCGCCGCGCGGAGCGCCACGACAGGGCGTTGGAGTAGCCGCCCACGAGGAAGAAGATCGGCATCACCTGGAACACCCAGGTCAGCGGGTGGGTCCAGCGGGCACCGTCGAGCACCCCGTGGGGCTGGAGACCGCCGTCGGCATCCACCGCGATGATCGTCCAGTGCCCCAGCACCACCACCGTGATCGCGAGGGCGCGCAGCAGGTCCACCACGCGGTTGCGGTTCGCGGGGGTGGCGGCGTCGATCTTCTCGGCGCGGGTCAGGCGCGCGGGTGCGGGCTCGGAGGCGGACGCGGGGGAGGGGGTCGGCGGGGTCATGGATCCACTCTAGGAGCCGAGCGGGGCCGACGGGGCCGACGGGGCCGGATGTGGGCGAGTGCGGGTGGGCAGAAGCGGTCCGTTCCACCCGCCCGCACCCGATGTGCACGCTGCGAGCGCTTGCGCATGCGCCCGAGGAGCGCTCGGGCGCGGGTGCCGCGAGGGTCAGGCGCGCGGCAGCTCCACGAGGGCCTGCACCGGCACGTGGTCCGACGGCCAGCGGCCGTCCTTCGCACGGCTCGTGTTGATGGCGGCCGCGCGCACAGTGATGTCGGGTGTGGCGAGGACCCAGTCGATGCGGGGGCCGCCGTCCACGGGTTCCTTGTAGTTCGGGAAGGTGCCGTAGGCGGGGGTGAGCTGCTGCTGGGCGGTGAGCCAGGTGTCCTCGGTGGGGCCGTCGGTGACGAGGGTGGTGTAGGCACCGGAGTCCTCAGCGTGGGAGTTGAAGTCGCCGGTGACGAGGGTCGGCAGGCCGTCGAGCTGGCCGCCCTGGAACAGGTCGATCATCGCCTGGGCGCTCTTGATGCGCGCCGGTTCGCTCTCGTGGTCGAAGTGCGTGTTGATCATGGCGAACTCCGTGCCGGTGGCGAGATCGCGCAAGCGGGCGTGCACCACAATGCGGGTGACGGTGTTGCCCCAGGTGGCGGAGCCGATCACGGTCGGGGTGTCGGACAGCCAGAACTGGTCCCAGGCGAGCACCTCAAGGCGGGAGGAGTCGTAGAAGATCGCCGAGTACTCGTCCTTGGAGCCGCCCTTGCGGCCGTAGCCGATCATGCGGTGCCGCGGCAGCGCCTCCTCCACGGCGGACAGCTGACCGTACTTCGCCTCCTGCACACCGAGGATGGTTGGCTGTTCGCGCTTCAGCAGTTCGATCAGGGTGGTGCGGCGGTCCGGCCAGTGGTCGGCCTCGCCCGGCTTCGTGTCATTCGCGCGCTCCAGGCGGATGTTGAACGTCATCACATGCAGCTGGTGCTTCTTCGCGCGGCCGATGAGGGCGCGGCCGCGTGCCGGTGCGGGTGCGGCGAGGGCGCCCGTCGTGGCGGCGGCACCGAGGGCGGTGGCGGCAGCGGTGGTGACGCCGACGATCATGGAGCGTCGGGCGAGAGGCTGGGACATGAGGGGACTCCTTCGGAGCTCGGGGGAGGGGCCCATCCACTCTCCAGCACCCGTCGGCCCTATCTGGGGCTGTGTCAGCAGGTGTTCCACCAGTCGTCACCCGCTGGTGGGACGCTCGCAAACTCGTGCCGGATACGCCCACATCGGTATGTGATCAGGGCTGCTGCCACCGATGGAAGGTACGTCTCTTATTGTGTCCATCATGAGGTGGGCGCCACCCCAGGAGTTCCCGGGATGGCGCCCACCTGGCCCCAGCAGGGGCGCGATTGTCAGTATCCGGCGACTCGCGGCGGCATGGAAACCACAGGGCACTTCGCGCTCAGCAGCAACGATTGGCGGAAGCTTGGGTCAGCGGAAACGCGGCGCTGCGGAGGGGAATCGATCACCAGAAGTGCGGCATTGCGCGAGGAGTCCACGAGCACCTGGCGGCGATCGCCTTCGACGACTCGGTACACAACCTTGTGGCCAGCTTCGTCGCCGATGGACTCGACCACATGCTTGATCAGCGCAGCGTTCGTTTCCTCCGCGATTCGCTGCGGCGTTCGCTTCAGGAGACTGCGCGTGCCCATAAAGGCGCTGGATGCAGCCCCGGGGCGGCGATAAGCCCGGACAGCGACAAGAGGAACGTTGAGCCGCTGCGCAAGATCCCACGCCCACGCAACTGCAACGGGGGAGCCGGACCGGTTCGACACGCCGACCACGACAGCTCCGTCGGCGGAATAATCAGACGCGGTCCGGATGTCAAACTCACGTAGGTCAAGCCTGGCAATGCTGCTACTGACGCTCATGGGGTGTCCTTTCGGGTCGAGCTGAGACACAGCACCATTATGACTGGACAAACTGTGCGATGGTAGGAGTTTGGTGAAACTCACCCCTGAGGATGAGGGGTCCTCCTGGGTGCACACAACCTCTTGCGCACGTAATATGTCTAGACAAAGGAGTGAACTCGTGACAGAGTTCAGGTGTGGTTCTTTCCCACGACGTGATTGATGAAGGAGATGCCATGCCTCTGGTCAACATTGATGTGCTGCGCGGTCGCAGCGAAGATCAGCTGAAAACCATCATTCAGGCGGCTCATGACGCCATGGTCGAGGCCTTCGACGTCCCCGACCGTGATCGGTACGTTGTCCTCACTCAGCATGAGCCCTTCGAGCTCAGCATTCAGGACACCGGTCTCGGCATCGAGCGCACGGATGATGTGGTCGTGTTCCGTTACACGAGCCGTCAGCGGTCGCAGGCTGGCAAGGTTCGACTCTATGAGCTGCTGACGGCCAACCTGAAAGAACGCGCGGGTATCGAGCCGAGCGATGTTGTGGTGTCGATCGTGGAGAACGGTGATGCGGACTGGTCCTTCGGGAACGGCGAAGCACAGTTTCTCACCGGCGCACTGGACTGATCTGGCATTTCCGAAGACAAGGGCCTCTCCTGGTACGGGGAGGCCCTTGTGCTGTGTGCAGAAGAGGGAGTCGCCTCAGGCGTCTTCGCAGCCCCACACCGTCTGATCCCAGTCGATGATCGATCCCGTGACGACCCCGCTGCGCTCCGACAGGAGGAACACAACGAAGTCCGCGATCTCATTGGGCTGCCCTAGCTTGCCCATCGGCTGCGATGCATAGGCCTGTTCCCGCCAGGTGTCATCGGCGTCATGGAACCGGCGCTGAATCGCATCCTCACCCGGTGTGTCGGTCCACCCGATATTGATCCCGTTGATGCGAATGCGATCCCAGCGATGGGCGTGGGCCGCGTTCTTCGTGGCCGCTGCGAGCGCCGCCTTGGAGATGGCGTACGGCGCGAGGATGGGTGTCCCACCCTTGGAGCTGGTGGTGATGATCGAGACGATCGAGCCGGAGGCTCCGCGTTCCTTCAGATGCTTGATGGCCTCCTGCATGATGAAGAACGGGGCGCGGACGTTGATGGCCATGTGCCGATCGAACAGGTCCTGGTCTGTATTCAGAACCGATCCGCGAGTCGTGATGCCGGCGGCGTTGACGACATGGTCGAGGGTGCCGAACTCTTCAATAGCGCGACTCACCGATGCGCGGGCGGAGTCGACATTCTCGAGGTCCGTTTCGATGAAGACGGCGCGAGCGCCGAGCTCTTCCAGCTCGCTGACCACGGTGCCTCCGCGCTCGCTGTTGCGGCCGGTGATCGTGATCCTGTCCGCTCCCTGACGCGCCGCGGCCAGGGCGATGGCCCGTCCGACTCCTTGGGTTGCGCCGCTGACGAGGATCGAGTGACCAGAAAGAAGGTGGGAGAACACGGTGGGCCTTTCTCGTGTGCGATGAGTGAAAAGCACCGGCTGCGGAGATGACTCGCAGCCGGTGCACGGTGGGCCGATGAGGCTCGATCTGATCAGGAGGTCAGTGTCAGGACTGTGCCGACGCTGCGACAGCCCCCTTGCCCGGATAGATGGTGCCGTCGATGACGGCTTCCTCCACCTGTTCCAAGGTCCGGCCATGCGTATCAGGCAGGAACTTGGTCATGACCACGACAGCAACGAGGTTGACTGCTGCGAAGCCGATGAACAGCCCTGTGAGACCGAGCCCCGCGAGGAGTGAAGGGAAGGCGAACGACAGGGCGGCGTTCGACAGCCACATGCACAAGACCGAGAATCCCATGCCGAAGGCGCGGACTTTCAGGGGGAAGATCTCTGACAGCCACACCCAGGTGGCAACGTTGAGGAAGGTCTGCATGGAACCCACGAAGATGACGATGAGCGTCAGCATGACGAAGGGGCGGATCGGGTTCTCCGGCGCGATGACGTTGGAGAAGATCGCGATCAAAATGTGGGAAATGGCGACCAAGGTGTAGCCGGTGATGATCGTGATGCGTCGGTTGACCTTGTCCATCATCCACAGAGCGATGACAGCGCCAACGACGGCGATGATGCCAGGCGCGATGTTGCCGATCAGTGCAGCCTGACGCCCGAAGCCGGATTCGGTCAGCAGGATCTGGCCGTAGTACATGACTGAATTGATGCCCGTCAGCTGCTGGAAGACTGCAACGGCGATTCCGATCAGGAGGATCTTGACGAACCAACCCTGCTTGAGGGCGGCGCTAGGAGTCAGCTTGGCGGCCGCGCTTTCTTCATAGCGGAGTGTGCTGGCGATCTCGGCGTGCTCGGCGTCAGCGCGTTCCTTGGAGCGCAGGGTGGCGAGGATGGCGAGTGCCTCATCGTGGCGTCCCTTTGAGAGGAGCCAGCGCGGAGATTCGGGGACTCGAAGCATGCCGATGAAGAGGGCCATCGCCGGAATCGCTGCAACAGCCAGCATGATTCGCCAGACGTGATCGAGGTGGCCGAGCGTGTTGCCCAGGATTGCGTTCACGACAAATGCTGCGAGCTGACCCGTCACGATCATGAATTCGTTGCGGCCGGCGAGAGCACCGCGGATCTCATAGGGGGCGAGTTCTGCAAGGAAGACGGGGACGACCGTGGATGCGCCGCCCACGCCGAGACCCAGCATGATGCGGCCGATCAGCAGAATGGTGAGGCCTGGCGTGATGGCGCAGAGAACGGCACCGATGAAGAAGAGGACGGACAGCCCGATGATGGTGGGGCGTCGGCCGATGGCATCCGAAATGCGTCCGCCGAGGATCGCTCCGGCTGCGGCGCCGAAGAGGAGCGACGATGTCACAGCGCCTTCGGTGAAGGGAGTCAGGCCGAGCTCCTCGGTCATCGGCAACAGCGCGCCGTTGATGACACCCGTGTCGTAGCCGAAGAGAAGGCCGCCCAAAGTGGCGATGATGGCTACCTGACCCAGACGGCGGGAGTGTGGGCCTGGGGTCAGCGGTGGGAGCTTATGCGCCGGCTCTGCTGTCGTGCTTGACATGCTGGCTCCTTTGTCAGTACCTAGCAAGCGATTGTGTGAACATAGTCTGTCATTGATGGCGACTGTGTCAAGGGTCTCGGTGGAGATCGGTCACACCGCTTGTGGGAGGGGATGAGTTCTGGGTGAGGGAGGCGGTGGAACCGGGACCTTCATCCCCGGCCGCGATCAGTCGCGGAGCGGGGAACGCCGGTCGTGGCCCGGATGCGGAGTGTTGTTGGCGTAGCGTTCGCCGCGAAGCTTTGTGATCGCCGCTCAGAGTCGCGATGGCGCACTCAACCGGCGTGACAGCAAGCTGGGTGGCGAATGCCGTGCTTGATGGGCGCTGCCGCAACAGAACACGGAGTGGCAGGCAATGACCTGCCACTCCGTGGATTGAGCTGTTCCGGTCTCACCTCAGTGTGATGGCCACGCCCTGATCCTTGATGTACTGCAGAGTTGCTGCAGCGATCGGCTTCGGGATGTCGAGCGACGGGAGCGGGAACAGGTCCTGCTCCACGATCGCGAAGATGTCCGGGGTGGTCTTCGCCGCTTCGGCGACGATCGGACCGAACTCGGGGATGCCCTCACCGGCGTTGCACATGATCCCGTCGGCGACGGCCTGCTCGAAGGAGATGTCGTTCTTCAGCACATCGGCGAGCAGGTTCGGTTCCACCTGTTTGATGTGGAGGTAGCCGATGCGCTCAGGATGGGCCTGGATCAGGGAGAGGCTGTCGCCGAGGTAATAGGCGAAGTGCCCCGTGTCCAGGCACAGGTTGGTGAAGCGCGGATCGGTGTTCTCCAGCAGACGGGTCACCTCACCCCACGAGCCGATCTGTGATTCCGCATGGGAATGGAAGACCTGCTTGACTCCGTATTCCTCGAGGAGGCGCCGTCCCAGTTCGTCGTGGTTCTTCGTGAAGCGAGCCCAGCCGTCAGCGGAGAAGGCGCGCTCCCCCTGGACGTGGCCCTTGTCGTCGCGCTGCCACATCTCGGGCAGTACGATGAGGTGCTCAGCGCCGACTTCGCGGATTGCCGATGCGATCTCGGAGACCTCGTCCCAGCATTCGGCAACGGCGTCCTCGGAGCGGTGGAGTGCGGTGAAGACCGTTCCCCCGGAGCAGAGGAGGTTGTGCGCGTCGAAGTCGTCCTTCAGCTTCTTGGGGTCTGTGCCGAGGAACCCCCACGGTCCGATTTCAGTCCAGCGGTAGCCCACTTCCTGAACCTCGCGCAGGTACTGCTCGGCGCTGGGCTGAGAGGGGTGGTCCGCGTGCCAGACACCCCATGAGTCAGGGGCGATGCCGATTCGAGGTGCGGTGTATTCTGTCATGATGCTCCTTGGCGGTTGTCATGGGAACGGGCGGCTCTGCCCGGTGGTGTTCGATTCGGCAGGCCGACGGATGCCGGCAGACAGGCCCTCGTGCGTCGTGGTGGGGTCAGATTGAACGGACGAACGCGGTCGAGTCCTGGACGTCGCGGACTGCCTGTTCGATCTGGCTGTCGTCGAGGATGCGATAGTCCTGCTCCATGACGTACCAGCCGTCGTATCCCGCTTCGCGCAGGGTGCGGATGATGGCCCCGATCTGGGCGTCGCCCGTGCCGAGGGGGCGGTACATGCCGTCGGCCACGGCGTCGGAGTAGGCGATGTCCCCGTTCAGGACCTTCGTCGCCTGAGCGGAGTCGACGTCCTTCAGATGCACGTGGCCCACGCGGTCGGCGTGTTCGCCGACGAACGCGAGCGGGTCGTTGCCGCCGGCCAACATGTGCCCGGTGTCCAGGCAGAGTTCGATCTCGGTGTCGTTGATCAGGCGCTCAACGGCGACAGGGGATTCGCACAGTGTGCCCACGTGCTGGTGGACCACGGCGCGCACACCGTAGGAGGCCGCGAGCTCGTGCGCTTCATTCAGGCGGCGGGCGGTCAGCGCCCATTCCTCGTCGGTGAGTTCGCGTTTGTCGTCGTACGACGATGTCCCGTTGTCCAGCGAGAGGACGAGGATCTCGGCTCCGGCGGCTCGGTAGGCTTCGAGCTCCTCCCTCAGGGCGGGGAGGGGATCGTGGTCGTCACGATGCATCACTGCGGGGTAGAAGCCGCCGATGGCGGTCATGCCGCGCTCCGAGAGGAACTCGGCCCGTTCGATGGCGTCCTCCGGGAGGAAGCCGGCAGGTCCGAATTCGGTGTGGGTGATCCCGAGATCTTTCATGTCGGTGAGGACGCGTTCGGGGTCCAGCTGCTTCCCCCAGCCGGGTGTTTCGCAGACGCCCCACGAAATCGGGGCTGCAGCCAGCTTGAGTTCGTTGGTCATGGTGTCCCTTTCCAGGCGGCTCGGCTTCATCGCGGACCGGATCTCGGCACGTCACCTCAACCGATCCATGTCACCACATTCTATCGACAACAGCGACTCATGTCAGGACAAAAGACCTGGTGTGGGCCGCTGGTTCCACGATCCGTCAGTCGAGCTGCGCAGCCGCAGCCAACAGGGTCTGAGCGGATATGCTCAGCCCTTCGAGCCGGCCGAACTGAGCATCCTCATGCTCGATGTTCACTGCCATGGTCGGGTCGACTTCGCGCAGGGCTCGGAGCACATCCACCCAGTAGTCGACGTCGTGCCCCTGGCCGACTGCCACGAAGCGCCAGGCGTAGTCCTCGGGCCATGCATTGCACCATGTGCCGAACCCGGTGGGGGTGCGGCCCTCGGCGTCGGCGGGCACCCGGGTGAAGTCAACGTCCAGCACGCCGTTGAGCTTCAGGCCCCGGTCTCCCATGGTGATGTCCTTCGCGGCGGCATGCACAACATGGGAGCCGAGGGTGCGGATGACTTCGACGACGTCCATGCCCTGCCACATCAGGTGGGAGGTGTCCATTTCCACGCCGATGTTCGTGGCGCCCGTCAGTTCGATCAGCTTGAGGAAGGTTGAGGTGTTGAACACCAGGTTCTGCGGATGCAGTTCGATCGCGATCGTCACGCCCCACTTCTGGGTGAGGGCATCGATCTCCTTCCAAAAGGGGACCGCCACTGACCACTGGTAGTCCAGCACGTCGAAGTCGATGCCGTTCCAGGCATTCACCACCCACGCGGGATACTTCGCAGTCGGGTCGGTACCGGGGAGGCCGCTCATGGCGACGACTCGGTTCACCCCCCAGTCGACCGGCTAGTTCGACTGCTCGGCGCAGATCATCGGCGTGCTTCGGGCCCACCTGCGGCATGGGGGACAGGGGATTGCCGTTGACGTTGAGTCCGGTGAGCTCGATGCCGTAGGACGCAATGAGGTCGAGGTACTCGGTGCGCGCCTGCTGGGATGCGAGCAGCAGGTCGACATGACAGTGCGGTGACGGGATGAAGCCGCCGGCATTGACCTCAATGGAGGTCAGGCCGAGATCGCGAAGATTCGTCAGAGCATCGGCGAGCGGTCGGTCATGCAGGCAGGCGGTGTAGGCGCCGTACTTCATGGTGGAGTCCTTTCCGTGAGCGTGGGTGGGGGAGGGTCGACGGGGCCTGAGGTGGATAGCTCAGGCGTGTCTCGGCGGGGTGGTTCGCAGAAATCAGTTCTGCTCAACCTCGACGGTCGTTCCGCCTGCGGCTGCAGACCGCGCGACGGCATCGAGGACGAGCATGGTGTGCACGCCGTCGGCGAAGGTCGGGCACGTCGGCAGAGCGTTCGGGAAGGGCTCTCCGGTTCGCTGAGCGACGATCTGCTCAAGGAACGCCCGGTTCTGGAAGATGAACTGATCAACCTGGCTGAAGCCGACTCCCTCGAAGTCCATGGCGGAGCCCGCTGTCACGTACCGGTGCTTCGGGCCGACCAGGATGTTCCTCGGCCCGTTGGTGCCGTATTCGGGCTGGGGGTCATGCATCCAGAATGCGGCGGGCTGCGCCATGTCGAAGCCTGCGCGCCCGCTGGGTCCGGCCACGGAGATCTTCAGACCATTGGCCAGGCCGAACGCAACACGGGACGTGGAGATCATGCCGCGTGCGCCCGAGGCGAAGTCGGCGGTGAAGACAGCGGTGTCCTCGTTCTCCACCGGCTCCTTCGGAGCGTCATCGCTGCCGGTGACGCCACGGCCACCGGCGACATTGGCAGTCGCAACCGGGCGCTCAGTGACGGTGTTGGCGAACGATGCGCCTCCCACCCGGATGATCCTGCCGGCGATCTGCTCCAGGGTGTCCAGCAGGTGCACGCCGAGGTCACCCAGGGCGCCGGAGCCCTGAGGCCCCTGGTAGCGCCACGACATCGGTACGAGAGGGTCGGCCCCGTAGTCGCAGAGGTATTCGGCGGTGATCTGAGCAACCTTCCCGATGCGGCCGTGCTGAACGGTGTCGATCAGAGCGGCGATTCCGGGGTTGCGGCGGTAGCAGTAGCCCACGGCGGTGACGAGGTCGGTGGTCTTCTCCAGCTCGGCCATCGCACGCGCATCGGCGATCGTGTCGGAGAGCGGCTTTTCGCAGAGGACGTGCTTGCCGGCGGCCAGCGCAGCCTCGGCGATCGGGCGGTGCAGGGCATTGCCGACCACGATCGAGACCGCGTCGATCTCCGGGTCATCGATGACCTGACGCCAATCGGCAGTGGCGTTCTCGTATCCGTAGCGCTTCGCCGCATCCTCAGCGGCTGGGAGGTGGATATCGGCAATGGTGTGCAGGCGGATCGGGGGGAGGTCGAGACCGAACACCGTCGAGGCCTGGCAATAGGCGTTGGCGTGCGTTCGGCCGGCCATCCCGGCTCCGATGACGGCCACCGAGATGGGCTGCTGTCCTGAGGTGGTCTGCTTGGTGTTCATGGGACCTCGTCTCGTCGGGGCACGGCGGCGTGCCGTGGTGGTGACATGATCGCGGCAATTTTTAGCGCGCGCTAAACATGTGCTTTCAGCATAGAGGTGAAGGTTTGTCTAGGCAATAGGGCGGCAATATCCGGATGCGCGCCACGTCAGAAGAGGTCAGGTTCGGCCGGTTCGCAGACTCGGTGCGACTGTTCGGTGCTGCGCCGGGCGTCCCAGGCTGAGGCCGTCGATCGCCTCTATCGCACCCGTGGCGAGGACATCGCTGCGCTGATCGATGCTGGTCAGAGCGATGGACGGGAATGCGGTGAGCGGAGTTGCGTCGTACCCGACCAGTCCGCGGAGCGCGTCGGCCGCTGGGGTGGTGAGCACAGCGAGGGCCAACTGGTCGTTGTGGACGGCTGCTCCGTCCACGCCCGACCGCACGAGTGCTGCCATGCGCTCGGCCAGCTCTTCGGGGTCGGCGGCGATCGGTACGTCCTGCCGGCGCACCGGGACCCGGGCCCGCCGGGCGGTCGAGGTGAACCCGTCGGCTCGGTGGACTGCGACCTCTTCGGCGTCAGGGCTGAGCGGCGCCAGGTAGGCGAGTGAGGACGCACCCCGGGAAATGAGGTGCTCTGCAGCAAGTGCTCCGCCTCTGACCGGGTCGGACTGCACCGAGCTGACGCGGTCGGACTGAAGATGCCGACCGATGACACACACTGGAGCGGTGCTGCCGAGGGACTCGAGCTCCTCGTGGGGGAGACGTGGGCTGATGAGGATCAGTGCATCGGCTCGGCCCGAGAGCATCTCGCGGGCACGCTCAGCCTCGTCCTCACGAGGAGATCTGGCGTTCGTAGCCCCGGCTGTGCCCGCGGAGAACACCACATGCAACCCCGCCCCCTCAGCTGCGGTCTGCAGCGAGGTGATCATCATGCCGAACCAGGGGTTGACCAGATTGGGGACGAGCACACCTATCGTCTGGGTGCGTTTGCCGGCGAGGTGGGCCGCGGCACCGTGCGGGCGATAGCCGAGGCGGTCGATCGCCTCCTGCACCGCGGCGCGCTTATCCGGCCGCACATGAGGCTCGCCTCTGACCACCAGTGAGACCAGCGCCCGGGAGACACCGGCCTCGCGGGCGACGTCGGACTGGGTCGGGCGGATCGGTGCGGTCATATTGCCGATTCTATGGGTGAGGAGCCCGAAGAGACGGCGCGCCCCCGTCGGCTGACAGAGCCGGGGCTCTGGACCGCTCGGGGGCGCTTGGAGACGGACGCCGAACAACAGCTTCCGTGCTCAACCGCGTCAGTCGACCACGGGCACGTCTTCCCAACGACCCGACGCTGCGGAGCGGACCATAGCCTCAACCACCGTTGCAGCGCGGAAACCGTCGCGAGCTGAGGGGGCTTCTGTGGTGCCGAGCACCGCATCGGACAGGAACTGCTTTGCCTCGATCGTCTTGAGGTCATCGAAGCTCATCGGGATGCCGGGGCCCGGCTGGAAGCGCTCGTAGTCGCCGTGCCCGCCAGATGCCAGGACCGTCGTGTAGCCGTGCTCGAGTCCGCCATCGCCGATCTGGACTTCGAACTCGTTCATGCGGAAGAAGCTCCACCGGGCCGAGCCTTCGGTGCCGAAGACTTCGATGGCGTAATCGGACCGGTCGCCGCGGGCTACGCGAGAGGACTCCAGAGTGGCCACGGCGCCGCCGTCGAGACGTGCGAGGGCGGCGACGTAGTCCTGGTTCTCCACCGCACCGACCTCGTCGCCGATCTCGTACCCTCCGTGGCCCACACCCATCTTCGTCGGGATGGGGCGTTCAGGAATGAAGATCTCAGTCATGGCTGTGACCGAGGAGAATTGCTGACCGGTCACGTACGACACCAGATCAATCCCGTGAGAGAGCAGATCGCCAAGCACGCCCGCGCCGGCTCGCTCGGTCGAGTACCGCCAGGTCAGGGGGCCGTCCTCCGAGGAGGCGTAGTCGGCGATGAGCCAGTTGCGGACGTTGGTGATGCGTCCGAGGCGGCCAGAGGCGACCAGAGCCTTCAGATGCTCCACTGCGGGGGCGTGCCGATAGTTGAAGCCCACCGCAGTGGCGATGCCCGCCTCGCTCGCCGCGCGGTAGATCTCTACGGACTCCTCGTCGCTGACACCCATCGGTTTCTCAATCCAGAACGGCTTGCCGGCGGCTGCTGCTTTGAGGGCGAAGTCGCGATGCAGGAAATTCGGGGAGCAGATCGAGACGACCTCGACGTCCGGATCGGCGAGGACCTCGTCGATCGAACTCACGGCTTTTTCGAATCCGTACTGTTCCACCGCGGCCTGCTGATTTTCGATTAGCGGGTCAGCAGCGACGACGAGCCTGGGCTTGATCGCCAGCTCGGGGAAGCGAGTCGCCAGGCGTTGGTAGGAGCTGGTGTGCAGGCGCCCCATCCATCCGAGGCTGACCACTCCGATGCCGACTTCACGTGCCATTCGGGTTTCTCCCTGTCTTGTCGGTCGGCTCAGTTCGAGCCGAGTTCCTTCGCGATGCGCTCGCGCATGCGGACGTTGGCCGCATCCGCGTCCTCTTCCCAACCGAAGACGCACACGCTGATCGCCTTGTCGTAGCTGATCGAACGAAGATGCTCGAATGAGGTGTCCCAGTCGATGTCTCCGTTGCCGATCTCGTTGTGCTGGTGCACTCGGGCGTCAGCACCGGGCGGGTTCACGATGTAGCGATTGCCGACGTTCGCCAGGTGGTTGAAGACGTCGGCCAGGTGGATATGGCCCAGGGTGTCGCCGGCGTAGTCGAGCATGCCGGGGACATCTCCCGCGCCCTCGGACAGGTGGAAAGCGTGCGGGAAGCAGAACTGGTAGGTGCACCAGTCGCGGTCCACTCCGCGTACGATGTCGACACCGCGGGAGTTCGTCTCATAGAAGTCATAGGGGTGCGGCTCGATCGCACACTCGAGGCCGTACTTCTCGAAGGTGGGGATCAGTTCCTCCATCGACTTGTAGAACTGGCCTTCGGACGCCACGGGCTGGTTCGGGTCCCCGGACAGCTCGGTGGCGATGAGAGGCACCTCAAGGGCATCCGCAATCTCCAGCAGTCGCTTCCAATTTCGGACCTGGTGCTGACGCTGCAGTTCGTCGGGGTGGGCCCAGTTGAAGACAGGGTTGAGCGAGTGGATGCGCACCCCGGTCTCTTTCTGTGCCCGATTGACCTCATCGATCCAGGCGCGGTTGACCTTGGGGTAGTGGTGCCATTCGTGGACGTCGGCGCGCGGCGACAGTTCGATGTACTGGAAGCCGAGGTCGGCTGCCTTGCGCAGCTCGTCCGGGACGGAGAGATGTGGGTGATACATCGACGGGTCGAGAAGGATCTTCACCATGGGGATTCCTCAGTGGATGAATTGGGCGAGCATATGGGCGTCCGGTCGTATGGGGACGAACGACACCGCGCTGGTGCGGGAAATGAGAGACGCGGGAAAGGGGGAGGAGGCCGACGGATGCTCACTGACGTGGAATCCCTCGGCCTCCTCGTAGTTCAGCCGGCTGATCAGCGGATCGGGCCCGGCGGGCGGATCAGTCGTGCGTCGGGAAGCTCATGGACGCCTCGACAGCCTCGTCCTGATGCGGCCAGCGCTCGGTGATCGCTTTCATGCGGGTGTAGAAGCGGACTGCCTCGGGGCCATGAGCGTGGTACTCGCCGAAGATGGAGTTCTTCCAACCGCCGAAGGAGTAATAGCCCACCGGGGTCGGAATCGGAACGTTGATGCCGATCATGCCGACCTGGACCTCCTCCTGGTAGCGGCGTGCATAGTGACCGGATGCGGTGAAGATGGCGGTTCCGTTGCCGAACTCAGAGGAGTTGACGAGCTCGAGGGCCTCATCGAAGTTGTTGACCTTGACGACCACGAGCATCGGTCCGAACACCTCGTCGCAGTACGCCTTCTGGTCCAGCGGAACGTCGGTGAGGAGCGTGGGGCCCACCCAGAATCCGTTCTCGCAGCCCTCGACAGTGAAGTCGCGGCCGTCGACGACCACGGTGGCGCCGGCCTTCTCAGCCTCGGTGGTCCAGTCCTCCACGCGCTTCCTCGCGTCAGCGGTGATGACCGGGCCCATACCGGTCTCCGGGTCCGTGCCGATGCCGACCTTGATCTTCTCGGCTTCGGTCTTCAGTGCGGCGATCAGAGGTTCAGCGGAGTCACCGACTGCAACGGCGACCGGCACCGCCATGCAGCGCTCGCCCGCAGCACCGAAGGCGCCGGAGGCGATCTGAGCGGCGGCGAACTCGATGTTCGCGTCCGGCATCACAACCGCGTGGTTGTTGGCACCGCCCAGCGCCTGGACTCGCTTGCCATGCGCGGACGCGAGGTCGTGGACATGCTTCGCGATCGGGGTCGAACCCACGAAGGACACGGCCGAGACGTCGGGGTGGGTGCAGAGGGACTCCACCGTCTCCTTACCTCCGTGCACAACCTGAAAGACGCCGTCCGGCAGTCCGGCCTCTTTGTAGAGACGGGCGAAGAAGTTGGACGCGGAGGGGTCGCGCTCCGACGGCTTCAGGATGAAGGCGTTGCCGGTGGCGATCGCGATCGGGTGCATCCAGAACGGGACCATCGCCGGGAAGTTGAACGGGGTGATACCCGCGACGACGCCCAGCGGCTGACGGATCGTGTGGATGTCGACACCGGTGGAGACGTTGTTGGAGAAGTCGCCTCGGGTCTCCTGGGTAATGGAGGTAGCGAACTCCAGGGTCTCCAGGCCGCGAGCGATCTCGCCCTTGGCATCGTCCACGGTCTTGCCGTGCTCAGCGGAGATGATCTGGGCGATCTCGTCGGTGTGCTTGATGACGAGGTCGCGCATGGAGTACATCAGCTGGGTGCGCTTGGCCAGCGACACCTTTGCCCACTCCTTCTGCGCCTTCACGGCGATCTTGACAGCCGTGTCGACGGTCTCGGCGTTGCCGAGGGCAAGGGTGCCGATCTCCTCGCCGGTCGCCGGGTTGACGATCGGCTGGGTATCGGTGGTGTTCGCGGTGGTCTCCTCACCGGCGATCACGTGCTTGACGGTTGCAGTCATGATTCGATCTCCTTCGCAGCTCACAGGTAGTGGCGCTGCTTGCTCGACTTCTCGGTGTAGGTCTCGTAGGCGTGTGCGGTGGATTCCAGCTCGGACACCTGGCTGACGGGCACGTCCCACCAGCCGATGCCCGGAGGGTTCGGTCCGTACAGGTTCGTGTTCACCACGATGGCGTTCAGATGCTCATTCTCCTCAGCTCGGCGGTACGCCTCACGGAAGTCGGCGGCGGAGCTGACTTCCTGCACGTCGATGCCGTAGGAGGCGAGGTTCTGCGCAATGTCCATCGGCAGCAGGCCGCCATCGAGCTGCCCGGTCTTCTCATCGCGCATGCGGTACTTGGTGCCGAAGCGCTGGGAACCGTGCGATTCGGAGAGGGAGCCGATGGAGGACCACCCGTGGTTCTGGAGAATCACGAGGATGACCTTGCAGTCCTCCTGCACCATGGTGGCGATCTCCTGCGGCGCCATCTGGTAGGTGCCGTCGCCGACGATGGCGACGACTTCGGAATCCGGGCGGGCCAGCTTGGATCCGAAGGCTGCGGGGATTTCGTATCCCATGCAGGAGTAGCCGTACTCCAGGTGGTACTGGATGGGGGTGCGGGCGCGCCAGAGGGCCTGCAGATCGCCCGGCATGGAGCCGGCTGCGTTGATGACGATGTCCTCGTCCCCCATCATGTCGTTGAGGGCGCCGAAGATCTCTGTTTGAGCGGGCAGGTCCTGGTCGGGGTGCTCATCGAAGCAGGGCTGGACGAGCTCCTCCCACTCCTTCCACAGCTGGGCCGCACGATCTCGGTAGTCGTCCGTGGTGCGGTAGCTGCCGGTGAGCCGATCCCATTGCTCGGTGAGCATCTCCAGACCGGTGCGGGCGTCGGCAACGACCATGTCGGCGGCGTGCTTCGCCGCATCGAACGCCTTCACGTTGATGTTGACAAAGCGGAGGTCCTCGTTCTGGAAGACAGTGCGGGAACCGGTCGTGAAGTCCGTGTAGCGGGTTCCCACACCGATCACGACATCGGCCTCTGCCGCGAGGGTGTTCGCGGCATTGTTGCCGGTGGCGCCGACTCCGCCGATGGACAGGGGGTGATCGAACGAGATCGCCCCCTTGCCGGCCTGGGTGTCCAGCACGGGGATACCGGTCTTCTCCGCGAACGCCACGAGGGCATCGGTCGCTTCGGAGTAGATGACACCGCCGCCGGCGATGATCACTGGCTTCTCAGCGGAAGCGATGGTGGCCGCTGCACGCTCCAGGGCGCTCTGCTCAGGAACCGGACGGGCCGAGTACCAGGTGCGGGGCTCGAAGAACTCCACGGGGAAGTCGTAGGCCTCCGCCTGGACGTCCTGGGGCAGGCTCACGGTGACCGCGCCGGTCTCGGCGGGGTCGGTGAGCACGCGCATGGCGCTGAGCATCGAGCTCATCACCTGCTCGGGGCGGTTGATGCGGTCGAAGAAGCGGGAGACGGGGCGGAACGCATCGTTCACGCTCAGGTCCAGGCTGCGCTCGTCCTCCAGCTGCTGCAGGACGGGGTCCACTCGGCGGGTGGAGAAGATGTCCGACGGGAACAGCAGGACCGGGATGCGGTCGATGGTGGCCAGAGCGGCTCCGGTCACCATGTTGGTCGAACCCGGACCGATCGACGCCGTCACGGCATGGGCCTGCAGCCGGTTCTTGGTGCGTGCGTAGGCGACGGCTGCGTGCACCATGTTCTGCTCATTGCGACCCTGGTAGTACACCAGCGGCTCCTCGCCCTCGGCGGGTTCGAGCTGGTTCTGCAGGATCGCCTGGCCGAGTCCGGCGACGTTCCCATGTCCGAAGATGCCGTGAATGGCCGGAATGAGGCGCTGGCGCTGTCCATCGCGCTCCGAGTACTGCACGGAGAGGAACCGGATGATCGCCTGCGCTACTGTCAGGCGCACGGTTCGGGGCTGTGCCATCGGGAGTCCTTTCTGGCTGAGTCGCTTGTCAGCTGTGTGGGTCGGTGACTCGGGCGGTCACGGAGCGGGGATGAGGATGTCGCGCACCAAGGTGTCGAGATCCTCATCAGCCTTGTAGAACTGACGGAGGGTCTTGCGGGTGGCGCCGAAGGTGTCGAACTCCTCCACGGTCATCCCATCCTCCTCATAGGCGCGGTTGAACTCGCTGAGAGTCCGCAGGGTCTCCATGATGCGCTCGTCCACGGGCTCTGCGATGCGGGACACCGCTTCGATGTCCGACTTCGCGAACTGGGCCTGAAACTTGAACGGAGGGGAGACCACCAGGTCGCCGCCGATGAGTTCGGACCACTGCATGTGATTGCGGAAGGCGGCGGACAGCAGGCGCGAACGCAGACCGCGCTCCTTCATCAGGTGGTAGGCGCGCTTCATGGCGGCAACGCCTGCCCATTCGAGGACGCCCGGGTCCAGCACGATGTCGTTGGCCTTGACCCAGTCCTTGAGCCAGTCGTCGAGACGGCCGCCCATGAGTGTGACCACGGGGTGCATGCCCTCGATGGACAGGCCCTCTTCTTCACGGCGCTTCAGGCCGCGCTCAATGGCTTCGGCTGCGGCCATCACCTGCGGGACGGTGAAGGACACGGTCACGTTCATGACGACACCGCGGTAGGTCGCCTCCTCGATGGCCGGGATGCCCACGGAGGTGGCCGGAACCTTCACGATGATGTTCTCCGCCAGCTTGCTGAACTCCACGGCCTGCTCGACCAGCGCGTCCGTGCTGCGGGAAAGGCGGGGATCGGTCTGGACGGAGAGGCGACCGTTGCGTCCCTTGGACTCGCGGAACGCGGGTTCGAGGAGCTTCGCCGCCTCGACGGACATCTCCTTGACGACCTGCCAGCCGATCTCGGATTCGCTCCAGGCCTTGTGCTCATTCGCGATCTCCTGGATACGCGGGCCCCACTTGGCGATGTTCTTCTTGATGCCGGTGTAGGCGATCACAGGGTTACAGGTTGCTCCGACGCCACCCCAGGAGATCGAGGTGCTGAGCTCCTCGGGGTCGGCTGAGTCGTTCCACAGAACAGTGTCGAAGTTCGAGGTCATGACAGTCAGGGGGCCGCCGGTGAGCGCGTTCATGTCTTCTCCTAAGAGGTCGTGGGGCTGCGATGCTCCGCTGTCTTCGAGTATTCCGATCAGACCGGACAATGTCAAGCAAATGTCAGGACATTGATCTTGTGTCAGGACCACTTTCCCACTACGCTCGAGAAAAGATCGGGACGAATGTCCATACAAAGTAGCGCGGTCTGACTAGGATGGCCGTGTCAACGGCGAACAGGAGAGCACCCGGTGTCCAATCAGAAGAGCGAGCACTACGACGTCCTCACCATCGGACGCAGCGGAGTCGACATCTATCCCCTTCAGATCGGCAAAGGCCTCGAGGATGTGACCAGCTTTGGCAAGTTCCTCGGGGGCAGTCCCACCAACGTCGCAGTGGCGGCGGCTCGCCATGGCCACAGCGCTGCCGCTGTGACGGCTGTCGGCAAGGATCCCTTCGGGCGGTTCGTCCGCAATGAGATGAGAGCACTGGGAGTCAGCGACGAGTTCGTGCAGGTCAACGACACCCTCGCTACGCCTGTCACTTTCTGTGAAATCTTCCCGCCGGACGACTTCCCCCTCTACTTCTACCGGGAACCAGCGGCGCCGGATCTGAAGCTGGATCAGGACCAGATCGACCTGAGCGCTGTGAGGGACGCGAAGGTCTTCTGGATCTCCGGGACGGGTCTCAGCGAGGATCCCAGCAGGTCGGTCCACTTCCAGGCACTCAAGGCTCGTCGTGATCTCGGAGCCGGTCAGCACACGGTCTTCGATCTCGACTACCGCCCGATGTTCTGGGAGACGATTGAGCAGGCGCGGACCTACTTCCAGCTCGCCCTGACCGACTGCACCGTGGCCGTCGGCAACAGGGAGGAGTGCGAAGTCGCGGTGGACGAGACCGATCCCCACCGCGCGGCAGACGCGCTCCTCGACCTCGGCGTGGAACTCGCCATCGTCAAGCAGGGCCCCAAGGGCGTTCTGGGCAAGACTAAACACGAATCGGTTGAAGTCCCGCCCAACGTGATCGACGTGGTGAACGGCCTCGGCGCCGGAGACTCGTTCGGCGGATCGCTCTGCGATGGGCTCGTCCGCGACCTGGGAGTTGAAGAGATCCTCACCCGGTCGAATGCGGCAGGAGCGATCGTCTCGACGCGACTGGAATGCTCAACCGCGATGCCGACCCCGGAGGAGATCGACACGATGATCGCCGGCGGCGATGTCAACCAGGGCAAGGACGCTGCCGGCATGCTCGCCGATGTCCGCAGGAAGGTGGGGCTGGACGCATGAGCAGCGCTTTCTGTGCAGACTACGCCGAGCTCTCCGAGGTGCGGGTGAGCGATCCGGGTCGCATTGCCCGGCTCGCCGCCGCGCGCAAGCGGCGCACGGTCCGTGAGGTCGACGGCAAGATGCTGATCGTCGCGGCCGACCATCCCGCGCGCGGCGCCTTGGGAGCCAGCGGCGACCCCTATGCGATGAACAGCCGCCTGGATCTTCTGGACCGCCTGCGCACATCGTTGAGCAACCCGGCTGTCCACGGTGTGCTCGGCACCCCGGATGTGCTTGAGGACCTGCTGCTGCTCGGGGCGCTGGAGGACAAGGTCGTCTTTGCGTCCATGAACCGGGGAGGGCTCCAGGGTGGATCATGGGAGATCGAGGACCGCATGACGGCCTACGATGCCGCCTCCATCGAAGGATTCGGCTTCGACGGCGGCAAGATGCTCACCCGCATCGCCCTGGAAGATGACCGAACATCCAGCACTCTGAAGATCTGCGCCGATGCCGTCAGCGACCTAGCTGACAGGGAGCTGATCGCCATGGTGGAGCCCTTCATGTCGGAGCGGCGGGGCGGCAAGATCGTCAACGACCTCAGCCCGGACGCGGTCATCAAGTCGATCCATATTGCGCAGGGGCTCGGACGGACCTCCGCGTACACGTGGCTGAAGCTGCCCGCGGTTGACGAGATGGAGCGCGTCATGGAGGCGACCACGCTTCCCGCGCTCATTCTCGGCGGGGACCCCGTCGGCCAGGACCGCGATGAGGTGTACTCGTCCTGGCAGCGTGCTCTCGCGATCCCGCACGTGCGGGGCCTCGTTGTGGGGCGTTCGCTGCTCTATCCGCCCGATGGTGACGTCGCCGGGGCGGTCGCCACGGCCGCGTCGATGATGTCCTGACCACCGCTGATCCACTGTCCACAGTCTTTGAGGAGATGACCCCACATGACCGACAGCTCCAACCTTGTTATCCGCCGCAACGACACCCGTCAGGGTCGATTCGAAACCGTGATCGACCCGCGCAGCCGCAGCGATTGGCACCACACCGGCTTGCATGTCCTCGAGCTGGACGCTGGGGCCGCTGAGGAGTTCTCCGCTGACCGCCTCGAGGTGATGGTGGTTCCCCTCAACGGCAGCGCTTCGGTCCGGATCGGCGAGGACACCTACGATCTGCGCGGTCGGCGAGATGTCTTCGAAGGGGCGGCCGATGTGCTGTATGCCCCCGTCGGCAGCCTGCTGACCATCACCAGTGACGACGGGGCTCGGCTGGCCCTGGCGACCGCGCCGGTCGATCCGGACAAGTCCGCGGGGCACCCAATTGCAGTGATCCGCAAGGAGGACATCCCCCTGGAGGTCCGCGGGGCCGGTTCGATGACTCGTCAGGTGCGCAACTTCGGTGCCGTCGGCAGCTTCGACGCCATGGACAAGCTGATCGTGGTCGAAGTGGTGACCCCGGGCGGCAACTGGTCGTCCTACCCGGCCCACAAGCATGACGAGGAGACGGAAACGGAGAGCGAACTCGAGGAGATCTACTACTTCGAAATCGCTGATTCCCCTGAGGGTCGGCCCGGTTTCGGGCTGCACCACACCACCAGCGCCCGTGAGGATGAGGAGCTGACCATCGGGGAGCAGGTCTACCGCGGTGACACGGTGCTCGTTCCCCATGGCTGGCACGGCCCCTGCGCCGCTGCCCCCGGTTACGACATGTTCTACCTCAATGTGATGGCCGGCCCGGGCGAGCGGGCGTGGAACATCACGGACCATCCGGATCAGGCATGGGTGCGGGGCACTTGGGACGATCTCGAAGCGGATCCTCGCCTCGCCGGCTGAAACCTCGACACAGCTCTCTCGAAGGAGAATCGCAATGACAACAGACAAGTTCACGGACGTCCGGGTCGGCGTGATCGGTGTTGGTGTGATGGGCCATGACCACGTCACTCGCATCACCGAGCGCATCAAAGGAGCCCGCGTCACGGCGGTGTACGACTTCATGGCGGACACAGCCGAAAAGGTCGCAGCTGAGGCCGGGGCAGAAGTCTTTCCGAGTTGGGAAGAGGTCGTGGTCTCAGATCAGGTGGATGCTGTCCTGATTGCCTCCCCGGGTAAGTTCCACGCAGAGCAGACCATCGCCTGCATCGAAGCCGGCAAGCCGGTGCTGTGCGAAAAGCCTCTGGCGATGAACCCCGACGATGCCTACAGGGTGGTCGAGGCTGAGAAGGCTTCGGGCAGCCGGTACGTTTCTCTTGGGTTCATGCGCCGATTCGACCGCGAGTATGCGGAGCTGCACGATGCCCTGCGTAACAGGGAGCTCGGTGACCTGCTGGTGCTGAACATGAAGCATCGCAATGCTGACCCGCACCCGAGCTTCACGGACTCGATGATGGTCTATGACTCGGCTGTTCATGAGATTGACGCCCTTCATTACTTCCTGGACGAAAAAGTCGTCGAAGTGCAGTCGATCATGCCGCGCTCCACGCGGAACGCTCCGCAGGGCCTGCACGATCCGATGATCCTGCTGTTCCGCACGGAGTCCGGAATCATCGTGACCGATGAGCTGTATGTGACGACTAAGGGCGGGTACGAGGTCCGCACCGAGGCGGTGGGAAGCGAAGGTACCTCCACCATCGGTATGGAGATCGGACGGGTCACCACTCAGAAGCATGATGGTTCCTGGGGCGGTAGCGTCCATCCAGACTTCCGACCGCGATTCCTCGATGCATACGACGCTGAGGTTCGGGAATGGATCGCAGCGGTGAAGAATGGCCGGAATGTGGCAGAGCGTTCCGCCACTGCATGGGATGGCTATCTGACCGCAGCCACGTGCGAAGCGGCGGAGAAGGCACTGTCGGCCGACGGGTTCGTGCCGGTGACGGTTCGCGATCACCCGTGAACTGAATCGGCGACGGGAGTGGGGCCTGGCTCTCACTCCCGTCGTTTGTCATGTCCGCAACCGATAGATTGGTTCGTCGATGCCAACGGATGTCCAGTCATGAGCAGGAATGTGATGCCGATGAGCGATTCGCCCTTCGTCCCGGTGGAAGTACCCATCGAAATCGATAAGAGCTCACCGATCCCGCTGTATCTGCAGCTCGCCCAGTCGATCCAAGGGGCCATTGATCGGGGCGAGCTCGCCCCCGGCGACCGGATCGAGAACGAAGTCTCCCTCTCGCGCAGGCTCGGTGTTGCACGCCCGACGGTTCGGCAGGGGATTCAGGAGCTCGTGGACAAGGGCATGCTCGTTCGCAAGCGCGGGGTGGGCACCCAGGTGGTGGAGAGCCACGTGAATCGTCCCATGGCCCTCACTTCGCTGTATGACGATCTGCGTGAGTCCGGTAAGAATCCGACCACGGACGTTCTCGAGTATCGAATCGCTCCCGCGGATCGACAGACGGCTTCCCGGCTTCTGCTGGAGGAGGGCGCTCATGTTCTGGAGCTGACGCGTCTGCGCAGAATCGACGGTCGGCCGTTGGCATTGATGCGCAATGTGTTGCCCGTGGAGTATGCACCGTCGCATGCGGAGCTCAGCACGACCGGCCTGTATGACGCGCTCCGTGAGAAGGGCGCGAAGACAGCAGTGGCCCACGAACGCATTGGTGCAGTCGCTGCTACTGCTGAGGAGGCGGAGGTTCTCGGTGAGGAAGATGGCGCGCCGCTGCTGTTCATGGAGCGTAAGAGCTTCATGGACAACGGGCACGCACTGGAATACGGGTATCACCTGTACCGCCCCAGCCTGTACGCCTTCGAGGTCACCCTCGTCAATCGCTGACGCTCCGGGGGCGGGTTGGATGCGCAGCCCCAGGGTGGGAATCTATCGAGATTCTGAATGGTCCTCCTCGGTGAGGATCTCCCGCAGCACGGCGTGTTCGGCGAGGTAGTCGTCCAGCAGCTGCCGTCCCAGCTGCGGGGACTCGATCAGCGGGTGTTCGCTGAACCCGAGCCACGCTTCGCGTTTCGAGCCGGTCAGTGCTGCTCGCATGATGCGGCGCTCTGCGGCGCGTTGCCGCGCCATCAGCCCGAGCTGGTCCAGCGCCACGGGGGAGCGCAGCGGTTCCGGGTGCACACCTGAGCCGTCCACCACGCACGGCACTTCCAGCACCAGATCGTGCGGCAGCTGGGGGACGAGGCGCTCGCCGGAACCTGTGGGCGCATTGCCCACATCGAGGATCATCCGCTCTGGCCGGTTCCGTGCGATCGCCGTCATCAGCCGCAGCGCCACTTCCTGGTAGCCGCCGCCGGCCACGTCCTCCTCGCGGCGCTCCTCACCCTCGTCACGGGCCTCAGCCATATAGGTCGCCTCTCGCTCCCGCAGGGCAGACGCCCACACCTCCGCGGCGCGCTCCGCCCCCGCATGGCCGCTGTTTCCGGCCTGCGCCGCGGCCTCCGCTGTGCGGTAGAACTCGCCCTGCTGTTCCAGGAGGAACTCTCCGCGCGTCGCCGGGGCCTCCGTGATCGACCGGACCGCGTCCTCATGGAACAGGTAGTAGAACAGGTACTCGTTCGGCAGAACCTGATGCGCGCGTACCCAGTCGAAGCCGACCGTGCGGGCCTCCTCGATCTCATCGAGCAGGTCATCGCGCTCCAGAATCGCGGGCAGAACATCGCGGCCGCCCACCTCGAGGCCCCGCAGCCAGCCCAGATGGTTCAGCCCCACATAGTCGATCGCGCCGACGCTCTCCCCGGCACCCGTCGGCCCGCCGAGACCGGCGGCCTCGGCCACGCGCTGCACCCGTCGGACCAGGCCGATCGGGGTGTCGCAGATGCCCACCACACGGTCCCCCAGCACCGCCCGCATCGCCTCTGTCACGATGCCGGCGGGGTTCGTGAAGTTGATCGTCCACGCCTGAGGGGCGAGCGCCGCGATGCGCTGCGCCACATGCGTCATCACGGAGATGGTGCGCAGTGCGTAGGAGAGGCCGCCCGCGCCGATCGTCTCCTGCCCCAACAGGCCGAGGTTCAGCGCCACGCGCTCATCGACGATGCGGCCCGCCGCACCGCCCACGCGGATGGCGGCGAACACGAAGTCTGCACCGGTGAGCGCCTCATCGAGATCCGTGGTCGCCGTGAACGGCAGGGCAAGGTCGAGGCCGCGCAGCACGGAATCGATCACGCCGAGGCGATCGGGGGAGGAGTCGAAGAGGACGAGCTCGGTGATGAGGTCGTCGGCCGCGAGGGCCTGGTACACCAGCGGGACGCGGAAACCGCCGCCGCCGAGGATCGTGAGCTTCATGGGGCGATGACCTCCGGTGTCAGATTGTCGGCTAACGAGGAGAAGTAGTTGGATAGGTGATGAGGAGTCTGATCGGTGACTAAGGCACGGAAACGCGACAGTGGCGCGACCTCCATAACACCCTCCCCGGGCATCTTTTTTGCATCAGCCAGCAGGAATGCCTGCTGAGCGTTTTCTAGCATCAGCCGCTTGATAGGCACTTCGCTCGGCGTAGTGTCGAGGACGGCACCACTGCTTTCGATGCCGGAGCAGCCTATGAAGGCGGTTCCCGCGCGCAGCTGAGAGAGTGCATGTTCGGTCAGAGGGCCCACCATCGAGCTGTAGGTGGGGCGATGGTGGCCTCCGAGGATGATTAAGTCGATGCTGGGGCAGTCTGCTAGCTCCTGGATGACGGCGAGACTTGCGGTGATTACTGTGATTCGGCGCTCGCGCAGAAGCGGGCACATGGCGGCGACAGTGGTGCCTATGTCAAGGATGATTACATCTCCATCGATCACTCGGCCTGCTGCCAGTTGTGCGATGGTGCGCTTCTGGGCGGTTTCCGCGGTGCTCGAGAGAGAGAACGGAGTGTGATCGACTTCGGGGCGACCATGCCGGCGCGGAGCTACCGCGCCCCCACGGACGCGCTCGATGAGCCCTAGCTGGTCTAAGCGCTCGAGATCGCGGCGCACAGTAGCTTCGGAGACCCCCAAGGTGCGACAAAGGTCGAAGGTGCGCGCGACCCCCTCGTCCTTCACGGCCGCGAGGATGAGCTGGTGACGTTCTTCTGTGAGCACGAGCACAAGAGTAGCACCAAGCGATCAATCTCGGTCAGTAGCCTGCAATCGCGAGCAATTTGTGACGAGAAGTGTCACAATGCATTCACCCCAGCACTCTGCGGCCACGCGGACGCGCCGCCGCAGACCCAGGCAAAGGAGCCGTCATGACCCCCACCCGAACCACCCGCCCCGTCACCTCCCGCCACGGCCTGAGCCGCCGCGCCCTCATCGGCAGCGCGGCCGCCGTCGGCGCCACCGGGATCCTCGCCGCCTGCGCCCCTGGCTCCAGCGACCAGCCCGAGAAGAAGAAGGCCGAGGACATCTCCACCGATGTCGCCTCCCTCGGCGACATCACCCTCGTGGTGTGGGACCAGGAGGTCCGCGGCGGCCAGAAGGCCCAGATCGAAGCGCTGAATGAGGCGTTTCAGAAGAAGTACCCGAACGTCACGATCAAGCGGAACGCCCAGTCGTTCGACGATCTGCAGAAGACCACCTCCCTCGCCCTCTCCGGTAACGACGTCCCCGATGTTGTCCAGGTCAACAACGCCCGCTCCGCCATGGGCGAATTCGTGAAGGCCGGCCAGCTCATCAACCTCGACCCGTACGCCGAGAAGTACGGCTGGAAGGACCGCTACCCCGAATCGGTCCTCGCGAAGTCCTCCTACTCCGAGGACGGCAAGGAGTTCGGCTCCGGCGGCCTGTACGGCCTCGCCCAGGTCGGAGAGATCGTGGGCATCTTCTACTCGAAGAAGGCGCTCGAGAAGCACAGCGTTAAGCCGCCCACCACCTGGGATGAGTTCATCGCCGCCGTGAAGACGATCGGCGACGCGGGCGACCAGCCGATGATCCTCGGCAACATCGAGAAATGGCCCGGCCTGCACGTGTTCGGCCCCCTCCAGGCGTCCTCCGTGAAGGCCGACGACATCGTGAAGCTCGGCATGGGCAACGCCGGCGCCGACTGGGCCACCGACGACAACCTGAAGGCCCTCACCACCCTCGCCGACTGGGGCAAGCAGAAGGCGTTCGGTCCCTCACCGAACGGTCTTGACTACGACGCCGCCTGGAAGTCCTTCACCGAGGGCGGCGCCGCCTTCCTGCCCGGCGGCTCCTGGCTCGCCGCCGACATGATCGAACCCATGGGCGATGACCTCGGCTTCCTCGCACCGTTCCCCGGTGTGGACGGCGCCCCCGCCACCACCGGCGGCACCGGCATCCCCTTCGCCTTGCCCGCGAAGGCGAAGCAGCCGGACGCGGCCGCCGCCTACATCGACTTCATCACCAGCGACGACGCGATGAAGGTCCTCGCCGAGCACGACAACATGCCGGTCCTGAACACCGCCGACCTCGCCCCCGAATCCGGTGTCAACAAGGACATCTTCGAAGCGTTCGGTGCAGTCTCCGAGAAAGGGACCCTCCTGCCGTACCTCGACTACGCCACCCCCAGCTTCGGCGACACCGCCGGCAACGCCGTCCAGGGCGTCATCGGCGGCCAGCAGAGCCCGGAGCAGGCCGCCGAAGCGATGCAGGCGGACTACGAGAAGTTCACCACCGGAGCGAAATGAGCACCGCCGTCGGAACGAAGGGCAGGCAGGGCGGCCGACGGATGCCGTCCGCGGTGGCGCGGTCCGCGTGGACGCCCTACCTGTTCCTGCTGCCCGCGCTGGCGGTGTACGGGGCGTTCGCCCTGTTCCCGCTGGTGCGCTCCGCCCAGTACTCCCTGTACGACTGGTCCGGGCTCGGCCCCTCCGAATTCGTGGGCCTCGGCAACTACGCCGATCTCGCCGCCGATCCCGTGTTCCGCACCGCCATCGGCAACGCGCTGGTGCTGATCGTCTTCTACGCGATCATCCCGCTGCTGATCGGCCTGGTGCTCGCGGCGATCCTGCGGCGAGGGCAGGTGAAGGGCCTCGGCTTCTTCCGCACCGTCATCTTCCTGCCGCAGGTCATCGCACTCGTGGTGGTGGCCGTGGCCTGGCGCGCGTTCTACGCCCCGGACGGCACCCTCAACACCGTGCTGCGCGGCGTCGGCCTCGACTCGCTCACCCGCGGCTGGCTCGGCGAACCCGGCACCGCCCTCGTGGCGATCGGATTCATCGGCACCTGGCTGGAGATCGGCCTGGTGATGCTGCTGCTCCTCGCCGGCATGGCCCGCATCCCCAACGAACAGTACGAGGCGGCCCGCCTCGATGGCGCCGGCCCCATCCGGGAGTTCTTCGCCGTCACCCTGCCGGCGGTGCGCGCGGAGATCGCCACCGCGCTCGTCCTCACCGTGATCGCGGCGCTGAAGACGTTCGACCTCATCTACATGACCACCTCCGGCGGCCCCGGTGACACCACCACGGTGCCGAGCTACGAGGTGTACCGCCGCGCGTTCGAACTCAAGGACGTGGGCTCCGCCTGCGCCGTCGCGATCGTGCTGACGGTCATCGTGTTCGCCATCAACGTGGTGATCTCCCGGATCGGGGAGAAGCACTGATGCGGGTCTCGAAAGCGGAGGTCACCCTCAACTACGTCATCCTCACGGTGTTCGCCGTCATCGCGCTCACCCCGATCCTCACCGTGCTGGCCACCGTGTTCCAGCACCGCACCGGCGGCGGCAGCGCCTCGAAGGGGGCAGCCGACGGGGGCGTCCTCGCCACCGGCGCCGGGAACCTCGCCGAAGCGTGGAGTTCGGGCGGGTTCGGCCGCTACCTGCTGACCTCGCTGCTCGTGGCGGTGGTGGTGCTGGGTGTGTCGCTGGTGCTGTCCATCATGACGGGGTACGCGTTCGGCACGATGCGCTTCCGCGGCTCCACCGCCCTGTTCTACCTCTTCCTGCTGGGCCTGATGATCCCCGCCGAAGCGATCGTCATCCCTCTGTTCTTCGACCTGCGCACCCTCGGCCTCACCGACACCCTCCTGGCCGTGGCCGGCCCGCAGATCGCGCAGTCGGTCGCGTTCGGCACGTTCTGGATGCGCGCCCAGTTCCGCGCCATGCCACCGGAGCTGATCGACGCGGCCGCCATGGACGGTGCCACCTCCTGGCGCACCCTCACCGGGGTGCTCGTGCCGGCCTCGAAGCAGGGCATTGCCACCCTCAGCGTGCTGGTGTTCATGTGGACATGGAACGAATTCCTCATCCCCCTGGTCATGTCGCCGACGGGGGCGTTCCGCACCGCACCGCTCGCCCTGTCCATCTTCAAGGGCCAGTACACGGCGGAGACGCAGCTGCTGGCCGCTGCCGCTGTCATCATCGCGCTGCCCGTGGTGATCGTGTTCATCATCCTGCAGCGCTACTTCATCAAGGGGATGCTGGAAGGAGGCGTGAAGTAGGAACCCGTCGGCCGTCAGCCTGGCGGCCGCCACCTGATCCACACTCCATACCGTTCCGTGTGTGGAGAACCGCGCCCGGATTCCGCGACGCTGACGAAGGAGTCACCATGTCCGAATACGTCCACAACGCTTCCGCCCCGTTCGCCACTGAACCGCAACCTGCCTCGGACCTCCCCGGAATTTCTCGCCGTGGGCTCCTGCGCGGAGGCGGCCTCCTTTCACTCGCGGCTGCCGGTGTTGCTCTTGACCCGGGTCTTCTGACTCCGGCCGAAGCTGCCCTCACCCCAGCTGGGGATACCGCAGTTGACCTCGACATTCTCTATATCGGGGCCCACCCAGATGATGAAGCATGGACTCTCCCCGCCTTCGGTCAATGGAACGAATACCACCGACAGGAGGCCGGAGTCATCACCATTACCCGCGGTGAAGGCGGCGGAAATGCCGTCGGACTCGAAGAAGGGCCCTCCCTGGGGCTGCGGCGCGAACTCGAAGAGAGGAGGGCAGTCGGCCGCTCGGGGATCAAGCACGTGTTCAACCTCGACGCCGTCGACTTCTTCTACACGATGAGCGCGCCGTTGTCGTATGACGTATGGGGTGGTGAAGCCGTTCTGAACCGAATCGTCCGCGTCATCCGAGCCACTCGCCCAGACATCATCATCACCATGAACCCCTCGGCAGTGGAGGGAAATCACGGCAACCACCAACGTGCCGCCATGTACGCCGTCGAGGCCTATCTGATGGCGGGCCGTGATGACGTATTCCCCGAACACTTCGATGAAGGATTCCGTCCCTGGGCGCCGAAGCGGATTCTCCGGTCAGGCTCCACGGGCAAGGGCGACACAGGGCCTGACGCTATCGCCGAAGGGTTTGACCCCGCCGTGGCCTCCGATGTCGTCTACGGCGCTTGGAACGGTACTGAATCGAAGAAGCACGGCAAACGTTGGAGCGAGCTGGGCGACCTGTCGATCTGGGACTATCAGACTCAAGGCTGGGCCGCGATTCCTGCCACCCCCACGGAACCGGCGAAGATTCCCACCGCTTGGTTCACCCTCATCGACTCCCGCACCCCACTCGCGGACCCCCGCTCCGGCAGTGACGCTCTGCTGCGAGGAGCCACGCTCCCCATTGACGGCGGTCTCGATGCCGGAACCATTCTGGAATGCACGGCCAGCAGCTTCTACGCCGTCCCCGGTGAGGACATCACCGTGGACATCACGCTGTCCGCTCCCAAGCGCGCCGTACCACACGCCCGCGCTGCGATCGATCTGCCCGACGGCTGGACCTCCAGCGGTCCCGCGCAATTCCCGACGATCGCGAAGGGCCGCACAGCCACCGCCAGTGTCACCGTCACTCCCAGCAAGGACGCGACTCCCGGTGATGCTGTCGCTCTCAGGGTGAACGTCACCACCAAGAACCGCGGCACCGCGTGGAACACCGTCCCTCTGCGCGTAGCAGGCGCCGTCGAAGCGATCCTCGAACCGCGTCCTGAGATCGCCGAGTTCCTCGACTGGACCAAGACCCTGCACATGCAGCAGCTCGATGCGCTCGTCCCCACTCGTCGAGCCCTCGGCTCGGGCCTCTCCAAGGAGACAGGGCTGCGCATCACCAACCGGTCCGCCACCGTCCAGGACGCCCAGGTGGCGCTCACCCTCCCCGACGGCGTCGCTGCCGAACCCGCCCAACATGAGGTCCGCGCGCTCGCCGCCGGTGAATCCACCACCGCGACGCTTACACTCACCAACACCAACCCGGATCTGCCGACCGCGAACCGCGCCCCCGACGGCGGTGTCTACCCGGTGACCATCACAACCAGCACTGCCTCTACAACCGCGGCACTGGAGAACGGCCTCTACCTCGTGCCGCACCTGACCGCAGTGCGCACCGGCGGGGTCACCGTTGACGGCAAGCGCAGCAAAGGTGAATACCCGGGCGATCCGATCGACATCGGCACGCTGTGGGAAGGCGAAGAGGTGACGAAGGCGGACGCATCAGGAAGCACCTGGGTGTCGTTCGACGACGAGGCCCTCCACATTCACGTCGACGTCACTGACGACAAGCAGGGCGCTCTTCTCGTCGCCGAAGACGACAAGCAGCGCTTCCGCACCGACTCCATCGAGATCATGATCGACCCGCAGGGAACAGCTCAGCACACCGGCTCAACCTTTATTCTTGCCGTGGTTCCTCAGCTCGATGATCCGGAGAACGGCAACCCGCTCGGGGCCGGCCGCGACCGCGACGCTCACCAGGGCCCATTGAAGGAGACTGCGCCCGGGGTGGAAGTCGCAGCCAGAGTGAAGGAGCCGTATACCGGGTACGAGATCGAAGTGACGGTTCCGTTCACGGTTCTGCCGGACGCGATTCGTGCAGACTCCATGGGCTTCAACGTGGTCGTGTACGACTCCGATACCACTGACCGCACGGGCCAATCGCGGATCGGCTGGTCCACCTTCCCCGGTGTTCAGGCCGACCCTTACCGTTGGGGCGTTCTCACTCTGCCGGGCCTGCCCAATGGCGAATCGAACCCTGTTGAACCGATCATTCCGCGCACTGCTGCGCAGTCGACACTCTCGCCGACATCGATCATCCAGTCTGCGACCGACGGAGTCCCCCTCGCGGGCCGGCCACCCCTGCCCGCCGGGACCATCGCGCTTACGAACCTGACCGGTGCTGGAAGGGACCGTGCAACCGTGGAACTCACTGTTAGTGAAGCAGGTGCTGGTGGCGAGCTGCGCCTATTCCTCTGGGACCCAGAGAAGCGCCGCACCCTGGGCACCGCCCTCATCCACGGTCTCGGCGCCGGCAAGCAGACGGTCTCCGTGCGCCTGGATGACACGGTGCAGACTCTGGTGGCTGCAGCGTCGTTGGTGAAGGACGAAGCCGTCGCTGCCGCGGCAACGGAAGGAGCTTTCTGACATGACCGAGCCGTCAACTGACCCGTCTGGCGGGGCGGAACCGGGGGATGAGCAGGGCCCGTCGGCGGCCTCATTCGCTGCCCCCGCCCCGTCAGCGGACGGCCGCTGCGACACCTGCTGGAACTGGGACCCCCTCGCGTCCACCCGCAGCGCGGACGACCGCCCCCTGGACGTGATCCTGTCCGGCACCGTGTTCTACGACCTCGTGTTCTCCGGGCTGTCCCGGATGCCGAACCCGGGGGAGGAGCTGTGGAGCGAAGGCCTCGGCTCCAGCCCCGGCGGCATCGCCAACCTCGCCACCGCCGCCGCCCGCCTCGGCCTGCGGACGGGCCTCGCCGCCGGCTTCGGCGACGACGCCATGGCCGACTGGATGTGGGACGTCCTCGCCGACCAGGAGGGCATCGACCTGTCCGCCTCGAAGCGGTTCGCGGACTTCCACAGCCCCATCACCGTCGCCATCTCCACCGATGACGACCGCGCCATGGTCACCCACGGCCACCACCTGCCCGAATCGCTCGACACCCAGATCCTCGCCGCCCCATCCGCCAAAGCCGCCCTCGTGGACCTCGCCGGGGAGCACCACTGGTGGGAGCAGCTCGCCGCGCGCGGCACCAAAGTGTGGGCGGACATCGGCTTCGACTCCACCGGCGCATGGGACGTGAAGGACCTCGACCCCCTGGAGCACTGCTACGCGTTCACCCCGAACTCCGTGGAGGCGATGGCGTACACCCGGACCGAGTCCCCGTCGGCCGCGGCGCGGGCACTGTCCGAGAAGGTGGGGCTCGCCATCGTCACCGACGGCGCCCGCGGCGTCTACGCCATCGACGGCCACACCGGGGAGGAGGCCTACTGCCCGGCCCTGTCCGTCCCGGCGGTGGACCCGACGGGCGCCGGCGACGTGTTCGCCGCCGCGAGCGTCCTCGGCGACCTCGCCGGCTGGCCGCTCATGCAGCGCCTCCGCTTCGCATCCCTCTGCTCCGCCATCGCCGTCCAGCAGCACGGCGGGGCGCTCGCGGCACCCGGCTGGGCGGACCTCACCGACTGGTGGCGCACCCTCGCCGAATCCTCCGCCGACGGGGACCTGGAAGCGGCCTATGTCGCCGAGAAGTTCGCGTTCCTCGACGGCCTCGTGCCGCGGCACGAGACGCGGGCGGTGCACCGCGCGGAGGCGACGTTCCGCACGCACCACCAGGTGTCGCCGTCGGGCGCGAACGAGGACTCCATGCCGACGGAGCGGATCCGCGTGGACCGCGACTGACTCTCAGCCCGCCGCGGAATCCCGGCCCGACCGGGCCCCGAGCGGCGCCCGCACGGCTACGCTGGTGGGCATGGGACGCGTGACATCGAACCGCCGCATGATGACGGTGCGGCTGCGGGACGGCCAGCTCTACCACTCGGAGAAGCCGGACACGGTCGCGGTGGAAGAGCCCCTGGACATCCGCCTCAACGGCCAGAAGCTGTCCCTGACCATGCGCACCCCCGGGCACGATGTCGAGCTCATCCACGGCTTCCTCCACGCCGAGGGGTACATCCAGCACCGCGAGGACATCCTGGAAGCCCGCTACTGCGACGGCGCCGTGGTGGAGGACGAATCCGGTTTCGAGCGCAACACGTACAACGTCATGGACTTCACCACCGCACCGGGCGTGATGACGCGGGGTGGGCACGGCCCCGTCGGCCACCCCGACACCACTGCGGCCGGTGGGGGAGCGGACTCCCCGATGGGGGCCGACGGGCGCACCATCCTCCCCGTGGTGCAGAAGACCTTCATCACCTCCAGCGCCTGCGGCGTCTGCGGCTCCATCAGCATCGACGACGTGGTCCACAGGACCCGCTACTCCATCACCGACGACTTCACCGTGAAGCCCGCGGACCTGCTGCGCGCCCAGGCGCAGCTCTCCGACGGGCAGAAGGTCTTCCAGCGCACCGGCGGTGTCCACGCCGCTGCCCTCATCACCCCCGACGGCACCGCCGAAGTCCTCCGCGAGGACGTGGGGCGCCACAACGCGGTCGACAAGGTCATCGGCTGGTCCCTGCTGAACTCGCAGATGCCGATCCGCAACCGGGTGCTGCTGGTGTCCTCTCGGGCGTCGTTCGAGATCGTGCAGAAGGCCGCGATGGCCGGGATCTCGTTCGTGGCGTGCGTGTCCGCACCGTCCTCCCTCGCGATCGACACGGCCGAACGGTTCGGCATGACCCTCGCCGGGTTCGTCCGCGCCGGCCGCGACGACGACAACGGCCGCTTCAACGTCTACACCGGTGCGCAGCGCATCGATCTGGAGGGGACCGCGAGCTGACGAAGAATGGGGACGGGGCACAGGTCCGCGCCTGTGCCCCGTCCCCAATGTCAGGTGAGATCAGGAGTTCTCATACTGGGTGATGGCGTCCACCTTCTCCGCCGACGCCGACGTCTCATCAAACGTGAGCTCGAGCCACTGGTTGACGAGTTCGCGAGCGAGCTCCAGGCCGATCACGCGCTGGCCCATCGTGAGCACCTGTGCATTGTTGGACAGGACAGAGCGCTGCACCGAGTAGACGTCATGAGCCGTCACGGCGCGCACTCCCTTCACCTTGTTCGCAGCGATCGCGACCCCCAGCCCGGTGCCGCAGAAGAGGAGCGCGCGATCCGCTTCTCCCGCAGCGACCTTCTCCGCAGCGGCAGTCGCAATGTTCGGGTAGAACGTGCCGTCGTCCGCAGAGTCCACGCCCACATCAATCACGCGGGCTACACGCGGATCCTTCTCCAGCTGGGCTTTGAGTGCGCTCTTGTAGTCAACCCCGGCGTTGTCTCCGCCGATGACGAGTGTCAGTGCCATGGTGGTCTCCTTTTCCTCGCGCCTGATACGCGAAATCGTTGATTGTGGGCTGCTGGTCCGAAGCCAGCTGTCAGTTCGAGCTGAGGAGGCTGCCGAGCAGAGCAGCCATCATCGAAAACGAAACGGCGCCCGGATCCGGGGTGCCGATCGACCGCTCGTTGAGGAAGCGGGCACGTCCCAGAGACGCCGTGATCGATGCCGTGGCCTCGGCCGCGGAGGCGGCGTCCTCCGCAGCCGCCGTGATGGCAGCCCCCGCCGGGGTCGGCTTCGCCTCGAGGGCCGATGCGAACGGCACCATGGCGTCCACCATCGTCTTGTCGCCGGGCTCAGCGCCGCCGAGCTCCCGCACCGCGGTCACACCAGCGAGAAGAGCCGGTGCGATCAACTCGTCCGTGATCGGTTCGGTGTCGGAGAACCGGCGCCCCGCAGCAGTGAGGAAAGCTCCCCACAAGGCGCCGGATGTGCCTCCACCATCAGCCGACCACCGAGCTCCTGCCTGCACGAGAACGGTTCGCGCGCCGGCACCCTGTTCCCGCGCTCGCCGAGCACCGGCTGCTGCGGCTCGAATGCCGATCACCATGCCGCTGCCGTGGTCGCCGTCGCCGGCGATCGCATCCATGCGGCCGAGCTCCTCCTCCTTGTCCTCCAGCAGGTCCTGGAGCGCGTCGAGCACGTCGACGACACGGCCAGCGCTCGCCCGGGAGTCCTCCGATGCCTCAGGGATCACTTGCTCTCCGACCTGGAAGACCTCCTCACGCGCTTCGCCCAGGGGGCCCTCGACTGCGCCGCCGCGACGGAGAGCCGGAGTGTCGACGGGATCCAGCCACAGCTGCTCCAGCTCGTCGTCCAGATGCATCAGGGTGAGGGAGAGCCCGGCCATGTCCAGGCTGGTGACATGCTCGCCGACCTCCGGGCGAACCACATCGAAGCCCCGCTCGGCCAGCAGTTCGCTGACGAAGCGCCACAGAACGAACAGTTCCTCGTACTTCACTCGGCCGAGGCCGTTCAGCAGAACCGCGACGCGCTTTCGGCCGTCGCACCCCTCAGGCATTTCCTTGGTCGCTCCGTCGACGAGGATGCGGGCAAGGGTCTTCGCATCGGGGCGTTCGATCTCGTCGATGCCCGGTTCTCCGTGGATGCCGAGACCGATCGCCATGCGTCCCTCTGGAACATGGAACAGTGCATCGGCCGCGCCGGGAAGGGTGCATCCATCGAATGCAACGCCCAGGGAGCGTGTTGCGTCGTTCGCCTTGGTGGCGATCCGCTCCGCTTCGTCGATATCGGCGCCGCGCTGGATCGCTGCGCCGACCGCCTTGAACACCACCAGGTCACCGGCGATGCCCCGCCGGTCACGATGATTCTCCGGCGAGTTGGAGGCAATGTCATCCGACACCTTCACAATGCGGACGTCGATGCCTTCGGCGCGCAGCTGCTCCGCAGCCACACCGAAGTGGAGGACGTCGCCCGCGTAGTTGCCGAAACCGAGGATGACTCCTCCGCCGTTCTCAGCATTCTTCGCGACTGAGAACACCTGCTCGCTGGAAGGCGAGGCAAAGATGTTGCCGCACGGCGCACCGTGGCCGAGGCCCGGCCCCACCCAGCCTGCAAACGCCGGATAGTGGCCGCTTCCACCACCGATCACCAGGGCCGGCTGGCCCTTCGGGGTCTGATGGCGGCGGACGACACCGCCATGGACCTGGAGAAGTTCGGCGGGATGGGCAGCGACCAGACCGGTCACTGCGTCCAGGGGAAACTCTTTGGGTTCTTGAACGACGTAGGTCAACGGATGGCCTCCTTGAAGGCGAGCAGATGGAAGAACGAATCAGGAGAGTTGCTGGCGGGCCGCGATCGGATCCTCACCGGCCGCCTCAGCCTCCGCTTCAGCAGCGAACTCGGCATCGCGGCGGGCGATGGCGGCTTCCTGATCAACACCGAGGAAGTACGTCATGACGAACGATGCGCAATACAGCAGGACGAACGCCCACACAACTCCGACATTGCCTCCGAAGGGGAGGACTACGGCGACAACGGCAGCGCCGAGGAACGTGGCTCCGCCCGCAGCAGTGGTGTACAGCGCCATCGCCGCACCGGTGTGCTCCGGTGCCTGAGCCGGCATGATGGCGCCGAGCGGCACGAAGCCGGCGAGCATGATGCCGAAAAGGCAGCTGGCCAGGACCGAGAGGACGTAGCCGCTGGTGGTACCGGGCTCCACCATGTGCGGGACGTACCACCAGGCCAGCAGGCCGATCGCCGAGCCGAGCACACCGAACCAACGGACGGTCTTCACCCAGCCGAAACGGTCGCCCACCCAGCCGAAGAAGGCGTTGAACAGAACGTTGGACCCGAACGCGATGGAGGTCATGAGCAGCCAGCGGGACTGCCCCCATCCGAGCTGGTCGGCGATCACGTTCGGCAGGATGATCAGCATGCCGAACTGCGGGGCGGTGTTGATGATCCGGACCCAGAAGGACAGGAACACCGGGCGGTCATGGAACGCGAGGGAGATCCCGGAGAACAGAACCTTGGCCGCGCCTGTGCCCTCCGGAGCCAGACGCATGTCTCCATGCGGTTCGCGCACGCCCCAATAGGCGAGCGCAAAGCCTGCCAGCACGACGAAGGTGGAGGCGAACATGGTCCAGGTCTCGCCGGCGTAGCCGCCGCCGAACGACGGGATCATCAGGATCGCCACCAGCGAACCGATCGTGGGCATGCCGCCGGTGAACATCACGTAGAACCACCCCACAGCGGCGCCGTTGCGGCGCTTGTCCACCACCGCGTTGATCCACACGAGGAACGCGAATGCGAAGAGGGGGAAGCCGAACCCGCGGAAGAAGTAGGTCAGGAACGTCAGCGCCCCAGATGCGAGGTGCAGACTGCCCAGGAACCCGAGTTCGAACACCACCCAGATCACGGTGCCGAGCAGCATGACCCGGCGAGGCCCCCACAGATCCGCGAGAACACCCGCCAGGTAGGAGCCGACCAGGGTGGCCAGGCTGTACGAAGTGACGATGGCGGCGGCCAGCTCGATGTGGCTGCGATTGCCGAATGCTTCAGCGATATGAGGGGAGACGAAGCTGGTCTCGATGCCGTTGCCGGTCATGAAGATCAGGACGCCCAGGAAGCCGAGGGCGAGGACGCGGGGGATCCCCACTCGGTCCAGGAAGGTCTCCTGGTGGACTGGTGTTGCGGTCATGAGGGAGCTTTCTGTCGACGTGTCAGAAGGGAGGAAGCGGCTCGTCAGAGCCCGGGGACGATCGAGACCTTGATCGAGGCACCGGCGGAGTCCGCCACCTGATCGAGGGCCGTCTGCACGTCGTCGAGGCCGTACTGGTGGGTGCAGATCTCATCAAGCGGCAGCACGCCGGATTCGATGATCTTGATCGCCTGCGGCCAGCAGTTCGGGCCGAGATGGGCACCGAGGACGTCGAGTTCCTTGTCGTCGGAGATGATCGACCAGTCCACCGACACGTCTTCGCCGAAGACCGAGTACTCCACGTAGGTACCGAGCTTGCGCAGCAGGTTGAGCCCCTGCCCCACAGCCGACGGGTGGCCCGTGCACTCGATGTAGACATCGGCGCCGTAGCCGCCGGTGAGCTCCTTGATCTTTGCCACCACATCGACCTCGCCCGGGTTGAGGGTGAGGTCCGCCCCGCACTTCTTCGCCAGTTCGAGCTTGGCGTTGTCGAAGTCGAGTGCGATGACCTGCTTGGGACTCTTGTGGGCAGCGCCGATGATCGCTCCGAGGCCGATCGGTCCGGCACCGGCGATGACCACGACGTCGTCGAAGGTCAGGTTCGCCCGCTCCACCGCGTGCAGGGAGCAGGACAGCGGCTCGGCGAAAGCAGCGTGGTGAGGGGGGATGGAGGAGTCGATGACGTGAGGGCGTGCGTTGGGAGGCACGATCATGTATTCGGCCATGCCGCCGTTATGGGCGCGAAAGCCCAGCATGTCGTGGGGACCGCACATCCAGTACCAGCCGCGCTGGCAGTACATGCACTCCTCGCAGGGGACGATCTGCTCGATCACGATTCGGTCGCCGACCTTCACCTGGTGGTGGCTCAGCGCTTCGTCCGATCCTTCGATCACGGTGCCGGCGATCTCATGGCCGGGAGTCACACCGTTGCTCACCCAACGGTCGCGGTTCTCATCGCCCCAGAACTTCGCTGCTCCGTGGTAGCACTTCAGGTCCGATGCGCAGACGCCGGTGGCCTCCACCTTGATCAGAAGCTCATCGGTTGCCGGCGTGGGGACCGCGATCTCCTCGAGGCGGTAGTCCTCGGGGCCGTGCATGACGACGGCCTTCATCGTTTCCGGTGTGGTCATCTCGTGGATCTCCTTTGATGTCAGATGCCAGCCGCAGTCCCGGCTGCGGTGGAACGTCGGTGTCCGGATTCATAGTAGCGGGCAGGTGACACTTGTCCGTAACAAATGTTACGACTACGCGCTCGGGCTGTGGTTGACTTCTGAGCAGAGAGTTCCGCTACTCGCCGACGAAGGGAGAGCCGGGTGCTGATCGGCACGAGTTGGAAGATGAACAAGACCATCGCCGACGCCCGGACCTGGGCGATGACGCTCGCTGCGGGCCTGCGCAATGCGGACTTCTCAGGTCTCACGCCGTTCGTGATCCCACCGGTGACAGCGCTGCACGCCGTCCGAGAGGAACTCACCGACTCACCGGTCGTCCTCGGCGTTCAGAACGCTCACTGGGAGGACTGCGGGGCATTCACCGGCGAGATCTCCCCACTGCAAGCCGCAGACGCCGGAGCCTCCATCGTCGAAATCGGACACTCCGAACGGCGCGCCCTCGGCGAGACCGACGAACAGATCCGCCTCAAAACCGCTGCTGCACTTCGCCACCGGCTGATACCGCTCGTGTGCATCGGAGAAGACTCTGCTGCCCAGCGCTCGGGCCGTTCCGGAGTGGTCATCACCGATCAAGCGGAATCTGCTCTTGCCGGACTCAGTCCGAAACAGCAGTCACGCGTTGTGATCGCCTATGAGCCGATCTGGGCGATCGGTGAGCAGGGCCGCGAACCCTCGGTTGACGAGCTCACCGATCAGATCAGCGAGCTCCGCAGTGCGCTAGGAGAGCGCGTTGCTGCCGTCATCTACGGCGGCTCTGTCAACACGTCCAACGCTCGTGACCTGCTCGGCATCCCCGGCATTGATGGGCTGTTCATCGGCCGCAGTGCTCTCGATGCCTCCGCATTCCTCGAGGTTCTGGCTATCGCGCAGGAATCCGTCGGCCGCCGACGAACACCCACCCTGGACCCCACAGATGTTCCCATGCCCTCACCGGGTGCGAACGACCCGAGCACACCCTCTCTCGAAAAAGGATGTCAACGATGAGACTGTGTACTGAGAATCTGCCGGAGATCGTCACTGAGGGAACCGCCGTGACCCCGTCGCGCACGATCACGGTTCCCGGCTATGACCGCTTAGGGCTGATAGCTGGAATCGTCCACTTCGGAGTCGGCGGATTCCATCGAGCCCATCAGGCCGTGTACCTCGATGACCTGCTCAAGCGCGGCGAAGCTCGGGACTTCGCGATCTGCGGTATGGGTGTGATGCCCGGAGATCGTCGAATGCGCGATGTTCTGCGCGACCAGGACTACCTTTACACCCTGCTGACCCGCCACCCGGACGGCACCGAAGACGTTCGCATCATCGGCTCAATCATCGACTACATCTGGGTGCCGGAGGACCTCCGCGCAGCCCTTGGCAAGCTCGCCGATCCATCCACTCGAATCGTCTCCCTCACCGTCACCGAGGGCGGTTACAACTTCAATCAGGTCACTGGCGAATATGACTTGGCGCAGCCCGCGGTTGCGGCCGATATTGAGAATCCGCACGAGCCATCGACCGTGTTCGGTCTGATTGTCGAAGCGCTGCGAATGCGTCGTGCAGCCGGCGTCGACCCGTTCACGGTGATGAGTTGTGACAACATTCAGGGCAACGGCGATCTGGCAAAGGCGATGTTCACCGCCCACGCAACTGCTGTGGACGAGGAGCTCGGGGCATGGATCAGTGCGAACGTCGCCTTCCCCAACTCCATGGTCGACCGCATTACCCCGGCCACTACCGAAGACGACGTCGCCTACGTGAGGGATCGGTTCGGGTACGACGACCAGTGGCCCGTCGTCACCGAGCATTTTCTCCAATGGGTTCTCGAGGACTGTTTCACCGGCCCCCGCCCGGCCTACGAGCACGTGGGAGTTCAGGTGGTGGATGACGTCACCCCATACGAGAAGCTCAAACTTCGTATGCTCAACGCCTCCCATCAGGGGCTCTGCTACTTCGGCCACCTCGCTGGCTACCACCTGGTGGATCAGGCCGTCTCGGATCCGCTGATCGCCGACTTCCTGCTGCGGTACATGCGTGAGGAGGCCATGCCCACCCTCGATGCACTGCCGGACACCGATGTGGAGGTCTACGCCCAGGAGCTTCTGCGTCGCTTCACCAATGCATCCGTCAAAGACACAGTGCCGCGGCTCTGTGCGGAATCTTCTGATCGGATCCCCAAGTGGCTTGTTCCCGTCATCCTGGACAACCTGCGCGGCGGCGGGCAGGTGAAACTGTCGGCTGCCATCGTCGCGAGCTGGGCGCGATACGCCGAGGGCACCGACGAGAACGGACAGCCCATCAGGATCATCGACAACGCCGAGTCACGGGTTCGTGCGAATGCGCAGGCGCAGCTGGGCGCTGATGAACTCGCGTTCCTGCGGGAGCCGGACTTCTTCGCCGGCCTGGCCGACGAGCCGCGCTTCACCGAGCCCTATCTCGAGACCCTACGCTCCCTGCACCAGATCGGTGCATCTCGAACCCTGCGCGCGATCCTTGCGCGGGACAAAGCCAAGGAGGACCCGAAGAATGACTGACCACACCTTCGCCGACCAGATCGTCATCGTCACCGGTGGTGCCAGTGGTATCGGCCTCGCGATCGCGGAGCATTTCGCAGCTCGCGGCGCACGTCTCGCGCTGATCGACCTCGCCTCCACCGTGGAGGAAGCGGCGAATTCCCTGCCTGGAGCCGGACACACCGGAATCCAGAAGGACCTCTCCGATCCGGCAGCCGCGACCGAGGTCGTCGACCGAGTCGTCTCCGAAATGGGCACACCGCATGTCCTCGTGAATTCCGCTGGTGTGGCGATCCTGGACCGCGCTCTCGACGTCACCCCTGACAGGTGGGCCACGACCATGCGCGTGAACCTAGACGCTTCGTTCTATATGGCCCAGGCCGCGGGGCGCGTGATGACCGAAGCAGGCTACGGACGCGTCATCTGCATGGCGAGCCAGGCCGCCGTGATCGCGCTGGACTCCCACGCCGCATACGCAGCCTCCAAGGGGGCGATCGTGAGCCTTGTGAAGGTGCTGGCCGCCGAGTGGGCACGCAGCGGCGTCACCGTCAATGCCGTCTCTCCGACCGTGATCGAGACACCGCTGGGAAAGAAGGCGTGGGCCGGGGAGAAGGGCGAACGAGCCCGGGCCGCGATCCCCGTGGGCCGATTCGGACAGCCCGAGGAAGTGGCGGCGATGGTCGCCTACCTTGCCGGGAAGGACGCTGCGATGGTGACCGGCACCAATATGCTGCTCGACGGCGGCAACACCATCGTGTGAGGAACGTGCTCAGCTCGACTCGATTCCGCCGTGCGGTCAGGCGTCGTCGCCCGCCACATCGATCACCGCTCGAGCGGTCCGGGCATCGGTGATCAGACAGTTGATCAGTCCGTTGCGCGCCGCGGCAAGGATCGAGGTCGCCTTGATCTCACCTCGAGCGATGCCGATGCGCTTCGGGACGCGGCGAAGCGTGTCGGCTCCGGTATGGACGAGATGGTCACTGCCTGGGAACTCGAGGATGCGGCCCTCATGATCGAAGAAGTTCAAGCTCACATCACCGACAGCGTGATCGAACATGGGGTTCTCCACAGGGATCACGCTGGTGACCGAATCACGAGCGCGCAGCGGCGCGCCGATGGCGAGGAGCGCCGCATCTGCCCGGCCCCACAGGGCCTGCACCTCCTGGAAGTCCGGTTCCTTGAGAAGAGTGCGCATGAGGGAACGGCTCGGCATCGCCGGAGCGTAGATCGGCACCGCGGTGGCGCCGGTCCGGCGCGCCATCATGCCGACGATCTCATTGGTCTGGAACCAGGGCTCCATCTCCCGCTGTCCGCCGACCGAGGGAACGAGCGTCACTCCGGGCAGCTTTGGGAACAGATCAGTCAGCACCACGGAGTACATGGTCTGCCCACTGGACAGCAGCACAACCGATTTTGGGGGCAGAGCCAGTTCGCGCAGCTCGGCGGCGAGCTCAGCAGCGAGCCCCCGCATCTCCAGATCGCTGTCCTCACCCATGAAGATGCGGACGTGCGCGAGGCCGAGGACGGTCGCGAGCTTCAGTTCAAGCGGTGCCTTGTCTCTGGCGAATGGGTCCACGATCTCGATGCGGACCAGGCCGATGCGCCGCGCCTCAGCGAGGTACTTCGAGATCAGGGGACGGGAGACTCCCATGTCCTTCGCGATGTCCGCTTGGGTGAGGGAGTGCTCGTAGTAGAGCGTTGCGGCTCGCAGCAGAGCCCGCAGGTCGTACCGCGTTTCGAGCACTGTTCCCCTTCCACCATGCCGCAGAGCGGCCCCCTGCCGTCGCCTCAGTGTAGGCGGATCCACGGCAACCGCAAGGTCACCTCCACCCGATCGATACTGTGGAGTCGCAGTCTCAGAAAGGCCCGTCATGGCACTCGTTCTCGGCATTGATTCATCGACCCAGTCCACCAAGGCACTCCTGGTGGACGCGGACAGCGGCCACGTCATCGAGGAGCGCCGTGCAGCCCATCCGGATTCCACGGAGGTCGATCCTCGGGTCTGGTCGGCTGTCATGGACGAAGTCATCGGACCGCTGATGCCCAGGGCAGATGCTGTCGCCGTCGGCGGCCAGCAGCATGGAATGGTCGCGCTGAACGCACAGGGGCTGCCAGTGCGCGACGCGCTGCTGTGGAACGACACCCGCAGCGCCGGAGCAGCCGACGACCTCATCTCTGAACTGGGTGGGCCCGCTGCTGCAGTCCGAGCAACTGGGTCGGTGCACGTCGCCTCGATCACGAGTACCAAGCTTCGGTGGGTGCGCGACAACGAGCCGGAAAACGCCTCCCGCATCGCCCGCGTGGTACTGCCTCATGACTGGCTGAATCACCATTTGGACGCAGCCGGAGGCTGGTTCACTGATCGTGGTGACGCGTCAGGGACGGGATACTTCTCGCCCGAACAGGACGACTGGGATCCGGAGCTGGCCGTGCATGCACTCGGGCGCGACTTCGCCCGCCCAACGATCGCGCACCACCCCAATGCGGTCGTGGGGGAGACGTCGACCGGGGCTGTGATCGCCCCCGGCACCGGCGACAACATGGCGGCAGCACTGGGCCTTGGGCTCGCTGAGGGCGACATGTCGGTCTCCGTCGGGACGTCGGGGGTGGCGGCGATGCGCGCCGATAGTGTTGCACGGGACGAAACCGGTGCGGTCAACGGCTTCGCAGATGCGACTGGACGGTGGCTGCCGCTCGCCTGCACGCTGAACGCCTCCCGGATTCTCGACTTCGGATGCATGATGCTCGGAGTCGATTACGACCAGCTGTCCGAGCTTGCACTGCGGTCCGTCCCTGGTGCACGCGGGGCGGTCTTCGTGCCTTATCTGGACGGTGAACGTGCACCGAACCGCCCGACGGCGACGGGCACTCTGCACGGACTGACCCGTCAGCATCGCCGTGAGGACATTGCCCGCGCCGTTGTGGAGGGGCTGCTGTGCTCCCTTGCGGATGCCGTCTCCTTCGTTGAAGCAGCGGCGGGACGCAGTGCCGATCGTCTGCTTCTGATCGGCGGCGGGTCGAAGTCTGCCGCTGTTCGGGAACTGGCTCCGATGGTCTTCGGATTGCCGATTCACGTGCCGGCGACCGCAGAGTACGTTGCGCTGGGCGCAGCGCGGCAGGCGGCCTGGGCGCTGTCCGGCGCCCAGGAGCCGCCCGTGTGGCAAGGGCCGGCACTCGCTCTGATGGAAGCTGACCATGCGCCAGAAGTCCTCGAACACTACCGAAAAGTGCGAGGATGAGCTGAGACTCTGCCCGCGCAAAGGAGCTCCTCATGACCGCCCAGCCGCCGCCCACCCAGCCGAACCAGTAGCCTGCCGACCAGCCGTCGTCCGCGTTCGACTTCTCCGGCTACCGTCTCACCTTCCCCGTCCTGCCGCGCAGCCTGCGCGAATTCCTCCCCGAGCCGGGCTGGTTCGGGAAGCTCTTCGCCGTCCGCCACATGCCGACGGAGGCCGCGATCAGCTACGTCACCAACCTGATCCTGCTGATCATCGGGCTCGTCATTGCCGCGCTGGTCATGCTGATCGGTGTGCCGGCTCTCCTCCTCGGCCTCCCGGCGATCGGTGCCGCTGGCCCTGCCGGCATCGGCTTTCTGCTGGTCGGCATTGTGATCATCGCGCTGGCCCTTCTGCTCAGCGTGGTCTCCGTGATCGCCCTGCTGAAGATCCGCGAACAGCAGAACTGGGCGCGCTGGCTGCTTCTCGCCACCACCCTGTTCAGCATCATCATGGACGCCACCCCCTCCTCGACGGAGACCGACCCGATCGTGGCCGGGGCGGCGACCGGCACCGGGGTCTTCACCACCCTGCTGACGCTCGTGCTGCTGGCCCTGCTGTTCCTGCCGCGCTCGAACGCGTGGTTCCAGGCCGCCGACGAGCAGAAGCGCGCCGACCGCGCCGGCCACCACGGGCCGACGGGACCCGCCCACTGACCCTGAGCCCGGCGGCGGGCCGGCACCCGTCGGCCCGTCGCCGCGGTCCATCACCCACGCAGCCCGGTCCACTGTGCCCGGAGTCATGCCCGCCCTCGCACCGCCCCTGACCTGCGGACTTCCGGCATGTGAGACACATGGACGGGACGAAGCTCCCCACGAATGGCCCACGGCACAAGCGCGGCGGTCTTCACGATAGGGTCACATGCGTTCACGAGGGCCGAGACGGCCCGCTCCCCAATCGAGAGGAGACTTCGTGTCTGACCTCACGTTCAAACTCATCGCGGTGGGATTGTACTTCCTCGCGATGATCGGCATCGGGTTCTACGCCTTCAGGAAGACCCGAAGCGGCGACGACTACATGCTCGGCGGCCGCAGCCTCAGCCCCTTCACCGCCGCGCTCTCCGCCGGCGCCTCCGACATGTCCGGCTGGCTGATGATGGGTCTGCCCGGTGCGCTGTACATGTCGGGCCTCGTCGAAGGGTGGATGGCGATCGGTCTGACCACCGGTGCCGCCCTCAACTGGATCTTCGTGGCCCCACGTCTGCGGCGCTTCACCGAAGTCGCCGGCGATTCCATCACCATCCCCAGCTACTTCGACAACCGCCTCGGCGACACGACCCGTCTCCTGCGCGTCGCCTCCGGCCTCGTCATCCTGGTGTTCTTCACCTTCTACGTGTCCTCCGGCATGGCAGCCGGCGGCAAGTTCTTCGTCTCCGCCTTCGGCGGCGAATACTGGATCGGCATGCTCCTCGTTGCCGGCATCACCCTGCTGTACACGATGTTCGGCGGCTTCCTCGGCGCCACCTACACTGACATGGTGCAGGGCCTGATCATGCTCGCCGCCCTCCTCATCGTGCCGACCCTCGCCATCGGCGCAGTCGGCGGCCCCGGCGCGATGTTCGAATCGGTCGGTCAGGTGAACCCGGACTTCGGCTCCCTCGTCACCGGCGCCACCGTCATCGGCGTCATCTCCTCCGCGGCGTGGGGCCTCGGCTACTTCGGCCAGCCGCACATCATCATCCGCTTCATGGCGCTGCGCTCCTCCAAGGACGCCCGCATGGGCACCGTCATCGGTGTCGGCTGGATGGTCCTGTGTGTGCTCGGCGTCATCGCCACCGCGATGGCCGGCATCGCCTACTTCCAGCAGAACCCGGACATGAGCCTCTCCGACCCGGAGAACGTGGTGCTGGACCTCGCCCAGATCATGATGCACCCGCTGCTGGCCGGCATCGTCCTCGCCGCCGTCCTGGCAGCCATCATGTCCACCATCTCCTCGCAGCTCGTGGTCACCTCCTCCGCCCTGGTGGAGGACCTCGTGGGCACCGGCGTGAAGCTGTCGGCGAACGCGAAGCTGTGGCTCGGCCGCATCGGCGTGCTCGTGATCGCCATCATCGGCGCCTACATCGCCCGCGACCCCGAGTCCACCATCCTCGGCCTCGTGGCGTTCGCCTGGGCCGGCTTCGGTGCCGCCTTCGGCCCGATCGTGCTGCTCTCCCTCTACTGGAAGCGACTGACCAACATCGGTGCCCTCGCCGGCATGGTGACCGGCGCCGTGGTGTCCTTCGTGTGGGGCAAGAGCAGCCAGGCCATCGACGCGGAGCAGACCACCAACGGCATCGCCAACCTCTGGGGCGCACTGCCGGAGCCGCTGTACGAGATCGTGCCCGGCTTCCTGCTGTGCCTCATCGTTGCGGTCGTCGTGTCATTGCTGACCAAGGCTCCGGGTCGCGAAGCCCTCGCCGGCTTCCGCCACATGGAGACCGCCACCACCGAGCGCGCCGCAGTGAAGGACTCCACCGCGGTGTGACCGGTTGCAGCGCCACGGATCGGGCCCCGCGCGGGGCGCGGCCGTGAGTGCTGAGAACAGAGCGCTGCACCCTGAGCGCTGAGAAGCGGCCCGTCTGACGCTGAGTCAGGCGGGCCGCTTCGTTGTTCGTGGGGGCGGAGCGGCTCGGCGCCGTGGCTCAGCCGAGCGCGTCGTGCGCCCAGGCGTCCTCGAGGTGCTGATGCGAGGTCGCGATCGAATGCTCGTTGGCGAGCAGCTGGTGCGCGAACTCCGGCCCCAGCGTGGCCGCCGGGATCCCCGCCGCGAACAGCGCCGACATCTGGTCCAGGCTGCGGATCGACGCCGCCAGAACCTTCGTCTCCGATTCGCGCGCCGTCAGGATGCGGTGCAGTTCGATCGCGGCGGCGACACCGTCCACGCCGAGGTCGTTCAGCTTGCCGACGTACGGTGCGATCCAGCCGAGCCCGAGCTCATGCGCCAGCACGCCCTGCGCCGGGTGGTACACGGCCGTGAGAAGGATGCGCTCACCGGCGCCCTGGAGGTCGTTGACGACCCGGAGCCCGTCGGGCGTGGCGGGGATCTTCACGCTCGCGTTCAGGCCGAGCTCCAGGATCTCCTCCGCGCTGGAGCGCAGCTCGCCGTGCGTGCCGCCCACTGCCTGCGCGAAGAACGTCTGCGCGCCGAGGCGGTTCGCGTGGTCGTAGAGGGCGGGGATGTCGCGCTGGGACAGTCCGGCCGCGCGCAGCGCCTGCGGGTTCGTGGTGACGCCGTTGAACAGGCCGTACTGCATGAGGTCGTCGAGGTCACCGGGGCGAGCGGAGTTGATGAAGAGCACCTGGTCTCCTTGCGTGTGAGCAGGGTGGTTGGGTGTGCGCGGTCCTCGCCCGGGTGCGGGCGGCCGCGAGGGCGCTTCCCATGCTAGTCGGCGGGACCCGTCGGCACTGGGGAGTTCCGCAGGTGGGCGGCCGGGCGCGAGTGCGGGCCGACGGGGCCGGGGCGCGCGGGATGCGGGCCGACGGACTCCGGGCGGTGAGGGGCGGGGCAGGCGCGCTGGCTATCGTGGGGGCATGAACGAGCTCCTGCCCGACCCGTACTTCTACCAGCAGCTGCCGTCCATCCACGCGTCCGGCTCCGTGATCCTCCGCGATGAGCACGGCCGGTTCGTGATCGAGAAGCCGAACTACCGCGACCACTGGCTGTTGCCCGGCGGCGGGGTCGACGGCGGTGAGGACGCCCGCATCGCCGCGGAGCGCGAAGTGCTGGAGGAGATCGGTCTGACGGTGACAGCGGGCCGCATGCTCGTGGCGAACTGGGTGCCGTCGCACATCGCCCAGGGCTCCACCATGGGCGTCCATTTCATCTTCGACGCCGGCGTCATGCCCGCCGCGGAGCTCGAGGCGACGATCCGCCTGCAGGAATCCGAGCTCGATGACTGGCGCCTCATCGACCGCGAAGACGCGCATCTGCTGTCCGACTGGGGAGGCCGGCGAACCCTCTACGCCCTCGACGTCCTCGACGGGAAGGCGGAGCCCGCGCTCATCGGCCAGGACGGCCGCGGGTACTGATCGGCGCGGCCGCCCGCGCGCCTGGCCCCGCGCCTGCCCGCGCTCGCGCCGAGAGCCTCACCCGTTGGCGTCGCTGTCCTCCGGGTCCGGCGCCTCCACCGTCAGGCCGGTGATCACCAGGCCCTTGCCCGGCGTGATCGTCAGTTCGATGTCCGCGGTGCCGGTGCCCATGTAGGCGTGGGGAGCGTCCGACGGGTCCTTCACCGTGCGGATGTCCACGGCATGGATGGTGATGACGGATCCGTCGAACGAGGTGACTTCGCTGCCGCGCATCTCCGCATAGTCCACCTGCGGGTCCTTCTCGATCGCGGCCTGGTAGTTCGGGCCGTCGGTCGAGCCCGCCGAACCGAGGAACTCGCCGTCCGCGGAGAACACGGAGATCGATCGCCAGTACCCGGTGCCGCCGGCGGTGCAGGACAGCTCGGCCAGGATGTACCCCTTGCCGTCCTTCTCCACGCGGTGCACCTTGTCCACGCTGACCATCGCCCCGCCCACGTGCTGGTCCGGGTCCGGGTTCTTCGCCTCGCCGTCCACGAACGTGAGTTCGTAGTACTTCTCGCCCCACGCTGTGCGCTCCGGCTTCGGAGCCTTGCCGTCCTGGTCAGCCTGGTAGTAGTAGCCGAATGAGCCGCACTCGGCGCCCACCGGCAGGGTGGCGTTGCGGACCTTGTCCTCAGTCCAGATGCCGTACGTCCCGGAGGGTGCATTCGGGGAGACGTCCTCGGCGCCTTCGAGCGCGAACTCGCCCTTCTCCAGGGTGTAGCTGACCTTCAGCTCATGGGCCTTGTCGCAGCGTTCCTCAGCTGACTCGCACATCTCGTAATCGGCGTAGCCGAACGCGTGCGGGATCGTGAATGAGAGGGTGCTGCCGTCGATGCTGATGTTCTCGGCGTAGGACAGCTCATGAACAGTGTCCTCGCCGGCGGCCCTGCGGACCGTGTCGTAGAACTCGGAGCTGAGTCGGTTCGCTTCGCCGATGTACGTCAGATCTGCGCTGTACACGGCGAGGGTGACAGCAGCGTCATGCCCGCTCGAGCGGCAGGACAGCTGTACGAGGACGGCGGGTTCCCCCTCGAACAGGATCGGCTGCACCACCTCGGGATCCACATAGACGGTACGGCCGGATGACATCGGCTTCGAGTACCCGTCAGTGAACGCCATCGACACCGGCTCGTTGCCCGCGAACTTCATGGACGCGGCACTGAGATCGCCCTCGGGCGCATTGGTCCAGGCAGCGCAGGCGCCCGGAACATCCAGCGTGCTGTTCATGATCGTCTCGGCCGACGGAACCTGCGCCTTCTGCTCGTCTGTCAGATCCATCGAACTCGCGGGGCGCGCAGGCTCGGCGGACGCCGGGGTTCCGTCGGCCCCTCCGCCATCAGAGCCGCCGCCGGACCCCGGGGAGGAGCCCGACGGGGGCGAGGCGGGTGCATCGGGGCTGCCGAAGGTGAGGTCATCGCAGCCGGCGAGGGCGACGGTGAGGAGGACTGCGAGCGCAACGGTGCGTGCGCGGCCAGTGAGTGTGGTGAGGCGGGCGGTGAGCGGTGCGGGCATGGCGACTTCCGGGGAGCAGTGGCGCGCCCGGCCGCGAGCACGGATGCAGGACTGCTCAGCCGGTGTTCGATGCGGGCGCGGGGGATGTCCCTATGCTATGCCGCACGCGTCGATTGTGTGCGGGTATGCCCGTTTTCGATTGCCGCGTTGTGCGGTGACGATGGCCGCCGGGCGTTGGAGGCGTGCTTCACTGCCCCCGCAGCGCCGCTGACGCCTCCGCGCCGAGCAGCTCATCCAGCGCCTCGTCCCTGTCCGCGCCCTGGGGCCGGTCGGTGAGGGTGTAGATGAGAGCGCCGAGCAGCGCCCAACCGGCGAGGATGATGTGCTCCACCGGCCACTGCAGTGTCAGGCCCGTGCCCGGGATCAGCGAGAACAGGATCACGAGCACTGCACCGACTGCACCGATCGCCGGCAGGAACGCGGGCCGCGCCCGGTACGTGTACTGCGCGTTCGGGAACCGCCTCGGCAGGCGGTACTTCGCGACCACCACCAGCAGCCACACGATCCCGAGGAACACGCCGCCCGCATCGAGGAACCAGATGATGGCGCCCGGCCCCAGCAGGCCCAGCACGATCGTGATGACCAGGACGAACAGCAGCGCATTGCGGGGAACACCGGAGCCGGCGTGCACCTCGGCGAGGGAGCCCGGCAGCATGCGGGCGCGGGCGAGTGCGAGCACCACGCGTGAGGAGGCGACGAACAGGCCGATGAAGCTGGTGACCAGGCCCAGCACAGCGATGAGGAACGCGCCGAACCCGAGCAGCGGGAAGCCGGCCGTGGTGAACGCATCGATCGTGCCGAGGTCCATCTGGGCGACCTCCTCCCACGGAATCACCGTTGCGGTCGCCAGCAGCACGGTGGTGTAGAACAGCGCCGCGATGCCGACGGTCAGCACCACGGCGCGGCCCACGCGGCGCGGCGACAGGCTCGACTCCTCCGCCAGCACCGCCACGAGGGAGAACCCGACCACGTACGTGATGCCGGGGACCACCATCCGCGCAGTCGACGCCAGCGGCGCCTGGCCCGATGACCACGCCGGCCACAGGTTCGAGGGCGAACCGGCGAACACCGCGGTCACGGCGAGCGCCGCACCGATCAGCAGCATGATCACGAACAGCGCCACCTGCAGCTGCGCACCCAGCCCCACCCCGAACCAGTTCAGGGCGAACACGATCAGCGCCAGCGCGATCCCCACCGCCAGCACCGGCAGGGTGACCGCCTCCCCGTTCACGGAGTACAGCGGCATCGACTCGAACACCGGCAGGTACTTGCTGAGCAGGGTGCCGAACGCGGTGACGTAGAAGGACAGGGACGCGATGTACGCGCCGATGTGGAACCAGCCGGTGGCGAAGCCCGCGCGGTACCCGAGGGCGGCGGTGGACCACACCACTTCGCCGCCGGCGCGGGGGATCACGCTGGTCAGCTCACCGTAGGCGAGGGCCACGCAGGCGGCGAGCGCGGCGCCGACCAGCAGGCCGAGGATCATGCCGCCGGCGCCGACGTCGGCGAAGAACGTGGAGGACGTGTAGATCCAGCTGGACCCGACCACGCCCGCCACGCCGAGCGCGATCAGGGACGGCAGGCCGAGGGTCTTCTTCATCGAGGACACGGGGAGACTCCTTCGCGGGGCGGGGGGGGGAGGCCGACGAATGCTGTCGTCAGCCGGCGCAGCCACGCGGGAAGGAGACCCACGTCACTGCAGGGATGGGGCCCATTGTGCCAGCACACGGTCGTTCGGGGGTGCCGGTCTGACAGTGATGTCGGTTGCCGACGCGGTTGGAACCGGCCGCTCGTCAGACCGAGTCGTTGCCTCTGTCCGTGCGGTGCTTACGGAACACATCGTCCCGGAGCGATGAGGGCAGAGAAATCGCTCGTGAAGTCGTCGAAACGGCGGTGCGTGCTGCCTCTTCTGGGTCCTTGTGCCGCATGAATTCGGTGAGGAACACGGCGTTGAACGCATCCCCCGCGCCGACGGTGTCCACCGGACTGACTCTGGGAGCAGGAACCGACGTGACGCGTCGCTGTCCTCTCGGCCCCGACTGAACCAACGCGCCCTGCTCTCCCATCTTCGTGATGACCATGGGGTGAGCGTCGGCGAAACGATCCAGGGCATCACGAGCCGTCGCCGCACCGGTGAGACCGAGGACTTCGGATTCATTGGGCAACAGGATGTCGAGGTGGGGGAAGACGTGTTCGAACAGGCCTACACGATGCCTCTCCGACCATCCACCAGCCGGATGGCCCATGTCCAGCGCCGTAATGGCCCCGAGCTGCTGAGCTCGCTCGAGCAACGCAGCCAGCCGCTTCCCCTGGAGGTGAGGCAGGAGGAAATAGCCGCTGAGGAGAAGGCAACCGGCGCTGAGAGCCTGATCGTCGACGTCTTCAGGACCGAACTCCGCGAGGGCACCGAGCGACGAGATGAACGACCGATCCCGATGTGCTGCTTCGGCGGCAACAGTGATGGGGGTGCAGCCATTCACAGTGACGAGGTTGAGCTCCAGTCCCTCCTCCTGCGCCAAGCCACGAAGCAGATCAGCACCTGGATCAGAACCGACGGGAGCTGTGAGCGTTGTGGGCACGCCGAGCTGAGCTGAACGCAGCGCCGTGTTGGCGGCGGACCCGCCGATCCTCAGGTCGATCTCCGGGACGACCTCTTCCTCTCCGGGGGCCGGAAAATCAGCGCGACCATGAATCACCACGTCAGGGTTCAGATTGCCGATAACGCTGATCCGAGTCCGTGGAGCTCGTCCTCCGCGCTCGCGCGCAAGGGTCATCAAGTCGCATCGGGCATCATCAATGTGCTGGCGCCGATCCCCGAATGACTGCTGAATCTCCCGGCAACGCTGACGCACGCCGTTGATGGTCCGCTTCTGTGCGGCTTCGCCAGGGCTGCCGTCCTGGTCCCGGGCAAGGATCTTCTCTGGTTCATTGCCCGAGGACATCACAATGGATGCGAGCGTGCCGTCCGAGTCCTCAATGCTCGCGCTCCGCAGGGCGGCCTCCACTTGTTGAGAGTGCCAGGTCGCGGGTTCACCGGCGCGGAAGAGGGAGCCGACTACGTCATGGGCTGCTCGCCATGGGACACCGTGGACTGCAAGGGCTTCGGCCACTGCCGTCGTCGTGGCGCCGGAGGAGACGATCTGTGCGCTGGACGGGAGTCGAAGCGGTCTGATCTCGCGGACGACACCGGCGAACAGGCGAAGGAACCTGACTGTCCGTTCCACTGATGCCCACAGGTGCTTCTGCACATCAGTGGTGGCGTTGTTCGAGTCTTCGTACCATCCCGCGGCGATGGCCGAATAGACACTCACCAGGTCGCCGTTCGCGGCGCCGGCCATCGACACCATGTGCTCCAGCACGACAGGATTCTGCTTCTGCGGCATGATCGAGGAGCCCTGACTGAAGCTCCCGGGCGTCTCAATCCACCCGAGGTTCATCCATTCCTGCACCACGCGAGCCCACCGAGCGCCGGTTGCACTGATTCTGGCCTGGATCGCGGCCACGCGCATGAAGTGCTCGGCTCCCGCCACGGCTTCGTACGAGGATGTGAATGGGCGATCGAAGCCCAGCAGATCGCTGATTCTCTGGCTGTCGACTGCGATGTCAGTACCTGCGAAGGCGGCTGACGTGAGCGGAGAAACGTTGAGCTCGTCGTAGACGGACAGCAGTTCATGCGCTTGGGACAACAGGGCCTCTGCGGCTCCGCTCAGCACATGGGCGATGGTGGTCGGCTGGGCGGGACGACGGTGGGTGTGCCCGATGATCAGCGACCTCAGGTTCCGTTCGGCAGCGTCGCTGAGCTCCTGGACTGCCCGCAGCAGAATGTCGGCGATATCGAGCACGCCGCGACGCAGAACCATTCGGAACACTCCCGCGTCCAAATCGTTGCGGCTACGAGCGAGCTGCACATCCAGGTCTGCGGTCGCCATGTCGCAGGCCGCCGCCAGCTCAGACTCCAAGAAGTAGTAAGGATCTTCAACGGCGCCGTCGAAAGGAAAGCTGCGGACACGTGGACGCCAATCCGAGCTGGTGGGCGCCCAGGATTCCCAGAGCCGAAGCAGGCCGCGGATGAGCCGGCTCGCGCGATCGGAGGGGAGAGCCTCCGTCTCGCCAAGCATCACGACATGTGCAATCGATGCTTCGACCATTGCGGGCAGGTCATGAGGTGCCGCCTCTTCAAAGGCGACCCGCAGGTGGTTGTCCCAATAGATGCTCAGATCATCGCGGTCTCGAAGGGGCGCGGAATGGTTTGTACTGGTCACCACTGAACCTTTCAGACTGTCTTCGGTGCGATCGCCGCCATCCGGGACGGCTTGACATGGCGCATGTTCCGCTATCGCTTATCGCGGTGCGGCCGCGGGTTCTGAACAACCTCGGAGATGATCAGGACGATGAGAATCACTGCCATCTGCAGTGCGCCGTAGGCGAAGGCTGAACCCAATTCGTTCGCATACTGCCGGTTGTAGATCTCGACCGACAGCGGTGTGAACCGCGCGGGGTAGATCACGACCGACGCTACGTATTCACCGAACCCCTGGATGAATGCGAGCAGGGCGCCGGCTATCACCCCTCGCGCCATCAAGGGAAGAGTGACAGTGCGCAGGGTGCGCCAGGGAGTCGCCCCGAGATTCTGGGCGGCCTCTTCGACGGAAGGGTCGATCTGCGCGATCGACGCCGCGGCGTTCCGGAATACGAGGGGGACGAAACGGATGAAGTACGCAACGGGAAGGATCCACAGGGACCCGACTAGAACCTGTCCAAGGTTGAACGGCGTGGGCGAAGCGAAGGCCGTCACGATATTGATGCCGACGACCGTGCCCGGCAGCGCCCACGGAAGCATGATCATCAGATCAAGGACGCTGGCTCCGCGTCCGCGCCAACGGGCCACCACCCACGCGGTCAGAACGCCGATCAGGATCGAGGCCAGCATTGCCAGCAACGACATCTGGCTGGATACCAATATCGGACGGAGGCTGCGCGGGTTCGAGGCGATATCGACGAAGTTCTGCAGCGTGTACTGCGGAGGAAGGATCTGGGTCGTCCAGGTTCCGTCGACAGTGAAGGCCAGCAGGACAATCGTGGCGGCCGGAGCCGCCAGGGTCAGGACGATCAGCAGTGAGCACAGCCCTGCCGCGACACGCGCCCAAGCGCCGGTGAGCGGTGTGGCGACTTGCGGGGTGCCCTTGGAGAGGCTCCGTGTCGATCGTTGGTTCTGGTACCAGCGCATGGTCAGCAGGAAGAGGATCGAGACGATCGAGAGCACGGTTGACTGTGCGGCCGCGAGTTCGTAGTTTCCGGACGTCTTCGCGGCCACGATGCGCATCGTCAATGTGTTGACGTTGTAGAACTGCGGCGCGGTGAATGAGGCCATGGAGACCATGAAGGTCAGCAGCGCTCCGGAGACGAGGGCCGGTGTCAACATCGGCAGAACGACAGTGCGCCACATCCGAGCACGAGAGGAACCGAGGTTCATCGCGGCTTCCTCGAGTGAAGCGTCACTCCCAGCGAGGCCCGCGGACACTGACAGATAGAAGTAGGGGTACATCGTCAGCGTGTGCACCAGCATGACTCCGGCGATCCCGTCGAACGCAACCGCTTGGGCTGGAAGGCCGGTGAGGCTCGCAATGGCTCGAGGAAGGATCCCGGAAGACCCATACAGGTAGTAGAACGACAGAGCCCCAATGAGGGGCGGCAGGCCCAGTGGGACGAGGGCGACAATCTTGAGGATGCCTCGGCCCGGAAATCGGAAACGGGTCAGCAGGACCGCCAAACATGTTCCGACTATCCCGCTGGTCACCACGGAACCGAGCGAAATGAGGACGGACAGGATCAGGGCCGACTTCGACGTGCCTGAGGTGAAGTCCCGATAGACGTCGCCTCCGCTCTGGAATGAGGTCAACAGCGTCGCAATCATCGGGACGACGATGTAGACCAGCAGAATGAAGGCTAGAGGGATGGCCAGTACATAGACGAATCTGTCCGACGACGTGCTGGTCTGCAGACGGGTCCGATTTCCTTTCAATGCCGTCATCGATTCACCATCCAGATCTTCTCGGGGGACGGGGTCAGGTCAACGTCGTCGCCCTGCTGTGGCAGAGTGTTGGAATCGGGGACGGACACAAGGACCTCGCTCTCTCCGACCTGTGTCGTCACCGTGCAGGTCGCTCCCGTGAACTCCACCGACTTGACGCGAGCACGGAGGGAACCAGCGGCCGGAGCGTCGGAGCTGTTCGCGGGGCCGATAGCAAGCGATTCCGGGCGCAGTGAAACGGCGATGCTCTCTCCCGGGGTTGGGCAGTCGCCGGAGGTCCTGGCGGCGCGGGGCGCACGAAGGACCCCGCCGCTGTCGAGGCGGATCGTGCAGTATCGGGCGTCGACGTCCTCCACTGTGCCGTCGATGACGTTCGAACGGCCGATGAACCGGGCGACGAACGCTGTCGCGGGGCATCGGTAGATCTCACGCGGTTCGGCGACCTGGTGGAGCACGCCGTCCTGCAGCACCGCGATGCGGTCGGACATGGCCATCGCTTCAGCTTGGTCATGCGTCACATAGACGCTGGTGGTGCCGGACTCCTTTTGGATGCGTCGGATATGCCCGCGCGTCTCCTCACGGAGTTTCGCATCCAGGTTGGAGAGAGGCTCATCGAGCAGCAGTACTGACGGATCGATGACCAAAGCGCGTGCCAGGGCCACACGTTGCTGCTGTCCGCCGGACAGCTGACCGATGCCACGGTCGGCGTAGTCGCTGAGACCCACGACTTCCAGTGCCTCAGCGACTAGCCTTCGCTTCTCATCCCCCCGAATGCGCCGCGTGGTCAAGCCATAGCCGACATTAGTGGCCACATTCATGTGGGGGAACAAGGCGTAGTTCTGAAACACCATACCGGTGTCGCGCTTATGCGGAGCCACACGCGTGACATCGCGATCACCGAAACGAATCTGACCTGAACTGGGTGATACGAACCCAGCGATCATTCGGAGTGTCGTGGACTTCCCACAGCCCGACGGACCGAGGAGGGTGAAGAACTCTCCGTCGGCGATGTCGATATTGAGCGAATTGACAGAGGGAATCCCGCTGCCATAGTCCTTGGTGATGTCGGTGAGGCTGACCCCGGTCATGGTGCTCCTTCAGTGCGGTCGGACGGTGGGCAGAGGGGCGTCAGCCCTTGCCCTTGATGTTCTGGGCCCAGTAGCCGATCCAGTCGGATTCGTTTTCGGCGACGCGGTCCCAGTCCACTTCCATCTCCTTCAGCCCCAGCTCGGCGAGCCACTTCGGCTCATCGCTGAGCTCCACGGTCGGAATCTGGTACTGCTCTTCGGCGAGCTTCTTCTGCTCGCCCTCACTCATGAGGAAGCTGATGAATTTGTCCGCTCCTGCACTTCCGGGGCCGTCCTTGATCTTGGCGAGGCCGTCGATTAGCATCGGTGCGCCGGACTCGGGGACAACCGCGTCGAGCATCGAGAAGTCCCCGTAGTGCTGCAGCATGATGTCTTGGAGATTCCACAGGGAAAGCGGAGCCTCCTGCCGGCTCAGACGCTGGTAGAGATCGGTGGGATTGGCGGCGTAAGCCTTCGTGTTGGCGTCAAGCTTCTTGAGCCATTCGTACCCGGCTTCAGGAGCCTTCGGATCGGCGCGGTCGATCATGGCGCAGTAGATGGACCTCATGGTGCCGGACGCCTCCACGTCTCGAATGATGAGGTTGTCCTTCATGTCAGCTCCGAGCAGGTCGTCCCAGTCCTTCGGCGCCTTGTCCTTTGACATGACGTCGGTGTTGATCATGAAGAGCTCAGCGAGCTTCATTTCGCCGATCCACAGTCCGTCCTTGTCGCGGGATTCTTCGGGAACGGCGTCGATGATGTCCTGAGGAGCTGGAGCGAGCACGCCATCGGCCGCGGCGGCACTGAGCTGCTGCCGGGTGCCGCCCCACCAGATATCTCCCTGCGGGTTCGCCTTCTCTGCCCGTACGCGCTCGAGAGCTTCCTGTGCGCCCAGGGTGAGAATGGTGGCCATGCCTTCCCAATTCGGATTGGCCTTTTCGAAGTCTGCGACGACTGACTCCGCAAGTGCCTTGTCGCGGGCGGTGTAGATCGTGAACGCCGTGGGCTTGCCGGCATCACCTCCCTTCCCGGAGCTGGAGGAGGTTCCGCCGAGTCCGCATGCCGAGAGAACGGCTGTGGAAGCGGTGGCGAGGATGGTTCCTCGGATGAGGTTGCGTCGTGAGATCATTGATCTCTCCTTTCTGGGGTGACTGCATTGTCACGTCGGCTGCACTTGTTGAAGTTCTGAGAAGGACAAGTCCTCAAAGGCCGCTTTTCGGACTCTCGGAGTGCGGAGGGCCGCTTGCTTCTAGGAGCAGCTGGGGGCGGGTCTCCATGCAACTGATGGCGCCGCGGACCAGGGCGTCCTCTCCATGCTGGGCGAATCGAATGTCGACGTCGCTTGGACAGAGCCGTCGAATGCGAGATTTGAGCTTTGATCTGTGCGGCTTGTCGAGGCGAGGGAGAGCACCGGCAAGGACCACGGTGTGAGGGTTCGCCACGCAAACGTACACCGCGGAGGCATAGGCCCATGCATCAAGTGCGCCGGAGAGAAGGCCCTTCGCGGCATCGTTCTCGGAGGTCATCAGATCCTCGAGGAGGCGATGCTCTTCGGTATCGATACCCAGCTCGCGTGCCCCTCGGGTCAGGCGGGGAATTGAGAATTCCGACTCAAGCTGCCCCACCTCCCCGCTCAGTTTGGACGAACGCCAGGGAAGAAATCCGATCTCTCCGGCTGAACGGGTTGCCCCTACGTGGATCTTGCCGTCCACCAGGAGTGCTCCGCCGATGCCGCCGCCCACATAGATGAGCGCGGCGTCGCCGTCGAAGCGCCCGCACTCTCCAAGAGCTACGAGGTTGACATCGTTCTCAATGATCACGGCGATGCGCAGAGCGGATCGAAGGCGTTCAGCGAGCGTGGCTTGGTCCGCGTCTCCCAGCTCGGGTGCGAGCGCAATGTACCCCTCTTCGGACACCACTCCCGGGAGCGACAGAACGACGCAGCGCGACGGTTCGGTGGTCACGGAGTGGAGGGCTTCGATGGCTGCGATGAGCGATTGTCCGGGGTCCCCGAGGTCGAGGGGGCGGCGGATCTGGGCATAGATCTGCTGGTCAAGGTCCACTTGGCGCACCACGATGTCTCCGGACTGGATGCCGATGACCGTGAGACGAACCGCAGAGCGCCTGAACTGAAGCAGCGTACGGGGACGCCCGCCTGTTGAATTCGCTTGGCCGATCTCCTGGACGTAGCCGTTGCCGAGCAGTGTCTTGATCGGTGTCGTCATGGATGACTGGGAGTAGCCGGTGATCTCCGCGAGTTCAGTGCGAGACAGCGCGCCGCAGGTCAGGAGGGTGCTCACTGCCGCAGTGAGTCCCTCCGTCATCTGTGCCGGTTGTAATGTGACCGGAGTCTCCGTTGACATAGATACTTTATACGCGAAAGAAAGTGGGCGCGCAAGACCTCTCCTTCAACCCCGGATGTTGGGCGCAGTCCAGTGGATCATGGGTTTTCGTCTTGACGAGGAGCAAGGCTTGTGGACCGATCCTCTTGCTTCGTCGCTTACTGCGGCGTATGAAGTATGTATCCCGTCACAGTCGACGGGGTGGATGGAGGTACTGATATGACGAAGACAGCCGCGACCCGGAGCCTGGCGATGAGTCGAAGAGGTGTACTGCAGGCGGTCGGCACGATCGGTCTTGGCGCCGCGCTCATGACGCCGGCGGAACACGCTCTCGCTAGCGCGCACGCACAGGATCCCGACTCTGTGAAGCTCAACGTCCTCTTCATCGGAGCCCACCCTGATGACGAGAACGGTTCCCTGGCCACACTCGGTCAATGGAACGAATACCACGGAGTCGAAGCCGGAGTCATCACCATTACGCGCGGTGAAGGAGGGGGCAATGCAGTCGGGCTGGAAGAGGGCCCACCTCTGGGGCGTCTCCGTGAAGCCGAAGAGCGTACGGCGGTGGGACGGGCTGGGGTACGACACGTCTTCAATCTCGATGAGGTGGATTTCTACTACACCGCAAGTGCGCCGCTGTCTCGAGAGGTCTGGGGCGGAGATGCGCTGCTGGGCCGGATCATCCGAGTGATTCGTGCAACTCGGCCGGAGATCATCCTGACCATGAACCCGTCAGCTGTGGAAGGGAACCACGGCAATCATCAGCAGGCGGCAATGTACGCCGTTGAAGCCTATTTGAAGGCGGGTGACCCCTCAGTCTTCCCTGAGCATGTTGACGAAGGGTTCGCTCCTTGGACGCCTCGACGGATCCTCCGCGTAGGTGCGAACGGCGAGGGGGCCACCGGTGCTGATGCAGTGAAGAAGGGATTCGTTCCCACTATCGATGCGGATCTCGTCTTCGGAGCCTGGGACGGCACATACAGTGAACGGGAAGGGCGACGCTGGTCTGCGGTTCGGGATGACTCGGTCCACGACTACGTCACGCAGGGGTGGCATCTGCGGCCACCGCCCCGAGTGACCCGGCCAAAATCCCAGTGGACTGGCTGACCGTCATCCACTCCAAGTCGCCGCTTTCGGACCCGCGGAGCGGAGATGGGGCGGCCCTGGAGGGGGCGGTGACCGCGTCCGCGGGTGGACTGCCGCTCGGCCTTCTCCTAGAAGTGAAGCCGGCGGCGTACGAGTTCGTCGCCGAAGACCCTCGAAGCGTCGCCGTTCACATCACGGCGCCGCCAGAGAAAGACCTACCGTCGGCGTCTGTCCGGGTGGTTGTGCCCGACGGTTGGGTCGCGGAACCCGCGGAGCTGTCCATGCCAGCACTGCGCGCGGGTGAAGTCGTAGAACTGCCACTGACGGTCAGAGCCTCGAAGGGTGACAGCGGGGAGACCGGGCAGATCTGGGCGGAGCTCGCCCTTCCGGATGGAACAGCAGGCAAGTGCTTCGCCCCTGTTCGGCGAGCAGGGGCGTTGGAGGCCAGCATTGCACCACTTGAGGAGATCGCTGACTTCCGGGAGTGGACGAAGTCCATTGGAATGCGGCACCTCGATGCCCTCGTTCCCGAGCTGTTTTCGGTGCCACAGGGGTGGCGCGATGAGGAGGAGATCGTAGTCGAGAGTTTTTCGTCCCGCGAGCAGCGTGGACGAGTGAGTGTTCAGGTCCCGGCAGGCTTCAGTGTGGAACCTGACACGGTGGACATATCTTCGATCGAGCCGCGTGGCCGCGAGTCTTTCTCGGTGTGGTTTGAGAACGTCGACACAAGTATCCCGTTCGGCAACCGCGCCGAGAACGGTGGCAGCTGGCCGGTTCCGATCCTTACGGAATCCGCTGGAGCTGTGGCCGTGCGCAATACCGTCATGAACCTGGTCCCGACGTCGGTGGTTCCAAAGGTCGAACCGCCCAAGGCGCTGACAGGTGTTCTGGACCCTGCCGTCTTCCCCGGCGAAGACCTCCCTGTCGACACTGTGTGGCAGGGGACGCCGATGGGGGGAACGACGGAAACCATCAGCGGTACCTCTCGGATCAGCCACGACGGCGAGAATCTGTATGTTTTCGTATCAGTCCAGGACGACGTGCGCGGAACCATCCTGCCTCCAGAGGACAACAAGCGGCAGCGTCGAACTGACTCGGTCGAGATCTACGTGGATCCACGAGGGACTGCGCCGAATACAGCTCACACGTTCATCGCAGGCATTATGCCGTCGATGGGGAGTATGACTGGAGCCCCTGGTGTCGGGCGCGATCGTGACAACCATCAAGGTGAAGCCAGCGAGACTGCGCCTGGGATGGAGGTCGCAGTGGTCATGGCGGAGACGGAGAAGGAGTACACGGGCTATGACCTCGAGGTGAAGATTCCATTTGTCGTGCTGCCTGACGCGATCGACCCCGAACATATGGGCTTCAACGTGGTGATCAACGATTCTGACACCCAGGACAAAACAGCTCAGGACCGGGTGGGGTGGTCGACGTTCCCCGGAATGCGAGCTGATCCGTGGCGGTGGGGGTTGCTTCGAGTTGAGGGGCTGTCCGATGGCGGTTCGAACCCGAAGGACCCCATCCTCCCAAGGACGGCGGCCCTCTCCATAGAGTCGCCCCAGTCGATCATCCAATCCGCCGCAGACGGTGTACCGCTTGGCGGAGCCGCACCGGCTCGGGGTGATCTGCGTGTCGACTCAGCCAAGTGGCGCGGGAAGAGGCTGGTTGCAAAGGTTCGGACCCCTTCCGCTGGTGAGGTTCGGGCATTCCTGTGGGATGGCGAATCTGTGGCTGGCAGCGTGAAGCAGAAGGTGAAGAACGGCAAGCTGACCATTTCTCTTCCAACAGAGGAGAAACCTGATAGCGGCGGCTACAAGCTGCTGGTGAGCTACATCGACAGCGAAGGGCGAGTGGCCGCCGCAGTCAGCTCAGTATCCTGATTTCACATTTCCGGCTGTCAAGGACCGACGGGTCATCGAGGCGTTCTCGCTACCCGTCGGTCTTTGTCTTTTCAGCGCCGCACCACAGCTGAAGCACATCGGTGATGCGGCCCGCGATCCGCACGGCAGCGACTCCGTCGGCCCGCGTGGGGCCGTCGTTCACCACCACGACCGGCCTGCCCGCCTTCACTGCGGCGCGCACGAACCGCAACCCCGACTGCACCGTGAGGCTGGAGCCGAGCACGAGCACACTGCCCGCCTCCTCCATCGTGGCGTAGCAGTCGCGGACCACCTGCGGGCGGGCCGCTTCGCCGAAGAACACGACATCCGGTTTCAGCATGCCGCCGCAGATCCCGCAGATGGGGTAGCGGAAGTCGTGGGTGCGGTCCACGTCGGCGTCGCCGTCGGGCGCCTGCGCAACCTGGTCGGCGAGCTCATCGATCCGGGCGGCGTAGTCCGGGTTCAGCAGCAGCATCCGTTCGTGCAGCAGCGGCCGGGAGGACAGGTGCCCGCAGCCGAGGCATGTCACGAGGGACAGCTGCCCGTGCAGCGGGATCACCCGCTTCGTGCCGGCGGCTTCGTGCAGGTCGTCCACGTTCTGGGTGATGACAGCACTGATCGGGAACGGGGAGGACGCAGCCTGGATCGCGGCGAGAAGGCGGTGCCCCTGATTCGGGCGCGCCTGCAGGAACTGCCGCCAACCCACGGTGGAGCGCGCCCAGTACCGGCGGCGCGACAGGTCCGAGCCGGTGAACTCCTGGATCGTCATCGGCTGGCGGGCCGTGGCGGTGCGGCCGCGGTAGTCCGGCAGGCCGGAGTCGGTGGACATACCGGCTCCGGTCAGCACCACGACGGGACCGTTCGCGGCGAGCACGCGAACGGCGCGTTCGATCTCCTCCGGCGGGGAGGTGCGGCCGTACTCGGCGCTGTCCATGGGCCCCACGCCGGCATACGCGGCAGGCCGCGACCGGTGCGGGGCGCTGCGGGCGCGGCCGACGGGGCGGGGGCGTCATCCGGGCCGAAGGCGGAGTGGGTTGTGCTCGCGGTCGCGAACCAGGAACCGGCGTGGCCAGCGGGCGGGATCCTCATGCGCCCCAACCTACCGCGGTGCGGCATATCGGTCGCGGCCGGTCTCGGCCGGTCTTGGCCGGCCCCGACCCGAGTCCCCAGGCCCTGCCCGGCACCCATTGAATGCGTTTCAGCGCTCTTGTTCGAGGAAATGAGCGCTGAAACGCACGGAACCGGCCGGCACGGCGGCCCGGGGGCCGGCTGCCCCTGGTCGGCGGCCCGGGGGAGTGAGCCTACTTCTTCATCTGCTTCAGCAGGTCGCCGAACGGGACGAAGTCGGTGAAGTCGTCGGCAGCGGACGTGCGGCCCGCAGCTGCCGAGATCCCGCGGCCCGGCTTCTGAGACGAACCCTCAGCGCCGTCAGCAGCGCTGTCGTCGGCGCCGTCACCAGCGCCGGCACCACTGGGGTCGGCGGCCCCGTCGGCCGGCGGGGCGTCCACACCGAGCAGAACGATCGCCTCCTCCGCGGCGGTGCGAGCACGCGCAGCGAGGGAGTCGTCCGCGGAGGCGAAGTCGGCGCTCGCGGCGAAGATCGCGGTCGGCACCGGCATTGCCCGCAGGTAGGAGAACAGGGGCCGCATCGCCGTGTCGGTGATGAGGGAGTGGCGGGCGGTGCCGCCGGTCGCGCCCAGCATCACCGGGACACCGGCCAGGGCCTTCGGCTTCACCAGGTCGAAGAACGACTTGAACAGCCCCGAGAACGACGCGTTGAACGTGGGCGTCACCGCAATGATGACGTCCGCGGAGCTCACGGCATCCAGCGCGCGCTGCACAGCGGCGGGCTTCACCGGCGAGATCGTCGCCTCCATGATCCCGACCGCAATGGACCGCAGGTCGATCCGCGTCACCTCGGGCTCGAGCGCACGCGAACGGGCCTCGGTCTCGAGAGCGGTCTGCAGGACGTCGGCGAGCCGGGACGTGGACGACGGCGTGGACAGGCCCGCCTGCACCACGGCGATGGTCAGAGTGCGTGTCATGGAGTGCCTCCTCGGATGGTCACATGCGAATGCGGGGTCGGGAGCGGGGCGCGGGCGGTCCGCCCAGCGGGAAGGCCGGCCGACGGGATCAGTCGTTCAGCCGGCCGCGCTCGGCCTCAGCCCTGCGCGCCTCCGCGGTGAGGCCGGTCCAATTGTCCCCGGTCTCGAAGCGGTACGAGGAGTCGAACTCGGCGCCGCGCGCCTCAGCAGCGGCCTTCACACGGGCCGCGTGCGTGGGGGCGTCGGGAACGTCGGCGGGGCGGCGCTTCGCGAACTCCTCGCGCAGCACCGGCACCACCGTCGTGCCGAGCAGTTCGATCTGCTCCATGACAGTCTTCTCCGGCAGGCCGGCGTGGTCCATGAGGAACATCTGGCGCTGGTAGTCGCCCACATGGTCCGCCATGGACAGGTAGCGCTCCACCACCTGCTCGGGTGAGCCCACGGTGAGCGGGGTCTGCGCGGTGAAGTCCTCCAGGGACGGGCCGCCGCCGTATACGGGGGCGTTGTCGAAGAAGGGGCGGAACTCGTTGACGGCGTCCTGCGAGTTGGGGCGCATGAACGCCTGACCACCGAGGCCGACGATCGCCTGGTGCGCCTTGCCGTGGCCGTAGTGCTCGTAGCGCTCGCGGTACAGCTGCACCATCTGCTTCGTGTGGCTGATGGGCCAGAAGATGTTGTTGTGGAGGAAGCCGTCGCCGTAGTAGGCGGCCTGCTCGGCGATCTGCGGGGACCGGATCGACCCGTGCCACACGAACGGGGGGACGCCGTCGAGCGGGCGCGGCGTGGAGGTGAACTGCTGCAGCGGGGTGCGGAACTGTCCCTGCCAGTCCACCACGTCGTTGCGCCACAGTTCGTGCAGCAGCGCGTAGTTCTCGACCGCGAGCTCCACGCCCCTGCGGATGTCCTGGCCGAACCACGGGTAGACGGGGCCTGTGTTGCCGCG
>NZ_JACHWP010000008.1 GCF_014191425.1 Helcobacillus massiliensis
TTCATCCTTGACCGCCCTGACGATCACGCCACCGCGCATCCGGGCGACAATCCCGACGCCACCGCCCGCACTGTCCTCTACGGCGTGCTCCAACACAGCGGTGCTGAGCTGTCGGCGCACGAGACCATCACCGCCGAACAGGACCGGTGGGGCTCGATCGCCCAACTCGCCGCCGAATACGAAACCATCGCCGCCGCAGCCCAACACGACCGCTGGGCTGCTCTCATCACCACCAGCGGCCTCACTACCGACCAGGCGCAAGCCGTGATCGACTCCGATGCTTTCGGCGCTCTGACCGCGGAACTGCGCCGGGCCGAAGCCAACCACCACAACGTCGACACCCTCCTGCCACGCCTCATCAAGGCGCGCGGATTCGCCGACGCCGACGACATCGCCTCCGTCATCCACTACCGCCTCGCCCAGGCCACCGCCCGACCCGCCGGCTCCGGCCGCACACGACAAGCGCCGCGTCTCATCGCAGGGCTCATTCCCGAAGCCACCGGCCCCATGACCCCCGACATGCAACGGGCCCTGACCGAACGCCGCCACCTCATCGAAACCCGGGCAGAAGCCGTCCTCGACACCGCCCTCCACACCCACGAGCCATGGATCACAGCACTCGGTCCGATACCCACCAGTGGGCGGGAGCGGCAGCACTGGCGACGCCGCGCCCTGGTCGTCGCCGCCTACCGCGACCGCTACGCGATCACCGACGGGAGTCCACTCGGACAGGTGCCGCAGGCGACCGCGCAGAAGATCGATCGTGCCCGCGCAGATGCCGCACTTCGCGCACTTACGAGCCCGCAGCACCGAGACCAGCAGCGGCCAGCTCAGAGCCTCGCCCGAAAGCTCGAGTTTTGACCAGGCCAATCGCAGGACAGAGGAAGGGCCTCACATCACGGGATGCGAGGCCCTGCACGAAGAGGGCGGTGCTCGGGCGCCTACATCGACCGCGTCGGCTTATCCGTTGACGGCACCGGGCGGTGTGCGAACTCCGGCCCCATCGCTGCTCGATCAGCGCCGCGGCCAGGCGCCCGGTTGATCAGATCCTCAACGTCTCTCCCGTCGGTGACCAGGTGGGCGGTGCCGTTACGCAGCAGCATGTGCGGGCCACTGCTGGTCACCGAGGTCACCGGTCCCGGGACCGCGCCGACGCTCCGGCCCAAACGCTGCGCCTCGACCGCCGTATGCAGCGCACCCGAACGTACGCCCGCCTCGACCACCACGGTGCTCCCAGACAGCGCCGCCATCAGCCGCCCGCGCGCCAGGAACCGCTGCCTCGTCGGCACCGACCCCGGCGGCACCTCACTGACCAGCAGACCAACATCCGCGATCCGATCAAGCAGTTCCCGGTGACCGGCCGGGTACGGGCGGTCCACCCCGTTAGCAAGCACCGCAACCGTGTCCGCACCCGACGCCAGCGCTGCCCGGTGAGCGGCGCCCTCGATCCCGTACGCTCCACCGGCCGCCACGACCCGCTCGCCGCGCGAGAGGTCGCCAGCAACCTGACTGGCGACATGCTCGCCATACGCCGTCGCCGCCCGAGCACCCGTGACCGTCACCAGATCCGCGGTCGGCCGGGCCAGGAACGACGTGGCACCGCGCGCCCACAGCACATACGGGGCACGGTCGCCCAGCTCATTCAGTACCTGCGGCCAGTGCGCATCACCCGGAATCACCGTGGCAACCCCTGACTGCTCGATGCCGCGCATCCGTTCGGCCACATCCTCAACTCGGTGCGGCAACGCGAGACGATCGCGCCAAACCTGCGCGTCCACACGATTCAACCCCGGCACCGCGCCGTCGCCGTCGAGCAGGCGGATCGTCTCGACGCCACCTTCACGGGCGAGCAGCCGCCCGGTGATGGCGTCGTCGGGTTCAGACAGAAACGACAACAGCATCCGCGCGCGACGTTCATCAGTCGCCAGATCAGCGATACCGGCCATGACGTGGCCTCCTTCTCGGTCAGATGACGCCGAAAAGGTGCACAGCACGCACGCAGCGGGCTCGCGGTCAGGCGACTGCAGCCACGGAGCGGCGAGACAGACGACGCTCGCGCCATTCGACAGCACGAGCCTGCAGCAGCAGGGCCACGCTGACCGGGCCCATGGTCGCGAACTTCATCGCGTTCCAGACGCACAGCACCACCAGCACGTGCAGCCAGCCCGGTGCGCCGTCCTCGATCAACACCGTGAGGAAGCTCGCGACGTACAGGTAGGGGAGTACCAGCAGCATCGCCGGCACGCCCCACTTCAGCCCACGACGCGCGCGGATCGCATCGAGCAGGATGTTGGTGGGCATGTATCGGCGCAGGAAGTAGCGCGTGTAGACGCTGCCGATCCAGATCAGGCGGAACATGAGCACAGTCCTCTCCTCGTCTCCGGCGACAAGGAATCATGAAGGACCGCTCCGGCCGAAGCCAGCTGGTCGCCCCACCACGTCCGGCGGTGGGCCACGCAGGTAGAGGCCGCCTACCGTCAACGATACCGCCGTCGGCGTTGCCTTGGAAGAGGCTCGGCGCACCATGGGTCTGCGTGGCTCCGTGCATCCGCTCAGCGAACGAGGTTCAATAGATGCAACAGGTGAGAGGTTCCCGACGGCGCCCAGCGAGATGATCGGGCTGGAGCAGAGGGAGCAGACAATGCCCGAGAGTCGCCACCGGTACCTCTACGAGCGTCTCGGAGACCACGACTTTCAGCAGCTCGTCAGCGCACTGCTTGCGAATCAGTTCCCCGACTACATTCCGATGGCACTGCGTCAGGCCGATGGCGGACGCGACGGCCTGCGCAGGGTTGACGCTTCGAAGGTCCTGATCTATCAGGTCAAGTGGTCGGTCACTGGCAAGGAGAAGGACCCGGTCACCTGGCTCGACCAGGTCGTCAAGAACGAGGAAGCCAGTCTGAGGCGTCTGGCGGCGCAGGGAGTCCGTCACTACACACTGGTCACTAACGTCGGCAGCACGGCCAAGGAGGATTCGGGCACGTTCGACCGACTGGACAAGAAGCTCCAGGCGTACGCGAAGGAGTTCGGCTATGAGCAGATGGCCTGCATCTGGCGCGAGGCCCTGAACCCGTGGGTCGATAATGCCCCCACCGAGACGAAATGGGCCTACGCCGAGATGCTCGCCGGGTGGGACCTGGTGCGATACCTTGTCGCCGAACACGTCGGCGTCGGGGCGGATAAGGCGCATCGTGACCTGGTCCGCAAGGTTGCCGCAACCCAGTGGGAAGAGGACAAGCGCGTCAAGTTCAGCCAATCTGACGTGGACCGAGAGAAGATCGTGGACCTCTTCGTCGACGTCACCGCCGATCGTGTCCACACCGCAGCCAGCCGACACTCGCAAGCACAAGCAGCGAACACAGTGGGTGGTGCCGCCGCCTACCTGCTGCGCGCACCGGCTCCTTTTACACTCGTCCGCGGCGCGCCGGGACAGGGCAAGTCGACGCTGAGCCAGTTCATCTGCCAGGCCCACCGCAGGTTGTTCATCCCCGAGGCCGAGTGGCCTGACTCGCTCCCCAAACTGGATCAACCACGTTTCCCTATCAGGCTGGACCTGAGCGACTATGCACTCTGGCTCGGCGGCAACAACGTGTGGGACCACCACGCCGAGGACCGCAGGCAGCCGAAGGCCAAGGCACGTAGGGGCGAGCAGGCGACGATCGAGTGCTTCCTTGCCGACCTGATGACCCACGAGAGCGGCGGAATCACCACCGACGCGAAGACGGTGCAGGACATCTTCGAGCGGGTGCCCAGCCTCGTCGTGCTGGACGGGCTCGACGAAGTCGGCAGCGCCACCATGCGCGGCAGGATTGTTAGAGAGATCGACAAGTTCGTCAGTCGCGGAAAGGCCTACACCGACCCGCCCAAGGTCATCGTCACCACGCGCCCCAGCGCCGGTGAACTTCCTGAGCCGTCGTCCAACCTGTTCGAGATCGTGACCCTTAACCAGCTCACCGTCGAGCAACGGGACACGTACCTGCGCAAATGGTGTGCGGTCCGGGGGATCAAGGGCAAGGACGGTCGTGCCTTGCGGAAGAGCTTTAAGGACAAGAGCCGCGAGCCCTACATCAACGAACTCGCCGGTAACCCGATGCAGCTCACGATCCTGCTCGATCTCCTCCACCAACAGGGTGCTGCTACGCCCACGCAACGCACCGATCTCTACGACAAGTACGTCGAGCTTCTCCTGGCCCGCGAAGCGAACAAGCATCCCAAAGCGGTGCGCGATCACAAGGAAGAACTACTCGAGATCATCCCGTTCCTCGGCTGGTACCTCCACGCACACACCGAGGAATCTCAGATCAACGGCCGCATGAGCGTGGGCGAACTCAAAGAAGCAATGCGGCACTTTCAACGCACCTACGGCAACCGCGAGTCGATCGTCGACCAGCTCTTCGAGGGCGCCAGTGACCGCCTGTGGGCACTGACCAGCAAAGTCGACGGAACCTACGAGTTCGAGGTCCTCTCCTTACGGGAGTACTTCGCCGCCCGCTTCCTCTATCACAACGCGGGCGAGGACAACACGGACTTCGACAGCACGACCGTGCTACGCGAGCTGCTACGTCGACCGTATTGGCTCAACACCGCCAGGTTCTATGGTGGCAACGCGAAGGGCAACGGCATCTACCCCCTGACTGCCGGAATTGAGCAAGAACTGGCCCAGAGCACATCGCCCGCCTCCTACCTCGCCGCATGGGCACTACTCACAGACGGTGTGTTCCTGCGCCGCCCCCGCGAGGCACGCAAGATCCTCACAGCACTCTGCTCCGACGCCGGGATCACGATCCTCCTGGCAGCGCTCGACCGCCGCGACATCATTCCGCTGCCCGAAATGCCCGACCTCCCAGGCGAGGACGGCCCTGATCCAACCTGGAATCGGCTCACCACTCTGATCAGCAAGGACCCAACCGACAGTGACAACACTCAGCGCGTACGCGCTCTGCGCGAGCTATTGAACCAACGCAGCCAGTTCGGCACATGGTGGTACAAGCAACTCACCGCAGCCATCGGCACACCTCAGCAGAACGCATGGCTCAACATCGGTGCTCAGTGCGAGGCCGGCGCTGGTGTCGCCGCATCGTTCGAGCACATCGACCTTTCCGAGGGCGCTGCTGAACTCTTTCTGAGCGCTGGCCTCGTCCCGGCGCCCGGAAGCGCACTCGAAGCAGCACTCCTCAACGCGGTCTTGGATGGAGAGTGCCCGCACGTGACATCGACTCGATCCATGCCAGCACAAGTCGCGGTCGCCCTCTCCCCAAGAGCCTTCCTTACGAACTCCAAAACGGGTTTCGTTGCCAGCGACGAGAAGACGAAACGTCGGCGAAGCGACGCGATCAGCCAGCTCAGAAGGACCGGATCTCCGTACGCTCAGATAGCCAAGCAGCGAGCCTTCAAAGCTGGGCAGAAGGGCAGTACGTTCCCTTGGTCGGAGACCGCCGCCGCTTTGCACGCACACGCCGGGCGCCGGTGGCTTGCCTCTGAAATCGCCATCCTCGGTGCGGCGTCTCCCTTTTCGCTGGCCTACACTAAGAAATCCGGTACGACGCCCTTCGGAACTACTAGCCACCCCTCCGAACTCCTTGCTCAGGCCCGTGCCAACGGCCGCAATGCTGAATGGTGGCGCGAGCAGTTTGAGGCCCTCGATAACGACCTGGATAGCGCGGAATGGGCTCTCGCCCTGTGGTGCACCGCTTCCGGCCCGGTCATCTCAGAACTGATGCCGTTGCTGGAGACCGTGCTAGCCCAGCTACCTGCGCCGCGGCGCACCACTGTACTCCGTGCCGCCGAACAGGCTGCACGTTACGGCTGGCTGAGAGGTCGACCGGTGACCGCGGCGACGGGCGACCCGGAGCTGGCCGCCCTCAACCAACTCCGAGTCCCGGGAACGTCGACGGCGGAGCGAGGCGGCGTGATGTCCTCAGCTCGCGAAAATTCGGCGGGGTCACCCTCGCTGCTCAGCGTGGCCCGAGAGCAGAAGTGGCTCAAGGTCGATGCCATGCCCAGTTATCGGTAGGGGCAGCAGTGGAAGCGTGCGGATCGTCGTCGGTCTCACCGCACTCGACCATGCGTGTCTCGTAGGGTTACGCCTTCGGCGAGAAGGTAGTTGCGCACGGTGCCGGCGGAGTACCCAAGACCGGTACCGACACGTTCCAGCGATTCGCCCTCCGCATATCTACGGGTCATTTCAGCTACCTCAGAAGGGGATGGTGCGGTGCGGCGGAGACGGACTCCCCGCGCCCGCAACAGAGACCCTAGCCGCTGCCGGCTCACGCCGAGGTCCCGCATGATCTCCCGCAACGTCTCTCCGGTCGCGTACCGGGCCTCAGCTATGAGCAGCTCCTCCTCGCTAATCTGTGTCTGCTGCCGGGCGCGCGGCGCCTCGCTATCACGCGACTGCCTAGTGCGGAGCCTGATCGCGCTGTGCATAGATCTCATCCGAGACAGCCGCGGGGCAAGTTTCGACAAGCCTCCCGCTAGGTCCACAGAGGATTCAGCAGCGCCCGTTCCGCATCTGCGGGGCGGGCGCTGCTGTGTTCCGCGCACCGCGCGGCTCAGGCCAGCTCGCGCGGGTACTCACCGCGGTAGCCGAGGAAGTCCACCCGCAGGCCGTTCTCGCCGCGGCGCACCCGCACCATGCGGGTGATCGAGTAGATCGCGCCGACCACTCCGAGGTATTCGAGCATCTCCTCGATCTGGATGGCCAGCATGAGATGCCAGGTGACCTGGCCGAAGTGCTTCTCAATGTGGCCGCCCACGGTCTCCAGCACCACGGCACCCAGCAGGAACACCGCACCGGAGAGCACGAGGCCCACCACCACGGAGCGGGGCAGATGCCACAGCAGCGGCAGCATCACGAGCGCCACGAACAGCACCACGATGATCCCGGCCGCCACCCAGCTGTAGGACAGCAGCCCCTCCGGCATGTGCAGCTTGAGCTTCCCACCGACCCGGTACAGCTCCTCGTGCAGCATGCTGGCCTCATCCGCGGACGCATACAGCGCGATCGCCGCCAGGATGTACCAGAGGAAGGATCGGCGGTCAGCGGCGAGCCCTACCACGACCGCGGTGACGGCGAACAGCATCCAGAGCGACGCCGCCCACCAGGCCGCAACGTTCGCCTCGCCGGCCACATCGAACCGCTGGAACAGCCACAGCCACACCGTGTCCGCCCACTGCGTCTGCACCATCCGCACATACAGCAGCCCTGACGCGGTCACCACGAGCGCGGAGATGACCGCGAGGACAGCGGCCAGGCGGGTGCTGCCGAGGCGGCGCGGCCGGGCGGGGCGGCGCGCTTCGCCGGCGACCCCCGCGGCCTGGGGACCGACGGGGCCTGAGGTGGGAGGCGCCGCCACCGAAGATGAACGCGACATGACCATCAGCCCTCCAAGAAGTGAAGAACAGCCTGAGGTTAGCCAAGTGGTCGGCAGATTGCCCACAAAGGCGGTCGGAGCCACACGCACCTCACGCACCAGGCACTCCCCCGGGAGGAGAAGGACGGCTCGGCCGCGTCACTCACCGATCGTCAGCTGCTCCGAGGCGGGCAGGCCGACGGGGTCATCCCCGAACGGTGCAACCTCCAGATACGACGGCACACCGCCATCGATGAACAGCAGGACGAGAGCGGAACCGTCCGCGAGATCGGCGGACAGCACGATCCTCTCGCCGCCGCTCGGGTGATCGGGCGCCGGCTCCGGTTCCAGCTCGATCGACGGGCACAGCCCGCAGCCGCACTCCCCCGACACCACGAACGCATCCAGCATCCCCAGCCACCGGTCACGGTCGGCACCCGTCGGCACCGCTTCACCACCGCCCGGCACCGCCTCGCGGATCAGCACGTCCAGCAGGGCGCGCTCCGCCGCGCTGAGGGACCGCCGCGCCGACGCGGCGTGGTCCGCGCCGGTCATCGGTTCGTGTCTGCGATCAGGCGCGGCCGAACCGACGCATCGGTCTGCAGCCAGGCCGCGATCACCCGCGGGCGCACATCGAACTCGTGCAGACGCTCGATCGGCAGCCACGCCGCCCCCGTCTGATTCTGCGAATCCGGCAGCGCCCCCAGACCCGGCTCCTCACCCTGCTCCAGGCCGCACCAGAACATCAGGTTGATCTGGTGGAAGCGCGACCCCGTCGGCTTCCCATCCTGGCGGCCGAGCCGCTCCGAAATGACCTCACAGACCACCGCGAGATCATGGACCCGCACCTGCACGCCGATCTCCTCGAGGCACTCGCGCCTCACGCCGTCCTGCACGGTCTCCCCGTGCTCGAGACCGCCGCCGGGAACAGCGAAGAAGCGCCCGCCCGTCACCGGGTCGGAGAACTCCTCCAACAGGATGTGCCCATCGGCCTGGATGAGCGCGCGCACGCCCGTGCGAACATTCGAATACCCCGGATCCAGCTCCATGCCGGTCACGCTACCACCGCCCCGCCGGCCCCACAGGACAGTGTCCGAACAGTCAGGGAAGGGAGGCTCCCATGGCCGCAGAGCAGGGCGAACAGACTTCGCAACCTGCCCCGCACCGCCCCGACGCCCCACCCGTCTGGGCGCTCGCCACCGCGTTCGCCGGCGGCGTCGTCGGCGCCGCCCAGTCCCGCATCAACGCCGAACTCGGGACCGCACTGGCCGACGGGTTCGCGGCCGGACTCACCTCCTTCACCGTCGGCCTGATCGTCGTCACCGCCGTCATCGCCGCCCGGCCCCGCCTGCGCCGACGCACCGCCGATCTCCTCACCGACCTCGCCCGCGGCCGCGTCCCCTGGCTGTACGCCTTCGGCGCGATCGGCGGCGTCGCCTACGTCCTCGGCCAGTCCCTCGTGGTGGCACTGACGGGTGTAGCGCTGTTCCTCGTGTGCGTCGTGGCGGGGCAGACGATCAGCGGAATGGTGCTGGACCGGGTCGGCTTCGGACCCTCCGGGCCGCGCACCGTCAGTCTCAACCGTCTCGGCGGCGCCGCCCTCATGCTGGTCGCCGCCGCGATCTCCGTCTCCGGCGGCTTCACCGGAGGCATCCACGTGCTGCCGCTGCTCGCCCCCATCGCCGCGGGCCTGCTCATGGGCTACCAGGCCGCCGCGAACGGCCAGGTCACCGCCCACGCCGGCCATTTCCTCGTCGCCACCCACTGGAACTTCCTGCTCGGCACCGTTCTGCTCGCCGCCGCCGCCATCGTCAACATCGTGGTCAACGGGCCGCCGACGGTGCCGCCCGCCGATCCGCTCCTGTTCACCGGCGGAGTCCTCGGCATCGCCGTGGTCGGCGTCAGTGCCGCCCTGGTGCAGTACCTCGGCGTCCTCACCTTCTCCATGACGCTCGTGGCCGGCCAGATCATCGGGTCGCTGCTGCTGGATGCTGCGCTGCACCCGTCGGCCCTCACCCTCCCGACCGTGCTCGGTGCCGCCCTCACCCTCGTGGCCGCTGTGCTGACCGCCGGGATGTGGCCGCGGCGGCGGGGCCGGGCGCGGGCAACCGCGACGGAGTAGGCTGAAGTCCCGCCGACCCCGGCCAGCAACCACGGCCATTCCCGGCCAGCGACCGACCCGAAGGAGCCGACGTGCCCGCACCGCGCGACACCGCCCTGCTGGTCCGCGCCGCGCGCCTCTACTACGAAGAGGACTTCTCGCAGGCCGACGTCGCCCGCACCCTCGGCATCTCCCGCTCCAACGTGTCCCGCATCCTCGCGCGCGCCCGCGACCAGGGCATCGTCACGATCCGCATCTCCGACCCGGAGGCCGCCCCCGCACGCGTCGGCGACCTGGAGCGCATCCTCATCGAACGCTTCCACCTCGACGACGCCATCGTCGCCTCCGACTCCGGCGAACCCGCGATCGACGCCGTCGGCCGCTCCTGCGCCGAACTCGTGGAGCACCTCGACGCCCAGTCCTTCGGCCTGTCCTGGGGGCACACCCTGCAGACCCTCGTGTCCCACATGGAGCCGCGCGGCACCCGGCAGAACATCGACGTGCTCCCCCTCGTCGGCGGGGTGTCCGGCCTCGACACCCTCGACTCCGGCGACACCCTGCTGCGCGTGTTCGCCTCCCGCCTCGGCGCGAAGCCAACGCCGCTGTACGCGCCGGCGCTTCTGGAGTCCGCGACGGCGTACTCCGCGTTCATGGGTGAGTCGTCGATCGCGTCCGTGCTGGAGCGCGCCGGCGGGGTCGACGTGGCGCTCATCGGAATCGGCTCCAAGGGCAAGCACTCCTCCACCCAGATCCTGCGCGCCATGAAGCTCACCGACGACGAAATCGCCGCGTTCGAAGCGCAGCAGCCCGTCGGCGACCTCTGCGGCCGCTACTTCACGGCCGACGGGGCCGAGATCGGTCCACCCACCAGCCAGCGCGTCATCTCCGTGACGTTCGACCAGCTCAGGTGCATCCCCACCACCGTCGGCCTCGCTGCGGGCACGGAGAAGGCGCCCGGCGTGCTCGGCGCGCTGAATACGGGCCTGCTGAACGTGGTGGTGCTGGACGTGGCGCTCGCGCAGGCCGTGCTCGGGATGGTCTGAGGCGGGCGAGGCCGGCAGCCGGGCACTCCGCCCGGGGGCACTCCTGCCGGGGCACTCCGGCCGGGGCGCGCCAGTGCAGAATTCGACGGATGTTCGTTATTCCGCCTGAATTCCGACCATCCGACGAATTCTGTGATCGGTGATCGCGCCGCAGCGTCCGCCCCGGGGTGGGATTGGCCGGCCGGGACAACGAAAGCGACTTTTTTGCGGATCGACCAGGGTCTTACTGCAAAAAAGTCGCTTTCGAATGTCGGCGTCCACGGCAGTCAGCGGTGGCGGCGCGAGCGGCGACTCTTGGGGGAAACGCCGCCGCGCCGCCGTCAGCACTCAGTCCTTGAGGCGGACCTTCCGGGCACGCATGGCGATGCCCAGACCGATGGCGCCGCCGGCAGCGGCGATCAGACCGCCCACCTCAGCGCCCGTCCGTGCCAGGACACCGCTCGGAGCAGCCTGCGCAGGCTGCTGTGCCGAGCCGGTCGAGCCGGCTCCCGCAGTACCCGGGGCGTCGGCGCCGCCCTTGCCCGGCGCGTTGGCCGAGGCGTCGCCCGGCCGCTCCGGCTCACCAGGCTGCTCAGGCTGCCCCGGCTCAGGCTGCCCGGGCTCAGGCTGCCCGGGCGCCGGCGCTTCCACCACGGCACCGAACGCGTCGCAGTCCGCCATCACGGTGGTGAGGGCTCCCGCCTTCACCCCGTCCTCGAAGAACCAGACGGCGCGCTGATCGCCGTCGCACACGTCCGAGATCGCCATGCCCTCGTGGTTGCTGTTCGGCAGGCCGGCCGGGCGGGCCAGATGCGTGATCTCCGGCTCGCCGCCGGTGAGGGCGAGGCGGGTGGTGACGCCGTCGAAGCCGTCGTCCGCGTGGACCACCAGGGTGCGGGCACCCTCGCGGTAGTCGAGCGCCATCGCGCCGTCGATGCCGGTGGCGAGATCCGCGACCAGGGTGGCGGTGCCGTCCGGGTGGAGCACGAACGCGTACACGTGCCCGTTGGCCTCCAGCGCGGTGAAGAACACGCCGCCGGACACGGCGTCCGGGTAGGCGCCGATGGTGAACGGCTTGCCGGTCGCCTGGTCCACGAACGCGCCCTCAAGGCCGGCGCCGTCAGCGAACTCGACCGCTTCGATGCCGGTGTTCGCGGACACCTGCGGCAGCAGCTCGGTCAGGTCCCATTCGGCGGAGGCGACCACGTCGGGCCCGGCCGCATTCGGATCGACCTGAAGAATCGTGTTCTGGTTGACTCCCTTGTCGCCGTTGTCGCGCTCGGACGCGGCGTAGAGGAGCCCGTCGGAGGCGGCGGTGATGCCCTCGGTGTCGGGGCCGGCGGCCGACGGGTTCTCGGCGTCGCGCTGGAACCGGCCCCGTTTGCCGTCAGCCCAGCCGTCGGCGAAGGACACGGTGCCGTCGGCGGCGGCGTTCAGCTTCCAGATGGTGCCGGTGCCGTTGTCGATGGCCCACAGGACTCCGTCGCGGTAGTCGAGGCCGGAGGAGTCCTCCAGGAACATGCCCTTCTCATCGAGGACGGTCGGGTCCTGGGCGCCGGGCCAGTCCTCAGTGTCGGGACCCGTCGGCTGCTCCCCCGTGTCGCCGTCGCAGGCGTTCGGCGCGCCCTTGGTGCCAGCGGCGGTGTCGACGACGTCGCCGGTGCCGTCAGGGCAGCGGCCGAGCGTGGTGGCGGAGTGGTCGCCCCACTCGATGATGTCGACCCGGGCGCCGAGGCGGTTGCGCAGCTCCACGTGGTCGTTCTTGCCGAGGCCGAACCCGAAGTGGGTGCCGGTATCGAACACGTACATCTCGCCGGGCTGGAGCACCGTGCCCTCGGGCACGGGAATGACGTCGGCGGCGTGGCCGACGGGATCGTTGTCCATCACGGTCCAGCCGGAGATGTCCACGGGGGTGCTGGAGGTGTTGGTGATCTCCACCCAGTCGGTGGCGTCGCCGTTGGATTCGATCTCGTTGATGGTCACGAGCGGACGGGACAGGATGTTCGCTTCGCCGGGGGTCGCTTCGGTGAGGGCGAAGGTGCCGACGCCGTCGGGGCTGCGGCCGAACGTGGCGGCGGCTTCGTCGCCGTCGATGGCGGCGTGGCCCTGCCAGGAGAAGGAGTCGATCTCCTTCCCGGTGGTGTCGAACAGGCGGATGGAGTCGCCGGAGCCGATGCCGATGGCGGTCTCGAACGTGCCGGCGTCGTACGCGCCGGTCTGGTCGTTGAACACGAGGCCGTCGCTCTTGGCGTCCACCACGAGGTGCTGGCCGGGCTGGATGACGGTGCCGTCGGGGAAGCGCCACCGGTGGTCGTCGGAGTTGTCGCGGATTTCGTACCCGGAGATGTCGAGCGGTTCGTCGCCGGGGTTGACGAACTCGACCCAGTCGGCGGGCGCGGAGTCGATCTCGTTGATGGCCATCGACCCGCTGCTGGGCTCGGGGGTGTCGGCGGTGCAGTCGTTGGCGCCGCCGAGGGTGACGCGGGTGGCGTGGGCCCAGTCGCCGATGCCGTCGCCGCAGCGGGCCCAGGCACCGAGCGGGGCGGTGGCGTCGTACATGTAGGAGTCGACGACCGCGCCGTCGGCATCGCGGATCTCGACGCGGTCGCCCTTGCCGAGGCCGAAGTCGAAGTCGCCGTTGCCGGCGTCGTCGACCTGCGTGAGGACGAGGTATTCGCCGGGCTCAAGGGTGCCGTGGAGGTCACCGAGGCCGGGCCGGTCCTTGTCATCATGGAGGGACCAGCCGTCGAGGTCCACCGGTTCGCTGCCGACGTTGAGGATTTCAACGGCGTCGGATCCGGGGCCGTTGTAGACGATCTCGCTGATGATGATGCTCGGCGAGTCGGCCGACGGGGTCGCGGCTGCCTCGATGCTGGCCGGTGAGGAGGGGGCGGCCGTGGCGGCCAGGGAGAGCCCGAAGGCTGACAGTGCGAGGCAGCTGGCGAACGCTGCCGTACGGGTGGGGATCCGCATGGGGAACCTTTCGCGTCACGAAGCGGGGGATGGGGACAGAACCGTCGGCCAGTGTGCGTGAGCAAGGCGACCCGAACGTGTCGCGGAGGTGAACGGCGAGGGCGCGGTCGCCGACGGCACCGCTGGGGGGCGGCCGACGGTTCCGGCGAGGGCGCGCGAAACGAAAGCGACTTTTCTGCGAAATGACCGCAGTCAAAGCGCAAAAAAGTCGCCCTCGATCAGATGAGCTGGGCGCGGAGAACCGCGCCGGCCTCAGCCCTTGACGATCGTCGCCTGCTGGCCGTCCTCGCTGAACTGGACGCGGGCGTCGAGGTCCTCCACGGTGTTCAGCACGTTCACGGTCGACACGGTGTGGCTGAGCAGGTGCATCTTCACCCGCTCACCGGAGTCCGAGCCGACCGCTGCGATCGCGTTGCCCACGGTCTCGAGATAGGCGGGCAGAGAGGTCGCGAGCAGGTGCAGGCCGAGCTCCTCGTCGATGTACCAGACGCCGCCGGCGTTGCCGTTGTCCGCGATGGTCACGATGATCGCTTCGTCGGCGGTCTCGAACAGGGGGTAGTACTCGTCGGTGTCGCCGAGCAGGGTGTACGGACCGAGGTCGGTGCGCTCATCGATGACGAGGTTGACCTCGAAGTCGTCGTCCAGATGGATCCCGGCGAACTCGTCCACCAGGGGCTGCAGAACGGGCGGGATCTGAGCGGCGGTCTCGTTCGGGTCGATCAGCTGAGGGCCGGCGCCGGGCACGGTGCCGGCAGCGGACGCGGAGTCGGTGGCGGCGGAGGAATCGGTGGAGGCATTCTCTGCGGCGCCAGCGGCCTTCACGAACGCGGTGAGGCGCTCGAAGGCGGGGCGGGCGGCGGAGAGGTCAAGCATCTGGGCGGGCTCGGTGTACGTCATGGGAAGTCCCTCTCTCGCAGGAGTGACCGGGCGGCGTGCCGGCACCGCTCACGATACCGGCAGGGGTCTGCGGCATCTCAGCGGCGCGGCCGACGGGTGCCGAATTTCCGAGAAGTTCACGCCCCGGGGTCGGCGGGCTCGGTCGGCGCGGTCGGCTCCGAGGGCTCCGTCGGCGCGGCCGGCTCAGCAGGCGCGGCGGGCCCGGTCGCAGTGGCGCGGATCGTCAGACCGAGGTCGGTGGCGCACACGAGGGAGCGGCCGCCGCTGGTGGCGCGGACGTACTCGCGCAGGGCGTCGTGCTCGGGGCCGATGATGAGGCAGACGTCGGTGACGCCGGCGTCGGCGAGTGCGGAGATGACGTAGTCGAGGAACGGCCGCCCCACATCGATGAGCGCTGTGACACCGCTGCCTGCGGCCGCGGCCTGCTCGGCTGTGAGGGCGGCCGACGGGTCCTCGCGGCGCATGCGGGTGCCGAGGCCGCGCGCCAGAATCACTGCATGTGTCGTGGCCATGACTTCCACGCTCATGCGGGGACCGGCCGCACGCGGCTCACGCGGCGGGTTCGCCCCGATCCGACAAGCCGATCACCGGTTGCGTCCCTCACATTCCGGGCGGTGCTGGAGACCGTCCTCCCAAGCTGGCGTCCAGGTTCGCGGGGGTCTGTTCAGGTTCGACGGGGGCGCTGTCAGGAACCGCCGCGAATCCCAGCAGATTGGGAGCCTAGTATCAGCGCCGCCCAAGGTCCATGGGTTTTCATGGTTTCAACGCGTTACGAGCGGACAGTCGTTTGAGGAGAGGACTGATCCAGAAAAGCCGTGACGCGGGGGAAAGGGATATGGCCCGGGCTCGTGGGGACGAGCCCGGGCCCTTCTTTAACCGCCCGGCCCCGGCCCGGGCGCAGCCCCCGGAACCGGCCGTGGCGGCGAGGGCTGTGCACATTCCGACCAAAAACGGCATCATTGCCCTGGCGGGGCCCTCAACGGGCCGTTTTGCTCCAGATTTTGTCCGGCCGCGCCGCGCACCGCCCCCGCAGCGGCTATCGCGCCCCCCGACCCAGCAGCCGGCTCACCCGCGGATTTCGGCCGACCCGCCGGCGGCTTTCCTCCGGTTCACCCGCGGATGTCGATGCCGAACACGCGCTTGACCTGCGCGGTCACCATCTGCGGGTGCCGCCGGTCAGACGGCGTCGACGCCCACGGCGTGAACAGTCCCGGGAAGTCCGGGTGCGTCACCTTCCCGTGCGTCGGGCCGGAGGTGCTGACCCGGAACCCGTGCGCCTTCAGCCGCAGCCGCAGTTCCCGCAGGTCAGCGGGATGCCGTGTCCCCTTCTTCCGACGGTTCGACGGTCCGCTCACGTCGATCGGCGCCTCCGCTTCGAACTCCTCCGGCCGCACGCTCAGCGCGTACCGGCTCGGCAGCACCGCGATCACATGGTTGTCCGCACGGCGCACCTGCACGGTCCACTGGCCGCGCAGAAAGTGATCGCTCGCGCCGTTGTCCGCGGTCCACACTTCCTCCGGATCGGCCACGGTCATCACCACCGTGTCGTGCGTGATCACAGCGAGCGACGTCCCGGACAGCAGCCGGATCTCCCGCTCGATCACGCGCAGCGGCCGCGTGTAGGGCCGCGGGTCGGAGGGATTGAGGGTGACGACGGCGTCGTCGGGTGCGGCCGACGGGTTCGGCACCAGCTCGAAGCGCTGCGGCTTGCGCGGGCCCGGCTTCGGGGCGGCCGACGGGTTCTGCTCGCCCGCCTCGAGCTGCTCCCGGGCCCGCTGCTGCGCCTCTCGGCTGGGAATCTGCGTGTAGTCGACCGGCCGCACTTCAGCGGCCTGCCTCCGTCGGCCCGCGAGCTGGGCGGGAGAGGGCGCGCCGGGACTGCCGGGATGCTGGCGCGGCTGGCGGGGTCGGGAGGTCATGGCTCCACGGTACCGGTGCGCTACCCTGATCGGTGCACTGGCGCCGTCACACCACTGCCCGTCACCCCGATCTGCCCGCTGGAGGCCCCATGTCCGACCGCTCCTCCGCCCCCACCCTGGCACGCCGCCCCCGCCCTCTGCGCGCCGTGGCGGCCGCTGCTCTCGCCGCGGGTGTGCTCGTGACCGGTGCGGCCTGCTCGTCGGACGCCAACGGCGGCGGCAACCCGGGTGCTGAGGTGCGGATGAAGGAGTCCCAGTCGCCCGAGCTGAAGGACGGCGCCGCCTCGGACGCCGGCGGTGCCGAGAACACGGCCGGCAGCGGGGTGCCCCGGATCGATTCCTCCGCCCGAGCCTCCGAGGGCCTGACCGACGCCTGCACCGGCGAAGGCGCCGTCACGATCGCGCAGGGCAAGGAGCCCGAGCCCGCGATGAAGGACGGCGAGGACACGGTGAAGTTCGCGTTCGAGGAGGCGGTGGACGGCGAGCATGTGAAGGCCGCGCAGTTCACGATCGACCTCGGCGACGGGCCGCAGAAGATGGAGCCGGCGAACATCGGCGACCAGTTCGAGATCGGCGAGCACCGCTACTCGGTGACGTCCGTGTGCGACGACAGTGCCGCGCTCGATGTTGTGCAGTGACTCGGGCGTCGCGCCAGCCCGCCCCCTCCCCGGCCCGGCGCCGCGCCGCCGCTGATCCGCCATGACGCTCTGCGCCCACTTCGACCGCGGTGAATGCCGCTCCTGCACCCTCCTCCCCCAGCCGTACCCCGCGCAGCTGCAGGACAGGGACTCCCAGGTCAGGGGCCTGCTGGAGCCGTTCGGCGCGGGGACCGACGGGTGCTGGCTGCCGCCGATCGCCTCGGCGCCGGCCGGTTTCCGGACGAAGGCGAAGATGGTGGTCGCCGGCACCGCCGCGGACCCGATCCTGACTCTGCCGGGGGCTGAGGAGCCCGTCGGCCACTCCCCCGCCCCCTCGGTCTCCGCCGCTCCCGCGCCCGCCGGCGCAGCCGCTCCCGTGGACCTCGCGGACTGCCCGCTGTACCCGCCGATCATCCACGACGTCCTCGCCTCCGCCCGCGAGGTGATCCGCCGCGCCCAGATCCCGCCCTACTCGGTGGCGCGCCGGCGCGGCGAGGTGAAGTTCGTTCTCGTCACCGCCGCGGAGGATCAGGCGCTCGTCCGCTTCGTCCTGCGCAGCGATTCCGCTCTCGGCCGGCTGCGCGAGCACCTCGACAAGCTCGATCCGCGCGCCGTGGTGGTCAGCGCGAACATCCACCCGGAGCATGTGGCCCGCCTCGAAGGCGACGAGGAGATCCCACTGACCGAGCAGCGCGCCATCACGATGCCGGTGGGGGATGTGCCGCTGCGGGTGCTGCCGCAGTCGTTCACGCAGACGAACACGGACGTTGCCGCGCAGCTGTACCGCCAGGTCGGCGACTGGGCCGCCGAGCTCGTCGACGAGAACAGCGGCCCGAGCGGAGGGGCGGGCCTGCGGGCGTGGGACCTGTACTGCGGCGTCGGCGGGTTCGCCCTCCATCTGGCGCAGCGCGGCGCCGTCGTCACCGGCGTGGAGATCTCCGCCGACGCGATCGACTCCGCCCGCGCCACCGCCGAGGCCCTCGGCCTCACCGACAGCACCGGCTTCCATGTCGCGGACGCGACGGCGTGGGCGCGCGAGCAGGACCCGTCGGCCCTCCCCGACCTCGCGGTGGTGAACCCGCCGCGCCGCGGGCTCGGCCCCGACCTCACCGCCTACCTGGAGTCCGCGCCGATCCCCCACGTCATCTATTCGTCCTGCAGCCCGGCGAGCCTCGCCCGCGATCTCGCCGCGATGCCGTCGCTGCGCCTTGTGCGCGGCCGAGTCGTCGACATGTTCCCCCACACGCCGCACGCCGAAGTCGTCGTGCAGCTGACACGGAAGGAGAAGCGCGCATGACAGCGCAGCGCCGCGTCACGATCATCGCCCTCGGCGGCACCATCGCCATGGAGCAGGCAGCGCCCGGCGAGCACGCCGCCCCCGGCACGCCCGCACCCGTCGGCCCCGCCGGCTCCCCCGCCGCCGACTCCCCGGTGCCGGGCGTGGAGGTCACCCGCGTGCAGGTCGCGAACGTGGGCTCGCCGTCGCTGCGGTTCGAGCACGTGCGCGCCGCCCTCATCGCCGCCGATGAGGCCGTCGAGGCGGGGGCCGACGGGGTCGTCCTCACCCACGGAACCGACACCCTCGAGGAGACCGCGTTCCTCCTGTCCCGCCTGTGGACGCGCGAGGAGCCCCTGGTGATCACCGGTGCGATGCGGCCGGCGAACGCCGCCGGTGCCGACGGGCCCGCCAACCTCCGTGACGCGGTCCTGACCGCCACCGCAGAGTCGGCGCGCGGCCTTGGGGTCCTCGCCGTGTTCGACTCCCACCTGCACCTCGGCGACCGCGTCACCAAGACCAGTTCCCGCAGCGTCACCGCCTTCGACTCGGTCCCCTCCGGGCCCATCGGCGTGGTGCATGCGGACGATGTGCGGCTGGTGTACCGGCCGACGGATGCCCCGCTGCGCCTGCTCGCCGGCACGGCGGCGCGGGATCTGCCGGAGGTGCTGCCGAGTGTGCCGATCATCGGAACGGGCCTCGGTGACGACACGACGATGCTCGACCTGATCGCGGCGAGCGTCGGCGCCGGTCCCACGGGCGCCGACGACGGCCCCGGGGCAGGGTCCGCGCAGCCGATGGCAGGGGCGGCGCAACCGCTGGCGGGGCCCGCGCGGCCGGTGGCCGGGGTCGTCATCAACGCCGCCGGGATGGGGCACGTCCCCGCCGGCCACATGGACCCGATCCGGTCGCTGATCAGCGCCGGCGTGCCCGTGGTGGTGTCCACGCGCATCCCAGAGGGCGGCACCTCCACCTACCACTACGCCTACCCCGGCAGCGAGGTCGATCTGATGGATGCCGGTGCCGTCATGGCGGGGGCTCTGAGCGCCCACAAGGCGCGCCTGCTGCTGCAGATGCTCCTCGCCGACGCCGCACAGGGCCCGTCGGCGCCGGCAGCACCCGCGGGCTCGGCGGCGCCGGCAGCACCGGCTGGCCTGCCCACCCTCGCCGATCTGCGCGCAGCGTTCGACGTCTTCAGCTACGAGTAACCCCCGGGGCCCCGTCGGCCCACGCCGCCCGGCCACCGCGCCCCGCGGTGCCCCGCCGCGCCCCGCCGCCGGCGCTCGTACCTCCCGGCCGACGGGTGCCGGCGACCGCGAGCATTGGCGCATAGCGGCACACCGTTCCGTCTATGGAGCTGGTGCGCCGCTATGCGCCCACCGATGCGCGCGGTGACGTGAGTGGGTGGGCACACCGACCCAGCCGCGTCAGAGGAGGCCGCGCTGCCGCAGGTAGGTGCTGATGCCGCCGCGGTGCCGCGGGAAGCCAGCGCCGAGGATGAGCGCGAGGTCGATGTCCTCGATCCGCTGCACCACGCCCTCGTCGACCATGCGGGTGATCTCGTCCGCGAGGCCCTTCTCGACCTCCTCGAGGAGCCGGTCACCGGTCTTCGGCCGCGGCTGGTCCGGCTCGCCCTCATTGGCGCGGGCGAAGACCTCGTCCACCTCGGCGCGCACGGGTGCGGGCGGGCGGTGGCCCTCCTCCGTGAACCGCTCCCCCGCCTCCGCCATGGCGTGCAGGCCGCGCGAGGCGTGGAACCGTTCGGGGCCCTCCTTGTCCACCATCACCTGGCCAACGTGGTCGGCCACGGCGAGGCCCACCATGTCCAGCAGGGTGAGGGGACGCATCGGCAGGCCGAGGGCGTCGAGGGACTCATCGACCTTCTGGGCGGAGGCACCGGCGTCGATCGCGGACAGCACCGTGCCGAGCATGCGGAACAGGAGGCGGTTGACGATGAATCCGGGGGCGTCGGCGGAGTCCACGGCGAACTTCCGCATCCGTCGGACCACTTCGCGGCCGGTGGCGAGGGTGGTCTCGTCGGTGGCGTCGGTGTGGATGACCTCCACGAGCGGCATCTTCGCAACGGGGTTGAAGAAGTGCAGGCCCACCACGCGCTCGGGGTGGTCGAGCTTCGAGGACATCTCGGTGACGGAGAGGCTCGAGGTGTTGGTGACGAGCAGGGCATCGGCCTCCAGGACGTCCTCGAGTTCCGCGAAGACGGACTGCTTGATGCCCATGACTTCGGGGACGGCTTCGAGGACGAGGTCGGCGCCGCGCAGGTCCTCGAGATCCGTGGTGGCGGAGAGGAGCTCGGCGGCGTCCGCATCGCCGGCGTCGGTGAGGATGCGCTGGGCGTTCGCGAGGCCCTTCGCGGCGATGGCGTCGTCGAGATCGCGCATGATGACGGGGACGCGCAGGCCGCGGGCGAGCTGCGCGGCGATCTGGGAGGCCATCAGGCCTGCGCCGGCCACGCCCACCTTCGTGATGTCCTTCGCGCCCTCGATCGGGGTGCGGGACGGCTTGCCGCGGCGGAGCAGTTCAGCGGCATGGAGGGCGCCTTCGGCTGCGGGGGTCTGCGCGAGCTCCACGATCGCGTCGGCTTCGCGGGCGAGGGCGTCCTCGAGGGTGGAGTCGAGCAGCTGGGTGACGAGGGTGAGCACGCGCAGGGTGGCGGGCGCGCCCTGCGCGTCGCGGACGCGGGCGAGCCTCTCCCGCTTCTTCAGCGCCTCCACCAGGGCCTTCGCGCGGTCCGAGTCGGCGGCGGGGAGTGGTTCGGCGCGGTCGGCGGCGGCACCGGCCGCGGCGGCGCTGTCGCCGGCATCTGCGGCGCGGTCGGCGCCGTCGGCGGAGTCTGCGGCGCTGCTGCGGCTGTCCGGGCCGACGGCGCCGGACACACCAGGGTTCTCGGCGACGTAGTCGAGAGCGGCGTCGAGGTCATCGACGAGGGCGAGGACCACGCCGCGCTCCAGGGCGGTCTGTGCGTCCATCGTGCGGTCCTTCGCGGGCTCGTCCACGATGATCGTGAGGGCGTCCTCGGGGTCGATGAGGGCGGGCAGAAGGGTGGTGCCGCCCCAGCCGGGGAGGATGCCGAGGCTGGTTTCGGGCAGTCCGATGCCCTTCACCTGGGGGCCGGCTGTGCGGATCGAGGCCATCAGGGCGGTTTCGAGGCCGCCGCCGAGAGCGGCGCCGTTGATGTGGGCGAGGACGGGGACGTCCACGGTGCGCAGGAGCACCTGCAGCCCGTGCATCTTCCGCGTCATGTCGCGGATGACCTCGGGGTCGGTGCCGGCGGCGAACATGGCGAGGTCAGCACCGGCGAGGAAGATGCGGTCCTCGCCGGTGAGGGCGATGGCGCGGATGTCGCCGTTTCCGGCGGCGGCGACGGCCTGGGCGACGGCTTCGACGAGGTTGTCCACCGACTGCCGGCCGAGCGTGGCGGGTTTGGGGCCGCCGGCGCGGGCGGTGATCACGCCGACGGGGCCGAGCGTCGCGTGGTCGCGGACCTCGTAGTCGAAGGCGGTGACCTGTTCGGTGTAGTTCGTCATTGTCGGCGTCCTCCTCGGCGCTCACAGGTATCCGGTACTCCCGGTTGCAGGTACCAGTGTGGCGCATGAGGCTGGACCGCCGCTACCCCGTGCCGCCCTCCCCCGCGCCGCGCTCGCCGCTGCCCCTCGGCGACGCGCTCCCCTGCTGGCCCTCGCCGCGCTCCCCCGCTGCCCGCAGGAGCTCCTCGAAGCGGGAGCGGCTGAGCGTCACGGAATCCTCCGCGTCGTCTGCCCGATCGGTGCCGACGAAGTCCTCCACGAACGGCGTCTGCGCCGACGCCAGTACGGCATCCGTCGGCCCCTCCGCGACCAGACGGCCGCCTTCGATGACGGCCACGCGGTCCGCGAGCGCGAGCACGTCCAGCACATCGTGGGTGACGAGCAGCGCTGTGGTGCCGGCGAGGCGGGCCCGCAGCAGGCGGCGCATCGCCGGGGCGAGGGCGGCGTCGAGCGCGGCGAGGGGCTCGTCGAGCAGGACGAGGTCGGGGTCGGTGGCCAGCGCACGGGCCAGGGCGATGCGCTGCGCCTGGCCGCCGGAGACCTGGTGCGGGCGGCGGCCGGCGAAGTCACCGCAGCCGACGGCCTCCAGCTCCTCGCGGGCCCGGGCGCGCGGCCGGCGCACACCGTGGGCCCGCATGCCGAACTCCACGTTCGCCAGCACGCTCATGTGGGGGAAGAGCAGGGCGCGCTGTTCGAGGCAGCCGAGGCGCCGGCGGTGGGCCGGCAGGCCGGTGAGATCGCGGTCGCCGAGGGTGACAGTAGAGCCGTGGCCGGTGAGGGTTCCGGCGAGGACATCGATCGTGGTGGTCTTGCCGGCTCCGTTCGGGCCGATCAGCGCGAGGGTGGTGCCGAGCGGCCAGGTGAGGTCGAGGTCCACGGCGCGGTCGGGGACGCGGGCGCGGACGTGGACGGCGGGGCCGACGGGGGCCGCGGCGCCGTCGGGGCGGGCGGGATCCACGGCGCCGACGGAGTCAGTCATGGCTGCTCCTCACCTGCAGCCGCATGGAGATGCCGACCACGACCGCGGCGACGCCGAGGAGGATCGCGGCGAGCGCCATGGAGAGTTCGGAGTCGGATTCGCGCAGCAGGTAGATCTCCAGCGGCACGGTCCGCGTCACGCCCTGCAGGGAGCCCGCGAACGTGATGGTGGCACCGAATTCGCCGAGCGACCGCGCGAATGCGAGGGCGGTGCCGGAGGCGATGGCGGGCAGCACGGTCGGCAGCGTGACGCGGAGGAATGTGCGGGTGGGGCCGGCGCCGAGCAGGGCGGCGGCCCGCTCGAGCCGGCGGTCCGAGGCGCGGATCGCCCCTTCCAGCGCCACGATCAGGAACGGCAGGGACACGAACACCTGCGCGATCACAACGGCGATGGTGGTGAAGCCGATCTGCAGTCCGAAGGCGTCGAGCTTCTCGCCGATGAGGCCGCGCCGGCCCAGGGTCACCAGCAGCGCCATACCGGCCACCACGGGCGGCAGCACCATCGGCACGGTCACCAGGGTGCGCGCCCAGGGCGTCCACCAGGCGCGGGAGCGGGCGAGGATGTGCGCGGCGGGGATGCCGAGCAGCATCACCACGACGGTGGAGGCCAGGCAGGTGCGGATGCTGAGTCCGAGGGCGTCACGGGCGGTGGGCCGGGCGAGCAGTTCCGGGATCTGCGACCACGACACGGTGGCGAGCAGACCCGCCAGGGGGATCACGAGGATGCCGAGGGCGAGGGCGAACGGCGCCCACGCCCACGCCGGCGGCCGGGTCACTGGACGCCGAACCCGTAGGAGCGCAGGAGGTTCTGCCCCTTCTCACCGGTGAGGTCCGAGATGAACGCACGGGCGGCCGACGGGTTCTTCGCCTCCGCCGTCACCGCGACCCAATAGGTGCTGGGGTGCTCGCTCGCGGCGGGGATCGGGAAGGTCTTCACCGTGTCTCCGGCGTTCTTGGCGTCGGTGCGGTACACCAGGCCGGCGTCGGCTTCGCCGCTGGTGACGGCGCCGAGCACGTTCGTCACGGAGGTCTCCTCGGACACGGGCCTGAGGTCGAGGCCGGCGGTGTCCGCGACCTTCAGGGAGGCGGCTCCGCACGGCACGGACTTCTCGCACACCACGAGGCGGGTGCCGTTCAGGGAGTCATCGAAGCCGGTGATGCCGGCGGGGTTGTCCGCGGGGGTGACGAGCACGAGCTCGTTCGTGGCGATCTGCTGCGGTTCCCCATCGAGGAGGCCGGCCTTCTCGGCGGCGCGCATGGTGCGCTCGTCCGCGGTGACGAGGACGTCCGCGGGGGCGCCCTGCTTGATCTGCTCCACGAGCCCGGAGGAGCCGTCGAACGAGAAGGACTCCTGCACGGCGGTGGAGTCGGCGAACTCCTCGAACGGGGCGGTCAGGGATGCGGCGGCGAACACGGTGACGGGCTGGGCGCCGTCGGACGCACCGGAGCCGTCGGCGCTGGACCCGCCGGCGGATCCGCAGGCGGTGAGGGCGAGGGCGGCGGTGGCGGCGAGGGCAGCAGCTGCGCGGATGGGGAGGGCGGGATGAGCGGGGCGGAGAGTCACAGGAGGGCCTTTTCGATCTGAACATCGGTGGACTTCACCAGGGCGGAGGCGACGGAGCCGACGTCGAGGCCGAGCTGGTCAACAGCGTCCGTGGTGATGACGGAGACGACGTGGAACGGCCCGGCCTGCAGCTCCACCTGGCTGAGCACGTCGCCGCGGCGCAGCGCCACGACGAGGCCGGTGAAGCGGTTGCGGGCCGATCGGGTGCCGGCGCGGTCGTCGAGCGCGCCTGCGCTGGCGGCGGCGGACTCCGCGGTGTCACTGGCGAGGCGTGCGAGGTCAGCGCCGTCCACGACCTTCACCCCGGCGCTGTCCTTGGCAGCGCTGAGGCGGCCCTGGTCGATCCAGCGGCGCACGGTGTCGTCGCTGACGCCGAGCAGAGCGGCTGCACGGGATATCCGAATCTGCGTCATAACTCCGCAGTCTACACCGCATCTGCGGAGTCAACGTGGGGCCGGAGTCCGCGTTGGCGGATACGCCACCGCGTCAGGCCTCCGCGAAGACGGTTCGCACGAGACCAGCCGAGAGGACAACCCGGTCCGCCGTCACGAGCTGGGCTCGATGCCGTATCGCATGGGAGACGATCATGCGGTCGAAGGGGTCCCGGTGATCCCACGAAAGGGCTCCCGCGAGGATCATGTCCTCGCCCGTCAGAGGAATCTCGAGGATCCGAGCCTCCTGGAGGAGCTGACTCCACGACTGCAGGACCGGTTCACCGGCGAGTTTTCCCACTCGCGTTCTTTGGGCGATCTCGAACGCGGAGGCCGCGGACACCACAAGCCGGTTCTCCGCCTTCTGGAGCTCCTCGCGGAGCTCAGCCTTCACACGCCCCGGGGAACCGAGCAGCCAGAGAAGCACATGGGTGTCGAGAAGATACGTCACTCCCACAGAGCAGCCTCGGACTCATCCATGGGTGCGCCGAAATCGTCGCTCACGGAAATGAGCCCCTCAAGCTGACCAAAGCTTCGCGTGTCGCCGCTCGCCACCGGGACAAGGACGGCTCGGGGTCGATGCGCTCGTGCGATCACAACCGACTCACCGGCCTCCGCTCGGGCCACGAGCGCTGACAGCTGCGCTTTGGCTTCCGCAATGTTGTACACAGTCATGCCACCATGATTCCTTGACCAACTGAGTTGGTCAAGGTTCAGGTCAGGGCTGTTCGCAGTGAAGGGCACGACACATGGAGCCCCTCCCGGAGCCACGCGAACGCCCTGGGCCACGCGAGCACGCTGGCCTACGCGAACGCGCTCACTCCGGCGATCTCACGGCCCACGAGCAGCGACTGGATCGTGTCGGTGCCTTCATAGGTGTGGAGCGCTTCGATGTCGGCCATGTGCCGGATCACCTGGTTCTCCAGCAGGATCCCCACCCCGCCGAGCAGGTCGCGCGCCTCCGCAGCAACGGACCGGGCGGCGCGGGTGCAGTGCACCTTCGCCATGGACGCCTGCACCGGTGTCAGCGTGCCCGCCTCATCGAGCTGAGCCACGCGGAAGCAGTGCAGCTGCGCCCCCACGAGGGTCTGCAGCATGTCCGCGAGCCGCACCTGCACATGCTGGGACTTCGCGAGCGGCCTGCCGAACTGGGTGCGGTCCTTCGCGTACTGCGCGGCGATCTCGAAGCAGGCGATGGCGTGCCCGAGCGCGCCCCAGGCCACACCGGCGCGGGTCGCTGCGAGCACGCGGCCCGTGTCCTTGAAGGAGCGGGCCTCCGGCAGACGCGCATCCAGCGGCACTCGCACACCGTCCATGCGGATGTGCGCCTGGTGGATGGCGCGCAGGGACAGCTTCCCTTCGATGAGGTCGGCGCTGTACCCGTCGAGGTGCTGCTCCACGATGAAGCCGGAGACCTGCCCGTGCAGCTGCGGATCGGACTCGTCATCCACGCGCGCCCACACCACGGAGACGTCGCAGTTCGCGCCGTTGCCGATCCACTTCTTCTCCCCGGTGATGACCCAGTGATCGCCCTCGCGGCGCGCCACTGTTTCCAACGCAACGGAGTCGGAGCCGTGATCCGGTTCGGTGAGGGCGAATGCGCCGAGCTTCTCGGCGGAGGCGAGCGCGGGCAGCCACTTGTCCTTCTGCTCCTGGGACCCGAGCAGGGCGATGGAGCGGGCGCAGAGCCCTGCCTGCACGCCGACGACCGTGCCCATGGAGCCGTCGATGCGGGACATCTCCATCGTCACGAGGCCCGCACCCAGGGGGGAGAGCCGCCGGTGGCCGGGGATATCGAGGCCGTCGGTGAGGAGGTCGGAGTCGGCGAGGAGCCGCACCAGGTCCATCGGGTATTCGGCGGCCTCCCACGCCTCGTTGATGCGCGCGAGGATCGGCTCGGTCAGGGCGTGCGCGGCCTGCCACGCTTCGAGGTCCTCCCCCTGCACGCCGGCGAACAGGCCGTAGTAGTCGGTGACGGGGCTGAGGGGGTACCCGTCGGCCGCGGGGAGGGGGCGGCCAGCGGAACCCGTCGGAGGGGCGGTGGCGGCTGGGCCGGCGGGGGCGCTGTCGCGGCCGACGGGGCCTGGGGTGGCGGGGGCAGGGGTCATGTCAGCGGATCCTTTCGATGATGACGGCCATGCCCTGGCCGCCGCCCACGCAGAGAGTGGCGAGGCCGTAGCGGCCGTCCCTCTCCTCGAGGCCGTTGATGAGGGTGGTGATGAGGCGGGCGCCGGTCATGCCCCAGGGGTGGCCGAGGGCGATGGCGCCGCCGTGGACGTTGAGCTTGTCGTCCGGGATGCCGAGTTCGCGCTGGGAGGCGACGACCTGCGCGGCGAACGCTTCGTTGAGCTCCACCAGGTCGATGTCCTCCATGGTGAGGCCGGCCTGGTCGAGGGCTCGGCGGGTGGAGTCGATGGGGCCCAGGCCCATGATCTCGGGACTGAGGCCGGTGACGGCGCTGGTGACGATGCGCGCGAGCGGTGTCAGGCCGAGCTCGCGCGCCTTCTCCTCGCTCACGAGGATGAGGGCGGCGGCGCCGTCGTTGACGGGGCAGGCGTTGCCGGCGGTGACGGTGCCGCCGGGGCGGAACACGGGCTCGAGCGCGCCGGTCGCCTCCAGGGTGGCGCCGTGGCGGGGGCTGTCGTCCGTGTCGACGACGGTGCCGTCGGACAGGGTGACGGGGGTGATCTCGCGGGCGAAGAAGCCGGACTTCTGCGCCTGTTCGGCGCGGTTCTGCGACATGACCGCCCACGCGTCCTGGTCCTCGCGGGAGATGCCGCAGTGCTCGGCGACGTTCTCCGCGGTCAGCCCCATCGCGATGTACGGATCGGGCAGCTCGCCGCTCTCGCGCGGGTCCCGCCACGGCATCTGGCCGGGGGCGCTCTGGGCGCGCTTCTCGGTGCGCTCCCACGCGTCGCGGAAGATCGGGTTGCGGACGTCCTCATCGATGATGCGGGCCCCGGCGCCGATGGAGAGGGATTCGACGCCGGCGGCGATAACAACATCCGCCTGACCTGCGGCAATGGCGTTCGCGGCGTTGCGGGTGGCCTCGAGGCTGGAGGCGCAGAAGCGTGTGACGGTAGCGCCGGGGACGTGGTCGAGACCCGCGAGGATCGCGACGGTGCGGGCGAGGTTGCCGCCCTGATGGCCTTCGGGGATGGCACAGCCGAGCTGCAGGTCGTCGATCTCGGCGCGGTCCAGTGCGGGGATCGTCTCGAGGGCCGCGGTGATGATGTGGGCGGCGAGGTCGTCCGGGCGCAGGTCCTTCAGGGAGCCCTTGCGGGCGCGGCCGATGGGGGTGCGCGTGGCGGCGACGATGACGGGGGTGGGCACCTGTGCCTCCTGCCTTCTCAGGTATGTGGTACTCACGGTTCTATGTACCGGGGTCCATTGTGGCGCACGCACCGCGAGCGCGCCACCGGATCGGCCGAATCCGCGGTCCGACGAGTGCACCCGCCCGCTGTTTCCTGGACAATGAACCAGCCCACCACCGATCAGCCCGACCCGACCGGAGACCCGCCCCATGGAGGAGCCCATGCCGAACCGCCGCCTGCTGCTGCGCTCCGTCGGCACCGGCGCCGTCGCCGCGCTCGGTCTGCTCGGCCTCGCCGGAGCGACCCGCCAATCCCGGTGGGCCCGCTCCGACCTCCTCTCCGAAGCCGTCGTGTTCGACGGCACCTCCCGCCGACTCCTGCGCCGCACCGAGATGGACGACCTCATCCCCGGCACTCGAGTCATGCACACCGCCGAGCGGGCCGACGACCTCGTCACCGCCACGGAGGGCTTCCTCGCCCAGGCCCAGCTGCCGGTGCTGCGGACCCCGTCGGCCCTCCCCCGCGACCTCGACACCCAGGCCCTTCTCGACATCCACTCACTCACGTGGGAGCTGCCCTCACCGGTGGCGGCGTGGACGCCGGCCTGGCGGTACACGTGGCCGCGCGACACCGCGCACGTCATCGCCGCGCTCACCGGGCGGGGGCAGTGGCCGTGGGCGCTCGCCCTGCTGGAGACCCTCGCGGCCCAGCAGCGGCCCGACGGCCGCTTCGAAGCCCGCTACATCCCCGGCACGAACCGCACCCCCGATGCCCGGCCGCTGCAGCTCGACGGCTGCGGCTGGTTCCTGTGGGCCGCCGCCGACCTCCTCGCCGATGAGCCCGCGCTCGCCGGGCCCGCCGCCGAGAAGCCGCGCGGCCGGGTGGATGCGCCGCGGGAGCTGCGAGCGGCGCTGGCGCGGTCGGCTGCGGCGCTGATGCGCGCCACGGGCCGACGGAGCCTGCTGCCGCCCCCGAGCCCCGACTACTGGGAGGTGGCCGAGCGTCGCCTCACCCTTGCCACCGGCGCCATGGCCGCAGCGGGCCTGCACGCCGCATCGCGCCTGGTCAGCGCCGGCATCCTCACCGATGAGGACCTCGCCGGCGCAGGGTCAGTGCCGGTGCTGACCCGCGGCTCGACGACCTCCTCTGCGCCTCTGACTGCGGGCATGCTGGCCCAGCGTCGTGATGGGACGACGGCGGCGCTGATCGCCCGGTTCCGTCGGCGCGGATACCAGCGGTACGCCCTCGGCGGCGGTGTGGACGCGGGCGTGCTCATGCTGCTGCCGCCGTACCTGCCGCGCGCGGTGTCGGACGCGAACCCGCAGGTGATCGACGCGGCGCTCGCGGCGTACGAGAAGATGCGCCGGCCCGCCGGCGGTGTTGCGCCCGGCGCCGGGTGGAAGAAGGACGGCATCTCATGGACCCCGCAGACGGCGATGTTCGCGCAGGCCTACGCCCATCTCGGGATGGAGAAGGAGTCCCGCACCGTGCTGCGGTGGCTTGCAGAGCACCGGACCGCGGCGGGCGCGATCCCGGAGAAGGTGCTGTCCGACGGCACGCCCGCGGCAGTAGCGCCGCTGGCGTGGAGCGCCTCGCTGATCGTCGCGACGCTGACGCAGCTGGACGCCGCGCGGCGCTCGGAGCCCGCACGCGCTGCGGACGCGTAGGACAGCCGCCCGCGACGGGTCAGTGCGTGCGTCAGCGCAGGCGGCGCAGCACGGTGAGGGTGTCGTCGATGGTGCCGGTCTGACCGTCGGGTCCGGTCACCTCCCGCACCACCACCTCGGAGCGCTCGATGCTGTAGTCGCCGGTAGCGATGAGATCCGCGAAGAGCGCGCGTTCGTGTTCGGGGCGGATCTCGTGGAAGGACCGCGGCTCACCCTCAGCATGCTCGTGCCCCGCCTTGTGCTCGCTCTCCTTCCACGACGGGTGCGAGCCGTGGGACAGCATCACCAGCGCACCGCCCGGCGCCAGCCACGTCGCGGCGCGGCGCAGCACGCTCTCACGGTCGAGTCCGGCGAAGGACTGGAAGAAGCTCGCGGTGATCAGGCCGTAGCCGCCGGCATCGGCGCGGCCGCCGTCGGCCCGGAACCCGTCGACCCCGAACCCGTCGGTCCCTTCCCCTGCGGGACCCTCCCAGGCCTCGAGGTCGCGGGCGAGGAAGCGGGCGCTGCCACCGGGGTGTGCCCCGTCGGCTCCCGCCGTCAGGCCCTCCTGCTCGGCGCGGGCGGTGGCGCGGTCCACGGCGACGGTCGAGATGTCCACGCCGGTGACTCTCCACCCGGCGCGGGCGAGCCAGAGGGCGTCGCCGCCCTCCCCGCAGCCGAGGTCGAGGGCGCGGCCCGGCTGCATGCCGATCGCGGTGACCGCCGCGCCCAGGGTGGGGTTGACGTTTCCGGTCCACAGGGCGTCGCGTTCGCTGTAGCGGGCATTCCATTCCTCGGCTGCGCTCATCATGAGTGCAGGCTAGCGGGAACGGCGGGATAATGGCCGTGAACAGCCGCTGCGACGAAGGAGCACCACCATGACCGGATCCGCCCCCGACCTCCGACGCGAACGCATCGACTACCACGAAGGCACCCTCACCGAAGCGGACGCCGGCCGCGACCCGCACGCCCTGTTCGACCGCTGGATGCAGGACGCCATCACCCGCCGCGACGAGAAGGACGACCTGCCCGAACCCAACGCCATGGTGGTCGCCACCGCGGACCGCGCCACCGGCCAGCCGCACTCGCGCACCGTGCTGCTGAAGGGCCACGAGGACGGCCGGTTCCTGTTCTTCACCAACTACGAGTCCGCCAAGGGCCGCGAAATCGCGGAGAACGACCGCGTCGCCATCAACTTCACCTGGTTCCCACTGCAGCGCCAGATCCGCATCGAAGGCACCGCCGCGAAGCTGCCCGGCGCCGAATCCGACGCCTACCACGACGTGCGGCCCCGCGGAGCCCAGATCGGCGCCTGGGCGTCACCACAGTCGCAGACGATCACCGACCGCGAGGAGCTGAACCGCCGCAACGAGGAGGCCGCCGCCCGCTTCGACGGCGAGGACACCGTGCCCCGCCCGCCGCATTGGGGCGGGTACGCCGTCACGGCGCACCGCTTCGAGTTCTGGCAGGGCGGCGGCGACCGCCTCCATGACCGCCTCGTGTTCGAACCCGTCGGCCCTGACACCGACGGCGCCAGCCCGGCCAGCCCCTCCGCCCGCAGCGAATGGACCGTGACGCGCCTCGCGCCCTGAGCTCAGGCCGCCCCCGGGTCCCGAGTCAGCCGACGATCATCAGCCAGCCCGCGAGCGCCGCGAGGGTGACGGCGAGGACGGGCAGGGTCAACACGATGCCGGTGGTGAAGTAGCGGCCCCAGCCGATGTGGATCCCCTTCTTGTCCAGCACGTGCAGCCACAGCAGCGTGGCGAGCGATCCGATCGGGGTGATCTTCGGACCGAGGTCCGAGCCGATCACGTTGGCGTACACCATCGCTTCGTGCGTGAGCCCGGTGGCGCCCGCACCGGCGATGGCGAGCGCGGCGATCAGCACCGTGGGCATGTTGTTCATCGCCGAGGCGAGGAACGCGACCACGATCCCCACGCCGAGAGCGGTGACGAGCACACCATGGTCGCCGAAGAACGAGAACAGACGCGCGAGCTGGTCGGTGAGCCCCTGGTTCTTCAGGCCGAAGACCACCAGGTACATGCCGATGGAGAACAGCACGATCTGCCACGGCGCACCTTTGATCGACTCCCACACCGGCACCACCTTGTTCTTCGACGCCACCGCAATAAGGACCAGCGTGCCGATCCCAGCGATCACGGACAGCGGGATGCCGAGGGGATCCGCGGCGAAGTAGCCGACGAGCAGCAGAGCGAGAACACCCCAGCCGGCTCTGAAGGTCAGGGGGTCCTTCACGGCGGCCGACGGGTTCGGCAGCGCCTCGACGCTGTACGTCTTCGGGATGGAACGACCGAAGTAAAGCAGCAGGACCGCGAGCGAGGCGAGCACGGACACTATGCCGATGGGCACCATCACGGTGGCGTAGCGAGCGAAGGAGATGCCGAAGAAATCGGCCGAGACGATGTTCACGAGGTTCGAGACGACCAGCGGCAGTGACCCGGTGTCGGCGATGAACCCCGTCGCCATGACGTAGCCGAGGGCAGCACGCCCGTCGATCCTCAGGGCGCGGAGAATGCCGATGACGATCGGTGTGAGGATGAGCGCGGCGCCATCATTTGCGAACACCGCCGCTACAACGGCTCCGAGAGCGATGATCAGAACGAACAGCAGGCGCCCGCTGCCCCGGCCCCAGCGGGCCACGTGCAGCGCGGCCCATTCGAAGAACCCGGCTTCGTCCAGCAGCAGGGAGATGAGGACGATCGCGACGAACGCGAGGGTGGCGTTCCAGACGATCCCGACGACTTCGGGGACGTCCGACAGACCCACGACGGTGGTGGCGAGAGCAAGAACCGCGCCGATGAGGGCGGAATAGCCGATGGGGAATCCCTTCGGCTGCCAGATGACGAGGGTGAGGGTGGCGGCGAAGATCCCGAGGGCGACAAGCGTCATCAGCGGACGGTCCTTGTCTTCTCGCTCTTCAGCCCGTCGAGGAGCTCGCGGACCCGTCCGTCGATGTCATCGCGCACCAGGCGCATCCGCTCCATCCCCTCGATGCCGCGTGCGCTGGGCTCATCGGTGATCCAGGTGTCGATCTCGGCACGCATGCCGTCCACGGGCTCCACCTGTGCTTCACTGCCGAGCACGATGACGCGGTCGGCGCGGCACAGCAGGTCGGGGTCGATGGCGGTGGGGGTCCCCTGGGACATGTCGGCGCCGACTTCAGCGATCGCAGCGGCCGATTCCTCATTGATCGAGGTGCCCGGGTTCGTGCCGGCGGAGTGGACCTCGACGGTGTCACCGCCGTGCTTGGCCGCGAGGGCCGCTGCCATCTGGGACTTGCCTCCGTTGCGGGTGCAGATGAACAGGAGAGTGGGGGTGCTGGCGGGGCTGCTGGGAGTATTCGTCATCGAGGGGCCTTTCGGAGATGGCGGCAGTTCACGCAGTCGGTTCGGCGCTGCTGCGCATGTCTGTACCGATGGGGTCAGACGGCGTGAGACAGCACGCCTCAGTCGCCTCAGGGATGAGGGATGCCAGGTGCGCCAGCGAATGCACGGGCGTGGCGAGCTGTTCGCAGCAGATCGAGTACACGTTGGAGCGCCCCTGGGCGCTGACGGTGATCATGCCGGCGTCACGCAGCGCTGCTATGTGGTGGCTGACCAGCGCCTGGCTGAGTCCGGTGGAGTCCTGCAGATCTTTGTTGGACGCAGGTCCGTCCGCGAGGGTCAGCAGGAGCGTGAGTCGATTCTCGTCCGCCAGAGCCCGCATCACCGGGAGCAGCTGCTGCGCCTGCTCGCGCGGCGCGTTCCCAGCGTCCTGCAACTGTGGCACGGGTGAGTCAACCATGCCACTATTATCCATAAGCAGGCATTGATGTGACAAATCTGCGCTGATGCAAGAAGCGCAGGTGCGCGGAGCAACTCACCTCGGAGCCCAGTCCTCCGCTAACGCGCTCCGCGCACCCTCCAGATCCCTGCAGATCAACTGCGGGTGAGGTCCGCTTCGTCCATGCGGTAGTCGTATACGCGCTTGTACTTGCCCTGCGAACGCGGCAGCGTGCCCGGCTCCACCGTCTCCACATCCACCGTGGAGCCGATGCGGTTCTTGATCAGGCGCCGCAGCAGCTGCGCCGCACCCGTGATGTCCTCCTGGGGAACGCCGGGCACGGACTCGATCTTCACGGTCAGGGAGTCCATGCGGCCCTTGCGGTGCAGCTCGAGGATGAAGTGCGGGGTGAGGTGCTCGATCTCCACCGCGATCTCCTCGATCTGGGTGGGGAACAGGTTCACGCCCCGCAGGATGATCATGTCGTCCGTGCGGCCGGTGATCTTCTGCATCCGTCGGAACGCAGGCCGGGCGTCGCCCGGAAGCAGAACGGACAGGTCCTTGGTGCGGTACCGGATGATCGGCAGCGCTTCCTTCTGCAGGGTGGTGAACACCAGCTCGCCCTGCTCCCCGTCGGGCATGGTGCGGGAGAGGTCATCGGGGTCGACGATCTCGGGGTAGAAGTAGTCCTCCCACACGGTGGAGCCCTGCTGGTGGTCGACGGATTCACCGGACACGCCGGGCCCGGTCACTTCGGAGAGGCCGTAGATGTCGGTGGCCTTCAGTCCGAGGCCCTTCTCGATCTCCTGGCGCATCGGCTCGGTCCACGGCTCCGCACCGAGGATGGCGATCTCCAGGGAGGAATCGGCCGGGTCGAGGCCCATGTCCCGCATCGCATCCATCACGGTCAGCAGGTAGCTGGGGGTGCAGCAGATGACGCGGGGCTTGAAGTCGCGGATCACCTGGACCTGGCGGTCGGTCTGGCCGCCGGACATGGGGATGACGGTGCAGCCGAGCTTCTCGGCACCGGCGTGGGCACCGAGTCCGCCGGTGAACAGGCCGTACCCGTAGGCGTTGTGGACCATATCGCCGGGGCGGACACCGGACAGGCGCATGGAGCGCGCCACCACGGTCGCCCACGCGTCGAGGTCGTTGTGGGTGTAGCCGACGACCGTCGGCCGGCCGGTGGTGCCGGAGGAGGCGTGGATGCGGGGGATCTCGCTGAGCGGCTTGGCGAACATGCCGAACGGGTAGGCGCGGCGGAGGTCCTCCTTGGTGGTGAAGGGGAACTTCGCGAGGTCACTCATCTCGCGGATGTCGTCCGGGTGGACGCCGGCGTCATCGAACTTCTCCCGGTACATCGGGGCGTTCTCGTAGGCGTGGCGGACGCTCCACTTCAGCTTCTCCAGCTGGAACTCCTCGAGCCTGTCGCGGCTCCAGGTTTCGCGTTCGTCGAGGCCGTCGTTGGTGGTGGTGACGAGGGGTTCGGCGGCGGTGTGCACGTTGGTCATGGTGTGCCTTTCATCGTTGAAGGGCCGGCGGTGTCCGTCGGTGCTTCGGCTGCGGGTGGGCGGTGGATCGGATCATTCGGTCGGAGGGCCAGCGGGGGCCGGAGTGTCAGGGCTCAGCGTCGGGGGACGGTGCGTGAGCGACCCCGGAACAGCGCCACAACGGTGCTGGGGCCGCTGCCGGACCCGTCGGCCCCGGGGTCCTGGGCGGTGACGGTGACGTCGTAGATGCCGGAGCGGCCCTCGTGCTGGGCGACGGCGTGGGCGGTGAGGACCTGCCCGTCGGTGGCGGGGCGCAGGAAGTTGATGTCCACGCCGGAGGCGACGGTGACGCTGTCGAGGTCGGCGGCGTCATTGCAGGCGATGGCGAAGGCGGTGTCGGCGAAGGCGAAGATCATGCCGCCGTGCGCGGTGCCGTGGCCGTTGAGCATCTCGCGGCGCAGGCGCATCCGCACGAGCGCATCGCCGTAGTCGGCGCGCACCACCTCGACCCCCATCCATTGGGAGGCGAAGTCGTTCTCCAGCATGGGGTGGTGGCCCGCGAGCGCCTGCGGGTCCGACGGGTTCGTCATCCGGGCGACCCCTTCCATTTACTGAATGAGTGTTCAGGTAATGCACGAGCACTGTTTCATGTGCTCACGGTCACACGGGGCGGTTTCGGGGCGCGTGCGCGCAGATGCAGACCCCGTGCACGCATCGTCAATCACCCCCTGTGACGCGGCACGAACCCTTCCTGTGACGCGGCGCGAACCCTCCCTGTGACCCAGTTGACACCCGTCCGCGAATCCGCCAATACTGAACGACAGGTCAGGAATTCGGCGCCGATGCCGACCCACCCAGGAGGACACCATGACCACCACCCACGACCCCCGCGCAGCCAGCAGCGCCGACGAGCTCACCGCCGAGCAGCTGCAGGAGCGGTTCGACGCGCTCATCGCCGCCGATCAGCGCATCGAACCCACCGACTGGATGCCGGAGGACTACCGCCGCACCCTCGTGCGACAGATGTCCCAGCACGCCCACTCGGAGATCATCGGCATGCAGCCGGAGGGCAACTGGATCACGCGGGCGCCCTCGTTGAAGCGCAAGGCGATCCTGATGGCGAAGGTGCAGGACGAAGCCGGTCACGGGCTCTATCTGTACTCCGCTGCGGAGACCCTCGGCACCCCACGCGATGAGATGTTCGAGCAGCTGATGAGCGGCCGCGCGAAGTACTCCTCGATCTTCAACTACCCGGCCAGGTCCTGGGCGGACATGGGCGCGATCGGCTGGCTGGTGGACGGCGCCGCGATCTGCAACCAGGTGCCGCTGTGCCGCGCGTCGTACGGCCCGTACGGCCGGTCGATGGTGCGCATCTGCAAGGAGGAATCGTTCCACCAGCGGCAGGGATGGGAGATCCTCTACACCCTCAGCCACGGCACCCCGAAGCAGAAGCAGATGGCGCAGGACGCCGTGAACCGGTTCTACGGCCCAGCGCTGCAGATGTTCGGCCCACCCGATGACCAGTCGCCGAACTCGCAGCAGTCGATGGACTGGAAGATCAAGCGCTTCTCCAACGATGAGCTGCGCCAGCGCTTCGTGGACATGATCGTGCCGCAGGCCGAAGCGCTCGGCCTCACCCTGCCGGACCCTGACCTGGCGTGGAATGAGGAGCGCGGCCACTACGACTACGGCGAGCTCGACTGGGACGAGTTCTTCGGCGTCATCAAAGGCCACGGGCCGTGCAATCAGCAGCGCCTGCAGCACCGCATCGACGCCCACGAGAACGGCGAATGGGTGCGGGAGGCCGCTGCCGAGTACGCCCGGAAGATGCAGGAGCGCGCCGCCCGCGCCGACACCGACACCGCACCAGCAGGAAGCGAGCAGCGATGACCAGCGAGAACACACCAGCGCAGGCACCCGTCGGCCAGCAGTCCGAGAGCGCGACCGGCGGCGCCCCCGCGGGCCGGCACCAGTGGCCGATGTGGGAGGTGTTCGTGCGCCCCTCGCGCGGCCTCTCGCACGTGCACGCCGGGTCGCTGCACGCCCCCGATGCGCAGATGGCGCTGCGCAACGGCCGCGACCTCTACACGCGCCGCAACGAGGGCGTGTCCGTGTGGGTGGTGCCCACAGCGGAGGTGTCCGCCTCGGACCCGGACCGTCGGGATGCGTTCTTCGAATCCGCCAAGGGCAAGGAGTACCGCCACGCCACCTATTACACGAAGAGCGAAGGGGTGAAGCACCTGTGAGCATGGGCAGCGTGGGCCAGGACTCCGCCACCATCATCAGCGCCGGCAGCGCCCTCACCGCCGAGAAGCTGCTGGACTCCGGCGTCACCGCACCGGAGCGGACCGCTGAGTACGCGCTGCGCCTGGGCGACGACGCTCTGATCCTTGCGCAGCGCCTCTCCTGGTGGATCTCCCGCGCCCCCGAGATCGAAGAGGACATTGCGCTGGGCAACATCGCCCTGGACACCCTCGGTCATGCCCGCATGCTCCTCACCTACGCCGGCACCGCGTGGGACAGGTCCGAGGACGACCTCGCGTACTTCCGCACCGAGGAGGAGTTCCGGTGCGCGCAGATCGTCGAAGTGGACAACGGCGACTTCGGCCGCACGGTCGCGAAGAACCTCATCATGTCCGCCTACTTCTACGAGCTGTACTCACGCCTCGTGGACTCGGCCGATGAGACCCTCGCCGCGATCGCCGCAAAGGCGGTGAAGGAGGTCGACTACCACCTCGACCATGCGGTGCAGTGGACTCTGCGCCTCGGCATCGGCACCGAGGAATCGGCCGGACGGATGCGCGCCGGCCTGCGGGACGTGTGGCCGTACCTGGACGAACTGTTCGAGGACGAGCCGCTGCATGACGATCTCGAGGGCATCGCCGTGCGCCCCTCCACACTGCGCGCTCCCGTGATGGAGCGCCTGGAAGTGGTGCTGGCGGAAGCGGAACTGGAGGTGCCGGAGGTGAAGCAGGCCCGCACGGGCGGCCGACGCGGCGAACACCGCGAGGCGCTCGGCTTCCTGCTCGCCGAGATGCAGTCCCTCGCCCGCCAGCACCCCGGCGCCACCTGGTGAGGAGCCGTGATGGGTGAGGAGAGCATGCGCGCCGACGGAGCCCAGCGCAGCGACGGCGCCCCACACGCTGACGGAGCTCAGCGCGCCGACGGGCGCCGCCCCGCCGATGCGCGCGACGCCGCCGTCTGGGACGCCGCTGCCACCGTCATGGATCCCGAAGTCCCCGTTCTCAGCATCGCGGACCTGGGGGTGCTGCGCCGCGCTGAACTCCTGGCCGACGGCACCGCCCTCGTCACCATCACCCCCACCTACTCCGGGTGCCCGGCTATGGACGCCATCACCGCCGACGTCCACCGCGCCCTCACCACCGCCGGGTTCGAGAGGACCCGCGTGGAGCTCACCCTCTCCCCCGCCTGGACCACCGACTGGATGAGCGACGAGGGGAAGGAGAAGCTCCGCGAGTACGGGATCGCCCCGCCGACGGGGTCGGCACCCGCCGGCCCCAAAGGCCCCATCCCGGTGAGCCTCAGCGTGCCGTGCCCGCGCTGCCGGTCCCTGCGGACCCGGGAGCTGAGCCGCTTCGCATCCACGGCGTGCAAAGCGCTGTACCAATGCTCCGACTGCCACGAACCGTTCGACTACTTCAAGGTGCACTGATGACCGCTCCCAGCCCCGACAGCCCCGCACCCGTCGGCCCCGCCTCGACCGGCACTGGCGCCGCCCCCGTGCGCGCCGCCCGCCGCCGCGCACAGTTCCACACGCTGACCATTGCGGAGGTCCGCCCCCTCACCGACCAGTCGATCGAGGTGACGTTCGCCGTCCCCGATGAGCTCGCCGGGCAGTTCGACTACGCGCCCGGACAGTACGTGGCGCTGCGGATGGACATGGACGGCGAGGAGGTGCGCCGCTCCTACTCGATCTGCCGGCCGCCCACCCCCGGGTCGCTGTCCATCGCGATCAAACGCGACCAGGGCGGGCTCTTCTCCAATTGGGCGAACGACAACCTCCGAAGCGGTGACCAAATGCAGGTGATGAGCCCGCAGGGCGCGTTCATCGCGCAGCACCGCCTCACCTCCCTCAACGACGCCGAGGAGATCCGCGCCGAGGTGGAGCGAACCGGCGGCGCCCGCTTCGTGTGCGCCGCCGCCGGATCCGGCATCACCCCGATGATCGCGATCATCACCTCCCTGCTGCAGATCGACGGCACGGCCGTGGACCTCATCTACGCCAACCGCTCCGCCGGCGACGTGATGTTCGTGGACGAGCTCGCGGACCTCAAGGACCGCTACCCGCAGCGGCTCGCGATCCACCATGTGCTGTCGCGGGAGCAGCGGGTCTCCCCCATGCACTCCGGCCGGATCGACGCTGACAAGCTCCGTCTCCTGCTGGACACGATTGTGGAACCGTCGATCGTGGACGAGTGGTTCCTCTGCGGCCCGATGGAGCTCGTCCAACTGATCCGTGACGAGCTCGACGCCCGCGGCGTGAGCAGCGACGATGTCCGCTTCGAGCTGTTCACCACCGGTGAGAACTCCGGCGGGCAGCGCGGCGCCCCACCCGTTGTGGTCGACGAATCCGGCGACAACATCCAGATCCGCTTCCAGCTGGACGGCCTGTCCAGTGAGGTGAAGACCCCGCGCGGCTCCCGCGAAACCGTGCTGAACGCGGCGCTGCGGGCCCGCTCCGAGGTGCCGTTCGCGTGCGCCGGCGGCGTCTGCGGCACGTGCCGCGCGAAGGTCGTGGAAGGAACCGTGGACATGGCGGAGAACTTCGCGCTCGAAGCGGACGACGTCGACGCCGGGTACGTCCTCACCTGCCAGTCGCGCCCCACATCCGATTCGCTCGTCGTCGACTACGACGCCTGACCAGCCCCACCGCGCGCCCACCCCACGCCCGCTCCACCGATCCGCACCGCCCCGCGCCCGCGCTCTGACCCGAAAGGCCCGCCGATGATCCACTCCACCTGCACTGACGGCCTCGCCGAGATCGTCCTGGACGCCCCGCAGAGGCTCAACGCCGTCGACGCCGAGGCCCTGCACGAGTTGGTGGAATCCGTCGGCCGGGCGGAGGCCGACGGGGCCCGCGCGCTCCTCCTGCGCGGAGAAGGCAAGGGATTCTGCGCCGGCCGCGACATCGCGGGCGTGGACCCCAGGGAGGATGACGTGATCGGCTTCCTCGGCGGCCCCGTCACCGACGCGATGCGCGCCCTCGCCGACCTCCCCATCCCCACGTTCGCGGCGGTGCACGGCGCCTGCCTCGGGGTGGGGCTCGGCCTCGCGCTCGCCTGCGACGTCGTCTACACGGCGGAGGATGCGAAGCTCGGCTCACCGTTCAAGAACCTCGGCGCCACCCTCGATTCCGGCGGCCACTGGCTGCTCGCCGAACGCCTCGGCACGCACCGCGCCATGGACCTCATCATCACCGGCGACCTCATCACCGGCGCCGACGCCGTGCAGGCGGGCCTGTTCTCACGCGCGGTCCCGTCGGCCGACCTCCTCGACTTCACGCGGGAGCGGGCACGGGCGGCGGCGAGCGGGCCGACGGGGGCCTTCCTCGCCTCGAAGCGCCTCCTCGCGCGGATCCGCGATGAGCGTCTCGGGTTCTGGGACGTGCTCGACCTGGAGAACCGCGCCCAGGCGGACCTCTGCGACACCGACGACTATCGGGAGGGCTTCGCCGCGTTCCAGCAGAAGCGGCAGCCCCGCTTCACCGGTGGTCGGTGACGGCCTGCTCGACCGGGTCGCCGGCGCACCCCGCGCCGCCCTGTATGCGCACGCCGACCGGCCGTGATGTGCGCGCTCGTGCAATAGGCCCGTGCACGCAGACGCACCCCGCCGCCACGTGACCTCTGTCACCATAGTGGGCACCCGTTCAATGACGAAATGAGGAGAACCCCATGGAGACCTTCGAGTCCCTTCTCGCCACCCCGGCCACGACTGGCCGCCGAGCCCGGCAGCGTCGTCCGATTGGATGGCTCACTGCAGCCCTTCTCTTCGCCACACTTCTGACCCCTTCACCTTCGGCGGCATTTGCGAGCGAAGCACGGAGCCCCGAACAGGTCACGAGCGCATCCAACACCGTGATCCAGACAGCATGGCTGCCCTATGATTACGCGAAGATCACCACTGCACAGAAATGCGAGAATCGAAGGAACTGGCTCATCAAGAACGTGGCCTGGATCAATTCCGGCAACTCCATGTGCCAGCGCTTTGTTCGGTCTCAATGCCCGACCACCTACTACTGGATGGTCATGGTCCAGGACAAAGGTGCATTCAGAAGCACCGGGGAACGCTCCAGCAGGAACTCAGCCCAACCGGCCGCGCTATCCGAAGGACACACGTCGACGCTCTCCTGCTGATCGGCCCACCAACTACCCCGGAGGAGACGTCCAATGTTTATGACGGGCATCGCGCTTTTGGCAGACTTCACCGCTCTCGCCCCAGGTGAAGGCGGGGTGGGCGGTTTCAGGATGTCGCTGCGCAGCCAGTCGACCGCGCCTACTCGAGACACAAGCACCCCACCCGTCATCACTCTGGTCCACATATGCGACACCGACAAGGTCGAACAGTGGGAGCAGACCGTCTCAGCCCTGGACGGCAGTGCAACGATCCACTACGCAGGCATGGCCGAGCTCGTCGGAGATCCACACCATGACCGGTCGGTGATCGAGGTCGTCGCCGCTCAGGTCTCGCTGGACATCAGCGATGCTCTCCGGCTCGCACGATGATCAGCCGTGATGTGCGCGCTCGTGCAATAGGCCCGTGCACGCAGACGCACCCCGCCACCACGTGACCTCTGTCACCATGGTGGGCACCCGTTCAATGACGAAATGAGGAGAACCCCATGGAGACCTTCGAGTCCCTTCTCGCCGCCGTCGCCGCCGATTCCGGCCGCGAAGTCCTGAACCCCGCCACCGGTGAACTGATCGGGCACGTCGCCCAGCACACCGAGAAGGATCTCGACGCCGCTGTCGAGAAGGCCGCCGCCGCGCAGAAGGAATGGGCGAAGAAGTCCGATGAGGAGCGCGTCGCCGCCCTGATGAAGGCCGCCGACGAGGTCGAGCAGAACGCCGGCGCCCTCGCCGAGATCATCTGCCGCGAGCAGGGCAAGCCCCTGTCCGGCCCGGGAGCGAACTTCGAAGCGGGCGCCGTGGTGGGCTGGATGCGCGCCACCTGCGCCACCGAGCTGAAGCCCGAGGAGATCGACCTCGGCGACGGCAAGAAGGCCACCGTCCACCACCGCCCCGTCGGCGTTGTGGGCGGCGTCAACCCGTGGAACTGGCCCGCGATGATCGCCACCTGGCAGTTCGCTCCCGCGCTGCGCATGGGCAACTCCATCGTGATGAAGCCGGCCAGTGACACGCCGCTGTCCGTGCTCGCCACCGCCTACCTCGTCAACAAGCACCTGCCGGAGGGCCTGCTGACCGTGCTGACCGGTCCCGGTTCTCTCGGCGGTGCGATCTCCGCCCACCCCGGTTTCGCGAAGATCACCTTCACCGGTTCCACCGAGACCGGCAAGAAGATCGCCGAGGCCGCGTCGCAGAACCTCGCCCGTCTCACCCTGGAGCTCGGCGGCAATGACGCCGGCATCGTGCTCCCGGACGTAGACGGCAAGGAGATCGCCGAAGGCCTGTTCTGGGGCGCGTTCATCAACACCGGCCAGACCTGCGCCTGCCTGAAGCGCCTGTACGTCCACGAGGACGTGTACGACGACGTCGTCGGCGCTCTCGTCGAGGTCGCGAAGCAGATGCCGATGGGTGACGGCATGGACGAGAAGAACGTGCTGGGCCCGCTCACCAACGAGTCGCAGCAGAAGATCGTGGCGGACCTCGTGAATGACGCGAAGAACCGCGGCGGCAACGTGCTGTTCGAAGGCGAGGTCGCCGGAGGCGATAAGGGCTTCTTCCACCCGCTCACCCTCATCGACTCCCTGCCTGCCGACGCGCGCCTCATCACCGAGGAGCAGTTCGGCCCGGCCCTGCCGATCATCAAGTACAGCGACGTGGACGATGCGATTGAGCAGGCGAACAGTGTGGAGGTCGGCCTCGGCGCATCCGTGTGGTCGAAGGACCCCGCGAAGGCCGCTGAGGTGGCGGCCCGCATCGAGGCGGGCACCGTGTGGATCAACTCCCACGGCACGATCAACCCGATGGCGCCGTTCGGCGGCATCAAGCAGTCCGGTTACGGCGTGGAGTTCGGCGTGGAGGGCCTGAAGGCGTTCACCGTTCCGCAGGTGATCCACAGCTGACCCCAGCGGCCGCCGGGCCGCCCGGCACCGGGCATCGTGGCCGCCCCTCATCGACGGAAGCGTCTTCTCCGCGGGCCTCAGGGATCACCCGCCGAGGAGGCGCTTTCGTTCTGCCCGCGCGGCGAGGCGGCGGCATCGGGCGCGCGGCGCGGCGAGGCGGCGGCATCGGGCGCGCAACGAGGCGACATCGAAAGCGACTTTTTTGCAGTATGACCGCGGTCGGTACGCAAAAAAGTCACCCTCGATTCAGCCGCCGGGCCTCTGCCTCCGGACGGCCCCGGGACAACGGCCGCTTGCGTCCGACCGACAGCCGTCTGGCCCCTCCTCCAGCCACCTGGCCCCTTCTCCAGCCGCCTGGCCCCTTCTCCAGCCGCCTGGCGCCGGCCGCCACAACAGAGTTCGACGGATGTTCGCTATTCGCTGGAAATAACGAGCATCCGTCGAATTCTGTGGCGGGCAGGGTCGGGCTGAGACCGCCGCGGACGGGCCGAGACCGCCGGGGCCAGTGCCCGGGCGCCGGTCAGCGGCTCACTTGCCCCATTCGGTCGGCGGGCCGGCCTGCAGCAGCACGGCGAACAGACCGGAGATGAACACGAGCAGCACGATGGCGGCGAGCACCGGGTGGCGCAGGATCACGGCGAGCAGCTTCTCGGCCGGGCCAGAGGCGCGCTCCTGCGCGGCCGCCGGCTCCTCCCCGTGCCGCGCAACGCGCCACTGATCCGCGAGCAGGCCCTTCGCGTCCACGTGCTTCTCGAACGGCAGGGTCGCGAACGGGACGATGGCGAGGACGAGGCCGAGGATGCCCTTGGCGGCGGGCCAGCGCTGGTCCGTCCACACGAGCACTGTGGAGACGCAGTAGGCGAGGAACACGAAGCCGTGGATGCTGCCGCCGATGCGGACGGGCAGGTCGCCCATGTGCAGGGCGTACTTCGCGATCATGCCGAGGATCAGCAGCGCCCACGTCACCATCTCGAGGGTGGCGACGACGCGGTACAGCGACCGGGGGCTGATGCCGCGGCTCACGGGGGTCGACTGTGCGGGGCGGCTGGACGAGGTGCTCATGGTTCTCCTGACGAAAGACGGCGGGCAACCATTCCATCATCACGGCCCGACCTGCGTTCGGCATCGACCGAACGATTGATGGGGCACGTCTCACGCGTCACGTCGACGGGCCGGCGGCCGGGCCGGGCAGGTTCGACTGGTGTCGGATCAGCGCTAGCCTGGTGGGCAGCCGCGTGGCCCACCCAGGACCGCCGCTGAGCTGCGCCACCACGCGCACGAAGCGCAGACACCAGTGAGCCGCCCGTGCTCGCGCATGAACGAAGCCTCCCGCCCGCCCCTATGAAGGGGAGGGCCGGGAGGCTCCGTTGATAGGGGGCGCGGGCCGACGGGTGCCGGCCAAGTGACCGACGGGTGCCGGAGGCTCCGAGCCGGGCGCCCCAGCGCCGGTGCGCCCGTCCGTCAATCCACGGGCGGTTCGTCCAGCTCCACGGCGGCGCGGCGGAACACCTCCGGCCGCACCCGCTTCAAGTACTCCCCGCGGATCAGACCGATGATGCCCGCAGCGATGATGATGCCGGGCATCACCGTGATGAGCACGGGCGAGCCCGTGCCGATCAGCAGATCGAAGTTGATCAGGATCAGCACGAACACGACCACCAGGCCGATGCCGGCCACGAGCGGCGCCACCAGGCGGGTGAACACGCCCGGCACCGCAGTCCCGCGGGGCGCCCCGTCATGATCCGCGGCCGTGTGCACACCCTCGCCGCGCCCGCGCTTCACGAAGAACCCGATGACGGCGAAACTGGTGATCGCCATCAGGAACACGAGGCCGAACGCGGCCGCGTTGCAGAACCACGTGAACAGGGTGACCACCGGGAACAGCGGCCCCTCCGGGGCGTTCGCCCCCACCACCGCGAACACGGCGATCACGACCAGCGCGAGCACGCTCTGCGCTGCGGACCCCGCGATCGGCGCACCCGTGCGGTGCGAGGTGTTCTCGAAGAACCGCGGCAGAACACCGGTGCGCCCCAGGGAGAAGAAGTAGCGCGCCGCGGCGTTGTGGAACGCGAGCAGTGCCGCGAGCAGGCTCGTGATGAACAGGACGTTCGCGATGTCGGTGAAGACCGCCGGCATCTGCTCCCCGAGGAACACGAACACGAGATCGGGCCCGAGCTCCTCTGACCGCGGGACGATCTGGGACGGCCCGATGCCCACCGCGAGCGCCCACGAGGAGAACGCGTAGAACAGCGCGATGATCGACACCGCGATGAACGTCGCCTTCGCAACGGACCGCTGCGGGTCCCGCACCTCCTCGGAGTACACGGCCCCGGATTCGAACCCCATGAAGGCGGCAATGCCGAACGACAGCACCGCGCCGATGCCGGGGATGAACAGCTGATCCGGTGAGATCGGGGCCGCGCTCACCCCTTCGGGCGCCACCGTGAAGGACACGATGTCCACCAGCAGCACCACGATGAACTCCAGCACCACCAGCACCGCGATGATCTTCGCGGACAGGTCGATGCGGTTGATGCCGAGCAGACCCACCAGCGCCCACACTGCGAGGGCGCACGCCCACCACGGCAGCGCCGCCCCGACCATCGCCCCGAGGAAGCTCGAGACCACGAACCCGGTGATGCCGTACAGCCCGATCTGCATCAGGTTGTAGGACACGAGCGCCAGCACGGACGCGCCGATGCCCTGCCGCACTCCGAGCCCCGCCGCGATGTAGGCGTAGAACGCGCCGGCGTTGCGGATCTGGGCGCTCATCGCGCCGTAGCCGACGGCGAACAGTGCCAGGATCGCGCCGAGCAGCACGTACCCGAGGGGCACGCCGAGGATTCCGGCGACGGCGAAGCTGGTGGGGACACCGCCGGCCAGCACCGTCAGCGGTGCGGACGCGGCGATGATGAGGAACACCAGGGACGCCACCCCGAGACGGCCCGCACCGGGCACGCCGAGGGTGTCGTCGTCATGGGTGCGGCGCCCGTCGGCGTCCCGGCCGACGGATGCGCGCCCGACGGGTGCGCTGCCGTGCGACCCGGTGCCGGCACCGCCCTGGCGGGCGGTCGCCTGGGACATCACTCCCCGCTCTCAGAGGTGGAGCAGCCGCACTGGCAGGACCCGTCGGCACCGCCCTCCGACGGCTTCCCGTCCGTGCGGGACACGTTCGTGTCGCAGCAGGAGGGGGCGTCCGAGGAGCCGCCGGGGAGGTTGAGCGTGGGGTTGCGGTCGAGGAAGCCGGAGGGCTTCAGCCACATGCTCGAGTAGTCCACCGGCATGATCGGCCAGTCCTCCGGGCGCGGCAGGTGCGTGAGGCCGAAGGAGTGCCACACCACGATGTCGCCGCTGTCCACGGGCCCGGAGTCCTTCACGAACTCGGGCAGGCCGCCGCCGGTGTGCTGGTTGGGGTACATGCCGGCGGGGAACAGTTCGCCGTCCTTGTACTCCGTCACCCACAGGTGCTTCGTTGCGAACGATGCGCGGGCGGCGACCGTGGACTCGTCCGCGTTCAGCAGCGTGGTGCGGGCCTCCGGGATGAGGTGGTACTTGGTGGGCTTGCCGACGGCGTTCTTCCGCTGATTGGAGCCGATCTTCCAGGAGCGGCCCACCGTGTTGTCGCCGAGGTAGCCGCCGGCTTCGGTGATGCGGTTCTCGGTCCAGGTGAAGGCGTTGCCCCATTTGTTGCCCTCGCCCATCGGCATGCGCTTGATGTCGACCTCTTCGACGAAGTTGTCGGTGCCGTCGAGGTCGAAGTCGAGGCGGGCGCAGAAGATGTGCTGGTGCACGGGCGCGTACAGCCCGGGCGCCATCTCGGTGGCGTGCGGCAGGTCCAGGCCCGGTTCGTTCGCACCGGCGAACACCAGGCCGGTCGCCTTGGTCTCCAGCTGAATGGTGCCGTCGAGGTACAGGTACCAGAAGAAGCCGTAGTCGTAGTTGCCCACGGTCGCGAAGTAGGAGATGACCAGCCGACGGGACCGCCGCGAATGCTGGGTCTCACCGTCCAGTTCGCGGTGCTTCCACAGCACCCCGTAGTCCTCCTCGTGCATGCAGATCACGCGCGGGATGGACATCGGCTCGCCGGTGTCGGCGGCGACATGGCCGTCGAAGTAGTGGATGACTCCGAGGCAGTCGCAGCCGATCTCCAGCGAGTTCGCGTTCTTGCCGAGGTGGTACTCGCCGGCGTCGAAGTAGGAGATCCAGCGGCGGCACTCGGACGTGTCGCCGTAGGGAACCACCATCTCGGGCACGGAGGCGCGGTGCAGAACGGGGCGGACCTCGCCGCCGTTGTCATCATCGCGCCAGGTCAGCTGGTTGAGCACGAGGCCTTCGCGCATGGAGAAGCCCACGCGGAAGTCCCAGTTCTCCCACCGCACGTGGGAGCCCTCCACAGCGAAGCTGGGGCCTTCAGGCTGGGTGATCTCCAGCGGCTTCAGGGTGGTGCGGCGCTCACCGGAGGCCTCATGGTCGTAGTCGCCGTCCACGTCCGGGAGGGGTTTGATGCCCTCGTCCCAGAACTTCACGATTTTGCGCTCGGTGACGTTCAGCAGCACCACAAGGCCCTCGACCGGGTAGGACCACGGGTTCCGTCGGCCCTCCGGTGGGCAGAAGGTGAGGGAGCGCATCATGCGCTTGCCGACCTCGTCGGGCTCCCCGAACTGGCCGGGGGCGAGCGGGACCACGAGGGCGCGCTCCATGGCGGCCTCGTCGAAGCCGCGCTTGGTCATCGCATCCCGCCAGCGCTCGTCGGCCTTGACGATCTGGTCGACGTCCTCGTACTCCTCGAACAGGTACTGCGGCTGCCCGTAGGGCGCTTTGTCGGTGGGGAGGGTGTCGACGGAGACGACCTCATCGGAGTCGAGGTCCACGACGGCTTCGCGGACGCGGCCGGTGTCGCGGTCCAGCAGGGTGGAGACGACGCGGCGCATCAGCGGCTCGCCCGCCTTCCATTCGAGCATCTTCGCCTTCGGCGGCTCCACCTGGATCTGCTGCGCGAAGCGCGTGTCCTCCTGGAGGTGGCCGGCCTGATCGAGGAGGTCGCGCACGCGCGTGATCTCGTCGGGGGTGAGGCGGTCCAGGGGATGGGTGGGGGTCTCGGTGCCGTGGCTGTCGCGGGCTCCGTGCGTGTGGGTTGCATCTGGCTTCATTGCCATCTCCTCCTTGAGCACTATGGGCCCCGTCACATTATCTGAACGCCCGTTCAGTCTCTTGCGTTTGCGTGCACTGTGGTTGCGGTCACACGCTGACCTCGTCGGCGCGCTGCGCGGAGGCGCGGTAGGCCGACGGGGTCACGCCGAACTCGGCGCGGAACATGCGGGAGAAGTGCGCGGCGTTCAGCAGGCCGTGGCGGGCCGCGAGCCGCGCCACCGGCGTCGAGGTGTGCAGAGGGTCGGCGAGGTCGCGGCGGATCCGCTCCAGGCGCCGGTGCCGCATCCATCCGGCCACGGTGATGCCGCGTTCGGAGAAGAGGGCGTGCAGGTGGCGGGTGGAGATGAAGTGCTCCTCCGCCACGGCCGACGGGGACAGCTCCGGATCGGACAGGCGTCTCTCGATCGTCTCCAGCACCTCGTGCAGCAGCTGCCGGCGCGGGTCATCGCCCAGGCTGCGGCGCAGCTCCGCGGACAGCACGGTGACGAGCAGGTCGATGGCGGTCTGGGCGAGGCGTTCGATGTCGTCATCGGCCATCTGCACCATGGAGCGGGCGAGGCCCGCGAGGAACGGGTTGACCACGGCGCCGAGCGGGGAGTCGAACGGGAACACGACCGCGGTGACGCGGGAGAGTTCGTCGCGGGGGATGCCGAGCCGCTGGTACGGGAAGGCGAGGACGATGGTGTGCATCCCGGTTTCGGAGCGCAGGGCGTAGGGGCGGGAGGCGTCGTAGATGGCGATGTCGCCGGGGCGCAGTTCGGCGGTGCGGCCGCCCTGTTCCACGGTGCAGTCGCCGTCGACCTGCAGGGACACTTTGATGAGGTCGCTGCCGCGCACGGCGATCATCTCGGGGGTGCGCAGCACGTCGGCGGGGCTCTGTTCGATGCGGACGATGTGGACGGTGCCGGCGCTCTTGGCGATGCTGCGGGCCTCGAAGTCCGGGGCAGGCTCGACGCTGGCGGGCCCGGTGGTGGCGCGGTCTGCGTCGGCCCCGTCCCGGGTGCGGTCTCCGTCGGCCCGCGTGCGGGGGCGGATCTCGAGCGGGGCGAACAGGTCCGCGCAGCCCGCTTCCCACTGCTCGCGGGTCATGGCGGGCCCGCCGATGGCGGGGAAGTCGAACGGCTGCACCTCTTCACCCACCTTTCGCGACGCTGCTGGTTGCCCCAGGTCTACCACAGCAGTGCACAGCAGGCGGGGCAGTGTTGCGAAGTCGCAACCTCCGCTCCCGCGCGCCCCTGCCCAGCCGCTCACGCCCGGCCACACCATCCCGCCGGGGCGAAGCGCCGACCTCGGGGCCGACGGATTCCGGCGTTTCCGTTGCGGCGACCCCGATATCGTGCCACTCTGGCTGAACGATCGTTCAGGAATCCGTTCGACCCGCTGCACTGGCGCAACCGGCCGGCCCCGATGCCCGGCCAGAAGGCGAGGAGAAGTGACCGACGCATTCATCGTGGGCGGCGCCCGCACCCCCGTGGGCCGCTACGGCGGCGCCCTGTCCGGCGTCCGCCCGGACGACCTCGCCGCCCTCGCGATCCGCGCCGCCGTGGAGCGCACCGGCATCGACCCTGCCGCAGTGGACGAGGTGATCCTCGGCAACGCCAACGGCGCCGGGGAGGAGAACCGGAACGTAGCGCGCATGGCGTGGCTGCTGAACGACTATCCGATCTCCACGCCCGCCTCGACCGTGAACCGCCTGTGCGCCTCCGGGATGACCGCGATCGAGCAGGCCGCGCGCATGGTCCGCTGCGGGGATGCGGACATCGTCATCGCCGGCGGGGTGGAGTCGATGAGCCGCGCCCCGTGGGTGATGGCGAAGCCGACCGCAGCGTTCGCCAAGCCCGGCGAGGTGGTCGACACCGCCATCGGGTGGCGCTTCGTGAACCCGCGCTTCGCGCCCGGCGGGGACCTCTCCCGCGAGGACCGGATGACGTTCTCGATGCCGCAGACGGCGGAGGAGGTCGCTGAGCGCGAGGGCATCAGCCGCGAGGACGCCGACGCGTTCGCTGCCCGCTCCCATGAGCGCGCGCTCGCCGCCATCAGGGGCGGGTCGTTCCGCGACGAGATCGTTCCCGTGGAGGTGACGGGCCGCAAGGGCGCGGTCACCACTGTGAGCGATGACGAGGGCCCGCGCGAGGGCTCCACACCGGAGGTCCTTGCCGGCCTGCGGCCCGTGGTGAAGCCGGGCGGCGTGGTGACCGCGGGGAACTCCTCCTCGCTGAACGACGGGGCGAGCGCGGTCGTCGTCGCCTCCGCTGCCGCGATCCGGGAGCACGGCCTGACGGCGCGGGCGCGGATCGCAGGGTCGGCCGCCGTCGGCCTCGAACCCGAAGTGATGGGGCTGGGCCCGGTGCCCGCCACCCGGAAGGCGCTCGACCGCGCGGGGTGGCGGATCGGCGACCTGGGGGTGGTGGAGCTCAACGAAGCGTTCGCGACCCAGGCGCTGGCCTGCATCCGTCGGCTCGGCCTGGACGAGTCCATCGTGAACTCCCGCGGCGGCGCGATCGCGCTGGGGCATCCGCTGGGGTCGTCCGGGTCGCGGATCGTGCTGACCCTGCTGCACCGGATGGAGGCCGACGGGGCCCGCCGCGGCCTCGCGACCATGTGCGTGGGTGTGGGCCAGGGAACGGCGATGCTGCTGGAGCTGCCCGAGGAGGCGCGCGCATGAGCACCTTCGCCGGTTTCGAACGCCTCCGCATCGACGAGCGCGACGACCGCCTCACCGCCACGCTCTCCCACCCCGCGACCCGCAACGCGATCGACCAGCAGATGGTCAGTGAGCTGCACGCCGTCTGCGCCTACCTGGAGGCTCAGCCGAAGGTGCTGATCCTCACCGGCGACGGCGGTGTGTTCGCCTCCGGGGCGGACATCGCGCAGCTGCGAGAACGCCGCCGGGACGATGCCCTCGCCGGCATCAACTCCACGATCTTCGACCGGATCGCGCGCCTGCCGCTGCCGGTGATCGCCGCGCTCGACGGCTACGCCCTCGGCGGCGGCGCCGAACTCGCATTCGCCGCCGATCTCCGCATCGGCACTCCCTCCCTCGTGATGGGGAACCCGGAGACCGGGCTCGGCATCATGGCCGCCGCCGGCGCCACCTGGCGCCTGAAGGAGCTCGTGGGGGAACCGCTCGCGAAGGAGATCCTGCTGGCCGGGCGGAAGCTCACGGCCGACGAATGCCTCGCCATCCGCCTCGTCTCCTCTCTGCACGAACCGGATGACCTGATGGCGGCGGCGCACGACCTCGCCGACCGGATCCTCCGCAGCGACCCGCTCGCCCTGCGCCTCACCAAGGCCGTGTTCCATGCGCCGGCCGCGGCGCACCCGCTGGTGGACACGCTCGCGCAGGCGACCCTGTTCGAATCCGATGCGAAGTTCGAGCGGATGGATGCGTTCCTCGCCAAGCGCGAGGCCCGCCGCGCCGAGAAGCAGCGCGCCGCCGAGGCGGACACGACGAAGGAGAAGCCCCATGACTGACCCCGCCCCCGTCGGCCCCACCGACACCGCCGCCCTCCCCCGCCGCGTCGGCGTGGTCGGCGGCGGCCGCATGGGCGCCGGCATCGCCCACGCATTCCTCACCTCCGGCTGCGACGTCACCGTCACGGACACCGACCAGGACCGGGCCGACGCCGCCCGCGAGCGCATCCTCGCCTCCGTCCAGAAGTCCATCGACCGCGGCCAGGACGTGGACGCCGCCGACTGCGCGAGGCGGCTCACGGCGGCGGCATCCGTCGGCGCCCTGGAGGACCGCGAGCTCGTGGTGGAGGCGGTGCCGGAGGACTGGGATCTGAAGGTGCGGACCCTGCAGTCCGTGCGGGCCGTGCTGCCGGCGGGCGCGGTCCTCGCCACGAACACCTCGAGCCTCAGCGTGGACCGACTCGCCGAGCATCTGGAGGAGCCGGCCCGTTTCCTCGGGCTGCACTTCTTCAATCCGGTGCCCGCGTCCACTCTGATCGAGGTGGTGCTCGGGGAGCGGACGGACGAGTCGACGGCCCAGGCGGCGCGCGGCTGGGCGGAGGCGCTCGGCAAGACGCCCGTGGTGGTCCGCGATGCGCCTGGTTTCGCGTCCTCCCGTCTCGGTGTGGCGATCGCGCTGGAGGCGATGCGGATGGTGGAGGAGGGGGTTGCGTCGGCGGAGGACGTGGACCTCGCGATGGAGCTGGGGTATCGGCATCCGACGGGTCCGCTGCGCACCACGGACATCGTGGGGTTGGATGTGCGCCTCGGCATCGCGGCGTACCTGCACCGGGAGCTCGGTGAGCGGTTCGCGCCGCCGCAGATCCTGCGGGACAAGGTTGCCCGCGGTGAGCTCGGCCGGAAGACTGGGAAGGGATTCTTCGACTGGCCGCAGTGACGGCCGCCGATGACCGCGCCGCCCAAGAGATCGTCGACCGCAATGAGCGCGAACGCGCCGCGCAGCACCTCGGCGACGCCTGAACCCGTCGGCCCGCCTGAACCCGTCGGCGCGCCTGCGCAAGCATGGGCGCATACGGGCACACCACCGCCGTCAACGCAACGGCTCGCCCGTATACGCCCGTCGATGCCGAGTCGTCGTCGCTATTGTGGACGCATGCCCTCCCAGCCGCGTCCGCCCGCCCAGCCCGTCTCGCACCGCGGTCGACGCGCCGGCCACAGCGGCACCCGTGAAGCCCTCCTCGATGCCGCGCGCGACCAGTTCGCTGACCACGGCTACGACGGCGCCTCCCTGCGCGCGATTGCGTCGCAGGCCCAGGTGGATCCGGGCCTGATCAGGCACTTCTTCGGCTCGAAGCAGGACCTGTTCAACGCCGCCATGGAGGACCGCGCCCTCATCACGGACCGCCTCATGGCCGCGATCGCCGGCCCGCAGGACGGCATCGGCGCGCGAGCGGTCGACGCCTACCTGCGACTGTGGGAGGACGAGGACACGTCCCCGATCCTGATGAGCATGGTGCGCTCAGCGATGACCACCGATCACGGTGCGGACCTCATCAACGAGGTGATCGTGGCGCGGCTCGCTCCGCACACGGAGATCGGGATCGATTCGGAGCCCGCGCGGCAGATCACGCTCGCGGGAGCGCACCTGCTCGGTGTGGCGGTGTCGCGCAGCATCCTCAAGGCGCCGCCGCTGGTGGAGATGAGCCATGAGGAGCTGGTGGAGGCGCTCGCGCCGATGGTGCAGGAGACCGCCGACCGCGTCATCGAGGCCCTCAGTGGGCGGGACTCCGGCGTTTAGTCGTCCTGCCCGCAGGCGCTGTCGGGGATGGGGCGGCCGAGCACGGCGTTGGTGATCCGCACGCTCGCCACGAGCTTCCCGGTTTCCTCATGCACCACGTCGACGCTGTGGGTGGTGAGGGTGCGGCCGAGCCGGATCGGCGTGGCGGTGACGATGAGGGTGCCGTCGGCGAACGCGCGGTGGTGGCTGGCGGAGACTTCGATGCCGACCGCGCTGCGGCCCATCGTGGAGGCGTAGATGTTCGCGGCCCAGGACCCGGCGGCTTCGGCGACGGCGATGCTGGCGCCGCCGTGCAGCGACCCGAACGACTGCCGGTTCCCTTCCACCGGCATCGTCAGCACGACCTTCTCGATGGACTGTTCGCGCACCTGCACGCCCATGGCGCGGTCGAGTTCGCCGAGGGTGATGCTCCACGGCTGGTGGGTGGGGGCGTCGGGCTCGGTCATGCGGAGTCTCCTTGGGGGCGGGCGGGGCTGGCTGGCTTGCGGGCGAGCGGGACCGACGGCTGCCGGGCAGCGCCGACGGGCGCGGGGCGCCCGCCGGAACCCCTCGTGCGCTGGGTCACTTTCCGTTAGAGTACACAATACTGACCGAGCGTTCAGGATTGCGCCCGGTTCGCGCCGCCACGGAAAGGACCACTGCCGATGACCGCCACCGCTGACGCCCCCGGCCGCCCGGACACCGCACCGATCGTCCCCTCCTACGTGCAGGGCCGGTGGTGGACGCCCGCCGATGCCGGCGTGCAGGATCCGTCGGCCGCTGACGTCCACGACGCCTCCACCGGGCACCTGATCCGCCGCGTCTCCGCCGACGGCCTCGACCTCGCCGCCGTGGTCGAGTACGCGCGCACCACGGGCCGCGCCGGCATCCAGGCGATGACGTTCCATGAGCGGGCGCTCGCGCTGAAGCACCTCGCACTGTTCCTCACCGACCGCAAGCAGGGCATGTACGAGCTGGCCGCCGCCACGGGCGCAACGAAGCGGGACAACTTCGTGGACATCGACGGCGGCATCGGCGTGCTGTTCACCTACGGGTCGAAGGGGCGGCGGGAGATGCCGAACTCGACCGTGATGATCGACGGCCCGTTCGAGCCGATCGCGAAGGACGGCTCGTTCGGCGGCGAACACGTGTTCACGTCCATCCCCGGGGTGGCTGCGCAGATCAACGCATTCAACTTCCCGGTATGGGGCATGCTGGAGAAGTTCGCGCCGGCGTTCCTCGCGGGCCTGCCGTCGATCGTGAAGCCGGCGACGCCGACGGCCTACGTCACCGAGGCGTGCGTGCGGCTGATGGTGGAGTCAGGGATCCTGCCGGAGGGGTCGATCCAGCTGATCTCCGGGTCGGCGCGCACCCTGCAGGACCACCTGGACTACCGTGACGCGCTCGCGTTCACCGGCTCCGCGAGCACCGCGGACCTGCTGCGCTCGCACCCGTCGGTCCAGCACGGCGGGCTGCGGTTCACTGCGGAGGCGGACTCCCTGAACGCCGCGATCCTCGGCCCGGACGCCGCACCCGACACCCCGGAGTTCGAGGCGTTCGTGAAGTCGGTGTTCGCGGAGATGACGGCGAAGGCCGGCCAGAAGTGCACTGCGATCCGCCGCATCATCGTGCCTGCGGCGGTGGCGGAGGACTTCACGGCGGCGCTGCGGGACCGGCTCGATTCCCGCGTGGTGGTGGGCGATCCGCGCGAGGAGGCCACCACGATGGGGCCTCTGGCGTCGCTCGAGCAGTTGGCGGACGTGCGCGGCGCCATCGCGTCGATGGTAACGGCGGGCGGCCGCGCCGTCATCGGCAATGCGGAGGCGGCCGACGGGGCTCGCATCGGGGAGGCAGCCGGAGGAAGCGCCGCGCAGACCGGCGCGTTCATGGAGCCCGTGCTGCTCGCCTGGGACGATCCGCGCTGCGAGGCCGCGCACACCATTGAGGCGTTCGGCCCCGTCTCCTCCCTCTTCACCTACGACACGCTCGAGGAGGCCGTGGAGCTTGCGGCGCTCGGCCGCGGCTCCCTCGTGGCGACGGTCTGCACCAACGACCCGGAGGCGGTGCGCACGCTCGCGCTCGGCATCGCCGGGCACCACGGCCGCATCCACCTGCTCAACCGGGACGACGCCCGCACCTCCACCGGTCACGGGTCCCCGCTCCCCCACTTCACGCACGGCGGGCCGGGCCGCGCCGGCGGCGGCGAGGAGCTCGGCGGCATCCGCGCGGTCAAGCACTACATGCAGCGCTCCGCGATCCAGGGATCCCCCGATCAGCTCACCGCCGTCACGGGCGTGTGGCACGCCGGGGCCCGTCGGATCATCGCCGGCTGCGAGAAGTTTGGCGCCTCGGCCGACGCCGTCCACCCGTTCCGCCGCGCCCTGGACACCCTGCGTGTGGGTCATGCCTTCGCCTCCGACCTGCGCACGGTCCGAGCCGAGGACATCGCGGAGTTCGCGGAGTCCACCGGGGACGTGTTCTATGCGCACACGAACCCGGAGGCTGCGGCGGCGAACGAGTTCTTCCCGGGGATCGTGGCGCACGGGTACCTGCTGGTGTCGTGGGCGGCGGGCCTGTTCGTGGCGCCGGGGCGCTCCCCCGTGCTCGCGAACTACGGGCTGGAGAACCTGCGGTTCATCACCCCCGTCGCCGAGGGCGACTCCGTGCGGGTCATGCTCACGGCCAAGGAGATCCGACCCCGCGTGGACGCCGACTACGGCGAAGTGGTGTGGGACGCGGTCCTCTACAACCAGGACGAGGAGATCGTCGCGACCTACGACGTCCTCACCCTGGTGGCGAAGGAGGAGTCCCAGGCCCTCGGCGGGTGACGCGGGTGCGGTCCGTCGGGCTCCGGTCTACATGAACAGCCGCACCCAGGCGTCTGCGCCGAGCCAGATCCCGACGATGGCGGCGATCCACAGCAGGGTGACATCGGCCTGGCGGCTGAACCACTGCGCGAACCTGTCGAGCTGAGCCTCTGCGCGCTGCCCCAGCCGTGCGCGCAGCACGACAAGAACGAGCGCCGGGACCACCATCAGCAGGCAGTACCCGGCCAGGATCAGCAGCCTGCCCGGCAGTCCCACATCCATCTGGCCGATGATGCCCGTCGCCGCCAGGTACGGGAGCATGCTCGCAACCTCGATCAGCCCTGCCCCCAGGGCGAGACTCATCATCACCGGGACGGGCAGATCCCGATCGAGGCGGCGCCGCCACTTGCGCGCTGACGCCTCCGGGTCCGGGGTCCGGCTGAAGATCCCCCACGCCGCGAGCGCGATGCCCACGATCAGTTGTCCCCACAGCACCGGTTGGGCGTCCCAGATCCCGTCGGCCTCCACGATCATGGAGATGCCCGCCAGCAGTGCGATGCCGACCAGGAAGTAGAACGCGGTGATCACCGCGAGGTAGGCGAGCAGCGGTGCGAGGCGGGGACGGGGCCGCGCCAGGTAGAGCAGCGGGATGAGGAGTGTGCCGGTGCTGGTGGCGTCGATGAGGGCAAGGCCGATGAGGGGGAGGATCATGCGCCGTCCTAGAACGATCGTGCTGAAACAAGCGCCAGACTAATACAGCACAGGCGTGCTAGAAAAGGGGCATGCCGAAGATCGTCGACCACGACCAGCGGCGGTCCGAGATCGCCGATGCCACCATTCGCGTCATCGCCCGAGACGGCATCCAGCGAACCAGCGTGCGCGCCGTCCTCGCTGAAACAGGGATGTCCAGCGGGGCGCTGCGGCACTACTTCCCCTCGCATACTGACCTTCTGCGGTTTGCGAGCATCCACCTCAATGCGCGCAGCGAAGGGCGCGTCCGTACCGCTCGCCTCGCTGGGCACCGCTCGCCCGCCGATCAGGTGATCGCGATGTGCGAGGCGCTGCTGCCGCTGGACGAGCCCCGGCGTGAGGACATCCGCGCGTACGCGCAGCTCGCCGCACTGGACGGCGCCGACGCCCAGTACCGGGCAGACGCGGCGCCCGGGGTGGGCCGACTGGCGAGGATCTGCGTGGAGCTGCTGGACCCGTCGGGGCGGCTTCCCGAGGACCGCCGACGGATCCTCGCCGACCGCCTGCACTGGGCGCTGGACGGGATCGCCGCGCAGGAGGTCCTGTTCCCCGGCCACATGAATGCCGCCACAATGAGAAGCGCCCTGCGCGAAGTCATCGAGGACCTGGTTCGGGAGATCGAGGCTGCGGCCGCACGCTGACCGCGGCAGGGCCCGCCCGCACCCTGACCCGACAGGGCCGCCCGTGCACGCTCGCCCCTGCCTGGGCCCACCATCGGCGCTCGGCCCCGCCCGGGCCTACCGCCCGCGCAGGCCGTGCATCGCCATCGCCACCACCAGGTCGGCGACGGCGTCGGCGTCGAGCGGGCCGCCGGGGCGGTACCACTCGGTGATCGAGTTGATCATGCCGAACAGCAGGCGGGTCGCGATGCGCGGGTTGATCCCGTCGGCCAGCTCCCCATCGGCGGCGCAGGCTTCAACGAGTGCGGTGACCTCACGGTCGAACGCACGACGCCGCTCCATGGCTTCGCGCTCCAACGGGGTGTTGCCGCGCAGGCGCAGCAGGAGGGTGACGCTGGGCAGTTCTTCGATGAGGGCGAGGGCGGTGGCGTGCACCACCGCTTCGACCCGCTGACCTGCGGTTGCGTTATCCGGGACGTGGGGCGGCCGACCGGCTTCGAGGGACTGTTCGAGGGCGTGGAGGGCGCGATCGAGGGGGATGCGCAGGAGCGCTTCCTTGCTGGCGACGTGATGGTAGATCGCCGACTTGGTGAGCCCGAGCTCCGAGGCGAGCATGCCGATGCTGGTGGCCTCGTACCCGTGGCGGGTGAAGAGGTCGGTGGCCACGCGCACGATCTCGTCCTGGTCGTAGCCCGGACGGCCCCGGCGGGCACCCGCGCGCGGCGTCCGGGGAGCGGCGGCGGGCTCGAGAGCAGCGCGGTCGGTGGTGTCAGTCATGGGCCTTCACGGGTGTCGGAGCTGGCCGGTCGTTCGTTCAGGAATCGGCTGTTCCCAGCCTAGCGCCCCCGAGGCTCGGTGACCTGGGACTTTGC
>NZ_JACHWP010000009.1 GCF_014191425.1 Helcobacillus massiliensis
TGCGATCTCGGAAGCCGACGGGTGCATCATCGTGGCATCGCACGACCGGTGGCTGCGCCGCCGATGGCAGGGCAGGACCCTCGCGCTGGCGTGACGGTCAGCGGCCGCCGTCAGAAGCTGGTGCATCGGAGGCGCGGTCCCCGTCGGCCTCCTCGGTCTCCTCGGTCTCCTCTGCGCTGAGCGTGTCGTCGAAGACGTCCACGCTGCCGGCGTAGTTCGCGACCCAGACGGTGCCGGTGGTCTGCTCGTACGCAACGCCGATCGGGCGGGTGCCCACCGGTTCGCGCTGCAGCTCCTCGAGGGTCGCCGCGTCGAACTTCGAGACCGTGTTCTCGTAGTAGTTCACGACGTACAGGGCGGTGCCGTCGGCCGAGATCGTCATGGAGCGCGGCTCGCGGCCCGTGCGGGTCTCGTCCACCACTTCGCCGGTGGCGGGATCCAGCGCCAGCAGGCGGTCCGCGCCGGAGAGCGTCAGGTACATGCGCGAGTCGTCCGGGGAGAGGGTGAGGTGGCGCGGTTTGCGGCCGGTCTTCATCACGAACTCGCTGGTGCCTGATTCGATGTCGAGCCGGTACAGCTCGTCGGCGTACATCGCGGTTGCGTATGCGGTGCGGTTGTCCGGCAGGATCACGATGCCGCGCGGCGCTGCATCCACGGGGATCTGCGCAGTCTCCTCACCCCGTTCGAGGTCCACCACAGAGATGGTGGAGTCGCACCAGTTGGAGACGAGCGCGGTGCGGCCATCGGGGGAGATCTCCACGTACTTCGGGACCCGGCCCACCTCGATCGCCTGATCCCAGGCGTGCTTCTCGGTGTCGTAGCGCAGGAGCACGGAGTTGCGGATCTGCTCGCGGTCCAGGCACTTGTCGTTGCCTGCACGGCCGGCGCCCTCACCGTAGAGGGTGTACTGCGAGACGTACGCGTAGCGCCCGTCGGCCGTCCACGCGGACTCCACCGGCGCGCCCTTGGTGATGCCGGGGAAGCCATCCACGCCGAGCTCGGTGAGGTCCACGGAGTCCGAGAGGTCCCGGCTGGTGCGGGTCTCGGCGTCGAACACGGTGATGGAGTGGCTGTACATCATGTTCGAGGCCAGCAGTGTGCCGCGCCGGTTGGAGGTGATGGACTTCGGGGTGATGTCGCCGAACAGGCGCTCCCGCTCACCCATGCGCGTGGTGGCCGCCGGCTCATCCGGCATGACCGGTGGAGGGTCCGCGGCAGAGCCGAGACCATCGGTGCTGTCAGTGGCAGCCGGCGCCGCGGGCGACTTCGTCGGCGAAGGCGCCCACGGCTGAATGATCGCCAGTGCGATGACCGCGGCGACGGTCAGGATTCCGAGAAGAGCAGCGGGAAGTCGGAATCGACCTCGGTGCTGCGACGAGTCGGTCATCGGTGCAGTGCCCCCTCGTGCCCGTGAACCGGTGATGGACTCCGCTCACGGTAACAACGGGGAGGCCGGAGAATGCGCGTGACTGCGCTTTGTTGCCGAACTGTTGCCCAGCGACGGTCAGTCCTCTTCGAGGATGAAGCGGGACAGGCCGGTGCGCAGCAGGGTGCGCATCTCACCGGGGGAGGGCTCCGTGTTGAGGAACTCCACGGTCAGACCGTTGACCATGGCGGAGATGAGGCGGGACCCGCACACGGGGTCGAGCCCGGGGGCGAGCGTGCCGTTGCGCTCCGCGCGCTGCAGGGACAGCTCGACGCGCCGACGAGCGATCTCCACCGCCTCCGTATGCAGCGGCGCCAGCCAATCGCGTGTGGACGACGCCGCCGAATACGCGATCCACGCGGCGAGGTCCTCGCGCTGCACCGGACCGATCGGCAGCACTTCGGACAGCTTCAGCGTCATCGAATCCAACAGCAGCGGCTGGCTCGGGTGCTCATCGGCGCGGTCGCCGCACCGCTGCACCGTGCGGACCAGGGCCGCGATGAGGATCTCCTGCCGCGTGCCGAAGTGGTACTGGACGCTGCCCGCGGAGAAGCCGGACGCCTTGGCGACGGTGCGCACACTGACCACATCGAAGCCCTGCTCCGCGATCACGCGGATGGTGGCGTCAGCGATCTCGCGCTGAGCGTCGGTGAAGGTTTGCGCGAAGGGCTGGCCGGGCTTGCGACTGACTGTTCTGTGTTCCATTTCATCCCACCATAGGCTCCCAACCGGCAGGAAGGGCGGAATGTTCAACAATCGGGCAGAGGAGTCCGAGGTGCGGGAGTCGAGCTCACTGCGCAGCCCCGTCGGCCACCGCCCTCTCCACCTCCCAGCCGGCCTCCACCAGGACGTCCAGCACCCGTCGGACCGCCGGCGAACTCGCATGCTCAGCCCGGGTGAGCGCGTAGATCTGCCGCGTGGGCTGGAACTCCGCGAGCCGCAGCGTGCGCACCTTGTCCGCCGCCACCGTGAACCGCGAGACCAGACCGATGCCGTGCCCGGTGGCGATCAGCGCCTCGATCGTGCGCAGATCAGGCAGGCGCGCCACCACCGTCAGCGGCTGCTCCATCAGCCGCTCCAGGCGAGTGAACGCATGCTCGAACGGGAAGTCGTGCGGCACGCTGATCCAGGATTCGTCCGCGAGTTCGGCGGCGCTGACCTCATCGCGCTCGGCGAGCGGATGATCGGGCGCGACCGCCACATCGAGCGGCTCCGTCAGTAGCAGCTGGGTGCTGCTCGACGGGCTCATCCACGCCCCCGCACCGGATACGTTGTGCGCCAGCACGATGTCGAAGTCGGGCACGAGACGGGCGAACTCCGACTCCTGCGCATCGAGGATCACCGGGTCGATCAGCAGGGACGGGGTGCGCTCGCGCAGCATCGACATCGCGCCCGGCAGCAGCAGCTCCGCGCTGCTGGGGAACATGGCGATGCGGACCGTGCCGGCCACGCCGAGCACGTGCTCATCGGCGACGGCGCGGGCGCGGGCGAGGGCGGTGCGGATCTCGACCGCGGTGTCGGCGAGAGCGGCGCCGAGGGCGGTGAGCTCCAGGCCGCGGCCGCGCGGCTCCACCAGGGGCGCCCCGGCCTCCTTCTCCAGCGCTTTGAGCTGCTGGGAGACGGCCGACGGGGTCAGGTGGAGAGCGGTAGCGGTCGCCGTGATGGATCGACGTTCGGCGAATTCGCTGAGCAGAACGAGGCGGCGGGGATCCATGCCCCTCATTCTAAAGCTCAGCTTCACAGTCGGTGCAGAAGTTCGTGCTTGTGCTGAACGGAGCCGGCGCGGTCTCATAGAGCTCATGCGTCTGTTCCACCAGCTCATCGGGGCCCTCTGCATTCTTCTGTGGGGCCTGCAGTTCATTGTCGCCGACGCCGCGATGGCCCACATCAGCCCGATCCTCCTGGTGGCGCTGCGGTTCATCCCCGTGGCGATCATCGCGATCCTGTTCGTGCCGCGGCCCGCCGTGAAGTGGCGGTGGATCCTGCTGTACGGCACGCTCATGGGCTCCCTGGAGTTCGGGTTCCTGTTCGCGGCGATGCGCACCGGCCTGCCGACGGGCCTGAGCTCCCTGATCATGCAGGTGTCCGCCCCGTTCACCGTGATCCTCGGTGTCCTGCTGCTGCGCCAGCGCCCCTCCCGGCAGGTTCTGATCGGCCTGGTGCTGTGCCTCATCGGCCTCGGCGGAGCCAGCGTGCAGCGCGCGGAGGCAACCTCCCTGCTGCCGGTGCTGCTGTGCATCCTCGCCGGCCTCGCGTGGGCGTTCGGCAACATCACCGCTGCCCATATCCGCAGTGACCGTCCGTTCGCGCTCGCCATGTGGATGTCGATCGCGGTGCCGATCCCGATGCTGATCGCCGCGGTTGTGCTGGACGGCCCGGCTGTCACCGCGGCCGGTCTCGCCTCCTTCGTGGGGCCGGAAGCGCTGACGATGTGGCTGGCGCTCGGCTTCCTGTCCCTGCTGTCATCAGCGATCGCGACCGGCATCTGGACGATGCTCATGTCCACCTACCCCGCGAGCCAGGTGGCGCCCCTCGCGACTCTCGTGCCGGTGGTCGGCATGGTCGCCGGCCACGTGGTGGCGGGTGAGGAGCTGACCGCCGCGACGATCGTGGCCGGCTGTGTGATGGTGGCCGGTCTGCTGCTGGTGACGATGCGGCCCCGCCCGTTCCCGTGGCCCAGCGCGCTGCCGTGGCCTCGCGCGTTCGGGCGGCTCAGCCGGTTCGGGCGGCTCGGGCGCGCGCGCCGGACGCGTGTCTCGACCGCGCCGATCCCCGTGGTCGCCGACAGCCTCTGACGCCGGCGCGCGCTGCCGGTTGCGCCGCCTGCGCCGTCTGACACCGGCGCGCTCTGACCCCCGCCCTCTGACACCGGCGCGCTCTGACCCCCGCCCTCTGGCGCCGGTGCCGTTTGCCGCCGCCAACTGCGGCCCCGGCGACCCGCCTTGGCCCTCGGCCCGGTCCGCGGCCCGACCCAAACCCCGGCCCTCGGCCCGGCCCTGCGGCCCGACCCAAACCCCGGCCCCGACCCCCGGCCGTGCACTTTCCGACCGAAATCCGCCCTTTCGGGCTGGACATGCGCGTTCGGGCCGGTTTTTGGTCGTTTTTTGGTCACTGCCTCCGCGCACCGGGGGCTCGCGGCGGGGTTGCGGCTCTGCCCCAGCCTCGCGGCTCTTCTCGGCCCCGCGGTCGTGCCGGGCCCCGCGGCTCTTCTCTGCCCCCGCAGTCCTGCCCAGCCCCGCGGCTCTGCCCAGCTCTGCGGCTTCGGCCTGCCCTGAGACTCAGCAGGCGATGAAGCCGCGCGCCTCAGTCGGTGATGACGAGGTCCGCGACCAGCGGTCGGTGGTCACTGACGCGCGTGGACGGCACGAACGTCCTCACCGCACGGACAGCCCCGCGCAGCAGCACCAGATCGATGCGGCGCAGCGGCAGGGTGGACGAATGGGTGAACCCGCCGGCGAACCGCGCCCCCGCACCCACGAGGGCGCCGAGGACCGGGCCGACGGCCCCGCGCACTGCGCTGGTGCGGGCGCGGAGCGCTTCGACTCGGGCGTCGCGCCAATCCCGGGTGAGGCCGCGGTAGGTGGCGCTGAACGGCGTGCAGTTCATGTCGCCCACGAGGATCGTCGCGGCCGGTACGGCCTCGGCAGCGCAGTCCGCACCTCCGTAACCGGCGGCGTCTGCGGGTCCGTCAGCGCCGGAACCCGCGCGGGCGCCGCCCCCATCGCCGGCCAGTTCGCGGCGCAGAGCCGCCACCTGCTGCGCCCGGTCCTCGGCGCCCGCGGAGCCGTCGGCGGACAGGTGCGTGGCCACGGCGCGCACCCGCACCCCGTCACAGTCGAGGTCGGCGATGAGCGCGGAGCGCTGCTCGCCGCCGGAGGGGACGGGCAGCATGACGGTGCGGCTGTCGAGGATCGGGAAGCGCGTGAGGATGGCGTTGCCGTAGCCGGTGCAGTCGGGGGCGGGCGGCAGGCCGAGGGCGGCGCGGCCGGCGGCGTCCGCGGCCTTGCGGGCGGGCAGGGAGGCGCCGAAGACGGCGTTCATGCCGAGCGCGTCGCCGAGGGCGCCGGCTTGGTCGGCGAGGTCGGAGCGGTCGTCGAAGCAGACGTCCACTTCCTGCAGTCCGATGATGTCCGCGTCGAGCGCTGCGATGGCGCGGGCGGTGCGGGGCAGCGAGAGGATGTCGTCCGCGCCGCGGCAGTGTCGGATGTTGAAGCTTGCCATGCGGAGGTGCCGACGGGTGCTGATCATGCGGGCAGTCTACGAATCCCGCCGAGGCGAACACTGGGTCAACGGCTCGCAGTCCCTGAGCGGCCCGGCCCATCAGCGCGGCCAGCCTCGTTCCCAATCCGCCGATCGATGGGGCCTGCGCCTGGAACAAGAACCCGAGGTCCGTGCCGCCATCTCGGCGGTGGCGGCCATGCCGAGCATCTGGCGGGTTTCGCGTCAGCGGGTGCCGGGCCGGTACGGTCCCTCTGTCAGCATCTCGACGGCGTTCACCCCGGACAGGGTGCGCGCGGCGTTCGGAATATCGGTGATGATGGACTCGACCGCGTCCAGCGGTGCGGCGACGCGCTGGTGGAGGCACACTGAGTTCCCGATCGTGACTCGACCCTAGAGGAGGAAGTAGACCGTGCATGAGGCCCCTGCCGCCGTGGAGCCGGCGGAGTTCTGGTCGGCTCTGTGGTTCCACATCGGCGCGTCCCCCGCGGGCCTCGTCGGCGTCCTCATCGCCACCGTGGTGCTGTACCTGTTCTTCACCCTGCTGCTGACCGCGGCCGGGCCCCGCCTGGTGGCTCGGCCCTCCACGTTCACGCTCGTGGTGACGATCTGCCTCGGCTCCATCGCGGCCCGCGCCATGCTCGGCAACACACCCACTCTCGCCGGCGCGCTCGTCGCGATGAACACGCTGATGGCGATGGAGTTCCTGTTCCGCCGCCTGCGCCGCTCCATCCGGCCGCTGCTGCAGGCGCGGCGGCGGGGCCGCACCCGCTTCGGCCTCGCCGGCCACGCCAGCGTCATCATGGCCGACGGGGCCCTCCAGAACGACCTGCTGCGCCGACGCGCCCTCACGGAGGACCTGCTGATGGTGCGGCTGCGCGGCGCCGGCATCCACCGTGTGCAGGATGTGGCGCTCGCGATCCTGGAGCCGCGCGGGGACCTCACGGTGCTGCGCCGCGGCGAGACGATCGATGCTGCCCTGGTGGCGGATGTGGTGGGCCGTGACCGCATCCCGCCGCATCTGATCACTCCTCCTGAGGAGACAGCATGACTGAGAAGCCGTCGGATGCCTCCCAGTCGCCCGCGCGTTCCACCCGGAAGCCTGCGCGTTCCTCTCGCTTCACCCGGGCCGCCGCGCGCCGTTCCAGCCGCCGGGCCGCCCGCCTCCCGTTCGGCAGGCGCGGTGTCGGCCCCCTGCTCGCCCTCGTCGCCGTTGCGGTCGCGGCGCTGAACCTGCGGCCCGGCATCTCATCGCTCGGGCCCGTGCTCGGCACGGTTCTGGAGGAGTTCGGCGTGTCCTCCAGCGCCGGCGGTCTGCTGACAGCCATCCCGGGCCTGTGCTTCGCCGTGCTCGGGGTGCTGGCGGTGCCGATCGGGCGGCGCCTCGGCCTGTCCGGCGCCGTGATGGTGGGGTTCGCGGTCCTGGTGCTGGGGATCCTGGCGCGCCCGTTCGTCGGCTCGATCTGGCTGTTCGCCGGGTGCACCATCCTCATCGCGGGAGGCATCGCGCTGGGCAACGTGCTGCTGCCGGCGTGGATCAAACGCCACGGTGGTGAGCGCACGGTCCGCCTCATGACCCTGTACACCACGCTGCTCGGCCTCGGCGGCGCGGTGGGGCCGCTCTCAGCGCTGCTGGTGCGCGCGGGCGACAGGGAACCGATCGAGGTGCTGGGGCTGGCGGCGTGGCAGTCGGCGCTGCTGATCTGGGTGGTGGCTGCGGCGGCCGCGGCAGTGGTGTGGGCGGCCGTGTGGGCCACCACCCGGTACGACTTCCCCGCGGATCCGCCGTCACCGGACGGTGCCCGCCCTGTCCGCGTCCCCCTGTGGCGCTCCAGCACCGCCCGCTGGATGATGCTGATGTTCGGGCTGCAGTCGATGCAGGCGTACGTGCAGATGGGGTGGATGCCGGTGATGATGATGGACGCCGGCATCAGCTCCGTGGTGGCGGTGTGGACCGTGTTCGTCACCAACGGGCTCGGCATGGTGGGCGGCGTGGTCATGCCCACGGTCATTCACCGCTCGCGACGGCTCGCGCCGATCATCGCGTCGTTCGGGCTGCTGACCGCCGCGGGGTACGGGGCTGTTCTGCTGCTGATCGCGGTGGGGGCCGACGGGTTCGGGGACTCAGCGGCGCTCGTCGCACTGGTGTGCGCGCTGATCCTCGGCGTCGGCGGGTGGTCGTTCCCCACGGCGATCGCGATGATCCCGGCGAGGTCCCATGATCCGGCGGTGACTGCGCGCCTCAGCGGGTTCGTGCAGCCGATCGGCTATCTGCTGGCGGCGGCGGGGCCGTTCCTGGTGGGGGTGGGGATCGACCGGATCGGGTCGTGGCCGCCGGTGATCACGGCGCTCGTGGTGGCGGGCTTCGCGCTCGCGTTTGCGGGCTGGCGTTCAGCCAGCGGTGCCTTCGTGGACGACCAGTTGGCGGAGGTGGCGGACGCCCGGTCGTAACGCAACCGTGTCCACAATGTCGCTTCTGACGGCGCGGTGGGCGCGTGCCCTCGCTTACACTGGCGGGGATGGCTGACGTGATTGTGGGGCGGTTCGCCCTCATCGACCTGATCGCCAAGGGCGGCTCAGGCGCTGTCTGGCGCGCCTGGGACAAGAAAGTGGACAACGTGTGCGCGGCGAAGGTGCTGCGGCAGCGCGACTCCGCTGATCTCATGCGCTTCGTCCGGGAGAAGGGCGTCTCCTTCGATCACCCGAACCTCCTCACCCCGTACGGCTGGGGCGCGGAGGACGAGCACGTGGTGATCGCGATGCCGCTCGCGTCCGGCGGCACCCTCGATGGGCTCATCAAACGAGGCGGCCCCCTCGGTGAGGCTGCGACCGTGGTGATCCTTTCGCAGCTGCTGAAGGGCCTGCAGCACATCCACAACGAGCAGTGGATCCACCGGGATGTGAAGCCCGGCAACATCATGTTCGATGTCGGCGGCCCCACCCCGATCCATTCCCGTCTGGCGGACTTCGGCATCGCCGTGCATGAGACGGACGTGCGCTTCACGCATGTCGGCATGATCAACGGGACGCCGGGCTTCATGGCGCCGGAGCTGTTCCAGATGGATGAGCCCACCCCGAAGCAGGACCTGTACGCCGCGGGCGTGGTGGCGCTGATGATGCTGAACGGCCGCTTCACGCTGAACGACGGCCCGATTCCGTCCGGTGAGCTGGCGCGCCTGCTGAAGGGCGTGTCGCCGCAGCTGGCCGGGGTGATCCGGTCCCTCGTGGAGGCGGATCCGGTGCGGCGCTGCCCATCGGCGCAGGCCGCGATCGGTGCCCTGCCGTATGTGGCCCCGCAGACCCCTCTCGTGTTCGCGGACGGCACCCCGATCCGGATCACGTCCCTGATGCCGCCGCTGCCGCCCGGGTTCGTCCGGGAGAAGGCGTTCGATGTGGATCAGAACAAGAGCGCGTCGATGGAGGCGCTGCGTGCCGGCGCCGCGAACGCGGCTGGGATGCCGGTGGCGCAGTGGCAGCCCACCCCGGCGACGCCGCGTCCGTGGGAGCGGCCGACGGGCCCGCGCACCAACGCCCCCCGCGGTGGGGCGCCTGCCGGGTCGGCGCCGTCAGGGTCGTCGGCGGCCTCGGCGGCTTCGGCGACCCCCGCTGCCTCCGGGTCCTCTGCGGCTTCTGCTGCTTCCGCGGGCTCCGCGCCGACGGGTCCGCGCGGCACCTCCGGGTCCGGCCCCTCGGGTGCGGGCACCGGTGGGTCCCATGCCATGTACGGGTACGGTGCGGGTGGTCAGTCGGCGGCGTCGCCGGCATGGTCGTATGTGTCAGGGCCATCCGCGCCGACGGGTCCGCGCAGTGCGCAGGGCTCCATCGGTGGTGCGGGGGCGCCGGGCGGTGTCGTGCCCGGGGCCGCTGGCGGTTCCCGCACGAACCTGATCGCAGGCGTACTCGGCTCCGTGGCGGGCCTGGTGGTGGGCGGCGGAATCCTCGGCGTCATCGCCGCGCTCATCCGCTGACCCTTCGCCCTCAGGCCGCGCCGTCGCCGAGGACCGCCACCACTGACCCGACGCTGCCGACCAGCAGCAGCCCGGGGATGAGGACGCAGCAGTCGAGGCAGTCCAGTCCGTCCCCGATGCGGCGCCTCGTGCGCCGCCACCAGGAGGGGCGCTGCCCCTGACCATTCGTGAGACGCGCCCTCACTTCGCAGCCTCGGCCTTCTTCTCGCCGGCCTGCTGCTCGTTCTTCTTCCCGAGCGTGGTGATCGACTGGATCTTCGCGTCACGGCGCGGATCCATCAGCATGTCGATCGTGACCGTGCCCGTCGGCCCCGTCAGCTTCAGCTGCGCATTCGCGCGGGACACCACCGTCACGGTCGCCGGCAGCTCCTCGCCGCCCTCGATCGCGTCGATCACCGGCGTTGCCGCCTTCTGCAGGTCAGCGAGCTCCAGCCCGGCGAGCTGGAGTGCCTGCTCGCGGCGTCGGAAGCGCTCATCACGGGGAATGTCCGGGTCCATGTTCTCCGCGAAGAACTCATCGGCGATCGCGGACCCGTCGGCCCCCTCCATGTCCTCGAGGCTGAGGTAACGCAGGGTCGCTGCGAACGCGGTCGCGGTGACGGGCGCCAGTTCGCCGCGCGGCGCGGTGATCGCGGCGGGGGAGTGCTCGAGGATGGCGCGCAGAGCGTCCATGCAGGAGCGGATCGCGGGCCCGTACTTCGCGTTCGCGAGGGCGATCGCGGCGGTGCCGGTGGCGCGGTGCCAGATCATGTAGGACCCGAAGCCGGGGTAGCCGCCGGAGTGGGAGACGAGTTCACCGAGGTCGGCGAAGCGCTCCACCACGAGGCCGTACCCGTAGCCGCGGATGCGGTCGAACCCGGCGGAGTGCTTCTCACCCTCGCGCACCGGCAGCGCGGGGGTCTCCCACAGGCGCTGCAGCTGCTGCATCTCCCGACGCGACGCCGCGCTCAGGAGTTCCGGATGCTCCGCCGGCTTCCCGCCCGGCAGCACCGCGAGGTTCGCCGACGACAGGAACTGCACCCACTTCGCGACGTCCTCCACCGTGGAGAACAGGCCCGCCATCGCGCCGTACACGCCGGGGGTGTCGAACTCGATGCGCTCGAAACGGGTCGCATCCGTGTGCTCATTGAGGCGGTGGCCCTGCATGATGCGGGCCTTCTGGTCCTCGGTCGCGGACTCGACCGACCAGATCGTGTCGGTCATGCCGAGGGGCTGGAGGAAGTGCTCGGTGATGTACGAGTCGTAGGACTGCCCGGAGACCTCGTCGATCACGCGGCCGAGCAGGGAGTAGCCGGTGTTGGAGTACTCGAAGCCGGTTCCCGGGGCGTGCACCCAGCCGAGCCCGTTCTTCAGCAGGTCCGCGAATTCGTCGCGGGTCATGGACTCCATGCGGTCGCCCCACGGGTTGTCGGTGACGAACCCGGCGGACATCGTCAGCAGCAGGCGCAGGGTGAGCTGAGGGGAGTCCTCCGTGGCCGGTTCGATGGCAGCGGCTTCCGGCACGTACTCGGAGACGGGGTCGTCGAGGCGGAGGCGGCCCTCGTCGCGCAGCTTCAGGATCGACGCTGCGGTGAACGACTTCGTCATCGAGCAGATGCGTGACAGGGAGCGGGAGTCGGGGGTGAAGGAATCGGCCGCGGCGGTGCCGTTCTCCAGGTGGGAGTTGCCGAAGCCGCCGGAGCCGACGAGCGTGCCCTCGTGGAGCAGGCCCCAGGCCATGCCGGGGGTATCGTTCTTCTCGACCGTGGATTCGAAGATGGACGCGGCGGCGCTGAGCGCGGATTCATCGATAGCCATACCGCTAGGGTAGAGCAGGGGCATTCCGCCGTTCGGGGGTTTGGTCACGGTGTGGGCAAAACCCCAGGCAGACAATGGTCAAAGAGTCCTAATCCCCGGTCGAGCGGGGCGTCTGCGCTGGTAGCGTGGGGTGCGCTGGTCCGGCCGTCATCCCCCTCGACTGCCGGGCCGGCTTTTTCTGTGCCCGACGGGTGCGCCCTCCGCGCCGGTTGTCCCGGTGGCGTAGAAGCGGGCGAACACGCCCTGCACCTGGTCGCCGACCATCTCGGACAGCACCGACGCGTCCACCAGCGCCGGATTGAAGCGTTTCCGCTGGTCCTGGTCCTGGTCCTGAGCCTGAGCCTGAGCCTGGCCGGCGGGCTCCTCATCGGCCTGGGGATCGATGCTGGCGGCTTCGGTCGCTCGCTCGGCCCCATCCTCGGCGCCGGCCGCGGAATCGGAGCCGGAGGAGGGCGCAGGTTCCGCCCCGCCGCTGTCGCCGGGAACCGCGTCGCCATCGCCTCCGGGGCCGCGCAGGTCCTCCAGGTCGATGCCGCGCATCAGCAGCATGTCTCCGGGCGCATCGTCCAGGTGCTCCATCAGCACGTATACCAGCGCATACACGTGCGGGCACACGGACATCCCCGCGGGGCAGGCGCAGTCCCACGTGATGTCCGTGTGGGAGGAGGGCAGCAGCCCCAGGTTGTGGCGGAGCAGTTCGCTCTCCCGGTCCGCCCCGTACGTCCCGTCCAGCAGCGTCAGCACGAACGACGGATCCTGCGCGATCATCCGCTCCACCAGGTCGCGATCCCCACCGGTGAACACGTGCAGGTCCAGGCGGGGCTCCACGATCCCGAACTGCGGGTCGTCCATGGACGCCGTCACCGAACCGGGCCGCACATCCACCCACTGCACGGTGCCGGCGCGGGCGAGGCGCTTGCCGATCGCCTTGCCGCGCGAACCGAGCAGCATCTCCATCCGTCGGCCGAACTCGCGGGCCATCCAGCTGCGCCCGATCTGCCCGCGCTGGGACCGCATCTCAATCGCCATCGCTGAGCGCCCCCTTCCGCGACTCATCGGACCAGGAGACGGCGTTGCCCTCCGCGTCCCGCGTCACCGTGAAGAGGTCGGCGAGCCGGTCATCGTCGAGGTCCTGCAGCCAGCGCTCACCCGCGGCGACCGTGGCGTCGGCCAGGGCGGACTTCATGGCGAGGCGCTCCGCGATCGCCTCCTCAATGGTGCCGATGGCGACCATGCGGCGCACCGTCACGTTCCTCTTCTGCCCGATGCGGAACGCCCGGTCCGTGGCCTGGTTCTCCACGGCGGGGTTCCACCAGCGGTCCAGGTGGATGACATGGTTCGCGGCGGTGAGGGTGATGCCGGTGCCGCCGGCCCGCAGGGACAGCAGCATGACGCCCGCCTGCCCCGTGTCCTTCTGGAACTCGGCGACCATGTGGTCCCGCTCCGCCTTCGGCAGACCGCCGTGCAGGAACGGCACCTCGATGCCGAACCTGTCCTGCCAGTACTCGATCATCTGCGGCGCGTACTGCGTGAACTGGGTGAAGATCAGCGCCTTCTCGCCCACGCTGATGATCGACTCCAGCAGGTCGTCGATGCGGTCCATCTTCCCGGAGCGGTGCTGGCCGTCCTCCAGCATGGGGGAGCCGTCGCCGAGGTAATGGGCGGGATGGTTGCAGACCTGTTTGATCCGCATGACGGTGGAGGAGATCAGCGCTTTGCGCTGCGTCCGGTCCACCTGCGCGAGCTCCTTCGTCATCTCCTCACCGATCGCGGAGATGAGCCCGGCCTGTTCGGGGGTGAGGGTGATCCGCTCGTCCATCTCGATCTTGTCCGGCAGGTCGCGGATGATGGAGCGGTCGGTCTTCAGGCGGCGGAGGATGAACGCGCCGGTGACGCGGTTGAGCTGTTCGAGGGCGTCCTCATCGTGGTCGTCCTGGATGGGGCGAGCGTAGGTCTCCTTGAACCGGTCCTCACTGCCGAGGAGGCCGGGGTTGGCGAACTCCATGATGGAGTGCAGGTCCGTCAGGTCGTTCTCCACGGGGGTGCCGGTGAGGGCGAGGCGGCGCCCCTCGGGCAGTTGCCGGGAGGCGCGGGACACCTGGGTGTCGGCGTTCTTGATGTGCTGCGCTTCGTCGAGGATGACGCGGTGCAGACCGAGGCGCTGCAGGTCCGGCAGGTCGCGCGCCATCAGGGCGTAGGTGGTGAGGATGAGGTCGGCCTGCATCGCTTCGGTCGCGAAGTCGTCACCGGTGAGGCGCTGCGGCCCGTGGTGGACGTGGACCCGCAGGTGGGGCGCGAACGTCGCGGCTTCGCGCTGCCAGGACCCGATGACGCTCATGGGACACACCAGCAGGGTGGGGCCGACGGGGACCCGCTGCCCCCAGGTGCCGTCGGCGTCAGCGGCGGCGAACGCGGCGTCGGCGTTCTCGCGCTCCCAGCAGAGGAGGGCGAGGACCTGCATGGTCTTGCCGAGGCCCATGTCGTCGGCGAGGATGCCGCCGAGCCCGGCGCCATCGAGCATCGCCATCCATTCGAGGCCGCGCTGCTGGTAGGGCCGCAGAGTCGCCTTCAGTGTGGTGGGCGCCGGGACGGTCGGGGGCGCGGCGCGGGTGGTGAAGAAGGCGGCGGCACCGCGGTCCTTCCCGCCGATGGTGAGGCGGAGGTCCTCGGGGTTGTGCTCGGTCAGCAGGTGCACCCACTGCCGGACCGACATGTCGCCGCGCGGCGGCACCACCAGGCTGCGCTGGTCCCCGTCGGCCCCGGTCGCGGTGCCGGGTGCTGACGCGGCAGCGCCCAGTGCCGCGGCAGCGTCGCCGTCTCCCGGCGGCTGCGGGGCGCGCTTCGTCCCGCCGCGCAACACGGAGATCTGCGCGAAGCGGCGCTGCTCGGCGCTCTGCAGGTACGCGGTCTTCGAGAAGGCGTCGAGGAAGCGTTCGGCGGCGGCGAGGGTGGAGCGGTCCAGGCGGATCCATTCACCGCGCAGCTGCACGATGTCGGCCTGCGCGGTGAGGATGTCCTGCATCTCCTCGTCGGTGAGGTCGGTGTCGCCGATGGCGGTGGTGAAGCTGAAGGAACCGATCGCGCCGGTCATCGACTGGCCCTTCTGGGACTTCTCCGCGTTCGCATCGGCGCCCTCCCGCTTCTTCTCCTCCGGATCCTGCACGGTGGCGCGGACCGTCACGGCCTGCTTCGTCCAGGTGCGCGGCAGCATCACCACGATGGAGTGCTCGGCGAGGTCGGCGGCGTCGGCGGAGATGAAGCGGGACAGTTCATGCGTGTTGACGGTCCACTCCATGCCGCTGCGGCTCGTCTTCGCGCCGCGCAGGATCGGGGAGTGGGAGCGGATGGCGGCGGTGTGCTCCAGCGCTGCCACCATCGACAGGTCGCCCACGCTGACGAGGGCTCCGAGGGGGTGGACGGTGCCGCCGCTCTCCCTCAGGCACGCTTCGATCCGCCACGCGGACTGATCGATGGCGCCGTCGTCGGCGGTGCCGTCGGGTTCGTGGACGCGGACCACGAGGTCGGGGGCGACATCGTGCAGGAGGACCCCGTCGGCCCCCGTGTCCGCGAACTGCCCGAGCAGGCGGGTGAGGCGGCGCCGCCCCGGCACATCCACCCGCAGTGCGGCGGCGTCGGGGCCGAGGGCGGCGATCAGCTGCGCGCCGACGGGATCCACCCCCTCCAGCTGGTCGCCGTCCGGGAGGTCGGTGTCCCGCAGGAGCGCGGCGAAGGCGTCGCGGGCGTGGGCGTCGGCGAGGGCGCTGAGCCATGGGTGGGGTGTGACGCCGGGGGCGGTGTCCCAGGCGGCGATGGTGGCGTCGGCCTGCACCTCGATCTGCGGCACCACCTGGCGGGCGGTGACGAGGCGGCGGGCATGGACGTCGAGCGCGAGGACGCTGAGGGCGTCGGCGGCGAGCGCGAGGTCATCGGCGACAGCGATGGCGGCGCCGGTGTCGGCGAGCTCCACGATCAGGTCGTCGAGCGCGGATGCCACAGCGGCAGTGGAGTCGCTGGGAAGGCGGCCAGAAGCGCGCGCGCTCACCTCGATGAGGCTGCGCATAGCATCGGTGGCGCGGGCGAGCCGCACCCCGGTCAGCAGCATCAGCGGGGCGCCCTTCGCGCGACCGTCGGCGCGGCTGCGCTGCCGCATCGGCCGCAGCACCCACGGCAGCAGGGGCCTGAAGGCCGACGGGTGCCGCTCCACCAGCGGCCCGAGGTCATCGGTGAGGCGGGCGCGACCGTCGTCCCCGCGCACGTGCGCCCACAGGGACGCCCCCGCGACCGGGTCGAGGACGAGGTGCAGGACGTGCTGGGTCATGGCATGAGGCTAACGCTCTGCGGCGTCGGCGCATTCCGGAACCCGTCGGCCCACCGGGGCCTGTGGATGACTGGGCGTGTCAGAGTCCGCGGGCGATCTCGGCGGTGGCGCGGCGCCATGCCTCCCGGGTGGCGGGGGCCAGGCGCGCCCAGTCGAGGTTGGTGCCGTCCACGAAGTGCTGCTCGAACGGCACCTCCATGACGGCGCGGGTGTGCGCACCGAAGTGGTGCACGAGGCGCTTGTGCAGCACGTGGTCGATCTTCTGCCGCGAGGACTGCGACAGGATCGTGACGGCGTTGTCCACCTGGTCGCCGTGGCCGGTGGCGCGCAGTTCGTCGATCATCCACGCGGCGGCGTTGAACGTGTCCTCGCGGACGGTGGAGACGATGACGAGCTGGTCGGCGGATTCGACGGCGGCCAGCCAGTTGGAGGCGCGGACGTTGTTGCCGGTGTCGATGACCTTGATGCGGTAGAAGCGGGACAGTGCGGCGTCGAGCTCGTTGAAGGCGCGGCCGTTGATGGAGGAGGACGAGCCCGCGTCCTCATCGGAGGCGAGGATGTCGAAGTTCATGTCGCCCTGGCGGCGCACGAACTGGTCGAGGTCGGCGAGGCGGGCGTCCGGGCGGCGGAACCGGGGAAGGTTCTGCAGCAGGTCCAGGGCGGTCAGGGTGTGGTCCGAGGGGATGCCGCGCCAGCCGAGGGTGCCGCGGGTCTCGTTGTTGTCCCAGGCCAGAACGCTGCCGCCGCGGTACATGCCGAGGGTGGCGGCGATCATGAGGACGCTGGTGGTCTTGTGGGCGCCGCCCTTGAGGTTGACCACGACGATGTTCTTCGGGCCGCTCAGCTGCTTGCGGATCATGGCGATCTCGTCGCGCTCTTCGCGTTCGGCGCGGCCGGGGCCGAGGGCGATGGCGCCGAATGTGGCCTTGCGCAGGCCGCGGCGCCACCCGGTCTGGGCGTGGACCTTTCGGGTGGCGTCGGATCCGGCGCGCAGGTCCTGCAGGGTCGGCAGGTCGCGGGCGGAGTCAGCCGGGGCGGCGCCGGTGCGGGCGCCTCCTTCGGCTGGCTGTGCGGGATCCGTCGGCTGCTGGGCGGCGTTCTGCTCACCGGGGGTGCGGGGAGCCGACGGGGCGGTGCTCGCGGAGGCCGCCGACGTCGCGGACGGGGCGGACTGCGCGGAGCGGGCCGACGGGGCCGTCGCCGCCGAGTGCGCCGAAGCCGCCGAGTGGGCAGATGCGGCGGAGCGGGCGGACTGCGCCGACGCGGCCGATCCGCGGCCCTCACGGTTCACCTGCACGGCGTGCTCCCCGGTGTGCGGGGCGATGGGGGAGTCGGCGGCGTGGCGGGCGCGGCGGCGGGCCCGCGGGCGCCGGCCCTCCGGTGCTTCACCGGAGAACAGGGGACGGTCGTCGGCGTCGCGCGGGGCGATGCGTCCGGTGGGCTCCACGCGCAGGGTGTGCTGGGTGCCGGAGTCCTCGATGAGGACGTCGATGTCGCGGTTCTCCTCGCGCGCTTCCTCGATGAACGCCGCTTTGACCGCCTCGCGGACTTCGTGGCGGGTGCGGCCGTGGATCTGCTCGGTGCGGTCCTCGAAGCGGATCTCGGCGGTGGTCGGCGAGGTGATGCGTGCGTGGGCGATCATTCACAGCTCCCTGTGGGCACGGCGGCAGGCCGCGTGCCCCATGTCGGTGGGCGGGTTGTCGAAACGGACGGTCCCACTCTATGCGACCGCCCCGTGACCTGGTCAGGCCAGCGGGGCGGTCATCATGTTTCTCATTCGCCGCCCTGCCCCGGCGCCCGGACTGCGCCGGCCCGGCAGCCCTGCTCGGTCCCCGCGCGGGGCCGGCGGGACAGTGCTCGTACGGCGCACAGACGGGGCCGGGGGCTCTAGCGGGGCGCGGATCAGTGGTGCTGCAGCACCGTGACGTCGCTGCCCGGGTCGAGGCGGTAGCCGGCGCCGCGGACGGTGGAGATGAGGCGGCGGTAGCGGCCGAGCTTGTTGCGGACACGGCGGATGTGCACATCGACGGTGCGCTCACCGGTGTCGGCGGCGGCATCGGCCCACACGTTCTCCATGAGGGCGTCGCGGGACACGACGGTGCGCGCCGACCGGGTGAGGAAGGCGAGCAGCTCGAACTCCTTGTAGGAGAAGTCGACGTCCTCACCGTCGATGCGGACGCGTCGGCCGTAGAGGTCGATGACGAGGCCGTCGGCGCGCAGCTGCGGGGCCGCGGACGGGCTGGCGGGGGAGGACGGGGAGACGGCGGCGGCGCGCAGCAGGCGCAGGCGGGCCGCTTCGGCATCGCGACGGGCCGGAGCGTTCGCGGAGACCACGCCGGTGCGGCGGGGGCGCAGGGGTGCGGCGCTGTCCTGCCCGGGTGTGGTGGTGAACGTGCGCGGGCGGGCCGAGGGCCGCGGCGAGTCGATGCTGAGGCTGGCGCGGCCGCCGCGACCGGTGGTGAGGCGCTGGGCCTGGGCGCGCAGCGCATCGGCGATAGCGGCGGTGTCGGCGACGTCCACTCCGGTGGGCAGCTCCACCGTCAGGGTGATCTGAACGGTGTCGGAGGGGGCCGACGGGGCGGGCTGCGCGGCGGTGCGGCGCGGAGCGAGGGCGCGGGCTCCGGCCGACGAGGTGCGAGTGGTGGAGCCGCGGGAGGTGCTGGTCCCGGTGCGCGCAGTGGTGGCGGCGGTGGGGACGGTGCGGATGGCGGCGGGGCGGTCGAGCGTGATGGTCACAGGAGTCTCCGATGATGCGAAGGGGCGGTTCTTCGCCGGGATCCCTGCTGGTGGTCGCGTCTGCGCGATCCGTTCCTCAGCGGTCGGCCTGGGCGGCGATGTCGCCTGCCTGCTCGGCCTGGTGGGGTGTGCTCCCGGCTGGGCACCTGGAGCCCGCGTCTGCTTGACCGGCTCCTGTCAGCCGGTTCCTTCGCGAGGGTGCGCTCAGAAGCGCGGCTGACTCTGCATCATCTGCATCATCATCGCGCGCATCATGGCGGCACCGGTGGCCGGTGTCGCTGCGGGATGCACGTGATGGGTCATGGCCTCAACTATCGACCAGAGCCGCGCATCTGGCAAACAGCCGTTCACATAATGAAACGCGGACCGGGAAGAACCCGGCCCGCGCTGTGGTTCGCTGACGCCGTCGGCCCCTCCGGGACGGTCAGCAGGGGAGGCTCAGTCGACCACGCCGAAGAGGCGGTCGCCGGCATCGCCCAGGCCGGGCACGATGTAGCCGCGCTCGTTGAGATGATCATCGACCGCCGCGGTGACCACGGTGAGGTTGACGTCCTCCGCGATGGACTCCTCCAGGGTCTTCAGACCCTCCGGTGCGCACACGAGGGTCACGCAGGTGACGTCCTTCGCGCCGCGCTCCAGCAGGTACTCCACCGCGGCGATGAGGGTGTGGCCGGTGGCGAGCATCGGATCCAGCACGAAGCACTGACGGCCCGTCAGGTCCTCCGGCAGTCGGTTCGCGTAGGTGGTGACCTCGAGGGTCTCGTCGTTGCGCACCATGCCGAGGAACCCGACCTCGCCGGTGGGGATGAGGCGGGTGAGGCCGTCGAGCATGCCGAGGCCGGCACGCAGGATCGGCACGATCATCGGCTGCGGATCGGTGATCTTCATGCCGGTGGTGGGCGCGACCGGGGTGTTGATGCCGGACGGCGCCACAGCAACGCTGCGGGTCGCTTCGTAGGCCAGGAGGGTGACGAGCTCATCGGCGAGCTGGCGGAACACAGAGCTCGGCGTCTTCTTGTCGCGGAGAACGGTCAGCTTGTGGGCCACCAGAGGGTGGTCGATCTCAAGAACGCGCATGCCAGGATCCTACCGAACGGGGCCGGGACTCCGGTGTCCTTCACCGCTCGGTACACTTCCCTGGAGCATCCGTCGGCCGGCAGGGGAGGCACGCATGAGCGACCACGACCTGATGGAGCCCGCCCTGAGGGAGGCCCGCGCCGCCTGCGCGCCCCCGCGGCACGACGTCCCCATCGGCGCCGCCGTCTACGCGCCGGACGGCACGCTCCTCGCAGCCGCCGGCAACCGCCGAGAGGCCGACCAGGACCCCACCGCGCACGCCGAAGTCCTCGCCCTGCGCGAGGCGGCGCGCGTCACGGGCCGCTGGAACCTCGATGGCTGCACTCTCGCCATCACGCTCGAGCCGTGCACGATGTGCGCGGGCGCGATCGTCCTCTCCCGGGTGCGGCGTGTTGTGGTGGGTGCGATGGATCCGAAGGCCGGCGCCGCCGGATCCCTGTTCGACCTCGTGCGGGAACCGCGCCTCAACCACCGGGTGGAGCTCACCTGCGGCGTGCGGGCCGAGGAGTGCGGGGCAATGCTGAAGGACTTCTTCCGCTCACTGCGCAAGGAGCGGGCGGCCCGCCGGCGCGCCGCGCGGGAGGCGACCGACGGGCCCGCGGATCAGGCCTCGTCCTCCGGGGCCGCCTGACCGGTGTAGAAAGCCGCGGTGCGCTCCGCCGCCTGCGCCGCCGCCTCGGGGTCCCCGCCGCCAGCGGCGTGCGCCTGCCCCCAGGCCCGCGCGGCGCCCTCGATGTAGGCGCGTCCCTGCTCGTCCTCGTGCAGGTGCGCCATCTCCTCCGGGGCGGCCGACGGGTCTCCCGCGAGGAACCGGGCGAGCGCCAGCAGCGCGCCCTCCCACGCCACGCCGACGGCGCCCGGACCGAACCGGTCCCAGTGCTCCCCGCCGGGAACCACGTGCGTCAGGGTGACCTGTGTTCCTCCCGCCGGGTGCTCCGCGAGCGAGGCGGTGAACGTGGTGGACTGCCCCATCGACTCCCAGGTGAGGGCGAAGTTCGTGGGACGCTCGCAGCGGGTGATGGTGCCAGAGGCGCCGTTGGTGGGCAGCGTGTAGTCGCCGCCTTCGCGCAGATCGCCCTCGGCGGGACCGAACCAGCCGGGGAGCTGATCGGGGTCGGTGAGGGCCTGCCAGACCGCTTCGATGCCGGCTTCGACGGTGCGGGACACGGTGACGGTGGAGACCGGTCCGGCGGCGAGGACCGCTCGGTGGGCGTTGGACAGTTCGACTGCTGCGTTGATCGACATGCCCCCCAGCGTACGGACCGTGCAGGAGCGCTGGGTCACAGCCGCAGTGTGGGACGGCGCACGTCGCAGGCGGGGAGTGTTTCAGTCTGTGAACGGACACTCTCCTGACGTGACCCCTTCGTGTCTTTAATTGGCACGTGATCACTCTTGAGAATCTGACCAAGGTCTTCCCGGGCCCCGGTGGTGGAGCGGATGTCGTCGCCCTCGACGACATCTCCCTGCACATCGAGCCCGGCGAGATCCACGGCATCGTGGGCCGCTCCGGTGCCGGCAAGTCCACCCTGATCCGCTGCCTGACGGGTCTGGAGAAGCCCACCAGCGGCTCCGTCACCATCGGCGGCACCGCTGTGTCCGGGCTGGAGGGCAAGCAGCTGCGCGCCGCCCGCCGCAAGATCGGCATGGTGTTCCAGCACGCGAACCTGCTGGACTCCCGCACCGCGGCGCAGAACATCGCCCACCCCCTGCAGATCGCCGGCACCCCGAAAGCGGAGATCAAACGGCGTGTGGCCGAACTGGTGAAGCTGGTGGGGCTGGAGGGCCGCGAGGACAACTACCCCGCGCAGCTGTCCGGCGGCCAGATCCAGCGCGTCGGCATCGCTCGTGGTCTCGCCGTCAACCCCGAGGTGCTGCTGTGCGATGAGCCGACGAGCGCGCTCGACCCCGGCACCACCCGCCAGATCCTCGACCTGATCCGCTCCCTGCGGGACCGCTTCGGCATCACGGTCATCTTCATCACCCACGAGATGGCGGTTGTGCGAGAGATCTGCGACCACGTGTCGCTGCTGGAGCACGGCCAGCTGGTGCAGACGGGGTCGCTGCTGGAGGTGGCGTCCGATCCGTCGGGCCGTCTCGCGCAGGAGCTGATCCCGCTGCCTCCGGCGCCGACGGGGCTGAACGCCCGCGTGGTCAACCTCGACTACGGCGACTCGACGTCGCTGCGCACCACGGAGGACCTGATCGCGTTCGCGAACACGCACGGCGCCGAGGCGAGCCTCGTGGCCGGCACCATCGAGACGATCAGCGGGGTGCAGGTGGGCCGGATCCAGCTGGCTCTGCGCAACTCCTCGGGCCGGCCCGTGTCCGATGAGGGGCTCGCCGGGTTCATCGCCGCCTGCGAAGCCGAAGACGTCCTTGCCGAGGAGGTGGATGCGCGATGAACAAGCTCTCCGAATGGTTCTCCGACCCGGTGTTCACCTCGACCACCGTCAACTCGTCGCTGTGGATCAATACGTGGCTGACCATCTACATGACACTGTGGACGATGATCCTCACCGTCCTCATCGGCGTGCCGCTGGGCGTGCTCCTGTTCGAGACGCGCCGCTCCCGCTCAGCGCTGGCGCGCCGCCTCAACGCGGTCGTCGGGTTCATCGTGAACGTGCTGCGCTCGTTCCCGTTCGTCATCCTCATCATCGCGCTGATCCCGCTCACCTCGGCGATCATGGGCCGCGCAACGGGGCCCGACGCCGCCATCGTGTCCCTGACGATCGCGTCCGTGCCGTTCCTGGCCCGGCTGGTGGAGGCGGCGCTGCGCGACCTGCCCGCCGGCAAGATCGAGGCGGTCGCGATGATGGGCGCGAGCCGCATGCAGATCATCCGGCAGGTGCTGATCGCCGAGGCGATGCCGGGCCTGATCGCGGCGATCACCACGACAACGATCGCGGTCATCGGGTACACGGCGATGGCGGGCACCGTCGGCGCCGGCGGCCTCGGCGACCTCGCGTTCCGCCGCGGCTACCAGAACTACAACTCGCTCGTCATGGTCGCCACCGTCGTGGTGCTCGTGGTGATCGTGATCCTCGTGCAGGTCATCGGCGACTGGCTGGCCCGCAGGGTGGACCACCGCGCCCGGTCCTGAGGGCCGACGGGAGCCGCCGAGGCCCCGCACCGGGCTTCTCGCCCGCGTCCGTCGGCCTGCCTTCGGCGCAGCCGCCCCACGGGTGCCCGCGCGCCCCGTCATGTCCGTTCATACATTTCGTTCCTCAGCAGGCCGCCCGCGCATGCTGATCACCACCACCCCCTCGTAAGGAGACCCTATGTCTGATTCCACTGCACGCGCGCGTGCCCTCACCGGTGCCGCGCTGTCGCGCCGCTCCCTGTTCGCCGCCGGTGCTTCCGTGGCCGGGCTCGGCGTCCTCGCCGCCTGCGGCGCGGGCGTGGACACGAAGGCGGGCGAGAAGGGCACGGTCGTGGTCGGCGCCAGCCCCGTTCCGCACGCGAAGATCCTCGAGTTCGTGCGCGACAACCTCGCGGAGAAGGAGAGCCTGACGGTCGAGGTCCGGGAGTACACCGACTACATCCTCCCCAACAAGGACCTCGCCTCGAAGGATCTGGACGCGAACTTCTACATGTCGATCCCGTACTTCGACACCGAGGTGAAGGCGAACAGCTACAAGTTCACCGCCGGAAAGCCGGTGCACGTGGAACCGCTGGGCCTGTACTCGGAGAAGGCGAAGTCCACCGACGACATCCCCGAAGGCTCCGAGATCGCCATCCCGAACGATCCGACGAACCGCGGCCGCGCACTGTCGCTGCTGGAGTCCGCCGGCCTGATCAAGCTGAAGAGCGGCCTGGCGCCGAACTCCGCGACCGCTGAGGACGTCGAGGAGAACTCGAAGAAGCTGAAGTTCACGGAGCTGGAGGCGGCGATGATCGCCCGCACGCTGAAGGACTTCGGCGCCGGCGTGGTCAACGGCAACTACGCGATCGAGGCGAAGCTGAACCCTTCGGAGGATTCGATCTTCCTGGAGCCGGCGAAGGACAACCCGAACGCGAACATCCTCGCGTGGCGCACCGAGGACGACTCCAACGAGGACATCAAGAAGCTGGAGAAGCTGCTGCACTCGCCCGAGGTGAAGAAGTTCATCGAGGAGACCTACACCGACGGCTCCGTTCTGCCCGCGTTCTGACAGCGGCCCACCGCCTCCTCACCGAACCCGGCCCGGATTGCCCTTTTCGGCTATCCTGGTCGGGTTCGGCCATGTGAGCATTCGCCGGTTGGCCGACGGGTGCAGTGACCACCATCGATGGTGCCTGCGAGCCCCACTTCCCCCGATTCCTGACCCGATTCCTCAGCAGAGAAGAGTCCCCACCATGTCCAACCCGCCGCAGCCTCCGCAGGGCGGCTCGCACGCCGCCGGCGGTTCCGCCAACGGCGTGCCGCCGTCCCAGCCGTCCGCGCCCGAGCAGTCCTGGGGTCAGTACCCGTCGGCCGCGCCGGCCCCGCAGGGCCAGCACCCGTCGGCCGCTCCAGCGCCGGAGGGCCACGCCGCGCAGGCCCAGCCGCCGCACCCGGCGCATCCCGGCCAGCCCGCCCAGCAGCAGGCGCAGCCGGGCCAGCCGATGCAGGGCGGCCAGCAGCTTGCACCGCAGGGCCAGCAGGCCCAGCCGCAGGCCGGTCAGCAGTTCCACGGCCAGCAGCACTCCGAACCGACCGCGGAGCAGATGAAGGCGCACCTGTCCGGTCAGATGGAGCGCTTCGGCATCTCCAACCCGCTGCCGGCGATCCTCGCAGCGCTCGCCACCTACGGCGCCGGTCTCGTCGCCGCGATCATTACCCTCGTCTCGCTCGTGATCGCCGGCGCGATCGGGGCGTCCGGATCCTCGAGCACCACCGACATCAGCGAAGGCATCACCGGCATGGATGCCGACGGCGTGGGCGCCATCATCGGCCTGCCGTTCCATTTCGTCGCTATGGCCTGCTTCGCTGCGCTGAACCTCGTGCACGACGGTGAGGAGGTCTTTGCGATCCGCTTCGTGCCGATCCTCGTGTTCCTCACGATCCTCGTGTTCGGCTTCTTCGCCGGCCGCTTCATCCAGAAGCGCAGCCATGAGCCGTCGCTGCTGCACATCGCGGTGTCCTCGCTGATCGCCGGGTTCCCCATCGCGGTGATCGGCACACTGATGCCGTTCATCTTCGCAATCCGCGAGTCGGACGCCCGCCTGGATGCGGCCGGCCCGGGCGGCTTCTTCGGCCTCTGGTTCGTGTTCTCCCTGGTGCTGGCAGTGGGCCAGTTCTCGGGTGCGCAGCGTCCCCGCTGGTGGGCTGCTGTGCGTGAACTGTTCGCCGGTTTCCGCCTGGCGTTCGTCCACGCGCTGATCCTCGCCGTGGTCATGGTCGTCGGGTTCTTCCTGTACGGACTGTTCCAGGGAGTTGGCTTCACCGACCTGCTCTCCATGGTGTTCGTCCTGCCCCTGCTCGGCGGCGCTTTCGGCGGTCTCGGGGTTGCGATCGCGTCCCTCGCCGGCATCACCGTGTCCTATTCGGGCTACGGCGCCTCCGGGGCGGACGTGCTGACCCTGTTCAGCACGCCCTGGTACGTGATCCTCCTGGTCCTCCTGCTGGATGTTGTGCTGCTGGTGGCGATGGCGGTGCTGTGGTCCCGTGGTCGCCGAGTGGTCCCGGGGAACATGCTGTCCATCGTGACGTCGTGGCTTGCGCTGCCCACCGCGTACTTCCTCGCCGGCATCGCCCTGACCGCGATCTCCACCCTCAACGGCGGGACGAGTCTGCTGGACGGCGGATTCGGCTCGCTCGGCGGCAGCCTCGGTGCCCCGCTGTGGGCGCCGTTCCTGTTCGCCATCTGGGGCTTCGTGGTGGAGCTGCTGGCGCGCTTCGGCGGCCCGTTCATCACCCCGTTCATTCCGGAGGCGCTGACCAGCTGGATCCGCCGCAGCCGCCTGTCCGGCAGTCACTACGCTCCGCGTGAGGATGCGCTGGTCGACTCCCAGCCGCTCGCCGCGCTGCAGCTCGGTATGCCGGCTGCTGGTGCCGGTGCTGGTGCGGCGGCAGGTGGTGCCGGGCAGTCCGCCGGCAACGGTCAGCCTGCTCAGCCGGTGCACCCGGGCCAGCCGATGCAGAGCGCACCTCAGCAGTCCGCGCCGTACCCGCCGCAGCAGAGTGCCCCACATGCACCGCAGCAGAGTGCCCCGCATGCACCGCAGCAGTCCGCGCAGCAGGCGCCGTTCGACCAGAACGCCTACCCGCAGTCTGCGCCGCAGGCACCGGGCCAGACCGGTGAGCAGCAGTACGGCTCCGCCCAGCCCGGTCAGCCGAACTCCGCTCCGCCGGCGCCGGGCTACCCGAATTCGGCGCCGCAGGCACCGGGGTACCCGAATTCGGCACCGCCGGCGCCGGGAAGCACCGGTGAGCAGCCGCAGCAGTGGCGACCCACCCAGGACGGCCAGCAGAACTGACCTGCTGGACCCGGTCAGCAGAACTGGCCCGCTGTCCCCGGTCAGCCTTGGCGGGCTGAACTCTGGAAGAGAAAACCACCTCTGGAACGCTCCAGAGGTGGTTTTCTCTTCTGAATTCTGGGTGTCGCGGTGATTGACGCCGCGTCCCGATCCGCAGCGGACGCTCCCCTCAGCAGCGGGTGCTCCCGCGCTCGGATCAGCGAGCGGAGTCAGGCGCGTCGGTGCGGCGACCGCGTGGCAGCAGGCCCTCGCCGCTGGCGACGCGTCGAACAGTCCTGATGATCATCATGATCAGCAGGATCACGCCCACGTAGCCGTTGATCACGTACACCAGGTTGACCATGTCGCTGAACGGCAGGATCAGGCCGATCACGGTGCCGAGTGCCGCCAGCCCCACCGTCAGGTACTTGAAGTTCGGGGTGCGGTCGGCGAAGAAGCGCGAGGCAACAGTCCACAGCAGCGGCACTGCGGTGGTGTAGATGCCGGCGACCACCATCACGGAGATGCCGGAGGCCAGCAGCGGGCTGATGTCGGAGGCGAGCGTCAGCATCGGAATCTCCGAGGTGCCCACGTGCGCGATGTTCGCCAGCAGACCCATGCCGACGATGGAGCAGGCGATGGCGAACGCGGTGCCGCCGAGGATGCCGCCGGCGACTCCTTCCTTCTGCGACCGGGTGGACTTGCCCAGCGCCGTCAGGAACGCTGCGAGCCACAGCATGCAGAAGCCCACGTACGACAGGGCCGACATGAACCAGTTGGAGGACGCCTGCTTGACCTCGAGGGTGGGCAGGAGGGCGACCCCGTCGGCCAGGCCCGACGGGTTCCGCAGCACGCCCACGAGGCCGAGGGCGATGGCGACCACGACGATCAGCGGGCCGATCTTGCCGATGACGTCCACCAACGACTTCAGACCGAACCACACGCTGAGGCCGACGGCGATCGCAAGCGCCACACCGCCGATGTACGGAGAGAGGCCGTAGTGCTCCTTGAAGACGGCGCCGGCGCCGGACACCATCACGGTGAAGCTGAGGAACACGAACAGGGTGGAGAAGTAGTCGAAGCCGGTGCCGAGGATGCGGCCGCAGTAGTACTGGAAGATGCTGGAGGGGCGCTCGTACTGTTCGGCGCGGCCCACCGTCAGGAACTCGACCGAGACGTAGCTGATGAGGATGAGCGTGACCAGGGCGGTGCCGAAGATCCCCCAGTAGCCGTAGGAGGCGAAGTACTGGAGGATCTCCTGGCCCGTCGTGACCCACGTCGCAACCTCAGCCCGCGATGGCGCCATCCCCGTCTGTCCCGCGCCGCCCCGTCCGGCTCCCGACCCGACGTTGAGAAGATGATCCACCCCTGGAGCGCTCCAGAGGTGGATCATTCACCGGGATTTCGCCGGTCGGGTCCGGCGCTGGCGTCAGACGGTCAGTCCGCCGTCAGCAGCTGCGTCGCGTCGATCTGATCGAGCAGGAATGCGAGCTGCTCGGCGCGCTCCTCCCACTTCGCGTAGCGTCCCGAACGACCGCCGTGCCCGGCGACCATCTCCAGCTTGAACAGGATCGGACGGTCCGGGATCGGCGCTGCCTCCTCGGGGCGGCCGCTGTAGTTGGAGGTCTCTTCGCGCAGGCGGGCCACCCATTTCGCCGGTTCCACGAAGAACACGCGGATGTCGTTGAGGCTCGTGGTGGCGAGGATCGCGGGGTACTGGACGTCGCGGATGTTCTCGGTCGGGGAGTACCCCTTCATGTATCGGTACACCTCCGGGTCCTCCAGCGGGTTGCCCCACTCCTCCCATTCGCCCACGGTCAGCGGCAGACTCGGGTCGAGGATGGTGGTGAGTGCGTCCACGAAGGGGACGGCGGCGTGGATCGCGCGGAACTTCTCCGGCGCCAGGTTCGCGACGGCGCCCATCAGCAGGCCGCCGGCGGAGCCGCCCTCAGCGGCGATGCGGTCCGGGTGGAACCAGCCCTCGTCCACGAGGAACTGGGCGCAGTCCACGAAGTCGGTGAAGGTGTTCTTCTTCTTCAGCATCTTGCCGTTGTCGTACCAGTCGCGGCCCATCTCGCCGCCGCCGCGGATGTGCGCGATGGCGACCACGACTCCGCGGTCCAGCATGCTCAGCCAGCTCGGCACGAGGGAGGGATCGGACGGGATCTCGTACGACCCGTACCCGTAGAGGAAGCCGGGGTTGCCGCCGTCGGGCTTCACCTCGGCGCGGTGCACGAGGGAGATGGGGATGGCGGTGCCGTCCTGCGCGGTGGCCCAGAGCCGGTGCTCGCGGTACTGGCGGGCATCGAAGTTGGGGACGTTCTTGACCTTGAGGATGGTGGGCTGCTGCTGGGGCCCAGCGGTCGCGTCGATCTCGGCGATGGTGAGCGGGGTGAGCATGGACTGCAGGGCGTAGCGCACGGTGGTCTGCTCGAACAGGTTGTTGTGGACGAGGTCCACGCCGTCGAGCTCGCCGCCGTGGGAGATGTCCCAGGCGAGTCGCGCGTTCCAGCGGTCGGCGAGGGAAGCGCTGCCCCCGTCGGCCTCCCTGCCCCCGTCGGCCTCCCTGCCCCCGTCGGCCTGCTCGGCGCGGGGGATGATGCGGACGGCGGGGCGCCCGTCGGCCCGCATGGAGACCGCGATGTGGGAGGCGAAGGCGTCCACGGCGGCGATGCGCTCTCCGCTGGCGGCGTCGAGGACGTCCGCCCAGCAGCCCGGGGTGTCGGTGGGGTTGTTGCGGGGACCGACGGAGTCTGCCGCGCATGCGGCCACGGAGAATCCGCTGGTGGTGGCGTTGTGGACGATGAGCAGGTGGTCGCCGGCCCACTCCACGGAGTATTCGAGGCCGGGGGTGCGGCCTCCGACGGTGACCGGCTCGGCGTCGGGGTCGTCCAGCGGCATGATCCAGCATTCGCTGGTGGTGCGGGAGGCGGCTTCGGCGACGAGCATGGTGCCGTCGCGGGATTCGCTGAAGCCGATCATGAACTTCTCGTCCTCTTCTTCGAGGATGAGGCGGTCCTCCGACTGCGGGGCGCCGATCGTGTGCATGTGGATGCGGTACTGCCGCCACGCGTCGTTGTTGGTGGCGTAGATGATGCGGGAGCCGTCGGTGGAGAAGGCGAGGCCGTAGGCGATGTCGGTGACGCCGTCGTCGATGATGTCGCCGGTGGTGAGGTCCTTGATGATCAGCCGGTACACCTCACCGCCGGTGGTGTCGACGGCGTAGGCGAGGCGGTTGGATGCGTCGTTGACGGTCATGCCGCCCAGGGAGAAGAACTCTTCGCCTTCGGCGAGGGCCTGTGCGTCGAGGATGATCTCCTCGCCGTCGAGGAGGGCGTCGCTGGTGTCGTCGATGACGGGCGGGGCGTCGGCGTAGTCACCGGTGGCGCGGATGCGGGAGTAGCGGGGGTAGTCGTCGCCTTCGCGGGTGCGGGTGAGGTACCAGAAGTCGCCGTCGCGGAAGGGGACGGAGGTGTCGGTCTCCTGCGTATGGGAGCGGATCTCCTCCGTGATGGCGCCGCGCAGGTCCTTCAGCGGCGCCATTACGGTGTCGCTGTAGGCGTTCTCCGCCGTGAGGTGCTCGATCACCTCGGGGTTCTCCTTGTCGCGCAGCCAGTCGAAGTCGTCGACGACGTCGTCGCCGTGGTGGCTGCGGATGATGGGACGCTTGTGGGGGATCGGCGGGATGGTGCGCTCGGCCGACGGGTTCTGCGGTGTCTCGGTTCCAGTCATACGGGGAAGCCTATCCGCGCGGACGCGATGCGTGACCTCGAACGCATGAACTGGAATCGACTTGGCGGCGACTGCAGGCTCCGGTAACGTGTACGGACGGTAGCGTGTCCGAGCGGCCGAAGGTGCGACACTCGAAATGTCGTGTGCGGCAACCCCGCACCGGGGGTTCAAATCCCCCCGCTACCGCCGAAGATTCGGCTCCGCAGCATCGCCCAAGGGCATGCAGGAGATCGACGCAGAAGGACCCCGGTTCGGCCGGGGTCCTTCTGTCGTTTCCGGGGTCGGGCGCAGAACCGGATGGCTGCAGCGGTCAGAGTGACGACCGGAGTACCAGGTGACCGCCGCGGCACTGGCGGGCAGTGGACCGCCCCCTCTCCGGGGCCCTTACGGACGTGCCGCCGTGCGCTTGCCGACGTTTCGGACGTGGCGCCGTGCGCTTGCCGACGATTGATGGCTCTATTCGGGACGTCAAGCGCCGGATCTCCCACATCCGCAGAAGGATCGATGCCCCCGGCTTGGGACGGTCGGTGCGCCCCTCGTAGCCGCGCCGCTCGATGCCCCATTCCTGCCTGAACTGCTCGATGACCCCTCCCGTACCCGCACCCGTAGGTGGTGCAATCCTGCCTGCACCGATAGGTGCTGCCGGTGACCAAGCAGAGTGGTAGCGGAGTGCAAGCAGGGAGGTGGAGGAGGAAGGACCACCGAACTGTTGGGGGTCGGTGCTGCAGTGGCGGGAGGCTCTCGGGAAGGTCTCAGGGAGTGATCAGAACCCCAGGACAGAGCGGTTTTATGACACGGACCACGAAACACCTGGTTGGGCTTGCGCGCCCCGGTTCGGGGGCCGTAATGTTTTATCTCGTTGCCCCGCAGGGCGGTGAACGGGAGATGAACTTCTTCCGGGTGCTGCTCAGGGAGATAACTGAAGAGGTGGACCGGGACGGTCGTTCGGTGTGGCTGAGGTCACGGTGCCGGGATTTGACAGGGTCTGGTCAGCTGAGTAGGTTAGAGGGGTTGCTCCGGAGCGGACCGCCGATTGTGATCGGGGGCGAGGTTCGGGTGCGCAAGTTGTTTGATATCTCAATAGTGTGTCTGTTTATTGATGCCAAAGTTTTTTTTGGCAGAGGATCAATTTTCTAGTTGATTTCTTCGGACAATTGAACGCTGATTTTTATCAGCGTCGGTTGTTTGTTTTCTGCCGGGTTTCAAATTTTTTTATGGAGAGTTTGATCCTGGCTCAGGACGAACGCTGGCGGCGTGCTTAACACATGCAAGTCGAACGATGAAGGCCCAGCTTGCTGGGTTGGATTAGTGGCGAACGGGTGAGTATCACGTGAGTAACCTGCCCTTCACTTCGGGATAACTTCGAGAAATCGGGGCTAATACCGGATGTTCTGTCTGCACCGCATGGTGTGGGTTGGAAAGATTTATCGGTGGAGGATGGGCTCGCGGCCTATCAGTTTGTTGGTGAGGTGATGGCTCACCAAGGCGATGACGGGTAGCCGGCCTGAGAGGGCGACCGGCCACACTGGGACTGAGACACGGCCCAGACTCCTACGGGAGGCAGCAGTGGGGAATATTGCACAATGGGCGGAAGCCTGATGCAGCGACGCCGCGTGGGGGATGACGGCCTTCGGGTTGTAAACCTCTTTCAGTAGGGAAGAAGCCTTTGGGTGACGGTACCTGCAGAAGAAGCGCCGGCTAACTACGTGCCAGCAGCCGCGGTAATACGTAGGGCGCAAGCGTTGTCCGGAATTATTGGGCGTAAAGAGCTTGTAGGTGGCTTGTCGCGTCTGCCGTGAAAACCCAATGCTTAACGTTGGGCGTGCGGTGGGTACGGGCAGGCTAGAGTGTGGTAGGGGAGACTGGAATTCCTGGTGTAGCGGTGAAATGCGCAGATATCAGGAGGAACACCGATGGCGAAGGCAGGTCTCTGGGCCATTACTGACACTGAGAAGCGAAAGCATGGGGAGCGAACAGGATTAGATACCCTGGTAGTCCATGCCGTAAACGTTGGGCACTAGGTGTGGGGAACATTCCACGTTTTCCGCGCCGCAGCTAACGCATTAAGTGCCCCGCCTGGGGAGTACGGCCGCAAGGCTAAAACTCAAAGGAATTGACGGGGGCCCGCACAAGCGGCGGAGCATGCGGATTAATTCGATGCAACGCGAAGAACCTTACCAAGGCTTGACATGCACTGGATCGCTGCAGAGATGTGGTTTTCTTTGGACTGGTGCACAGGTGGTGCATGGTTGTCGTCAGCTCGTGTCGTGAGATGTTGGGTTAAGTCCCGCAACGAGCGCAACCCTCGTTCCATGTTGCCAGCACTTCGGGTGGGGACTCATGGGAGACTGCCGGGGTCAACTCGGAGGAAGGTGGGGATGACGTCAAATCATCATGCCCCTTATGTCTTGGGCTTCACGCGTGCTACAATGGTCGGTACAATGGGTTGCGATACTGTGAGGTGGAGCGAATCCCAAAAAGCCGGTCTCAGTTCGGATTGGGGTCTGCAACTCGACCCCATGAAGTCGGAGTCGCTAGTAATCGCAGATCAGCAATGCTGCGGTGAATACGTTCCCGGGCCTTGTACACACCGCCCGTCAAGTCACGAAAGTCGGTAACACCCGAAGCCAGTGGCCTTACCCCTTGTGGGAGGGAGCTGTCGAAGGTGGGATCGGTGATTGGGACTAAGTCGTAACAAGGTAGCCGTACCGGAAGGTGCGGCTGGATCACCTCCTTTCTAAGGAGTATCTTTCGAGCGTTATGGCACTGTCGTGACCGAGTGTGTTGCGGGTGCTGCTCGTTGGGTGGAACATCAATGAATCAACAGGCTGCTGCTGGTTGGGCTGGCTCTAGTACGTGTCTCTTCGGGGGTGCTGGAACGGGTCTGGGTTCGGCTGGTGGGGTTTGGTAGGCACACTATTGGGGTGTGAGGCGGCTTGTGTCGTTTCTTCCCTGCTGGGGTAGGAGCCATCCTGTGTGGGTGGTGGGGCCTTGGTGTGGGGGTGTTGTTTGTCAACTGCATAGTGGACGCGAGCATCTTGTAAGCAATTTACAGATTGTTGCGAAACGAAGCTTTGTTTTTGTTTTGTCTCTGTGTGTTCATTTTTATGTGTGTTTTGTTGAAGTTTTCAAGGGCGCACGGTGGATGCCTGGGCACAAGAAGCCGATGAAGGACGTGGGAGTCTGCGTTAAGCCCCGGGGAGGTGACAACCGACCTGTGAGCCGGGGATGTCCGAATGGGGAAACCTGCCAGGCGTTATGGTCTGGTACCTGCCGTTGAATGTATAGGCGGTATGGGGGGAACGCGGGGAAGTGAAACATCTCAGTACCCGTAGGAAGAGAAAACAATTGTGATTCCGTGAGTAGTGGCGAGCGAAAGCGGATGTGGCTAAACCTGGTTGGTGTGATACTCGGCAGAGGTTGCTGATCAGGGGTTGTGGGATGTGCATGGATTGGGCTGCCGCCTGGTCGTCGCTGTCAGTGTGTGGTAGGTGAATCCTTGTGAGTGGGGAACCGTAGTGGGTGTGAGTCCCGTAGCTGAAACTGCATGGCTGGGTGATGGTGCATTGTCCCGAGTAGGACCGGGCTCGTGAAATCCGGTGTGAATCTGCCAGGACCACCTGGTAAGCCTAAATACTTTCTTGTGACCGATAGCGGACAAGTACCGTGAGGGAAAGGTGAAAAGTACCCCGGGAGGGGAGTGAAATAGTGCCTGAAACCGTGTGCTTACAATCCGTCGGAGCCTTTTTTGTGGGGTGACGGCGTGCCTTTTGAAGAATGAGCCTGCGAGTTAGTGGTCGGTAGCGAGGTTAACCTGTGTGGGGTAGCCGTAGCGAAAGCGAGTCTGAATAGGGCGCCTTTAGTTGCCGGCTCTAGACCCGAAGCGAAGTGATCTATCCATGGGCAGTGTGAAGCGCGGGTAAGACCGCGTGGAGGCGCGAACCCACTTCAGTTGAAAATGGAGGGGATGACCTGTGGATAGGGGTGAAAGGCCAATCAAACTTCGTGATAGCTGGTTCTCCCCGAAATGCATTTAGGTGCAGCGTTGCGTGTTTCGTCCTGGAGGTAGAGCACTGGATAGGCGATGGGCCCCACCGGGTTACTGACCTTAGCCAAACTCCGAATGCCGGTGACGTGAGAGCGCAGCAGTGAGACTGTGGGGGATAAGCTTCATAGTCGAGAGGGAAACAGCCCAGAACATCAGCTAAGGCCCCTAAGCGTGTGCTAAGTGGGAAAGGATGTGGAGTTGCTGAGACAACCAGGAGGTTGGCTTAGAAGCAGCCACCCTTGAAAGAGTGCGTAATAGCTCACTGGTCAAGTGATTCCGCGCCGATAATTCAGCGGGGCTTAAGTACACCGCCGAAGCTGTGTCACTCCACTGTGTGTGGGGTGGGTAGGGGAGCGTCGTGCATTGTGTGAAGCTGCGGGGGGACCTTGTGGTGGATGGTGTGCGAGTGAGAATGCAGGCATGAGTAGCGATTAGGCGGGTGAGAATCCCGTCCGCCGAATGATCAAGGGTTCCAGGGCCAGGTTTATCCGCCCTGGGTTAGTCGGGTCCTAAGGCGAGGCCGACAGGCGTAGTCGATGGATAACGGGTTGATATTCCCGTACCGGTTGTGTGAGGACCCATGCTGAAAGTCGTGATGCTAACCACCCGAGCGCTGCTCTTCACCTTCGGGTGTTGGTGTGGTGTGAGGCTGGGGTCCAATCGGTGAGTAGGTGAGCGTGTGGGATGACGCAGTGAGGTAGCTTCCGCGGGGCGATGGTTGTCCCCGTCTAAGCGTGCAGCCTGTGCCCGAGTAATGTTGGGCGCGTGTAGGTCAGACGTGATAGTGACCCTTTAGTGGGGAAGTTGGGTGATCCTGTACTGCCGAGAAAAGTCCCGGCGCCACGAGCGCAGCCGCCCGTACCCTAAACCGACTCAGGTGATCTGGTAGAGAATACCGAGGCGTTCGAGAGAATCGTGGTTAAGGAACTCGGCAAAATACCCCCGTAACTTTGGGAGAAGGGGGACCTGACCAGTGAGAGCTGGGAGGGTCGCAGAGACCAGGGAGAAGCGACTGTTTACTAAAAACACAGGTGAGTGCGAAGTCGTAAGACGCTGTATACTCACTGACGCCTGCCCGGTGCTGGAAGGTTAAGCGGACTGGTTAGCGCCTTCGGGTGCGAAGCTGGGAAGTTAAGCCCCAGTAAACGGCGGTGGTAACTATAACCATCCTAAGGTAGCGAAATTCCTTGTCGGGTAAGTTCCGACCTGCACGAATGGCGTAACGACTTCTCCACTGTCTCAACCGCGAACTCGGCGAAATTGCATTACGAGTAAAGATGCTCGTTACGCGCAGCAGGACGGAAAGACCCCGGGACCTTTACTATAGTTTGGTATTGGTGTTCGGAGCGGCTTGTGTAGGATAGGTGGGAGACTGGGAAGCTGGCACGCTAGTGTTGGTGGAGTCGTTGTTGAAATACCACTCTGGTCGTTTTGGATATCTAACCTCGAGCCATGATCTGGTTCAGGGACAGTGCCTGATGGGTAGTTTAACTGGGGCGGTTGCCTCCTAAAGAGTAACGGAGGCGCTCAAAGGTTCCCTCAGCCTGGTCGGTCATCAGGTGTTGAGTGTAAGTGCACAAGGGAGCTTGACTGCGAGACAGACATGTCGGGCAGGAGCGAAAGCTGGAACTAGTGACCCGGCACCTCATTGTGGAATGGGTGTCGCTCAACGGATAAAAGGTACCCCGGGGATAACAGGCTGATCTTGCCCAAGAGCTCATATCGACGGCATGGTTTGGCACCTCGATGTCGGCTCGTCGCATCCTGGGGCTGGAGTTGGTCCCAAGGGTTAGGCTGTTCGCCTATTAAAGCGGTACGCGAGCTGGGTTTAGAACGTCGTGAGACAGTTCGGTCCCTATCCGCTGCGCGCGTTGGATATTTGAGAAGGCCTGTCCCTAGTACGAGAGGACCGGGATGGACTGACCTCTGGTGTGCCAGTTGTTCTGCCAAGGGCATGGCTGGTTGGCTACGTTGGGAAGGGATAACCGCTGAAAGCATCTAAGCGGGAAGCCTGCTTCGAGATGAGATATCCGTGCACCTTTGGGTGTGTGAGACCCCCAAGAGATGATTGGGTTGATAGGCCAGATGTGGAAGCGCGGTAACGTGTGGAGCTGACTGGTACTAATTGGTCGATGACTTTATCAAAATACGCATAAAGCACTGGCTGTTGGTTGGTGTGTTTGCTTGTGTGTTCGCGTCCACTAGGCGGTTGATTGACCGCACCCCTTGTGGCTGCCGGCAGTGCCCTTTTTGTGGGTGGTGTTGGTGGTGGGGTTGTATTGTTTGTATAGTGTCTGATCCCCGCACCCGGTGGGTGTGGTGTGGAACGGTCCTTGTGTGGTTGTTCCGGTGGTCATAGCGTTGGGGAAACGCCCGGTTACCTTTCCGAACCCGGTAGCTAAGCCCAACTGCGCCGATGGTACTGCACTCGGGAGGGTGTGGGAGAGTAGGTCGCTGCCGGACTCTTTTCTTGTGTGGTGTGGGCTCCAGCCTTGTGGTTGGGGCCCACACGCATTTAATCGTTTTTTCGCGGCACAGGTTCATTGACGCTGCTTGTTGCTGTGTGTGTGAAGGACTGGCCCCGGCGGCCATCCGCTGGAACCGACCCCTGGACGTCCAGCTCGGGCACGCCAGCCCCGACACCGCCAACTTTGCTGGCCCAATATTCCTGCCAACAACTTGACACGGGACACACCTGCTCCTCTAAATTGTCAGCGTCTCTGCCACCGCAATCTCCGGAGCTTCCCATGGCACACACCCCGTCCCCCTCACCCGATAACCACACCACCACACCCACCACGAAGACCTCGTCCACCTCGATCGCCTCACTCATCGGTACAGCGACGCTGATCGCCGTGTTCCTCGGCCTCGGTGTGTGGATCATTGAGCAGTTCGTTCTCGGCGCTGACGGGGCCACCGCGGTGCGCCACGGCGCCAGCGCCGCCGGTGCGGTGCTCCTGATTGCTGCCATCATCGGGGTGGTGCGCTCCCTGCAGGCCGGCAGGAAGTGACCGCTCCAGCAGAGCGGATCTACAGCGCGCTCATCTGGGACAACACCTCCGCCCGAGAGGATCTGCCTGCCGGGGTGCGCTAGCACGCAGCCTTCAACGGGCTTCGGCAGCTGGGCGCCGGTGCCCTGCAGCCCTCTGACGACCGGATGGCCAGCGTCTCCACAGCAGTCACATCTCGAACCGGGTCAAAGGTTGCGGGCAGCCACTCGATCGACTGCTCGGAAGTGGCAATGGTGCGTTGACGTAGCCGGTCGAGTCGTTCGGCCAGTGACCTAAATACAGGGTGATCATCGGTGCCATTGCCGGACTTGGTCGTGCGCTTCTTCAAGCGTTCGGCGATCGAGTCGACGATTTCCTCGGCGGTCGTGCCGTTGGCGTTCTCGACTTCGTCGTCGATTCTTTCCTCGAGGAGCTTCGCTGCGGTGTCGGCATCGGTCGCGATGACCTCGTGTGCGCGTGTCACGGCAACGTCGCTCATGTGTTCGTGGACAAGTCCAACAGTTTTGGTGCCCAGTCGGGCCCACAGAAGGTCGTCACTACCTCGAGAAGGCTGAATCGAAGGGTAGACCTGCGAGACGAAGCGGTATGCCGCTCGGTGCGGAGCCAAGTCTGCATGAGGTGCGGTGGCCTCCCAGATCCCTTGAAGCATCTGGTAGCCGGCGGCAAAGTCCTCTCCAGGTTCCTGGTCGGGGGCTGGTGCATGGATAGGTGAGAGTGTGTCTCACGCCGCGTGTGCGGTCGTGGGGGCCACGAGCATCTCGTACTCGACCGGGGGCAACCGACCCAGCCGGTCCTGCCGGCTGAGGGCGTCTTGGAACAAGTTCGAGCGGAACTGCGAGCCGCGGTTGGGGTGCACCACGCACCCGGCCATGGAGTACCCCACGATCCGCCCGGGGTAGAGGTGTTTGTTGGCGCAGAGGTAGAGCTTGCCCTCGCCCGTGGGGCGCTCGGTGGTGTCGGTCAGCCAGAGCTGGTTCAGTCCTTGGGCGGTGAACTGGCGCTTGACACGGTCATCGTGCACGGGCGGGCCGGGCCGGCGACCGTTCTTGCCTCGCTTGGTCCCGAACGCTGAGTGCCACCCGTTGGCCTGGCAGAGCCGCCAGGCGGTCCGGGTGGCCATGGGTTCCCCGGCGTTCTCGGCCTTCGTCACGCAGCAGCCGGTACCTGAAACCGCGGCCGAGCACCGCATGCGAGACAAGCACAATCGCAGCCACAAGCCTTCTCACGTGAACTCTCATCATGGCCGAACCTCGGCCCCGGGGAACGGGCCGCCTGCTGCACACCAGTTCAGCAGTCATCGCATTTCGCGAGCAGCCCTGGCGGCCCGTCGTCCGCCCAGCCGACACCTGGGACCTGTACTGCGCCCACGCCCGCGCTGAGCCCCAGGTTTCCACCAGTGAAAGAAGTGGGGACGGGTACCCATGTCGCCAGACTTGCGCTATGAGGACACTCGGGGCTTTACTAGGTCTTGACGAAGCGATTGCTGTTCATTGGCAACTGTTTCGCGACCGCATCGTCGGCAAAGCGCCGACGGCCACCGCCCAGACGGAACACCCCACACAGCACGGGGATACCCATCGGGCATTGCACTATGGGGGACCACAATGCATACCGAACGCACAGCCGGCGCATCCGTCGCCGCAGACACCACTACTCGCATCGGCCGCCGCGGCCTCATCGCCGGAGCCGGCGCAGTCGGCACAGCCGCCGCTCTCACCGCCTTCACAGTCCCAGCGATCGCCGCACGACCCACACTGCGCCTCGGCAGCCGCGGCGCTGCGGTCAAAGACCTGCAGAACCGCCTGCGCCAGGTCACCAGCTGGCGCGGCGCCGCCGACGGCGTGTTCGGGAAGGCCACCCGTTCCGGCGTCATCGCCTTCCAGAAGTCCAAGCGCCTCGCAGCCGACGGTGTCGTCGGCGCGAAGACATGGGCCGCCCTCGATGCTGCGACCACCGAGCCCGCTCCCGGCGGCAACCGCCCCACCCTCCGCAAGGGCTCCAGCGGTGCCGCTGTGAAGCAGCTGCAGTCCCGACTCAATGCCACCACCTACTGGGCCGGCAGCGCGGACGGCAAGTTCGGCGGAACCACCCTTCAGGCCGTCTACGCGCTGCAGAAAGCCGCCGGCCTCAAGCCGGACGGCGTCGTCGGCGCCAAGACCTGGGCCGCTCTCGACCGAGGCGTGAAGCCCCGCCCCACCGTCACGTCCGGCACTGCCTTCGAGGTCGACCTCGGCAAGCAGCTGCTGTACTGCATCTCCGGCGGCGTCCTGAAGTTCACCCTCAACACCTCGACCGGCAGCGGCGAGCGATACTACTCCGGCGGCCGCTGGAAGCGCGCCACCACGCCTCGCGGAAAGTTCCGCATCTACCGCCGCCACACCAAGGGCTGGCAGACAGGCCCGCTCGGCAACATGTACCGCCCCGCGTACTACGACCGCGGCTGGGCGATCCACGGATCCAACAGCATCCCGCCCTACCCGGCATCGCACGGCTGCTCCCGCATCAGCACTGCAGCCGCCGACATGCTCTGGGCGCGCAGCTGGTTCGTGAACGGCCGCGTGGTCGTCGTTCGCTGAGGCACCAAGCCTCGGGCGCCGCTGAGCGGTGAGACTCCCGGGACCCGTCGGCTGCCCTCCCGGCCGACGGATGCCGCCCCCGAAGGCGCAGACTGCTCCACCGTGGTCTGCGCCTTCGCTGTGCGCGGCGGTCGGAAAGCGCGGGGCGGCGGATGGGGTGCCGCCGGCGGGAAGGGGTGCCGCTGGCGGATGGGGATGCGGCTGGCGAATGAGGGGCGCAGCAGGCGGCTCGGAGCGAGGAGAGTGCGGCCCGGTGGGGTGCAGGAACGTGCGTGCTTTCCGGGGCGGCGCTGGTTGATGGCGCGGCAACCAGGACGGGCAGAAGCGCAGAACCCGTTGGCCCCGGAAACGCCACTCAGCGCTTCTGGAACATCCGCCGCACCTGGTACTCCGGTTCGCTCGTCACCTCAATGCCGAGGGAGCGGAAGATGCCCTCATCGACCGTTCCGAGGATCGTGGTGGTGTGCACATCGCAGCCGCGCAGGGACCGCAGCTGCTCCAGGGCCCGGCGCGCCCGCTCATCCGTGGACGCCGAGCTCGACAGCGCGATCAGCACCTCGTCGGTGTGCAGGCGCGGATTGCGGGAACCGAGGTGGTCCACCTTCAGCGACTGGATCGGGCGGATCGCATCCGGGTGCAGCAGCAGCGCCTTCTTCTCAATCCCCGCCAGATGCTTCAGCGCATTCAGTAGCATCGCGGCGCTGGAGCCGAGCAGTTCGGTGGTCTTGCCGGTGATGATCGTGCCGTCCGCCAACTGGATCGCCGACGCGGGCCCCTTCGTCCGCCGCGCCACATCCAGCGCCGGCTGCACCACCGGCCGGTCCGTGCGCGACACCCCCACCTTGCGCATGATGATCGCGATCTTGTCCGACTCATCCGAGTCCTCCTCCGCGCGGCGCTCCGCCACCAGGGCCTTGAAGAACCGGCGGATCACCTCCTGGCGGCCCGCCTCCCGGCACACCTCGTCATCACTGATGCAGGAGCCGACCATGTTCACCCCCATGTCCGTAGGGGACTGGTACGGGGAGGAGCCGAGCATCTGCTCCAGCAGCACCTTCAGCAGCGGGAACACTTCCACGTCGCGGTTGTAGTTCACCGCGAGCTCGTCGTAGGCGGCGAGGTGGAACGGGTCGATCATGTTGACGTCGTCGAGGTCCGCGGTCGCTGCCTCGTACGCCAGGTTCACCGGGTGGTCCAGCGGCAGGTTCCAGATCGGGAACGTCTCGAACTTCGCATAGCCCGCGGGGATGCCGTTGCGGTTGTCGTGGTAGATCTGCGAGAGACAGGTGGCGAGCTTGCCCGACCCGGGGCCGGGAGCGGTCACCACGATGACGTCGCGGGACGTGCGCACCCAGTCGTTGCGGCCCAGCCCCTTCTCCGAGACCACAGTCTCCGTGTCCGCCGGGTAGCCCTCGATGGTGCGGTGCCGCGCCACGCTCAGGCCCAGGCGCTCCAGGCGCCGCTTGAACGCCCGCGCCGCCTGGTTGCCGTCCTCCATCTGCGTGAGCACGATGTTCTGCACGAGGAACCCGCGCTCACGGAACACGTCCACCAGGCGCAGGGACTCCTCCTCGTAGGAGATGCCGAGATCGGCGCGGATCTTATTGCGCTCCAAGTCCTTCGCGTTGATCGCGATGAGGATCTCGATCTCGTCCCGCAGCTCCTCCAGCATCACGATCTTGTTGTCCGGGGTGAAGCCGGGCAGCACGCGGGAGGCGTGCATGTCGTCGAACAGCTTGCCGCCCATCTCCAGGTACAGCTTGCCGCCGATCTCAGCGCGGCGATGCGCGATGTGCTCGGACTGCATCGCAATGTACTTCTCTCGGTCGAAGCCGACCCGGTGCCCGCTTGGGGCCTGCAGGGCCTGCGGAGCGTCGGCCTGCGGAGCGTCGGCCGGCGGCAGGGGGCCGGACGAGGCGGGGGAATGCTGCGAAGCAGTGGTCATGGCGCGGAATCCTTCTCTCGAGGACGGTCATCCCGGCGGGTACCGGGCCCGCTCGGGCGGAGGACGAGAACTCCGACGTGTCGAAGGTGCCTCGCACAACGATACAGGCCGCAGCCCCTGGAACGCGGGAACCCGTCGGCCCCGCTCGGCCCCGCTCGGGCCCGCGCCGGGCGCCGCAGCGCGGGACGTTCGCCACAGATTCCCCCAGAGTCCGCCCATAGGATGGGGCGGTCCTCACCGACCCGAGACCCAAGAGGTGGACCGTGACCGAATTCCGTGGAGCAGCTGTCAGCCCCGGCCGCGTGGTCGATGTTGTCAAGGTGATGGCCGCGCCGATCGCCGCGCCCAACGCTGACGAGCGCCTCGCCGACGGCGCCGACCTCGAGGCGGAGATCGCCCGGATCCCGTCGGCCGCCGCAGCGGTCCGCACCGTCCTCGAAGAGCGCGCCTCCCGCGCCACCGGGGACGCCAAGGGAGTCCTCGAAGCCACCGCACAGATGGCCGCGGACCCCACCCTCACCACCACCGCCGAGGGCCTCATCCGCAGCGAGCGCCGCACCGCCGAACGCGCCGTGTGGGAGGCCGGCGACCAGGTCGCGGACATGCTCGAAGGCCTCGGCGGCTACATGGCCGAGCGCGCCGCCGACGTTAAGGACGTCCGCGCCCGCATCGTCGCCGAACTGCGCGGCGAACAGGCACCCGGCATCCCCGACTGCGACACCCCGTTCGTGCTCGCCGCTGTGGACCTCGCCCCCGCCGACACCGCCACCCTCGACCCCGCGGTGGTCACCGCCCTCATCACCTCCGACGGCGGCCCCCAGTCCCACACCGCCATCCTCGCCCGCCAGCTCGGCCTGCCCGCCGTGGTCGCAGCGAAGGGCGTGGACCAGCTGACCAGCGGCACCGAAGTGTTCGTCGACGGCGGCACCGGCATCATCACCGATCACGTCACCGACCGCGAACGCGACCTCGCCGCCGCCTGGGCCGACCTCCAGGCCAACCCCCTCACCTACGACGGCGGCGGCGCAGTCCTCAAGGACGGCGTGCGCATCCCGCTGCTCGCCAACATCGGAGGCGCCGCCGACGCTGCCGCCGCTGCGGAGGCGAACGCCGACGGCGTGGGCCTGTTCCGCACCGAATTCCTGTTCCTCGACCGCGACGACGAACCCACCGTGGAGGAGCAGACCGAGGCGTACGCCGCGGTGCTGCGCCACTTCGACGGCAAGAAGGTCACCATCCGCACCATCGACGCCGGTGCCGACAAGCCGCTGCCGTTCCTCACCGACGAGGACGAGCCGAACCCCGCGCTCGGCATCCGCGCCTACCGCACCTCCTGGGAGAAGCGGTCCGTGCTGGAGAACCAGCTGGAGGCCATCAAGCGCGCCACCGAGACCACCAGCGCCGAACCGTGGGTGATGGCGCCGATGATCTCCACCCTCGAGGACACCGAGGACTTCATGCAGATGGCCCGTGCCGCCGGCATCGAGAAGGCCGGGATCATGGTGGAGACGCCCAGCGCCGCCCTCACCTCCGACCATCTCCTCGCCGCCTGCGACTTCGCGTCCATCGGCACCAACGACCTCACCCAGTACACGATGGCTGCTGACCGTATGCTCGGCGCCCTCGCGAAGCTCAACGACCCGTGGCAGCCCGCGGTCCTCGCCCTCGTGGGCGCGACCGCGACCGGTGCCCGCCGCGCCGGTGGTGACCCCGATGCTGTGGGCGCGGATGTCAACAAGCCCGTGGGTGTGTGCGGCGAATCCGCCGGCGACCCGGCGCTCGCGGTGGTGCTCGTGGGCCTGGGCGTGAACTCCCTGTCGATGACGCCGCGTCTGCTGCCCGCGGTGGCGCGCGTGCTGTCCGAGGTGACGATGGAGGAGGCGCGCGAGCTGGCGCTCACGGCCGTGTCCTCGCCGACGGCGGCTGACGCGAAGGCCGCGGTGCGCGCGAAGCTGCCGGTGCTGGATCAGCTGGGGCTCTGAGGGGGTCTCGGCCAGGTCGTTCCAGGCCCGGCTCGTCCCCGTCCCGGCTCGTCCCCGTCCCGGAACTTCCGGTGAATGATCCACCGCTGGAGCCGCTTTTGGGTGGATGATTCGCCGCAAGTTTGGGATAGCTGTGCGAGGGGTGCGTGTTCGGATCGCTGCGGAGGCATGACAGCGCCCCGCTGCTCGGCGAGAGCAACGGGGCGCAGTCAAGGATGATGCGTCTGGACGCCGGGGCGTGGGTGATGCGCCGAGTCAGCACACGCACAGTGCATCAGGGCAGACACGCGTATTTCACCCGGGGAGACCCACAGCGCATCCGGGGAGGCTCAGCCTTCGGCGTCGAGGTCCTTCTCGAGCAGCTCGGCGAGGGCGTTGACCGATTCCTCGGCGCCGTCGCCCTCAGCGCGGAGGGTCACCTCGTCGCCGTGGCCGGCGCCGAGGGTCATGAGCATGAGGATCGAGGAGGCGTCGATGGCGGAGCCGCCGGCCTTCTCAATGGTGACCTTGGCGGGCTGCTCGCCGGCGGCCTTCGAGAAGATCGCTGCCGGGCGCGCATGCAGGCCCGACGCGGACGCGACTTTCACGGTACGTTCTGCCATGGGAGTTCTCCCTCTTTCCTGTGTTGAAGATCAGTGCCCTGATTCTATCGGGCAACGGTCTGGGGACGCTGAGCGCGAACCTCGATTCAGGCGCGGCGGTCCTGCTCCTCCGCCACGATCCGCTCCAGCGACGCGAACAGCGGGTGCCCCGGCTCAACCCCGGTGATCTCCTGGACGAGATCACCGGCTTCCCGGCCGCTGTTCAGCAGATCCTGCAGCTGCTGCACCTCTGCGTCACCCGAATCGGGGGTGAAGCGCAGCGCTGCACGGAATGCGTCCAGCAGGCTGCCGTGGTCGAAGCCGCGCTCCGCGAGCTCCGCCGCCGGGCCGATGATGCGGTCGTGGCGGCTGAGCTTGCGCATCGGGGAGCGGCCGACGCGCTCCGAGGAGTCCTCCAGGTGCGGGTTCGCAAAGCGGTCCAGGATCTTCTCGATGTACGCCTGCTGCGTTTCGATCGCGAAGCCGTGCTTGGCGACCAGCAGCGCCGCGGTCTCGTTCAGCACGGACAGCACGTGGGCGCTGACGGCGCGGTCGGCGATGGCGTCGGAGATGACGCTGTAGCCTTCGCTCCAGCCGTACCACGCGGTGCAGGCATGGCCCGTGTTGACGGTGAACAGCTTGCGCTCGATGTACGGTTCGAGGTCGTCCACCCAGGTGATGCCGGGGATGTCGGGGACGTCGCCGCCGAACGGGCCGCGCTCCACCGCCCATTCGTGGAACACCTCGACCGTGACGTCGAGGCCGGAGCCCTCCGGCTGGTTCGGGACGATGCGGTCCACGGCGGTGTTGGCGAAGAAGGCGCGTTCGTCGAGGTCGTCGCCCGCGTAGTTCTTCCGGACCTCCGTCTCGAGGATGTCGGTGGCGTTGATGGCGTTCTCACAGGCCATGACGGCGACGCGGGGGGAGCCGGCGGGCCGGGCGGCGATGCCGGCGGCGATCGCGGGCGCGACGAACTTCAGGATCGGGGCGCCGACCGCGGTGGTGATGATCTCGGCGCCGGCGATCTCCTCGGTGAGCTTCTCGGGGTCCTTCGCGGAGTTGACGGCGCTGTAGCCGTCGACCGTGAACTCGCCGGAGCCGGTGCCGACGGTGCGGACGGTGTAGCTGGGGTGTTCGTTGAGGGAGTCGATGAGGGCGTCGGCGACGTCGGCGAAGACGACGTGGTACCCGGCCTGGTGCAGCAGCAGCCCCACGAATCCGCGGCCGATGTTGCCCGCTCCGAAGTGGACGGTTCTCTTCATGTCTGCCTCAATCCCGCCCCGTCGCGGGGCGCGTCGTCTCTCGCGCGGCGGCCCTACGGGCGCCACGTCCAGTGTATGGGGGATGGGCGGGCGCCGACTCAGGCTCAGGTCCCGGTCCGCGCCCGCCCATCGGTGCCGGCTGCGCCGACGGCTCAGTCGGTCCCGAAGATCGCGAGGATCTCCTCCTCGGTCTCGGCGGTGCGCAGGCGCTCCACCTGGGCCGGGTCGCTGAACACCATCGCCACGTTCTGCAACAGGGTCAGGTGCTCATCGCCTTGGCCGGCGATCGCGACCGCAAACTCGACCTCCTGGCCGTTCCAGTCGACGGGCTGGTCGTAGCGGATCAGGCTCATCGCGGAGCGGCGGATGGACTTCTTCGCCTCGTTGGTGCCGTGCGGGATCGCCAGGCCGTTGCCCATGAACGTGGACACGGACTTCTCCCGCTCGTGCATGGCGTCGACGTAGTCGGGGTCGACCGCGCCGGCCTCCACCAGCAGGCGGCCCGATTCGGTGATCGCCTCTTCGGCGGTGGTGGCGGTGCCGTGCAGGGTGATGGAGCGCGCCGCCATGATCGGCTCGCCGGCGCTCTCCTCGGTGCTGCCCGCGGCATCGGCGCTCTGGTCGACTTCGCCAACCGCTGTGGATCCGTCGGCCGGGGCGGCCTGCTCCGCGGCGGGCGCGGCAGATGCCTCTGCGGGTGCGGCGGCGGGCGCGTCGGCGGGTGCGGGGCCGACGGGTTCCGGGTCGGCCTCGCCGGCCTCCCGGCGCTTCAGCAGGTCCACGATCTCTTCGTAGCGCGGGGAGTTCATGAAGTTGTCCACCGCCACGTGGATCGCGCCCGCGGTGGGAGCGTAGGCGCGCTGAGCGAGGTCGCGGTGCGTGACCACGAGGTCCCATTCGTCGGTCAGGTTCGAGATGGCGCGGTTGACCACCTCCACGTCCTTGAACCCGGCGGCGCGGACCTTCTTGCGCAGCACCGACGCGCCCATGGCGGAGGAGCCCATGCCGGCGTCGCACGCGAACACGATGCGGCGGATGTCGTCCGGGTGGTCGGCGGCGATCGCACGCAGCTCCTGATCGGACTCGGCGATGCCGCGACCGCCTGCAGCGCCGGCCCCGGCCGCGCCGGCGGCACCGGCGGCAGCGGTGGACCCGTCGGCCCCCGTGAGCGCACCGGCGACCGACGACTTCTTCCCCTTCATCGACTCCATCTTCGCGGTCGCGCCGGCGAGGTCGTCATCGGTGCGGCGCGACAGCTTCAGCAGCAGCGACGCGATCGCGAACGACACCGCGGTCGCCACCAGGATCGACAGCAGGATCTTCACGTGGTCGCCGCGCGCGGACTGCGCCATGATCGCCAGCACCGACCCGGGCGCCGCCGGCGCCACCAGGCCCGTGCCGAGCATGACGTTCACCAGCACACCGGACATGCCGCCGGCGATGACCGCGAGGATCAGCTGCGGGCGCATCAGCACGTACGGGAAGTAGATCTCGTGCACACCGCCGAGGAAGTGGATCACGGCGGCGCCCGGTGCGGAGGCCTTCGCGGCGCGCGCCCCGAAGAACGTGAACGCCAGCAGGATGCCGAGGCCCGGACCGGGGTTCGCCTCCAGCAGGAACAGGATCGACTTGCCGGTCTGCGACGACTCACCGGTGCCCAGCGGCGTCAGCACACCGTGGTTGATGGCGTTGTTGAGGAAGAAGATCTTCGCCGGTTCGATCAGGATCGACACCAGCGGCAGCAGGCCCGCATTGATCAGCCAGGCGACGCCGTCGGACAGCAGCGCCATCAGCCAGTTGACGATCGGGGCGAGGCCGAAGAAGCCCGCGAGGGCCAGCAGGAAGCCGACGATGCCGGCGCTGAACAGGTTCACCAGCATTTCGAAGCCCGCCGGGATCCGCTCCTCCCACAGGCGGTCCAGCTTCTTCATCACCCACGCCGCCAGCGGCGCCATCATCATCGCGCCGATGAACATGTGGATCTGCCCGAGCGGCTCACCGCCCGGGTCGGCGGCGTTGATCTGGTCGATCAGGTAGTCGGAGCCGGTGATGACGCCCATGGTGGCGATGACGGCGACCACGCCGCCGCGCTCGCCGTACACCATGCGGCCGCCGGTGTTCGCGATCATCAGCGGCAGCAGGTAGTGGATCATGGGGCCGATCAGGCCCGCGAGGCCCTCGTGCGGCAGGTATCCGGCCGGCATGAACAGCGCGGTGATGATGCCCCATGCGATCAGAGCCGGCAGGTTCGGCATCACCATGGTGGACAGGCTGGTGCCGATCTTCTGGATCGCCACGCGTGGGGAGAAGGATGGGGACGTGGTCTCGTCAGTGGCAGTCATGACGACTCCGTTTCTGTGGGGGTGCGGCTCAGTCTACGCGCCGGGCGGCCCCTCTCCGGGGGCCGCGGGTCCCGCCGGAGCGGGTCAGCGCTTCGGGAACACGACCCGCCCGTACATGACGTACCGGAACGCCGTGGAGACG
>NZ_JACHWP010000010.1 GCF_014191425.1 Helcobacillus massiliensis
GCGCTGACGAAGCCGCCGGGCCCGGCGAAGCGCCGCAGCCGCTACTTCTTCGACCTCGCCACCGGGCCCGCCGCCGCGAAGGAAGTGCGGCTGTTCGGCCTGCTGCCGTGGATCACTCCGCACCTCGCCGGGTCGGAGGACTCCCTGCGGGAGAGCTCGCAGGAGATGAGTCTGCGCCGCCCACAGGTCCTTGCCATGCTGCTCGGCCTCGTGGCGCTGCTCGGCACCATCGTCCTGATCATCGCTGACGCCACCGCGGGCCGCATCAGCCCCGGGCAGATAGCCGCGCTCGTGGTCGCGGCCGTGTCCCTCGTGGCACTCGTGGGGCCGATCGGCGACCCGCACCTGCACATGATCGTGTCGGGTCGCCTGCAGCGCCGCATCGACGATCTCGCCCGAGCCTCCCGCCTCGTCGCCGGTCCCTCCCATCCCGCCGCCGGCACCGTCCAGCCGACCGCTGGGGCGCCGACAGACGCGCTGCCCCCGTCGGCCCCGGGCGCCGGCATCGAGATCCGCGACCTCGCGTTCCGCTACCCAGGCCGCGACACCGACACCCTCCACAACCTCAGCCTCAGCATCCCCGCAGGTCAGAGCGTCGGCGTGGTGGGAGTGAACGGCGCCGGCAAATCCACCCTCATGTCCCTCATCGCCGGGCTGGAGCGCCCCTCCGCCGGCACGATCGAGGTGGGCGGGCGGCCGCTCACGCCCGCCGCGGAGGGCAGGCCGACGGCTGCCGTGATCTTCCAGGAGTTCTCCCGCTACCCCCTGGATGTCCGCGCCAACGTGACGCTCGGCCGCCCCGCCGACGACGAGCAGGTCGCCGAGCAGGTGCGGCGCGCCGGCGGCACGGACCTGTTGCACCGCCTGACCACTGATGACGACGGCCTCGGCACGATCCTCGCCCCGGGATTCGAGGGCGGAACGTCGATGTCCGGGGGCCAGTGGCAGCGGGTGGCGCTCGCCCGCGCCCTCGCAGCCGTGGACGCCGGCGCGCAGGTGCTCGTCCTCGACGAGCCCACCTCCGCGCTGGATGTGCGCGCCGAAGCGGAGATCTTCGATGACTTCCTGCGCGTCACCCGCGGCGCCACCACACTGCTCGTCTCCCACCGCCTCTCATCGGTGCGCCGCGCCGACCGCATCGTGGTCCTCGACGCCGGCCGCATCACCGAGGACGGCACGCACGACGAGCTGATGGCCGCCGGCGGCGCCTACGCCCGCATGTTCACCACCCAGGCCCAGCGGTTCCAGGAAGCAGGTGGACACGATGACGACGACGCCTGAGCCCGTCGCGAAGGGCTCCCGGATCACCGCCGTCCGCTTCGCCCTGCGCGAGGCGTGGGCGCTCAGCCCCCGCTCCAGCCTGTTGGCGCTGCTGGAGCTTCTGCTCCGTCTCGCCGAGGCCCTGCAGCCGGTGTTCTTCGCCCTCATCGTTACCGGCATCGCCACCGGTACATGGTCCTTCGCGATCGCCGGCGGTACGCTGCTGGCCCTGGAGACGGGCGCCGGCATGCTGCTGACGTTCATCGGCATCACCCACCGGGTCAGCCTGATGGCGGGCCTCACCGCCCGCTTCGAGGGCCGCACCGCGCGGCTGCTCGCCTCCATCCCCACCACCGCGCACCTGCACGACCCGACGATGTCCGCGAAGGTGCAGCTGCTGCGGGACCTCGCCGGCGGCATCGGCGGCACCTACAACATGGTGCTCAACGCCCTGCGGTGGCTGCTCGCCCCCATCGCCACCGTCGCCGTCGCCGTCACCGCCGACTGGCGCCTCATCCTCGTGGTCCTCGCCGCGGTCCCGCAGCTGTTCATCACCAGCCGCATCTCCTCCATCAGCCAGAAGCACGAAGAGGCCGCCGCCGACGACTCCAAGCGGCTCGGTGCGCTCATGGACATCGCCGCGAGCCGCCCCGGCGGCAGTGAGGCCCGAACCTTCGGCGCCCGCGGGTTCCTCCGGGCCGAACTGCGGGCCGCTGCACAGCGCTGGCAGAGCGTCCTGCTGCGCGGCACCGCCCGCACGTCCGCACTGACGCTCGCGATGGAGCTGATCTACCTCGCGGCAGCCGTCGGCGTCCTCGTCTGGATGGGCATGGACGCCGTCGCGGGAACGGTCAGCCTCGGCGCGATGACGGTGGCGCTGACCAGCCTGTCCGGCCTGCAGCAGGCCGCGGGCGGTGTGCGCACCGCCATCACCACCCTCGACGACTGCGCGCGCTCCGTTGCCCGCTACCTCTGGCTCGAGGACTACGCGCGCGGGCAGGCGGAGGCGCACGCGGGCACCGCGCTGCCGCCGGCCGGCCTGGCCGACGGGATCCGTCTGCGGAACGTGTCCTTCACCCACCCGGGGGCGTCCTCCCCCGTGTTCGATGACCTGACACTCGACCTGCCCGCCGGGTCCACGATCGCGCTCGTCGGCGAGAACGGAGCGGGCAAAACCACCCTGGTGGAACTGCTGCTCGGCCTGCACGACCTCGACAGCGGCAGCATCGACGTGGAAGGGGTCCCGCTCGCGGACATGGACCTCGCGGCATGGAGGGCACAGTGCGCGGGCGCGTTCCAGGACCACGCGAACATCGAAGCGACGGCGCGGGAGACGATCACCGTCGGCGACCTCGGCGGGGACGACAGCGCAGACTCTGCGATGCGGGCCCTGGAGAGGGCGTCGGCGACCGACGTCCTCACCGCCCTGCCGCACGGCCTCGACACGCAGCTCGGCACATCCTGGCCCGACGGTGTGGGCCTGTCCGGCGGGCAGTGGCAGCGCCTCGCCATCGCCCGCGGCATGATGCGCACCGCTCCCCTGCTGCGCATCCTCGACGAACCGACCTCCGCCCTCGACCCCGAGACGGAGGACCGACTCTTCAGGAAGTACGCCGCGGCCGCGGAGGAGACCAGCGCCGCCGGCGGCATCACCCTCCTGATCACGCACCGCTTCTCCACCGTCTCCGCTGCCGATCGCGTTGTGGTGCTCGACCACGGCCGCGTGGTGGAGCAGGGAACGCACCGCGAGCTGATGGCTGCGCGGGGCCAGTACTACGACATGTTCACCGTGCAGGCACGCGGCTACGCACCCTCCCAGCACACCGACTGAGCACAGCGGTGGCGCGGCAGGGTCCGCGCGGCGCAGGGCCGATGGGCGCGGGGCAACCGTCGGCCGATCAGACGGCCACGCCCACCAGAGCGCCGATGCCGTACGTGACCGCCATGGCGAGCACGCCGCCGGCGATGGTGCGCAGCTGGTTGAGGCAGGAGGCCGACGGGACCGCGCGGGCCGGCTTCGACGCCGGAGACGTGGAAGCAGGACGGGACGATGAGGCGTTCATGCCTCGGACGTTATGCGTCCGTGACCCGCCTGGCCAGGCTAGTGAGCCTGTCCTCGCCCGCCCCGCCAGCCGTGGGAGGGTCCCGGAACGTCGCTCAGATCACGCGGTCGGGGTGTCGTCGTCCTCGTCGCGACCCGCCGATGCCACCTGGGGTGCGCGCACGAGAGACGCGATGGTGGCGATGGCCATGGAGCCGATGATGACGGAGAGCGACAGCCAGATCGGGATCTCCGGGATCGAATGGACGAAGCGACCGAAGCCGGAGCTCTCCGACCAGAACGGCGCTTCGTGCGCCGCGTGGATGAGCAGTTTGACGCCGATGAACGCGAGGATCGCCGCGAGGCCGTAGTGCAGGTACACCAGGCGGTCCATCAGGCCGCCCAGCAGGAAGTACAGCTGGCGCAGACCCATCAGGGCGAAGAGGTTCGCGGTGAACACGATGAACGCGCTCTGCGTGATGCCGAAGATCGCGGGGATGGAGTCCACGGCGAACATGACGTCCGTCAGGCCGATCACGAGGAACACCAGCAGCATCGGGGTGAAGACCTTCTTGCCGTTCTCCACGGTGCGCAGCTTATTGCCGTCGTACTCGTTGGAGACGGGGATGAGCTTCTTCAGGGAGCGCATGATGAAGGACTCGCCGTCGTCCTCATCGCCCTCACCCTTGACCTGCTGCCACGCGGTCCACAGCAGGAAGATCGCGAACAGGTAGAACACGCCGGCGAAGCGGTCGATCACCGCGGCGCCTACGAGGATGAACAGGGCGCGGGCGATCAGCGCGATGATGATGCCCACCATCAGCACTTCCTGCTGGTACTTCTTCGGCACCGCGAAGCGCGACATGATCACCAGGAACACGAACAGGTTGTCCACGCTCAGCGAGTATTCAGTGAGCCAACCGGCCACGAACTCGCCGGCGATCTGGCCACCGGCGAAGAAGAACAGGACAGCGGCGAACACCAGCGCGAGCGCCACGTAGAACCCCACCCAGCCGAGGCATTCCTTGACCGAGGGGATGTGCGGACGCTTCACCACGAGGATCAGGTCCACCACCAGGATTGCGACCAGCACCGCGAGGGTGATGACTTCGAACTGCACTGAGAGTGTGCCGCCCATAGGGTTCCTTTCGCCGACTGCACCCGGCGGGACCCACGGCGGGGCCCGCGCGGCGGATGCGGGAAGATGAGGCAACACTACAGGCCGCACCACGATATTCCCCCGTCAGTCCCCTCAGCCGCACAGCTGCGGGCGGGGCGGTCGGCGGGCGGTGTGTCGAACGCCGCGCCGGCAGCGCCGGTCAGGTCACGCGGCCGGCCGGGAATGAGCCGCAGGTCAGGTCACGTAGCGGGTCGGGTGCGCCGCGATGGGCAGTCCGGCGGCGGCATACCCGCGGAACCCGTCTGCCAGGTCAGTGGCGCGGGAGAACCCGAGGCGGCGCAGCATCTCGGCGGTGAGGGTGGACTGGTAGCCCTCGTTGCACATGACGATGACGAGGTCGTCCGGGCCGGGACCGCCCGCCATCCGGTTCGGGCTCGCGGGGTCGAGCCGCCACAGCAGCACGGTGTGCTCCACCACGATCCCGCCGGGAACGTGCCCCTCGGTGTCACGGGTCCACGGGGTGCGGATGTCGATGAGGTGGGCGCCGTCGGTAAGGAGCGCGGGCAGCTCAGCCGCGGTGGGCCGACGGATGCCGGCCGCGCGCTGGGCCGCACGCGCTTCGGCGAGCAGGTCCGCGACCGAGGTCGGTTCGGGCGCGAGCCGGTCCACCGCCGAGGTGGGCGCGGGCGGTTCCGCCGGGCCGGGCGTGTCGCGGGGGTCCGGGTCAGGCACGGGTGTTCTCGGCGACGACCTGCGGGACGAACCGGGTGATGTCCGCGGCGAGGATCGGTGCTCCGGCGGAGGGGAGTTCGGCGGGGGCGTCCCCGTCGGCCCGCTCGTTCGGCGCTGCTCCGTTCGGCGCTGCCCCTCCCGCGAGTGCCTGCGACGCCCGAAGCGCCGCCAGGCCGTGCAGCTCCACGCCAGCGGCGGCGATCATCGCGATGATCTCCTGCGCCGCCGGCGCGAAGTAGGCGCGCGCCTCCTGGATCTCGTCGGAGTTCAGCGCGAGCAGCGCGCCGATGATCGCCGCGAGCACGTCGCCCGACCCGGCCGTGGCGAGCCGCGTGGTGGGCGCGGTGACGGTGAATGCGGAGTCCATCGGGCCGTCGTGCTCCGGGGTCGCGATGTGCGTGGTGTGGCCCTTGAGGACCACGGTGGAGCCGGTCGCTTCGGCGAGGAGCGCGGCCGCTGCCTGCGGCTCTGACTCAACCGCGGCGCGGGGCACGGTGATCGGGGCGGTATCGCTCCCGTCCGCGGCGGTGCGATCCGGGCGTGAGTCGCCTGGGGCGGTGTCGCCCGGGCCGGCGCCTGCGCACACCGGTGACAGGCCCGCGCCGGTCAGCTGCTCCGTGGTGATCGTGCCAGCATCCAGCAGCGCGCTGAGGAGGTCCGCGGCTTCACCGGCGTGCGGGGTGAGAACAGTCGCCCAGTCGCCCACGCGGTCATCGCCGACGATCGCGGGAATCGCGCCGGCGTCCAGCACCAGCGGCAGGGGCCGCGGCTTCGACGCCTCGCCCGGGCGCGGGATGCGGCCGGACGCCTCGAGAACGGTCTCGAACCCGTCGGGTGCAGCGGGTCCCTCGGGCTCCCCGGCTCCGTCGGCCGGGACGGCCCACCCCGACCCGGCGACCACGGCCTGCGAGCGGCCCTCGCCGAGGACGACCTCGGGAGTGCGGGCCAGGACGAGGCGGCCCACGGACTCCGCGCCGACGTACCGCACCATGCCGATGCCGACCCGGGCCGCGGCCTCCGTGCCGATCAGGGCCGCGCCGGGGAACTGCGCGGAGCCGGTGGCGACGGTGAGGACGCCGCGCGTGTACTTGTGGTCCCTCGCGGTGGGGGCGGGAAGGAAGCGCGGCAGATGCTCGGGGGCGGGAGCGGGTGCGGTGGCGTGGGGCATGCGGCCAGTGTACGGCGGGAGCGTCAGCACGCCCGGCTGCGGCCGGACGCGGTCCGGCGGCGCGGGGCCGACGGGTTCAACCGTTCGATTGATCTGCCCCCGCGCCCCGATGCGTAGTCTGACGGGCATGATGAAGAACTACGCTGCCGCAGTCATGTACACGATCCTCGGCCTGGTCTCGGGCCTGTTCTACCGCGAGTACACGAAGTCGATCGACGCCGTCGGCGTCAAGTCCCAGCTGTCCACCGTGCACACCCACCTGCTGGCCCTCGGCCTGCTGATGGCGCTGATCATGATCGCCCTGGACGCCTCTCTGCGCCTGTCCGGCCGGCGCTCGTTCACCGTGTTCTTCTGGGTGTACAACGCCGGTGTCCTCCTCACCAGCGTCATGATGGTGATCCGCGGAATTCTCACCCTGCAGGGCAAGACGGAGGAGATGACCACCGCCGCCATCCCCGGCATCGCCGGCCTCGGCCACATGCTCATCACCGGCGGCCTCATCGCCCTGCTCGTGGCCCTCTACGGCGCGATCAAGGACCGTGAGGTGACCACCGCGGAGCCGGCCGCGCGCTGAGCCGATCCTTCTGCGCATTCGGGCTTCTTCGCGCTGCGGATCCCGAATCGGACGACGGATCGGGCCCCGGTCAGCGGCGCGCGGCGACGGTGGCCGCTGCGGCGCCGGCAGGAGAGGCCGCGCCGGCACGAGCGGAGTCAGCGGAGCGGCCACCGCGGCACGCAGCGACGAGCCGGTCGATCGCCTCGTCCAGCACCTCCCACGACGTCCCGCAGTTGATCCGCACGAACCCGCGGCCCTCACGCCCATAGTCCTCACCGTCCGCGAACTGCACACGGCCGCGCTCACGGATCACGTCACCGGCGCGTCGGCCCTCCGCAAGGTCCGCAGCCAGGGGCTCGCGCAGGTCCGCCCACACCAGGTAGCTCGCCTCCGGCACGTCCGCGCGGGCGCCCGGGATCTCCTCAGTGACGCGCGTGGCCACATGCGCGGTGCGCGCGGCGATGCCCTCGCGGACGGTCTGGAACCAGTCATCACACGCAGGCGAGAACGCGACTTCGCTGGCGAGGGCGCCCAGGTGGCCGACGGCGGCGAAGCCGTCGAGCTCGTCGGGCAGGTGGGGCCCGTCGGCCGCGGTGATGAGGAGGGAGGACTTCAGGCCGGCGATGTTGAAGCCCTTCGATGCCGAGTGGAGGGCGACGCCGCGTCGTCGGGCGTCGTCGCTGATGGTGAGGAAGGGCCGGAAGGCGCGGCCGGGGTGGACGACGGGCGCGTGGATCTCGTCGGCGATCACGAACGCGTCGTAGCGGGCGGCGAGGTCGGCGAGGCGCTCCAGTTCCGCGTCGGTCCAGATGCGGCCGAGGGGGTTGTGCGGGTTGGAGATGAGGGCGACCCGCACGCCGTCGGCGAACGCGGCTTCGATGCCGTCGAGGTCCTGGGCGCCGTCGGGGCCGACGGGGACCTCCACCCCGGTGATGCCGGCGGCGCGCAGCCAGGCGAAGAAGTTGTTGTACACCGGCGGGGTGATGACGGCGCGGGCGTCGTCGCCGGCGAAGTGGCGCAGCAGCGCCTGGCCGGACGCCGCGAGGTCAGGGAATCCGCGGCACAGGCCCGGGTCGATGTCCCAGCCCCAGGTGCGGTGCGCGAAATCGGCGAACGAAGCGGCGAAGCCGGGCAGGGAACCGGGATAGCCGGTGTCGCCGAGGTCGATGGCGCGGTGGAGGGCGCTGCGGACCGGTTCGGGCAGGCGCACGTCCATTTCAGCGATCCACAGCGGGAGCACGTCGGCATCGACCGCAGACCATTTCATGCTGCGGCGCTGGCGCAGTTCGGACAGGGGAATGTCGAAGGGGTCGCTGTGAGTCATGCCCCTCACCATAAGCCGCTTAGAGAACGCAATGAGGGGCCATGTTTCTGCCTGTGACGGAGCGTTGTGGCGGATCTGCGACCATCAGCTCGAACACATATGAGCATGAGCATGTGTATGATCTGGCTATGAGCGTTATGGAACACCGTCTTCAACTGCTTCTCGATGCGCAGCGGCTCGATCAGCTCCGTAAGCGCGCCGCCGAGCAGGGAACTTCTGTGTCCGCGGTGGTCCGCGACGCCATCGACGCATCATTCGCAACGGATGCGGTGGAAGTGCGCGCACAGGCAGCACGCGAACTGCTCGCTCTGACCGCCAGTAATGATGACTCCGAGCCTCCTGTGGCTGCAGGCGAGGTCGAAAGCGTCCGCGACGAGATGGACGCAGAACTCATCGCGAAGGCGGATCGCTGGTGACCTCGCTTTTCATCGACTCAACAGTGCTCCTCCATGCTGTCGGAGGCCCCCATCCGATGCGCGAACCGAGCCGCATACTGTTAGGGGCGGCAGGCGAAAGCCGTGTCACCCTGCACGCAAGCGTTGAGGCGGGGCAGGAGTTCTTGTTCCACCGTATGCGCCGTGTGGGCGGCGCTCAGGCAGCTCAGGAGTTCCGCATCGTTGACAGACTTGTGCTTTGGCATTCGTTCGACCAGGCAGTTCTTCGCAAGTCAGTTGAGCTGTCGTCGGCTGGGCGAATTGGGGGCCGCGATGCCGTCCACGCGGCAACGGCGTTCCTCGCTGGATTCAATGAAATAGTTTCGGCGGACCGGGATTTCGATGGTGTCCCGGGCCTGCTTCGACGCTCGCCAGCCGACGTTCCTGGTTCCTGACGACAGTCAGCGGCGGGGCAGATCCTTCGCCCAGCGGGCCGACGTGCTGCTCACATGCCCCGCCTCGCCTGGTTCGCCTCGCTCGAACGGGCTGGTCTCCCCCGTCGGCTCGAAGCCCATGCGCCGCCAGAACGGCTCTGCGGCGTCCGCGTTCGTCTCCACGATCCGCAGCTCGATCCGGTCGATCTCGGCCCAGCGGGAGATCTCCTTCTCCACGCGCCGGTAGAACGCGGCACCGAGGCCGCGGCCCTGCTGCTCACCGTGCACGAACAGGATCCCGATGAACGCGGTGGAGTCGGTGGGCCAGCCGCGGATCACGTCGGCCACGGCTATCAGGCCCATGCCGGACAGGCCCGCGGCCGGGTGAGTGGAGGGAGTGGGGCGCCCGGCGAAGGCTTCCCGGTCGGGATGCACGGAGGGGCCGACGGGTGCCGACCCCCAGAGGCCGCGCAGATTCTTCGCCGACGCATCCACCCCCGGCGGCAGGGTCTCCAGCACGTCGCGCGCGGCGCAGTCGCCGTCGACGGTTCCGTCAGCCCGCAGGCCGCCGACGCGCCGTGCATAGTCCGGGAACGAGGCGAGCAGCCGCGCCAGGTGCTCGCGGTCGTCGGAGGTGACGACCGCGTAGAGAGGTCCGTGGTCCTCGGGGATGCTCATCGCTCAACTGTAGCGGCGGCAGGGTCCCCCGGCTCAGCCCTCCAGCAGGCCGCGGATGTCGTCAGCGCTGAGGGTCTCGGCGAAGGCGTCGCCGCCGTCGGTCAGGGAGGAGAACAATGCCGCCTTCTTCTGCTGCAGCTGCAGCACCTTCTCCTCGATCGTGTCCTGCGCAACCATCCGGTACACCATGACATTGCGCTGCTGCCCGATGCGGTGCGCACGGTCCACCGCCTGCGCCTCCGCCGCCGGGTTCCACCACGGATCCAGGAGGAACACGTAGTCCGCCTCTGTCAGCGTCAATCCGAAACCGCCCGCCTTCAACGAAATCAGGAACACCGGGTTCGCGCCCTCACGGAACTCCTCGATGACACCACCGCGGTTGCGGGTGGACCCATCCAAATACGAGAACGCGACCCCACGCTGCTCCAACTGTCCCGCCACGCGCCGCAGGAACGACGTGAACTGGCTGAACACCAGCACCCGGTGCCCCTCCGACAGCACCTCCTCCAGATGCTCGAACAGCGAATTCAGCTTCGAGGACTCCACGCCCTCATGCTCCGTCTCATCCACGATCCCCGGGTCCAGCGCCAACATCCGCAGCAGCGTCAGCGACCGGAACACGATGAACCGGTTCTTGTCGATGTCATCCAGCAGCCCGAGCACCTTCTTGCGCTCCCGCTGCAGAACCGAGTCGTACAGCTTCCGATGCTGCTTCTCCAGCTCCACACTCAGCACCTGCTCCTGCTTGGCCGGCAGATCCTTCGCCACCAATTCCTTCGTGCGGCGCAGCATGAAGGGCCGGATCCGTCGACGCAGCACATCCACCCGCTCCGGATGCTCCCCCGACTCGATCGGCTTCGTGAACTGCTCACGGAACGTGATCGGGGACGGGAAAAGGCCCGTCGCCGTCAGCGACAGCAGAGACCACAGGTCGGCGAGCGAGTTCTCCATCGGGGTGCCGGTGATCGCGAGGCGGAACGGCGCCTGCAGCCGCGCCGCCGCTTGGTGGACGCGCGAGGCGCGGTTCTTCACGAACTGCGCCTCGTCGAGGATCACGCCGTCATAGTCGAGGCGGGCGAAGTCATCGGCGTCGATCCGCAGGATCGTGTAGCTCGTGATGAGGATGTCGAAGCCGTCGGCCTCATCCTCCACCCACGTTCCGCGGGCGCGGCGCGTCTGGTCGATGACACCAACCCGCAGGCCCGGCGTGAAGCGCGCCGCCTCCTCCTGCCACACCCCGAGAACCGAACTGGGGGCGACCACGAGGAATGGGCGGGAGGCGGCACCCGGGGAATGCGCGGACCCGTCGCCCCCTCCCCCGCTGGGCGCGCCGACGGGGCCCTCGCCGCCGACGGGTTCGTCACCGGCAGCCTGCCGCTCGCGCGCGTGGGCGATGAGGGCGAGCGCCTGCAGGGTCTTGCCGAGCCCCATGTCGTCGGCGAGGATGCCGCCGAGGCCATGCCGCCACAGGAACCCCAGCCAGGTCAGCCCGTCACGCTGGTACGGCCGCAGCTGCGCGTTCAGCCCGTCGGGGGCAGGCACGTCCTCCAGGTCCGTGAGGGTGCGCAGCCGGCCGACGGCCGCATCCCAGGTCGCCGCCGTCTCCGCCTCCTGCGCGACCGCTTCGATGTCATCCCAGAGGTCCATCTGGTAGCGGGAGATCCGCTGAACATCCGGCTCCCACTCCTGCATCTGCTCACCGGACTGGATGAGTTCGCGCAGCGCATCGAATTCGGGCCGCTCCAGGGAGAAGAACGTCTTGTCCGGCATCAGCACCTTCGACTGGCCCTTCGCCAGCGCCACGAACAGGGTGGGGAACGGGATCTCACGGCCGTCGATGGTGATGTGGAAGCCGAGATCGAACCAGTCGTTCTTCCCCGGTGACTCGGTCTGAGTGACCCTCACGTGCGGGGCGTCGTCGAGCTCCCGGTAGGCATGACGGGTCCCGGTGATCCGCACCTCAACGAAGTCCATCTCCATCAGCTGGTCGAGGACCGTGGTGGTGAACTCGGCGGTGTCCACGCCGTGCAGACGCTCCGTGGCAGTGCCGCCGGCGGTGGGCCACAGCATCCGCACCTGAGCCAGCACCGCATCCTCATGCTCGATCGTGCGGCGCGCCCCCACCTGCTGGTTCATCGGCAGAGTCCGCTCCGGGTCGTGGTACCGCCACGCCCAGTCCAGGTTGAGGGAGTCCTCCTTGCCGTACGAGGCGGTCAGCTCCAGGGTCGCCGGCCGGATCTGCGGCAGATCGATCGAGTCATCACGCGTGGTGACGGGCACGGTGCGCTGCAGCCGCGGGTACGCCTCCAGCAGGAACATGTCACGGTCCTCCGCCGGGATCACCAGAGGTTCCGGGCGCGCGAGGAGGCTCTGCAGCTGGGTGGGCATCGGCTCGTTCATCCCGCCGATCCGGATGGAGAACTTCGGCTGCTTCGCCCGCGTCATGTGGGTGACGGCGAGCGCGCCGTGCGCGCCGAGGGCTCGGCCGATCTCCATCTCCTCACCGTCCATGGTGAGCACGGGACGCAGCGCGAGGTCGCCGGGCTCATCGGGCGCGGCTGATCCGTCGGCCTGCTCCTCTCCAGGACGCGAGAGCCGCAGGTCCACGGCGGCGCGGTCCGCGAGCTCCACGTCCTTCACCGAGCCGAGGCCCACGAACGCCACGCCCGCCTCGCGCGCGCGGTGCAGCGCCTCCCACAGCATGTCGGTGTTGATGGAGTTCAGCCACAGGTGCTCCACGGTGCCGGACACGTGGGAGCGTTCGGATTCGGCGGCGGCGAAGATGCGGTGGAGCGCATCGGCCTGCTCGGGGACGTAGCCGAGGCTGCGCATCCGGAACTCGAAGGTACGCCAGGACAGCCCGGAGCGCACCCAGTTGTTGCGCTTGCCGGCCTTCAGCGGCCGAATCTTGACGAACAGGGGCTTGCCAGCGGCGATGTGCTCCGCTGCGGCCGGCTCCTGCCCCCATTCGAAGGGGCGCTTGTCGATCTTCTCGGCATCGAGCTCGAAGCCGATTGCCAGTGGGGTCGGCTGCTCCTGCTCGCGCGGCTCGTCCCGCAGCAGGGAGGACAGGGCGGTGCGCCACTCCGGGGTGGCGGGCCGCTCAGCGTGCTCCGGGTGATCGAGGTGCCCAGCGTGTTCGGTGCGCCCGGCGTGCCGGGTGGTGCCGGCGGGGCGGGTGCCGGTTGTGGTGTCGGCGGATCCGCCGCGGAGGCGGTCAGCGGCAGCGAGAGCGGCGGCGTCCCGGGCGATGTCGAGGAGGACCGCCGCACTGTGCTTGCAGTCGAGGCGGACGGGGCAGCTGCAGTGCGCGAGTGTGACGCTCCAGCGGGAGGGGTCGCCGGCGGCGCGGCGCAGTTTGATGGTCTGGCTGTAGGGCTGAGGATCGGTCCCCTGGACCATGGCGTCGATGGAGCCGTTCTCCGGCGACCAGTCGGCGTGGAGGACCTGGCCGCGGCGGATCAGTCCTTCCGCGCGCTCCAGCACCGTGTCGCCGAAGCGCCGCTGCAGGTGCGTGTGGTCGATCACGGGCAGGGCAGGGTTCTCAGCCATCCTTCCAGCCTACGGTCTGCGGGTGGCGGGTGCGTGGTCGCATGCCCGTTACCTTGTGAGCACCCCGATGGACGGGGTCTGGTCGCTCGGCCGGGTATGGCTTTGTTGCCCTGCCATTGATGGTCCGGGGGGTGTTGCCGCCCGGTCGAGAGACACGCGTTGACCGCTGATAGGGACACGGCCCAGCTCTGTCTGAGGTCTCTTCGTAACGTGGGTGCCGGCATCGGGTGTCGAGACTGCGGCCAGCAGTGATGAGGAGGACAGCGTCATGAACACAGGGTTCGCGGTCGTGATCGGCCTGGACGTCGGGAAGACAGCTCACCACGCGTGCGCACTCGACCCGGAGGGGAACAAGCTGTTCGACAAGCCCCTCCCGCAGGACGAGACCAAACTTCGCGAGCTGTTCACCCAGCTGCAGAACCACGGCGAAGTTCTGCTGGTCGTCGATCAGCCCAACACCATCGGAGCGTTGCCGATCGCGGTGGCCCGGGATACCGGCTGCACAGTCGCCTACCTTCCCGGATTGGCGATGCGGAAGGCCGCGGATCTGTATCCGGGCAGGTCAAAGACCGATGCGCGGGATGCTTTCATCATCGCTGACACCGCCAGGACCATGCCCCATACCCTGCGCAGCGTCGATCGTGACAGCGAGGTCCTCTCCGCACTGAAGGTCCTTGCCGGCTTCGACGAGGACCTCGCTCACGAGACCACAAGGGCGCTGAACCGGATCCGGTCCCTGCTCACCCAGATCCACCCCGCGCTCGAGCGCGTCTTCGCAGGCGGGAAGCTTTCCACTGGGCTCGTGCTGGACCTGCTGGAGAAGTTTGGCGGACCCACCGGCCTCCGAAGTGCCGGCCGAGGGAAGGTGCTGCGGTTCGCCCGCGCGCATTCACGCCGCGACCCCGAGACGCTGGTCGAGCAGATCTTCACAGCCCTTAGCGAGCAGACCGTCATCGTGCCCGCCACCGCAGCGGTTGAGCTGGTGATCCCCCGAGTCGCTGGCCAGGTTAAAGAGCTGAAAGAACAGCGCGCGACCGTGGCCCACGAAGTGGAGGGCATGCTGGAGGACTTCCCTCTCGCCTCGGTCTTGATGAGCATGCCGGGGATCGGCATCAAGACCGCCGCCCAGATCCTCCTCGCGATCGGTGATGGCTCCGCGTTTGAGTCCGCCAGCCACCTCGCGGCCTATGCCGGGATCGCGCCGGTCACCCGCAGATCAGGCACCTCGATCCGCGGAGAGTTCCCCGCCCGGTCAGGGAACAAACGCCTGAAGAACGCCCTGTTCTACTCCGCCTGGGTCGCCTCCAACCACGACCCCATCTCCAAGGCCTACTACGATCGCAAACGCGCCGAAGGCAAACGGCACAACGCCGCCGTGATCTGCCTAGCCCGCCGCCGCTGCAACGTCATCTACGCCATGCTCCGCGACGGCACCTACTACCAGCCACCGACAACCGCCCCTACCCCCGAGCCGACCGCTCTCGCGGCTTGACTCGAAACATAGGGACACCTCCCCGGTCGAAATTGAGCAGGATGCCGCACGCACGAGGCGCGCCAGACGTGCGTCGTTCTGCTGAAGCTTCTTGCGCTGGGCGGGGAAGCAGGGGCGCCGGGCAGGTGGTGCCCAGGTGAACTCGGGACACTCGGGGTGACCCGCGGCGCAGGCCGCGGGCGACGCTCACGAATGTTCGAGGAGGAGCAGTCATGTCCGATCAGAAGCCGCCGCTGCCGCCGTTCACCGCCGAGACGGCCGCGAAGAAGGTCCAGGCCGCGGAGGATGCGTGGAACACGCGCGACCCGCACAAGGTCGCTCTCGCCTACACCCCGGATTCGCAGTGGCGGAACCGGGACGAGTTCATCACCGGACGCGAGGCCATCGTGGAGTTCCTGACCCGGAAGTGGGAGAAGGAGCAGGAGTACGCGCTGCGCAAGTCCCTGTGGGCATTCACGGAGAACCGCATCGCCGTCCGTTTCCAGTACGAGTGGCATGACGCGGACGGCCAGTGGTGGCGCTCCTACGGCAACGAGAACTGGCAGTTCAACGCCGACGGGTTCATGGAGCGCCGCGAAGCCAGCATCAACGACGTGCCGATCAGCGAGGACGAGCGCCGCATCGTCGGTCCGCGCGGGGACGGCGAGACGGGCGAGATCCCGCTGCAGTGAACGCAGGCCCGCCTGGGCTGCGACTTGGGCACTGCTGAGCCGAGGGGCCAGGCTTCGACAGCGGCGCCTACTGGCCGAGGGTGTACTGGCGGGACTGGAGTTCGTGGTCGGTGTCGTTGACCTGCACGGTGTACCCGTCGGGATCGACGGCGCGGAAGAACCGGCCGAAGGTTTCGTCAATGATGGGGCCGGGCTCATGCCCGGCGTCCTGCAGTGCCCGGTGCAGCGCTTCGAGCGATTCACCCTCGTCGGTGTCGAGGTGCAGGTCGACGGCATGGAGGTGGGCGTCACCGCGAGCCTCGTCGGCGTGATGGATGTTGAGCCGGCCGGGCTGGGGGCCGCCGAGCATGGGGCGCCACCCGTCGGATGCTTCGGCAGTGTATTCACGCAGGCCGAGCAGTGTGTAGAAGTCGGCGACTGCTGCGGGTGCCGCTGTGAATCGGATGGGGCTGAGGTGGGTCATGGTCGGCTCCTTGTGAGGTAGTCGCGCATCGCTTTTTCGACGAAGGACGACAGGGAGTTCTGGTCATCGATGGCGGCGAACTTGATCTCTTTGATCAGTGACGCCGGCAGGTAGACGTTGAACTGCTTCTTCGGGTCGTCCTTGCTGGGTGCTTCGGCCCCAGGCTGGTCCTTCTTCTGCGCCACCATGACTAGTATGCTAGCAATCTAGTGGACCGTGGGCAAGACCCGGATGGGCACGGGTCAGGTGAGCAGGGGCCGCGCCCAGGTGAGCCCGGCGGCCGACAGGTCCGCTGGCAGCGCGTCCGCGGGCAGTGGGCGGACCTGCGCGTTCGCGCCGGTTCCGGCGGGGATCGCGACGAGCGCGGTCCATTCGTCATCATGCGCGGGGTCAAGCCCCGGAACGTTTCCCATCAGCGCGATCTCGCCCCGCTGTGTGGCGTGGGAGTCGATCAGCAGGCGGTCCCCATCGGCCGAGCGCTCAACGACGGCGGCGATGCAGGCTGCTTTGTCGCGCCATGCCGCGGGTGAGTCGTACGGGTTGGACAGGAGCGTGACTTCTCTGCCGCCCTCTTCTGCCTCACCGGTGAGGTCGAGGTCGGGAACGGCGTTGCTGCCGGGCCAGACGAGCGCGGCGGCAACGACCCTGCCGTCCCGTTCGATCACGACGCTGCGGTCGCGGTCATACCCGGGCGCGTCCGGGTCGTGGTCATCGGCGAACGCGTCGAGCATCGTGTCGATGGGGGCCGACGGGTTCCACGCGGCATGCTGGGCCGCGTAGTGCTCGGCTTCGAGCTGCGCGAGCGCCTGCGAATCCCCCGCAGTGGGGGCCCGGTGGGCAGCGATGTGTCGGGCAGCCCAGGCGCGCATCTCCGGGCCGACGACATACGCCCACGGCGGGCAGAGCTGGTACGCGAAACCCCTACGCCGTGCGCTGAGCGCGGTCATGGCGGGGGTGTCGCGGGTGAGCTTCACCGTCAGCGGGACCGTGGACACCGCGATCTGTGCGGCGAGCAGCAGATCCTCCAAATCAGTGCCGCGGTGCGCGTCATCGATCTCGAACACCAGGGTGCGAGTGCCGGGGTGGAACACGTTGTCGATCCCGCGACAATGTCCGACCACGTGTCCGTCGGCGAGGGCAGCGAAGGAGCGGCGGTTGTCGCCGCCCCGCCACCGATCCGGCTGCATGTCCGGAAACGCGTCGGCAACGGCGTGCACATCCGCGTCCGTCGCCGGACGGACAGTGGCGCCGGTCGGGAGGCCCGGTTCATTGATAGGAGGCGTCACCGAGGGCGCCGCGCCTCCGGAGTCGTTCATCTGGCTCACCGCACTATCACCTCGGCGACGGTTCCGCTGAGCGGCAGGTGGATCAGGAGCCGCGACGGCCGCACCCCCGTGGTCTCCTCCAGCGCACGGGCGTAGGTCGCCATCTGCCCGAGGTAACTCTCCCGGATGTGCTGGATGATCGCCGACGGCTCTTCGTTCGGGAACGTCTTGTGGTCCACCACGATCGTGCGGCCGTCGGGGAGGGTGAGCAGGGCATCCATCCAGCCCTCCATCTCCTGCTGCTCGGCGCTCCACCACGCGAGCGGCTGCTCCGTCGCCGTGTGGGCGCCGGGAAATTCACGATCGCACCAGTCCGCCCATCGCTGACCCGCAGACATCAAGTGGTGCGGGGTCACTTTCGCGGCAGCGCGCGGATGCGCGGACAGCCACCGGCGGTGGACGCGCTCCGCGAGCGCCACCTGCTGCTCCTGCCGCAGCTGCGCGTAGGGGGCGGCGAGATAGGCGTGGACTGCTTCGCCGACGAGCTCCCACCGTTCGTCGCCGGACGCGATGAGGGCGGGGCCGAGGCTGGCGACGATGCGCACATCAGCGTCGATCCCGTCCGAGGGCACGCTGCTGGCGGCGATGCGGGCCGGCAGGGACACCTCCATGGGACCGGGGCGAACCGGGAGGTCAGCTGCAGCGATCGGGGACCGCGCCGCACCGTGCCCGCCGACGCGGGCCGTGGAGTCCGTGAACACGCGGTGCACCACCTCCGCGCTGCCGGACCGGCGCTCCCCATCGGGACCCGTCGGCGCCTGAACGGTGAGCCGCCGCGGTGCCGGTGTCTTCCGCTCCCCTGCCTCGTCCCCGGTGAGGGAGACGGTGACAGAGTCGTCGAGGGAGCCCAGCACTGTTTTCGTCAGGTCGTCACTGGCGGCAGTGAGGACGGTGATGAACTTCGAGCGGGTCAGTGACACGTACTGCACGCGCTTCGCCTCTTCCCGTGCCGCCGCCGCGGCACGCTTCCCGGCTTCGCTCGCGGCGATGACGTCCTCCAGCAGCCCAAGACCGGGAACCTCCGGCAGGTACTGGAGGCGTCGACCCTCCAGGGGATGGTGAGCGTCGAACTCGGACGGGCCGCGCGGGATCACGGTGATCGCATCGCGGCGGTGGTCCTTCTGATCCGGCAGGACCGACACCACCACCTTCCAGCCGAGGCCCTTCGCCTGGTGGACGGTGGTGACGAGGACGGCGTCCGCATCGGAGGTGGGTTCGATGTTGTCCGCTTCGGCGTCGATGTGGGCGATGAGCCCGGTGATGCTGAGCGGCGCGTTCTCCGCTTCCTGCCGTTCCTCGTAGTCGGCGGCGAGGCGGCGGAACACGTCGAGGGTCTCCAGACGGACGTCCGGCGACGTCCACGATTTGATGCGCTGCGGCAGGTCGAGCGCGTCGATCAGAGCGAGGATGAGCTCGTGCGGGGTGAGGCCGGACGCTGCTGTGCGCAGCCGCCCCAGCGCGGCGAGGGTCGGGTCGTCCTGCATGCGGCGGAACACCTCACGGCGGGCACGACGATCACCCGCCCCGGGCCGATCCTCCGGGCCGTCCTCCCCGCGGGCGGTACCGAGGTCCGTGAACCAGGTCGAATGCGCGGCATGGTCCGGCAGCAGGGTCACCAGTTCGATGAGGGCGAGGGTGTCCTCCGCGTCCAGCAACGACGCGAGACCGGCCCGCAGCACCTGCCCTTCGCGGGTGCTGAGCACGCTCTGGGCGGATCCGGTCGCGGGGACGCCCCGCTGCTCCAGCGCCGCCACCAGCTCGGGGATCTGCGCGTTCGCACGCACCAGCACCGCCACGTTCCGCGGCCGCACGGCCTCACCATCGATCTCGGGGGTGCGCTCCAGCAGGTCCGCGACACCATTCGCGATGCCGGCGGTGACGACCGCGTTCGACATCCGCGATGCCTCTTCCTTCTCGAACGTCCAGAACTCGGCCCCGCCGAGGTGCTGGATGTTCTGGCGGGAGTCGGGCACGTCGAGGGTGACGTCAGCCTGCGGCTGGTCGTGGAACAGGGCGGAGAACAGGGCGTTGGAGACGCTGAGCGGGCCGAGCGTGGAACGGTAGGAGTAGCGCAGCGGCTTGGCCGCGCCGATCACGCCGGCGTCCACGGCCGCTTCCATCAGGTCGGGGGCGGCGCCGCGGAACCCGTAGATGGACTGTTTGCGGTCACCGACCCACAGCACGTGGTCCACGAGCTCCCCGAGGGCGAGGAACAGGGCGAGCTGGATGGGGGACGTGTCCTGGAATTCGTCCACGGCGAGCATCTGGAACCGTGCGGCGAGGGAGTCGCGGACTCGCCGGTTGTCGGTGATGAGCTCGAGGGCGAGGACTTCCTGGTCCACGTAGTCCATGACGCCGAGGGCGCGCTTGTGCTCCCGGTAGGCGTCGAGGGAGTCCGCGGCGGTGTGGAACACGAGGTCCACGAGGGCGCGCAGGTCGTCGCGCAGCGCCGGGTTGGAGAAGAGGCCCCCGTCGGCCGCCTGCGTGGATGGGCCGTCCTCGATGTCCTCGAATGTGACCGGGGTGATCAGTGCCGTGAGCGGTTCGAACGCGGCGACGATGCGGGTGCCGGGTGCTTTCCCACCCGCGGCTGCGGGCACTTTGCCGGTGGCGGCCTTCGCCCATGCCGCCCACGGCACGGCGTCGAGGTCGCGGCCGTCCTTCAGGATGCGGCGGCGGTACGCCTCCAGGCTCGGCACGGAGCCGACGACGTTGGCAACCGAGCGGGAGTTGAGCTTCGCGCCGTCGGATGGCCAGTGGCTGGGCGGCCCGTCGGGGTCCTCGCAGGCGGCGGCGTCGGCGCGGACGGTGTCGAGGCAGGTGTCGAACATGCGCATCCACTCGGCGCGGGCGTCCTCGTCGGCAACGGGGGCGATGCGGTTCAGCTGCGCTTCGAGCTCAGCCCAGGAGGCGTCGGCCGCGGCCCTGACCTCCGCGGCCGTGAGGTTGTTGGCGCGGGCCCTGTCCGCCACCTGTTTGACGAGCGCTGCCCACGCGATCTCGGTCTGCATGTAGGCGGGGCGGTCGTCGGCGGGGTCGCCGTTGTGGCGCAGGCGGCGCAGCATCGGCATGTGCCGGCCCTCCGCTTCGGCGATGCGGGTGTCGATCGCGGCTTGGAATGCGGCATCGCTGGCGTGCTCGTCGAGGATCCGCAGCTCGGGTGAGAGGCCCGTGTCGATGGCGTAGTCCGTGACGATGCGGCCGGCGACCGAGTTGACGGTGCCGATGAGGGCGGTGGAGATCTCACCGGCCTCATCGACCATGCCGCGGTCGAGCAGTTTCTGCTGGAGCCGTTCGGTGATCTCAGCGGCGGCGCGTTTGGTGAACGTGGTGGCGATGATGCCGGACGGGCTGACCGCCTCACTGCCGTCCTCGGGGGCGAGGCGCGCGGCGATGCGTTCGGTAAGGGTGTAGGTCTTGCCGGAGCCGGCGGACGCGGTGATGAGTGTGCGGTTCATGTGAAGTCCCCCGTCAGGCCGGTGATCAGCGTGAAGTCGTTGAAGTCGAAGCGGTGGTCGTGGAACAGGCGACCGTCCTCGGCCGCAGCGGCGTCCCGCAGGCCGACGGCATCAGCATGCTCCTTGCGGGTCCTCGAGCTGGAGTCGCCGATGCGTCCGGTGGCGATGGCGAGGTCGGCGGCGTCGGACCCGATGTCACCAGCAGCGATGCGGGACAGTTCGAGGTCGAGGGTGGCGCGCATCTTCGCGAACAGTTCCGGGTGGGTATCGGGCCCGGCCGGTAGGTCGCCGATACGGGGGTCGTCGCTGATGAACTCACCGGGTTCGAGCAGGAAGTACCCAGCGGTGCCGTACCCGTCGGCCGGTGAGCGGCCCTCTTCGCGGGAGAGGGCGTGCAGGTAGGTGGCGAGCTGCAGCGCGCGGGAGGTGGTGACGAGGTCGCGGTAGTAGCGGACGGCACGGGTCCATTTCAGGTCGATGACGACGGGGTCGCCGCCCCGGTCGCGCGCGCTGAGGTCGATGGAGCCGATCAGCTCCGAGGTGCGGTGCTCTGCGGTTTCGCCCGGCCGGGTGATGGCGAGGTCGAGGGGAACATGGAACGGTTCTTCGACGCCGCGGATCGCAATGTCCTGCTCGGCGAGGGTGCCGAACAGGGTGCTCAGCGCGTCGACGGTGCTGCGGCGTACGGACTCGCGTTCGGCGCGGGCTCCGGGGAGGGTGAGCGGGCTGGCGAAGCGGGGCGCGAGCTCATCGAACACGGCGGTGATGGTGTCCTCGGTGGGCACCTGCTGGGGGCCGACGGATTCGCGCTTCACCAGGGTCTCCACGACCGCGTGGATGAAGGAGCCGATCATGCGGCTGCCGGCGGGCACTTCGGCGATGTGGCCGCGGCGGATGCCGTACCCGTATTTCAGCACCCAGGTGAGGTTGTCGGACAGCAGGGTGTCGATCTGGGTGAAGGAGAGCCGACGCGGCAGCAGGTGCTCCCCTCCCCCGGGGAGGGTGCGCTCGAGCGTGGTGGGCGGCGTCGGGATCTGCAGCTCGGGCAGGGTGGCGCGGCCGGTGTCGAGGAGGGCGCGGGCCTGGTCCGCGGCGGTGGTGCGGATCTTGGGATGGGTGAGGACCTTGTCGACGTCGCGCCCGTGGAGTTCGCGGTCGTGGGCGGCGATGTCGAGCGCGAGGTGAGACAGCAACGGGTGGATCGCGATGGCCTCCCCGGCGCGGCGCTTCGGGATCACCACGGTGATCTGCTCGTAGGCGCGCAGGGCGGTGAGACGGCCCGCGACCTGCAGCGCGGCGACCTGTTCCACGGGGGTGATGCGGGCGCCGGCGCGGGTGAGTTCGGCGGCTTCGGCCGGGTCCCAGATGGTGGGGGTGGGTCGGGTGTCGTCGATCCCGGACCACCAGATGAGGTGGGTGCCGGGTGCGGGGTCGAGGTGCGCCGGGTCGGTGAGGACGGTCCAGGCGGATGCGGTGCGGGTGGTGAGGCTGGACCGGGTGCTGGGGGCCGACGCGGCCACGATGTCCGCGAGTTCCCTCTCCATGATGGGGCGCCTGCCGCCGGTCGGGTCGCTCGTGGTGTCATCCAGGAGGCGGGTGAACAGGTCGATGTGGCCGCGGATCTGCTGCGCGGCCTCCCGTGCGCCGTCGCTGCGGCCGAGCGCGGTGAGGCGGTCGTTCAGCCAGGTGAGGCGGGCGGTCAGCAGGTCCGTGTTGACGGTGCCGCCTCCGCCGTACGCCTCCTCGTCCGGTTGGAGCAGCGCGGTGAGGTCCCGCGCGATCTGCGCGTGCGTCGGTTCCAGGCCCGCGATGGCGCGGTCCCACGCGGTCATGTCATCGGCGTCAGCGGCGTCATCGCCGGCCGCAGGGGCTGAGGCTCCCGCGGCCCCCGCGGCAGCAGCGGGCTGCACACCGGGCTCCTTTTCGAGCGCCCCCAGCAGCGCCCGACGCACCGGTGCCGGCAGAATCCCCACCCGCATCAGGGCGCCGTCCTCATCCGTGCAGGTGATGGTGAAGTCGAGGAACGCCGCGAGGTCGTACACGTCCAGCTGCGGCCGGATGATCGACAGGAACAGCGGCAGCAGCTGCCCCGTGAGCCGGCTGCGGGACGCATCCGCCGCGCCGAGGGTCGGCAGGCCCCGTCGGCCCAGTTCGTGATCGAGGAGGATCGTGGGTGCCCCCACCAGCACCGCCGCAGCCGACGGGCCCTCTCCGTCCGACGCTTCAGCGACATCCGCCAAGACCCGCGCGCAGGCCTCCGCCGCGCTGAACTCCTCCGGCGCCTCGATGATCCGCAGGCGCGGGACCGTGCCGGTGGCGGCACCCGTCGGCCCATTCCCCTCGGTCTCCACCTCGGCATCCACCACCTCGACTCCCAGCGCTGTGAGCTGCGCGAACACCTCCGGGAACAGGCCTGGCAGCTCCGCCACCGGCTCCTGCACGCGAATCACGTCGATCCCCAGCGGCCACGCCGCAGCCGACGCCGACAGGTCCGTCAGGTGAGAGAGCACATCCCGCAGATCATCCGCGGCACCCGGCACGAGCGTGGTCCCTTCCGCACCGTCCGGACCCACCTGAATCTGCGTTTCGATCGCCGCCAGCGCATCCAGGCGCGGCAGCACCGACGGGTCCTGGGGACGAGAACCGTCCCACCCCGCCTCGACCGCCGCATCCCGCAGCGTCAGCACATGCGCGGCCGTGTTCCACGGATCCACCGCGAACGACTCACGGAACCAGTGATGGTCCGCGACCTGCATCGCCGACCGGTACTGCGCGACCCGCACCGACGGCGCCACCGGTGGATGCGCGAGACCCAACCGCACCTGCAGCAGCTCGATCAGACCGCGTGGGCCCAGCGTCAGATCCGCACGCGCACCCTCCGCCGCAATCCGCGGCGCCCACGGCGCACCATCGAGCGTCCACCCGAACCTGACCTGCATGTTCATCCCCTTCTTCTCCGCCGGGAGCCCGGCCGGCGCGACCGGCGAGGACCCTGGCTGGGCGTGATGCATCCAGCCTAGAAGAGGGGTGCGACATTTAAAGTGGGACCTGCCCAGCGACCTCCAGGAGGACCCATGGCCGCCCCGATCGTCACCGACAACCAGCAGCGCTCACGCTTCGAAGCGCACCTCGACGACCGCCTCGCCGGGTTCGCCGACTACCGCCTCTCCCCCGGCGGCATCGTCACCATCCCCCATACCGAGGTGGACCCCGAATTCGAGGGGCAGGGCGTGGGATCCGCTCTCGTCCGCGCCGCGCTCGACGCGATCCGCGCCGACGGACACCGCGTCAACCCCGCCTGCCCGTTCGTGGCCGGGTGGATCGACCGGCACCCCGAGTACCAGGACCTCCTCGCCGACGGGTGACGGCGGGCGAGGCGCGGCTCAGCGCGCGGACACGGAGTCGAAGCGCCGGCGCTCTCAGGCGCAGAAGTCGTCGCGGTACTGCCGCACCATGTCCTCGACGGACCCGTCGGCCTCGAAGCCGAGCCCGCGCAGGCGCTCCACATCGAACGCCCCGGGCCAGCTGGTGACGATCGCGGCGACCGCCGCATCCGGTTCGTCGCGCACAAGGGCGCGGGCCTCTGGACCGGCGACCGCTTCGAGCGCGGTGAGCATCTCGGCGACCGTGACGGTGATGCCCGGCAGGTTCATCACGCGCCATGGCCCCTTCGCGGATTCATCGAGAACGGCCCCGTCGATGGCGATGGCCCGCACGAGGTTGCGCACCACAACACGCGGGGAGGACAGCCACAGGCGCGTGTCCTGCGGGACCGGCAGGGGCGCGACTTCGCCGTTCAGCGGTTCGCGGATGATGCCGCTGGCGAACGAGGACGCGGCCGAGTTCGGGCGGCCGGGGCGCACAGAGATGGTGGGGAGGCGGCAGATCCGCGCATCCACGAACCCCTTGCGCCCGTACTCGTTGACCAGCAGTTCGCCGATCGCCTTGTGCGCGCCGTAGGTGGATTCGGGCTGGGCGGCCCAGTGCTCCGGCACTGTGCCGGGCACGTCTCCGCCGAACACGGCGAGGGAACTGGTGAACACGAACCGCGCAGCGGCACCGGTCTCGGCGCTCTGACGGCGAGCGGCGTCGAGGAGAGCACGAGTGCCGTCGATGTTGACGCGGTCCGCGAGGTCGAAGTCCTGCTCGGAACCGCCGGAGAGGACCGCCGCGAGGTGGACGATGACGTCGGCCCCGCCGGTGAGGGCGTCAGCGAGGTCGCCCGGGTCGTTGAGGTCGCCGACGACGGAGCGCACCCGCGCATCATCCACTCGGCTCGGCGCCATGTCGAGGCTGGTGATGGCGGTGATGCCGCCGCGGCCGCCCACGTCCAGCCGCCCGGCATCGGTCTGGTCGAGCAGCTCCTGGGTGAGCATCGTGCCGAGGAATCCGGCTCCGCCGGTGATGAGAACGTGCATGAGTCTCCTTCGAATAGTCGCGTACAAGGGGGGGTGAGCTGGCGGCGCGGGGCCGGAACGAGGGACAGCGAGAGCCGGGGCCGACGGGATCGCGCGTCAACTGAGACTGAGCCCGTGGCTCGCCTCCATCGTCTGGTCCATGTGGGCGGCCATGGCGTCCGCCGCTGCGCCGGGGTCGCGGTCGGTGAGCGCCGCGAGGATCTGTCGATGGTGGTGCAGAGCGTCGGTGCGGACCTCCGCGCTCCGGGAGGTCTGCTCGCGCACTGCGAAGAGCATGTCGGCCAGTGGGCGCATGCCGGTGGCGAGGAAGCGGTTCCTGGCCGCGTCCACGATCACCTGGTGGAAGACCAGATCAGCGGCCACGTTGGCGGCGATGTCGGCTTCATCGAGTGAGTCGCGGGTCGACTCCATGATGTCCACCTGCTGCTGCATCTGCTCGAGCTGTTCATCGGTGATGCGAGTGGCGGCGAGGCGGCAGATCTCCACTTCGAGGACCTGCCTGGCTTCCAGCAGTTCATCGACCAGCCGCTGCGAGCCGCCCTCGAGCGCGGCGACCGTGGTCGCGAGTTCGCGTGAGCGGACCGACCAGTGAATGGTGGGGGCGATGCGGTGGCGGCGTCCCTGTTTGGCGGCGATGACTCCGTCGGCGATGAGCTCCCTCATGGCTTCACGGACCGAGAGGCGGGACATGCCGAGCTCGGCGGCGATGTCGCTCTCCGGGGGCAGTTCGGCTTTGATCGGGTAGGTGCCGTCGGCGATGCGTTGGAGGATGCCGCGCAGCGCGCGGTCGGCGGTCTTCATCGACGTCTCCACTTTCTGGCTGCTCTGCTGGATCAACCGGGACGTTGACAGACTACCCTCCGCGCCCTAAGTTGTCAGATATCTGATAGGCGCGGGGGTCTTCTCCCCCGCACACATCCCGATCGCCAGCACCGCGATCCCTATGGAATCAACGAGGATTTCTATGTCACCCACAGTGCTCGTGCTGCTCGGACTCGCGTCCGTGCTCGCCATCCTGGTCCTGATCATCAAGGCCCGCACCCATCCCTTCCTGGCGCTTCTCCTGGTCTCGGTCGCCCTGGCGCTGGTGGCGGGCATCCCCCTTCGCGAGGTCGTGCCCCTCCTCAAGGACGGCATGGGAGGCACCCTCGGGGGCGTGGCCCTGATCGTCACCCTCGGCGCCATGCTCGGCGCGATCGTCGACATCTCCGGCGGCGCCCGCGTCCTCGCAGCTGCCCTCGAACGAGCAGTCGGCGAGAAGCGCGCACCACTCGCCCTCGGTGCCGCATCCTTCCTGTTCGGCATCCCCGTGTTCGTGGATGTCGCCACCATCGTGCTCGTCCCGATCGTGCTGGCCGTCGCCCGCCGCATGAGCGGCCGCGTGAACATGCTGGCCTACGCCCTGCCGACGGTTGCCGCACTCCTGACGGTCCACGTCGTTCTGCCGCCGCACCCCGGCATCGTCGGCGGCGCCGAGGTCATGAAGGCCGACGTCGGCCTCGTCCTGGTCATCGGTCTGATCCCCTCGATCGTCATGTGGCTGGTCGGCCAGTGGCTCTCCTCCGTGATCGCCAAGCGCGTGTTCTCCCCGGTTCCTGAGCTGCACGCCGAGCTGTCCGGCGCCGCTGCCGATGACACCGACGGCACCGACGGCGCATCCGCCCGTGCCGCTGACCCGTCGGTCGGCATGGTCCTCGCGGCCATCCTGCTGCCGCTCGCGCTCATCATGACCGGCACCGTGTCCGCTCTGTTCATGGACGAGGGCGACCCAATCGCGGACTTCCTCGCCTTCATCGGCAACTCCCCGATCGCCCTGCTGATCGGCGTCCTCTTCGCATCCGTCACCCTCGGCTTCGCCCGCGGCTGGTCCGTGTCGCGCCTCGAAGAGGTCCTCGCCGCGGCCCTGCCCGCCACCGCCGCCGTCATCCTCATCACCGGCGCCGGCGGCACCTTCGGCGCGGTCCTCACCGCGACCGGTGTGGCCGACGCCGTCGCCGACCTGCTCACCTCCACCGGCCTGCCGATCCTCGTGCTGGCGTGGCTGCTCGCCGCGATGATCCGTGCCGCGCAGGGCTCCGCCACCGTCGCCACCCTGACCACGGCGCCGCTGATCCTGCCGATGACCGCCAGCATGGGGCTCTCGGCCCCGCAGATCGCCCTGGTCACCGTCACAATCGGCATCGGTTCGATGGCGTTCAGCCACGTGAACGACTCCCTGTTCTGGGTGTGGAGCCGCTACTTCGGCGTCGAGACCTCCACCGCTCTGAAGTCCTACACCGTCACTGTGACCCTGATGTCGCTCGCCGGCTTCGCTGTCGCCCTGGTCCTCTGGGCGCTGCTGGCCGTCGTCGGCTGACCCCACCCCTGCGTAAGGAGACTGCATTGTCTGCATCGCTGCCTGTTCAGCCCCGCCTGCTCGTGTTGGATGATGACCCGACGGGGTCGCAGTGCGTGGCCGGTGTCTCGGCCGCGTTCGACCTCGATCCGGCGATCCCCGCAGATCTGCTGGCCGACGGGTCCGGCGCGTGCTTCGTGCTCACCAATTCCCGTGCCCTCGATGAAGGGGACGCCGTCGCGCTGAACCGCCGCATCGTGGGCGGTGTGCTGGACCGCCTGGAGGATCCGGCGGGCCTGCATGTCATCTCCCGTTCGGATTCGACGCTGCGGGGGCACGTGATCGCGGAGCCGGAGGCGATCGCCGATGCCCTTGCCGAGAAGGGCATCGAGGTGGACGCGTTCCTGTTCTGCCCCGCGATGATCGAGGCGGGCCGGTTCACCGAGGGCGATGTCCACTTCGCCGTGGTCGATGGCGAGGCGCGCCGCGTGGAGGACACGGACTTCGCCCGTGACGCCACGTTCGGGTATTCGAACTCGGATCTGCGGGCGTTCCTGCAGGAGCGCTCCGGTGGCGCGGTCGCAGCTGGGGACGTCCTCTCGATCTCATTGGACGACATCCGCGAGGGCGGGGTCGACCGGGTCGCAGCGGTCCTCACGGGGGCGCGCTCGCGCACCTGGGTGGTGGTCAACGCGACCGAGTACAGCGACATGGACGTGGTGGCGGAGGCCGTTCGGCGCCTGCAGGCCGACGGGCGCGTGTTCGTCACTCGCTGCGGCCCGTCGTTCGTGCGACCCCTGGCCGGCCAGTCGAGTGCTGTGGTGCTCGGCGAAGCCGATCTGCCGGTGGCGTCCGGTCGAGGTGAGCACGGCCTGGTCGTGGTCGGGTCCCATGTGGGGCTGACGACTCAGCAGCTGGAAGTGGTGCAGCAACGCGGCGCCCTCACCGAGTTCGAACTCGACGTGGAAGCGCTGCTGGATCCTGAGCGCCGCGACCAGCACCTGGAGGAGACGATCGCCGCGATCCGCTCCGGGCTGGACGGCTCCGACTGCGTGGTCTACACCAGCCGCACCCTGGTCTCCACCGATTCGAAGGAGGAGTCCCTCGCGATCGCGCGGAGCGTCTCCGACGCCGTGGTCGCCGTTGTGCAGGGCGTACGGCCGGCCCGCCCCGCGTGGGTCGTCGCCAAGGGCGGCATCACCTCCCATGAGGTGGCGGCATCCGGACTCGGCATCCGTCGGGCCACCGTGGCCGGTCAGTTCTTCCCCGGCCAGATCAGCCTCTTCACCGCTGAGGACGCACCCGAGGACGTGCTCGGCGTCCCCTATGTGGTGTTCCCCGGCAATGTCGGCGGCCGGGAGGCCCTCGCCGACGTCATCGACCGTCTCCGCGCAGCCGTCGCTGCCGCCGCATGACCGAAAGGACCGTCATGTCTTCCGATTTCACTACCTCGCCCTCCCACCCCACCGATCAGACTGCTGATGCCACGGTGCCCGCTTCCGATGCTGCGCCCGTTACCGCTCCCACTGGTGGTGACGCACTGAACGTCGGTTGGATCGGCCTCGGCGCCATGGGCGGACCGATGGCCCGCGTCACCGCCCAGGCAGGCCACCGCGTCACCGCGTTCGACATGAACCCGGCATCCCTGGAGGCCGTCGCCCCGGATGTCGCCGCGGCCCCGTCGGCCCGCGACGCCGCTGCCGGCGCCGACGCCGTGGTCATCATGGTCGCCACCGGGCCGCAGCTGATGAGCGTGCTGTTCGGCGAAACCGGCATCGCCGACGTTCTCACCCGGGACACGGTGGTGATGGTGATGGCGACCGTCGGCCCCGCCGCGATCGAGGAGGCCGCTGCGAAGCTCGCTCCCCACACCGCACGGTTCGTGGATGCGCCCGTCTCCGGCGGCGTGGCCCGCGCGGGCCTGGGTGACCTGCTGGTCATGGTGTCGGGGGCCGACGGGGACGTCGCCGCTGCACGGCCCCTGTTGGACGCCATGGCGTCGAACGCGCCCGTGGTGGGTTCGAAGGTCGGCGACGGGCAGCGCTTCAAGGTGGTCAACCAGCTGCTGTGCGGTGTGCACATCGCCGCCGCCGGTGAGGCGCTCGCGCTCGCTGATTCGATGGGACTGGATATTGCGCAGGTGCATGAGGTGCTCGGCGCCGGTGCCGCCCAGTCGTTCATGTTCGGTGACCGCGGCTCCCGCATGGTCGCCGGCGCGTTCGATGATGTCCGCAGTGCGCTCGACATCTTCGTGAAGGACATGGGGCTGGTGAATGAGGCCGCTGGTCTCGTGGGCCAGGAGGCCCCGCTCGCGGGCGCGGCGCAGGCTCTCTACCAGCGCGGGCATGACGAGGGCATGGGCCGGCTCGACGACTCTGTGGTGTTCCGCCTCCTCGGCGGCGGTACGCGCGGCACTCGCGGCGACGGGGCCTCGCCCAGCGCCTGACCCCCCGGGGGGACTCAGCGCGCGGTCACGAGCCGCATCACCATCGCGGCGGCGCGCTCCAGGTTGGCCTCGCCGTCCGCGAGCGCGGCCTCAAGATCGGTGACGCCCTGGACGATCGGCACGAGCGCGGTGACGCCGTGGTCGTGGAGCACATCGGCGTCGGCGTGGACGCGGCCCGCGAGGACCACGCACGGCACGCCGTGGCGCTGCGCGGCCGCGGCGACGCCCGCGGGGGTCTTCCCTTCGAGGGTCTGCGCGTCCACGCTGCCTTCACCGGTGATGACGAGGTCGGCGCCGGCCACCTGCTCATCGAGGCCGACGGTGTCCGCGACCAGCTCGATCCCGGGCGTCATCTCGGCGCCGAGCACGGCGCGCAGGGCCCAGCCGAGTCCGCCGGCGGCGCCGGCTCCCGGTTCGTTCGCGGAGGCGGGGTCGATGGTGCGGCCTTCGCTGCCGGGCAGCTCGACCCCGGCCGCAGCGCGGACCACGGCCGCGAGCGCCGCGTCGAGCTCCCGCACGGCCTGGTCGTCCGCGCCCTTCTGCGGTCCGAAGATCGCGCTGGCGCCGTTCGCGCCGAGCAGAGGATTGGCGACATCGCACGCCGCGTGAATGCTGACTCTGCGCAGCACTGGGTCGAGCCCGGTCGCGTCCACCCGCGCCACCCGGCCGAGGTCCTCAGGCACGGGGTCCACGTCGGTGCCGGAGTCGTCGAGCAGGCGAAGGCCCAGGTCAACGAGCATGCCCATGCCGGCGTCGTTCGTGGCGGAGCCGCCGAGTCCGATGATGATCCGCCCGCCGGGCTGCACCCGTCGGGCGGCTTCGCGCAGCAGGGCGCCGAGCCCGCGGGTGGTGGCACGGCGGGGATTGCGCTCGCCCGCGGTGAGGAGGTCGAGGCCGGCGGCGCTGGCGATGTCGAGGACCGCGGTCGCGGAGGTCCCGTCGGCACTGGTCCCGCCCACGCTGGGGCGGGCGGGCGCGACGGCGATGCGGGCGGTGACGGGGCGGCCGAGGGGGTCGGTCGTGGGGACGTCGATGAGGTCGGCGCCGAGGCCGGCGGCGATCGCGTCGGTGAAGCCTTCGCCGCCGTCGGACATGGGGACTTCGCGGCAGTCGGCGCCGGGCACCACGGTGCGGACGCCGTGGGCGATCGCGGCGGCGGCCCGCTCAGCGGTGACGGATTCCTTGAACGAGTCGGGGGCGATGACGATGCGCATGCCCCGATTCTTCCAGGTCTCGGCGCCAGCCGACGGGTGCGCGGCTTGCTAGTGTCACGGGCATGAGCACCCCGGAGCCTGCCGCGTCGCCCCTGCCCACTGCCGCTGCGCCCACGGAGCGCGCCGTCGCGGTGTGTGCGGTGCGCGCCGACGGGTCCGTGATCACCGAGGACCGTGCCGACCGGCCGTTCTATGCGGCGTCCACCATCAAACTGCTGGTCCTCCTGGCGACTCTGCGCGCCTCGGATGCGGGCGCTCTGGATCTGGACGCGGTGGTTCCTGCGACCCGCACCTTCACTGGGCATGACGGCGAACCGTTCACCCTCGACGGCGACCATCTCGACCCGACGCATCCCGCCGAGGGCGCACCGGTCATGGTGCGTGACCTGGCGCTGCGCATGATCGACCGGTCCTCGAACGAGGCGACGAATCACCTGATGGGGCTGCTGCCGAACGGCGCGGTCGCCCGCGAGATCGAGGCGCTCGCTCTGACGGGAACGCGCCTGGAGCGACAGATCGGTGATGCCTCGGCGCTGGCAGCGGGCCTGACGAACGAGACGACCCCGCGGGACCTCACGGTGATGCTGCGGGCCCTGGTGAGTGAGGCACCCGTCGGCACCGCCGCGGCCCTCTCCCCCGCCTCGCGGGAGCTGGCGGTGCAGGCGCTGGACGCGCAGCAGATCCGCATCATCTCAGTGGGGGTGACCGACGGGTTCCGGTGCGGGTCGAAGTCGGGCTGGGTGCCGGGGTTCCGGCATGACGCGGCGTGGATCCGCCCCGCGGCCGGGCTCGATGCCGGTGTCGTCATCGCGGTGATGACGCAGGGCTTCGCCAGCGAGGATGAGGCCGACGAGGCGATCCGCGCCGCCGCGAAGCAGTCCGTGCCCGGCACGTTCTGACCCCCGCTTTCCCCTCCCAGTTGGTCATGGCGCGCCGAGGCGAATCACGCGGTCCGCTTCTCCAACTGTGCGATTCGCTGCGGAGACAGGCCCAGTGCTTCGGCAGAGTCACGCTGACTGATACCTGATTCACGCAGTTCCCGAACGACTCGGCGCGACAGTTGGGCCGCTTCCGCGGAGATCCGACGGGACTCCCGCTCCAGTCCCTGTGCCCGCTGCCAGAGCTCGGCCACGTCGGTGGGGAGGATGATCTCCAGCTCGATGCAGATCTCGCTGTCCTCCACATCAAGCTGAAGAGCGGCCGCTTCAGTCGCCATCGCACGAACCTCCCGCAGCGTCCGGGCCTGCGTGGCGATGTCCAATGACGGAAGTTCAATCACCCACCATGTGGGTTCCCGATGGACAACTGCCGGGATCACTTTCTGTGCCACAACCACTACCTCCAGTTCCTCGGAACCGACCCGCCGAGCCGGCGGACAATCACGCGCATCACACCAGCAGAGATCTCGCGGTGTCGAGGGATTGTCAACGGCTTCCCGCCTTCCGGCGGCACCCATTGCTCATGTGAGCCTCTGACGCGCGCTCGCAACCACCCGCGGCTGACCAGTTCTCTCTTGACTTCACGGTACGGAATCGGCCTACCCATACCCTAAGACAATAGGGGATTGTTTTGCCACCCTAGGGGACCTAGAGAAGATTGTGGATGAATGACAGGCCGTGTCCCTGTGGACCAACATCGAGGTCGCCGTAAGAGCAGGCTCTTCCGTCGGACGTCCGAAACAGCCCGCCGGCAGCCGGGCGAAGATGAGCGGCGCCCCGCGCCTCCCCCTCGGGGCACGGGACGCCGCTGGTCCCAAGGCCTCAGCGCGTCGGCGCGCCGGGGCGTCAGCACATCAGCGCATCACCGCCGGAGCGCCTGGACGCGGACCGCACCCGCCCAGTCGTCCTCCATGCCGTCACGCGGGAAGTCCGTGACCTCTACGGAGCGCTCGGAGTTCGGCGCCTGCATCATCTGGTCGTTGCCGATGTACATCGCGACGTGCCGGATCGAGTCCGACCCGGGCTTGGTGGACCAGAACAGCAGGTCGCCCGGCTCGAGGTCCGCACGGTCCACCGGCTCGAACCCGGAGTCGGTGAGCTGCGGCCCGGCGTCGCGGTGCATCGCAATGCCGTGGTGGCGGAAGATCGAGAACGTGAACCCGGAGCAGTCGTACCCGTAGGCGCTGACACCGCCCCACAGGTAGCGCAGCCCCAGCATCATCGCGCCAGTCGCGATGATGTCCTCCGCGGTGGGCACAGGCGGCTTCTCTCCCTGGCCGCGCACCACCACGTCGGAGGCGGGCACGTACATCGGCTTCGCACCCGGGACCTGCACCTTCACCAGGTCGCGGACGCGCCCCAGCACCGGCAGCTCCGTGTTGAAGGACGCGTCCAGGCCGCCACCGCGACCGGGCGCGCCACCGGGTGCGGGAGTGGGCCGCAGAACGGTGCGGAACGCGGTCACCACGGCGACGGGGCGGGTGGCGGCGGCGCGGGCAAAGGGCTCATCCACCACCAGCTGGCGCACCGGCACCCAGCCGGGGTAGCCGCGGGCATCGCGCGGCGTGCCCTGGTGCGTCACCACGATCCGCGCCCACTCCCCCGCGACCTCATCGACGATCACTTCGGAGCCGAGCACGGCCGCGGTCTCCAGCTTGCCGACGAGCCACCGCCGGGCCTCCGTGTCCTCCATCGACGCGTTCCACTCGTCCATGTCCACGGGGTTCGCCAGCGCCGGCGCGTCCTGCGGGCGCTCCAGGCCGGGCTCCACCCACACGGTCGCGGCGGACACGGCGATGAAGGCGCGGTCGCCGGCGCGGACCTCCCCAGCGGACGGGCGGCCGACGGGCTCCGCGGCGGCGGGGCGGCCGACGGGCTCCGCGGCGGCGGGGCGGCCGACGGGCTCCGCGACGGCGGGGCGGCCGACGGGTTCGACGGCGGCCGCGGTGCCGCCGAGTGCTGCGGCACCGGCAGCGGTGCCCGCGGCGGCGATGCTCTGACGTCGGGTGATGGTGCCGTTCCAGCTCATTGATTCGTCTCCTTCTCGTCGAGCCGTTCCAGGCCGAGGCCCGCCCCGCCGAGGAGGCGGAGGGTGCCGTCGGCCACCTCGTACCCGCCGACGGGGTCACGCTCAGCGAACCAGTCCGGGGAGTCGAGGTCGATCATGGTGACAGCGGGGTGCGCGGCCGCAACATGGGCGGCGGCGGTGATGGAGATCCGCGGTTCCATCATCGCGCCCACCATGCAGGCGATCCCCGCCTCCAGCGCCGCATCGGCGATGGCGAGGGCGCCGGTGATGGTGCCGGTCTTGGCCAGTTTGATGTTGAACAGGTCGGCGGCACCCGCATCGATGAGTGCGCGGGCGTCGTCCGCGTCCCACAGGGACTCGTCCGCCATGATCGGGATGCCCACCGCCTCACGGACTTCGGCCATCCCGGTGATGTCGGCGGCGGGGCAGGGCTGCTCCACGAGGTCCACCGGCAGGCCCGAGTCCTCCAGGCCCTTCAGGATCCGGATGGCCTCCTGGGGCTGCCACCCCTGGTTCGCGTCCAGCCGCAGCCGCACCCCGGGGACTCGGTGCACCACTGCTTCGAGCCGCTGCCGGTCCTCCTGTTCACTGGATCCGAGCTTCACCTTGAGGATGCGGTACCCGTCGGCTGCCGCGTCTTCGGCGTGGCCCGCCATCGTGCGCGGATCCTCCAGCGACACCGTCATGTCCGCCTCGATCGACCAGTCCGGATCCACCGGCCACCCCCGCAGCGCGGCGAGCGCCTGCACGAGCGGGAGGTCGAGGGTGCGGGCCCATGCGTCGTGCAGTGCCACGCTCAGCGCGGACTTCGCGCTGGTGGCGCCGTCGACCGCGGCGGCGATGCGTCGGTCCAGGTCGGTGACGGTCCCATCGGCTCCCTCCAGCGCGGCCGCCAGCGGGCCCTGGAGAGCAGCGGTCATCGTGTCGGCGTCCTCGCCGGTGACGGCGCGGGTCTCAGCCGCGGAGCCCTGGCCGGCCGCCCGGGTCCCGTCGGCCGCCTCCACTTCGACGTCCACCACCACGTACTCGACCGCGTCGGTGCGGCGCTTCGCCGTCACGAACGGCCGCAGCAGCGGGGCGCGGCGGCGGTGGACCCGCACGCTCCGCACGGTCAGCGGCTGCGTCACAGCAGTCATCTGCACGGCAGTCATCTGCACGGTGCCCTCCACCGGTCAGACCAGCTGGCTGAGCAGCTGCGCGACCGCCAGGCCCATGAACGTGCCCAGCAGCGACCCGATGAGGGCGTAGAGGACGCCGACGGGCACCATCTGCCGGCTGAACGCGCTCGCCACCACGGGGGCGGACGCGATGCCGCCGATGTTCGCCGTCGACGCCACCGCCAGGGAGAACAGTTCAGTCCGGGTCAGCTTCGCGTAGATGACCATGATGATCACGTGCACCAGCAGCACGAGGAAGCCGGCCACGAGGTACAGCGGTGCCTGGGTGATGGCGGAGAAGTCGGAGCCGGTGGCGATCTGGCCGATCACGATGAACAGCATGAGGGTGGCGATCTCGGTGGAGCCGCCGATCCTGCCGAGCGGGGTGTGCGCCACGATCACGCCGAGGATGGACACGATGATGATCGTCCAGGCGGTGCCGTTGAGGACATCGCCCACTTCGGGCAGCAGGTCGCCGAGTTCGATGGCGAGGATCGCGACGGTCAGCGACCCGAACACGGTGAGGGCCAGGGATGCGGCGGTGATGGGCTTCTCGTCCGTGTCACCGAGGTCCAGGGCGGTGTCCATGACGGAGGTGTCCGCCTTGGTGAAGCGGTTGAAGCGGTCGGAGACGGCGACGGAGGAGAACATCGCCATCAGCCAGAAGGAGTACACGATGGTGTCGGTGATGAGGGCGTAGCCGAAGATCGTTTCGGGTGCCTGCAGGACGTCCTGCACGGCGACCATGTTGGCGCTGCCGCCGGTCCAGGAGGCGAGGAGGGCGCCGAACACCTTCCACGATTCGGGGTGGAGCAGTGCCTTGAACGCCAGGAACACCACGACGACGCCGATGGCGAGGGACGCCGCGGCCACGAAGTACGTGAGCAGCAGCTTCGGGCCGAGTTTGATGATCCGGCGGAAGTCGCAGCCGAAGAGGAACAGGAAGATCATCGCGGGGAGGATGACGGTTTTGACATCGGCGGCGACCTGGCGGGTCTCCTCAGCGTCGGAGAAGACGCCGACGGAGTTCAGCGCGGCGCAGATCAGGTACATCATGACCATGCCGGGCACGAACTTGAACAGCTTCCAGCCGGTGGTCTTCTCCAGGACGATGAGGATGCAGGACAGGCCGAGGATGACGCTGAGCATCAGCAGGCCGTTCTCGATCATGGCGGGGCTCCTTGTGCGGATGCCTGCCCGGGCGTCGAGGACCTGGAGAGCCGGAAGCCTGCCGCGGGGAACGCTCGCTCGGTGCGCACGGTCCGGCCTGGCCGCGCGGTGGCGGCTGGACGGTCGGCGGCCGCTGGGGCGGCGCCGGGGCAGTGCTTCCGACGGGTTCCGGTTCGGCGAGGTTCCGGGCTGACGGTGCGGTTATGGGGTCAGGGTGTGCTGGTGTCGCGGTCCAGGAGGTCGCGGTACTTCGCGGCGGCGTTGCGGACGGCTGCGGCCAGTGCGCGCTGCGAGGACCCGTGGTACCTCGTGGTGATCGTGTCGACCAGTGCGTCATCGTCGAGGAGGGAGCGGCCTTCGAGGAGTTCGCGGATGAAGTCCACGGTGAGCCCGAGGGTGGCGCTGCAGTCCGCCCTGACTATGACGTGGGTCTCATTATTCACGATGAGGCCCACGAAGAAAAGCCCCCACTTCGACGTGATGGGGTTGTTGGTCGGTGACTTCGCCTCACCGGTCAGATAGATCGTGGTGCCCATGCGCCCAGAATACGGTCACCGCCCGTGCCGCGGGCGCCGTTGCCCAGAGGCGCCGCCGGCACACCTGCGCGGCCGCGCGGCCCGCACCATCCCCCAGGCGCGGCCCGCACCATCACCCAAGCGCGCCCCGGCCCCGGGCCCCGGACGCCCCGATACGGTGGAGGCATGACCTCCCCGCACACCTCCCCCACCGCATGCGACGCCTCCGCCGCCGCCGACGCCTCAGCCCTCGCCACGGCGCCGCCGCCCGCAGGCACGACCCGGTTCCTGCTGATCCGCCACGGCCGCACCGAGTTCAACAGCGCCGGCATCATGCAGGGCTGGACCGACGCCCCGCTCACCGAGAACGGTGAAGCGAACGTCCGCACCACCGCCGAATTCCTCGCCGCCGCCCCGATCGCCGCCGCATACGCCAGTTCGCTGCCGCGCGCGATGCGCACCGGCGAGATCATCGCCGATCACCACGACGCCCTCACCGTGGAACCTGTGGACGGGCTGCGGGAACTGAGCTTCGGCGACTTCGACGGCAGGCCCTCAGAGGAGTTCAAGCGCCATGTCCCGGACCTCGCCGGGTTCTTCCGCTCCGTGTTCACCGGCACCGCCGAGGCCCTGCCCGGCGGTGAGAGCGGCGCGGACTTCGTGGCACGGGTGCGGTCGGCGTTCAACGACATCGTCGCGCGCGAAACCGCCGCAGCAGAGGGCGCGGAGGGACCGGCCGAGGGGCGCACCGTCATGCTGGTGGCGCACGGCCTCACCCTGAAGGTGCTGCTGGCCCTCGCCGCCGGCCCGATCCTCGACCCGCTGCCGAATGCATCCATCTGCGTGATGGACCGCGACCGGACCGGGGACTTCACGCTGCGGGCATTCGGCGTGGACCCTTCGGGCGCGGCAGCGGAGGAGACGAGCATCCTGCAGGGACTGGGCGGGGACAACGGCTCAAACCCGTCGGGCCACGGCGAACAGACGCCCTGACCGAACACCGCACTGCCGACCCCGCGCCATCAGCAGCGCGTCGTCAACAGCGCACTGTCAGCAGTCCGGGCAGTCATAACAGGAGTGCGCCTCGAGCGGACCGCACGGTGCAGCGTCGGCGACAACACGCCAGGTGAGGCCCTCAATGCGGATCACCGCCTCCTCCTCGCGGGCAACGCTCCAACCGTGGCAGCGGAAGTAGTCGGCGACATCGTCGGCGAGCTCGTCCCGCGCCGCGCCCTGCTCGGCCCCGTCCGCCTCGAGGTGCGCATCCTCCATCATCCGCACCTGCAGCCGCAGTGTGCCCGTGCGCAGCATCTCCAAGGACCCCGCCGCGGTGGAGCTGACGAACGCGCGCAGGTGCACACCGAACGGCTCGTACCGGTCCGCCATGCGCTCCAGGTACATCGCCTTCACATCCTCCGGCGGATCGTCCAGCGAGGTGCTGAGGTGAAGGACGACCCCGTCGGCCAGGAAGTCCTGTTGAGCGCGGCGGAAGATGCGCGTGTGCGGGGAGTGGGTGCGGGTGCAGGCATTGTGCGCGCCGATGATCTCCCCCAGGAGCGCGAGCGCCTCCTCCAGGTCGATGGGGGCCTGGTCGGGGAAGAAGTCGGCGATGCCGCCGAGGCGGGACATCGAATCGAGCAGGCCGGCCACGGTCCCCGGCGGGGTGCCGGTCGCGATGGCGAGCATGAGGTAGTGGGCGAGGGTGTCGAGCCCGGGCGGGCAGGCGGTGTCGAACGCCGGATGGCGGGTGCTGGGTGCGGTTCTCTTCGTCATGCGCCCAGCCTTCTGCAGAACCCGTCGGCCGGGAGGAAATCGCTGGGCTCTGTGGAGAAGTGGTCGTACACTCACGGCCATGACTGAGCCCACACCCGCGAGCGCCCCCGCCGCCTGCTCCGACCGTGCCGCCGCCCTCCGCTTCATCGCCTCGATGCAGACGGACCCCGCCACGGCGACCGCATACGTCGGCACCCTCGAGGAGGGTCTGGAGACCGAACTGGAGGACCTGGACCAGGACTGGATGGACACCCTGCGCGTCTGCCTCGACTCGGACGGCTCCATCACCGGCGCGGTCCTCCTCGAATGGGACGATGAGGTGGGCATGAGCTGGATCCACGGACCCTGGTGCACCCCCGACACCTGGGACCGCGACGCCGTGGACCTGCTGCGCGCCGCCGTTGAGCAGGCACCCGTCGGCCGCCACGAGATCTACGCCGACCTCTCCAACACGCGCCTCGCCGACCTCGCCGCCGACCAGGGCTGGCGCGGCGGGACGGCGCACTGCGTGATGAGGATCAGCCGGGAGGCAGCGGCACAGGCCGACGGATCCGTCCGCCCCGTCCGGCCGGGCGACCTCGACGCGGTCCGCGCACTGCACGAGGCGGCGTTCCCGGGAACGTACGCGACGGCGCGGCAGCTGGTGGACGGCGACCAGGGGTACCGCACGCTCGTCGCGGACAGCAGCCCCGGCAGCAGTGACGGGAAGGTCATCGGCTTCATCACCGGGCAGGAGGACGACGGCGACGTCTACCTGGACTTCCTCGCGGTGGACCCCGCGCACCGTCGGCAGGGCGTGGCGCGCCGCCTGATCGGGGCGCTCGCCGCGCACCTGCCGGGCGAGGACATGACCCTGACCGTCGCCGACACCTCCGAGGCCGCCCTCGCCCTGTACGACGCGCTCGGGTGGGAGCGCACCGCCACCACCCGCGGCTACCGCTGGCCCGCCTGAATCCCCGTCCCGCGCGGGCGTGGCGGCGTCGTCCCGCGCCGACGAGGCGGCGTCACCGGGATCGTCACCCGCGGCAGCGCCCAGTGCACCACCGGGCCCACCAGCAGCGCGAACGCCACCGTGCCCACACCGACCGGGCCGCCGAGCAGCCACCCCACCGCCAGCACCGCCACTTCGATGCCGAGGCGGATCGGGCCGACGGGCATCCCGAAGCGCCTGTGCAGGCCCGTCATCAGACCGTCGCGGGGGCCGGGCCCCAGCTGCGCGCCGATGTAGACGGCATCGAACACGCCCACCACGAGGATCCCGCCGAACATCATCACCACCCTGCCGGGCAGGCCCTCCGGCGCGGGGATCAGCGCGATCGTCACGTCCATGACCGGGCCGATCCACAGGGCGTTCGCGAACGTGCCCAGGCCCGGCTTCTCCCGCAGCGGGACCCACAGCGCCAGCACGAGGAACGCCACGATCACCACAACGGTGCCGATGGTCAGCCCGGTTCTTTCCGCGATGGCCGCCTCCATCACGTTCCACGGCTGCGTGCCGAGCGCCGAGAGGAGCAGCATCCCCGCGCCCACACCGAAACCCGTCAGACCGAGGAACAGCCAGAGGATCCGCAGCGGCAGACGCCCCGCCCGCAGCTGCTCCACGGGACCCAGATCCTCCAACTGGGCCATCAGGTGATCAGGCCTCCCTCTGCATGAGGTTGACGCGGTAGCCGCTGAAACCGGACAGCCCCACCTGGTCGGCCGGGAACTCCTTCTCGCCGACGCGGACGAACCCCAGCGGCTCGTAGATCCGCAGCAGCTGGTCCCGGCAGTCGAGGCGCTGGAACTGGGCGCCGCGACTGCGGGCATCAGCGCGCCCCGCCTCCAGGAACCGCGCGGCGAACCCGCGGCCGGCCGCGCGCGGCGACACCATCAGCGCGTGCGTGTACGTGGCGGGGTCATCGTGCAGATCCGTGTGGCCCCAATAGAGCGGGTCCGCATCGAGAATGCGAGCGGCTGCGCCGATCTCACCGGCGTGCGGACCGTCCGGGATGAGCAGCGCGAACCAATCGCCGTCTGCGATCTGCTCGCGGATCTTCTCCTCCGGGAGGGAACCGAGCTTCCACTGGGTGATGCCCTGCTCCTGCATCCACTGTTCTCGTTCGCGGCGCAGCGCCGCGAGCGCCGGAGCGTCAGCAGGGGTGCACCGCACGAGCCGGTCGGTGGCGGGCTGTGCAGAGTCCCCGGGGCGGGCGTCAACGCGGGCGCCGGCGCCGACGGCTGCGCCGGGTTCCTTGGCGCGGGCGGCCACGAAATCTGCGGCCGTTGCGGGATCTGCTGCGGGGTCGGGCGTGGTCATGCGGCAATGATACGGGCGAGTTTCACTGAGTGGAACACCGTCTCAGTTGATGCGCGGCGTTCGGCCGGGCCTGCTGCGGGACGCTGGGGCGGCCGCGCGCCACGGACAGCCCGGCCGCCTCCAGCCGACGGCAGCGGAGCAGCGGGGGTCCGGGGTGCCGGGGCAGCGGATCAGCGGGGCTGCGGGGCAGCGGCGGCCGTGCAAAAACCGACCGGAAATCGACTCTGCGGCGCTCTAGAAGTCGTCAACAGCGTTTTCCGGTCGGTTTTTGTTCAGCTGGGCCGACATGGACCCGAGACTGGCCCGGCGCGGAGGCCGGACCCGGCGGCCCGGCGCGGACCTGAGGCTGGCCCGGCGCGGGTCCCCGCGGACCCGCCGCCGCGGCGCCTCAGCCGGCGACGGCGGTGTTCTCCCGCGACCGGTACGCGGCCTCGTCGAGGATGCCTTCGCGCTTGGACACCACGGCCGGCACGAGCGCCTGCCCCGTGACGTTGAGGGCGGTGCGGCCCATGTCGACGATCGGGTCCACGGCCATGAGCAGGCCCACGCCGGCGAGCGGAAGGCCCAGGGTGGACAGGGTCAGGGTCAGCATCACCACGGCACCGGTCATGCCCGCAGTGGCGGCCGATCCGAGGACGGACACGAACGCGATCAGCAGGTAGTCAGTGACGCCCAGCGGCACCTGGAAGAAGTTCGCCACGAAGATGGCGGCCAGGGCGGGGTACACGGCGGCGCAGCCGTCCATCTTCGAGACGGAGCCGAACGGCACCGCGAACGAGGCGTAGTGGGCGGGGACACCGAGGTTCTTCTCGGTGACGGCCTTGGTGACGGGCATGGTGCCCAGCGAGCTGCGGGACACGAAGCCAAGCTGGGTGGCGGGCCACACGCCGCGGTAGAAGTCCATGACGCCGAGGCCGTTGGCCTTCAGCACCAGCGGGTACACGACGACCGCGACGATGGCGAGTCCGATGTAGAGGGCGAGCACGAAGGAGCCGAGCGCGCCGATCGTGGACCAGCCGTAGTCGACCACGGCGTAGCCGATGAGGCCGATAGTGCCGATGGGGGCGAGTCGGATGACCCACCAGAGGACCTTCTGCACCACTTCCAGGGCGGCGCGGACGAACGCGAGGAACGGTTCGGCCTTCTCACCGATGGACAGGGTGGCGATGCCGACGGCGATGGAGATGACGAGGATCTGCAGGGCGTTGAATGTGAGCTTCACGCCGTCGTCGGATGCGGAGGCGGTGAGGCCGATGAAGTTGGAGGGGACGAGCCCGGTGAGGAAGTCGAGCCAGGTGCCGGACTTGTCGGGCGCCTGGGCGGCGTCCGCGCTGAGGCCGGTGTTGGAGCCGAGGTTCATTACCGTGCCGACTGCCATGCCGACGCCCACGGAGATGAGGGCGGTGATGCCGAACCACAGGAGGGTCTTCCAGGCGAGGCGGGCGGCGCCGGTGACCTCGCGGAGGTTCGCGATGGAGGCGACGACGGCGAGGAAGATCAGCGGCGGGACCAGGGCCTTCAGCAGGGTGATGAAGGTGGTGCCGATGGTGTCGAGGGTGACGGTGAGCCAGTTGGGGACGGGGTCGGCGTCACCGGTGGCGGGGGCGGCGGGGCCCATCTGGGCGGCGATGAAGCCGAGGATCACGCCGAGGATGAGGCCGGCGATGACCTGGTAGCCGAAGGGGATGCCGGCGACGGCGTCGAAGGCGCGGCGGACGGGGCCGGGGCGGCCCGACGGGTTCTGGGGGCCTCCGGGCGCGGGGGCGCTCTCGGTGCGGGGATCGGTGCTGGTGCTCATGGCACCCACTGTAGGCGCCACCGCCCCACCGCGCGATAACTACAGCTTATGTGTGACGAATCAGGCGCTTATGCCAGGATCTCGAACCCCTTCTCCTCCAGCAGCGTCGCCCCGAGCCCCAGCATGACCAGACCCGCCATGACGGAGGTGACGCGGGTCAGGCGAGGCCGGGGAGGCCGACGGATCCCACCCGTCGCACATGCGATCTGCCTAGGCTCAGTCCATGGGACTCATTCGCTTCATCCTCAACCTGATCTGGCTCGTCACCGCTGGCGTGCCCCTGTTCATCGCCTACATCGTGTTCGGTGTCCTCGCGTGCCTGCCGATCGTGCCGATCCCGTTCGGCGTGGCGTCGTTCCGCCTCGCCGGCTTCGTGCTGTGGCCGTTCGGCCGCGAGGCCGTGGACACCGGGCACGCGTCGGCCCTGAGCGGGCTCGGCAACATCGTCTGGTTCCTGGTGGCGGGTCTGTGGCTCGCGATCGCGCACGTCACCACGGCGCTGGCGCAGGCCGTCACCATCATCGGCCTGCCGTTGGCGTGGGCGAACATCAAGCTGATCCCGGTGACGTGCTTCCCGTTCGGGAAGACCGTGGTCAGCACCTCTGACTCCCGCGCCGCGATGCTGCCGACCGTCCGCCGCTGACGGTGCGCAGCTCCGCCTCCCCGGGGCGTGACGGGGCCCGGGCACTGGCTCGGACTGGGCTGCGCCGGGCCCCACAGGTATGCCGTTCTGCTGAAGTTCGGTCAGCTCTGTCCGTTCACTCCCACTGGACGGCCGACAGGTCCACCCCGTGCGCCTGCGCATTCGCTTCGTCGCTGCCCGGCTCCACGCCGCGCGCGAGCGCGTCCGCGAGGTCGGCTTCGAGCTGGTCGGTGCCGGCCTTCGCGGCGGTCCAGTCATCCGCGGTCATGGCGTCGGCACGCTTCTGCGAGACGGCCCAGTCATCCGTGCCGCCCCATCGGTCCTCCGCTTCAGCTGCGTAGACGGGAAACTGGGCGTCGCCGAGGATCTGGGCGCGCTGCTCAACACTCAGCGGTGACCGGTCCCCCCGTCTGGTGGCCGACGCGGCGTCTCCTGCCGCGTCGGCGCCGGTCGGGTCGCCGCCGGTGCGGGTGTTCGTGGTCTTGTCAGTGGTCATGGCGTCCTCCATCAGGGCGTCGAGTGCGGCGACCATCCCTTCCAGCTGCTGCAGCCTGTTCTCCAGCAGCCGGCGCTGTTCGCGCAGGTGGTCGATGGCGCGAGTGCTCGGCTCCGCGATCACCTCGGCGATCCGCTTCAGCGGCATGCCGGTGGCGCGGTAGATCAGCACCTGCTGGATCCGTTCGCAGTCCTCCGGGGAGAACTGCCGGTACCCGGACCAGGTGCGGCCGCTCGGAGAGATCAGCCCGATCTCCTCCCAGTGATGCAGGGTCCGCACCGTCACCCGGAAGAGGTCGGCGACCTCCCCCACGGAGCGGTCGCGAGCCGGCTGATCCACGCCGAGCCGCTGCTGATCTGTGTCGTCATCTCGTGCCATGGCTCCACCGTTCCGCCTCACGCCGCGTCAGGGTCAAGCGCACTGTCAGAACTGCGCTCGAGCACCGGCCGCCGCTCGGTTACAGGCCTGCGCTCCAGCACCGCCACCATCACCACCATGACGACCAGCTCCACCAGGGTCTGCGTCAGCACCGCCACCGGCGCGAGAGCGAACGCCGGCGGCAGCGCCAGTGCGAGCGGCAGCACCACCAGCGAGTTCCGGGTGGCACCGGAGAAGACCAGGGCCCGTCGGCCCGCCCCATCCAACCGGACCGCCCGACCTGCCGCCACACCCACACTCACCATGACCAGCGCAAACACTGCATAGATCGGGATGAGGACCGCCAGGCGGCCCCGGAGGCAAGATCCTCGATCTGCTCCAGCCCGAGATCGTCCGCACGCAGCCGCGCCTCGGCCGCACCCCGGTCGAGTAGATGCTGCGCCCAAGTCGTGGCATCCTCGCCGAGCACCACCTCGGCCCGCTCCCGCCAATCGGCGGTCAGCTTTGCCTGCGAGTGCAGTTCTTTCTCAGGCCGCGTCTCCAAGGTCGCCTGCTGCCGCAACTTCGCAATCGTCGCGGGTGAGGGCTGCCGTCCGTGCTCGCCCTGCACCTTGTTCGACACCACGACGTGCGTATGCAGTTGCGGATCCGCTGCCCGCGAGTCGTAATGGTCAAACGCGGTCGCGATCACTCCCACGACCGGCATCTGCGCAATACCACCCCGGCCAACCCGTGTCACGGCGACGCGATCTTCCAGCAATGCGATCGTGTCGCGCATCGCGGCGTGATGCGCCTGTGCAATCAGCGTTTGCGTGCCCGCGTCGGCCACGCCCCAGATCGCGCTGACCGACTTGGGTGGTGAGAACGTGAGGTCGAACCCTGCAACGGCGGTGCGCGGCTTCTTCGCAACCTCTTCCTCGCGGATGCGCTGCACCGCCTCTGCCCGCGCTTCGCCCCGCAATCCGGGATCGAGGCGCGCAACACGGGCCGCAATCCGCTCGCGCGGCGGCTGCAGCGAGGGGAACCTCTTGCCGAGCTTCGCGCCGGTGACCGGGTGAATGCCCTCGCCCAGCAGTCGGGCCAGGTGATCCTCGGTCACCGTGTCGCCCTCCGCCAACGCGCGGGTGAGCCCGTCGTCGAGACTCAGCAGTCCGGTACCGACCCACGTTCCGGGCGGGCTCCCGGTCTCGGTCTAATACCGGGTCAGCGGGCTGCTCATCACCCGGTCGCCGTCACCAACGACGACCGATTTCAACAGGTACTCGTACCCCTTGCCGGACGACATGACCCGGATCGTCATCACCACGACGGCCCCTCCCCGAGACCGTCACGGGAGGGGCGATCTCGGGGGTCAGGTGCGCGCGCAGGGCGCGGCCCGCACTCTTAGTGCCAGACGTGTGGGGAAATAGCGGGCTCTCGGGCCAGTCACGGCTGCCAAGGCCTGAGGTGAATGATTCGCCGAAGCAGACCTAAAGTTCGGCGCATCGTATTGTGATGTTTGGTACTCTCATCGCGTGACGGTTTCAGTTCTTTCAGCGAGTAGTCAGAACTACCTCAAGGCGGTGTGGAGCCTTGGGGAGTGGTCTGACGAGCCAGTAACAGCGTCGACCGTAGCTGCGAGGACGGGGGTGAAGCTGTCGACGGCATCGGATGCGATCAGGAAGCTGACCGATCAGGGCTTGCTGGAGCACACCCCGTATGGCGCGGTGACGTTGACCGAGGCAGGGCGGACGCACGCGGTGGCGATGGTGCGTCGACACCGACTGATCGAGGCGTTCCTGGTGGAGGTGCTTGGGTACCGATGGGATCAAGTGCACGATGAGGCGGAGACGCTGGAGCACGCGGTCTCGGACTTCATGATCGACCGGATCGATGAACATCTCGGGCATCCTGACCGCGACCCTCATGGCGATCCGATCCCCGGCGCGGACGGCACTGTCTCCAGGCCCGATGCGGTGTTGTTAACGGGGCTGGACGCAGGGCGGCAGGTTCGTGTCGAGCGGATCTCGGACAAGGACTCGCAGCTGCTGCAGTTCTTCGCGGATCACGGTATCGGGTACGGGACTGTGCTGGAGACTCGGGCTGCCGCCCCCTATTCGGACACCATCGAGGTGGTGACCGAGGAGGGCGGGAGACCGTTGCCGTTGGGCCGGTCGGCTACCGACGCGGTATGGGTGACGCCGGTCTCGTAGCCGTCAGCGCGTGCGCGTTGGAGGTGTGGCAATCGCCGCGGTGTGTTCGGCGCTGCCCAGTCCGATGCTCGCCGGACCACATGGTGTGGTCAGGGTAATGACGCCGATGGCTTGGTCGAGGCCGCTGATCTGCACCACTGCGTGAGGGATGAGTCCGAGCTTATGGAACCGTTCGAGGATGCTGGTATCGCGGTCATCGACGCGAGTCACCCGGACGGTCATTGGCGCGGCGAAGCTGCTGAGTGGACGGTCATTGATCCTCGTGATGTTCCCCTGCTCGTCCGGGATGGGGTGCCCATACGGGTCTGCGCCCGGCGCTCCCGCGGTGAGGTGCATCCGTTCGGCCAGCTCGTCGTTGAGAGCAGGGCTGAGAGTTGCGGCTTCCTCGCCGATGTTCGGCCACGGCCAGGAGAGCACTTTGTGGAGGAACGCGCGGGCAATGCGCTCCTGACGGATCGCGACGACCGCAACCCTGCGTCCAGGACGGGTGAGGGTGATGGGGCCGTAGCGCTCGTGGGTTATCAGACCTGTCGAGGTGAGGGATTGGACGGCTTGGGAGACGGTCGCTGGTGACTTGCGGAGGTGTTCCGTGAGTGTGGTGACGCCCACGCGGGCCAGTCCGCGTTCTTCCAGGCGCCAGATCGTCTTGAGGTACTGCGTCGCCGTCGTCTCACGCATGCGCTTCCCTCCCGCCCCGGCCCCGGTCAGGCGGGTGCTACCACCCGGGGGCGTCGCCTCTCCCGTTGCCGCGCACGCTGCGCCAGCCGGGTGGCGGCGAGCACGATCACGAAGACGAGCCCGTAGAACACGGCCATCCCGGCGCTGGTGGCGGCATTGAACACATAGGCGATCCAGAACCCCGCGAGAGCACCCGCGACGGCGATGACAGCGGTGAGGGCGATCATGACCGGCAGGGACCGGCTGAGCAGGTACGCAGTGGCAGGCGGGACGATCATGAGCGCGATGACGAGGATCGCCCCCGCGGCGTTGAACGCTGCGGTGACGGTGAGCGAGACCAGGAACATGAACGCGGTGTTCACCAAGCCGGTGCGAATGCCGAGGCTGGTGGCGAACTGCGCGTCGAAGGTGGTGACCTTGAGCTTGGAGTAGAACGCGCCGAGGAACACGATGTTCAGGGCGAGCACGCCCAGCATCACATACAGATAGGACGGGCCCCACGAGGTGCCGCCGATAATGAGCTGCTCCCACGCGGCGAGGTTGAGGTCTCCGACGAGCACGGCGTGAGTGTCGAGGTGGACGTTGGCGAAGTTCAGACTGACGAGGATCACGCCGGCACTGAACAGGGCGGGGAAGATGAGCCCCTGTGGGGCGTCTCCGGTGAGCAGACCCGTGCGGGTGAGCCATTCACTGCCGAGCATGACGATGAGGCCGGCGAGTGCAGCTCCGATGATGAGGAGAGGCGAGTCGAGGTTGTGGGTGAAAAAGTAACCGACGACGATCCCGGGAAGCACCGCGTGGCTGATCGCGTCGACCAGCATCGAGTTCTTCCGCAGCACCACGAAAGTGCCCGGCAGTGCGCAGGCCAGGGCCGTGACGACGGCGAGGAGGGTCGTGCCGACGACGAAGCTCATCGGGCGGCTCCTTCCAGGACGAGTTCGCGTTTCAGAGCGGATCGCGCCCGCGCCCGGGTGACAATCCGGGTGATGATGCTGCGCCGCGGCGAGAACAGCAGCGAGAACAGGAAGATCGCGAACAGGGTGAGCACGATCAACGGCCCGGTGGGCACCTTGCCGAGCACGATCGACAGGTAGGCGCCGACGCCGCTGCCCAGCGCGCCGAACACGGCCGACAAGGCCACCATGCCGGGCAGAGTGCGCGTCCACTGGCGGGCGGCGGCGGGCGGGGTGACGACGAACGCGACCATGAGAACGAGACCGACGGCCTTCACCCCGATCACAGTGGCGATCACGATCGTGGTGAACATGAGCATGTCGATAGTGCGCGCTCGGAAGCCGAGCACGGTGGAGTGGTCGGGATCGAAGGTGCGCAGCGCGAACTCCTTCCAGAACACCAGCATCAATACCAGCGCGAGCGACCCGACGATGATGCTGGTGGTCAGATCGGCGATGGTGATGACAGAGGCGTTGCCGAAGAGATAGTCCTGGATGCCACCCTTGCCGGGGAAGACGCCGTTGGCGATGATCCGCATGAGCAGCATCCCCGCGCCGAAGAAGATCGTCAGCGCCACAGCCATCGCGGTGTCGATGTGGATCTTCGAGGTGCGGGTCACGCCGTTGGCGAACAGCACCGCGATCGTGCCGACGACGACCGCTCCGATGATGAGCCCGATCATGTTGCGCCCGTCGACGCCGAGGACGACCACGGCGGTGAGGAAGGCCAGCAGGGTGCCGGGGAGGGCCGCGTGGGAGCTGACATCGCTGATAAGGGACTGCTTGCGCAGATACGCGAAGCTCCCGAGCGCGCCGGCGACCAGGCCGATCGTCATCGTGCCGAAGAACACCATCCGGTAGGTGTGGTTATCGAAGAACTCGATCAGGCTCATGACGCGAACTCGAGGAAGGTGTCATCGTCCGCGGTGACCTCGTAGGCGGTGCGGATGTTCTCCTTGGTGAACGCCTCGTCGGCGGGACCGGAGGCGACGATGCGGCGGTTCAGCAGAGTGACGTGGTCGCAGTAGTCGCGCACGGTCGCCAGGTCGTGGTGCACGATCACGACGGTCTTGCCCTGCTCCCTGAGCGCGTGCAGCACGGTGACGATGGCCTGCTGGCTCTTCGCGTCGATGCCCTGGAACGGCTCGTCCATGAAGTACAGCTCGGGAGCCTGCACGAGGGTGCGGGCGAGGAACACGCGCTGGCGCTGTCCGCCGGAGAGCTCTCCGATCTGCCGGGAGGCAAGATCGGGGATCCCGGTCTGTTCCAGTGCTGCGATCGCGCGGGCGCGCTCGGCTTTGCCGGGGCGGCGGACCCAGCCGAGCGTGCCGTAGGTGCCCATCGTGACCACGTCGAGAACGGTGGTCGGGAAGTCCCA
>NZ_JACHWP010000011.1 GCF_014191425.1 Helcobacillus massiliensis
AGCATGGACACAATCATGGTGACACCGAACACCGCGCCGCCGGATTCGGAGCTGGAGGCGCCGGCCGACACGGCGCCCGCGAGGCCCATCCCGAAGAGCAGGATGACGCCGCCGATGACCGGAATGATCGAATACACCAGGGACGGCACGATGAACGCCACCCAGTTGCGGCCGAAGGCATCCGCCATCCAGGAGAACGTGCGGCTGATCTTCGCACCGAGGTCATCGGAACTGCTCATCGGGGCGGTGCCGTAGCCCGAGGGGCCGGTTGAGGGGCCGGCGGCCGGCTGCGGCGCCGACTGCGGGGCGCTGAACGGAGCGGACGGGGCGGAGGAGCCGCCGCCGGCCGCCCAGGAGGGCGCAGCGCCCTGCTGCTGCGGGGCCGACGGGTACTGGCCCCACTCGGGGGCGCCGTTGGCGGAGGAGGTGGAGCGGGAGTCGTCGGTCGGCGACGTCATGCGTGTCCTTCTGTTCTGGGATGTGATGAGGGGCCGCGCGCACCCGCGTGGGCGCGCGCTCCACATGAGAAGTGTGGCACGGACCGGGCCGAAAGCCGCACCGACGGGTCCGGGTACCCTTCGGCCCCAGGGACCGAAGCGGCGGTCTTCTAGACTGGACGGCGCAGCGCGTCGACGCGCCTCCCCACCCCCTATGAAGGAGAAGTCGTCCATGGCCACTTTCGACCCGGCACCCGCGAACTCCGCCGATATCGGCGTCACCGGGATGGCGGTGATGGGCTCGAACCTCGCCCGCAACCTCGCCCGCAACGGCTTCAAGGTCGCCATCCACAACCGGTCCGTGGGGCGCACCGAGAAGGTCATCGAGAACCACAGCGAGGACGGCCAGTTCCTCCCCTCGGAGTCGATGGACGACTTCGTGGCCTCCCTGCAGAAGCCGCGCGTGGCGATCATCATGGTGCAGGCCGGCGCAGCCACCGACGCCGTCATCGAGGAGCTCGCCTCCCGCATGGACGAGGGCGACATCATCGTGGACTGCGGCAACGCCCTGTTCACCGACACCCGCCGCCGCGAAGCCGACCTCCGCGAGCGCGGCCTCCACTTCGTCGGCGCCGGCGTCTCCGGCGGTGAAGAGGGCGCCCTCAACGGCCCCTCGATCATGCCCGGCGGCCCCGTCGAGTCGTACAAGCGGGTGGGGCCGATGTTCGAGAAGATCGCCGCGCAGGTCGACGGCGACCCCTGCTGCACCCACGTGGGGGCCGACGGTGCCGGCCACTTCGTGAAGATGGTGCACAATGGCATCGAATACGCCGATATGCAGGTCATCTCCGAGGCGTACGACATGATGAACAAGGCCCTCGGCATGAGCGCCCCCGAGATCGGTGAGGTCTTCGAGGAGTGGAACAAGGGCGAACTGGAGTCCTTCCTCATCGAGATCACCGCTGAGGTGCTGAAGCACAAGGACAACGTCACCGGCAAGCCGTTCGTGGACATCGTGCAGGACCGCGCCGCCCAGAAGGGCACCGGCGCCTGGACTGTGCAGACCGCCCTGGACTTCGGCGTTCCGGTCACCGGCATTGCGGAGGCGACCTTCGCCCGCTCCACCTCCGGCTCCGTGAAGCAGCGCGAAGCCGCGATCGGTGTGCTGCCCGCCGAAACCCAGGACCAGACCGTGGAGGACCGCGACCGTCAGCAGTTCATCGAGGACCTGCAGAAGGCGCTGTACGCCGCGAAGCTCGTGTCCTACTCGCAGGGCTTCGATGAGATCGCGGCCGGTGCCGAGCACTACGAGTGGGACATCAACCTCGGCGACATGGCGAAGATCTGGCGCGGCGGCTGCATCATCCGCGCCCGCTTCCTCAATCACATCACCGAGGCGTACAAGCGCAACCCCGACCTCCACCTGCTGCTGGCGGACGAGTACTTCCGCGGTGAGATCGCCTCCTGCATCCCGGCGTGGCGCCGCGTCGTCGCGTACGCCGCAGCGAACGGCTTCTCGGTGCCGGTGTTCACCTCGACCCTGTCGTACTACGACGCGGTCCGCTCCGAACGCCTCCCGGCAGCGCTCGTGCAGGCGCAGCGCGACTTCTTCGGCGCGCACACCTACCGCCGCGTGGATGCCGACGGGTCCTTCCACGTGGAGTGGACCGGGGACCGCACGGAGACGAAGATCAGCGACTGACCCCGCCCGGTCAGCCGAGTGTGACGCGGTGGACGAGGACGGTGAACTCCGTTCCGTCCGCCGCGTCGCGTGCTGTCAGGCGGCCCGCGTTCAGGGACAGCGGACGGGCCCGCTTCTCGACGATGCCGCCGCGGCCGTCGACGATGCCGAGCCGCAGCTCGCCCCCGTCGGCGATCGCCGCCCGGATGCGGTCGGACACCCCGTGGCGGGAGGCCGACGGGTTCTCCTCCGCGGCCCGGATCCGCCGCACCGCCTCCGCGGGCTCCAGCCGCAGGGAGGGATCCGTCGGCCCCTGAGTCCCCTCCCCGGCGCTGATCAGCATGGCCGCGGGGACAGCGGGACGGCCCGCCGCCGGTGCTGAGGCGCGGCGCGCACTGCGCGGGTGCGGAGCGGACGCGTCCGTGTCACCGGTGGCGACCATGCCGGCGCGGCGCGCCAGATCCGCCGCGAGAGCGGGGCGAACGGTCGCGAGGGCAACAGTCGGCGCGAGGCGCACGAGCCCCAGCATGGATGCCTCATCGGAGGCGAACAGACGGTCCAGGTGCACCTCCTCACCGGTGAGGACGGACTGGGCGGAGCGCACCTCGATGCGGCCCACTTTTCGGGCTTCGTCGGTGATGAGGAACTCCAGGGCCTGCGGCACCGGGGTGATCGCACGGTCGCGCAGCGCGTGGAGCATGTGGTCGGCACTGGTGCCGGTGCGCAGAGCGGCGGCGATGGACGACGGCGTGAAGCGGCCCGTGGCGGCGGGCCCGCGACCGTCGCTCTCCGCCCACTCCAGCAGGCGCTGGACCGCGGCCGTGGGACGGCCCGGCACGGTGATCGTCAGATCGGAGTCGAGGATCACCTGATCCACCTGCGGCGGCAGCAGGGCCCGCAGCGCCTCCGCGGCCCGCTCTCCCGAGAGGACCGACTCGAGCAGCGCCGTCGGCACACCGTCGGCGAGCAGACCCCACGCCTCGGCTTCCGCGAGGGCGAACCGCGCTTCCTGCTGCACGCCCGGCGCCGGCACGAGCGGGAACAGCCAGGCGGCGAGGTGCATGACCGCGTCCGTCGATGCGCGCACGTCCCGCTCGCGCGCCTGGGCCGCAATGTGCTGCAGAAGCAGGCGCCTGCGCTCGCGGGCACCGGCGCGGCGCGTCTCATCCGACAGCGCCGCCTGCGGCCCGCCCGCCCGGGAACCGGACCCGGTGGGGGAGGGGTCCACCGGTTCGCCCGCGAGGGACGGGATGTGTGAACTCGAGAGCCACGCGTCCACCAGGAGCGCCCACTGGTCGGCGTCGTCCGCCTCGAGGTGCGCGGCGAGCTCCGCGGTTGCCTGCCAGTCCTCGCCGTCGTGCGCGAGGAGTCCCAGCGACCATGCCGCATGCATGGCGGTGGACCACACCTCGGGCGCTGCGCCGGCGTCAGCGGCGAACCGTCGGTGGTCCCGCTGCGCGACGCCACCGCGGCGCAGCACGCCCGGCAGGCCGTCCCATCGGGCGATTCCTGCCACCAGCGAGGTCATCTCCAGGGCGTGCTGCGCCGCCTGCGCCGCGCGGCCTCCGGGGAAGCGCTCAGCGGTCGCGTCCGGCAGGGGAGGCGGCTGCGGACAGAAGTCCGCCACGATCCGCTGCCCCCGCTGGGCTGCCTGCACCACGCCGGGTGCCAGACCGGACTTCTCCGGCAGGAGTTCCAGGACCGTGCGGATGGGGCGGAACCCGTTGGCCCCCTTGATGACGAGCGCACGCACCCGCAGTCCCTCCATCACCGGCCCCACCTCGCCGGCCGTACAGCCCAGCGCCCGCGCCGCGGCCTCCAGTGTGACCGGTGGCGGAAGAACAGCGAGGGTCTGCAGCAGCTGCAGGGCCGGGCGGTGCAGGCCGTCCAGGGCGCGCCGCACGCTCACCTTCGTGGAGGAGCGCGCCGCCAACTGGGACAGGGACTGCGGCAGCTGCGCCGTCAGGTCACCGCGGGAGGTGAACAGTTCGAGCAGGTCATCGTCGGTGAAGGACCGCAGGGCATCGGCGAGAGTGGGCAGCATGCGGCCAGGATACGGAACAGGGCACTCCTCCACCCCAGCGGCCATTCCCTTCCGTGCCGCAGTGTGGTCTGCTGAGGCCATGAACCCGAGCCCCACCCACACCGACCAACCCGGCGCCGCCGCCGGTCCGCTGCCGCGCGCCGCCGCCCGCGCTATCGATACCGCGATCCTCGCCGTGATCGGTGTCGGTGCGGCACTGCTGCTGGGGCTGGTGCTGATCGCACCTGGGCCGGCGATGGACGACCCGAGTTCCGGGCCCCGCACCTGGGTGGATCTTGTCCTGGCTGGGGTGGTCCTCGGTGCGCCCCTGACCGCCCTGTTCGCAGTGGTCATCCTGCCGATCCTCACCGCGCTGACCGGCACCACCGCTGGCAAGCGCATCGCCCGCCTCGAGGTCCGTGCAGCCGACGGTTCCCGCTGCCCCTGGTGGCGCTCAGTGCTGCGCGAAGCGCCGATGGTTCTGTTCGCCGTGGTGAGTTGGGCGATGATCCTCGCCGCCCTGATCCTCTACTACGCTGTGCGGCCCTCACCGTTCCTGCTGTTCGTGGCGCCGGCGCTGCTGCTGGGGCCCGCGCTCGCGGCCGCTCTGGCCGGCCTCGGTGTCGCTGCCCGGTCCCGCCGGCAGCTCGGGGACATCCTCGCCGGCACCGTGGTGGTACCGCGCGGGACCCCGGTGGCTGAGGCGCCTCCCGCCGTGGGACTGCCGACTCGGTGGGCGGCGACCACCCGCCCTGAATCCCGCGCGCTGCTGGGCCGCCGATTCCTCGCCCGCGTCATCGACATCGCGCTTCGACTCGTGCCGACCGCAGTCGCCGTGGTGATCATGGTCGGGGCCCTGTGGGTGCAGGCGGAGAATTCGCCCCCGCCGGACCCGAACGATCCGTGGGCGGGGTGGGACTCGCTCGTCGCCTTCCTCGTTATGTCCGCCGGGGTCCTGCTGCTCACCGCCGTCGTGTGGGCGCTGTACGACATCGTTCTGCACGCCGGGACCGGCCGCACTCCCGGCAAGCGCATCATGAAGCTGCAGGTGGTGAAGCGGGCCGACGGGGACGCGATCGGCCTCGTGCTGTCCTTCGCCCGCGCGATCCTGCCGGTGGCGGCGGCGACGCTGCTGATCCTCGCCGGGCTCGTCCTGTCGCTGGGGTTCCTGCTGCCGATCGTGATGCCGCCGCTGCTGCTGATCATCCCCATCACCGCGCTGTTCGACCCGGAGGGTCTGCAGCGCTCCGTCATCGACCGGGTGCTCGGCATCCGCGTGGTCCGTACCGACTGAGGGGGATGGCCGGCGTATCGCCGACATGCTCGCCGGCGCTCTGCTGCGCCGCCGGGTGGTCCGCGCAGTGACGAATGCGTCTCCGCGCGGCCGCTCCCACCTCCACAACAGCACGGGGCGCCCATAGGATGGCGGGGCCGCCGGCCCCCATAGCCCAACTGGCAGAGGCAGGAGACTTAAAATCTTCACAGTCTGGGTTCGAACCCCAGTGGGGGTACTCGTCACACGTGAAGGAGAGCCCCGTCATGAGCGAACTCGCCGACTCCATCGATCAGGTCCTCGACCGCATCGCCCAGGCCGCGCAGCGCGCCGGCCGCAGCGCCGAGGACATCGCCATCGTCCTGGCCACGAAGACCCGCACCGCTGATGAGATCCGCGCGGCTGTCGAGATCTTCTCCGAGCGCGGCGTGCGAGTGGGTGTGGGGGAGAACCGCGCCCAGGAGATCGCCAAGCACGTCGACCTCGAGGACCTCGGCCTCACCCGCCACTTCATCGGCCGCCTCCAGACCAACAAGGCGCGCGACGTCGTCCGCTTCGCCGACCTCATCCACTCCGTTGATCGCCCCGGCCTCATCGACGCACTCGAGCGCCGCGCCAACAACGACGGCGTCACCCAGCGCATCCTGCTGCAGGTCAACACTTCCGGTGAGGACACCAAGGCCGGCTTCGCGCCCGATGCCGCCGTGCTGAAGGACGCGATCGACCGCTGCCGCGATGGCGGCACCCTCACCGTGGAGGGCCTGATGACCATCGGCTCCCACACCGGTGACGAGGACGAAGTCCGCCGTTCCCTGCGGGACCTGCGGATCCTGCGCGAGGACCTCGCCGACGGCGCCGTGCGCGAGCTCTCCATGGGCATGACCCATGATCTCGAGCAGGCCGTCGAAGAGGGCGCCACCATCATCCGCGTGGGCTCCGCCGTGTTCGGCGAGCGCGACTACACGAAGTGACGGCGATGCCGCCGCGCTCCTACGCGACCCTCACCCCCGCCGGACGCCGCTTCGCGCTGTTCGCCATCGCCATCGGCGGGTTCGGCATCGGCACCAGTGAGTTCATCTCCATGGGCCTGCTGCCGGACATCGCCCGCAGCCTCCTGGCCCCCTTCTACGCCCAGAACCCCGACGCCGCCACCGCGAAGGCCGGCATCGCGGTCAGCGCCTACGCCGCCGGTGTGGTGATCGGCGCTCCGGTGCTGTCCCTGCTCAGCGTGACGATGTCCCGGCCGAAGCTCATCATCGGCCTCGGCATCGGCCTGCTCTTCGGCACCCTGCTGTCCGCGAGCATGCCCACGTTCGAACTGACCGTCATCGCGCGCTTCCTCGCCGGCCTGCCGCACGGCGCATTCTTCGGCGTCGCGGCCCTGCTCGCCGCCGATGTGATGGGACCCGGCAACCAGGGCAAGGGCATCGCGCTCGCCCTGTCCGGCCTGACGGTGGCGAACCTCGCTGGTGTTCCCCTGCTGACCGCGTTCGGTCAGTCCCTCGGCTGGCGTACCGCCTACCAGCTGGTCGCGGGCATCTTCGCCCTCACCGTGGTGCTGCTGCTGATCGCGCTGCCGCCGCAGCCCCCGCCGCGCGGCCGCAGCATCCGCGATGAGCTCTCCGCCTTCCGCTCCAAGCGTCTGTGGATGGTGCTGGTGATCGACTCCGTCGGCTTCCTGTCGATGTTCGCCGTGTTCGGCTACATCGCGGACATCTCCACCTCGGTCGCGGGCATGCAGCCGGCCCACGTCCCGCTCATCCTCGCCTGCGCGGGCCTCGGCATGACGATCGGCAACATCGTGGGCGGTCACCTCGCCGACTGGTCGTTCCGCCGCTCCCCGCTGCTGGTGTTCCCCTTCTTCGTGGCGTCCCTGTTCCTGCTGATCCCGCTGGCGTCCTTCCCGGTCGGGCTCGCAGTCGGCATCGTGGTACTGATGGGGCTGAACGCCTGCATCCACCCGAGCCTGCAGGCGTGGCTGATGGATTCCGCGGGGGAGTCGGTGACGCTGGGGGCGGCTCTGCACCACGGTGCGTTCAACATTGCGAACTCACTCGGAGTCGCCGCGGGCGGCATCGTGGTGGCGGCCGGGTTCGGCTTCCGCGCCCCGATCATCCTGGCGGCGGGGCTCGGCGTGTTCGGCTGGGCGATCACCGCGCTCGGCCTCACCCTCGACCGCCGACGGAGGCCGCATGGGGACGTGTCCCCCTCGCGGCCCATCAAACCGGCCGCAGCACCGACCGTAGTCTGACGCTCGAGTCGTCCCCCCTTCGATACACTCAGTCCATCATCCGTCCCACGTCAGATTGGATTCCCTCACCATGGCAGGTAAGAACATCCTGTTCGGCAAGGATCCCGCCTTCCGCGAAGGCGGCGGGCAGTACGCCCCCGCGCCCCAGTACAACCAGGCCTTCGGCCAGCCCCAGCAGGGCTCGCCGGAGCAGCTCAACCAGATGTTCATGCAGCCCGCCGCGACCGGACACGACACCGGCCGCGTCAGCTACCGCGACATCATGAACGCCCTGACCGCCACCCTCGGCACCATCATGCTGATCGCCGCCGTCGTGATGGCGATCCCGGCGGTCGTCGGCGCCGTCGCCGGGGAAGATGCCGAGATGGCTGTGCGCGGCCTGCTGTTCATCGCCACCATCATCGGCCTCATCGGCTCCCTGATCTTCGGCATCTGGGGCTCCTTCAAGCGCCGCGGCAGCGCCCCGCTCACCATGGCGTACGCCGTGTTCGAAGGCCTGCTGCTCGGCGGCATCAGCTCCACCTTCGAGATGATCTACCCCGGCATCGTCTTCCAGGCGGTCCTGGCCACCCTCGCCGTGGTCGCCTCCATCCTCGTGCTGTTCCGCATGGGCAAGCTGCGCTCCAGCCCGAAGCTCACGAAGATCTTCTTCGTGGCGTTGGGCGCGTACATGATCTTCAGCCTGGTGAACCTGGCTCTGATCATCTTCACCCAGACCAACCTGCGCTACGGTGACTTCTCGTGGCTCGGGCTCGCGGTCGGCGCGTTCGCCGTGCTGCTCGCCTCCTACAGCCTGGTGCTGGACCTGGAGGCCGCCCAGATCGCCGTCAACAACGGTGCAGAGCGCTCCATCGCGTGGCGCGTGGCCCTCGGCCTCGCCCTCACCGTGGTGTGGATGTACATGGAGATCCTCCGCCTTCTGTCGATCCTCAGGGACTGACCATCCCCCATTGGAGGCCGGCCGACGGGGTCCGATGCGCGCCAGTGCGTCGGGCCCCGTTCCCTGTCCTCATGAGCTGAGAGGCCCCGCGCCGTGAACGAACTGATCGCCGCCGTGAAGCCGGCCGTCACCTGGCTGATCGATGCGCTCCCGGTCATCCTGCTGATCATCGACGCCGCCCTGCGCGTCACCGCGCTGATCGTGGTTCCGCGCAACCGACGCCCCGGCTCCGCCATGGCCTGGCTGATGACCATCATGGTGTTCCCCATGCTGGGCTTCCCCCTCTTCCTGCTGCTGGGCCGCGCCCAGCTGCCGCGCAAGCGCCGCGCGAAGCAGAAGATCCTCAATCGCCTCGCCCGCGCACGCGCCGAGGACATCCCCGACGCCCACATCGACCCGGAGCAGCCGTCCTGGCTGCAGTCCGCCGTGGACCTCAACCGCGAACTCGGCGCGTTCCCCCTCACCAGCGGCAACGACGCCGACCTCGAGATCGACTACGAGGAGTCGATCCGCCGCATGACCGCGGACATCGACAGGGCCGAGGACACCGTGCACGTGCTCTTCTACATCATGGTGCTCGATCACGTCACCGAGGACTTCATCGCCGCCCTCGCCCGTGCCCGTGCCCGCGGCGTCCGCGTGCGCGCCCTCTACGACTTCTGGGGAACCGTCACTCACTTCACCCATTACCGGAGGATGAAGCGCTTCTTCCGGGACCACGACATCGAGAACTACTCGATGATGCCGATCCGTCCGTTCCGCGACGGCGCCCTGCAGCGCCCCGACCTGCGCAACCACCGCAAACTCGTGGTGGTGGACGGCCGCATCGGCTGGATGGGGTCGCAGAACATGATCGCCCGCCACTACAACAAGCGCGGCAACATCCGGCGCGGCCTCAAATGGCAGGAGACCATGGTGCGCTTCCGCGGACCGATCGTGGCGGAGATCAACATCCTGTTCGCCACCGACTGGTTCTACGAAGCCAGTGAGCAGATCACAGAGGCGGAGCTGATGCCCCCCGGCGGGATCGACGACGAATGCGGCACCTACGAATGCCAGGTGGTGCCGTCCGGTCCCGGCTATGTCGCCGAGAACAACCTGATGCTGTTCAACCACCTCTTCTACAACGCGGAGCGGAAGATCGTCGCTGTCTCCCCGTACTTCGTGCCGGACGAGACGATGCTGCAGGCCCTCATCGTGGCGGCGCGCCGCGGTGTCGAGATCGAACTGTTCGTCTCCGAGATCGGGGACCAGTTCCTCGTGTTCCACGCCCAGCGCTCCTACTATTCGGCGCTGCTGGAGGCGGGAGTGACGATCTGGATGTACCGCAAGCCGTACATCCTGCACGCCAAGCACGTGTCCGTGGACGAATCGGTCGCCGTGATCGGCTCCTCCAACATGGACATCCGCTCGTTCTCGCTGCAGATGGAGTCCTCCATGATGGTGGGGGACAACGGCTTCCTCACGAAGCTGCGCGCAGTGGAGGACGAGTACCGGCAGAACTCCCGTCAGCTCACCGTCGAGGAATGGGAGTCCCGCTCCTGGGCGGTCAAGGTCATCGACAACATCTGCCGCCTCGCATCCGCCGTGGTGTGAGCGTCACTTCGCCGTGAAGGTCTTCTGCGCCTGCTCCATGGCCGCCACCGAGTCCTTGTCCGCCGTGTTCGCCACGGTCAGCAGCGTGTAGCTCTTCTTCGATCCCTTCAGCACCGTGGACACCACCGTCAGCGTCACCGGATCGCCCGTGTCGGAGTCGGTGAGCTCAATGGTGGCGGTGGAGCGGAACCCGTCGGCCCCGTTGAGGCTGACCGGCTCCGTGGCGCGGTCCGTGACCGAGTGCCCGCGCGCATAGTCGTCCAGCGGCAGGGAGGAGGCGATCATGCAGTCCACCATGCGTTCCGCGGCCTGCTCATCACCGGGGTAGTCGATGCCGGGCTGCCAGGCGGTCTGCCCGAGCTGCACGAACGACGGCCACTGCTTGTGCTTGCCGTACCCGGCGCGGTAGCTGATGCTCCCCATGAACGGGCCGCGCGGGCGCATCAGACTCCTATCGAACGCGCCGCCCCAGTCGCTCGGCACGGTTGCGGTGCTGTCCTGGCTGGACAGCGTGCCGGACTGCGATACCTTCGGGTTCGAATCGTTGCGCAGGTAGCAGTACAGGGCGGTCACCTCGCCCGTCGTCGGCGGGGGAGCGCTCGAAGACGGCGATGCCGACGGGGAGGTGGGCGACGCCGTCGGCGACGGGTCGGGCCGGCCGGAGAAGCCGAGGATGAGGCCGCCGATGGTCAGGACGAGGACCGCGGCGATGGCGAAGGCGATACCGCCGACCAGCAGCGGTTGCGGGCGGGCGGTTGAGCTCATGGTGTCCCCTCATCGACGATCGGTTCGTCCTGATTCTGCCATGACAGCGGGGCCGGCGGGGCGGGCAGACCCACCCGTCGGAACACCCAGTCAACGGGCACCGCCCCGGGTAGTGTGGACGGAGCGCGGGCGAGCCGCGCCCGAGACCGCGTCCGCACCCCGTGAAAGGCACCGCAGCCCACCGCCATGCCCACCAGCCAGCACCTCGCCGCCCAGGACCTGTCAGCCCGCCTCGACCCGATGCGTCAGGCGGCCCCGCTCGTCCACTGCCTCACCAACACGGTCGTGCAGACCGTCACCGCGAACGCGCTGCTCGCTGCCGGAGCCGCTCCCGCCATGGTGGACCACCCGGAGGAGGCGGGAGTGTTCGCCGGCGTCGCTGGGGGCGTCCTCATCAACACCGGCACCATCGCCCCGCACCAGGTGCAGTCCATGCCGATCGCCGCCCGCGCCGCGAACGACGCCGGCGTGCCCTGGGTGCTCGACCCGGTCGCCGTCGGCTTCCTCCCCGTCCGCACCGGCCTCGCCGCCGACCTCCTGGAGCTCGGCCCCACCGCCATCCGCGGCAACGCCTCCGAGATCGCCGCGCTCGCCGGCATGGGAGAAGGCGGCCGCGGTGTCGACTCCGTGGACTCCAGTGAGGATGCGATCCCCGCCGCCGCTGAACTCGCCCGCCGCACGGGCGCCGTGGTCGCCGTCTCCGGCGCCCGCGACATCATCGTGTGGGTCGAGGAGGCCGACGGGGCCAGCAGCGGCGAGGTCCGCACCCTCGCCATCGACTCCGGCAGCGACCTGATGCCCCGCGTCATCGGCACCGGCTGCGCGCTCGGCGCCCTCGTCGCCGCCTACCTCGCCTCCGTCGCCGGCGAGGGGCCCAGCGCCCGCCTGCGGGCAGCGGCCGTCGGCGCCGCCCACGCCCACAGCTCCGCCGCCGGCCGCATCGCCGGCCGCACCCACCAGCAGCCCGGCTCCTTCGCCGTCGGCTGGATGGACGCCCTCTCCTCCCTGGACGCCGCCGCCCTCATCGACGAGGTGAGCGTCAGTGAGCTCTGAGCAGCGCCGCCCCTCCCGCGAGCGGGCCGCCAGTGCCGACTGGGCGCTCTACTTCATCACCGACACCGCCCTCGCCGGCGGCCCCGACCAGGTCGTGCAGCAGGTGCGCGACGCCATCGACGGCGGCGCGCACGTCATCCAGGTGCGCGACAAGCACCTCGACGACGCCGCCTTCCGCGACCTCGCCGCAGCTGTCGCCGCGGCCGCCCGTGAGAAGGGCGAGGAGGTGGGCCGCCGCATCGACGTGTTCGTCAACGACCGCGTCGGCATCGCCGCGGAGCTCGGCCTGCACGTGCACGTCGGCCAGGGCGATGAGGACCCCGCCGCGGTCCGTGAGGCCGTCGGCCCCGCCGCCATGATCGGCGTGTCCTGCTCCCGCCGCGAGCACCTGGAGGCGGCGATCGCCGCCGGCCACTGCGACGTGGTGGGCCTCGGCCCCGTCTGGGCGACCCCCACCAAGACCGACGCCGACGTTCCGCTCGGCACCGACGGCCTCGCCGCGCTCGCGGCCCGCGCCCACGAGGCCGGGCTGAAGGCCGTCGCGATCGGCGGGGTCACCGCCCGCACCGCCGCCGACGTCGCCGCCACCGGGGTGGACGGCGCCTGCGTGGTCTCCGCCATCGCCGGGTCCGACGACCCCGCCCTCGTCGCCACCTTCGTCCGCCGTGAATTCGTGATGAACCAACCCCTGGAGTGACACCTATGCGCCCGCCCATCGCCCTCACCATCGCCGGCAGCGACCCCTCCGGCGGTGCCGGCATCCAAGCCGACCTCAAGACCTTCTCCGCCCTCGGCGTGTACGGCACCGCGGTGATCACCGCGCTCACCGCCCAGAACACCGACGGCGTCACCGGCGTCCACGTCTCGCCCGCCGACTTCGTCAAGGAGCAGCTCACCACCCTCCTCGACGACGTCATCATCGACTCCACCAAGATCGGCATGCTCGCCAACGCCGATGTCGCCAGCGCCGTCGCCGACGTCATCGAAGCGCGCCGCGAGGACTTCGGCACGATCGTGCTGGACCCCGTCATGGTCGCCACCTCCGGCGACTTGCTGCTCGACGAGGAGGCCGCTCGCGTCCTCGCCACCCGCCTGCTGCCGCTCGCCGACGTGGTCACCCCCAACATCCCCGAAGCGGCGTTCCTGCTGGAGCAGAACCCGGCGACCTCCGCGGAGGAGATGCACACCCAGGGCGAGGCCCTGCGCGGCCTCGGAGCCCGCACCGCCCTCGTCAAGGGCGGCCACCTGCGCGGCTCCGAAGTGGTCGACGTGTTCGTCCACGAGCACGGCACCGAGCTGCTGCGCGGCGTCATGTTCGACACCCGCAACACCCACGGCACCGGCTGCACCCTCTCCAGTGCCATTGCCGCCCAGTTCGCTCGACTCGCCGCCACCGAGCACGGCGACGACCTGACCGTCATGGCCTCCGCCCGCGAATTCCTCGCCTCCGCCATCGAGCACGCCATCGACTGGGAGATCTCGAAGAAGCCCGAGACCGGGCACGGTCCCACCAACCACCTCATCACCGTCGGGAGCGATCGCCTGTGACCACCGAGACGACCGAGCATCTGCAGCCCGCCGGGGAGCACACGGCCCGCATGTGGGAGCAGACCGCGGACATCCGCGCCCGCATCGAACAGCTGCCGTTCCTCACCCAGCTGGCCGACGGGACCCTCGACCCCGAGAAGTTCGCGTACTACATCGGCCAGGACACCCACTACCTCGACGACTACCAGCGCGCCATGCTGCTGATCGCCGCCCGTGCTCCCATCGCCGAGGAGATGCGGTTCTGGGCGAAGTCCGCGGTCGGCGCCATCGCCGAGGAGAAGGAGATGCACAAGGCGCTCTCCACCGATCGGACGCTGCAGCAGTTCGACCTCACGAACGTCCAGAAGGCCCTGCCCACGTTCGCGTACGGCTCGTACCTGGTCGCCTCCGCCGCGACCGATCCATATCCGGTGGCGGCCACCTCGGTGCTTCCCTGCTACTGGATCTTCGCCGACGCCGGCCGCCGCCTCGCCGCCGCCGCCGTGGTGAAGGAATCCGGCGCCGACCACCCCTACGCAACCTGGGCGCACGCCTACGGCGACGAAGGGTTCCAGTCCATCACCGGGCAGGCCATCGCGATCGTGGAGCGCGCCCTCACCGACGCCACCGCCGCTGAACGCGACGACGCGATGGAGGCGTTCCGCCGCGCCACCCGCCTGGAGGAGCTGTTCTGGGAGGCGCCGATGGGCGGCGAGGACATCCGCCGTGTCGTCTGAGACCGTGCCGACGGGGACGCACTCCGTGGAGGCGACCGACGCCGGCCGCGACATCACCCGATTCGCCGATCACCGCACCGGCACCACCAAGGAGCAGCCATGACAGCCCCGAACCGCCCCGCCCTGCCCTCCGCCGACGGCACCGAGGATCCGCACCTGTGGCTCGAAGACGTCACCGGTGAGGACGCCCTCGCCTGGGTCACCGACCGCAGCCGCGCCACCGAAGCCGGGCTCGACCAGAACCCCCTCACCGCGCAGCTGCACGGCGAGATCCGCGACATCCTCGACGCCGCCGACCGCATCCCCGCCGTGGTGAAGCGCGGCGAGCACCTCTACAACTTCTGGACCGACGCCGACCACGAGCGCGGCCTGTGGCGGCGCACCACCCTCGAGCAGTTCCGCAGCGACGACCCCGAGTGGGAGGTCCTCCTCGATCTCGACGCCCTCAGCGCCGAGGAGGACCGCACCTGGGTGTTCCACGGCGCCCAGCTGCTGCGCCCCGCCGACGGTGAGCCGTGGCGCCGCGCCCTCATCTCCCTCTCCGACGGCGGCAGCGACGCCGACGAGACCCGCGAGTTCGACCTCGTCACCCGCGACTTCGTGCCTGCGGACCAGCAGCCGTTCCACCGTCCCGCAGCGAAGGGCTCCATGTCCTGGATCGACGAGGACACCGTCTGGGTCTCCACCGACTTCGGTGAGGACACCATGACCACCTCCGGCTACCCCCGCCAGGTGCGGCTCCTGCAGCGCGGCCAGGCGCTCGAGGACGCCGCGCTCGTGCACGAAGCCGACCCCACGGACATGGTCGTCGCCGCCGTCCACGACTCCACACCCGGCTACGAACGGGACTGGGCGGTCACCATGCACGCCTTCTACTCCAACACCACCTACGCGGTGGACCGCACCGAAGCGCCGCCACGCCTCAGCGCCATCGACAAACCGGACGATGCCACCTTCTCCGCCTGGCGCGACATCGCCGTGTTCGACCTCCGCTCCGACTGGGAAGTGGGCGATGAGGTGCACCCGTCGGGCTCCCTCCTGGTGGCTCCCGCCGATGACGTCCTGCGCGGCGACTTCACCCCCACCGCGCTGTTCACCCCGACCGCCACCTCCTCCCTGCAGGGCCTGACCATGACCCGCAGCTGCCTCATCCTCACCATCCTCGAAGACGTGCAGCACCGCCTCGAAGTGCTCCACCGCGACGAGGACGGCGCCTGGGTCCGCGAAGACCTCTTCAACGAGCTCAGCGGCACCATCAGCGTCGCCGCCGTCGACTCCGACGTCTCCGATGACATCTGGGTCACGGTCGAGGACTTCATCACCCCCACCACCCTCATGCTCGCCGACCTCGCCGGCGTGCCCACAGGGGAGGGGCCCGGCGACCTTGAAGTCATCAAGTCCACGCCTGCTCGCTTCGAGGCCGACGGGCTCCAGGTGACCCAGCACTTCGCCACCTCCGAGGACGGCACCCGCATCCCCTACTTCGAGGTCTCCGCCGCGGACGATGCGGACCCCGAGGACGGCGAGGCACCCGTCGGCCCCGCCCCGACGCCCACCCTGCTGTACGGCTACGGCGGCTTCGAGATCTCCATGACCCCCGGCTACGCCGCCGCCGTCGGCTGCGCCTGGCTGCAGCGCGGCGGCACGTACGTGGTCGCGAACATCCGCGGCGGCGGCGAATACGGGCCCGCCTGGCACCGCGCCGCCCTGCAGGAGAACCGCCACCGCGCCTACGAGGACTTCGCCGCGGTGGCCCGCGACCTCATCGACCGCGGCGTCACCACCAGTGACCAGCTCGCCGTCCGCGGCGGCTCCAACGGCGGCCTCCTCACCGGCAACATGCTCACCCAGTACCCCGAGCTCTTCGGCGCCGTCGTCATCCAGGTGCCGCTGCTGGACATGAAGCGCTACAGCCACCTGCTGGCCGGCGCATCCTGGATGGCCGAATACGGCGATCCCGACACCGACGACTGGGAGTTCATCCGCACCTTCTCCCCGTACCACCTGCTCTCCGAGGACGTGGACTACCCGGAGACGTTCGTGCTGACCTCCACCCGTGACGACCGCGTCCACCCGGGGCACGCCCGCAAGTTCACCGCCGCCCTCGAATCCCTCGGCGCCCCCGTGCGCTACTGGGAGAACGTGGAGGGCGGGCACGGCGGCGCCTCCACCTCCGACCAGACCGCCCGCATGAACGCCCTCATGTACACGTTCCTGTGGGAGACCATCGGGACCAGCAGGAAGAGCTGATGCCATGGACGCTCAGGACCGCGCCAGTGCCGACGAATGGCTCTCCAGCCGCAACCACGTGATGACGGTGTACCGCGACGCCGTCGACGACGACCGCGACCATCTGTTCCCCCTGCGGTACGTCCGCGCCGGCTACGAATCCGACTACCCGCCGATCATGATCCTGCCCGGCGGCCCGGGCGTCGCCTCCGTGTTCCCCTACGAACTGGTGCGCCGCCTCGGCGCCTCCAAGGGCATGGACATCCTCATGATGGAGCACCGCGGAGTCGGCATGTCCCGCTCCGACGCCCGCGGCACCGACCTCCCCCTGGACGCGATGCGGGTGAACGCCGTCCTCGAGGACATGCTCGCCGTGCTCGACCACGCCCGCATCGAGAAGGCCGTCCTGTACGGCACCAGCTACGGCGGCTACCTCGCGCAGCGCTTCGCCCTTGCCCACCCCGACCGGGTGCACTCCCTCGTGCTGGACTCCCCGTTCACCTCCGTGGCCGACGAAGCCGCCCAGCAGCACGCCCTGCGCTCCCTGTTCTGGTATGGCGAGAACGACCGCACCGAATCCGTCGCCCGCGTGATCCGCCGCCTCGTCGAGGACGGCACCATCCCGGTCGAGGAGTCCGGGCCCGTCATCGCCGCCGTCCACCAGTACGGCGGCCTCAGCTCCGTGCGCGACATCGTGGACCTCCTCGTGCTCGGCCGCGGCCGCCTCACCTGGACGTCCGTGTACCAGGCGCTCGCGGCGACCGAAGCGCTGCCGTCCACCCCGTTCGTGCTGGAGCGCGACCTCGTGGACCGCATCGCCTCCACCGAACTCGGCTTCGGCCACCTCGCCGACGGGCAGCCCCTGGACCCGCTGGCCCTCACCGCGCTGCGCGCGAAGGAGTACGAGCCGTTCGCGGGGGAGGCGTTCGACCTCGAACGGGAGCGCACCGCGATCACCGCCCCCACGCTCGTCATCACCGGGGAGCGGGACCTGATGATCCCCGCCTCCCGGTCCCGCCTCGCCGCCGAACAGATCCCCGGTGCCCGGTTCCTGTCCGTTCCGGGCCTCGGGCACAGCCTGCTGGACTCCCACGCCCAGCTCGCGCTGATGGCGGCGATGTGGACCGCCGCCGGCGCCATCGACCCGTTCCTCGAGAAGGACACCAGCAGCCTCAAGCGCATCCCCGTCAACGAGCTGATCGCCCGCGGCATCACCGCTGCGCTGCTGGCGGAGCGGCACTCACCGGTCAGACTGTGGGCGGGACGCAGGCGCGGGCCGCTCCCACCCCTGAGGAGCTGACTGCTGGCACCACACTGAGTAGCGGTCATTGCTGAACCGCTGCTCGAAGACGGTGTTCCAGCGGTCCTCCAGCCACACCTGCTGCTGGGCGGGGGACTGGTTCAGCACCCACTGGTCCACCAGGGCGCAGTACGGGGCGCGCTGGTTCGGGCCGTGCAGCCACTGCACCTGGTGGTCCACGGTCAGCGGCGCGAGCGTGGAGATGTCCGAGGCGACCTGTGTGCCCGGCGGCAGAGCCGCCATCGCTTCGCGCGCCTGCTGCGCCTGCTCACTGACGGACCACCGGTCGGGCTCCGCGAGCTGCAGCACCGGCATGGTGGGACCGGCTGCGCCCGTGATGACCGTGGCGAGGGCCGCGAGCCCCAGGGGGAACGCCGCCGCCCTGGGCTGCAGGACCCACCGGGGGATGCGATGCGCCCACGCGGGGGAGGAGGAGCGCAGGCGGTCCGCGAACCGCGCGATTTTCGGCAGCGCGTCCAGCAGGGCGGCGAACGCGATCGGCATCAGCACGGCGCTGTAGTGCCACGTCCAGCCCCAGTAGTGCTCCACGTTCCCGGTCATCCGCCACGCCAGGGTGGGCAGCGCCAGCAGCACCAGCGGGGAGCGCAGCCCCACCACCCCGGTGGCGAGGATCAGCAGGCCGACGGTGGCCCACTTGATCGGGGGCCCGAACACGTCCAGGGCGCTGCCGATGTTGTCGGTGTAGTCGAACTGCCCCTGCGGGTTCAGCGCCGGCAGGATCAGCAGCGTGGACAGCAGGAACCAGAAGACGCCCCACAGGGTCAGGCCGGCGCCGATGGTGAAGTCGCGGCGGGCGGCGATGTCCGCGTCCGAGCCGAAGCTGAGGGCGAGCTGCTTGACGGTGGTGGCGCGCCGGCCCGCTTCAGCGGACCGCTCCTGCAGCTCGCGTGCGTCCATGAGGGCTCGCACCGCGATGATGAGCCCGAGAACCGTGACGGTGAGGCCGAGGTCCTCCTTCACGAACACCAGCAGGCCCGCCCAGATCGCGGCGGTCATCATCCGGTGGCGGAGGTATGCGGTGAGGGAGAGGGCGAGCAGCGGCACCGCGAACGCGATCTCGTGGAACTGCACGATGTGCGCGGACTGCAGCCCGAAGGAGAACACGTACACGAAACCCGCCATCAGGCCGATCGTGCGGCCGAGCCGGTCGATCGCGAGGCGGGTGAGGGGGACGGCGCTGGCGGCCAGCAGCAGGGCCTGCAGAACCATCAGCGTGAGTGGTGAAGGGAACAGCGCCCACACCGGCCCGAGCAGCACGAGGATCGGGTGGAAGTGGTCGCCGAGGAGGTTGAAGTCATCACCCTTGATCGGCACGATCGGGGCGGACCCGCGGGCGTAGGCGGACGCGAGGGAGGAGAAGATGCCGAGGTCCCAGCTGGGGAAGTCGAATCGTCTCCACTGCTGGACCGACAGGGCCGTGTAGGCCAGGGCGGCGAGCAGAGCGGGGAGCATCGCCAGGAGGCGGTCCCAGGCGGCGGCCGGACGCACAGAGGACCTGTGAGAGTGCGGAGAGTCAACCATTTCGTGACATTCTGGCACGGGCTTCTCCGGGTGGATAGGGGGGCCTGTGGGCGAATCGTCGTTTCGGGATCGCAGCGGGACTTCTCGGGCCTTCCGAACATGCGAATGGGCCGCACCCCAGAGGATGCGGCCCATTGAGGCGCAGGGTCGGCTGCGCGGTTCAGATGCGGGCGGTCAGCCCTCCTTGCCGACCTTCGACAGCGCCACCCAGGTGTCCACCACGGTGTCCGGGTTCAGCGACATCGTCTCGATGCCCTGCTCCATCAGCCACTCGGCGAGATCCGGGTGGTCCGACGGGCCCTGGCCGCAGATGCCCACGTACTTGCCGGCGTCGCGGCAGGCGCGGATGGCGCGCTCCAGCATGAACTTCACGGCCGCGTTGCGCTCGTCGAACGCGTCGGCCACGAGACCGGAGTCGCGGTCGAGGCCGAGGGTCAGCTGCGTCATGTCGTTGGAGCCGATCGAGTAGCCGTCGAAGTGCTCGAGGAACAGTTCCGGCACCACAGCGTTCGAGGGGACCTCGCACATCATGATGACCTCGAGGCCGTTGTCGCCGCGCTTCAGGCCGTTCTCGGCGAGCAGGTCGGTGACTGCCTTCGCCTCCTCGGGGGTGCGGACGAACGGGATCATGACCTTGACGTTGGTCAGGCCCATCTCGTCGCGCACGTACTTGATGGCGTCGCACTCCATCTTGAAGCACTCCGCGAAGTCCTCCGACAGGTAGCGGGAGGCGCCGCGGTAGCCCAGCATCGGGTTCTCCTCGTGCGGCTCGTAGCGCGGGCCGGCGATGAGGTTCGCGTACTCGTTGGACTTGAAGTCGCTCATGCGCACGATCACGGGGTTCGGCGCGAACGCCGCCGCGATCGTGGAGACGCCCTCAGCGACGCGCTGCACGAAGAAGTCGCGCGGGGTGTCGTACGCCTCGATGAGGCCGCCCACCTGCTTCTTCAGGTCCGCGGGCAGGGAGTCGAACTCCAGCAGGGCGCGCGGGTGGATGCCGATCTGGCGGTTGATGATGAACTCCAGGCGGGCCAGGCCCACACCGGCGTTGGGGATGCGGGAGAAGGAGAACGCCTGCTCCGGGGTGCCCACGTTCATCATGATCTTCGTGGGGATCTCCGGCATGGCGTCCAGGGACGTCTCGGTGACGTCGAAGTCGAGCATGCCCTTGTACACGTAGCCGGTGTCGCCCTCGGCGGCGCTGACGGTGACCTCGTCGCCGACCTTCAGGTCGCTGGTGGCGGAGCCGGTGCCGACCACGGCGGGGATGCCGAGCTCACGGGCGATGATGGCCGCGTGGCAGGTGCGGCCGCCGCGGTTGGTGACGATCGCGGAGGCGCGCTTCATAATCGGCTCCCAGTCGGGGTCGGTCATGTCCGCCACGAGCACCTGGCCGGGCTCGAAGTCGTGCATCTCGTCGATGGAGTTGAGGATCGCGACCTTGCCGGCGCCGATCTTCTGGCCGATGGCGCGGCCCTCGATGAGCACCTCTCCGGAGTCCTTCAGCTTGAAGCGCTGGATGGCGCCGCCCTTGGCGCGGGACTGCACGGTCTCCGGGCGGGCCTGCAGCACGTAGAGGCCGCCGTCGGCCCCGTCCTTGCCCCACTCGATGTCCATCGGGCGCTTGTAGTGCTTCTCAATGGTGACGGCGTGGCGGGCGAGCTGCTCCACCTCGGCGTCGGTGAGGGACAGCTTCGGGCGCTCCGCCTTGTCGACGTCGACGAACTCGGTGGTCTTCCCGACCGTGGCGTCGTCGGTGTAGATCATCTTGGTCGCCTTCGCGCCGACGGAGCGCTTCAGCACCGCGGGGCGGCCCGCTTCGAGCGCCGGCTTGTAGACGTAGAACTCGTCGGGGTTCACAGCGCCCTGCACCACGCCCTCACCGAGGCCGTACGCGGAGGTGATGAACACGGCGTCGTCGAAGCCGGACTCCGTGTCCATGGTGAACATGACGCCGGAGGCGCCGATGTCGGAGCGGACCATCTTCTGCACACCAGCGGACAGGAGCACGTCGGTGTGCTCGAAGCCGTGGTGGACGCGGTAGGCGATGGCGCGGTCGTTGTAGAGGGAGGCGAACACCTCGCGGATGGCGGTGAGGACCGCGTCGATGCCGCGGACGTTGAGGAAGGTCTCCTGCTGGCCGGCGAAGGAGGCGTCGGGCAGGTCCTCAGCGGTGGCGGAGGAGCGCACCGCGAAGGACGCCTCCTCGCCGGAACCCGCGGCGAGCTCGTCGTAGGCGGTGCGGATGTCCTCTTCGAGGTCCTTCGGGAAGTCCTGGGTGATGATCGCGTCGCGGATCTTGGCGCCGCGTTCGGTGAGCTGGCGGGTGTTCTCGGTGTCGAGGCCGTCGAGGAGCTCGTCGATCTGGCCGGCCAGGCCGGTCTCTTCGAGGAAGCGGCGGTAGGCGTCCGCGGTGGTGGCGAAGCCGTTGGGCACGTTCACGCCGAGGTCGGCGAGGTTCTTCACCATTTCGCCGAGGGAGGCGTTCTTGCCGCCCACCTGGTCGACGTCCGACATGCCGAGTTCGCTGAACCAGCGCACGTTGGTGTTCGTCATAGAAATGACTCCTTCGTCTTTCTTGGTGCTCTCAGTGGTGGGTCCTGTGCGCAAGCCGCTGCAGGATGATGGCGGACATCTCCTCCACGGATTTTGCCGAGGAATCTACCACGGGGATGTTGTTCTTCTGGAACAGTCGCCGCGCGGAGGACAGCTCGAAGTTGACCTGCTGCAGCGAAGCATATCGGGAGCCCTGGCGGCGCTCTTCGCGCACGGCGGCGAGGCGCTCGGGGGAGGAGATGAGACCGAACAGCTTCGGGCCGAGGTCCTTCAGCGGACGCGGCAGGTGATCGGTCTCGAAGTCCTCATCGACCAGCGGATAGTTCGCGACGAACAGCCCGTGCTGGAGGGCGAGGAACATGGAGGTCGGGGTCTTGCCGCAGCGCGACGGGGCCACCAGGATGACGTCGGCCTTCTCCAGGGCGCGCAGGGACTGGCCGTCGTCGTGCTCGATCGCGAACTCGATCGCCTGCATCCGTCGGTAGTAGGAGTCCATGTTGCCCACACCGTGCAGCTGGGACCGCAGGGAGGAGGAGCACACGCCGAGGGCGTTCTCCACCTTCTCCATGTGCGTCTCGAACAGGTCGATGATGGGGGCGCGGCACTCCACCAGCTGGCTGCGGATGTCGCGGTCCACGGCGGTGGAGAACACCAGTGGACCCTCCCCGGCCTCAACCAGGTCGTCGATCTCCTGGACGATCTGGTGCGCTTCCTCCGGGTTGGAGATGAAGGGGATGGTGGTGCGGTCGAACTTCAGGTCGGGGAACTGCACCAGCAGGGCGTTGCCCATCGCTTCGGCGGTGAGGCCGGTGGAGTCGGACAGGAAGAACACCGGGATGCGGCGCTTGTCGGCTTCGGGGCCGGCGCCTGGGGTGTCGGTGGACATGGTGCGGTGCTCCTCAGGGTGCGCGTCATTGCGGCGGGGGTGCCTTGAACATACCGCCTTTGGGTGCATGGACCCGGAGAACGGGCCGCTGGTTACGCGAGCATCACACCGGACACGGCCGACCCGCCCGTGCGTGACCGATTGAGTGCGCAATCGTCCAGCAGGGCGGGCCGGGTGCGGGCCGACGGGATCAGCGGCGCAGCAGCAGGGTGCAGCACTTGATGGAGCCGCCGCCCTTCAGCAGCTCCGGCAGGCCCACGGCGTGGGTGCGGTAGCCGGCGTCCTCCAGCTGACGGTCCAGGTCGGTGAGGCGGTCGGAGACCACGAGGTCGCCGCCGGTGCCGAACATGTTGAGGCCGAGCACCTCGGCGTCGGCGGCGCTGGCGTGGATCGCGTCCGGGAAGCGCTGATCGAGGAGCTTCAGGGACGGCTCATCGAACGCCTCCCGCAGGAACGCGACGTTCGGCCCGTCCTGCCCCTCGGCGCCCTCCAGCACGGTGAGGGCGGTGTCGAGGTGGTAGAAGCGCGGGTCCACCAGACGCAGCGACAGCACCTCGCGGTCGAAGATCCGGCGCAGTTCGTCATGGGATTCGATGGTGGAGCGCAGGCCCCAGCCGGCGAGGATCGTCTCGCCGGCCATCAGCATGTCGCCTTCGCCCTCGTTGACGTACTTCGGCTCGAAGACCTCGAAGCCGTGGGCGTCGAACCAGTCCATGTAGGCGGGGCCCTCGTCCACGCGCTCGGGGAAGGCGAACTTCGCTCCGTAGGCCTTGCCGTCGAGGGTGAACCCGCCGTTGGCGGCGTACACCATGTCCGGCAGACCCTCGACCTGGTCGATCAGCTCGATGTCGTAGCCGAGCTCGAGGTACTTCTCGTACAGCTTCTGCCATTCGGCGACGGCGATCTCCGCCTTCGCTCCCGCGCTCGGGTCCATCCAGGGGTTGATCTGGTAGCTGACGTCGAAGTGGGTGGGGCGGCACATGAGGATTGTTGTCATAGGACACATTGTGACAGCGGCCGCGCGCAATTGTTCCGTATCCGACGCACGTTCCGAGCGTCTTTTCGGACATCGGCGCTACGATCATGCGCATGGATCAGATCGATGCTCGTGTGATCGGTGAGCTCAAGGCCAACTCCCGCATCGGCTACGCCGACCTCGGTGACGCCGTCGGCCTCTCCGCCTCGGCCGCGAAGCGCCGCGTGGACCGCCTGGTGGAGCGCGGCATCATCACCGGCTTCACCATCACCCTCAGGTCCGAACGCACCGCCACCACCACCGAAGCAGTGGTGGAGCTGTTCTGCCGCGGCACCGTCCCGCCGCAGGCCCTTGCCCGCGCCCTCTCTCAGGTGCCGGAGGTGGTGGAGGCATCCACCGTCACCGGCGAGGCGGACGCCCTCGTCACACTCCGCGCTCGCAGCGTCAGCGACCTGGAGACGGCGCTGGAGAAGGTCCGCGACCTCCCGAGCGTGGACCACACCCGCAGCGCCGTCATCCTCTCGCGCGTCATCGAATCACGCTGAAGCGGAGAACTTCTCGTCCACGAAGTCGGCGACCTTGAGCGGCTCGCTGTAGGACACCTGCTTCGCCTCCATCCACACCGCCTGCATCGCCTCCAGCTGCTCCGGCTGCGGCGCCAGGTTCGGCAGGTAGGTGTACATCGGGGAGGCCTTCAACACCTCGATCTTCTGGCCGGTGGCGTCCGCGAGGATCTGGTACACCTCGTCGGTCTGGGGGCCGTCGGCCGAGAGCTGCTGCGCCCCCTCGGTCAGTGCGGTGAAGAACTTCTGCGCCGTGTCGCCGGCCGCGAAGTCCTCGGAGAACATCACGCCGGTGCCGGTGACGCCCTTCGCCGGAACAGCGATGGGGGAGGCGATGCCGGCCTCCTCCATCGCCGAGGAGAAGGGGGCCGACGGGGTTGCCGCATCGATCGAGCCGTTCTCCAGCGCCGGCTGCTGGTCCGGGGTGGCGAGGTTGACGGCCTCGACGTCGTTCAGGGTCAGGCCCGCCTCCTTCAGCATCGCCGCGAGCAGGTAGCCGCCGGTGGCGCCGGGCCCGCCGGCCACACCGATCTTGCGGCCCTTGAGGTCCTTGACGTCCTTCACCTCACCGGAGTCCAGCAGCTTCTGCGACACCTCCAGGGCGGTGGGGGAGTTCTCGATGTCGCCGGGGGAGATGCCCATGGATCCGGCCACGGTGAACTTCACGCCTGAGTGCAGGGCGTTGAACATGCCGGCGGAGAACCCGGCGCACATGACGTCCAGCTGGTTGTTCGCGAGCATCGGCACACCGTCCTGGCCGGACTTCAGCGGCACCAGCTCGAGGGTGAGGCCGGCGTCGGCGAACTTCTTCGTCGCATCCGCTACGTACAGGGGCGCGAACAGGGACGACGGCAGGTGCCCCACGCGGATCGTGGAGGACCCGTCGGCCCCCTTCCCCTTGCCGGTGACGGCGGGGCCGCAGGCGGCGAGGGCGGCGGCAGCGGTGCCGGCGGCGGTGGCGGTGAGCAGAGAGCGGCGGGACAGAGCAGTCATGGCAGGTGGGGCCTTTCAGAGCGGGTCAGCAGGTGGATGCGGGGCGGGTCAGCGGCGGCGCCAGGGCAGCAGCAGTGTTTCGGAGCGGGTGATGACGAAGGTGAGGGCGGCGCCGATCACGCCGATCACCACCAGCCCCACGTACAGCTTCTCCGGGATGAACAGCTGCCAGGAGTTCCAGATCAGATAGCCGAGACCGGTGGTGGACGCACCGGTGAACTCCACCGCGGTGATCACCACCACGGCGGTGCCGGTCGCGGTGCGCAGACCGGAGAACACGAACGGCAGCGCGCCCGGCAGGATCACGTGGCGGAATCGGTTGAACCCGCGGGCGCCGTAGGCGCGCCCCGCTTCGTGCAGCTTCGGGTCGATCGCCCACACACCAGAGACCGTGTTGATCTGAAGGATGAAGAACGTCGTGATGAACACGGCCAGCAGCTTCGGCACCTCCGTGGGGCCGAAGATCATCAGCAGGATCGGAAAGATCGCAATCTTCGGCAGCGGGTACAGCGCCGCGAACAGGGGACCGAGGGCGGCGTTCAGTGCGCGTGAGGACCCCATCAGCAGGCCGACCACCACACCGGCGACCGCGCCGAGACCGCCGCCGACCAGCAGACGCGCGAGCGTCGGCCCGGCGTGCGACCACAGCTCGCCGCTGGCGGCCATCTCGATGCCGGTCTGCAGGATCCGGGTCGGGGCGGGGAAGAACCGCGGGTCGATGATGAGGGCGCGGGCGCACACCTCCCACAGGACGAGCAGGAGGACGGGGCTCGCGATCGCGAGGGCCAGGTCCCGTCGGCGCAGGCGCGCCTCCTTCGTCCGCTGGGCCCGGACGGCCGCCTCGGTGCGGTCACGGCGTGTGGTGCTCATCGGTCGGCTCCTTCCGCGGCGAGGGCGTCGTCACGCAGCGACTCCCAGATGTGCGAACGCATCTCGGCGTACTGAGGGGAGCGTTCGATGTCATGGCGGCGGGGCCGCTCGAACGGCACCGCGAGGTCCTCCTTCACCCGCCCCGGGCGGGCCGACATCACGAGGATCCGGTCGCTGAGCAGGATCGCTTCGTCGATGTCGTGCGTGACCATCAGGACGGTGGTGCGCTCCGCCTCCCACAGGGCCAGCAGCTCCTCCTGCATCAGCATGCGGGTCTGGGCGTCGAGCGCGCCGAGCGGCTCATCCATCAGCAGCAGCGGGGACCCGGTCGCGAACGCGCGCGCGATGGCGACGCGCTGCCGCATCCCGCCGGACAGCTGGTGCGGGTAGGCGGTGGCGAACTGCTCGAGCCGCACCCGCTGGATCCAGTCGTCGGCGATGCGGCGCCGCTCCGCCTTCGGCATCCCGGCCATCTTCAGGCCGAACGCGACGTTGTCCCGCACCGTCATCCACGGGAACACTCCGTGCTCCTGGAACACGAAGGCCGACGGCATCGTCTCCACCGTCCCGGTGGTCGCCTCCTCCAGGCCGCCGACGAGGCGCAGCAGCGTCGACTTTCCGCCACCGGAGGGACCGACGATGCAGGTGAACGACCCGGGCTCCAGGTCGATGGAGACGTCCTCCACCGCCCACGTGGTGGTCGGTCCGGACACGAACGCCTTGGACAACTCGGTGGTGCGGACAGCTGGGGCTTCGGGCATCGATCGATCTCGCAGAGGGTGCAGTGGGGCGGTCAGGGACGTCGGGGATTGCTGACATCGTAGACGTCCGCCCGCTCAGGCGCGCATCGGTACCATAACCGCATGTCCCAGCGCCGCTCCGTCACCGTCGAAGCCGTCGAGATCCCCACCGATATCGAGGCCCTGCCCGGTCGCCTCTTCCGCCCCGACGGGACCGGTGACGCCCCCGGCATCGTGCTGCTGCAGGAGATCTTCGGCCTGTCCGAGTACGTCCTCGACCGCGCCTCGGACCTCGCCGCCGCCGGGTACGCCGTGCTCGTGCCGCAGCTGTTCGCCCGGCTCGACCCGCCGATCACCGCGATCGATGAGAGCATCGGCATGGAGGCCGCTCTGCCGGAGGCGATGGAGCGCACCGGTGAGCTCGACTGGGGACGCGCCGTCGCCGACGGCGTCCACACCTTCCACGCGCTGCGCGGCACCGACGGAGTCCGCCATGACGAGGTCGCCGTGATGGGCTTCTGCTACGGGGGCGGACTCGCGTTCAACGTCGCCGCCCAGTCCGCGCGCGACGGCGCCGCCCCCGCCGCCCTGATCGCGTTCTACGGCTCCGCGCTGCCGGACCTGCTGGACCTCGCCGCCGAGGTCGACATCCCCAGCCTGCACGTGTTCGGCACGGCCGACACCTTCATCCCGATGGACCAGGTGGAGCGCATCCGGGAGGCCGTCACCGCCGACGGGATCCGCGACCAGGTCGAATTCCACCTGCATGAGGGCGCCGGGCATGCCTTCGACAACCCGCACCCGATGTTCCACCACGAGCAGGCGTCCCGGGACGCGTGGTGGCAGATGCTGGAGTTCCTCACCCGTCGGCTGCCCCTCTGACCTACAGCCCCAGCACGACCTTCGCGATCACGAAGTAGATGACGAGGCCGGAGGCGTCCACGAAGGTGGAGATGAACGGGTTGGAGAACACCGCCGGGTCCACCTTCAGCGCCCGCGCAATGATCGGCATGACACCGCCGACGGACGCCGCCACCGAGCACAGCGCCACTAGGGTCAGGCCGATCACCAGGCCGATCATCGTGCTGTAGAACAGGCCCGCGATGACGAACCCGAGGGCGCCGAGCAGCACGCCCAACAGCAGGCCGGTGCGCAGCTCACGGGAGAACACCCGCAGAACGTCACGCGGCTCCACATCGTCCAGGGCGAGGGCGCGCGTCACCGTGGTGGCGGCCTGATTGCCCATGTTGCCGCCGATGCCGATCAGCAGCGGTACGAACAGCGCCAGCACCGTCACCTGCTCGATCGTGGACTCGAACACCTCCAGCACCTGCACCGTCAGCGTCGCGCCGACCGCCAGCACCAGCAGCCACACGATGCGGGTGCGCACCAGGGCCCGGATCGGGGTGGACAGGTACGGTCGGTCCAGCGGCTCCGTGCCGCCCTGACGGGCCGTGTCCTCATCCTCCGCGCGCTCCACAATGCGGGCCGCATCATCGAGCGTCATGATGCCGACCACGCGGTTCTCCAGGTCCACCACGGGCGCCGCGAGGATGCCCTGCGTGGCGATGCGCCGCGCTGCCGACTCCTCATCGAGGCCCGCCGGCACCGTGATCGCCTCCCGCATCAGCTCACCGATCAGGGTGTCCGACGGCGCACCCAGCAGGGCCCGCATCGAGACGACGCCCTGCACCCGTCGGCCGTCATCGAGCACGGGCAGCAGATACACCGTCTCCGCGTCCTGGAGCCGCGCGGTGATCCGCAGCATGGTCTGCGCAACCGTCAGCTCCGGGTGCGTGGACACGAACTCCGGGCTCATGCGGCGCCCCGCGGTGCCCGGCGCATACCCGAGGATCGCGTCGGTGACGCGGCGCTCTTCGGGGGAGAGGCCGTGCAGCAGCTTGGTCGCGACCGAGGCCGGCATCTCCTCCAGCAGCCACACGCGGTCGTCCGGGTCGAGTTCCTCGAACAGCTGCGTGACATCGGTGCTGCGCATCCCGGTCACGATCTCCGCGCGCAGCGCCGGGTCCAGCGAATCGAACACGATCGACGCGCGGTCCTTCCGCAGCAGCCGGAACGTCACCGCCCGCGTCTTCGGCGGGAGGCGCTCGAGGACCCGCGTCACCTCCGCCGGCGACAGCGGATCGGTGAGGGCGGAGACTTCAGCGAGGTCGTCGGCTGCGACAGCGCGGCTGATGCGATCGGTGCAGGTGAGGATGTCCGTGGCCACGGCCCGATCCTAATGGCCCTAGTGGTCGCGCCAGTACGGGTCCGAGCCGTCCTCCACGATCGCTGCGGTCACATCGTCCACCACCACGGCCTTCTGCTCGGCGGTCATGGTGCGCTGGTCCGGCTGGTTCTCCAGCTCCAGGGCGCGCTCGGCGGGGGAGCCGGCCGCCACAGCGGAGCCGACGGAGCCCGGGACATCGTCACCGCGCAGCGACGCGCCCGCCGTCTCCGGCATGAAGAACACCGCCACCAGGCCCACCACGCAGGCGAGCACCATGTAGAACGCCGGCACCAGCAGGTTGCCGGTCTCCGCGATGGCGAAGTCGTTGACGTACGCCGCGGTGCCGCCGAACAGGGACGTGGCGACGTTGTAGGTGATGGCGAACCCGGCGAACCGCGCCTTCGTGGGGAACATGGCGGGGAAGGTCGCGGTGATGGTCGCGAGCTGCGGGATGTACAGCAGGCCCAGCACGGCGAAGCCCACCATGGCGAGGATGAAGCTCTGCCCCATCAGGTAGAACATCGGCACCGCCAGCAGCGCGAGCCCGCCCATGGAGAAGTACCAGGAGCGTTTGCGGCCGAACCGGTCCGAGGCGGCGCCCGCGAACGGAATGCACGCCATCATTATCACCTCACCGACCAGCACGATCAGCAGGCCCTCCTGCGCCGGCAGGTTGATCTGCTGCTCCAGGTAGGTCGGCATGTACGCCAGCAGGGTGTAGTTGACGATGTTCAGCGCGGTGACCAGGCCCGTCATCACGAGCATCGCGCGCCAGTGGCGGCCGATGAGGGCGAAGAGGCCGGGGGCGTCCTGCGCGGGGCCGTCCGCGGCAGGGACCTCCTGCGCCTCCTCGAACACGGGCGATTCGTCCAGCTTGGTCCGCAGATACAGGCCGATGAAGCCCAGCGGCGCCGCTACCAGGAACGGCAGGCGCCAGCCCCAGGAGGACATGAACTCCGGGGTGGTGAACGTTTCGAGTCCGAGCATGATGGCGGTGCCGAGGGCGAAGCCGCCGAGTGTGCCGAACTCGAGGAACGAGCCGAAGAAGCCGCGGCGGTTGTCCGGCGCGTACTCCGACATGAAGGTGGCTGCGCCGCCGTACTCACCGCCGGTGGAGAATCCCTGGATGAGCCGCAGCAGCACCAGCCCGATCGGGGCCCAGATGCCGATGGTGTCGTACGCGGGCATCAGGCCGATCGCGACGGTCGCCAGCGACATCATGATGATCGTCAGCGCCAGCACCTTCTTGCGGCCGAGCCGGTCGCCGAGCGGTCCCCAGACCAGGCCGCCGATGGGGCGGGCGAGGAAGGAGATCGCGAATGTGGCGAGGGTGAGCAGGCGGGCGTTCTCGAACGGTTCGAAGAAGTGGGCGGCGATGTAGCTGGTGGCCACGGCGTAGACGCCGTAGTCGTACCATTCGGTGGCGTTGCCGAGTGCGGAGGCGGCGGTGGCCCTCCTGACTGCGGCGGGGTCCGTGTGATGGTCGGGAGCGAGGCGGGAGTATCGGCGACGCTTCATCCCGGGTCGGTGGTCTCTGCTGGGAACGGCTGACATAGCTGGTCCTTCCGCGGCCCGCCGCGGCGGGACTCTCCCGGCGGCGTGCGCGTCTACGCTAGGGAGACCCTGGTGTGATCTCCACCTCGTTCATGATGTGGACCACCCATCCCACGGTTCGGCACCCGTCGGCCCCTACGCTGGAGGCATGACCACCACTGCCCCGCGCCATTCCTCGCGCACTCTGCCGTACCGCCCCCTCGTCGTCGTCACCGGTGCCTCCGCCGGCATCGGGGAGGCGATCGCCCGACGCTTCGCCGCCGAGGGCGCTCGCGTGGTCCTCCTGGCCCGCCGCGCCGACCGCCTCGACACCCTCGTCGCCGAGATCGGCCGCGACACCGGCCGCTCCGGCGACGTCGACTCCTACGCGGTGGACCTCGCCGACGCCGGCGCCACCGCCGACGTGTGCCGCGCCATCCTCCACGACCACGGCACCCCCGATGTCCTCATCAACAACGCCGGCGCCGGCCGCTTCCTCTCCATTGAGGAGACCAGCGTGGAGGAGGCGCACGCCCAGATGGACCTGCCGTACTTCGCGGCGTTCCACATGACCCGCGGACTCATCGAACCGATGATCGCGCGCGGCCGCGGCGTGGTTTTCCAGATCAACTCACCGGTCGCGATCACGGCGTGGCCGGGCGCCGTCGGCTACGCCGCAGCCCGCTGGGCGATCCGCGGCTTCACCGCGGCGCTGCGGCAGGACCTGCACGGCACGGGCGTGCGGGTGGGGTCGCTGACGCCCACGCGCGTCCACTCCGACTACTTCGACGCCAACCCCGACTCCGTGGACCGGGTGCCGAAGGTGGAGGCGCTGGTCGGCACCATGACGCCGGAGGAGGTGGCGGAGACGACGCTGCGGGCCGTCCGCACTCGGCCCGGCCGCGACTCGTTCGCGCCATGGCGCTGGTCACTGTTCGCGCCCGTCGCGGCAGCGGTGCCGGCGCCGTTCGAGTGGCTGTTCCGCGTCACGGGGCACAAGCGGGTGCGCTGAGGCGCGCTCAGGCGAGCGTGCAGGCGACCCCGTTGAACCCGTGGTTGCAGTAGCCGAGCGGGTTCTTCGCCAGGTACTGCTGGTGGACCGGTTCAGCGTAGAAGAACTCGCCGGCGCCGGTGTCCGTGAGCGCTGACAGCTCCGTGGTGATCCTCCCCGCGCCCGCAGCGGTGAGCGCCTGCTGGTAGATGGTGAGGGAGGCGCGCACGGTCTGCTCCTGGGCAGGGCTCGTCCAGTAGATCGCGGACCGGTATTCGGTGCCGACGTCGTTGCCCTGCCGATTCTCAGTGGTGGGATCGTGCTGCTGCCAGAACTGTTCGAGGATGCGCTTCAGCGTGGCGTCGCCGCCGGTGTAGCGGACGATCACCGCTTCGGTGTGACCGGTGCGGGCGCTGCACACCTCCTCGTAGGTGGGGTGCGGGGTGTGCCCGCCGGCGTACCCGGCGGCGGTGGAGTGCACGCCGTCGATCTGCCAGGCGACGCGTTCGATTCCCCAGAAGCATCCGCCGGCGAGGATGATCTCCTCGGCATCGCCCGGGGCGTCGGCGCCGAGCATGTCGGTGGACAGCACGACGTGCTCGCGCGCGAGCTCGTACGGGTAGGAGTCGCGACCGGGCAGGGCGTCCTCGGCGGACACCATGACCTTCTTGTGCGCGTTGATGAGATCCATGATCTGCCACATGCGCCCCAACCTACCGACCATGCCCCGTGGGTGCGTCAAGGGTCCACCGCTGAGGGCGAACAGCCGGGGTTGTCAGCGTCATCGGGGTGGCTGCGCCGCCACGCGGCCAGCCAGACGCGGGCGTCGTGGGCGCTGAGCAGGTCGACGTCATCGGTGGCGGTGACGGCGGTCCGGTCGGTGCCGATGGCCCATTCTGTTGCACCGGGTGAGCGTCCGGGCCGCGGCGGACGCGTCCGCTTCGGGTCGATCAGCTTCGCCGTCTTCACCTGGTGGTGCCGGCGGCACAGCAGGTGCAGGTTCTCCAGGTCGGTGCGGCCCCCGTCGGCCGGGGAGTGGTGGTCGAACTCCTCGATGTGGTCGGCTTCGGAGCGCTGCGCAGTCCTCCGGGTGCATCCCGGGGCGGCGCAGAGGACGTGCCGCATCCGCAGGTGGCGCAGCATCTCGGTGGACGGCTTGTAGCGGTCCGCCTTCAACGGCAGGATCGCGCCTGATGCGGGATCGGTGAGGATCCGCATCCAGGTCGCCGAACGCCCTGCGAGATCGCGGGCCATCGCCACGGGGATGGGGTGGATCCCGTCGATCATTCCGCCCACGTGGGACTGGCCGAGCAGACTCAGCGCCGGGACCTGCACGAACAGCTGGAAGCGCGGGGTCGTGGCCTCGGCGCCGTCGAGACTGAACTCGGCGCGGGACATCAGCAGGGACCGGATCATCGCGCGCGGCATCGGGATGCCGGATTCGGCGACCTCGCCGTCGATGTCGAGCGGGATCCGGTCACCGGACTCGAGTGCGGCGGCCTGTGCGCGCTGGACATCCTCGGCAGCGCGGTCGAGGCGCTTGATCATGGACACCATCTCGGGGACTGAGCCGTCCACCTGCACGGTCATGGTGCCGGGCTTGTCCGGCGACGGCGGCAGCAGCCGGACGTCCTGCACCGGCGCCGGCGGGGTGTCCTCATCGAGTTCGCGGAGGTAGGCCGCGAGCTCGCGGATCGCCTTGTCCACCTTCTCGGGCTCGCCATCGAACTCCCACTCGGCGATGAGCGGGTCGGCGAGGGCGAGGGTCTTCTCGGAGACAGCGCGGGTGGAGAACAGCAGGTAGTCGAACTGTGCGGCGGTGAGCTCGCCGCGCTCCAGGCGGGCCAGCGCGCCCGGGAGGCAGGTGGCGGCGCGGTGCGCACCCTCGAGGGCGCGACCGGCGCGGATGATGGAGCAGTTCAGGGCAATGCCCACGCGGATCTCGGCGAGTTCGGCGGCGAGGCGGGCCTCGTCACCGCTGTCCTGCTCCACGTACAGGCGGGCGAGAAGGCGATAGTCCGCGGCTGCTTCGCGAGCGCGTGCGACGGTCCGCTCCCGCACAGCGCTCAGAGCCGCGAAGTCGGTCTCCGTGAGCGGGGTCGTCGAGGCGGACGCTGCAGCGGGGGAGAGGACGCGCTCGCGATCGAGCTGCTGCGCCATCGGCATGGTGCGGCGCGGGCCCCGGGGCTGGCGGCGCGGGCGCTTCGGCTTCTCGGGCTCATCAGCGATGCGTTCGGCGGACATTCCTCCCCCTCTCCACGGCGTGCGCACGGGCGCGGCTCGGGCGTCACACGAGTCGGGGCCCCATGAGGGACGGGTGCGCCGGCCGTGACGCCGATCGGTGCGGATGCCGAGGGAGAGAGAGGGGCATCCATGTGTTCTATCTGCTACTGTATCGAACAGTCGTTCGAGAAGTCAAGGAGGTCGATCGCATGTGTTCGAACAGGGAGGCGTCGGTGACCCGTGCCGTTCAGTCCTCGAGCGGCATCAGCAGCACCGCCGCGGTGAGAACAGCCAGCGCAGCGAGCGCGATCAGACCGTCGCCGAGCAGCGCAGCCGGCAGCGCAAGAGTTCCCAGCGCGCCGCTGACCACTGCGACCACGAGACCCAGCGCGAGCGAGATCCCCACCACCGCCGCGCCCGCGAGCAGCAGCGGCCTGCGGGCCGAGCGCGCCAGCACACCGTGCGCCGGGGTCAGCCCCGCCCATGCCCAGGACAGGTGCGCCACCGCGATCAGCACCGCCAGCACGCACGCGTGCAGCAGACTGACAGGCGGGTTCGCCCCCAGCGCCCCGATCGCGATCAGTAGGATCACCAGCCCCATATCGGAATCGGGGAAGAGAGTCTGGATGATCAGCAGCGCCAGCCCGGTGCCGACAACGCCGAGGGTGACCACTCCGGTGCCGAACTGGCCCTCCTCCGGGGCCACACCGATCAGGGAGAACAGCAGTCCCGCACCGGCGAGGAACCCGGCGAGGCGCAGCAGCGCCTGCGAGCGGCTCATCGCCACAATGGAATCGGTGAGGCGGCTCAACCGGCCCTTCATCGGCCGTCACCTCCCTGCCACGGCGCCACCGGGACGCCCTGCGAGATCAGCTGTGCGATCAGGACCTTGCGTTCGGCCACGCGCATGCCCCACGCGGTCGCCCAGGAGCGATGGCTGGCGGGGACGTCGTCGCGGGCCGCCCGGGAGGCGAGGCCGGTGATGGCCGCCGGCATCGTGTCGATCACGTGCACGTCCGCGCCGGCGGCTCGGAGCCGGCCGATCTCGGCGGCGACCTCGTCGGTCAGCAGCGGCGACATCACGAAGGTGAGGGTGCCGCTGCGGACATGGCCGAGCGGGGTGAGCCGACGGATCGGGTCGCTCATCCGGTCCGCGCGAGCGAGCTGGTCCACGATGCGGCGCAGATGCCCCGGCCCGGTGCCGGCGGGGATCGAAGCGATGCGGCTGCCGAAGTCGTGGACGCGGACACGGTCGCCGAGCCCGATGTAGCGGGAGGCGAGCGCGGCGACCGCACGGACCGTCAGGTCGAGGCTGGAGCCGGTGCGGTCGGCGAACGCGGAGGCGAGGGCGTGGACGTCGCGGTCGGTGTCGGTGATGAGCAGGACATCGGTGTCGCGCTCGGTGAACATCTCGTTGACGTGGATCTCGCCGGTGCGGGAGGTCACGCGCCAGTTGACGCGGTTGACGCGGTCGCCGGTGCGGAACGCGCGGACGGACGCAAGATCGATGCCGTCGCCCTTCGTCGCCGACAGGTGGGGCCCGGAGATGCCGAGCACGCGGTTCAGTCGGCGCTGCCCGGCACCGGCGGCGTCACCGGGGGAGACGCTGATCGTCGGCGGGGACACCGCTTCGGCGACGCGGCGCGCGCCGAGGATGTCCGCGTGCTGCACCACGAGCGGACCCATGTCGTACCGGCCCCAGCTCAGTGGCAGCAGCTGCAGGCGGGTGGCGCCGGCGCCGGTGATGAGGCCGTTGCGCGGAGTCATGCGCAGCGCGGCCTGCGCCGGCATGCCGACGCTCAGCAGCGTGTGGGGCGCAGTCGTGGACACTTCCACCGTCACGGGGTCGTCCTCCAGGACGCGCTGAGCGGACACGTGGGCGACTGCTGGCGGGGTTTCGTGGGCGGCGTCAGCGGTGCGGGGGCGCAGAGCGGCGGCGAGCGCGATGTACGCGATGAGCGGCAGCGCCACGATCAGCGCGTCGAGGCGGCCGTACGCAACCGCCAGCAGGCACAGCAGGAGAGCACCGCCGAGCGCGCGCGTGTGGGCGGGGGTGGCGGTGAGCTTCACGCCTGGTCCCGGGGCTCCACCGAGGTGCGGCCAACCGGGGTGCGGCCCACTGGAGTGCGGCCGACGGGGTCTGCGCCCTCAACAGAGCGGGCGCCGTCGGCGGGGCGGAGGTCGGTGGTGGGCTGCGCGGGCTCATCGGCCGGGAGGGCTCCGTCGGCCGACGGAGCGGGCACTGACGCGAGCACATCATCGACGACCGAATCGGTCGAGATGTTCTGCAGCCACAGCTCCGGACGGATCAGGATGCGGTGGCCCAGCACCGGGTGCGCCAGATCCTTGATGTCCTCCGGGATCACATAGTCGCGGCCCCGGATGAGCGCCCACGCCCGCGCCGTCGTGATGAACGCGAGCGACCCGCGCGGCGAGGCGCCCATCGCCACTGACGAATGCGACCGGGTCGCCTGTACGATCTCCACCGCGTATCGGCCGATCGCCTCCGACACGTGCACCGTCTCCACCGCGGCCTGCATGCCCAGCAGCTCGCCGTCCGCGAGCACCCGGTCCACGCTCTGCCCCTCCTGGCGTCGGCCCAGACGGCGCTCCAGGATCCCCCACTCGTCATCCACACTGGGGTAGCCGAACGCGAGCCGCAGCAGGAACCGGTCCAGCTGCGCCTCCGGAAGCGGGTACGTGCCCTCCGTCTCCACCGGGTTCGCGGTGGCGAGCACATGGAACGGCTCCGGCAGCTGATGCGTGGTGCCCTCCACCGTCACCTGGTGCTCCTGCATCGCCTCCAGCAGCGCCGCCTGCGTCTTCGGCGGGGTGCGGTTGATCTCGTCCGCGAGCAGCAGTCCGGTGAAGATCGGGCCCGGCCGGAACTCGAACGTGCCCGTGGCCTGCGAGAACACCTCCGAGCCCGTCAGGTCCGAGGGCAGCAGGTCTGGGGTGAACTGCGCCCGGCTGAACGGCAGGCCCAGCGCCTGCGCGAACGACCGTGCCGTCAGAGTCTTCCCCAGGCCGGGCAGGTCCTCGATGAGGACGTGGCCGCCGGCGAGGATCCCGGTGAGGACCTGCTCGAGGGCGCGGCGCTTGCCGACGACGGCGCGCTCCAGTTCATCGAGGATTCGGGTCGCGAGGCGGGACGCGTCGGCGACCGGCAGGGGCTGGACGGGGGAGTGCTGGGTCATCGGTGGCTCCTGGCGGGGCTGGTCGGGTCCGCTGGCCGCGGCGGTGCGGCCAGCAGCTGGTCGGTGAGGGCGTTCGCGTCGTCTACGAGCGCCTCGAGGTCGGGCGCGCCGCGGGACGCGGCGGAGGCGAGTGCGGGTGGGATCTCCAGGCGGCTGCCGACGGATTCCGCCTGCGCCTCGGCGCCGGCCACGAGCGAGGACGCCATGTCGTGCAGGGCCCGCGTGTTGTAGGACGACCCGGTGAGGCCGCCGGAGAACAGTTCGTTGATGCGGCGCACGCGCGGGTCGTACCCGTCGGGGCGCAGCTCGTCCACCTCCGGGTGGCGGATGGGGAACAGGGTGAGGTGGGCGCGGCGGATGCCCTGCCGCAGCCAGAGAGCGAGGACCGCGCACGCCACCGCCGCCACCACCAGGAACAGTACGTTGATGCGCAGGTTCGCCGCTGCAGCGAGCGCAGCGGTGCCGAGCGCCGCGAGGACGGCGATGATCAGGGCGATGAGGAGCCAGCGGGCGGCGGTGCGGGTCATCGGGCACCGCCTCGGCTGCTGGGGGAGACGGCGGGGGCGGAGTCGAGGTCCGCGAGCAGGGAGTCGAGCAGCTGCACCGCCCGGGCACGGTGCACCTCCCCGAGGGGGTGCGGGGAGAACATCGCCTGGCGGAACAGGTCGGCGAATTCGTCCACGTCCGACGCGTTCAGCGGCAGATGCCGCAGGGCCCGCCGCATGTGGTCGGAGGGTGTGTCGGAGGCGAGACGGCGGTGCCCGTGGTCCTCCGCGGCGCGCTCCAGCTCCCGCCACGCCGCGATGATCGCCTCAGCGGCCGTGCCCTCCGCCACCAGGCGGGAGCGGGCGCGGGACAGGGTGGCGGCCGCGTCGTCCTGGCTGATCAGGCTGGTGGTGTCGATCGCGCCGGCGTCCGGCCGGACCGCGCGGGCGCTGCGGACCGCCCGGCGCACCAGGGCCACGACCAGCCACAGCAGAGCGAGCGCCGCCGCGACGATCACAGCCCACAGCAGCACCGTGAGCACCTGGTCGAGAACGGAACGCAGCGGTTCGATCTCATCCTGGTACCACTCCGGCTCCCCCTCCTGCAGCGGTGGGGGCGGCGGCGGGGTGTCGGCGAAGACGGGGCGCTGCGCCACCATGCCGTCCGGCAGCACCGCGATCGGCGACATGCGGGCGTGCAGGGACGCCGCGATCAGTGCCACGAGGCCGGCCGCCCACAGCAGCGGGGCGATGCGGATGCGGCGCCCGCCCATCACGGCACATCCCGGTGCGGCTGGGCGATGATGACGGACTGCTTCCCGGCGACCCGCGTGAGGATCACGGTCGCGGACTCGTCGCCGAAGCGCGCCGGCTTCAGACGGCGGCGCAGCTCCTCCGGCTCCACGGCCGTTCCGCGCTTCTTGAACTCCACCGTGCCGATCCTATGAGAGCGCAGGTGGGCCTGCAGGGCTTTCATCGAAAAATCGAAGACGTCCTCGACCGCGTACCCCTGCGCGAACGGCGAATCCACCCGCGCATCCGCCGTCAGGTAGGCGATGGACTCATCGATCAGGTCCGCATCGAGCCGGCGGGCGAGGGTGCCGATCAGGCCGGCGCGGATCACGGCTCCGTCCGGCTCGTACAGGTGGTCGCGGACCCCGTCGGCGGAGAGGTCGGGGTCGTCCGCGGCGTGGGGGCTGTCGGGGGAGGGGCCGACGGAGTCCGGATCGAGCCGGTGCACCTGGGACCCGTCGGCCCCCGTGAACAGCAGGGCGGAGCGGGCCACGCCCTCACGGGCGAGCGGCCCCAGATGCAGCACCGCCTCCAGCACCTGGCCCCGCCAGGAGATCCACTGTGTTTCGGAGCCCGTCGGCAGGTGGGCGTGGTCGATCGCGGGCGCCAGCTTCGCCGCGGTCGCGGGGGTGCGGCGAGCGAAGTCGAGGATGGTGGACAGCGGCGGAAGCGCCTGCTCCGGATCGTGGAGGCGGGCGCGGCCGGCCCGGCGCGCCGGGTCGAACCAGAGGCCCTGCACCCGCGCGGGGTCGAACGCCGTCAGGTCGCCCAGTTCGATGCGGGCGGTGGGGAACAGGCGCAGGTTCGCGGTAGCGACCGCGGCTGTCTCCTCGTCCTTCTCCACGCCGATCACCTCGAGCCCGAGGCCGGCCTTCGCGAGGGTGTCCCCGCCGATGCCGCAGCCGAGGTCCGCGACGCTGTCGATGCCGGCGTCGCGGAACCTCTGCGCGTGGTGGGCTGCGATCGGCAGGCGGGTGGCCTGCTCCAGGCCGTCCGGGGTGAACAGCATCTGGTCCGCGAACTCGCCGAACTTCTCGTGCGCCTTCGCCCGCAGACGCGACTGCGTCATCACCGCGGCCACCGTCTCCGCGCTGTGTCCGTCCCGCCGCAGCGCCTCGCCGAGCTGCAGGACGCGGGACTCGTCGTAGGCGGGCAGGGAGTTCAGCAGGGCGAACCCCTCGGGCGTGAGGACGGGGGCGAGAGCGGACATACCCGCAGTCTAGCGGCGCCTCACTTCAGCGAACCGGCGCTCAGACCGCCCACGATGCGGCGCTGGAACACCAGCACCATCACGATCAGCGGCACCGTCACGATCAGACCCGCCGCCATCTTCGTGCCGTACGGGGTGTCGAACTGCGAGGAGCCGGTGAACTTCGAGATCGCCACGTTCGCGGTGGTCATCTCCGGGGAGTTCACCATCGTCAGGGCGATGAGGAACTCGTTCCACGCCGCGATGAACGTGATGATCGCGGTGGTGAACACGCCGGGGGCGCTCAGCGGCAGGATGACGCGGAAGAACGCTCCCATGCGGGTGGTGCCGTCCACCATCGCGGCCTGTTCCAGCTCCACCGGCAGTTGGCGGAAGAACGCGTTGAGGTTCCACACCGCCAGCGGCAGCGCGAAGCTCATCGTGGGCACGATCATCGCCTGGTACGTGTTGATCCAGTTGAACGGGAACCAGTCGAAACCGCCGGAGAACATCTTCAGCAGCGGCACCACGAGCGTGATCACGGGGAACATCGACGTGGCGACGATCGCGAACATCACCAGCACCTTGCCCCAGAACTCCAGCCGCGCCAGTGCGTACGCACCGGCGATGCCGAGGATCAGCACGAGGATGGTGGTGCCGCCGGCGACCACCAGGGAGTTCAGCAGCGCCCGAATGAAGTTGTTCGACGGGTCGAACACGGCGCGGAAGTTCTCGAAGGAGACGGGGTTGGGGATGAGGTCGGTGGAGCGGCCCTGCGTGGGCAGGCGCAGCGCCGAGACGGTCATCCAGTAGAACGGCGCGAGGCAGTAGATGAGGATGAACGCGATTCCGAGGCCCACGATGATCTTCGCGCCGCGCTCGCCCTTGCGCTTCTCGGGTCGGGCGGGGGCGGCGGGGCGGCCGGAGGAGGCCGACGGGTTCTGCGCGGACGCGGTCGAAGCGGCGGTGCTCATGCCATGCTCCCTTCACTGGTGGTGACCAGGCGCTTCGGCTTCGAGCCCTTCGCGCGCTTCTTCTTCGTGCGGGTGGACGACTCGCCGAGGACATCGGCGCCGAGCAGCCTGATGAACAGGAACGCCACCAGGCAGATGTAGCAGAACAGCACCATCGAATACGCCGATGCCATGCCGTAGTCGGTCTTCGTGGCGGCGTCCTGCGCGAGCATCGACAGGGTCTGGCCGCTGCGGAGCTTGCCGAGCAGCACGTAGGGCAGGTCGAACATGCGCATCGCGTCCAGCAGGCGGAACAGGACCGCGACCACGAGGACGGGACGGATCAGCGGCAGGGTGATCGACCAGAAGGTGCGCCAGCGTCCGGCGCCGTCCACCTTCGCGGCCTCGTACACCTGCTCGTCGATGGTCTGCAGGCCCGCGAGGGTCAGCAGGCCGATGTAGGGCGCGGTCTTCCAGATGTCCGCGATGAGCACCGCGGCCTTCGCCTGCCAGCCCTCCGTGGTCCACAGGACCTGGTAGTTCAGCAGGCGGTTCGCGATGCCGTTCGCATCGAAGATCAGCTGCCACATGAGGGCGGACACCACGGTGGGGATGGCCCACGGGATGAGGATGGAGGCGCGGATCAGGCCGGTGGCGCGCAGGGCGCGGGCCATGATCAGGGCCATCGCCACACCGAGCACCGTCTCGATGCTGACGCCGACCACGGTGAACAGGGTTGTGTTCCAGAACGCGTTCCAGAACCCGGCTCCGGCGCCGGAGGAGGTGAACGCGTCGGCGTAGTTCTGCAGGCCCACGAAGGTGTCGCCCTGCTGCAGCAGGCCGGTCTCGGGGTCCACGCCGTCGTCGGCGCGGAAGAACGACTGCCAGATCGACAGCACCAGCGGGAAGCCCACCACAACGGCGAGCAGGATCAGGGTGGGCAGGAGCAGCAGGTACGCCATTCTGCTCTCCGCCCCGAACAGACGGGACTTCACAGCCACATCGGGCCTTCTTTCATCGGGGGAGGGGAGAGGAGGGCGGGGTGCCGGCCGCTCTGCCGGCGTCCCCGCCCTCCGTCACGGTCAGGACTCGAGGGATTCGAGCTGCTTCTGCAGCTCGTCCATCGCGGCCTTCGCTTCCTTCTCACCGGAGAACACGGCGTAGCCGGCCTCCTGGATCGCCTGGGTGACATCCCCGTACTTCACGACCTGCGGGCGCGGCGTGCCGCCGTCGATCGCTTCCTTCAGGGTCGGGAAGAACGGGAACTTCTTCAGCACTTCCTCGTCCTCGTAGACCGCGGCCGACGCCGGGGCCTGAGCGGTCGCGATCGCCCACTCCTTCTGCTGCTCTTCGGCGGCCATGAAGGCGATGAAGTCCACCGCCGTGCCCTGGTTCTTGCCGAACGCGGAGATGGCGTAGTTGAGGCCGCCGAGGGTGGAGGATCCGGGCTTGTCGCCGACGCCGGGGATCGGGGCGACGTCGATCTTGCCGTTCACCGAGGAGGAGCCGTCCTCGTTCTGGGCGAGCTCCCACACGTACGGCCAGTTCTGCAGGAACGCGAGCTTGCCGTCCTGGAACGCCTGGCGGGACTCCTCCTCCTTGTAGGTGAGGGCCTCCTTCGGAATGTGCTTGGAGTCGAAGCCGTCGCGGACTGCCTGCACACCGGCGATCACGTCGGGGGTGTTGACGGTGGGCTTGCCCTGGTCGTCGAACAGGGCGCCGCCGGCGGACTTCGCCAGGCCGGTCAGCTGCACGGTCAGGCCCTCGTACTTGGAGTACTGGGAGCCGAAGCCGAGGGTGTCCTTGCCGTCGGGGGACTTCCTGATCTCGTCGATCAGCTGGTACATCTCCTCGAAGGACTTCGGCGCCTCTTCGGTGCCGGCGGCGGACAGGAGGTCCTTGCGGTAGAAGAGGAGCTCGGCGTTGGTGGTGAACGGGACGGCGTACAGCTTCTTGAAGTACCTGCCGGTCTCCACGGTGGCGGGGATGAGCTCCTTCAGCGGGAACTTGTCCTCCGGCAGCTCCACCACCCACTGCTGGGCGGCGAACTCGGCGGTCCACACCACGTCGAGGCCGAGCACGGTGAAGGCATCGGACTTCGCCTGCGCGTTGTTGATGAACTGGGCGCGCTGCTCATCGGCGGACTCCGGCAGCTCCGAGAGGGTGACCTTCTCGTCGGGGTGCTGGGAGTTCCACTTCTCGAGGAACTCCTTCAGCTTGCCGGAGGTGTCCTTGCCGGTCGCGAAGGTGATGGGGCCGCGCTCGTCGAAATTGCCCTGGGCGGGCTCGGCGCCGCCGGAGGAGGACTTGTCGCCTCCGCAGGCAGCGAGACCGAGAGCTGCTGCGCCGGCAGTGCCAGCGGCGAGCACACCGCGGCGGGAAGGGGTGAAGCCAGATGACATTGGGGTTCCTCCTTGAATCCAGGCGCCGAACAGCGCCTCTGTGACCATACTGTAATACGTGTGATCTGCTGCATCCGGAGCCTTTCGCCCGCTGGATCAGGGCGCGAGCTTCACCAGCGCCTTCTGCAGTGCCTTCATCTCCGGCTCCACCTCGGCCTCGCCCGAGATGATGCGGTACGCCGACTCCTGGATCGCCTGCGTCACCTCTGCGTAGCGCACGGTCGGCGGACGCGAGACGCCTGCGTCGATGCCCTCCTTCAGTGCCGTCCAGAACGCGTACCTGTTGATCAGATCCTTGTCCTCGTACAGGGAGGTGAGGGTCGGTGCCTGCGCGGTCGCCATTGCGAACTCCTTCTGCGACTCCTCCTTCACCAGGTAGGAGATGAAGTCCGCGGCTGTGCCGTGATTGCCGGCGAACGCGGAGATCGACCAGTTGAGACCGCCGAGAGTGGAGGCGCCCTTCTTCCCGCCGATGCCCGGCAGCGGCACGAGGCCCACCTTTCCGGTGACCTTCGAGGATCCGTCCGTCTTGTTCACCAGTTCCCAGATGTACGGCCAGTTCTGCATGAACACCAGCCGGCCGTCCTGAAACGCCTGGCGGGACTCCTCCTCCTTGTAGGTGAGCGCCTCCTTCGGGATGACTCCGGAATCGAACGCCGACCGCAGCTCGGTCATGGCGCGGATCGCTTCGGGGGAGTCGGCGTGGGGTGGTTCCCTCGTCGTCGAAGAGCACACCGCCGGCGGAGGCGATCAGGCCGGTGATCTGCACTGTCAGCCCCTCGTACTTCGCGAACTGGGAGCCGAACCCGAAGACTGACTCCTCCTTGCCGGTGATGGCCTCGGCGATCTCGAACATCTCCTCCACCGAGGTGGGGGCGCTGTCAGCACCTGCCTTCTCCAGCAGGTCCTTGCGGTAGAACAGCAGCTCCGCGTTCGATGCCCACGGCACGCCGTAGAGGCGGTCGAAGTAGGTGGCGGTGGTGACGGTGGACGGGACCATGTCGTCGAAGGGGAAGCGGTCCTTCGGCAGCTCCACCACCCACTTGTTGGCGGCGAACTCCGCCATCCACACCACGTCCATGCCGAGGACCGTGTACGCGTCGGACTTCGAGCGAGCGTTGTTGACGAGCTGCACACGCTGCTCGTCGGCGCTTTCGGACAGTTCCAGGAATGTCACCTCTTCGTCCGGTGCTCCTTGTTCCACGCCTCCACCTGGCTGCGCAGGATGCCCGGTGGTGTCCTTTCCCTTCGCGAGGGTGATGGGGCCCCGCTCGCTGAAGTCCGCCTTCGCGGGCTCGCCCGGATCGGAGCCGCTGCCCGGCTTCGCGGAGCCGCAGGCGGTGACGGCACCGGCGGCGAGGGCGGCAGCGGTCCTCGCCATCACGGTGCGGCGACTGGGGGAGGTCCAGGTGCTCATCGGAGGGTCCTCTCATCGGAGCCGGATGTGGTGCGCATCACTGTAGCCCACCCGGATACAGTGGCCCCATGCCCATCCACTCGTCCATCGGCCCTGTGCAGTGGCGCGCCGTCGTCCAGCAGATCGCCCAGCTGCCCGATGCGCGCACCCGCACCCTGCCCACCGTCCAGGCCGAGGGGTTCATCCTCGCCGAGCCGCTGCTCGCCGCCCGCCCGGCGCCCCAGTTCCCGCAGAGCGCGATGGACGGCTTCGCGATCCGCAGCATCGACGCCCCGCACCGCACCTACCGCGTCATCGGCGACATCCCCGCCGGAGTCACCGGCGGAATCCTGACGGCCGACGGGGATCGACTCGACCTGGACCACTCCACGCTCGATGAGCACCCGTCGGCCCTGAGGATCATGACCGGCGCGCGCGTCCCCGACGGCTTCGACATCGTCGTCCCCGTGGAGCACACCGACGCGGAGCAGACCGGCCCCTTGCCCGCGTCCATCACCATCCATCCCGACGCCGCCGCCGAACCGACCACGTTCACGCCGGGCCGCCACATCCGCGACATCGGAGAGGAGATCCCGCGCGGCGCCGAACTCGCCGAGGCCGGCCGCCGCCTCACCCCCACCCTGATCGCGGTTGCTCTTGCCGCCGGCACCAGCGAGGTGACGGTGCAGGAGCCGCGCCGCGTCGCGATCATCATGACCGGAGACGAGCTGGTCTCCGCGCACTCCGCGGACGCGGGTGACAGCGGTGAGGTCCTGGAGTCGAACGGGCCGGCGCTCGCGGCATCGCTGCGGCACTTCGGTGTCCGTTCGAGCGTGGAGCACATCAGCGATGAGCCGGCCGCCCTGATCGCCGCCGTGGCCCGCCGCGCCGCGGACAGCGACCTCATCATCACCACCGGCGGCGTCGGCTCCGGCGCGTACGACGTCGTCAAGGCCGCGTTCGCCGCCGGCACGGACTCCCCAGCGGCGGGCGCCTCCCGATTCGAGCACCTGGCGATGCGCCCCGGCGGACCGCAGGGCGTCGGCACGTACAGCGGGGTGCCGATGGTGCACCTGCCGGGCACACCCGTCGGCGCGATCGTCGGGTTCCACTGTTCATC
>NZ_JACHWP010000012.1 GCF_014191425.1 Helcobacillus massiliensis
TTTTTCGGGTGATCCCGTCGGCGCTCCCCGCGAGGATGCGGCTGCCCGTCGGCGCGATCTCGCCAACGATATGGCGCGCGCTGCCCGGTCCCGCCGTGCCGCCTCCAAACGTTCCGCCACTGCAGGTGCGGCCGCGCCCGCGCCGGCTGCTGCGCCGGCTGCTGCGCCGACGTCAGCCCCCTCCGCCGCTCCGACTGCCGCCCCTGCTGCGGCGAGGCCCGCTGCGGCACCGACCGCGGCTCAGCAGAAGGACGCTGACGCCTCCGGCACCAGCGTGGAGGAGAAGGTCCTCTCCCCGGCTGGGGAGACCCGTGCTCCCGCAGCGCCGACCCCTGCACCGGAGCAGTCTCCGGCGGCCGTGACGGCAGCGACCCCGGACGCTGACCAGACTGACGCCCCGGCTGCCGAGTCGGCAGAGCGCACGGATACCGAGAATGCGGCTCCTGCGCCGGCGGCGTCGTCGAAGTCCGCGACCGAGGGCTTCGGGTACGACGATGTGGTGATGGTCGGTGAGGACGAGCGCCGGTTCGATCCCGACGCGGCTGGGCCCGCTGCGGCAGCCGAATCCGAGGCTGACGATGCTCCTGGGGCAGATGCCTCCGCTGAGGCGCCGTCAGCGGCCTCTGAGACGGCTCAGGACCGCTCCGATGAGCACGAGGATCCCTCCGTCGCTGCGGCCGCGTCCGGGGCTGAGGACGAGTCCTCCAGCGCCTCGGAGCTGTCGATCGACACAGACGATCTCGTCGCTGTTCCCGGTGCCGAGTTCGCGGAGCTTCCCATCAATGAGATCCGCGAGAACCCGCGGAACCCGCGCACCGTCTTCGATGAGGAAGCGCTCGATGAGCTGGCGTACTCCCTGCGCGAAGTCGGCGTCCTGCAGCCGGTTGTGGTTCGACCAATTCCGGTCACGGAGAGCGGCGAATCGTTTGAGCTCGTCATGGGTGAGCGCCGTTGGCGCGCCGCGCAGCGCGGTGGGCTGACCTCGATCCCGGCGATCATTCGTGAAACCAGCGACGATGACCTCCTGCGCGATGCTCTGCTGGAGAACCTGCACCGCAGCCAGCTGAACCCCCTGGAAGAGGCCGCCGCGTACGCGCAGCTCCTGGAGGACTTCGGTTCCACGCAGGACGAACTGGCGGAGCGCATCGGCCGCTCCCGTCCCCAGATCACCAACACGCTGCGTCTGCTGAAGCTGGCGCCGCTTGTGCAGCGCCGTGTGGCCTCCGGGGCCCTCTCTGCGGGCCATGCGCGCGCTCTCCTGGCCGTGGACGATCCGAAGCTCCAGGAGGAGCTGGCGGCCCGTGTGGTGGCCGAGGGGCTGTCAGTCCGCGCTGTTGAGCGCCTGATCTCCACAGGCAGCGGCCCGACGGGGCGTGCATCCACTCCCCGCCGCACCACCTACAATCCGCACGTGGTGGACCTGACCTCCCGCATCAGCAACCGCTTCGAAGCTCCGGTCCGGATCGATGTGGGCAAGCGCAAGGGCAAGATCACCTTTGAGTTCTCCTCGATGGAGGATCTCGATCGCCTGGCGTCTCTCCTCGGGATCGACGCCGATGACCTGCCCGGCGAGGGCTGAGCGTCACGGCCTGGTTCTGATTACCATCCGGTAAGGGAGGGTGCCGACGAGTGCCCTCCCTTTTCTCTGCCCATCTCGTCCGTCCGGGTCGAGCGCGGGTGAGCTGTCTGTGCTGCGCAGTGTTCGGTTGTGCTGTGGCGCGTTGAGCTGTGCTGTGCTGTGCTGTGCTGGCTGTGGCTGGGTTGCCGCGGGCTGCTCCGTGCTGACTGTCTCTTCCGTCCACTGACTTGGGGCGAGATCCGTCAGGGTGCTCACCCGCGCTGATCTCACCTCTCGAGTGCTGTATCCACGTGTGTGCACTCTTCTGTGGATAACTCCGTGAAACGATCCCTGACCTGCGCGGATAGTGGCACTGGTCGGGCTCTGGTCAGGACTTGTCGCCCTCTCTCGGGCCGCCTTGTGGACAAGGACAGCGGCACTGATCTGCCGCTAGGTTTCACGTGGAACCTCAGCCCCCGTCCCCACGCATCCTCAGCGGCAGCGCGCGTTGAGTACCAGCGTGACGTCTGGATGGAGCGGCGTGTTTGAGGGATCAGTTCAGGTGCCGGGACCATTGAGTCCGACCCGGCAGATAGGTCGTTTCACGTAGAACTGCTGAGTAATGGACCACGCCCAGGGTGCGCCTATTCGCTTCGCTGTCGGTCCGAGGGTGTGGTGACTTGTCCCAGGAGTCGAGTTTCACGTGGAACCGGTCCGATAAGTGCTGATCAGCGCGTTGTTGGAGGTGTTCCACGTAAAACACTTCGATAGACATGACGTCATGGTTTGCTCCAGTCGGGTCTGGACACCCACTTGTGCGAAAGATAGCTAGCCTCCTCAGGTTTCACGTGAAACAGACCCTTTCCACTAGAACCTTCGCGCACGTAGACACGACAGAGCGATGGGGTACACCCTCCTGACGCTGCACGACTGTGGAGTTCAGCTGACTGCCACCCTCTTGAGTTGTCGTATCTGACTGTGGTTGTACGTGAAACGGCGACGGTGTGGATGCGCAACGCGGGAGGAGTTCGCATGCAGACAATGCCGCGAAGTGGTTCCACGTGAAACACGCTTGTTCAACCTCAGTCAGGACGCAACATCGTGCCGGCCAACCGGCATGCACCCTTGACCCTCTTCGTTTGCTGTGCGGCTAGGAAAACTGTGCCCTGCGGGCATGTCCGTTGATTGACACATTGCGTACTCGGCCGAGGTGGCGGTGGACGTGTAGTTGTGCTCACTCGGTTCCACGTGAAACCAACGCTCTCGGCAACAGAAGCGCAGGCAATCATTCGGAGTGGTATTTCGACCTTGGCAGAGCCGCTGCCCCGAGTCACTGTGTTCGGTCAATCGAAAGTTGTGCTCTTCGGTGGCAATGAGTTCTCAATGTGGGGAGATGCTGCGGTGCTGTGTCTGCGACAGTGTGTTCCACGTGAAACCACTGAGACGGAACGACAGGGAGGGAGCTACGGCCATGGCGACTCTCCACTGGCTCAAGTTGCGGTCGTGCGAGGTTTCACGTGAATCCTCGACGACGTGCCACATTCGGCGGCGTAGGGTGCGAAGGCTCTCCGGCGTGCTTCCTTCCGGTGCAGGCAGTTCCACGTGAAACAGCCTGCGGCACGAGATAGCAAGTGTCGGAGCTCCGGAATGAACGTGCCGCGCGCCCTCGCCGGCGATGGCGACACGTTTCGCGTGGAACGGACCGGTGTGCCTCGGCCTGTTAGAGGCTCTTGTGCGCACCTGACAGTTGCCGGCGCGATCAATGGGGCGCTTGTTTCACGTGAAACGCGACTGACGTGTTTGTAGAAAGCCAAGGCTGGACCAGTGTCCCTACGGCGAGGTGCCGATTGTGATGACGTCTCTGTCTCATCGAAAAGAGTCGGAGGCTGCTATCGGAATCGAGAGGGTGGCTTCCCAACCATGCTGGGACGGCATGTTTCACGTGCAACCAATGAACGGCAATACCCAAAGCCATCCGTTTCACGGGAAACGTTCTGAAAGAGCATCCGGCTGAGGGCGCGGCGTCGTCAGAACCGCCAAGCTCTGTTGGCCCCAAGCCACACTTTTGCCCGCGACTTGGTGGCGACAGCGACCAGTGGGCCGGGCCCGAGGCCCCTGCGGCGTGTGCACGCTGCTGCTGGCCACGCGGCCCATGCGTTTCACGCGGAACTCCGCGTTGAGAAAGCGGCAGGGCGCGCATTCCTCTTTGTAGGGGGACGGGTCGGCATCTGGCCCCCAGCCTCTCCTCTGGAAGGGTTGCGATTGAGGTGAGCCAAGGCCCGGGGCTGACTGTTATCCACGAGTGTGCAATCAATTGTGGAAGAACGTGGTCCGGTCGAGTTATCCACAGTGATGGTGACAACGTCAGTGATCGCTAAGCGGGGTTCCACGTGGAACCGGTATGGCACATAGGCGGTAAAATCGCAGGTCAGAGGTGATTTTCGGCTCTTTGAGAAGCGCTCACCGTGCGAGCGCACGCGACGAGGGCCGGAGCGCACGGCCTGGGATCTGCACAGACTTGTATCCACAAGGTTGTGGATAACCTAGTGGATGGCTGGGGACAAGTGAGCTTGACCCAACAAGGCGCGGGGCCAGTAGCTGCGGTCCGGCACGCCTGGCGCCCAGCTGGCGACCCAGGCGGACGGGATGAACGGATTACGGATGCAGCAGTCGCTCGATAGCGTCGACGACCTCGTACTTCGGCCGGGCTCCCCGGAGAAGTGTGATTGGCGAATCGGCAAGTGCGCCAGGGCCGTCACCGCCATCATTATGCCCCTCTCCGCCCGGAGCTGAGTGCGCCGCTGCCGCGTGTAGGCCGGCCTCGGGAATGAGGAGCCATGTTGGGAGGCGACGCTCAGTTGCGGTATCGCCAATCAGAGCTGCCGTGTCGTCTTCGACCGCTTCCAGAAGCTGCGCGGGACGGCTTCTGGAGAACACTGGCAACTGCTTCAGGTCATCAGAAGTTGGGAAACCGTCGGACACATCCACGGTCGCTGTCGTGACACGCGGCCCCATGACTTGGCCGATCTCCTCCGCCGCCAGCACTGCCGGCAGGGAGGGAATGCTCCACCGCGCCCAGAACACCACGGCCGACACGTGGGCACCGGCCGCCGGCGCAACAGGAGCAGCCGCAGCAGGAACGCCAGCGGCAGGGGAAGCCTCCACTGGGCCTTCCCCGCCGCTGCCCGCTGCATGCACACCGCCGGAGCGGTCCGAACTGCTCAGACGTCGTCCTTCGCCAGCAGGTAGCGCTCAGCATCCAGAGCCGCCGAGCAGCCGGAGCCGGCCGCGGTGATCGCCTGACGGTACGTGTGGTCCACAACGTCGCCGCACGCGAACACACCCTCGAGGTTCGTCAGCGTGGACCGCCCCTGAACGGCGATGTACCCGGCCTCATCGAGCTCCAGCTGGTCCTTCACCAGGTCAGTGCGCGGCAGGTGCCCAATGGCCTGGAAGAACCCGTCGGCCTCCACCTGGGAGGTCTTCCCGGTGACCGTGTCGCGGATCGTGAGGCCCGTGAGCGCGTTCTCGCCGTGCAGCTCCGTCACTTCGGTGTTCCACATGATGGTGAGCTTCGGGTCGTTCTCGGCGCGGCGCACCATTGCCTTGGAGGCGCGCAGCTCGTCGCGGCGGTGCATCAGGGTGACGTCACCGAAGCGGGTGAGGAACGTTGCCTCCTCCACCGCGCTGTCGCCGCCGCCGACCACCACGAGCTTCTTGTCCTTGAAGAAGAAGCCGTCGCAGGTGGCGCACCAGGAGACGCCCTTGCCCGTCAGTTCGTCCTCGCGTGCGAGGCCGAGCTTGCGGTACGCGGATCCCGTCGCGATGATGACCGCGCGTGCACGATGCACCTCGCCGGACTCCGTCTCGATCTCCTTGATCTCGCCGTCCAGCTGCAGACGCACCGCATCCTCGTACACGAGCTCCGCGCCGAAGCGCTCCGCCTGCTCCTGCATGTTCGTCATCAGCTCCGGGCCCATGATGCCCTCGGGGAAGCCGGGGAAGTTCTCCACGTCCGTGGTGGTCATGAGGGCGCCGCCCGCGTCGAGGGAGCCGGCGATCACCAGGGGCTTCAGCTCGGCGCGGGCCGCGTACACGGCGGCGGTGTAGCCGGCCGGGCCGGACCCCACGATCACAACCTCCCGCACCGGCGAATCGGCCTGCGGCTCCGCACCGGCCTCGGGCGCGGCCTGCGGGGCGGCATCGGAGTCGCCGACTCCGATGCCGAAGCCGGAGATGGAGCTGAGGATCGACGGGTTGGTCTCAGTGTTCACGAGGGTCCTTTCTTCGCAGAGGCGCTGCGGTCAGAGAACGGGTCAGCGGCCGGGACGGGCCGACGGGGTCGGGTGGCGGACAGTGGAGGCGGGGCGGTCGGGGCCGGGGAACCGGTCGGCGGGCCGACGGAGCCGGGATCTAGGACGTGGGCACGAGCTTCACGGCTCCGTTCCACAGGCGGGAACTGCTCGCCCCCTTCGATTCGGGGGTTCCACAGGAAGAACGCACAACCGTCGCGTTCACTTCCCCGCCCTCGGTGTGGATCACGTCAGCGGTGGTCGCGGAGTGCACCAGCAGCCAGGCCGGCCCTGAATCCATCCACGACACCTCCTCGATCATGAGGATCTGGTCGTCCACGCCCTGCTCCTGCATGCAGGCGGTGACGTCGAACGAAGCGGGGTTCTGCAGAGTTCCGGTGTCCACGAGGCGCTGCACCTCCTTACCGATGGAGTTCTCCGTCAGCACCGGCAGGCCGGACGCGTCCACTCCCCGTTCCGACTGCGACCCCGCCGGCACCGCCGCCGAGGTCGAGGTCTGGCTGGACACGCTCAGGCCCCAGGACAGCATCACGCCGAGCAGGATCGCGGCCGCGATCAGCAGCAGCATGATCGACGGCGGCATCCCGATCGCCTCCTTCAGCGGAGTCCTCAGGATCCGGGCGCGGCGTCCACGGCCCCGCCCGCTCCCCGGCTCTCCCGCGCGGCGCGGGGTCACGCGCCGCCGGGACCCGGGCTGGTCGCTGCGCTTCGCCACCGAGTCACTTCACCTCGACTTCGGCGACGTCCACACGGAAGCGGCCGTTCGGCAGGGCGCCCGGCTTCGGCGACCACAGCATCAGCCGCTCAGCCTCCACGGGCTCCTCCGGCTTCAGCGACATCTCACCCGGGTTCAGATCCGTGGAGGCGAGGACGTCACCGGGGGTGCCGTCGGGGTTCACGGTGCGCAGCTCCAAGGTGCCGCCCTGCGCCTCACCACCGTGCACGATCACCTCGGTGACCTCGCCCTTCTTCTCGAAGTTCAGCAGCACACCCATGCCGTTGCGGAGGTTCCCGAAGTCCTCGCTGGCGTACTCCTTGGTCTTCCACACGGTGCCCATGTCGCCGTCCTTGATGCGGCCCGCGTTCTCCGGGTAGTCCGCCTTCGAGGGGTCCTCCGGGTACACGATCTCGGCATTCTTCAGCGCCGCCGGCTCGACCTTCGGCTCCTCCGACTTCGCCGGCTCCGGGGACTTCTCCGCCGGAGCCTCCGACTCCGCGGTCGCGGTCGGCTCCACAGTCTTCGCGGGCTCACTGGAGACCCCGCGGTCGCGGTTCACCGAGGTGACCGTGTTGATCGCCAGGAACCCGGCGAGCGCCACCAGCACGATCATCAGAATGATCAGGATGCGGGACTGATAGCTGCGGCCGTCACCACGAGCATCACCGGTGCTGAGCGAGTCCGGGTCATCCGATGCGAAGGCCACCCCAACCACGTCGCGCAGCAGCGACGGGGAATCGCGCTCGCCGGTGTCCTCGGTGGGCGGCTCCGTCATGGACCGCTGGCGCCCCGGCACCGGGATCGCGGGCGCGCCGGCACCGCGAGGGGTGTCGTTCGCGCTGGTCAGCGCTGCGGCGGCCGACGGGTGCACCGGCTCCACCGGTGCGGATCGCCCGGACCGCTTCGACGGATTGACAGGCTCGGGCGCGCCCGTCGGCTTCGACGGGTCGACCGGCGCAGGGGCCTCCGACGCCGTCGGCACGGACCCCACGCCCGTCGGATCGTGGGGGGTGCGCCCACCCGTACTCGCGGAACCGGCAGCGCCGAGAGCGGCGGCACCCGCGGCACCCGCAGCGGCGCTGGACGAACTGGACATCGCGATCCCGCCGGTGGTGGTCGCCGGCTCCCCGCTCAGCGACTCGGTGCGGCCCGCCACCCGCAGCGGACCGGTCGCGGCGGCGCTCTCCGCCTCAGCGCGGGTCTGCTGCCTGTCGGTGCGGGAGGAGAACTCGGGGGCGGGGCCGATCGCGTCGCCCCACGCCTGCGTGGCCGGCGCGCCCGAATCGGCAGCGCCAGCAGCGGCGGCGCCGCCCGTGGCAGTGCCAGCGGCGGCAGCGCCCGCGGTCGAGGCGCCAGCAGTGCCGGCGCCGGGGGCGGTGTCGTCGGCGGAGCCGTCAGCGAGGACGGAGGGGCTCGTCGGGGCGTCGTCGCCCACGGGCCCCGCTGCGAAAGCGCTGCCGGCGGCCGTGGAACCGGACGCGGCCGCAGGATCCGTCGGCTCCGAGGCGGACTCGGAGGCCGGCTGGTCGGAGACGGTCCCGGCGGCGGGCGCCTGGTCAGCGGGAGCATCATCAGCGGGCGCGTCCTTGACCGGCGGCTCCTCGCCGCGCATCACGGCCAGCTGCGCCGCCGACAGCGGCTGCGGCGCCCCCACTCGCTGCTCCGGATCGAACGCCTCCAGCGTCACCGGCAGCGACTGCCACGGCCGCAGATCATTGTGCACATCCTGCGGCTCGTACACCGGGTCGCCCACCTGCGGAGCCACATACGTCAGCGCCATCACCGTGATGTCCCGCAGGTCATCCGGCACCGTCCGCGCCGACGCCAGCTGCGGATCCACCACATCGGACCCGCCGAAGAACTCACTGTCCCGGCCCGTCAGGCCCACGAACAGGATCCGGCCCAGGGACCGCGCATCCGGGTCCACCGTTCCCGGCTCGCCCTCACCGCTGCCGCGGCCGGCGCCCGAGGTCAGGCCCACGATGTCCAGGTCGCTCAGCGCCGCGGACTCCACGCCCGCACCCAGGATCAGCACCCGGTCAGCGTCCGCATCCACGAACACACGGTCCTCATCCAGCAGGCGATGCGTCACACCCTTGCGGCGCGCCGCCTCCAGCGCCACCGACGCCTGCCCGGCGATCGACCGCACCGTCTCCGGGCGCAGCGCACGCTCACGCGCCATGTCCGACAGCGACGGCGCATCGACCCGCTCGTACACGACAGCCGCCACGGCAGTGCCGTCGTCGTCGGTCAGCTCATGAACAGCGGCGATCGGCACCAGCGACTGGTGCACCACCAGCTGAGAGCGCCGCGCCGCATCCGCCACATCCGCGGCGATCTCCCCGCGCGCGAGGAAGACGAGGACGCTGCCGCCCTCCTTCTCACCCACATGCCAGGTGGCGCCGTCCACAGGGTGCGCGGGCAGCGTCCGGTCCGCGGGGGCCTCGCCCTCGCCGTCGAACCCGGGCAGGATCGCGTACTCCTTGAGGAATGCGTCCACCGTGGAATGCTCGGCCATCCAGTCACCTCTGCTCGGCAATGGTCATCCTGACTTCAGTCATCGGGTCATCGGCCGCACACGGCCGGAACGCGCCTCCCGGCGCAGGGCCCGCGGCCGATACCGCTTCCCCATGGTAGACGCACGGCGTGCGGATCACCTCGAGCGCTTCAGCCGTCGGCCCACGAACGCCCCCATGGCGCGGATCTCCTCCACCCGCAGCACGAACGCTGCACCGATGAACAGAGCCGCCATCACCGCACCGATCGCGCCGCACACCAGCACCGCCACCGGACGGCTCGACCACACCCAGTCATGCGCCGCGTGCAGCAGCCCCCACCCGGCAGCGCCGGACACGACCGCCGCCACCAGCAGACGCAGGAACGTGGAGATCGTCAGGCCCAGGCCGTGCGGCCGCACCCCCAGGCGCTGCAGCTTCCGACGCAGCATCCACGTGCCCATGCCCCACGCCATCAGGTTGCCGATGCTGGTGACCAGCGCCGCCGCCGGGGTCGCGAACTGCGGATCCACCAGGCGCGAGATCGGAATGATCATCGCCAGGCTGAACGCGGTGACGGGGATCTGCGTCAGGAAGCTCATCCGCGCGTCCTCATACGCGTAGAAGAACCGCTTGGTCAGGTACAGCGACGCGAACGGCAGCAGACCCACCATGTACGCGGCCAGCACCAGGCCGTTCGCTTCGGCGGACGTCGGCGTGGTTCCACCGATCGCCACCCACATGATCGGTCCCGCCAGCACCCCGAACAGCACACTGAACAGGATCATCGGCACCATCAGGATGCGGCCCGTCTCCGCGTACGTCTCGAACGCGCCCTGGTGATCGCCGTCGCGGGCATGCCGGGAGATCTGCGTGAACACGCTCGTCACCAGCGCCACCGCGATGATGCCCTGCGGCACCATGAACACCGTGTAGGACCAGTCCAGCGCCGCCAGACCCGCATACTTCTGCGCCTCCGCAGTGCGGCCCTCCTGGTGCAGGCGCGAAATCGCATCCACCGTGGGGCCGGACGCCCACCGAGTGGCGAACACGCCGATCTGCCCCAGGATCACCATCGCCAGGGTCCACATGCCGAGCTTGCCGAGGGTGCGCAGGCCGAGGTTGCGGAAGCCCCACTTCAGGCGGATCCGCAGCCCGATGCGGTGCGTCCAGTACCAGAGGAACGCCGACTGCACCACGGAGCCGGAGACCTGGATGCCGGCGAGCATCAGCACCATCGGCATCGTCCACGCCGTCGGGTCCGGCTGCGACCCGAACAGCACCAGGAACGCGATCGAGGAGAGGATCGCCATGATGTTGTTCAGAGCCGGCGCCCACTGGAACGGGCCGAACGACTCGTGCGCGTTCAGCACCTGCCCGAACATAACGTACAGCGCCGACAGCAGCATCTGCGGCAGCAGGAAGTACGCCAGCGTGGTCGCCGCCTGCATCGTCACCGGGTCGAGGTTCGAGTTCGCCACCACCAGCAGCGGCGTCACCAGCAGCATCGCCAGCGCCGTCGCCGCACCCGTCACCACCAGGATCAGGGTGGTCAGGCGCGACATGTAGTCGTCGCCGCCGTCGGGCCGCTTCATCGCCCGCACGATCGCCGGCACCAGGATCGCGTTGAGGGTGCCGCCGCCGATCAGCAGCCACAGCGAGCTCGGCAGGATGTTCGCCGCGGAGAACGAGTTCGCCGCCACCGTGCTGGTGCCGCCCAGCACCATGCCGAGCAGGAAGTTGCGGACGAACCCGAGGATGCGGGAAACGGTGGAGCCGGCCGCCATGAGCGCGGAGGCGCGCATGTGGGCGGCGCGCCCGCGCTGCGGGGCCGCAGGTGCGGAGGAGTCCGAAGGCATGGAGTCGGGGGCCTCACTTCTCATTGATGGTCTCAGGGGTCTGCACGCCGGGGCTGCGGGCGTCGGAGCGGCCGGAGCGGCCCGCCCGGATCACACCCGCCACCACGAGAACGGCCATGCCCACCACGATGATGAGCGTGGTCCGGTTCTCCCAGGCGGGATTGGCGTGGACCTCCACGGACTGCGTCCCGAACGGCTTCGACCCGTCCGGGGTCACGAGGGTGACGTCGAGGTCGAGGGTGCCGTTGGCGATCGCCTCGATCGGCACTGACACGTCCACGGAGGAGTGCGGCGGGATCGTCACCGCGCCCGGCTCCTTCTGGATCCGGACGATCCGCTTCGACACCGACAGGTCCGGCGTCACCGTGACCGGGGTGTCGAAGTCGTTGCGGATCGTGATCGGCAGACCGACGGAGGAGGACGCCAGGTTGTAGCTGGAGGCCATCGTCACCGTCACTCGCTTGTGGAAGTCACTGCTGAAGTCCACGGTTCTCTCCGCCAGCGCGGTCGCCAGCGCGTCATCGCGCGCGGCCCGCGGCGAGGTGGACGCGAACGCCGTCAGCAGCGGCGGGTTCGCCCGCGTCTGGTCCTTCATCATGGACCGCAGCGGCAGGATCTGCCCCACCGCCGCGTCCGACACCGTCACCACATCGCCGGACACCGCGGGGCGGTCCGCCGGAGAATCGGGCCGCTCCAGGGTGCCGTCGGCCCCGATGGCGACGGGCGCGAGGGAGGCCGACGGGCCCCTCCACAGCAGAGACTGCGACCCCTTGTCCACCCACAGGCTGCGGGTGCCGCTGCCGGAGCGCGCCGCATCCACCAGGTCACTGGTGGGGCGCTGCTCCACCCACGGCGCGTCCGCCAGGGCGTCCATCCCCGCCGTCATCGTGGTGGGGTCGAGCGTCGCCGACGGGTCCGGGGAGATCAGCACGTGCCGCGGCGCGTTCGTGGACTGCCCGGAGATCACGGCGGTGTCCGCCAGCACCTGCTGGCGGATCAGCATCGGGTCGGTCACTGAGGAGTCCGCTTCGCTGAGGGCGCTGAGGCGGGTGTCGTACGCCAGCAGCGGAACGCTCGGACCCCGCTTCCCGCTGCCCTTAGCGGGGTCGAGGCGGCCGTAGCCGCTGGTGGTGACCTGCGGCTCCGGGGTGGAGCCGAGGGACTCCGCGGGCACCAGGACGATGTCGGCGCCGCGGCCGGCGGCGTCCTGCGCGTGGCGCGCGGAGGCCTCCCCCGGTGCGAGCCGCACCGTCGAGCCGGCGGGCGTGACGGACCGCGCGTTCAGGACCCGGCCGGTCTCGGCGCTCCCGGCGGCGGCGAGGCGGGACTTCGCATCCACCGCGAGGGGGTCGAACTGGCCGTACGGCGCGGCGATGACGGTGCGGTCCTCGGCGGCGTCGGTGAGCGCGGAGGCGGTGGCGGCGGCCGTCGGATCAGCGACCCACGGCTCGGAGGAGGCCCAGGCGGCCGCGGGGTCGTCGGCCTGCGCGCTCGGGGACGGCGACGGGCTCGCCGACCCCTCAGTGCCCTCGTCGCCGCCCTTCTGCTTCTTCGCAGTCGAGGCGGCCGGCTCCTCCGCCAGTGACTGCGGCACCGGCACCGACGCCAGCATCGACGGATCCAGCAGCCAGTCCGCATCGGGGCGCCGCGCCACCTCCAGCTGCTTCTTCATCGTCCCGGAGTTCAGCGACTCGGCGTACCCGGCGGGATCGGTGACGGCCTGCGCCGGCACCTCGGAGCGCACCGGCACCAGGGTGGACACGCCCGTGGTGGGCAGGTCCTGCGCGTCCTGCGGCTGCCACACGATGAACGAGCGGACAGCGGAGACGCTCTTCTGCCCCTCCAGCGGGAGCAGGTTCGGCGCCTCGGGGCCGGTGATCGCGGTGGAGTCGTTCGCGGCTGCGGCCGAGGAGGTGCCGGCGCCGTCGGCGGCATCGGCGGACGCCTGGGACCCGTCGGCCGGGCCGAGCGTCACCAGGGTGAGGGACACGGCCCGCGCGCCCCAATGGTCGGGGCTGGGGCCGAGACCGAGATCGGCGGCGCGCGCGGTCACCACGAATTCCGCGGACTTCCCGGGAGCGATCGTGGACCGGGGTGAGAGCGCGACGGCAGAGCCGAGGTCCTTCAGCCCGTCGGTCGCGGCCCAGCGGCTGATGTCCTCCCGATCGTCCAGGCGGGGGCGCTTGATGCCGAGCTGCACCGCGGCGCGCTCCAGCGGCTCCTCGCCCGTGTTCGTGACCGTCACCTTCACGGTGAGGGTGGAGTCGGGGGTGACGGCGGCGGGCGCCATGTGCGTGATCGTCATCCGCACCCCGTCGCGCTCCATCGGGGCGATCGGCACGGCGGGCGCGGCGTCGGCTGTGCGGGCGCCGCCCGCGGTGGGCTGGGGTGCAGAGGGGCTGCGGGGGGCGGCCGGGCCGGTCGGGCCGGTCGGTGCGGAGGGGGCCGACGGGGCCGGGCGGATAGACTGGGCGGACAGAGCTGCGGCGCTCGCGGCCTGCGGCACCACTGCGATGCACAGAAGCATGAGGAGCGCGCTGATGACAGCACGCACCCCCCTCATGGTCGCCTGGGTCCGCATGACCACTACTGTAAAGTGCCGAGCCCCCGGACGCAGAGGCCGCGCCGCCATCTGCAGACGGCCATCACGAATCCCACACGAAAGAGCCCCGTGAGCGAACCCGAGAACGAGACCAGCCGCCCCGACGCCGTCGAGCAGGCCCGCACCAGAGCGGAGAAGATGTTCCGGGCCCTGCCCCAGGAGATCCACGACCTGGGCCGCCTCTTCGAGGACGCCGGGCATGAGCTCGCCCTCGTCGGCGGCCCCGTGCGCGACGCCATCCTCGGCCGCTCCAGCAGCGACCTCGACTTCACCACCAGCGCCCGCCCCGACGACACCGAGGCGATCCTCAAGCGCTGGGGCGGCACCATCTGGGACATGGGCCGCGACTTCGGCACCCTCGGCGCGCAGAAGGCCGGCGTGCAGGTGGAGATCACCACCTACCGCTCCGAAACCTACGATCCGCTCTCCCGCAAGCCCGAGGTCTCCTACGGCGACACGATCGACGGGGACCTCTCCCGCCGCGACTTCACCGTCAACGCGATGGCGGTGCGCCTGCCGTCCCTGGAGTTCATCGACCCGTTCGGCGGCCTCGAGGACCTCGCCCACGGGCTGCTGCGCACCCCCGTGCGCGCCGAGCAGTCGTTCAGCGACGACCCGCTGCGGATGATGCGCGCCGTCCGCTTCGCCTCCCAGCTCGGCTTCGAGATCGAGGATGCGACGGCCGCCGCCGTCACCCAGCTCGCCGAGCGCATCGACATCGTCTCCGCCGAACGCGTCCGCGACGAGCTGGTGAAGCTCATCAACGGCGCCGAGCCGCGACGCGGCCTCGAGCAGATGGTGGACCTCGGCCTCGCCGAATACGTCCTGCCGGAGCTGCCCGCGCTGCGGCTGGAGCGCGACGAGCACCACCACCACAAGGACGTGTACGAGCACACGCTCACCGTGCTGGAGCAGGCGATCGACCTCGAGACCGACGCCGACGGCCCCTGCCCCCGGCCCGACTTCGTGCTCCGCTTCGCCGCCCTCATGCACGACATCGGCAAACCGGACACGCGCCGCTTCGAGAAGGGCGGGCAGGTCACGTTCCGCTTCCACGAGATCGTGGGCGCCCGCATGACCGCGAAGCGGATGAAGCAGCTGCGGTTCGACAAGGACACCACGAAGGCCGTCACCCGCCTGGTGGAGCTGCACCTGCGCTTCCACGGCTACGCCGACGGCGAATGGACCGACTCCGCGGTGCGCCGCTACGTCACTGACGCCGGCCCCGTGCTGCAGCACCTGCATCGCCTCACCCGCGCTGACTGCACCACCCGCAACAAGCGCAAGGCGCGCCGTCTCGCCTCCGCCTACGACGACCTGGAGCGCCGCATCGACGAGCTCGCCCAGCAGGAGGAGATCGACGCGATCCGCCCCGACCTCGACGGCAGGCAGATCATGGAGATCCTCGACCTCGCGCCCGGGCCCGTGGTCGGCGAGGCGTACAAGCACATGCTTGAGGTGCGGATGGACGAGGGTCCTCTCAGCCAGGAGGAGGCCACCGAGCGGCTGCGCGCCTGGTGGCGGGCCCGCAGCGTCGACTGACGCTCGCCCCTGGCCGCCGGGCCCGGGGCGCCGCGCGGCGCCCGGAGGAATGGGGACGGTCTGTGCAGATGCGGTGTGAACTGAATCGGGTGCAGGTGTTCACCACCAGGGAATGGACCTAGGCTCTGATCACTCCCATCAATCGGAAGGAATCGACCGCGTGAGCGACAAATCGTCAGGCAAGGATCCTCACCGCCCCAGCCGGGCGGCCAGCGGATCGCGCCGCACCGTGCGCACCCCCGGTTCGGAGTCGTCGGGTCGCCGCAGCGCCGGAGCCGGCGCCGCAGCCGCCTCCACCAGGCGCACCCCTGCCGGTGGTCGGCGCCGTCGCGCCGCCGGGACGGCCGCGGCCGGTTCCGCCGCTGCCCGCCCCAAGGGCAACCTGATCGGCTGGCCCCGCGCCGGCAAGAAGGGCCTGTGGCGCTGGATCCCGTCGTTCCGTCTGCTGGCCCTCGTCGGTGCCCTGCTGATCCTCGCCGGTGTCGGCGTCGGCGTGTGGTTCTACAACGACACCGACGTGCCGGAGCCGACGGACGTCGCAGTCGCCCAGACCTCCCGCGTCTACTTCTCCGACGGCACCACCCTGATGGGTGAGTTCAGCGAAATCGACCGCACGATCCTGCCCTCGGACGAGATCCCGCAGAACGTGAAGGACGCCGTGGTGGCGTCCGAGGACTCGTCGTTCTACGAGAACCGCGGCGTGTCCCCGAAGGGCATTGTGCGCGCCTTCGTCAACAACGTGTCCGGCGGCGCCCAGCAGGGCGGCTCCACCATCACCCAGCAGTACGTGGAGCGCTACCACACCGGCACCCAGACCGGATACCTGGGCAAGGCCCGTGAGGCCGTGATGGCGCTGAAGATCGACCAGGAGCTCTCCAAGGACGAGATCCTGTCCCGCTACCTCAACACCATCTACTTCGGCCGCGGCGCGTACGGCATCGAAGCGGCCGCGCAGGCGTACTTCAACAAGCCGGCGAAGGACCTCAGCGACTCCGAGGCCGCGATGCTCGTGGGCCTGATCCCCGCGCCGTCGTCCTGGGATCCCGCGGTGAACGAGAAGATGGCGCAGCAGCGCTGGGCTCGCGTGATCTCCCGCCAGGTGAACGACACGAAGACGCTGACCGAGAAGGAAGCGGACGCGATGGAGTTCCCCGAGGTGAAGAAGCCGAAGAAGGAGAACCGCTTCGGCGGCACCAACGGCTACCTCCTCGCGGAGGTGAAGAAGGAGCTCGAGGCGAAGGGCCTGACCCCGGAGGAGCTCGACACCGGCGGCTACCACATCGTCTCCACGATCGACAAGAAGAAGCAGCAGTACGCCGTTGACGCCGTCAACAGCCTGCCGGAGGACCGCCCCGAGCGGAACCATGTCGGCACGGTCACGATCGACCCGAACAACGGTGAGATCGTCTCCATGTACGGCGGCAAGGACTACATCACCCAGGGCCGCAACGACGCCACCCAGTCGCGCATGCAGGCCGGCTCGATCTTCAAGACCTTCACCCTGGTCGCAGCCCTCGAGGACGGCTACGGCCTCCGCTCCCGGTGGGACGGCGACTCGCCGAAGGACATCCGCGGCTGGAAGGTGAAGAACTTCGGCAACACCTCCTACGGCCGCGTGGACCTGAAGAAGGCCACCACCAACTCGATCAACACCGCCTACGGGCAGCTGAACTTCGAGATGGGGCCGGAGCGCACGAAGGAGACCGCGATCAAGCTCGGCCTGCCGGAGAAGACCCCGGGCCTGGACGGCGACGTCACCAACGTGCTCGGCACCGCGTCCCCGACGGTGCGGGAGATGGGCGAGGCGTACGCGACCATCGCCTCCGGCGGCATCTACCGCCCCTCGCACATCGTGCGCGAGGTGAAGAACCCCGACGGTTCCGTGCGGTATAAGCCGAAGGACGAAGCCAAGCGTGTGCTGGACGAGGGCGTGGCCACCAACGCCATCGAGGCACTGACCGGCCCGCCCTCGCAGCAGGGGTCGGCTCGCCGTGTCGCCCAGAACATGGACGGCCGCCCCGTGGCCGGCAAGACCGGCACCTCCGAGAAGTTCCACTCCGCATGGTTCGTGGGCTTCACCCCGCAGCTCGTGACGAGCGTGGGCATGTTCCAGCCCACCGAGGACGGCAAGGGCTCGGAGTCCCTCACTCCGTTCGGTGAGTTCGATCAGATCACCGGCGCCACGTTCCCCTCCCTGCTCTGGGTGGACATCATGAAGCCGTCCCTGGAGGGCGAGCCGTTCATGGAGTTCCCGCCGCCGGGTGACCTGCCGCAGAAGCAGCGGTCCAAGACGGACCAGAAGGCTGTGAACGAGCAGCGCCAGAAGGAGCGTCAGCAGCGCCAGGAGCAGGAGAAGGCGCGCCAGGAGGAGCAGCGCCAGCAGAAGGAGGAGCAGGACAAGAAGACCGAGGAGGAGCGCAAGAAGCGCGAAGAGGAGAAGAAGCAGGAAGAGGAGAAGAAGAAGCAGGAAGAGGAGAAGAAGAAGCAGGAGGAAGAGAAGAAGAAGCAGGAAGAGGAGAAGAAGAAGCAGGAAGAGGAGAAGAAGAAGCAGGAAGAGGAGAAGAAGAAGCAGGAGGAGGAGCGCAAGAAGCGCGAGGAGGAGGAGAAGAAGACTCCCGCCCCCACCACCCCTGCTCCAGCACCGGATCCTGCTGATCCTCCGGCGACGCAGCCGACTGCGGACAGCCCGGCCGCTGATGCGCCCGGCACTGCCCCGCGCTGATCGACTCCGCTCCTGCGGCGCTGGGCTGCTTCCCCACTGTGCCGCTCCATCACTGCGCCGCTCCACTACTGTGCGAAGGCGCCGTCCCTCCCCGGGATCATGGGGACGGGCGGCGCCTTCGCCGTTGCCGGCACCCGTCAGCCCCTGCCGGCGCCCGTCGGTCCCTGCCAGCACCCGTCGGCCTCCCCGGTCGCGCGGGTGAGGCTTATGCCACCAGCGATCGCTCTTCTGCCCGGTCGCTGGGCGCGGTAGGGTTGGAGTTCGTGTGGGCGGACCTCGCCCACCAGCATGACCCTCCTGCCACGGAAGGACCGTGGCCGCGATAGACCACAGGAGGTGGGTATACACACATGCGTAACTACGAGATGGTTGTGATCCTGGACCCGTCGATTGACGAGCGCACCGTTGGATCCACGTTCGAGAAGCTCGTGCAGGTCGTCCCCGCTGAGGGCGGCAAGATCGAGAACGTCGATGTCTGGGGCAAGCGCAAGTTCGCCTACGAGATCAACAAGAAGGCCGAGGGCATCTACGTGGTCCTCTCCTTCGTCTCCAAGCCCGAGACCGCTGCCGAGCTCGACCGTCAGCTGGGCCTCAACGAGTCCGTGCTGCGCACCAAGCTGATGCGCACCGACGCCAAGTGATCTAGTCGACCTCCGTACACGAACCTCATCAGGGAAGAGAAGGCAATGGCTGGCGAAACCGTCATCACCGTGGTCGGGAACCTGACCGCGGACCCCGAACTGCGATTCACGAACTCCGGAGTGCCCGTGGCGGGCTTCACCATCGCGTCCACTCCGCGAACCTTCGACCGTCAGGCCGGGGAATGGAAGGACGGCGAAGCCCTCTTCCTGCGCTGCTCCATCTGGCGCGACGCCGCTGAGAACGTCGCCGAGTCCCTCACCAAGGGCACCCGCGTCATCGCTCAGGGCCGCTTGAAGCAGCGTTCCTTCACTGACCGCGACGGCAACAACCGCACCACCATCGAACTCGATGTCGATGAGATCGGTCCGGCTCTGCGCTACGCCACGGCCAAGCCCACCCGCGTTCAGCGCGGCGGTGGCGGCGGTGGCTTCGGCGGCAACCAGGGCGGCGGCTTCGGCGGCGGCCAGGGCGGTCAGCAGGGAGGCTTCGGCGGAGGTCAGGGCGGCTACGGTCAGAACCAGGGCAACCAGGGCGGCTACGGCAACCAGGGCGGCTACGGTCAGGGCCAGAACCAGGGCGGTCAGGCACCGCAGGACGTCGACCCGTGGGGCGGCTCCGGCGGCGCTGAAGAGCCCCCGCCCTTCTAGATCCCTCACCGGCCGCACACGCGGCCACCATGACCTCCACGCGCGGCCGGAACGGCTGCGGCGAGGCGGTCACGGATCCGTCGGCCGGACCTCAGCGGTCCGCCGGCCGGGAAGCCCCGGCGCCCGACGGGTTCACAACCACACCTATTCACCCCATCCCGGGCTGAAACCCCGGGCTCCATGAAAGCTGAAGGAGCACCACGATGGCGAAGCCAGTTCTTCGTAAGCCGAAGAAGAAGCAGAACCCGCTGAAGGCGGCCGGCATCGAGTCGGTCGACTACAAGGACGCTGCACTTCTCCGCAAGTTCATCTCCGACCGCGGCAAGATCCGCGCACGCCGTGTGACCGGCGTGTCCGTCCAGGAGCAGCGCCAGATCGCCAAGGCCGTCAAGAACGCCCGCGAGATCGCTCTTCTGCCCTACTCGACCACCGGTCGCTGATCAGGAAAGGAAGAGACACTCACATGGCAACCACCACGAAGCTCATCCTCACCCACTCGGTCGCCAAGCTCGGCGCTGCCGGCGAGGTCGTTGAGGTCAAGTCCGGCTACGCACGCAACTTCCTGCTGCCGCGCAACCTGGCCACCCCGTGGACCAAGGGCGCACAGCGTCAGATCGAGCAGATGGCCGCTGCACGCTCCAAGCGTGCGATCGCTTCCCTCGAGGACGCACAGGCCCTGCGCGACCTGCTGAAGACCCGCCCGCTGGTCATCGCTGAGCGCGCCGGCGAGTCCGGCCGCCTGTTCGGCGCCGTCACCTCCGGTGAGGTCGCCGACGCCGTCAAGGAGACCTTCGACCGCGAGATCGACCGCCGCACCGTGGCGTTCGACGCTCCGATCAAGACCCTCGGCGAGTACACCGTCACGATCCACCTGCACGACGAGGTCGATGCCAAGGTCATCGTCCAGGTCGTCGCAGCGAAGGGCGCCCGCGCCTGATAGCGACGCTGGTCGCGTGATCGTCTGAGAACCCGCTGGTGGTGGGGCTTCGGCCCCGCTGCTGGCGGGTTCCCGCATGCCTGCGCGCGGGTTCCGCGTCGCGCGGTCGGCGGTTGCCCGTGTCCCCGCTCGGGCCACTGCTCGCGCCTTCGGCTTGAACTTGCGGGGAATCATCCACGCCTGTGCTCCGGGTTGTGAACTTGTGGGGAATCATCCACGCGTGGAGGGCTTCTGAGGTGGATGATTCTTCCCAAGTTCGAGAGGGGGTCTGGAGAGGTGGATGATTCTTCCGAATTTTGGCGATCGCCCTCCCGGGGGCAGGGATGAGCAGTGCGCACGGCCGCAGTGAGCATCGCGGCATCCCGGGGGCAATGAGCATCTGGGTATCCCAGCTGAGGGAAGGGGCGCACATCGCAGATCGGGCCGGTGGTGCCGATGTTGAATCGGGGGAGCCCGGTGCCGATGTTGAATCGGTGGAGCCCGGTGCCGATGCCGACCCAGTGGAGCTCGGTGCCGATGCTGATTCGGCGGAACCAGGGGCCGGCGGCGATTCGGCGGAACCAGGGGCCGGCGGCGCGTCGGTGGATTCGCCTGCGCCAGCTGTGACCGTGGGGTACTTTGGCCGGATGGACAACGAAGACACCCCCTCGAGCGGCTCCCACTCATCGGGAACCCGCTCATCCCATCCCTCCGCACAGTCCGACCCGCAGCGTCCCGCAGCATCGAGTTCCGGCACCGTCGCCGGCCCCGGCACGGGCAGCACCACCGCAGACCCGGCCGCCGTCGGCCTCTCCCGCACGCTGTCCCACCGCCAGATGGCGATGATCGCGATGGGCTCCGCCCTCGGCACCGGCCTGTTCCTCGGGTCCGGGCAGGCGATCGCCGTGGCCGGACCCGCCGTCATCATCTCGTTCGCGATCGGCTCCGCCATCGCCGCCACCATCGCCCTGACCATGGGTGAAATGGCGTCCCGCTACCCCGTGCGCGGCGGCTTCGGCACCCTCGCCGCCCGGTTCCTGTCCCCGTTCTGGGGCTACCTGGTGCGGTGGCTGTACTGGTTCGTGACCCTGTGCGTGACCGGCGCTGAACTGGTCGCCTGCGCCACCTACCTGCAGTACTGGTTCCCGCAGGTGCACCTCGGGTGGGGCATCCTCGTGTTCGCCGTCGCCGTGATCGCGGTGAACCTCTACAGCGTGAACTCCTTCGGCGTGATCGAGTTCTTCCTGTCATCCATCAAGGTGATCGCGGTGCTCGCGTTCATCATCGTGGGCCTGTTCTTCGTGTTCGTGGGCACGGGCAGCCACCCGGCGCCGGGACTGCAGAACTGGACGAACGACGGCGGCTTCCTGCCCAACGGCATCGGTGCCGTATGGCTGGCGATGAGCATCGTGATGTTCTCCTTCGGCGGCATCGAGCTGCTGAGCGTCTCCGCCGCTGAGGCGAAGAATCCGGCGCGGTCGATCCGCGTGGCGGCCCAGACCACGATCGTGCGGCTCGCGTTCTTCTACGTGATGGCGATCGGCATCGTGGTGGCGCTGGTGCCGTGGCAGTCGGCTGCGCAGGCCGACGGGGTCGAGCAGTCCCCGTTCGTCCGCGTCTTCGACTACGCCGGCATCCCGGGAGCCGCATCCATCACGAACTTCGTGGTGCTGATCGCGGCCCTGAGTGCCGCGAACGCGAACCTGTACGCGTCGAGCCGGATGATGCATTCGCTGTCGGTGGACCGTCTCGGCCCGGCGTTCGCGCGCTACACCACGCGTCGCAATGTGCCGCTGGCGGCGATGAGCCTGACGATCGTGTTCATCGTGGCGGTGGCGATCCTCGCCGCGACCGGGGTCGGCAACATCTTCGGTCTGCTGATGGCGATCGTGGTGTTCTCGGTGACGCTGGTGTGGGCGCTGATCCTCGTCACCTACATCGCGTACCGGCCCACGCGCGACGGCCTGGAGACGTTCCACGCCCCCGGCGGCACCGTCATGGCGGTGCTGGGCCTGATCGGGCTGGTCTTCGTGTTCTCGACCGTGGTCGCTGTCGAGTCGATGACGCTCGCGGCGATGCTGGGTGTTCCGGCGGTGGCGCTGATGGCGATCGCGTACGCCGCGGTGTTCCGCAGGCGTGTGGATGCTGCGGAGATCGACGAGTCGTTCGTGGAGGCGGAGCAGGCCCGTACGCTGACGGACTGAAGCCCGGGCCGTGTGCTCGAGAGCAGAAGGAGGCGGGCGCAGCTGTGCCCGCCTCCTTCGTCGCTGTCCTGGGGCGTCCCGTCTACTGTGAGGGTGTCGGCACAGTCGCCGGCATCGCCGAGAGGAGCTCCTGATGACCCCGATCCGTTCCCGCAGCCCGTTCTCGTCCGCCCGGCGCCTCAGCGGCATCACGGCTGGTGCCGGCATCGCCGCGCTGCTGCTCACCAGCTGCGGCGGTGTCACCCCTGATGGGGAGGGGGCCGACGCGTCCTCCACGTCCACTGACTCCTCCACGTCCGCAGGGCAGGACTCCTCGTCCGATGGCGGGGCCCCGACGGCCGGTGCGGATGGGACTGCAGCCTCCGACGGCGGCACGTCCGACGGCGGTGCGTCCGATGGTGGAGCCTCCGGCGGCACATCTGACGCCGGCGGCGCCCATGGCGAGGTGAAGGGCGCTCCCGCGGTGACGCTGGCGCAGCCCGGCCCCACCGGTTTCTTCACCATCGCCGCTGACGACGGCGCGGACACTCTGAGCCCGGAGGAGCTGTCCTCCGGCATCGAATCGTCCCTGCCGGACAGCAGTGGCGCTGAGTGTGACGGCCCGTTGGATCTGACGGACCCGTCGGCCTCCGTGACCTGCCGGGAGAAGGGCGCCCCCGAGGGGAAGGGCGTCCTGACGGTGACGCCGATGGTGACTGCCCGCGCTGATGGTGACGAGACCGGGGGCGCGCTGGTGACAACGGGGACGCCGCTGCAGAGCGAACTCGCACAGCTCGTGGCGGATCGGCAGGATTCGAACCAGCTGACGGTGGTGTCCTTCGGCCAGGGCGGCATGTTCGGCGTGGACCAGGAGGTGCCGAAGGCGGACGTGGAGCAGATCGCGATGAGTGCCCTGGGGAAGGTGGGTCTGGAGAAGGACCTGACGGCGGTGGACTGTGAGGGGCCGCTGTCGCAGTCGCAGAGCGCCACGGCGTGCACGTTCACCACGAAGCACGGCGACACGTGGCAGGGCTACGCTTTCCTGGGCATGACGCCGTCGCAGGACATGGGGCTCACGGTGCTGATCCCCACGGAGGCGTTCCCCGCCGAGTGATCGCGCCGCCGCCCGCGGCTGTCGGCCTCCGGGCTGCGGGCCGCGAGCGGGCTGCGGGCCGACGGGTGCTGCCCGCTCGGTGAACGGTCAGAACAATGGCATACGACACATGTGCGGCCTGCGGGTGGCGCCCGAGTGGACCAGTCCCGGGCCGCACCCTATAGTTGAACATGCTTCGGCGTTGGTCGTGCTTGACACCCGGCTCCGAAGAGACGCGCAAGTGGCGGAATTGGTAGACGCGCACGGTTCAGGTCCGTGTGCCTTCGCGGGCGTGGGGGTTCAAGTCCCCCCTTGCGCACAGATGAGGCCCCGGCCCGATCAGCAGATCGGGCCGGGGCCTTCCGCATGTCCGGCAGTGGGAACTGGCCGGTCAGCCGTCTGCGCTGGGATCAGCCCATTGCCTTCATCATGTACTCCATCACCTTGGGCTCCTTCTGGCCGCAGGTCACGAGGGCGGTCATCATCTGCTCCTCGTTGCCGGGCTTGCTCGGCAGGTCCTCGCCCTTGGAGATCGCCACCTTCGACTCATCGGACAGGTGCGGGTAGATCTCTTCGCTGAAGCAGGTGAAGAACCGGTCGAACTGCTCGTCGGTGATGCCGGCTTCCTTCATCTCGTCGAGCGAACCGTCCTCAGCAGAATTCGCCCGCACCTGCTTCACGGTCAAGGCGATGAACTCCTCCTTCGACGGCACGTCCTTCGGATCCACCGTCTTCGCGGACGCATCATCCTTGTCATCGTCAGCGTCATCGTCATCGTCGGCGTCATCGGTGGGGGCGCCGGGGCTGGTCGACGCCTTCGTGTCAGTGGGGCCGCCATCGGAGGCGTCGGTGTCATCGCTCGGGTCCGCTGACTCGTCGGAGTTCGCGTCGTCGGTCTTCTCGCTGGGCTTCTCCGGCGGCGCGGTGGTCGCCGGCGACGATGCGGGCTCCGTGGTGCTTTCACCCTCGGTGCTGGAGCTGCCGCAGGCGGCGAGGCTGATGGTGAGCACGGCGGCGGCGCCGACGGATGCCAGACGGGCGGTGATCCTTCGAGTGCGCATGGCACCCTCCTCGTGGTTGATGCCGGGCCCGGTGCCCGGCGCATGGTTCCAGCGTAGAGAGGATGCGGCGTCCCGTCAGCGGGTCGCCGGGTGGAGGAGTGCCCATCGCGCCGTCATTGCGTCACCAGGTCGATGGCGCAGGCGTCGATCGCGTTCTCCACGAGGGTGTTGTCCTCCTCGGAGATGGTGGCGTACTTCTCACTCTCCTTGTTGGAGATGATCTGGAGGGTCTCGTCGGAGACGTCGTCGTAGGTCTTGTCGGCAACGCAGCGCCACGTGTCGTCCATGTCCTTCTGCGTCAGGCCGTTCTTCTTCAGCTCCTCCTGCGAGGGCGTGAACGTCCGCATCGTCTCCACGAACCCGTCGGTGTACTCCTGCTTGCTGACGCGCCGCGCAGCGCCGCTGTTCGCCGACGCCGACTCGGACGGGGACGCGGCCGGGCTGGAGGGGGACGCGGCGGGGCTGGACGGGGAGTCCGACGGGGACGCGGAATCCGTCGGCTTCTGAGGGGAGGTCGACGCCGGCGCGGGCGACGCCGACGGCGACGGGTCCTCACCACCGGCGGTGAGGGAGCCGATGGCGCCGCAGCCGGTGAGGGAGGCGCACAGCAGCGCACCGGCGGTGAGGAACAGCGCGGAGGAGCGGGGGCGGAGGGGGAGAGTTATGGGGACATCCTGTCGGTGAGTGCCGCGGCGACAGTGCAGCAGCATGGGGAGGCCCGCACACACGGGTTGGAATGACAGTACCCCGCCCGGGCAGTGCCGAGCGGGGTACGTGTCGCAACGGGGGGCGTCGGCGCCGGTCAGGTGACCGGGCCGATCAGCGGATCGGACCGGGGCCTTCCGCATGTGTGGGTGCGGGACCCGTTGGCGCGCGCTCGCCCTGCCCTTCACGAGGCCAGGCGCGGCAGGAGTCGGGTCATCCCTTCATCTCCTCCATCATGATCTTCAGCATCTCCGGGTCATCCTTCCCGCAGGTGACGAGGGCATTCATCATCACATCGTCCGAAGGCGGTTCGCCCGACGGGGTGTCACCGTTCATTATCGCGACCTTCGCCTCGTCCGACAGGTGCGGGTAGATCTCGTCGCTGAAGCAGGTGAAGAACCGGTCGAACTGCTCGTCGGTAATGCCGGTGGCCTTCATCTCCCCGAGGGCGCCGTCCTCCTCGGCGGAGGTGCGCAGCTCCTTCACCAGGTATGCGGAGAACTCATCCTTGGATGGGACGTCCTTCGGGTCCACCGGGGTTGGGGTGGCCTTGTCAGTGCCGCCGCCCTCGTCGGTTCCGGTGGTGCCGTCGAGGTCGTCACCGCGCGGGGGCTTAGCGCCGGTGGCGCGCTTCCCGTCGGCCGACGCGTCCTTGCGGTCGCCAGCGTCGGCTTCCTCAGCGGGGCTGGTCTCCTTCGGCGGGGAGGTGATGGTCGGCGTCGTCGTCGGCTCCTCCGTGCCCCGGCCTTCGGTGGTGGAGCCGCCGCAGGCGGCCAGGCTGATGGTGAGCACTGCCGCGGCGCCGACGGAGGCCAGACGTGCAGTGAGCGGTCGAGTACGCATCGCGTCCCCCTCTTCTCAGGTGCCGGGCCCACTGCCCGGCGTCTGTCCCCAGCCTAGAGACGACACAACGGGCAGTCACGCCGACAGCGGGTGCAGGAGTGCCCATGCGGCAGGCCCGTCAGGCTGGTGCCCGCCTGCGGTCAGGAGACCAGTTCGACGGCGCAGGCGTCGATCGCGTTCTCCACCAGGGTGTTGTCGGCGTCCGGGATGGTGGCGATCTTCTCGCCCTCTTCTGCGGCGATGATCGTCCGCGTCTCGACGGGGTCGGGGCCACATGACAGTACCCCGCCCGGGCAGTGCCGAGCGGGGTACGTGTCGCAACGGGGGCGTCGGCGCCGGTCAGGTGACTGGGCCGATCAGCCGGGTGGGGAGATCAGTTGCCGCCCTTGCCGGAGTCCTGGCCGTCACCGGGGGCCTGACCGTCACCGCCGGGTGCCTGGCCCTGGCCGCCCTGGTTCTGCTGGAGGGCCTTGTCCAGGCCGAGCTCCGAGACACAGGTCTGGGTGGCGGTGGCGAGCGCCTGCTGCTCCTCCTGGGTGACCTGCGCCGGGGTCTGCGGATCGCCGGTGGCCAGCGCCGCCTTCACCCCGTCGGACATCTCCGGGAAGGACTTCTCGGCGCTGCACTTCAGGAGGTCATCGACCTGCTTGTCGTTCAGGCCGGCGGCCTTCATCTGGTCCGCCATGCCCTGCGCCTTCATGATCTTGATGAAGCCGTCGGTGTAGTCCTCCTTGGAGGTGGGGCCGGCTGCGGCGCCGCCCGCGTCAGAAGCACCGCCCGCATCGGACGCGCCACCGGCATCCGACGCGCCACCGGCATCAGAGGCGCCGCCGGCATCGGATGCACCCCCGGCGTCAGACGCCCCAGCGTCCTGCGTGGTGTCCGCCGGCTGCGAGGACGACGAGCTCGACTCCGCGGGCTTCTCGTCCTTCTTGTCATCGCCGCACGCAGCCAGGCCGAGGGCCAGCAGGCCCGTAGCGCTCAGCGCGACGATCTTCTTGCCGTGGGTGCGGATGGTGGTGCTCAATTCGGTTCTCTCCTGTATCAGTGGATTGTTCCGGGAACGGGCCGACTGTTCCATGCCAGCCTGACCGTGCCATGAACAGAGTCTGGGCATCTGATCACGCCTCCCGCTGATGCGGGGACGGCCGGACCCCGGGCATAGAAGAACCCGTCGCCTCCCACAGGAAGAGAAAGGGGGAGGCCGACGGGTTCCGAGTTCGTGTCAGTGACCGTCGATGGCCCGGGTCAGCCGATGATCTTGGAGGCGCAGCCGTCGGCCGCCTTCTCCACAGCCTTGTAGTCCTCGTCACTGACCTTGGATTCGCCGTCGCCCTCGGCGATGAGCTTCTGGCCGCGGCTGGAGACGTTCGGCTTCACTTCCTTGGCGATGCAGGTGTAGAACTCGTCGATCTGCTCGTCCGTGATGCCGGACTCCTTGAGCTTGGCGCGGTCGAAGCCTTCGGCGGCCATCATCTTCTCCATGCCCTTGGCGAGCTCCGCCTCGGACGGCTCCGAGCCGCACGCGGCGAGGCTGCCGGCAAGGACGAGGCTGGCGCCCAGGGCGGCGATGGCGCGACGGGTGGTGGTGATCATGATGTTCTCCTTTGGGTTGAGGAGGTGGAAAAAGGGGATGGCCGGGATCAGCCGATGGTCTTGCTCACGCAGGTGTCGATCGCGGAGTTCAGCACCTTCTTCTCCTCCGGGGAAAGCGGGGCGTTGGAGTCACCGTCGGCGATGGCGCGCTTCAGCTTCGGGCTCAGCGACGGGGCGGACTCTTCGACAATGCACGTGAAGTAGTTGTCGATCTTCTCGTCCGAGATGCCGCTCTCCTTGAACTTCTCGCGGGAGTAGCCGGCCTCAGCGGTCATCTTCTCCATGCCCTTGGCCATCTCGTCAGTGCTCGGCTCCTTGTCGGGGTCCGCGGAGGAGTCATCCGTGGTGGGGGCCGCCGGGGTGGTCTCCGCCGGGGTGGTCTCCGCAGGAGTGGTCGCCTCCGGGGTGGACTCCTCAGGAGTCGTCGCCTCGGGAGTCGTCTCCTCCGGCGTGGTCTCTTCGGGGGTGGTCTCTTCGGGGGTGGTCTCTGCCGGGGCGGAGCTCTCCTCCGTGGGCTTGGCGTCGGTGTCCGAGTCCTGGTCGCCGCCGATGCCGAGGGCGCCGCAGCCGCTGAGGCTGAGGGCCAGGACTCCGATGGCGGCAAGAGAGGCGGCGCGGGCACGGGTGCTGCGGATGGTCTTCATGAGGGGCTCCTTATGAATCGGAAGGGCGGTGATGGCTACAACTGTTGCACCACTTGCGATTCCTGCCGATGGGGACATGTGACCCGCGCATGGGTACTTTGGTGAACAGTCGGTGACCAGGAGGTTCGCAGGGCGGCCCCGAACGTGCGGGCGACCTGCCCGAACACCCTGCGGGGCCGGCGTCCCCATGGGAGAATCGTCCCGGTCCATCACCGATGAGCGAAGGAGCCCCCGTGACCGCCACCGCCACCACCGGAACGTCCGTATTCGTCCGCGAGGATGAGGCTCTCTCCCGGGAGGCGGTGCAGTCCGTGGTGGACCAGCTGCCGCAGTGGCTCAGCACCCTCGGGGATCTGCGCCGCCTGTCCGGCCTGCAGGTCGCGATCTGGCACGACGGCGACATCGTCTTCGACTACGCGCAGGGCACTGCCGACCCCGAGACCGGCACCGAGCTGCTGCCCACCCATCGACTGCGCATCGCTTCGCATTCGAAGATGTTCACCGCCATCACCGTGATGCGGCTCGTGGAGCAGGGCCGCATGCGACTGGACGACGCCGTCGGCGACCTCGTGGACGACCTCGCCGACACCCCTGTCGCCGACCGCACCATCCGCGACCTCCTCTCCCACTCCGCGGGCCTCACCCGCGACAGCTCCGACTCCCGTTGGTGGGCGCTGCAGACCCCGTTCGCGGACCGCGCTCAGCTGATCGAGATCGCGCGCGACGGCGCCGTGGTCGCCGAGGCCGGCATCCACCTGCAGTACTCCAACATCGGCTACGGCTTCCTCGGCCTCGCCATCGAAGCGGTCACCGGCCAGTCGTTCGAGGACGCCGTCACCGACCTCGTCCTCGATCCCGTCACGGCGGAGGTGGAGCGCGACAGCGACCGCACCCTCCACCTGGGCGCCGATCTCCCGGAGGGCGCCGCCGGACCGGAGCAGGCCGACGGGTTCGCGTACGGCCACACGGGCCTCATCCACGGGGACCGCCGCGCTGTTGAGCAGATCAGCACCGGCGCACTCGCCGCCGCCACCGGCTTCTGGGCCACCGCCGCGTCCATCGCCGAGTTCACCGGCCGTGTCTTCACCGACAGCGCTCTGCTCACCGACCGGTCCCGCCGCGAAATGCGCCGCAAGGTGTGGACCCTGCGCGAAGGCGGGCACTACGGTCTCGGTCTCCAGCAGGGCCGCTTCCACGGCTTCACCGCCCTCGCCCACTCCGGTGGATTCCCCACGGGGCTGTCCCGCACCTGGGCAGTGCCCGCGTCGCGCCTGTGCGTCAGCGTCATCGGCACGTCCACGGACTCGCCGTCATCGGAGATCGCCGTCGGCATCCTGGGCCTGCTGGCGCTCGCCGCCGGGCGCCCCGCCCCCGACGCGGACATGTTCGAAAGCGCCGCCGCGGGCGGCGGAGCAGCCGTCGGCCGACCCCGCCCGAAGGAGCTCGCCGACCAGCCCTCCGTCACCATCGGCGGTGAGGAGATGACGGCGGAGCAGGTCGCGGGGATCGTTGAGGGCACGTACAGCGCGGGCTGGGGCCGCACCTGGGTGGCGCGCCTCGGCGACCGCCTGTTCGAGCTGCCCCTGTCCTCCTACGACCCCGCCGCCGGCGCCATCGAACTCGCTGTCACCGGCACCCGCCCGGACGCGATCCTCGACGGTGTCCCGTGCGTGGAGCTCACCACCTGGGGCGACACCGGGTACGGCTCCTACTTCGAGCCCGTTCTCGCTCGCGTCGAGAACGGCCGCTGCACCGGCCTCGTCGACACCGGGCAGGTGGCGGTCCCGAGCGAGGACTTCGAACTGCCCGAGCGGATCCGCGCCCCCAAGGCGTGACGGCCGGGTGGGGGCGTCGGCCGGTCACCACCGGACCCAGACGTCCCCATCCTCGCCATCGACGGCGACCGACTGGATCGACGCCGCCACCGGCGCCACTGTCGTCGACGAATCCGGGGTGGTCTGCCCCGCCCGGCGCCGACGCCACCCCGCCACATACTCGGGCTCCGGCACAGTCCGTGTCGCCTCCGGCAGCAGCACGGACGCCACGCACGCATTGAACGGGCGGGTCGCCACCGTATGGAATCGGCGACGCCCATCGTCACCGGGCTGACCCGCCCCCTCAGCGGCCGGCAGCACGGCCTCGATCGCCCACGCGTCATCGATCGCCAGAGGATGCGGCAGCAGCAGCTCCACCACCGTCAGCGACGTCCCCGGCACCGGCCACCATTCGCCCACCTGCGCGCCGTCGATCCGGATGGGTTCGCGCGACAGGTCAGCAGAGTCCACCGCGACGTGCACGCAGTTCATGTCCGCCAGCGACGACGTGAACGTGAGCCGCAGCGTGACGGTGGGTGCCGACGGGTCCCGCAGATCCAGCTCGGACAGCAGCATCAGCGGCCGGTGCCCCGGCATCGGCGTCACCGTGCACGCCCGCCGAGAATCCGCCATGACACGGCACAGGGTGGGGAAATGGTCATGGCAGGAGTGCTCCGCGAGCTCGGAGGACTCCACATCCAGCAGGGTGCTCAGACTGCCCGGCCGCAGCTGCAGCACCTCTTCGATCGTGGCCACCGCCCGGCGGGTCGAGCCGCGCGCCGGCGCACCCTCGCCCCTCGACCAGGTCCGCAGAGTCGGCGCCGACACCGATGCGCCGCGCTTCTTCAGCGCCTGCGCCAGGGACGCGTACGTGAACTCCCGCTCCGTCATCGCCGTGGCCAGCGCCTCCGCGAACGTGTCACGGCGAACGCCCATGTCAGCGGCAGGATCCGTCGGCCCCGTCGGCTCCGGGTGGTGCACCGCCTTCGTGTTCATCCGTCCCACTCCCACTCCATGCAGATGCCGCCGTTGGCGACGAACTCATCGGTGGTGACCAGCAGCAGGGCGCCGTCCTTCGAGTCGTCAAGGAACTCCGTCCCCTCCGGCTGGGAGGCCATGTTGTGCCGGCGGATCTTCGGCCTGCGCGGAGGGCAGTCCGGATGGAAGTGCAGCTCCATGCCCAACTGGCCGATCGCGTTCGTGGTGCGGACGTCGTACAGGGGCCTCGACCGCGGAGCGTCCAGCCGGCTCGGGGTCATCTCGTACTCCACGTACGCCATCTGCCCGCGCTCCAGCGGCTGATCGAGGATCAGCTCGAACACGGTCTGCCCCGATCCTTCGAACACGCGCTGCAGGCCGATGCGACCGCCCGCGCGCACGTTGACCCGATGCGGATTCCGATCACCGTGCGCATCCGGGAACGTGGCCTGCAGGGACCGCTCACCGCGCGCCGCCACCGCCTGGAAGATGTGGGTGCTGCGCGCACCCATGAACTGGCCGTTCTCGTTGTACCAGACAGTGCAGTGCATGAACGCGTTGCGCAGCTCCGGCGGGCCGTCCAGTCCCACCTCCCTGCGCACCTGCGCGTACTCCTCGCTATGGTTCAGCACTTCGGGACGGGTCTGGATCGACGCCCACCACGACTCCGACCCCTTCTCCACCTGCTGCTCCGCCGCCGTCAGATAGCCCGGCGGCGTGTCCAGGATCGACTCCAGTGCCTGCAGCGCGCGCAGCGACTGGTCGCGCCACGGCTTCGTGCGGCCCGTGCGCCACATGCTGAGAGTGGAGGCGGACACGCTGACGCCGTGCGACTTCAGATGCTCCCGCATCCGGTGCAGGCTCAGGTTCCGCCGCTGAACAGCGGCCTGGAAACGAGTCGGGAAGTCAGGGTCCGCCGGCAGGTCCAGTGGCAGCGGTTCATCGCCGGTGTTCAGGAACGGCGGCCGCGAATCAGGCGATGCCGACTTCGGATCCTGCACGACGAACCCCCTTGTTCCTGTTCGTTCCTGCTCGGCGGCCATCACTGCCGACGGATGCTCAGCGTGCCGTGGGCCGACGCATCACACCGTTTTCTACAGCGCTCAACCTACCACCGTGCCCGTGTCTGATTCGCGCAGTTCAGAGCATAACGGTGATCCGTGTCCATCACAGGGTGTTGGCACCCGTCGGCCGCCCTTCCTAGCCTGGAGGCACCAGCGAGACCGAACCCGTCGGCGCGCCCCACCGCCCGCCGACCCCGCGGCCCAAGGAGCCCCATCGTGCACACCCTCATCACCGGCGCCTCATCCGGCCTCGGCACCATCTTCGCGGACCGCTTCGCGCGCCGTGGCCACGACCTCATCCTCGTGGCCCGCCGCACCGACCGCCTCGAAGCCCTCGCCACCCGCCTTTCGAGCGGCTACGGCATCGACGTCCAGGTCATCGGCCAGGACCTCGCCCGCGAAGGCGCCCCCGAGGCGCTCATGACCGAGATCGAACGCCGCGGCCTCGAGGTCGATGTCCTCGTCAACAACGCCGGGTTCGCCACCATCCGCCCCGTCAAGGACTCCACCCCGGGCACGCTGGAGAAGCAGGTGCAGCTCAACTGCGTCACCCCCGTCGGGCTCGCAGCCCGCGTGCTGCCGGCGATGCGGGAGCGCGGCCGCGGCACCATCATCAACATCGCCTCCACCGGCGCGTACCAGCCGATCCCCGATATGGCGGTCTACGCGGCGTCGAAGTCGCTCGTGCTGTCGTTCAGCGAAGCGCTCTGGTACGAGGAGAAGAAGCACGGCATCCGCGTGCTCGCCGCCTGCCCCGGCCCGATGAACACCGAGTTCTTCGACAACGCGGAGGCGACCGGTCTCGCCCTGCCGATGCAGAGCCCCGACCATCTCGTGGACACCACGCTGAAGAAGCTCGATGGCAGCGCCCCCAGCTTCATCGACGGGTTCGCGAACACCGTGCTGGCGAAGGTGATCATCCCGCGGGCGCCGAAGAAGCTGGTGCTGAAGGTCGCGCACCGCATCGCCCTCGGCTGACCCTCTCGGGCGAGCGGCGCTCAGGGGGCCGACGGGTGCTCGCGCTGGCCTGGTTCCGCGACGATCTTCTCGGACGGCCACCAGGAGCTGAGCGCGATCGCCGCCCCGGCGCCCACCAGTGCCCCGCCGACGGTGTCCGACGGCCAATGAACCCCCAGGTAGATGCGGATCAGCGCCGTTGTCACCACCCACGCCGCCGCTGCGGCGATGAGGGCTGCGCGGGCGCGTCTGGTCCGGATGGCGCCGCACAGGACGAGAACAAGGACGATTGCCGTGACCAGCGACGCCGCACCCGTGGAATGACCCGACGGGAACGCCGGGCTCGTCTCGTGCACCAGGTGAAGGGTCTCCGGCGGCCGCTCCCGACCGAACACCTCCTTCAACCAGTCCGTGAGGACCCCCGCGCCCGACGTGGACGCGATGACCAGCAGGCCGGACCACCAGCGCCTCGTGGCCGCGACCAGGGCGATCACCGCGACCGCGGCGAGGGCCACACTGCCGAGCGGGCTCGCCAGCGGTGTGAACAGCTGCGCGATCCCCGTGAGGGCCGGAGTGCGGGCACTGATCGCCGCGGAGGACAGTACGTGGTCGACCTGCGCGAGTGCATTGGTGCGGGTGAGCAGGCCCATCAGGAGAGCCGCAGCGATCAGGGCGAGGCCGGTGAGCAGGCGCGCTGGGGAGAAGGCGGGGCTGGGACGAGCGGGGCGCGGCATGGACCCACCGTAGCCCGGTCAGAACGCGAACAGCCCCACACTCAGCGCGTTCGCCTTCACGGCGACGGCGAGGCGGGGGCGAGCGAATTGGGCGAGCTGGACGCGGGCACGCCCTACGCCACGGCCTTGGCGGCGAGGAACAGGTCGCCCGGCATCGCCCGATCCAGGCGCCACTGGATCTGCATCGGCTTCGACCCCGTCGCCGAGACGCACGTCGCCGTGCCGAGACAGGTGTACGGCTCCGTTCCGATGTCCCCCGTCTTCGTCTCACGCACGAACAGGACCACGGTCGAGGACCCGTCGGCATACCTCCTGCCGGTGGGGCTGTCCGCCCCCGTCAGCGACTGCGACTCCCAGTGCATCTCCTGCTGGTTCAGCGCATAGTCGCGGTACAGAGTGGACGGGGAGAAGTCTGCCTCCGACTTCTTCAGCGTGATCAGCAGGATGTCGGTGTTCAAGGCCCGCACGTACTTCACGCCCTCACGGATCGACCCGGGCTTCTCCGCATCGAGCGTCCCCACCCCGAGCCCCGCCAGGAGCTCCTCGCGGGTGTAGGCGGCGTGCGTGCACAGCGGCGACACCGCCCCCAAACGGCCCTCCAGCGCTCGTGGCACCGTGTCCATCTGCTCAGCGCGCACCTCGAAGATCTGCAGCAGCTCACCCACCACCGCCGGCAGAGACCGCAGGTGCTCCACGCCGGCAGCGACCGCCGCCTCCCGCGCCTGAACCGAATCGGTCGATCCATCCGACCCGGTGAACGCCTCCCCGTCAGGCCGGGTGAAACCGCCCGGGAAGAATGAGAACACCAGCATCGCCGCCGCCAGCTTCGTGGGTGCATCAGCTGCGGCGAGGTCCACCCGGTTCAGCAGCAGGTCGCGGTAGAGCCGTAGCCGCGCCGGGTCATCCACCGCCGTGAACGCCCGCACCCGCTGCAGCAGCCGTTCCTCCTCCGCGCTCGGCAACCGGATCAGGTCCGTGCCGAACGCCCAATCCGACACGCTCCGCCACGACGTCGACCGCTTCGACCCCTGATAGGTGCGCGTCGACGCCCGCGCCCCGTACACGTCCTCGAGCGTCCGATCCGCCTCCTCCAGGTACGCCCGCAGCGTCAGTCCTCCGGCGGAGGCGTCGGCCGCTGCGGCGGCATGACCGCGCACATCCGCCACCAGCTCCCGCGTGGTCATCTCCATCTGGGTGCGGATCGACTGCACCACGATGTCCTGCGCCGTCTCATCCAGCACGATCTCGCACCCCGGCGCCAGGAACGGGAAGCCCTTGCGCACCTGGTCCTCGAGGCGGCGCCGGCTCGTGCCCGTCAGCGCCCGGAACTTCAGATCGAAGCGGAACGACCGGTTCTGTTCACCGATGAAGTCCAGCACCGTCAGCAGCGCCTTGCCGTGACTGCGGCGCAGACCGCGCCCCAGCTGCTGCAGGAAGATCGTCGCCGACTGCGTGGGCCGCAGCATCAGGATCGTGTCGATCTGAGGAATGTCCAGGCCCTCATTGAACAGGTCAACCGCGAAGATGCACCGCAGATCCCCCGCGCGCAGGGCGTTCAGCGCATCCCGGCGCACCTCCTGCGGCGACTCACCCGACAGCGCCACCGACGCGATCCCCGCTTCGGTGAACACCTCGGCCATGAACTGCGCATGCGCCACGCTCACACAGAACCCGAGCGCCCGCATCCCGGCCACATCGGTCACCGTGGTGCGCAGCGCCTCGATCACCCGTGCCGCACGGTCCCGGTTGTGGGCGAGGATCTGCGCGAGCTGCTGCTCGTCGTACCGGCCGCGGGCGAAGCGCACCTGCGTCAGGTCGGTCCCGTCGGCCACCCCGAAGTAGTGGAACGGGACCAACAGGTCCTCTTCCAGCGCGTCCCACAGCCGCAGCTCGCTCGCGATCCGGCCGTCGAAGAACTCGGTCGCGACGCTGACCCCGTCGGCCCGCTCCGGTGTGGCCGTCAGCGCCAGCAGCTCCTCCGGCCGCAGGTGCTCGAGGACGCGGCGGTACGAGGAGGCGCTGGCGTGGTGGAACTCGTCCACCACCACCACCTGGAAGGCCGACGGGTCCACCTCGTTCACCAGGCGCGCCTTCGACAGGCTCTGGATCGACGCGAACACGTGCCGCCACCGCTGCGGCCGCTGCCCGCCCACCAGGACCTCCCCGAACGTGTCGTCCTTCAGCACCGTGCGGTACGTGCGGCGCGCCTGCTCGATGATCTCCTGCCGGTGCGCCACGAACAGCAGGGTGGGCCGCGGCCCACTCGGTGGGCAGAGCCGCAGGTAGTCGAGCGCGGCCAGGATCGTCTTGCCGGTGCCGGTCGCCGCCACCACCAGGTTCCGGTGCCGGTCATGCAGGGTGCGCTCCGCCTCCAGATGCTCCAGCATCCGCGCCTGATGCGGGTACGGGCGCACATCCACGTGCGCGGTGGTGATCGCCAGATCCTCGCGGGGCCGCGGCGCCGGCGCGCTGCGGACCGACTGCCGCGCGATCTCGGACGTCAGCAGGTCCAGGTCCCGCGCCGGATCGAACGGGACGAACTCGTCGGACTCCCAATACGTGGAGAACGCGGAGTCGAACTTCTCCAGCAGCCGCGGAGTCGCCGTGCTGGACAGCCGCACGTTCCACTCCAAGCCGTCCACCAGCGCCGCCGAGGACAGGTTCGACGACCCCACATACGCGGTGCTGAACCCGGTGCGGCGGTGGAACATCCACGCCTTCGCATGCAGCCGCGTGGTGTCCGCCGTGTACGAGACCCTCACCTGCGCGCCGTACTCCTGAGCCAGCCGCTGCACCGCGGTGGCGTCCGTGGCGCCCATATAGGTGGTGGTCAGAACCCGGATCGGGATGCCGCGCTCTCGGGCTCGCTTCAGGCTCGCGTGCAGGATCCGCAGCCCCGAGTGCTTGACGAAGGCGCACAGCAGGTCGATGCGGTCGGCGCTGTCGATCTCCTTGAGCAGCTGACTGGACAGGCTCGGATCGTGCTTCGCGTTGGTGAGCAGGGCGGCGTCCCGCAGCGGGATCTCCGGGTGCGGCGGTGCGGCGACGAGCGGGTCGGCGATGCTGCGCAGCAGGCGCGGCCCCGGCATGATCGTGGAGGCGGGGGCGCTGTCGCGGGCAGGGGCGGCGGCGTCGAGCAGGTCGAGGATGCGGTTGGCGAGGTCGATCTGGTCGCTGCTGTCCTTCATCTGGTCGAGGACGCGGTGCAGACGCTCCGCTACTTCCACGGTCAGCACATGTGCGGCGTCCGCGGCGTCCACGTCGGCGGGCTCCTCGACGCGCAGGCCGGCATCGCGGGCCTCCTGGATGAGGTGGAGGAGGCCGACGGTCTCCACGCGCTCGTAGAGCCCCGGGGTGAGGGCGGGTGCTGGGCGCGGGGAGGAGGCGGCTGGTGAGGCGCCCGTGGGGGCCGAAGGTTCCTGCATATCGGCAGCCTAGAGCCCCGCGCCCGCGCAACGGATCAGAACACGGTGCGGAACGCCGTCACGGCGATTGCGCCGAGCACCGCGGCGACCGGCAGCGTCACGATCCACGCGAGCGCGATCGGACGCATCATGCGCCAGTTCGCGGCCCGGTTCACCATGCCCACACCGAGCACGGCACCGATGAGGATGTGCGTGGAGGACACCGGCAGGCCCAGCTGCGAGGCGCCCATCACCACGGTTGCAGCGGCGAGCTCAGCAGCGAAGCCGGAGGACGGGTGCATCTTCGTCAGGCCCGACCCCACGGTCTGAATGACGTTGCGGCCGATGAACCACAGGCCCGCCACGAGCGCGATGCCGAACGCGACCAGCACCGGCAGCGGGATCAGGGCCTCTTCGCCCACCTCACCGGTGGCGAGGACGTCCAGCACCGCGGCGAACGGGCCGATGGCGTTGGCGATGTCGTTGGAGCCGTGCGAGAACGCGAACGCGCTCGCGGTGAACACCTGCATCCAGGCGAACAGGATGAACGTGGCTCGGGACAGGGAGCGGGTCTGCAGGCTGTTCGCGAACATGAACAGGGACATCCACGCGATCACAGCGACCATGGCCAGGCCGACGACGGCCTGGGTGGTGGTCGGTTCGAACCCGGTGTTCTTCAGCCCCTTGAACAGCAGCATCGCCGTGATCATGACGGCGCCGAACGCGCCCAGCAGCGGCACCCAGAAGGTGAGGGCGCGGTGGCTGCGGATGTCATCGACCTTGCGGTCCAGTTTGCGCATCGTGCGGTAGAACTGATGCTCCGCCTCCTCAGCGTCGAGGTCGACGTCCTCATCGATCGCCAGCTGGGCGCGTTCACGGGCGCTCATCGGGCGGTTGGAGTAGGCGAGGGCCTGCAGCGAGGTGATGCGGTCCACCTCTTCCTCATCGCCGCTCTCGAGCATCTGCTCCTTGACGGCGGCGAGGCGGCGGGTGGCCTTGCGGTTGTACAGCAGGATGTAGCGGCGGATGAACCAGAACAGGGCGTAGGCGACAATGCCGCCCAGCACCGGCGACAGCACCCAGCTCACCACGATCTGCACGATCTGGTCCCACTGCACCATCGACAGTCCGCCCGAATGGGTGGAGTAGCCGACCACGAGGGACGCACCCACGATGGCGCCGATGATCGAATGCGTGGTGGACACGGGCAGGCCGAACTTCGTGGCGACCAGCAGCCACACGGCGGCGCCGAACAGGGCCGCCATCATGATGTACACGAACTGCATCGGGTCTGCGGAGATCGGGCCGATGTCCACGATGCCGCTCTTCACGGTGTCGGTGACCTCACCGCCGGCGAGGAGCGCACCGGAGACCTCGAAGACGGCGGCGATCAGCAGTGCCTGCTTCATGGTGAGGGTGCCGGCGCCCACCGAGGTGCCGAACGAGTTGGCGACGTCATTGCCGCCGATGTTGAACGCCATGAACAGACCCAGCAGGATCGCCACGACGATGAGGATGCCGAACTGGCCGTTGGGCAGGTGCCCGCGGGTCCACAGCGTGAAGACGATGAGGGTGACGGCCATGAGCGAGCCGAAGGCGAGATGCCACCAGCGGTCGGCACCGAGGAAGCCCTGGTTCTCCGTGACGTCGGGCGCCGGAGCAGAAGTGGGAGACATTGACACACCAGATTCGTGGGAACGATATGCGAACAAAAGGCCACTTGCAGGCTAACGCTCCATGAACGTCTGTTGCAGAGCCGAGATGTTATCGAGACCTACCGCAAGACAACATCACAGCAATGGTGGACGGAAGGTTAACGGGGGTTCGTCATCGCTTCCGTGCGGCCGCTTTTGCAGGCCCGGCGCCGTTCACCACCATGCCGCCGCGGATCGTGAAGGGGTAGCACATGCCGTTGATGCCGGGTCCCA
>NZ_JACHWP010000013.1 GCF_014191425.1 Helcobacillus massiliensis
CGCTGGATTCTGAGGAATCTATCGCAGATGTCCAGTGTGTGCGACCCGATTCGCTAGCGGCTAGGGCGTGTTGCTAAAGGGTGGCAGCGGCGTTCAGGTGGCACTTGACGTATGGCGCGTGCTGAATATTCGGCTCTTCAGAGTTGAGTGTGGGCGCGCCGGTGGTGCGGGGTAGTTGGGGTTAGACGTCGAGGTCCTTGGTGATGAGCGGACTTCAACCCCCGCTGATCTCAAGGATCTCGACGATGCCCAACCATAGGTGCGTATGCCCTGACGCGCTCGATCGCTGCGACCGATGCGATGTTCTCCTCGACTTCCCCAGCCTCCACCTGGTCGCGGTCACGCAGGCTCCGTCGGGCCTGATGCTTGAGGTGGAGTCCTGCGATCCGGTCATGGGCTGCCCCGGCGGCGGGGTCATCGCCACCGGTCACGGCCGGGTGGTGGTCGAGGTGATCGATGCTCCGTGGGCGGGTCGGCCGGTGCGGATTCGGTGGTGCAAGCGTCGCTGGATCTGTCTCGAGGGCGTCTGTGAGGTGGTCTCGTTCGTCGAGCAGGACCCCGGGGTATACGCGCCGCGGGGGCTGTTGAGCACGCGCGCGATCCGGTGGGCGATCCGCCTGCTCCGCTACGAGGGGGCGACGGTCCAGGGCTTGGCCCGGCAGCTTGGCACGACGTGGAACACGGTCTGGTCCCAGGTTCGGCCAGTCCTGATCGAGGCCGCGAATGACCCGGTCCGCCTCGAGGACGTGCAGGTCCTGGGCGTGGACGAACACATCTGGCATCACCGTGACCCGCGCCGGCGCGGTCCGAAGGAGCTCACCGGGATGGTCGATCTGACTCGCGGGCCCCACCCCACTGCCAGGCTGCTGGACCTGATCCCTGGCCGATCCGGCAAGGCCTACCGAGACTGGCTCGACGAGCGGGGCGATGAGTTCCGCAAGCGGGTCGAGATCGCGACGCTGGACCCGTTCCAGGGATACAAGAACGCGATCGATGACCAGCTCGAGGGCGCCACCTGCGTGCTGGATGCGTTCCACATCGTCAAGCTCGCCGGGGCTGCGGTCGATGATGTCCGCCGCCGGATCCAGCAGGAGGCCCTCGGCCGCCGAGGCCGCAAGGGCGAGCCTCTCTATGGGATCCGTCATGTTCTCCGCGCTGGACGGGAACGCCTCACGCCGCGTCAGCAGACTCGTCTGGCCAGCGCATTCGCGGCCCATCCCGATCATGTTGCGGTCGAGGTCGCCTATCAGTGCGCCCAGGACGTCCGAGACGTGTTCCGCCAGCCCACGCCCGCCCGAGGCCGACGACTGGCCGAGCAGCTGATCGAGAGGCTGCCGTCCTGCCCGATTCCGGAGATCGCCAGGCTCGGTAAGACCCTGCGTCGATGGAAGAACGCGTTCTTGGCCTACTTCGATACTGACGGCGCGAGCAACGGCGGTACCGAGGCCATCAACGGGATCATCGAACTCGGCCGCTGCATCGCCAGAGGGTTCCGCAACGTCGAGCACTACCGCCTCCGCATGCTCCTCATCACCGGCGGACTCGACGCCTCACCCCCACACCCAACTCTGAAGAGCCCCGTTAGTGCCCCACACCACCCCCAAAACCACCCATCACCCCAGGTCACAGCCCCGCCAGACAGCCAACCCCAACTCGATGACCTAAGTCAGGATTGACGGGCTCAAGGCCCAGGCCGCCGCGAACCAGAAGCTCGTGAGTCAAGCCGGCGGCGCGGTGAAGCGAATCGAGAAGCGCACCGAAGAGCGGGTCGAGAAGGCTGTCGAGCAGGTCGCCGGGGAGGCTTCGACCACGATGACCGCGAACCTCGATGCGTCGAACGAACGGGCCGAGCGGATCATCGCGGCGACGGCGAAGCTGGAAGCGCGTCAGCTCTGGTCGGCGGCCGCGGCGATGCGCCTCGCCCTCCTGCCGGTGGTCGTGGTCGTCGCCGGGCTCTGGATGGGCATCGCCGGGCTCATCACGGGCGCTCAGTGGGCGCTGGACGTGGACGGGAGCGTGTGGCTCGGGATCGGGCGCTGGCTCGCGGTCGGCGCTGGCCTCGCCGGGGCCGGTTACGCCCTCTTCGCGTCCGTCCGGTGGGCCGCCGGTCTCGTGGAGACGTGGAAGGGTCGCGGGATGCCGACGTGGCCGAGCTGGCGCAAGAGGTGACCGTGATTCCCGAGGGCAAGCGCGCGGAGCGCGTGCGGCAGCCCTGCAACTGGACGATAGGTCAGCACACACTGTATAGTTCAGTGCATGCTGACTATTGCTTCGCGCCTCGACGTCATGAACCGGCTGGGCCGGGCCATGGCGGACCCGACGCGCTCCAAGATACTGATGTCCCTGCTCGACGGCCCGAGCCACCCCGCCGTGCTCTCGCGCGAGTTGGGGCTGACGCGGTCGAACGTGTCGAACCACCTAACCTGCCTGCGCGACTGCGGGATCGTGGTCGCCGAGCCCGAGGGCCGCCAGACCCGCTACGAGATCGCCGACCCACACCTGGCCGCGGCGCTGACGGCGCTGGTGGACGTCACGCTCGCGGTGGACGAGAGCGCGCCGTGCATCGACCCGCACTGTTCGGTGCCCGGCTGCTGCGCCGCGACCGGTTCAGGGGACGCTTCGTGAGCGCGGCCTGCGGCTGCGACGAGCCGGCCGCCAGCGCCGCCGAAGAGGCCGAGGAGGCCGAGCGCCCGTGGTGGCGCGATCCGGGTCTGGTGGTGCCGATCCTCTCCGGCGTCGCGTTCGGCACCGGCCTGGTGCTGGAGTGGTCGGGACTGCACGTCGCGGCGCTGGTCGCGTTCTGGGCGGGCCTGCTGCTGGGCGCGTGCACGTTCGTGCCCGGCGCTCTGCGGAACCTGTTCGTCAAGCGGAAGCTGGGGATCGCGCTGCTGATGACGATCAGCGCCGTCGGCGCAGTGATCCTCGGCTACGCCGAGGAGGCCGCCGCACTGGCGTTCCTCTACTCGATCGCCGAGGCCCTGGAGGACAAGGCGATGGACCGCGCCCGCAGGGGCCTGCGCGCGCTGCTGAAGCTCGTGCCGGAGACCGCCACCGTGCTGCGCGACGGTGCCTCGGTCGAGATCCCGGCGAAGGAGATCGCCGTCGGCGACGTGCTGCTGGTCCGCCCGGGCGAGCGGGTCGCGACCGACGGCCTGGTCCGCGTTGGCCGCTCCAGTCTGGACACGTCGGCGATCACCGGCGAGTCGATCCCGGTCGAGGTCGCGCCCGATGATGCAGTGTCGGCGGGCGCGATCAACACCGCCGGAGTCCTGGAGGTCGAGGCGACCGCGGCGGGCACCGACAACTCGCTGACCACCATTGTGGAGCTGGTCGAGCAGGCCCAGGCCGAGAAGGGCGACCGGGCCCGCATCGCCGACCGGATCGCCCGCCCGCTGGTGCCCGGCGTGATGGTCCTCGCCGTCCTTGTCGGCGTGCTCGGCTCGCTGCTCGGCGACCCCGAGACCTGGATCACCCGCGCCCTGGTCGTCCTCGTCGCCGCCAGCCCGTGCGCGCTGGCGATCGCGGTGCCCGTCACCGTGGTCTCCGCGATCGGCGCGGCGACGAAGTTCGGCGTCGTCATCAAGAGCGGTGCCGCCTTCGAGCGCCTCGGCGGCATCCGCCACCTCGCCGTCGACAAGACCGGCACCCTGACCCGCAACCGGCCCGAGGTCACCGCCGTCGTCGCCGCCGACGGGTTCGACGACGCCCAGGTGCTCGCCTGGGCAGCGGCCGTGGAGCAGCACTCGACGCACCCGCTCGCCGCCGCCATCGCCGCCGCGGGCCAAGGAGCGCCCGCCGCGCAGGACGTGACGGAGGAGGCCGGGCACGGCATTGGCGGCATGGTGGACGGCCGCCGGGTGACGGTGGGCAGCCCCCGCTGGATCGACGCGGGGCCGCTCAAGGCCCGGGTCGAGGACCTGGAGGCCGAGGGCCAGACTTGCGTGCTCGTGGCCGTCGACGGCGAACTGGCCGGGGCGATCGGCGTCCGCGACGAGCTGCGCCCCGAGGTCCCCGAGGTCGTGCGCACGCTGCGGGCCCAGGGCGTCGAGGTGAGCATGCTCACCGGCGACAACGCCCGCACCGCGCACGCGCTCGCGCAGCTCGCTGGGATCGGCGACGTGCACGCCGAGCTGCGGCCCGAGGACAAGGCCCGCATCGTCGCCCAGCTCTCTAAGGCCTCGCCGACGGCGATGATCGGCGACGGCATCAACGACGCCCCCGCCCTGGCCGGTGCGACCGTGGGCATCGCGATGGGCGCGACCGGATCCGACGCCGCGATCGAGTCCGCCGACGTCGCCTTCACCGGTCACGACCTCGGCCTGATCCCGCAGGCTCTGCGGCACGCCCGCCGAGGCCGGGCGATCATGAACCAGAACATTGTGCTGTCCCTGGCGATCATCACCGTGCTGCTGCCGCTGGCCATCACCGGCGTGCTCGGCCTGGCCGCAGTCGTCCTCGTCCACGAAGTCGCCGAGGTCGTCGTCATCGCCAACGGGCTGCGCGCCGCGCGTGCCCGCAAGAGCCAAGCGGCGGCTGCGTCGCCTGAGACGGCGTCACCGGCCGCGGTCCGCGCGGACAGAGCCTGAGAGGAGTGGATCGTGGAGATCACGTTGCAGTACTTCGACGGGTGCCCGAACTGGGAGGTGCTCGACCGGCGGCTCACCGAGGCCCTCGACGGCCGATCGGACGTCCGCGTCGTGCATCAGCGAGTCGAGACTGCCGAGGACGCCGCCCGCCTCGGGTTCCACGGGTCCCCGACCGTCCTCATTGACGGCTCCGACCCCTTCGCCGACGAGCACACGCCGGTGGGGCTCGCCTGTCGAGTGTTCCGCACTCCTGCCGGGCTGGCTGGTTCGCCCACCGTCGATCAGCTGCGCGAAGTACTCGATGCGCCTCTATGAGGGTGGAGCACCGCCGGGTTGCGCGATCATCGCACCGACGCTCAGCGCAGGAAGAGCCGCCTTCATCGAAAACCAGCCAGGATTGCCGTCAACGTTGTGCTGTAGAGCGCGCCGACGCTGACAACAAGTGCTACAACCCAGGCATGCGCTAGCGCATGTCGATGACGCCGGCGCCGACCTCGATGTGCTTCGTGGTGGCGGCGATCGCGCTGAGCAGCGGGATCGGTGCGCCTGCCTGCGGTGCGAAGTGGTGGACGCGGAAGTAGGCGCCGTTCACGCCGAGGTCATCGGCTGCCTGGGCGATGCCGATGGCGTCGTGGAGCATGCCGGACGCGTCGGGCATGCCGCCGCGGCCGTGCGGGTCGTAGTGGCCGAAGCTGAGGAATCCGAAGCTCTTCATGGCCTCACCCTACACGTGGATGATTGAAGCTTCAATCAAAAGTGAGGGGCGAGGCGGGGGAGAGGGCGCCATCCTCACCCCGCGCCCAACCCTCATCCGAACGGCAGCTCGGAGGACTGGCCGGGCAGTTCACCCACGTACTTCTTCTGCAGGTCCCGCCATCCGTGCTTCATCGCATCATCGCCCACGATCCGCTCCTGCTCCTGGCCCGCGAGCAGCGCATCGAGCACACCGAAGCACACCTGCCAGCCCGCCGCATACATCGACGCGTACTCCGGCTGCATCAGCTCCATCGTGCAGCTCAGCGTGTGCCCCTCCGGTGAGACCGCCCAGGTCAGCCGGTCCTCACCCCACCGGTGCACCAGCTCCTGCGCCGGCGCCACCCGGATCACATCGCACGTGAACCCGGCATCGCCCTCGTGCTCGTGCGCGGTGTACGAGCCCACCTCGGTGAGGGGACGCTCCGGCACGATCGGCGACCACTGCGCCAGGCGCTCCGGCTGGGTGATGAACTGCCACAGCACGTCCTGCGAGGTCGGCGTGGACGGCCGGTAGCGGAGTGTGAGGAACTCGGGGCCGCGCGGGGCGTCCATCGATGCCGCATAGTCAAGGGTCTGGATGCGCTCGTTGATGTCCATGCGGCCACCCTACCGGCACGTGACCCCCATCACTGACAGCCCAGCGGCGGGTGACGTCCCGGTGTCCCGGCGGTGCACCCGCGGCGAGGACTCGATCAACACTCGGCACACGACCGTCCGAACCGCCAGGGGAGGGGCCGACGCGCCCCTAACCTGGCCATGTCCACGCCCCGGAGGCTCCCCTTCGACGAACGGACCGCCATGAGCCACGCGCTGTCCATACGACCCGCGACCGCACCCGTCGGCCCCGCCGCCCTCACCGGCGGACGAGCGCCGGCCGCCGCGCACACGCCCGCTGGCCCGCCGCGCATCGTCGCCCACCGCGGCGGCGCCCTCCTCGCCCCCGAGAACACCATGGCCGCCTTCCGCGCCGGCCTCGCCGCGGGCGCTCGCACTCTCGAATGCGACGTCCGGCTCACCCGCGACGGCCACCTCGCCGTCCACCACGACGACACCATCACCCGCATGGCCGCCCCCACCAGTGTCCGCACCCGCGGCCGCGTCGCCGACCTCACCCGCGCCCAGCTGGAGCAGGTGGAGCTGCGCGGCGGGCACCGCATCCCGTTCCTCGAGGACGTGCTCGCGCTCGCGGGCGCCGCCGGCGCCTCCGTCTACATCGAAGTGAAGGTCGCCGCCGCCGCTGAACCGGTGGCCCGCATGATCCGAGAGATGCGCACCGGCGAAGCGGCCCACGCCGGTGACGCCGTCATCTCCTTCCACCCGGACGCCCTCCAGGTGGTGGGGCGGATCCTGCCTGATGTGGACCGCTCCTACCTGGTGCACTGGACCCGTCGGGCCGCGTTCGACGTCATCGAGTCCGTCGGCGCGCGCTGGCTCGGCGCCCGCATCGATGGGATCCGCGCCGGCGCCGTCACCGAAGCGCACCGTCGGGGCCTGCGCGTCAACGTGTGGACCGTGAACTCGCACCGGCAGCTGTCCCGCGCGCTCGCCAGCGGCGCCGACACCGTCACCACCGACGACCCGCACTGGGCCGCCCGCCGCCTCGGCCTCGGCTCCGCCGCGCACTGACGCGGCGCACGCAGCCGGGGGGTGTCCCTATGTTTCGAGTCAAGCCGCGAGAGCGGTCGGCTCGGGGGTAGGGGCGGTTGTCGGTGGCTGGTAGTAGGTGCCGTCGCGGAGCATGGCGTAGATGACGTTGCAGCGGCGGCGGGCTAGGCAGATCACGGCGGCGTTGTGCCGTTTGCCTTCGGCGCGTTTGCGATCGTAGTAGGCCTTGGAGATGGGGTCGTGGTTGGAGGCGACCCAGGCGGAGTAGAACAGGGCGTTCTTCAGGCGTTTGTTCCCTGACCGGGCGGGGAACTCTCCGCGGATCGAGGTGCCTGATCTGCGGGTGACCGGCGCGATCCCGGCATAGGCCGCGAGGTGGCTGGCGGACTCAAACGCGGAGCCATCACCGATCGCGAGGAGGATCTGGGCGGCGGTCTTGATGCCGATCCCCGGCATGCTCATCAAGACCGAGGCGAGAGGGAAGTCCTCCAGCATGCCCTCCACTTCGTGGGCCACGGTCGCGCGCTGTTCTTTCAGCTCTTTAACCTGGCCAGCGACTCGGGGGATCACCAGCTCAACCGCTGCGGTGGCGGGCACGATGACGGTCTGCTCGCTAAGGGCTGTGAAGATCTGCTCGACCAGCGTCTCGGGGTCGCGGCGTGAATGCGCGCGGGCGAACCGCAGCACCTTCCCTCGGCCGGCACTTCGGAGGCCGGTGGGTCCGCCAAACTTCTCCAGCAGGTCCAGCACGAGCCCAGTGGAAAGCTTCCCGCCTGCGAAGACGCGCTCGAGCGCGGGGTGGATCTGGGTGAGCAGGGACCGGATCCGGTTCAGCGCCCTTGTGGTCTCGTGAGCGAGGTCCTCGTCGAAGCCGGCAAGGACCTTCAGTGCGGAGAGGACCTCGCTGTCACGATCGACGCTGCGCAGGGTATGGGGCATGGTCCTGGCGGTGTCAGCGATGATGAAAGCATCCCGCGCATCGGTCTTTGACCTGCCCGGATACAGATCCGCGGCCTTCCGCATCGCCAATCCGGGAAGGTAGGCGACTGTGCAGCCGGTATCCCGGGCCACCGCGATCGGCAACGCTCCGATGGTGTTGGGCTGATCGACGACCAGCAGAACTTCGCCGTGGTTCTGCAGCTGGGTGAACAGCTCGCGAAGTTTGGTCTCGTCCTGCGGGAGGGGCTCGTCGAACAGCTTGTTCCCCTCCGGGTCGAGTGCGCACGCGTGGTGAGCTGTCTTCCCGACGTCCAGGCCGATCACGACCGCGAACCCTGTGTTCATGACGCTGTCCTCCTCATCACTGCTGGCCGCAGTCTCGACACCCGATGCCGGCACCCACGTTACGAAGAGACCTCAGACAGAGCTGGGCCGTGTCCCTATCAGCGGTCAACGCGTGTCTCTCGACCGGGCGGCAACACCCCCCGGACCATCAATGGCAGGGCAACAAAGCCATACCCGGCCGAGCGACCAGACCCCGTCCATCGGGGTGCTCACAAGGTAACGGGATTGACCCGACTCAGGCGGCGGGAGCGCTGACGGGGGCGCGGCCGACGGTGCGCCGCAGCACCCCGTGCCGCGGCCCGAGGGCCCACGCGGCCGCGAACACCGCCGTGCACACGAGCACGATCACGCCGCCGGTGGGCAGGTCCAGCGCCCACGACAGGTAGATCCCCAGCACCGCGCTGCCGCAGCCGATCCCGGCAGCCGTCAGCATCATCGGCACGAGCCGATCCGTCAGCATCCGCGCCGCCGCCGCGGGCGTGACCAGCAGCGCGATCACCAGGATGTTCCCGATCGTCTGGATGCTCATCACCACCGCCATCGTCACCAGAACGCTCAGCGCAATGTCCAGCAGCAGCACCGGCAGCCCCAGCGCCTGCGCGTAGCCGCGGTCCAGCCCCACGGCCACGAGGTCGCGGTGCAGCAGCATCAGTATCCCCAGCACCAGCAGGCTGCCGATCGCCACCACGACGACCGACGAGTCTGGGATCCCCGTGATGGACCCGAACAGGAACGACGTCAGCGATCCGCTGTACCCGGGTGCGCGGGACATGATGACGATGCCGGCGGCGAACATCCCCACCATCAGCACACCGATGATGCTGTCCGCCCGCAGGCGCCTGCTCGTGCCCAGAACGGCGATCAGAACCGCGGTGACCGCACCGGCGGCGAGCCCGCCGAGCAGCAGCGAGCCCTGCAGCACGAACGCGAGCGCAATGCCGGGGAACACGGCGTGCGCCACGGCATCACCGATGAAGGTCATCCCGCGCAGCACCACGTGGCAGCCCACCACCGCGCACACGATCGCGGAGAGCACCGAGATCAGCAGCGCCTTCGGCAGGAACGACAGCAGCGGGTTCGTCAGGTCCGAGAGGAAGTCGAGCGGGGTCAGCATGTGAAGGCTCCGATCTGACGCAGCAGGGGTGAGGTGGGGCCGACCTCGAAGGTGCTCTGCCACAGCTCGGCATCGCGCAGTTCGGCGGGGGCGCCGGAGGCGATGACGGTGCGGTTCAGCAGGGTGGCACGGTCGGCGATGTCGAGGGCGTGCGTGAGGTCGTGGGTGGACATGATGATGGCGCACCCGTCGGCCGCGAGGTCGCGGAAGAGGTCGGACAGCAGCTCCTGGCTGGGCATGTCGAGCCCGGTGAAGGGCTCGTCGAGCAGCAGGACGGACGGGCGGCGCACGAGGGCGCGCGCGATCATGACCCGCTGGCGCTGACCGCCGGACATCTCACCGATGGGGCGGTCCCGCAGGTCGAGCATCCGCACGCGCTCGAGTGCGTCGGCGACGGCGGTGAGCTGCGGTCGAGTGGGGCCGAGGAGGCGCCGCACATCCAGCAGGCGGCGCTGCACGAGGCCGAGCTGCACCACGTCCTTCGCGGTGACGGGGAAGTCCCAGTCGATGTCATGCCGCTGCGGCACGTACCCGATCGCACCGTCCTGGTGCACCTCGCCGGCCTCACGGGGAACGAGGCCCTGCAGGGCGCGCAGAAGCGTTGTCTTACCGGCGCCGTTGGGGCCGAGCAGCACGTGGATGCGGCCGGCGTCGGCGCGGATCGAGGCGTCCTCGAGGACCCGTCGGCCGCCGAGGCTGACCGACAGGCCCCGCCCCTCCAGGACGGTCCGCGCATCGGTCGTCTCCGTGGCCCCGCGCTCGCCCGCGCTTGAGGGTGCGGTGGAAGGGGTGCGGCGGGCGGTGGGGGCGGTCACTGCGCCTCCCCTGGGGTGTCTGCGCCGGCGAAGGCTGCCTGTTCAGCGGCGCGTCGGCGCTTGGCCACGAAAGCGGCGGCACCTGCGCCGAGCAGAGCGGTGCCGCCGAGGCCGCCGCCGATCATCCACGGCAGCGACGCCGACCCGTCGGACTCTGACCCGCCAGCCGCGGGACCTGCGCTGGACCCATCGGACGCGGCGGACCCGTCGGCCCCGGTGGAGCCGCCAGCAGCACCCGCAGCGCCCTCCGGGGCGGCGGCTTCGCGTGCCGTCTGCGGGGCCGTGGCATCGCCGACTGCGAAGCGCAGCACCCCGGCCGCCACCGGGTCCGCGCCGCTGTCCGGCCGGCCCGGCAGCACCTCCACTCCGACCGTGTACGCCCCTGGCTTTGTGAACACCCAGTTCGCGTGCGTGTGCGTGTTCGTCTCCACGAAAACGTCCTGCGCGGCGCCACCGGCGAGCTTCTCCCCATCCACCAGCAGCTGCGGCGGCGCGAAGTTCCCCGGCTGCAGGAACAGGGTCAGCCGGCCCGGCCCCTGGATGCCGGTGAAGCGCAGCGTGATGCCGTCCGGTGCCTCTTGCACCACCGCCGGGTCCTGCGTGTTCCAGCCGAGCCACATCACGCCGGGGATCTCCGTCTGCGGAATCGTCCACACCTTCTCGCCCGCCTGCGCGCCGAGGAACGCGTACTCCTCCCCGTCGGGCACCGGCAGCTGCGCCGCATCGGGCACCACCAGGACCGCGTCGTTGAGGTCGCGCCACACGGGCGGGGAGGCGTGGTCGTCGCGGGCGGCGAGCACCCACTGGCCGTCCACGATGCGCGGGCCGATGTCCACGTGCCCCACGGACAGATCCGCCGGTTCGCCGTGCACCGCCTGCTCATCGGAGGTGACGGTCTGGTCCAGGGCGGGATCCGCAGAGGGATCGGCCGACGGGTCCGGCGTCGCAGCGCTCGCGGGCGCCGACGCCGCGGCGGCGACACACAGCGGGGAGACCAGGGCCGCAGCCAGCAGAGCGCGGCGGGACGGCGCGGTCCGAGCCACGATCAGAGCGCGGCGCGGCAGCGGGGCCGAAGCGGCCGGGCGGGCAGGGGGAGGAGTGGATGTCATGGGGATGGTCCTTCAGTCGGAGAGGTCGTGGGTGCCCAGTGGGGTGCCGCCGAGGCCGCGGGCGAGGCTGTCGGCGTTGGCGCGCATCATGTCGGCGTAGGTGCGCACCCCCGGCGTGAGGGCGTCGCCCCAGATGGGGCGCACCTCAACGCCGGCGATCTCGGCGGCGTCGCGCAGGGAGCGGGAGGCGGGCCCCGCACCCTGTTCGATGAACACCGCCGGCACCGCCAGGTCGCGCAGGGTGGTGGCGAGGCGCCGACGGTCTGCGATCGACGGCTCCTGCCCCGGCGACGGCGACACCGTGCCCGCGATGTCCAGCCCGTACCGGTGCGCAAGGTAGCCGTAGGCGTCGTGCGTGGTCACGAGGTGGCGCCGCCGCTGAGGGATCGAATCGATGGAGCGCTGCACATACGCATCCACCTCGTCGAGCTCCCGCAGGTACTCAGCAGCGCGGGCGCGGTGGGCGGCGGCGTGCTCGGGGTCCAGGCCGACGGCGGCGTCCCGGATCACTTCGACGTACGCCTGCGCGTTGGTGACGTCCTGCCACAGGTGCGGGTCGATCTCGCCGTGCACGTGCCGGCCCAGCACCGCCTGAGGCAGCTGGTACACGTCCGTTCCGGGCCGCCCGATGAACCGGAACGCCGGGTCCGACGGGATCGGCAGCAGCGCCTTCGGCGGCACGTGCACCACCACTGAGTCCAGCGGCAGGTCCTCGGTGGCGTGGGCGGCGCTGCCGGCCGGGGCGTCCCCGTCGGCCCCGCGATCACCGCCGGTCCCGCGATCGCCGCTGCCGGTGGGAGCGTCGACGCGCAGCACCAGGCGCTGCCCGGTGAGGTCCGCGGTGAGGTCGGCGTGCCCGGCATCGATGATGCGGGCGCCCTCCCGACCGGGGATGGTCGACGGGTCCGTGCCCGCCGCGATCACCAGCTCTCCCTCGGCCCGCACGGCGCCGCCGACGGAGCCTCCCGCGAACACCGCCGCGAAGCGCGCCCGGTAGACGCCGGGCTCGGTGAACGCCCAGCTCATGTGCGTGTGGGCGTCCAGCGGCAGGTCGATGGCGTCGGAGCGGGCGCCGGCGCCGTCGGAGGAGTCGAACACGCTCTGCGGCTGGCCGAAGGTGCCGGTGATGTACCCGTGGAGGTCGCCGGGCCCGTCGGCCCCGATCAGGGAGAGGCGCGTGGTGGCGAGCCGGTCCGCGGGGCGCTTCCCGTCGGCCCCGCCCGCTGCGCTCCCGTCGGCGGTGGCGTCCCCGCCGGGTGCGCCCGAGACGCGCAGGCCGAGCCACACCGTGTCGAGCGAGCGCGACTCCACCAGCGGGATCACCTCCGCGCCGTGCTGGCTCGCCTCCTCCGCGAGGGCGAGGTGGCGCACACCCGGTGCGAGGTTCGCGTCGATCATGCGGATCAGGGACTGCTCCTCGAGCATCAGATAGTTCGAGAGCGCCAGGTCCGCGTGGGCGACGTCCCGCACCGCACGGGGCGTCGGCTCATAGGAATGCGGGTCGCCGCCCTCGGGAACGAGGGAGGTGACGCGGCCGTCGGCGCCCACCACATGGCGTGCGAGGTCCGCGAGGATCCCCGTGGTGGTGATGATCGACAGGCCGTGCGCGTCCACGGTGCCGCTGCTGCGGCCCGGCAGAGCGATGGCGGCGGTGAGTGCGCCGGCGGCGCCTGCCCCGAGCATGGTGCGTCGGGTCAGGCGCCGCCGGGTAAGCGGGGTGCTCACGGCGCGTCGGTCTCCCCACCGCGGCTCGGAGCGCTCGCCTGGGCGGAGCGTCCCGTCAGCGCGGTCGCGGAGCGTCGACGGTGCGCGACAAGAGCCGCACCGCCGAGCACGGCGAGCATCGCAGCGGCCACGATCGGGGCGACGGTCGCACCGGTGCGCGGCATCGACCCGGTGGGGATGCAGGGGTTCGCACCGGCGCCGGGGCCTGCCGCACCGGGCAGTGCGCCCGCGGCGCCCTGGGCGGCCGCATCTGCGGCGTCCTGGCCGGTGCCACCGGCAGCGCTCTTTTCGCTACCGGCGGCTGCGGGGCCGCCGCTGCCGGAACCGGAGAACCACTTCTCGCCCACCACGGAGCCGAAGTTGCCGGAGGTGAACACGCCCACGTTGCCGGGGCCGCTGACGCTCTCCAGGGTCAGCTGCACCGTGCCGGTGGTGCCGTCCACGATCGACGGGTGCATCGAGTTCGCGCCCAGCCACGGGACGCCCGCGATCTGCGAGGCGGGGATCATCCAGACGTCCGACCCGGCGGGGGCTACGAACTCAATGCCGGCCGGCGCCTTCGTCTTCGCGGTGTCGTTCAGCGCGAACGTCATCGACGACGGCTTCACCCACTTGGCGGGGGAGGAGCGGTCGTCCTTCACCGCGCCGACCAGGGTGCCGTTCGCGTACTGGGCGCCGAAGTCGAAGTGACCGTCCGTGACGCCCTTGGCGTTCGGGCCCACCTCGAACTTCAGGTGCGACCGCGAGGTTGCTGTCTTCCCATCCTTCCCGGTGACGGTCTGGCGGATCACGAGGGTGTACGAACCCGGCTTGGAGAACACCCAATTCGGGTGGACGTGGGTGTTCGCTGGGATCGTGTAGCTGCCGCTCACGGCCGCCGTCACGATCTGCGCCACCGAGCCCGCGGTGAAGCGTGCGGCGAAGCTGCTCGTGAGGGCACCGGAGAAGCTGGTGCCGCCCGGGGCCGGGCCCGACGGGGTCAGCGCAGCGCCACCGGCATCGGAGGCGCCGGACGCACCGCCCGCATCGAACGCGCCGCCGGCATCAGAGGCGCCCGCGCCGGAGAAGTCCGCCGGGTCGCACTCCGTCATCGCGGGCTGCTTCATACCGCCCACGCCCGACGGGGCCGCAGCGCCCATTGGGGCACCGGAACCGGCGTCACCGGTCGGGGCCGGAGCACCGCCGACGGAGGCCGGGGAGCCGCCGCCCGCAGGCAGAGCGCCGTTCTGGGCGCCGCCGGCGTCGCCGGTGCCGGCATCGCCGGTGCCGGCATCGCCGCCGGGTGCGCCGGTGTCGCCGCCGGTGGAACCGGGCTGGTCAGCGGACCCGTCGGCCCCGGAGCCCGGCGTACCTGAGGCCGGGGCGCCATCGCCGGCCGCGCCGCCGCTGGCCTTGCCGCGGAAGTCATCGCCCACGGTGAACGTGTAGGTCTGCTCCTTCGAGGCGACGGCCCGGCCCTTCGCGGTGCCGCGCGCCTGCACGGTCACCGTGTACACACCCGGCTTGGTGAACACCCAATTCGCGTGGGTGTGCGCCGGGAAGGTCTGCTTGCGCACCGCCCCGGCCTTCAGCTCGGTGGCGCCGCCGGTGAGCAGCGGGGTCTGCTTGCCGAAGGCGTCGGACCCGAACAGGTGGATCTTCCCGGGGCCGGTCACCTTCGTGACCGCGAGGTCCACACGATCGGCGACACCGCCGCCCTTGATGCCCTGGGTGTCCCACCCGGGCCACAGAACGTCCTGCTTCTGCGCCTGCGGCAGGTACCAGGCGGTGCCGGCGCCGGGCCACCCCTGCGGGATGGTGGTCTTCGCGGCGTCCTTCACGTGCAGCTCCACGGACGCCGGGTCGCGGGTCACGTGCGAGCCGGTGACGTCCTCGGACAGGCCCAGGTTCAGCGCGCCGTTCTTCGCGGTGACGTGCCAGATGTCCACGTGGCCGCGCTCGAGGATGATGCGCTTCTGCGCGTTGTCCGGCTTCGGAGCGGGCTTCGTACCCGGCTTCGTGCCGGGCTTCGGCGCGGGTGCGGAGCCATCGCCGGGGAAGAGGACATCGGGGTCCTCGCCGTCGGAGCCGTCAGAGCCGGTGTCGTTCCCGTCGCCCGGGGTGGACGTGTCTTCGCCGTCGGAGCCGTCAGAGCCCGTGTCGTCACCGGGGAACGGAATCTCCGGGTCCTCGGGAGCCGGATCGGTCGGCGCGGGGTCCTCCGGCTTCGGCGACGTCTCGCCGGTGCGCTCACAGGCGTTGGCGATCGCGTCGGTCCCCACGGCGTACCAGGCGTCCAGGGTCGCGTATTTACGGGTGCCGTCCGGCTTCACGATCTCCACCCAGTAGTACACCGTGTAGTAGCCGGGCTCGGAGAAGAACTGCGCGCGGTGCGTGTGGGTGCGCCCCGGCATGTCGATCTGCTGGTCCTCGTAGTTGGTCGAATCCAGATCAACGGCGAACTTGCCGCTGCCCGAATCGAAGTGACCGAGGGCGAAGCGCGCGTTCGGCGACGGCGCTTCCACGCCGAGCAGGCCGATGGAGACCTTCGATCCCTCAGGGACGTCCAGGTCCTCGGTGGAGAAGCCCATCCACGGCAGGTTCTCGTCCTGGATCTCCGGCAGCTGGTAGGCGGAGGTGGAGTTCAGCGCCGCGGAGAGGTCCGCGGTGGCGCCGGTGGCCGGAATGTCGGACTTCGCCGAATCCGGCACCTCGATCACGAAGGAGGCCGAGCCGAGGTCCACCGGCTTCCCCTTCGGTCCGTCCCAGCGGAGGAAGGCGCGCAGGTTGTCCGCGGAACCGGCCCCGCGCACGTCCAGGTGGCCGCTGTCGATGTGCGTGCAGACGTTGTCAGCGGGATCAGTGGCCCCCGGCTTCTTCGTGGGGTTCGGCTGCTCCTTGGCCGGGTCGGACGGATTCGGGGTGCCGGTCTGCTCCTCGATCGGGCGCGTGATGGGAGTGCCCTGGTAGGAGCCGGCGGGCAGCCCCGCCTGCTCATCGGTGCCGACGTACCAGGTCACGGTCCGCACCGGGGAGCTGACGGGCTTGCCGTCGGTGGTGCGGGCGTGGGCCTGCCACTGGACGTCGTAGCGGCCCGGCTTGGTGAACGCCCAGTTGTAGTGGCCGTGAGCACCCGGCTTCATCTTGTTGGACCGGAGGGACGCGGGGGCGCCGTCGGCCGATGAGAACGCGCGCTCGGGGGTGCCGGCGTAGTTCGTTTGGTACACCTCCATCGTGCCCGGGCCCGTGCTGCCCTTCAGTTCGAGGGAGATGGAGGAGGGGTCGATGGTGTCGGGGATGTCGCCGGCGCCGAGGCCGGCCCAGACGGGTGCCCAGTTGGCGTACATGTGCTGAGGGGCGTTCCACACGTGATCGCCCGGCTTGCCGAGGAAGGAGAAGTTCGGGTCGTTGGGCACGGTGATGCGGGAGACCTCGGCGCCGTCGGCGTCGGCATCGGGTCCGAGGCGGACCGCAACGTCGTCGGCCGGGCGCACCGTCTGGCCGTCCACCACCTGCACGTCCAGGTGACCGTCCGTCCAGGACACGTGGGCGGCGTCCACGTGGCGGCGGTAGAGGAGGTCCTTGCCGTCCACGGTGCTGGCGGCGAGGGCGGTCGGCATGGGGAGCACGGAGCCGGCGGCGATGACGGCGAGGCTCAGGGCCATCAGCAGAAGGGGCCGCAGGTCGATGCGGTGGCGGGCTGCGCCGCCGACGGGTGAGGCGGTCAGCGGGCCGGCTGCACCCGTGCGGGGCGGCCCGGGCGGTGCGGCGCGGCCGGGAGAGGTGGGGGCGGGCATGGGTGACCTTTCCAGCGAGAAGGTTCCGGTGCGGGCCGGAACGGGTGGGGAGGGAGCCTGCGGCGGGGCCGACGGGCTCATGTCATGAAGATGATAACCGTTCTTAATAGGTTTGGTCGCCGTGCGAGTGAGATATGTGTCGCTGAATCGATCCGGCGTGCGGCTGCCTGCCCTGGTCTCGGTCGACTGTCCGCCCCGGCCTCGGCCGGTTGCCTGCCCCGGAGTCAGCCGGCGGATCGGCGATCGGACAGCGGCACGTGGACGGGGACGGTACGAGCCCCACAGTTCGGGCCGATGAGCCCACCCGGTCCTGGCGGGGCGGGCAGTATAGGGGTCGCGCGCCCTCCCCGTACCGGGAATCAGTCCACATGGGGGAAAGTGTTTCCCGCATGACGGACAGGGCGTATAGCATCGACCCGTCCCCCACCCGCCCATCACGGAGGTATCGCGCATGGTGAACTCGAGCCTGCAGACCACAATGGACAAAGTCCTTGCACGCAACGCCGGCGAACCCGAGTTCCACCAGGCTGTCCGGGAGATCTTTGAATCGCTCGAAGTGCTGGAGAACCGTCACCCCGAATACGCCGCAGCGTCCGTCTTGGAGCGGATGTGCGAGCCCGAGCGCCAGATCATCTTCCGCGTCCCCTGGGTGGACGATGAGGGCAACGTGTGCGTGAACCGCGGCTTCCGCGTGGAGTTCAACTCCGCCCTCGGCCCGTACAAGGGCGGTCTGCGGTTCCACTCCAGTGTGAACCTCGGCATCATCAAGTTCCTCGGGTTCGAGCAGATCTTCAAGAACGCCCTCACCGGCCTGCCCATCGGCGGCGGGAAGGGCGGCTCCGACTTCGACCCGCACGGCCGCTCGGACGGCGAGATCATGCGCTTCTGCCAGTCGTTCATGGTGGAGCTGCACCGCCACCTCGGCGAGTACACGGACGTTCCCGCCGGTGACATCGGCGTGGGCGGCCGTGAGATCGGCTACCTGTTCGGCCAGTACAAGCGCCTCACCAACCGCTACGAGTCCGGTGTCCTCACCGGCAAGGGCCTGAACTGGGGCGGGTCGCTGGTCCGCACCGAAGCGACCGGCTACGGTGCCACGATCTTCGCCGAGGAGATGCTGAAGGCGAAGGGGAAGAGCTTCGACGGCAAGCGCGTGCTCGTCTCCGGCTCCGGCAATGTGGCCACCTATGCGATCGAGAAGTCGCAGCAGCTCGGTGCCACCGTCGTCACCGCGTCCGACTCCTCCGGCTACGTGGTGGACGAGGACGGCATCGACCTCGACCTGCTCAAGCAGATCAAGGGCGTGGAGCGCGGCCGCATCAGCGAATACGCGGAGCGCCGCGGCGGGAAGTCCCGCTTCGTCAAGGACGGCTCCGTGTGGGATGTTCCCGCCGAAATCGCCCTGCCGTGCGCCACTCAGAACGAGCTCGACGCTGACGCCGCCCGCACCCTTGTGAAGAACGGTTTGGAGGCCCTCAGCGAGGGTGCGAACATGCCGTGCACCCCGGAGGCGATCCACGTTCTGCGCGATGCGAAGGTGCTGTACGGCCCGGGCAAGGCCGCGAACGCCGGCGGTGTGGCCACCTCCGCGCTGGAGATGCAGCAGAACGCCATGCGCGACAGCTGGACCTTCGAGTACACGGAGCAGCGCCTCACCGAGATCATGCGCAACATCCACACCGACTGCCTCGAGACCGCCGAGGAGTACGGGCACCCTGGTGACTACGTGATCGGCGCGAACGTGGCCGGATTCAAGAAGGTCGCCGACGCGATGCTCGCCTTCGGCGTGATCTGATCCGGCCCGGCCCGGCGGCGTGAGCCGCCTCAGTCAGCCTCGGCCCCGCAGCCAGCGCACCTCGCCTGCAGCGCCCCGCCCGCACCGGCCCTGCCCGCACCGGCCCTGCCCGCACCGGCCCCGCCTCCTGCCTGTTCGTTCAGACGGGGTGCGGGGCCGTTTCGCACGTTCAGTCTCTGAGATTGCGGCCTCTCAGCGCCCCGGCCTCTCTCGCTCTCAGCGCTCCGGCCCCTCTCGCTCTCAGCGCTCCGGCCAGTCGTCGGCGAGGACGCCGAACATCATGGTGTCCATCCATTGGCCGGAGCGGTGCAGCGCGGTCTTTCGGGAGTGCTCCTCCAGTCGCATCCCGAGCCGCTTCATCAGCCGCGCGGACGGCTCGTTCGCCGCGAAGCAGCTGCCGCTCACGCGCCGCACGCCGAGGTGGGCGAAGCACGCGGTGATGAGGGCACCGACGGATTCGGTCGCGTAGCCCCGGCCCGCGGCTTCCGGGTCGAACACCCACCCGAGGACGGCTTCGGTGTTCTTCGCCAGGTGCTCCATGCCGACCTGTGACCAGGCGTCTCCCACCACGGCGCGAAGGTCCCCGATGACGCGACCGTCGAGCTCAACGGCGATGCCGTGCTCTGCGGCGCGGGGGCTGGGGCTCGCGGTGCTGCTGTTCTGGTTCACGCGCGCCAATCTACGCGGGAGCGGAGGCCGGGGCAGGCGCGGCTCGCCACGTCAGCGTGAGTGCTGTGCAAAGGTCGCGGCTCGCCACGGCAGCGCGAGTGCTGTGCAAAAAGTGGAGCGAATCGGGGCTTGCGGGGCGTTACGGAGCCGTACGCCCGGTTTTTGGTCGGAATGTGCACAGGCCCCGCGCCGAACCCGGTCCGGGAACAGCGCCGTCCCCCGGCGCGGGCCCTGGGGGCGGGGCCCGGTGGCGACAGCAGGGAGCCCGGGGGAGCGGAGGCGGTGCACAGCAAAGCGCCCCGTCTCCGTTGCGCGAGGCGAACGGGGAGAGCGGGGCGCTCAGCAGGTCAGTGGATCAGCTCAGGGGTCACCCCGTGCTGATCACGGGATCACTTGTTGACGGCGTCCTTGAACGCTGCGGCCGGCTTGAAGGCCGGTGCGGTCGAGGCGGCGATCTCCACCGGAGCGCCGGTCTGCGGGTTGCGGCCGGTGCGAGCTGCGCGCTCGCGCGGCTCGAAGGTGCCGAAGCCGGCGATCTGAACCTTGTCGCCGTTGGCGACGGCCTTGATGATCGAGTCGAGTGCTGCGGAGACGACTTCCTGTGCCTGAGCCTGCGGAAGGTCGGTAGCTGCAGCGACGTCCTGGATGAGTTCCTTCTTGTTCATGGGTGACATCGTTGCAGATCAGGCTCCACCGAATCCCGAGAAAACGTTCAGACTGCGCGGATTTCGGTCGTTGCAGCGCGCGCCACCCGACACTGCAGATGCGAACGGCTCCCATCTGCTGCTAGCCTTCACCACTATGAAGCCAATGAGAACCATTCCTAGGAAAGTTCGCGGCATTGCTCTGACCGGGGCTTTTGCCCTCGCCCTTGCCGGCTGCGGCGCCGGAGCCACCTCGTCGGGCGCTTCCGACGCCGGGTCCGGCAGCCCCAGCGCAAGCGCGAAGCCGTCGGCCCCCAAGAAAACTGAAGTCGCCGCGCTGTCCCCGCGTGTCGTGCTCGCACATGACGGCGGCGTGACCACCATCGACGCCGAGAGCGGCGAGGTCCTCGGCACCGAGAAGCTCGACGGCTATGTCCGCCTCAACCCCGCCGGCGACGGCCGTCACGTCATGCTCTCGCACGGTGAGCAGTTCACCGCCTACGACACCGGCCTCATCGAGCAGCCCCACGGCGACCACAAGCACTTCTTCGAGCAGGAGCCCCGAATCACCGACGTCACCGTCAAGGCCCCGCACCCGGGCCATGTGGTGCCCCACGGCGAGCGCACCGCTCTCTTCTCGGACGAAACCGGGCAGATCACGATCATGGACCCGTCGGCCCTCGCCGATGGCGACCTCGGCGCCGCCGTCACCACGAAGACCGACGCCCCGCACCACGGGGTGGCCGTCCCGCTGGCCGACGGGGGCCTGCTGACCACGCAGGGCACGGAGGATGAGCGCACCACCGTGCAGGTGAAGGACAAGAACGGCAAGGTCACCGCCGAGACGAAGGACTGCCCGGGCGTGCACGGCGAGGCCGTCGCTGAGCCGACCGAGAAGGGCGATGTTGTGGCCCTCGGCTGCGAGAACGGGCCCGTGGTCTACCGCGACGGGAAGTTCCACAAGGTCGCCCCCATTGCGGGCGCTGAGCGCTCCGGCAACCTCAAGGGCAGTGAGAATTCGTCGATCATCCTGACCGATGGTGAGCCCAAGGCCGAGGACGGCGACGGCTCCGAAGCCAGCACCGTGATCGGCCTGCTCGACACCCGCACCGGCAAGCAGCAGAAGGTGGACCTCGGCTCGCCCTACTGGTTCCGCTCCCTCGAGCGCGGCCCGGAGGGGGAGGCGATCGTGCTGACCGCCGACGGCAAGCTGCGCATCATCGACCCCGAGACCGGTAAGCCGATCCATGAGGTGCCGGTGGTGAAGCCGTGGAAGGAGCCGAAGAACTGGCAGCAGGCAGCCCCGCTGGTCACCGTGGCCGACGGGACCGCCTTCGTGACCGAGCCGGCCGCGAAGAAGCTGCACCTGGTGGACATCGAGTCCGGCAAGCTCTACCGCTCGCTGGATCTGCCGGAGGTTCCGCACGAGGTGCAGGTGACGACCGGGTCGCCGTCGGGTGAGGTTGAGGTGTCCGGTGGGCACGACCACGAGCACGGCCATGAGGGCGAGGCGTCCGACGGAGGCGGTGAGCACCACGGTCACGATCACGACCACGACCACGGTGCCGACCAGCACGGTCATGACCACGAGGGCCATGACCACGAGGGCCATGACCACGAGGGCCATGACCACGACGCTGAGGACAAGGGGAACGGCGGGAACTGACTGTCGCCTTCTTCGCCTGAAGACTGATGTTCGCCCAGGTGGGAGCCGGGTCCCCATCAACTCCCCATGCTTCGGGGATCGGCTCCCCCTGTGCGAAGCGGTGCGGTGTGCGTAGCGTGATCGGCGTACACCCCCTCAGTCCCTGAAGAAGGAGCCCCTCATGTTCGGTCGGAAGAAGAACAGCGGTGCCAACGCCGCCGGCGGCGGCCTCGGTGCCCTCGCCGGTGTCATCGTGTACTTCGCCTCGCGCTACTTCCTGTTTGAGATGACCACGATGGATCCGGGGATGATCCGCATCCTCGCGGTCGTCCTCGGCATTGTGGCGGCCCTGGTGGTCGGCGCGATTCCGAAGCTGATCGCCGGCGCCGCCGTTGCCGGCGTTGCGGGCGCAGCGGCTGCGTCCGCGCACAGCCAGAACCATCCGCAGGGGGAGGCTCCGCAGTTCCACGGCACCGATGGCGCCTCCGTGCCGGCAGCAACGGTCGCCGGACATACCGCTGCGAGCGTGGCCCCGCAGAACAGCGCGGACGCGGATCAGGCGCCGAGTGCGCCGTCCTTCGGTGGGAGCGCCGCTCCGGCGGAGCCGCAGGTCGAGCACCAGGGGCTCAACGAGAACGAGCACCCCGGCTACCAGTCGCCACAGGTCTGAACCGGCGCGCATCCCGCCCACCAGAGGGCTAGAGCCCCGCAGGGAGCCCGTCTCCATGACATGAGCCGCAGTGCTGATCAGCGCTGCGGCTCATGTCGTACCCGGCCGCGCGGAGCAATCCGTCGGCGGCCAGCGGGGAGGCTTACTTGTTCACGAACGACGTGGTCTTCAGAGCCTGGTTCGACAGCACCGTAGAGGTGGCACCGGTGCTGTAGGTGATCGTTGCCGAGTCGACCCACGAAGTGATCGTCCAGCTGTAGGTCGTGTCGAAGTAGGAACCGAGGTACGGCAGGATCTTCACCTGTGTGAACGGCTTCGTAGCCGTGGTCGACTGCGCAGTGGTCGTGGTGAAGGTCACGATGCCCTCCCACACGTTCCGGCCCTGATCATTCACGTAGGTGCGCTCAGTGCCCGGCTTCAGGGCGAGCGTGCCGGCGGCCTGCGATTTCACCATGTAGGGGTTGTAGCGGTTGGTTTCGTCGGTGAGCTTCTGGGTGTAGTTGCCGGTCAACTCCCGCGTCCTGTTCGTCGCGTACTGGGTGGGTTCCCCCGGGCATCGCCACGATCGTGATCCTCGAGGAGAACACAGCGCCGGGCTGCAGGGTGGCGGTGCCGGTGTAACCGGTTCCCGTTCCGGGGGTCTTCGTGGGGGAGGAGAACCAGAAGCCCGTGCTGGCGGCATAGCTGCCGTTGCTGCCGCCGGCGTTGCCGGCCGGGGTGTAGGAGCCCTCTCCGTTGTGGTACGGCGGGGTCGGGGAGATCGGTCGACCGGTGGCGTCATCCCAGTTCTTGTCCGGTTCCACCCAGGTGGAGCCGTTTCTGAAGGACTCCCCCGGAGTATCCGCAGCGGTGTAGTCGGCGAGGACCGAGGTGGTGTTGATGTTCCCCATGCGTTCGCCCTCCGCTGATGCTGTGACGAACAGGCCGTAGTCGCCGCTGCGCTTCGGCGGTTGGGGTGAGCCGGCGTAGGCCGGGGCGGCCACCGAGACCGCGACGGCAGGAACGGACTACGCAGCGGTAGTGAGCAGAGTGCGGCGGGTGCCAGTGCGAACGGTCATGCTGTTCTTTCGTTTCGGGAGGTCGAAGGTGGAAGCGAAGGGGGGGTGACGTGAGCCTCGGCGCGGCCACGACTTGCGCAGGAGCTGTGTTACCATCCCTGATGGTGAGTTACCATGTCCGATGGCGAGTTACCGTCTCTGATGGCGAGCTGGTCATTGAAACGGTTCGTTCACGGTTCACTTCAGATCTCGACCACTAGTCACCTCAGACCTCGAGGAGGGGTTCCCCTTGGCCAACGAGCAGACGCGCTCGATCAATCGCAGAACCATCACTGCCGGCATCGCCTGGGCCGCCCCGGCCGTGGCCACCGCCGTCGCTGCCCCGGCCTATGCGGTCAGCCCCAGCCCCTCGAACTGCACGCCGAAGATCGAGGCATACGCGGACCTCACCTATAACTGGGGCAGCAACTCCCGCAACACCACGCAGATATTCGATTTCGTCGGCACGTGGATGAACGTCATGAACATCCCCGCGGACGCCGAGATCGTCAGCATGACCCAGTCGTTCATCTTCATGGCCCGCGATGACTCGGTGAACGACGGCCGGGGGCCGGGCTTCTACGACCTCGGCAACTCCCACGTCAAGGATTCCAAGAAGGTGTGCAACTCCAGCTACCAGGACATCACCGGGTGCCGATGGACGGCGGCTGGGACCCGCCGGAGCAAAACCGACATCAGCTTCTACCAGCTCGAGCCCATCGCGAAGGTGTGGGATCCGGCCAACGGTGCCACGGGGGCCATGACCCGCAACTGGTTCGACTACGACTTCAGCCGGTACGCCACCGCCTTCAAGAACAACTACCCCAAATACACGGGTACGTTCGGGGTCAGCAAGGCGTGGGAGTTCACCTACACGGCCGCCACGCAGAACGGAGTCGTGCCGGCCTCCCTGCTGCCCACCCCGACCTACAACTCGGACCGCACGTGCAAGAGCTACCTCTTCGCGACGGGCGTGACAGACGGTCAGTACCCGCACAGTTACGTCCCGCAGAGTGCCGGCGGCGGTGCCACCCCGAGGCTGACCTACCACGCGGATGCCAAGGGCCTGACCAATGAGCCCACCCAGTTCGCGGCCGCCGCCGTCTCCGTCCGCAAGGTCACCTATCGGCTGCCCAGCGGCGAGACGCAGACCATCACACGCCAGGGACCGTTCTACGTCAACTGAATCCCTGTGGCATCTTCTTCGCCCGCCCCGGCTTCCTGCCGGGGCGGGCGGTGTCCTATCCGCGCCGGCATCGAAAGGATGCTCGGAACTCCCGTCTGCTTGGATCTGAGGGTCACGGTGGCGCGGGACTGGCAACGGGACCCCAAACACCTGCATCGGCTCGGAATGGAGGAGGGGGGACCCAGAGCGGCGGTCTATCGGCCGCTCTGAAGCGCAGCACAGTCTACCGGCGGCGCTGAAGCGCGCTGATCAGTACGAACAGAGGAAATCCGATCGCGCACACCGCAGCGAGTGGCTGCATCTGTGTCGGTGTGCTTCGTGAAAGCCCGATGGTATCGGGCGGAACTGCTGGCCCCCTCAGCCCCAGCGCCAGGACGGGTCGGGGTCCGAGGTGCTGAGGCGGCCGCTGTCAACGTCCGAAGAGCCGAACTCCTCATTGAACTGCGTGACGTTGTCACTCAGGTAGGCGGACTGCCGCTCCTTGCGCTGCTGATCCTTCGCCTTGCGGTAGTACGCCGCCATCAGCAGGGTCCCGCCGAGCGCGACAAGGACCATGAGCGCCAGGAACGACGTCCCCGCGCCCCGCGGCATGAGGAACGCAGCGGCCGCGGAGAAGAAGAGCGTCGGCAGAAAGACCCTGAGCACGAACGCGATGGGCAGTGATGCGAAGGTTCTGGCCCCCTTGTTCCGCGTCACCCAGTCGCCGATCCTGATGATGGGGTCGCTGGTCTTCTCCTCTGCACCGCCCCGGCGCCACTGCTCGGCACCGCCAGGAGCGGGTTCAAAGGCGCGGGAATAGCCGATGTCGTTGCCGCGCGACGACCATGGGGAGGCATCGCTGTACGGGTCGACCGTATCGGCACCGGAGACCGGGGAGCTCTGCCTGCGCAGCGCGCTCCGTCGGGATCGGGCCGACGAGCGCTGGGACGGGGCCGACGGGCGCTGCGGACTGGCCGGGGTCCGGCGGCCCGATAGAGCGCTCTGGATCTTGCCGACCACAATCCTGCTGGCGATCAGTGCGAACAGGAAGGGGAAGAGGAGGAAGGGGCCGCCGGTGAACGGCCTCGTGGCGGAGGGGGTGCCTGTGAGTATGGCGCGGATGTCGAAGCCCATCACCCAACAGACCGTGAGGAGACTGCCGGTGAAGATCACGACGTGCAGCGGGGCCCGTCGGCCTGCTCGCTGCGCCTCTCGCGAGCGCTCGGTGGGCGGCGCAGGCAGGCTCCGCCAACGCTGGTGGGTCCGACGGGTCCCGCCACAGCGTCGCCTCCCGCTGACACCAATCGGATCCCGGGCGCCGTGCCGGGTCGCCTCAGCCCGCGAGGAACGCACTGAGGCGCTCCCGCAGGCCCGGCAGAACGCGGCGGTGAAGCTCATTGCCGACAGATGCGCGCGCTGAGCAGTGCAGCAGCATCGCCGTCCGCTCGTACGCGACCCAGCCGTCGCGCCGCAGCAGAAGATGATCCGCACCCAGCGGCGCGGCCGCATCCGTCAGCGATTCGGATTCCCGCACGTACTCCGCGACGAATGCGCGGACCGCAGCGTCGTCCATCGGGACGTACCAGGGGCCGCCGTGGACGGCGCCTCCGATGATGGCGAGGTCGCGGGCGCGGTCATCGGCCTGTGCCCACTCGAAGTCGATGAACCCCGGCACCGGTGTGCCGGGGGCGGCCGTGCGGTCGCGTTCGGGGCTCGGGTGTTCAGAATGCGACCACACCACGTTCGTGGCGCACAGATCCCCGTGGGACAGCACGAAATCGCTGGTCAGCCCCGCGTCGCGGTCGATGCGGGAACAGAACGCGAGGGCGCGGTCCAGGATGCGGCGGGTTCCGTCGGCCCCAGCGCTGCCGGCGGGGTCGCCGGGCAGCGCGAGCGCCTCCGGGTGGTGCTCCTCCCACCATGCGAACACCGACGCCGCCTCCGCCTCCAGTGAGAACGGCCCGGGCGCGAGCGCAGGGAGAGCGCCCCGGCCGGGCAGCGCGATCGTGTGCAGGCGCGCCAGCAGGCGCGCATGCGCCGCCAGATGCGCCGGCGTCCACCCCTGAGGCGACAGAACCTCGCCCGGCACGAACCCCGTCACCGCGCACGGCACCCCGATCGGACTCGTCGCCCCATCCGGGTGGGCGGCGAGCGGCGCCGACCCCGCCTGAGGCGCGTGCTCCTGCACCAGGCGCAGCGCCGGGAACTCCAGGCCGACCGCCGCGTCCGTCAGCGGCACCCGCACCGTCACCGGGTCCGTGCCCGGTGCGGACAGCCGCCACGCCGCATACGACTCGCCGGTGCCCACCAGGTCCGCGCGCACCCGCTCGGCAGGCGGGAGCTTCGGAGCAGGGTGCTCGGAAGCGGGGAGCTCGGCAGCCGGGGCGGGGCCGACGGGAATCAGGGACCCGTCGGCCCACGCCTCGGCGAGGCGCTCACCCAGCGCAGGGCTGGTGGGATCAGGCAGCGCCGCCACCGCCGTAGCGGGCCGGCGGCAGCGGCGGAGCCACCGCAGCCGGGCGGTCCGTCAGAGCCGCCAGCACCTCATCCACGCCCCGCGCCAGCTGCGGATCCTCACCCGCGACCCACGCACTCGGCGGGATGGACACCTCAATGTCCGGATCCACGCCGTAGTTCTCGATCCCCCAGTCCTTGCCCTCGAACCAGGACGCATACTTCGGCTGCGTGATGCCCGTGCCGTCCACCAGGTCGAAGCGGCCGTCGATGCCGATCACACCGCCCCAGGTGCGGGTGCCGATCACCGGACCGATCCCCATCGCCTGGGACACGGCGTTCACGATGTCGCCGTCGGAGCCCGCATCCTGGTTCGTCACCAGCGCGATCGGGCCGCGCGGCGCGAACGCCGGATACGTGCCCGGCTCCTGATGCCGCGGGTAGTCCCAGGACACCACGCGGCGCGCCAGCCGGTCCGTCACCAGCTGCGAGGTGTGGCCGCCGCTGTTGTAGCGGACATCCACCACGATGCCCTCCTTCTCGGACGCCGCCCGCAGGTCGCGGTGCATCTGCGCCCACCCGCCGGACATCATGTCCGGAATGTGCAGGTAGCCGAGGCGGCCGCCGGAGCGCTCCGCCACGAACTCGCGGCGCGACTGCACCCACGACTGGTACCGCAGGTCATGCTCGTCACCCGTCGGCACCACCACAACGCGGCGGCGCGCATCAGCACCCGTCGCGCCGGGCCGCTCCAGCACCAGCTCCGTCGGCCTGTCGGCCGTGCCGACCAGCAGCGGCGCCGGCCCCTGGGCCGGGTCCACGTCACGGCCGTCCACCTGGACGATGCGGTCACCCACCTGCGCCGCCACACCGGGCGCCAGGATCGGGCAGCGCGACGCCGGATCCGACGAATCCCCCGTGAGGATCCGCTCGATCACCCACGCGTCCCCGTCGCGGACCAGCTCCGCACCCAGCAGGCCCGGCATCGGCGGCCTCTCCACATCGACTTCGGCGGGCGCCACATAGGCGTGCGAGGTGCCGAGCTCACCGACCACCTCCCACATCATGTCCACGACATCGCTCTGGGTGACCAGGCGCGGCACCACATCCTCGTACCAGGAGGTCATCGCGTGCCAGTCCTGCCCGTCCATGTCCGCCCGCCAGAACTGCTGCGCCATGATCCGGTAGTTGTCCCACAGCATCCCGAGGCGCTCCGCCACCGGATCCACCATCAGCCGCAGGCGGGACGCGTCGATCTCAATGCGCGCCGGGTCGTCCTCCTCGGTGGTGCGGGCCGACGGGATCTGCACGAGAGCATCGCCCTGCCGGATCACCAGATGCTCACCGTCACCGGACGCCTCCACCTGGTCCACGCCCTCGGCGAGGGTGAGCAGGCGGCGGTCCTTCAGGTTCCACATCTCCAGCGTCGGCTTCGGCGCGTCCCCCTCCACCCCGGCACGAGTGGAGCCGATGGCGGTCTCCTGCGGGTGTCGCAGCCACACGAACCCGTCCTTCACCGCCTGCAGCTGCGACATGCGGCCGGACTCCACGGGGAACGGCAGGATCCGCTGCTCCGCGCCGTCGAGGTGCACCGTGGTGGTCGGGGCGGCAACCGGGGACTGGGGACCGATGGGCGCCGTGGTGCCGTCGGCCCGCATCGCCGCAGCGCCGTCAGCGCCGGGGCGGCCGGCGGCGCTGCCCGCCTCGTCCGGCTTCGCCTCCGCGGCCGTCGCCGCCCAGCCGTCCACGCGGGGCCCGAACGGGTCCTCCGTGGTGCGGTCCAGCGGCAGCAGGTGCGGGCGCTGCGCGTTCACGAACGCGAGGTCGAACACGAGGTCGTCGTACACGGTGTCGAGGGTGCGGCTGGAGACAAACGCCAGATGCTTGCCGTCCGCGGAGAACGCCGGGTGGGCCTCCCGGAACACCCCGGAGGTGAGGGGCCGGCCGACGGGGTCCTTCTCCTCCAGGTCCGCGATCATCAGCCGGCTCAGATGCCACGAGTTCGGTTCGGACCACACCAGCCAGCGCGAATCCGGAGAGATCGCCAGATCGGCGACCTCACCGCCGGTGGAGTGGGCGATGTTCCGCACCCCGCCGAGGGAGATGCGCAGGTCAGCGCCCTCGCCGGCGTGGTCGAGGTCGACGACGCGGACAGTGCCGTCGTGCGAACTGATCGCAACGCGCCGGCCGTCGGCGGACGGGACGGCATGGAGGATGCGGCCCACATCGCCGAGGTCGAACACGTCGGCGCTGGAGGAGGCGTCGAGACGGCGGACACCGAGGGCGTCGGAGCCGACGACCGGCTCAGCCGCGGCACCGCCTGCGCCCGCTGCATCGGCGCTGCTGGGGACGCGGTCGGACTGTGCGAGCTCATCGGTCACGAACACCGCGTACCCGGTGCCGCCCAGCGGTGACGCCTCCCGGATCCGCAGGCCGCATTGGCCGGCCAGCAGGCGCGCCGGGCCGCCGCGGTGCGTCAGCACATGGGCGCTGCCGCGCCACTCGATCACCGATGCGCGCGCATCCCGCGTGGGCCGCGCCGCGATCAGCGCATGCGCCGGGTCCGCCAGGGCGGGCCGACGGGACGCGCCCA
>NZ_JACHWP010000014.1 GCF_014191425.1 Helcobacillus massiliensis
TGTAGCGGGTCTGGCGGCCCTCGGGCTCGGCGACCACGATCCCGCAGTCGCGCAGGCAGGTTAGGTGGTTCGACACGTTCGACCGCGTCAGCCCCAACTCGCGCGAGAGCACGGCGGGGTGGCTCGGGCCGTCGAGCAGGGACATCAGTATCTTGGAGCGCGTCGGGTCCGCCATGGCCCGGCCCAGCCGGTTCATGACGTCGAGGCGCGAAGCAATAGTCAGCATGCACTGAACTATACAGTGTGTGCTGACCTATCGTCCAGTTGCAGGGCTGCCGCACGCGCTCCGCGCGCTTGCCCTCGGGAATCACGGTCACCTCTTGCGCCAGCTCGGCCACGTCGGCATCCCGCGACCCTTCCACGTCTCCACGAGACCGGCGGCCCACCGGACGGACGCGAAGAGGGCGTAACCGGCCCCGGCGAGGCCAGCGCCGACCGCGAGCCAGCGCCCGATCCCGAGCCACACGCTCCCGTCCACGTCCAGCGCCCACTGAGCGCCCGTGATGAGCCCGGCGATGCCCATCCAGAGCCCGGCGACGACCACGACCACCGGCAGGAGGGCGAGGCGCATCGCCGCGGCCGCCGACCAGAGCTGACGCGCTTCCAGCTTCGCCGTCGCCGCGATGATCCGCTCGGCCCGTTCGTTCGACGCATCGAGGTTCGCGGTCATCGTGGTCGAAGCCTCCCCGGCGACCTGCTCGACAGCCTTCTCGACCCGCTCTTCGGTGCGCTTCTCGATTCGCTTCACCGCGCCGCCGGCTTGACTCACGAGCTTCTGGTTCGCGGCGGCCTGGGCCTTGAGCCCGTCAATCCTGACTTAGGTCATCGAGTTGGGGTTGGCTGTCTGGCGGGGCTGTGACCTGGGGTGATGGGTGGTTTTGGGGGTGGTGTGGGGCACTAACGGGGCTCTTCAGAGTTGGGTGTGGGGGTGAGGCGTCGAGTCCGCCGGTGATGAGGAGCATGCGGAGGCGGTAGTGCTCGACGTTGCGGAACCCTCTGGCGATGCAGCGGCCGAGTTCGATGATCCCGTTGATGGCCTCGGTACCGCCGTTGCTCGCGCCGTCAGTATCGAAGTAGGCCAAGAACGCGTTCTTCCATCGACGCAGGGTCTTACCGAGCCTGGCGATCTCCGGAATCGGGCAGGACGGCAGCCTCTCGATCAGCTGCTCGGCCAGTCGTCGGCCTCGGGCGGGCGTGGGCTGGCGGAACACGTCTCGGACGTCCTGGGCGCACTGATAGGCGACCTCGACCGCAACATGATCGGGATGGGCCGCGAATGCGCTGGCCAGACGAGTCTGCTGACGCGGCGTGAGGCGTTCCCGTCCAGCGCGGAGAACATGACGGATCCCATAGAGAGGCTCGCCCTTGCGGCCTCGGCGGCCGAGGGCCTCCTGCTGGATCCGGCGGCGGACATCATCGACCGCAGCCCCGGCGAGCTTGACGATGTGGAACGCATCCAGCACGCAGGTGGCGCCCTCGAGCTGGTCATCGATCGCGTTCTTGTATCCCTGGAACGGGTCCAGCGTCGCGATCTCGACCCGCTTGCGGAACTCATCGCCCCGCTCGTCGAGCCAGTCTCGGTAGGCCTTGCCGGATCGGCCAGGGATCAGGTCCAGCAGCCTGGCAGTGGGGTGGGGCCCGCGAGTCAGATCGACCATCCCGGTGAGCTCCTTCGGACCGCGCCGGCGCGGGTCACGGTGATGCCAGATGTGTTCGTCCACGCCCAGGACCTGCACGTCCTCGAGGCGGACCGGGTCATTCGCGGCCTCGATCAGGACTGGCCGAACCTGGGACCAGACCGTGTTCCACGTCGTGCCAAGCTGCCGGGCCAAGCCCTGGACCGTCGCCCCCTCGTAGCGGAGCAGGCGGATCGCCCACCGGATCGCGCGCGTGCTCAACAGCCCCCGCGGCGCGTATACCCCGGGGTCCTGCTCGACGAACGAGACCACCTCACAGACGCCCTCGAGACAGATCCAGCGACGCTTGCACCACCGAATCCGCACCGGCCGACCCGCCCACGGAGCATCGATCACCTCGACCACCACCCGGCCGTGACCGGTGGCGATGACCCCGCCGCCGGGGCAGCCCATGACCGGATCGCAGGACTCCACCTCAAGCATCAGGCCCGACGGAGCCTGCGTGACCGCGACCAGGTGGAGGCTGGGGAAGTCGAGGAGAACATCGCATCGGTCGCAGCGATCGAGCGCGTCAGGGCATACGCACCTATGGTTGGGCATCGTCGAGATCCTTGAGATCAGCGGGGGTTGAAGTCCGCTCATCACCAAGGACCTCGACGTCTAACCCCAACTACCCCGCACCACCGGCGCGCCCACACTCAACTCTGAAGAGCCGAATATTCAGCACGCGCCATACGTCAAGTGCCACCTGAACGCCGCTGCCACCCTTTAGCAACACGCCCTAGCCGCTAGCGAATCGGGTCGCACACACTGGACATCTGCGATAGATTCCTCAGAATCCAGCGCGCCAAACCGCGTGCAACTCGGCAAGAACAAACTTGAATCAGTTCACGCCATGAGGGCCACCATACTCACGAGTCCATTGAGCCCCATGTGCACGGCCAAGGAACCCCAGAGATCGCGGTGAAACACGCGCAGCAAGCTCAGGCCAAGGCCGAGGACGAGGTAGTAGGGCGGTAGGATTAGGTAGCTGTGGGAGACCGCGAAAGTAATCGCGGTTACGATAATACCGATCAAAGATCCCCAGCGCTGAGAAGCCGCACCCTGAAGCACGCCCCGAAAGAACAACTCTTCCCATAGGGGGGTTAGCGCGGCCGTCCCAAGTAAACCCACCATAAATACTAGCGGGCCAACGCCCGCAATGTCGCGGCTCGCCCCATTGTCGGGTGGCTCACTCTGGCCCAAGATTAACACGCTGAACAGGATTTGGGCCATAGTCGCGACAATTAGAATAAGAGGGAACTCCCAAAGCGCATGCAGCAGCTTCCACCCGGGTCGTCGAACTCCGAGCGCGCGTATTGGGATGCCGCGGCGTCGGGACAGCCAGATCACCAGTGTTAAGCAGCCTGCTGCGTGCAGGGACATGAATACGGCGACTATCGTGCGGGCACTGGACAGGGGATCAGAACTCAAGAGAAAGACTGCAACAAGGACGCCGAGGCTCAGTGCCGTGTAGCCAATCAACGCGCCACCGATGACAAAAACGGTGGCCACCGAGATTCGCGGCGGCGAATCAGTATCGCGCAGAGGGGAATCTGTAGTGACTATCGACATCTGTCCATCATGCCGCAGCGCCCCCAAGCGTGGGATCCCCAGAAGGTCGTCCTTTGTGTGAGGAGACTGCTGCACTGCGAGACGACCGCTTCCATGGTGCGACTGAGCATGCTCGTGTCCGCCGTGTGGTCCGACGTCAGCAGGAAGGCGAGTGCCCGGGCGGGCGTCCAGCCGTGCTGATGCACGCGCACGATCGTCGAGTCGATCGATGCCACCCGGTCCAACTCTCCACGCTGATGCGTGAGGGATCGGACCTTCTCGAGCGCACGTGGCGACGCACCCTGCCCGGACCACCGGTTGAAGTTCGTGTACCGGCTGCCGCTGTTGCTCGAGGATGAGGCCGCTTGGCGCGCCAACCATCGGGCGGCCTGGATCCCGACCTTGCTGTGCGCGGTCGCGCTCGTCATGAGAGCGGTGGGCACGCTCATCCAACGTGACGTGGAGGGCGTCCCGTGGTGGAGCGTCGGTAGCTGCATCGCGCTCGGCTTCCTCGCCCTCACCGGTTCCGCCTGTGCGATGGTGGGAGCGAAGCGGGCCGCCGAGCGGCACTGACTCCGCACTCCCCGAGGCCCCACACCCCGGCACCTCTCTGCTGCGCGCACCCGGGCGCGCCCCTGTGCCCCACATCCCGATATGAGTATGATTCTCACTAGCCTCTATAGCCTGCGCCGAGCAGTCCATGTTAGGCTTGCCTTACCTAACTAGAAAGATACCGCGTTGCCCTCCACCACCGCTGTGCCCAGGACTCCGTCCTCCGCCACCCCGCCCAGCAGCACCTTCACCGCCACCCCGATCCAATCCGCGTATGCCATCGGCGCTGATCCCGATCAGCCCCTGGGAGGCCAGCACTGCCTGGGCTACGTGGAGTTCGGCGGTAAGCGGCTGGACCCGGCTGTGCTCGAGGCCGCCGTCCCGCACCTGCACCGGCACCCTTCCTTGCGGGCCGTCATGCCAACCCCCGAGCATCTGATCGACCACAAGACCGAGCCCCCCTCGCTCGTGGTCAACGATCTGCGCACCGCCCCCGACCCCGAGGCGCAGCTGGAGCAGATCCGCCAGCGGCTCGCCTGCTTCCCGGTCGATCGGGCGAGGGGGCACACCTGGGCCCTCGAAGCCTCCCTGCTGCCCGATGGCACCACCACGGTGCACCTGGTGGTCTCCCTCATCGTCACCGACCTCGCCGGCATCGGCCGTATGGCCACCGACCTCGCCCGCACCATCGCCGAGCCCGATGCGCCGCTCCCCCGCTACACCTTCGATGACCTGCGCTCGAGCCTCCGCTCACCTCGGCTCCGCCCGGAGCTGACCGCCCCCGATCCGCGTCGCGAGCCGCTGCTGGCCGCCCCCGAGCTGCCCGGCAGCCCTGCCACCGCCCCGGCGATCACCGACCGTTGGCAGCGATCGATCTCGGTGGAGGAATGGGAGCGGCTCGGCACCGCCGCCCGGCGCTTGTCCACTCCCACCACAGCCCTGGTCCTGGGCGTCTTTGAGGAGTGCCTGCGTCGCTGGTCGTCCTCATCGGAGTTCATCGTCACCGTGACCGGCGTCGATACCCGCGGCACGGAGGACCACGTCGCCGACCGCACCCTGACCTTCGCCCACCGCTCCCTGCCGGCACCCGATCTGCGCACCGTGGCCGCCGAGGCGAGCCGCGAACTGCGGCATCGTCTGCTGCGCGGCATCGAGGCCACCGAGGAGCTGCGCGAGGGCCTGTCTGCGGGGACCCACTCCGGCATGTCCCCCTACGTGTTCACCTATGCGCCGCGGATCCCGCTGTTCCCCGCGGAGGTCACCGATGTGCTCGGGGAGTTCCGCACCGCCCGCTCCTCCACCCCTCAGGTGATCCTGGACTGCCAGATCATCCGCTTCACCGAGGCGGAGGTGACGGTCTCCTTCGACGTGCGCCGGGGCGCGCTCGAGCAGACCGTGGCACAGCAGCTGTTCGACAGCTTCATCCGCTCCCTGGAAACCCTCGCCGCCGCCGAGAGTGAGGACCTTCCCCTCTCCGCGATCGCCGCCATCCCCCCGGAAACGCAAGCAGCGCGCGCCGCGGTGAACGCGAGCCCCGCCGTCGCCGATGGCCTCCTGCACGCCCCGTTCCTCCGCACCGCCGAGCGCACCCCGACGGCCCCCGCGCTGCTGTGGGACCCGGCGGCCCATCCGGGGCGACCGAGCGGCACACTGACCTACCGGGAGCTGCTCGCGGAGGTGCGGGAACTGGCCGGGCGGATCGCGGCGCACGCCGCCCCCGGATCGGTGATCGGCGTGCGCCTGCCCAAGGGGCCCGATCAGGTTCTCGCCGTCCTCGCTGTCCTGCACGCCGGCTGCTGCTACCTGCCGCTCGGCGTCGATCTGCCCGAGAACCGGGTCAGCGCCATCCAGCAAGCATCGGGTATGACGCTGCTGGTCGATGCCGGTTTCCTCGCCGCCGACAGCCCCGCGCGCGCCATGCATGACCCGGTGGCGGTGGACCCACACGAGCTCGCGTACATCATCTACACCTCGGGCTCGACGGGCGCACCGAAGGGCGTGGCGATCGCCCATCACAGCGCGGCCAACACCATCGCCGACGTCAACGCCCGCCACAGCATCGGCCCTAAGGATCGGACGCTCGCGGTCTCCGCCCTCGACTTCGACCTCAGCGTCTACGACATCTTCGGGCCGCTCTCGGTGGGTGGCGCGGTGGTGCTGATCGGCGAGGAATCCCGCCGCGACGCCTTCAGCTGGGCCGATCTGATCGAACGCCACCAGGTCACGATCTGGAACTCCGTGCCCAGCCTCGCCGAGATGCTGTGCGTGGCCGCCGAGCGACCGCTGGGCCTGCGCCGGGTGCTGTGCTCGGGGGACTGGATCGATCTGGGCCTGCCGGGACGCCTCGCGGAGACCACCCCTGGCGCCGTGCTGGTGGCGATGGGCGGGGCGACCGAGGCGTCGATCTGGTCCAACGAATTCGTGGTGGAAAGCCCCGCTGACCTTGACCCCTCCTGGTCCTCGATCCCCTACGGCAGGCCGCTGTCCGGTCAGCGGTATCGCGTGGCCGATGCCGAGGGGCGGGACTGCCCCGACCACGTCGCCGGCGAGCTGTGGATCGGCGGCGTGGGTGTGGCGGCCGGGTATCACGGCGCCCCGGAGCTGACGGCCGAGCGATTCGTCGAGGTCGACGGCGAGCGCTGGTACCGCACGGGGGATCTGGGCATGTGGATCCCCGGTCCTCTGCTGGTGTTCCTCGGCCGGCGCGACACCCAGGTCAAGGTGCGCGGACACCGGGTGGAATGCGGCGAGGTGGAGCACGCTCTGCGGCAGACCCCCGGCGTCAGCGATGCCGTGGTGATCCCGATCCGGAACCGCTCGGCCCTGGGCGCCGTCGTCATCGGCGAGAGCGCAGACACCGACCACATCACCGATGACCTGCGCGAACGTCTGCCCGGGTACATGGTGCCGAGCGCCATCGCCCGCACCGACCGTCTGCGCCTGACCACCAATGGCAAGGTCGACCGGCGCTGGGCCGCCACCCTGCTCGAGAACGAGCCCTCTACTCCCGGGCACGCCACCGACGGCCCCATCTCCACCGAGTGGCTCGCGGTGCTGGGTGAGGGCACGGCCGAGGCCGATGCGAACTTCTTCTCCGTCGGCGGCGATTCGCTGAAGGCGACCGAGCTGTGCTCGCGGCTGCGTGCGCACGGGTACACCGTCTCCGTCGCCGACCTGTTCGCCGAGCCGCGTTTCGACGATTTCGCACAGCGCTGCCGCGCCCTGCAGACCGCGCAGCCAGCGGAATCATCGCTCCCTGCGGCAGACGCGGCCGAGACGGGAGCCTTCCCGCTGACCCGGCTGCAGCAGGCTTATGCCCTGGGGGTCGACGGGTTGACCGGGGTGGTCCGCACCCCACCGCTGTTCGCCACGGTGCTCGCCACTGTGGACGGATCCCCGATCGACCGGGAGCGCCTCGGTGCGGTCGCCACGGCCCTCGCCGCGGAGCTGGAGGTGCTGCGCTGCCATCGGCTGGAAGACATTCAGCAGACCATCGCCGAGCCGCGCCCCATTCCGGTGCGACGCGTCGAGACGGACCTGGAGGTGGCGCTGCTCGACCCACAGCTGGATCTGGAGGCCGCACCCGTCCTCCAGCTGCTCGCCGATGATCGCGCCGATCGGGTGGGGGTGCGGCTGAACTACCTGCCGCTGGATGCTCGGGCGCTCGCCACCGTTCTCACCTGTCTGCTCGATGACCTGGCCGGACGCCCCCGGCGCCTGGAGGTGCGCGGCGATCTGGCGGCCTTCCGCGCCTACGCACGCCGCGATGCCGCCGAGGGGAACGGCGCGGCATCGGCCGACGACCAGGCGACGGAGCTGCCCGCCCCGGTACTCCCCCACGCCCTGAGCTCCACCGAGCCCGTGCGGCCCCGCGGCCGCTCTCTCCTCCTCACCGCCGAGCAGACCGAAGCTCTCCATGCCCGCGCGCACGAGCAGGGTGCGACCGCATCGGCAGTGCTGCTGCACACCTTCGGGCAGGTCCTCGGCCGGATCACCGGCCAGCCGCGGATGGGGATCACCGTGCCCGTCTCCTACCGGCCCGAGGGCGCGGAGGGAGAGCTGCTGGGCAACTTCACCCAGCTCGCCCTGTGTCCTGCGGGCTCTGACGTGGACCTCGCCGAGGTGCACGCCTCCATCGGCCGGGCCGCCGCCGGTCAGGGGCCGGGCGGCCGCGACATCGTGCAGGCGGGTCGGGCCGCCTACCCGGTGGTGTTCACCAGCACCATCGGCCTGGCCGCCGCCACCGCCCTCACCACAGGCACCCTGCGTCCGACGTGGTCGATCACCGGCACGCCGGGGGTGCTCATCGACTGCCAGGTCTCCACCCGCGATGCAGGGATCGAGATCCGGCTGGACCACCCCGAGGGGGTGCTGGAGGCCGAGGTCATCGACCGGATTCTCGCGGGACTGGCCGCAGAACTCGCTCCGCAGACCGATATCGCGGCAGAGCATTCGCAGGCTCGCCGGGCCACCGCACCCGAGCATTCGGCCCCGTGGCGGGAGTCCCTGCTCCTGCGGGCCCGGCAGCTGACCGAAGGCCGGGAGGTACGCCCCGGATTGGAGGCGGTCGCGGAGGCCTGGCGCGCGCACACCCCCCTCCATGCGCCGGTCCCGGTTCCCGAAGAGCACGCCCAGGTGCTCGCCGACTGCCTGACCGGGCGGGCCCGGGTGACCACCCTGCTGGAACACCCCGACCTCTCCCCACAGGCCTTGCTGGTCTCGGCGCCGGAGTTCGCCCCGGTCCTGGCGGGCCTGGTCGAGGTGCTGCGGGACCTGCCCGATGACGCCGTGGTGCTGGAGATCGGCGCCGGGGCGGGACTGTTCCGGGACGCGGCGCTCAGCGCCCTCCGGGCGGTGGACCCACACCAGGCTGACCGCCTGACCTGGCAGTGCGTAGAGACCGATGCGCTGCTGCGTGACCTGGCGATCGACCGTGGCGTCGCGGTCTCGGCGAGCGCCGATCAGCCCGCTGACCTGGTGGTGGCCGCGGCGAGCCTGCACCGCGATCCCCGCCTGGTCGCCGAGCTGGAGCGGGTGACCGCGCAGCGCTGCTGGATCGTGGAAGTGCCGCGGCCCACCGTCACCGCACTCCTCTCGGCCGCGCTCCTCGACCCGAGCGTGCTCTCGGCCGAGGGGCCCTTGCGCCCGGTCCCACGCTGGTGGGAGCTGCTGGAGCAGGCGGGCTGGAGCCCCTTGATCGCCGATGCCTCGCATCCCGATGCGGTAATCCTGCAGGCCCGCCGCGCTGCCGCGCCCGTGCCCCGGGCCGATTCCCCGGCGCCGAGCGCACCGAAGCGTCCCGCGCCGGCGGAACCCGCCCCGGCCGCGACGGAGGATGCCCGGGAGCTGCTGATGCGTGCCTGGTCCCGGCACCTGGCGGATGCCGGGCCGCTGGATGACGATGCTGACTTCTTCGCCCTGGGCGGGGATTCCCTCGTGGCCACCCGCGTGCTGGCCGAGGTGCGCCAGTCGGGTTACCCCCTGCGACTGGTGGAGCTGTTCAACCACCCGCGCCTGGGTGACCTGGCGGCGCTGCTCGCAGGCGGAAAGTCCGCTGGCGATCCGGCGATCGCGGCGCCCGCGACCGCGCGGGAGGAGGGTTCCGACCGGCATCCGCTCACGGAGGTGCAGCAGGCGTATCTCTCCGGCCGGGCGCACGATCAGCTGCTCGGCGGGGTCTCCGCGCACTGCTACTTCGAGTTCCACGCCTCTGCCTTCGATCCCGCGCGTTTCCGCGGTGCCGTCGAGACGGTGGTCCACCGCCACCCGGGATTGCGGACCCTGCTCACGGACGGGATCGGCGCCATCGGCCCCGTCCCGCCCGTTGTGACGGAACACCCGGATCCCCGAACCGCCACCGAAGCCGAGATGGTCGACCTCGCCTCACATTCCGCTCTGGTGGTGCGGTGGCGGTGGGAGGCCGAGGGCGCCGCGACCATCGGCATCGGCATGGACAACGCCGTGCTGGATGGCACCTCGATGCTGCTAGTGCTCAGCGAGATCGGCCGGGCCTACGCCGGCGAGACGCTCGGCCTCTCCCCCACGGTCACCTTCGCCGATCACGTCGCCACCCACCCCTGGGTCACCGGCGAGCTGCCTGCCGCCGGCCCCGAGCGGGAGCGGGTGCTGGCCGATCGGGCCTACGTCGATGCCGTGGCCGATCGCCTCCCGCCCGCGCCCCCGCTGACGGACCGGGCGGCACTCGCCGCGGTGGAGACCCCCACCTTCGCCCGGGCGACCGCCCAGGTGGAGGCCGCCATCTGGGAGCGGATCGGCGCCGCCACCGCGGACCGTGGCCTCACCCGCGCGGCCGTGGTGCTCGCGGCCTATGCCCTGGAGCTGGCGGACTGGTCGGGCCGCAGCGATCTGACCGTGAACGTCACCCGATTCGATCGGGATCTGGCGGTGCCGGGCATCGAGCAGGTCGTCGGCGATTTCACCTCGCTTACCCCCATCGGCTGCCGCATCGAGGGGTCCGAGGACCTGTGGGCGCTCGCGGCCCGGGTCCAGGCGGATCTGGCCGAGGCCACGGACCACGGCACGGCCGGCACGCTGTGGGTGCAGCGCCGCCTGCTGCAGCGCAGCGGCGACCCGGTCGCCTCCATGTTCCCGGTGGTCTTCACCTGCGGGCTGGGCCTCGCCGCGGAGGATATGCGGCTGGACGATTTCGGTTTCGGCCCGCTGGTCCACGCCGCCTCCCAGACCCCGCAGACCGTGCTTGACCTGCAGGTATCCGCTGATCCCAGCGGGCTTCGGCTGAGCGCCGACCATGTGGTGCAGCTACTGGATTCCTCCGAGGTAGCAGAGCGACTGCAGCGGATCGCCGCCCGGCTGAGCGGCCTCGTCCCGGCGGTGGAGGAGCCATCTGCCCACCCGGAGCTGTACCGGCAGGTGCGCCAGGCCTGGAGCGAGATGCTGGACCTCCCGGAGAACACCACCGCCGTGAACTTCTTTACCGCCGGCGGAGATTCCCTGCGGGCCACCCGGTGTGTGCGCCTGCTGCGCGAGCGGGTGCACCCCGATATCGACCTGCGGACCCTGCTCATCAACCCCGATCTGGACCACTTCGTTGCTGCGGTAGCGCTGCTGCCCGAGGTATCCACCGGCACCTTCGAGGAAGGAACCCTGTGACCCCGACCGCGCTGCTCGAGCACCTCGATTCCCTCGGCATCGAACTGTGGCTCGAGAAGGAAACCCTACGCTTCCGCGCCCCCGAGGGCGCCCTCACCGACGACCTGAAGGTCCAGATCAAGCAGTCGCGCTCGGAGATCATGCGCCTGCTGCACGACCGCAGCTCCGCAGGCGCCCGCGCCGTCCGGGACCCCGAGGGCGCCTATGCCCCCTTCCCGCTGACCGATGTGCAGGGCTCCTACCTGGTGGGGCGTACCGGTGCGTTCAGCGACGGCGGCATCGGATGCCACGGCTACGCGGAATTCGATGTGGACCCGCGGGTGCTGGGGCAGGACCCGGCGAGCGCCCTGCGCTCGGCGTGGGCGCGAGTGGTGGACTGCCATCCCATGCTGCGGGCGATCGTGCACGCCGAAGGATGGCAGCAGGTGGTCCCCGAGCTGGAGGTGCCCCTCCAGGTGCAGCCAGCGACGCAGCGGTCGGCGGTGCGGGAGCGGCTGCGCAACCGCATCCACCCGGTCACCACCGGGGCGGTCACCGATGCCACCGCGCTCGAGCCGCTGATCGAAGTCATCGCCACGATCGGGGATGGCCCCGAGGATGTGGTGCTGCACCTGTCGGTCGATCTGCTTCTGACGGACTTCCTGGGCCTGAACGTGCTCCTGACGGACCTGGGCGCGGCGATGCGCGGCGACCCGATCGCCCCGCCCTCCCTGACCTACCGCGACTACCTCGCCTCGGTGACCGCATATGCCGGCACGCCCGCAGGACGTGCCGAGCGGGAGCGCGCCGAGCGGTTCTGGTCCGAACGGGCGGCGCGAATGCCCGACCCGATCACCCTGTCGTCCGAGGTCACGCACCCGACCGCGGCCGCGCCCACCACCACCGAGCCGGTGCGGTTCACCCGCCGCAGCCATCATCTGGATGCCCCCGCGCGGCGCCGGCTCGAAGAGGCCGCCCGCGGCGCGGGCGTCACCACCACCTCCCTGCTGATGGCCGTGCTGGGCCGGGTGCTGCACCGCCATGGCGGGCCCGAGAAGGGCCTGGTGGCGATGACGCTGCTGGATCGCCTGCCCGTTGCGGATGACGTGGACCGGATCGTCGGGGATGCTACCAGCACCGTGCTGGTCGAGGTGGATGCCCGCCTCGACATGGGGCTCGCGGAGCTCGCCGCCGCCACCCAGCGCGCCAGCTTCGAGGCACTGGATCACCGCGCCCTCTCCGGGGTGGAGATCGCGCGGATGATCGCGAAGGCCCGCGGCATCGAGCGGTTGAACGCGCCGGTGGTGGTGACCTCGACGATCGGCACGGCATCCGCGGACCTCAGCCGCACGGACGCGGTGCTGCGACCCCGGCCCGGCGAGGGACTCAGCCAGACCCCGCAGGTGCTGCTGGATGTGCAGCTCTCGGCCGAGCCGGCAAGCGGTGGCATGACCATCGACTGGGACAGCCGCGATGGAGGCTTCTCTTCCTCCGTGCTCACCGCCGCCTTCGCGGACTTCACCACAGTGCTCGACACCATCGTCGCCACCGGGATTCCTGCGGGCGATCCCCTAGCGCGCCGCTCGCCCGCGCCCATCGCGCGCACCGGGCGGCTGGATGCCCCGGGCGCGCGCACCACCCTGCACGATCCGATCCTTGACCGCTGCCGCGAGGACCCGCACGCCCCGGCGGTGATCGACGGGGACGAGGTGTACAGCCGCGGGCACCTGGCCGCCGCCGCGGCGGCTGCCGCCGAGCGACTGCGCGCGGCGGGCATCGCGCCTGGTCATCGGGTGGTGGTGAACCTCCCACCGGGGATCGCGCAGGTCGCGGTGGAGCTCGGCACCCTGATTGCCGGCGCCTCGTATGTCCCGGTCGAGCCCGACTGGCCCGAGGCCCGCCGCGCGGCCGTGCTCGCGGCGGTGCGTGGGGAGGGGCCGGCCGTGCTGGTGGAAGCCGACACGGACGTCACCCGCGCCGTCACGCAGGCCCTCGCCGCCCCCGCCGATCACGCGATCCAGCCGACCGCGCCGGTCTCCGGCGACGCCGAGGCGTACGTCATCTTCACCTCGGGCTCCACCGGCCGGCCCAAGGGCGTGATGGTCACCCATCGGCAGGCCCGCACCACCCTCGCTGACCTGGAGAACCGCCTCGGTCTCGGCGCCGAGGACGCCGTGCTGGCGGTCTCCCGGCACAGCTTCGACCTGTCGGTGTTCAATACCTTCGGCATCCTCGGGGCAGGCGGCCGACTCGTCATTCCCAGCAGCGGCACCACCGCGGACCCGCAGAGCTGGGCGGCTGCTCTCGAGCGCCACCAGGTGAGCGTGTGGAACTCCGTCCCGGCGCAGCTCACGCTGCTGCTCGACCACCTCCAGGCCGATTCCACCACGTCCCCGCTGCCGCTGCGCCATACGCTGGTCTCGGGTGACTGGGTGCCCGTCGACCAGCCCGCCGAGCTGTGGCGGCACGCCCCCGGCTGCTGCTTCTGGTCGCTCGGCGGGGCCACCGAGGCGGCCATCTGGTCCGTCCTCCATGAGATCCGCGAGCCCTTGCCCAGCACCGCCCGCTCGGTGCCCTACGGCATGGCGATGGACGACCAGGCCATCTGGGTGCTGAACGAGGCCGATGAACCCGCGTGCCCCGGCCAGGTCGGTGACCTGGTGATCGGCGGGGACGGTGTCGCCACCGGCTACCTCGGCGATCCGGAGCGCACCGCCGAGGTGTTCTTCACCCACCCCGGCAGCGGGGAGCGCTGCTACCGCACCGGCGACCGCGGCCGGCTGTTGGCAGATGGGCGGATCGAGTTCCTCGGTCGCCTCGATGGCCAGGTGAAGATCAACGGCCACCGGATCGAACTCGGCGAGATCGAATCGGTGCTCGCGGCCGGCCCCGGCGTCGCGCATGCGGTCGCGGCGGTCGACCGCAGCGAGATGGGCCGCCCCGGATCGGGCACCCTGCTGGCCGCCGTCGTCCCCGAGACCTCCGCCGAACACGCCCGGCAGCGCGCCCTCCGCACGTGCCAGGTCACCGACGCCATGCACGCCGCTGACCAGGAGTTCACCGCGCAGGTCGACACCGCCGCCCTCCGCGAACTGGCCGCCCTGATCGAGGAATCCGCCACCGATCGGATGGCCGCCCAGATCGCCCGCGGCGATGGCGGCACCGTGCCGGAACTCATCAATACCCTCCACGCCGAGCAGCACAGCGAGTTGGTGGGACGCTGGCTGACGCTGCTGGCCGAACGGGGCTGGCTGACCGTGACCGATCAGCGCATCCGGATGCGCTCTGCGGTGGACCCGCAGGCCGATGCGGCCCGATGGCAGCGCATCCGGGAGCTTGATCAGCAGATCGGCTACGGCACGCAGCAATTGGATTACCTGGTCAGCTCCCTCACGCAACTGCCCGGCCTGCTATCCGGAGAGGTCGACCCGCTCGCGCTGCTGTTCCCCGAGGGCCGCACCGAGGTGGCGGTCGCCGCCTATGGCGAGAACCTCTTCGGCCGCTGGATCAACGGGGTGCTCGCCGCCGGCATCGCCGAACGAGCCCGGCAGGCACGCGATTCCGGCCGCACCCTGCGGGTGCTGGAGATTGGCGGTGGCGTCGGCGGCACCACCGCCCCCGTGCTGGCGGCGCTGGCCAATGTGCTGGGGCCGGAACTGAACGGTCTGGAGTACCTGTTCACGGACGTCTCCCCTTTCTTCTTCGAGGAGCTGCGGGAGCGCTACCCCCGCCTGCGCACCGCCCTGCTGGACATCAATGACTCGGATACCGCCGGCATCCTGCCCGGATCGGTGGACGTGGTGCTCTCGGCCAATGTCCTGCACAACGCCCGGGACATCCCCGCCACCCTGGAGTGGCTGTCCAGCCTGCTCAGCCCCGGTGGAGCGCTCGCGATGATCGATTCCACCGCGGTGAATGCCGCCCTCATGGCCTCGATGGAGTTCAAGGAGGGGCTCGACCACTTCACCGATCTGCGTACCCGGACCGGGCGGCCGTTCCTGGACCTCGCCAACTGGCTGCGGGTACTGGAGAACTCCCCCTTCGAGCTGGCGGGCTGCTTCCCCGAGGCCGAGGGACACCCGATGCGCATCGGCCATCAGCACGTGTTCTGGGCGACCACCGGGAACCAGCGGGCCGACCTGGACCCGGAGCAGCTGCGCGACCACCTCGCCGAGACGCTGCCGCGCTACATGGTTCCCCAGGCCATCGCCGTCCTCGACCATCTCCCGCTGACCAGCAATGGGAAGGTCGATCGGGCCCGCGTCACCCGTTCGATGCACCAGGTGCAGCACACTGCCGCAGACGAGACCGCCGCTCAGGCCCTCAGCCCGCAGCAGCAGCAGGTGGCGGCGATCTGGCAGGAGATCCTGGGGCTCGAGGGGCAGCAGCTGGCCCCCACCTCGGACTTCTTCGACCTCGGTGGTGACTCGCTGCTGCTAGCCCGCTGCATCGGCCGCCTGCGCCGCGGGATCCCCGGTGCCGAGGCGGTGACCTGGGACGATGCCCTGCGGCAGATCGTCGCCGATCCCAGCATCGCCGGCTGCACCCGCGCCCTCGTGGGCACCGACACCAGCGCTGGGAGCGGCGCGCAGCCGAGCGGGGATCCGCTCGTGCCGCTGCTGCCCGCCGATGGCATCGAGGACGAGCTCCTTGTCCTGGTGCACGACGGGTCGGGCGGGCTCGATCCCTACCGCGACCTGATCGCCGCGCTGGGTCGCATCAGCCCGCGCCCCCGCGTGGTGGGGCTGCGGCGCACCCCGGGCGATGGCTACCTGAAGACCCCGCCGGAGGAGCTCCTGGACCATCTGGGCGATCGGTACGCCGATGCGATCACCGCACTGGGGGCCCGCCGGGTGCGGCTGTTCGGCTACTGCATGGGCGGGCTGATCGCCGCCGGGCTCGCCACCCGGCTGGCGGAGACCCAGATCGACGTCGCCGCCTGCACTGTCGCCAGCTCGTACCGGATCCCCTTCGCGGTGGAGGACGAGCTGCTGCTGGACCACTCCCTGGCGAAGCTCCTGCACCGCGATCCCGCCGATGCTGGTATCGGGGTGGATGAGCACGCACTCGGCCGCGCACTCACCGAGATGCGCCGAACCAGTCCGTCCCTGATCGCGGCAGGGTCCATCCGGGATGTCGCCGAGCCGGAACTTGCAGCGGCTTGGGACCGTGCGCCTCGCGATTCGGCCGAGCGGCTGCGTCTGCTCGCAGAATCCGATCCTCAGGGCGCCTGGACCCCGGAGGCCCTGGCGGGGATGAAGGCGGTCTTCCGGCAGTCGATGGCGGCCGTCGCCGCGTGGGACGCCCCGGCGTACCTCGGCGACATCCGTTTTCTGCGGCAGCGCGGCGAGCTGCACTTCCTGCCCACTCTGCGGGAGGACATGACCGCCTTCTGGTCGGATTTCTGCCTGGGTGATCTGGAGATCCAGGACGTGGATGGCACTCATTTCGACTGCCTGAGCGGGGAGAGGGCCGATGCGGTGTGCGCCGAGCTCGCCCGCGACTGGGGGCGCGCATGAGGGCCGTCGTGCTGGGAGCCGCAGGCGCCGTCGGCCGCGCCTGCGTCGCCGCTCTTCACGCCCAGGGCGCCGAGGTGCGGGCGGTCGGCCGGGACCCGCAGCGGGTCGCCGCAGCCTGCCCCGATGCGGCGATTCATCCCGGGCTCGACCTGGAGCGACTGGTGGCAGGAGACCTCCCCGAGGCTGCCCTCCGGGAGCTGCTGACCGGGGCCGATGTGGTGGTGTGCTGCGCCGGACCCTCGCACCGCTACTCCGCGGCGGTGGCCCGCCGGGTGTTGGCCGCAGGCGTGCCCCTGGTCGATCCGGGCGGGGAGCACGCATCCGATGAGCTCGATCCCCTGGCCCGCGCCGCCGGCACCTGGGCGGTGCTAGGGGCCGGGGTGCAGCCGGGCCTCTCAGGCCTCGCCGTCGCCACCGCCGCAGCGGAACTGGGCCGCACCCCGGAGGAGATCCGCGGCTGGTGCGGCGGGCTGCAGCCCCTCACCACCGCGGGGGTCGATGAGTACCTGCACGCCGCCACCCGGGGGGATCGGGCGGGGATCCGGCTGCTGCACCACCGCCGGGCCCGGATGCGCCCCGAGCACTCCCCTGCCCCGCCATCGCCCTTTCCTGCCTCGGCCACCGCGCACACCCACCTGGACCCGGAGTGCGAAGCCCTCGCGGCCCGCGCGGGCGCCGCCCACGTGCACTGGCTGAATGTCACCGAAGGTGTGGTCACCGAGGCCGCACTGCGGCGCTGCCTGAGCGGGGAGACCAGCGCGGCCCAGGCCATCGCCGCCGCGGAGACGGACCTGTTCGGGCGCGAGCCCTACTTCCACATCCTCATCGAGGCGCTCGCCGGCGAGGACCGGGGCTGGGCTCGGGTCTCCTGCCGTGACTCCTACGCCGCTACCGGCGCGGTGGCGGCCGCCTGCGCGCTCGCTGAGCTCCCGCCCGGGGCCCGCCTGCTCTCGGCCACCGACCGCTGGGATGCCCTGCGCAGCGCACTGCTCCCGGAGGTCAGCCTGAGCAGCGGAAACGGCCCGAATTTCGCCCCGACCGTCGCGGTGGAGGAGGGAGAGCTGTGACCCCGCGCGTGGCCGTCATCGGCGCAACCTTCGGGGCGCATTACGCCCGGGCGCTGCGCACCCCCAGCGCTCCCGCGGAGCTGGCCTGCATCGTCGGGGCGGGAGGCCGCAGGTCCGCCGCCCTGGCCGCGGACATGGACGTGCCTCTGCGGAGCATCGAGGAGATCGGCGAGGTCGATGCCGCCGTGGTGGCGGTCCGGTCCGCGCTGGTCGGCGGCGCGGGGGACGAGATCACCCGGCAGCTGCTGGGCCGCGGCATCGCCGTGCTGCAGGAGCTGCCGATCCACAGCCGCGATGTCGCCGAATCCCTGAGGGAAGCGCGCCGCCACGGGGTCGGCTTCGCGGTGAACCCCTTCTACCCCCACCTCGCACCGGTGCGCGCCTTCATCACCCGGACCGCCGCGCTGCAACAGCACAGCACAGTGCATCGGGTGCTGGCCCGCACCTGCACCCAGACCCTGCACGCCACCCTGTTCGTCCTGGCCCAAGCGCTGCAGGGCCCGCCGCCCCGATCGGCCGAGGTGTTCCCTGGCCGCACGGGCCATCTGGTGCGCATGGACTGGGCGGGCAGCGAGGTCGATCTGCTCATCGCCTCGCGCCTGGATCCCGATGACCCGGACAATCTGGCGCAGCCGCTCATGGCCTACACCGTCAGCGCCGAGGACGGGGAGCTGCAGCTGGACCACCCCCATGCCTCGTGCCGCTGGCTCCCGCGCCCCCACGTGTGCGAGGGGTGGCCGCTGCATCCGGATGCCCCCTCGTCGGTGGTGCTGCCGCCCACGAAGGAGCCGACCATCGGCGCGGCGCTCACCGAGCTGTGGCCCGAGGCCATTGCCCGCGCCCTGGAGCGCGTGCTGGGCACCCCGACCCTCCCCGATCAGCGGACCCTCGCCGTGCTGCGGCTGTGGGAGTCGATCTCCGCCGAGCTGCCGGCCCCCGCCCCTGCCCGGGCCCTGGCCCCGGTGGACCGCACCGCAGATCTGGCGGCCATCCGATGAGCCGCGTTCTCGCACCGCTGCCGGACAATCCCGCGCACGGCCGCCCCCTGGTGCTGTTCCCGCACGCCGGCGGCAGCCCCCGGTTCTTCCGCCACTGGAGTGGCCAGATCCCCGGCATGCGGCTGATCGGCGTCACCTATCCGGGCCGCGACCACCGCATCCACGAGCCCCACCCGGATGATCTGGGCGCCCTCGCGGACGAGGTCACCGACTCCATCACCGCCGCGGAGGACCATCCCGAACCAGCACTGTTCGGCCACTCCATGGGCGCGCTGGTGGCCCATGAAGTGGCCCATCGGCTGCATGCCCGCGGCCGCCGCCCGGCGCTCATCGTCTCGGGCCACAACGCCCCCGGCCACGATGCTCCCCGCCCCAATCCCCTGCACCGCAGGCCGGACACCGATCTGGTCGCGGACCTGGTGCGCCTGGACAAGCGCAATGCCGAGGTCTTCGCCATCCCCGAGCTGGCCGAGGTGTTCCTGCCGGCGATCCGCGAGGACTATCGGATGGTCGAGACCTACCGGCAGCCCGCCCCACGCCACCCCCTGCCACGCGTGCTGGTGATCAACGGCGATGACGACCCCGATGTGAGCGCCGCGGGAGCTGCCGCCTGGGCCGAGCACACCACCTGCTTCGACGGCGTGCGATTGGTGGCCGGCGACCACTTCCACCACGCCGCCCCGCGCCGCGCGTGCTGCCACGCGCTCGCCGACTACCTCGCTGACATTCCCACCCCGGTTCACACCCCCAGGAGGCACCTACCGTGAATGAACCCCGTGCGGGCACGCAGCCACTCTTGCGGTTGCTGGCGCCCGTCGCCGTCCCCGTCATCATCGCCATCGTGCTGCAGATCGGCGCCGCCGTCGTCTCGGTCATCCCCTACCTGGCGATCCTGCGGCTGAGCCGCGCGCTGCTGGCGCAAACCCCTGATCCGCAGGCCGCCTGGGCGCAGGTCGGCTGGTTCCTCGGCGCCATCGGCTTGCAGACCCTGCTGGGCTCCCTCGCGCTGCTGCTCACGCACTTCGCCGATGTGGAGCTGCAGGCACGGCTGCGCCGCGACTTGACCGACACCCTCGGCCGGGTGCCGCTGGGCTGGTTCGATGACGCCGGCTCCGCGCGGGTGCGGCAATGCGTGCAGAACGATGTGGATTCCCTCCACCACCTAGTCGCCCACAGTGTGGTGGAGGCCGTCGCCGCGGTGTTCACGCCGCTGGCCGGGGTGGCGTTCTGCTTCTGGGTGGATTGGCGGCTGGGGCTCGCCGCCCTCGCGCCGATGGTGCTCTACTTCGCGATCTACTCCCTGCTGGCTCGCGGGGACATGCGAGAGATCATGGCGCGGATCGCCGCGGGCCTTTCGCAGGTTAGCGCCGCCATCGTCGATTACGTCGGCGGGGTCGCGGTGCTCAAGGTGTTCGGCCGCGGCGGGGAGGGCTCGGCCCGCTTCACCCACGTCTCCCGCGAGTTCCGCACCGAGTTCTCGGCCCTCGTCGGCCCGCAGATGAAGATCCAGTCGATCGCCCTGCTGGCCCTCGCCGGGCCGGCGGTGGCGCTGATCTGCCTGGGCCTGGGCACCTGGTTCACCGGCGCCGGATGGACCGCCCCGGGCGAGGTACTGGTGGTCACCATCGTCGCCCTGCTGCTGCCCAGCACCCTGTACACCGTCGCCGCCGCCACCCAGGCGCGGGGGGAATCCCTCGAGGCCGCCGCCCGGATCACCGCCCTGCTGGATGAGCCGCAGCTCTCCGAACCCACCGAGCCGGGCACGCCGAGGGGCCACGACGTGGTGATCGAACACGCCGACTTCTCCTATGTGCCGGGCCGCAAGGCGGTCGATGACGTCTCCCTGACGGTTCCCGAGGGCGGCACCCTCGCCCTGGTGGGACGATCCGGCTCGGGCAAGTCGACGCTCGCCACGCTGCTGGCCCGCTTCCGCGACGTCGAGGCCGGCGCGATTCGCATCGGCGGCATCGACGTGCGCGAGATGAGCCCGGAGACCCTGCGCCGCACCGTCGGCATCGTGCTGCAGGACGTGCAGCTGCCCGCGATCAGCATTGCCGACAACCTGCGCCTGGGCAGCCCCTCCGCCACCGACGAGCAGGTGCACGAGGCCGCCGCGGCCGCCCGGATCCACGAGCGGATCATGCAGTTGCCCCGCGGCTACGACTCGGTCGTGGGCGAGGACGTCCGCCTCTCCGGCGGGGAGGCGCAGCGCGTGGCGATCGCCCGCACCCTGCTGATGGACACCCCGGTGCTGGTGCTCGATGAGGCGACCTCCGCCACCGACCCCGAATCGGAAGTGGAGATCCAGCAGGCCCTGGCGCGGCTCACCCGCGGCCGGACCGTGGTGGTGGTGGCGCACCGCCTGTCCACCATCGTCGACCTGGACGCCATCGCCGTCCTCGAGGAGGGGCGGGTGCTCGAGTACGGCACCCATGCCGAGCTCGTTGCCCGTGGTGGGGCCTATGCCGCGCTGTGGGCCGATTACCAGGGGGTGGCCGCATGATTCGCGCGCTCATCGACATCGGCGGCCCGACCGCCCGCCGCGACATGCGGCGCTTCCTCGCCTTCGCCATCGCCAATGGCATCAGCCAGGGCGTGGCGCTTGCCGCCATGGTCCCCGTGCTCGCCTCGCTGTTCCACGGTGATATGCGCGCAGCCGGGATCTGGTTGCTGGTGCTGGCCGCCGCCGCGGCCATCCATGCCTTCCTGGTGGTGACCTCCACCCGGATCGGCTTCGCCACCTCGATGAAGGTCATCGAGACCATGCACGATCGGCTGGGCCGGCACGTGGTCCGGCTCCCGCTGGGCTGGTTCGAGCCGCGGCAGACCGCCCGCATCTCGCACATCGCGGTGCGCGGCACCATGTTCGTCGCCCAGACGGCGATGGACATCCTCATCCCCTTCGTCGTCAACATCGTCACCCCGGCGACCATCACGGTGGTGGCCTACGCCTTCGACTGGCGTCTAGGGGTCGCGCTCACCGTGGCAGCTCCCCTCATCTATCTCGCGGCGCTGCTCGCGGGGCGCGCCACCGCCCGCGCGGAGGACCACCTGCACGACATCGCGATCGACACCGATAACCGGCTGCTCGAGTTCGCCCGCAATCAGGTGGCCCTGCGGGCCGGTGGCCTGCGCGGCACCGACTACACCCCCTTGGCCGAGGCCATCGAGGCGCAGCGCCGGGCGGGCCGCCGCTCCCTGTGGTCCCAGGTGTTCGGCCAGGTGCTGCAGGGATTCGTGGTGCAGGCCGTCTTCGGTGCCCTGGTGGGCCTCGCCGTGCTGTGGGCGCTGGGGGGAAGCGCCGACCCGGTGCTGATGGTCGCCATGATCGGGCTGATCGCCCAGTTCACCGGGCCGCTGCGGATCCTCGCCGATCTGGGCACCGCCCTGCACCGGGCGGGAACCGAGGTCGGGGAGGTGCGCGACATCCTGACGCTGCCGACGCTGCCGGAGCCGGAGACCTCCCGGGGCACGCCCCGCGACGGCACCATCGAGCTGGACGGTGTCCACTTCCGCTACGGCGAGCGCCCGCTGCTGAACGACCTGGACCTGACCGTCCGCCCCGGCGAGATGACCGCCCTGGTCGGTGCCTCGGGATCGGGCAAGACCACCATCACCCGCCTGGTCGCGCGTTTCCACGACGTCGATGCCGGCCAGATCCGCATGGGCGGCATTCCCCTGCCCGAGCTCACCGAGGTCGATCGGATGCAGCACCTCTCCCTCGTCTTCCAGGACGTCTACCTCTTCGACGACACCTTGGAAGCGAATATCGCGCTGGGGAACCCGGACGCCGATACCGCCGCGATCCGGCGGGCCGCCGAGCTCGCGCGGGTCGACGAGATCGCCGCGCGGCTCCCCGAGGGCTGGCAGAGCCGGGTGGGCGAGGGCGGCAAGCTGCTCTCCGGCGGCGAGCGGCAGCGCGTCTCCATCGCCCGCGCCCTGGTGAAGCAGGCCCCCGTGCTGCTGCTCGATGAGGCGACCGCCGCCTTGGACCCGACCACCGCCCGCGCCGTGCAGACCGCTCTCGACGCCCTGCCGGAGCAGACCGCCGTGCTGGTCATCGCCCATCAGCTGGACACCATCGCCCGCGCCGACACCATCGCCTTCCTCGAGGGCGGCCGCATCGTCGAGCAGGGCAGCCACGCCGAGCTGCTCGCACGAGACGGCCGCTACACCCATTTCTGGCGGCAACGCGAACGGGCCCAGGGCTGGCGCGTCGCCGCCGATTCCTGACGACCGACGATTCCCACCCCTGCACACAAAGGAAACACCATGAAATTCACTCCCAAAGAGCTCATTGCCCTGGGTATTTTCACCGCCGTCTACACCGTCATCTACATGGCATTCAATATGCTCGGGGCGGTCGCGCCGATCCTGCAGCTGGTGGGCGCCACGCTCGCTACCCTGCTGAACGGCATCACCTTCATGCTCTTCCTCACCCGCGTGCGCCACGCGGGACTGATCACCCTGATGGCGCTGCTGCTGGGCATCCTGGTGACGATCGCCGGCCACCACCCCATCAGCATCGTCACCGCCCTGGTGGCGGGAATCGCCGCAGACGTCATCGCCTCTCGCGGCGGATACCGCGCCACGGTCCCGACCGTGGTGGCCTATGGCGTGTTCAACCTGTGGGTGGCCGGCGGTTACCTGCCGCTGCTGTTCATGCGCGATTCGGTGCTCTCGGAATACCGCCGGCAGATGGGGGATCAGTGGGCCGATGCATTCAATGCACTGTTCAGTCCTGCGGTCATCATTGTGCTGATCATCGGCACCGTGGTGGTGGGCATGATCGGTGGGTGGATCGGTCGGCGTGCGCTGTCCAAGCACTTCGAGCGTGCCGGACTGGCCTGACGTGTTCGATGTCCGGTCCCTCGTCTTCACGGTGGTCACCCTCGACGCGCTCGTCCTCGCCGCCCTCCCCCGCCGCATCGACCTGCTGGCGCTCGCCGTCCTGATGCTCCTGCTGCTCGCCTACCGGCTGTGGCGTCAGCTCTTGGCACTGGTGGCTCTGGCAGTGGTGTTGCTGGGCGCCGCCTGGCTGCTCAGGTTGGGCAGCGGTCCGGTAGTGGGGGCGCTGGGGATCGCCGTGCTGTACCTGTGGCGGTACTCCCTGGCCGGGGCATTCGGCTGGTTCCTCATCACCCGGGTGAGGCCCACCGAATTCATGGCGGCGATGACCCGCATGCGCATCCCCCAGTTCCTGGCGGTGCCCATCGCGGTGGTGCTGCGCTTCGTGCCCACCGTGCTGACCGAGGGCCGGGCGATCATCGATGCCATGCGCATGCGCGGGCTGCTCGGCGGTCCGCTCTCGGTGCTGCGCCACCCCATCCGCACCGCGGAATACCTGGTCATTCCGATGCTGGCCGGGGCGGTGCGGGCCGGTGACGAGCTGACCGCCTCGGCGCTGTGCCGCGGTTTCGGCTCCCCGGGGCGGCGCACCACCATCGTCCAGCTGCATTTCGGGGTGGCCGATGTGGCGCTGATGCTCGTGACGGTGGCGGTGGCCGCCTACGGATTCGGGGTGGGGCTGCGATGAGCGAAGCCGTACGGCTCAGCGGGGTCACGGTGCGCTACGCCGGCAGCACGGATGAGGCACTGCGCGACATCGACCTCACCCTCCATGCCGGGGAGGTGATGCTGGTGACCGGCCGCAGTGGGTGCGGGAAATCCACCCTCATGGGCCTGGTGAACGGCCTGGTGCCGCATCTGCACACGGCCGAGATCAGCGGCAAGGTGGAGGTGCACGGCCTCACCCCGGCCGATGAGGAACTGCATCAGATGGGGCGCGTGGTATCAACGGTCTCCCAGAACCCTAGGACCCAGTTCTTCTGCGCCGATTCGACGGCGGAGATGGCCTTCGCCGGGGAGAACGCCGGGCTGGAACCGGATCTCATCCGCCGGCAGATCGCTGCTGTCACCGAAAGGTTGTCGATGACCCGCCTGCTGGGACGGCCGGTCGCGCAGCTCTCGGGCGGCCAGAAGCAGCAGGTGGCGATCGCCGCCGCGGCGGTCAATGATCCGCAGCTGTATGTGCTGGACGAGCCGACCTCGAATCTCGACGATTCCGGAGTGGAGGCGGTGCGGAGGCTGCTGGGGCACCTGCGGGAGGCGGGCTCCACCGTGCTCATCACCGAGCATCGGCTGGCGTTCCTGCGCCGGCTGGTGGACCGGGTGGTGGTGCTCGATCGCGGGCGGATCGCGATGGACGTGCCGGCCGCGGAGTTCTTCGCGCTCGACGATGAGCGGCGGCGTGAGCTGGGCCTGCGCCGACTGTCGGAGGAGGCGGGATCAGCGTCGCCGGCGGGCGCCCGGAGCACCGCGGAACAGGGCGCTGGCGGCCTCGAGGTGGAGGGGCTGTCCTACCGCTACCGTCGCGGGCTTCCCCCTGCCCTCGTGCTGGATCGCCTGCATGTCCCCCGCGGTCGCGTCACCGTGGTCACCGGACCCAATGGAGCGGGGAAGTCCACCATGGTGCGGGTGCTGTCGGGGCTCGCCCAACCGCAGCGCGGCACCATTCGCCTGGACGGCAAGCCGCTCGATCGGCGCGCGCTACTGGCTTGCAGCCACGTGGTCATGCAAGACGTGAACCGGCAGCTGTTCTCCGACACCGTGGAGGGCGAGCTGGTCACCGGTGCCGGGCGCCGGCAGACCGAGGGGGTGCTGGAGGGGCTCGGGCTCGACGGCATGGGCGAGCGGCATCCCATGTCGCTCTCCGGTGGGCAGCGGCAGCGCCTGGCAGTGGCGGCGGCGGTGGCGGCAGAAGCCGACCTGGTGTTCTTCGATGAACCCACCTCCGGGCTGGACCACGACGGGATGCTCGCGATCGCACAGCTCGCCCGGCGCCTGGCGGATGACGGCCGGGTGGTCGTGATCGTCACCCATGATCAGGAGCTCGCCGCGGAGTGCGCCGATGTGGTGGTGAGCGTCGGTCGGTGAAAATCCGGGTGCGCGTGAGTGCGGTGCAGTCCGTCTCTGCGGGGATCTTGTCGGCTGCGGAGCGTGAGCGGGCGGCAGGGTTCCGCCGCGAGGCGGACCGCGCGGCGTACGTCGGCGCGCATGTCTTGTTGCGCACGGAGCTGAGCCGGGCGGATCCGCTGGTCGAGCCGGCCCAGTGGGAGTTGGACCCGCGCCGGCCCGGCCGCGTACCCGGGCACCGCTGGCGGTGGAGCCTTTCGCACACGCGCGGGCAGGTGGCGGTGGTCATCTCGCCCGGAGTGGCATGCGGCATCGACACCGAGGCCGGTGACGTCTCCGGCTGGGAGGCATGGGGGCGCGAGGTCCTCTCGGGGGCTGAGGGGCGCTGGCTTTCCTCCCTGCCGGCGGGGGTCAGAGACGCGGGCTTCCGCCACTTGTGGACGGTGAAGGAGGCACTCGCCAAGGCCACGGATCGGGGGCTCGGGGCGTGGCTGAGGGGCGTGACGGTCAGCCTCGGCGCGCCGATCACGGTGTCCGATGAGGAAGGGCGGCTCCCCTTCACGGTGTCCTTGGCGGCGGGGGCGGTTCCCACGGCGGTGGCCGTCGCGGGCGAAAGTCGGGGCGTGGAGTGGGTGTTCGCGGCCGACCCGCCGGCGGCAGGCAGGTAGGCGCGTTTTCGGCGGCTCTGCGTGGCACCCGACCGCCGCTCCGGGATCGTGGCGGCGATGTCCCGTTCGTGCAGCCTGCCCGGGGGTCAGCACGAACGCGAGCGCGCGGCCTTTCCCGTCGCAGACCAGGTGATTCTTGGTCGTCAACCCACCGCGAAAACGGCCGATCGCGTGATCAGGAGGCTCGGCCCCGAACTTCCTGTAGTTCGACCTGGCCCCCTGTGTCCCGCTTGAGGGTCGTGCCGTGCTGATGCACGCGCACGTGCTGGAGTCGTTCGCGAGGTACGTGGCGCCCGAGCTCGGCTGGGTGCCCGCGACCGAGGGGCCGGCGACGGGGTACACCCGCGAGGAGCTCAGCGCCTACGGGGTGTGAGGCCCCGTCGGCCGACGGGTTCCATGCGTTTCAGCGCTCTTGATCCCGATCGAGGGCGCTGAAACGCATCAAACGGTCGGCGACGGCGATGCCGGTGGTCCGGGCGGCGTCGGCGCCGGGGGCCGGCCGGCGAGCTGGCCCTCCTTGCGGAACTGCCCGGTCGCGGCGAGCACGGCGAGGATGACCGCGAGCGCCGCCCACATCGGCACGCCCGCGGGCCCGGCGAGGATCATGTTCGGCGGGTGTTCGGCGTCGCCGAGCAGGATCAGTGCGCCGGCGGAGGCGTTGAGGGAGGCGTGCGCGAACACGGCGGGCCACACGGAGCCGGTGCGCAGCCGCAGGAAGCCGAGCAGAGAGCCCATGAGGATGCAGAAGATCGTCATCAGGCCCACGCCGCGCAGGTCGTACAGCCCGTAGTTGTGGCCGAGCAGGGTGATCGGCGCGTGCCACACGCCCCAGATCGCGCCGGAGAGGATCAGCGCGGGCCACACACCGAGGGGGCGCAGGCGGGGCAGGAGCCAGCCGCGCCAGCCGATCTCCTCGCCGAGCGCGGGGATGAGGATGACGATGAGGGCGTTCAGCGGCGCCGCGAGGATCTGCAGCCAGGCGAGCAGCGCGGGGTCCATGGGGGTGCCCGGCGGGATCATCCGCGCGGCCATCGAATAGTCCTGGAGGTCGAGCTTCACCAGGCCGACCGCGGCGGTCAGGAACGGCAGGGCGAGCAGCAGCAGCCACATGCCGACGAAGGCGGCGAGGGTGACGCCGACTGTGCGCTTCCACGGCTGCAGCGGCCAGATGCCGAGGTCCCGCAGGCGGTTCTTCCCGGGCCGCTTCATAGTGAAGGTGACGATGAGGGCGGCGATGGCGGGGGTGAACATCAGCAGCACCGGCAGGATGACGGGCAGCCAGGCGCCGACGGTGTTCAGGCCGTTCTCGCCGAGGTGCAGCGGCAGCATGACGAGCCAGCCGAGGCCGTAGGCGATGGCGATGAACACGGCGACGGGTCCCCACGCGACGGTGGTGCGGTCGGGGATGGGGCCGTGGATGCCGGTGGCGGCGGCGCCGGTGGGGGCGGCGTCGGGGCGGCCGACGGGTGCCGGGCGGTCGGCGGGGTCGGGGCCGACGGGTTCTTCGGGCATGCGCTGTCTCCTCAGCAGGTGGCGGGCAGCAGGCAGGCGCGCAGCTGCTCCAGGGTGTCGACGAGATGGGTGGGGCCGGCGGCGGCGACGTCATCACGCGAGGCGGCGCCCCAGGTGACGCCGATGGTGGCGACTCCGGCGGCTTGCCCGGCGCGGATGTCGGTGGGGGCATCGCCCACGTAGACGGTGTCCTCGGGGGCGGAGCCGGACAGGTGCATGGCCCGCAGGATGGGGTCGGGAGCGGGCTTGTTGCGGGGAACGTCGCCGTTGCCGATGAGCAGGGGGACGGCGGGCAGGCCGGACACTTCGATGCCGCGGTGGGCGAGGCCGGGGTACTTCGCGGTGACCACGCCGATCTCCACACCCTCCTGTTCGAGGAAGAGCAGGAGGCTGCGGACTCCGCGGAATGCGCGGACCTGGTCGTCGTGCTTGGCGCGGTTGATGCGGCGGTACGTCTCGACGAGCTCTTCGACGCGGTCGGGGGCGATGGGCCGGAAGGTGTCCTCGAGGGTGAGGCCGATCCAGCTGCGGACCTCGTCATCGCTGAACGGCGGGATCCCCGCTTCCGCGAAAGTGGCGTGGAACGATTCGATGATCAGCCCGATGGTGTCGAGGAGGGTGCCGTCGAGGTCGAACAGGACGGTGCTCCAGCGCGGTTCAGCAGGGCTCACGGGAGTCCTTTCGTCGTGGTGCGGGGCCGGGCCGGCAGGGCACCACCGTATCGGGGGCCGACGGGTGCCGGCACGTGCGTTCCGCTGCCCCGACTTTAAATGTCGCTCCCCCTTTCTACGGTGCCGCCATGACTGACACGATGACCTCCCCGCAGATCCTGCTGCAGAACCCGTCCGCGCCCCCGGCCGCTCCGCCGGTCCTTCCGCTGCGCCTGGAGCGCCGCGCCGATGGGCAGTGGGTGGAGGTGTGGCCCGCCGCGTGCGATCAGTGCCGGCGCCCGGGCCGGTGGGCGCGGCCGGGCTGGCACTTCTGTCGGTGCCCGCAGGCCCGGGCGGGCGGGCACCGGCTGCTGCGGTGCAAGTCGTGCCCGCGGGAGATCGTGCTGGGGTGCGCCACGGGTGCTGAGGCCGTGCCGTATCGGCAGCTGCGCTGACAGTTATCCACAGTGGAGCGCTCGCCGATGGACGTCGTCCGGCCCGACCCTAGACTCAGAATCATGGATCCAGACCTCACGCCTTCCCCAGATCAGAGCCACCCGTTCCAGGTCGACCTGCGCGCGGTGGTGGAACTGCTGAGCACGAACATCTACTCCCATCCGAGTGTGTTCGTGCGCGAACTGATCCAGAACGGCCGGGACGCGATCGCGGCTCGTGTCGATGCGGCGCGCGTCGGCGAGACCGACCCGTTCTCCGAGGAGGACGGCCTCATCACGATCACCCCGAGCGGCACGGACAGCCCCGAGCTGACCGTGCATGACAACGGCGCCGGCATGCAGCACGAGGAGATGGCGCAGCTGCTGGCCACCGTCGGCCGGTCCTCGAAGCGGGACCTGCTGGAGGCGCCGCGCCGCGACCGGCTCGGCCAGTTCGGCATCGGCCTGCTGTCCTGCTTCATGGTGTCGGACGAGATCGTGGTGGAGACCCGGCCGGCGCGCGGCGGCTCCGCGTCCCGCTGGGTCGGCCGGACCGACGGCACCTTCACCATCAGCCGCCTCAGCGACTCCGAGGGCGACCAGCTGCCCGTCGGCACCACGGTGCGGCTGAGCCCGCGGGAGGACCGCCGCGACCTCACCCAGTACCGGCAGGTGTGGGAGCTGGCGGTGAGGTTCGCGGAGTTCCTGCCGGTGCGGGTGCGGGTCGATGGCCCGCGCGGCACCGAATCGCAGGTGAACCGCGATGCGATGTTCGACCGCGGCATCGCCGGTGGGCTCAGCGCCGCTGGCCCGGCCGGCGACCCGGTCATGGCGTTCACCGAAACGGACGAGCTCAACCGCCTCATGCAGTACGGCACGGAGCTGCTCGGTGTGCAGCCGCTGGCCGTGATTCCCCTGGAGATCGAGGAAGCGGGCACTCGGGGCACGGCGTTCGTGCTGCCGTTCGCGCCCAGCCCCGGCGCCCGGCAGGCCACCCGCGCCTACCTCGGCGGCATCCTCGTGGGCGACTCGGTGCCGGACCTGCTGCCGGAGTGGGCGTTCTTCACCCGCGTGGTGCTGAACTCCACCGGCCTCACCCCCACCGCGAGCCGCGAAGGGTTCATCCAGAACGCGGCGTTCGCCGCTGTGAAGCGCGGCATCGCCGACCAGCTGCGCGCCTGGGTCGTGGACCTCGCCCAGAACAACCGCCTCGGGCTCACGGCGTTCCTCGAGGTCCATGACCTGCCGCTGCGGTCCCTCGCCCAGCATGATGAGGAGCTCGCGCGGATCATCCTGCCGCACCTGACGTTCGAGACCAGCGCCGGGCGGATGCTGCTGAGCGACCTGGTGCGCACCTCGCCGCAGGTCCGCTACGCGGGGTCGATCCAGGAGTTCCGGCAGATGGCGGGCGTGCTGAGCCCGTCGGAGCCGGTGATCAACGCCGGGTACGTCTATGACGAGCAGCTGATGCCGATGATCGAGCGGGTGTTCCCGCACGTCACGGCGCAGCGCCTCGACGTTCGCGACGTGATCGCGCAGCTGGCGGAGGTGATCGGTCCCGAAGCGGAGCAGGCGCGCCACCTGGAGCGGGCGGCGCAGGAGGCGCTGACGGACCTCGACTGCACCGTGCAGGTGCGGACGTTCCGCCCTCTGGAGGTGAACGCCCTGTACGTGGTGGATCCGGACATCCTGCGATCGATGGAGCTGCGGCGCCTGGAGGAGGAGACCGACGGGTTCTGGGGCGACCTCATGCGCGACATGTCCCCGCCGGCGGAGTCGGCAGAGCAGATCGCTGCTGAGGATGCGGCCACGCTGGTGCTGAACTGGGCATCGCCGCTGGTGCGCGTGCTCGCCTCCTCCGAGGACGACGTGGTGGTGTCCCGCACCATCCGGATGCTGTACGTGCAGGCGATGCTGGTGGGACAGAACCCGCTGCGCCGCGCTGACCGGGCCGTGCTGAACGAGTCCCTTTCGGACATGGTGGCGCTGTCCACCAGTGTGCTGCGCTCGGACATCTCCGCGGCCGATTTCACCGACGCCCCGGGGGACGACGATGCTCCCGGTCCCGCATCCGGGCCGACGAAGTAGGCTCAGGACATGCGACCTCTTCAGCAGCAGATCATCGCCGAGATGGGCGTCAAGCCGTCGATCGACCCGGCGCCGGAAGTGCGCGCCCGCGTCGCA
>NZ_JACHWP010000015.1 GCF_014191425.1 Helcobacillus massiliensis
TCTGCTGCCTGCCTACGCCACCATCGGAATCTGGGCACCGATCCTGCTGACCGTGGCCCGCTGCGCACAGGGCCTCTCCGCCGGCGGCGAATACGCCGGGGCCGCCGCGTACGTCATCGAGCACGCCCCCGATGACCGGCGCGCCCGCTACGGATCCGCCATGCCCGCCGCCACATTCGGCTCGTTCGCGGCGGCGGCCACCATCACCTGGATCCTGACGGAGCTGTTCGGCCAGCAGGGCATGCAGGACTGGGCGTGGCGCGTCCCGTTCCTCATCGCCGCGCCGCTGGGTCTGGTCGCGTTCTTCATCCGACAGAAGCTGGACGAGACCCCGGAGTTCCAGAAGGCGCAGGCGGAGCGGGACTCCGCTGAGGCGGAGCAGCCGTCGATTCGGTCCGTGGTCCGCAGAGAGTGGCGAGCCATGGCAGTGCTCGCCGGCTACATCTCCATCACCGGCCTGAGCTTCTACATGTTCTCCACCTACATGACCACCTTCCTGCAGCAGGTGGTGGGCATGTCCTCAGACACCGTGCTGCTGTCCAACGTGCTCGCCCTGGTGTTCGCCACGGCGCTCGCACCGGTCATCGGCATCATCTGCGACGGCGTGGGGCGCAGACCGATCATGTACGCCTCGGCGCTCCTCCTGGGCGGCCTCGCCATCCCGGCATACCTCCTGGCGCAGAACGGAACGCTGGTCACTGCGCTGTCCAGCCAGATCCTGCTGGCGCTGGGGGCCGTGTCAGCGAACGTGGTGACGGCGGTGCTGCTGTCCGAAGCATTCGCGACGACGAGCCGCTACACTGCCTCCGCGATCACCTACAACGTGGCGTACGCGATCTTCGGCGGCACGGCACCCTACGTGGCGACCTATCTGGTGGACCGCACCGGCAGCGCCATCTCCCCCGCCGTCTACCTGACGGTGATCTGCGCACTCGGCCTGATCGCCATCCGCCTCATGCCGGAGACCAGCGGCCGACCCCTCGCGGAGCAGCTGACCATGACGGGCGACATCCCGGTGGTCGCAGCGGATGAGACCACGGACGACAGTGCCCCACATCACTGAGGGCTGACCCGACAGCACGGCTCCTCGCGCCGCCGCACCCGGGCAGAGACGAAGGAACGCCCCCTCCGCAGCGGAGGGGGCGTTCCTGGTGCTCAACCGCCGCAGGGGGTGCGGCTGGTCAGATCACGGTGATCAGCGGGCGGTGTTGCGGTCGCCAGCGGAGTTCTTGGTGATCAGACCGTAGACGAACATGACGATCAGCGCGCCGATGACGGCGAGGATGATCGTGCCGATGCTCCACGGGTTGTTGATGATGCCGGCAACGCCGTTGCCGCCAAAGAGGCCGCCGATGAAACCGCCGACGATGGCGCCGACGACGCCGAGGACGATGGTGGCGCCCAGGCCCATGGCCTGACGACCCGGCATGATCGCACGGGCGATGAGGCCGATGATGGCACCGATGATGATCCAGGAAATGATTGCCCACAGAAGGCCCATGATGTTCTCCTTTAGAGGGAAGGGAAACCGATTGACTCTTGAATTATATCAAACCGTGACCATCGGTCAAATGTGTCGATTTCAGCGACGCACCCATCGCATCCGAAGCACGTCTCGCCCACTCAGCTTTTCCCGGGGCCCGGCGCCGCGTTTCCCCTGGACAACGGCCTGCAGAGCGCCATCATCTCGACCTGAGAGACGCCCCACCGAGAATAAAAGGTCCGAAATGTCCTTTGAAATTCTCCCGTGATACACACAAGCGCCTTGCGCTCATGCCGGCGGTAACGGACACAAAGACGGCAGGAGCCCCTCCACGTTTGTGGAGGGGCTCCTGCCTCGGAGGCTGATGCACCTCGACCAGAGGTGTCAGATGGTCGCGGCGAGGTGCTCCTCATCCACGACCAGCTCCTGCCTCACCGGTTTGCGGGCCCCGTCGGCCGCCATGGTGCGGCGCAGCTCCTTCGTCGCGTCCTTGTCGACCTTGCCGGCCTGCACGTCCAGCACCACTCCGTACACGTCGCGGGCCTGCTCCTCCGTGGTGAAGCCGTCGAGGACGTCGTTGAGCACGGCCTTCGGCGTGCGCTCGATCGGGTCGCCGTAGCCGCCGCCGGAGGGGACGGTGATCTCCAGGGAGTCACCCGCACGGAACATCTTGGCCGTGACCTTCGACGGCAGCGACTCCTCCCCTTCGCGGCCCGGGTTCTTCGTGAGCTTCGCGTTCGCACCGTCATGGCCGCCGAACACACCCCACGGAGCATCCGACTCCTGGCGGTCCGCCTCCGCGGTGATCACCGTGTCACCGAGGAAGTGGTTCTCGCGCACCACCCCGATGCCGCCGCGGTGCTTGCCGGGCGCAGCCGGGACGTCCGCCCGCAGCTCGTACCGGTCGGTCCGCATCGGGAAGCGGAACTCCAGCTCCTCGATCGGGTTGTTGCGGGTGTTGGCGATGAGGTTGTCGACCGAGTCGAGGCCGTCCCCGTCGGGTCGGGCGCCGTAGGAGCCCTCGTTGACCTCGAGGTACACCCAGTACTCCCCCTGTTTCTCGTCCCAGCCGGAGTAGGACATGAAGTGGATGTGGGCGGAGTTGCCGGCAGTGACCTTCTCGGGGATGACCGGGGCGAGCGCTTCGAGGGCGAGGTCCACCACGCGCTGCACCTGGCCGAAGCGGGCGCCGCACGCAGCCGGGTAGCTCGGGTTGAAGATCGACCCTTCTGGCGCGATCACCGTGATCGGACGCAGGATGCCCTCGTTCTGTGGCACGAACACCGGGTGCGCCGCCTCATCGAGGAAGATCATGCGGGTGATGAAACTGAACGCTGAGACCGTGGTGCCCTCGAACGGACAGTTGTAGGAGGTCTCCACCTGGGCCGCGGAACCGGTGAGGTCGTAGATGATCTCGTCTCCGCGGATTTCCACGGTCACCTTCAGCGGCAGCTTCCGGCCGTAGTTCTTGCCGTCGTCGTCCAGGTACCCCATCGGCGCCTCGTAGACACCGTCGGGGATCTTCGCGATCTCCTGGCGCAGCATCGCTTCGGAGTAGGTGAGCCAGTGGTGGCCGGCGCGGTCCACGGCCTCCACGCCGTAGCGCTCCACGAGTTCCAGGACCCGGTTGGAAGCGAGGGTGCAGGCGGCGATCATCGCTTCGATGTCGCCCTCGTTCTGCGTCGGTGTGCGCGTGTTGGAGAAGATCTGCTTCAGCAGCACCTCCTGGCGCACTCCCCGGTCCTGGATCTTCAGTGCCCGGAAGATCTGTCCCTCGGCCTGATTGTCGACCAGGTCCACGGCCAGGCCCGGGTAGGCGCCGCCGATGTCCAGCAGCTGACCGGAGGCACCGGCGAAGCCGATGCGCTTCCCGTCGTGGAAGATCGGGGTGATGATGGCGACGTCCGGCGAGTGGGTATTCCCCTCATACGGGTCGTTGTGCATGAAGATGTCGCCCTCGTTGATGTCGTCGCCGGCGAGGCGGATGATCGCCTTGACGATCTTCGGCATGGCTCCCATGAACATCGGGGTGGAGTCCGATTCGGCGAGGGTGTTGCCGTCGATGTCGAAGATGCCGGCGCCGAGGTCCTCGGATTCGCGGATGATGGAGGAGTACGACATGCGGAACAGAACCGACGCCATCTCCTTCGCCGCCGCAGTGAAAGCACCGCCGATGACGCGCATCAGGATCGGCTCGGCCAGTTCGGCGTCGCTCTTGCCCTCGTGCAACGGGGTGGAGATGACGATGTTGTTGGCGTCGTCGATCTCGGCGATGAACTTCGGCGGGATCACCACGGTGGCGTCGTACTGCTCGATGACGGCGGGGCCGTCGATCCGCATGCCGACGTTCAGCTTCTCGCGGTCGTAGAACGGGGTCTGCATGCCCTGCGGTTTGCCGTCGACGTCGAAGAAGGTCTCCTGGCGCGCCACTTCCGCGGAGGTGAGGTCGGTGCCGGTCGCCTCGTTCTTCGGGGCGGGCAGGTCGTCGATGCGGCCGTGGGCGACCACGCGGATGTTGACGATCTCCACATGGCCCTCCTCGAAGCGGTGCCCGTACTCGGCGTCGTGCGCTTCGTGGAACGCGGCGATCATGGCCTTCTGCCAGTTCTCGGAGCTGCCCTTCAGCTCGGGGACGCTCACCCGCACCTCGTAGCCCTGACCCACATAGCGGGCATCGGCGAGGCGCTCGAGGGTGCGGCGGTCCTCACTGACGCCGTCGTCATCGAGCTGGTCGGCGGCCTGCTTCTCAAGATCGGCGAACAGTTCGTCGAGCTGCGAGATCTTGAACGACTCATCGGGGAAGGTGAAGCGGGCAGTGCTCATGAACTCGTACTTCTGGTCCGAGGCGAGCAGGCCGGTGGCGGCGATGATGCCCGGGTGAGCGGGGATCAGCACCTTCGGAATGTCCAGCTCGGCTGCGATCTCGCAGGCGAACAGTGCGCCGGCGCCGCCGCCGGCCACGAGGGTGAAGTCACGCGGGTCATAGCCGCGGCGCACCGAGTTCTGCTCGATCGCCTGGGTCATGCCGAACTTCTGGATCTGCAGGGCACCCATGGCGGCCTCTTCGATGGACATATCCAGGGTCTCTGCCACCGGCTCCATCGCCTTGCGGGATGCGTCGATGTCCAGCTCCATCTCGTCACCGGCGAGCATGCGCTTGGCGCGCATCCGGCCGAGCAGCAGCTGCGCGTCGGTGGAGGTGGGCTCTTCGCCGCCGTGGCCGTAGCAGGCGGGGCCGGGGGTGGCGCCTGCGGACTGCGGGCCCACGCGGAACACGCCGCCGTCATCGACGAACGCGATGGAGCCTCCGCCGGCGCCGATGGTGTCGATATCGACCATCGGAACCATCGCCTGGTAGGCGCCCACCTTGGTGTCCAGCAGGTGGCGCATGCGCATCTGGCCCTTGTGCGCCACGCCGATGTCAGCGGAGGTGCCGCCGATGTCGAGGGTGACCACGTTCTCGAAGCCGGACTTCTTGGCGGACCAGATGCCGCCGATGAGGCCGCCGACGGGGCCGGACATGAGCAGATTCACCGGCTGCTCGGCAGCTTTCATGATCGGCACCATGCCGCCGTTGGACTGCATGAGCAGCATTTCGCGCTTGTAGCCCATTTCGGTGACGGCCTTGTTGAGGCGCTTGAGGTACTTGGAGACCTTCGGGCCCACGAAGGCGTTGAGGGCGGTGGTGGAGAAGCGCTCGAACTCGCGGTAGAGCGGCACCACTTCGTGCGAGGTGGAGACGAACGCCTCCGGGAACTCCTCGAGCACGATCTCCTTGGCGCGCAGCTCGTGCACCGGGTTGAGGTAGGAGTGCAGGAAGCAGATCGCCACGGACTTCACTCCGGCTGCCTTCAGCTCGCGGGCTTTGGCGCGGACGGAGTCCTCATCCAGCGGGATCAGCACATCGCCGTTCGGAGCGGATAGGCGCTCTTTGACGGTGAGGCGGTAGCGGCGCTTGACCAGCGGGTACTCCTGCCACGGCAGGTTCTGCTGGAGGGAGAAGTTGTACGGCTTCTTGTGGCGGGCGATGTGGAGGATGTCGCGGAAGCCTTCGGTGGTGATCATGCCCACCTTGGCGCCCTTGTGGGTGAGCGCGATGTTCGTGGCCACCGTGGTGCCGTGCACCAGCTGGTCGATTTCGCTGAGGTCCACGCCGGCCTTCTCGGACAGGCGCTGGAGCCCGTTGATGACGGCGCGGGAGGGATCGTCAGGGGTGGAGGGGACCTTTTCGATCACCACGCGTCGGGTGGAGTCTTCGCTGAAGTAGAGGTCGGTGAATGTTCCGCCGACGTCAACGCCCATGCGCTTCATGATTGGACCTTTCTGAGACAGTTCTCGACTGAAGCTCCTCTGTGGCCTGAGCCACAGGAGTTGCTTAGTGAGCAACCTTACAGACGGGGTAGCAACGCGACAAGCGTTTTGGGAAAACTGTTCAGTTAAGGAGTGAGGCCGGGCTCCACGCTGCTGCGTGGGGCCCGGCCTTCGTCCCTGGTCACCCGGCACAACGCCGCGGCGGCTCGTGCGCCGGATGATCAGAGCGGATCTTCGGGGATCAGAAGTCCCAGTCGTCGTCCTCGGTCTCTTCGGCCTTGCCGATGACGTAGGAGGAGCCGGAGCCGGAGAAGAAGTCGTGGTTCTCGTCGGCGTTCGGCGACAGGGACGCGAGGATCGCGGGGTTCACCTCGGTCTGGTCCGGGGTGAACAGCGCGTCGTAGCCCAGGTTCATCAGGGCCTTGTTCGCGTTGTACCGCAGGAACATCTTGACGTCCTCGGTCCAGCCGACCGGGTCGTACAGGTCCTCGGTGTACTCCTCTTCGTTGTCGTAGAGGTCCATGAGGAGGCTGTAGGTGTAGTCCTTCAGCTCGGCCTGGCGCTCAGCGGACTGCTTCTCCACGGACCGCTGGAACTTGTAGCCGATGTAGTAGCCGTGGACTGCCTCGTCGCGGATGATGAGGCGGATCATGTCGGCGGTGTTGGTGAGCTCGCCGCGGCTGGACCAGTACATCGGCAGGTAGAAGCCGGAGTAGAAGAGGAACGACTCGAGCAGGGTGGAGGCCACCTTGCGCTTATCCGGATCATCGCCCTTGTAGTAGGACATGATGATCTGCGCCTTCTTCTGCAGATTCTCGTTGGTCTCGCCCCAGCGGAACGCGTCATCGATCTGCGGGGTGGAGCAGAGGGTGGAGAAGATCTGCGAGTAGCTCTTGGCGTGCACCGACTCCATGAACGCGATGTTCGTGTAGACGGCTTCCTCGTGCGGGGTGACGGCGTCGGGGATCAGGGAGATCGCGCCGACGGTTCCCTGCACGGTGTCCAGGAGCGTGAGTCCGGTGAAGACCCGCATGGTGAGGGTCTGCTCGAACTCGTTGAGGCGGTTCCAGGACTGGATGTCGTTCGAGACCGGGACCTTCTCGGGCAGCCAGAAGTTGCCGGTGAGGCGGTCCCAGACCTCCTGGTCCTTCGGGTCGTCGATGCGGTTCCAGTTGATGGCCTGCACCGAGGTCTTCAGATGATCGGTGTTCATGCGATGTCCTTTCGGCAGCAAGGGAGGGAGGGCGTCACAGCATGCAGCTGACGCAGCCCTCGATCTCGGTGCCCTCGAGCGCCATCTGGCGCAGACGGATGTAGTAGATGGTCTTGATGCCCTTGCGCCACGCGTAGATCTGCGCGCGGTTGAGATCACGAGTGGTGGCGGTGTCCGGGAAGAAGAGGGTCAGCGACAGGCCCTGGTCCACGTGCTGCGTGGCAACGGCGTAGGTGTCGATGATCTTCTCGTAGCCGATCTCGTACGCGTCCTGGAAGTACTCAAGGTTCTCGTTCGTCATGAACGGAGCCGGGTAGTAGACGCGGCCGATCTTGCCTTCCTTGCGGATCTCCACCTTGGACGCGATCGGGTGGATCGAGCTGGTGGAGTGGTTGATGTAGGAGATCGACCCCGTCGGCGGAACGGCCTGCAGGTACGCGTTGTACATGCCGTGGGTCTTCACATCCTCGGCGAGCTGCTTCCAGTCCTCCTGCGTGGGCAGATGCGCGTTGGACTTCTCGAACAGGGAGCGGACCTTCTCGGTCTGCGGGGCCCACTCCTTCTCGATGTACTTCTGGAAGAACTCACCGGAGGCGTACTTCGAGTTCTCGAAGTCGTAGAACTTCTCACCGCGCTCCTTCGCGATGCCCATCGACGCCTTGATGGCGTGGTAGGTCACCGTGAGGAAGTACATGTTCGTGAAGTCCAGGCCCTCCTCGCTGCCGTAGTGGATGTGCTCGCGGGCGAGGTAGCCGTGCAGGTTCATCTGGCCGAGGCCGATGGCGTGGGACTTCGCGTTGCCGTTGGCGATGGTCGGCACCGAATCGATGTCGGAGGTGTCCGAGACCGCGGTGAGGGCGCGGATCGAGGTGTCGATCGTCTTGGCGAAGTCCTCGGAGTCCATCGCGTAGGCGATGTTGAGGGAGCCGAGATTGCAGGAGATGTCGCGGCCGAGCTCCGAGTAGGAGAGGTCGGTGTTCATCTCCGACGGAGTCGAGACCTGCAGGATCTCCGAGCACAGGTTGGAGTGCGTGATCTTGCCGGCGATCGGGTTCGCACGGTTCGCCGCATCCTCGAACAGGATGTAGGGGTAGCCGGACTCGAACTGGATCTCCGCGATGGTCTGGAAGAACTCGCGCGCCTTGATCTTCTTCTTGGCGATGCGATGATCATCGACCATCTCGCGGTAGTGCTCGGAGATGTTGACGTCGGCGAACGGCTTTCCGTAGACGCGTTCGACGTCGTACGGGCTGAACAGGTACATCGGCTCGTTGTTACGAGCGAGCTCGAAGGTGATGTCCGGGATCACGACGCCGAGGGAGAGGGTCTTGATGCGGATCTTCTCGTCGGCGTTCTCGCGCTTGGTGTCGAGGAAGCGCAGGATGTCCGGGTGGTGGGCGTGCAGGTACACCGCACCGGCGCCCTGACGGGCACCGAGCTGGTTGGCGTAGGAGAAGGAGTCCTCCAGCAGCTTCATCACGGGGATGACGCCCGAGGACTGGTTCTGGATCTGCTTGATGGGCGCGCCGTACTCGCGCAGGTTGCTCAACAGGAGGGCCACACCGCCGCCGCGCTTGGACAGCTGCAGGGCGGAGTTCACGCCGCGGCCGATGGACTCCATGTTGTCCTCCATGCGCAGGAGGAAGCAGGAGACGAGTTCGCCGCGCTGCGCCTTGCCGGCGTTGAGGAACGTCGGGGTGGCGGGCTGGAAGCGGCCGGTGAGGATCTCATCGACGATGCTGCGGGCGAGGTCCTCATCGCCGCGGGCGAGGGTGAGCGCGACCATCATGACGCGGTCCTCGAAGCGCTCGAGGTAGCGCTTGCCGTCGAAGGTCTTCAGCGTGTACGAGGTGTAGTACTTGAAGGCGCCGAGGAAGGTCTTGAAGCGGAACTTGTGCGCGTAGGCCTGGGCGGAGAGGGACTCGATGAACGAGAAGTCGTACTGGTCGAGCACCTCCTTCTCGTAGTACTCGTTGTCCACGAGGTACTCGAGCTTCTCGCTGAGCGAGTGGAAGAAGACCGTGTTGGGGTTGACGTGCTGCAGGAAGTACTCCCGTGCCGCCTCCCGGTCCTTGTCGAACTGAATCTGACCGTTGGAGTCGTAGAGATTCAGCATCGCGTTGAGCGCGTGGTAGTCGAGCGCCTTGGAGTGCTCGTGAGCCGGCATGTCAGTCAGTTGTGCCAAAACCGTTCCAATCCCTGTTTCACCTGGTCGACATCCTGCGGGGTGCCGAACAGCTCGAATCGATACATGTGCGGGACCTGGCATTTGGCGGAGATGATGTCTCCCGCCTTGCAGTAGGCCTCGCCGAAGTTGGTGTTGCCACCCGTGATGACACCGCGAATCAGAGTGCGGTTGCGCTTGTCGTTCAGAAAGGTGATGACCTGTTTCGGAACAGCGCCCTTGACGGTGCCGCCCCCGTAGGTGGGGACGACCAGCACGAACTCATCCTCCATCACGAGAGGATCCTCCGTGCGTCGCAGAGGGATCCGATGGACCGAGTCCTCGGAGTAGTCGAGCTTGTCGACGAACCTCTTGGTGTTGCCTGAGACGGACGAGAAGTACACGAGGCTGCCCATTGCGCGCTTCCCTGCCCTTTCTTGCTCGATGTGGTGGGTGCGGCCTGCCCGGCCGACGGGGTCAGACTGCGCGTGCGTGCGCCGCGGTGTCCGCCATCTGTGCGGCGGTGGCCTTGATCTTGTCGGGGCGGAAGCCGGCCCAGTGATCGGTCGAGGTCATCACGACGGGCGCCTGCTGGTAGCCGAGGGCCTTGACCGTGGCGAGGGCGTCAGCGTCCTCGGTGAGGTCGACGACGTTGAAGGCAACGCCGGCCTTGGTGAACGCGCGCTTGGTCGCATCGCACTGCACGCACATCGGCTTCGAGTAGACGGTGATCTCCATGGTGACAAGCTGCCTTTCGCTGAGGGACGGGAAGAGCTGAGGGGGCTGGTCTCCTTGTGGATGACCAACGGGGACAACACTACACCTAGTGTCTGAGGCTTTGCCAGACCACTAGATGTACTGAATTACATGGATGTGGTGTGGAGGCATTGTGGATGGAGGTGGACCCTGTGTGCACAGTCCGCGCCTCTCCCGCCCAAACCCGCAGGCCGGCCGTGGATAACCCTGTGGACGAGCGGAGCGGGCCGGTCACGACGGTGGATATCTCGTTCAGAGAACCGGTGGGAAAGCTCTCAGGAAGCAGAGCGCCCGGGTGCAGAACTCGTCTGCGCCCGGGCGTGTCACGCACTGGGATGAGAACGGAGCACTCAGCTCTCGGTCCCGCGAGGAGACTCGCTCGCCTCAGGGGCCGCGTCCGCGGGGGCAGAATCGTCAGCGTTCTCGGGGGCATCGATCGGTTCGGGCACGTCCTCGACTGCCGGCATCGGTTCGGCGGCGTCGTCCGCTCCGTCACCAATCTGGTCGTCTGCCCGGCCGTCCGCTGGGTCGTCCGCCGAGTCAGCGTCGGGGTCGTGGTCGATGTCGCGCCCGTCGGCCTCCGCGATCTGGGCGAGGAGCGTGCGCGCGACCTCGGCGTCCAGCAGCGCGTCCTCCACGGTGCAGCGCGGCGCCGCCCCCTCCGTGATCGTCGCGGCGAACGCCTCGTACATGGCGTACGCGGGCGAGTGCTCCGAGTCGATCTCGGTGATGACGACCTTGCCGCTGGTCTTCTGCGTCACCGAATAGCGGCCGCACACGTCGAGGTCAGCAGGGTTCGGCAGGTCCACGCGGCCCTGGCGGCGCACGCCGACGAACCGGATCGAATCCCGCAGCTGCGGCGCGAACGGCAGATAGTGCCACACCATCCGCACCCGCGCGCCGTCCTCCAGGGCGCCGAGCACTTCGAACGACCCGGGGGTGACGGTCTCGGGCCACTGCCGAACCGCGTGCAGCTCGGTCATCGCGCCGTACACCGAGCGCAGCACCCCGAGCTGCACGGCCAGACCCGACAGGATGCCCTTGAGCAGCAGGTCGCGGTCCCGCTGGTTCGCGCCCGGGCCGGCAGCAGCCTCCAGCGCCGCATCCATCGCTTCGCGGCGGTGGGTGCGCTCCTCGAACGGCAGGTCGTACGCCGCGGACGTCACGTGGTGGTTGCCGTAGAGGGCGTTCATCGCCGGCATCAGCGTCTCGAACTCGATGATCCGCAGGTCGCGGGCGGTGTTGTCGTCCTCCATCTCCACGAGCGCCTGGTCATGCGCCTGCGCGTTCGCCACCGTCACGAGGGACCGCCCGGTCATCCGCTCGAACTCCGCGATCCGGTTGATCTCCTCGGCGCCGTAGCCGACGGGCGGCTCCAGCAGCACGTGGATGCCGCGCTTGATGATGGCGAGGACGTCGTCGGCCTTGACCCCGTCGGCCGCGTACACCACAGCGTCCACGGCGAGGTCGCGGGCGCGCACCGCCGCCATCAGGTCCTGGACGGACGCGAAGCGGGCGTCCTCGCCGAGGCGCCACTTCTCCCCCACGTCCTGACGGCGGCGCTCGGAGATGTCCACGATCGCCACGGTCTCGAACCGGTCGTGCCGGCGCAGGATCATGGGCAGGTGCACGGACTGGGCCATCGAGCCCAGCCCCACGACAGCGACGCGGATGATGTCCGCCATTGGTCCTCCCGGGGTCGGCCGGCGCCGCACCGCCCCGGTCTCGGCAGTCGGGGCCGACGGGTGCGCGCTCTCAGCATGTCCCGCCACATTAACGCACGCCCAGCGGAAGCCTCGCATCCCAGGCGCCCCGTCCCGCCCATGCGGGCGTACAGTAGAGAGGTCCCCGCTCCCCCACGCCGCAAAGGATGCGCGCCCCGTGTTCTACGAAAACGCCCGACGGCTCCTCGTCCCCGTGGTTCGTCTCCTCTGGCGGCCCCGCATCGCCGGACTCGAGAACGTCCCCACCAGCGGGCCCGTGCTGCTCGCCTCCAACCACCTGGCGAACATCGACTCCCTGGTGATCGCCGTGATCGCCACCCGCAAGGTCCGCTTCATCATCAAGGACGAATACTGGAAGCGCACCGGCCTGAAGGCCCGCATCCAGCAGAGGTTCTTCGAGTCGATCGGCTCCGTCCCCGTGGACCGAGGCACCCTGAAGTCCGCCCGCGGCTCCCTCGAGGCCGCCCTCGAGGTCCTCACGGGCGGGGACGTGTTCGCGATCTACCCCGAGGGGACACGGTCGAAGGACGGCCTGCTCGGCAAGGGCAAGCAGGGCGCAGCGTGGCTGGCGCAGATGTCCGGTGCGCCCGTGGTCCCCGTCGGCCTGAAGGGCACGGAGAAGCTGTGGAACAAGGGGCAGATCCTGCCGCGCCTGCACCGCTTCTCCGTCTCCTTCGGCGCGCCGATCGACTTCTCCGACCTCGAAGAGATCCCCAGTGAGGCCGCCCGGCGCCGCGCTATGACCGAGCGCATCATGGATGAGATTCAGGCACTGTCCGGACAGGAGCGTCGATGAGCATCGTCGTCGGCTACATCCCCACCGCTGAGGGCGACGCCGCCCTGGGCGCGGCCCTCGCCTGGGCGGAGAGCTCCGGCTCGTCCGTCGTGATCGCGAACCTGCAGCGCGGCTCCTCCCCCGATCCCCGGCACGCCACCGCGGACCAGCTGGAGTCGGCCCGCGCCCGCGGCACCGAGGCCGGCCTGTCCGTCGCGGTGCGCACCGTGCAGGTGCCGGAGGACGTCTCCACCTCCACCGGGTTGATCCGCCTGGTGGAGGAGGAGGGCGCCGACGCGCTCACCATCGGGGTGCGCCGCAACCGCGAGTTCGCGCCGCACCTGCTGGGCTCCACGGTGCAGCACATCCTGCTCGACGCCCCCTGCGACGTCCTCGTCGCCTGAGCCCCAGCACAGCTTCCCAGCGCTGCACCCTCACGTCCCCGAACAGACAGCAGACGACCCGCCCAGCATCATGCTGGACGGGTCGTCGTGCATTCCCCAGGCCCCCATCCGGGCCACAAGTCACCCGGCGGTCACGGGCGGGCCCTGCGGGACACGCGGCTCAGAAGCTCACGCGCCCTTGACCTTCGCCTCGATGCGCTCACCGACCTCCTGGTCGATGTTCTTCCAGTACTCGAACACGCGGCTGAGGACCGGCTCCGGGATGTCGGCGACACCACCGGCAACGGTCTCGATGAGGCCCTCGCGCTCCTCCTCGGAGAACACCTCGCGCACCAGGATGCCCGGCTGCGTGAAGTCGTCGTCCTCAGCGTGGAGGGTGTACGCGGCGCGGATCATCTCGCCATCGGCCTCCCAGCCGGTCTCTGAGACGACCTCGCCTTCCTGGTAGGCGCGACCGAACGAGTTCGGGCTGTACACCGGAGCGTCACCGCTGTGGTGGAACTGCATCGCACCCTCCTTGTCATAGGAGTTGGTCGGCACGATCGGGGCGTTCACCGGCAGCTGGTTGAAGTTGGTGCCCAGGCGGTTGCGCTGTGCATCCGGGTAGGAGAAGGAACGGCCCAGCAGCATCTTGTCCGGCGACAGGCCGATGCCCGGCACCAGGTTCGACGGGCTGAACGCAGCCTGCTCGATCTCCGCGAAGTGGTTCTTCGGGTTGCGGTTCAGCGTGAAGTGACCCACCTTGATCAGCGGGTAGTCCTTCTTGGAGATCGTCTTGGTGAGGTCGAACGGGTTGAAGCGGTAGGTCTTCGCGTCCTCGTACGGCATCACCTGCACGTGCACATCCCACTTCGGGTGGTCGCCGCTCTCGATCGCCTCGAAGAGGTCACGGCGGTGGGCATCGGCATCCTCACCGGCGATGCGCTCGGCCTCCTCGTTGGACAGGTACTCCACACCCTGCTGCGTGTGGAAGTGGTAGCGCACCCAGAACTTCTCACCGGACTCGTTGACCCACATGTAGGTGTGCGAGCCGTAGCCGTTCATGTGGCGCCAGGTCTTCGGAAGACCGCGCGGGCCCATCAGGTAGGCGACCTGGTGAGCGGACTCCGGCATGAGGGTCCAGAAGTCCCACTGCATGGTGGCCGAGCGCAGACCGGAGTCCGGCAGACGCTTCTGCGAGTGGATGAAGTCGGGGAACTTCATCGGGTCGCGGAGGAAGAACACCGGGGTGTTGTTGCCCGTGATGTCGTAGTTGCCCTCCTGCGTGTAGAACTTGAGGGCGAAGCCGCGGACGTCGCGCCAGGTGTCGGGCGAGCCGAGCTCACCGGCCACGGTGGAGAAGCGGGCCAGCATCGGGGTCTTGCGACCCTTCTGGAACAGGTCCGCCTTGGTGTACTGCGAGACGTCCTCCGTCACCTCGAGCTCACCGAAGGCGCCGGAGCCCTTGGCGTGGGGGCTGCGCTCCGGGATGCGCTCGCGGTCGAAGCGGGCGAGCTTCTCAACGAGGGCGATGTCGTGCAGGAGCAGCGGGCCGTCGTGGGAGATGCTGAGGGAGAAGCGGTCGGACTCGCGGGGAGCACCGTTCTCGGTAGTGGACTTGGCCTTCGGATCGAAGCTGGTCATCATTCCTCCTTGGGGATCTGTGATGAACGATCGGTTCGGTGGGTCAGGAGCGAGCTGCGCAGTCGGGACACAGGCCCCGGTAGGTCACCTCGGCTTCGTCGACAGCGAATCCGTGGGACTCGCTCTCGGCGATGGGGATGCACGGAGCCTCACCGACGGCGCACGGCACGTCCTCCAGGCGGCCGCAGCGGCGGCACACGAGGTGGTGGTGGTTGTCGTGTCGGTGGAGCTCGTACAGTGCGCGGCGGCCGTCGAGGCTGACCTTGCGGGCCAGTCCCGCGTCGGTCAGGGCTGCGAGAACGTCATAGACGGCCTGCTTGGAGACGGCCCCGAGCTTGGCCCGCACCTCGGCGGCGATGACCTCGGCGTCCACATGGGCGCTGGAGGCCAGGACCTCGAGTGCGGCGATGCGCGGTGCAGTGACGCGCAGCCCAGCGTCGCGCAGCGCCTGGACCCAATCGGTCCCGGCGCGCTCTGCGGCGGTGAGGGATGCTGTCATGGCGATAACAGTAGCAACATTTTCTGGACACAGTCCAGGAAATGACTGCCTCCATTCACTTGGTGTTCACCTCGTGGGTCCGACCTAGAGTAGGACCATGACCACCAGCTCTCCTGAGACCCGCGCCCCGATCCGCCCCACGCGGCTCCTGCTGACCGGACGCTTCGCCCGGCGGGTCCATGAGCACCTCGAATCCTGGGGGACGCCCATCCGGCTGCGCCACGCAGCCGAGCCGTCGGCTGAGGACCTCAGCTGGGCGGACTCCGTCGCCGGCTGGCCGTTCCCCGATCCGGACGGCACTGGCCGCTACGTCTGGGCGCACACGATGAGCGCCGGTCTCGACGCCTTCGCGCCGTACACGGACCGCTTCGAGGTCCTCACCCGCACGATCGGCACGATGCCCGAGCAGATGGGCCGGTACGCGCAGGCGTGGGTGCTCAACCACTGCCTGCACACCGCTCACTATGTGCGTGCGCAGGACCGCCGCACGTGGGAGCCGCGCCGCACCGCCCCGCTGCCCGAGCGGGCGGTGGTCCTCGGCACCGGCCCGATCGGCGCAGGGGTCGCACGAGCACTGGAGTCGCTCGGCATCGCAGTGGTGGGCGCGAACCGCTCCGGTCGGGACGCCGACGGGTTCTCCCGCACCGCACCGCTCAGGCAGATCCATCCGGAGCTGGAGCGCGCCGACGTGGTCGTCTCCGCCCTGCCGGGCACGGAGGAGACAGCGGGGATCCTGAACGATGACCTGTTCTCGCACCTGGACGAGGCGCTGCTGATCAACGTGGGCCGCGGTGTGAGCCTGGATGAGGCGGGGCTGCGCCGGGCACTGGATGCGGGCCGAGTGACCGGGGCGGTACTGGACGTGTTCGAGACGGAGCCGCTGGATGAGGACTCGTGGCTGTGGGGCGAGGAGCGCATCCACATCACGCCGCACATCTCGGCGCAGACCCGGCCCGTGGACATCGCCGCCGCTCTGCATGAGGCGGTGCTGGCGTTCGAGCGGGGCGAGGAGCCGCCGACCGCTGTGCACCTGGCCTGAGGGCCCCTGAAGAAGCGAAGAAGCCGCCTTCCGAAGAAGACGGCTTCTGCTCTGTGTACCCCGTACGGGATTCGAACCCGTGTTGCCGGCGTGAAAGGCAGGTGTCCTAGGCCGCTAGACGAACGGGGCGTACCGGTCCGACTATAGCGGCACCGCGCCACCGCGGCCAACCTGGGATTCCGTCGCGCGTGAGCGATGTCTCCGCGAACGCCCGGCCGTATCAGAGGTCGACCGTCAGCCCCGCCTCGTGCGCCACGATCGCGATCTGCACCCGGTTGGTGCATTCGAGCTTCGCGAAGATCTTCGAGATGTGCGCTTTCACCGTTGCTTCACTCATGAACAGGCGCTGTCCGATCTGCGCGTTGGAGAAGCCGGCGCCCACGTTCGCGAGCACCTCGGTCTCCCGCTGCGTCAGCTTGTCCAGGCCCGGCACCTCCGGCGCGGCCTGCGCGGGGTTCGCATGCGTGAAGTGCTCCAGCATGCGGCGGGTCACCGCCGGCGACAGCATCGCATCGCCGCGCGCCACGACCTCCACCGCGCTGATCAGATCCCGTGGCGGCGTGTCCTTCAGCAGGAACCCCGCGGCCCCGGCCTCCAGGGCAGCGAACACGTACTCGTCCAGGTCGAAGGTGGTGAGCATAATGACTCGCGGCGATTTCGGCAGCGCCTTCACACTGCGCAGCGCGGTCAGGCCGTCCACCTTCGGCATCCGCACGTCCATCAGGAGCACGTCCGGGTAGTGGCGGTTGACCAGGTCCACGGCGTCGGCCCCGTCGGCCCCCTCCCCCACCACGTCGATCGTGGGGGCGGATCCGAGGATCATGCTGAGGCCGGCGCGGACCAGGGAGTCGTCGTCGATGAGGACCACCCGGGTGGGGCGGTCGGCGGGTGCGGAATCAGAAGCGGTCATAGCGTTCCTCGGATCGTCAGCAAGGCGGGGCGGGCGGCGGGCGGATCGGGGTCAGGAGGTGGGGCAGGCGCCCCAGGGGATCTCAGCGCGGACGGTGAAGTCCCCACGGGCCGACGGGAGAACACGGAACGTGCCGCCGGCCTGCTTGATTCGCTCCTCGATCCCGACCAGTCCCATCCTCGCACCCGGGAGGGAATGGTTCGGGTGGTCGGGGATCCGATTGTGCACCTCGATGCACAGGGCGCGCTGCCCCGCGGCCTCGGACCCGTCGGCCCCCTCCAGCGGGCACCGGCCGATCACGACCAGTGCCGCACGGTTCAGCGCGTGCTTGTGGACGTTCGTCAGGCATTCCTGCAGGACCCGGTAGGCGGTGCGAGCCACCGCCTCGGGCACAACCGCATCGTCGCCGAGGCGGTTGTCGAGTTCGATCCGGGCGCCGGCATTGTTGGAGGTCTCCACCAGGCCGATGACATCGGACCAGGCCGGCTGCGGCGTCAGGGGCGCGCTGGTGTCCTCGTCCCGCAGAACCCCGAGAACCTGCCGCAGCTCCGTGAGCGCGTTCGATGCAGTCGACCGGATCAGCGCGGTCCCCTCCGCCATCTGTTCGCGCGTGAGCGAATCGTTCACCTCCATCGCACCGGCCTGCAGCGCGATCAGGGAGATCTTGTGCGCCACGATGTCGTGCATCTCCCGGGCGATGCGGGTGCGCTCCGATGCCCGGGCCTGCTCCACGGCGGCTCTGCGGCCCTCCTGCGCGATCCGAAGCCGATCCTCCATCGCCGCGGCCCTCTCCCGCCGCATCGCGACATAGATGCCGATCGCCATCGACAAGCTGAGCGACAGCAGGGCGATCAGCTCCAGGGAGGTGATCATCACCGCTTCGAAGGTAGGGGTGATGGGGTCGTTCGCGAACTCCGGGTCGTTGATCAGCTGATCCCGCTCCCCCGTCAGGAAGTAGGAGCCCACGTTCCACGCCACGTGCGCGGTGATCGTGGCGCCCAGCCAGGCGACGGCCCGCATCCGGCTGGGCTGGCGCTTCGCGTACCCGTACATCGCGATGTGGGCGAACGGGAAGCCGCCGAAGCTCAGCAGCATGACCAGCGGCAGGCTCCAGCGCCAGGTGCGGTGCCGGGTCAAGAGGAGCGCGAAGCACACCGTGGAGATGACGAACCCCATCACCTGTCGCCACGTCACGGTGAGGAACTGCAGGACCAGAAGCATGGCCAGCACTTCCAGTGCGAAGAGGATGCAGATGACGATCGTTCCCAGTCGGGGCCGGACGAAGCGCACGAAGCGCAGGGCGGCGTCATCCAGAGCGGAAGCGGTAGGGGCGTCGGTGTTCACGACCCCAGTGTGGCGGCCCGTGACTGCTCGCCGCCAGCTCCGAGGACCACCGCTGGCCCAAAGTCGTACCCGTCATGGCAGACAGTCGATGCCTGAACGCCTCCTCCGGGCCGCTCGGGTGGTTCAATGGCAGGCACGACACCGGACACGAAGGACACCATGACAGTGCATTCGCCTCGCCGACGCCGCAGCGCCGCGGCCCTCATCGCCTCAGCCGTGCTCGCGCTGTCCGGCTGCGGGTTCATCTCCTCCCTCAGCGGCGACGGCGACACGGACACGACCAAGCCCGGAACCGCTCCCGGCATCACCGACGCGAAGCTCGACGAGCCGCGCAGCCTCGACGGCGCCTCCCCGATCGGCCCCGGCACCGACGGCATGGCACAGCTGACCGGAGCCTCCCCCGTCGCCACTGACTCCGACGCGCTCAAGCTCACAGTCGACCCCCGCACCGACGGGGCCTACGCGAAGTACTACTCACAGAAGATCGAATGGAAGGGCTGCGAGAAGCCCGAATGGCGGCAGGCGCAGTGCGCGACCGTGACGGTCCCGCTCCAGTGGTCCGACCCGTCCAAGGGCGACATCGACCTGCAGCTCACCCGCCGCTCCGTCGCCGAGAGCGAGAAGAAGGGCTCGATCCTCATCAACCCGGGCGGGCCCGGTGGGTCCGGCGCCGACACCGTCGGCAGCTACGGTGATTACATCGTCACCGACACCCTGCGCAGCAGCTTCGACATCGTCGGCTTCGACCCGCGCGGTGTGGCCGACTCCCACGGCATTCGGTGCATCGGCGATGACAAGATGGACGCCTGGATGGACGGCACCTACTTCTCCTCCGACCCCGATGACGTCGAGGGGCAGGCCAAGGAGATGAAGGAGGCGTTCGATCAGTGCGCCCAGAACTCCGGTGACATCCTGCCCTACATGGACACCTTCTCCTCCGCCCGCGACATGGACGTGATCCGCGCGGCGCTCGGCGAGGACAAACTCGACTACCTCGGCTTCTCCTACGGCACCTTCCTCGGCGCCACCTACGCCGAACTGTTCCCGGACACCACCGGCCACTTCGTGCTGGACGGCGCGCTCGACCCGCAGCTGACCGGCGACGAGATCGCCGCCGGGCAGGCGCGGGGCTTCCAGGCTTCCCTGGAGAAGTTCGCGAAGTTCTGCATGGACAGCGGCTCCGAATGCCCGCTGACCGGCACCCCCGAAGAGGGCGCCCAGCAGATGATGGACTGGGCCTCGAGCCTCGAGGACAAGCCGTTGAAGGGCCCCGACGGCCGCTCCCTCACCCCGAACCTCGCACGCACCACCATCATCTCGATGATGTACAACACGCAGAACTGGCAGCCGCTGCAGAACGGCCTCAACCAGGCCATGAAGAACGGCGACGCCACCACCATGATGATGCTGGCGGACTTCGCCACCGAACGGAACCAGGACGGCACCTACAAGGGCAACTCCACCTGGTCGATCAACGCCGTCAACTGCCTGGACCGCCAGTACGTGACGGACCAGAAGTGGATGGATGAGGAGTCCGAGCGCCTGAAGAAGGCGTACCCCGCCGTCGGCGATCAGATGGCCTACACCGGAGCCATCTGCGGGTCCTGGCCGCAGAAGCCGGTCCGGCAGGCCGCCACCATCGACGCCGAGGGCGCCGGCCCGATCGTGGTGATCGGCACGAAGAACGACCCCGCCACCCCGTACGAGTGGTCGGTGAGCCTCAATGAGCAGCTCGCTGACTCCACCCTCATCACCTACGACGGCTGGGGCCATACCGCCTACGGCTCCTCCGGCGGCTGCGTGGAGGACGCGGTGGACGAGTTCTTCCTCAACGGCACCAAGCCGCAGGACGGCCTGACCTGCTCGTGACCTGAGCGACAGTTCCCCCGACCGCTTTGCCCACCCGTTGAGGCGCTGTGTAGATTAGGGAGGCGTTGCCTCCTTAGCTCAGTCGGTAGAGCGTTTCACTCGTAATGAAAAGGTCGCCGGTTCGATTCCGGCAGGGGGCTCCGAGAGAAGCGGCCCGCTCCAGCACACACGCTGGGCGGGCCGCTTCGCTGTGCAGTGAGGGGGCCGACGGGTGCCGCCGCCCGCCGAGTCCGAGCCTCCGCTGGGAGGCCGGCGGTGAAGCTGAACGCACACCCAGCGCGCGGGCCTACCGTGGGGAGAGGACCAATCCCAGGGGCGGCTGTCTGAGCCGCCCGGCGAGGAGGAGACATGACCGAGCGGCAGTCGTTCGACTACGTCATCATCGGCGGCGGCATCGCCGGCGCAAACGCCCTGGCGCGCCTGCGGGAACTCGATCCCGACGCCACCTGTGCTCTGTTCAGCGCCGAGAAGAACCCGCCGATCTACCGGCCCGTCCTTTCCAAGGACCTGTGGCTGGACGGCGAGGAGACCGCTGAGGGCAACCACCTCGTCCCCGCCGGCGATGAGGACCTCGTCCATCTGCAGACCCGGGTGGAGTCCCTGGACCCGTCGGCCAAGCTGCTGACGCTGAAGGACGGCACCGAGGTCGAGTACGGCGCCCTGCTGCTGGCGACCGGGATGTCGCCGGTGAAGAACGGCATGGCGCCGTCGGACCGGATCGCGTTCTTCCGCACCGAAGGCGACTACGACAGGGTGCGGGAGCTCGCGAAGCCCGGTGCGCACCTCGTGGTCGCCGGCGGCGGCTACATCGCCACCGAGATGGCGGCCGCGCTCGTGCAGCAGGACGGTGTGGCGGTCACGTTCGTGACGCCGTCGCTGCCGCTGCTGGGCCACATGCTGCCTGCTGAGCTCTCCGATCGGATCACTCGGCGCTTCGAGAAGGCGGGCGTGCAGCTCGTCACCGGCCGTGTGGAGACGGTGGAGAACACCACCGACGGCGTCCGCGTGCAGCTGGAGGAGGGTCAGTCCGTCGCCGGTGACGGCGCAGTGATCGGCATCGGCGCGTTCCCCAACGTGGGGCTGGCGAAGCGGGCCGGTCTCCACATCGACGAGGCCACGGAAGGCGTCCGCGTCGACGCGGGCCTGCGAACCTCCCACGACAGCATCTTCGCCGCCGGCGACATCGCCACCTACGAGGACTCCGCGCTCGGTGTCCGCCGCGTGGAGCACGCCGATCAGGCGGAGCGGATGGGAAGGGCCGCCGGCAAGGCGATGACCGGCGCCGAGGTGAACTACACCCGCACCCCCATGTTCTGGTCCGACCTCTTCGAGGACGGGTACGAAGCGGTCGGCGAGATCGACTCGTCGCTGCAGACCGTCGTGGACGCCGGGAACGACGACCTCGACACCGCCGCCGTCTACTACCTGAAGGACGGGGTGGTGCGCGGAGTCCTCACCTGGAACGTGTACGGGAAGATGGATCAGGCGCGCCGCCTGATCAAGCGGACCGTCACCGAGCCGGTGCAGGACAGCGCGTCGCTGAAGGGCGCCGTCCCCCTTGCCTGATCGTCCCCGCGGCCGCAGCGGCACGATCGCGATCCTCACCGGGATCGGGATCCTCGCCGTCGGCGTCGGCATCATCGCAGCCGCCGCCCTGTGGAACGGCCACCTCATGTCCCTCTACGGCGCCACCAGCGCCTGGGTGGGGATCCTGTTCGTGCTCGGCTGGGCGGTGTGCCTGCTCGGCTCCGCCGTGTTCTCCGTGGGGCTGCTGGCGAGCTTCGTGATCGCCTCCGGCGCCTCCGCCCGCAGCCGGGCCGCGAGCGCCCGCGACCTGGAGGGCGAACGGATCGTCCCGTAGGGGACGCGCTACAGCCGGGCGGTCCTCAGTGGGGCGGTCCTCAGCGGGGCGGGCGGCGCTTGGTCCGCGCCGTCGCCTCCGCACTCCACGGGTCCTCCGGCCACGGATGCTTCGGGTAGCGCCCCCGCATCTCCGCCCTCACCTGTGCATACGCACCGTCCCAGAACGACGCCAGGTCATCGGTCACCGCCAGCGGCCGCCGCGCCGGCGACAGCAGATGGAACTGGATCGATGCCGCGCCGTCCGCGATCCGCGGTGACTGAGCCAGCCCGAACATCTCCTGCAGCTTCACCTCCGCCACGACCCGGCCCGGGGCGGAATGCTCGGCCCCGTCGCTCGCGTCGGCCCCGTCGGCTTCCTCCAGCGGCGGGTAGGTGAGCCGGATGGCGGAGCCCGACGGCACCTCCAGCCGCTCCGGCGCCAGCTCCCTCAGGCGGCCTGCGGCGGGCCAGGGCAGCAGGCGCTGCAGGATCGGCAGCATATCGATGGCCGACGGGCGCACCGGTTTCCCGCCGATCCCCGCGAGGCGGTCCAGTTCCGGCGCCGCGACGTCGTCGAGCCGGGCGATGATCGCTGCGTCCGACAGGTCAGGCCACGGCCCCCCCAGCGTGCGGTGGAGGAACTGCACCCGTTCGCGCAGGGAGCGGGCGGCGTCACTGAAGCGGAATGCGCCCAGTCCCTGCTCGCGGATCCCGTCGATGACGGCTGCGCGCGCCTCAGGCCCCTCCGGCCGTGCCGGTGCACTGGACAGGGTGATGGCGCCGAGGGAGCGGATGCGCCGCGCCTGGGCGCCCTGCTCGGTGAATCGGGTGGTGACGCGGTCGGCCAGCAGGTGCTCTCCCATGCTCAGCGCCGTCTCCTCCGAGATCGCGGCGGCGAGCCGCGCCACCGCACCGGTTCCGGCGGCGGCGCGGGCCTGCGACCGGCCGGAGTGCGCCACCACGATCCACTCCTGGGTCGCGAGGTGACCGGCCGGCACGCCCACACGGGTGCCGGAGGCGAGGAGGAAGGATGCGGCTCCGTCGGGCCCATCGACCATGCGGCGGGCGATGTTCAGCGGGAAGGCGCGAGCGATGACCCGCCCGACGGCGTCCGGGTCAGTGCCCGACGCACCCGCACCCCCGCCTGTTCCTGAGCCCGAGCTTGAGCCTGAGCCTGAGCCAGTGCCTGCGGATCGCGCGGCGATGCGGCGCAGGCGCTCCGCTTCCCGCTGATGCTTCCTGTCACCGCGGGCGGCGGCGAGCGCGCGGTCCGCTTCCAGGGACGCGGGGCGCCCGTCGGCCCCCAGCAGCGCGATGACGTCAGCGGCGAGCTCCCCCTCCCCCGCGGACGCCGAGTCGAGGAGGGCACGGGCGAGGCGCGGATCGGTGGGGACGGCGGCGAGCATCCGGCCCAGTTCCGTGGCGTGCCCGGTCTCCGTGAGCGCGCCGATGGCGGTGAGGTCAGTGCGAGCATCGGCGGCGGCGCGCGGATTGAACGGCTCGAGCATCCGCAGTCCCTCCCCGCCCGGGGCGCCCCAGCAAGCGGCGGTCAGCATCGCGCCGGTGAGGTCCGCCGTGGTGACCTCCGCAGCGGCGGCCTGGGCGGCGCCCGCAGCGGTCGACGGGTCGCAGCAGCGGATCACGGTGCCGGGGCCGAGCCGTGCGGCGCGGCCGGCGCGCTGCGTCATCGACGCCTTGGATGCCGTCAGCGTCACCAGTCCGGTCATGCGCCGCAGGGAGTCGCGGCGCGGCTCCCGTGCCAGGGCGCTGTCCACCACCACGCGCACACCGGGCACGGTGAGGGAGGACTCCGCGAGGGCTGTGGAGACGATGATGCGGCGGCCGGGGGCGTCACCGCCGGAGACGATGCGGTCCTGCTCGCGAGGCGGCACCTGCCCGTGCAGTTCGAGGACCTCCACGCCTGAGTCGGTGAGGCGGTCGCGGATCCCGTCGGCGCAGCGGCTGACCTCCCGTGCCCCGGGCAGGAACACCAGCACATCGCTGTCCGGATGGGTGCGGTGGGCGTCGGCGGCGGTCGCGGCGACGTGCTCGAGGAATGCCGGTGTGACGCCGCGGTCATCGAGCCGAGGCCCCGGCGGCGGCGCCCACTGTTCGGTGAGGGGGTGCAGGGCGGTGGGCGAGTCGATGACGGGTGCGCCGTCCATGAGGCGGGAGAAGCGGGCGGCGTCGAGCGTGGCCGAGAGGGCCAGCAGGCGCATGTCGCCGCGCAGCTCCCGCACATCCAGCAGCATGGCGAGCGCGAGGTCGGAGTCGAGGGCGCGTTCGTGGACCTCATCGAGGATCACCGCGCTGACACCGGTGAGCTCCGGGTCCGCGAGGAGGCGGTTGATGAGGATGCCGGGGGTGACGAACTCGATGATCGTGCTGGGACGGGTGGTGGACTCACCGCGGACGCTGAACGCGACGGCGCCCGTCGGCAGGTCGGGGCAGAGCTGGTGGAGGCGACGGGCGGCGGCGCGCGCGGCCACCCTCCGGGGCTGGGTGACGATGACGCGCCCACCCGCGAGGTTCGCGACCAGCGGCGGGACGAGGGTGGTCTTGCCGGTGCCGGGCGGGGCCTGCACGACCGCGGCGGCGTCCTCGGCGGTGAGGGCGCGGGCGAGGTCGTCCAGGACGTCGGCGAAGACGAGGCCGGAGCCGATGGCGGTCAGGTCGAAGGGAGTCTCGGGGAGGTGCACGCACCCATTGTGCCCACTGCCGGGATGAGCGATCATGGTCACATGAAGATCGACCGCACGCTCGCTGACGTCCAGACCTGGCTGACCGATATGGACGGCGTCCTCGTCCACGAGAACCATGCGCTGCCGGGCGCGGCGGAGCTGATCGATCACTGGCGGGAGAAGGGGCAGCGCTTTCTGGTGCTGACCAACAATTCGATCTACACCCCGCGCGACCTCAACGCGCGCCTGCAGGCCTCCGGCATCGACATCCCGGAGGAGTCGATCTGGACGTCGGCGCTGGCGACCGCGCAGTTCCTGAAGAAGCAGCTGCCCGGCGGCCGCGCCTACGTGATCGGCGAAGTGGGCCTCACCTCCGCGCTGCACGACGCCGGGTTCGTCATCACCGACACGAAGCCGGACGTGGTGGTGCTCGGCGAGGTGCGCACCTACTCCTTCGAGGCGATCACCCGCGCGATCCGTCTGATCTCCGAGGGCGCCCGCTTCATCGCCACCAACCCGGACGCGACCGGTCCGTCCCGAGAGGGCATCGTGCCCGCCACCGGCGCGGTCTCGGCGCTGATCACGGAGGCGACGGGCCGTCACCCGTATGTGGTGGGCAAGCCGAACCCGATGATGTTCCGCTCCGCCCTCAACCAGATCGAGGCGCACTCGGAGACGACCGCGATGATCGGCGACCGGATGGACACCGACATCGTCGCCGGGATGGAAGCCGGCATGCACACGCTCCTCGTCTACACGGGCATCACGCAGCCGGGCACGCTGGAGCAGTTCCCGTTCCGTCCCGACCAGGACTTCGACGGTGTGGCGGAGCTGCTGGAGGAGCTGAAGGACCTGACCTGACCTGTGCGATCAGAGTCACAGCCCCAGGATTGGCGCTCGGCCCTGGGGTCGCGTAGAGTATTTCTTGTCGCTCCGAGAGGGGCGGAAAAAATGAGGCCCTGTAGCTCAGTTGGTTAGAGTGCCGCCCTGTCACGGCGGAGGTCGCCGGTTCAAGCCCGGTCAGGGTCGCAGGACGAACAAGAGCCCCACTTCGGTGGGGCTCTTGTTGTTTGTGCGGACGCGGACGCGCAGCGGCTCCGCGCTGAACGGTGTCCGCGTTCAGGCGGGGCCGGCTGCGCTGACTGTGCCGCAGGTCATGACCGAGTGAGCGCCCTCACCAGCGGGACTTCTCCATCGCCTCCACGGCCGCGTCGTCCTCCCGCCACGGCTTCTCCACCAGCAGGGTGAACACCCAGAAGACGATGGTGAAGCAGATCGCTGCGGCGATCACGATCCCGCCGCCCAGCAGGATCGTGCCGAACAGCAGCGCCGCGAGCGGCGGCAGCGCCAGGTCCACCACCGTCACGGCAGTGCTGCCGGGGCGGGGGTGGCGGCGGCGCAGCGCCACCACGTGGAACATCACCGCGCTGACGGTCTCCACCAGGATCATGGCGACGAACGCGAAGGTGAGCGCGTGGGAGAGGGTGATCTCGCTGATGGCGCCCGTGGCGGAGGTGGCGAACAGCATCAGCGCCGCGATCACTGCCTTGATGGCGCCGGAGATCATGTGGCCGGTGAGGGTGGCCGAGAAGCTCGGCACGCGGTCATCGTAGAGCGCTTGATTCATAGGAGTCCTCCAACTGTTCGGCGGCGCATGCCCAGGTGCGGCGCTGCGCCCGCTCGGCGGCGGAGCGGGACAGTGACTCGAGGGCGGCGGGGCTGGTGATGAGGGTGCGGATGCCGTCGGCCCAGGCCGACGGGTCCCGGGTGTCCATCAGGATCCCGGTGACGTGGTCGATGACGGATTCGCGCATGCCGCTGGAGCGGTGCGCGATCACGGGGGTGCCGGAGGCCGCGGCTTCGATGTTGATGATGCCGTAGGTCTCCGAATAGGACGGGTTGATCAGCAGGTCACTGCCGGCGAGGAGAGCGGCGAGGTCCTCCCGGTCGACAGCGCCGACGAACCGCACCCGGTCGCTGACGCCGAGTTCGGCCGTCAGGGCGTGCAGCCGGCGTTCGTAGTCGCGGTAGTCCTCGGCGGCGGCTCCGGCGATGGTGAGCGTGACGTCCTCGTCGCGGAGGGCGGCGAGGATGCGGATCGCCTGGTCGATGCCCTTGAGGGGTTCGAGGCGGGCCACGCAGGCGAGGCGATGGGGCCCCTCCCCCTGTGCTGCGGCGGTGGGCGCGGCACCCGTCGGCCCGCTCGGTACGGCCTTGCGGGGGTGGAACAGGTCGAGGTCCACCCCGGGGCGGACCACGTCGATCGCATCCGGGTCGGCGCCGCACCGCTGGATGATCATCTGCTTCTCGGTGTCGGAGACGGCGATGACGA
>NZ_JACHWP010000016.1 GCF_014191425.1 Helcobacillus massiliensis
TAGAGATGGTCTCCATCGAGAACAGCGGAAGGAGTCTGTCTGATGAGTGCCGGATCGAGGAAGGGACCGGGGGATTGAACTCTGCGAGATAGCGCAGTCGGGTCATTGGCCATTTGAAGCTCACTTCTTCACCTCCTCGAGGCGGGCGCGGATGCGGCCGAGAACTTCGTCGAGCTCAGCGTCGATCTCCTCCAGGGGCCGCGGCGGCACATACTCATAGAAGTGCCGGGTGAACGGGATCTCCGCACCCTCCTTCGTCTTCGAATGGTCGATCCACGCATCCGGCACCCACGGCTTCACCTCGCGCTCCAGGTACTCCTCAACGTCCTGGTCCCACGGCACGTTCTCCGTGTCCCGCAGATCCGCCGACGGCTCCGGCTTGCCCGCCTTCATCACGAGCTCACCCCCATCGTCATGCTCACCCAGAGCACCCAGAACAGCCTTCAGCTGCGCCGCCGTCAGCTTCAACCCCGCGGCATCCGCGATCTCACTGACCCGCTTCGAGAACTCCGCGCGCGACGTCGACAGCGCACCAGCATCAGCCGCACCCGCCTCGGTCAGGCCCTCACGGAACTTCTCCAGCAGGGACCCGTCGGCCTTCACCAACTGGCGCAGAGCCAGCACCCGCTCCACCCGATCGGGCCCGAACCCATAATTGAGACGCAGCGGGCGCTCCACCGTGATCGTCCGGTAGAAGAAATCCTTGATGCGGAAGATCTTCGAATGCTTCGACTCCTCAAACGCATCGAACAGGCGCGTCACCTCAGCAATATGCGCCGCACTCAGCTGCCGGCGCTTCGACCCGATCGACTTGCGCATCTTCTCGAACATGCCGGTCGCGTCAATCAGCTGCACCTTGCCGCGGCGCTCCCGCGGCTTGTCCTTGTTCAGCAGCCACACGTAGGTTGCGATCCCCGTGTTGTAGAACATGTCCGTGGGCAGGGCAACGATCGCCTCCAGATAATCCTGCTCCAGCACCCACTTGCGGATATTCGACTCACCACTGCCGGCACCACCGGTGAACAGAGGCGAGCCGTTCAGCACGATCGCACCCCGCCCAGCCGACGCGTTCGGATCCCCCGGCTGCGGCTCCCGCAGCTTCGAAATCAGGTGCAGAAGGAACAGCGTGGACCCGTCGGACACGCGCGGCAGACCGGGCCCGAACCGGCCATCGAAGCCCCGCACCGCGTGCTCCTCCTCCACCACCTTCCGGGACTGCTTCCAGTCCACACCGAACGGCGGGTTCGACAGCGCGAAGTGGAACGTGCGGCCACGGAACGCCGGCTGCGTGAGGGTATTGCCGAGAACAATGTTGTCGATCGGCTGACCCTTCACCACCATGTCCGCCTTGCAGATCGCGTACGACGCCGGATTGATCTCCTGCCCATACAGCGACACCTCAGCGGTCGGGTTCTCCGCGCGGATCTTCTCATCCGCCATCGTCAGCATCCCGCCCGTGCCCACGGTCGGGTCGCACAACTGGTCACGATGGATACAAGACCCCAGTGCGGAGCAGGGCCATCGAACAGCTTCGATACCGGCTATGAACTGGGATTTCCGGCTGCCGCGGACGTTTGGAGATTAGGCTGCTTAACCGTTGAGTGTCCGGCACGCCGCTACCCCGGCTGTCTTCCGTAGAGGGGTGAACCAGTCGGGATTTCGCGCGCAGCAATTGCTACTCCTGGTCGACGTCATCCTCTTCATCGTCTTGAGGCTGTGTATCCTTCTCAGCCTGGTGGCGAAGCTCCCAGTAAACAAGGTCGGAGATCTCTTTAATGATCTGGCCCTTACGATGAGCGCTTTCGAAGAACTTCTCCATGATGTTTTGCTGGGAGTCCTGGTGATCGAGCACCGCATTCGTGACGGCAGTTTCGATCGTCTGCGACTCACGAAACTGCTCCTTGGTGTTTGCGTTGACCTGATCCTTAATCTCTTCATTCTGAACCAGAATCGTGACGACGCCCTGTCCCCAAGACTCCACTGAACCAGGGTCAAACTCTTCGTCCTCAAACAGGGAATTGATGTTGTTCAGGGTTTCTTCCCAGGCCACCAGGTGCGGGTCGCGCGAACGTCCACCGCCAACTCCCATCGGGTTGAGCTTCTCGCCGTCGCCGCCGAGTGAAATAGCTCCTTCGCTCTGGCGCGTCTGCTTGATGAGGGTGAGCTCGATGTTGTTAAAGTCCAGCTCTTCTGGAGTCTTGCGACCAGTAAGTCGCGGTCGTAGTAGCCGGAGGAACAGGGCGAGGTTCTCGAGGTCGGTGTCCTGATAGTCGACAACCTGAGACAGGAAATCGTAGAGGCGCACGAATGAGCCAACGTCCTTGCGGAAGAGGTCAAGCTCGTCAATCTCGGCCTTTGTGTTGTCGGCCAAGGCTGCGACGTAGTGGTCATTGAACCGATCAGCGGCTTGCTTCAGCGGTGCAGTGTGCTTACCGTGCTTCTTCTCGATGATGAATGCCTGCGCGAAGGCATCCACGTCATCCTTCGTATAGATCCCGGCAATTTCAAGCTTCCGCGCAAGGTCATGCACGAGGTCTGGGTCGGTAGTTTCAATGATTTCGGCAGTGCGGTAGTACGGCAGGAGTGCGTCGCGGATCGTGTCCGTGTCGTTGACGAAGTCAAGAATGTACATGGTGTCTTTACCCTTCGACGGCAGGGTACGGTTCAGACGGGAAAGCGTCTGGACCGCTTCGATCCCGTCAAGGCGTTTGTCCACGTACATCGCGAACAGCAACGGCTGATCAAAGCCCGTCTGGTACTTGTTGGCAACAATCAGAACCTGGAACTGATCGCCCGCGAACGCCTGTGGAATCCCGCGCCCGCGCAGGTCAGGGTTCATGTTCGTTTCTGTATATGGCTCCTGCACTCCGGGCACGAAATCATCAATCTGCTCAGCGGTTAAGCTTCCGGAGAGCGCCACCAAGGTTCCCAATGGGTAATTGTGTTTCTCAACATAAGCATCGATTGCCATCTTGTACTTCAGCGCAGCGGCTCGGCTCGAGGTCACCACCATCGCCTTAGCGTGTCCATCGAGGAGCTCAGCAACATTCTCGCGGAAATGCTCGACGATGATCTGAACCTTCTGAACAATGTTTGCCGGATGCAGACTCACCCACCGCATGAGGCTCTCTTTCGCGGTGCCCTCATCGACGAGATCTTCACCACCAACAGCACCACCAGCTCTCTGAGCGAGCTGGAAAGCCGTCTCATAAGTCGTGTAGTTACGCAGCACATCAAGGATAAAACCCTCCTCGATGGCCTGCTGCATCGTGTACACGTGGAAAGGCTGTGGCAACCCATCCGCACCAGGGCGCCAAACATCTCCAACGACTTGCCCTTCGGCGTAGCAGTAAATGCATGGAGCGAGATGTTCTGAGCTGTCGCCCGCGCTGCCATCTCACCGGCAAGCACGTCCTCGACGCTTACCTCGCCACCGCCCTCGAGGGCTTCGACCTCTGCTTGTGAAAGAACCTGTCGCAGCTTCTGAGCACTTGTACCGGTCTGAGATGAGTGCGCCTAGTGCGCGATTACCGCAAACTTGCGATCCGCGAGCCCACCCTGCTGCGCAAGCGCCTCAAGCACTAACGGGAAAGTCTGGAACGTGACGATGATGATGAGCTTGCCGCTACTCAGTTCCTTGGCTAACAGGTCCGATTTTGAGGTAGCTGACGCTTTACAAAACTCGTCAGCGTTAATCGTTTCGACCAAACCCCTCGTGCCCTCAATTGCCTTGATTGCCTTCTGAAGCTGGTCATCGAGCACGGTACGATCTGTCACGACAATCACCGAATCAAAAGTCTTCGAAATATCGGCGTTGTGGAGGTTCGCCAGCCCGTGAGCCAGCCACGCGATCGAGTTCGTTTTTCCTGATCCTGCAGAGTGCTAGATCAGGTACTTACTACCCGCCCCCCCTCAGCGCTCGTGGTCTCGAGCAAACTAGTGACGGCCTCCCACTGGTGGAAGCGCGGGAAGATGATCTGCCTACTACGCGAGCGAACACCAGTGATTGGATCGACCTTCTCAGTGATCTGCAGTTGTATCACTAGGACTGGCTCACCGGACCCAATCCGGGCTACGGCTTTGCCGGCGGGACCTATCCGTCTTCCACGCTGACGGATGAGGACCACATCGAGGCGATCCGCGACTTCCTCGCCGAGATCGACCCGGAGACCGGTTACCTCTCAGACGACTGAAGCCTCGGCCGGCACGACTTGGCACTGCACCCCGCCGACGGAACACGCGCAAGCGCCGGGTTCAGCGTTCACGTTCCTCCCGGTCAGGTGCAGTCGCGCTGAGAGCGGTGCTGACGACCGATTCGGGTCCCGCAGCGGCCGACTCGACCGGCAGCACGGCGCGACCGGCGCCGTGGTTGAGCGTCTGCGTCCGGTATCGCCGCTGGTGCCACACGGTCAGTGCCGCGCCGATGGCGTAGAGGATGCTCGAACCGACGAACACCGACACGTAGCCCAGCTGGCCGGCCACAGACAGGGAGACCGCGCCAGCGCCGAAGGACACGAGCATGGCGAACGAGGCGAGCGTGGTGTAGTCCGACCCAGCGCTGCCCGGACGCGAGTAGTCCATGTTGATCGAGTACACGATGATGGAGCCGGCGGTGTAGCCGAGGAAGAACACGATCGTCACCGCGACGATGTAGACCGTGGATGCTACACCCGAGATGACGGGGAGGAACGCGACCATTCCGATAACCGCCAGTGCACAGCCGACCAGCAGGACGCGCTCCCTGCCGAAGCGCTGGATCAGCACCCCTGTGCCGAGGGCGGCAGCTGTCCCGCAGACACCAGCGAGCAGCGTAGTCAGGGTGGCTGTCTCTTCGGCGCTCCAACCTTGGTCGATGAGGCTCGGGGTGATGAGACTGTAGCCTGCAGTGAGGCCCATCCACGTTATCGGCACCACAAGCAGCATCCAGATCCCCGCGCCCCGCTGGCGCACCACCGTCCAGATGGTGTTCACCGAGATCCGCGCGGCCCGCGCCTCGGCGCTGGCTGGGGGTTCAGGGCTCACGGCGATCAGCAGCGTCGGCAGGAGGGTGAGCACAGCAAGAGTCGCGAGGGCGGCGAACCAGCCGGCCCACCCGTAGATCACGGTCGTGAGTCCGCCTCCGACGATGAGGCCGATGTAGCTCCCGGCAACCTGGACGCCGTTGGCGAATCCGCGTTCATCACTGCGGATCGAAGAGATCGCCAAGGCATCGGCCGCTACGTCCTGCGTCGCCGAGAGGAGGATGTAGACGGCGGCCAGCAGCAGGAAGACCCCGAACTGTGCGCGCACATCCGGCAGGCAGGCGATGACCGCAAGGACGCAGGCGAGAAGCGGCTGAAGAACGAGCAGCCAGCTGCGGTAGTGGCCCCCGGCCCGGTTGCGGCCGAATCGGTCGACCACTGGTGCCCACAGGAACTTCACCGCCCAGAGCATCCCCAGGGCACTCACGGCTGCCATCGATTCGAGTGCGACCCCTTTCTCGCGGAGGATAGCCGTAGCGCCGGTCATGAGGAACCCGATGCCGAAGTACTGGGAGGCATACAGCGCAAGAAGCAGCAGGAAGCGCCGTTCGCTGAGCCGGGTTTTCGAGGATCCGTTGCGGATTCGTGTGTCAGAGGCGCGCACGACCAACCTTCCAGAAGCCCGAGCTCATCACCTGACGGCGGGGGACATCGCATTCCTTGACCAGGAAGCGCCGTCCGAGCGCGGCAGTCTTGGCCTCGGCACACACCCATCCGTAGTCGATCCTGCCCAACTGCTGATGGCCGAGTTCAGCGGCGAGCGCAGAACCGGGGTCGTCTCCACCGCGGCACACGACGGCGATGCCGGCTTCGCGCGTACCCGGCAGGACATGGTCCTCGCTCGGCACCTCGACGATCGCACTGAAGCGCAGCTCGGGGTCCGATTTGTGAGCGGAGAGGATTTCGAGCACACCGGGAAGACCGGTCTCATCGGCGATCAGCACGTGGTGCCCGACATCGGGAGCACTGCCGTAAGGCGCGGTCTGAAAGCGCAGGCCGACCGGATCGCCAGGTTTCACCCGTGTGATCCAGCGGGCGCCGGGACCGTCGTGTCCGCGGCTGACGATGTCGATGTCGATCTCAGCGAGCGCCGCGCGATGTTCGCGCACTGTGTACCACCGCAGATCGGGGCGGGAGGCCTCCGGAATGCGCGAGAGAGTCGATCGTGGGTTGAGACCTGCGTAGTCGGGCATCTGGAGGCCCTGCCCGGGCGGCGGCATGAAGAGACCCACATACTCATCCGGACCCATCAGCGCCACGTCTGAGATCTCCGAGGCTGTGATCGTGACGCGGCGGAACGCCGGCGTCAGGTCGGTGACGGCGGTGACGCGAGCGGAGAACTGGGGGCAGTGGTCGCGCTCCGGTGGCAGCGCCATGGACCGCGAGTAGACCGCACGGATCGTCGACTTCGCGGTGCTCTCAAGCAGATTGCCTCGTTTGGACATGTAAGCCTTGCTTAGGTTAGCCTAACCTTAAGAGGGATCCTACACCGGAACCCACGGCGATGTCGACGCGACCGCGAGCAGCTTCTGGCGCTGCTTGGACAAACGGAATCCCGGAGGCCAGCAGCCTCCGGAAGAAGCAGGAAGCGGCGAGGATGCACCTCGCCGCTTCCGCATGTCGTTCTGTTCGAGCCCCTATGCCAGCATCAGCCGTTCCCGGCCTCGGCCACCACCGCGGGATCTGTCACGATCCGTCGCAGCACCTCGGTGAGGTGGTCGAGACCGGCGAGCAGGTCGTCGTCCTTGGTGAACTCGTTGAGGTTGTGCGAGACGCCTTCGAAACTCGGCACGAACAGCATCACCGTCAGCACAAGGTCCTTCATGTTCGTCGAATCGTGACCGGCCACGGTCAGCACCTCGCCATGGGACAGGCCGAATGCCTTGGCGACGGAACGCGGTGCCCTCCGGCTGGTAGGGGTTCTGGTCCCAGGCGTGCTCGTGGACGATGTCGATCTCGACAGCGACGGTCTCCTCCACCTCGGCGATGCTCGTCCGCAGCTTCGCAGCCGCGCTGTCGATGACCTCCATGCTCGGTGAACGCAGGTCGAGCAGGATGCGGGCCTCGCTGGCGACGACCGGGGAGTTCGGGTAGACGGTGATCTCACCGACCGCGGAATGCAGAACGCCCTCTTCGTAGTCGTCGACGAGCTCGCGGGCGGCAACGATGAGCGTGGCCGCCCCGAGCAGCGCGTGACGCCGTCCTCGTCCATGTTGCTGGCCCTGCTCGACGTGGATCTCGGCATACGCGGCCAGGTCGAGTTCGACCGGCCCGAACTGGTTGCCGATCTCATCGCGGACGACCTTCATCCCGTGGCGCTGCAGGAGCTCTGCGAACCAGCGGCGCTGCTGGCCGTCGGGCTCGGTGGCCTCCTGCCGGTCGACCCCGTGGGTGCCGGGCACCGCACCGAAAGTGCAGTGGACGTTCCAGTCGGCGAGGAATGCCTCAGCCTGTGACGTGTGTGTCATGGTCGGTCTCCGTTCATTACCCCGGCCGGCACCTCCGGGGAGGGGGCGCGCAGCGTCGGGTCGGTGATGACGTGCAGCAGTGCACCGGTCGGGCTCATCAATGCCCGTTCGACAGTGTCGACGATCTCATCGGTCGAGCGCACGGTTTCGCCGTGCAGACCGTAGGACTGCGCTATGAGCGCGAAGTCCGGGTTCGTCAGTAGTTCGCGCGCGTTTGTATCCAGCGTTGCATGAAAGTTTCTCGGGCGTTCAATGATTCTGTCCACCACAAACCTCCCTGTTTTGTCGAGTACAGTCGACAAGCTGCTACTTTGCGGAGGTTTTGTCGATCATAGTCGACAAGAATCGCGCTGGCTCGGGCACAAAACAGCGCACCGCGGGAAGGTTGCCGGCGTGTGCCAGCGTCCAACCCGCGGTGCGCTATTCGGACGGTGCGGCCCGAATCGAGCTGCTGAGCCCTCGAGCCGTTAAGCCCTTGAGCCTAGAAGTCCCAGTCGTCGTCGGTGGTGTCTTCGCCCTTACCGATGATGTAGCTCGATCCTGATCCACTGAAGAAGTCGTGGTTTTCGTTACTGCCAGGTGACAGCGCCGCGAGAATCTCAGGGTTCACTTCGGTCTCTTCAGCGGTAAACCGCGACGGGTAACCGAGGTTCATCAGCGCCTTGTTCGCGTTGTAACGCACGAACACGGCAACGTCGTCCATCAGGCCGAGCGGCTCGTACAGCTCACCCGAGTACTGCAGCTCAAGCTCGTAGAGCTCTTCCAGCAGGTCGAAGGTGAACTTGCGCATCTCTTCCTGACGCTCTTTGCTCTGCGTCTCGAGTCCGCGCTGGTACTTGTAACCCGAGTAGTAACCATGCACTGCCTTGTCACGCAGAATCAGGCGGATCATGTCTGCGGTGTTCGTCAGCGTCGCGTGCACCGAGAAGTGCAGCGGCAGGTAGAACCCTGCGTACAGCAGCAGCGACGACAGCAGCGTCGAAGACACTTTACGCTTGAGCGGATCATCGCCGTAGTAGTGGTGCAGCACCTTCTTGCAGCGTTCCTGCAGCAGATCGTTGGCAACTGCCCAGCGGTAGGCGTCGTCGATTTCCGGGGTGCTCGTCAGCGTTGAGAACACCGAGGAGTACGAGCGGGCGTGCACCGACTGCATGAACGCAATGTTGGTGTAGACGGCCTCTTCGTGTTCGGTGCGGGAGTCTTGGATCTGCACGATCTCACCGACAGTTGCCTGCACGGTGTCGAGCATGGTCAGACCGGTGAAGACGCGCATCGTGAGGGTGCGCTCTTCCTGGGTCATTTTCTGCCACGCGGGGATGTCGTTTGACAGCGGCACCTTCTCTGGCAGCCAGAAGTTCGCGGTCAGACGGTTCCACACCTCGAGGTCTTTGTCGTCGGTGACGCGGTTCCAGTTAATGGGGCGCAGCCGCGCTGCCGGGTCGTGGCGGTACGACGGCGGGGTGACCGAGATCTCTTGCAGCGGGCGGTCGGTGTTCAACGGATCAGTCATAGTTCAATAAAGCTCTTTCACTAGTGGTGTCTGGTGGTCAGTGCGCGGAGTGCGCGGACGGCGCGCGGTGCGCCCGCGCGCGCAGCACGGGCGCACACGCACGCAGCACGGGCGCACACGCGGGCGCGAACGCGACTACAGCGCGCAGGAAACGCAGCCTTCGATCTCGGTTCCCTCGAGCGCGGGCTGGCGCAGGCGGATGTAGTACAGCGTCTTGATGCCCTTGCGCCACGCGTAGATCTGCGCGCGGTTGATGTCGCGAGTGGTCGCCTCGTCTTTAAAGAACAGCGTGAGCGACAGACCCTGATCCACGTGCTTGGTCGCAGCAGCGTAGGTGTCGATGATCTTCTCGGCGCCGATTTCGTAGGCGTCTTCGAAGAACTCGAGGTTGTCGTTTGTCATGTGCGGAGCCGGGTAGTACACGCGGCCGAGCTTGCCCTCTTTACGAATCTCAATCTTCGAGGCGATCGGGTGGATCGAAGCCGTCGAGTTGTTCACGTAGCTAATCGACCCGGTCGGTGGCACCGCCTGCAGGTACGCGTTGTAGATACCGTGTTCGCGGATCGACTCGCGCAGCTGTTCCCAGTCCGCAACCGTCGGCAGCGCAACTCCAGCCTCGGCGAAGAGCTCACGCACCCGCGCGGTTTCTGGCACCCACTCCTCGGCCGTGTAACGGTCGAAGTAGCTGCCGTCAGCGTAGTCGCTCTTCTCGAAGCCCGCGAAGGTCGCACCGCGGTCAATCGCCAGCTGGTTCGAAGCGCGCAGCGCGTGGTAGGTCACCGTGCGGAAGTACGCGTCGGTGAAGTCAATTCCCTCTTCGCTGCCGTAGTGGATGCGCTGCGAAGCGAGGTAGCCGTGCAGGTTCATCTGGCCGAGGCCGATGGCGTGTGACGCACGGTTACCCTCGGCAATTGACGGCACCGCCTGAATGTCGGTCTGATCCGACACACTCGTCAGCGCCCGCACCGCAATCTCAACGGTTGCGCCGAAGTCCGGGCTGGCCATTGCCTGCGCAATGTTCAGCGAGCCGAGGTTGCACGAAATGTCGTGACCGATCGTCTCGTACCCGATTGCGGCGTCGTACTCAGAGGCGGTGTTCACCTGCAGAATCTCCGAGCACAGGTTCGACATGTTGATGTGCCCCTCGAGCGGGTTCGCACGGTTCACAGTGTCTTCGAACAGCACGTACGGGTAGCCCGACTCGAACTGCAGCTCAGCGAGGGTCTTGAAGAACTCGCGCGCGCTGATCGTGGTCTTGCGGATCCGCGGGTTCGCGACGAACTCGTCGTAGCGCTCGGTGATTGACTGATCCGAAAGCGGAATACCGGTTTCGCGAAGCACATCGTAGGGGCTAAACAGGTGCATATCTTTGTTCTGCTTAGCCAGTTCGAAGGTCACATCCGGAATCACAACCCCAACCGACAGGGTCTTAATGCGGATCTTCTCGTCAGCGTTTTCACGCTTCGTGTCGAGGAACCGCATAATGTCGGGGTGGTGCGCGTGCAGGTACGCAGCGCCTGCGCCCTGGCGAGCGCCGAGCTGGTTCGCGTAGCTGAAGCTGTCTTCGAGGATCTTCATCACGGGAACAACACCGGAAGCCTGGTTCTCGACCTGCTTAATCGGGGCACCCGCCTCGCGGAGGTTTGACAGCAGCAGCGCCACACCGCCGCCGCGCTTGGACAGCTGCAGCGCAGAGTTAACGCTGCGGCCAATCGATTCGAGATTGTCTTCAACGCGCAGCAGGAAGCACGACACGAGCTCGCCGCGCTGTTTCTTACCCGCGTTCAAGAACGTCGGAGTTGCCGGCTGGAAACGGCCCGAGAGGATCTCGGTGACCGTCTTCGAAGCCAGTTCCTCGTCACCCTGACCGAGGAACAGCGCCGTGGCAACAACTCGCTGCTCGAAGTTTTCGAGGAAGAGGCTGCCGTCGAAGGTTTTCAGCGCGTAGGAGGTGAAGAACTTAAACGCACCGAGGAAGGTCTGGAACTTGTGCCCGAAAGCGTCGGCCTGTTCGTGGAGGCGCTCGACGAAGTCCTTGTCGTAGGCGCGCAGGTATTCGGCTTCGTAGTACTCGTTTTCGATCAGCCACTCCAGGCGTTCCCACACCGAAGCGAACTGCTTCGTGTTCGGGATGACCTGCTGGTTCAGGTAGGCCTCCGCCGCTTCGTGATCCTTGTCAAACTGGATCGACCCGTCCGCCGCAAACAGGTTCAGCTGGGCGTTGAGCGCGTGGTAGTCCTTCCGCTCGCCGACCCCGCCAACCCGTGCAGTGTTGGGGGTGGTTGTTTCTGATGGTGTGGCGATCGTCATGCGACGTCCTCCTCATTTGCTTCTGCTTCTAATGTGTTCTGTCGTGCCCAAAATTCGTCTAAACCAGCCTTGACTCGAGCAACGTCGCGGTTGGTGCCAAGAAGTTCAAAGCGGTACAGCTCAGGAACTTTGCACTTGGCTGAGATGATCGGTCCTGCGATGCAGTAGTGCTCACCGAAGTTGGTGTTCCCCGCGGTAATCACGCCGCGGATCAGCGCGCGGTTTGCAGGATCGTTCAGGAACGTAATCACCTGCCGCGGCACCGCCCCGGCCTGCGCTCCGCCGCCGTAGGTCGGAACCACGAGCACGTAGGGCCTGGTCACTCGAATCATTCCCTCTGTGCGCGGTCGGAGTGGGATCCGCACCGCCGGGCGCTCGAGCTTCTCGACGAAGCGGAGGGTGTTCTCCGAAACGCTCGAGAAAAACACCAGGTCAGGTGAATCTTGCCCCTCGAGCACTCGCACCTCCGCGACGCTTCGTGTTCGGCCTTCCCTGCGTTCACTCATCAGCATGTCCTCCTCTCAGCATTTGCACCTCAGCAATCCCACCCCTACATCTAGTCCTGACCCACATTGCGGGCAACACATATAGTGTTTAGTGCGAATAATCTCACAAATCTACGACACGCCGAAGTACAGACTACGTCATACCGAACCTGGAGTGCTCTAGGTTTTTAGGTCCAGGTGACTTGAGTGCTGTCCATTGATGCCCTGCCTGTGGGTGGGGAGAATGGATGAATGGTGAAGAAATTCAGCAAGCATACTCCCGAGCAGATTGTTCGTAAGCTCGATAGGGCGCGGGAATTGAAGGAATCGGGATCAACTACAGCTCAGATCCTGACCACGTTGGGGATTAGCGAAGCCACGTTGAACAGGTGGCAGGCTACCTATGGGACGATGACCAAGAGCGAGGCGAAAGAGCTCCAGCGCCTGCGCGAGGAAAACACGCGCCTCAAACGCCTCCTAGGTCAGGCAGAGCTGGAAAAGGCTGCGTGGAAAGAATTGTCGGAGGGAAACTTCTAAGCCCAGCTCGCCGCCATGATGCCGTCTGGCATCTGGTCGGGCTGGGCTACTCCCAAAGACTTGCCTGCCAGATTGTTGGGCTCTCTCGCAGTGCTTACCGGCGCGCTAGGACCCGCGAGAACAAGCCGGATAAGTACGCGGACCTACGGGCGTGGATGCACGACTTCGTTAAGGATCATCGCCGGTGGGGACACCGGCGCGCCTGGAGAAACGCCCTCGCCGAAGGGTACGGGATATGCCGCGAGACTTTCCGCAGGATCTGGCGTGAAGAGGGCTTGCGTGTCTTGCCTAGGAAGAAGCTCAAGCGTCTAGCTGCCGATACCCATCGTGATGTTCCTGCCGGCCAGTACCCGAACAACGTGTGGGCGTTGGACTTCCAGTTCGATTCAACCTGGCACGGCAAGACAATCAAAATCTGTAACATTATCGATGAATACACCCGCGAACACCTCGCCTTCACGGTCGACAAGAACATTAACGCGGTCTCGGTGACCGAACTCCTTGACGTGGCTTGTCTGGAGCACGGCGGGCGCCCGCGGGTGATCCGGATGGATAACGGGCCCGAGTTCATCGCTCATGCGCTCCAGGAGTGGGCAGCCGAGGATGAGACGATCCAGGCGTTCATCCCACCAGGCCAGCCCTGGCATAACGGGTTCGTTGAGTCTTTCCATAACCAGATGAGAGACGAACTCTTGGAGGACAACAGTATCGAGAATCTCGAGCATGCCCGCCTACTCGTGGCCCAATGGTCATCACGTTACAATAACTTCCATCCGCATTCCTCACTCGGCTACCTCAGCCCACGGAAATACGCGGAACAATGGAAACAAGAAAACACGGTCAACACTTAAACCGAGTGGGCCTAATTCTTAGGCCACTCCAAACCTGAACTGCTCCCCATTAGTTGGACTGAGAAATTCAGTTACCGACTAGCGGGGAGCAGTTTTATGCAGTCACGTAGTTCGTTGAGTCAGTCTCAACGTGAACGGTTAGTGGAGTTGTTTGAGCAAGGTATGGGATCCCAAGTGGCTGCTCGTGTTCTTGGTGTGCGCCGCGATCCGGTTGTGAAGCTCTACCATAGGTTCCGGCTTCATGGCAGGCTGTGTGAAGCGTCCTGGGTTTAGTTCCGCTTCTTTTACGGCCCTGTGTTGATGGGCTGGGTGAGATAGTACTCGGTTTCGACTTCCTGTGGGGTGGCGTAGTCCAAAGCTTCGTGAAGCCGCTTAGTGTTCCACCAATGCACCCACCGCAAGGTGGCCAGTTCGACTTCTCCGACCGATGTCCACGGGCCTTGGGTATGAATCAGTTCCGCCTTGTAGAGGCCATTGACTGTTTCGGCAAGTGCATTGTCATAAGAATCGCCGACTGTTCCCACACTCGGTCGGATTCCGGATTCCGCTAGCGCGGTGGAATACTTCAGTGACACGTACTGGCTGCCCCGATCGCTATGGTGAATTAACCGGTTTCCATGGATTCGCCCTGCAGTCGTTAACGCATGCTCCAAGGCCTCCATGGGCAGCGCATCGGTACGCATCGTCGAGCGTGTAGCAACACCAACAATCTTTCGGCTGTAGGCATCCACGACAAACGCGGTGTAGGCGAATCCCGACAGGGCGCGAACGTAAGTAATGTCAGCAACCCACAACCTGCCTGGCGCTTGTGCACGAAAGTTTCGCTGCACTAGGTCCGGGCGATGATCCGGTGTCTTCGGGCTAATCGTTGTCACCGGCGTTCGCCCACGCCTGCGGCCGGAAACACCTGCTAGCTTCATTAATCGGGCGGTCTTATCGCGGCCGATATGAAAGCCTTCACGGTTCATCGCGTGCCACATTTTGCGGATACCGTAAACCGAGAAATTCTCCGCATGCACACGTTGTATCTCTGGGATGAGAAGGCTGTCGCTTAAGGCCCTTGCACTGGGAACACGTGTGGTGGCTTTGCGGTAGCCACGTGAAGTAATGAATCCACGATCTGCTTGTTTGAGGACTCGGCAGATGGCCTCGACCCCAAACTGATCCTTGTATGCGTCGATGTAGGAGATCATTTGGTCGTGGGTCGGTCGAGTTCCGCTGCGAAAAAAGCCGAAGCAGTCTTAAGAATCCCGTTTGCTCGTTTCAGCTCGCGGTTTTCGCGGCGCAGACGCTTGAGCTCTTCTTCCATCGTTTCGCCGCCAGACGCGTCAGAGTCATCGCGAACTGAAGCGCTGTCACGGTACCAAGCCCGCAACGTATGGTGAGACACTCCAAGCAGCTCACCAACCTCCGTGTAGGCGCGTTGCAGTGAGCAGGACTCCAGGCGGACCATTTCGATGATCTGATGGACCGCCTTCTCCTTGAACTCGACGGAATACTTTCTAGGCATAGTTCAATCCTTCCTTAGCTGAGGTAGGAACTAAACCCAGGACGCTTCAATCATCGCCCACACCATAGCGACCTCGCCCTCCACAGCATTGACTGCCTCATCGCTGAAGAAAGCCCTCACCCAACACTCGCCAGCACCGGGCTGGATCATGCACACCGACCAGGGGTTCCAATACCAACACTCATCCTGGCGCGACCTCGTGGATGCGCACCAAGGAACACTTTCGATGTCACGCAAAGGCAACTGCTACGACAACGCCGTGATGGAAAACTTTTTCGGACACCTCAAAGCCGAGATGTATCACGGTGAAACCTTCACCACAGTCGAAGAATTCACCACTGCTATCAACGACTACATCCACTGGTACAACACCACACGACTCCAACAACGACTCAAGGGCCTGACCCCGATGCAATACCGGAGCCAGACCCTTGAAGCCTCAGCCGCCTAAAATAAAACCAGTCCAACTTTCGGGGGCTAGTTCAACCCAAGACTCAAAGGGGATACTTATGGTGCTGTCAGACTCGACGTACTACGGTAGAGATCACAAGTGAGACCCGGAAACTAAAGAATGAATGAGGGCGCCTGGTGACCGCATCAAAGCAATTTCAAGTTCCTCCAGAGATTCACGTGGAAAGCGTTCGCGCTTTTGTGAGCGAGTGGGCAGAGATCACCAATCCTGAAAAGATCGAGCTCGTCTCAGCAGCGGATGACGCCAGGCTGCTCGAAGAGGCCATCGCCGCCGGCGAAATGCTGCGCGCAGGCAAAGGTCGCTACTACTCACGGTCACACCCGAAAGACACCGCCCGCACCGAAGAGCGCACCTTTGTCGCCACGGCTGACGAGGCGGATCGCGGGCGCTACAACAACTGGCGCCACTCAAGCGAGGTCAAACCGCTGCTGACGAGCCGCATGCGCGGCGCTTCGGCGGGTAAAACCATGTACGTGGTGCCGTACCTGATGGCCCCTCCCGGCACCCCGCTTGCGAACTTCGCGCTCGGAGTTGAGCTCACCGACGACCGCAACGTGGTGCTGCAGATGATCCGCATGGCCCGCGTCGGAATTGAGCACTTCGACGGTGTCAGCGACCAGGACTTCTTCGTGCGCGGTGTGCACGTCACCGGTGACCTGACCGCGCTACAGCAGGGCACCGACGCCGACGAGCGGATGTTTGTGACCGTCGCAGACGAGCGCACCATTTTGCACTTCGGCTCCGCGTACGGCGGCAACGCGCTGCTTGGTAAAATCGCCCACGGTCTGCGCCAGGCGTCCTACGACGGTTACGCCTCAGGGAAGTTCCTCGCGGAGCAGTTCCTGCTGCTTGGGATCCACGACCGTGAAGCCGGCGTCACCACGCACGTGTGCGGCGGCTTCCCGAGCGCGTCAGGGAAAACCAACCTCGCGATGACGCTGCCGCCAAACGGACTCGGCGACCGCTACCGCGTTGATTTTTACGGCGACGACATCGCCTGGATGTGGGTTGACGACGAAGGGAAACTCCGTGCCATCAACCCCGAAAACGGTGCCTTCGGTGTCGCAAAAGACACCAACGAGGGTTCCAACCCCACCGCGATGGCGGCAATCGCTGAGGGATCGGGCACGATCTTCACCAACACCGCCTACAACGAAGTCACCGGCGAGGTGTGGTGGGAGGGTCTCACCCCCGAACCCCCGGCCGACCCGGCAGGGTGGCTCGACTGGACCGGCGCGAAAATCACCGACCGCACCGCCGAGCAGCAAAACGAACCGTGGGCGCACCCGAACAGCCGCTTCACGATTCCGCTGGAGCGCATCCCGAACCTCGCCGAAGACGTCTCCAAACCCGAGGGCGTGGTCGTTGACGCGATTATCTTCGGTGGCCGCACCCGCGATCGTGAACCGCTGATCCGCGCAATCGACAACCTTGTTAATGGCGTCTACGACGGGCTGACACTCGGCGCCGAGGCGACTTTCGCAGCGGACGGGCTTGACGGGCAGCTGCGTTACGACCCGATGTCGATGCGTCCGTTCTTCTCGTACTCCGAGGGTCGCTACGCCGAACACTGGCTTAAAGTGCTCGGGCAGCTGAAAGAGATGCCGATGTTTGCCCACGTCAACTGGTTCCAGCGCGAACCCGAAACCGGTCGTTACCTGTGGCCGGGCTTCCGCGAGAACCTGCGCGCGCTGAACTGGCTCACACAGTACCGCGACGGCAAAGTCAAGGGACGCAAAACCCCGATCGGCGTGCTCCCGCTTGTTGAAGAGCTCGACTTTACCGGTCTCGAAATCGACGCGGCGGATCTCGACAAACTGCTGCGGGTTGACGTTGAACGCTGGCTGCAGGAAACCGATCACCGCGCTGAGCACCTGCGCGAGCTGCCCGATATGCCGCGCGAAATCTGGGACGCACACGAGGCGCTTGTCGAGGCGTTGCGGGCCGAGGCGGCAACTGACGCAGGGGGCGCAGACAGCTAGCGCCTGCGCCACCGCGCGGCCGCGGCGACACAAAACTGCCACACAACAAACGAGGGGGGAAACCGAAACGTGTTCGGTTTCCCCCCCTCGCCTTTGGGTTACGCGCCCGCGAAAACTAATCACGGCTGGTTTTTTCGATCAGCTCAGCGAAGCGGTCAATGTATTTCTGCAGGAACTCAACGGTTGACTCGCGGGTGATCTTATCCCCGTCACCGAAAAGCTCAGGCGACTGCGACAGGAACACCTCGGGCTGGCCAAGCGTTGGCATGTCGAAGTAGGAAAGCGCAAGGCGCAGGTTCTTCTGCGACGAGTACCCGCCCATGCGTCCAACAGAGTGGCTCACAATTCCCGCCGGGAGTCCCTTCCACGCAACGTCGGCGTTGGGTTTCGACCCAATATCCACCGCGTTTTTCAGGCACGCCGGGATGGTGCGGTTGTTCTCCGGGGTCACAAACAGCACCCCGTCAGAGGCCTTAATCGTCTCGCGGAACTCCGTGTACTCCGCCGGCACCGGCTTGTCGGTGACCTCTGGGTCGTCGTAGTCGAAATCGTACAGCGGCAGGTCGCGGATCTCCACGATCTTCGCCTCGTACCCCTCAGGGAACATCGGAATCAGGTTGTGCGCAATCTTACGGGCAAAGGAGCCACGACGCAGGCTCCCAACAATCACACTCACGCGCTTCGTCATACGTTTCACTCTCTTTTCTCTATTTCAACTGTGGATCATGCACCGCGATCCGCGCCCTCATACGCCACAGACTCGCGCGGCGCGAGCTGCCGGTCTCTGCCCCAAGCCGAGCAGAACCGGCACTCGCTCACGAGGTCAAGCGTATGTTAACAATTCCGCCATTGCGAACCTCATGAGTAACCGAAGCTCCGAGCACCAAGCGCGGCCTGGTGCTCCCGGAACTTGCGGGGATCCAAGCCACTGACTTTCAACTCTTTCGCGCGCTCCGGGTAACCAAACACCGACGGCAGTTCGCCCTGCGCAAGTTTCGCCCGGCTCTCCACCCGGACCTGCGAGTTGGGGTGGACGAAGCCGTGCGGTTCGTACTCGAAAAGCGCCCAGCACCACGCAAACGCCTCGCCCTTCGTGAGCCCGGCCCAGCGCCCCTCGGTGATCAGCGAATCAGCGTCGGGCATCGCGTACGCCTGCTCAACCCGCGCGCTCCCCTCTTCACGGAGGGTCTCAGCGGTGATCCGCTCTTCTTCTTCGCCGGCGCGAACAGCGTCAGCTGCCGCGGCCTCGATCAGTGCGGCGAAGTCGTCAAGTGACAGCGTGGCGCCGTTGTCACCGCCAGCGAATGCAACCGGCGGGTGCTCGCGCAAGATCTTCAGCAGCGACGCTCTCACGCGGTTCCCGAAACGAGTGCCGGGTTTGACCCCAGAGTAACCAAGCCCGATCCGGCTCCACCAGTCTTGGTCGGTCTCAAATGAAAAATGATGTGCAGACACGGAGCTCACGCCCCTTTCTTGGGGCAAGCGCCCCATCGAATCTTGCTCCATGAGATTTCATGAAGCCCGTTCTTCCCCTGGGACACCCGGGAATCGATGGATTCGGGTTGTCGCGTAACCGGCCAGGTACCTACGGTTACGACTCTTGAACGTGGAAGTGATCGTAGCGCACAAAACGATCCGCTGTCACGGGTCGCCTTGGTCGCCTTGGTCGCCTTGATGAGGGCTACATCGCGTCGATGAGATCCCGAACGGCCTGCGAGATGCTCGTGCTGTGGGAGTGTGCGTAGTGTTCGAGTTTCGCGCGGCGCGCAGCATCGAGCCGCACAGTCACCGGGCGCACATCGGTTCCGACGCTGACGGGTCGACCGGGGCGTGACGGGCCGAGGTGGTCGCCGGTGTATCCCGCTTCGGATTCGTCCTCTGCCGCCCAGCGCTCAATTTGCTCATCGGTGAACTCAACCCCGTTTACATCGGTGTACGTGCTCATGACGCTACCTCCTTGCTCCAAGGCCTACCTCGATCAGAACTTTCTTTGTGGCAGGCATTGCGTGATAGATGAACCAACCATCCGGTTCGTCTTCCACTGCGACATATTCCAGGAGTCGGCCTGCGCCGTCGGCGCCCACACCATTTATTTATGTAAGACATAATTAATCTAAGGCGTAAACGGGCCTGTGTCTAGCGGTCGAGCCAGTGCCTTGTGGCGAGCACAAGCGCTGCAACACCGCGCTGCAGCGTCGGATCGATGACGGGTGCGTAGTGCGGTGAGTGGTTCGACGGCACATCGGTGTGGACCGTTCCCGCCGCCTCCGCCGCGGCGTACTCCGCGGCGTCGTGACCGCCGAGCATCCAGTACACAAGCGGCACCCCCGCGGCTGTGGCGAGCACTCCGACGTCTTCGCTTCCGGAGAGCGCGCCGGGTGCGAAAAACGCGTCCTCCCCGAAGGCGTCAACAAAGACCGCGTTCAGTTCCTCCGTGATCTCCGGGTCGTTATAGGTGACCGGGAAACGGTCACCGAACTCAATCTTCGGTGGCCTTGGAGCGTTTGACGCCGCGGCCTCGGCCTCGATGACGCGCTGGATTCCCGCAACCAGGCGCTCGCGCACGGTCTCGCTGAAGCTGCGGACGCTCAGCCCGAGCGAGGCGGACTCCGGGATGATGTTGTTTTTGCTCCCGGCCTCGATCCGCCCGACAGTCACAACCGCGGTGTCACGCGGGCTGATCTCCCGCGACACCACGGTTTGTAAACGCATCACCGTGGCCGCCGCCATCACCACCGGGTCGATCGTTGTCTCCGGTTCCGAGCCGTGACCGCCCCTGCCGGAGGCGGAGGTGGAGTCGATCTGGCGGTCGGCCACCCGGTTCGCCAAGACGGTCGAGAACCAGCCCGGGTATGTGCCACCAGAGGATTTTGAGGCGAGCCTGGATTCGGTACGCCCCGCCGATTACAGCGACGTCGGCCAAGCCCACGCCCTATCCAAGGCGTACCCGGACTCGCTGCGCTACTCGGAGGCCACCGACTGGCTCGTCTATTACGACGGTGTCTGGTACGAATCTGCGCCCGCAGCACAAGCCGTCGCCCAGGAGCTCACCGAACGCCAACTGGCCGAGGCCCACGAGCTGCTCGAAGACGCCAAAGACCAGCTCGCCGCCACGGGGGCTGCCATGTTGTTGGCGTCGATGTCGAAGGCGAAAGCCCAGGCCATGTTCAACGCCGCCCAACAGGAGGCGTTCGCCGCGTTCGAGGACGCGAAAACCTATGCGGCCTACGCGCTCAAACGCCGAGAATCACGCGGGATCACCAACTGCCTGAAAGAAGCCCGCCCCATGCTGCTGACCACCCCTGAGCAGCTCGATGCCGACCCGTATCTGCTCAACACCCCATCAGGCACCTACGATCTGCGCCACGGGACCATGTCGCGCCACGACCATGATCCGGCGGATCTGGTGACCAAGCAGACCAGCCTCGACCCGGGCACCGACGGCGCGCACCTGTGGCAGGAAGCCCTCGAGGTGTTCTTCCAAGGCGACCACGAACTGATCGGCTATGTCCAGCGCATCGTCGGGCTGGCTGCGATCGGGCAGGTCTTCGTCGAGGCCCTCGTCATCGCCTACGGGGATGGCCGCAACGGAAAATCGACGTTCTGGAACACCATCGCCAGAGTCTTAGGCACTTATGCAGGCAACATGAGCGCCGATGTGCTCACGATCGGTGGGATGCGCAACGTCAAGCCTGAGCTGGCAGAGGCCAAAGGCAAACGCCTCATCATCTCCGCCGAGTCTGAGGAAGGCGTGCGCATGTCAACCTCCGTAGTCAAACAGCTCGCCTCGACTGACCAGATTTATGCGGAGAAGAAGTACAAGGCACCGTTTGCCTTCACCCCGTCGCACACCTTGATTCTCTACACGAACCATCTGCCCAGGGTGGGTGCGATGGATGCGGGCATCTGGCGCAGGCTCATCGTCATTCCCTTCGAGGCGAAGATCGAAGGCACATCCGACATCAAGAACTACGCCGACTACCTCTACACGCAGGCAGGCGGGGCGATCCTGGCCTGGATTATGGAGGGCGCGCGCCTCATCCACGCCGAGAACTACCACCTCAAGGCCCCGGCCCGAGTGGTGGAGGCATCAGCGGCGTATCGGGAAGAGAACAACTGGTTCGCCCAGTTCCTCGACGCCAACTGCGACCTCGACCCTGGGCTGTCGGAACGGGCCGGGGACTTGTACCAGACCTACCGGGCGTGGGCGATGTCCACCTCCGGGTGGGCGCGTCCCATGGTCGATTTCAACGCCACCGTCGAACACCACGGCTTCACACGTAAAAGGACGATGCACGGCATGTTCGTCCACGGTTTGGCCTTGAAGAACGAGTTCGACAACTAATTCAGACGGGCCTTATGACGACCTATGACGACCCATATGTGAGTTTGCTATAGGGCAGAAAATATAGCCCTTAGGAAAAGTCCATATCGCATCGTCATAGGTCGTCATGGGCCTCTCACACGAGAGAACATGAACCATGAACGAGCAAGCAATCGAACAACACTTGAAAAAAGCCGTTGAGGCGATCGGTGGCCTGTGCTGGAAATTCACCAGCCCCGGCACCGCAGGGGTCCCAGACCGCATCTGCATCCATCACGGACGCGTCATCTTCGTCGAACTCAAAGCACCCGGACGCCTCCCACGCCCCATCCAACGCCGCCGCATCCAGCAACTCACAGACCACGGCATGGACGTGATCATCGTCGACAGCATCGAAGGCGCAAAGGAGGTGGCTGATGCGCTACGAGCCGCATGACTACCAACAACTGGCCACCGCCTTCGTTGAAGACCACCCGCAGGCCGCGATCCTGCTCGGGATGGGCCTGGGCAAAACGGTGATCACCTTGACGGCAATCTGGAACCTGCTGCTGGACTCCTTCCAGGCCCGCCGCGTCCTCATCGTCGCACCCCTGCGAGTCGCCCGCGATACCTGGCCCGCCGAGGCCACCAAATGGGACCACCTGGCAGGACTCACCATTGTCGTCGCTGTCGGGTCGAAAGCCCAGCGGGTGGACGCGCTTGCCGCCGAGGCGATGGTGACCGTCATCAACCGCGAAAACGTGCCCTGGCTGGTGCGCCACCTCGGCAAAGCCTGGCCGTTCGACATGGTCGTTATCGACGAGCTGAGCTCGTTTAAGAACCATCGGGCGCAACGGTTTAAAGCACTCGCCGCCGTGCGGCCACGTCTCACCCGGATCGTGGGACTGACCGGCACGCCAGCAGCCAACGGGCTGATGGACCTGTGGGCGCAGTTCCGTCTCCTTGATGAGGGCCAGCGCCTCGGCAGGTTCATCACCCACTACCGCAACCGCTGGTTCGTACCCGATCGGCGAAACGGCCAGCAGATCTTCACCTACAAGCCCGCACCCGGTGCCGAGGACGAGATCTACGAGGCGATCAGCGACATCACCTTGTCGATGCGCACCACCGACTACCTGCGCCTGCCCGAGCTGACGGTCACCACGACGCTCGTCGACCTCGAACCGAAGGAGCGCAAAGTCTACGAGCGGTTGCGAGATGAGATGGTGCTCGACCTCGACGGGCAGGTCATCGATGCCGCGAACGCCGCAGCCCTGTCAGGCAAGCTGCTACAGCTGGCCTCCGGCGCGATCTACGACGAAGAAGGCAACACCGTAGTGGTGCACGACCGCAAACTCGACGCGCTCGAAGACCTCGTGGAGGCGGCCAACGGCCAGCCGCTGCTCGTGGCCTACTGGTTCAAACACGACCTGCAGCGCATCACCGAACGCTTCCCTGGGGCCCGCGAGCTGAAAACCAGTACCGACATCAAAGCGTGGAACGCCCGCGAGATTCCGCTGGCGCTCATCCACCCGGCCTCAGCCGGACACGGGCTCAACCTCCAGCAAGGCGGCAACCTCCTGGTCTGGTTCTCCCTGACCTGGTCGTTGGAGCTCTACCAACAGACCAACGCGAGGCTTTACCGGCAGGGCCAAGACCAGCCGGTGACGATCACCCACCTGGCAGCAGCCGACACCCTCGATGAGGCGGTACTGGCCGCGCTGGAGTCGAAGAACGATATTCAATCCGCGATCATCGACGCGGTGACCTTCGAGCTACAACCTGACAAGGAGCGTGCCTGATGCATGTGATGACCAAGTACTTAGACACTCGCAAGGCGGCGATCGCAGCGATGCAGGACTATCCGATCATGGAGCACGCCGCAGAACAGACCAGCGAGGTCGCCGACCAGCTCCGCAGCGACCTCGTCCACCCGGCCTCGCCACGGTTGGACGGGATGCCCAGGCACGCCAACCCCCACGCTGGCGAGAACCGGATCGCTGCCACGTTGGACAAGATCGACCTGCTCGCCGAACGCCAGCGGGAGGCACGCGAATACCTGGCGTGGTTTCTTCCAGCATGGGCACTCCTGTCGGAGGATGACAGGTTCGTTCTTGAGGGATTCTTCTTGGCAGAGGGCTCCCAGGACGAACGGGTCACGGCTATCGCCGATCACTTCTACATCGAACGTGACAGCGTCTACCGCAGGAAGAACCGGGCGCTGGATCGGCTGGCCAACGCGCTGTACGGCAGGTGCTAACCCGCCGTGAGCGTTGGCGGGTATCCGAACAAAGCGATGGAAAACCTGTCTCGGCCCTGAGATGATGTAAGTGGTTGAAAAGTAGGTCCCGACCCCCAGACGCATCCCCGAGGTTCGTCTGGGGGTCATTGTCATGAACGACAAGGATGGTGAGCCCGGTGCCGATCAAACCCAAGCGCCCGTGCTCCCACCCCGGCTGCCCCGAGCTGACCGGCACCCGGTTCTGCCCGGCCCACGCTAAGGAAGAGGACGCCCGCTACCGCAACTACCAGCGCGACCCGAAGATCAACCATCGCTACGACCACAGGTGGCGAAAAATCCGCACGGCCTACGTCGAAGCCCACCCTTTGTGCGAGGACTGCCTAGCCCGTGGCCGGTACACGCCCGTGGCTGAGGTCCACCACGTGATACCGCTCGACCACGGCGGCACCCACGACGAGTCGAACCTGCGCTCGCTGTGCAAGCCGTGCCACTCGCGCCAGTCCGCGCTCGATGGCGACCGGTGGCGGCAAGCCCCTCGGGTCTACAGCTACGACTAACGCGCTGTGCCGCCGACTGTCGCGGACTACCTGCCGACCCTCGCCAGCGCCGCCCTCGGCCCCGTTCGCCCGGCACGTGGCAACGTGGCGCGTTCGCCGAGGGGGTGGGGGCGAGCGGATCTCTACAGCTGGCGTGCTCCTCAGCGGGCGGGGCCAACCGCGCGCAAAGTCCCCGAATCAAACAGGGTATTAACACTTCGGGCTTCGTCGGCAGTACCAGTGAGGGATGAAACTCGCGAAGTTTCGCTCTGCCCGTCCGGATTCGGGTTTCCCGGTGACGTACAGGTGAGGGCAAAAAAACTCGGAGCTTCTCATCCGGTGTTCTGGATCCCTCCGTGGCAGGTGTTCGCCTGCCTCGAGTTAACAACTGATTTCTGAAGGAGGAATCATGGCAGATCAAATGGTGCTGAAAACTCAGCAGTGGCTGAATTCGACTTACGGCAATAAAACTGGGTTCGGCTCAGTCCAAGAAACCGGTAACACTGGCTGGGATACAATCAACGCACTCATCCGCGCTCTGCAAATCGAACTGGGTATTACAGCGACGGCAAACAATTTCGGTTCTGGAACACAGTCTCGATTCAAGTCTCGTTGGCCAAACGGTATTACTCAAACTTCTGGCTACGACAATGTTCATGGGATTATTCAAGGAGCCTTGTGGTGCAAGGGATATCGAGCCGAGTACGGTGGCATCACTCTTGAGTTTACCGACCATGTGGCCGACTCTATTCGCCAGATGAAAATCGATATTGGCCTTGGCGATACGAGCGCAACGGTCGATGTTGAACTAATGATGGCGCTTCTGTCAATGAAACAGTTCCGGTTACTCTCTGCCTACGGCGGCAAGACAGCTATTCGTCAGGCACAGCAAGCGATTAACCGTGGGTACAAGAACTACACAGGGATCATTCCCACTGATGGCTTGTACGGGCGTGAAATGAACACGGCTTTAATCCAGGTCCTCCAAGCAATCGAAGGATACACACCTGCCGAAGCCACCGGGAATTTTGGTGCAGGCACTCGCTCCAAACTACGGACAATTAGTAGCGGCACTAACCAGTGGGTATGGCTAGCCACTGTGAGTCTGGTCTGCAACGGCTACTCCATTTTGCCGACCAGCACGTGGAACAGCGAAATCAGCAATACGCTGTGGCAGTTCCAGCAAGCACACGCCTTGCCAGTGACCGGGGTGGTCGACCCAACCACATGGATGAGCCTGCTCACTTCTAAAGGCGACCC
>NZ_JACHWP010000017.1 GCF_014191425.1 Helcobacillus massiliensis
TCACCGGAAGGTGTTGCGGGGATCAATCGGTGGGTCACTGTGTTCGCTGATGCTGTCGGCCACGCAGCTGAGCAGGCGCTGGTGCTGGAGCGCGAACTCACCCAGTTGCGCAACGAGTGGCAGAGCATGCTCGAAGAGGGGCGACGCCGCGCGGGCCGGGTCCGGGCACCGAGGCGCACATCAGCGGTGCTGATGGTGCTCGAGGGCCTCCCCGGGACCCCAATCCTGACGCCCGCGACTGTGGTCCGCATGCACGGCACGTCCCTGTCGGGCGCCGCGAGCGCCCTGAGCGAGCTCGCTGAGTACGGCATCCTGTCCACCGTCTCCATTGGGCGGGGGAACCGGGCCTACATGTCGCCTGATGTCCTGAACCTGATCACCGTGCGCGAGCGCGCCCTTGCCAGCCCCGCGTTCGATACCGCGGTCTCGCCCCCGAGCTGGAAGGTGCCTGCCCTGCCGCCCGAGGGGCGGTGAGCGCCGCCGCCTGTTGCGCATTCAGCTAGGCGCTTCGACGCGCCGCCCAAGGGGAGTTGACGGGGATCGCCGGCACCCGGATCTCCAGACGATCATTCATACCAAAAATATACGAGGCCTTTCGAGGATGTAGACGCGATCCTACGTTTCCGCAGGTAGAGGCACTGAAGAAGGGCCGCACCAGAGGCCGACATTGGTAGAGGGCCGCAGGCGGGGGTGTACGAACACCGCGCTGGCGCCTACTGCGCCATGTCCTTGAACCGCGAATAGTGCCCCTCGAACGCCACCGGGATCGTCGCGGTGGCGCCGTTGCGGTGCTTCGCCACGATCAGGTCCGCCTCGCCGGCGCGCGGCGACTCCTTCTCGTAGTAGTCCTCGCGGTGGATCAGCACGATCAGGTCCGCGTCCTGCTCGATCGACCCGGACTCGCGCAGGTCGCTCATCATCGGGGTCTTGTCCGTGCGCTGTTCGCTGCCGCGGTTCAGCTGCGAGATCGCGATCACCGGCACCTCGATCTCCTTCGCGAGGAGCTTGAGGGCACGGGAGAACTCCGACACCTCCTGCTGACGGGACTCCACCCGCTTGCCGGAGCTCATCAGCTGCAGGTAGTCGATCACCACGAGCTGCAGATCGTGCTTCTGCTTCAGTCGGCGGCACTTCGCGCGGATCTCCATCAGCGTCATGTTCGCCGAATCGTCCATGAACAGGGGCGCGTCCGAGATGCGGCCCATGGCGCGGGCGAGGTTCTGCCAGTCCCGGTCATCCATCGTGCCGTCGCGCATGCGGCTCATCGGCACCTGCGCCTCCGCACTCAGCAGACGCATCGTGATCTCCGTGCGGTCCATCTCCAGGGAGAAGATGACGGAGGTCTTCCCGTTGTGGATGGACGCGGAGCGCAGCACATCCATGCCGAGCGTGGTCTTACCCATCGCGGGTCGGCCGGCGAAGATGATCATCTGGCCGCCGTGCAGCCCCTGGGTGAGCTCATCGAACTGCTGAAACCCCGTGGGGATGCCGGACACTTCGCCGCCGCGGCCCTGCACCGCCTCGATCGTGTCCACCGTTTCCTCAATGGTCTCCGCCAGCGGCACGAAGTCCTCGGAGGCGCCGCGCTCGGTCACGGCGTAGATCTGCGCCTGCGCTTCGTTGACGACCGCGTCGACCTCGCCGCCTTCGGTGGCGTAGCCGAGCTGCACGATGCGGGTCCCGGCCTCCACGAGCTTCCGCAGGGTGGAGCGCTCCGCGACGATGTCGGCGTAGTAGCCGGCGTTGGCGGCGGTGGGCACCATGTCGATGAGGTCCGCAAGGTACGCGGAGCCGCCGATGCGCTGCAGTTCGCCGCGCTTGGAGAGCTCATCGGACACGGTGAGGAGGTCCGCCGGTTCGCCGCGGCCGTACAGGTCGATGATCGCTTCGTAGATGAGCTCGTGCGCGGGGCGGTAGAAGTCGCCCGAGCGCACCCGCTCCACCACGTCCGCGATCGCGTCCTTGGACAGCATCATGCCGCCGAGGACACCGCGCTCCGCTTCGAGGTCCTGCGGCGGCAGGCGGTCCATGCCCGGGTCGCTGCCGGGCTCGTACACCTGGTTCGTGCTCATTGATGCATCCTCCCCCGCCGGTGCGCCGTCGCGGCGCGTCAGTCCATTGTCGTGTTCAGCAGCTCAAGAACACGCCCCGGGTCCGTATCCGGGTTGGTGAACACGAGCCGAAGGAGTGTCTCACCTTCGTGCTTCGTGGGCACGCACAGCATCTGACCGTCGTGAGCAAGTCGCTCCGACCAGGCGGTGTACTGCTCCGGGCCCCAGCCGACGCGGCGGAACACCACCACGGACAGCTGCGGCTCCACCACCACCTCGAGGTGGTCGGCGGCGCGGATCCCGTCGGTCACCTCGCGGCAGATCTCCAGCGTCCGCTCGATCGCGGCCGTGTACTTCGCGGTGCCGTGCGTGGCGAGGGAATACCAGAGCGGCAGCCCGCGGGTGCGGCGCGACAGATGCGCCGCGAGGTCCGACGGGTTGACGTCCGTCCGCACGATCTGGTCGAGGTACTCGGCGTGCTGGGCGTGCGCCTGGTACGCGAACGTGGGGTCGCGGTACAGCAGCGCGCAGCAGTCGTACGGCGCGAACAGCCACTTGTGGGGGTCCACGATGAAGGAGTCGACCTCCTCGATCCCCTCGAAGCGGTGACGCACCGACGGGGCCGCAAGCGCCGCTGCGCCGTACGCCCCGTCCATGTGCACCCAGAGGCCGCGCTCGTGCGCGACCCGCACGACGGACGCGAGGTCATCGACGATACCGGCGTTGGTGGTGCCGCCGGAGGCGACGACGGCGAACACGTTCGGGTGCTCATCGAGCACAGGGGCGAGGTTGTCGCCGGACAGCCGGCCCTGCTCGTCGAGCTCCACGGTGACGACTTCGCAGTCGAGCAGGGACGCGTTGGAGCGGATGGAGGAGTGGGCGCTGGTGGCGCAGGCGATGGCGAAGCCCTCCGGCGGCCGGCCGTTCGGGTAGCGCCCGTCGGCCTCCCACTTAGTCTTCGCACGCTGCCGGGCGGTGGCGAGCGCGGACAGGTTGCCGGCGGTGCCGCCCGCGACGAAGCAGCCGGCGCCGCCGTCGGGCCAGCCGGCGAGGTCCATCAGCCAGTCGAGGACCTGGTTCTCGGCGAAGATGGCGCCGGCGCCGCCTTCCCAGATGCCGCCGAAGACGTTCGCGGCGGACACCACGAAGTCGAACGCGACGGAAGCGCGGGTCGGAGCGCCGGGGATGTAGGCGAGGTTCATCGGGTCGTCGGCGGAGCGGGTGGCGGGGTGGAGCACTTCGTCGAAGATGCGCATCGCTTCGGCGTGGCCGATGCCGTCCTCGGTGATGGTGGCGCCGACGTCGGCGGCGAGGGATTCGGCCTGCCTGGCGGTGGACTTCGGGTCGTTCGCCAGCGCGGTGTGGCGGCGCGCCCAGTTCTGGGCGGCGTCGACAGCGGCGGTCTCATCGCCCCACACGGAGGACACCGGGCGCGGGTACTTGTCAGTGTTCGAGTTGCTCACGGTTGCCGATTGTCTCACGGACCGGAACAGTGCGGCACGGTTTTCAGCGGGTGTGGATCAGCGGCGGCCCGACGGGGGCCGGTCAGTCGGTGGAGGCGGCGCGGAAGGCGCGCAGGCGCAGACTGTTCGTCACCACGAGCACGCTCGACAGCGCCATCGCCGCGCCAGCCAGCATCGGGTTCAGCAGCCCCAGCGCGGCCACCGGGATCGCGAGCACGTTGTAGAAGAACGCCCAGAAGAGGTTCGTCCTGATCGTGCCAAGGGTGCGGCGGGACAGGCGGATCGCGTCGGCCGCGGCGCGCAGGTCCCCGCGCACCAGCGTGATGTCCGAGGCTTCGATCGCCACATCGGTGCCGGTGCCCATGGCCAGGCCCAGATCGGCCTGAGCGAGTGCGGGGGCGTCGTTGACGCCGTCGCCGACCATCGCCACGACCCGTCCCTCGCCCTGCAGGCGGGAGACCACATCGACCTTGTCCTGCGGGAGGACCTCGGCGATGACCTCGTCGATGCCGACCTCGGCAGCGACCTGCTCGGCGACGCTGCGGTTGTCACCGGTGAGCAGCACCGGCTGCAGGCCGAGACTGCGGAACTGGGCGATCGCCTCGTCGCTGGTGTCCTTGATTTCGTCGGACACCACGAGGACGCCGCGGGCGGCGCCGTCCCAGCCGACCACCACCGCGGTGCGGCCCTCCGCTTCGGTTGCTTTCTTCGCGTCGGCGACCTCGGCGGGGATCCGCATGCCCTCGTCGGTGAGGAACGCGTCGCGGCCGACCGCGACGGTGCGTCCATCGATGACGCCGCGCACGCCCCTGCCCTCCACGTTCTCGAAGTCGCTCGGGGTGGGGAGGGTGCCGAGCTGGTCGGCGGCCCCGTCGGCGATGGCGCGGGCGATGGGGTGCTCACTGTAGGCCTCGAGTCCGCCGGCGGCGGCGAGGACCTCGTCACGGCTGGTTCCGTCGGCCGCGGCGACCTGGTGGAGGGTCATGGTGCCGGTGGTGACGGTGCCGGTCTTGTCGAGCACGACCGTGTCCACCTGCCGGGTGGATTCGAGGATTTCGGGGCCCTTGATGAGGATGCCGAGCTGGGCGCCGCGGCCGGTGCCGACCAGCAGCGCCGTGGGGGTGGCGAGGCCGAGGGCGCACGGGCAGGCGATGATGAGCACCGCAACAGCGGCGGTGAATCCGGCGGCGAGGGGGAAGCCCGCGCCGATCCAGAAGCCGAGGACGCCGACGGCGACCGCGATCACCACGGGCACGAACACGCCGGAGACGCGGTCGGCGAGGCGCTGGATCTCGGCCTTGCCGGACTGGGCGTCCTCCACCATGCGCGCCATCTGGGCGAGCTGCGTGTCGGAGCCGACGCGGGTCGCGCGCACCACGAGGCGACCGCCCGCGTTCACCGTGGCGCCGGTGACGGTGTCGCCCTCGCCGACCTCCACGGGCAGGGATTCACCGGTGAGCATGGAGGCGTCGATCGCGGAGGTGCCGGAGGTGACGACGCCGTCGGTTGCGACCTTCTCACCGGGGCGAACGATGAACTCCTCCCCCACGGTGAGCTGCTCGATCGGGATGGTGTGCTCGCGGCCGTCGCGCAGAACGGTGACGTCCTTCGCGCCGAGTTCCATGAGGGCGCGCATCGCGTCACCGGCGCGGCGCTTGGACCGCTTCTCGAAGTAGCGGCCGAGCAGCAGGAAGAAGACGACGCCGGCGGCGACCTCCAGGTAGATGGAGTCCAGGCCGCTGCCGTGCGACAGGGTGATCGCGAATTCGTGGCGGGTGCCACGGTCACCGGCGGTGCCGAAGAACAGCGCCACGATCGACCAGAGGAGGGCGGCGCTGGTGCCCACGGAGATGAGGGTGTCCATGGTGGCGGCGCCCTGTTTGAGGTTCGCCCAGGTGGCGCGGTGGAACGGCCAGCCGGCCCACACCACGACAGGTGCGGCGAGGACAAGGGAAGCGAACCCCCAGAAGTCGAACTGGAGCGCCGGGATCATCGCCATGAGGATCACGGGGATGCCGAGGACCGCGGAGCCGATGAGGCGCTGCTTGAGGGAGGCGAGCTCTGCTTCCTCCCGCGCCTCGACGGGGTCGGAGGCGGCGGCGCCGACGGATGCCTGGGGGCCGTCGGCCCCCTCCCCCGCGCTGGCGGGGGCGGCCTTCGGCTGCGGGAGGGTCGCGGAGTAGCCAGTCTTCTCGACCACGGCGATGAGGTCCTGCGGGTCCATGTCCTCCGGGACTTCGATCCGCGCCTTCTCGGTGGCGTAGTTGACGGTGGCGCTGGCGCCCTCGACCTTGTTGAGCTTCTTCTCGATGCGGTTGGCGCAGGACGCGCAGGTCATGCCGCCGACTGCGAGCTCAACGAACTTCGTGCCGCTGCTGAGGGGAGTGTCAACGGACATGGTGGGCTCCTTCCGCTGCGCTGGGGGTGGTGAGGCCGACGGGTGCTGCGGCGACTGGGGCGGAGGCAGCGGCGCTGTGCGTCCAGTCGTCCACCACGGAGTCGGGGATGAGCCAGGAGCCGAGGAGGGCGGAGAGTGCGAACACGGCGGCGAGGATCAGCGCGTAGATCCCGAGTCGCGCTGGGGTGCTCATGGGCTTCTCCTTCCGGCGCGCTTGGGCGCCACGAGTCGGTGACACCATCGACACTATACCCCTCAGGGGTATCAAACAAGGGCGAAGGTCACATTCCATGGCGTCGTGCACACGCGTGTTCCGCTGAGATGCCGAGGAGTCCGGCCGGGTGCTACGGTGCTTCTACTCGGGGCTATAGCTCAGCTGGTAGAGCGCGTCGTTCGCATCGACGAGGTCAGGGGTTCGACTCCCCTTAGCTCCACGTAAGATGAGAAAATCGAAACTTGCCCCGCCCGATGGCGGGGCAGTTTTGTTTCTGCGGTGACGTGGGCCGGGGCATCGATGCTGGTGTGGGCGAGGACGCTGGCTGTGGTCTGCTCGGGAGTGTAGGTGGCGTTTTCTTCGTCGTCGATGGTGATGCGGGTGAACAGGGCGCGGTTGAGGATGCGTCGTTCGGCTGGTTCGCACTTGTTGTAGAGGTCGTCGAGGTCGACCAGGAGTTCAGTGAGCTGGTCCACGCCTGTTCGGGCCTCGGCGTAGGTGTCGGTGAGGTTGTCGAGCCGTGTGTTGATCTGGTCGAGGCTGGCGCGGATGCGGTCTTGTTCGCTTTTGAGGAGGTCGAGGGGGATCGCGTCGGCGTAGTGGGCTTGGACGAGTTTGAGGCGTTCGGCTTCGAGTTTGTCGCGCTGGGCGGTCAGGAGCTTGCGTTCGTCCTCGCTGGATTCTTCGAGTTGGTCGAACACGTCGTTGAGGACCTTCCGGACGTGCTCAGCCTGGGTCTGGGTCAGGGAGTTGCGCTGGTAGGTGCGTTCGATCTCGGCTTCGGCGCGTTCGGCGAGGATCGCGGATCGGGTGCAGTTGGTGGTCTTGCGGCGTCGTCCGGAGCAGGTGAAGTACTCGTAGCGGTCCCCGGACTTGTCGCGGGGGCGTTCGAGCATGAGCTTGGCTCCGCAGGCGCAGTACAGGGTGCCTTTGAGGTAGTGGTCGTACTTCTGGGGTCGTTCGCCGCGGGCGTTGTTGGCGTCGAGGTTGGTTTGGACCCGCAGCCACGTCTCGGCGTCGACGAGGGGCTCGTGGGTGCCGTCGTAGGCGACGCCGCGGAAGGTGACGGTGCCCTGGTAATAGGAGTTGGTCAGGATCTTGTGCAGCCCGGTCGTGGTGACTGGCTTGGCCGGCTGCGAGGGGGTGGACCGGGTGGTCAGGCCGCGGGCTGTGAGTTCCTTGGCCAGGCGCGACAGGGACCAGTCCCCGGTGGCGTAGGCGGTGAACGCGAAACGGACGAGGTCGGCGCGTTCGGGGTCGATCTCGATCTCGCGGGACTCGCGTCCTCGGGCGTCGGTGGTGCGGACGTTGAGGTAGCCCAGAGGGGCTTTGGTGGGGGTGCCGCCGATCGCGGCCTTCTGGGTCATGCCTTTGAGGACTTCCTGGGCCAGGTTCAGCGAGTAGAACTCGGCCATGGAGGCCAGGATGCCGTGCATGAGCATCCCTGAGGGGGTCTCGTCGATGTTCTCGGTGACCGAGACCAGGCTGATGTTCGCATCCCGCAGCGCGGCGTGGATCTTGGCGTCATCTAGCCGGTTGCGGGCGAGGCGGTCGACCTTGTTGATGATGCAGTACCGAACCGGATGCGTGGTCGCGTAGTCGAGCATCTCTTGGAGCGCGCGTCGTTGGGCGGTCTTGGCTGACTCGCCTGGCTCGATGAACTCCTTGATGATGACCGCACCGAGCTGTTTGGCCTTGCGCTGCGCGGCTTCGCGCTGGGCCGGGATCGACAGGCCCTCTTCCAGCCCATTGCGGGTGGCCTGATCCTTGGTGGAGACCCGCAGGTAGCTGATCGCCGCCACCTTCCCTTCACTCCCGGACGCTGTGGTGTCTGGGCTTGGTGTGGTGCGGGCGAGGCGTCGAAGGCCTGAGATGTCGAGGCCGGAGAGTTGATCGAGTGTCATGGTGACCGCCTTTCACAGGCCCCCACATGTCTGGGGGCGGGTGGGGCGCCGGAGGCGGTCACGTCAGAGTCGAAAAGAACACCCCGCGAACGGGGCTTAGCAAGAGTAGGTGCCAACAGCGCCGAAACTTGATGTGGACCCACTTTAGCGTTCGGCTGCGAGCAGGCGACGAAGATGGGCGCCGGACTGCCCGACGGGCTGGTCGCCGGCGGTGCGCAGCGCGATCCGGATCAACACCTCCCCAACCTTCGCGACATCGATCTCCTCACGCGGCTCATACCGCACGCGCAGGGGCCGATCCGCCTCGACGCGGGCCGCGGTGCGGTGATACCGGCGCACCATCCTCATCCACCTTCAGGACCCAGAACATCGTCGCGAACCTCATCGGTCGCCGGGTCGATCCGGTCATCCAGGCTGGCGTAGAAGGCGTCTTCGGCAGCCTGTCGTTCGTTGACTTGGTCGATGACGTATTGGACGAAGTCGGCGTCTCGGTCGGTGATGACGGACTCGTCGTGGGTGGGTTGGGGTTCTTCGCCGGGCCAGGTGGTCTGTCGGGTGGGTCGGTCGCGGTCCAGGCGGGTGCCGGAGGCGGTGACCCAGTCACGGAGGCGGTGGCGGGCTTCGGCGAAGTCTCGGTGCCATCCTAGGGGTGCGGAGCCGTTTTGTTCGGGGTCGTAGGCGCATAGCCAGTGCAGGTGCAGGGCGGACAGTTCCCACAGAAGTTCGGGGTGGCGGTGCCAGTAGGACGGGATGACTGAGGCGGGTAGGCCGTAGGTGTGGCGGAGCCAGTCGACCCACCGGTTCAGCTCCAGCAGTTCGGCTTCCAGATGCTGCGCCGATAGGAGGTTCCAGTTGATCGGGTGCGGTGGTTCGGGCAGCGCGTTGGTGTCGGGGGTGTGGGGGTGGTCGTCGAGGATGCCGGGGTCGTCGTACTGGTCGTCGGGATCGGGGCCGTGTGTGTTCATGTTCGGTCCGCCTGGGTCACATGCTGAGGCTGTCGGCAGCGGGCGTGGCCTGGTGGTGCTGGGGTGGTTCGAAGGCCTGCCCCGCGGCGTCGCGGTTCATGGCGTGGCGGGGTGTGCGGTCGACGTCGTAGCGGGTGCGGGCGGTGTCGTGGCCGATCTTCTTGGCGACGAACTCCTCGCCGGCGACGGTCTGTCCGTCGCGTTCGTAGGTGTAGTCGTGGGCGTAGCCTTCGGCGACGAACTGGTCGCCTTTGGTGAAGCGTTCGAAGGCGCGTTCGGCGGTGGCGCGGTAGAGCACGAGGTTTCCGAAGGAGGGCTCCAGTTTGGTGAAGGTGCCGTCTTCTTCGCGCTGGAAGTTCTCCTGCCCGAAGCGGGCGCAGAAGCGGGCATCGCCGCGTTCGGTGTAGGTCAGCTGCGGATCGGATGCGATGAACCCGGACAGGGATTCCTGGGTGCGGATGGCCATGACGCGGTACCTCTCAACTCGTGGACTGCAGCCCGCTGGTGGTGTGGACTGCTGGTACCGGTCAGGTGCACCGACCGCCCCGGGCTACTCGTCCTGCGCTGCAGGTCCGACCTGGAGAAGCTGTTCCAGTTCACGACGATCCCGCTTGAGGGTGTCGGCGTCGGGACGGGTGGGCCAGGCGGTCAGGTCGGTGATGATCGGCGGCGCGGAGCGGAGCAGGGTGACGCCGGTGCCGAACGGGAGGGTGCGGATACGGTCCGGTGGCAGGATCGGCACCCGCCGCACGGAGCGCTGATTCGACCTGGTGCCGTGGTCACCGAGCGTGACGGAGTCGGTGTATTCGTCGCGTTCACCGATGAGGGTGGTGAGGTCTTGGAGGTCGCGGCTGTTGGAGGCGCCGCCGAGGATGAGTTTCACGATGGCGGCGTCCCAGATCGCGCCGGCTTGGTGTTCGGACCACTTGTCGCGTGCCTGGGCAAGTGTTTGGAGGACGGGCAGTGTGGTGATGCCGGTGCCGCCGCCTTCTGCCATCAACGTGGGCAGGGACGGCAGGGGCGCGAGGTTCCCGATCTCATCGAGAGCGAGCAGCAGGGGTGGGTCGAGCCGTGCGCCGGGTGAGCGGGCAGCGAGGCGGCGGGCGGTTTCGATGAGGTCTTCGAAGAACGCCGCCACCAACGCCGCGGACGCCCCGGCACCAGCACCTGTGGCCAGCAGGTAGAGGGTCCCGGACTCGCGCAGGAAGGCCTCGGGATCGAATGGGGTCTCGTTGTCGCGTGGTGTGACCGCGTCGAGCACACGGGGGTCGGCGAGGGCGCCGAGGGCGAGGGCGACGCCTTGCCAGATGGAGTCACGGGTTTTGGGGTCGGCGTCGATCATCGCCCCGAGAGAATCGGACCACCCAGCTGCCGCGTAGGGGTGGTTGGTGAGGATCGCGACGGCTTCGGCTGCGGCGGCGGGTCGAGGGTCCACCGAAACAAGTCCGCCGGCTTTCGAGAGTCCAACGCGGCGGCGTGGAGGAGGGCTTGGAGGGCGGTGCGGGTCTTGCCTTCCCAGAACCCACCTGACTCGACTCCACCGGCCGACAATCCGGTGGCAGAAGCCAGGCCGGTCGCACGGATCATCGCTGTGAGCGGGTCCTCACAGCCGCGGACGGGTGACCAGCGCATCCCCGCCGGGAGTCCTTCGGCCAGGTGCTGGGGGTCGAACACCGCCACCGGGCCACGGCGCTGCCGGGCGCGGAGAGTGGCGGTGAGGTTGTCGGGGCGCGTGCTGGTGGTGACGACGGGGCCGGGGGCGTCGAGGATGGCGGGGATGACGATGTGCAGTCCCTTGCCTGAGCGGGGTGGGCCGATCAGCAGGATCGAGTCCTCCACACTCGCCCACACCCCAACCCCTTTCGACGTCCCGAGCCGATACCCCACCTCACTCGGGGCCGGGTCCTGCAGCGACGGCCGCAACGTCGAGGCCCGTTTCAGCAGGGCCTTCTCTGAGGCGACCTGGGCGACCTCGTGCCGCGTCGCGATCCCCGCCAACCGATGCGGATCCACCTCCTGAGCGTGGGAGCGACGCCGCCAGGCGACCCATCCCCAGCCGCTGAGCGCGACTAGGGCGTGTCCGGTGAATCGCGGAGCCAGAGGATGATCGCGGCGATGGTGAGTTCGGAGCGGTAGTAGGCGGCGCGTTTGGTGAAGCGGGTGGCCAGCGCGCGGAACTGCTTGAGCCGGTTGAAGCAGCGCTCGACGACGTTGCGGCCCTTGTAGATCTCGGTGTCGAACGCGGGCGGGCGCCCGCCTCGGCTGCCCCGACGTAGCCGGTGGCCGGCGTGGTCGGCCTTCTCTGGACTGGTGAACGCGATGCCCCGGGCGCGCATCGCTCGCCGGGTCGAGGGGCTCGAGTACGCCCTGTCGGCGAGCACCCGGTCCGGACGCTTGCGCGGCCGACCCGGCCCGTCACGCTTCACGGCGACCTGCTCCAGCAACGGCACCAGCTGCGGGTTGTCCCCGGCCTGGCCGGGCGTGAGGATCACGCTCATCGGCAGTCCGCGCCCGTCCGTGGCGAGGTGGATCTTGGTCGTCAGTCCGCCGCGCGAGCGGCCGAGTGCCTCACCCGCGAGGGCGAGATCGTTGACCCACCCTGTCTGACAGCCCCCTTTTTGCGGGCTCCCGCCGCATGGTGATGAGCCCGCACGTGCGTGGAGTCGACCGAGAACACCCACTCGACCTTCCCGACCGCGTCGTCCTTGACCTGCACGTGGTCCAAGATCTTGTCCCAGGTACCGTCCGCGGTCCACAACCGCAACCGCTCGTGCGCCGTCTTCCATGGGCCGTACTTGGCCGGCACGTCGCGCCACGGCGCCCCGGTGCGCAGCCGCCACAAGATCGCGTTGATCACCTGCCGGTGATCACGCCAGCGCCCACCACGCCCGGTCGCGACCGGCAGCAGCGGCTCGATCCGCGCCCACGCCGTGTCAGTCAGCTCACCACGCCCCACACCCACAACCCGGACATTACCGGACACATGCCAAGAACATTCGCAGGACAGGGCCTAGTCCAGGCAGGGCCACCGCGGTGGTGACCCAGTAGATGACCGGGCTGAGTCCCGGGGCCCCCAACGCGACTGCGGGGTTGCCGGGGTTGAACAGCACGCCGGTGCCGGCGGCCCAGCTCGCTGTGGGCTGGGGTGCTCCGGTGAGGAACGCGGCGACCGACCCGGCCGCGCGGAGGACGAGGGTGAGGAGGAACAGGGCGATGAGGCCGATGAGGGCGGCGTTGGTCAGTTCCTCACCCATCGACCCACTCTGCCGCTGCTGCGCACTCACGACGCCCCCTGCACGATCACGGTCCCAGAGGCCCGCCCAACCACCACCACCGGACCCAAGGCAGTGTCGGGTGGGGTGATGGTGCCGTTCTCATCAGCCGCCACTTCCTCGCTGACCTGGGCGACGAGCACCGTTTCACCGGGCAAAAACCCCACCAACCGCTCCGATTCCACTGCCCGAGTCGCTTCCTCAGGTTCAAAGCCATCAGCGGCAGCTTCTGGACCAGTAGGGGCCGCGTGTCCGGTTCGGGTTCGGGGGTGCGGCGTGGTCGGTGGGCGTGGATGATGTCGGTGAAGTGACTCCCGTCGGACTCATACACATCCACCCGCACGGGAACGCAGCGGTGCTCGGTGAGGTCATCAAGGATGGCCGCGAAGTCACCCCGACCCCATACCTCACCCGCCGGTGGAAGATGCGGGCGCTGGTCCACGGCCACAGCCAGGGTCCCGGTGGTGTCGACGGTGATGACCACGTGCCGCAACACCACCGGCACTGCCTCGCTCGTGTCGTTGCGGCGGTGTCTCAGGGCGGGAAGCTTGGGCATTACTTGACTCCTGCGGTGAGACGGCGGCTGGTGTCGAACAGCTCCAGCTCGCCGGGGTGGAGCTGGTGCTGGATCACGAACGAGCGGTTCTTGATCCGCCACAGCCCCTGACCCACGCCAAGGTTCGGCAGCAGGGTCTGTTCGGTGCCGGTCAGGCCGAGGGCGGTGGCGGTGGGGCCGAGCTGGTCGGATTCCTGGCGGTAGACGATCCGCGTCTCCGCATTCGCCAACAGACTGTTGGCCAGCGAGCGCATGGCGGAGCCTTCGTCGCCGACGTTGTCGAGGTCGGAGAGTTTGTGGAAGATCAGCATGTTCGCGATCCCGTAATGCCGGGCCAGACGCCAATGCGCGTCCATCCGCTTCAACAACGCTGGATGGGACATCAGTCGCCAGGCCTCGTCGTAGATCACCCACCGCTGCCCACCGTTCGGGTCCAATAGCGCGGATTCCATCCACGCTGAGCTGCAGGTCATCAACACGCTGATGAGGGTGGAGTTCTCGGTCACCCGGGACAGGTCCAGGCTGATCATCGGCAGATCCGGGTCGAAGGCCACGGTGGATGGGCCGTCGAACAGGCCGGCGAGGTCACCGGCGACCAGGCGTCGCAGCGCGTGGCCGACCAGGCGCCCGTCCTCGGCAAGGCGCCCGTCGGGGTCGTGGCTGGGGGTGAGGATGTGGTCGACGACCATCGGCAGGATCGGCACCTCGTTCTCCGCCACCGTCGCGGTCAGGGCGAGGTCGATCGCGGTGTGCTCCAACGGCGTCAGCCCCCGCGCCAGCACTGTTTCGGCCAGCGCGCCGATCAGGTCACGGCGTCGGGAGGCGACGGTGCTCGCCCACTCCTGGTCGGTGAGCCCACCGGGGCGGTGGCCCTCATCGAGTGGGTTCAACCGGGTGTGGAGGCCGTGGCCGAGCACGATCGCCTTCCCACCCACCGCTTCGGCGACCGCGGTGTGTTCGCCCTTGGGGTCGCCGGGGACGTAGACGCGGCGCCCGAACGGCAACGACCGCGTATACAGCGACTTCGCCAACGACGACTTGCCCGATCCGACGATCCCCGCGAGCACCAGGTTCGGGGCGGTGATGATCCCGCGGGCGTAGAGGACCCACGGGTCGTAGACGAAACTGCCACCCGAATACAGGTCCTGACCGACGAACACCCCATCCGACCCCAGACCGCCTTCGGCCATGAACGGATACGCCCCGGCCAACGTGGCCGAGGTGTCCTGATGCCGCGGCAACCGCAACCGGCCCGGAGACCGCAACGCCGCCGGCCCCGCCTCACCCGCCGCCGGCAGAAACGTCGTCGACCTACGCTCCTCCCGCTCCGCGGCAGCTTTCGCCTTCGCCGCCTCCCGCTCGACCCTGGCCTGCTCAGCCTGCAACCGGGCCGCAGCCTGACGACGAGCCTTACGGGCCTTGCGCCGCTCCGCGGCCGGGGACACCAACACCGCAGCGTGCAGCCGTTCCTTCTCGCCGCTCACAGCGACTGCCCCACCGAAGACGACGTTGCGCCACCCGCTTTGGGCGCGAACCAATCTGTGCCCTCGGCCGCACGACGCGGAGACTCAGAGGTGACACCGCTGAACGCGTCCCGTGCAGCGACGACCTCCTCCTCGTCGGGTGTGGGTGTGGTGTCGGGGTGTTCGCGGACCAGCCCGACATACCCCATCTGCGGATTGTAGGTCAGCACATACCCGTCGGCCTCGAAGCTGCGATCCCACTGCCCGCCCGGCAGCTCGTCGTACACCTCACCGTTCACGAACGCCGCGCCAGTGGTTTCGTCGCCGAAATCCCACTGCGCCAGATGTGCAATCCCCGCCTGCACCCCCTCCACATCAATCAGCTCCAGCACCTCATCGGCCTCACTGCCCTGGAGGAACACCACATTCACCCACCGCCGCGAACGCTCGGGCCCAGGGCTGGTGTGCCAGGCGATCCGACCAGAGGCTTCGTGCGCGCGCATCACCCGATCAGCAACCTCATCCAGCCCGTCGGCGGCCTGATGCAACTCATCAGCCGCCGCCAACGCCACAGCCTCCGCCGGCGCGCGGTCGTCGGTGAACGCGATGTCGCGGTGATCAGCATGAACACGAGACAGCTGGTCCAACACCTGCCGCAACAGCCGCACCGACCCCGACACCTCACCCAACACCCGATACGTGTGAGCCGGATCCTCAAACGCGCGAGTCGCGTGCGCCAACCCACGCAACCCCTCATAGGCCTCAGCACCATCCGCAACCGGATCAACAAACGTCGCCATCCCAACAGTCCTCTCTACGCAGCGGCGGATTGCCTACGAGGGAGGTGCGCAAGAACTTCCCCGAAGTCTCAGACCATGTTGCTAGCCTTGATTTCAGAACTACAGCGAGGGGACAACATGTCGTGGATCGAAGGTGCGAGCAGCGGCGACCCGAAGCAGAATGGAACAGGCCCCGGATTCACTAGATTCACGCCTGATGAATTTGACCGGCTGCGCAGACAGCACAATATTATGGTGTTGGTCGGTAACGGATTCGACATTCAAGCGCTACATGACTATTCGCAGCCCGTGGATTCGCGCTATGAGCCCTTCTTTCACTATCTAACGATGCGAAACTTCGACTCCGATAACGCGATCTTCTGCCATATGAACGAGGAGCTGAAGTGGCATCGGATGTATGGCGGTCACTCCAACTGGAGTGATGTCGAAGCCGCTGTCGCTGCTGCCCTAAAAAAGGATCCAGGTCAGGCGAGGGAATTCTTCGAGGATTTGCAAGACATTCAGGCCGCCTTTGCTCAATTCCTGCAAATTGTTGCCCCGAGCAGCCTCTTGGATAAGATTGGTGCCGATGCTCGAGATTTTAAGTGGGGGCACACCAGTCTGTCTGAGTTCCTGCGAGACTTCTCGGATGAGCAGCGCTTCAAATTGCTGCATTTCCCGGCCCGGATTGACCACTACCACCTTTTCAACTTCCTGTTCGTGAACTTCAACTACACCACGCTTCTGGATAACTACATCTATCTTGATCAGAGGCAGTTCGACCCTCTTAAGCACTCCACTGTTGATACGAACTTTCTGTTCAAGAATGATCCACGAGGGTTCTGGCGCCCTGGGCGGGAGCCCGACCTGGGGTACTCTGGATATGTCACCAGTGACGTAGTTCATCCGCATGGAGTTCTGAGTACCCCAAGGTCGTTGCTGTTTGGTGTTGACGCTGAGGATGACTACAAGAAGACCCGCACCCCAGCTGATCACCTCAAGAAACCCTACTGGTCTCAGGCTCATGCCCTATATCGTAATCACTTTACGCAGGCCGACCTCTTTATTATCTTCGGCTGTTCGCTGGGAGAGAGTGATGGCTGGTGGTGGCGCAACATAGTTCGTTCTCTCAGGGTAACGAAACGGCAGACGTGCTCGGATGCTCACCGATTTTCTCCTGGCGAGGTAGTTGAAGAGTCTGCAGAACTCATCATCTATCGCCGCCAAGACAGTGACGGGCACACAGTCGAATCAGTGAAGGAGAAGTTCCTGGAAGCAGCATCGGTTCCTTTGGAGGCAGGCTGGCGCCAAGAAGTCTTAGACCGCATCCACGTAATCATTTATGACGACGAGACTCCTCGTACTTTCCTGAATACGCGCCGACACGGCGTTCCTTCACACCTGCCGACACAGGGGTAGAGCTGCGGCAGTGAAGGCTTTGGCTTGTTGTCCTGCGAGGAGTCGGGTTTCGCAGTTGGCTTGGATGGCGGCTTGTTCGAGGGCGGCGACGTGGGCGTCGAGGTCTTCGATCGTGGTGGCGGTGATGGTGATCAGGCCGGTGTAGCGCAGGATGCCGTGGCCGGCGGTGAGGTCGGCTTCTTGCTGGAGGACATCGTGGTACTCAGCCGTCTGGGAGGCGTCTTCGATCTGCCCGATTTTGGCGCGTTGGGCTTGGTCGGAGATGTGCTCGACTTTCTTCTTGCGGATGTCGCGGGCGGCCTGGTCGGAGCGCATGGGGGTGCAGATCAGGGAGAACGACCGTTGGATCCCGTTGGAGAGCAGGATGGGTGAGAGGAATCCGGGGTAGACCATGGAGCGGGGCCATTCGCTGATCCACAGCACGGCGTGGTGGGCGGAGTCGGTGCGGATACGACTCCAGGTTTCGTTGACTGCGACCGGTCCGGCGGTGGCGAGGTCGTGGCCGATCTGGCCGTGGCGTTCCAGGGTGGCGGCGATGGCGGGGTCGTAGGCCGAGCGCAGGATGACAGCGATCTGGCCGGGGGTGAGCCACCCGGATGGGGTGAGGTCGGCTGAGCGGAGCGCGGCGGTGAGGGTGTTCATCTCTTGGCGCAGGACGGCGGCGGCGCCGCGGATACCGCCGCCGGCGGTGCGGATCTGCCGCGCCGCGTTTCTCATGTCGAGGGATAGGGAGAGGGTGGTGGCGTGGCGTTCGCCGGCGGGGCCGGCGCGGTCGATGAGTTCGGCGTAGGTGGTGGCAGCCCAGCTCGTGTCCTCGGGCTGGCCGTGGGTGGTCCACCATTCGGCCAGTCCGGTGCCGGAGTCGGGCAGGGTGCGTTCCAGGATCTGCAGGGTGGCGATCCTGCCGGAGCGGCAGACGGTGGCCAGGACGCGGCCCCAGGCGGTGACGCGTCGTTCTTGTTCGGCGGGGTCGAGGAGCACGAACGCGGGGTGGGTGATCTCGCACACCACCGTGAGCGTGTTCTGGTGGGGGTCGTGGATCATGCCCGCCCCCGTGGTCGGATCCTCGTACTCGCGCAGCCGGGCTTGGTCGCCGGGCAGGGCGAGGGTTCCGGCGGGGCGTGGGGTGACGATGCGACGCCGGTAGAGGAGTTGGCCGATGGTGGTGCGGTAGACCCACCAGCCGGCCACGGGCACCCACTCGATGACCGGGCGTCCAGCGACAGGGACCCAGGTGAGGAGGAGGGCGGTGGCCCAGATGGGGGCGGTGTAGGCCAGCCACATCCCGCCCCCGGCATACAGGGCGGTGATGATGGTGGCGATCGCGATCCCGACAGTGACCAGCTGAGCCGCGGACAGGCCAAGCAGGATGCCGCGCCGGGTGAGCCGGGAGAACTTCACCGGCACCAACTCCGAACCGGTCGCCTCCAGGTCGTGGCTGTTGTTCTTGGTGCGGCGGCTCATGACTGCGGCTCCTTCCCAGCACTCGACGGCGGTGGCGGATTGTCGGCGGGCGGCGGGTTCGGCACCGGCGCGGACGGTGCCACCTGCTCACCCGCACCCGGTGAAGACGATCCCGGTGGCTGTGAGCTTGGGGTGCTGGGCGGGGTGGGCTCCCCGCTGGCAGGTGGTGTGCCCTGCTGTGGCGGCGTCTCACCGGGTACAGGCGCCGGCGGAGTAATCCCACCATTGCCTCCGCCTCCGTTGGGGCTTGGGGTGTGGTCGGCGGCGTCTGCCGCGGTCTCGGCCTGCTGACCCACCTCGGCGCCGGCTTTCGGGCCCGCGGTGGCAGCGTCCTTGGCCACCTGCACCCCGACCACCGCAGCCGCAGCAGGACCCGCAGCGGCAGCAGACCCACCCGATGCCGCACCCGACCCGGAAGCCCCGGATCCAGCTGCTCCGCCAGTTCCAGCACCAGCTTCGGCACTGCCCTGGGAGGCCGAGGGGTTCGGGGTACTCGGTTTCGCCGGCTGCTTCCCACCACCACCGTTGCTGTCACCGCCACTGCCGTCGAGGACCTGCTGGGGGTTGCCCAGTTGCCGGTCGGGCAGGGGGATGGGGCGGTTGAGAGAGTTCTTGGCGTCTTGTTCGGCGCCGATCGCGTGGTACATGTCGAACCCGACGAAGCTGATGAACCGATACGTCAGGTAGGGGGCGAACGCGGCCATCGCCATCAGCACCACCCCGGCCAGCGGGTCACTGATCGAGGACAAGTCCCCATCAATCGGCGCGGCGACCTGGGTGATCGCAACCAGGAACATCACCACCAACACGAGCTTGGAACAGATCAGCGCGACCACGAACATCGCCCACTTGCTGATCCACCCCCTCGTGGCATCCCACGACGAGCCAGACAGGGCCAGGGGTGCGAACACGATCGCGACCAGCAGCAGAGCCTTGCGCACCAGCAGCGACAGCCACACGATTGCCGCGGAGCCGATCGCGAGACCGGCGAGGAAGATCGTGATGATCGCCCCCACCCCGGGGGCGGAGATATTGATCGCGGTCAGTCCGCCGGCGAGGATCGTGATCTTCTCGCCCATCGATTCGGTGGTCTCGCCGGCGGCTTGGACGATCCCGACACACAGCTGGTCGACCACCTCCAACAGCAGCCCGGTCAGGGTGATCACCACAAACGACCCCAACACGCTCTTGGCGAGGCCGAGGGCGGCCCGGGTGAGGGCCGTGGGGTCACGTCTGATGAGGCCGGTGATGAGTTGTAGGCAGAAGAACAGCAGCATCACGAACACCGCGATGCCGAACAGCAGGTTGTAGACCGACAGGTAGCCGGTACTGGTGATGTCGACCAGGGTGGTGGCGTCAAAGACGTTCCACACGGCCTCGAACAACCAGCCCGCGGCCGAGCCCATGGCCTGGGCGAGCCAGTCGAACGGGGCCGACACCAGTGAGGCGGCAGCCTCACCAGCGGTTTCGCAGACACCTGAGATGACGGGCAGATCACACACACCCACCGCATTCACTCCTCACACACGCGGGTTGGAATGGTTGGGTAGGGGGTTAGACGGACTGGCCGACGTTCCAGAAGAAGTTGATCAGCGTGACCGCGGCACCGCAGATGATCGCTGCCCCGCACGAGACCAGGACGCCGACCTTGCCGCGGCCGGCCAGGTGCGGGTTGGAGGAGTTCGCGCCGAAGCCCCACACGATCGCGGAGATGATCAGCGCCAGCACCGACAGGATCAGCCCGATCGTCATCACCGCCCCCACGATGTTGCGCAGCTGCGCGATCCCCGGCAGCCCATCATCATTCGGCGTGATGTCCACCTCCATCGGCAGCATCACCGGCAGAGTCGACAGATTCGGCACAACACAGCTCATCAAATCAAACACAGCAAGCTCCTTCGAAGCAGACGGCCGTCCCGCTGCTGCGGGCGGGCCCTTGGTTGGGTCTGCCTGTCAGGTGCGCGGGTATGGCCGGGCCCAGGTGCGCGCACGCAAGTCTGCCGGTGAGGCTGGCCCATGCTGGCTAGCAATCTCTGAGTGAGACTCCGTCATCAGCGGTCAGCTCACGAACTATCCGGCCGAGCTCCTTCGCGGTTGATCTTGTCATTGGCCCTGGACGGTTACGTCAGAACGGCATCCGCAAAAGGCGGCTAGAAAAGCCAACCGAAGATTTTGCGCCACCAAGGCGTCAAAGAGTTCTGATTGTCCGTGCATGACTGGTTCTTTCTGGTGGCCAGGGAAATCCAGCCACTCAGACGCGGATCTGTGGAATGAGTAATTGCCAAATCTGCGTAGATGAGCGTCAAGCCCCCATGGGCGCAAATTTTTTCCATGATCTGGGGTGGAATATCCTCGACGGCTACCCAGGGGGTGCCTTTCGCGTCAAGGATGTTGATCCCGTCCGTGGTGAGTCGGGCTAGCCAGCCAGGGGTGGGCTGCGGCGGTTCGTCGTGAGCGACTTCCGGAAGTCCTGCGCGCTCCATTCCTTGACGGACTGGGTCGATGCGGCCCGAAGAGCTGACGGTGACAATTGCTGGCGCGTGCACCCAAAGCTCGGGTGCCGCGGGTCCGGTGTCTCGCCACCAGACGTTGAGTTGGTCGCCCCCATCGATACTGTGCGTAACGGAAACGGATGGTGGCGGATTGCTGAAGATCTTGCGGTAGCGCATGGATTCGCGCTGTTCTCGCAGGATCATTCCCAGTTGGGCCCAAGCATCCAACTGGTGCGTGCGCTGCTTGGGAGGCGGCAGTTTCCCAATTACGTCGGAGAGCGGCCCGGGGCCCTCCTCCGTGAAGGCCCTCAGGATCGCAAAGCGGTACTGGTGATTGCTCTCGTCTAGCGCAGCGGAATTTTCATCCAGCCACACCACGAGCCGCACAGCTGAAGCAATGAGAAGCTCGGGGGTTTCCAGCGGACGCTTACTTGCTTCGATCATCAGTTCAAGCCCCACGTCAAGAAGGCCATCCACCAATTGATCGACGAGGGCTCCTTCCTCCAGAGCTTGGTTCGCGGCGCTCAGCACGGTATCCACCCCGGCCTGCCAGGCACTGCGCTCCACCAGCAGGAGCGCTGTCATTCTTTCGGTGTGAAGCTTGTTGAGTAGAGTGTTTCCTGCCCCGCTCACTGCTGGTTCAGGTGCTCCTAGAGGCACCAAGGCGTCTAGCGCCTTTAGTGCGCGGCGAGCGCGACCCGGACTGGAGTCGGGCAGGCACAAATGCAATACATCCCGGATCGTGCGCAACGCATTTTGGGTTGCCACATCGCACAGAGTTTCCTCGTTGCCCATTTGCAACACTGTTTCGGAGAAGAGCGCGACTTCGACAACCTCCTCAGTCTTATGAAGACGCGCGGCAGTCATGGCAATCACGGATAGGGTTTGAAGCTGCATCTGTACCCACGTCGCATGGTCGCGAACCAACTCCAGCTGGTCCTGCCGGACCTGGAAGGCCACGCGTGACCAGAGGCGGGCGATCGCAGCCTGCGAGGTGATGAAGGCCAACTGTGCGAAGTTGTGCATAGACACACTGGCCAAGGTCAAGGTTTCAGGGCTGTCA
>NZ_JACHWP010000018.1 GCF_014191425.1 Helcobacillus massiliensis
GCCAGCCCCTCCGGGTTCGTCGGCGCCGCGGTGGAGAAGCTGGTGGACGCGTTCGTGACGGTCGGCGATGACGCCATGTTCCGCCGCCTCGCCCAGCTCTCCGAGGCCGACGGCATCCGGGTGGAGCCCAGTTCCGCGGCCGCCCTCGACTCCGCCGCCCGCATCGCCGCCGGGCGGGGAGCTGGCCTCAACCTCCCGACCGACGCGATGCACCTGGCGTGGCTGACCGGCGGCTCCATGGTGCCCGAGCAGGAGATGGATGCCTACGTGCAGCGGGGCCGGCGCGTAGCCGGCTGAGGCGCGGCAGGTCCGCGGCCGGCTGAGGTGCCGCGTTCCCCACTGATCCTGGCCGCGCGAGGATGCGCAGGAGTAGGTTCGAAGACGATGAAACCCCTCCTGCGCATCCTCAGCTTCACCCGTCGGCTCTGGCCGTTCTACCTGGCGATCCTCCTCACCAGCACCCTCGCCACCGTCGCGACCCTGCTGGTGCCGTTCCTCGTCGGTCACGCCACCGACATCGTCGCCGCCTCCGCCGCGAACGGCGGCCCCGCCGACGGCGCCATGTCCTCCATCATCTGGACCGCCGTGTGGATCCTCGTGGCGCTCACGGCGCAGGCGCTGCTGCACAACATCGGCGGCTGGTACGGCGACGTCATGGCCAACCGCATGCGCACCATCCTCTCGGTCCGCTACTACGAGAAGCTGCTGCACCTGCCGCAGTCCTGGTACGACAGCGAACTCACCGGCACCATCGTGGCGCGCCTGAACCGCTCCATCACCGAGATCTCGCAGTTCGCGAAGACCATGTCCAACATGTTCGCGACCATGCTGCTGACCACCGTCGCGGTGCTCGTCATCTCCGGCTGGTACGCGTGGCCGCTCGCCGTGCTGCTCGCCATCGTGTTCCCCGTGTACGTGTGGCTCACCGCCCTCACCTCCACGAAATGGCAGAAGCTCGAAGGGCAGAAGAACGAACAGATCGACATCGCCTCCGGCCGCTTCAGCGAAGTGGTGGGGCAGATCCGCGTGGTGAAGTCGTTCGTGCGTGAGAAGGGCGAACTGAACGCCTTCACCCGCCGCTTCATCACGACCGACGCCACCACTCGTGAACAGTCGAAGCACTGGCACACGATGGACATCCTGCGCCGCACCGCCCTCAACGTCGTGTTCTTCGCGATCTACGTGATCATCTTCGTGAACACCGTGCAGGGAGCGTTCACGGTCGGCGAGATGGTGCTGCTGATCCAGATGATGATGATGGCCCGCCAGCCCGTGGAGTCGATGAGCTACCTCATCGACATGGCCCAGCGCGCCATCGCCGGCTCCCGTGACTACTTCCGCGTCATGGACACCCCGATCGATGCCCGCTCCCCGATGCGGACCCTGCAGCAGTCACGCGATTCCGCGATCGCACCCGTGGCGGGGGCGCCGACGGTGGAGTTCGACTCCGTCCACTTCGCGTACGACGAAGGGGTCGATGTCCTCCAGGACATCTCCTTCAGCATCCATCATGGCGAGAAGGTGGCGTTCGTCGGCGAGTCCGGCGGCGGCAAATCCACCATCGTGAACCTCCTGCTCGGCCTCTACCAGGCCCGCTCGGGACGCATCTCGGTGGCGGGGCACGACGTGGCGGACCTGCAGGTGCAGGACCTGCGCGCCCGAGTCGGCGTGGTGTTCCAGGATGCGTCTCTGTTCTCCGGCACGATCCGCGAGAACATCGCCTACGGCCGGCCCGACGCCACCGATGACGAGATCCGCGCAGCCGCCCGCAAAGCCAACGCGGAGCGCTTCATCGAGAAGTTCGCCGACGGGTACGACACCGTGGTGGGGGAGCGCGGCCTGAAGCTGTCCGGCGGGCAGAAGCAGCGCATCGCCGTGGCCCGCGCCATCCTCAAGGACGCCCCCATCCTCGTTCTCGACGAAGCCACCAGCGCCCTCGACACCAAGAGCGAACGCGAAGTGCAGCGCGGTCTCGACGAACTGATGGCGGACCGCACCTCCCTGATCATCGCGCACCGCCTGTCCACCATCGCGAACGTGGACCGCATCGTCACCCTGAAGGACGGGCAGATCGACGAGATCGGCACCCCCGCGGAACTGGCCCGCTCCGGCGGCATCTACGCGGAGCTGCTGGCGATGCAGAACGCGGGCGCCCGCAAGCAGTTGGAGCGGTTCGGGATCACTGGATAGCCGGGGCGCCCCCAACCGACACATCAAGATATTGCAATAAAACAATATGTGTGTCAGGCTGGGCATATGAGCGAGATGGACCACCTCATCCGAACTGCGGAGCTGTTCAAGGTTCTGGGCAATGCGGCCAGAGTCGGTGTGCTTCTCACGCTGCGTGATGGGGAAATGCCGGTGGGGCGAATCGCGGAGGCGTCGAACTTGGCGCAGCCTGTGGTGTCGCAGCATCTCAAAGCGCTGAGAAGCGTGGGATTGGTGACCTGCTGCCGGCATGGCAAGGAAGTCCGCTACTCAATCGCGGATCAGCATGTGCTGCACGTGGTTGAAGATGCGCTCGCTCATACTGCTGAAAACCTTGCGGGTGCCCAGCATTGACTGTGCAGGCACTGCAGACCAGAAAACACCACTGACAGAGGAGCGGACATGTCCTGCGAAAAGCACCACACTAAGGAAGAGCACACTCACGGCGAGAACTGCGGTCACGAAGCAGTGCAGCACGGTGACCACGTGGACTACATCCACGATGGCCACAAGCACGCCGAGCACGGTGATCACTACTGCGAGCACTGATCGCTCCAGCAATGGCCCGCCCCATCGATCACGCACGTGGTTGATGGGGCGGGCGTTTTTATGATTCGAAGGCGTTTATGTTGTGGTGGCGCGGGACGCCAGCACTGTGGCGGTCGACGTGATCTGCACTTGCGGCGGGTACAGCCCCATCACGTGCATCGCCGCCGCGCCGTTCTCGGCGGTGGAAGCGGCGCAGGCGTCGGCGACCACGGTGATGCGGGCGCCAGCGTCGGCGGCGGGAAGGACGGTGGAGATCACGCAGCAGTCCGTGGACACTCCCGCCACCACGACCTCGGTGGCGTCACCCACAATGTCGCGCAGCTGCTGATGCCATTTGCCGAACGTCGGCTCATCCACCGTGGGGTGCGGGGACAGGTCTTCGAACCCCGGCAGCAGGTCGTACAGCGGGTCGTCGGCGGGGACGTCGGCGAACGGCCACGCCTCGAAGTAGTCACCCCACGAGGTGGAGCGGTTCGCGGTGGGCAGCCATCGCGTCACGACGACCCGCTCACCGAACGCGTCGGCGAGGCGAAGGATGTTGGGTTCGGCGTCGGCCCAGAACGGCGACTGCCAGTCACTGCCGTCCGCCGCGAAGATGACCTGCGGGTCCACGATCACGAGGAACGGCGAAGGCTCAGCCACGACGCCCCTCACCGCGGCCCAGCGCCCCCTCTTCCTGGCGGCGGATCGAGCCGCGCCGCAGCACCAGGGTCACCAGGAAGCTCAGCACGAGCGACAGCAGCACCCCGAGGTTGGAGTACGCCCAGTCGCCCTCCCAGAACCCGTCGGCCGCATTCCACCTGCCGAGGCCGAGCGGCTCCAGCAGGTAGCCCTGCCAGTTGTTCCACGAGGCCTCCCCGGCGAAGGAGTTCACCACGAGCCCCCAACCGACCAGCGACGCCACCGCCATCGTCCCAATCGAGGTCCAGTCGATCGAGCCGTAGCGGCCGCGCGCGTCGAACAGGGCCTGCTCGTCGTAGTCGGCGCGGCGGCTGAGGATGTCAGCGATGAGGATGCCTGCCCAGGAGGCGAGCGGCACACCGAGGGTGATGAGGAACGACTGGAACGGCGCGATGAAGCTCTGCGCGAAGAACACCACCCAGACGGTGCCGAGAGTGAGGATGATGCCGTCGATTGCGGCCGCCGCGGGGCGGGGGATGTTCACGCCGAGGGACAGCAGGGTGAGGCCCGAAGAGTAGATGCCCAGGACCGCGCCGGAGACGAGGGTCAGCACCGCCACGATCCAGAACGGGATCAGCGCCCACAGGGGGAGGAGAGTGGCGAGCGCCCCGATCGGGTCATCGCCCACCTGAGCGGCGAAGTCGGCGTCGGAGCCGGCGAGGAGGAGGCCGAACGTCACCAGGATGATGGGGGCTGCGGAGCCGCCGATGGTGTTCCAGGCGACGATCGCCCCGTCGGACGTGGATCGGCGCTGGTACCGCGACCAGTCCGCGGCGATGTTGATCCAGCCGAGCCCGAACCCGGTCATCACCATGACGAGCGCACCGACGGTCTGCTGAACCGTGCCGTTCTCCATCGACATCACGGCGCCGAGGTCGATGTGGGGGATCACGAGGATCATGAACAGGATGGTGAACGCGCCGGTCGCCCACGTCAGCATCGACTGCATCCGCATGATCGTGTGGTAGCCGAGCACGGACGCCCCCACGATGAGCGCCGCGATCGCGACCGCGGCGATCACGAGCACGGTGGTGCCGTGGGCGAGGCCGAGCAGTTCGAACACGGTGGCGGTGGCGAGCACGGCGGAGATCGCGAGCATGGTCTCCCAGCCGATGGAGGTCAGCCACGAGACGATGCCGGGCACCTTCTGCCCGTGCACCCCGAACGCTGCCCGGGACAGCACCATCGTGGGGACGGAGCCGCGCTTGCCGGCGATGGCGATGAGGCCGCACAGCAGGAACGAGACCACGATGCCGATGATGGAGACGATCACGGCCTGCACGAAGGAGATGCCGAAGCCGAGGGTCCACGCGCCGTAGGACATGCCGAACACGGAGACGTTGGCGGCGAACCACGGCCAGAAGAGCTGGTGGGGTGCGGCGGTGCGCTCCGATTCGGCGATGACGTCGATCCCGTTGCGTTCGACGAGGGTGCGGTCGGGGCCGACGGGTGCAGCGCCGACGGGTGCAGCGCCGGATGGTGGACGATGGGGTTCTGGGGCAGCAGTGCTCACAGGCGACACCTTGAGGAGTGAGGCCGCGGCGCGGAGATCGGAGAGCGCCGGGCGGGTGGGAACAGTGCCACCATCGTAGCCCCGGTCCGGGCAGGCACTGGGGCTGGTATGCGCCGGGGGTGGTGGGATGAATGCCGTCATGGCGCGCCCGAGTGGTGCCGCACTGGTCGCGGGCGGGTGGGGACCGGTCACGCCCTGTTGATCTCGTTCAGGTAACGGGAGCATGCTGGAGATGAGCGCCGTACAAGTGTCTTAACCCATCGGTAGGTGACCGCCGGCGCGCATGGGCCCCCGACCATCCCTCCACCAGAAAGGCTCTCCGATGACTGAGCGCGACTCGTCCACCACCTCTGCCCGGCGAGACTTCTCCCGCCGCCGCGCCCTCGCGGCCGGTGCGGCGTGGACGGTGCCCGCCGCTGCGGTGTCCGTTGCGGCGCCGGCGTACGCAGCCTCCAGCGGCACCTGCAACAGCGCCTCTGTGCAGAAGATCGACGCCGCCTTCCTGAAAGCCGAGCAGCAGTTCTTCTGCAACGGCAAGCCGATCTCACTCGACATCAACTTCTATCAGCCGCTCGGCGCTGGCAACGGATACGCCACTGATGTCTATGTGAACGTCACGAACGCCGATAGCTGCCCAGTGACGTTCTCGTCCACGCAACCGCTCAACCTCGGTGTGCGCCTGATGAGCTACAACGACCTGTCCGCCACCAAGGTCCGCACCGGGCGCGGTCTCACGAGCGTCGTCACCAGCTGGGGCACCCGCACTGTCAACGGTGGGGGAGGCATTGGGCCGCAGCCCACGAACGGCGCGGCGAACCAGGTGCATCACACGGTCAATTGGGCAGCGACCGGAAAGCTCGCCGCTGCGGGTTCGGGCGATACGACTGCGGACATTCGCTTCGGCATCTCCGGCGGCGCAGTCAGCGGCCAGCGGTGGACCAACTATCTGACGGTCACGGTGCCGACGGCGCAGACCTTCGCCCCGAGCCTCGCGAGCATCGGCTTGCCGAACCAGTCGCTGTGCGTGGACTACTACAACCAGAAGCTCGCGACCATGAAGTCGCCGATCAACTGGACGATGTCCGGCCCGCAGACCAGCAACACAAAGGTCCCGGTGCAGCCAGGCACAGTCATCAGCTCGCTCGACACCGGCAATGCGTCCACCGGTGGCGCGGCCTCGAAGGACGGCATCTGGTAAGCCGTCCCGCCCGAACGTGAGCAGAATGCCGCACGCATAGCGCGCTCCAGGCGTGCTTTCTTCTGCTGAACTGTGGGGAGCGGCCGTTCCCAGCTCAGGCTGGGCCGATGCCGCTCTCCGCGACGGAGGCGAGCAGCTGCTCGTGCACAGCGCGCATCTGCGCACTCTCCAGTCGCGGATCGTTCGGGGTGCGCCCTGCCATGGCGTGCCGCAGGTAGCGTCGGTCCGCGTCTAGGCGCTCCATCGCGGCCTGCCCCCAGCCCACGTGCCCGTGTCCCGGCACGATGACCTGCGCTTTCGCCGCGTACGGCTCCAGCCGTTCCAATGCGTCGAGGTACGGGCCGATGTTCGCCGCCGTGTACGGCAGCGGCAGCTCCACATCGCTGAGCATGTCTCCCGCGATGAGTACGCCCTGGTCCTCCAGCCAGACCGCGGTGTGGCCGTCGGCGTGGGCGCTGTGCACGATGAACTCCGGTTCGAATCCGCGCGGCACCGTGCCCGCGGGCAGCCAGATCCGCGAGGAGTCCGCCGGTGCGTGCGGCGCCGGCTCCACGCGCCCCACCAGGTCACCCAGGGCCGCACCGAGGGAGCCGGGAGCGCCCATGAAGTCCGGTCCGAGGGCCGCGACCATGTCCTCCCGGTGCAGTGCGCACTGCGCCGCGGTCGGCAGCGACCCGTAGCGGGGCACGGGCCCGAACGCGGGGTGCCACAGCACGTGATCATGGTGGGCATGGGTGGAGAAACCGCCCGTGACCTGCAGGGACCGTGACCCCAGCTGGTCGGCGAGGTCCGCCAGCTCATCCGGTTCCCACGACGGGTCGATCAGCAGCGCTTCGCTGATGGACGCCAGCACCGTCGAGGTGGTCAGGTCCCGGCGGGAGGTGCTGACGAGCACCCCCGGGGCGACGGCGTCGAGCTCACTCACCGGCAGCCTCGCCCGCTGCGATGCTCGCAGCGTCGGTGATGAGCCGGGCGGCGGCCTTCGCGGTGCGGCCGTCGATGTCCAGGGTCGGGTTCAGCTCCACCACGTCCAGCAGGCGCAGCTTCCCCGTCCGCGCCGCCACCTGCACCGCATGCAGGATCAGCGCGAACTCCACCCCGAACGCGGCCGGAGCTGACACCCCGGGGGCGGTGTGGGCGGGCAGGACGTCGAGGTCGATCGTCAGGTAGAGGACATCGAGCTGCTCGGCGAACGACTCGATGAAGTCGGCGATGCCGTCCCGGCCGACGGATGCGCACTCCTCATCGGTCATCCACTCAACGTCGAGGTCCCGCGCGGTATCGAACAGGACCTTCGTGTTCGACGCCTCCGCAATGCCGACCACCGCGTAGTTGAGGTCGCGGCCCTGCGCGCGCTCCGCCTCAGCGATCTGCAGGAACGGGGTGCCGGAGGAGGGGGCGTCGGCGCGGCGCAGGTCGAAGTGGGCATCGAGGTTGAGGACTCCCCAGCGCGGCCGGTCGCCAGCTGCGCCCGCGTCGGCGCCGTCCGGTCGAAGAGCGCCGGCATCCAGGGCCTGCTGCAGGCCGCCGTAGCTCGGCCACGCCGTCTCGTGGCCGCCGCCGAGCACCACGGTGAGCGTGTTCCCGTCGGCCGACAGCGCCCGGCCGGTGGCGTCCGCCTGCCGCGCCTGCCCGTCCTCGAGGTCCTCCCCGTGGGTGACCTCATCGCCGTGGTCCACAATCGCGACCGAGCCGTCCCCGAGGGGGCCGTGCAGCGCCATTCCGGAGAGGGCGGCGCGCAGTACCCGGGGACCGTCGGCCGCGCCGGTGCGGCCTGCGTTGCGGCGCACCCCTTCGTCGGAGCGGAAGCCGAGCATGCCGATGTGGCGGCCGAAATCGGTGGGGGAGGAGGCGTCGGTTCCGGGGGCCGACGGGGCCTGGGAGTCACTGGGGGAGGGGTCGGCGGCGAGGCGCACGACTTCGTGCCAGCGCGCGTGATCGGCGCCGTCGCCGTCATGGCGACCGGACCACTGGTCGTGCAGAGCGGGAGCGGTGCTGTGCGAAGAGGTCATGCCCCCATCCTGGCACGATGGCAAGCGCCAGCCTGGGCAGTGCCGTCCACCGCTCGCGCCGCTGTCCAGCATTCTGGACGGCCTGGCTAGACTGGATGGCATGGCCACCAAAGTCCCCGCCGCTGACGCCACCCTGCGGATCCTCACTCTGCTCGCGCAGCGCTCGCGGCCAGTCCCAGCGAGCCGCATCGCCGCCGAACTGGAACTGCCCCGCTCCACCACGTACGACGTCCTCGGTGTCCTCGCCGAGCACGGCTACGTCCTCCACTACCGCGAGGACAAGACGTACGGCCTCGGCACCGCCGCCTACGAACTCAGCGCCGGCTACACCCGCCAGGCGCCCCTGGCCCGGCTCGGCAATCACGTGGTCAACCAGCTCGTGGACGGGGTGGGGGAGTCCGCTCACCTCGCCGTCCTCCAGGGCCGCGAAATCCTCTACGTGGTCGAATCCCGCGCCGCGCACCGCCCCTCCCTCGTCACCGACCAGGGCGTCCGCCTTCCGGCCCACCTGACCGCCTCCGGCCGCGCCATCCTCTCGGCGCTGCCCGACCGGCAGCTCGTGGCCGTGTTCGCCGGCACCACCGCCCTCGAATCCCGGGTGGGCGGTGCGATGACGTTCCCCGTTGCCCGCGCCCTCGCCGACGCCCGCGACGCCCGCGACCGCGGCTGGGCGGAGGAGAACGGCGAAGTCACACCCGGGTTCCGCTCCATCGCGAAGGCCGTGGTGGAGAAGTCCGGCTGGCCCGTCGCCTCCATCGCCGTCACCTGGCAGGACGGCACCGCCGTTGACACGGATGTGGTGCGCACGCAGCTCGGCGCGGCCGTCCGCCGCCTCGAGGCCGCGCTCGGCTGAGCGGGCTCGCCCTCGGGCAATAGTCCGTGCCCCCGGACTGCAAGCACCCGTCGGCCGCCTGACTCCCTCATCCCCCGTGGCCCGGCACACACCCACTGTGGTTGTGTGGGCTCCACACCCGACCACCCCAAGGATTGAGGATCGATGACTGACGAGCAGAAGACGCCCGCCGGCCCCCGCCCCGTGAAGGCGCCCCGCGGCACCGACCTGAACGCCAAGCACTGGCAGGCCGAAGCCCCGCTGCGCATGCTGATGAACAACCTCGACCCCGAGGTCGCCGAGCACCCCGATGAGCTCGTGGTCTACGGCGGCACCGGCCGCGCCGCCCGCTCCTGGGACGCGTTCGACGCCATCGTCGACTCCCTCAAGGACCTCGAACCGAACGAGACCCTGCTGGTGCAGTCCGGCAAGCCCGTCGGCGTCTTCACCACCAACGAATGGGCGCCGCGCGTGCTCATCGCCAACTCCAACCTCGTGGGCGACTGGGCGAACTGGCCCGAGTTCCGCCGCCTCGAAGCCGAGGGCCTCATGATGTACGGCCAGATGACCGCCGGGTCCTGGATCTACATCGCCACCCAGGGCATCCTCCAGGGCACCTTCGAAACGTTCGCCGCCGTGGGCCGCAAGCTCGCCGAGCGCGACGGCCGCGACGCCGACTTCGGCGGCACCCTCGCCGGCACCATCTCCCTCACCGGCGGCGCCGGCGGCATGGGCGGCGCGCAGCCCCTCGCCGTCACCCTCAACGGCGGCGTCTGCATCATCGCCGACGTGGACCGCTCCCGCCTCGAGCGCCGCCAGGCCAAGCGCTACCTCGACGAGATCGCCACCGACCTCGACGACGCCATCGCCCGCGCCAACAAGGCGAAGGAGGAGAAGCGCGCCCTCTCCATCGGCATCGAGGGCAACGCCTCCGAGATCTTCCCCGAACTGCTGAAGCGCCACCGCGCCGGCGACATCCACATCGACGTGGTCACCGACCAGACCTCCGCCCACGACCCCCTCTCCTACCTCCCCACCGAGATCGCGTTCGAGGACTGGAAGCAGGAGGCGAAGGCCGACGCCGAGGGCTTCACCAAGAAGTCCCGCGAAGCCATGGCCCGCCAGGTGCAGGCCATGGTGGAGTTCCAGGACGAGGGCGCCGAAGTGTTCGACTACGGCAACTCCATCCGCGACGAAGCCCGCCACGCCGGCTACAACCGCGCGTTCGAGTTCCCCGGCTTCGTCCCCGCCTACATCCGCCCCCTGTTCTGCGAGGGCCTCGGCCCGTTCCGCTGGGTTGCGCTCTCCGGCGACCCGGAGGACATCAAGGTGACCGACGAGGCGCTGAAGGAGCTGTTCCCCGAGAACGAGCACCTGCACCGCTGGCTCGACGCCGCCGACGAGTACGTGGAGTTCGAGGGCCTGCCCGCCCGCATCTGCTGGCTCGGCTACGGTGAGCGCCACAAGGCCGGCCTCCTGTTCAACCAGCTGGTGAAGGAGGGCAAGGTGAAGGCCCCGATCGTGATCGGCCGCGACCACCTGGACTCCGGCTCCGTCGCCTCCCCGTACCGCGAAACCGAGTCCATGCTCGACGGCTCCGACGCGATCGCCGACTGGCCGCTGCTGAACGCCCTCACTGCCACCAGCTCCGGCGCCACCTGGGTGTCCATCCACCACGGCGGCGGTGTGGGCATCGGCCGCTCCATCCATGCGGGCCAGGTCGGCGTGGCCGACGGGACCGACCTCGCGGCGGCGAAGCTCACCGCTCTGCTCACGAACGACCCGGGCATGGGCGTGATCCGCCACGTGGATGCCGGCTACTCCCGCGCCGTTGAGGTGGCCGAGGAGCGCGGCGTGAAGATCCCGATGGAGCCGCACGTGCGCGACTGACCGCGTAAGCCGCCGGCCGCGTGCGCCGGCTGTTGAGATAAGGGTTGTGGGTACCGCACTGCGTTGTGGGACCCACAACCCTTATCTCGATTCAGCGGAGGTGCTGGTCGGTGACTGGTCACCCCCGCCTGTACCGGTGCCGCGGCACCGCGCATCGGCGGGGTCGCCACCCCCTGTACCGGCCCCGGGGCCGGGTGCTCCGCCGAACGCTGGCCCGCCCGAGAGCCTGCCTTTGCGAGCTTTATAATTTTTATAATCTTTATAAATCGCCGCCCGGGCCCCGTTCAGCCGCGGCGGCGGGCGATGACGTCGATCTCCACGAGGATCCCGCCGAGCAGCGCGGAGCCCACCGTGGTGCGCACGGGCCGCGGCTCGGTGAAGAACGGGGCGTAGGCGGCGTCGAACTCGGCGAAGTCATCGAGGTCCGCGAGGTGCACTGTCACCTTGAGCGCGTCATCGAGGGTGCACCCGGCCTCCGCGAGGATCGCCTCCACGTTCTTCAGGGTCTGCTCGGTCTGCGGGCCGATCCCGTCGGGCATGGTGCCGGTGTCCACGTTGATGGGGCCGCAGCCGGCGGTGAACACGAGGTCGCCGCTGACGATGCCCTGGCTGTACGCGCCGAGCGGGGCGGGTTCGCGGTCGGTGTGCAGTTCCTGCTTCTGTGTCATGGGATGTGCTCCTAGTCCTTGATGGTGCCGCCACTGTACTGAGCGGGCTGGGCGCAGGGGGGGGAAGCCGACGGGGCCGGTGACGGCGGGGGGCGCGGGCCCCGTCGGGGGTCGCTGTCCGGGAGTCCACACACGCGCCCGTCGGCGAGCAGTCCCCGCCCCGGATCTCGGGCACGTCCTGCGGGCCGCGGCGATAGCCTGGAGGGGCACCCGTCGGCCTCCCACCCCGGAGCGCCGCGACCGACCCGCCGATGGAGGCCGCGATGACCACCACCCTGTTCACCAACATCAGCGAACTGTGGACCATGGACCCACTGCGCGAATCCGAGGGCGCGAAGGGCGCCGGCGTGATCCGTGACGCCGCGCTCGTCGCCGAGAACGGCCGCGTGGTGTGGGTCGGGAAGGCAGCCGATGCGCCCGACGCCGACGCCCGCGAAGACCTCGGCGGTCGCGCGGTCCTGCCCGGCTGGGTCGACTCCCACTCCCACATGGTGTTCGACGGCGACCGCTCCGCCGAGTTCGAAGCCCGCATGGCCGGTGAGTCCTACGCGGCCGGCGGCATCCAGGTCACCACCGACGCCACCCGCTCCGCCTCCGACGAACGCCTCTCCCGACTGCTCGGTGACCGGGTGAGGGCCGCGGCGCTCGGCGGCACCACCACCATGGAGACGAAGACCGGCTACGGCCTCACCGTGGAGGACGAGGTCCGCTCCGCCGCGATCGCCCGCGACCACGTGGACGCGGTGACGTTCCTGGGGGCGCACCTGGTGCCGTCGGAGTTCAACGGCGAGAAGGGCTCGCGCGGCACCGCCGAGGACTATGTGGACCTCGTGGTGGGGGAGATGCTGACTCAGGTGGCGCCGCACGTGGACTTCATCGACGTGTTCTGCGAGAAGGGCGCGTTCGATGTGGAGCAGTCCCGACGGGTCCTCGACGCCGGGAAGGCTGCGGGCCTCGGTGTGCGCGTGCACGGCAACCAGCTCGGCGAATCCGGCGGCGTGCAGCTCGCGGTCGAGACGGGCGCGGCGAGCGTGGACCACGTGAACTTTTTGTCCCAGGCGGATGTGGAGGCGCTCGCGGGCACGGTCTCCCGCGACTCGGACGGCCAGGTCGAGGTGGACGCGGGCGAAGGGGGTGCGCGGCCGACGGGTTCCGGCCCGACCGTTGCCACGATCCTGCCGGCGTGCGACATCTCCACGCGGATGCCGTTCGCGCCCGCGCGTGAGCTGCTGGATGCGGGGGCGGTGGTCGCGATCGCCTCGAACCTGAACCCGGGCACGAGCTTCACCAGTGCGATGAACTTCTGTGTGGGCACGGCGGTGCTGCAGCAGCACATGAGCCTCGCCGAGGCGCTGTTTGCGGCGACCCGCGGCGGTGCGATCGCGCTGCGGATGGCTGACGTGGGCCATCTGACGGTGGGTGCCCGCGCTGATCTGCACGTGCTGGATGCGCCCGCAGCGATCCACCTGGCGTACCGTCCGGGCATGCCGATGACCTGGAAGGTGTTCGCGCGCGGCGCCGAGGTGAAGTGACGGTCTGAAGCGCGGTGAAGGAGCACCCCCCACACCCCTCCCGTTCATCCCCGGCTATAGACCGTCACGAATGGTGCGGCCTGCTGCCCAGGGCCCGTAGCTTGACTCCACTCGCGCACGGCACGCGTGCGCACTGATGTGGAGGAGGAGCCGTGGCATCACCGGATTCGGGCCGTGGACTCAGCAGGTTCATCGCACAGCAGGGCATCTCGAGGCCCCTCGCCTGGGGCTTCGTGGCGCTCACCCTGTTCATGGTGGGAGACGGCATCGAACTGAGCTTCCTCTCCACCTACCTCACCGACCGCGGGCACGACGCCGGATCCGTGGCCCTCCTGTTCACCGTGTACGGGATCGTGGTGGCACTCGGAGCGTGGCTCGCCGGCGCCCTCGCCGAAGCATGGGGCCCCAAGCGCGTCATGGTGATCGGCGGCGGCATCTGGATCGTGTTCCAGCTCGTGTTCCTGCTGCTGGGCGTCCTCCCGGATAGCTTCGCAGTCATGCTCACCGCCTACGCCATCCGCGCCATCGGCTACCCCCTGTTCGCCTACGGCTTCCTCGTGTGGGTCACGCTGTCCACCCCGAGCCAGGTCCTCGGCAGAGCCGTGGGCTGGTACTGGTTCTTCAACGTGATGGGCCTCGGCGTCATCTCCGGCTACTTCGTGGCCGGCACCATCGACCAGCTGGGCCCCCTCGGCGTCCTCTGGAGCAGCCTCGCGTTCGTCACCGCCGGACTCGCCATCGTCGCACTCCTGCTGCGCAGCCAGGACGGCCCCACCACCGTCACCGCAGCCGACACCCTCCGCGGCCTCGCCGCCTCCATCACCATCGTCGGCGAGCAGCCGAAGGTCGGCATCGCCGGCGTCATCCGCATCATCAACACGATGAGCTACTACGCGTTCGCCGTGTTCCTCAACGTCCACATGGTCAACACGATCGGCTTCACCCAGGCCCAGTGGTCCTCCATCTGGGGCACCATGCTGCTGGCCAACATCGTCGCGAACCTTCTCAGCGGCTACCTCTCCGACCGCCTCGGCCGCGTCGCCGTCGTCGCCTGGGCCGGTTGCTTCGCCTGCGCCCTGTCCGTCCTCGCCCTCTACTACGCCCCGCAGGTCCTCGGCGCCCACCTCCCCGCCGTCATGGCGGTCGGCGTGGTCTACGGCTTCGCCCTCGGCATGTTCTGCCCCCTGTCCGCCATCGTCCCGCTGCTCGCCCCCGCCAACAAGGGCGCCGCGATCGCCGTGCTCAACCTCGGTGCTGGCCTCTCCAACTTCGCTGGCCCCCTCGTCGCCGGCCTCGTCCCCGCCGTCGGGGTCGCCCCCGTGATCTGGCTGCTGGCCGCCCTCTACATTGTGGGCATGGCCCTCACCTTCACCCTCCGAGCCCCCGGCATCGAAGCCCGCGACCACCGCGAACCGCTCACCGCTCCCGCCCCGGAACCGGTGCCCGCCGCGGCCGTGTGACCACCAGCCGCATACAGCAGAAGGGGCGGGATCCCACCACGGATCCCGCCCCTTCTCGCATCCTGCATGCCGCGCCCAGCACGCGCCGCGACTACCGCGCGAACACCTCATCCAGCACATCCCGGTCCGCATCCAGCCGGCCGCGGTACGCCTCCACCTCCGCGCGGATCCCGGCCTCGTCCCAGCCCAGCAGTCCCGCCAGCAGCGCTGCCGCCTGCCGCAGCGCTCCCTCCGGGACCGGACCCAGCGTGCCGATCACGAGTCGGCGTTCCAGCACATCCGCGAGCGTCCGGGCACCTTCATCGGTCACCGCATACACGACCTGCGCGGCGATGTCCGGACCCGGACCGATCGGCTCCGCTAAGCGCGGATCCGCCTCCGCCAGCGCCAGCACTCGCTCATGCGCCGTCCCGTACAGCCGCGCCAGATGCAGGCGCACAGCCTGGGGCACCGGCGCCGCCGGCACCCGTCGGAGAGCGGCATCGAACGCGGCCGCCACCGTGCCGTAGTCGCCGAAGCTCGTGGACAGGGGAAGGCGCCGCGAATCGAAGCGGCGAGTGGGGCCCAGACGGGACCCTCGTGCCGCGATCACGCGGTCGATCACCTGCGCGCCCATGGCGCGGCCCGTGGTCCACTTCCCGCCGGTGACAGTGAACAGCCCGTCCAGGCCCTGCTGGGCGTGATCGGTGATGGTGAAGCGGCGCGAGGTCGAATACGTGTCACCGTTGGTCGCCACCAGCGGCCGCACCCCCACGATCGTGGACGTCACGTCCTCGCGGCGCAGCGGCCGCGCACTGATCGAATCCAGGGTCTCGCGCAGCAGCTGCACGTCCTCCACCTCGGTGCGGGCGTCATCAGGGCTGCCTGCGGACGGCGTGTCCGTGGGGCCGATGAGAGTGCGGCCCTGCCACGGGCTGACCACCACGTGCCGGCCGTTGCGACCCCGCACGTACAGCGAATCCGTCAGTCCCATGTCCCGGGCCAGCAGATGCACCCCCTTCGCCTGCTGCACCCGCACACCCGCTTGGGGCGCATCACCGCCAAGGGCCTGCTGCACCCAGGGGCCTGCGGCATTGATGACGGTCCGTGCCGGCACGGCAGCCGTCTCCCCCGTGAGGGAGTCCCGCACTCGCACACCGGTCACGGCACCGGACCCGTCGGCGCCCCGCAGCAGGCCGGTGACCTCCGCGTGGTTGAGGGCGGTGCCGCCGTCGGCCGTGAACGAGTGAACGAGCGCCAGCAGCAGCCGCTCCGGGTGGAGGTTCAGCGTGTCGTCGTGGCGCCACGCGCCCGTGAGGCCGTCGGGCGAGAGGATCGGCGCCCGCCGCAGCAGGTTTCGGCGCCCCACCCAGCGGAAGCGCGGCGAGCGGATGTCCCGCGGCACGCCCGTGTTCCGGTTCCACGCGAACGCCTCGTACAGCGCCACCCCCGCGCCCAGCATCGGCGCCTTCGGAGCGGACCAGTCGAACGCGGTCAGCAGGAAGGAGCGCGGCTGCACCAGGTGCGGGGCGGCGATGGCGAGGAAGCGGCGCTCCGCCACGGACTCCGCGACCACCCCGAAGTCGTACTGCTCCAGGTAGCGCAGCCCGCCGTGGATCGCCTTCGTCGTCGCGGAGGACGTCCCCGCCCCGAAGTCGACCTTCTCCAGCAGCACCGTGCGCAGGCCCCGACCGGCGGCGTGGCGCGCGATCTGCACGCCCGAGATGCCGCCGCCGATCACGGCGACGTCGTACTCGCCCCGCAGCGGCGCCCCCAGGGCGCGGCCCGCCAGCGCGGCCGACGGTGCCTGCCCGCCCACGGTCCCGCCGGCCGGCGACCCGTGCACGGTGCCCGTCACGTGAACCGGACCTGCTCGAACGTCGAGATCTCCGGGTGTTCGCCGACCCCGCGCTCCGCGTGCTGATCGCCCTCGCGGCGCACGCCCACGGTGCCCCAGCCGTCCTCCTCGGCCGCATCCAGCTCCTCCACCAGGTCGGAGAAGAACAGCAGCGATGCGGCCGGCCGGCCGATCTGCTCGCGGATCGTCGCGTACGAGGACGCCACCCGTTTCGGGCCCGCGTTCTCCGTGTCGAAATGACCGGAGAACAGGGGCAGCAGGTCGCCGTCCGGGGAGTTGCCGAACCAGGCCCGCTGCGAGGACAGGGACCCGGAGGAGAACACCCACAGCTCGATGCCGTCTTCGTGCCAGCGGCGGATCGCCGGCACCGCATCATCGAAGAAGTGGCTGGTCAGATCGCCTTTGGCGAACCCGTCGGCCCAGATGAGGCCCTGCAGGATCTTCAGCGGCGTGCGCTTCTCGTCCCGGTCCAGCCAGTCCTCCAGTGCCGCCACCAGCTGCGCCGTATCCGCGTCCGGGTCCAGGCCGGCGAGGTCGATGATCTGGCCTCGGGCGCGCTGCACGTCCTCATCATCGGCGCGGTCCGTCAGGTACTCGGTGAAGCGCTCGCGGGAGTACGGGTAGAGGACGTCGTGCACGAACCAGGTGGAGCTGGTGGTGCCTTCGATGTCGAGGACGATCGCCTCGGGCCGCTTCAGCGTGACGGTGGTGCTCATGCCGCCGCCCGAGAGGCCAGGATCTGGTCATGGGTGGGGAAGTTCTGCGAGATGGGGGAGCCGGTGAAGTCGCCCACCCAGCCCTCGCCGTCGTGGAAGAACCGGATCGCGGTGAACTCCGGGGCCTTCTCGCCCATGTCGAACCAGTGGGTGGAGCCCTCCGGCACGGACAGCAGGTCGCCCTGCTCGCACAGGACCGCGTACACCGTGTCCTCGATGTTGAGGTAGAAGGTGCCGGCGCCGTCCACGAAGAAGCGGACCTCGTCGTCGTCATGACGGTGCTCGTCCAGGAACTTCTCGCGGCCGGCCTTCGCCTTCTCCCAGAAGTCCTCCTGCCCCGTGTTCTTCAGGCGCATCACGTCCACGAGGGTGAAGTCCTCCTCCTCGGTGAGGCGCTGCACCTCGTCCCGGTAGGCGGCGAGGACGGCGTCCTGGTCGGCGTCTGGGGCGAGGTCGTAGGTGGGCCACTGTTCGTAGCGCACGCCCAGGGTGGACAGCTCCTTGCGGATCTCCGCGGGCTCCTCGGTGCGCAGCAGTTCGGTCTCGGGGGCATCGGCGGCCCACTTGATCAGGATGGTCATGGTGTCTCCTTCGTCCGGGGTGGTGGTGCGCACGAGGCGCGGTGGGGATGATCGGGTCAGGCGGCGAGGGCGCGGCCGACGGCTTCGCGGTGGTCCCGCTGCGTCACCTCTCGCACGGTGCGCACTCCCGCGAACACCTGCTGCAGCGGCCCACTGAGCAGGTCGTCGCGCACCTGTGCGATGTCGCGGTAGCAGGCGTGCCGGGCCGCATCGGGCCGGGCGGAGGCGCCGCCCTGGTTCCAGGCGGTCAGCTGATCAGCGAGGGAGTCGGTGAGGCCAACCGCCTGGTTCGCGAGGGCGGCGTCGGCCAGGACGGGGCCGTCCACCCGCTGCGGGCGGCGCCACGGCACACCGGTGACGTCCGCCTTGATCTGGTTCCAGACATCGCTGCAGGCGCCGCCGCCGGTGACGAGCACTTCGCTGAGCGGTTGCGAGCTCTGCTCGATGGTGCGGATCGTGGACGCGTACTCGAACGCCACCGCTTCGAGAGCGGAACGCCACAGGGCACCGGTGGTGGTGCTCGAGTCCATGCCGAGCCAGGTGCCGGAGGCGTCCGGATTGTTCGGGTTGCCGCCGGCGAGGTACGGCAGGAAGAGGACCCCGTCGGCCCCCGGGCGGACTGCGGCCGCGAGCGTGTCGAACTCGGCGTAGAGGGCATCGTCCTGGGGGCGGGAGGCGACTTGGTCGCGGAACCACCGCAGGGACAGGCCGCCGGCGCGGACGTACCCCCAGTAGAACGACTGGCCGGGGATGGTGCCGAGGCTGTACAGCAGGCCGGGGATCTGTGTGGCGGCGGGGATGATGCCGTCCACGCCCACGGTGAGGATGCTCGTGGTGCCGGCGGAGTCGGTGGCCTGCCCGGCTGTCACCATGCCGGAGGCGAGAGTGGACTGCTGGACGTCGCCCGCACCGGCGGCGATCGGGGTGCCGACGGGCAATCCCGTGCGTCGGGACGCCTCCGCGCAGACGGCGCCGATGACGGCGTCGGACGGCACGATCGGCGGAAGGAAGTCTGTCCGCAGGCCCAACAGCTCGAACTGGGCGGGGGAGAAGCCACCGGTGGCAGCGTCCCAGCCCACCATGAAGCCGGAGGCGTGCGTGGGGTCGGTGACCATCTGAGCCTGGCCGTGGCCGGCGAGACGGCCGGAGACGTACGGCGCCACGGAGACAGTGCGGGCGATCCGGGCGTACACCTCGGGGTGGGTGTCGCGGATCCACTGCAGCTGGAACGGGGCGGCGTACGCATCGAGGGTGGTGGTGCCGGATTCGGCCGCCCAGAGCGGTTCGAGGTCGCGGCCGGCGCGGGCGGCGTGGCCGGCAGCGCGGCTGTCGAGGCTGGTGATGACGGGGAACAGGATCCGACTGTCCTCATCGAGGAGGACCTGGCCCACGAGGATGCCGGACAGGGCGATGCCCGCCACCTGTGAACGGTCGATGCCGTTGTCCACCGCGGAGTCCAGGGCCCTGGCAATGGCGGTGAACGCGCAGTCCACCAGGTGCTCCGGGTCCATCTCCGCGAGCCCCGGGCCGGGGTAGGTGATGGTGTGCGGGGTGTATGCGGCGCCCACCTGCACACCGCTGATGGTGTAGACCGCTGCCTTGCTGCCCTGAGTGCCGATGTCGACGCCGATCGTGACCGCCACGAGCGCCCCCTTTCAACCGATGTTCTCAGCACCGTAGGCACGCCCCGGCGGGGAAGGCTCGCTTCATGACGAAGTGTGCCCGTATGTGAATGACGGGGTCGGGACAGAGCCGCGGCGCACCGCCCGGAGCCCCCACTTGATCCCGGTCAAGGTGCCGAGTGCCGGCCGCTGATGAACTCGTATCAACGCTCATCCTCTACGTGTTGATGGAGGCTCATCATGACGTCCCACCTGCGCGCCCTGCGCTACCGCGCCTTCTCCATCGACCTGCTCGTCACCACCGCCGTCACCGGCGCCCTGGTGATCGGCGAGTTCGTGGAAGCCGGCGTGGTCGCCTTCCTGTTCGTCGTCGGCTCCTGGCTGGAGGCCCGCACCCTGGAGCGCACCCGCCGCTCCGTCAGCGACCTGCTGGACATTGCGCCCGAGGAGGCGGACGTCATCCGTGACGGCCGCACCATCACCGGCGAGCCCGTCCCCGCGGAGAAGTCCGAGGGCGACTTGGTGTACGCCGGCACCATGGCCGCCGACGGGTTCCTCACCGTCCGCGCGGACTCCGTCGA
>NZ_JACHWP010000019.1 GCF_014191425.1 Helcobacillus massiliensis
GGGACTGCGGGTGCGTGCGCTCGTCATCAAGGGGGCCAACGGGTTCCGCCCCATCCGCACGGTCCTGGAACTCCTGCCGGAGAAGTCCGGTCTGGCACCCGGCGTGGTGCAGGCAGCCCAGCGGGGGCAGCGGATCGTGGCGGACTTCTGTCCGCAGCCGCCTCCCCTGCCGGACGCGACCGCTGAGCGCTTCCCCGGAGGCCGCGCGGCGCAGGCGGCGCAGCACGCCCTGGAGATGACCTCGCTGGTGGCAGGAATCGCCCGATGGGACGGCCTGCCGGGCGTGCTGCGCCGCGGTGGCGTCGCGCAGCGGGACCACCGACGGTTCGCCGCTGACGCCGGCGCAGCGCCCGAGGTGTGGTCCACCGCCATGCATGCGGCATGGTCGCTGGGACTCCTCGCGCACGACGGCGAGGACTGGCAGGCAACCGCGGAGCTCGCCGCGCACCTCGAGGCGGACGACGCCGACCAGTGGGCGCTCCTGGTGGACGCGTGGCTCTCGAGTTCACACATCCCGTCCCTCGCGGGCGAACCGGTGGACCCCTCCCCCACCGGGTCCGGTTCCCGGGCGGGCGGGCCGCAGGCGGCGCTGTCGGATGAGACGCGCCGCGCCGGTGCCCGCGAGCGCAGGCGCCTGCTTCTGCAGCACATTGCGGCCCAGGCGCGCGAGCGGGACGTGCGCGCATCGACGGACGCGGTCATGCACCTCGCCGCCTGGCTGTTCCCGCTCGTGCCGGCGCCGGGCGTGCAGCAGGAAGCGCGGTTCGCCCTCGCGGAAGCCGAGGCGTGGGGTCTGCTCGCCGACGGTGTGCCGACGGCGCTGCTCGAGTCGGTCCTCTCGGGAGAGCGGGCCGCGGAGGCGCTGCGGGCCCTGCTGCCGCCGCAGGTGGATCAGGTGATCCTCGACTCCGATCTGACGATCACCGTGCCGGGCCGTCCCACGGCCGCGGTCCAGCGCCTGCTGGAGTGGGCGGAGAGCGACGGTCGCGGGCCCGCCGCCACGGGCCGCTTCACGCCGTCGTCCATCGCCGCCGCTCTGCGCACCGGCACCAGTGCCGACCACATGCTCCACGCGCTGCGCGACCGTGCGATCACCCCGGTGCCGCAGGCCCTGGAGTTCCTCATCACCGACGAAGCCCGAAAAGTGGGCCGCATCGAGGTGCGCTCCGCCCAGTCCGTCCTCACCGGTGAGGAGGTGCACCTGGACCGTCTGTTCGCCTCCGATGAGGCATCCATGCTGGGGCTCGTGCGCCTCGCGCCGACTGTTGCCCTCGCGACCGTTCGCCCCGCTCTCGCGGCGGATCTGGCGCGCCGCGCCGGCATGGTCGCCACCGGTGACACGGACGCGTCCGCTCCGCACCCGCGCAGTGCGCGCCGCGCCTCAGCACCGGCGGCGGGCCGTCCCGCTGTCCCCGCGGCCATGCTGATCAGCGCCGGGGAGGGGACTCAGGGGCCGACGGATCCCTCCCTGCGGCTGGAGCCCGCGGAGGCGGTGCGGCGGATCCGGGCCGCGGAGGAGAACCCGTCGGCCTCCCGCCACGGGGTGTCCGACCGCATCCGGGCGGCGATCGCCGACGGGGGCGAGCTGCGGCTCGGCATCGTCGACGGCCGCGGCGGCATCGTCGAGAAGCGGGCCCGTCCGCTGTCCCTGAACGCGGGCCGCCTGACAGCACGCGACGCGGCGGACGGAACGGAGTTCACCGTCCTCGTCCACCGCGTCACACTCGGCTGACCGGGCGGGGTCAGTCGCTGATCTTCGTCTCCGTGCGGTCCCCGGTCCACTCCACGTGGAAGGACCCGTCGGCATCCACGCGGCGGTAGGTGTGCGCGCCGAAGAAGTCGCGCTGCGCCTGCACGAGCGCTGCCGGGAGGCGTTCGGAGCGGACCGCGTCGTAGTACGACAGGGTCGAGGTGAACACCGGCACCGAGAAGCCGTTCGCTGCGGCGTACGCGACGACGCGGCGCCACGCCGGGATGCAGGAGGCGATCTCACCGCGGAAGTACTCGTCCGCCAGCAGCAGGTGGAGGTCGGGGTTGCGCTTGTACGCCTCGGTGATGTGATTGAGGAAGCGGGCGCGGATGATGCAGCCGCCGCGCCAGATCTTCGCCATGTCGCCGAGGTTGATGTCCCACTCGTAGTGCTCGGCACCGGCCGCGATCTCATCGAAGCCCTGCGAGTAGGACACGAGCTTCGCGGCGTACAGCGCCTTCTGCAGGTCCTCGATGAACTGCTGACGGTCGCGGTCCTCCACGGTCTGGTCCTGGGTTTCGGCGGGCAGCACACCGATCGCGGCTTCGCGCTGCTTCACGGAGCCGGAGGTGGAGCGGGCGAAGGTCGCCTCCGCAATGCCGGTGACCGGAACGCCGAAGTCCAGGGCGGTCTGCACAGTCCAGGCGCCGGTGCCCTTCTGGGCGGCGCGGTCCTGCACGATGTCCACGAACGGCTTGCCGGTGACGTTGTCCTTGTGCTTCAGCACCTCAGCGGTGATCTCGATGAGGAAGGACTCCAGTTCGCCCTTGTTCCACTCCTCGAAGACCTCACCGATCTCGGGGGCGCTCATGCCGAGGGCCTTGTTCATCATGTCGTACGCCTCGGAGATGACCTGCATATCGGCGTATTCGATGCCATTGTGCACCATCTTCACGAAGTGGCCGGCACCGTCGGCCCCCACGTGGGTGCAGCAGGGGTCGCCGTCGACCTGCGCGGCGATCTTCTCGAACATCGGCCCCACCCGCTTGTACGACTCGACGGGGCCGCCGGGCATGATCGAGGGGCCGTTGAGGGCGCCCTCTTCACCGCCGGAGACGCCGGCGCCGACGAAGTGGAGGCCGCGCTCGCGGAGGTCGGCTTCGCGGCGGCGGGTGTCGGTGAACAGGGCGTTGCCGCAGTCCACGATGATGTCGCCCTCGTCCATGCGGGAGGCGAGCTCCTCGATGACGGCGTCGGTGGCTGCGCCGGCCTGCACCATGATGATCGCCACGCGCGGCTTCTGCAGGGAGGCCACGAAGTCGTCCATCGACTCCGAGGGGAGGAACTGGCCGTCCTCGCTGTGGTTCTCGATGACCTTCTCGGTGCGCCCCACGGACCGGTTGTGGATGGCGACCTTGAAGCCGTTGCGGGCGAGGTTGCGGGCGAGGTTCGAGCCCATCACCGCCATCCCGGTGACGCCGATATCGGCGGAGTTCGCGGGTGCCGGGTCGAAAGTGGCCATGGACGACTTCTCCTTCATAGGGGGTGGGGAGGCGCGTCGACGCGCTGCGCCGTCCAGTCTAGAAGACCGCCGCTTCGGTCCCTGGGGCCGAAGGGTACCCGGACCCGTCGGTGCGGCTTTCGGCCCGGTCCGTGCCACACTTCTCATGTGGAGCGCGCGCCCACGCGGGTGCGCGCGGCCCCTCATCACATCCCAGAACAGAAGGACACGCATGACGTCGCCGACCGACGACTCCCGCTCCACCTCCTCCGCCAACGGCGCCCCCGAGTGGGGCCAGTACCCGTCGGCCCCGCAGCAGCAGGGCGCTGCGCCCTCCTGGGCGGCCGGCGGCGGCTCCTCCGCCCCGTCCGCTCCGTTCAGCGCCCCGCAGTCGGCGCCGCAGCCGGCCGCCGGCCCCTCAACCGGCCCCTCGGGCTACGGCACCGCCCCGATGAGCAGTTCCGATGACCTCGGTGCGAAGATCAGCCGCACGTTCTCCTGGATGGCGGATGCCTTCGGCCGCAACTGGGTGGCGTTCATCGTGCCGTCCCTGGTGTATTCGATCATTCCGGTCATCGGCGGCGTCATCCTGCTCTTCGGGATGGGCCTCGCGGGCGCCGTGTCGGCCGGCGCCTCCAGCTCCGAATCCGGCGGCGCGGTGTTCGGTGTCACCATGATTGTGTCCATGCTCGTGTTCATGGTGGCGATGTTCGCGGTTTCGGCGCTGTGGATGTCCGGCATGGCGAACGTGGCTGCGATGTCCGCACGCGGGGAGAAGGCGTCGGTCGCTCAGGGATTCGTGGGCGCCCGCCTGCTCCTGCCCATCCTGCTGACCCTCGTGCTCGGCATGGTGTCCTGGATCATCCCGGTGATCGGCCCGATCGCCGTGGCTGTGCTGACCACGTTCGTGCTGCCGTTGGTGGCGCTGGAGGGACTGTCCACCGGTGAGGCGTTCAGTCGCTCCGCGTCGCTGGTGATCGCGAACCTGGGCCTGGTGATCCTGGTGACGCTGATCGTGACGATCGCGATGAGCATTCTGGCGTGGCTGATCCTCCCGGCGCTGGCCTCGGTGATCGCGGGTGTGCTGCTGCAGTTCGGTCTGTACATGGTGGCGGTGGGCCGCGACCGTGAGGCACCCCGCCTCAGCTGACCCCTCTGGGGTGCGCTCCTTCTAGACTGGCCGGGTGACTGCCACCGGCGCCCTGATCGTCCAGCCCGATAGGAGCATCCTGCTCGATGTCGGGCACCCGTCGGCCGATGAGGCCCGCGCGGCGATCGCTCCGTTCGCGGAGCTGGAGCGCACCCCCGAACACATCCACACCTATCGCCTCACGGATCTGGGGCTGTGGAACGCGCGCGCCGCGGGCTTCGACGCCGCCACGGTGATCGATTCGCTCGCGGCGCATGCGCGTTTTCCGGTGGCGCACACGCTGCTGGAGAGCATTGCGGACACGATGGACCGCTACGGGCGGCTGCGCCTGCAGTCCTCGCCCATCCACGGCCTGATCCTGGAGGCCGCCGATCCCGAGTCGATGCAGAAGGTGCTGCGGTCGAAGCGCACCGATGGAATGCTCGGCGAACGCATCGATGACACCACCGTGGTGGTGCACCCCAGTGCTCGCGGCTCCCTGAAGCAGGCCCTGGTGCGGATCGGCCTGCCGGCGGAGGACTTCGCCGGGTTCATCGACGGTGAAGCCCACCCGATCGCGCTGACGGCGTCGGCTGAGCAGGGGGCCGACGGAGCCTCCGCGTGGCAGCTGCGGGACTATCAGCAGGAGGCGGTCGACGCGTTCGAGTCCGGCGGCTCGGGTGTGGTGGTCCTCCCGTGCGGTTCGGGGAAGACCGTGGTGGGCGCCGCCTCGATGGCGCGCACGGGCCGCACCACGCTGATCCTCGTGACGAACACGGTCTCGGCGCACCAGTGGAAGCAGGAGCTGCTGCGCCGCACCACGCTGAGAGAGGATGAGATCGGCGAGTATTCGGGACGGCGCAAGCAGATCCGTCCGGTCACGATCGCCACCTATCAGGTGCTGACGGCGAAGCGGAAGGGCGTGATGCCGCACCTGGAGCTGATGAGCGCCCGCGACTGGGGCCTGGTGCTGTACGACGAAGTGCATCTGCTGCCGGCGCCGGTGTTCCGTGTGACGGCGGACCTGCAGGCGCGTCGGCGGCTCGGGCTGACGGCGACTCTGGTGCGGGAGGACGGCCGGGAGTCCGATGTGTTCTCGCTGATCGGCCCGAAGCGGTTCGATGCCCCGTGGAAGCGGCTGGAGTCGCAGGGATGGATCGCTCCTGCCGAGATGGTCGAGGTCCGCGTGGACATGCCTGCCGCGGATCTGCGGGTGCTGCGGGCCGCGGAGCCGGCGGTGCGGCATCGGATGGCTGCGGTGCACGCGGCGAAGGTGCCGGTGGTTCAGCGGATCGTGGATCGACATGCGGGAGAGCCGCTGCTGGTGATCGGGCAGTACGTGGATCAGTTGGAGGAGATCGCAGAGGCGATCGGTGCGCCGGTGATGACGGGCAGGACCGCACCTGCTCGACGGGAGGAGCTGTTCGCTCAGTTCCGTTCGGGTGAGGTCCCCCGCCTGGTGGTGTCGAAGATTGCGAACTTCTCGGTGGACCTGCCGGACGCGTCGGTGGCGGTGCAGGTTTCGGGAGCCTTCGGGTCCCGCCAGGAGGAGGCGCAGCGGCTGGGGAGGCTGCTGCGGCCGAAGCCCGACGGGCGGCGGGCGCACTTCTACTCCCTGGTCATGCGGGACACCGGCGAGGAGGAGTTCGCTCGTCATCGTCAGCGGTTCCTCTCCGAACAGGGGTATGCGTACCGGATAGTTGATCATTCCGAGATAGAGGAGTCCGGCTGATCTAAGCTGGATGAGTCCGGCGCCGAGGTCGCCTCTCTGCGCGCCTTCCCTCCCCCCGACCCCTTCTGCGAGGTGCACTCTGATGTCCCGATCTGACGACGCCCGTTCCCAGTACGATCACGACGGCGCCTTTGCCCGCGGTGAGGTCCACGCGCAGAACCGGACCGCACCCGAGGCTGGCGGCGCCTCCGATCAGCCCGGCCACGCGGCCGGAGAACCCCGCCCAGGCCGCGAGCCGGAGGTGCGCCAGGACAGCCCCGCGCGCCGGACGCCCGACCCTGCCGCGTTCGAGCCCGTGGAGGACACCCGGAACCCGCAGATGACGGCTCGGCTGATCATCGGCCTGGCGGTGGGCGGCATCATCCTGGCGGCCCTGCTCGCCTTCGTCCTGCAGAATCCTGATGCCCAGTCCTTCGCGTTCCTGAGTTGGCACTTCACGCTCGCGAGCGGGGTGGCGATGCTGCTGGCGGCCGTGCTCGGCGGCCTGATCGTGGCGGCGATTGCGAGCATTCTCTTGGCTCAGCAGGCGTGGCGCCTGCGGAAGATGCGCAAGTCCAACGACCGGATGCGCTCGGCAATGCGCGAGGCCCAGCGGCTGTGAGCTGACCACCGCATCCACCAGACCAGAAGGCCTCCCCCGGCATGGGGGGCGGCCTTCTGCATGTCGTGAAGGACGACAGTGGGTCGATGAGGTGCACAATGCCGGGTTTCCCCCGTTTGTCCCAGCGTCCGGACAGTAACTATGAACACACGGGTCGACGGCACCCGGGCCCGGAAGATCGTCACAAACGCACAACATCCGCCTTCGGCCCTCACCCTGACACTGTTATCACGCGCAAGTCTCAAACTTTTCGCACCGACCAACCGGGACGATGGCCCCTTCGCCGGCTGTCCGCTTGGTTACTACCTGGAAGGGTAGGGCTTAACCGACCGATCGCCCTGGTGACGAGGTCACGGTTTGGCTACCCTCGGTCTCAACGGGGGCCTCCCTGCGCGATTCGGCGCATGCTCCCTTCGATGAAGATGGAGTTTCCATGGTTTTTGACGCTTTCCGTAACCGGAGTGCCAGCGCCGCGACTGCAGGTCGTACTCCCCTGATGCGACGCGCAGTCGCCGCAGCCGGCACTACTGCTCTCCTCGTGGGCACTTTCGGCGCAACCGCAACCGTCGCGGTTGCTGCTCCGACCAGCCAGCAGGCCGCGGCTCTCGCACCGGCCGCCGCGCCGACTGACCAGCCCGGCAGCTCGCAGGCCAACGCCATCCCGGCCGACGCGATCGCCAACGGCTACATCGACAGCGGAACCGACATGACGAACGCGAAGAACACCCTGTCGGGTCGCGCGTTCATCTCGGACAAGGGCACCCCGGCGACCTTCGGGAACGGCCTCTCGGCTGTTCCGGAGGGCACCGAGGTCTACATGCAGTGGATCGACAAGGACGGCGCTGTCTCCCCGTGGTACTCCGCCAAGACCTCCAACGCACTGTCCAACAGCGACGCCAACCAGGCGGGCCCCGGCGCTTACGCCTTCGATCTGCGCGAGGGCTGGACCGACGCGAAGGGCAAGAAGCACACGTACAACGCGACTGCCGGCCAGTACTACAAGCTGGTGATCCCGGACAGCACCAACCCTGCCACCGGCAACACCATCACCATGATGCGCCAGGCCGGCGGCTTCTTCCCCGGCTCGTTCGTCAACTCCGTGACTGACAGCAACCTGGGCCAGTTCCCGCTCACCGGCACGAACATGCAGCGCACCGCCGTCTTCATGACGGAGCAGGGCGGCACCTACATGCACCGCCCCGAGGCCGAGTGGATCACGGACTCCGAGGGTCCGCTGCCGAACCCTTGGACCAGCTTGAGAGCAAAGAATTCGGTGTCCGGTCAGGTATGGCTGGAGACCGGTGCCGGTGACCGCGCCAACTCGGCAACCGGTCCGAACAACAACAGCAAGGATCCCGAGGCCGCTGGCTACACGGTTGTGATGTCGTCGCTGACCTCCGAGGGCGCTCAGGCCTACGAGGCTCAGGTGGAGTCGCTCGACGAGTCCCAGCGCGCTGCTGCCGCGGCCGAGCTTCTGAAGGCCCACCCGGAGTACATCTCCGCGACTGTGCAGGGCAAGACCGACGAGAACGGCAAGTACACCCTGCGGTTCCCGGACGGCACGCTGAACGACCAGTACCTGTACATGCAGGTCTTCGATCCGCAGGGCGAGCTCGTCAACGGCTACTCCGGCTACACCTCCCCCGAGTTCCGCAAGCCGAATGCCAACCTGTCGTTCACCCCGCAGACGGCCCCGGCACAGAACCTCGTGCAGAGGCCGATGTGGTACAACGTCAACTACGCCATCGTGGCTCGGACTCAAGTTGACCTGCAGATCACCAACTACGACGTGTCGGACAACCCGGCTCGCCCGGGTGACACCGCGGAGCTCGACTTCACCGGTGTCATGCCGCCGCTCGCCTCCAAGATCGAGTGGGTTGACTCCAACGGCGAGGTCGTCAAGACCTGCGACCCGGTGACCTCCGAGGCTGAGGCTGAGGCCTGCACCTTCGAGGTGCCCGCCGATGCTCCGGACGGCATGGTGTACACCGCTCGCCTCGTCTCCGGCGACAACATCATCGCGGCCGACTCCTTCATCGTCGATCTGACTCCCATCACCGACAACCTGACACCGGCCTACGAGGACACCACGGTCGAGGAGGGCAAGGGCGGCACCGTGCCGACCCCGACCTACACCGACGCCGATGGCAACCCGGCCACCGCACCTGAGGGCACCAAGTACGAGCCGAACGGCGACCTGCCCGACGGCTTCACCGTGAACGAGGACGGTTCCATCACCATCGACCCGTCCGTCCCGGCCGGTGACTACACCATCCCGGTGCTCGTCACCTACCCGGACGGCTCCACGGACACCGTCGATGCCAAGGTCACCGTGACCGAGGCTCCGGTGGAGGCTCCGGACTGGAACGATGGCGAGGGCAAGCCGGGCGAGACCGTGACCATCCCGAACGAGGGTGGCGAGGTTCCGGACGGCTCCACCGTTGACACCGAGGGCCCCGGCGAGGGCCGCATCGATGACGAGGGCAACCTCGTTGTCGACATCAACGATGACGCCAAGCCCGGTGACAAGATCACCGTCGTGGTCAAGGACAAGGACGGCAACGTGATCGACGAGATCACCGTCACCGTCACCGAGGACCCGGCAGCACCGGTGACCGATAACCTGACACCGGCCTACGAGGACACCACGGTCGAGGAGGGCAAGGGCGGCACCGTGCCGACCCCGACCTACACCGATGCCGATGGCAACCCGGCCACCGCACCTGAGGGCACCACGTACGCACCGAACGGCGACCTGCCCGAGGGCTTCACCGTGAACGAGGACGGTTCCATCACCATCGATCCGTCCGTCCCGGCCGGTGACTACACCATCCCGGTGCTCGTCACCTACCCGGACGGCTCCACGGACACCGTCGATGCCAAGGTCACCGTGACCGAGGCTCCGGCTGAGAAGCCGGACTGGAACGATGGCGAGGGCAAGCCGGGCGAGACCGTGACCATCCCGAACGAGGGTGGCGAGGTTCCGGACGGCTCCACCGTTGAGACCGACGGCCCCGGCGAGGGCCGCATCGATGACGAGGGCAACCTCGTTGTCGACATCAACGATGACGCCAAGCCCGGTGACAAGATCACCGTCGTGGTCAAGGACAAGGACGGCAACGTGATCGACGAGATCACCGTCACCGTCACCGAGGACCCGGCAGCACCGGTGACCGATAACCTGACACCGGCCTACGAGGACACCACGGTCGAGGAGGGCAAGGGCGGCACCGTGCCGACCCCGACCTACACCGATGCCGATGGCAACCCGGCCACCGCACCTGAGGGCACCACGTACGCACCGAACGGCGACCTGCCCGACGGCTTCACCGTGAACGAGGACGGTTCCATCACCATCGATCCGTCCGTCCCGGCCGGTGACTACACCATCCCGGTGCTCGTCACCTACCCGGACGGCTCCACGGACACCGTCGATGCCAAGGTCACCGTGACCGAGGCTCCGGTGGAGGCTCCGGACTGGAACGATGGCGAGGGCAAGCCGGGCGAGACCGTGACCATCCCGAACGAGGGTGGCGAGGTTCCGGACGGCTCCACCGTTGACACCGAGGGCCCCGGCGAGGGCCGCATCGATGACGAGGGCAACCTCGTTGTCGACATCAACGATGACGCCAAGCCCGGTGACGAGATCACCGTCGTGGTCAAGGACAAGGACGGCAACGTGATCGACGAGGTCACGGTCACCGTGACCGAGGACCCGGCAGCACCGGTGACCGATAACCTGAACCCGGCCTACGAGGACACCTCGGTCGAGGAGGGCAAGGGCGGCACCGTGCCGACCCCGACCTACACCGATGCCGATGGCAACCCGGCCACCGCACCTGAGGGCACCACGTACGCACCGAACGGCGACCTGCCCGACGGCTTCACCGTGAACGAGGACGGTTCCATCACCATCGACCCGTCCGTCCCGGCCGGTGACTACACCATCCCGGTGCTCGTCACCTACCCGGACGGCTCCACGGACACCGTCGATGCCAAGGTCACCGTGACCGAGGCTCCGGTGGAGGCTCCGGACTGGAACGATGGCGAGGGCAAGCCGGGCGAGACCGTGACCATCCCGAACGAGGGTGGCGAGGTTCCGGACGGCTCCACCGTTGACACCGAGGGCCCCGGCGAGGGCCGCATCGATGACGAGGGCAACCTCGTTGTCGACATCAACGATGACGCCAAGCCCGGTGACGAGATCACCGTCGTGGTCAAGGACAAGGACGGCAACGTGATCGACGAGATCACCGTCACCGTCGGCGAAGAAAAGCCCGCCGACAAGCCGGACTGGAAGGACGGCGAGGGCAAGCCGGGCGACACCGTGACTATCCCGAACGAGGGTGGCCCGGTTCCGGACGGCTCCACCGTTGAGACCGAAGGCCCCGGCAAGGGCAGCATCGACGACAACGGCAACCTCGTTGTCGACATCAACGATGACGCCAAGCCCGGTGACGAGATCACCGTCGTGGTCAAGGACAAGGACGGCAACGTCATCGACACCATCACCGTCACCGTCGGCGAAAAGCCGGGTAACGGTGGAGATGGTGGCGACGGCGGCGACGGTGGAGACGGCGGCGACGGCGGCAACGGCGGCGACGGCGGCAACGGCGGCAACGGCGGCTCCGGTGGTAACGGCGGAGACGGCGGCAATGGTGGCGACGGCGGCAACGGCGGCACCACCCAGCCGGGCAACGGCGGCAGCAATGCCCCGAGCCAGGGCCAGGACCAGAGCCACGCTCCGAGCGGCGACCTGGCACGCACCGGTGCCCAGGTCGGCGGCCTCCTCGCGGCAGCTGCAGCGTTCGTCGCTGCGGGTACCGCCATGGTGACCCGCCGCCGCAAGGGCGACCGCTGATCCCAGCAGTGACAGCCGGTCACTGACCGGTTGACCAACAAGCGGGGCGCAGATCCACAGGGTCTGCGCCCCGCTTCGTCATGCCCGTCCATACCCCCACGCAGCCCGTATCTCACAGAGTGCATTCAGGCCCTTCTCACTTTGACGGCTCAGTATGGATTCATGACCACTGAGGCTGAACACGACTACGAGGCCAAGCTCCTCGTCGTCGACGACGAACCGAACATCCGCGACCTGCTCGCCACGTCCCTCCGCTTCGCGGGCTTCGACGTCCACGCCGCGTCCAACGGCTCCGAAGCCGTCCGCATCGCCACCGAAGAGGAACCGGACCTGATCGTCCTGGACGTCATGCTCCCGGACATGGACGGCTTCACCGTCACCCGCCGCCTTCGCGACAAGGGCCACCACTTCCCCATCCTGTTCCTCACCGCCCGCGATGAGACCAAGGACAAGGTCGCCGGCCTCACCGTCGGCGGCGACGACTACGTCACCAAGCCCTTCAGCCTGGAAGAGGTCGTGGCCCGCATTCGCGCCGTGCTGCGCCGCACCCACCTCGGTGTGTCCGAACCGTCCGAGAGCGCACTCGTCGTCGGCGACCTCCGGCTCGACGAGGACTCCCACGAAGTCACCCGCGCCGACTCCCCCATCGACCTCTCCCCCACCGAGTTCAAGCTCCTGCGCTACCTCATGCTGAACGCCGGCCGAGTCGTCTCCAAAGCGCAGATCCTCGACCACGTCTGGGACTACGACTGGTCCGGCGAAGTCGGCATCGTCGAGTCCTACATCTCCTACCTGCGCCGCAAGATCGACGTGGTGGGCGAACCCATGATCCACACCAAGCGAGGCATCGGATACGTTCTGCGTCCCGCAGACCCCCGTTCCTGACGTACGCTGACCCCCATGAAGCTCGGCACCATCCGCCCGGGTCAGCGCAGCAAGCGACCCGTGTCCCTCTGGACACGGGTCGTTACACTCATCGCGTCCGTCCTCGTCCTCGGCACTCTCGTCACCGGATCCCTGTCCCTGTTCCTGCTGAACCGGACCCTGATCCAATCCATCGACGAGGACCTGCGGCGCAGCGTCGGCCCCACCGTCTCCCTCGCCACCGCCACCATCAACGACCAGAACGCGGACCCGAACGAACTCGCATACGCGCCCGTCGACTTCGTGGTCGAGTTCCGCTCCGCCGACGGCGACCAGCAGCAGAAAGTGGTGCGCAACCGCACCAACCAGAACGCCGACATCCGCTTCCCACACCTCAGCCGTGACGAAGTGCAGGCGCTGAACCGAGAACCGTTCACCGTGCTCGACAGTGAGCAGCAGCGGTGGCGAGTGCTCGCCATCGCCTCCGACCAGCCCGACGGATACTCCGCGTTCGTCGCGCTGCCGATGGCGTCCGTGGACTCCACCATGAACGAAATGGCGCTGATCATCGTGCTGGTCGGCACCTCCGTGGTCCTGACCGGTGTGGGCATCGGCGGGTGGGTGTCGCACCGTGCACTGGAGCCGCTGCGGGACGTGGAGTCCACAGCACGCGAAATCGCCGCCGGCAGCCTGTCGCGCCGCGTGCCCGTCTCCACCACCAGCCAGGAAGTGCACACCCTCGCCGTGGTGCTGAACGAAATGCTGGTGCGCCTCGAAGGATCGTTCCAGGCGCAGGCGAAGTCCGAATCGAAGGCGATCTCCTCCGAATCGAAGATGCGGCGGTTCGTGGGCGATGCCTCCCATGAGCTGCGCACCCCGCTGGCGGCGATCCGCGGCTTCGGCGAGCTGTACCGCATGGGCGCCCTGCGCTCCGATGACGACGTCGCCTCCGCCATGAAGCGGATCGAAGACGAAGCGCAGCGCATGGGCTCCCTCGTGGAGAATCTGCTGCGCCTCGCCCGCCTCGACGAACAGCAGACGTTCGACCTGCTGCCGATGGACATCACTCCGCTCATCCACGACGCCACCCAGGACCTCCGCGCCCTCGACCCCACCCGCGACGTCCAGATCACCGACCTCACCGGGGCGCCCCTCGACATCGAGGAGATCCAACCGACGGGTGTCCTCGGTGACGAAGCCGGGCTGCGCCAGGTGATCCTCAACCTCGTAGGCAACACGAACCGCCACACCCCCAAGGGCACCCCCGTGGAGATCGCCCTCGGCCACAACCGCAAAGGCAATGTGCTGCTGGAGGTCCGCGACCACGGTGACGGGATCCCGCAGGAGGCCCGCGAGCGCGTCTTCGAACGGTTCTTCCGCACCGACGAGTCACGCCAGCGGCAGTCCGAGCAGGGCGGCGGCGCCGGCCTCGGCCTTGCGATCGCAGCGACGATCATGGAGCACCACCACGGCATGATCTCCATCCACCAGACCGACGGCGGCGGCGCCACGTTCCGTGTCGAGATCCCGTCGGCCGACCTCGACGACGACGGCGCCTCTCCCGCCGACAGCGGCGACTCCACCGGGTCCGCCTGACCCGGCACGGGCGGGTCACTGATCAGGCCAGTCGACCGCCTGCCCGATGAACCGGTCCCGTCCCCGTGTTCGGGCGAGCTCATTCAAACGAGCGAGGAGTGCGTGTGCGGCGCGGCGGCCCGCGTCATCATGCGCCTGGATCCGCGGTGATGCGAGCGCGCTGCTGCCCTCATCGCGGGTGAGGCGGAACGCCCCCGCGAGAGCGGGCATCGGGTCCACATGGCCGCGCATGCCCCAGATGAAGTCGTGTGGCACGCGGTCACCCGTGCCCGCATCGAGGCCGAGCGCCGCGGCATCGGCGAGGGTGCGCTCGCGCCTCGCACCCGCGCGCGCATGAGCGGGGACGCGCAGCCCCGAATCGATCAGGCGGCGAGTCAGCTCCCGCGAATCCACGAAGCGCACCCCGGTCTGCTCCAGGCGGTCGCGGGCATCGACCGGCCAGTCGTAGTGGTCGAGGTCGAACGACCGCGGGAACAGGCCGGCACGCTCCGCTGCGTCATGCAGTTCGTCCAGGGACGCGTCGGACACGAGATGGCCCCACCAGGTGCCGTGCTTCGGCCAGCGGGGAGTGTCCGCGAACACTGCCATGGTGCGGTCCCGTCGGCCCCGGTCAGCCCAGCGGCGCCAACTGGTGCAGGCGCAGCGTGGGTTCGCCGTCGCCGCTGCTCTCCCACACCGCGGTTCCGCGCAGAGCCGCGCCGCCGGTGGCGGTGACCTCGAAGGTGAGGAGGGTGGCGGTGCCGACCTGCTCCTCGATCACGTCGGTGATGGTCGGGTCGGTGCCGAGGGTGTCGGTGAGGTGCTCATCCCACGCGTCGGCGGTGAGGACGCTGCCGTCCGTACCCAGCAGGATCGCGGCCGGGTGCACGGCGGCGACGCGCTGCCCGGCGCTGCGCGGAGTGATCAGCATGCGCTGAGCGCCGCGGACATCCACCGTGGTGAAGCAGGCGTCCGCGGGGGCGTCGGGGTCGTCGGTGAACGCTGAGAACAGGTCAGCAGGAGCGGCATCCGTCGGCCCGCCGGCGGGGGCGGCCGACGGATGCGGAGCGCCGACGGGCGCAGCGGTTGCGGTGGGCACTGCGCTGGGCAGGCCCGGGCCCTCCTTCACGGCGGTGCGCTTCTGGATCGCGGTGGCGGCGCCGTTCGCGCGGGCATCCGCCGCTTCGTTCAGGCGGTGCCCCGAATGTCCCTTCACCCATTCGAACTGCACATCGCGGCCCTGCATCGCGGCGTCGAGGGCGCGCATGATCTCCACGTTCTTCACCGGTTTGCCGTCGGCCTTCTTCCAGCCCTTCCGCTTCCAGCCCGGCATCCACTTCGTGATCGAATCGATCACGTACTTCGAATCGCACAGCACCCGCAGCGGCTCCTCAGCGCGGCCCGCATCCGCAGTCGCCTCCAGCAGGCGCAGCACCGCTGTCAGCTCACCGATGTTGTTCGTGCCGTGGTCGATGCCGCCCGCCGCCCAGGCGGAGTCGTCGATGTACCAGGCCCATCCGGTGGGTCCGGGGTTGCCGAGTGCGGATCCGTCCGCCGCCGCGATGATGCTCATAGCTTCCTACAATAGCCACGTGACAACCCCAAGCACCCCACCAGAATCCACCGCCCCCGCCGAACCGGCGCCCAGCCGCGGAAGCGTGGACCTCACCCGGTACGCGTGGCTGGCGATCTTCGCCGCCATCGCCACCATCGCGCTGAAGGCCGCGGCGTGGGCGATGACCGGATCCGTCGGCCTGCTGTCCGACGCCGCCGAATCCGGCGTCAACCTCGTCGCCGCCGTGGTCGCACTCGTGGCGCTGCGGGTCGCCGCCCAGGGAGCCACCCAGCGGTTCCTGTACGGCCGTGCCAAAGCCGAATACTTCTCCGCCGCCGCCGAGGGCGCCATCATCTTCGTGGCCGCCGCCGTGATCCTCGTGATGAGCGCGGACCGCTTCATCCATCCGCGGCCACTGGAGCACGTCGGCGTCGGCCTGCTGGTGCTGGTCGCCGCCTCCGTCCTCAACGGTGTGGTCGCCGTGGTGCTGATGCGCGCCGGTCGCCGCCACCGCTCCATCACTCTCGTCGCCGACGGCAAGCACCTGCTGACCGACGTCTGGACCTCCGTCGGCGTCCTCGTGGGAGTGGGGCTGGTCGCCGTCACGGGCTGGCACCGGCTCGACGCCGTCATCGCGTTCCTCGTGGGCGTCAACATCATCGTCACCGGCATCTCGCTGATGAGCGAATCGATCTCCGGACTCCTCGACAAGGCGCTCGACGACGAGGACAACGACGCCATCACCCGGATCCTGCGCTCGCACACCTCCCGCGACGTCACCTTCCACGGCCTCAAGACCCGCGAAGCCGGCCAGGAGAAGCACATGAACGTGCACATCCAGGTGCCCGACACCTGGACCGTGAAGCGCGCCCACACCTACGCGCACGAACTGGATGAGGAACTGATGCGCGCCGTGCCCGGCCTGCACGCCGAGCTGCACGTGGAGCCGATCTCCGACCCCGCCAGCTACGATGACATCCCGAGCGCCGAGATCCCCATCTACCCGGACTCGAGCATCGGCCGCACCAGCCCCGACCGACACCGGCAGGACACCCCGCCGGCACAGTGAGGAGACCCGTGGTCACCCGCCCCGCCCTGTCCGTGCTCGACCTCGTCCCCGTCGCCGACGGGTCCACCATGCGCGAGGCCATCGACATCTCCATGCAGGCCGCCCAGCAGGCCGACGACCAGGGGTACGAGCGCTACTGGTTCGCCGAACACCACAACACGCAGAACCTCGCCTCCAACGCCACCGCCCTGCTCATCTCCCGCGCCGCAGAGCGCACCGAGCGGATCCGCGTGGGCTCCGGCGGCATCATGCTGCCGAACCACGCACCGCTGGCCGTGGCCGAACAGTTCGGCACCCTCATCCAGTTCCACGGGGACCGCATCGACCTCGGGCTCGGCCGCGCTCCCGGCACCGACCCGATGACCGCGCAGCTGCTCGCCCGCACCAGCGCCCAGCCCGAAGCGTTCATGAGCGGCATCGCCGACATCCAGGCGTGGTCCGGGCCCCGCACCACCGCGAACTCCCGGATCGGCGCGTATGTCGCCGAAGGCACCCACATCCCGATGTGGGTGCTCGGCTCCTCCATGAACGGCGCCGCCATGGCCGCCCAGCTGGGCCTGCCGTTCTCCGTGGCGTCCCACTTCGCGCCGTTCCAGTTCCAGCAGGCGCTCGACCTCTACCGCCGCGAATTCGACCCCACCGCCGCCACCGCCCAGATCGAGCAGCCCCGCACCATGGTCGGCGTCAACGTGGTCGTGTGCGACACCGACGACGAGGCACAGTTCCAGTTCTCCGTGCTGCAGCAGATGTTCGCCGGCATCATCAAGGGAGCGCGCGGGCCGCTGCCCCGCCCCGCCCACATCGAGGACGTGCTCGAGCCGCACATCCTCGACTCGGTGAACCAGTCCCTGTCCATCTCGGCAGTGGGCTCCCCCTCGACCGTGGTCGCGAAGCTGGAGGAGCTGGCCGCCGCCACGGGGGCCGACGAGTTCATCACCGTGTCCTACTTCCACGACCCGCAGAAGCGGTTCGACTCCCAGCGGATGCTCGCCGAGGCGTGGCACGGGTGAACCCGTCGGCCGCCCTCACCGGCCGCTCTCGGGCCGCTTCGGGTTTGAATCGGGCGCGGCACCTGACTAACCTGGCGAATCACAGTCATGTGTCCCCGATCACAGGAAGCTGATTCGTTGTGAGTTCCGCCGCCCCCACCCCCTCCGCACAGCACCGGACGGGAGGCGGAAGCACCCCAAGCAGCGAACCGCCCACCGTCACCGGCGGCTTCGACCCCAATGAGAAGGCCGTCCTCAAACGCGAGTTCAAACCCCAATGGGTGTTCGCCATCGCCCTCGGCTCCGCCATCGGCTGGGGCTCCTTCATCCTCCCCGTGGACTGGCTGAAGGACGGCGGCACCGCCGGCGCCCTCATGGGTATGGCCACCGGTGCCGTCCTCATCAGCATCATCGCCCTGTCGTACGGGATCGTCATCAAGAAGTTCCCCGTCACCGGAGGCGAACTCGCGTACTCCTATGTCGCGATGGGCCGCAGGCACTCATTCGTGGCCGGCTGGTTCCTCACCCTCGGCTACATCTCCATCGTGGCGCTCAACGCCTCCGCGCTCGCCCTCGTGGTCCGCAACGTCGCCCCCTCCCTCATGGAGCAAGGCAGACTGTGGGAGGTCGCCGGGTGGCCGATCTACCTGCCCGAAGTGGCCGTCTCCATCACCGCGCTGCTCGTGTTCACGTTCTTCAACGCCCGCGGCACCGCCCTGTCCGGCCGCGTCCAGTACATCGCCTGCATCGTCATGCTCGCGTGCGTGAGCCTGCTGCTGCTCCTCTCCGTCATCGCCTACATCCGCAAACCCGTCCCGCTGTTCCACGCCTTCCCCAGCGACACCGCGCCCTGGGCGGCGATCATGCTGATGGTCGCGATCGCCCCGTTCGCGTTCGTCGGCTTCGACAACGTCCCCCAGCTCGCCGGCGAGTTCGACTTCTCCCCCTCCAAGGCGCTGAAGCTGATCCTGTTCGCCATCGGCGCCGCCGCCTTCATCTACCTGGCGATGCTGATGGCCGCATCCATCGCGATCAGCGAGGCCGGGCACACCTTCGACGGGCACTCCTGGGCCACGGCCGATGCGATCCGGGTCGCCATCGGACCCGTCGGCCCCGTGCTCATGGTGATCGGTGTGACGATGGGCGTCATCACCGGGCTCAACGGGTTCATGTTGTCCGCCTCCCGCGTGCTGCTCGCCATGGCGGACGCCCGCATGGTGCCCGGCCAGCTCGGCTACATCTCCCACCGCGCCGGCACCCCCGTGGTGGCGCTCCTGTTCGTGCTCGCGTTCTGCGTGGTCACCCCGTTCTTCGGCCGTGAAGCCCTCAATTGGGTGGTGGACATGACCTCCGCCGGGGTTTCGGTCGCCTACTTCTACACCTGCCTGTGCGCCTTCAAAGCGATGCGGAGGACCGCTGCTGAGGTGCGCGACGGGGTCGTCCTCACCGAACCGCGCACCAGCCCCGGCTGGATCGCGTTCAAGTCCGGTGTGGCTGTGCTCGGCTGCGTGCTGTCGGTGGTGTTCCTCGCGCTGCTGTTCATCCCCGGCTCCCCCGGGCAGCTCGATACGCCGCCGCTGATCGCGCTGGCGATCTGGGTGGCGATCGGGTTCGTGTTCTACCTGTCCCGCCGCAGGGCGCTGAACGCCACGACCGAGGAGGAGATGGACCGACTCGTGCTCGGCGAGCACGCCCACGCGAAGCTCTGAGCGGCGGGGCCGCACGGCGGGGCGGCGATTCGTTGCCCTTTTCGGGATTATCTGCGCGAAAAACCCCGAATGCGCACATCAATCGCGCTCCACGGCCATGAGACAGGGCGCGCCCCGCAGCCGCTACAGGGCGCGCCCCGCTGCCGTCACCATCCCCGCTCAGCGAGTCGGTGCGGCGCCGGCAGGTCCGCCACGTTGATGCCGACCATCGCATCGCCCAGACCGCGGGAGACGTCCGCGATCACGGCCGGGTCCTCGAAGTTCTCCACCGCCCGCACCACGGCCTTCGCGCGCTGCTCGGGGTTGCCGGACTTGAAGATGCCGGAGCCCACGAAGACACCGTCCGCACCGAGCTGACGCATCATGGCCGCGTCGGCCGGTGTGGCAACGCCACCGGCGGTGAACAGCGGAACGGGGAGGCGGCCGTTGTCCGCAACGTACTCGACCAGCGCGATCGGCGCCTGCAGTTCCTTCGCGGCGACGAACAGCTCCTCGCGGTTCGCGGCGGCGGTGGCGCGCAGCTGCGCGATCTCGTGGAGGATGCGGCGGATGTGGCGGGTCGCCTCGGACACGTCACCGGTGCCGGCCTCGCCCTTGGAGCGGATCATGGCCGCGCCCTCGGCGATGCGGCGCAGCGCCTCTCCGAGGTTGGTGGCGCCGCACACGAACGGGACGTCGAACGCGCGCTTGTCGATGTGGTGCTCGTAGTCGGCGGGGCTGAGCACCTCGGACTCGTCCACGTAGTCGGCGCCGAGCTGCTGCAGGACCTGGGCCTCAACGAAGTGGCCGATGCGGGCCTTCGCCATGACGGGAATGTCGACTGCTTCGATGATGGAGTCGATGAGGTCCGGGTCGGACATGCGGGCCACGCCGCCCTGTGCGCGGATGTCCGCGGGGACGCGCTCAAGGGCCATGACGGCAACGGCGCCGGCGTCGGCGGCGATGCGGGCCTGGTCAGCGGTGACCACGTCCATGATGACGCCGCCCATCAGCTTCTCGTTGGTGGCGCGGGTCGTCTCGGACAGGGGGATGATCTGGTTCTTCTCGGTCATGCCGACCAGTCTCATCCGCCCACTGGTCCGAAACCAGATCCAGCATCAGTGGATCGGAGTGGACCAGTGGGCGCGGCGGCGGCATCATTCTGGTATGGCCGAACGCTCCACCGCTGACCTCGCCCTCACCCTCACCCGCGCGAGCCGCACTCCCCTGCCCGTCCAGGTGGCCGACGGGATCCGCGCCCTCATCATGTCCGGCGCCCTCGCCCCGGGCGACGCTCTGCCCTCCACGCGGTTCCTCGCGCAGCGCCTCAGCGTGTCCCGCGGAACGATCGTGGCGGCGTTCGACCAGCTCATCAGCGAAGGCGCCCTGCTCGCCTCCCAGGGCCGGCCCACCACGGTGCATCCGTCGCTGCCGGCGCACCTGCTGCAGCAGGTCAGCGCCGCGGCGCCGGACCCCACCGCGGCCAGCACCCGTCGGCCGGCCTCCCCCGGAGCCTCCACCGCCGCCGCGCCCGGCCGTCCCGACCCTGTCCCCGCCCCCGCACCCGCATCGGCACCGGCGGTGGATCTGCGCCCTGGTCTGCCGCGCACCACGCGGATCGGCGACGCCGCCTGGCGGTCCGCGTGGCGCCGCGCCGCTGCCGCACCCGAGGCCGAAACCGGCGGCCTCACCGGACTGCCCGACCTGCGGGCCGGTATCGCCGAACACCTCCGACTCATGCGCGGGCTCCCCACGGACCCGGCCGCCCTGCTCGTCACCGCCGGCTCCCGCGACGGGCTCGAACTGATCCTGCACGCCCTCGCCGCGACCCGCGGCACCCTCAGCATCGGCGTGGAGACACCCGGTTACCCGGGCCTGCGGCGCGTCCCGCAGGTGCTCGGGCACCGGATCGTCCCGCTGGGCGTGGACGGCAACGGTCTGCGCGTGGATGCGCTGCCCACCGGGGCCGCCGCGCCCGACGCCGTCATCGTCACCCCCAGCCACCAGTACCCGCTCGGCGGTTCCCTCAGCCTCGACCGCCGCCTCGCCCTCCTCGAGTGGGCGCGCAACGAGGACGCCCTCATCATTGAGGACGACTTCAACTCCGAGCTGCGCTACACCGGCGCACCGCTGCCGCCGCTGTCCGCGATCGACCCGCACGGCCGCACCGTCCTGCTCGGCACGTTCTCCCGGCTGCTCAGCCCGGACCTCGCGGTCGGCTTCGTGCGGCCGACGGGTGCCGCCCTCCTCGCCGAGCTGCGGGATGTGCGCGAGGTGCTGGGGGTGCGCGTCTCGGCGACGACGCAGCACGCGGTGGCGCATCTGCTGGCGGATGGGACGGTGCGCCGGCACACCCGGACGGAGCGGCTGCGGCTGGGCCGACGGCGGGAGGCACTGCTCGCTGCGATGCTCGACGTTCCGGGGGTGCGGGTGCTGCCGATGCACGGCGGCAGCGACGCGGTGATCCGGTTCGACACCGCCGGCAGCCACCGCGGCCGCGCCGGCGCCGACCCGGAGGCGCGGGCGGTGGCGGCGTGCGCCGACGCGGGCATCACGGTGGGGCGCCTGTCGGCGGCGTGGGGCGCCGAGTCGCAGGCGGCACCCGTCGACCCCTCCCCAGCCGCTGCTGTGGGCGGCGTGGGCGGTGCGGGGATCGTTCTCGGGCTCGCCCGGCCGGCCGACGGGGCCTTCAGCGCGATGCTGCCGCGGCTCGCGTCAGCACTGGCGACCGTTCACCACACCCGATGACAGTGAAAAGGGGCGGCGAGGCTGACCGCGATCGCTCCGAGCAGGACCGACCCGGCCGGCAGCTCCATGAGCTTCTTCATCGCGCCGTCCATGGCACCGGCGCTATCGGCAGACCAATCGCGCTCGGAGTGGGTGGGCGCTCGAGGTGGGTGGGCGCTCGACGGGGCTGCTCGGCCGTCGGCGTAGAGGAGCAGCCTGTTCGGTATAGCGGCCTGGTGTGCCGCTATACGCCGATGCCCGCGGAAACGAAACCGCCCGGCCCACCCCGTATCGGGGCGGAACCGGGCGGTTCCTGTTGCTCAGCGTGTCAGCTGGAGCGGCGGTGACCCTCAGGGGATCACATCATGCCGCCCATGCCTCCCATGCCGTCCATGCCGCCTGCGGCAGCAGCCGGATCGACCTTCTCCGGCTTGTCCGCGACCACGGCTTCGGTGGTGAGGAAGAGGCCGGCGATGGAGGCGGCGTTCTGCAGAGCGGAACGGGTCACCTTCACCGGGTCGAGCACACCAGCCGCGATGAGGTTCTCGTACTCGCCGGTTGCAGCGTTCAGGCCCTCGCCCACGGGCAGGCCCTTGACCTTCTCCGCCACGACGCCGCCCTCGAGACCGGCGTTGACGGCGATCTGCTTCAGCGGTGCCTCAACACCGACCTGGACGATCTTCGCGCCGGTCGCCTCGTCGCCCTGGAGGTCCAGGGTCTCGAAGGCTTCCTTGCCGGCCTGCAGAAGGGCCACGCCGCCACCGGCGACGATGCCCTCTTCGACAGCGGCCTTGGCGTTGCGCACGGCGTCCTCGATGCGGTGCTTGCGCTCGTTGAGCTCCACCTCGGTGGCTGCGCCCGCCTTGATGACGGCGACGCCGCCGGCGAGCTTCGCGAGGCGCTCCTGGAGCTTCTCGCGGTCGTAGTCCGAGTCGGAGTTCTCGATCTCAGCACGGATCTGGTTGACGCGACCAGAGATCTGGTCGGCGTCGCCGGCGCCCTCAACGATGGTGGTCTCGTCCTTGGTGACGACAACCTTGCGGGCACGACCGAGGGAGTCGAGGTCCGCACCCTCGAGGGTGAGGCCGACCTCCTCGGAGATGACGGTGCCGCCGGTGAGGGTGGCCATGTCCTGCAGCATCGCCTTGCGGCGATCGCCGAAGCCCGGTGCCTTCACAGCGACGGACTTGAACACGCCGCGCAGCTTGTTCACCACGAGGGCCGGGAGGGCTTCGCCGTCCACGTCCTCAGCGATGATCAGCAGCGGCTTGCCGGACTGGATGACCTTGTCCAGGATCGGCAGCAGGTCCTTCATGTTGGAGACCTTGCCGGAGGTGAGCAGGATGTACGGGTCCTCCAGGACCGCTTCCTGACGCTCGGCGTCGGTCACGAAGTAGGGCGAGATGAAGCCCTTGTCGAAGCGCATGCCCTCGGTGAGCTCGAGCTCCAGACCGGTGGTGTTGGAGTCCTCAACGGTGATGACGCCTTCCTTGCCGACCTTGTCGAGCGCTTCGGCGATGAGCTCGCCGATGGCCGGGTCAGCAGCGGAGATGGCGGCGGTGTTGGAGATCTGCTCCTTGGACTCGATCTCCACGGCCTGGCCCACGAGCTTCTCGGTGACCGCGGTGACGGCCTTGTCGATGCCGCGCTTCAGAGCGATCGGGTTGGCGCCGGCGGCCACGTTGCGCAGGCCCTCGCGGACGAGTGCCTGGGCGAGGACGGTGGCGGTGGTGGTGCCGTCACCGGCGACGTCGTCGGTCTTCTTCGCGACTTCCTTGACGAGCTCCGCGCCGATCTTCTCGTACGGATCCTCGAGTTCGATTTCCTTCGCGATGGACACGCCGTCGTTCGTGATGGTCGGGGCGCCCCAGGACTTCTCCAGGACGACGTTGCGTCCCTTCGGGCCCAGGGTGACCTTCACGGCGTCTGCGAGCTGGTTCATACCCGACTCGAGACCGCGGCGAGCTTCCTCGTCAAAGGCGATGAGCTTTGCCATGTGGAAATTCTCCCGTGTTCTGTTCTGGTTCCGGAGCGATGCCCGCGACGGACGATGGCGCCCGGGGCGTTCTGGTCACGCTCGGGCGGCATCTCACCGCTGCCGGATCTCCTGCCGACGGGTGCAGCGCCCCCGGTTCCACCCGGCGGATCCTGTCACTCGTTCGGCATGAGTGCCAGGCCATCATAAGCACTCGCACGCTGAGAGTGCTAATGCTTCCCGGGGGCCTCCTCTGCGCTGTCAGCGGACACGCCGATCCGCGGGGCGCACACGGGCCGACGGGGGCGCCAGCGCAGGGCTGCGTGCGGCACCCGTCGGACTTCTCCCCACCGTCCCAACGCGACACGGCGGGGTGATCAGTGGCACCCTGAGAGGGCACACTTCCGAGCCACTGAGGAGCGTCCATGTCGCAGCCCGGTTCCCATCGGCCGCCCATCACCCGTCGGCCCGCCGCTGCGCTGACCGCCGCCCTCGTCCTGGCGACCGCCTCCGCGCTGCCCGCCGCCGCAGCCCCGACCACGGCGCCCCGCTCCGCCTCTGCGCCCAGCGCACCGGCTGCACGCTCCGCGAAGGACGCACCCGCCGCGGACGACCGCGGGTATGAGGCCGACGGCTCCCCCATCTCCGGTGGGTCCTCGTTCGCCGGCGCGCCCTCGGTCGAGCCCGGCCGATACCTCGACTCCTTCACCGCCGGGAAGGACCAGGGCTGGGGCACCATGAAGGAGACGAAGCACTACCGGGTCACGCTGAAGAAGGGTGAGCGCCTCATTGTGACCGGCGCGCTCGTGCCGACCCCCAGCCCGAAGGCGACGCCGACGACCTCGGACAGTGTGAAGTCCACGATCGAACTGACCGACGGGCACGGCAACGACTGCGCGAAGTGGACGAGCAACGGGTTCAGCTTCCCCAACATCGCGGATGCGCCCCAGCGCGCCACTGCTGTCTCGACCGTTGCCGGCACCGGTGAGGACGGTGAGTGCGAACCCGGTGAGTTCGTCGCGAAGGTGACGCGCGAAGGCAACCTCAAGCAGTCCGAGACGATGCCGATGGAGCTGGTGTTCGCCGTCGAGGCACCCGCGCCGAGCCCGATGCCGCCCGAACCGGAGTGGGACGACGAGCCGGCCGTTCCCGCACCCACGGCCGGGTCCGCGAAGGACGGACGTCACAGCGCTGGGCCGCTCCCGCAACAGCGCCCCGATCCTGAAGCCCGGCTCCTACGTGATCGAACTGCGGCCCGGTGAGACACGGCTCGCCGGCGTGGACGTGAACGAGGGGCAGCGCCTGTCCTGGTCGATCTCGCCGCTTGACGCCGGCGAGGTCGAGGGAACGTGGGACGAGGTCGAGGTGATGATGCTGAATCCTCTCGGCCAGGAGGTGTACGACCCGGACGAGAACGCGTCCACCACGGTCAACCTCGATTCCAGCACCGACGACTACCGGGGCAGCGCGATGCCCACCCCGGTCACGCTCGGCAACCAGAGGACGGATGCGGACAAGGAGCAGGCCTCGAACTGGTTGGGCGGCACCCACACCCTGCAGCTCAGCACGAAGGCTGACCCGGAGGACGAACCGAACACGGCGAAGCCGCGCCGCGTGGTCCTCACCCTCGCGGTGGACGGCACCGCCGGTGAGAACGCGGACGTGGACTACGGGAAGACCCGCGCCGAACAGGAGCAGGCGGTCAGCCGGGCGACATGGCTGCGCCGTGGCCTGTTCGTCGGCGCGGGCGTCCTCGGTCTGGTCGCCGTCGGGTCGGGCATCGCCGCAATCACGGCGCTGCGCCGACGCTCCTGACCGGTGCCGCCTGCACGGCGAGCGCGTCGTTCGCGGCGTCGCCGGGGTTCATCGTCAGCCCCACCACCAGCATCGTGATGGCCCCAGCGAGGGCGAGCACCGCCGCGAGTGCCAGCGCGATGCCGAGCCCGAGACGGCGCGGCCCGCGCGGCGCCGCAGTGATGGGGGCGAACCCTGCTCCGGCGACGGGGCTGAAGGCCGGCGCGGACGTGGCGGCCGGGGCGGCAGTGGACCCGAGGCCGATCCGGGCGTCGGTCTGATCGACCGGGAGAACCGGCGTGCGGGTGCGGCCCGCGCTGTCGTCGACGATCTGCGTGGCGCCCGTCGGACTGTTCAGGACCGTCGGGCTGTCCGCGGCTGTCGGACTGCTCTGGGCCGTCGGAGCGTCCTGCTGGCGCGCACGCGCCGCCTGCGCGGCCGCCGCAGCGCCGAGCGCCTCTGCGCGGTTGCCGCCCGCCGCGCCTCCACCGGGCGCGGACTCGATGGCGGAGGGGGCCGTCGGCGCGCTGGGCTGCGCCGAGGTGGCGCCCGTCGGCTGCGCGGCCCGGGACTGCACGGTGGTGTCGTCCGCCGCGGGTGAGCCCACCTGCACGACAGCCCCGGTCGCGGTGCGGGCCTGCGCGGCCAGCTCCGGCGGCATCGGCGGGATCGCGTCCCGCACCTGCGCGGCCGACGGGCGCCGCAGCGGATCCGGGTCCAGCATCGCCATGATCAGCGCGGCCTGCTCGCTGCTCGCCCCGCGGGCCGCATGATGGACCCGACGTGATGGCTCAGGGCGTCGAACGACGTCTGCGCCGAGTTCGGGATGCGCTGGCGCGGCGCCAGACAGTCCAGCGCGACCGACGCCGCCGCCCACACATCGACCGCGGCGGAGAACGCGCCCTCCGTCACTGCTCCGGTGCCATGAAC
>NZ_JACHWP010000020.1 GCF_014191425.1 Helcobacillus massiliensis
TGGTACAACCCGAACCGGTTCCTCATCTACGTGTGGGTGCGCCGCCAATCCGCCGACATCGGCGCAGGTGTCACCACCTCGCTCGAGGCGCGTGCGGGTGATGAGTCGGCGTATGCGAGCCTGGGGGCTGGCGATCAGGGCACCGTCTACGGGTACGCCACGAACGAAACGCCCCAGCGTCTGCCGCTGCCGCTCGTGCTCGCCCACGAGATCTGCCGCCGCCTGGATGCCGCCCGTACCGACGCCACGATCCGTAGGATCGGCCCGGACGGAAAGTCACAGGTCAGTGTGGTCTACGACGAGCTAGGCACCCCGGTCGGCATCGACACCGTGATCGTCTCCATCCAACACGATGCGCACAAAGACCCCGAGGCGCTTGAACGCGAGGTGCGCACACTGATCGTTGCTCCCGCCATCGAGGCGCACCTGCCCGGTGCCACGCCCGAGCAGGTGCTGGTCAACCCGTCGGGACGGTTCGTCACCGGTGGGCCCACCGCTGACACTGGGCTGACCGGGCGCAAGCTCATGGTCGACACCTACGGTGGGCTCGGCCCGCATGGCGGTGGCGCCATCTCGGGTAAGGACCCCTCCAAGGTCGACCGGACGGGCGCATACATGGCGCGCCTGATCGCAAAGACCGTGGTGGATGCGCGCCTGGCCGAAGAATGCCACGTCGCTATCTCCTATGCGATTGGTAAGGCCGACCCGGTCGCGTTCCACATCGACACCTTCGGCACCGGTCAGCACCCGGACTGGCTGCTCACCGACGCCGCCCAGGCGATCTTCCCGCTGCGCCCGGCCGCGATCATCGAATGCCTCGGCCTTAGAGCCCCCATCTACGCGAAGCTTTCCACCTACGGGCACATGGGACATGGCCTGAGCGAGTGGGAATGGACGCTGCCGTTTACCGACAAGCTCACCACGGAGGTGACCCGCCGTGCTCATCAAGCAGCTACCCATCAGTGAGCTCAAGCCCGCCGACTACAACCCGCGTAAAGACCTGAAGCCCGGCGATGCGGACTACGAAAAACTCAAGCGCTCTTTGACCGAGTTCGGCTATGTCGAGCCGGTGATCTACAACCACACCACCGGCCACGTCGTCGGCGGCCACCAGCGCCTGAAAGTCCTCGCTGATCTTGGCCACACCGATGTTGACTGCGTGGTCGTCGAACTCGACGAGACCCGCGAGAAGGCCCTGAACGTCGCATTGAACAAGATCAGCGGCGACTGGGATGAATCCAAGCTGGCCCTGCTCATCGCCGACCTGGACGCGGCCGACTTTGATGCCGAGCTCACCGGCTTCGACGATGACGAAATCGCCCAGATGATTGGATCCCTCGACGAGGACGAGGTCACCGATGACGGCTTCGACCTCGCCGCCGCGCTCGAGGCCGCCTCCTTCGTCCAGCGCGGCGACATTTGGACTATCGGCAGGCACCGGCTGGTCTGCGGGGACGCTACCAACGCAAACGATGTCGCGATGCTCATGGACGGCAAGAGCGCGAACCTGGTGCTCACCGACCCGCCCTATAACGTCGCCTTCGAGTCCTCCGATGGGCTCACGATCAAGAACGACGAGATGAAGGCAGACTCGTTCTACGAGTTCCTGCTCGCCGCATTTACCAACATGGCGGGTGTTCTCGACAAGGGCGGCAGTGCGTATGTGTTCCACGCCGACACTGAAGGGCTGAACTTCCGCAAAGCTTTCATCGACGCCGGGTTCAAACTCTCCGGTTGCTGCATCTGGGTCAAAGACTCCCTCGTGCTGGGACGCTCTCCGTACCAGTGGCAGCACGAACCCGTGCTCTACGGGTGGAAGCAGGGTGCCAAGCACAAGTGGTTCGCTGATCGGAAACAGACTACGATCTGGAACTTCGCCAAGCCGCGTAAGAACTCCGACCACCCGACGAGCAAGCCGCTGGACCTGCTGGCCTATCCGATCCGCAACTCCACCCAGGCAAACGCGATCATCCTCGACACCTTCGCTGGCAGCGGTTCGACCCTGATGGCCGCCGAGCAGACCGACCGCATCGCCTACCTCATGGAGCTTGATGACAAGTACGCCTCGGTGATCCTGCGCCGCTACGCCGAGGCGACCGGGGACGCGGCCGGGATCACCTGCCAGCGCGACGGCACCCAATACGCCTACCTGGATCTGGTCAAACAGGTCGACCGCGACCGCGAATAAAACCCCGCAATTGCAGGGAAAACAGGGGCGTGAAAATGCCTGTTTGATGAGGGCAAAAACGACTGGATAAGCGGAACAACGTATGGCTGTATGTACATGACCGAAAGCACCCCCGCACCCGGGGGAACCGAGCGAAAAGGACTGGTCATGAGTGAATTACACATCGAAATCAGCGAGCTCATCGCAGCCGGAGTCAACGTCCACGACCCCGAGGAAACCCTGCGGGTTGCCACAGCACGCGGCTACCAGCTGGTGGTGCGCGTGATCGAGCACGACCCGGCGCGTTTCCTCAGCATGGTGGCCGCCTGGTTCGAGCAGGAGGTCGGGGCATGAGCATCCTTGCCTTCACCCCACGCAAAACGGGCAGGAAAAAGCTCGCCCAGCTTCTCGCCGATCACCTCGGCGTCAAGGCCACCTATCTGGGCACGCCCTCCTTTGCCTATCAGATCGCAGACGCCACGCTGGATCACAACTGGATCCTCTACCTGCCAGATGGTATCGAGGCGCAGGCCGTGCTCGAGGCCGCCCGCCAGGCAGGCTTTGCCACCGCCGACCCGGGTGAGGTGGCGTTGACGGTCACGATGCCCACCACCGGGTGGAGTGAGCGCACTCGCGCGAACCTCGAAGCGCTCCTGGCAGCCAAAGGGCCACTGATCGCCAAGGCCTTGGGCATCCCGGCCACACCCGTCGAGTTCAACGATGACCAGACGGTCTCGTTCCCGTGGTGTGAGTCGATTACGCCGGAGACGGCACGCGAGGCGGTGATCCCGCTTGTAGCCCGGCTCTGCCAACGCGCCCAGGAGGCAACCCGGATCCGATCCACACCGCCTGCACCGGGCAATGACAAGTACACGATGCGCTGCTTCCTGCTCTCCCTGGGCTTCATCGGCCCCGAACACAAGCAGGCACGCCGCATCCTGCTGGCAGGCCTCGAAGGAGACGCTGCCTGGCGCACCCCAGCAAGCAAGAAGGAGGACCGGCCATGGCTCCTGGCCAGCGGGTGCGCCTGATCGCCACCAGCGACCCGTACACCAGCCTGCGCCCCGGTGTGCTTGGCACCGTGGCGTTCGTCGACGACCTCGGCACCGTCCACGTCGACTGGGACACCGGATCGAACCTGGGGCTCATCCCGGGCGAGGACTCCTGGGAAACCCTGCCCTTACCAACGTTCAAAAAATAGCGGCTGATCTGGGCAAATACGACTGGATAAGTGCCCGCACCTATGGCTGTATGTACATGAAAAAAGAACACCACCTGAGGAAAGGACAACAGCCATGAACACCACCGAGAAGCTCACCACCGAAGCCCTGCAGATGCGCGTCGACTCCTACGGGGCGATCCTCGCACACGGCGACTACACGCTGGCCACCTTCGCGACCTGGACCAAGAAAGACGGCTACGGCAACAGCGCCCAGGTCTACCGCCTCACCGAAGCCCCGATCGACGGCTTCGGCCCGAACGCACGCGGCCGCAGCGAATGCGCCCTGGAGCTCATCGCCGAAGCCGACCACCTTTTCGCAGACGCCGGGCACGCCATCGCCTGGGCCCTGACCCAGATCTAACCCACACCCCACACAGACAAGGAGAACACGGACGATGGACGCCACCCGGAACCTGATCACCAACCACCTGGAGATCCCCGCCGACGCCGCCCCGCACGGCGAGATCCAGGCAGCCGCCGAGATCCCCTTCAACGTCCTCGACGAGCTCGCCGAGGAGGTCGGGGCCGAGAAGATCCCCATCCACACGCTCAGCCGCATCGGCTGGCACTACACCAAAGCCGACCAGATCATCGCCCTGGCCAGGCAGCGCGGCCTGTCCGATTGGCGCTACGGCGGCTTCGACACCGACCAGGTGGTCGCCAACTTCCGCGCCACCTACTGCTAACCCCTCGCACCGTCCCGACCCCCAAGGATCAGGACTGGCCCCACACTCTCCGTTTCGCCCCACACGGTTGGGGCTTCTCTTATGCCCCGAGGAAGGAGCTGCCGCCACGATGACGAGCACGTATCAGCCAACCCGGTTCATGGCCGACGGCTCCACCTACAACCAGCGCAAAGCGGATTTCGCTGTCGCATTCATTCAGGCGCTGCGCCACACGAAAGGCCGCTGGGCAGGCACACCCTTCACACTGCTGGGTTGGCAAGAACAGATCGTGCGCGACCTGTTCGGCACCATCAAACCCGACGGCTACCGCCAGTTCACCACCGCCTATGTGGAGATCCCCAAGAAGCAGGGCAAGTCCGAGCTGGCTGCCGCGATCGCGCTGCTGCTGACGTGCGGGGACGGGGAGCAAGCCGCCGAGGTCTACGGATGCGCGGCCGACCGGCAGCAAGCCAGCATCGTCTTCGAGGTCGCCGCCGACATGATCCGCCAATCACCAGCCCTATCGAAGCGGGTGAAAATCCTCAGCAGTCAGAAGCGCATCATCTACAAGCCGACCAACAGCTTCTACCAGGTGCTCTCGGCTGAGGCGTACTCCAAGCACGGGTTCAACATCTCCGGTGTCGTCTTTGACGAGCTGCACACCCAACCCAACCGGGCCCTGTTCGACGTGATGACCAAGGGCTCTGGTGATGCGCGCACCCAGCCGCTGTACTTCCTCATCACCACCGCAGGTACCGACACCCACAGCATCTGCTACGAGCAGCACCAGAAAGCTGAGGATATTCTCGCGGGCAAGAAACACGATCCCACCTTCTACCCGGTGATCTACGGCGCGGAGCTGGATGATGATTGGACCGACGAGGCCGTCTGGGCGAAAGCCAACCCCTCACTCGGGGTGACCGTTCCAATCGACAAGGTACGGGCAGCCTGTAATTCGGCTCGGCAGAATCCGGCTGAGGAGAACACGTTTAGGCAGCTGCGGCTTAATCAGTGGGTGAAACAGTCGGTGCGGTGGATGCCTATGCATATCTGGGACGCATGCGCGGACCCGGTAGACCTAGACGAGCTGGAGGGCAGACCTTGCTACGGCGGGCTGGACTTGGCCTCCACGACGGATATCACCGCGTTCGTGCTCGTCTTCCCGCCCTACGGGGAGGACGAGAAGTACCGGATCGTCCCGTGGTTCTGGATTCCCGAGGACAACCTCAAGCTGCGGGTGGCGCGTGATCACGTGCCCTACGACCTGTGGCACGCCCAGGACGCTTCACTTCGTAGAGAGCCACGGCATTACGTTTGAACTCTTCGGAGTACCTAGGCATGGCGGTAGATTACCTTTCTTCCCAACCCGACAGGGTTGGATATCAGGTGTCTACCCCACGGGGGTCAGATCCTTCTACGGTCAATCCTGCTTTCACAGCTTCCTCGGTCAGGATGAATTAGGGTAGCCTATCTTTGTCTGTGTGAGCGGCGTTGGTATGATCACGCCGTTCGAGCCCACACCGGTCACCGCGAGAAAGGCACGCCTATGCAGCCGATGCCCACCCGTGATGTGGTCGTGACTCCTGACGGTAGACGCTTAGCATCGATCAGCCTCGGCGAGGGGCCGCGTTTGGTCGTGTGTGAGGCTGGCCTGGGGATGAGCGCACACTACTGGATTCCGGTCATGCGCCACCTTGCGCCCCACTGCCGCGTGGTCGCCTATAACCGGGCGGGCATCGGCGACAGCGATCCGGATCCAGCTACGCGGAAACTGCAACGACTCGCTAACGACCTGGCGTGTGTCGTTAAAGCTCAATCTTACGAGTCTGTCGTCCTCGTCGGACATAGCTGGGGCGGTCCCATCGTACGTACTGCACAGGGCATGTCGGCGGGCCGCATCGAGCGCGTCGCAGGACTTGTGCTCGTCGATCCAAGCGATGAACACCTCTTGGATAAGTTCCACCCGCTGTCCTTGGCCCTGCAGCGCCTGAGTCTAGTGTCGCTTGCTCGGCTGCGGTTGCTTTCTGCGATGTACACCCCCATTCTCCGAGGGCTGCCGCCGGACGTGATGACACGAGTGCTTCAGGACTCTACGACCGTTTCAGCAGCACGTGCGGCCGCTGCCGAATTGCGATCGTTGCGTACTGGTCTCGCGCAGCTAGCAACCGACGATCAGCACTACGGCTCTCCCGTGACCGTGATCAGTGGCGCCCAAGCGATGGTCGGCGAGAGCGAAAAGATGCGTGCGGCAATCCGCAAGGCCCACCACTTATCTGCCGCTCGGACAGCAAGTGCCCAGCTCATCGTGGCACGTGATTCTGGTCACGCCATCCCGATTACGGAGCCGGAGGTGGTTGCTCGCGCGGCTCTCGCTCTCTTTGATCGGGACCACTTCGCAGCAGACCTCAACCGTTGAGCTCATCGCAACCTTGGAACGTCTATTACAGGAAGCACGAGCCGGCGTCCCTCATCGTCACATCGTGGCCACGGTGGACGCCACACTGGTATCCTCCGCTATCGTTCAGCCACCAGATATCCCGGGGCCAATGCCCCGAGGAAACATCTAATCTAACGGGCCTGGCCCACTCTAGGAGAGCTAATGAAGAAGGCAATTTGGCTTGCCGTGCTATACACCGCGGTGATGGGTGCAGGGAAGGCCTACGTCAAAAACGTCAAGGGCGTGGGGTACTCCGACCCTGGGTTCCTGGAACATTTTTCTGGATCCTGCTCGGGTTGGCGACGGCCACCGTACTTTACACCGTAGTGTTCCGTAACGACGCGACGATTCCTTTCAACCAGAATCGCCGTTGGGCAATGTACGCCGTCGTCATGGTTCCAATCATTGTATCGCTTCCACCGAATGCCCGGCCTCCCTTGCAGGAAGCCAGCATGCGGCCTACATGGCACGCGCCCAGTACTGGTACGACCGCATGAGCGGCACCAAGCCCGCCCCGACACCACCGGCAAAGCCCACACCGCCCGCACCCAAGCCCTCCGCCAACATCGACGCTCTGGCTGATGCGGTGATCCGAGGCGAGTACGGCAACGGCGACGAGCGCAAACGCCGACTGGAAAGCAACTACGCGGCCGTACAGAAGCGCGTCAACGAGAAGCTCGGCATCAGCTAACCCACGCGAAATCAACCCTTGGCCCCGTCATCACCTTCATCGAGGTGGTGGCGGGGCCTTTTCTGCGTTTGCGGAGCTGGTGTTTACCGCGTGTCTTCAAACGGGTCGATGACGGACTGCACTCCACAGCTCGGGCAGATGAACGCGACCTTGATGCCTTGACCTCCGCCTGCAATAAACGGGTCAGGGACACAATCTGAGCCGCATTCTGAACAGGTTCGGTACGACTGGTCGTCGAGAAATACCGGGAGTTCACCGTCGTCGTCAGTCATCTTCACCCGCCCCTTGCTCTGTCGCGGTTCACACGTCGATCGCTCCACATTTTGAATTGAGCAAAGAATTGCTGCCTTATCTGAATAGAGGCGCAGATCCCAGCCACGGGTGCGAACGCGGCAGGGAGCTTTGTTTCTGTTGTCCGGTTTCGTCTGGTGCAACCGGCGTATGGGCGACCACCTTTCGCCTCGTTGCCAGGAGGGCCTGCTCATGGCTCTGAACCAGACTGATCGCCATCACATCCAGATGATGCGCGCTGCAGGAGTTGCCTACTCTCGTATTGCCGCGCACCTGGATCTGAACGCCAACAGTGTCAAGACCTATTGTCTGCGACACGGCATCACCGTCGATCCTGCCGTTGAGCAGGTCACGGATCCAGTTGGAGTGTGGTGTTTGCACTGCTGCAAGCCAATCGAGCTCCGGCAAGGATCGAAGTTCTGTTCCACTGCCTGTCGACGAGCCTGGTGGGCCGCCCATCGCAGGGTGGTCACCGAGGAACTGGTGTGCGCGAACTGCCACCGACAGGTCACTGTTGCTCGCACTGGCCAGGTGAAACGCAAGTACTGCTGCCACCCGTGCTACGTCCAGCACCGCTTCAATACCCGTGGCGGTAAACGATGAACATGGCAGCCGAGCTGACGGCTCATCACCAGCTCACGCAGGTCAAGAAGCTTCTCGAACGCGGCATCCTCACCCCACGCGAAGCCATCACCGTGTGCCAGCGCCTCGACGCCCCAGATGCGCCGCTAGCCGCCCTACAAAGAGCCAGTTTCGTTGACTATCTCGAGGGTTTGAGTGATGTATGGATACAACCTGAAACCCTGTCTGACTAGGAGAAATACCTTGAAGAGAATGGAGCAAATCACCCCGCCACCGATCAGCACTTCTCCGCTTGTGAAAGTGGCAGCGTATGCCCGCATCAGCATGGAAACCGAGCGCACACCGCTGAGTTTGTCCACCCAAGTTTCCTACTACCAGCAACTCATTCACGACACTCCTGGCTGGACGTTCGCCGGAGTGTTCGCCGATTCTGGAATCTCTGGAACCACCACGCATCGCCCCCAGTTCCAAGAAATGCTGGCCCTTGCCCGGGAAGGGGCAATCGACCTGATCCTCACCAAGTCGATCTCGCGATTCGCTCGCAACACCGTCGACCTGCTCGAAACCGTTCGCGAGCTGAAAGACCTCGGGGTGGAGGTGCGATTCGAAAAGGAGAACATCTCCTCAACCAGCGCTGACGGCGAACTCATGCTCACCCTGCTGGCGTCTTTCGCGCAGGCAGAATCGGAGCAAATCAGCCAAAACGTGAAGTGGCGCATTTGGAAAGGCTTCGAAGAAGGCAAAGCGAACGGCTTCCACTTGTACGGTTACACCGACCCCGCTGACGGCACCGACGTGCAGATCATCGAAGAAGAAGCAGCCGTGGTGCGCTGGATCTTCGCCCAGTACATGAAGAAGACCTCGTGCGAAAAGATGGCCGCGCAGCTCATTGCCGAGGGCAGGGTTCCGCACCTGGCTGACAACAAGTTGCCCGGCGAATGGGTCCGTCACATCCTGAAGAACCCGCACTACACCGGCGACCTCCTGTTAGGGCGATGGTCCACGCCGGAGGGTAGGCCTGGACGAGCAGTGCGCAACACCGGCCAGTTGCCGCAATACCTGGTGGAAAACGCGATCCCCGCGATCATCGACCGCGACACCTTCACTGCTGTGCAAACCGAGATTGCACGCCGACGTGAACTCGGTGCCCGGGCGAACTGGTCCATAGAAACTGTGGCGTTGACGTCGAAGATCAAATGCGTGTCCTGCGATTGCTCGTTTGTGCGCAACGTACGCAATCCGAAAACCCAAAACTCGATCTCCACCGAGCACTGGATCTGCACCGAACGGAAGAAAGGCCGGAAAACCGGATGCGGCACCTGCGAGATCTCTGACACGGCACTCAAAGGCTTCATCGCCCGAGTCCTGGGTATCGATGCCTTCGACGAGGATGTGTTCAACGAGCGTATCGATCACATCGATGTGCAGGGAAAAGACCGCTACACGTTTCAGTACACCGATGGCACCAGCAGCTCGCACACGTGGCGACCAAACCTGAAGAAGAGCTCGTGGACCCCAGTAAGAAAAGCCGCCTGGGGTGAACTCGTGCGTGCCCGCTGGGCCGAAGCCAAAAGGCTCGGGTTGGACAACCCACGGCAAGCACCAACACCACCAGAAGCGCTGGCGAAGTACCGGGCCGTGGCCAAGGCAGAAGCTGAGCGCCTGCGCGCCGAGCGAGGCGAACGCTAAATGGCCCGCACCGTCACAGCAATCCCCGCCACCCGAGCTCTCCACACTGGTGCTCCACTTGGACAGACAACCCTGCGCAGGGTCGCCGGGTATGCCCGCGTGTCCACCGACCACGACGATCAGGTGACGTCCTACGAAGCCCAAGTCGACTACTACACTCGCTACATCAGCGACCACGCGGGCTGGCAGTTCGTGAAGGTCTATACCGATGAAGGTATCACCGGTACCTCAACTAAACACCGTGCTGGGTTCCAGCAGATGGTCACCGACGCGCTCGACGGCAAGATCGACCTGATCATCACCAAGAGTGTGTCCCGGTTCGCCCGCAACACCGTCGACTCGCTCACCACCGTTCGAGCCCTCAAAGACAAAGGCGTGGAGGTCTTCTTCGAGAAAGAAGGCATCTGGACCTTCGACGCCAAAGGCGAGCTCCTCATCACCATCATGAGCTCGCTGGCGCAAGAAGAAGCCCGCTCCATCTCAGAAAACGTCACCTGGGGGCACCGCAAACGCTTCGCCGACGGCAAGGTCACCGTCCCATATTCTCGGTTCCTCGGATACGACAAAGGCGAAGACGGCAGCCTCGTCATCAACCCCGAGCAAGCCAAACTCGTGCGCCGGATCTACAACATGTACTTAGGTGGCATGTCCATCGGAACGATCGCCCGCACCCTCACCGACGGACCAGAGACCTTCACCGCCGCAGGCAACAAGACCTGGTATTACCGATCCATACGAGCGATTCTCACCAACGAGAAATACAAGGGTGACGCTCTCCTGCAGAAGTCGTACGTCGCTGACTACCTGACGAAACGTCAAGTCATCAACCAAGGCGAAGTACCCCAGTACTACGTCACCGCCAGCCATGAGGCGATCATCAGCCCGGCAGTGTGGGACTTCGTCCAAGCCGAAATAGCTAAAGGGGCTAGAGATCAGCGAACCCAGCATCGCACCAGGCCCTTCTCATCGACCTTGGAGTGCAGCCAGTGCGGGCACTTCTTCGGCTCGAAAACCTGGCACGCGGGCAGTAAGTACGAAAAGGTCATCTGGCGGTGCGGCCACAAATACGCAGGCCAGGAAAAATGCGCCACCGGGCACATCAGCGATCAACGACTCAAGGACATGTTCCTTAAGGCCATTCGCCTTCGATTCGGCTCATCGACCGACACAGGTGTCAACCAAGCCGTTCTCGACGCCCTCGACACGAGTGACCTGGAGGTTGAGGCCGCCGGGCTTCTCGCTCAGATCAACGAGGTGGCCAAAAAGCTCCAATCGATGATCGCCCACAACGCACGAGTCGCTCAAGACCAGCAAACCTACGAGAAGGCGTTCAACGCTAGCCACGAACAGCACCAGGCGCTGTTAGCTGATCACGCTGCCGTGGTCGCCGAGATCCAGAACAAAAACAACCGACTGGCCGCCTACCACTATTACATGCAGGAGACCGCCAACCTTGATCTTGAACGCTTGGTCTTCAGCCCATACCTCTGCGTAGCTTTGCTCGATAAAGGCACCGTCGACGTCGACGGCAACGTCACCTTTCAATTTCGCGACGGCAGCACCCAAGTAGTCGCCATCAAGCAGTAACCCAGTATCCACATCTAAGCGCCTGCCAGAACCTGGTGGGCGCTCGCGTAGTCTTGGAGTGGTGGATTGCTTACAATTGAAAATTCTTCAGCAAGTTGAGGACTACGTGACGCCGTTCCAGGTGGTCGAGGGATTCGATGACCGCTGGTGGCACCGCATGGCTGGACGAGTCGGCGACGACACCCTGGGTGGCAAAGAGTACATCCAGTTTCTTGCCGATAGTGTGGAAGTCGGGCGCGCTGAGGCGACAGATTGGCCGCTCTCCGATAGCTATATCGGAGTTGACTCGACGGTGCCAACCAAAGAGATCTGGTTCTTTGAGATCCGCCATGACCTTCGCCGACAGCACTATGGGGCTGAGCTTGCAAGGCGTCTGATCAGCCACTACGCAGGTTACCCCTTGATCGCTTTCTCCGAAGGCGCTGACGAGTTTTGGGCAGGAATTGGCTGGCACTATTACCCGCGTAAAGACGGGGATCCCCATTACCGCAAGCTCTTCGTTTCCCGGAAGATCGGCCCATGACCCTCGCTCGCTGGAAGTGAACCAGTCAAGCGGCTAAATCGTAGTTGGCGCGCGTTTGTATCCGTTGTGACATGAAGGTTTCATAGATCTCCCGCGCCACATGGTCCTTCCCCAGGTCCGGGGCGTGCGCCAGCAGCAGAGTCACCATCAGGTCAATGACATCGCGCGGCGTGAAATGCTCACCCGCCGTCTCGTTCGACGCCTCCGCGAACTTCCGGATCAGCTCCTCGAAGATGTGCCCCATCTTCTCGTTCGAGACAACCTTCGGGTGCAGGTCCACCTTCGCGAAATGCTGAAGCACCTGCAGAAGCAGGTCATGCTGAGCCAGCTCGATGATGCGATCCTCGAACGCGTACTTCTCGAAGATCTCCCGCACGTTCTGACTGAACGAGTTCACGTAGTCCCGAAGGTTCTCCTCCAGGTTGTCCGGATCGCCCTGCAGCGACTTCAGATCATGCCGGGACCGGTTATGGAACGAGAAGTCATGGCCAGCGCGGGCACGCAGCATCGCCGCCGGCGGCTCCGGATCCCACTCGCCGTCACCCAGCACCTCCAGCACCTTCGCCTTCGTCGGCGCCAGTACCGAATCCAGACGCGACAGCACCGTGAACGGCAGGATCACATCCCCGTACTGGTGCTGCTTGTACGTGCCGCGGAGGATGTCCGCCGCGGACCAGATGAACTGCGCGTGATTGAACGACACGGGAAAGAGCTCGCTTCCTTGCGGTGACCAAGAGAAGGGGGCGTCAGGAATGCTTGCTCGTTCGCCCCGAAGGTACACCGCAAGGATAGGGGGTCCCCCGTCTTGCCGTGAGGGTTGCTGCCTGGTGTGCTATCAGTGAGCGGATGCTGTCGGTCACTGACATTCATTGGGATCTCAGTGAGATCGAACTCGGCTTCAGTGAGACGATGCGAGGTCTCAGTGAGGCCGCAGTCACTCTCACTGAGCTTTGAGAGCGCCTCACTGAGGAAAATCTTCTCTCAGTGACATAAGATGGAGCCATGGACACTGCACAGGTGCAGCAACGCGTCGACCGCGCACGCGCGCGCTCCTCTGATGACAGCGCTGTCGAGATCAAGGCATCTGCGAAAAACTTGCCCAAGAGCGTCTGGGAGTCCATCTCCGCATTCGCGAACACCAGCGGCGGCCTGATCGTCCTTGGGCTCAGCGAGGACGATGGTTTCACGCAGGCCGACGGTTTCGACCCCTCCAAGGTGGTCAATCAACTCCAAGCGGGGCTGGGAACCGAAGCGCCTAAGGTTCAGCCGGTGCCCAACTACGAGTTGGATGTCATTGACATTGACGGTGGTCAGACTACTGTCGTTGCAGTCCAGATCAGCCGCCTCGACGTGCATCAGGACCTGCCCGGTCCGTGCTTCGTCATCGATAAGGGAATTCAACGTGGCAGCTTTCGTCGCGAGCATGACAGCGACCGTCGACTGTCGCCCTACGAAATCCATCAGATCGGGGAGAGGTGGCAACGTCCAATCGTCGATCGGCAGGCGGTGACCGGGCGCGCCGTCGCCGACTTCGATGAAGAGGCAGTTGAGCGACTGATCAGCCGCCTGGAAAAAGAGAACTCGCGTGCCATCAGTGGAGTGTCAACCACTGCCGAACGCCTAGTAAGGCTCAATGCCGTTACCGCAGGTGGTGAGCCAACTATGGCCGGTTGGCTGACACTGGCCGGATATCCCCAGCAGGAGTTTCCGCAACTGTTCATTGACGTAGCGGTTCATCCGGGAGGAACGAAGTCGAGTGATGCCGAAGTTCGCACAGTAGATCGGCGAATCTGCGACGGACGGATCCCTGACATGATCTCCGACGCTGTTCAGGTCTGCCTGAGGCATCTGTCAGTCCGCACCACCATCGACGGTGTCGAGGGAAGAAATGAATACGAGATCCCCGAGGAAGTTCTGCGAGAGGCGTTCACCAACGCGGTCATGCATAGGGACTACAGCAGCGCCGTGCTCGGGCAACAGGTAGCTGTTGACCTTTTTCGCGACCGGATCGAGATCACCAACCCTGGAGGGCTCTGGGGTGATCGTACAGTCGAGAACATTGCCGACGGTCGATCCACCGCCCGCAACGAGGCCCTGGTGCAGCTCCTTATGCGCGTGCCCATGCGGTCAGGCGGAGTTGTCGCCGAGAACCTTGGGTCGGGTGTCCCACGTATGAACGCCGCCATGCGGGAACACGGGCTCCTCGAACCACAGTTCCGGGCAGAGCCCGGGTTGACCTCGGTGACTATCTTTCGGCATGGCTTCCATACAACCGAGTTCCGGAGTTGGCTCGGCACCCGTGAAACCGATGGATTAGGTCGCGACCATATCCGCCTCCTCGCCTATCTCTTCCGGAATGAGAAAGTGAGTGTTTCTGAAGCACGTCACGCACTGCACCTTGACTCCGATGATGTTCGCGTAGTCTTGAAGGATTTGGTGGCACGGGGGGCCGTATCCGAGCGGGAGCCGGGACTGTTCGGGATCAACGTCCGGGCCAGGGCTTCGCTGACCGTCACTGAGCAACTCGTGTTCGACGAGATGCATAGCGATCAACCCAGGACGATTGCCCAGCTGGCCCAAGCAACGGGTAAGACAGCGGTCCAGCTACGGCCCGTCCTTCGGTCCTTGGTGGAAAGTGGCCACATCGTAGCGACGGCTCCGCCAACGTCCCGTAACCGTGCATATTTGCGGGCTTGAGTCCGCCGCAGTTCGTCAGCGCGCCGAAGCGACCAGCGGTTTCACCATGAACAGGCACGGGTTGTCCTCGCCCCACAGGTCCGTCTCCTCCAGTGGCAGGAACCCGATCTTCTCGTAGAAGCGGCGGGTCTTTGCGTAGCCTTCGTCGGGGTGCGACGCGCCGAGCGTCTTCACCTCCAGCAGCGCCACGCCCCGCTCCCGGGCGTCGACCTCGATCGCGGCCATCAGCGCGGTGCCGACGCCGCACCCCAGGTGGTCCCGGTCCACCGCCATGAAGTGCACCTCTGCGACATGCTCGAAGTGGCGGTCGATGAGGGCCACGCCGATGACGGCCCCGTCGGCCCGCACCGTCCACGTCTCCTTGGTCTCGGCGGCGTCGATGTACTCCTGGTTCGCGTCGGGCAGGCCGAACCATTCCGGCAGGGTGGCGATGATCCGCCGAACATCGTCGGGGACGGGCCGGCTGCGCTGCGCAGTCCACTGGGGCATGCGGGGCTCCTTCGTCGAGGGTGGTCCTGTTGATCGTGAGGCCCCGTCGGCCGGGAGGCAACTGATTTTCGGGGGCCGACGGATGCACGCCCGCAATGGCCGATGCGGACTGTGCGCGGGCGGTAAGATCACCTCGGAAGATTTCAAGAAATGGCACCAAGATCCCGACCACTATGTGGTTGAGGATCCGGGCCGGAATCGGAGTCATGGTGATGACAATGTGGAGAATCCGGAGTGAGCGACGAGTTTGAGAATTGGTCGCCGTTCATGGCTGGTCGCTATTGGACCTTTGAAAAGGTGATGGATGCTCTTCGGGCGAATCCGGATCCTGTGGAGCCGGACGGTTGGACGGATTTCCTTTTCGACAGTCTCTCGAACAAGGCCGTTGAGGATCGTGTGGCGATGGCGACCATGATCCTGGATCACGGTGCTGATCCCTCCGTCATTTCGAGGGACGGTGACCGGATCAATTGTTTGCATGTGCTGTTCACGTCCGGTAGCCGGGTGCATGATCCGGCGTTAGAGGCCCCATTGTTGGAACGCCTGCTCGACGGCGGGGCCAGCATGACGCTGCGGTCGCCACGGTTCGGGACGCCTTTCGAGATGATGACGAAGGTCGTTGCGGCAGAGGAATTGCTGTATCCATTCTATGATGTGGTGTTCGCTCGTCCCGATATTGATATGGGTGTGGTGATCGATCCGCCGACGGGAAAGACTCTGGCGCAGAAGCTTCTATCGCCCTTGCGACGGGGTCGGGGACGGATGGAATGCGCCCGGCGTGCGCAGGACTACATCAAGAAGCACGGTCTGCAGGAAGCAGCCGGCGTGAGCGATGAGGACCTGGAAAGGACGCTCAATGAGTGAACCCGTCGAATCCAACTCCAGTGCTGGTGCGTGCGTCCCGCCGAAGTTCCGGGCCTGACACGACGCCGCTGACCCCGTCGGCCTGCGCCTGCTCTCGCCGCCCGGCCGGTCCCCGTCGGCCAGGTCCGGGCCGCCACGAGCCCGGACCACGTGACCTCGGGGTGACAGGCGGGTTGCAATCCGATCACGGCGCCGGCCCCGCGCCCGGATCCGCGGCACCTGCCGCGCCGTCCGCCCGCAACGGTGTGCGCGCAGCGAACTGGGCGGCCGTGATCATCGCCTACATCGTCCTGTTCATCGTGGTCGTCGCTCTCGGCACCCACGTCATCAAGGACCGCGCCGAGCACTGACCCCGTCGGCCGGGTGAGCTCACCCCGCCCACCCGACCCGCCCACGCTCGGCGGGCGTATAGCGGCACCCCGTTGTCTATATCGACCTGGTGTGCCGCTATACGCCAATGCTCGCCCTCCCGCTCCGGCCCGGCCGGACGTGGGCGCCCCTCGGCCGCCACCCGCGCAGCCGTTGGGCCCCTTCAGGCGCCTCCAGAAGCCCCGCGGCCGTCCCCCGACCCATACCGACGTGTTCTGTGCCCGATTCGGGCCCTTCACGCGCGTTTGAGAGGGGTATTCCAGCCGCCGATCGGGTAGAATCGTGAAGGTTGAGAATCGGGACGCGCCCTGTGCGGCCCTCCAGGGCCCCGTCGGGAAAACGCGGGCCCGCCAGGAAAAGGGGCCCCACCGGGAAACCGGCCTCGCGCCCGCCCGCGCAGAGCGCCCGATCCTTGCACGCGACCAGAAGGAGCTGCTGCGCCAGTGAGCGAGAACACCGCACCCACCCCCGCCGATGCACCCCACTACGAAGCATCGGACATCACGGTCCTCGAGGGCCTCGAAGCGGTGCGCAAGCGCCCCGGCATGTACATCGGCTCCACCGGTGAGCGCGGCCTCCACCACCTCGTCTACGAGATCGTGGACAACTCCGTGGACGAGCACCTCGCCGGCCACGGCTCCTCCATCGAGGTGACGATCCAGGCCGACGGCTCCGTGCGCGTGGTCGACCACGCCCGCGGCATCCCCGTGGACATGCACCCCACCGAGAACAAGCCCGCCGTGGAGCTGGTGCTGACCGTGCTGCACGCCGGCGGCAAGTTCGGCGGCGGCGGCTACGCCGTCTCCGGTGGCCTGCACGGCGTGGGCTCCTCCGTGGTGAACGCCCTGTCCACCCGCCTCGAAGTGGAGATCCGCCGCCAGGGGCACGTGTGGCGCCAGGCGTACGAGCGCGGGGTGCCGACGGGCCCCCTCGACAAGGGGGAGGAGACCGACGAGACCGGCTCCACCCTCACCTTCTGGCCGGACCCGGAGATCTTCGAAACGGTCGAGTTCGACTTCGAAACCCTCCGCAAGCGCTTCCAGCAGATGGCGTTCCTCAACAAGGGCCTGCAGATCTCCCTGACCGATGAGCGCGTCCAGGAGGAGGACGAGGACGAGGAGCACCTCGGCGACCTCGACAACCTCAAGTCCGATGACCCCAAGGACGTGGACGGCATCGAATCCGATGCCGAGCAGCCCGCGGAGCAGAAGGACGCCTCCGCGCCGCGCGTGGTGGTGTACCGCTACGACAACGGCATCATGGACTTCGTCGCCTTCATCAACAAGCAGAAGCGCGCGGAGACCATCCACCCCGAGATCATGTCCTTCGAAGCGGAGGACACCGCGGAGACGATCTCCGTGGAGATCGCGATGCAGTGGACCACCGCGTACAGCGAATCCATCCACACCTACGCGAACACCATCAACACGCACGAGGGCGGCACCCACGAGGAGGGCTTCCGCTCCGCCCTCACCGGCGCCGTGAACCGCTACGCCCGCTCTGCCGGCCTGATGAAGGAGAAGGAGCCGAACCTCACCGGTGAGGACATCCGCGAAGGCCTCACCGCCGTCATCTCCGTGAAGCTCGGCGAGCCGCAGTTCGAAGGCCAGACCAAGACGAAGCTCGGCAACACCATCGCCCGCACGTACGTGTCGAAGGTGATGACCGAGCACCTCGGCGACTGGCTGAACATGCACCCGAACGAGGCGAAGGACGTGGTGAAGAAGGCCCAGTCCGCCGCCGCCGCGCGCGAAGCCGCCCGCAAGGCCCGCGACGCCACCCGCCGCAAGTCCCCGCTGGAGACCGGCGGCATGCCCGGCAAGCTGCGCGACTGCTCCGGCCGCAACCCCGCCGAGTCCGAGATCTTCATCGTGGAGGGCGACTCCGCCGGCGGCTCCGCCGTGCAGGGACGCGACCCGCGCACGCAGGCGATCCTGCCGATCCGCGGCAAGATCCTCAACGTGGAGAAGGCCCGCCTGGACCGCGCCCTCGACAACGCCGAGGTCCGCTCCCTCATCACCGCGTTCGGCACCGGCATCGGCGAGGACTTCGACCCGCACAAGCTGCGGTACCACAAGATCATCCTCATGGCCGACGCCGACGTGGACGGCCAGCACATCTGCACCCTGCTGCTGACCCTCCTGTTCCGCTACATGCGGCCCCTCATCGAACTGGGCCACGTGTTCATCGCGATGCCGCCGCTGTACCGCCTGAAGTGGTCCAACGCCCCCCACGAATACGTGTTCAGCGACGAGGAGCGCGACCAGCGCCTCACCGAGGGCCGCGCCGCCGGCAAGCGCATGCCGAAGGACAACGGCATCCAGCGCTACAAGGGCCTCGGCGAGATGGACTGGCGCGAGCTGCAGACCACCACCATGGACCGCGATGAGCGCTCCCTCAAGCAGGTGACCGTGGACGAAGCCGCCGACGCCGACGCCATCTTCTCGGTGCTCATGGGCGATGACGTCGAAGCGCGCCGTCGCTTCATCCAGGAGAACGCAAAGGACGTGCGCTTCCTCGACATCTGATGGCAGGCCGACGGGATCCGCAGCGCCCCGGCGCACGACGGGATCCGTCGGCCCCCGAACGGCAGACGACGAGACTGAGCGCAGATGGAGAGGCACAGAACAATGAGCGATGACGAACTGAACGGCGCAGCCGGCACCGGCCCCAGCAGCGACAGCGGCGAGGGCGGCGCGGACCGCGGCCCGCTGACCGCCCCCGACTCCCTCGAGGTGACCACCACCGAGAGCACCGACATCGACCCCGTCGACGCGGGCGACCAGCTCGTCCAGGTGGACCTCAACAAGGAGATGCAGCGCTCCTACCTCGACTACGCCATGAGCGTGATCGTGGGGCGCGCCCTCCCGGACGTCCGCGACGGCATGAAGCCCGTGCACCGCCGCATCACCTACGCGATGTACGACGGCGGCTACCGCCCCGAACGCTCCTTCTCCAAGTGCGCGAAGGTCGTGGGCGATGTGATGGGCAACTACCACCCGCACGGCGACTCCGCGATCTACGACGCCATGGTCCGCCTCGTGCAGCCGTGGTCGATGCGCTACCCGCTGATCCTCGGCCAGGGCAACTTCGGCTCCGCCGGCGACGACGGCGCCGCCGCACCCCGATACACGGAGTGCAAGATGGCGCCGCTGGCGATGGAGATGGTCCGCGACATCAACGAAGACACCGTTGATATGCAGGGCAACTACGACAACACCATCGACGAGCCCACCATCCTGCCCGCCCGCTTCCCGAACCTGCTCGCCAACGGCTCCTCCGGCATCGCCGTCGGCATGGCGACGAACATTCCGCCGCACAACCTGCGCGAAGTCGCCGACGCCGTCCACTGGCTGCTCACCAACCCCGAAGCCACCAAGGAAGAGCTCCTCGAGGCGTGCCTCGAGCGCATCAAGGGCCCCGACTTCCCCGGCGGCGCCACCATCGTGGGCACCAAGGGCATCGAGGAGGCGTACCGCACCGGCCGCGGCTCCATCACGCAGCGCGCCGTGGTCAGCACCGAGGAGATCAACGGCCGCCTCGCCCTCGTGGTCACCGAACTGCCGTACCTGGTGAACCCCGACAACCTCGCCCGCAAGATCGCTGACCTGGTGAAGCTGGGCCGCCTGCAGGGCATCTCCGACATCACCGACGAGACCTCCGGCAAGACCGGTCAGCGCCTCGTGCTGACCCTGAAGCGGGACGCCGTCGCGA
>NZ_JACHWP010000021.1 GCF_014191425.1 Helcobacillus massiliensis
ACGTTCGCGATGCCCACCACGAGCGCCACACCCGCCGTGAACTGGTTCTTCGGGCGGGAGAAGTCCACCACGCCGTCCACCCACATGCGCACACCCACGATGCCGATCAGGCCGTACAGGATGAACGTGACACCACCGAGGACACCCGGGGGGATCGTGAAGATCAGCGCCCCCACCTTCGGGCTCATCGCCAGCAGGATCGCCGTGATGCCCGCCACCCAGTACGCGGCCGTGGAGTACACGCGGGTGGCGCTCATGACGCCGATGTTCTCGCCGTACGTGGTGGTGGGCGAGCCGCCGAACGTGGCGGACAGCGTCGTGGCGAGGCCGTCGGAGAACAGGGTGCGGCCCATCATCCGATCCAGCGGCTTCCCGGTCATCAGCGACAGCGACCGCACATGCCCCACGTTCTCCGCCAGCAAGCACCAGCACCACCGGCAGGAACATCGCAGCACCGACGGGTGGAACTCCGGGAAGTGGAACTGCGGAAGCCCCAGCAGAGGAGCCTCATTCACCATCGTGAAGTCCACCTCCCCGCGGACCACCGCAACCGCGTAGCCGATCGCCACACCGATCAGCACGGAGATGCGGCCCAGCAGGCCCCGGAAGATCGACGTGCACAGCACCACCGCCGCCAGCGTCACCACCGCCGTCACGGTCGACTTCTGGAAGTTCTCGTATGCGGTGGGCGCCAGGTTGAAGCCGATCAGGGCCACGATCGACCCCATCACCACCGGCGGCATCAGCAGACCGATCCACCGGGTCCCGACCTTCTGCACCAGCAGACCCACCAGCGCCAGGATCACGCCCGTCATCAGAACGCCGCCCAGGGCCACACCGATGCCTCCGTCGGCCTTCGCGGCGGTGATCGGCGCAATGAACGCGAACGAGGACCCGAGGTAGCTGGGCACCCGGTTGCGGGTGATCAAAAGGAACAGCAGCGTGCCGAGACCGGAGAACAGCAGCGTGGTGGACGGCGGGAAGCCCGTCAGCAGCGGCACCAGGAACGTGGCGCCGAACATGGCGATGACGTGCTGGGCGCCGATGCCGATGGTGGCGAACCAGTTCAGCCGCTCATCGGGCGCGACCACGCGACCGGGTTCAACAGTGCGGCCGTTGCCGTGCAGGGTCCAACGGAACATGAGTGCCTTCTTCGATCAGCGGGAGAGGGTGGGGAATGTGCGGCGCTGCCGGGTCTCGTCGCACCACATCCGGGACGCGGGCCCACAGGCCCGTGCCCGTCAGGTCGCGGTGGCGGAACTCGGAGAACCAGCGGTCCAGGCTCGGTGCGCCGTGCTCATCGCGCACGGGCGCCGGAACGGTCAGCATGAGGCCGGCCGCGATGCCGATGATGAGGGCCAGCCCGCCGTTCGTCAGGGTGCCGCCGGCGGAGGCGACCACGGAGTTCACGATCACGCCGAGGAACCCGAGGACCGCCAGCGCCACCGAGATCACCACCCCGGAGGTGCGGGCCCTGGCCGCATGGCGGCACATCAGTTCGTGGCGGGCCACAGCCGAGGCGACGGCGAACACCACCATGAACGCGGCGTTCATCGCGGCGATCGACAGCGGGGTGCCGTCGTCGTACCCGAGGAACACAGCGGCGACGAACGCGAGCGCGGACACGAACCCGACCACGTGCATGATCAGGGAGAACTCGAACGCGCGCACCGTGTAGATGATCCAGTCCGAGCGCCTGAAGCTCAGCGGCATCGAGCGGACGTACGCCCGGTTGATCACGATGCCGAAGCCGACGAACAGCAGCGGCAGCCACACGTACCCGGTGGAGAACGACTGCGGCGCCGCGTACTCCATCTCGAGGGACGAATCCATGATCGCGCCGGCGACCAGCAGCCCCACCGCACCGACCTCGAACACGTACCAGGAGGGCCGACGGTGCAGAACCGCCTCGAGGAACAGGACGATCAGCGCGAGGCTCGGAACAGCATGCGACAGGGTCACCAGCGCGAACAGGTGCGCTCCCGCGAACGCCTTGCCGATCATCATCACCACCGCGAGGGCGAACGACGCGTAGGCGAGCACGCGCATGACCCGCAGCGCCATCCGCGCCCAGCCCTTCTGCTTCTCACCGGGCGTGTGGCCCTCGTGCCGGGGCGGCTCACCGCCGACGGTCGCGCCGAGCGCCAGCAGCGCGACCCCGGCGCCGACGCCGATCGTGGGCCCGTCGGGCAGGGGATGGAAGAGGTCCGGCAGTGAGGCACCGAAGTCAGCGCCGATGACGCCGAGCACCGCCACCACCGCTGGGATCTGGCAGAGCATGCGGACGTTCTGGATGACCTGGAAGTTCGTGTCCTTCGCCTTCCACCGCATCAGCGACGCGGCGGCCACTCCGACGATGCCGATGCCGGCGGCGATGCGGGCCGCGGAGTCCAGCACCACGTGCTCGGATTCGGTGACGGTGGTGGCGAACACGGCGATGAAGGAGACGACGGCGAGGGCGTCGCGCACGACGTCCCAGGGCGAAACGGTGCGGAACTGCACCGGCAGGGAGATCGACGCCTTCAGCTCTTCGGGGGCCACCGTGGGGGTGGTGCCGGAGCGGGCGTAGCTCTTCTGGATCGGTTCCTTCACCACGGCGTGCTCGGCGGTGCTCTCCCCGTCGAGGTCGTCATCGACGCGGCGCACCCGCACGGCGGTGGAGCCGCCGGGGCGGGTGGCTGCTTCTTCCTCAGCGGGCGACGCCGGCTGAGCGGGCGCAGCCGTGTCCGGCGCGGGCGCGAGGATCGGGATCTCCTGCGTGGAGGTGTCGGGCATGTCGGGGACGCGGACCGGGGCGGGGCGTTCAGGGCGCGTCAAACGGGGCTGGGCGGCAGCGTCGTCCTCCAGCTGCGCCTGCTGTGCACGCATCCGAGCGTAGTCCTCCGGGGAGGGCAGCTTTTCGGTGGGCACGAAGCCATCGTCGGTGGCGAAGAGCCAGTCGTCGTCCGACGCGTTCCTGTCCGAAGCCATATCTCCCTCACTGTCGAGTCCTTCGCCAGTGTAGGACCCGCACCCTGCTCGGCCATGGAGGCGCGGCGCGCGGGTGAACGCACATCACACGGGAGGTCGCGGGGACGGCCCCGCCGCCGGGGTCCGCGCGCGGCTGCGAGCAAAACCTGGAGCAGATCAGCCGATCCACCGGGTCAACGACCCAAAAGGGCGATTCTGCTCCATCTTCTGCACACGGCCTCGCTGCTGAAGGCAGCCGATGCGGACCGGGGGCGGGGTGGATCGGGGCTGGGACCGGACCGGCTGCCGGTCAGACGATGTCGTAGTGGGTGCGGGAGAAGCGGATCGCGGGGCGCATCGCGGTGCCGTCCGCGAGCGCCACCACCCGACCCACGATCAGGCGATGCGTCGCGGCCTGGTGCACATCCGCCACCTCCAGAGCGAACGAGGCGATGCCGCCGGTGAGCACCGCGTTGCCGTTCGGGTCGCGCTCGTGCGCGACGCCGTTGAGCATGCCCTGCAGCGGCAGACCGGAGGTGCCGAAGCGGTCCGCGAGGTCCCGCTGGTCACTGGACAGCACGGTCAGGGCGCAGGTACCGGCCTCCTCGATCGCTTCGGCGAGGCGGGACTCGCCGTACAGGCTGAGCAGCATCGTGGGCGGGTCGTACGAGACGTCGAGGAACGAGTCGATGGTGGAGGCGATGTCCCAGCGGCCGATCCGCGCGGTGGCGACGGCGAGCCCGGAGGGGATGTCATCGCTGAGGCGTCGGTAGGTGACGGTGTCGACGGGGCGCATCAGGACTCCTTCGGGCTCGGCCGGCTGAGATGTGCAGTGCTGCGGGTGGCGATGGGGGAACAGTGGGACCGGACCGCTCGACACCCTACCTGGGGGTCCGCGACCAGCACGGCCACTGCTCCGTGCGCACCGCAGCCTGCGCACCGCTGCGTGGACACCGTTCCCCGGGCTCCCCCAGAACAGCGGTTCCGCCCGCGCCGACAGGCAGGCCGCTGCGCTGGCGGGGACGCCGCGTGACGGGAGGGGGTGACCACAGATCCCTTCCCCGCCCGTCCGGTGACTGAGACAATGACCCGGTTGCTGACCGGCGAGCGGGGAGTTGGAGTGGTCATGGCCGAGCGGAAGCGGACGAGCCTCCTGTGGGGAGTGGAGCGGCTGCTGCCGAAGCCCGCTGACTACAGGGAGCTGCCCACCAGCTGGCCCCGCGACATCCTCGCCGGCATCACCGTCGGCATCGTCGCCCTCCCCCTTGCCCTCGCGTTCGCGATCTCCTCCGGCGCCGCCCCCGAAATGGGCCTGATCACCGCGATCATCGCCGGGTTCGTCGCCGCCGTGTTCGGCGGCTCCCACGTGCAGGTCTCCGGCCCCACCGGCGCCATGGTCGTGATCCTCGCGCCGATCGCCGCAACCCACGGCATGATCGCCCTGCCGATCGTGGCGGTGATGGGCGGGATGATCGTCATCGTCGCCGGTTTCTTCCGCCTGGGGCGGACCGTGTCGTTCATCCCCTGGCCGGTGATCGAAGGGTTCACCCTCGGCATCGCGGTCATCATCTTCATGCAGCAGGTCCCGTCGGCCCTCGGCGTGGAGCCGGGACCGTCCCTGAACGCCCTGGTGGCGGCGATCCAGTCGCTCAGCGGGGTGCGGCCGACGGATGCCCTCCTCGGCCTGGTCTGCGTGGCGATCGTGGTGGCGTCCATGACGCTGCTGCCGAAGATCCACCCCCGCATCCCGGGCTCCATCATCGCGATCATCCTGGTGACGATCGTGGTGGACCTCGCGGGATGGAACCTGGCGCGCATCGGTGAGCTGCCCACGTCGCTGCCGATGCCGCACGCACCGCCGTTGGACCCGGACATGCTGCGGTCCCTGATCGGCCCGGCGTTCGCGGTGGCGGCGCTGACGGCGATCGAGTCGCTGCTGAGCGCCCGCGTCGCCTCCGGCATGACCACCGCCGGCACCTATGACGGTGACCGCGAACTGGTGGGCCAGGGCCTCGCCGGCATCGCTTCGGGCCTGTTCGGCGGCATGCCCGCCACGGGCGCGATCGCCCGCACCGCCGTGTCCGTGCGCTCCGGTGCCCGCACCCGCGTCGCCGCGATCGTGCACGCCCTGTTCCTCACCGCCGTGGTGTACTTCGCGACCGATCTCGTGGGCCGCATCCCGATGGTGGCGCTCGCGGGTGTCCTCATGATGACGGCGGTGGGGATGGTGGATCGCCGCACTGCCGGTGACATCATCGGCACGTCCCGCTCGGATGCGTTCCTGTTCGTGGTGACGGCGCTGATCACCGTGTCGTTCGACCTCATCTGGGCGGTCGCGATCGGCATCGCCATTGCTGCGGTGTTCTCCCTGCGCGCCATGTCGCTGAACTCTGTTGTGCACCGGGAGGAGCTGCCGGGTGAGGCGGAGCCGGGTGATGAGCGCATCGCCCTCATCGAGTTCGACGGCTCCCTGTTCTTCGGCATCGGCGACCGCATCCTCACCTCCCTCGACGATGTCGACGAAGTGGACGTGGTGATCCTGCGGCTGTCCCACCTGCGCTTCATGGACTCCTCGGGCGCGCGCGTCCTGTCCGAACTGGTGAAGACGTTCGGCCGCCGCCGCATCACCGTCATCGTGAAGGGGATCCAGGCGCGCCACCAGCGCCTGACGGACCGCACCGGCGTGCTGTCCTCCCTGCAGCCGGACGACTACGTGATCGCGTCGATGCCGGATGCGGTGAATCAGGCCCGTCAGATCGTGCGGGAGCGCGAAGCGGAGCGCGCCGCTGCCGCACAGGAGGGCGCCGCCGTCTGAGCCGGGGGCGAGCTGACGGGGCCGACGGGGCAGGCTCCGACGCGCGCTCGCGCGGTCCTCCGGAAGTGCCGGGATGCTCCTGCGACCGCGGGACCGAAGACCCTCGCAGCGCCCCCGGATCGCCCGTAGTCTGGACCCAGGACGAGCAGAGAAGCGACCCTTCTTTCCTCGTCCTCTTTCTGTTCCGGCCCACGAGGCTCCTCGCAGGAAGACGCCCCCGGGGCACACACCGTTCCCGTGTCCCTCCAGCACGAAGGCATTCGCGTGTTCGACACACCCATGACACCGAAACTGTTCCTCGACCGCGTGCTGAACGGCGCTGCCGTCGGCATCGTGGTCGGTCTCATCCCGAACGCGATCACAGGTGAGCTGTTCAAGCTCCTGGCGCGACTTTTCCCCGACATCTCCCTGTTCACCACCCTCGGCCAAGTGGTCGTGGGCCTCCAGTTCACCGTGCCGGTGATCGTGGGCGTGCTGATCGGCATGCAGTTCGGCTTCACCGCCGTGCAGACGGTGATCGTCGGCACCGCGAGCTTCGTCGGCTCCGGAGCGATGAAGTTCAGCCCCGACGGGGTCATGCTCGTCGGCATCGGCGACCTCATCAACACGATGATCACCGCGTCCGTCGCCGTCCTCATCCTCGCGTGGGTCGGCAACCGGCTCGGGTCCCTGACGGTCCTGTTCCTGCCGATCATCGGCGGCGGCATCGCCGGCCTCGTCGGCATCCTCACCCTGCCGTACGTCACCTTCATCACCACGGCGATCGGCACGCTGATCAACACGATCGCGGCGTCCCAGGGCCTGGGCCTGGCCGCGTCGGTCCTGATCGCGATGATCTTCGCCGTCATGATCGTCTCCCCGATCTCCACGGTCGCCGTGGCCCTCGCCATCGGCATCACCGGTCCCGCTGCCGGCGCAGCCAGCCTCGGCATCGCCGCTGCCGCCGCGGTCCTCATGATCGGCAGCCTCCGCGTCAACAACGCCGGCGTCACCTGGTCCACGTTCCTCGGGGCCATGAAGATGATGATGGGCAACCTGCTGAAGTACCCGATCATGGTCCTCCCGCTCGTCCTGGTGGGCGGCCTGACCGGCCTCGTGGGCGGCATCCTCGGCATCCAGGGCACCCCGGAGACCGCCGGCTTCGGCCACTCCGGTCTCGTGGGCCCCATCGCCGCCGCGAAGCAGCTCGACCAGGGCGGCATCGCCGCGATCCTCATCCTCGTCCTTGTCTACTTCGTGATCCCGATTGCGCTGGCCGCCGCTGTGCACGCCCTGTGCCTGAAGATCGGCGTGTACCAGGCCCGCATCTTCGCGTTCTCGCCGCAGGGCGCACCGGTCACCGAGGGCGCTGCCGATGAGCCCCTCGACCCGGACGCATCCGCCTCCGGCGGTGCACCGACCACCCGATCCGCTGACACCGACGCGGGCGCCTCGCCCGCACGAGCCTGAAGGAGCTGGCTGATATGAAGATCCTGTTCATGGGAATCCGTGACGACGAACGCCCCGCCCTCGACCGCTGGATGCAGGAGCACCCGCAGCACGACGTCGAGGCCACGACCGAGATCCTCAGCGCCGATACCGTCGGCATGGTCGACGGGTTCGACGCCCTCACCGTTCAGCAGGTGATCCCGCCGGAGCCGGAGGTGTACGCCGCGCTGCAGGCCGCGGGGATCCGTCAGATCTCCAGCCGCACCGCGGGCACGGACATGTACGACATCGCGCTCGCGCAGAAGCACGGCATCGTCATCACCAATGTGCCGGTGTACTCGCCGAACGCCATCGCCGAGTTCGCCCTCACCTCCGCGCTCTACCTGACCCGCCGCTTCGCCCAGATCGAGCAGAAGCTGCAGCACCGGGACTTCCGCTTCGGCGGCCTCCTGGGCCGCGAGCTCGCCACCCTGCGCGTGGCCGTGCTCGGGACGGGGTCGATCGGTCTGCAGACCGCGCGCCTGTTCGCAGCGCTCGGAGCCACCGTGGTCGGGTACGACCCGTACCCGAATGACGCGTTCACCGAGGTCGGCCAGTACGCGCCGAGCCTGGAAGAGGCTCTGGACGGCGCGGATGTGCTCACCCTGCACATGCCGCTGATGCCCGCCACCCACCACGTGATCGACCAGGCGGCGCTGGCGCGCCTCGCCCCCGGGGCGATCGTGGTCAACTCCGGTCGCGGCGGCCTGCTGGACACGCAGGCCCTGCTGGCGGCGCTCGACTCCGGGCACCTCAGCGGCGCCGCCCTGGACACCTACGAGAACGAAGCGCAGTTCTACCGGTACGACTGGAGCGACCGCGACCTGGGCGACCCCGTGCTCGAGCAGCTGCTGGACCGCGAGGATGTGCTGATGACCCCGCACGTGGCGTTCTACACGGAGACCGCCGTGGAGAACCTCGTGGTGGGCGGCCTGGAGAACGCGGAGCTCGCAGCCCGCACCGGCACCGCCCCGTCGGTGGTCTCGCCCGCCTGACCCCCGCCTGCGCCGAGCGCGCACTTCATGCCCGCGCCGAGCCCGCCCTGTGCGGCTCGGCGCGGAGCCGCGTCCAGGAGCGCGGCCGGGGTGACGCACCCCTCAGGCCATGACTACCCAGCGCCTTCGGGGCATGGCTACGCTGGATCTCATGACTGCACCGGATATCGCTCTCGCCTCCCGTTTCCAGGACGCCTTCGCCGCCGCCTTCGGCGAGGAGTACCGCGATGCGGATCCGATCATCCGGCCGGGCCGCTTCTCCGACTTCCAGTGCAACGCCGCGATGGGGCTGGCGAAGAAGCTGGGGCAGAAGCCGCGGGACATCGCCGCACAGATCGTGGAGCACCTGGACCTGACGGGGATCGCGTCGGCCCCGGAGATCGCCGGCCCCGGGTTCCTCAACACCACCCTGTCCACCGAGTGGATCGCCGGCGAGACCGCCGCGATCGCCGCGGATGAGCGCCTGGGTGCCGCCGTCCCCGCCTCCCCGGACACCGTGGTCATCGACTACTCCGCGCCGAACGTGGCGAAGGAGATGCACGTGGGCCATCTGCGCACCACCGTGGTCGGCGATGCGCTCGCCCGCACCCTGGAGTTCCTCGGGCACCGCGTGATCCGCCAGAACCACATCGGTGACTGGGGCACCCCGTTCGGCATGCTGATCGAGCACCTGCTGGACGTGGGCGAGGACTCCGCGGATGCGAAGCTGCTGGAGACCGACCCGAACGCGTTCTACCAGGCCGCCCGCCAGAAGTTCGACGGCGACGAGGCGTTCGCAACGCGCGCACGTGCCCGCGTCGCCACCCTGCAGTCGGGTGACGAGCAGACCCTGGAGATCTGGGGCCGCCTCGTGGACCTGTCCAAGCAGTACTTCCACCGCATCTACTCCACCCTGGACGTCACCCTCACCGATAACGACCTCGCCGGCGAATCCTCCTACAACGACCTGCTGCAGCAGACCTGCGACGATCTGAAGGACGCCGGCATCGCCCGCGTCTCCGACGGCGCCCTCTGCGTGTTCCCCGACGGCTTCACCGGCCGCGATGAGCAGCCGCTGCCGCTGATCATCCAGAAGTCCGACGGCGGCTTCGGCTACGCCACCACCGATCTCGCCGCCATCCGCCACCGCGTGCGGACGCTCGGCGCGACCCGCATCGCCTACGTGGTGGGCACCGCGCAGGAACTGCACTTCCAGATGATCTTCCAGACCGCCCGCGAGGCCGGGTGGCTGCCGGAGTCGGTCGACGCCCAGCACGTGAAGATCGGCTCCGTGCTCGGTGAGGACGGCAAGATCCTCCGAACCCGCTCCGGCTCGTCCCTGCGCCTCATGGACCTGCTGCAGGAGGGCACCGCGAAGGCCCGCGGCGTGATCGACGAGCTCCGCCCGGACCTGCCGGAGGATGAGCGCGAGCAGATCGCGCAGATGATCGGCATCGGCGGCATCAAGTACGCGGACCTGTCCACCGCGCATGATTCGGACTACACGTTCGACCTCGACCGGATGCTCGCCCTGCAGGGCAACACCGCGCCGTACCTGCAGTACGCGGTGGCGCGGATCCGCTCGATCCGTCGCCGCGCCGCTGAGGCGTCGGGGGCCGACGGGGCCGCCGTTGACAGCGCCGCCACTGACAGCGCCGCCGCGCCAGCTGCGGCACCCCGCGTGGTCGATGACGCCGAGCGCGCCCTCGCCCTCCAGCTGCTGGAGTTCGGGCCGACGGCGACCGCCGTGGCCGCGGACTACGCCCCTCACCGGATGGCCGCCTACTTGTTCGACCTCGCGCAGGCGTTCATGGGGTTCTACGAGCACTGCCCGATCCTGAAGGAGGAGGACGCCGAGGTCCGCACCGGCCGGCTCGCCCTCGCCGACCTCACCGAATCGGTCCTCGTGACCGGTCTGGACCTGCTGGGCGTCAGCGCCCCGGAGCGCATGTGAACCTCGCGGTCATCGGCATCGCCACGGCAGGCCTGCTGGCCCTGTTCACGTGGCGGTTCCACCACGCGCTCACGCAGATGTCCGGCGGTCGGCGCTTCGACGGCGGCGAGTTCCTCCGCTCCATCGGCATGATCACCGCGCTGCTGGTGTACGTCCTGATCGTGACGCTGCTCGGCGGCGCCACCATGGGTGTGGTGCTGCTGTGCATGATGGGGTCGCTCGCTGCGTCCATCGGCCTCGCCTGGGTGCTCGCCTCCCGCGGCTGACCCGGCGCACCCTGCCCGCGGCTGGCGCGGAGAACGCTGCCCGCGCGACGGCGGGAAGGCCGACGGGTGCCGGATGGAGCGCCGGGTCAGGCGAGGACGCGGTCGATGAACTCCGCCTGCTCCTGCAGCAGGCGCTCCATATCCGCCCCGCGCGACATCCGCAGGCGGCCGTTCAGCTTCCCTGCCACCTCGCGGTAGTCCACGTGCAGGTCCTGGCGCTCGAACTGCATCCGCATGATCCGCGCGTCGGTCAGGAAGATGTCCTTCAGCCCCACCGACAGGTGGATCGACGGCAGCGCCGCCAGATCAGCGTTCACCGGCGACAGCGACGGATCATCCAGCGGCGTGCGGCCCGCGTACGCCGACGCAGCGGCCTGCAGCAGTCGGCGCTCATGCACCGGGTTGCGCTGCTCCGTCTCGGTCAGCTCCGTGTTGTTCAGCTCCAGGTCCCACCACGGCGACATGATCACCAGGCCGCGCGGCGCCGGAACGTTCGCCTTCTCCGCCTCCCCGGTGCCGAGTCGATCCGCGAGCGCCAGCGCCAGACCCGCCCCGGAGTTCTGCCCCGCGAGGATCCAGTTGAGGTCGGTGAGGACCCCGTCGGCCGACAGCCGCTTGATCACCGCCGCGGCATCCAGCAGACCCGTTGGGTGCTGGTAGTCCGGGGCGTAGCGGTAGTCGATGAGGACGGCGGCGCATTCACGGCGGTCAGCCTGGTCGGACAGCCACTGCCAGTCGAACGCGAACGGCCCCGACACATACGCCCCACCGTGCAGGTAGACGATGACGCCGTTGTCAGCCTTGTGGCGGTCAAGCCACACGGTGCGGGTGCGGTTGATCATGGCGACGTCCACCGCGTGGCGCTTCAGCACCGCCCCCGTCGGCGTCGCCATCCGCGCCTTCCCGAAGCCGGTGGTGTACACCCAGCCCGGCAGGGGTGCCTGGCGGACGGCACGGACAGCGATCTTCGGGTACTCAACGAGGCGGCTCATACGGCCACAGTAGCGAACAGCACTGGATGATTGAATGGGTTCCATGCACATTGACCTGCTGATCCTCACCGCTATGCACGAAGAGGCCGACGCCTTCACCCCGCACCTGCAGCAGGTCCAGGAGGTGGAGAGCCCCCTGGCCGCCGGCTCCGCCGCCACCACCGTCACCGCCCGCACCGGCCTGCTCACCACCGCCAACGGTCAGCAGGTCCGCTGCGCGCAGGTCACCACCGGCATCGGCACCGCCCCCGCCGCCACCGCCGCCACCTGGGCGATCCTCACGTTCGCGCCCCGCATCGTCATCTCCGCCGGCTCCTGCGGCGGCCTCGCCAGCGACATCAACGTGGGCGACGTCGTCATCGGAGAGACCTACAGCTACTCCCTGGCCGACGCCACCGCCGCCGGCTACGCCCACGGCCAGCTGCCGGGCGCACCTGCCGTGTTCGAAGGGCACGCCTCCGCCAGCGCCGTCGCCGACGCCGTCGCGGACACCGGGGCCGCGGTCCGCTGCGGCCTCATGCTCTCCGGGGACGCGTTCGTCACAGCCGACAAAGCCGAACCCATGCGAGAACTGCACCCGTCGGCCCTCTCGGCCGACATGGAATCCACCGCGCTGGCGCACACCGCCGAACGGTTCGGACTGCCCTTCCTCGCTATGCGGGGCGTCAGCGACCTGTGCTCCCCGCGGGCCGACGAAGAGTTCTCCATCGGGCTGGACGCCGCCGCCGAAGCATCCGCCGCGGCGGTCCTCACAGGCGCTGACCTGCTGGTCTGACCAGCGCCGACACGCGGGGCACAGCGACGTGACCGGGACGGCAGAGGGTTGATACGCGCGGGGGGTCCCCCATAGCCTCAAAAGGCACTATGCCAATCACGAGAGATAGGTCTATGGCTTCCTCCACTCCCGAATCGACGGCGACCGAGCCCGTCGACTCCTCCCCCGCGCCCGATCCCCAGAACCGTGAGAACTTCGGCCTCGCGAAGGTCGTCTTCGGCGTCGCCGCCGCCGTCATCCTGATCTCGGTCGGCTTCGCCCTCCTGCTGCCGAACCAGTTCAACGATTTCATCGGCACCATCAACGACAAGCTCGTCGGCGCCGTCGGCTGGTACTACGTCCTCGCCGTCACCGGCTTCGTCATCGCGGCCCTCGTCATCGCGTTCTCCCGCCTCGGCTCCGTCCGCCTCGGCGGCGACGACGAGCGCCCCGAGTACGGCATGTTCTCCTGGTTCGCGATGCTGTTCGCCGCCGGTATGGGCATCGGCCTCGTGTTCTGGGGCGCCGCTGAGCCGCTCACCTTCTTCACGAAGGACGGCGGCGCACCGCGCTTCGCGGACCTCGCCGATCCGGCCCGCGCCACCGAGGCGATGAACCAGGTGTTCCTCCACTGGGGCTTCCACGCCTGGGGCACCTACGTGGTGGTGGGCCTCGCCCTCGCCTACGCGGCGCACCGCCGCGGCCGCCCTCTGACGATCCGCTGGGCGCTCGAGCCGCTCCTCGGCCGCCACGTGAACTCGTGGATCGGCCAGCTGGTGGACATCCTCGCGATCGTCGGCACCGTGTTCGGTGTGTCGATGTCGCTGGGCTTCGGCGTCAACCAGATCACCGCCGGTCTCGACCATCTCGGCCTGCTCGACGGCACCCCCACGATGAAGATCATCCTGGTCGTCGTCATCACGGGTCTGGCCACCCTGTCCGCCGCCTCCGGTGTGGACAAGGGCATCAAGATCCTCTCCAACATGAACCTCGCCCTCGCCGGCGTGTTCCTCCTCCTCGTGCTCGCGCTCGGCCCCACCCTGTTCCTGCTGCGCGACTTCGTGGACAACATCGGCGGCTATCTCTCCAGCCTGCTGTCCAACTCGTTCCAGACGCTGCCGTTCTACGGTGAGGACGGCGCCGGCTGGCTGAACGGCTGGACCATCAACTACTGGGGCTGGTGGATGTCCTGGTCGCCGTTCGTGGGTGTGTTCATCGCCCGCATCTCCCGCGGCCGCACCGTCCGCGAGTTCATCATCGGCGTGCTCCTCGTGCCCACCCTCGTGACCATCCTCTGGTTCACGATCATGGGCGGCACCGCCATCTACAAGACAATGTTCGACGGCGTGGACTTCACGCAGGCCGACGGAACCATCAACGCTGACACGGCCCTGTTCGACATGCTGAACACCCTGCCCGTCGGCGGGCTCCTCGCCGGCATCGCCATCGTCCTGCTGTCGATCTTCTTCATCACCTCCGCCGACTCCGGTGCATTCGTGATGGACATGATCGCCCACGGCGGCAACCCGAACCCGCCGCGCATCACCCGCATCTTCTGGGCGATCTCCTCCGGCCTCATCGCCGGTGCCCTGATCGCCGCAGGTGCCGCCACCGGCACTGACGACACCGGCATGAGCGCCCTGCAGGCACTCGCCCTCATCGCCGCTCTGCCGTGGTCGTTCGTCATGATCGGCATGGTGCTCTCCAGCTTCAAGGCCCTGCGCATGGAAGTGGACCACATGGAGCACCTCGAGCTGCGGCTGCGCAAGCGCGAAATGGTCAGCGCCGTCTCCGACACCGTCACCACGCAGGTGATCGACGAGATCACCACGGACGAGGGCGCCCTCGACCACGAGGCCCTGCGCGCCTCCTCCATGCAGACGAAGGAGCGCAAGCGCCGCGAGGCTCCCCGGAACGCGAAGAGCCCACAGGCCCCGAAGGGCCAGCGGGCTCCCAAGGACCGCTGAGGGCCCCTCAGCGCTTCCCGACGAAGTCGCCGTTCCCGTCGAGCGCTTCGAGGTTCGCCAGCAGGCGGTCCTCAGCGCCGACGGGGCGGCCACCCGCCGCGTGCGGCGTGATCAGCAGGTTCGGGGCATCCCACAGGGGTGACTCGGCCGGCAGCGGCATCTGCTTGGTCACGTCGATCGCGGCCCCCACGATCTCCCCGGACTCCAGGGCCCGGAGGAGATCGTTCTCGTTCAGGGCGTGCCCGCGGCCCACGTTGACGACCACGGCCCGCTTCGGCAGCGCGGCGAAGACATCCGCGTTCAGCAGGTCCTTCGTGGAGTCGTTCGCCGGCAGCACGGAGATGAGCACGTCGGTGTCGGCGAGGTGGTCGTGGACGTCTTCGGTGGCGATGACGGGGAAGCCGGCGCGCTCCCCCGCCGTGGAGGCGACACCGGTGACGTTCGCGCCCAGTGCCTTCATGATCGGAGCGAGGTGCTGGGAGATCTGGCCGAAGCCCCACACCAGCACGTTCGCGCCGATCAGGGTGGTGACGCGGTCCTCGGGGTGCAGCGGCTGGCCTTCGCCGAGCTCGCGCGACCAGTTCTTCTTCTCCTGCTGGCGGACCGATTCGTCCAGGCGGCGCAGCAGGTAGAGGGTGAGCGCGATGGTGTGCTCGCTGACGGTGGCGTCATGCAGGTGCACACCGTTGGTGAGGATGACGTCGTCGGAGAAGCCGGCCTTCTTCACGGCGTCCACGCCGGCCATGAAGGTCTGCACCAGCTTCACGTCGGTGAGTCGCTTCGCGGCGTCCTCCACCAGGTTCTGCGGCTGCATCCACTGGACGTACACCTCGGCGTCCAGGTGCTCCTCCGGGATCGGTTCATCGGTCTTCGTGGTGATGAACTGCCAGCGGTCATCGTCCGGCAAGTCGAGGTCGATGGAATCAGGGATCAGAACTTTTGTTGTCATGGCTCACACCATAGCCAGGGTCCCGTCGGCCGCCGCCCAGCGCGCTCAGCGCTCGTCTCGCGCCCAGTCCTACTCGTCCCGCTCCCAGCCCTCGAGGGCGATCTTGCCGACGGTGCGGCCGGATTCGACGCGGCGGTGCGCCTCCCGCAGGGTCTGCGCGCTGATGGGGCGCAGAACATCCTCCATCACGGGGCGGATGCGGCCCTCGTCGGCGAGGTCCGCCACCTGTTCGAGGATCTCGTGCTGACGGGTGATCTCCTGATCCGTCTGGAACAGGGGCCGCACGAACATCGACTCCCAATGCCATGTGATCGCCTTCGACTTCAGCGCCATGAGGTCGGTGACGTCTTCGATCTCATCGATCGCGACGATGTGGCCGCGCGGCTTCATCAGGTCCGCGAACACGCTGCCGCGGCCCCCGGACTTCGAGGTGAACATCCAGTCCACGCCGCCCGGGGCGACCTGGAGGACCTGTTCGGCCAGGTCGCCGGTGTGGTCCACGGTGTGCTCCGCGCCGAGGGAGCGCACGAGGTCCGCCTTCTCAGCACTGGACGCGGTCGCAATCACCGTGACCGTGGGGAACAGTGCCTCCAGCAGCTGCAGCATCGCGGTGCCGACACCGCCGGTGGCGCCGTTGACGAGGATGGTGCCCTCCGACTCCTCCGTGAGGCCGAGGCTGTCGGTGAGCGCTTCGAACGCGGTGAGGCTGGTCAGCGGCAGGGCCGCGCGCTCCGCCCAGGAGAGGTCCTTCGGGGCGCGGCCCACGATGCGCTCGTCCACCAGCTGCAGCTCCTGGTTGGAGCCGTCGCGGTTGAGCTGTCCGGCGTACATGACCTCGTCGCCCACCTCGAACCGGCGGGCATCGCCGCCGACGGCGCGGACCACTCCGGCGGCGTCGAAGCCGAGGACGCGGAAGCCGTCGGTCGGAGCGCTGCGGCGCTGCTTGACGTCGATGGGGTTGACCGAGACCGCGCGCACCTCCACCAGGAGGTCGCGGCCGACGGGGTCCGCGGTGGGCATGTCCTGTTCGACCAGCGCCGCATCGTCCTCGACCGGCAGGTTGTCGGTGCATCCGATGGCGCGGTGGCTCAGGAACGATTCGCCGTGGAGAACAGTCATGGAAGTCATGTCCTCATCCTCTCCGACATCCCTGGGCATGCGTCCAGGAACAGCGTCGGCCCCGGTCAGAAGGTCGTGATGCCGTCCCGGTTGAGGAACACGCCGTGACCGGACTTCGTGGACCAGCAGGTCATGCCGTTCGTCTCCGACGCGCACACGAACTCACCATGGCTCGCCTGCGTGCCGTACGGCATCTCCTGCGCAGCCACCGCGGCGTCATCGTTGGTGACGGCGCCGGAGTCGGTGAACTCGGGCTCACCGCCGGGCTTGATCACGATGCTCTGGTTCGGCGCCTTCCCGGTGATCTCCTTGACGGTGCACACGGCGCCGTTCTTCGGGTCGATATCGCACCAGATGTTGCCGGAGGGGGCGCGCACCCGCGCGATCTGCAGCGCGGGGTCATCACCCTCGACGTTCGTCATCGGCTTCGCGGACGCGGGCACGTCGCCCCCGGCGCCGCGGTACGCCTCGGCGGGCAGGATGATGCGGTCACGCGTCGGCTGCTCGGAGGCCGACGGGGACGCCGAATCGCTCGGCCCGGAGCCGTCAGTGGAGTCGGCGCTCGGCGACGGGGAGGCCCCGTCGGGCGCGTCGGCACTGGGCGACGCGGAGGCCCCGTCGGCCGGTGCGTCGCTGCTGTCCGAGGCGTCCTTGCCGTCGGCGGCGGGCGTCTCGGTGGCCTCGAACGCCGGACTGGAGTTCGCGGTGTCGGGGCTGTCGCTGCGGACGGCGTCCACCATGCCGCAGCTGCTGAGGGTGAGGACGCCGGCCGCAAGGGCGAGGATTCGGCGCTTCATCGGGTCTCCACTTCACGTTGGGGGTCAGCGGACCATTCGGAGAACGATCCGGGGAACAGGTAGCCGTGGCGCAGGCCCGCGTGCTCCATCGCGAGGACGTTCACGCAGGCGCTCACACCGGAGCCGCAGTAGTTGATGACGATGCGCTCCCCCGTCGCGCCCGCGTCCTCGAACGTGCGGCGGATCTGCTCCGGGCTGCGGAAGGTCCCGTCGGCCTGCAGGTGCGCGGCGTACGGGACGTTGACGGCGGTGGGGATGTGGCCGGCGCGCGGGTCCACCGGTTCCACGTCGCCGCGGAAGCGCTCCGGCGCGCGGGCGTCCACCAGCAGGGCGCTGCGGGAGTGGGCGGCGTAGGCGACCTCGTCGATGGACACCAGGCGCACCAGCGGCTCCTCCACCGTCTCCACCGGGGTCGGGTCGTTGTGGCCGGGCTCCATCGGCACGTCCGGGTGAGCGGCGCGGTAGGCGGGCAGGCCGCCGTCGATGAGGGCGGCGGCGATGCCGGAGAAGCGGAGCATGAGAACGAGGCGGGCGGCACCGGCCGGGTCGTCGGTGCCGTACGCGTAGACGCGGGTGTCGGGGCCGATGCCGAGGCGGGCGCGGGTGGCGGCGAAGTCGTCCTCCCTCGGCAGGGGGTGGCGGCCGGCGCCGGTGACGGAGTGGTCGCTGAGGTCGTCATCGAGGTCCACGAAGACCGCTCCGGGAATGTGCCCGGTGGCGTACTCCTCACGGAACGTCGCAGCGTCCTTCGGGCCGCTGAGGGACCAGCGGACGTCGGCGATGACGACGCCGTCACCAGCGGCCGGGACGTCACCGGCCGACACGATCGGCGGCAGAGCGGTTTCAGAATTCACCGTGTCAGGCTACCCCGGTCCGGAAGTCTGGTGTACTTGGCCCATGTCACGACAGGTCGTCCTCGGTTTCGCGTTCACGCTCGCGTCCGCGTTCTTCTTCGCCGTGTCCGGAGCGGTCGCCAAGACGATGTACGCCACCGGCTGGACCCCCGGGTCGGTCGCGTTCGTGCGCCTCACCGGCGCATCCCTCCTCCTCGCGGCGCCGACCCTGTGGCAGATGCGGGGCCGGTGGGGCGAGGTCCGCGAGCATTGGCGCACCGTCCTCATCTACGGCCTCGCCGCGATGGCGGGCTGCCAGGGGTTCTACTTCGTGGCGGTGCAGGAGCTGACCGTGACGGTCGCGCTGCTGCTGGAGATGACCGCGCCGATCATGATCGTCTTCTACCTGTGGGCCGCCACCAGGGTGCGGCCGGTGGCGCTGACGTTCCTCGGCGTGATCGTGTCCATGGCCGGTGTGGTGCTGGTGCTGGACTTCCGCGGGGCGCACCTGACCGGGTTCGGTGTGGTGATGGCGCTGCTCGCCGCGGTGTGCCTGGCGATCTACTTCCTGGTGTCCTCTCAGTCGAGCATCAGCCTGCCGCCGTTCGCGTTCACGGGACTGGGGATGACGATCGGCGCGGTGGTGATCGCGGCGCTGAACCTGCTGGGGGTTATGCCGGCGGTGTTCCGCACGGCTGATGTGGTGTTCGCGGGCCGCACCATGAGCTGGCTGTGGCCGCTCGCGATGCTCGTGCTGTTCACGATCGGCGCGTACGGGTTCGGCATCCTCGGCCTGCGCCTCGTGGGCGCAACGGTGGGCGCGTTCGTGAATCTGGTGGAGGTGCCGCTGGCGGCGCTCGCCGCGTGGTTCGTGCTGGGCGAGCTGCCGACGTCGATCCAGCTTGTGGGCGGTGTGTTCATCCTGATCGGCATTGCCCTGGTGAAGTGGGGCGATGTGCGCGCTGCACGTGCGGGGACGCCGGAGACGCGGGCGGAGCGGCGCGCCCGTCGTCGCGAGGAGCGGGCTGCGAGAGCCGCCCGGGCTGCACAGCCCGCCGCGGGCGCCAGCACCGAGCCGCTCA
>NZ_JACHWP010000022.1 GCF_014191425.1 Helcobacillus massiliensis
GGAGCGGCGGCCGCCTGCCGACCGGCGAGTTCAGCCTCCCGCCGGAGATGGTGGACGACTCCCCCGCCGAGTGGCAGCCGGAGTCCGGCCGGGGTGTGCAGATCATGGAGTGAAACCGCCCTGCCAGCCGCAGAACCGGGCCACAAGGCGGATTTCGGTCGTTTTTTGCACATCTCGCTCCTGCGCCCGGCCCGGCCCTGGCCCGGCCACGGCCTGGTCCGGCGCGAGGTCATGGGTCGCGGCTCAGCCGCGCAGCACCTGCTCGATCGCCTGCGCCACGCCGTCCTCATCGTTGGACGCCGTGACTCCATCGGCCACGGCGAGGACATCGGGGTGGGCGTTCGCCACGGCGATGCCCATCCCGGCCCAGGTGAGCATGGGGATGTCGTTGGGCATGTCGCCGAACGCCCACACGTCCGAGGCTGTCATCTCCATGACCCGCACGAAGCGGCCGAGCGCTTCGGATTTGCTGACGCCGAGCGGGGCGAGTTCGGCGAGGCCGTCGGACGTGGAGACGTGCAGCGCGGCCCGGTCCCCCACGAGCTCCTCAATGCGGCGGTGGAACGCGGCGGGGTCGAGGCGGTCGCAGCGGGCGAGGAGCTTGCCGGCGACCTCGGTGATGTCCTCCAGCGGCGCGACGACGCCGCCGTCCTCGTCGGTCTGCCCGTCGGGCGGAGTGGAGGGGTAGGCCGCCTGGCGCCAGAAACCGGAGGGCAGTTCGGCGCTCATGGCGATGCCGTCCACGGTGGAGAGGTCCTGAATGATGGACTGCAGCAGGTCGGGTTCGAAGCCGAAGTTCTCGGTGACGGTGCCGCTGTTCGGGTCGTAGGTGAAGGCGCCGTTGGCGCAGTAGATGGTGCCGTGACTGCCGGCGAGGTCGGCGAGGCGGTCCACCCAGCGGGGCGGCCGGGCGGTGACGAGGACGGTGTGGAGACCGTGGTCCCAGGCGGCGTGGAAGGCGTCGCGGGTGCGGTCGGAGACGGTGCCGTCGGCGCGCAGGAGGGTGCCGTCGAGGTCGGTGGCGATGGCGGCGGGCCGGGGCACGTCCGCGCTCAGGCGGGTCATTCGCCGCCCGTGCCCTGGTCAGCGGAGCCTGTGCCTTCGGCGACGCGGCGCAGCCGCGCGATGGAGGCGGCGAGCATCTCCTCGGTGGTGGCGGCGGCGCGGCGGAGCCGACGCTCCGCGGAGGTGGCGGGATCGAGGCGGGTCGGGTCGTAGGTGTGGGTGACCCGGGTGGCGCTCTCGCGCCCGTCGGCGTCCAGGATCGGGGTGAGCTCCCACCGCCAGCGCTGCCCGAACGGTTCCCCGCCGACTTCGCCGGGCGCCCATTCGATGAGGCGCCCCTCCTCGAACGCGGTGATGCGGTTCTCGCGGTCGGCGCCGGTGGTGAGGCGCATGGTGAAGGCCTGGCCGTCGGCGGTGATGCGCTGGCCGACGCCTGCCTCGGCGAGGTTGTCGTTGCCGTCCCAGGTGGGCTGCTGGGCGGGGTCGGCGATGAGCTCGAAGATGGTGGCGGGGTCGGCGGCGATGTCGGCGGTGGCTGCGATCGGCGTCAGGGCGTTGTCCGTCATGCATCTCACCCTACGGCAAGTCGCTGCCGCCGATAAGGTGGACTGCTCCCGTCGGCCGATCCCTCGAGCTCTGGAGGATTCTGCGTGTCCACTGCTTCCGTCCCCGCGCCGCAGGCGCCCTCCCTCACCCCTGAGCAGCGTCAGTCGTGGGTGCGGGCTGTGCGCAGTCCGCGCATGCTGCTGGTGGAGGTGGTGGGTGGCCTGGTGACGGCGCTGGCACTGATCCCGGAGGTCATCTCGTTCTCCATCATCGCGGGGGTGGATCCGCGGATGGGACTGTTCACCTCGTTCGTGATGGCGGTTGCGATCGCTGTTCTGGGCGGCCGGCCGGCGATGATCACGGCCGCGGCGGGGTCGGTGGCGCTGGTGATCGCGCCGCTGGTGCGGGAGCACGGTGTCCAGTACCTGATTGCGACGATCCTGCTGGCGGGTGTTCTGCAGATCGTGATGGGCCTGTTCGGGGTGGCGCAGCTGATGCGGTTCATCCCCCGCCAGGTGATGGTGGGCTTCGTGAATGCGCTCGCGATCCTGATCTTCATGGCGCAGATGCATGAGCTGATCGGCGTGACGTGGGTGGTGTATCCGCTGCTGGCTGCGGGCCTGGCGATCATGGTGCTGCTGCCGCGGCTGACCCGGTCGGTGCCGGCGCCGCTGGTGACGGTGGTGGTGCTGACGCTGGTGACGGTGGGGATGGGGCTGACCCATGTGCCGACCGTGGGTGACAAGGGCGCGCTGCCGGATTCGCTGCCGCAGCTGCTGATCCCGGACGTGCCGTTCGACCTGGAGACGCTTCGGGTCATCCTGCCGTACGCGGTGGGGGTGGCTTTCGTGGGCCTGCTGGAGACCCTGCTGACGGCGACGCTGGTGGATGACATCACGGACACCGGGTCGGACAAGACACGTGAATCGTGGGGCCTGGGTGCAGCGACGGTGCTCGGTGGGCTGTTCGGCGGCATGGGCGGCTGCGCGATGATCGGGCAGACGATGGTGAATGTGCGCGCTTCCGGAGCTCGCACCCGCATCTCAACTGCACTGGCCGGGGTGTTCCTGCTGGTGCTGACGGTGTCGCTGGGCGGTGTGGTGGCCGAGATTCCGATGGTGGCACTGGTGGCGGTGATGGTGGTCGTCGCGGTGACGACGTTCGACTGGCATTCGGTGGCGCCGCGGACTCTGCGGATGATGCCGCGCAGCGAGCTGGCGGTCATGCTGGTGACCGTCGCGGCGACGGTGGTCACGAGCAATCTGGCGATCGGTGTGGGCGCCGGGATCGTGCTGGCGTGCATCCTGTTCGTCCGCCGGGTGGCGCATGTGGTGACGGTGGAGCGCGAGGAGGTGTCGGAGCGGGAGGTGCGGTACTCCGTGCGCGGGGAGCTGTTCTTCGCCTCCTCGAACGACCTGTTCGCGCAGTTCGAGTACGCGCGGGATCCGGCGTCGGTCGTGATCGACATGTCGGAGGCGCATATCTGGGATGCGTCGACTGTCGCGGCGCTGGATTCGGTGATCGAGAAGTACCGGAGGGCGGGGATCACCGCGCAGGTGGCGGGCCTGAATCAGGTGAGTCGGCGGATGCGGGTGCGTCTGAGCAGGCTGTCCTCCTGACGCCGACGGGTGCCGCCTCGGCCCGATTCCCCGAAACCATTACCCAATACTGGCAGTACCACTAAACTCGCGGTATGTCTTCCGATCTCTTCGCACCGCTACAGGCGGGCCGCACCCGTCTGCCGCACCGCATCGTCATGGGATCCATGCACCTCGGCTTCGAGGACGATCCCCGCGGCGCTCCAGCCCTGGCGGCGTTCTATGCGGAGCGCGCCGCTGGCGGCGCTGGCCTCATCGTCACCGGCGGCATCTCCCCCAACGCCGCCGGTGCCCTCACATCCGGCGGTGCCCGGCTCGACTCAGCGGACCAGCTCCCCCAGCACCGCACCGTCACCGACGCGGTGCACGCCGCGAACCCGGAGGCCCGGATCGTCCTGCAGCTCCTGCACGCCGGGCGGTACGCCGCGCACGGTGAGCCGGTGGGCCCGTCGGCCGTGGACTCCCCCATCAGCCCCGCGCCCGTCCGCGCCCTCACCGCGGCCGAGGTGGAGCAGACCATCGAGGACTTCGGCCGCGCCGCCGCCCTCGCGATCGAGGCGGGCTACGACGGCGTCGAGGTGATGGGGTCCGAGGGCTACCTGATCAACCAGTTCCTCGCGCCCGCCACGAACCGCCGCGACGATGCGTGGGGCGGCAGCGCCGAGGCCCGCCGGCGGTTCGCGTTGGAAGTGGTCCGACGGGTGCGCGCATCGATCGGGCCTGAGCCGCTGCTGTCGTACCGGATCTCGCTCGCGGACCTCGTACCCGGCGCCCAGGAGACCCACGACATCCACGCCCTCGCGCGAGGCGTGGTGGAGGCCGGCGCGGACCTGCTGATGTCCGGGATCGGCTGGCACGAGTCGCGGGTGCCGACGATCGCGACATGCGTGCCGCGCGGGCAGTTCGCACCGCTGGCGGCGGACCTCGCGGCGGCGATCGACGGCGCGGTGCCGGTGATCGCCTCGAACCGCCTGCACACCCTTGCCGATGCTGAGCGCGCCATCGCCGCAACCGGGGTGGAAGGGGTGATGCTGGCGCGCCCGTTCCTCGCCGACGCCCGACTGGTGCAGAAATGGCGCGCGCAGGCCGACGCGCCCGGCGGCCCGCGCGACGAGTCCGCACCCGCCGACTCCCCGGTCGTCACGCCGTGCATCTCCTGCAACCAGGCGTGCCTGGACCGCATCTTCACCGGCCGCCCCGCCGGCTGCGTGGTGAACCCGCGCGCCGGCCGCGAACTGCAGCTGCCGATCATGCCGCGCGCCGCCCAGGCGCAGCGGATCCTCGTGGTGGGGGCGGGCCCGGCGGGCCTGGAGACCGCGTGCCTCGCAGCGGAGGCCGGACACGAGGTCACCCTCGTGGACTCCTCCGCCGAGATCGGCGGGCAGCTCGCGTGGGCGGCGCGCATCCCCGGCAAGGAGGACTACTCACTGCTGCTGGACTCCTGGCGGGAGCGCCTGGCCCGCGGCCGCGTGGACGTCCGCCTCGGCCGCCGATTCACCGCCGAGGACATCGCGGGCGTCGGCGCGGACCGCGTGGCGCTGGCGATCGGGGTGCGGCCGCGCGACCCCCGGATCCCCGTCCACCCCGATGCGGGCCCGGACGTCATCACCTACGCGGACGTGTTCGCGGGGGCACCCGTCGGAGGCCGGGTCGCGATCGTGGGCGGCGGCGGGATCGGCGTGGACGTCGCGCAGCTGCTCGCCGAGCGCGCCGACGAGGTCCACCTGCTGCAGCGGTCCGCCCACAAGATCGGGTCACGCCTCGGCGCCACCACCGGGTGGATCCACCGCGCCGCCCTCAGGAACGGCGGCGTCATCGGCCACACGGGCGTCACCTACGGCGCTGTGGGGGCCGACGGGTTCTCCTTCACCGATCGCGACGGCGCCGAGCGGGTGCTGGATGTGGACACCGTGGTGCTGTGCGCCGGGCAGGAGGCCGCGGACCCCGTCGGCGCACTCGGTGAGGCGATCGGCGCTGAGGCGCTCGGCGCCGAAGTGATCGGCGGGGCTCGGAAGGCCGAGGGCCTGGACCTGGAGCGCGCGATCCGCGACGCCGACGCGTGGGTGCGCACTACACTCGCCGCATGAGCACCGGCACCACCGCCCGCCCCCAGCCGACCGAGCGCCCCGCCCGTGTCCTGCACACCGCGCAGGCGCTCGTGGACGTCACCATCCCCGTGCCGCACCTGCCGCGCCGCGGCCAGAACGCCAACGCCACCGCCATGCCGCAGTACGCCGCCGGCGGCGCCGTCACCATCCTCGTGGCCGCCGCCCGCACCGGCGCGACCGCTGTTCACGGTGGCGCCCACGGCACCGGCCCCAACGGCGACATCATCCGCGCCGCCCTCGCGGCCGACGGGATCCGCCTGTCCGCCGACCCCGTTCCCGATGAGGACACCGGCCCGTGCTTCGTGTTCGTGGAGCCGTCCGGGGAGCGCACCTTCGTCACCACCTACGGGGCGGAGCGCCGCATCACCGCTGCCTCCCTCGCCGCCCTCGCCCCGGAGCCGGGCGACCTGCTGTGCGTCAGCGGCTACAGCCTGTTCGCCCCCACCCGCGAGCCCCTCCTGGAGTTCCTCGAGTCGCTGCCGAGCGGGGTGGAGATCGTGCTGGACCCCGGCGCCCCGTTCGCCGACTTCGATGAGGAGCTGCGCCGACGGATGCTGCGCCTGACCACGGTCTGGACCTCGAACGCCGACGAAGCGGAGGGCCTCGTGGGCGCCGCCGATGACCTGCACGCGATCCGCGATCTGATCGCCGGTGACGTGGTGATCGTCCGCGACGGCGAGAAGGGCTGCACCGTCCTCGCCGGCGGTGCGACTGTCGACGTGGCGGGGTTCCCGCAGACCCCGGTGGACACCAACGGCGCCGGCGACACCCACACCGGCATCCTGCTCGCCGAACGGGCACTGGGCAGCGACTGGGCGGCTGCGGCGGAGCGCGCCAACGCCGGGGCGGCGCTCAAGGTGACGCGGCTCGGTCCGGCGTCCGTGCCCGCACGGGAAGAAGTCTCCGCCTTCCTCGCTTCGGATCCGCCGCGGTCGTCGATAGACTGACGCCGTTGATGCACGCCACCAGCGGAGAAGGGCCCGATGACTGAGACCCCACGCTCGATCCGTGACTTCAGCGCGCTCAGCATCGACGGGCAGGAGCGCAGCCTCGCCGACTTCGCCGGTCAGGTCCTCCTCATCGTCAACACCGCCAGCGAATGCGGCTTCACCAAGCAGTACGCGGGCCTGCAGCAGCTGCAGGACGAGTACTCGGACCGCGGCTTCAGCGTCCTCGGCTTCCCCTGCGACCAGTTCGGCCACCAGGAGCCCGGCTCCGATGAGGAGATCGCCGAGTTCTGCTCCACGAACTTCTCCGTGGACTTCCCGATGTTCTCGAAGATCGAGGTCAACGGACCCGGTGCGCACCCGCTGTACCAGTGGCTGAAGGCGTCGAAGCCCGGCATCGCAGGCGGACGGATCGCCTGGAACTTCACGAAGTTCCTCATCGACCGCGACGGCCACGTAGTGGACCGCTTCGGGCCGCCCACCGCACCGGCGCGGATCGCGCGCCGCATCGACACTCTCATCACCGACCAGTAGAAAGGGGACACCATGGAGGTGCTCATCGCGATCCTGATCCCGATCGTCATCCTCATCGCGATCGTCTTCGCGCTGTTCGGCGGGCTCCGCTCGTCGATCTTCTTCACCGTCCGCACGCAGGAGAACGTGATCGTGGAGAGCTTCGGCCGCTTCCGCCGCGTTGCGAAGCCGGGCCTCAACATGAAGGTGCCGTTCCGCGACACCCTCACCCCGCCGATCTCCCTGCGCATCCAGCAGCTCGAAGTGAACATCGAGTCCAAGACCAAGGACAACGTGTTCGTGACCGTCCCGGTCGCCGTTCAGTACGTGATCCGCGAGGAGTCCGTGGTGGACGCCTACTACCGGCTGTCCAACCCGGAGGCGCAGATCCGCTCCTACGTGTTCGACACCGTCCGCTCCGCCCTCTCCACCCTGGAGCTGGACGCCGCGTTCGAATCGAAGGACGACATCGCCCGCGGCGTGGAGAACACCCTGTCCTCGCAGATGGCCGACTTCGGCTTCAACATCGTCAACACCCTCGTCACGGACATCTCCCCGGATCCGCGCGTGCGCGACTCGATGAACTCCATCAACGCCGCTCAGCGCGACCGCGTGGCAGCGCAGTCCCTCGCCGAGGCCGACAAGATCAAGCGCGTCACCCAGGCTGAGGCCGAGGCCGAGTCCAAGCGCCTCCAGGGTGAGGGTGTGGCCGCACAGCGCAAGGCCATCGCGCTGGGCATCGCCGAGCAGTACGAGATGCTCAAGCGCGTGGGCATCGAACAGTCCGCTGAGCAGCTGCTGCTGATGACCCAGTACTTCGACACCATGCAGGACGTGGCCCGCAACGGCCGCTCCAACGTGCTGTACCTGCCGTCCAACCCCGGCTCCGTCAGCGCCATGGGCGACGAGATCCGCAACGCCATGCTGCAGTCGCAGGCCGCGCAGAAGGCCGACGACGACGCCGACTCCTCCGCGACCCGCCTGCGCCGCGCCCAGCCGAAGCGCCAGCAGCCCTCTCAGCCCGAGGGCTACCAGGCGGCGCCGCAGCAGCCGTGGGAGCACCCGTCGGCCGGCTCCGACCAGGGCTGACCCCCATCAGCTGAGGGGCGGCCCCGCCGGGACCGCCCCACCATCCGGACCGCGCTCGCGCTCAGGTCTGCAGCAGCAGAACCTCGAGCAGGGCGCGGTCCTGTGCGTCCAGCACCAGGTTCATCGCGGCGGCGAGCTGGGCGCTGGCGCCGCCGACGGGTGAGACAATCGGAGCACAACCGACCCCGCGTTTGGAGGACCGTTTCTTCATGACCATCCCCGCCGATCCGGCACCGAAGCTCCAGGACTACGCCCACCCCGAGAAGCTCGTCACCACGGACTGGCTCGCCGACAACCTCGGAGCCGACGGCCTCGTTGTGGTGGAGAGCGACGAGGACGTGCTGCTGTACGACGTCGGCCATATCGCCGGCGCAGTGAAGGTCGACTGGCACCTCGACCTCAACGACCCCGTCACCCGCGACTACGTGGGCGGCGAGGAGTTCGCCGAACTGATGAGCGCCAAGGGCATCAGCCGCGACGACACCATCGTGGTGTACGGCGACAAGTCCAACTGGTGGGCCGCCTACGCCCTCTGGGTGTTCGAACTGTTCGGCCACGAGGACGTGCGCCTCCTCGACGGCGGCCGCGCCAAGTGGCAGGCCGAGGGCCGCGAGATGACCCGTGAGAAGCCGCAGCGTGAGCGCACCGACTACCCGGTGGTGGAGCGCCAGGACGCCCCCATCCGCGCCTACAAGGACGACGTGCTCGGCTTCCTCGGCGGCCAGCTCGTAGACGTCCGCTCCCCGCAGGAGTACACGGGCGAACGCACCCACATGCCGGACTACCCGCAGGAGGGCACCCTGCGCGGCGGCCACATCCCCACCGCGAAGTCCGTGCCGTGGGCGCGCGCCGCGAACGACGACGAGACGTTCAAGTCCCGTAAGGAACTGGAGGCGATCTACGTCGACGAGCTGTCGTTCGACTCCAGCGAGCCGGTGATCGCGTACTGCCGCATCGGTGAGCGCTCCAGCCACACCTGGTTCGTCCTCACCTACCTGCTCGGCTTCGACAATGTCCGCAACTACGACGGCTCCTGGACCGAGTGGGGCAACACCGTGCGCGTGCCCGTCGCCCAGGGCGAGGAGCCCGGCGAGGCACCCGTCGGCCTCACCGCCGGGGAGGGCCGCTGATGTCCGCCGTCCCCGCCGCCCTGCAGGAGATCGCCGACGACTTCACCGAACTGTCCGGCGACAACCGCCTACAGCTGCTGCTGGAGTTCTCCGACGACCTACCCGAGCTGCCCGAGCGCTACGCCGACCACCCGGAGCTGCTGGAACCGGTGCCGGAATGCCAGTCGCCGATCTTCCTCATCACCGAGGTGGAGGGCACGGGCCGTGACGCCGAGGCGCGCCTGTTCTTCTCCGCCCCGCCGGAGGCGCCGACCACGCGCGGCTTCGCCGGCATCCTCGCGGAGGGCCTCAACGGCCTGAGCGTCGGGGAGATCCTCGACGTTCCGAACGACGTCACCGAACGGATGGGCCTCGCGGAGGTCGTCTCGGCGCTGCGCCTGCGCGGCATGGCCGGCATGCTGGCGCGGATCAAGCGGCAGCTGCGGGAGAAGGCGGAGATCGGCCCCGAGGAGGCCTGAGCAGACGGCTGCCCCGTCGGCCCCGGCAGCACGGACCGCCAGGGCGGCCGACGGGTCCCGCGGATCAGCGGACCCGTCGGCCCTTCACCAGGTCGATCAGGTGGCTGATCACCGCGTCGCCGCTGGAGCGCAGACCGGAGTGCTCGTACTCGCTGGTCACGAACGGCGCGACCTGCGGCATCAGCGCCGCCGTCTCCAGGGAGAACACGGACGGCACGAAGGCGTCGTGGAAGTAGACGGCCGCGGCACCCGGAACCCCGGCGCTGCGCAGCGCGTCCTCGTCGTAGACGCGGCCCCACTGGTGGCCGGCGAGGATCTCGGCGACCGGCTTCCACGGCGCCAGCTCCGAATCCTCATCGAACAGGGAGCGGTGCACATGCTCGCCGCCCAGCAGGGTCGGATCCTCGTGGAAGTCCTGCGGCATGGTGCGCTCCGCGCTCCAGTCAGTGACGATCCCGTCGGCCTGGCAGCTCTCGTGGATGACCGCGTACAGGGGGTTGCGGCCGGTGAACGGCAGCAGGGCGGCGAGGTCGTGCTGGAAGGCGGGCGCGCGGTGGTCCAGTTCGAGGAGGTTGTGGAGCGCCACGAAGCCGTCGTCAGAGCCGAGGCGGTGGCCGAGGGTGCGCAGCCGCGCCGGGGTGACGGCGTCGCCGTTCGGCAGTCGGATCTCGCCCCTGTCCGCCAGGCCCATCAGCTCGCGGATGCGGTCGCGGGCGTGGGGGAAGCGGCGGTAGAACGCCTCGGACTTCTCCCGCATGATCCGCCATGTCTCCGCATACACCTCGTCACTGTGGCGGCCGACCGCGGCGAGCCCGCCGGTGATGAGGACTTCGCGCAGCGATTCGGGGTGCGCGCTGAGGTAGGCGAGGGTGGTGAAGCCGCCGAACGACTGGCCGAGCGTGGAGATCTGCTCAGCGCCGAGGTGGCGGCGGATCGCTTCGGCGTCGTTGACGATCTCATCGGCCCGCAGGTGGGTGAGGTACTCCGCGACCTCGTCCGCGCTGTGCTCGATCGCTTCGCGGAACGTGCGCTCCGGCGCGGGCGGGAACGGCAGGTCGAGACCCACCGGGGTGGACCGGCCGGTGCCGCGCTGGTCCAGCATCACGACCCGGTACTCCTCCAGCAGGCGCGCCACCCAGGCCGGCTGCCCGGGCGCGGGCCGCGGCGCTTCGCTGCCGGGACCGCCCTGCAGGTACATCAGGAACGGCCGGTCCTCGCCGCCGGGTGCGGTGATGACGCGGGCGAACACCTCGATCGTGCCGCGCGACGGGTCATCGTGCACCAGCGGAACATCGATCGTGATGTCCTCGATCCGGTGCTCCGGCATGAGGGAGGCCGACGGGTTCTGGTTCCCGAACGGGAACGGGGCGGGGCGGGATGCGGTGTCAGAGGTGTGCATGGGTCAACCGTAGCGCGGCCCCGGCGACCGGCAGGGGCTCGGCCGGCAGGGACGGCTCGGCCCCGTTCCCCGGGCGGCACGGCGGGAGTGCCGGTGGCGGGGCGTGTGCACAAGTTGGAGCAGATCGGCCGATTCGGCAGCGAACCGCCCGCCGGGGTCGGATTCTGGTCGGATTGTGCTCACTCACGTCCTCCACGCCTTGATCGGCAGGGGTGCGCGAACAGATTCAGCCGCTGAACCGCCCTTTTTCGCAGCCGGACTGGCCTACAGCCCTGGTTCCACTACGGTTTGTGATCGGTCGCCAGCCGAATGGGCGGCGAGCGGGCCCGGGGCGATGGGCCCAGCCCGACTTCGCCCGGGGCGATGGGCCCGGCCCGACTTCGCCCGGGCCGAGGGGCCCGGCCCGACTTCGCCCGGGCCGATGGGCCCGGCCCGACTTCCCGTCGCGCGGCGCGGGGCGGTAGGTTGGCAAGCACCCCTTCCCCCACCTGACTGGAATCTGTGCGCCATGGACACCATCAGACTCGACGCGACCATCGTCGACTACCTCATCATCGCGATCTACTTCGTGTTCGTGATCGGTGTGGGCGTCTACGCCAAGCGAGGCGTCTCGAACTCGATCGAATTCTTCCTCTCGGGCCGGTCTCTGCCGGCCTGGGTCACCGGCCTCGCGTTCATCTCGGCGAACCTCGGCGCCGTGGAGATCATGGGCATGTCCGCCACGGGCGCCCAGTACGGCTTCCCGACCATGCACTACTTCTGGGTCGGTGCGATCCCCGCCATGCTGTTCCTCGGCGTGGTGATGATGCCGTTCTACTACGGCTCGAAGGTCCGCTCCGTGCCGGAGTTCATGCGGATGCGCTTCGGCAATGCCGCGCACCTGGTGAACGCGCTGTCGTTCGCGCTGGCCCAGCTGCTGATCGCGGGCGTGAACCTGTTCCTCCTCGGTTCGATCGTGAACCGTCTGCTGGGCTGGCCGATGTGGGTGGCGCTGATCGTCGCCGCTGCGATCGTGCTGTCCTACATCACGCTCGGCGGGCTGACGGCCGCGATCTACAACGAGGTGCTGCAGTTCTTCGTGATCGTGGCGGCGCTGCTGCCGCTGACCCTGATCGGTCTGCACCGTGTGGGCGGCTGGTCCGGGCTGAAGGAGAAGGTGTCCGGTGACGGCATGCTCGGTGCGGAGCAGCTGCACACGTGGCCGGGCCAGCAGCTGTCCGGCTTCGAGTCGCCGGTGCTGAGTGTGATCGGCATCGTGTTCGGTCTGGGCTTCGTGCTGTCGTTCGGCTACTGGACCACGAACTTCGTGGAGGTGCAGCGCGCGATGGCCTCGAAGTCGATCACCGCTGCGCGCATGACCCCGATCATCGGCGCGTTCCCGAAGATGTTCATCCCGTTCATCGTGATCGTGCCCGGCATGATCGCCGCGGTCCTGGTCAACGAGCTCACCGCGTTCAAGCAGTTCGAGAGCGCGGGCGATTCCGCGGGGGCCGCCAGCACGGGCGTCACGTACAACGACGCGCTCCTGCTGCTGATGCGGGACGTGCTGCCGAACGGACTGCTGGGTCTGGCGATCGCGGGCCTGCTGGCGGCGTTCATGGCCGGCATGGCGGCGAACGTGTCCGCCTTCAACACCGTGTTCTCGTACGACATCTGGCAGACCTACGTGAAGAAGGACCGCGATGACGAGTACTACCTGACGGTGGGCCGCATCGCGACGATCACCGCGTGCATCATCGCCATCTTCACCGCGCTGATCGCCGGCCACTTCTCCAACCTGATGGACTACCTGCAGACCCTGTTCGGGTTCTTCAACGCGCCGCTGTTCGCCACGTTCATCCTCGGTATGTTCTGGAAGCGGATGACTCCGACCGCCGGCTGGACGGGCCTGGTGGCGGGCACGCTCGCCGCGGTGGTCCTGTGGTCGTCCTCCACGTTCTTCGGCCTGTTCGAGCTGCCGGGTCAGGGGCTGGCGTTCCTGTCCGCGGCGACGGCGTTCGTGGTGGACATCGTGGTGTCGGTGATCGTCACGATGGTGACGCAGCCGAAGCCGGCGCATGAGCTGAAGGGTCTGGTGTACTCCGAGACCCCGAAGGCCGACCTGGTGGATCCGGACGAGGCCGATCTGCCGATCTTCCGCCGCCCCATCCCGATGGCGATCCTGGGCCTGGTCCTGGTGATCGGCCTGAACATCGTCTTCGCCTGATCGAAGGAGCAGCAGTTATGAGCACCAGCATCACGCCGACGGGCGAGACCCCGCAGCTGCCCGCCGACTCCCATGTGGAGACCACCGGCGCGTTCGACATCCGCATGTTCATCGGCGCGCTGATGGCGCTGTACGGCGTCATCCTGGCGGCCCTCGGCCTGTTCGCGTTCTCCGCCGCCGACGCCGAGAAGACCGACGGGTTCAACGCGAACCTGTGGGTCGGCGTGGGCCTGATCGTGTTCGGCGCGCTGATGGCGATCTGGGCGAAGGTGGAACCGATCCGCATCGTGGTGGCGGACAACGAGCCGGGCGCGGAGGAGCCGAAGGACATCGCCGCGCTCTGACGCGCCCGCCCGGGCCGGTGGAATCCCGGGTAGTGACACAGCTGACAGCTGAGCGGGGATCGTATACGATGCCGGCATGACCTCAGTGACGAGCCCCACATCCGCCGAGCAGTCCGCCCCGCATCCGGCCGAAGCCGCCTGGTCACTCCTCGGGACGAAGCCCGGCGCCGTGTACGCGATGCACATCAGCTACGCCGCCCGCGCGGAGCAGAAGGGCCGCACCCCTGAAGCCCCCGGCTACTTCATGAAGCCGCCCACCTCCCTCACCACCCCCACCGGTGAGGACCCCACCGTGGTGGAGCTGCCGAAGGGCGCCGAGATCCTCGGATTCGAAGGCGAGATCGCCCTGGTCATCGGCGAGCGCACCCGCCGCGTCTCCCCCACCGACGCCTGGGGCCGCGTCGCCGCCGTCACCGCCGCGAACGACCTCGGCACGTTCGACTTCCGCTGGGCCGATAAGGGAGCGAACGTCCGCTCCAAGGGCGGCGACGGCTACGCCCCGATCGGTCCCCGGCTCATCCCCGCGGACCGCCTCGATCCGGCGAACATCGCGATCCGCGTCTGGCTGGACGGCGACCTCGTCCAGGAGGACTCCACGTCCACTCTCCTGTTCCCGCTGCCGCAGATCGTCTCCGACCTCTCGCAGCTGATCACCCTGGAGAAGGGCGATGTCATCCTCACCGGCACGCCCGCCGGCGCCTCCACCTTCGGCCCCGGCCAGGTGGTGGAGGTCGAGGTCACCGCCGGCGGGTCGGAGGACCCCGCCCTCTCCTCCGGCCGCCTCCGCACCCAGGCGGTGCAGGGCACGGTGGACCTCGAGCCGTTCTCCCCGCAGCCGAAGCCCACGGCGCAGCAGTGGGCGGACGCCTCCGGCCGGGACATCAGCGAGTTCTCCGGGGCCGACGGGGGCGCCGGATCCGTCGGCCCGCTCACCGACGACATGCGCGAGCGCATCGAGAAGGTGGCGCTGGCGACCATCTCCTCCGTGATGCGCTCCAAGGGCCTGAACAACGTCTCCATCGACGGGGTGCGCACCACCCAGCCGGGGAAGAAGCTGATCGGCACCGCCCGCACCCTGAGGTACGTGCCGAACCGGGAGGACCTCTTCAAGTCCCACGGCGGCGGCTACAACGCCCAGAAGCGCCTCTTCGACTCCCTGACCAGCGGCGATGTGCTCGTGATGGATGCCCGCGGTGTGGATGACGCCGGCACCCTCGGTGACATCCTCGCCCTGCGCGCGCGTGCTCTCGGCGCCGCCGGCATCGTCACCGACGGCTGCGTCCGCGACCTCGCCGAAGTCACCGAGATCGGCCTGCCCACGTACCACAAGGGCGGGCACCCGGCCGTGCTGGGCCGCCGCCACGTCCCCTGGGGCATCGACGAGACCGTCGCCTGCGGCAGCACGACGGTGCAGCCGGGCGATGTGATCGTCGGCGATGACGACGGCGTCCTCGTGATCCCCCCGTCGATGCTCGAGGACATCATCTCCACGTGCGAGACGAAGGAGGCGGAAGAGGCGTTCATCGCCGCGCGCGTCGCCGAGGGCCACCCTGTGGAGGGCCTGTTCCCGATGAACGCCGAATGGCGGGCGGAGTTCGAGAAGCAGCGATGACCGCCACGAAGTCCGAGCGCGCCTACCGGATGATCCAGCAGCGGATCGTCCAGGGCGACTACCTGCCCGGCGATCGCCTCAAGCTCGAGCACATCGGTGAGGAGATCGGCTCCTCCGTGGTGCCCGTGCGCGAAGCGATCCGCCGCCTGCAGGCCGAAGGGCTCGTGACGTTCGAGAAGTTCGTGGGCGCCCGCGTCGCCGCCATCGACGAGAGCGAGTACGTCCACACGATGGAGACGATGAGCGTCATCGAATCCGCCGCCGTGGCGCTCGCCGCGCCGTCCCTGACGGCCGAACAGGTCGCTGAGGCCCGCGCCGTCAACGAACAGATGCGCGACCTCGCCGCCGCCGGCGACTTCGACGCCGTCGAGTTCACGCACCTGAACGAGCAGTTCCACCGGGCGCTGTCCCACCGGTGTCCGAACCCGCATCTGGTGATGCTGGTGGACCGCGCGTGGAACCGCCTGTCCGCGCTGCGGAACTCCACGTTCAGCTTCGTGCCGGACCGCGCGGCCGCCTCCGTGGAGGAGCACGAGCGGATCCTGCACCTCATCGAGAGCGGCGCCGCCGGCATCGACATCGAACTGGCGATGCGCGAGCACCGCATGACCACCCCGCGCGCCTACCTGGCGCGCATCCACGCCGACCAGCCGCACAGCACGGCCGGCATCGTCCCCGACCGCACAAGACTCGACCGCACGAGACCTGACAGCACGAGCCCCGCGATCACCACCGCGAGCGAAGGAGCACCCGCATGACCACCCGCCCCGCGAACATTCCCGACCTGATCCCCCACTACATCGACGGCGAACGCGTCGAATCGGTCTCCGGGGAGACGTTCGAGGTCCTGGAACCCGTCGGCAACACCGTCTACACCCGAGCCGCCAGCGGCGACAAGACCGACATCGACCGTGCTGTCGCCGCCGCCGCCCGCGCGTTCGAGGACGGCCCGTGGCCGCGGATGAAGAACCGCGAGCGCGCCCGCGTCCTCAACCGCATCGCCGACATCGTCGAGTCCCGTGACCAGGAGCTCGCCGCCATGGAGTCGTTCGACTCCGGCCTGCCGATCACGCAGGCGAAGGGGCAGGCGCAGCGCGCCGCCGAGAACTTCCGCTTCTTCGCGGACCTGATCGTCGCCCAGCGGGACGACGCCTACAAGGTCCCCGGCATGCAGATGAACTACGTGAACCGCAAGCCGAAGGGCGTGGCCGGTCTCATCACCCCGTGGAACACCCCGTTCATGCTGGAGTCGTGGAAGCTCGGCCCCGCCCTCGCCTCCGGCTGCACCGTGGTGCTGAAGCCCGCCGAGTTCACGCCGCTGAGCGCGTCGCTCTGGGCCGGGATCTTCGAAGAGGCGGAGCTGCCCCGGGGCGTGTTCAACCTCGTCAACGGCTTCGGTGAGACCGCTGGTGACGCCCTCGTCAAGCACGAGGACGTCCCCCTCATCTCCTTCACCGGTGAGTCCTCCACCGGGCAGCTGATCTTCCGCAACGCCGCCGACCACCTCAAGGGCCTGTCGATGGAGCTCGGCGGCAAGTCCCCCGCCGTGGTGTTCGCCGACGCCGACCTCGACGCCGCCCTGGACTCCACCCTCTTCGGCGTGTTCTCCCTCAACGGTGAGCGCTGCACCGCCTCCAGCCGCATCCTGGTGGAGCGCTCGATCTATGACGAGTTCGTGGAGCGCTACGCCGCCCGCGCGAAGGCCGTCATCGTCGGC
>NZ_JACHWP010000023.1 GCF_014191425.1 Helcobacillus massiliensis
CGCGCGGCCTCCAGCACCATCTGCGCCACGATGAGGACGCCGACCAGGGCTGACAGCGCCGGGCTCGACTCCACAAGGAGGCGCACCTGCCGCACACGGTCCAGCAGCTGCTGGCGCTGCGCCTCACCGGTGCTGAGCGCGGCGTCCGTGGGTGGGATGCGCAGCAGCGGCGCGGCGGGGGAGGACATGCCGCCGAGCATAGTGCTGTTCGTGACCTGGCGCCCCCATTTTTCCGCAGGTCGCGCGGCCTTATTCTGGGGTGGCCCTCAGTACTCGCCCATTCTGCAGAGGAGCCCCGTGAGCACTGCCGCCCCTTCCGGCCTGCGCCGCCAGGTCACCCTTCCCGAACTCATCGCCTACGGCCTGGTGTTCATCGGACCGGCGGCTGCCGTCGGTGTCTTCGGTCCGCTCGACGCCAAGAGCCACGGCGTAGTCCCGATCGTCTACCTCGTTGCGACCATCGCGATGGCGTTCACCGCCGCTTCCTATGTGCTGATGAGCCGAGAGGTGCCCAGCGCCGGGTCCGTCTACGCCTATGCGCGAGCCGGCATCGGGCCGCGGGCAGGGTTCTTCACCGGCTGGATCGTCATGCTCGATTATCTGCTGATCCCGTCGGTCGCCTACCTGTTCACCGGCATCGCCATGAACTCCCTGGTGCCGTCCGTGCCGGTCTGGGTGTGGACCGCCGGTGCGGTTGCGCTGACCACTGCGATGAACATCGCTGGATCCAAGATCGCCGCCCGCGCCGCCACCATTGTGGTGGTCGCTGAGGTGATCGTGCTGGGGCTCGTGCTGATCGTCGGCGTGTGGCACTTGGCGACTGTTGGTCCGTCGCGCGGCTGGCTCACCCCATTGACCGGTATCGGAGTCTTCTCCTGGCAGGCGGTGTTCGCGGCAGTGTCCGTCGCCGTGCTCTCCTATTTGGGGTTCGACGCGATCGCCACGTTCGCCGAGGAGACCGTCGGCTCCTCCCGGGTCGTCGGCCGCGCGACCCTGGTCTGCCTCGTCCTCGCCGGCGCCCTGTTCATCCTGCAGACCTACATCGGAGCCCTGCTGATGGAGCCGACCCCCGCGGAACTCGCCGCGAACCCCGAACTGCAGGGCCCCGCCTACTACACGGCGGTGGGGGAGCAGCTGTCTCCGATCCTGCACACTCTGCTCGCGGTGGCGAAGGGCATCGGCGCCGCATTCTCCGCGATGGTGGGCCAGGCGGCGGCGTCGCGAATCCTGCTCGGCATGGGGCGCACCGGAGCCCTGCCCTCGGCTCTGACGCGGGTCTCGGAGCGGACAGGCGTGCCGATGCGCGGCATCCTCTTCGCGGCGACCGCGAACGTTGCGCTCGCGGTGTGGGCCGCCACGCGGGCCGACGGGCTCGACCTCCTCGTGTCGATCGTGGATGTCGGCGCGCTGGTGGCGTTCACGATGCTGCACGCCTCGGTGATCGGCTGGTTCTGGGCCGGCCGACGCCGCGCCGCGGGTGCAGCGCCGGTGGCGCGCTCCGTGCTGCGGCACCTGATCCTGCCGCTGATCGGCGCGGCGATCCTCATCGCGGTGCTGGTGAACGCCTCCACGATCGCGCTGATTGTGGGCGCGGTGTGGACGGTCGTCGGCGTGGTCGTGATGCTGGTGCGCGGTCCCGGCAGCCTGGACGACCCCGCCGTCACGAGGCGCGCGGCCTAGGCGCCCGGCGGCGTCGCCGGCAGATCCACCACCCACGGTTCGAGCACCCATTCAGTTCCCGGACCGGCCGACGGGTCCAGCGCCGCGGCGATGTCCGCGGCGCTGCGGGCATGCTCCACGCCCAGGCTGCGGCCGATCCGGTCCACCACGTCCGCGATGCTCTCGCCGGCGTCCAGGCGGTCGCGGAGGGTGACGGCGCCGTCCCGCTTCGCGAGCCGCTGCCCGTTCGTGTTCAGCGCGAGCGGCACGTGGATGTACTCGATCTCCGGCCACGGCGCGGCCCCGTCGGCCGCCTCCCCGCCGCCGGCGGAGGAGCCCCCGTCGGCCGTTCGGCCCGACCGCGCAGCGCCTTCCCACCCGGGGACGTCGCGGCCCCATAGGCTCGGCCACACCTCCTGCAGCAGCGCCGTCAGATGCGCCTGGCGGGGCGCCGAGGCCAGCAGGTCATCAGCGCGGACGATCTGATCGACCGCAAACGCGCAGTCATCCACCACGCTGACCAGGTTGTACGCCCACACCCCGTCCCCGCGGCGCAGGACGATGTCATCGACCGCGCCCTCCACGCTCCCCGCGAACCGGTCCCGCACCCGGTACGTGGACACATCCGCCCGCAGTCGCAGCGCCGGCTCCCGGTTCAGGTCCGCGACCTTCGCCCGGCCAGCCTCCCGCTCCGCCTCCGTGAGATCCCGGCACGTCCCCGGGTAGGCGCCGGGCGCGGCGTGCGGCGCACTCGGCGCCTCCTGGATCTCCCGGCGCGTGCAGTAGCACTCGTACACCAGGCCCCGCTCCGCGAGCCGGCGCGCCGCCTCGTCATACAGGCCCGTCCGCTCCGACTGCCGCACCAGCGGCTCATCCCACTCGATGCCGACCGCCCGCAGATCCTCCAGCTGCCGCTGCTCCGCGCCGGGCCGCACACGGTCCAGGTCCTCGACGCGCATCACGAACCGGCGATGCGTGGCGCGGGCGAAGAACCACGCGAGGATCCCGGTGCGCAGGTTCCCCAGGTGGAAGTCACCACTGGGGGAGGGGGCGAATCGCCCGGCCGGTGCCGGGCGGTCAGCGGGCGCCGCGAGCCCCACCGGCCTGCGCAGCAGCACGTGCTCGAACCCCGCCGTCGGATCCTCTTCACCGGTCTCGTGGAAGCCGAGCTGCTCGGCGAGGCGGCGCATCGGTGTGTTCTGCACCGCGGTGATCACGACCGCGTCCGACGGGTAGGGAGTGTCCGGGTCGAGGGAGCGGGAACGGTCCGCGGCGGCGAGGACCGCGCTCAGCGCCTCGAGGGCGTAGCCCTGCCGCCACTGGTCAGGGAAGAGGCGGACGTACAGGTTCGCCACCGTCTCGCCGGCCACGTCCATGCCGGAGAGGCCAGCGGCGCCGACGGGTTCCCCGTCGTGTGTGGTCACGAGGAAGTAGCCGTAGTGGTCGCGGCGGGCGTGGGCGAGCCACTGCGCGAGGACGCGCTGCATCTGGTCGACTGCGCCGAGCTCGGGGATCGCGTCGTGCTCGAAGGCGCGCGGGTCGGAGTGCAGGCGCCACAGCACCGGCAGGTCCGTGTGGGCGAGGGGGCGCAGCTGCAGGCGTTCGGTGAGGATGGGCTCGGACACGCGGCCAGCCTATCGGGCAGCGCGGCACCCGTCGGCCCCTGCCTGCGGCCACCGCACTCAGTCGGCTGGGACCCGTCGGCCCCTGCCTGCGGCCACCCCACTCCGACGGCTGGGGCCCGTCGGCCCGCCGCGGCACAGCGAAGCGGCCCGACGCAATGCGCCGAGCCGCTTCGATTCACTGCCCCTGATGGGGAGCACGGATCACTTGTTCGGGAAGTGGTCCTTCTTGTTCACCGGAGCCTCCGGGTCGCGGGTGGCGTTGGGGTCCACGACCTTCTTCGGGTTCTCCACGTCGTTCACCTTCTTGGCGTCGGCGACGTGGGTCGGGGTGGAGGCATCGCGCTGGGCCGGGTTCGGCTTCACCGGGGTGTCGGTGACGCGCTTGACGTCGCCGCCCTTGGCCTCCGGGTCCGGGGTGCGCTTCACAGCGGTGTCCGCGCGCTTACCGGTCACGGGACGCTCAGAGCCCGGGTTCGTGTTCAGCGACTTCGGGTCGCGCTTGAGCGCACCCGGGAGATCGCCGGCCTCAGCGGAGGCGACGGAGTCGGACACGTCAGCGGAATCCGCATCGGTGGTGCCGGCAGCCGGGTAGTGCGCGCGAGCGAAGTCCGCCGGCGGAGCCCACGGATCCTCGATCGGACGGGTCTTCTGCCACACCACGTAGCCGACGGCCGCACCAGCAGCAGCCAGACCGGTCACCAGCAGCAGCTTGCCGAACACGCTCTTCTTCTTCGGGGAGGCGGTGGCGGCCTTCTGGATGTCACCAGCGCCCTTGTCCCACTCCTTGCGAGCAGCAGCCAGAGCAGCGGTGAGCGCAGCGGCAGCGGTATCGGACGCGGCCGATGCGGTGTTGCGTGCGCGCGGCAGGTAGTCGTCCTCGAAGTCGCCGCGGAACTGCTTCGCCTTCTTCGCGTAGTCGCCGTTGAGGTTGGAGGCGAGATCACCGAAGCGCTCGCCGCCCTTCTTCAGGCCCTCACGCACGTTCTTCTGCACCACGGGAGCGTAGTCCTCGTAGTAGCCGGCAGCGCGCTCACGTGCCTGCTCAGCGGCAACAGCAGCCAGCGGGCCGATCGAAGCCATCGCCTTCTGGGCGCGGGTCTGCGCCTTCGATGCGTTCTTCTGCGCCTTCTTCGACAGATGCTTCTTCTTCACAGCGGCCTTCTTCTCAGCCGCGCGTTTGGTCCTAGGCAGGAGTGCCATGTGCGAACCCCTTTCGTTGGTTCCTCCGCGTCAGCGGAACAGACTGTGCACCCGGGCGCGCGCCGCGGCAGAACCGAAGGGTCAGCCGAGCAGAGCGCACCTGTGGGCTACGCCGCAACTCTACCGCTGAGGTCTCGGAAGGATCACAGAGACTCCCCAGACACCCGCGCGCATCGGCCCAGCACACCCGCGCGCATCGACGCGCTGCAGGTGCGGGCTTCGGTGCCGCGCACCCACGGGCGTCATCGCGCTGCACCCGCGCGCATCGACAGCGGCCTCTGGGCCGGCCCGGTGCGGGTATGTGGGAGACTGGAGGCATGTTTGCAACGCTTCACACCAACCACGGTGACATCCGCATCGAGCTGTTCCCGAACCACGCCCCGAAGACCGTCGAGAACTTCGTGGGCCTCGCCAAGGGCGAGAAGGAGTTCACCAACCCCCTCAACGGTGAGAAGGAGCAGCGCCCCTTCTACGACGGCGTCATCTTCCACCGCATCATCGACGGGTTCATGATCCAGGGCGGCGACCCGACCGGCACCGGCACCGGCGGCCCCGGCTACAACTTCGATGACGAGATCTCCGAGAAGAACTTCGACAACAAGTACATGCTCGCCATGGCCAACGCCGGCAAGCGCATGAACGCCATCACCGGCCGCCCCTCCGGCACCAACGGCTCCCAGTTCTTCATCACTGTGGCCCCGACCCAGTACCTGTACGGCAAGCACACCGTGTTCGGTGAGGTCGCCGACGACGAGTCGAAGAAGGTCGTGGACGCCATCGCCACCGTGAAGACCGATATGCGCGACCGTCCGCTGGACGATGTCGTGATCGAGAAGGTCACCATCGAGGACTGAGCCCCTCGGCCCCTGTCGTCGGGCCACGGCCAGCTTCCTGGCCGCCCGGCCACCTGACCACCGGTCGCGACGAAGGCCCCGGACCACCGCAGCAGCGGAGGCCGGGGCCTTCGTCTGTCCCCGCGCCGCCCGCTCCGGGCATGCCCCGCTCCGCGCCGCCCCGCTCAGGGCACGCCCGCGCCGCCCCACGCCCGCGGGCCGGGGCGCCGCTGAACAAAAAACGACCAAAAACGCCCCGATACAGCACGAGGGATCCCTGCAGCCCGCTTTTTCTCCAACATGTGCACGCCGTGCGTCGGCTGCAGACGCGGGGCAGCTGCCGTGATCCCTTCGGCCCGAGCGTGCGCGCGCCGATCCTGGCACTTCTCCCCAAAAACGGAATCGCCGTGGAACGGAGGCTGTGTTCGGGTTGAGTGTTGAGAAATGGGACAGACGAGTGCGCCGCTCAACCTCGAGCGGGTCTTGACCGAGAGGCCTCCTCCGCCCGGCCGCCCGGCCACAACGATCCGGGATATCCACGACTCCTTCTTCAGCCACGGACAACTCAGAGCTCGGGGCATGACCCGCCGAAGAATCGAAGCTGCTGTTCGGCAGGGCAGGGCGGTCAAGGTGGGGTGGGGCTGGTACGCAGTCCCGGGATCAGACCCGACAGTCGCGGCGGCATTGGCTCGAGGCAGGCGGATCACCTGCTATTCCGCGCTTGCCCTGTACGGACTGTGGGTTCTCGACCGCAGCGGCACTCATGAATACGGCCGAAAAGGGATTGGTGGTCGTGCAACAACAGGCCACCGGGCGGCCTGCCGGTGGCCCAACGATTCGCCGGTAGCGCCACTGCACTATGCCCTCGACGATGCGCTGCGATGCGGCAGCGCATCGGAGTCAGCCGTCGTGCTGGAGTCCGCGATCAACAAGCGTCTGCTCTCCTTCGAGGAAGCCGAGTCGCTGCTTGCCGCGGTGCCGCGTGACCGCCGACGCCAGATCGGACGGATCTCGGGTCTCTCCGAATCGGGAACGGAAACCCTGATGCACCGCATCCTTGATGCGATGCGGGTTCCCTACCGCCAGCAGGTGCGGTTGGCGCACGGGCACAGGGTGGACTTCCGAGTCGGGAAACGGCTGATCATCGAATGCGACTCGCTGGCGTTCCACGGGAACACGATCGATGCCTACCGGATCGACCGAGCGCGCGACCTCGCCTCGATGGAGCTCGGTTTCCACACGCTGCGGTTCACCTGGCAGCAGATCGTCTATGAGCCCGACCGTGTCGAGGCGGCGATCCGGTCAGCACTCAGCCATGACCGCCGTTCACGCGTTCGCTGACCTCGGCGGTGATGCCTCGGGAGTGGGCATCGGCCCCAAACGCTTGTGCAAAAACAGGGGGAGCGGCCCCTTTTCGGTTGTGCACTGTGCAAGAGATGGAGTCCGATGCCCCCTCAAACGCGTGGAAAGCTGAAAACCGAGGATTCTGGTCGGAAAGTGCACGGTGACCCGTCGGCAGCCCGCGGCGAGGCGGGTGCGTAGGCGGGCAATGGCGCGGGGGCAGGGGCGGAGATCCGGGTGATGCTGCGCAGGGCCTGGCGCTGCGCGGCGTCTCATCACCGCGTTCCGCACCCGCCGGCGACGACCGAGTGGTAGATTCCTCACAGCTGAAACGCCGGGTACGGGGGATGAGCATGGGAGGTTCGCACAGCATCGAGGCGTGCGGACAGGCCCAGGGTTCCTCCATCGGCCCGCATCCCCCGACTCTCAAAGGACCACCGATGAGCCCCTCCCTCAGCTCCCCCCGCCGCTCGGTCGCGCTCCTGTCCTCGCTGGCATCCGTCGGCCTCGGACTGTCCCTGATCGCCGCGCCCGCATCCGCAGCACCCGTCGATCCCCTCGAGCGGGACACCACTCTGGCGGACACCGCGACACTGAAGACCCCCGCCGCCCCGGTGCCCGCCACGGATACCTCCGCGATGCAGATCCTCACCGGCTCCGGCACCGCCGACATCACCGGCGAGCCCGGCGAGAACGGCATGATGGGCTACGGCGACGGCAGCCAGAAGTCCAGCGGCATCCACATGCGGCAGTACGCGCGCGCGTTCGCGTTTCAGGACCCTGCCACGGGGGAGCGGACCCTCATCATCACCGCTGATGTCCTCTCCGGCACGAACCTGGTGCGGCAGCAGGTGCTGGCGCAGCTGAAGAAGGAGCTCGGGGACAAGTACACCGACGCGAACGTGATGATCGTGGGCACCCACACGCACGCCACGCCGGGCGGCGACACCGACTATTCGCTCTACAACGTGACCACGATGGGTGTGCACCAGAAGACCCTGGATGCGCGCGTGAACGGGATGGTGGATGCGGCGAAGCAGGCGGATGCGTCGCTCGCGCCGAGCACCCTGTCCCTCGGCACCGCGGAGCTGACCGATGCGGGCATGAACCGGTCGATGGCGGCGTGGGAGCGGAACCCGTCGGAGCTGAAGGCGAAGACCCCGGGAGCCCGCGACCCGAAGTCGGTGACCCTCGGCATCGACCGGCAGGGCGATGAGCCGGACATCATCAACTTCTTCGGCACCCACCCCACGTCCCTGACCTCGAAGAACACGCTGATCTCGGGTGACAACAAGGGGTACGCGCAGTCCCTGTACGAAGCGGAGACCGGCGGGACGGGTGCGTTCCTGATGTCCGGCGGCGCGGATCAGACGCCCAACCTGAACCTGAAGCCCGGGTCGGGCCCCACCGATGACGAGTTCGAGAACATGCGGATCATGGGCAGTCGCCAGCACGACGCCGCGGTGAAGGCGCGTCAGGCGGCGGAGCCGATGGGCTCCACCACCGTGAAGTCGCAGATCCTGTGGCTCGACATGCAGAACCAGACGGTGAGTGCCGAGTACTCGACCACCGGGAAGACGGAGCGGACGTGCCGCGCGATCCTCGGTGCGCCGTTCGGCGCCGGCAGCCAGGAGGACGGTGGCGGCGGCGCCACGTTCCTGCATGAGGGTGACGGCAACAACCCGTTCTTTGAGGCGATCACGAAGGGCACGCAGAGCGGCGATGCAGCGCTGCGGCACTGCCAGGCGCCGAAGGCGACCCTGTTCGAGTCGGGCCTGATCAACGGCGTGCAGACTGTGCTGCCGCTGCAGCTGATCCAGGTGGGTGACCTGTGGATCGTCGGCGCGCCCGGTGAGGTGACGGCCGCGTCCAGCGTGATGTTGCGCGAAGCGGTCGCGCAGAAGGCGGGGATCGATCCGGACCAGGTGGTGGTGGCGCAGGCCGCGAACGCGTACGGCCACTACTTCGCGACCCCGTGGGAGTTCGAGCAGCAGGACTATGAGGGCGGTGCGACCCTGTTCGGCCGGTTCACGGTGCCGGCGCTGCAGCAGGGGTATGCGAAGCTCGCGGACCATCTCGCGAACGGCGCCGAGATCGATCCTGGTGAGGCGCCGAAGATCCGCCCGTACGTGAAGAGCGCAGTCGGCGTGGTCCTGTACGACCTGCCCGGCACCCGCAGGTACGGCGATGTCCTCACCCAGCCGGCGGGTGAGGTGAAGCGCGGGCAGCGCGCCAGCGCCGTCTTCCAGGGCGCGCACCCGAACAACGATCTGCGCCACAACGACACCTATCTCGCGGTGGAGCGCAAGGTGGTGAAGGCCGACGGGTCCGCGTCGTGGGAGCGGATCGCTGACGACAACGACTTCACCACGCGGTTCGAGTGGAAGCGGCACCTGGCGGCGCAGTCCCATGTGACCGTGTCGTGGGATGTGCCGGAGGATGCGGCTGCGGGCGAGTACCGCCTGCGCTACTTCGGCACGGCGAAGAACGGGGCGGGGCAGCTGAAGGAGATCTCCGGCATATCGCACTCGTTCCGCGTCGGGTGACGCCGCAGGTCCCGCGGGGGAGTGTGGGGGGTGTCCCTATGTTTCGAGTCAAGCCGCGAGAGCGGTCGGCTCGGGGGTAGGGGCGGTTGTCGGTGGCTGGTAGTAGGTGCCGTCGCGGAGCATGGCGTAGATGACGTTGCAGCGGCGGCGGGCTAGGCAGATCACGGCGGCGTTGTGCCGTTTGCCTTCGGCGCGTTTGCGATCGTAGTAGGCCTTGGAGATGGGGTCGTGGTTGGAGGCGACCCAGGCGGAGTAGAACAGGGCGTTCTTCAGGCGTTTGTTCCCTGACCGGGCGGGGAACTCTCCGCGGATCGAGGTGCCTGATCTGCGGGTGACCGGCGCGATCCCGGCATAGGCCGCGAGGTGGCTGGCGGACTCAAACGCGGAGCCATCACCGATCGCGAGGAGGATCTGGGCGGCGGTCTTGATGCCGATCCCCGGCATGCTCATCAAGACCGAGGCGAGAGGGAAGTCCTCCAGCATGCCCTCCACTTCGTGGGCCACGGTCGCGCGCTGTTCTTTCAGCTCTTTAACCTGGCCAGCGACTCGGGGGATCACCAGCTCAACCGCTGCGGTGGCGGGCACGATGACGGTCTGCTCGCTAAGGGCTGTGAAGATCTGCTCGACCAGCGTCTCGGGGTCGCGGCGTGAATGCGCGCGGGCGAACCGCAGCACCTTCCTTCGGCCGGCACTTCGGAGGCCGGTGGGTCCGCCAAACTTCTCCAGCAGGTCCAGCACGAGCCCAGTGGAAAGCTTCCCGCCTGCGAAGACGCGCTCGAGCGCGGGGTGGATCTGGGTGAGCAGGGACCGGATCCGGTTCAGCGCCCTTGTGGTCTCGTGGGCGAGGTCCTCGTCGAAGCCGGCAAGGACCTTCAGTGCGGAGAGGACCTCGCTGTCACGATCGACGCTGCGCAGGGTATGGGGCATGGTCCTGGCGGTGTCAGCGATGATGAACGCGTCGCGCGCATCGGTCTTTGACCTGCCCGGATACAGATCCGCGGCCTTCCGCATCGCCAATCCGGGAAGGTAGGCGACTGTGCAGCCGGTATCCCGGGCCACCGCGATCGGCAACGCTCCGATGGTGTTGGGCTGGTCGACGACCAGCAGAACTTCGCCGTGGTTCTGCAGCTGGGTGAACAGCTCGCGAAGTTTGGTCTCGTCCTGCGGGAGGGGCTTGTCGAACAGCTTGTTCCCCTCCGGGTCGAGTGCGCACGCGTGGTGAGCTGTCTTTCCGACGTCCAGGCCGATCACGACCGCGAACCCTGTGTTCATGACGCTGTCCTCCTCATCACTGCTGGCCGCAGTCTCGACACCCGATGCCGGCACCCACGTTACGAAGAGACCTCAGACAGAGCTGGGCCGTGTCCCTATCAGCGGTCAACGCGTGTCTCTCGACCGGGCGGCAACACCCCCCGGACCATCAATGGCAGGGCAACAAAGCCATACCCGGCCGAGCGACCAGACCCCGTCCATCGGGGTGCTCACAAGGTAACGGGTGAGGGCCGACGGGTGAGTCCGTCGGCCCGGATCAGGCAATCCTGCCCTGTTCGGTGATGGCGGGTCGGTGAGCCGCTGGAGAGGTGGACCACGCCGACGGCGCAGCTCGAATTCCACACGCAGGTGGCGGGGACGGCGCTGCCGATCCTGTAGGTGCTAGGCGCGGTCGGCGCCCTCCGTCGGCGTCTCACCACGAGCCTGCATCCGCAGCTGCTCGAACAGCTCGAACAACGACTGGATCGGCGGATCCGTGGCGAACTGCGTCAAGATCACCCTGTTTCGCGGGAGCAGCCCGCCCATACCGAACGGATACCCCGAGTCCCACCGGTTCCCCCGCCGCAGTTCGTCCGTCCAAGCATGATCCTCGACCATGAAACCGACCTGCGTCTTCTTGTCCGGGGCCTGACCGTGCGTCGGGTTCAGCCACAGGCACTCCACGTCCTCCCAACGCACCCGCCACGAGTGCGTCCACACCCCTGCTCATCCACCGTCAGATGCCGCGGCCGCCGCCACGCCATCCACGTGTAGACCACATACAACGTCAACGGCAGAAACCCGATCCCCGCCAACACCCGCAACAGCATCGCGGACTCATCATCGAACAACGACGACGGCACCCCCGCCATGATCGGCACGGACAACACCCACAACACCACCGCCACCACGAACGCCGGCGCCCACGCCTTCGTCCGCACACGCACCCGCAACGGGAAACGCACATCCTCCAGCGACACCGACTGCACTCCTTGCTCAGACATTGATCGTCCTTCCATCGCCACGTTCGGGGCCGCCGCCCGACGCCCATCCGGCATCAACAGCCATCCCGAGTCGCATCTGTTGTCCTACCGCAGACCGTCCTGCCACAGACGCTTGAAGCGCCCGGGGTTTCGTTCCGAGGTCAGGACGCAACGGGCGGGACTGATGCGTGATCAGGTGTCAGTTGGGGTTAGGCCGCCAGGCTGACGGTCGGGTTCATGATGGTCTCGTTTTCGATGGGGGTCAATCGGCCCAGGCGGGCCTGTCGGCGGCGTCGATGGTAGGTTCGCTCGATCCAGGTGATGATTGCGATCCGGAGATCTTCTCGAGTCCGCCATTGCTTGCGGTCCAGGACGTTCTTCTGGAGCAGGGCGAAGAAGGACTCCATCGCGGCGTTGTCCCCGGCAGCACCGACTTTGCCCATCGATCCGATGAGGTGATGGCGGTTCAGGGCGTTCACCGCGAGGCGGGCCCTCATCCGGTCGCTGATGGAGCAGCCGACGATCCGGCCGGAGAACACGTCCTTGATCGCGCAGAGGTAGAGCTTCCCCTCGTCGGTCCAGTGTTCGGTGATGTCAGTCAGCCATATCTCGTTGACGTCATCGGCGGTGAAGTCGCGCTTGATCAGGTCGTCGTGCACGGGTGGTCCGGGGCGCTTGCCGTTCTTGCCGCGCTTCTTCCCGAACACCGACCACCACTGATTGTCCCGTCAGATCCGCCACGCGGTCCGCTCACACATCGACTCACCAGCGGCTTCCGCTTCCCTGGCGAGGAACCGGTAGCCGAACTCGGGATCGTCACGGTGGGCGTCGAACAGCGGTTAGCTCGATAGGCCTCGACCAGCTCGGACTCGGTGACCTGCTGTTTCCGCCAGCGGTAGTAGGGCTGGCGGGAGAGCTTCAGCACCCGCAAGGACACCGCGACAGGGACCCCATCGGCGGCGAGCTCACTCACGAGCGGGTAGAGCCTTTTCCCGGCAGGTTCGCCTGCGAGAGGTAGGCGGCAGCGCGGCGCAGGACCTCGTTCTCCTGCTCCAGCAGCCGGTTGCGCCGGCGGAGGTCGCGCAGCTCGACCAAGTGCGCAGCGCCGAGCTCAGCGCAGCGGTGGAACAAGGGGTCCTCTCCGCTTGGCGGGCGGACCGAGACGGTGTGGACCGGATTCAGCGAGCTTGAGCCCTCACCAGGGAGTCTGTCCGTGAATGTCAGACCTTGGCTGAGACCGCGAGCCGTGCGCCGAAGAAGATCAGGACACCCCGGTGACTCGGTCGATCCAGCGGAGGAAACGAGCGGACCGGAGCTGTCGTCCGATCGTGGCGGTGCCCAGGATGATCAGGGTCAGCCAGATCATCCCGATCACGCAGGCGGGTCGAAGTGCGGTGCTGTGTCCGCTGCCGCCACGGGGTGAGCCCGAGACCCGCGCAGTCTGCTCGTGATGGCCGTCGTCTCGCGTCCGGTCCGGTGGTGCCGGCTCGCCGGTGACGCCGCGCACGCGATGACTCCAAACCTCGGCCAGGGCGGCGGGCAGGCTATGGCGGACGCGGCGACTCTCGCGACTCTGCTCGCCCCGCTGGCTCCCCATGACTCTCCGGACCCCGAGGCACTGGAGGCATACGACTCGCTGCGCAGGCCTCGCAGTCAGCGGATCGCGCAGCGGTCCCGGCTGGTGGGCCGGCTCGCCCACGCCGGCGGTCCGGTTGCGGCGCGAATGCGGGACGCGGTGCTCGCCGCCACGCCTCAGTCGGCGCTCAGGCGGCAGTCGGACTGGTTGCAGTCGTGGACTCCGCCGGCGAAGTGAGTGCCCAGAGTCCGCGGCCAGATGCGACCGCTCCTCCTCCTGTCGGTCGATCCGGTTTGAGCTCGCGCCGGAGCGTACCGCCGACCGTGCGTCCTGGACGGTTAAGGGGTAGAGCCCGGCTGTACCGCCGCCGTCGGCCACCACACCCTGTCGCCGATGAGGGTGAACACGGCGGGCACGAGGACGGTGCGCACGAGCACGGTGTCGATGAGGACGCCGAGGCCCACGATCAGACCCAGCTGCCCCAGCACCACCAGCGGCAGCACACCGAGAGCGGCGAACACGGCGGCGAGGACCACACCGGCGCTGGTGATGACCACGCCCGTGTGGGACACGGCCCGCACCAGGGCGGAGCGCATCGGGTGCGCCCGGTTCTCCTGGCGGATGCGGTGAGCGAGGAAGATCGAGTAGTCCACGCCGAGCGCCACCAGGAACAGGAACGCGATCAGGGGCACGGTGATGTCCAGGCCCGGCCAGTCGAACAGAGCCTCACCCAGCAGCGTGCCGATGCCGATCGCACCCACGGTGGAGACGCCGGTCAGGGCCATCAGCACGATCGGGGCGACGACCGAGCGCAGCAGCACACCGAGCAGAACGAGCACCACGAGCACGATCAGCGGCGCGATCAGGGTCAGGTCCCGCACGGACGCGTCGTGCACATCCGCTGCGGCCGCGCTGGTGCCGCCCACGAGGATCCGAGGATCGGTGTCCGTGGCAGCGGAGCGCAGGGCATCCACCTCGGCGGTCGCAGCAGCGGTCTCCGGCTCCGCCGTGCCGGTGACGCTGATCGGAACCCAGGTGCCGCCGTCAGCAGTGAACGGCTTGCCGCTCACGTGGGCGCGCTGCACACCCTCCACCTGCTTCGCCTTCGCGAGGAACCCGTCGGCCGCGGAAGCGGGGGCGACCACGGTGTGCGGGCCGGCCTCACCGGCCGGGTAATGCGCAGCCATCGTCTCCAGCCCGGAACGGGACTCGGACGCGGTCGCGAACTGCTCCGACTGCGACAGACCGATCTGCGTGCCCACCAGGCCCAGGCCACCGGCCACGAGGATCGCGAGTGCGGCGAGACCGGAGATGACCGGACGTGCCGTGACGGCGCGGGCCACGGCAGCGAACAGGCCGCGCGGCTCCTCCTCGGCACCGCCCTGCGCCTCATGGTGATGCGCGGGCCGCGGGATGAACGGCCAGAAGATGCCGCGGCCCAGCAGGGCCAGCAGAGCGGTCAGCGGGAACACGACCGCCAGCAGGGCGAGCAGAAGACCAGCAGCGGCGGCGATGCCGAGGCCGCGCGTGGCGGGCATCAGCGCCACCATGAGGGTCAGCAGGGACAGCACCACGGTCACGTTCGAGGTGACGATCGCGGGGATGATCCGCGACCACGCGGTGGCGAGCGCCGAGCGCTGATCCTGCTGGACGTGCAGCTCCTCACGGTAGCGGGAGATCAGCAGCAGGGCGTAGTTCGCACCCGTGCCGAACACCAGCACGGAGATCACGCCGGCGTCGAAGGCGAGGCTGAGCTTCTCGCCGAGGAAGCTGGTCAGAGAACTGGAGGCCCCGTCGGCCAGGGCGATCACCACCAGCGGCACGATCCACAGGATGGGGGAGCGGTAGGTGAGCAGCAGCAGGACCGCGACCACCGCGATCGTCACCGCCAGCAGGGTGAAGTCGGCGCCGACGAAGG
>NZ_JACHWP010000024.1 GCF_014191425.1 Helcobacillus massiliensis
TGGCCTGCCAGGCACTGCGCTCCACCAGCAGGAGCGCTGTCATTCTTTCGGTGTGAAGCTTGTTGAGTAGAGTGTTTCCTGCCCCGCTCACTGCTGGTTCAGGTGCTCCTAGAGGCACCAAGGCGTCTAGCGCCTTTAGTGCGCGGCGAGCGCGACCCGGACTGGAGTCGGGCAGGCACAAATGCAATACATCCCGGATCGTGCGCAACGCATTTTGGGTTGCCACATCGCACAGAGTTTCCTCGTTGCCCATTTGCAACACTGTTTCGGAGAAGAGCGCGACTTCGACAACCTCCTCAGTCTTATGAAGACGCGCGGCAGTCATGGCAATCACGGATAGGGTTTGAAGCTGCATCTGTACCCACGTCGCATGGTCGCGAACCAACTCCAGCTGGTCCTGCCGGACCTGGAAGGCCACGCGTGACCAGAGGCGGGCGATCGCAGCCTGCGAGGTGATGAAGGCCAACTGTGCGAAGTTGTGCATAGACACACTGGCCAAGGTCAAGGTTTCAGGGCTGTCTTTGAATACCTCGACCGTTTGTCGAAGGAAGTAGTCGATGGGGTGAATCAAGGCAGTACCTTCGCGAAAGCGCCCATCCTCGGTCAGCTGTCGCACCCATTTGTCGCAGGTGCTTAGGATGGCCCATATCTCGGGCCCGTTCAGTGGGATGCCTTGTTTCGTCATAACTAGCTGGACGAAACCGTGAATTGTTAGAACTTCATCCAAATCATGGGGCCGATCTGGCGTGAGGATCTCTTGTCTAATGAATCCGGAGGAAAGGAGGTCTTCCACTGCCTCTTGAGTCATTCCAACCTGGGCGAGGGCGTCAAGTAGCAGGCGGCGAGGAACGCGGCTTCCACCTGTAACCAATAGAAATGAGGCCAGTTTCCTCGCTTCGGGAGATAGTTCCCGCCAATCAGCTAGGATCACTTGGGCTGCAGTTCGAGGATATCCATGTGGGAGCAATTCCTCACTGTCCAGGTCGAGGCGATCCAGTCGGTCAGTAAACTGCAACATGGCTTTTTTTGGACCGCCACGTCGAGCAATCCAGCCAACAGCCAGCTCCAGAGCCAAGGGCCATCCAGCGAGCGCTCTTGATATGGCATCACAAGCGGATAGCTGCTGGGCTGACCACGACTCGACTGCTTGCCCAAATCGTCGAGCCACAAACCGTCGCGCCTCGATCTCGTCAAATGCATCCAGTGAAGTTGTTGGCGCGAGAGAGTCCGGCCAGGTCGCCACTCGTGTGGTTATGAGGACTTGTCCATAGCCGCTGCGTGGTATCCAGGGGTAAACTTCCTCGAAAGAGGAAGCTCCATCTAGGACTAGCAACCAAGGTACCGGCGATCCCGACAAAACATCCACGAGATCGCGTCTCGGCATGTCGGTGGGAGTAGTCGCTGCCCCCAGTTCTTGAAGTGCCATCGGAACTTGTGATTCGAGCACCCCTCGTGAACTTGCGTCTAGCCATAGGACGAACGCCACATGTTCCAAGAGTGATCGAGCATGTAGATAGGCGGCTGCGGATTTTCCACTACCGGACATGCCTTTCAAGACCGCGATCTTGGGGGCGCCATTATATAGAGAGCCGGCGGGGAGGTGTTCCCTAAGGAATCGAGAGGACTTCTCTCTCTCGATGTAATTTCCTACTGGGACCTGAATGCACTTCCCCCAGGCTCGTGATCCAAGGGCGCTAGACAGCAAGGGATTTGAACCCGTTAGAATCTGACGAATGTCATCGCGGGACAAGCGTTGGTTATGTGTGTTGGAGCCGGCCTCGTGAACGCGATCAATGAGTTGGCGCAGAATCAGATACTGCAGTTCGCGGCCAGTTCCTCCCTCTCTGGTGGTGCGCAAACGTCCGATGGTGCGCAATAGCTTCTCGGTCATCTGATGAAGTGGTTCCTGATGGGAGGTGAACCGCTCGTCTTGTCCGAGGAGTGTGCAGTCCTGCCGTTCCAGTTCTGTTTCGAGTTCAGCAGTCTTGATTCGGTTAGTGAGAATCTCGCGTAGTCGAGCTTTAGGGTGTTCGCGGCGCAGCCCGTCTAGTATTCGCCGGGTTTCGTCGATTCCGATGGTAGTTGAGGAGCTCGACAGAGACGCCTTTACCTGTATGGCGCGGTCAGGCGGGCTGCCTGTTGACAATCGAACAATTATGTCTGCTGAGTTCTGGTCGACAGGGTCAACGTCGATTGACCAGTCAGACGAAGAATTGGCGTACAGTTCCAGGAGCAAGTCAACTGTGGTTAGGTACTGGTACCTGAACCCGAATGCAGCCGCAACACCGCCGCCAGATCGTTTCATGGCGCCCACCCTACGTGGGGCGGCCAGGGCATGGGTAGCCTTCCGTCGCCCACGGCATTGGTCAGGACTTCGTGCGAGTTACGTTGGCTGACACGCAGTCATTTCAGGGCGAGGCCCCTGAAATGATCGTGTTCAGAACTGGTCGCCAAGCGCGATGAGCCAGTTGAGCCAGGTGATGCCGGCGCCTGCGAGGGTGGCTGCGCCGAGGGCGACGAGGAGTCCGGTGCGGGCTTTTGTGGCGGTGGTGTGGTTGCCGTTCGCTGTAGCGATGGCCCAGGTGATGCCGGAGATGAGCATGGTGAGGACGGCGGTGACGAGGACGAACGTAAGCAGGGCGCCGATCACGTTGTGGAGGGTGGTGTTGTCACCGAAGGCGCCGAAGTCGGGGTAGATGTTCACGGGTATCAGCTGCCTTCCTTCACGGTGATGTGGACGTGGTCGTAGTGGCCGCCGGTGACGTCGTTGGGGTCGTGCATGCCGCCGCCGTTGTAGGGGCGCCAGCCCTCGGCATCGCGAGCGAGGGACCAGATCTGGCCTTGCCAGATGAGGTACTCGACGCCGAGGGGTTCAGCGTTGTCTTTGAGCCAGTTCGTCAGCGCCCATCCGGCTTCGAGCTGCTGGGGTGTGGGTCGGGTCCCGATGGCGTTGCCGAAGGTGACATCGCAGGCCCGCCCGAGGGGGTGTTCGGATTTGGTGCCGGGGCGGGGTGAGTAGCAGGCCCAGGAGCTGTCGGGGTAGGCGGTGAGGGCTTGGGTGTAGACGTGGAGCATACGGGCGGTGATCTTTCCGTTGGTGGTGGGGTCATCGACCTTGCGGTCCGGGTCCCCGGCATCGGGTCCTTGGGGCGGCGCGGGCTGCGTCGCGGCCGGGTTGCAGCCTTCCTGCTCGACCGGCGTGGTGGGGGCTGGAAGGTTGCCGGTGGTGTATTCGTCGAGCCAGGGCTGGGGGTCGGTGAACTCACCGTCGCTACCCCCTTGGCGGAGTTCGAAGTGCAGGTGCGCGCCGGTGGAGTAGCCGGCCGATCCGACATCGCCGATGTGTTGTCCGGCGGTGACGTGGTCGCCGACGTTGACGTGAAAGCCGTTCTCCCACAGGTGGGCGTAGGCGGTGGCGACCTTCTGCCCGCCGATGGTGTGTTCGATGATGATCAGCCCGCCGTACCCGCCCGACATCGAGGCGTGGGTGACGATGCCGTCGGCGGCGGCGAGGATGGGGGTGCCGTCGGGGGCGGAGTAGTCCGCGCCGGTGTGGAGCTTGTTCTCCCCGGTGATGGGGTGGACCCGCATCCCAAACGGCGAGGTGGCGACCCAGGTGCCCTCGGGCAGCGGGAAGACCACACGCCCGGTCTCCGGCAATGGTGGACTGGTGGTGCTGGGGGTGGTGAGGGTGGTCAGGATCTGTTCGGCGACGGGCTCGTAGTTCGCATACCGGTCGGGGTAGGCCGACACCTCGACGGCTTGGGCGGCTTCACCTTTCGACAGGGTCTGCCAGCCGGGGATGTCGAGCAGGCCGCGGGGTGAGGGGTGGTTAGGGCCAGTAGGGCCGCCGAAGAACGCGCGGGCCTGGTAGACGGGGTCCATGAGGTCGGCGACGGTGCCCCACCCGGCTTGGGGTCGCATCTGGAACAGGCCGAGACTGTCATGGTCGGAGGCGTCCCCGTCATTGGGGTGATTCCCGGAGTCGGGGTAGACGCTGGTGTTGGCCAGCATCCGAAGATTCGACTCGGTAAGCGCAGCCATGAGCGCGATCTGCACCCCGTCACGCGTGACCCCTTCGATCTGGGAGCCGGTCTGGATGATGGTGGCGGCATGGGTGAGCTGGGTGGTGTTGAGCGTGAAGATCTGCCCGTCAGCAGTCGTCACCTCGAGTGAGTCCGGCACCGGCCCCACCACCGACGGGCCACTGCTGCTGGTGGTGGTGCAGGAGGCGTTGGCGCCGGGGCTGAACATCATCCCAACCCCCAGCAGGAGCAGGGCGGGGCTGAACAGCACGAGCACGGCAGCGATGACGGCGAGCTTCTTCACGGCCAGGTCACCGCAGCGGGTTGTCCAGCTGTGACAGGCGCAGCAGGTGGCAGGTGTCATAGGTCGGCGCGCAGACCACGAACACCGTGAACTCCACCTTGTGGGCCGAGCCGACCCGTTCGCCGTTCCAGGTTCCGGTGCGGTGCCGGGTGCCCTCGATGGTGTAGGCGACCGTGCCGGGCGCGAGCTGCCCCTCGGGTGCCTGGGCAACGGCTTCGCCCCACTGGTCGGGGATGTAGGCGCGGTCGATCGTCAGATGCTGACTGGTGCCGTACTCACGCAGGTCCTGCCAAGCGGTCCGCGAGGGCAGGTAGGCGGCGACGTCGGTGGCGAGGCCGGCTTGTTCGGCGCCGCTGGGGTCCCCGACGGCGAGGACCGCCGAGGTGTAGTCCAGCGGCAGCAGCCCGGTGGCGGTGTCCCACGCAAACAAGGTGGTCGCGACATTGCGAGCGAACTGCTCCGGATCAGCACTGCGCGCCACCCGTGGCACCGACGACGCCCCGGACGCTGAAGGACTCGCCGTTGCTGGGGTGGTCGAGGAGGGTGACGGGCCGGTGGTAATGGTCGGTAACGTGCCCGAGGTGCTGGTGGGAGTGTGGGGTCCGGTGGCCAGGCCGTAGATCCCGACCCCACACACCAGGGCCGTGACCGAACCGGCAGCGATCAGCACGAGCCGGCGACGCGACGAACGATCAGAAGTGTCCATGCCCAGCAGGTGCACCCACCCACCCCAAACACCAGCAGCCGGAGTCGGTTAGATGGCGCGCAGCTGCGGACGCCCACCCGCCGGTCCGTCATCCTTCTCATCGACAGGGCCGGAGGCGGTGGTGGTCTCGTCGGGGTTGGTGAGGGCGGCTTGGAGGGCGTCGGCGAACGCGATGGTGTGTTCGATCACGCGCAGGAACGTGGCGATGTGTTCGTCGGTGAGTTCGACGGCGAGTACGGCCGGGTCGTAGTGGGTCCACCACTGATCCAGTTCGGTCCACGTCACCACGAACGCCCGCACCGGATACTGCACCGGCGCATCCTCAGCGTCCTCCTTGGGCTTCTTGACCGGAGCGGGCTTCGGTTTGCCACTGGATTGGATGCGGGCGAGGGCGTCGGCCGCGGCCTGATGCAACGCCTCATCGCCAGCATCGGGGCTGGCGGTGTGGTTGCGGATGGTCTCGTAGATCGGATGGACCGGCCTGCCCGCGTCGATCTCCTCCAACCCCCGCTGCGCCGCGGCCCTCACGTGTTCGGGCAGCGTCTCGTCAGTGGCGGCGTGTTCGAGGAAGCCGATCTTGTCCAGCGTCTTGTACGAGGCCCCACCGGGAATCATTCCGGCAGCCTGCTCCCGAGCCTCACCGGTGGCTCCCGACGGTTCCGGAAATTTTCCGGGACCGTCGGTTCCGGGCTGGTTGTCGCTGCGGAACTGGGTCGCGGCCTTGCGACGCGCAGCATCCTCCGCCATGAGAGATTTCAGTTCGCGGTAGAGGGCGGCGGCTTCCAGCGCGGTGAGCGGCTTGTGCAGGACGTTGTCGTCTTGTTCGGCCAGCAGATGACCGAGCCGGTCGGAGATGCCGGAGCGGACCCACACGCTGACGGTGCGCCAGCCGAGCTGCTTGATCGCCGCCAGCCGGCGTGCCCCGCAGATCAGCACCCCGTCAGGGCTGACCGTCAACGGCTGCAACAACCCATCGCGCTCAATCGAGGCCGCCAACGCATCGATGTCACCCAGGTCGGCGCGGTGACGTCGGCCCACATGCAGGGAGTCGACGGCGCGGTCCAGCTCGATGTGCCCCGGGGTACTCATGACCGCACCCGTTCCCGTCCCGGGGCGGCACGAACGATCGCGGCGACCAGGGCGTCATCACCCAACAGGTCCGCCAGGGACTCCCCGAGCAACAGACGCAGCAGGATCCCGCGCCCAGCCGTCGTGGTGGCGTAGGCAGGTTCCGGGTGGCCCAGCAGAACCCTCAGCAGACACGTCCAGGCCGGGGCGGGGAGGTCGAGCAGGGCGCGGGCGTGTTTGTCGCGCCGCAAGGCTTCGTAGGTGCCGCGCCGGGACCCGATCCGGGCCAGGGCGTTGGTGACGTGATCCACCCCGGCCCGGGCGGAGGCTTCGGGCCAGCCCAGCAGCACGAACAAACGAGTCGCATCCGCGACTGCTGCCTGCACGCTCGCATCCACATCCACGTCGCCCTGCTGGTCGTGGTGGTGGGGGTCGGTGAGATGAAAAGCCGGGTGGTATTCGTACAGGGGTGTTTCGCGGTCGGAGAACCGTTCGGGGTCGTGGTGGACGGAGATGTGGGCGCGGCGGGCCTGGTGGACCGAACACAGGAGCCCTTGGGCGCGTTCTTCGTAGATGCAGGTGATCCGCACCGCATGCGTGACCACCGCCCACGGATCCGCGGCCCTCCTTGCCGCCGGCGTGCGCATCACATCAAACGCCGCCGATGCGGCCTCCCACACATCCAGGCCGTGCTTGCGCGCCAACGGTGCGAACCGCTCCGCCGCAAACTCCAGCAACTCTTTGGCTTGGGGGTTGTTGCGCCATCCGTGCTCGGCCAGATGCTCCAGCAAAGCCCGCAGCCCTTCACTGGTGCGGAAGTCCGAGCTGTCGGGGTGGGGTGTCGACGGCGTTGTCGACGACGTCCCGGTCTCAGCGGTGCCGGTGGTTGGTGTTGTGGTGTGGGTCATGGTGGTGCCTCCTGACAAGCAGGTGCGCACCTCCACCCCAGATGTCGGCGGCAGTGGTGTCGTCGTGTTGGCGAGAGTCGTCATTGCTGGTCACCACGCTCAACTCATCCCCACCGCGGACCGACCCGGCACCGACTGGCTCCGCCCGGGGCCGAACGCCGACAACGGCGCCAACCGTCCAGCCCGATCACCCACGCGCCGTGCACCCACCGTGATGCCGTGGCGGGTCTTCTGACTCAGCGCGGTCTGGAAGTGGATGCCGCGGCCAGCGACTGTGGCGCCACGTCGGGCCATCAGATCGGTCGGACGCACCCACTCCACACCCCGCCCCACCTGCCGGCCCACAGGCCGGCTGGTTGTCCGGGCGGTGCGGGCCTTGACCGCATTCGGCACTCCTTCCGCCCCCTCATTCAGCTCCGGGGAGCCCGCGTTTGGTCCGTCGATGTCGGGGGCGAGCTGCTCATCGAGCTCTTCCACCGGCGCCTTGGGCGGGACAAGATCGCCTCGCTCACTCCCTGTCTCCTGGTCGAGGTTTTCGGCGTGGGTGCTGGGGGTGGTCAGGGCGAGTTCTTCGGGATCGGGTGGGCCGTAGTCGTCGTGGACTGGCGGCTCCACCGGGTGGTGCTTGTGTTCGTGGGTGCTCATGATGTCTCCTTCATCGATGGGTTGGTGTCAGGTTCCGGACTCCTCGTCGTTGGGGAGGTGAGCCAGCGGCCCACCGTGGACGGATGCACGCCCAGCTCGGCGGCAATCTGCTTGTTCGACCACCCCTCACTCCGCAGCCCGGCAGCCCGCTCCCGCCGACCCACCCCAGCCACAGGAACACCAGATCTGCTCTCCTCCTCGGGGTTCGGCGGGGAGCATGGCTCGTACTCGGACCGCGGCTGCTCGACGTGTCCGGTAGGGGCGGGTTCTGGTGCAGGCGAAGTCACCGGTTCGTCGTCAGCGCCGATGGGATGGGCGCTGACGGTTCCCGGGAGTGCCGCCGGTGCACCAGGCTCGATGCCCGGTCCTGGGCCGGGTGTGGGCCGGTCGTGCTGTTGGGTGACGGTCTGCCAGATCACCGGCTGTGAATCGGTGGTGTGGGTGAGGATGACGGTGAGGTGGGTGATCGCCAGCAGCACCACGGGCGGAACGGCGGCGATCGCTGCTGCCAACAAGGCCGGGACGTCGGCGTCGGCGGCGACGATGGCGTGCAGGGCGTTGGCGGTGACCGAGACGATGGCGCCGCCGATCAGCAGGGCCCAGGGATACCAGGCGGCCTTCTGGCCCGCGAGTGCGACGACGGCGACGGTGGCGACCACGATGATGCCGTCGACGATCAAGGGCCACGCCCACGCCTGACCTGCCCCGATGCCCGAACGGGCCGCGAGATCAGCCAGAGAGGTGAAGGACAGCCAGAATGCCCCGATCGCGATGAACACCGTCCCCGCGACCGCCGTCCGCACCGCCCACCGCCGCGCCCTCACGCCAACCCCCACCCCGCGCCCACCGGCACCCGCACCGGCGATGCTGCCGCTGGTCCGGCAGTCTTGGATGCCGTGGACGTGGTGGGGTGGGTGGTGCGGTAGGCCGACCGCACGGTGGCGGCGATCTCCCGCGGACCCAACCCCGCCTCAGCGGCAGCTGCGCCCAGCACATCCACCGCCGTGGCAGGTGTGATGTCGTGTTCCGCGGCCCGGCAGGCCGCCCAGAACAACCCCCGATTCCGCTCGCCCTCACCCAAACCCGCCACCCACGCAGCCAGCCGCGACACCACCACCCCAGGCTCGCTCTGAGCCATGCCGCGATCAGCAGCGCGCGGCTTCAGGGCGGGCCGGGGGTCGAGGAAGTCCCGCAGCGCCTCACTGTCGATCCCGCCCGCCGCCCCTTGCCGGACAGTGACCAACCGATACGACCCGGCATCTGTGTGTGAGGGTGGGATGACGATGTAGCCGCCATCCCCGCGGAAATCTACACCGGCCCGGGCAGCCTGCCACGACCGCTGCACCAGGCCCGGTGTGGCCGGGTAGTAGCCATGCCGTCCACCCGAGGGGGAGACCACTGTGAACACCGGCACACCTGCCCGCCCCGCATTGAGGGCGCGGCGCATGCTCTCCCGGCCATCCACGTGCTCGCGGACATCAACATCCACGACCACGACACCGGAGACCGCCCCGGTCGGCAGTCCCAGGTTCGCCTCCGGCCACCGTGTCCACCATTGCGTGATCTGGGCGAGGTCGGTGGTGGCGTCGTGGAACCCTCGGGCTGTGAGGGGGCGCTTTTGCCCGGGCACGCAGGGAAACACCGGCACCCCCGCCGATGCGAGATCACCCGCCACCCGCCCCAGCAGACGATCAGGGCGAGGGGCCACGAGACGGGCCATGTGGTAGAGGTTCGGGCTCATAGCGCCACCGCCTCACGCCCCGACACCACCCGCTCCACCGGCTCCGACACCGCCGGTGCAGCCGGGGCCTGCCGTGTCGAGGGTTCGCGAGTGGGGGTGTCGCGTTCCAGGCCGGGCGGGGTGCCGTTGCCGACCTGCACCGTGTCGAGCTGCTCCAAAATCCCCAGCGCGGCTTTGCGGACCCGTTCCCCGGTGGTCTTGACCACCTCGACCGGGTCCTGGCCCTCCACTCGGGCAGCCCACGTCGAGACATACGGGACGGTGTAGCCGGAAGTGTCCATGCCATGCGCGGCACCCACCATCAACGCGACCGATTCGGCCTCCACCTCACCGATCCCACGATGCTGCCGCGCCTCGCCCGCGTCCGGGCCATGCAACAGGACGTGGCCGAGTTCGTGAGCCAGGGTCTTCACCTGCGCCGCCGGGTCCATGTCCGCACGCACCGACAGCACCCGACTGCCGTAATCGGTCAGCCCATTCGCCCCGATAATCTCCGACGCATCCGCAACCAGCCGCAGCTCAAACCCAGCCTTCGCGACCTGGGCGGCGAGGCCCTCCCACAACCCGGTAGGAGCCTGCCCCTCCAACAATCGCGGAGCCGGCGGCTCAGGAATCGGGTCACCGGTGGTCTGGGACGCATCCCAGACGTAGGCGGGACGGACGCCGACCATCTTCGTGCGCACCGTCTCACCCGCACGCGGCTTCTCACCCTTACCCAGTCGCCGCCACGACTCAGCATCCTGCGGGGTCGCTGAGGCGAACCGTCCCGTCACCGGCGCCAGAATCTGATACCCCGGCTGCCCCTTCGACACCTGACGGCCCAACTGCTGCCACTGCCGATACCCGGCGACATGCGACGGCACCGGGTCCGGCACCAGACCCAGCCCGTAGGCCTCCTGATGCTGGGTGAAGATCAGAATCGTGTTCGCGAACGACCGTGCTCGGAACCGGGCTGCGAACGCCAACGCCCGGGCCCAATCCTCACCGGAGACCAGCTGCTCGACCGCACCCGTCAGCCGCTCGTGCAGCGCATCAAGCTTTGCCTCCCGCGCCGCCCGAGCATCCTTGCCCGAGGTTGCCATGCCGGTCTCCTTCCGCGAACCTGTCCACCGGGTCGAAGAACCGACCCGGTGACCATCAGGTACGCCGGAACCACCAGCACTAGAAGACGGACAACAAGGAACCCCTACAGTGACCGCCAGGAACTCCTGCGAACCTGACGTGTCATACCGGACCTACCAAACCTCGCCAGGCAGGGTCCAGAACTCACGGCAGATCAGCGCAGATCGCAGTGACGTTCTGTCATATCGCCGTCACGGCGAGTGCGAATCCTCGACTGGCTGCCCGCACCACAGACACACCACCACAGCCGCCTGACGGACCTCGCTTCGGTACTCGGTCGGGCTTCGTCCGGTGAGCTTGCGGAACTGCTGTGCGGCGTGGGCTTGATTGGTCCAGCCGACGGCTCGGGCGATGTCACGCACGGGTTGACGGGTCTCGCGCAGGAGGCGAGCCATCTCTCGGACCCGCTGGTGGGTTATCCATGTGAAGGGGCTGACGCCGTGGACCTTGGTGAATAGTTGCCCGAGTCCCGAGGGCGAGAGGTGTGCGATCGCGGCCAGCTCAGACAGGGTCCAGCGGTGGGAGATGTCTGCGCAGACGGCAGCCTCCACGGCGGTCACAGCGTCGTAGGGATGGTGCGCGGGATGGGCAAGATTCCTCACCGCAACTCCTTGTAGGAGTCATGCCGCCTTGGCCGGGCGAGTGCAGCGCGCGCTGATGCGGAGCGCGACGGGAATCGCGGCAAGGGCGAGCATGCCGGTGAGGCTGAGAATGGCCGCAACTCCAACATCGGGGCTGCCGTCGACACTGCGTGTTGCGGCAATCATCGCTGTGCCGATCCCTGCAATCAGGGCCGTGGCAAGGGTCTGTGCCATCTGGATGGTTCCGCTCATCGCTCCGATAGCCGCCGGTTCGGTCTGGGCGAAGGTTTCGGTGGTGGTGGCGTTGTACGCCATGCCCATGCCGAAGCCACCGATCGCCCACCCCAAGGTCGCGACACCGATGGGAAGGGCGGGGACGAACAGCGTCGTGGCAATGATCCCGATGCCCAGGCTCAACGTGACCAGGCCGATGATGCTGTCGCCGCGTCGGGTGTGGCTGCCAGTCCGCTGTTCGTGACGACTCTGGGCCATTGAGCCTGCGACCCACACCAGGGCGCCTGCTGCCAGGGTGAGACCCGCCGAGAAGAGGCTCGCGCCTCGCATCTGGGTCATGGCCAACGGGAGGAACACCTCGATGCCGAAGAATGCCAGCGACAACACGGCGCGGGTCGCGATCCCCGACGGCACGCCTGGGGCCAATCGAAGTGTTCCTGCTGGCAGCACGTGACGTAGTCCGAGGAACATGCCCACCAGCCCGACGATCGTGAGCCCCGCGCCCGCGACCCCTCCGCGCTGTTCCAGCCCGAACAACAACACGGCAGCAGAGGCAGCCAGCAACACGCTGTAGGCGAGACGCTGACGCACACCGGTTGGAGGTGCGTCCATGGATGAGCCCAGCTCAGGCAGTCCTCGCGTGGTCATGATCATGGTGACTCCCACGATCGGGATCAATGCGAGAAACAGGACCCGCCAGCTGGCCACTTCCGTGAGCACGCTGGCCGCAAGCGGCCCAACCAGAGCGGGCACAGTCCACGCCCCCGACAGCAGGGCAAGGGCACGCGACTGTAGTTCCGGCGGATACACCCTGCCGATGAACACGTAGGCCATGCTGAGAATCGCTCCCACTCCGAAGCCCTGGATGACACGGCCGAGCAGAAACAGCGCCCAGCCCGTCGCGAGGCCGGACACCGTGAGTCCTGCGGCAAAGATCCCGAAGCCCGCCAGGTAGGGCCCGCGCGGGTTGTGCCGGTCTGCGAGGAAGCCGGCGATCACGGTGCCCGCGACACTGGCCAGCATCAGTGCCGAGACCGCCCACCCGTAGGTGGTCATTCCTCCCAGGTCTGAGGCGATGGCCGGCAGGGCCGTGGTCACGCCCAGCCCGTCGAACGCGACGATGCCCACCGAGACCAGCAGGCCAATGGTGACCAGGCGCAGCCCGGGCGAAAACACACCTTCAGCAGTAGCCGTCATGCGCGGTTCTCCATCGTCTCGTTGTCGGAACTCAACGTCGCCACGGTGAAGTGGTTGTCCTCGCCGGGATCCTCCAGTTCGTCGACGATGGCGATCGCGAAGTCCGCCGCACTGATGCGAGAGGCTCCGCGCTCATCCACCAGGAGCGTGTCTGTGCCTCGTTCGTAGTGTCCGGTTCGCGGTCCCGGTTCGAAGAGTGCTGGTGGGCTGACGTACGTCCACCGCTCATGCGGATGCTGCTGACACGCGGTGAACTGGTCCAGGCTCGCCTGCGCGATGGTGCGCCACGCTGCCGGAATGTAGCCGGGGTCGTCGAAGACTCGATGGCCCGGCATGGTGGGGGACCACAGGGGTGCCGATCCGCCCACCACGACCACGCGAACATCATGGATCCGGGCGGCGTCGAGCACGTTCCGGGTGAGGGCAGGCAGAGTGCTCTCCTGGCCCGGCGCGGGACGGACTGCGACAACGACCGCGTCGGCGTCGCCCAGAGCAGCGGCTACTGAGTCGATGTCTGCGACGTCGACGGCTCGGGATTCGACGTGGGGTGAGGCGTCCTCGCGCGGGTGGCGGGATGCGGCGAGGGCCTGGTGGCCGCGTCGGACGGCTTCGTCGGTGATGGCAGAACCTGCCATGCCCGTGGCTCCGAATATGGCGATCTTCATGCGTTGTCCTTTCGTCGAATGGGTGGTGGAAGTTGCCCCGAGGCCAGGGCGATCAGTGCCGTGGCGAAGCCGACGAGCTGGATCGCGGTGAGCGCTTCCCCCGCGATGAGCGCGCCCAGTGCCGCAGCTGTCAGGGGTGAGAGCAGCCCGAGTAGGGCGGTCGGTGTGACGGGCAGATGGCGGATGCCTGCGAACCAGATCGTGTAGGTCAGCAGCGCCCCGACGAGACCGAGCCACGCGTATCCGGCGAGCGCGGCGGCGTCGATGCCCGCTGGGATGCCGTCGATCGCTAGCGCGGGGAGCAGCAGGATCAGCCCGGCTGCGGTGAGTTGCCATCCCGCGAGCCCGACGGCGCTCACGTTCGCGGGGCGTCCCCACTTCTTGGTGAGCACGACACCGGTCCCCATCGATACGGCACCAGCGAGGCCGGCCATCACGCCGAGCGGGTCCAGCGCGGCCTCCGGTCCGAGGACCACAAGGCCCACACCCACCATGCCGACCACCCCCCATAGCAGCCGCCAACCGGAGAGCTTCTCGTGCAGGATCACGACGGCGAGGAATGCGATCACGATCGGCTGCACGGCGCCCAGGGTGGCAGCGACCCCACCGGGCAGACGCTGAGCTGCCACGAACAGCAAGGGAAAGAATGCCCCCATGTTCAGTCCGCCCAGCACCAGGCTCTTCCACCACCAGTCGCCCCGGGGGAGCTGGCGGGCAATGACCAGGGCGATCAGCCCGGCCGGAAGGGTGCGCATCAGCGCGGCGAACACAGGATGTCCCGGTGGGAGCAGGTGGGTGGTGACGATGTAAGTCGTGCCCCAGACCATCGGCGCAAGCGCCGTGGCAGCAATCCAACCGGCACGCACAGCAGGAGTCGCGCTGTCCGTGCCGGGCGCGGTCGTGGTCGTCATGTGATCCACCCTCACGCCAACACGACCATGAGTCCAACACATGTTTGTCATTCCTGGCATGCACATGGATCATGGATGGATGGAGTTGCAGCAGATGCGCTATGCCGTGGCAGTCGCCGAGGAACGGAGTTTCACCCGTGCCGCCGAGCGCTGCTATGTGGTCCAGTCGGCGCTCAGCCACCAGATCAAGGCACTCGAGCAGGAAATCGGGATCCAGCTGTTTGCGCGCACCTCACGCCGCGTGGAACTCACCCCGGCAGGGGAGGCCTTCGTTCAGGCGTCACGGCAGAGCCTGGCAGCTGCCGAGCGTGCCGTCACCGACGCCGCCGCAGCCACCGGCCAGATCCGCGGCACCCTGACCATCGGAGTGATCCCCACCGTCACAGCCGTCGACGTACCGCACCTGCTCGCGTCCTTTCACGCCCAACACCCGGCAGTTCGCATCGCGCTGCGCACCGGAGGCAGCGAGCAGTTCGTGGGCGACATCCGTTCCGGCCGCCTCGACGTCGCCTTCCTCGGACTGGCCGAATGCACACCCCCGCACGGGGTCACCACCAAGGAGCTTTCGCGAGAATCCCTGGTCGCGGTACTGCCAGCGGCGCACCCACTGGCGTCGAGCACGCACGTGACCCTGGAGGACCTCACGCATGAACGATTCGTCGACTTTCCCGGCGGTACCGCCGGCCGCGCCCAGGCCGACCTTGCATTCAGCGCGGCCGGCCTGCAGCGTGAGGTGGCGTTCGAAGCGATGACCATCGACCTCATCCTCGGACTCATCCGCAACGGACTGGCAGCCGCTCTCCTGTCCGCCCACGTCGTCCCCGCAGATCACACGCTGTCAGCCATCACCGTGCAGGACGCGCCGCGGCGAGTGGAATACCTCGCCTGGAACGACTTCAATCCCAGCCCCGCCACCACCGCGTTCCTCGACGCCGTCACCCTCCATCAATCACAGTGCGCCGAGCACTCCGCGGTCCCAACTGGCGAGTCGCCATCGTGACGTCTACCTGGCGGGAACGCCCACCGTGCAATGCTCACGGCCATTACGGCTACGACACAGAGTCCCGCCGATGACGTGGCAATCCCGACCGGCCCCGCTGCCGAGAGGATGAGCCCGCCCACGAAGCCGCCACCGGCGACCGCCAGGTTGAACACGGTGACGAACACTGACTGCGCTGCGTCGGTGTGGACACCCGCGCGATCAGCAAGAGCCGTCTGCAATAGAACCGGAGCGCCACCGAAGCTCAAGCCCCAGGCGGTCACCAGCACGACGGTAATCGCTACCCCTGACTGAGGAGCAAGCCAGCCAGCCGTGGCAACGCCCATCGTGGCGATGCACGTCAACGTGGTCAAACGCAGCGCACGGTCAATCACCACTCCCACCAGGCTGATCCCCGCCATCGAGGTCACCCCGAACACGGCAAGACCGACGTCAAGACGCAATTCCGTTTGGCCCAGCAGGGGAGCCGCATAGGTGTAGAGCATGTTATGGGCGAGGATCCAGCAAGCGGTGACGCCGAGCACGACGCGCACCCCGGGCAGCCTGACCACCTGCATCAGCGGAGTCCGTCGCCGAAGCGCGGTTCCCGGCACGTCTGGGACGACGGCGACGATCCACGCCACGAGCCCTGCGGCGATGATTGAGATCGTCACGAACACCCATTGCCAAGCCATGACCGATGCGGCGAACGACCCCAGAGGAACTCCTCCAGCCAGGGCGATCGGTTGTCCGAGACCGGTGACTGCCAGGGCGCGTCCTTGGAGGTTCGCAGGCACCAGCCCGCGCGTATATCCGGTGAGAACGCCCCATACCAGTGCGGCTGCGGTACCGGCCGCAAAGCGGGCGGCG
>NZ_JACHWP010000025.1 GCF_014191425.1 Helcobacillus massiliensis
TTCCCCCTTGATGAGCGCGAGGTCCTCCGGTGAGAACAGTACGGCGCGGACCTGACCGAGGACCTCACGGGGGCGGGAGAGGCCCTGCCCGTTGAGGCGGATGGTGGTGCCGCGGCCGGGCGCGAGCTGCGCATCGACCCGGACGTCGCGGCCGGCGCGGACGAACCCGGCGCGGATGATCGCGGTCTCGGCGCCGCGGCGGACCATCGCGGCGTCGTGGGAGACGCGGTGGGAGGACAGCGCCGCGAGGTACCAGACCGCTTCGACGAGGTTGGTCTTGCCCTGGCCGTTCGATCCGACGAACACGGTCACTCCGGGCCGCAGCTGCAGCGTGACGTGCTCGTAGGAGCGGAAGTCGGTCAGGTCGAGGACGCGCAGGTGCATGCGCGCCGCGTCAGATGCGCATCGGCATCAGCAGGTAGCGGTAGGAGTCGTCCGCGTCCGCGTCCTGCGACTCCTGCCCGCGGATCACGGACGGCTTGATCGAGTCGGGCATCTTGAACTGCACGAAGTCGGTGGTGAATGCACCGAGGCCCTCGAGGAGGAACCCGGAGTTGTAGCCGACGACGAGTTCGCCGCCTTCGACCTGCGCTTCGATGACTTCGGATGCCTGGGCGTCGTCACCGGCGCCGGCTTCGAGGGCGACCTGGCCTTCGCTGAAGGTGAGCCGCACGGGGGTGTTGCGCTCGGCAACCAGGCTGACACGCTTGACCGCTTCGATGAGCGGCTGGGTCGCCACGGTCATGGAGTAGTTCGTGTTGTCCGGGAAGAGGCGGCGCACCGGCGGGTAGTCGCCGTCCACGAGGGTGGAGGTGGTGCGGCGGCCGGCGGATTCGAAGCCGATGATGCTGGCCTGCTCGCCGGTGTTCAGTGCGATCTCCACGCTGCCCGAGCCGAGGGAGCGGGCCACTTCGGTGAGGGTGCGCGAGCGCACGATCGCGGACATCTCCGCAGAGGGATCCGACGGGTTCCACGTGAACTCGCGCATCGCGAGGCGGAACCGGTCCGTGGCCATCATGGCGACCTTCTCGCCGTCGATCTCGATGCGCACGCCGGTCAGCAGGGGGACCACGTCATCCTTCGAGGCGGCGATGGACACCTGGCTGATGGCCTGCGCGAACAGCGAGGAGTCGATCGTACCGACCACGGGCGGGAGTTCCGGCAGCGCCGGGTAGTCGCCGATGGGAAGCACGGCGAGGGTGAAGCGGGAGGAGCCGCAGCGTATCTCCACCTTGGTGCCCTCGAGCTGGAAGGAGACCGGCTTGTTCGGCAGGGCGCGGACGATCTCGGAGAGCATACGGCCCTGGACGAGGACTTCGCCGGCCTCATCGACTTCGGCGGGCAGCGTGATGTGGGCGCTGACTTCGTAGTCGAAGGTGGAGAGCTTCAGCTCGCCGGTGGTGTCGGCGACGATCTTGACACCCTGCAGGATGGGCATCGCCGGGCGGGTGGGGAGCGTGCGAGTCGCCCAGGAGACGGCCTCGTTCAGGACATCTCGATCAAGGTGGAATCTCACCGTGTGCTCTCCTTCGTGACAGTCAGAAGCGGATGGTCGCAGCGGCGCAGCCCTCTGGTGTGCGTCTCGGTGCGAACAGGGTCAACTGTAGTCAGTTTCGAGGACCCCCGCGCGGTTCAAAATCCCATCCTTGTCATTCTGAACATCCGTTCGTCTCCGCTCATGTGCACAGGTGTTCGAGCCCGGTCCGCGACTCAGGGCCCGGCCGGCCCCGCTTGTCCACACCCACAGTGAACCAAACTTAAACACTCACCTTAATGACGACTGTTGATCCTGTGCATAAGTGGTGTTTCTGCTGGTCAGGCCGATTTTCGTCGTTCAGGTCGCTTCTGGAGAGCTCATCGAACTCTGTGGACATCATGGGCATAAGTCCGCGGCTGCTCGGTCAGGTGCTGCGGGAGGATCCACATCGGGGCCCGTATGCATGCACAGTATCCCCAAAGTTATCCACAATGTGGATGAAATCGAGGGACGGAAACCAGAGGTTCTGCGGCCCAGCCTGCTGAAACACAGACGTGTCATTCGCGGCGGACACCGCCGGACGCCCGCTGCGGCGCAATGTGCTCGCGCAGCACCCGTCGGCCCGCCGGATCAGCCGCGGCCGTGCTCCTGTGCCTTCGCCTTCACCCGCGCGGTGAGCTCCGACACCTGATTGAACAGGGCGCGACGCTCCTTCATCAGCTGCGTCACCTTCTTGTTCGCGTGGATCACAGTGGTGTGGTCGCGGCCGCCGAACTCGTCGCCGATCTTCATCAGCGGCATTTCGGTGAGCTCACGGCACAGGTACATCGCGATCTGCCGCGCCGTCACCAGCGCGCGGGTGCGGTTGGTGCCCTTGATGTCATCCACGGACAGCCCGAAGTAGCTGGAGGTCTCCGCGATGATCAGCGGTGCGGTGATCTCGGCGGCGCCGTCGTGGATCCGCAGATCCTTCAGCACCGATTCGGCGAGGGAGACGTCCATCGGCGCGCGGGACAGCGAATGCAGCGCCTGCACGCGGATCAGCGCGCCTTCGAGTTCGCGGATGTTGGTGGAGATGTTCTGCGCGATGTACTCGAGGACGTCGTGGGGGACCTCGTCGTTGCCCTCGGCGGTGACCTTCTTGCGGAGGATCGCGATGCGGGTCTCGAGGTCCGGCGGCTGCACGTCCGTCATCAGACCCATTTCGAAGCGGGAGCGCATGCGGTCCTCGAAGCCGCCGAGCTGCTTCGGCGGAAGGTCCGATGTGATGACGATCTGCTTGTTGGCGTTGTGCAGCGTGTTGAACGTGTGGAAGAACGCCTCCATGGTCTCGGGGGCGCGCTGCAGGAACTGGATGTCATCGATCAGCAGGATGTCGATGTCGCGGTAGCGGCGCTGGAACTCCTGAGCGCGGCCGAACTGACCGGAGGAGACGGAGTTGATGAAGTCGTTGGTGAACTCTTCGGAGTTGACGTAGCGCACGTGGATGTTCGGCTGCAGGCCGAGGGCGTAGTGGCCGGTGGCGTGCAGCAGGTGCGTTTTGCCCAGGCCCGACCCGCCGTAGATGAACAGGGGGTTGTACGCCTGGGCGGGCTGTTCGGCGACCGCGAAGGCGGCGGCCTGCGCGAAGCGGTTGGAGGCGCCGATCACGAAGGTGTCGAAGGTGTACTTCGGGTTGAGGCGGGTGGAGGATCCGAGCCCCGACCCAGAGTTATCCACAGAACTGTTCACATTCGAGGCGGATTGTGTGGATCGCTGCTGCTGGGGACGCTGCTGCACCCCGGTCGCGCCGAAGCCGGCGGGCGCATCCTCGGAGGTGTGCGGCGCCGCGGGGGCGGACTGCGCGGACATCGCCGCGAAGGCCGACGGGTCCGCTCCTGCGATGCCTGCGCTGCCGGTCGGCGGGGTCGACTGGCCGGAGGGGGCCGGCTGTGCCGGCAGGGAGGCCGACGGGGCGGGCCGCGGCGCGGGGCCGTCGCTGTGGAGGGAGTCCAGGAGCGACTCGTCGATGGTGACGGCGAAGCGGCTGTCCCGGCCTGTGACCTGGGTGAGCGCTGCTTTCAGCGAGTCGCGGATGGCGGTTTCGAAGATGTCCTTCGCCAGGCCGGAGGGGACGGCGATGAGGGCGGTGTCGTCGAGGAAGCCCTTGAGGCGGGAGAGGGTGAGGAAGGCGATGTGGCGGTCGGAGACATCGGGATCGGCGCGCAGGATCTGAATGCACTGTGCCCACAGTTCGTCGTGGTCGGGCGCCGCGTTGTCCATCGTTGCTCCTTGGTCGGCATGGGGAAGGGCCGGATCGGTGGGGATCGTGCACACAGTTTTCCACAAATGGTGGGGAAAAGTGTCAGCCATTGGGGATAAGGTGTGGTGCAGTCCCGAACGACCCGTGAGATTCCGCCCACAGACGGGCGAAGACACCGCGGATCCATTGACCCTGCCCGCGCACCGCCCTACGCTTGATCAGTCTGTGCTGCGCCACCGGGACTTCCCCTCGACGCTCCCCGTGACGGTTCGACGCGCGAACCCGGCAGCTGCGCAGCCACCGAAAAGCCACGGGGCCCCGCCCCGCCCACAGGCCCCTCCCGGGGCCACCGATCCGTAGGAGAACGAGATGTCCAAGCGCACGTTCCAGCCGAACAACCGCCGCCGCGCCAAGAAGCACGGCTTCCGCGCCCGCATGCGCACCCGCGCAGGCCGCGCCATCATCAACGCACGCCGCTCGCGGGGCCGCGCTTCGCTGTCCGCGTGAGCTGAGCCGGTCCCAGCGTGACCGCTCCCGCTCACCGTCTGCGCCACAGCGACGACTTCCGCCTCACGTCCCGCACCGGGACGAGGGCAGCACGATCCCACGTGGTGGTTCACGTGGCTGTTCCCGATCCGCACACCAGCGGGCCGCGACAGCAGGATGAGCCCCGCGTGGGTTTCGTCGTGTCCAAAAAGGTCGGCAATTCGGTGATCCGTCACCGTGTGACCAGGCGTCTGCGGGAGATCATGCGGCCGCGCATGCACCTGCTGCCCCCGCGCTCCACCTGCGTGGTCCGAGCCCTGCCCGGTATCCAGTCCGTGCAGTTCCAGGACCTCGCCGCGCAGACCGAATCCGCCGTCGCCGCCGCCGTCACCAAGCTGCAGCGGCGCACCGACGGTGCCCAGCGCACCCGTCGGCCGGCCTGACCACCACCATGCGCTCCCCGCTGCAGTGGCCCACGGCGATCCTCACCGCCCTGGTCCGCGCCTATCAGCGGGGGATCTCGCCGTACACGCCGCCGGCGTGCGGCTTCACCCCCGTGTGCTCCCAGTACGCGGTGGACTCCCTGCGCCGCCACGGCGCCGTCAAGGGCACCGTGCTGTCCGCGTGGCGGATCCTGCGCTGCAACCCCCTCACCGGGGGCGGCCTCGACCCCACCCCGGCGCCGGGCATGTGGAGCAATCCACGCGCCCTGCGCAGGCCCGAGGACCGCGCAGGCGACGACTTGTAGATTAGACCCGAACCCGACCGACGCCGCCCCTCGCATGACCGTCATGCGCATCCGGGACGGATAGAAAGACAAGGCCGATGTCAAAGATTCTGATGCCCATTGAATGGGCGGTCTTCTGGATCATGGTGCAGTTCCACAAGGTGCTGTCCTTCGTGATGGACCCCAACAGCGGCTGGACCTGGATCCTGTCGATCGTGGGTCTGACCGTCCTGGTCCGCATCCTGATCCTGCCGCTGTTCGCCAAGCAGATCCGCGCCTCCCGCGCCATGCAGATCGCCGGCCCCGAACTGCGGGCCGTGCAGCAGAAGTACAAGGGCAAGACCGACCCGGAGTCCCGCCAGGCGATGACGCAGGAGACCATGGAGGTCTACCGCAAGCACGGCGCCTCCCCGGTGTCCTCGTGCCTGCCGCTGCTGATCCAGATGCCGATCTTCTTCGGCCTGTTCCGCGCCCTGTTCTACACCCTGCCGGAGCACTCCCCGGGCGGGAAGAGCTACGGCGAGACCTTCGGCGGCATGACCCCGGAGCTGGCGAAGAGCGCCTCGACCTCCACGATCTTCAGCAACACCACGATCGCTGACAGCTTCCTCTCCGGCACCATCGAGACGAAGCTGATCACCGGCATCATCATCGCGCTGATGTGCGCCGTCACGTTCCTCACCCAGAAGGAACTGACGATGAAGAACCTGCCGCCGTCGGCCCTCGAGGGCCCCGCGGCGAACATGCAGAAGATCATGCTCTATGTTCTTCCGTTCATCTACATCATCACCGGCCCCGGCATGCCGCTGGGCGTGCTGATCTACTGGCTCACCACGAACGTGTGGAGCTTCGGCCAGCAGTGGTGGATGATCCGCAACAACCCGACCCCCGGTTCGGACGCGGAGAAGGTCCGCCACGAGCGCATCAATGAGAAGCGCGCGAAGAAGGGTCTGGAACCGCTGGACTTCCGCCCCGCGAAGGTGGAGAAGCCGGTCGAGGAGCAGCAGATCCGCGTCCAGCCGAAGCGCTACGAGAAGGGCCGCCGCCTCTCTGATGAGGAGATGCTGGAGCGGGCCCGCCGCCAGCGCGCCGAAGCACAGGCCAAGCGCCGTGCCCAGAATCCCGGCGGCAGCTCCGCAGCCGGCAGGAAGGGCTCCGGCAAGAAGAAGTCCAGCGCGAAGAAGCGCAACCGCCGCTGACGGCGACCCAGGCGGGCTGCCCCACCCCACGTGGGTGGAACCCGCACACCCGAGTGAAATGAGGCCATTGTGAACGACACCCCCACTGCCGACACCCCGGAGGATCTGCGCGAGGACCAGGCGCCCGAGGTCGAGGAGACCTCCGCCGACTCCCACAGCAACGGAGGCGACCGCCTGCAGCGCCTCGAGGAGGAAGGCGATTTCGCCGCCGACTACCTCGAAGAGCTGATGGACATCGCTGACCTGGACGGTGACATCGACATCGACGTGGACGGCGACCGCGCCTCCGTGGAGATCCGCGGTGCCGACGAGCTCGCCGCGCTGAACGAGCCGAAGGGCGAACTGCTGGAGGCGCTGCAGGAGCTGACGCGCCTGGCAGTGCAGGCCCGCACCGGTCAGCGTTCGCGCCTGATGCTGGACATCGGCGGTTTCCGCGCGAACCACCGCAGCGAGCTGGAGGAGCTGGCTGAGAAGGCGGTGGAGCAGGCGAAGAACGGCACGATCCCCGTGCCGCTGCGCCCCATGAACCCGTTCGAGCGCAAGGTGGTGCACGATGTCGCCAAGCGCGCCGGTCTCCGCTCGGAGTCCGATGGTGAGGGCGGCACCCGCCACGTGGTGATCTACCCCCATGACTGAGCGTCTGGCGCCGCCGGCGGAGCACCGTGCGCTGGCTGAGGAGCTGTTCGGCCGCAACCTGCCGCTGGCGGAGCGCTACGCCCGCCTGCTGCAGACCAAGGGCGCGGAGCAGGGCCTGATCGGCCCGCGCGAGGTCGATCGCATCTGGGAGCGCCACGTGCTCAACTGCGCGCTCATGGTGCGTGCGCTGGAGACGCCGCAAGGGGCCGACGGGGCCGCTGCATCCGACGGCTCTGCCGCATCCAGCGGGTCCGGTACCTCTGCTGAATCCGCCGACTCTGCTGCGGCCTTGCCCGAGCCCGTCCGCACGCTCGCCGATGTGGGCTCCGGCGCTGGCCTGCCCGGCCTGGTCCTGGCGATCGCCAGGCCCGACATCGACATCACCCTGATCGAGACGATGCAGCGACGCTGCATCTGGCTGGAGGAGACCCTGGAGGATCTCGCCGCCTTGGATGAGGAGGACTTCGTCGGCACGCAGCTCCCGCAGGTGACCGTGGTGCGGGCCCGCGCGGAGGAGCTGCACGGTGAGCAGGAGTTCGATGTGGTGACCGCGCGGGCGGTTGCGGCGCTGGACAAGCTCGCGAAGTGGACGCTCCCGCTGGTGCGGGTGGGCGGCCGGCTCGTGGCGCTGAAGGGGCAGAGCGCCCCGCAGGAGATCGAGAAGGCGCAGAAGACGCTGCAGCGGCTGGGCGGGGAGAACGCCCGGATCGAGCTGATCCGAGCGGAGGGCATTGAGGTTCCCACTACAGTGGTGAGCGTTGATGTGACCGCACGTCCGCAGAAGAAAGGCTCCCGTGGTGGCAAATAGCAAAGGCTCGCAGGAGGACACTCCGCTGATGCGGCAGCTGAGGCAGGACACCCAGCTGCGCAGGAAGCTGGAGAACGCCACCTTCGAGGCGCCGGCGGAGACCCGCATCATCTCGGTGGCGAACCAGAAGGGCGGGGTCGGCAAGACCTCCACTGCTGTGAACGTGGCGGCTGCGCTGGCGCAGGGCGGCCTGCATGTTCTGCTGATCGATGCGGACCCGCAGGGCAATGCGTCCACCGCGCTGGGTGTGGAGCACGATCCCGATATCGCGTCGTTGTACGACGTCCTGGTGGATGACAAGCCGCTGCACGAGATCCTGGTCCCCTCGGAGCAGTTCGAGACGCTGCAGTGTGCGCCCGCCACGATCGACCTGTCGGGTGCGGAGATCGAACTGGTGCCGATGGTGGCGCGGGAGTCGCGGATGAAGAACGCCATCCGTGCCTACATCGAACACCGGGAGCAGGCGGGTGAGCCGCGCCTGGACTACATCTTCATCGACTGCCCGCCGTCGCTGGGTCTGCTGACCATCAATTCGCTGGTGGCGGCGCGGGAGGTGCTGATGCCGATCCAGGCGGAGTACTACGCGCTCGAGGGCATCGCGATGCTGTGGAAGAACATTGAGCTGATCCAGCAGCATCTGAACTCGGATCTGCGGGTGTCCACGATTCTGCTGACGATGTACGACGGCCGGACCCGGCTGGCGTCGCAGGTGGCGGAGGATGTGCGCGAGCACTTCCCGGAGCAGACCCTGCAGACTCTGATTCCGCGGTCGGTGCGGATCTCCGAGGCGCCCAGCTACGGCGAAACGGTGATCACCTACGATCCGGGGAGCACCGGCGCCCTGGCGTACCGCGCGGCGGCGCACGAGATCTCCACCCGTTCCTGACTTATCCGACGCGCGGCGCGGCAGAACGACCTGCTGGCGGTTCGCGCTTCAATCGTGGGCCTGGAAGAATCATGGCTTCCAGCAGACTGATGAAGGAAGACTATGGCGAAGAAACGCGGACTCGGTCGCGGGATCGGCGCGCTGATCCCCAGCGCAGCTCCCAGCGGTCGGCAGGCGGAGCCGGCGAAGCCAGCGGCAGCTGAGAAGCCGACGGAGGCCCCCTCCGGCGAGTCCTCGAAGGCGACGGCGTCCTCGGAGAAGAAGTCGACCCCCGCGAAGTCCAGCGCCGCGAAGTCGTCCTCGGTGAAGTCGGGCGCGACCGCGAAGAAGTCTGCGCCTGCGACGAAGGCCTCGACTACCACCGCCGCGTCCGCTCCCACTGCTGCTTCTGCCCCCACCGCTGCGTCCGCAGCGTCTCCCGCTCCCGCCGAGGAGGCGGCTCCCGCGCTGCGCACCCGTCGGCAGGCCGACGGAGGCCGCGGATCCCAGTCGCAGAGCTCCGCAGCCGATTCCTCCACTGACGGCTCCGCCTCGGCGGACCGCAGTGGTGCTGCCTCCTCCGGTCGTGCCTCGAGCCGCCCGGTGGACATGTTCTTTTCGGGTGATCCCGTCGGCGCTCCCCGCGAGGATGCGGCTGCCCGTCGGCGCGATCTCGCCAACGATATGGCGCGCGCTGCCCGGTCCCGCCGTGCCGCCTCCAAACGTTCCGCCACTGCAGGTGCGGCCGCGCCCGCGCCGGCTGCTGCGCCGGCTGCTGCGCCGACGTCAGCCCCCTCCGCCGCTCCGACTGCCGCCCCTGCTGCGGCGAGGCCCGCTGCGGCACCGACCGCGGCTCAGCAGAAGGACGCTGACGCCTCCGGCACCAGCGTGGAGGAGAAGGTCCTCTCCCCGGCTGGGGAGACCCGTGCTCCCGCAGCGCCGACCCCTGCACCGGAGCAGTCTCCGGCGGCCGTGACGGCAGCGACCCCGGACGCTGACCAGACTGACGCCCCGGCTGCCGAGTCGGCAGAGCGCACGGATACCGAGAATGCGGCTCCTGCGCCGGCGGCGTCGTCGAAGTCCGCGACCGAGGGCTTCGGGTACGACGATGTGGTGATGGTCGGTGAGGACGAGCGCCGGTTCGATCCCGACGCGGCTGGGCCCGCTGCGGCAGCCGAATCCGAGGCTGACGATGCTCCTGGGGCAGATGCCTCCGCTGAGGCGCCGTCAGCGGCCTCTGAGACGGCTCAGGACCGCTCCGATGAGCACGAGGATCCCTCCGTCGCTGCGGCCGCGTCCGGGGCTGAGGACGAGTCCTCCAGCGCCTCGGAGCTGTCGATCGACACAGACGATCTCGTCGCTGTTCCCGGTGCCGAGTTCGCGGAGCTTCCCATCAATGAGATCCGCGAGAACCCGCGGAACCCGCGCACCGTCTTCGATGAGGAAGCGCTCGATGAGCTGGCGTACTCCCTGCGCGAAGTCGGCGTCCTGCAGCCGGTTGTGGTTCGACCAATTCCGGTCACGGAGAGCGGCGAATCGTTTGAGCTCGTCATGGGTGAGCGCCGTTGGCGCGCCGCGCAGCGCGGTGGGCTGACCTCGATCCCGGCGATCATTCGTGAAACCAGCGACGATGACCTCCTGCGCGATGCTCTGCTGGAGAACCTGCACCGCAGCCAGCTGAACCCCCTGGAAGAGGCCGCCGCGTACGCGCAGCTCCTGGAGGACTTCGGTTCCACGCAGGACGAACTGGCGGAGCGCATCGGCCGCTCCCGTCCCCAGATCACCAACACGCTGCGTCTGCTGAAGCTGGCGCCGCTTGTGCAGCGCCGTGTGGCCTCCGGGGCCCTCTCTGCGGGCCATGCGCGCGCTCTCCTGGCCGTGGACGATCCGAAGCTCCAGGAGGAGCTGGCGGCCCGTGTGGTGGCCGAGGGGCTGTCAGTCCGCGCTGTTGAGCGCCTGATCTCCACAGGCAGCGGCCCGACGGGGCGTGCATCCACTCCCCGCCGCACCACCTACAATCCGCACGTGGTGGACCTGACCTCCCGCATCAGCAACCGCTTCGAAGCTCCGGTCCGGATCGATGTGGGCAAGCGCAAGGGCAAGATCACCTTTGAGTTCTCCTCGATGGAGGATCTCGATCGCCTGGCGTCTCTCCTCGGGATCGACGCCGATGACCTGCCCGGCGAGGGCTGAGCGTCACGGCCTGGTTCTGATTACCATCCGGTAAGGGAGGGTGCCGACGAGTGCCCTCCCTTTTCTCTGCCCATCTCGTCCGTCCGGGTCGAGCGCGGGTGAGCTGTCTGTGCTGCGCAGTGTTCGGTTGTGCTGTGGCGCGTTGAGCTGTGCTGTGCTGTGCTGTGCTGGCTGTGGCTGGGTTGCCGCGGGCTGCTCCGTGCTGACTGTCTCTTCCGTCCACTGACTTGGGGCGAGATCCGTCAGGGTGCTCACCCGCGCTGATCTCACCTCTCGAGTGCTGTATCCACGTGTGTGCACTCTTCTGTGGATAACTCCGTGAAACGATCCCTGACCTGCGCGGATAGTGGCACTGGTCGGGCTCTGGTCAGGACTTGTCGCCCTCTCTCGGGCCGCCTTGTGGACAAGGACAGCGGCACTGATCTGCCGCTAGGTTTCACGTGGAACCTCAGCCCCCGTCCCCACGCATCCTCAGCGGCAGCGCGCGTTGAGTACCAGCGTGACGTCTGGATGGAGCGGCGTGTTTGAGGGATCAGTTCAGGTGCCGGGACCATTGAGTCCGACCCGGCAGATAGGTCGTTTCACGTAGAACTGCTGAGTAATGGACCACGCCCAGGGTGCGCCTATTCGCTTCGCTGTCGGTCCGAGGGTGTGGTGACTTGTCCCAGGAGTCGAGTTTCACGTGGAACCGGTCCGATAAGTGCTGATCAGCGCGTTGTTGGAGGTGTTCCACGTAAAACACTTCGATAGACATGACGTCATGGTTTGCTCCAGTCGGGTCTGGACACCCACTTGTGCGAAAGATAGCTAGCCTCCTCAGGTTTCACGTGAAACAGACCCTTTCCACTAGAACCTTCGCGCACGTAGACACGACAGAGCGATGGGGTACACCCTCCTGACGCTGCACGACTGTGGAGTTCAGCTGACTGCCACCCTCTTGAGTTGTCGTATCTGACTGTGGTTGTACGTGAAACGGCGACGGTGTGGATGCGCAACGCGGGAGGAGTTCGCATGCAGACAATGCCGCGAAGTGGTTCCACGTGAAACACGCTTGTTCAACCTCAGTCAGGACGCAACATCGTGCCGGCCAACCGGCATGCACCCTTGACCCTCTTCGTTTGCTGTGCGGCTAGGAAAACTGTGCCCTGCGGGCATGTCCGTTGATTGACACATTGCGTACTCGGCCGAGGTGGCGGTGGACGTGTAGTTGTGCTCACTCGGTTCCACGTGAAACCAACGCTCTCGGCAACAGAAGCGCAGGCAATCATTCGGAGTGGTATTTCGACCTTGGCAGAGCCGCTGCCCCGAGTCACTGTGTTCGGTCAATCGAAAGTTGTGCTCTTCGGTGGCAATGAGTTCTCAATGTGGGGAGATGCTGCGGTGCTGTGTCTGCGACAGTGTGTTCCACGTGAAACCACTGAGACGGAACGACAGGGAGGGAGCTACGGCCATGGCGACTCTCCACTGGCTCAAGTTGCGGTCGTGCGAGGTTTCACGTGAATCCTCGACGACGTGCCACATTCGGCGGCGTAGGGTGCGAAGGCTCTCCGGCGTGCTT
>NZ_JACHWP010000026.1 GCF_014191425.1 Helcobacillus massiliensis
TGCATCACCACCACGACCCCGCCCCGTCGACCCGCGATCGCGGTGGCGAGCATCGGCATGACCGACCCGCCCGCCGACCGGGCCGACGCCGCCGAGGAGCAGCGCGACACGTTCAACCTGGAGGTGCCGCTGAACCTGCAGGTCGTGATGGACTCCCGCTGGGCCACGAACCGCTCCCTCACCTCCACGTCCACGCGTCAGCAGGGCCTCGTCACGAACCTCGACCTCGCCGAGGACTCGGTGCGGGCGGTGGAGCCGCTCGGCACGGACAGTTCCCGCGACCATGCCGAGGCGCTGACGCTGACGGCCCGCGCAATGGATGACCTGACGCCGATCCTGGTCGCGGTGATCGGCGTGATCGCCCTGGTCGGGGCGGTGCTCGCGGCGCTGGGCCGCACCACCGCAGTGCTGACGTTCGGTCTGCTCGCGGTGGCGGCCGGCCTGACCACGTCCACGGTTCCGTGGCCGCTGTCGCCGTGGCCGGCCGCGACGGTGCTCGGGTACATCCTCGTGGTGGCGACCGTCGGCCTGGTCGTGGTGGAGGTCTCAGTGCGGCGCCTCCTGCCGCGCCTCGCGTCCGCGCAGGGCCGGGGCCGACGGGTGCTGACGGTGCGCGGGCTCGACGCCGCGGCCGCCGGCGCCGTCCTCGCGGGCGTCATCCTGCTGGATTCGCTGACGGGGTCGCGGCTGCAGCTGGCGTCCCTGCTGGGGAATCAGCCGCTGTACGGCGGCCGGTTCTACGGGATGTCGAACCATCTGACGGCGTTCGTGCTCGCCGGGTGGGCGATGGGCCTGATCGCGCTGCTGCACGCCGCACCGCAGCTGTCGCGCCTGGTCCGCACCCTGGTCGTGGGTGTCAGCGGTCTGGTGGTGCTGGTGGTGTCCGCGGCGCCGCAGTTCGGCGCCGACGCCGGCAGCTCCCTGATCTTCGGGCCGGTGCTGTTGCTCGCTGTGATGGCGGCGTGCGGTGTGCGTCTGCGGCCCGTGCATGTGCTGGTCGCGGGCGCTGCGGGTGCTGTTCTGCTCGCGACGGTGGCGGCGCTGGATGCGTCGCGCGGTGCCGGTGCCCGCACACACCTGGGGGACTTCGCGGCGCTGCTGGTGGAGGATCCGTCGGCCGCAGCCTCGATGGTGGTGAGCCGGACGGTGCGGATGCTGGAGCCGCTGTGGCTGTATCCGGTCGTGGCGGTGCCGGGCATGCTGATCATCGTCGCGCTGACGGTGCTCGCGGTCACTTCGCGGCGTGTGAGTGCCTGGGATGCACAGGCGCCGCTCGGTCGGGCGCTCAGGAGCATCGCCGTGCTGGGTGCGTGGATCGGTGCGCTGACGAACGATACGGGCCTGGCGCTGCTCGCCGCGGCCTTTGCCGTCGGCACGCTTGTCCAGCTCGCGCTTCTGCCGCGTGTCAGCGGGAAAGGCCGCTAGTCCGTCTCGTCGGCCTGGTCGCCGACGGGCTCCTCCAGCGGGTCGTTCGGCGACAGGTGGCGGCGGGAGCGCAGCGCCCGCATCACATCCCGCAGCTGCGCCGCACGGTGCAGCTGCGAGCGCATGTCGCGGCCCGTGGCGCGGTGGGAGAGCTCCGCGGGGATCTCCTTCACCCAGAAGCCCTTGTCCAGCGCGTCGATCGTCAGTCCCGTCTCCACACCCCAGCCCGGGGCGAGCGGCTGCACCGCGTCCCACGTCTCCCGGGTGATGCAGCGCGTGCCCGACAGCGGCTGCTCCGCCACGAAACCGGTCGCGCGCTCAATGCCGTTGCGGGCCGTGCGGACCACCAGGCCCATCCCCGCGGCGCCCTCCTGCGGCGGCAGGGTCGCAATCGCCATGTCCACGCCGTCATCCAGAACCGCGTCGATCAGCGGGGCGGCGTTCGCCGCCGAGTCCTGCATGTCGCCGTCGATGAACAGGATCGGCCGCGCCAGCACCGGCGCGTCCTCCCCGTCCTCCAGCACCACGGGCAGTTCACCCGTGTGGCCCGGCACCGGCTCCTCAATGTGCTCGATATGGTCCCCGGCCCCGTCGGCCCGGTCGGCGTTCTCCCGCATCGCAATCAGGCGCGCACCGGTCGCCATCGCGGCCGCTTTGCCCTGGTTGACGCGGTGACGCACCACGAGGGCGCCCGCCCCCTGCGCGATCGCGGCGGTGGCATCGGTCGAACCGTCATCCACCACGACCACGAGGTCCACCCGCGGAATGGAGAACGCGGCCTGGACGGTCGCCTCGATGCGGGCGGCCTCGTCCTTCGCCGGGATCACCACTGCCGCGTGCTGCACGCGGGCCCCCTCGATGCCGGTCATCGCAGCGTGACCTGCCGGCTCAGGACGCCGCCGCGGGCGCGGCGCTCCGCACCCGTCAGCGGCTCATCAGTGTTCAGCGCCTCCAGGAACCGCTTCGAGAACTCCTCCGCGTGCTCGGCGACCCCGTCGGCCCCGAAGCCCTTCGGCAGGTCCCACACGGGGATGGTGAGGCCGTCGGCGCGGAAGGAGCCGACGAACTTCGTGCCGTCGGTGATCGCAGACTCGCGGCGGGCGTGCAGGCGGGCGATCGCGTCGATGACCCTGTCCTCGGGTGCGTCGAACACCCAGCGCAGGTGCTCCTTCGGACCCGCGTCCACCCAGAAGCCGTGGTCGAGGCCGTCCACGGCGCGGGTGATCATGATGGCGTCGTTCGCCTGCTTCAGGCCCTCATCGAGCTCATCGGTGCGCTCCGCGCCCGCATCGATCCAGAACTCGAAGTCATCGTGGATCTCCAGGGGGCCGAAGCCCTCGGGGTCGAGGAGGTCCTGCAGGCGCGGCGACTCCTCCGTCATCTCCACCTGCGCGAACGACGTGCCCGGATCCGCCTCCAGCGCCGACAGCAGCGCCTGGCCGAGGCCGCGGGACACGTCCGACCCCGGAACGGTGGCCTGCATGCCGAGCAGCACGGTGCCGTCCTCACGCTTGCAGGACGGCCAGTTCATCGGCAGGATCGTCGCGATCTCCACCTCGTGGGCGCCGTGCTCGGCGGTGGTGCGCGCGGTCATGGTGGCCGACGGGATCAGCTGCCGCATCGCGACGAGGTCGCGCTCGACCGGCAGGCTGTGGAAGGGGCGGTTGACGAATTCAGAGCTGGAAGCCATGCGGCCATCCTACCGGCGAGATCACCGCGAAACGGTCAGGACTGGGAGCGGGGTCGGCGCCTCGGAGGCGGGGGCGGCACTTCCTTCACCGCGGTGATGATCGGCCGCGGAATCCGCGCGAAGCCCCGCTTCGTCTCCACCGTAATGGTCTCCTCGTCCACGGCGCGGATGTACCCGAGAGCGTCGGACGCTCGGAACGCGGCATCCGTCGGCAGCCGGTAGCGGGCGGTGACCCGCACCCCCACCTGCAGGAACGGCGCCCACCCGGGCCGGCCCGTCGGGTCCGGGGATGCCGGCCGGACCGACGGGTCCGGGCCAGTCGAGTCGGTGCCGGACACGTCAGTGAGCGGGCTCGTCCGTGCCGAACACGCGGCCCAGCGAGTTCATCACGTGGTAGATCGCCAGCGCCGCCAGCGACCCCAGCGCAATGCCGTTGAAGGTGATGTCACCGAACTGCCAGGTCACGTTCGCGATGCCCACCACGAGCGCCACACCCGCCGTGAACTGGTTCTTCGGGCGGGAGAAGTCCACCACGCCGTCCACCCACATGCGCACACCCACGATGCCGATCAGGCCGTACAGGATGAACGTGACACCACCGAGGACACCCGGGGGGATCGTGAAGATCAGCGCCCCCACCTTCGGGCTCATCGCCAGCAGGATCGCCGTGATGCCCGCCACCCAGTACGCGGCCGTGGAGTACACGCGGGTGGCGCTCATGACGCCGATGTTCTCGCCGTACGTGGTGGTGGGCGAGCCGCCGAACGTGGCGGACAGCGTCGTGGCGAGGCCGTCGGAGAACAGGGTGCGGCCCATCATCCGATCCAGCGGCTTCCCGGTCATCAGCGACAGCGACCGCACATGCCCCACGTTCTCCGCCAGCAGCACCAGCACCACCGGCAGGAACATCGGCAGCACCGACGGGTGGAACTCCGGGAAGTGGAACGGCGGAAGCCCCAGCAGAGGAGCCTCATTCACCATCGTGAAGTCCACCTCCCCGCGGACCACCGCAACCGCGTAGCCGATCGCCACACCGATCAGCACGGAGATGCGGCCCAGCAGGCCCCGGAAGATCGACGTGCACAGCACCACCGCCGCCAGCGTCACCACCGCCGTCACGGTCGACTTCTGGAAGTTCTCGTATGCGGTGGGCGCCAGGTTGAAGCCGATCAGGGCCACGATCGACCCCATCACCACCGGCGGCATCAGCAGACCGATCCACCGGGTCCCGACCTTCTGCACCAGCAGACCCACCAGCGCCAGGATCACGCCCGTCATCAGAACGCCGCCCAGGGCCACACCGATGCCTCCGTCGGCCTTCGCGGCGGTGATCGGCGCAATGAACGCGAACGAGGACCCGAGGTAGCTGGGCACCCGGTTGCGGGTGATCAAAAGGAACAGCAGCGTGCCGAGACCGGAGAACAGCAGCGTGGTGGACGGCGGGAAGCCCGTCAGCAGCGGCACCAGGAACGTGGCGCCGAACATGGCGATGACGTGCTGGGCGCCGATGCCGATGGTGGCGAACCAGTTCAGCCGCTCATCGGGCGCGACCACGCGACCGGGTTCAACAGTGCGGCCGTTGCCGTGCAGGGTCCAACGGAACATGAGTGCCTTCTTCGATCAGCGGGAGAGGGTGGGGAATGTGCGGCGCTGCCGGGTCTCGTCGCCCACATCCGGGACGCGGGCCCACAGGCCCGTGCCCGTCAGGTCGCGGTGGCGGAACTCGGAGAACCAGCGGTCCAGGCTCGGTGCGCCGTGCTCATCGCGCACGGGCGCCGGAACGGTCAGCATGAGGCCGGCCGCGATGCCGATGATGAGGGCCAGCCCGCCGTTCGTCAGGGTGCCGCCGGCGGAGGCGACCACGGAGTTCACGATCACGCCGAGGAACCCGAGGACCGCCAGCGCCACCGAGATCACCACCCCGGAGGTGCGGGCCCTGGCCGCATGGCGGCACATCAGTTCGTGGCGGGCCACAGCCGAGGCGACGGCGAACACCACCATGAACGCGGCGTTCATCGCGGCGATCGACAGCGGGGTGCCGTCGTCGTACCCGAGGAACACAGCGGCGACGAACGCGAGCGCGGACACGAACCCGACCACGTGCATGATCAGGGAGAACTCGAACGCGCGCACCGTGTAGATGATCCAGTCCGAGCGCCTGAAGCTCAGCGGCATCGAGCGGACGTACGCCCGGTTGATCACGATGCCGAAGCCGACGAACAGCAGCGGCAGCCACACGTACCCGGTGGAGAACGACTGCGGCGCCGCGTACTCCATCTCGAGGGACGAATCCATGATCGCGCCGGCGACCAGCAGCCCCACCGCACCGACCTCGAACACGTACCAGGAGGGCCGACGGTGCAGAACCGCCTCGAGGAACAGGACGATCAGCGCGAGGCTCGGAACAGCATGCGACAGGGTCACCAGCGCGAACAGGTGCGCTCCCGCGAACGCCTTGCCGATCATCATCACCACCGCGAGGGCGAACGACGCGTAGGCGAGCACGCGCATGACCCGCAGCGCCATCCGCGCCCAGCCCTTCTGCTTCTCACCGGGCGTGTGGCCCTCGTGCCGGGGCGGCTCACCGCCGACGGTCGCGCCGAGCGCCAGCAGCGCGACCCCGGCGCCGACGCCGATCGTGGGCCCGTCGGGCAGGGGATGGAAGAGGTCCGGCAGTGAGGCACCGAAGTCAGCGCCGATGACGCCGAGCACCGCCACCACCGCTGGGATCTGGCAGAGCATGCGGACGTTCTGGATGACCTGGAAGTTCGTGTCCTTCGCCTTCCACCGCATCAGCGACGCGGCGGCCACTCCGACGATGCCGATGCCGGCGGCGATGCGGGCCGCGGAGTCCAGCACCACGTGCTCGGATTCGGTGACGGTGGTGGCGAACACGGCGATGAAGGAGACGACGGCGAGGGCGTCGCGCACGACGTCCCAGGGCGAAACGGTGCGGAACTGCACCGGCAGGGAGATCGACGCCTTCAGCTCTTCGGGGGCCACCGTGGGGGTGGTGCCGGAGCGGGCGTAGCTCTTCTGGATCGGTTCCTTCACCACGGCGTGCTCGGCGGTGCTCTCCCCGTCGAGGTCGTCATCGACGCGGCGCACCCGCACGGCGGTGGAGCCGCCGGGGCGGGTGGCTGCTTCTTCCTCAGCGGGCGACGCCGGCTGAGCGGGCGCAGCCGTGTCCGGCGCGGGCGCGAGGATCGGGATCTCCTGCGTGGAGGTGTCGGGCATGTCGGGGACGCGGACCGGGGCGGGGCGTTCAGGGCGCGTCAAACGGGGCTGGGCGGCAGCGTCGTCCTCCAGCTGCGCCTGCTGTGCACGCATCCGAGCGTAGTCCTCCGGGGAGGGCAGCTTTTCGGTGGGCACGAAGCCATCGTCGGTGGCGAAGAGCCAGTCGTCGTCCGACGCGTTCCTGTCCGAAGCCATATCTCCCTCACTGTCGAGTCCTTCGCCAGTGTAGGACCCGCACCCTGCTCGGCCATGGAGGCGCGGCGCGCGGGTGAACGCACATCACACGGGAGGTCGCGGGGACGGCCCCGCCGCCGGGGTCCGCGCGCGGCTGCGAGCAAAACCTGGAGCAGATCAGCCGATCCACCGGGTCAACGACCCAAAAGGGCGATTCTGCTCCATCTTCTGCACACGGCCTCGCTGCTGAAGGCAGCCGATGCGGACCGGGGGCGGGGTGGATCGGGGCTGGGACCGGACCGGCTGCCGGTCAGACGATGTCGTAGTGGGTGCGGGAGAAGCGGATCGCGGGGCGCATCGCGGTGCCGTCCGCGAGCGCCACCACCCGACCCACGATCAGGCGATGCGTCGCGGCCTGGTGCACATCCGCCACCTCCAGAGCGAACGAGGCGATGCCGCCGGTGAGCACCGCGTTGCCGTTCGGGTCGCGCTCGTGCGCGACGCCGTTGAGCATGCCCTGCAGCGGCAGACCGGAGGTGCCGAAGCGGTCCGCGAGGTCCCGCTGGTCACTGGACAGCACGGTCAGGGCGCAGGTACCGGCCTCCTCGATCGCTTCGGCGAGGCGGGACTCGCCGTACAGGCTGAGCAGCATCGTGGGCGGGTCGTACGAGACGTCGAGGAACGAGTCGATGGTGGAGGCGATGTCCCAGCGGCCGATCCGCGCGGTGGCGACGGCGAGCCCGGAGGGGATGTCATCGCTGAGGCGTCGGTAGGTGACGGTGTCGACGGGGCGCATCAGGACTCCTTCGGGCTCGGCCGGCTGAGATGTGCAGTGCTGCGGGTGGCGATGGGGGAACAGTGGGACCGGACCGCTCGACACCCTACCTGGGGGTCCGCGACCAGCACGGCCACTGCTCCGTGCGCACCGCAGCCTGCGCACCGCTGCGTGGACACCGTTCCCCGGGCTCCCCCAGAACAGCGGTTCCGCCCGCGCCGACAGGCAGGCCGCTGCGCTGGCGGGGACGCCGCGTGACGGGAGGGGGTGACCACAGATCCCTTCCCCGCCCGTCCGGTGACTGAGACAATGACCCGGTTGCTGACCGGCGAGCGGGGAGTTGGAGTGGTCATGGCCGAGCGGAAGCGGACGAGCCTCCTGTGGGGAGTGGAGCGGCTGCTGCCGAAGCCCGCTGACTACAGGGAGCTGCCCACCAGCTGGCCCCGCGACATCCTCGCCGGCATCACCGTCGGCATCGTCGCCCTCCCCCTTGCCCTCGCGTTCGCGATCTCCTCCGGCGCCGCCCCCGAAATGGGCCTGATCACCGCGATCATCGCCGGGTTCGTCGCCGCCGTGTTCGGCGGCTCCCACGTGCAGGTCTCCGGCCCCACCGGCGCCATGGTCGTGATCCTCGCGCCGATCGCCGCAACCCACGGCATGATCGCCCTGCCGATCGTGGCGGTGATGGGCGGGATGATCGTCATCGTCGCCGGTTTCTTCCGCCTGGGGCGGACCGTGTCGTTCATCCCCTGGCCGGTGATCGAAGGGTTCACCCTCGGCATCGCGGTCATCATCTTCATGCAGCAGGTCCCGTCGGCCCTCGGCGTGGAGCCGGGACCGTCCCTGAACGCCCTGGTGGCGGCGATCCAGTCGCTCAGCGGGGTGCGGCCGACGGATGCCCTCCTCGGCCTGGTCTGCGTGGCGATCGTGGTGGCGTCCATGACGCTGCTGCCGAAGATCCACCCCCGCATCCCGGGCTCCATCATCGCGATCATCCTGGTGACGATCGTGGTGGACCTCGCGGGATGGAACCTGGCGCGCATCGGTGAGCTGCCCACGTCGCTGCCGATGCCGCACGCACCGCCGTTGGACCCGGACATGCTGCGGTCCCTGATCGGCCCGGCGTTCGCGGTGGCGGCGCTGACGGCGATCGAGTCGCTGCTGAGCGCCCGCGTCGCCTCCGGCATGACCACCGCCGGCACCTATGACGGTGACCGCGAACTGGTGGGCCAGGGCCTCGCCGGCATCGCTTCGGGCCTGTTCGGCGGCATGCCCGCCACGGGCGCGATCGCCCGCACCGCCGTGTCCGTGCGCTCCGGTGCCCGCACCCGCGTCGCCGCGATCGTGCACGCCCTGTTCCTCACCGCCGTGGTGTACTTCGCGACCGATCTCGTGGGCCGCATCCCGATGGTGGCGCTCGCGGGTGTCCTCATGATGACGGCGGTGGGGATGGTGGATCGCCGCACTGCCGGTGACATCATCGGCACGTCCCGCTCGGATGCGTTCCTGTTCGTGGTGACGGCGCTGATCACCGTGTCGTTCGACCTCATCTGGGCGGTCGCGATCGGCATCGCCATTGCTGCGGTGTTCTCCCTGCGCGCCATGTCGCTGAACTCTGTTGTGCACCGGGAGGAGCTGCCGGGTGAGGCGGAGCCGGGTGATGAGCGCATCGCCCTCATCGAGTTCGACGGCTCCCTGTTCTTCGGCATCGGCGACCGCATCCTCACCTCCCTCGACGATGTCGACGAAGTGGACGTGGTGATCCTGCGGCTGTCCCACCTGCGCTTCATGGACTCCTCGGGCGCGCGCGTCCTGTCCGAACTGGTGAAGACGTTCGGCCGCCGCCGCATCACCGTCATCGTGAAGGGGATCCAGGCGCGCCACCAGCGCCTGACGGACCGCACCGGCGTGCTGTCCTCCCTGCAGCCGGACGACTACGTGATCGCGTCGATGCCGGATGCGGTGAATCAGGCCCGTCAGATCGTGCGGGAGCGCGAAGCGGAGCGCGCCGCTGCCGCACAGGAGGGCGCCGCCGTCTGAGCCGGGGGCGAGCTGACGGGGCCGACGGGGCAGGCTCCGACGCGCGCTCGCGCGGTCCTCCGGAAGTGCCGGGATGCTCCTGCGACCGCGGGACCGAAGACCCTCGCAGCGCCCCCGGATCGCCCGTAGTCTGGACCCAGGACGAGCAGAGAAGCGACCCTTCTTTCCTCGTCCTCTTTCTGTTCCGGCCCACGAGGCTCCTCGCAGGAAGACGCCCCCGGGGCACACACCGTTCCCGTGTCCCTCCAGCACGAAGGCATTCGCGTGTTCGACACACCCATGACACCGAAACTGTTCCTCGACCGCGTGCTGAACGGCGCTGCCGTCGGCATCGTGGTCGGTCTCATCCCGAACGCGATCACAGGTGAGCTGTTCAAGCTCCTGGCGCGACTTTTCCCCGACATCTCCCTGTTCACCACCCTCGGCCAAGTGGTCGTGGGCCTCCAGTTCACCGTGCCGGTGATCGTGGGCGTGCTGATCGGCATGCAGTTCGGCTTCACCGCCGTGCAGACGGTGATCGTCGGCACCGCGAGCTTCGTCGGCTCCGGAGCGATGAAGTTCAGCCCCGACGGGGTCATGCTCGTCGGCATCGGCGACCTCATCAACACGATGATCACCGCGTCCGTCGCCGTCCTCATCCTCGCGTGGGTCGGCAACCGGCTCGGGTCCCTGACGGTCCTGTTCCTGCCGATCATCGGCGGCGGCATCGCCGGCCTCGTCGGCATCCTCACCCTGCCGTACGTCACCTTCATCACCACGGCGATCGGCACGCTGATCAACACGATCGCGGCGTCCCAGGGCCTGGGCCTGGCCGCGTCGGTCCTGATCGCGATGATCTTCGCCGTCATGATCGTCTCCCCGATCTCCACGGTCGCCGTGGCCCTCGCCATCGGCATCACCGGTCCCGCTGCCGGCGCAGCCAGCCTCGGCATCGCCGCTGCCGCCGCGGTCCTCATGATCGGCAGCCTCCGCGTCAACAACGCCGGCGTCACCTGGTCCACGTTCCTCGGGGCCATGAAGATGATGATGGGCAACCTGCTGAAGTACCCGATCATGGTCCTCCCGCTCGTCCTGGTGGGCGGCCTGACCGGCCTCGTGGGCGGCATCCTCGGCATCCAGGGCACCCCGGAGACCGCCGGCTTCGGCCACTCCGGTCTCGTGGGCCCCATCGCCGCCGCGAAGCAGCTCGACCAGGGCGGCATCGCCGCGATCCTCATCCTCGTCCTTGTCTACTTCGTGATCCCGATTGCGCTGGCCGCCGCTGTGCACGCCCTGTGCCTGAAGATCGGCGTGTACCAGGCCCGCATCTTCGCGTTCTCGCCGCAGGGCGCACCGGTCACCGAGGGCGCTGCCGATGAGCCCCTCGACCCGGACGCATCCGCCTCCGGCGGTGCACCGACCACCCGATCCGCTGACACCGACGCGGGCGCCTCGCCCGCACGAGCCTGAAGGAGCTGGCTGATATGAAGATCCTGTTCATGGGAATCCGTGACGACGAACGCCCCGCCCTCGACCGCTGGATGCAGGAGCACCCGCAGCACGACGTCGAGGCCACGACCGAGATCCTCAGCGCCGATACCGTCGGCATGGTCGACGGGTTCGACGCCCTCACCGTTCAGCAGGTGATCCCGCCGGAGCCGGAGGTGTACGCCGCGCTGCAGGCCGCGGGGATCCGTCAGATCTCCAGCCGCACCGCGGGCACGGACATGTACGACATCGCGCTCGCGCAGAAGCACGGCATCGTCATCACCAATGTGCCGGTGTACTCGCCGAACGCCATCGCCGAGTTCGCCCTCACCTCCGCGCTCTACCTGACCCGCCGCTTCGCCCAGATCGAGCAGAAGCTGCAGCACCGGGACTTCCGCTTCGGCGGCCTCCTGGGCCGCGAGCTCGCCACCCTGCGCGTGGCCGTGCTCGGGACGGGGTCGATCGGTCTGCAGACCGCGCGCCTGTTCGCAGCGCTCGGAGCCACCGTGGTCGGGTACGACCCGTACCCGAATGACGCGTTCACCGAGGTCGGCCAGTACGCGCCGAGCCTGGAAGAGGCTCTGGACGGCGCGGATGTGCTCACCCTGCACATGCCGCTGATGCCCGCCACCCACCACGTGATCGACCAGGCGGCGCTGGCGCGCCTCGCCCCCGGGGCGATCGTGGTCAACTCCGGTCGCGGCGGCCTGCTGGACACGCAGGCCCTGCTGGCGGCGCTCGACTCCGGGCACCTCAGCGGCGCCGCCCTGGACACCTACGAGAACGAAGCGCAGTTCTACCGGTACGACTGGAGCGACCGCGACCTGGGCGACCCCGTGCTCGAGCAGCTGCTGGACCGCGAGGATGTGCTGATGACCCCGCACGTGGCGTTCTACACGGAGACCGCCGTGGAGAACCTCGTGGTGGGCGGCCTGGAGAACGCGGAGCTCGCAGCCCGCACCGGCACCGCCCCGTCGGTGGTCTCGCCCGCCTGACCCCCGCCTGCGCCGAGCGCGCACTTCATGCCCGCGCCGAGCCCGCCCTGTGCGGCTCGGCGCGGAGCCGCGTCCAGGAGCGCGGCCGGGGTGACGCACCCCTCAGGCCATGACTACCCAGCGCCTTCGGGGCATGGCTACGCTGGATCTCATGACTGCACCGGATATCGCTCTCGCCTCCCGTTTCCAGGACGCCTTCGCCGCCGCCTTCGGCGAGGAGTACCGCGATGCGGATCCGATCATCCGGCCGGGCCGCTTCTCCGACTTCCAGTGCAACGCCGCGATGGGGCTGGCGAAGAAGCTGGGGCAGAAGCCGCGGGACATCGCCGCACAGATCGTGGAGCACCTGGACCTGACGGGGATCGCGTCGGCCCCGGAGATCGCCGGCCCCGGGTTCCTCAACACCACCCTGTCCACCGAGTGGATCGCCGGCGAGACCGCCGCGATCGCCGCGGATGAGCGCCTGGGTGCCGCCGTCCCCGCCTCCCCGGACACCGTGGTCATCGACTACTCCGCGCCGAACGTGGCGAAGGAGATGCACGTGGGCCATCTGCGCACCACCGTGGTCGGCGATGCGCTCGCCCGCACCCTGGAGTTCCTCGGGCACCGCGTGATCCGCCAGAACCACATCGGTGACTGGGGCACCCCGTTCGGCATGCTGATCGAGCACCTGCTGGACGTGGGCGAGGACTCCGCGGATGCGAAGCTGCTGGAGACCGACCCGAACGCGTTTCTACCAGGCCGCCCGCCAGAAGTTCGACGGCGACGAGGCGTTCGCAACGCGCGCACGTGCCCGCGTCGCCACCCCTGCAGTCGGGTGACGAGCAGACCCTGGAGATCTGGGGCCGCCTCGTGGACCTGTCCAAGCAGTACTTCCACCGCATCTACTCCACCCTGGACGTCACCCTCACCGATAACGACCTCGCCGGCGAATCCTCCTACAACGACCTGCTGCAGCAGACCTGCGACGATCTGAAGGACGCCGGCATCGCCCGCGTCTCCGACGGCGCCCTCTGCGTGTTCCCCGACGGCTTCACCGGCCGCGATGAGCAGCCGCTGCCGCTGATCATCCAGAAGTCCGACGGCGGCTTCGGCTACGCCACCACCGATCTCGCCGCCATCCGCCACCGCGTGCGGACGCTCGGCGCGACCCGCATCGCCTACGTGGTGGGCACCGCGCAGGAACTGCACTTCCAGATGATCTTCCAGACCGCCCGCGAGGCCGGGTGGCTGCCGGAGTCGGTCGACGCCCAGCACGTGAAGATCGGCTCCGTGCTCGGTGAGGACGGCAAGATCCTCCGAACCCGCTCCGGCTCGTCCCTGCGCCTCATGGACCTGCTGCAGGAGGGCACCGCGAAGGCCCGCGGCGTGATCGACGAGCTCCGCCCGGACCTGCCGGAGGATGAGCGCGAGCAGATCGCGCAGATGATCGGCATCGGCGGCATCAAGTACGCGGACCTGTCCACCGCGCATGATTCGGACTACACGTTCGACCTCGACCGATGCTCGCCCTGCAGGGCAACACCGCGCCGTACCTGCAGTACGCGGTGGCGCGGATCCGCTCGATCCGTCGCCGCGCCGCTGAGGCGTCGGGGGCCGACGGGGCCGCCGTTGACAGCGCCGCCACTGACAGCGCCGCCGCGCCAGCTGCGGCACCCCGCGTGGTCGATGACGCCGAGCGCGCCCTCGCCCTCCAGCTGCTGGAGTTCGGGCCGACGGCGACCGCCAGTGGCCGCGGACTACGCCCCTCACCGGATGGCCGCCTACTTGTTCGACCTCGCGCAGGCGTTCATGGGGTTCTACGAGCACTGCCCGATCCTGAAGGAGGAGGACGCCGAGGTCCGCACCGGCCGGCTCGCCCTCGCCGACCTCACCGAATCGGTCCTCCGTGACCGGTCTGGACCTGCTGGGCGTCAGCGCCCCGGAGCGCATGTGAACCTCGCGGTCATCGGCATCGCCACGGCAGGCCTGCTGGCCCTGTTCACGTGGCGGTTCCACCACGCGCTCACGCAGATGTCCGGCGGTCGGCGCTTCGACGGCGGCGAGTTCCTCCGCTCCATCGGCATGATCACCGCGCTGCTGGTGTACGTCCTGATCGTGACGCTGCTCGGCGGCGCCACCATGGGTGTGGTGCTGCTGTGCATGATGGGGTCGCTCGCTGCGTCCATCGGCCTCGCCTGGGTGCTCGCCTCCCGCGGCTGACCCGGCGCACCCTGCCCGCGGCTGGCGCGGAGAACGCTGCCCGCGCGACGGCGGGAAGGCCGACGGGTGCCGGATGGAGCGCCGGGTCAGGCGAGGACGCGGTCGATGAACTCCGCCTGCTCCTGCAGCAGGCGCTCCATATCCGCCCCGCGCGACATCCGCAGGCGGCCGTTCAGCTTCCCTGCCACCTCGCGGTAGTCCACGTGCAGGTCCTGGCGCTCGAACTGCATCCGCATGATCCGCGCGTCGGTCAGGAAGATGTCCTTCAGCCCCACCGACAGGTGGATCGACGGCAGCGCCGCCAGATCAGCGTTCACCGGCGACAGCGACGGATCATCCAGCGGCGTGCGGCCCGCGTACGCCGACGCAGCGGCCTGCAGCAGTCGGCGCTCATGCACCGGGTTGCGCTGCTCCGTCTCGGTCAGCTCCGTGTTGTTCAGCTCCAGGTCCCACCACGGCGACATGATCACCAGGCCGCGCGGCGCCGGAACGTTCGCCTTCTCCGCCTCCCCGGTGCCGAGTCGATCCGCGAGCGCCAGCGCCAGACCCGCCCCGGAGTTCTGCCCCGCGAGGATCCAGTTGAGGTCGGTGAGGACCCCGTCGGCCGACAGCCGCTTGATCACCGCCGCGGCATCCAGCAGACCCGTTGGGTGCTGGTAGTCCGGGGCGTAGCGGTAGTCGATGAGGACGGCGGCGCATTCACGGCGGTCAGCCTGGTCGGACAGCCACTGCCAGTCGAACGCGAACGGCCCCGACACATACGCCCCACCGTGCAGGTAGACGATGACGCCGTTGTCAGCCTTGTGGCGGTCAAGCCACACGGTGCGGGTGCGGTTGATCATGGCGACGTCCACCGCGTGGCGCTTCAGCACCGCCCCCGTCGGCGTCGCCATCCGCGCCTTCCCGAAGCCGGTGGTGTACACCCAGCCCGGCAGGGGTGCCTGGCGGACGGCACGGACAGCGATCTTCGGGTACTCAACGAGGCGGCTCATACGGCCACAGTAGCGAACAGCACTGGATGATTGAATGGGTTCCATGCACATTGACCTGCTGATCCTCACCGCTATGCACGAAGAGGCCGACGCCTTCA
>NZ_JACHWP010000027.1 GCF_014191425.1 Helcobacillus massiliensis
TGCGTGAGCATCGGAACAAACGAATATCCGCGCACCCCAGGCCCATCGGTTCTGGCAGTGCGCGCTTGAAAACCGGTTGGCCCCGATCCGGTGCCGGCTGTTCCCGATCGTTGGACTGAGGACGAACTGAGCCCCGACAGGTCACCCAGCGCCGGCACGCGCGGTATCCGCCACGCCTTTCGATCAGCCCCGTGGACGAGCGAATGATCCCAGGTCACCAGAGGGGTGCTCCGGCGACGATTACCCGGGGCGTCGCTGAGGTGCACTGGCTGCCCGGGCTCCCAGGTGTTCAGCCAGGTCGGCAGCGGGATGCCGTGGAGGCGCGCAGCACTCAACCCCGACACCGTGCTGCCCGGGAACTTCCTCACCAGCGCAGCTGCCATCATCGCTTCCGTCACCTCGAGGTCACGGTGTGCGTAGAGGCCCTGCCCGAATCGGAGTATGTCCCTCGCCCTGAGACGCGCCCTCGACACGCCGCACGCTGCCGCATCGGCCGCAAGGAACACGGTCCGATGAAGCAGTGGGGGCAGCGGGGCTGAGTGGCGGGCCATGTTTCGACCTTCGTACCGGCCGACGGATTCCGCGACCGCCCAGGGTGCGCTGGGGGTAACCGTCGGTCCACAGTCGCCAACCGAGGCCCCGCCGCGAGCTCAGCCCAGCCCACAGAAGTTGTTGGATGTTCGCTATTCGGCCCGAATTCTGCCCATATATCGAATTCTGTGGGGGAAGTGCGGCGGGCCGGGGCGGCGGCCGACGGAGCGGGGCGGGGCCCCGGGCGGAGCCGGGCGGGGCCGACGGAGCCGGGCGGGACCCCGAGCAGACCCGGGGCGGGGCCGACGGAGCCGGGCGGGGCCGGGCGCGCCGACGGGTCGGGCGCCGTTCAGGCCCCCTCGCTGCAGTGGCGCCCGTCACATGGGGACGCGCGGCGCCTAGGTCGAAGCGCGGCCGGCGTGACAAGGTGGACTGCGGTGTGCCGGGAAGTCTGGTCGGCGAATGACGATGTTCGCTGACCCCGAAAGGACTCCTATGGCCCCCTCACCCGCAGCCCCGAACGGCTCCGAGCCCAGCAGCCCTGAGCCCAGCCGCCCCGAGCCCAGCAGCCCTGAGCCCGGCCGCCCCGCGCCCAGCAGCACCCAGCAGAGCAGCCCTAGCGCCGACGGCACGGAGCCGGTTGCCTCGACCCCGCGGCGTCGGGCGATCCTGGAGCGCGGCACCTACCGCGAATACTCCCGCATCGAAAAGGTCCTCACGCGTGAGGCGACCGGCGGCGGCATCCTCGTGCTCGCCACGATCATCGCGCTGATCCTCGCGAACTCCGCCGCGGCGGACGCCTACTTCGCCCTGCGCGACACTCACCTCGGCTTCGAACTGTTCGGGCTCGACCTCAACCTCTCCATCGGCCACTGGGCGGCCGACGGCCTCCTCGCGATCTTCTTCTTCATGGTGGGCCTCGAGCTGAAGATGGAGTTCATCCAGGGCGACCTGCGGGACCCCGGGAAGGCGCTTGTGCCCGTCGCCGCCGCAGTCGGTGGTGTCGCGGTTCCGGCGCTGATCTTCTTCACGATCAACCTCGCCGGCCCCAGTGGCGCAACGAACGGCTGGGCGATCCCGGCGGCCACTGATATCGCGTTCGCTGTTGCGGTACTGGCGATCGTGGGTTCGAAGCTCCCGTCGGCCCTCAGGACGTTCCTGCTGACCCTCGCGATCATGGACGACCTGCTCGCGATCGTGATCATCGCCGTGTTCTACTCCGATGATCTGCAGCTCGGGTACCTGGCGATCGCGCTGATCCCGCTGGCGCTGTACCGCCTGATCGCGCAGAAGGCGGAGACGCTGTTCAAGAAGTCGTACGGTGCGGCGTGGTTCGTGCTGCTGCCGCTCGGCGCCGTTGTGTGGGCGCTGTTCTACAACTCCGGCATCCACGCCACGATCGCGGGTGTGGTCCTCGCGTTCATGGTGCCGGTGACGGTGCGCTCCCACCTCGGCAGGGAGTACTCGCTGGCGAAGACCTTCGAGCACCGCTTCGCGCCGCTGTCCTCCGGGTTCGCGGTGCCGGTGTTCGCGTTCTTCAGCGCCGGTGTTGCAGTCGGCGGTCTCAGCGGCCTCCTCGACGCCTGGACCGGCACCATCGCCCTCGGTGTGATGGCGGGTCTGGTGGCCGGCAAGATCATCGGGATCGTCGGCACAACGTTCCTCATCACCCGTCTGAAGCGGGCGAATCTGGATCCGGCGATCGCATGGATCGACCTGATCGGCATGGCGGCGCTCGCCGGCATCGGCTTCACTGTGTCGCTGCTGATCGCGGAGCTCAGCTTCCCGTCGGATCCGTCCATGCAGGACGCGGCGAAGGTGGGTGTGCTGACCGCCTCGGTGCTGGCAGCGGTCGTGGGCGGCGCGGTCCTGCTGCCCCGGAACCGTCACTACGCGAAGATCGCGGAGGAGGAGTCGGTGGATGCGAACCAGGACGGCATCCCCGACGTGTTCAGCGACGACACCGGCCGACAGGGCTGAACACGTCGGAACCGGAAGCGCCGGTGAGCGCTCAGCAGGACGGGATGGTGCGGAACACGTAGCCCTTCGCCTGCAGCTGCGGGATGTACTGGTTCATCGCCGCGATGGTCTGACTGCGGTCGCCGCCGCCGTCGTGCTCGAGGATCACCGCGCCCGGGTGGGTCTGCTCGACAACCCGCTTCGCGATGGTATCCGCGCCGGGCTTCGCCCAGTCCTGCGGGTCCACGGTCCAGCCGACGATGTTCTGCTTCTCCTCCGCAATGATGCTGCGGACGCGCGAGTTGGACGCGCCGTAGGGCGGGCGCATGCAGGTGAGGTCGCCGCCGATCGCCTTGCGGGAATCGCGCAACTCGCGGCGGACCCCGTCGGGCCCGAGCTTAGTGAGGTCCGGGTGGGTCTGGGAGTGGCCGCCCACCTTCATGCCCTTGTCGCGGATGGTCTGCACCATGTCGGGGTCAGCGGCGGCGGACTGTCCGAGGAGGAAGAAGGTGGCGGGGATGTCGTACTTCTCGAGGGTGGCGAGCACCTTCGGGGTGTCGGGCCCGGGGCCGTCGTCGAAGGTGAGGTAGGCGATGGGCTTGCCGTCAGCGGTGTGGGTGGGGAAGGCCGAGGTGCCGGTGATGCCCTGGTTCCACGGGACGAACTCGTCGGGCTGGCCGCCGGGCTCGCCGCTGTTCGCTTCGGCCTGCTCAGCGGTTTCGGGGCGCTTGTCGGAGTTCTGCTCCGCCCCCATGTGGCGGCCGGTGGGCACGAGGTGCCCGCGGATCTGCGGGGTGGTGGTGGGGGCGGCGAGGCTGGCGATGCGCACGCGCACCACACCCGGGTGGTCGGTGTGGATCAGGCCGTCGGTGCCGATGGAGAGCTGGTGGCCGTCGGCGTCGACGGCGTCGAGCTGCGTGTCGGTGAACGAACCGGACAGCACAAGGTCCTGGCCGTCGGGGACGTCGAACGCGAATTCGACGGGGCGGCCCAACAGGATCGGGTCGGAGTACTCGAAGCCCTCGGTGATCGAGGCGATGGGGGCGCCGTTGTTGACCTTGAGTTCGTCGGCGTGGTCCTCCTTCGCGCTGGACACTTCGCCGTCGGAGCCGGCCGAGGCGGGGGTCACGCCGATGTCCCAGGCTGCGGCGGTGCCGGCGCCCTTCGCGGCGGGGGTGATGACGAGGCGTCGCTGCTTGTGGTCGACGATGCCGGCGGAGGTGTGGGCGTCGACGGTGATGCGGACTCCGTCGGCCGAGGCGCCGGTGTCGGTGACGGTGAGGTGGACGCCGAGCTGCTGGGCGGGCAGCAGGACGGTCTGCTGGCCGACGGATTCGGACTTCCCGAGCGCGCCGACGACGACCACGCTGCCGTTCTGGCTCGTGCGGGTGGCGAGGCGGAGGGCGTCCTCTTCGCCGTCGCCGTTGATGTCACCGGTGATGACCTTGCCGGAGGGCTTGAGGTCGGGGTCGGAGGCGAGGGCGGAGTCGACGGCGTCGGTGGGCGCGAGGTCGGTCGCAACGGAGGCGTCGAGGGCGCCCTTGGGGAGCTTCTTCGCGTCGTCGGCGGCCGACGGAGGCTGGCCAGCGCCCTGGTTCGCTCCCTTGTCACCCGTTCCGCCCGCGGGTGCGGAGTCGGGGCCGCTGGTGCAGGAGGCGAGGAGGACGCCGCCGGCGAGGAGGGCTGCGGCGGTGCGCAGGCGGGGGCGGCGGACGAGAGGGAAGCTGGTGCTGCGAGTCATGGGAACCAGTATGGGGACGCAACAGTGATTCCGCATTCGACCATCGTAGGGTAAAGAAAAGGTAATGTCCGGGTCTTCGTGCAGCCGGGGGTCGGAGCGCGCCGGACGGGAAGGATAGCCTGGTGCCGGTCCGTGCCCCAAGGAGGCCCCCGCATGACAGAACCCCTGGTCAGCCCCGTCGTCACCCTGCGCGACGGCCTCGAGCTCCCGCAACTCGGGCTCGGCGTCTACAAGGTCGACAACGCTGACATTCCCGCCGTGATCTCTGCCGCATTGGACATCGGGTACCGCCTCATCGACACCGCCGCGCTCTACGGGAACGAAGAGAGCGTGGGGCAGGCCCTGCGCGAGAGCGACGTGCCGCGCAAGGACATCGTGGTCACCACGAAGATCTGGAACGACGACCACGGCTACGACGCCGCCCGCCGCGCCTTCGACGCCTCCATGGACCGCCTCGGCCTCGACGTCCTCGACCTCTGCCTCATCCACTGGGCCGTACCCGAGCAGGGACTGTACGTGGACACCTGGCGCGCCCTCATCGACCTGCAGGAGGAGGGCCGGGTCCGCTCCATCGGCGTCTCCAACTTCGCCGAGCCGGAGCTGCGGGAGATCATCGACGCCACGGGCGTGACCCCGTCGGTCCACCAGATCGAACTGCACCCGTTCTTCAACCAGGCCCGCATGCGCGAGGTGAACCGCGAGCTGATCATCCCCACCGAGGCGTGGGCGCCGCTCGCGCGCGGCGGTGAACTGTTCACGCAGGCGGATCTGCACCAGATCGCCGCGATGCATGACGCCACGCCCGCGCAGGTGGTGCTGGCCTGGCACCGGCAGATCGGCACGATCGCGATCCCGAAGTCGGTGTCTCCGGAGCGTCTGCGGGAGAACTTCGAGTCGCTGCGGATCGAACTGACCGATGCGCAGATCGACCTCATCAACGAACTGGACCGCGGCATCGCGGGCCGCACCGGCATGGACCCCGCCACCATGCGCCGCATCGGGGAATAGCCGGCACCCGTCGGCCCCGCCCCTGACCCCCCGCCTGAGGAAAGGACACCCCGTGACTGCTCTCGCCTCCCCCACCCTGACGATGAACGACGGCCGCGAGATCCCGCAGCTCGGGTTCGGCGTGTTCACGATGTCGAACGAGGAGGCGGAGGCGTCGGTGAAGGAGGCCCTCGCCGTCGGCTACCGCCACATCGACACCGCCGCTGTGTACGGCAATGAGGAGGGTGTGCGCCGCGGCATCGAAGCGTCGGGGGTGGACCCGTCGGAGATCTTCCTGGTGACGAAGCTGTGGAACACCGACCAGGGCTACGATTCCACGCTGCGCGCGTTCGAGGAGTCGATGCAGCGCCTCGGGCGCGAGAGCATCGACCTGTACCTGATCCACTGGTCGATGCCGAAGCGTCGGCTGTACCCGGAGACGTGGCGGGCGTTCCTGGAGCTGAAGGAGCAGGGCCGCATCTCGTCGGTGGGCGTCGCGAACTTCCCGGTGGAGCAGCTGGAGGACCTCGTGGACGGCTCCGGCGTGGCTCCGGTGCTCAACCAGATCGAGCTGCACCCGCACTTCAACCAGCCGGAGCTGCGCCGCGTCAATGCGGAGATGGGCGTGCTGACGGAGTCGTGGGGCCCGCTGTCGCAGGGCGGCGATGCCCTCACCGACCCGGTCATCACCGAGATCGCGAAGGCGCACGGCGCAACGCCGGCGCAGACGATCCTCGCCTGGCACCGCCAGCTCGGCCTCGTGGTGATCCCGAAGTCGGTGACGCCGGAGCGCATCCGGGAGAACTTCGAGTCGCTGCAGCTGACGCTGACCGATGACGAGGTCGAGCGCATCACCGCACTGGACCGCGGGCCCGAGGGCCGCGTGTCCCGCGACCCCGCCGACTTCAACGAGTGAGCCGCTGACGCGGGGCGGCTGACTCGGTGGGGCACGGCCGGGTTCGAGCAGCGTTCCCGGCCGCCCCGCCGCGTCAGCCCCACCACGGCGAGGCGCCCTGCCCGGCCGCCCCGCCGCGTCAGGCGCGCGGGGTGTGCACCTGGCGGGGCTCGAGGTGGATCCCGGCGAGCATGCAGCGAGCGGACCCACCGGCCAGTTCGAGCGTGTGCACATCCACCGGCAGCAGCTCCACGCGCGACTCGATCCGGTCGCGCTGGGCGCGGCTGAGCGAATCCACACCGGTGCGGCTCATGACGAGCAGGCGCCCGTCGGCCCCCTGCACCTCGAGGCAGTTCCCGGCGAACGACCCGATCTGCTCCTCCGTCAGCTCCACGACCTCGCGGCCGGTGTCGCGCAGCTGCCCGAGCACGGCGCGGCGCTCGGACTCGTCGCGGATCATCGACGCACCGATCACGGCGAGGTCCGTGCCGAGCGCCATCATGACGTTCGTGTGGTACACGGGGACACCGTCGGAGTCAGTGGCGTCGAACAGGATCGGGGTGTAGCCGGCGAGCTCGCAGAACTCGTCGAACAGGCGGCTGGAGAGCCGCTTCGAGCGGCACGCGTACGCCAGCATCTCCAGGTGGTCGAAGATCATCACGCCGGTGCCTTCGAGCGCTTCGCCCTCCAGCTCCGCCGCCGAGAGATCAACCGTGTCGTACACGTGGAACCGTTCCTGCAGCAGCTCGAGCGCGTCGGCCCGGCGTTCCCGCCGGCGGTTCTCCGCATACATCGGGAACGTGGCGAGCAGCCCCGTGGGGTGCGTGGTGATCCAATTGTTGGGGAACACGGAGTCGGGGGTGGTGGTGCCCTCGTCCTCGAGCAGGAGGACATCGACCCCGCGGCCGCGCAGCTGCTCGACCATGCGCGTCACTTCATCGTAGGCGCGCTGGGCGATGACGCTGCGGGATGCGTCCGGCTCAGTCTGGAAGTGGTTGTCCGCCGCGGTCTGCTGGTTGGGGCGGAAACGGTGCGGTCGCACCATCATGACGGCGCTGGGAGCCTGGGTTCGGGTACGCGAAGGAGACCCCTGCTCCGGGGAGGGCCGACGGAGGCGCGCTGCCGCGCCCCCGTCGGTTCCGATCTGCGCCATGGAGGTGTATCCCATGGCAGCGACCTCAGCCGACGGGCTTGAGGGAGTTGACCATGGAGAACAGGTCCTTCGGGTCGTCCGGGTCGGCGACCAGGTCGACCTGCTCCTGCAGCTCGGTGCCGGCGGTCATGTCGCGGCACACCTTGAGCGCAGAGCCGTCGGAGATCGCGAAGCCGACGGAGTCGAAGATCGTCACCTGGTCGTCGGAGGTGCGCCCGTCGGCCTTGCCGGTGAGGACCTTCCAGAACTCGACCACCGGGAAGTCCTCCGGCATCTGCTGGATCTCGCCCTCGATGCGGGTCTGCTCCGGGAATTCGACGAACACGGGGCCGCGCTCGAGGATGGCGGCTTCGAGCTCGGTCTTGCCGGGGGCGTCGCCGCCGATGGCGTTGATGTGGACGCCGGGGTTGGCGAGGTCGATCTGGCGGTCGGAGAGGACCTTGTTCTGCGCCTTGTCGGCGGTGCAGACGGTGATGATGTCCGCGCCGGTGACGGCCTCATCGGAGGTGTCGCAGATCTGGACGCGGAAGCCGAGCGGCTCGAGGTTGCGGCGGACCTTCTCCTGTGCGGCCGGGTCGACGTCGTAGATCTTGAGGTCTTCGATGCCGAACACGTGGCGCATGGCGAGGGCCTGGAACTCGGACTGCGAACCGGAGCCGATCATGCCCATGACCTTCGAGTCCTTGCGGGCGAGGTGCTTGGCGAACATGCCGGACACAGCCGCGGTGCGCACGGCGGTCAGCAGGGTCATCTCGGCGAGGAAGGTCGGGTAGCCGTTGTCGACATCGGCGAGGACACCGAACGCGGTGACGGTCTGGTAGCCGCGCGCCGGGTTGGAGGGGTGGCCGTTGACGTACTTGAAGGAGTAGGTCTCCGAGTCCGAGGTCGGCATCAGTTCGATGACGCCGATCGGGGTGTGGGAGGCGACGCGGGGGATCTTGTAGAACATCTCCCAGCGCTTGAAGTCCGCCTCGAGCTGGTCGATCATCCGGGCGATGATGTTCTCCACGCCGTCGCGCTGGATCCAGCGCGCCATGGAATCGACGCCGACGAAAGCTACCACTGTGTGCTCCTTCCACATGGGGATGCCGCTGCTGCGGCTCGGTCTTCGCTGAGTCGCGTGCGGGTCCCGTTCCAGCTGGTGGCCGGCGCGGGGCCGTTCGTTGCGACTCAGAACAGTGTCAAGCCTAAAGGGATCATTGTGAACACACCACCGACGTGGTGGGCACAGTGTGCGCAGAGATACATCATTGTGCGCACCCTTGGTTAGCATTGTGACCATGCCTGCTCTGTCTGAGTTCGACCGCTCCCTCATCTCCCTTCTCCGTAAGGACGGCCGCATGCCGATCGCGGCGCTCGCCGCGCAGCTCGGTGTCTCCCGGACCACGGTGACGAAGCGTCTGGAGCGCCTGGAGTCGCGCGGCGTGATCGTCGGCTACACGGTGCGGGTGCGCGACGAGGGCGAGCTCGACCAGATCCGCAGCGTCACCCACATCGCGGTGGGCGGCGTGACCACCACGACCGTGATCGAGCGTCTGCGCGGCATGCCGGAGATCGCGGCGCTGCACACCACGAACGGCAACTGGGACCTGGTCGCGGAGATCTCCTGCCGCGACCTCACGCATTTCGACCAGGTGCTGCGGGAGATCCGCAACACCCGCGGGGTGGAGAACTCACACTCCTCACTGCTGCTGAGCTCGGTGGTGCGGCACTGACGAGCCCGCCCCCTCCCGTGGCGGCGGAGGTGCGCGGGTGGGCGCCGGCCGACGGGCTCATGCCCGGGTGGCGCTGGCCGACGGGATCAGACCCGGGCCGACGGGTGCCGACCCGGGCGGCTACTCCCCCGTCAGCATCCGCCGCAGCTCGGGGGTGAAGCCCTCCACCTGCACCTCCACCTCGGGGCGCACGAAGTCGTCCGGGGTGAGGACCATGCGGTGGTGCAGCCTCCGTCGGCCGCCCTCCATCACGACGGCTGTCCCGTTCGGCCGGTAGCCGAGCCGCTTCGACACGGCGAGGGAGGGCAGGTTGCCGTCTTCAGCCGCGGATTCGGCGCGTTCGGCGCCGAGGTGGTCGAACGCGAACACGAGGATCGCTTGGCGCATGAGGGTGCCGATGCCCTGGCCGTGGGCTGAGCGGGTGAGCCAGGACCCGGAGTCGACTGTGCGGAGGCTCGCGAACTCCTTGAGGCGCAGGCCCTGACTGCCGACGAGGCGACCCTTCCACCAGACGCCGAAGGGGATCTCATAGTCGTCTCCACCGATGGCGGCGCGCTGGGCCCACTGGAACTGGACCGCACTTTTCGCGGTCGCGGCGAGGTCTTCGCCCAGCCAGGCGAAGCAGGCGTGTTCGAAGGCGGGGTCGAAGACCGGTTCGTGGAGCAGTGCGGCGTACTCGGGAAGGTCGCTGTCGCACATCAGGCGCATGGTGAGGTCGTCGGCGGTGATGCGCAGGGCGAACGGCGGGAACAGGTCCTCGAGGCTGGCGGGCGTGCTCATTGGACGAGCATACGGGGACCGACGGCCGCGGTGTCGGAGTGGGGCTGCGGCCCCTGAAGAACCGGGAGTGTGGACAACCGCGCGGGGCCGGGTGGCCGAATCGGGGCCGACGGGAACTACACGCCTGTGATTATCCCCAGCCGTGGACAACTTTGTGGATAACTTTTGGGATGTTCGTGGATTCCCCGGCCTCAATTGTGCACATATGCGGCCTGCGTTGTGCACATACCGCGCCCAAGTGGGGACAACTACGGGTGTGAATCGTGTGCACAGTCGCCGCCTACCCACCACACTCACTGTGGATAACCCGTCGGAACACCCACTGACCTGGGAAATCACAACAATGCGATTACTCCACACATGTGGACAGCGATGTGGATGGCGCATGTGCACAGGCCCCACCTTGTCCACAACGGGTGGACAGACTGTGGAACCGCAACCGCCCGGTCACCGAGAAAACCCCTGGTGACGAGCCCCTGATGTCGGCGTGAACAGACCGGCTGCGCGCTCAGAGCAGAGCACGCAGCCAGTGTGCAGAAGTGAGGCGGCGGTCCACGCCGCCCGCGGTGCCGTCAGAACAGCGGCGGCACCGTCCAGTCCGGCACTGTCAGCACGCGGGCCAGGACCACTGCGGCGAGCACCGCGAGCGCGGCCGCGAGCACGGCGGCATGGGTGAGGTCCGCCTTGCGGGCGAGAGCGGCACGGTCAGCACCGGGGGTCGCCTTCACGCGAGTGGCGAACAGGACGAGGGCGATGAGGGTGCCGGTGATCATGCCGCCGAGGTGTCCCTGCCAGGAGATGCCGGGGTACATGAAGGAGAACGCGAAGTTCAGTCCGATCAGCACCAGCACCTGGGTGGCCTGCTCGCCCATGCGTTGCTGCACCACGAAGAGTGCGCCGAACAGGCCGAACACTCCGCCGGAGGCGCCGACGGTGCCGGTGTACCAGTCGTCCAGGCCCGCGCTCGCCAGCCACATCACGGCGGCGTGGCCGCCGATCACGGACAGCAGGAACAGGCCGAGGTAGCGCCAGCGGCCCAAGGACCGTTCGAGGAACTGGCCGATCGCCCACAGGGCGTACATGTTCAGCAGCAGGTGCATGATGCCGCCGTGGAGGAATCCGGAGGTGATGAGGGTCCACGGCATCGCCCGGGTGCGGAACGGGGCGTAGGTGGTCCACTGCTGGATCACGCCGGAGACCCCGGGGAGGTTCTGCAGGCCGAACATGACCACGCAGATGCCGATCAGTGTCCAGGTGATGATCGGGGTGTCGGAGCCGCGGCCGCCGATGGCGTTGCGGGGCTGGGCGGCGGCGTGGTCGCGCTGCAGGTCACCGGCGCAGTCGGTGCAGATGGCGCCGACCTCGGTGTGCACTTGGCAGGCGCCGCACATGGGCCGGTCGCAGCGCCGGCATCGCACATAGCTGGCGACCTGCGGGTGGCGCGGACAGACGGGCGCGCTGTGGGCGGCGCCCGAGGATCCTGACTGGCCGAAGCTCGGCGGGTTCTGACTCATACCCCATTTCTACCCGACCCGGCCCGCCCAGGCCCGGTCAGGGCGCGGGGAGCGGGCCCGGTCAGGGCGCGGGCACGATCAACCCTTCGGTTGATCACCCCCGTCTGCCCGATTTCTAGCGTGGAGGCATGAGCACCGCACTGCCCCGCACTGAGGCCCGCCGGCACCCGTCGGCCTCCACCTCCACCCGTGAAACCGCAGCCCTATCCGCCCACACCCGCAACGGGCACCGCGCCCACCCGGGCGGGCCCGGCCCCGCCGGTGAGCCCACCCGCCTGGAGCGCATGGGCCGTTTCCTCACGTCCACGAAGGGCGCGTGGATCACCCTCGCGCTCGCCGTGGTCGTCGCGCTCGCGATCTTCGGCGGTCTGCGCGGCACGGGGCCCGTCGGCGGTATGGACGCTGCGCCCGCGACCGCTGAGTCCACGCAGGCGAAGGAGCTGCTCGCCAAGGCGCCCGGCAGTGAGAACCAGCAGGTCATGGCCGTGGTGTCGCGCCCGGACGGCGCCGCCCTCACCCCGGCGGACATGCAGCGCGCGGAGAAGGTGAAGTCCTCCCTCGCCGCCGAGAGCGGCACCGACGCGTTCGGGCCGATCCCGTCGGAGGACGGCAAGGCAGTGATCGTGGGCACCCAGATCAACACGGAGCCGTCCACCTCCGCCGATGAGGCCACCGCGACCAGTGAGAACAACACGGCTGTGGACGCCGAGGTGAAGGCCCTGCGGGAGACCGCGCACCGCGCCGGCGGCGACGACCTCACCGTGCAGGTGACCGGCGGTCCGGCCATCGGCTCCGACATCCGCGGCGCCTTCGTCGGCGCCGACTTCACCCTGCTGGCGGTGACGATCGCGGTGGTCGCGGTCCTGCTGCTGCTCACCTACCGCTCCCCCATCCTGTGGATCGTGCCGCTGGTGGTGATCGCCCTGGCCGACGGGGCCTCCAGTTCTCTGACCAGCTTCCTCGGCGAGAAGCTCAGCCTCGCCTTCGACGCCGGCGTGATCTCCGTGCTGGTGTTCGGCACGGGTGCGAACTACGCCCTGCTGCTGATCTCCCGCTACCGTGAGGAGCTGCACGTCCAGCAGGATCAGCGCTCGGCGCTCGCCACCGCGTGGTCGCGGATCATCCCCGCGATCGTCACCTCGAACGTGACCGTGGTGCTGTCCCTGCTGACCCTCATGGTGGCGCTGATGCCCGCCACGCGCGGCCTCGGCATCGCCGCCGCTGCTGGTCTTCTGCTCGCCCTGCTGGCGGTCGTGTTCCCGCTGACCGCTCTGCTGGCCCTGCTGGGCCGCGGCATCTTCTGGCCGTTCATCCCGCGGCCCGCGCATCACCATGAGGCGCAGGGCGGTGCCGAGGAGGAGCCGCGCGGCCTGTTCGCTGCCGTGGCCCGCGCCGTCACGGCACGTCCGGTCATCTCCGGTCTCGCCGCACTCGCGATCCTCGTGGCCGGTGGCCTGGGCCTGGTGGGCACGCAGATCGGTCTGTCGCAGTCGGAGCAGTTCGCGACCGCGTCCGAGTCCCGTTCCGGGCTGGAGACGATGGCTGCGCATTACCCGGCCGGTGAGGCCGGCCCGCACACCGTGGTCGCCCCCGCTTCCGCGGCCGACGGGTTCCTCGCGAAGGCGAAGCAGGTGGAGGGTGTGCAGCGCGCCCACGTGAGCGGCAAGCCGTTCACTGCTGACGGCGGCACCTGGGTTCCGATCAGCGTCACCGGCACGGCGGAGCCGGAGACCGCTGCTGCGACCGCCGAGGTGGATGCCCTGCGCTCCGCTGCCACGGACACCGATCCTCGGATCCTCGTGGGCGGCACCAGCGCGGCCGCAGCGGATGTGCACGACGCGTCCGTGCGGGACCTGACCCTGATCGCGCCGCTGATCGTGCTCGTGGTGCTCGTTCTGCTCGGTGTGCTGCTGCGCTCGGTCGTCGCCCCGATCGTGCTGATGGCCCTGACCGGCGTCTCCACCGTGGGTGCGATCGGCATCGGCACGCTGCTGGGTGAGGCTCTGTTCGACTGGCCGGGCCTGGACATCACCGTGCCCCTGATCGCGTTCCTGTTCCTGGTGGCGCTCGGCGTGGACTACTCGATCTTCCTCGCTCACCGCATCCGCCAGGAGAACCGGGCGCACCCGATGCGCTCCGCCCTGGTGCGGGCCGTGTCCCACACGGGCGTGGTCATCACCAGCGCCGGTGTGGTCCTCGCCGCCGTGTTCGCCGCTCTCGGTGTGCTGCCGCTGGTGGTGCTGGGGCAGCTGGGTCTGATCGTGGGCCTCGGCGTCCTCATCGACACCGTGCTCGTGCGCACCGTCCTCGTGCCCGCCGTGTTCACCCTCATCGGCGACAGGGTGTGGTGGCCGACGGCGGCGGTACAGCCGGGCTCTACCCCTTAACCGTCCAGGACGCACGGTCGGCGGTACGCTCCGGCGCGAGCTCAAACCGGATCGACCGACAGGAGGAGGAGCGGTCGCATCTGGCCGCGGACTCT
>NZ_JACHWP010000028.1 GCF_014191425.1 Helcobacillus massiliensis
TGAGCTTTCCGGTCGCTGCCCAATTGACCGTGTGATGCACCTGGTTCGCCGCGCCGTTCGTGGGCTGCGGCCCAATGCCTCCCCCACCGTTGACAGTGCGGGTGCCCCAGCTGGTGACGACGCTCGTGAGACCGCGCCCGGTGCGGACCTTGGTGGCGGACAGGTCGTTGTAGCTCATCAGGCGCACACCGAGGTTGAGCGGTTGCGTGGACGAGAACGTCACTGGGCAGCTATCGGCGTTCGTGACGTTCACATAGACATCAGTGGCGTATCCGTTGCCAGCGCCGAGCGGCTGATAGAAGTTGATGTCGAGTGAGATCGGCTTGCCGTTGCAGAAGAACTGCTGCTCGGCTTTCAGGAAGGCGGCGTCGATCTTCTGCACAGAGGCGCTGTTGCAGGTGCCGCTGGAGGCTGCGTACGCCGGCGCCGCAACGGACACCGCAGCGGCGGGCACCGTCCACGCCGCACCGGCCGCGAGGGCGCGGCGGCGGGAGAAGTCTCGCCGGGCAGAGGTGGTGGACGAGTCGCGCTCAGTCATCGGAGAGCCTTTCTGGTGGAGGGATGGTCGGGGGCCCATGCGCGCCGGCGGTCACCTACCGATGGGTTAAGACACTTGTACGGCGCTCATCTCCAGCATGCTCCCGTTACCTGAACGAGATCAACAGGGCGTGACCGGTCCCCACCCGCCCGCGACCAGTGCGGCACCACTCGGGCGCGCCATGACGGCATTCATCCCACCACCCCCGGCGCATACCAGCCCCAGTGCCTGCCCGGACCGGGGCTACGATGGTGGCACTGTTCCCACCCGCCCGGCGCTCTCCGATCTCCGCGCCGCGGCCTCACTCCTCAAGGTGTCGCCTGTGAGCACTGCTGCCCCAGAACCCCATCGTCCACCATCCGGCGCTGCACCCGTCGGCGCTGCACCCGTCGGCCCCGACCGCACCCTCGTCGAACGCAACGGGATCGACGTCATCGCCGAATCGGAGCGCACCGCCGCACCCCACCAGCTCTTCTGGCCGTGGTTCGCCGCCAACGTCTCCGTGTTCGGCATGTCCTACGGCGCGTGGACCCTCGGCTTCGGCATCTCCTTCGTGCAGGCCGTGATCGTCTCCATCATCGGCATCGTGGTCTCGTTCCTGCTGTGCGGCCTCATCGCCATCGCCGGCAAGCGCGGCTCCGTCCCCACGATGGTGCTGTCCCGGGCAGCGTTCGGGGTGCACGGGCAGAAGGTGCCCGGCATCGTCTCGTGGCTGACCTCCATCGGCTGGGAGACCATGCTCGCGATCTCCGCCGTGCTCGCCACCGCCACCGTGTTCGAACTGCTCGGCCTCGCCCACGGCACCACCGTGCTCGTGATCGCCGCGGTCGCGATCGCGGCGCTCATCGTGGGGGCGTCCGTGCTCGGCTACCACACGATCATGCGGATGCAGTCGATGCTGACGTGGGCGACCGGCGCGTTCACCATCCTGTTCATGATCCTCGTGATCCCCCACATCGACCTCGGCGCCGTGATGTCGATGGAGAACGGCACGGTTCAGCAGACCGTCGGTGCGCTCGTCATGGTGATGACCGGGTTCGGGCTCGGCTGGATCAACATCGCCGCGGACTGGTCGCGGTACCAGCGCCGATCCACGTCCGACGGGGCGATCGTCGCCTGGAACACCATCGGCGGCTCCGCAGCCCCCATCATCCTGGTGACGTTCGGCCTCCTCCTCGCCGGCTCCGACGCCGACTTCGCCGCTCAGGTGGGCGATGACCCGATCGGGGCGCTCGCCACTCTCCTCCCCCTGTGGGCGCTGATCCCGTTCTGGATCGTGGCGGTGCTGACCCTCGTCTCCGGCGCGGTCCTGGGCATCTACTCTTCGGGCCTCACCCTGCTGTCCCTCGGCGTGAACATCCCCCGCCCCGCGGCGGCCGCAATCGACGGCATCATCCTCACTCTCGGCACCGTCTGGGTGGTGTTCTTCGCGCAGAGCTTCATCGCGCCGTTCCAGTCGTTCCTCATCACCCTCGGTGTGCCGCTCGCCTCCTGGGCAGGCATCCTCATCGCTGACATCCTCAGCCGCCGCGCCGACTACGACGAGCAGGCCCTGTTCGACGCGCGCGGCCGCTACGGCTCGATCGACTGGACCTCGATTGGGACGATGGCGGTGGCGTCGCTGGTCGGTTGGGGGCTCGTGGTGAACTCCTTCGCCGGGGAGGCCTCGTGGAACAACTGGCAGGGCTACCTGCTGGAGCCGCTCGGCCTCGGCAGGTGGAATGCGGCCGACGGGTTCTGGGAGGGCGACTGGGCGTACTCCAACCTCGGGGTGCTGCTGTCGCTCGTGCTGAGCTTCCTGGTGACCCTGGTGCTGCGGCGCGGCTCGATCCGCCGCCAGGAAGAGGGGGCGCTGGGCCGCGGTGAGGGGCGTCGTGGCTGAGCCTTCGCCGTTCCTCGTGATCGTGGACCCGCAGGTCATCTTCGCGGCGGACGGCAGTGACTGGCAGTCGCCGTTCTGGGCCGACGCCGAACCCAACATCCTTCGCCTCGCCGACGCGTTCGGTGAGCGGGTCGTCGTGACGCGATGGCTGCCCACCGCGAACCGCTCCACCTCGTGGGGTGACTACTTCGAGGCGTGGCCGTTCGCCGACGTCCCCGCCGACGACCCGCTGTACGACCTGCTGCCGGGGTTCGAAGACCTGTCCCCGCACCCCACGGTGGATGAGCCGACGTTCGGCAAATGGCATCAGCAGCTGCGCGACATTGTGGGTGACGCCACCGAGGTCGTGGTGGCGGGAGTGTCCACGGACTGCTGCGTGATCTCCACCGTCCTTCCCGCCGCCGACGCTGGCGCCCGCATCACCGTGGTCGCCGACGCCTGCGCCGCTTCCACCGCCGAGAACGGCGCGGCGGCGATGCACGTGATGGGGCTGTACCCGCCGCAAGTGCAGATCACGTCGACCGCCACAGTGCTGGCGTCCCGCGCCACCACAACATAAACGCCTTCGAATCATAAAAACGCCCGCCCCATCAACCACGTGCGTGATCGATGGGGCGGGCCATTGCTGGAGCGATCAGTGCTCGCAGTAGTGATCACCGTGCTCGGCGTGCTTGTGGCCATCGTGGATGTAGTCCACGTGGTCACCGTGCTGCACTGCTTCGTGACCGCAGTTCTCGCCGTGAGTGTGCTCTTCCTTAGTGTGGTGCTTTTCGCAGGACATGTCCGCTCCTCTGTCAGTGGTGTTTTCTGGTCTGCAGTGCCTGCACAGTCAATGCTGGGCACCCGCAAGGTTTTCAGCAGTATGAGCGAGCGCATCTTCAACCACGTGCAGCACATGCTGATCCGCGATTGAGTAGCGGACTTCCTTGCCATGCCGGCAGCAGGTCACCAATCCCACGCTTCTCAGCGCTTTGAGATGCTGCGACACCACAGGCTGCGCCAAGTTCGACGCCTCCGCGATTCGCCCCACCGGCATTTCCCCATCACGCAGCGTGAGAAGCACACCGACTCTGGCCGCATTGCCCAGAACCTTGAACAGCTCCGCAGTTCGGATGAGGTGGTCCATCTCGCTCATATGCCCAGCCTGACACACATATTGTTTTATTGCAATATCTTGATGTGTCGGTTGGGGGCGCCCCGGCTATCCAGTGATCCCGAACCGCTCCAACTGCTTGCGGGCGCCCGCGTTCTGCATCGCCAGCAGCTCCGCGTAGATGCCGCCGGAGCGGGCCAGTTCCGCGGGGGTGCCGATCTCGTCGATCTGCCCGTCCTTCAGGGTGACGATGCGGTCCACGTTCGCGATGGTGGACAGGCGGTGCGCGATGATCAGGGAGGTGCGGTCCGCCATCAGTTCGTCGAGACCGCGCTGCACTTCGCGTTCGCTCTTGGTGTCGAGGGCGCTGGTGGCTTCGTCGAGAACGAGGATGGGGGCGTCCTTGAGGATGGCGCGGGCCACGGCGATGCGCTGCTTCTGCCCGCCGGACAGCTTCAGGCCGCGCTCCCCCACCACGGTGTCGTACCCGTCGGCGAACTTCTCGATGAAGCGCTCCGCGTTGGCTTTGCGGGCGGCTGCGCGGATCTCGTCATCGGTGGCGTCGGGCCGGCCGTAGGCGATGTTCTCGCGGATCGTGCCGGAGAACAGAGACGCATCCTGGAACACCACGCCGACTCGGGCGCGCAGGTCCTGCACCTGCAGGTCCGCCACGTCGTGCCCCGCCACCGAGATGCGTCCCGAGCGGGCCTGGTAGAGGCCGAGCAGGAGGTTCACGATGGTGGATTTGCCGCCGCCGGACTCGCCGACGAACGCCACCTTCTCGCCATGATGGATGCTGAAGGAGATGTCCTGGAGGACATCGACCCCTTCGTCGTACGCGAAGTGGACGGAGTCGAACTCCACCGTCGGCGCCCCCGCCACGGGTGCGATCGCGGAATCGCGTGACTGCTGCAGGGTCCGCATCGGGGAGCGGGCATCGATCGGGGTGTCCATGACGCGGAAGTAGTCACGGGAGCCGGCGATGGCGCGCTGGGCCATGTCGATGAGGTAGCTCATCGACTCCACGGGCTGGCGGGCCATCATCATCATCTGGATCAGCAGCACCATCTCGCCGACCGTGAACGCTCCCTGCACGGTGTTCACGAAGATGATCACGTAGATCGCGAAGAACACGACGTTGAGGGCGGTGCGGCGCAGGATGTCCATCGTGTGCCAGTGCTTCGACTGTTCACGAGTGGTGGCGTCGGTCGTGATGAAGCGGCGGGTGAAGGCGTTCAGTTCGCCCTTCTCACGCACGAACGACTTCACCACGCGGATCTGCCCCACCACTTCGCTGAAGCGGCCGGAGGCGATGTCGATCTGTTCGTTCTTCTGCCCTTCGAGCTTCTGCCATTTCGTGGAGGTGAGGGCGGTGAGCCACACGTACACGGGGAACACGATGGCGAGCAGCACGGCGAGCGGCCACGCGTACCAGCCGGAGATGACGAGCACCGCGACGGTGGTCAGCAGCATGGTCGCGAACATGTTGGACATGGTCTTCGCGAACTGCGAGATCTCGGTGATGGAGCGGTTCAGGCGCGCCACGATGGTGCCGGTGAGTTCGCTGTCGTACCAGGACTGCGGCAGGTGCAGCAGCTTCTCGTAGTAGCGGACCGAGAGGATGGTGCGCATGCGGTTGGCCATGACGTCGCCGTACCAGCCGCCGATGTTGTGCAGCAGCGCCTGCGCCGTGAGCGCCACGAGGATCCACACGGCGGTCCAGATGATGGAGGACATGGCGCCGTCGGCGGGGCCGCCGTTCGCGGCGGAGGCGGCGACGATGTCGGTGGCGTGACCGACGAGGAACGGCACCAGCAGGGTCGCGACGGTGGCGAGGGTGCTGGTGAGGAGGATCGCCAGGTAGAACGGCCAGAGCCGACGGGTGAAGCTGAGGATGCGCAGGAGGGGTTTCATCGTCTTCGAACCTACTCCTGCGCATCCTCGCGCGGCCAGGATCAGTGGGGAACGCGGCACCTCAGCCGGCCGCGGACCTGCCGCGCCTCAGCCGGCTACGCGCCGGCCCCGCTGCACGTAGGCATCCATCTCCTGCTCGGGCACCATGGAGCCGCCGGTCAGCCACGCCAGGTGCATCGCGTCGGTCGGGAGGTTGAGGCCAGCTCCCCGCCCGGCGGCGATGCGGGCGGCGGAGTCGAGGGCGGCCGCGGAACTGGGCTCCACCCGGATGCCGTCGGCCTCGGAGAGCTGGGCGAGGCGGCGGAACATGGCGTCATCGCCGACCGTCACGAACGCGTCCACCAGCTTCTCCACCGCGGCGCCGACGAACCCGGAGGGGCTGGCGCAGGCGAGGCCGTCGGCGACGGTGACGTTGGTGAGGCCGATGTCCCGCACCGAGATCTCCTCGTGGGCGCCGGTGAGGACGCCGAGCAGCATCGACGGGGACTGGACGGGCTCCACGAAGATGCAGCGCACCGCGTCACCGAATTCGGTCTTCAGGCCGAAGGCGACACCGCCGGGGCCGCCGCCCACACCGCACGGCAGGTGCACCACGAGGGGTTCGGCCTGCGTCGGTGTCCGGCCTTCGCGGCGCAGCTGGGCGGCGAGGCGGCGGCCGGCGACGGCGTAGCCGAGGAACAGGGAGCGGGAGTTCTCGTCGTCCACAAAGTAGAGGGAGTCGTCGCCGGCGGCCTGGGCGCGGGCCTCGGCGACCGCGACGGAGTAGTCGGCGTCGTATTCGACGACTTCGACGCCGTGGGAGCGCAGCATGTCCTTCTTCCAGGCGCGGGCGTCGGCGCTCATATGGACGCTGACGGCGAAGCCGAGCTGGGCGGACATGATGCCGATGGACAGGCCGAGGTTGCCGGTGGAGCCCACGGCGATGCGGTGGCGAGCGAACAGGGCGCGGGCGTCGTCGCCGGCGAGGATGCTGTAGTCGTCGTCGGTGGAGGTGAGGATGCCGTGGGCGAGCGCGAGCTGTTCGGCGTGGACGAGCACTTCGTAGATGCCGCCGCGGGCTTTGATGGAGCCGGAGATGGGGAGGTGGGAGTCGAGTTTGCCCCACAGGTCGAGGGAGCCGACGGGGCCGTCCGCGAGCGCGGCGCTGGTGCCGGGGAGGGCCGCGAGGGGAGACTCGATGATGCCGGGGGTGCCCCAGTCGGCGGCGGAGGAGGCGGTCTGGGGGAAGACAGCGGCGAGGTAGGGGGCGAAGCGGCGGAGGCGGGCGTCGGCGTCGTCGATGTCGGCGCGGGTGAGGCCCACGCTCGCCAGACCGACGGATGCCGGTGTGGTGAGAGCGGGCTCGTTCAGCCAGATCGTGGGGCGAGCGGCGGCGATCTCGCTGATCACGGGGTGTTCGCGCTCCCAGGCGGCGAGGGGGCGGCCGGCGAGCAGGTGGGGCTGCGTGTCAGGGGTGCGGTCCATGCGCCGATCATGTCATGCATGGTGCGCCGTTCGGCGGGCACTGACGGTTCCGATGTGTCCGTTCTGCGGATATTCTGTGACCATGAAGCGCTTGCACCGCGCCGGCCTGGTTCCGGCGCTCACTCTCACTGCTGTTCTGGGTCTGTCGGGCTGCGGCCTGTCGTTCGGCGGTGATGAGCCGTACGCCAAGGACGATTCGGGCGGCGGGTCGTCGTCCCCGGCGTATGCGGGATCGGAGAACAGCCCCGGCGCGTCCGACGGAGGCGGCGAGTCGCCCTCCGCTTCCCCCACCGAGTCGGAGTCGCCGAGCCCGGAGGCGAGTGAGTCCCCGTCGGCCTCGAAGAAGCCGTTCCAGCCGGCGCCGTCCTCCACCACGGACAGCCCTCAGCAGGCGGCGCCCACCCAGCCCGCGCAGCCGGCCCCCGCGCAGCCGGCCCCGGCTCAGCCGAGCAGCGCGCCCGAGGACGGCGGGCCCTACCATTCCCAGTTCAACGAGTCCGACAGTGACTTCATCGACGCGCCGGTCACCGCACCCGAGGGCCTGCCGCCGGAGATGGTGAAGGGGTATCGGAAGCTGAAGTCGCCGCCGTCGGGGGCGTGGGCCGAGGACCACATGCAGCCGTGGATCACGTATGACACGGCGTCGGACCTCTCCTGGGTGCAGGTCATCAGCACGGACAAGAAGTACAGCCAGATCCTCCTGTTCCACAAGGGGAAGTACATCGGCGTCACCACCGGCAAGGCGCAGCCGGGGCATCAGACGGTGACGCGGATGTCCAACAGTTCGATCCTCGTGATCTACCGGACGGATCGGGGCAACTACCAGGTGACCTACACGTGGCAGCCGGGCAATAAGAAGGAGCCCGTGCGAATGGACGGCGACGCCCCCGTCATGAACTGACGCCGAACGGCCCCCGTCGGCGAGCGCGTTCAGCGCTGCCGCCGCGGCGGGTGCCCTCAGAGCACCAGTGTCTCCACCAGGGTGAACACGCCGACGGCGGCGAGCAGCCCGGAGAACACCAGGGTGAGGGTGGAGGGGCGCGCCTTCTGCGACAGCGGCCCGCCGAGGAGCGAGCCGGTCATGGAGCCGGCGAGGAACAGCAGCACGAGCGGCCAGTCGATCTGCACGTCGGTCCCGATGCGGGCGATGAGGGACACCGCGGAGGACATGATCATCACCAGCAGGCTGGTGCCGGCTGCGCGCCGCATGTCCAGGTGCAGCCCGATCACGAGCATCGGCACCACGATGAACCCGCCGCCCACACCGAAGAACCCGGTGAGGAGGCCGGTGAGGGTGGCGGCGGCGATGAGGAGGGGCAGTTTGGGGCGGCCGACGGGTGAGAGCGTCGCCTCGGTCCTCTGCTCCGCCTCGGCACTGGTCTCAGCGCGGGATTCGCCTGCCGCATCGGCGCGGGCTTCGGCTGCAGCGTGGGCGCGGGCCTGGGCTGCGCGGCGGTTCTCGCTGCGGCGAGTCTCCAGGCCGCGCCTGATCATCGCGACCGCTACGAGCATGAGCAGCGCGGAGAACAGGATGAGCAGGATCTGCCCGGGGACGAGTGCGGAAGCGCGGGACCCGGCGACAGCGCCGACGAGGGAGATGCCGCCGAAGATCAGGCCGTCGCGGACGGCGACGGAGCCGCGCCGCCAATGGTGGATGATGCCGACGATCGCGGTGACACCCACGATGACCAGGGACTCCGCGGCCGCTGTGTGGGGGTCCTGCGCGAGCAGGTAGACGAGCACGGGAATGGAGAGGATGCCGCCGCCGGCCCCGAGCGCGCCGACGACCAGGCCGATGCCGAGGCCGAGGAGGATGGGGAGGACCATGCCCCCATGGTCTCACTGAGCAGGCACGCGATGTGAGGCGCGAAGCCGGAGGTGGAGTTGAATGCAGAAACTGGTACGAACTGCTCGATCAACGACGATGGCCCTCGGCGCCGTCTCGAACGCACCACGTTGCCAGCAGTTCAGCACTTTCACTCATGCCAAGCCTGCCTTCGGCAACCCCAATGACCAGGTCATACGCGTCATCATCTGGGGCGACGAGGTCCCACCCGTTGAGTCCGAGGAAAACATGAACAGCAAGGAACCCAAGCCTCCTGTTGCCATCGACCAATGGTCGATGGCAAACGAGTGACTCCAGCAGTGCTGCGGCCTTTTCCATCTCCGTTGGGTATGCATCATTGCCCCACAGAGTCGCGGTGGGACGTACGGCAGCAGCTTCGAGGAGTCCCAGGTCCCTGATTGGCCCACCATCAAGATCATCGAAGAGGCCCAAGAGGTCCACAAGGTCCAAGAACTGTGTCATTGACCCAGCCGGTCCAGCAGCTCGGCATAACGAGCCCGGCCCGATGAGGACAGTCGGCGCACCTGTTCACGATGGGCGCGACGCTCAGCCGCCTCGCGAATCGCACGGGCGACCGTCTCCTGTTTGCCGAGCCCCTCGGCGCGCGCAAGCTCGGCAAGCAGTCGATCGTCATCGGGGGAGAGTCGAAGAGTCATGGCCATGACAACATGGCATCAATCCGGTACCACTGTCGCGATCCCCACCTCGGCTCCTGCGGGATGTCGCACCTCTCTGGCTCGCCTTCAGCAGCATCAAGGCTTGCGCGCCAGATCACACCCGTGTCTAGAATGGCTCTCATGACGATCACGCCTCCTGCTTCGACGACTGCTGTTCGAACCGATGGGGGCGCTGCCCCGTCGGCCTACCTCCGCCATCCGGATCTGCACGATGACCTGGTGGTCTTCTGCGCCGCCGACGACATCTGGGCCGCTGACCTCCCCACCACGGAGGGGCCGGCCCCGCATGCGCGGCGCCTCACCGACGACGGCGTGCCCGTCTCCTACCCCCGCATCTCCCCCGACGGCGCCCATGTCGCCTTCACCTCCAGCGCCACCGGCGCCCCCGAGGTGCATGTGGTCTCCACCGACGGCTCCGCCGACGCCCGCCGCCTCACCTATTGGGGCAACCGCAGCACTCGAGTCGCCGGGTGGCTGGAGGACGGCCGGATCCTCGTCACCACTGGTCACCGCGCCCCGAACACGCAGCGCGACGCGCAGCTGTGGGCCCTCGACCTCGACGGCGGCGCCGACCTGCTGCCGTTCGGCCGCGCCGGTGAGATGGTGCGGCACTCCTCCGGCGTGACGGTGGTGGTGACGCCGTGGCGGAAGGAGCCGGCGCACTGGAAGCACTACCAGGGCGGCACCGCGGCGCGCCTGTGGGTCTCCCGGGAGGACGTCCCACTCGATGCCTCGCTGTCCGAGCACGCGCAGCGCACGTGGGAGCCGCTGCGCGACGACCTGCTCGCCTCGAAGACCCGCCTCGCGTTCATCGGCGACCGTCTCGTGTTCGCCTCCGACACCCCGGGCGAAGGCGCCTCCCTGACCGATCGTGCCTCCGGGAATCTGTGGTCCATCGCGCTGGATGGGACCGATCTGCGCCGCCACACCGACATCGACAGCGCCGACGGGTACCTGCGCGACCCGGCCGTGTCCGGTGAGCGGATCGTATTCACCTCCCGCGGTCGACTGTTCGTGAAGGACTCCCTCGATGCGCCCGCCCGGGAAGTTCCAGTGCAGGTCAGCGGTGTGGGCGCGTCCCGTCGGCCCGCCCTGGCGGACCCGGCGCATGCGCTGATCGCGGCGCGGCCCAC